>CBDCCX010000006.1:0-3137500 GCA_965215165.1 Rhodothermales bacterium | reverse complement strand
GCGTGGCACCGAGGTACGGATCTACTCGGACCCGCTCGACGAAATCGAGCTCGACGAGGCCGAGGAAACCTTCGGCGAAACCGGCGAGGAGTCGAGGAGCCGGGACGGCAACCGGGAGGAAGAGCGGCGGCGTTTCAGCGAGGGCGGAGCGGAGACGGGCGAAGGGGGCTAGCCTCACTCGTCCAGAAAGACAGCCACCTCACCGTTCACCTCGACGCTGATGCGCTCGCGGTGCTTGGTCGGGATCGTGCGGCCGACGAAGTCTGGCTGGATCGGATACTCGCGGTGGCCTCGGTCGATCAGCACGGCGAGTTGGACCGAAGCGGGGCGGCCGTAGAACAGGATCGCGTCGATGGCGGCGCGGGCGGTGCGGCCGGTGAAGAGGACGTCGTCGACGAGCACTACGTTGCGGCCCTCGACGTTCGGGCGCGGATCGAGCGGCTGGTGCTCGGGCGCATCGTCGAGGTCGTCGCGGAAGGACGTCACGTCGAGCGGATGGACCGGAATCGAGCGGTCCTCGATCTCGCCGATTAGGCGGGCGAGGGACTCGGCGAGGGCAACGCCGCGCTGCCGGATGCCGAAGACTTCGAGGGTCTCGCTGCCCCGGTTGCGCTCGACGATCTCGTAGGCGAGGCGTGTGAGCGTGCGGCGAACCCGAGCAGGCGAGAGGAGCGCAGTGCGTGCCATATATATGGTGCCGGGGCTAGGCCGGATCGGTGAGCAGGTCTCCGCGGAGGACAGTGACGGCCCGGCCGCCGAGCAGCACCCGGTCGCCGCGAACGCCGACGCGGACGTTGCCTCCGCGCTTCGACGCTTGGTAGCCTGCCAAGTCGTCGCGCCCGAGACGGCGGCTCCAGTACGGAGCGAGCACGCAGTGGGCGGAGCCGGTCACGGGGTCCTCGTCCACGCCCACTGCCGGAGCGAAAAAGCGCGAGACGAAGTCGTTCCCGCCGCTCCCCTGCGCCGTGACGATGATGCCGCGCATGACCTCGATGGCTCCGAGCGCGCGGAAGTCCGGCTGGAGGTCTCGCACGATCTCCTCGCTCTCCACCTCGACGAGGTAGTCGAACGCACCTCGGGCGACCCGCTGCGGATCGACGCCGAGCGCCTCAGCCAGGCCGTTGGGAGCCTTCGCCTCCTCGACCTTGCTGGCTGGAAAGTCGAGCGTAACCCCGTCGTCCGACTGCGTCGCGGTGAGGAGACCGCTGCGGGTGTGAAAGCGCGCGGTTTCGCCCGAGCGAAGCTGGCCTGTCTCCCACAGGACATGGGCCGTGGCGAGCGTGGCGTGACCACACAGGTCTACCTCAGTCGTCGGCGTAAACCAGCGGAGGCGGTAGCCGTCGGGGTGCGGGGCGAGGAAGGCGGTCTCCGAGAGGTTCATCTCGGCCGCGACGCACTGCATCCATGCCTCGGGCGCGTCGCTGCCGAGGAGGCAGACGGCGGCCGGGTTGCCCCGGAACGCCTCGTCGGTGAAGGCATCGACTTGAAAGAGCGGAAGGGGCATGGAGAAGGGGGCGTGGGAGAGGGGGAACATGAGGTTACTGGGGACGGCGCTCCCGTCCTTCCTAGCTCTTCTTTCTCTCGCATCTCTCGCGGCGGCACCGACCGTAGAGGGTAAGCGCGTGGTGGCTGATCTCGAAGCCGTAGATATCCCCCACCGTATCCTGGATGCTCTGGAGGCGCGGGTCGCAGAACTCGAGGATCTCGCCGCAGTCCAGGCAGATCAGGTGGTCGTGCTGCCAGTAGGCGTAGGCGCGCTCGTACTTGGCCTGGTTGCGGCCGAACTGATGCTTGACCACCAAGTCGCACTCGAGCAGCAGCTCGAGGGTGTTGTAGACGGTGGCGCGGCTGAGGCGGCTCCCAGCCTGCTTGAGACGGACGAACAGCTCGTCGGCGTCGAAGTGGTCGGCCGTGGCGTAGACCTCGTCGAGGATGGCGAAGCGCTCCGGTGTCTGGCGCTGACCGCGTTCCTTCAGGAACGTGCTGAAGGTGCGGTTGACCTCGTCGCGTTGGGCTTGGGGCAGGGCAGACACGAAGGTGGGAAGCCGAGGTCAGGAGGGAGCGGTGCCCGTCGGCGCGTCGGCGCGCAGCCGTTCCAGGTCGGCCACGATCCGGGCGTGGAGGGTCTCGGCCGAGCGCGTACCGTCGAGCAGGAGGATCCGCTCCGGCTCAGCGTCGGCGAGGCGAAGGTACGCCGTGCGGACACGCTCGAAAAAGGCGGAGCCGGCCTCTTCCATCCGATCCTGCTCGGTTCCCTCGCGCCGGGCCGTCGCCGCGTCCGGGGCGAGGTCGACGAGATACGTCCGGCGCGGGCGGAGGCCGTCGGTGACGAAGGCGTGGAACGAGCGGAGCCACCCTGCCTCAGCGATCCCGCGCCCCGCGCCCTGATACGCTGTCGTCGAGTCGTAGAAGCGGTCGGCGAGGACGAGGCGGCCGGCGTCGAGTGCCGGGCGGACGACATCGTGGACGAGTTGGGCGCGGGCGGCGGCGAAGAGCAGCAGCTCGGCGCGCGGCGCAATGTGCGCGGCCGGGTCCAGGAGCAGGGCGCGGATGCGCTCCGACAGATCGGTCCCTCCGGGTTCGCGCACCAGGAGCGGGTCCCAGCCCTCGCGCTCGGCGTACTCGTGGAGGAGCTGCGCCTGCGTGCTCTTGCCGCTGCCGTCGATCCCTTCGAAGGTGATGAGCATGGAGGAACCGGAAAAAGCGGGAACGGGGAACGGCCCTCGGCGACTGAAAGCCGACGACGAGACTGGGAGCCAGCCATCATCTCGCCCCTCGGAGGCAGAGGAACTTACGCTCCGTTGTAGGCCACGCGGATAGCCCGCCGCCGGCCTCGAGCAAGATCGTCCGATCATTCCACGGCGAAGCCTACTCCTTCCGCGACGGCGGTGTGGTAGGCGTCGGGCACACCGGTGGCACGGTGGCGTCCCCACGCACGGCGACGCGGATAGGTCTTGCGGAGTCGGTGGAACGCTGCTGCACGCTCGGCCACCGGGAGCGCGAGGAGGTCCCGCATCCGGGCATCGTCGGCGCGAATGTCGTACGCCTGACGGACCAGCGCGTCGAGCCACGCCGTTTCGGCCAGGTTGGGGTCGGGAGTGCGGACCGGCGGCAGCGCTTCGGCGAGGACCGTCTCGGCCGTCCACCCCGGCGGCACCCCGAGCCAAGCGGCGAGGGCGTCGTGGAGCATCGCCGTGCCGCGCACCTTGCCGTCGAACGAGTAGCCTGCAATGTGCGGCGTGGCAAGATCGGACAGGGCCACCAGCTCGGGATCAGGGGTCGGCTCGTTCTCCCACACGTCGAGAACGGCCCCGCCGATCTGCCCGGCCGCGAGAGCCTCGCGCAGCGCAGCGTTGTCCACTACCGCTCCGCGGGAGGCGTTGACGAGGAGCGTGTTCGTCCGCATCGCCCGGAGTTCGCCGGCTCCGATGAGATGAAAGGTGGGGTGCGGGCCAGTCCGCACGAGGGGCGGATGCAGTGTCGCCACGTCCGCCTCGGCCAGAACGGCGTCGAGCGAGACGAAGGCGTGCGCCCTGCCCGTTGCCTCGGCAGCCTCCGCGAGAGGTGGGTCGCAGCGCAGCACGCGAGCGCCGAGCGCCGGCAGCCGCGCCGCGAGGGCCGCGCCGATGTGTCCACACCCGACGACGCCGACTGTCCTGTTTCTAAGCACACCGTCCTGTTCGGTGTACAGCGCTTGCTCCGCGTACACAGCCAGCAGCGCTGCCAGCACGTACTCGACGACGGAGCCTGCGTTCGAGCCGGGCGCGTGCGCGAACGCGATACCCTCCCGGCGCAGATAGTCTAGGTCGATGTGGTCCGTCCCAATCGTCGCACTGCCGACGAAGCGGACACGGCCGCCGCGCAGCAGAGCCTCATCCACGCGCGTCACGCTGCGGACGAGCAGCACGTCGGTGCCGGAAATGCTCTCCGGTCGGATCTCCTGGCCCGGTAGTAAGCGGGTATGCCCAAACGGCTGGCAGGCGGTCTGAACAAACGGAATGTTGGCATCGGCGAGGAGATGGAGCGAGAGCACAGGTAGGAGGGCAAGAGGGGAAGAGTGGGTGCCGTGCGCGCATTGTAGTTGGGAGGCAGAGGCAAACAAACCCCTTTAATCGCGCTGCATGGGACATCCAGGTCAACTTCGCGGAGTCTAAATCATTTTCGCACAGAGCCGCCAGGCTGATGGCCTAGTTTTGATGCAGATGAGTGCTCGTGTCCTCCCCGCTGCCGGTTCGTCGTCATCTTCACTAAACGCTTCGGCTGGCTAGGCAGTCTGGCAGGAAATTGGCATTAGCCTTACCTTCTCACCTTCAACAGGTCGCTGGCCCTCGTTTCTCGTCATCCGCTCCTGATCTCATCAACCAACCTTCTCCGCCCTATGACGCTTTTCGCTAACAAGCGCGTGCTTGGAGCCGCCGGAGCCGCCCTCTCGGTGTTGCTGCTCTCCCTCTCGCTCGTCTTCAACGCTGTAGACCGGGACGTCCTGGCCGAGTCGATGCCCGCCGTAGATGCGGCCCCGCTCACCCAGGAGGTCTCCGTCACCACCACAGCGTTCGCAAGCGAGGACATCAAGGAAGACGTTCTCTGGCTCGCCCGGTGCATTTTCTCTGAGACCAAGCGCCCCGCTGAGCAGGAACTCGTCGCCTGGGTCGTCCGCAACCGCGTCGAGACCGGGTACCGAGGCCGCGGCTCCTACCGCGATGCCGTGCTTGACCCGTGGCAGTTCAGCGCCTTCAACGACAACAGCCCGAAGCGCGACTACTACTCCGCCCTGACGTTCGAATCGAAGGCGAAGGGATGGCAGACGGCGCTTTTCATCGCCTACGATGTGCTCCACGCGCCGGTCTACGAGCGGCCCTTCGCCAAGACGACGCGCCACTTCTACAGTGAGCGCTCGATGGTAGGGCAGATCAAGCCCGTTTGGGCGGGCGGCAAGCGCCCCGTCTCGCTCAACCGCAACATCGACCCGAAGCGGTTCCGGTTCTACTCCGGCGTGTCCTAAGCTTTTTCTTCCTCGTTTTCCCGAAGGGCGTACCGACTGGTGCGCCCTTCGCTGCGTTTGGGGGACAAGGGCAATTGGAGGACGGGGCTATCTTGCAGTTCACCCGCTCGCACCCCACCCGCTCTGTCCTCCGCCATGTCGCGTCGCCTCCTCTCGGTCATCCTCGCTCTCTTCGTCGTCTCGCTCGTCGGCGTGCTCGTGAGCGGATGCTTGCGGCGGAGTGTGCAGCCGGGCGCATCGTCGGAGGTCGTCATTGGGCAGGGCAGCGGGCCGCAGGTGGGCGGTCTCCGCATCGCCACGTTCAACGCCGAGTTTCTCTTCGATGGGCTGGAAGCCGACGGGCAGGCGACGTTCGCTTGGAAGAACGACCCCGTCCTCGCGCGTGCACACCGCGACTCGGTCGCCCGCGTCGTCCGTGCCCTCGATGCCGACGTGGTGATGATGCAGGAGGTCGAGAACCTGGAGACGCTCGAAGCGCTCGCCTCCGAGACGCTCGCCGACCTCGGGTACACGGCCTACCTCGTCAACGGCCGCGACTCGTTCACCGGGCAGGACGTGGGGCTGCTCTCGCGCCTGCCCATCGACGAGATCGGGCGGACGGATGAGCGCGCGCTCGTCGGCACGACGCGGCAGGAGTACGGCGTCAGCAAAAACCTCTGGGCGCGGCTCGACCTCGGCGGGGTGCCGACGACGCTCATCGGCGTCCACTTCCTCGCCCGGCCCGACGACCTCGAGCGCAAGCCGAAGCGCGAGGCGCAGGCCGAAGTCATCCGCCGCCTCGTGGCGGCCGAGGTCGCCGCCGGCCGCGCCGTCGCCGTGCTCGGCGACTTCAACGACTTCGACGCCGCCGTGCCCGACCGCGCCGGCAGCGTCCCGATCACCGAGGTCCTCGCGACCATTCAGCGGGCCGGGCCGGGACCGGAGGACGACCTCCTCAACGTCGCCGCGGACGTGGCGCAGGCGGACCGCTACACGTCGTTCTACGACCGCAACTCCAACGACGAGATCGACCCCGGCGAGCTGTCGGCGCTCGACCACGTGCTCCTCTCGCCGCGCCTCTACCGCGCGCTGCGCGCCGTGGACTTCGTCCACCTCCACGACCCGCGCCACGTCTCGGACCACTTCCCCGTGGTCGCTACGCTGGACCTGATGGTTCCATGAGGCGACGCGGCGGAGCCTCGGGCGAATGGCCGTTCGTCCGGTCACGTTGAGTAAGATGCCAGGCTTCGGGCGCAGCGGTGCCGCGCTCCTACGGGGATACGCCGCAGGTGGATACCTTTGCTTCGTTCTGTCCGCTGTCTCCGGGACCCTGCGCGGAGCGGCGACATTTAAGCGGACCTCCGGTTCTCCGGCCTCGTCTATCTTCCGCTCTTCTCTTCTTCGACCAATGACTTCTCCGCCCGCTCACCCCCCAACCGACCTCTGGCAGCGCGCCCTCGACGGCGACCGCGACGCCTTCGAGGAGGCGCTCGCCCCACACCGCGACACGCTTCTCGACGCCGCCCGCCGCGCCCTCTCTGCTCGCATCGCCGAGGGACAGCTCCGCGAGCGCGTGCTCACCCCCGAGGAGCTCGTCGGCGAGACCCTCCTCCGCGCCTTCGACCACCGGGCGCGCTACGAGCCGGAGCAGATGCGGATGCGCGCGTGGCTGATCGGCATTCAGTACCGCACCCTGAACCGGCTCGTCCGTGCTGAGCAGCGCTACGACGAGCAGAAGGCGATCTCGCTCGATGCCGAGGTGCCGGCCCGCCGGGAGCAGGATGCCGTCGAGGAGGAGTTCTACGAGTTCCGCCAGCCCTTCGACGTGACGACCTACGAAGAGATGATCCCCGGCAGCCGGCCTGCCGACGTCGAGGTGGACCTGCGCGGGCAGACGCTCTCGCGCGAGGAGCTGAACCAGCTTGACGCCGGTGGGCTGCTCAGCGAGCAGCGCCAGATTGCCGAGTTCCACGACGAGTTCGAGCTGTCGCTCCCGGAGATCGCGCAGATCATAGAGTATTCCCTCCAAGACACCGCCGAGGCACTCGGCGAGGCCCGCGTCCACCTCCGCCAGTACATCGGCTCGACCGATGTGGAGCGCACGGCCGAGGACGAGCCCATCGACAGTTACACCGGCGAGCCGATCCGCGACAACCCGGCCTATCCCAGCGACTACCCCGCCGAGCGCGGTACCCCTCTCACTGATTCCGACCCTGACAACGCCCCGACCGCATGAGCAACGCCCTCGAACCCGACCTCCGTGACGCCCTCATCGCCGAACTCGAAGAGCGCACGACGACCCCCGGCTTCCACTACCTCGACGCCGACCACCTGACCGAGCTCGCCGCCATCGAGAGCGAGACGGCCCCAGTGCTGTCCTTCTTCATGAAGCTCTCGCCCGAGATGCGCGTCGGCGACGGGTGGCAGATCGCCTTCAAGGACCTGGCTCGCCAGGCGCTCAGCCACGCCGACGGACAGTACGACCCGAAGGCCGTCCAGGACGAGCTGAACCGCGTCGAGGAGGCGCTCTACCGGGGCATCCCCCGCACCGGCCGCGGCCTGGTGTTCTACGCCTGCCAGGAGATCGGCCTGTTCCGGCAGTTCGGCGTCGCCATCGACATCGACAACACCGTCTACGTCGACCGCCGCCCCTACGTCCGCCCCCTCGTCCGGGTCCGCGACGAGCACGACCGCTTCGGGATCGCGGTGCTGAGCCAGAAGAACATGCGGTTCTTCTTTAGCCAGATCGGCTTGGTCGAGGAGGTCTTCGAGCTCGAGGGCCGCGAGATCCTGACGGACGATTTCCAGAGCAAGGACCAGCGCCAGGACAAGCAGGCCGAGTACCGGAAGGACCAGGCGCGCCGCGCCGCCCACGCCCTCCAGCTGCTGAGCAAGAAGCTCGGCGTGCGGCACCTGATCTACGACTGCCCGGCCGACATGGAAGCGACGTTCCTCGACGCCCTCGAGCAGCACACGCGCGAGCGGATCGCGGCCAGCTTCCAGTGCGACATCAACGCCTCGACGGCCGAGATCGCCGAGAAGGCGGAGCCGGTCCAGCGGCAGGTCGAGGAGCGCGAGGAGCTCGAGACGCTGGAGCAGGTGCAGGCCCTGCTCACCACGCGGTCCGTCGCCGGGCTCGAGGAGACGCTCGACATGCTCAATCAGCAGCGCGTGATGACGCTGCTGCTCGACGACGAGCAGCGCATCCCCGGCGGCATCGACCGCGAGACGGGCATGCTGACCTCCCAGACCTCGGGCACGCTCGAGATGACGGGCAACGAGATTTTCCCGCAGGACGACCTCTTCGAGCTGATGCTGGAGCGGGCGCTCGAGCAGGGCGCATCGCTGGAGCTGGTCCGCAGCGACGCCGCGCGGCAGCGGATGCAGGACTTCGGCCCGGCCGCCGCGCTGCTGCGGTTCTAGCCCCCTGCTTCGCTTACAACCCTGTAGGGGCGACCGGCCGGTCGCCCCTACGTCGTTTACAGCCGCACGCTCGCGCCGACCTTGACGATGGTCTGCCGCTGCTCTGTACCCGAGAGCAGGTGGCTATCGGCGAGGACGGCGTCGAGACGGAAGCGGTCGAACGTGATCGCGCCGCCGGCGGTGAGGTAGATCGCCCGGCCGCTGTAGTCGAAGGCGTCGTTGAACTGCTCGCCCCAGCGGTTGCGGTCCTGCCACCGCAGGCCGGCCGAAACAAGGGCACGCCCCAGGTCGAGCCGCCCCCAAAGGTCGGCCTCGGCGTTGTTCTTGAGCTGCTCGTTGCCGTCCCACGCGGCCTTCCAGAAGACCCACGCGGCATCGGCCCCGAGGCGGAGGTTCGGGCGGACCTCAACTTCGGCGCTTGCGCCGAGGCGGGCCGGGATCGCGTCACCGTACCTCCCGAGGTCCCGAATTTCTCCACCGATTTGTCCATCTCCCGCCGGTCCCCCCTGCCCAACCGGGCCAATCCCCTCGCCTTCGAACGTCGCGCTCCCCTCGACGCGCAGCGCGCTCTCGTAGTAGGCCGCCAGCCCGAACGCGCCCGGCTTCCGGTAGCCTACTCCGACGGCGACCTGCGCCCCCACATCCGAAAGCGAACCCTCCAGACTGTCGATGACGGCTGTGCTCTGGGCGAAGCCGACCCCGAGCCGAAGCCCGAATGCTAGCTCGCTACCGTCCTCGAGGACCGTCCGGTAGGCCGCCTGCGGCGAGACCGTCTCCAGCCGGGCCGCCCGTGTCACGCAGAATGCGTTCTCATCGCTGTCTGGACCGAACTCTGTCGTGCGGGGGATGCAGCCGAAATCCATCTCCGCCGCGTAGCGCTGGCTGTAGCTCACTCCCAGCACCCAGCCTCCGACGGGCACTGCTGCTGCGGCACTTTGCGGGCGCGCGCCATTCATCGCGCCGTACTCGATTCCGGCGATGTAGCCCTCGGGAATGGACGTTTCGAACCGGTAAGCGAAGCCCACCTCCGGTCGATCGAAGGTGCCGAGCGCTGCCGGGTTCGCGCCGCCTGCGTCTGCCACGCTCACGCCGAAGGCGGACGAGAGGCCAGAGCCGCTGAGCGGCCCGTCCCGAAATCCCTGCATCAGGATGAGCAAACGGTTGGGGTCGTTGCTTGGGACGTTGTCGCCTTGAGCGAGCACTGGGACGCTCAGCAGTGCGGCCAAGCTGAGGGCGACGCAGCGAACGAGGGGAAGCATGTGGATTCCGTAGGGCGAATAGAAAACGGGCCGATGATAGGATCACCGGCCCGCTCGGTCCAAACGAAATCTCCTGCCGCTCAAAGGCCGACGCCGAGGCGGAGGTAAAAGGTGTTCACCTTGAACGAGTCGTCTGTCTGCACGCCGAAGGCCTCGTCGTCGAAGAAGCCCGTTACATCGAGGGCGTACCGTAGCTCAGCGAACACGCTCGGGCCCACGAGCGCGCTCAGCTCCGCGCCGATCCCAGCGTTGATCGCAATGTTCACGCTGCGAGCCTCCGCATCGGCGAGGTCGCCCGTAGCAAATCGGAGTTCGGGACCGAGGAGCGCGTAGGGCCGAAGCAGCGGTAGCGGAAGGCCATACTGAAAGTCTACCGGCACCGAGACAAACGAGAGGCTCTGGTCGCCCTCGGTGTCTCCAGCCTTGACGTAGAGAATCGAAGCGCGGGCACCCAGCGGGCCGAAACCGAAGTCGCCGAAGACGCCGACGTGGTAGCCGGTGGACTGGTCGAGGTCGGCGGTGCCGGCGTCGGAGAGGGAGCCGAAGTTGAGGCCACCGGCGACGCCGAAGCTCGGGATGAGCTGGGCGTGGGCGAGCGGGGCGGCGGCGCAGAGCGCGGCGAGGAGGGCGAAGCGGAGAGAGCGCATGGGGCGGGGAAGTGGGTGGAGGCGCAAAGATACGTGACCGCACCGTTACGCCTGCGGCGCGGGCGGCAACTTATCCTCCAGCGGCGGAGTTTCCGCCCTCTCGGTTCTGGCCTCCCGACCTTTGGTTTTCATGCGAATCGGCATCACCTGCTACCCGACCTATGGCGGCTCCGGCGTCGTCGCCACCGAGCTCGGCAAGGCGCTCGCCCGGCGCGGGCACGACATCCACTTCATCGCCTACGCCCCGCCGCAGCGCCTCGCCCACGTCACCGAGCGCATCACCTTCCACGAGGTCCGGGTCAACACCTACCCCCTCTTCGAGTACCCGCCCTACTCGCTCGCGCTGACCAGCAAGATGATCGACGTGGTCAAGCACGAGCGGCTCGACCTGCTCCACGTCCACTACGCGATCCCGCACGCCACGAGCGCCGTCCTGGCCCGGCAGATTCTGGCCTGCGAGGGCATCCGCGTCCCCGTCGTCACCACGCTTCACGGGACTGACATCACGCTCGTCGGGCAGGACCCGTCGTTCGCGCCCGTCGTCACCCACGCCATCAACACGTCCGACGGGGTGACCGCCGTCTCGGACTATCTGCGCCGCGAGACCTACGGCCACTTCGACGTCGAGCGGGACATCGAGGTGATCCCCAACTTCGTCGACACCGAGCGTTTCACACGGCAGCAGAAGGGGCACTTCAAGCAGGCCATCGCGCCCCACGGCGAGAAGCTGCTCATCCACGTCTCCAACTTCCGCGAGGTCAAGCGCGCCGGCGACGTGGTCCACGTCTTCCACCGCCTCCACGCCCACGGCCGCGACGGCAACAGCCCCGGCGTCAAGCTGCTGCTCGTCGGCGACGGGCCGGACCGCCCGGCGGCCGAGGCCCTCGCGCGCGACCTCGGCGTCTACAACGACGTCCGCTTCCTCGGCAAGCAGGAGCCCATCGAGGAGATCCTCTCCGTCGCCGACGTGTTCCTGATGCCGTCCGGCTCGGAGACGTTCGGCCTCGCCGCCCTCGAGGCGATGGCGTGCGGCGTGCCCGTCGTCTCGACCGACATCGGCGGCCTGCCGGAGCTGAACGTGGAGGGAGAGACCGGCTTCCTCTGCGGCTTGGCCGACATCGACTGCCTTACCGAGGCCACGCGCCGCATCCTCGCCGACGAGGCGCTCCACCGCCGGATGTCCGAGGCAGCCCGCCGCCGCGCCGTCGAGCAGTTCGACATCGACCGCATCGTGCCGCAGTACGAGGCGTTCTACGAGCAGATGGTTGAGCGCGTCGCCGGGGCGGAGCCGGTGGCAGGCTGCTGAGCGCCCGCCCCCGGCCCGACCTGGCCCCCGCACTCGCCTACCAGTTGCGAATTCCGATCTCGAGGTCCAGGTACGGCTCCCTGTAGTTCCAGGACGACTCCAGCGTCACGTTGGCCGTGCTCGTCCCGGACTCCCCGTCCTGATCGCCGCTGTAGAAGTATCGGCTCTCGCCGTCGCTGACCGGGACGTAGGTGCCAAGCGAAGCCCGAGCTTGCAAGCCGGGACGCAGTTGGTAGAGCACCTCGACTGCCGGGCGCACCGACGTGTACGAGGTCTGCAGGTCCACCTCTCGAGGTGAACCGTTCGCCCCTATAGACGCCGGCGGGCTGATCAGGAAAGTCGAGGTGCGCGTTTTCCGCAGCGAGGGCGACCGACGGGACCACGGCGAGCGGTCCGGCGGCGAACGCCCGGTAGCCGTTCTTGTCGCACACGCTATACACGACCGACCTCGTGCACGAAACCTACCTCCGCTTGGCTGGTCCCGAGCACGAACGGCTCTGAGAAAACGCGAGCCACCGCCTCGCTGCCTACGCGGCTGCCATGCGCCATGCCCTCGTGGACCGCGCCCGCGCTCGGAAGGCGCAGAAGCGAGGCGGCGGAGCCGAGCACGTCGCCTTTGACGAATAGCGGGCGGGGTTGCACAGGAGCATACCGCCCTCGTCCTCGACTTCGCGGACTCGCTGGCGCACCTGGGACGCCGGTGCCAAGGCCGTGGCGGTGGCTCGGTTGTACGACGGGCAAACCCTCGCGGAGGTGGCCGAGGCACTCGGCCTCTCCGACCGAACGGCACGGCGGCGCTGGAAAGACGCTAAGGAGTGGCTCGGCCGCGAGCTGTTCCAGCCGCCGGCCTAGGCGGAGCCCCCCCGGGCGACTTACCTTGAGGGGTCCCCTTTCCCGCTCGCCCGACTGCTGGGCGACGCGTCCTGCTGTGGTCCATGAACGAGCGTCCCGACGGTCCCCGCCCCGCCTCTGTCCGCCACCTCATCTCGCAGAAGAAGCCGACCTACCCCGTCAGCGACTTCCTCGCCGAGTACCTCGCCCGCTACGGCCGGCTCCACGGCGCGGGCGTCCGCTACGAGAACCTCCTCCGCTACGACAACGCCGTCGCACTCTACAACGAGGAGGGCGGGGACACGCTCTGGAGCACCGTCTTCTACGGCCCCGCCGAGATGCGCGAGATCCACGAGCACCTCCGCCTGACCTACGCGCTGCTCAAGTCCGACGGCGACCTCTCGACCGTCGAACACCTCTCCGTCGACCGGATTGACCTCTGCCTCTACGGCAACACGCTCCCGTTCCGGGTCCGCATCGTCAACCGGCTCAACGAGAACTTCGACTACTTCTACGTCAAGCGCGTCGACGCCAACCGGGTCTACGGGCTGGAGCTCGAGCACATCCTCTCGCCCAACCGGATCAACTACTTCGTCTCTGGGCAGACGCTGATCGAGGAGCACATCATCGGCGTGCCGGGCGACCAGTTCATGCGGGAGTACATGCCCGAGAACCGCTTCGACCAGGTCCGGCTGGCGAAAGAGTTCGTCAAGTTCAACGAGCTGTGCTTCGTCCGCCTGCTCGGCGACATGCACTCGGGCAACTTCGTGATCGACATCACGCCGGACTTCGAGAAGATGCAGTACCGCCTGCGCCCGCTCGACTTCGACCAGCAGAGCCACCACTGGCGGCGGCAGGTCTACCTCCCGCAGTTCTACCCGCAGAACAACGCCATCATCGCGCTCGGGATGGAGTTCATGGGGCCGAAGACCGTTGACCAGTACCAGCGCGAGGAGCGGGCACTCGTGGCGAACCGGCTCCGCGTCAGCCACGGCCGCTACAACGCCATGATGGAGGTCATGCGCGAGGACCTGATCGCCCCGCCCGAGCACGTTGAGCGCCTCGGGTCGCAGCTCGCCGCGCACTACGACGACCGCGTGTTCACCGACTGCGCGACGATGGGCGAGCTGGTCTCGGCCTCGCTCGAGCGCCTGCTGCAGCGCACCGAGCCGGCGAGCGCCAGTCTCCTCAACAGCGCCGCGCCCACCGAGGACCCGATGCGGTGAGGACCGGCACGCGGGGTCAGGCGCAGCAGAGCAGGGCGCACGAGCCCGCCTGCCTCAGCGGGGCGGGATGCACAAGCGCTCAAAGCAGAGACAATCCGGCCTCCTGAGCGCGACATCGCGAACCAGCAGAGGCGCTTCGACCACGGTACAGACCGGGCTGATGGTTTACACGCCTTCACCTTTCGTGTAACCGACGCCCTTCGCCGCCGCCGACCCTGTGCTCGAACGCGCCCGCCTCGTCGCCCTCCACGCCGACGGCCTTTAGAGACTATTTGGTGGGGGAGTTCGTAGGTGAGGGCGCGCGAGGCGACCGCCTCCAAGAAGCGCGAAGGCGAAGCATCGAGGAGCGAAGTGACAGACGATGCGTGAGCATCGGCGATGCAGCGCACCGCCGACGGGGGCCGCCGGAGCCGCTCGCAGCCCGAGATTGATCTTACCGAACAGTCTCTTACTCCGTCGCCGAGCACTTCGGCGTCTCCTGCTCCACCGTCTAGACCTGGCTCAGCTGCTACCGCGATGGCGGTACCGACGCGCTCACCAACCGAGACAACAGATCACTGTGTAGAGGACCCCGAGTACCGCTTCGAAGGCTGCGAAAGCCTGTGCGTAGAAGCTCACGCTCTGGTCCGCGAACCCGGTGTCGGCGAGCCGGGACCGGCGAGGCCGAACCCGTTTCATGACAGAGAGCGCTTTGCTCTGTTGCAAACCTAGCTGAGTTGTCATCCCGAGCGCAGTTGCGGGATCTCTCTTGGGTCCGAACACTCAGTCATTAGAAACCTCCCCACTCGTTGCACTCGGTCGAGATGACGAGAGTTGAGCTTTGCAACAGAGCAGCAGCGGATGGACGCTCAGCCGCCTTCAGCTGACGGCGCGGTAGCTGAACGAAGCGAAGGATACGCCGACGCCCCGCTCAAAGCGAGAGCGCTAGCGCTTAGGGTCGGCCTGCAGCGGTGGGTTCTACGGCCCCTCGCGGTGGACGACCAGCCGGTAGCCCGCGTCGAACGTGTCCTCGCCCATGAGATCTCCGTAGCGCTCGTGCCAGCGCCCCGAGTCCAGGTCGTCCGAGAGCCGGGAGAGGCCGGGCTCGGCGTCGATCCGCGCGAACGTGGACATGGCGCCGCGCACGCCCGCGCCGAGGTAAGCGCGCGGATGCCGCCAGTAGGCTGAACCGAACCCGTCGGTGCAGTCGTGGGGGATCGGGACCGGCCGGACCTCGGCCCCACCCAACGCCGACGTGAGCGCGTCGAGCGGGGGGAAGATGGCACGGTCAAGCCTGAGGACGTCGGGGAAATAGTCCCGGGTGAGCCAGAACCCCTCGTGCGCGGGGTCCCACGTCAAGACGACGACCGAGCGGGCCACGCGGACGACCTCCGCGATCCCACGCCGCCAGTCGCTCCAATGGTGGACGGTCAGCACGGCCATCGCCACGTCGAACTCGCCGTCGGCGAACGGGAGGCTCTCGGCGCTCGCCTGTACGACGGGGGCGGCCCCGTCCGGGCGCTGGGCGATCATGGTCGCCGACGGCTCCACGGCGACGACGCTCCGATCCTGTGGCTCGTAGGACCCCGCTCCAGCCCCGACGTTCAGCACGGTCTGAGCGCCCCCGAGCGCGTCGGTGATGAGAGCGGCTATGCGAGCGTCAGGACGCCGGTACTGGCGGTACTCCCTCCCGATGGCGTCGTATCTCGTCATGGCGAGCGATGAAGTTTGGAGAGCCGCCTAACAGTGGACCGCTCAGCCGCGCAGGGCAAGCAGCACAGCGGTTGGACGAAGCTACGGAAGCGCAGGCGCTCGGACGAGCCGAGGACGCTCATGTCCTTCGTCGGCGTGCAGCGGCGGGTTAGGCCGCATTGGGCGCGAGGTGTCGTTTACGTTCCGTTTTCTGAGCCGCGGACGACCAGGTTCGCGGCCCGCCGACCGTCCTCCCACGCCCCGTCAACGAGGCCAAACCGCGTCGGCGACAGGGCCTCGCCCGCGAGGAAAATACGTCGGCCAATGGGGCGGCGTAAGATGGCTCTCTCGTTGAACTGGGCTCCGACCGTCGGGTACATGTACGCACCCCGCACCCACGGGTCGTTCGACCAGTCGCTCACGACGGTGCCGATGGGTTCTGGCACGTTGACCCCGACAGCATGTCGGACGTGACCGTGGAGGGCTTCCACAGACCGGTTTAGCCCCATCGCCGAGAGCGCGTCCGTCCGGTCTCCGGCGCTCGCTCCCAAGACCAGCGGGCGTCCTGAGACGCCGGAGAAGTCCACGACGAACCCGAAGGGTCCCCGGTCACAGACGGTGAGCACGTGGGCGTTGGACTGCCACGAGCCCTCGGGGTACTCCAACCAGACTTTCTCGAACGACCCGAACCCGAGCCGGTCCAGCGCCGACGTGTGTGCCGGGGGCAGCGCGGGCGAGAACTCGATGGCTCCGCTCTTCAACACGCCGAGCGAGGCCGTGACGATCACGGCGTCGGCCTCGACGGTCCGGCGGGGGGTCCGTACCCGCACGCCGTCCGGCACCCGCGCGACTCCGAGGCAGGGTTCCCCGAACGAGGGTTGGGTTTGACGGGCGAGGGCGCGGAGCAGCGAAAGCATCCCGGTCCCGACGATCACGTCGTCGGAGGGGAGTGGGGTGTGTGCGGCAAGCGTCTCGTCGTCCCCCTCGAACAGCACCCCAGCCGAGAGAGCGGACGGATCCGAGGCGTACGCCGTCCTCACAAGTTCTAGCGCGGCGCACCCTCTGGGGCCAAACGCTGAAAGGGCTGACCCCACAACGGAGGCGAGGGCGGGGAGGGACGGGCGGAGGCCGAACGCGCGCCGGAACCGCCACGAGAGGTAGGTCCCCGTTGCCGCCTCCTCGACGGCCTCGAACACATCGGCCATGTCCCCGAACGGGACGGGCGCGGCACTCCCATCGAGGGCGAGCCCCCGGTTGAGGTCCGTCGGGTAGAGATCGAAGCGGAGCGCTTCGGCCGTCTCACGGAGCCGGTTGGCTCGGCTGTCGTGGAGCCACCCCGCCCCCATGTCCACGGGGTAGCCCCCCAACGACTCGGTCCTTACCCGGCCTCCGATGTCGCGGGAGGCTTCGAGGTGGACCAAGTCGTACCCCGCCTCGATCAACCGCTCGGCCGCTGCGACGCCCGCGAACCCGGCCCCGATGACGACGACCCTAGAACCCGTGGGCAGCGGGGCTAAATCCTTAGACGTCCCGCATCCCCCGACAAGGGCACCCGCCGTGCCCGTGCCAAGTAGCGCCATCGCCTCGCGCCTCGACATGCCCCGAGCATCGGATTCGTCCATGTGGCCGTAGGGCAAATGGGTATGGATGCGGCCTAACAGAGGGCCGCTCAACCGCGAAGGGCTGAGGGCACGATGGCGAGCCAACGCGCAGGATACGCCGAGGCCCAGACATCGTGGGGACGCTGATGCCCTTCGTCGGCTTGCAGCGGCGGGTTAGCCCGCACGGTGAGGTGACTACCGCTTGTGGCCGAACACGAAGTGGTCGAGGAACGCCCGAGCGTACGGGGACTGCTCGACGGCCGCCCCGTCGAGCGGGTTGTCCCAATGGACGCCTTCCCCATTCGCGAGCAGGACGAGGGCCAGCCCGCGCGACGGGACGCGGAGCAGCAGCGACGACGCGCCGGCCTCGTCGTCCCACCCGGCGTGCCACACGAGCCGCTCGCCTTGGTAGTCCTGGACGTACCAGCCGTACGCATACGGGAGTGGCCGGCCGTCGCGGTCGAGCGGCGGCGTGGTCAGCTTCTCCATCACGGCGGGAGATGCGAGCGATCCGGCGTCGAGCGCTTCGACGTACCTCGCAAGGTCGAGCACGGTCGAGACCACGCCCGCGCCGCCCGCCAGCGCCCGCCCCGGTTGGCGGCGCTGGACGTACTCGCCGTCTACGATCCCGTAACCCCGCGCCATGTCGTACACCACATCCATCTTCGAGCGGTCCCACTGGCTCGCTACCGTCCGCGTCATACCGGCTGGGCCGAGCACGCGCGCTTGGACCTGGCGCGCGAGTTCGTTCATGCCGCCCTCGATCTCGGTCGAGTCGTTCACGGTCCATTCGAGGTACCGCGAGAGACGGGAGAACATGATCGGGTTGTAGAGGAAGGCGTGGCCGACGTCCCCGTTCGACGTGTGCGTGAGCACGGTCCCGACGGTGATCGGGGCGGTGCAGTCGAGGCCGCGCTTGAACACGAGCGGGGACCGCACGAGCCACCCGCAGAACCCGTCAAAGCCAGGCACGTCCGTCATTCGGTCGCCGAGGTCTACTACGCCGTCGGCTTCAAGGTCGAGGAACGTGAGGCCGACGAACGTTTTCGTGACCGACGCGATCCAGAATGGGGTGTCGGGGGTGACGGGGACTTCCTCGTCCGTGTCCGCAACGCCGAACCCGTCGGCCCAAACGGGCTCGCCCTCGCGGACGATGGCGACGGCGAGCCCCAGAGTCGGGTTGGCGTGCCAAACCGAGTCGAGGGTCGGCCGGAACGAGTCGAGCGGCGGCTGGTGCTCGACGCTCTGCGCCTGTGCGACTCGGAGAGCGAGAAACGACAGCGCGACTAAGCCGAAGCGCCGCGCTAGGGTGGTTTGCATGAGCGAGGAGGGAGTGCGGACTAACAGATGGACGCTCAGCCGCGTGAAGCTGAGGGCACAGCGTTCGGCCGAAGCGGTGGAGACGCCGAAGCTACGGACGACCGAGAACGCTCGCGCTTCACGTCGGCCTGCAGCGGCGAGTTATACCGCCGACGGAACAGCGCTACCCGCTGACCGGCGTACAGATCTCGACGATGATACCGTTCGCATCGCGGACGTACGAGACCTTCTGCCCCCACGGTTTGTCCGAAGGTTCCGCCAGCGGAGATGCTCCGGCTTCCGTCGCCCGCGCGAAGGCTCCGGCTACGTCGTCCGTCACGAGCGTGATCTCGAACGGGGGCGGGGCGGCGTCCGGGTCGGCTCGACGGTAGGAGGCTTCGAAGTTGGAGGAAGCGAGGTCGTCCGACGCGAACGCCAGTACGGTCTGCCCGGTCTCCATTTCCGCGTAGTCGCCCGACTCGTGGACGAACCGGCGTTCGAGGCCGAAGGCGGCTTCGTAGAAAGAGACGGTCCGCTCGATGTCCGGGACGTAGAGGATGGTGTAGCCGAGCTTCATTGGAGGTGGGTGGAGTTAGCGGAGACGCGAGGCGGTATAACAGGGGGCCGCTCAGCCGCGAGAGGCTGAGGGAACGTAGGTTCAGACGACCGAAAGTAGCGCCGACGCCCCACCGAAGCCAAGAACGCTGACGCCTATCGTCGGCCTGCAGCGGTGGGTTCTACTGCCCCGGCACCGCGCTTACCCGATCAAACGGTCGTACTGGTCGTGAGGCCCGATCCAGAACCAGACCAGCCCTTCGGCTCTGTCACGCGCAACCGCGCGGTAGTTCCTACCGACGCGAGCCGACCAGAACGCGCCGACCTTCTTCAGCCACAGCGAAGGGTGGCGCGGGTTGGCCTTCAACAGATCGAAGTTCTTGTCGGCGACGCTTCGGACCTCGTCTGGCAGCGCGCGATAGGCCGACCAGAAAGACGGCGTGGCGAAATGGTTCAAAGCGCCGTCGTCCGCCCCGCCTCGAAGTCCTCGTCGGCCTGTCGACCGAGCGCGTCAAGACGTCCGGCGGCAACGTCGGCCTCGAACTGGCGGTCCCACTCGTCGGCCTGGTAGTCCTCGAACCACTTCGCGAACCGAGCGAGTTCGCTCGGCTCCAACTGCGTGACGGCGGCTTCGAGTTCTTGGACGCTCATGGCTGGCTCTGGACTGCGGGACGAAGGAAGCAACGTACCGAACGGTCGCTGTGTTCTCAGGGCAGTAGAACAGATAGCGCTTCAGCCGCAAAGGGCAGCAAGCAAGATGGTGAGTCAGAGCGCAGGATACGCCGGCGCTCGCCCGAAGTGGAGACGCTCACGCTCTTTGTCGGCCTGCAGCGGTGGGTTACACGGCGTTGGCACGGACCACCAGGTACACATGCGCCGCCGCCCCGACGACGAGGCACGCCAGCGCGACGAGGTCCGCCGTGACTACCCGGCCGATTTCGGCGTTGTAGCCGCCCTCCGCCCGTGCGAGGATCAAGAACGAGACAACGCTGACGAACCCGGCGACGAACGCGGCAGAGCGGAAGGCCGGGACGAAGGCGGCGTAGACGAGGAACGCGCCGAGGAGTCCGAACAAGACAGCGCGGTGGCGCATGAGGATCGAGAGGTCCGGTCCGGTGACTGCGACGCCGTAGAGGGTGGAGAGCCGGTCGGCTCCGGCGACGCCAACGAGCGGGAGGAGGTGGATGACGCCGACGACGAGGAGCGTAGCGCCGACGAGGTAGGTCATCGGGGTGTTCGGATAGGTGTCAGCCACAGTTCGAGGGTGGGACGCCGTGTAACAAAACAAGCTCAGCCGCGCCGGGACGCGGCGGTGGAAGCGGAACCTACGACGGGCGCTAGCACAACCGTCGAAGAAGCACAAGCCCGGCGTCGGCCTGCAGCGCTGGGTTGGGCGGCCACGCACGCGCCCGGCGAGCACCGAGCCGCAGTGCCGACCAGGAGACCGAGTGCGACGGTGGCTCTGAGGGCGCCGTCGCGCAGCGCGCTCGAGACGCCGTCGTCAGGCCGGGCACCCGAGCGCAGTGCCGGTGTGCAGCAGAGGCAACCGCCGCCGGTCGGGGCGTGGGAGCCGGTGCGCAACGCGCCAGTGGCGGCCCAACAGATGGACGCTCAGCCGCGTGGGGCTCAGGGCACGATGGTCGGCCGAAGTTACGGACGCGGCGACGGTTGGACAAGCTGAGAACGCTGACGCCCCATGTCGGCCTGCAGCGGCGGGTTACACGGCCCCGGCCTACGGAGCGCCGTCGCCGGACAGCTTATCCCAGATCTCGCGCTTCCGGTCGTCCAGCATCCCGCTCACCTTCGTCTCCGGCGCCAGTTCGGCCCGGATGCTGACGATCTCATCGCGGGCTGGGATCTCGTCCTGCCTCTCCCACACGTCTCCGCTCTCGTAGAACCCGCCGCCGACTTCGATGCCGTCGGCTGGCGGTTCACTCAGGCTTCGGACGTTCTCGATTCCGACAAGGGCAAGCTCAGTGGAGCCGTCGGCGTAGTCGGCCGCCCAGGCGAGCGCCTTGTCGTACGCCTCGATGGCCGTCGCCGCCTCGAACAACACGTCGCACTCCTCGCAGACGACGGACTCGACGCCCTCGGCTTTGGGCTGCGCGAAGAGCATTTCGACGACGTACCACATTTGGAAGATGGGAGGGGCCGTGTAACAGATGGACGCTCAGCCGCAAAGGGCACCGAGCGGGGCGGTGGAACGGAGCGAAGGATACGCCGGACTCTCGACGGCGCGAGGACGCTGGCGCCCTTTGTCGGCCTGCAGCGGCGGGTTATGCGGCGTAACGCTAGAATAGCACTCTCATTTTCGTGATATAAGCGTGGTTCTTCCAGTACGACTTAAGCTTTGAGGGCGGCAATGACTTAGGCTTCTGCTCGAACGCCCACAACTCATCCGGGGAGTTACGCATCACGTCTAGGGCTTTGTCGAATGCTCCAAACGAGCGAATCTCGATGTTGCTCGTGCGGCGATGGTCAGCCCGCCAATCCATAGCCTTCTCCTTACTCCAGTCTTCCGCTTTCCCCGCGATTAACACATATCGGAACTTGGCGACTGCACCAAAGACCTGCGACCTGTCGCTGGGGTACTTCTCAAAATGTCTGCGCCACGACTTGACTTGGTCCAGAGCGCCGCTGAGTCCCTGAGACGGCTTGCCGTCTCGGCGAAAGAGCTTCATTCCAGGCGACTCTACCTCGACTAGGACCCACTCCGGCCCTGAGGAATCATCATTCAGCCAAGCGAAATCACACCGAAGGCCCCCAAACCCTACCTCGTGGAAGACAGGCTCAGACGAGTGGCTGCGCCGGAAGACATCGTAGAAGAGCACTGGACTGGCTCTCAGCACCTTCAGGAGTTCTATCTCCAACCCACTTGAGTAGGCAGCCTGGAGCTCCTTCTCAATCTCGTCTGCGTTCCAGTTCTGATAACTCATTGGTTGTGGTCAGGATAGCCGCATAACAGATGGACGCTCAGCCGCACGGGGCTGAGGGGAACGCGGTGGGCCGAAGCTACGGAGACGCCACCGCCCCGCCCGAAGCCGAGGACGCTGAAGCCCCGTGTCGGCCTGCAGCGGCGGGTTATGTGGCGCTGACGCCATTGTTGATGATCCAGCCCGCTTCAAGCTGGGCGGTCAAGTGTCTACTGAGGAGGCGGACGTTCTCTGAGCAACGGGCTAGATAGTGCTCGAAGCTCCGGTGCGACACGATGTCGATCAGAATCTCCTCTCCGAACCCGAAGGCCGACTGTGGCTCCCGCGTCACGCGGTCGGTCGTGCGAAGCACAATGTGGTCGGGCTCAGACAGTGCGAAACCGTCTTCCGTTCGGCTCGCGAGAACTAATGGTCCGTCCAAAACAATCACTCCTTGCAACAGAAATGTCCTTCGCTTCGAGTCTTCGAGACGGCCACCAGTCTGGCTACTTGCTTCCTCAAACCAGGACCGTGCGAAGGTCAGGCTGTGCCAGATGCTCTGTACCGCTTTGTAGATAACGCTCTCCCTGCCAGGTTTTGAGAACGCCTCGAAGTAGGTCCGGGCGCGAGGGAGGTGAGCGTTGAAGTGATGTCCGCCCAACGGCGAGTTCATACACGCCGCCAGTACGTTCAGGCCGTCCTGGTACCACAACTCCGTCAGGACCTCCACCTCGTTGACGAGTCCTAGCAGGGCCGAAGGATCAAGCACTTCCTCGAAGAAGACCCAAGGCTTCTCGGGCTGGCGCTTGCACTCAACGACGAGCATGTCGCCGACGACGCCGAAGGGCCAGCCATCCGTTTCATCGGCTGACGAGTGTGCCACGGCGTCAACCTCGCGCGCTCTGCCCTCAACGCTCTTGTAAGACAGGTTGGGCGATACGAGGTACTCCGCCTCTCTCAATTCGGCCACGACGTCAAGCTCCAGCGGGAAACCGCTCGAAGCGATTTCCTTCAGCAGTCGGCTTTCCAGTTCTGGGTTGTTCACGAGGTCACACTAGCCACATAACGGAACAAGCTCAGCCGCGCCGGAACGCGACCGTGGAAGGGGAAGCTACGCCGAGCGTTAGCACGCCGAGCGAACGACCGTGCAGCCCGGCGTCAGCCTGCAAGCGCGGGTTATGCCGCCGGTTGGCTAGAAGGGGCAAACCGGTAAGCTGTTGTAGTCGTCAAGCTGTTCCTCGGTCGCCATGCTGTATACGTCTCTGCGGTCATTCCCGAAGTCGACGACCAGCCTGCCGGTCTCTACGTAGATGGCAATGCCGGGGCTGCCAGCTAGCGAGATCGTTCCATCGCTCAGAGTGGTGAGCATCTCCTCATCTGTGGTCCTGCACAGAGTGGTACCACCGTCCTCGCTCGCCACTATCAACTCCTCGAAGCTCTGACCTTGAATCCTAACAAACTCTGTCCCGAAGAACTCACTAATGGCCCAGGTACCTTCGACAGCCTCGAAAGGCGACTCAGAATCATCGGAATCTGAATCGCAGGCGACGAAGAAGGCAGGGGCGAGAGCGAAAACGGCGAGCACTGCGTAGCGTTTCATGGAGATGTATGGCTGATGAGCGGAATCGGCTATACCGCGAGGCGGCATAACAGAGGGCCGCTCAGCCGCGAAGGGAACAGGACGGTTCGAAGCGAAACGCAGGAGCCGGGGCCCTCTGCGGCGCATAACAGAGGGCCGCTCAACCGCGGCTTCTCCTCGAGGGCAAACAGCACGATGGTGAAACGAAGCGAAAGTAGCGCCGACGCTCGGACGAGCCGAGAACGCTGACGCCCTTCGTCGGCTTGCAGCGGCGGGTTATACCGCCCCCGGCTTCGATGCTTGTCCTGGCCGCTCGAACCGCAGGTACCGAGGGACGAACCCAGTTACGAGCGCGAGTCCATACGCCCACAGCAGCCAAGCACCGAACACGACGTTCTGGTCGGGGAGTAGGTTCGGGAGGACGCTGTCGGCGAACAGGACGACGAACGCATCGAGGAGCATTCCGGGCAAGACCAACAGCGCGGCCACCGCCGGCCGTTGGTCCGAACCGACCCGCCGCCAGTAGTAGATCGCGTAGGCCAGTGCACCGATGAGGACGACCGCTGCTGCGTAGAGCAGTGCGATGGCAAGGCCGCTATCAGGGGCGACGAGGTGTTGCCCGGCGACGCCGAGCCCGGCGTCGGCCTGGAACACGGGCCGCGTGAACGGTCGCCGCCGCCGAGTGGTCGCCACAAGCCAGATGGCGAAGCCGAGGCCGAGGTAGAGGCTTTTCTTCATGGACAGCCACGAGGGGCGCGAGGCGGTATAACCAGGGATTAGGCGGAACGAGTCGGCATAGGACGAAGCGGCGAAAGCGGAACGGTTCCGCATAGCACGGGGCTGCGCCACCGCTCTTGCACCGGCCTCTTTGTAAGGTACCCCGCCCTCGCGTATCCTGCAAGCGACACCTCCGCACGGCTTTGCCCCCCGGACCGCAGCCCTCCCTCCCCTCGCTCCCTCGTGCTATGCCGACTGCCTACGCATATCCCACCCTCGCCGACGCTCCCGCTCCTATCGTCGCAGAGTCGGACCCAAAACCGGAGCCGAAGCTGCTCGATCTCGTCCGTCTCGCCTGCCGTCTCCGACACTACAGCTACCGCACCGAGCAGACCTACTGCTCCTGGGTCAAGCGCTTCTGCCTCTTCCACCGCGACGAACACCGACGCCCGCGCCACCCCCGCGACCTCGGAGCCGCCGAGGTGACGGCGTTCCTCGCCCACCTCGCCACCGAGCGCAACGTGGCCGCCTCGACGCAGAATCAGGCCCTCAACGCGCTCGTGTTCCTCTACAAAACCGTGCTCGGCGTGGAGCTGGGAGACTTCGGCGACCTCCCCCGCGCCCGCCGCCGGAGAAAGCTGCCCGTCGTGCTCTCGCGGCGCGAGGTGGAGCGGGTGCTCAGCCACCTCTCCTCGTGGCACCGCCTCTTCGTGGCCCTCCTCTACGGCTCCGGCCTACGCCTCACCGAGGGGCTGCGCCTCCGGGTGAAAGACCTCGACTTCGACCTCCGCCAAATCGTCGTCCGCCAGGGGAAGGGGAGGAAGGACCGCGTGACGGTGCTGCCGACCCCCATCGAGGGCACGCTCCGCGAGCAGGTCGAGCGCGTCCGGCTGCTCCACCGCCGGGACCTCGGCGACGGCTGCGGAGCCGTGCATCTCCCGCAGGCCCTTGCGAAAAAGTACCCGAGTCTCCCCCAGGAGTTGGGCTGGCAGTACCTCTTCCCCTCCGCCCACCGGAGCCGCGACCCCCGCGACGGCGTCGAGCGGCGGCACCACCTCTCGGAGTCGTCTGTGCAAAAGGCCGTGCGGCGGGCGGCGCGGCAGGCCGAGATCGTGAAGCCGGTGACGCCGCACGTCTTCCGGCACTCGTTCGCTACGCATCTGCTGGAGCGAGGGGCAGACATCCGCACGGTGCAGGAGCTGCTCGGGCACGTCAGCGTCAACACGACGCAGATGTATACCCACGTTCTGAACCGGGGCGGCACGGGCGTGGTCAGCCCGCTCGACCTGTTGCCCACGCCCGTGCCGCCTGCGCGCTGAAGGGCTATACGTTGAAGCGGAAGAGCAGCACGTCGCCGTCGGCGACGACGTACTCCTTGCCCTCGCTCCGCATCGCCCCGGCGGCGCGGGCGGCGGCCTCGCTGCCGAGGCGGTCGTAGTCGGCGAAGGGGATGGTCTCGGCGCGGATGAAGCCCTTCTCGAAGTCGGTGTGGATGACGCCGGCGGCTTGGGGGGCCTTCGTGCCGCGCGTGATGGTCCAGGCGCGGGACTCCTTGGGGCCGGCGGTGAAATAGGTCGCCAGGCCGAGCAGTTGGTAGGCCGCGCGGATCAAGCGGTGCAGGCCCGGCTCGGTCTGCCCGGCTTCGGCGAGAAACTCGGCCCGGTCCTCGGCCTCTAGCTCGGCGAGCTGCGCCTCGAACTCGGCCGACACCACGACGACGCCCGCGCCCTCGGCCTCGGCGATGCGGCGGACGGCCTCGACGTGCGCGTTGCCCGTCGCCAGCTCGCCCTCGCCGACGTTCGCGGCGTAGAGCACCGGCTTGGCCGTCAGCAGAAAGGTGTCGCGCAGCAGCCGCGCCTCGTCGTCGCTCTTGAGCGGGAACGTGCGGGCGGGCTCGCCCTCGCCGATGTGATCGCGGAGCCGTTGGGCGAAGGCCAGCTCGGTCTGGGCCTCCTTGTTGCCCGTCTTCGCGCCCTTCTGCGCGCGCTCGACGCGCTTCTCGGCCGTGTCGAGGTCCTTGAGGAGCAGCTCGGTCTCGATCACCTCGATGTCGCGCGCCGGGTCGACGGAGCCTTCGACGTGGACGACGTTCTCGTCCTCGAAGCAGCGGACCACGTGGGCGATGGCGTCGACCTCGCGGATGTGCGCCAGGAACTGGTTGCCCAGGCCCTCGCCCTTCGACGCGCCCGCTACCAAGCCCGCGATGTCGACGAACTCGATGGTCGCCGGGAGGGTTTGGGCGGACTGCGCGAGGTCGGCCAGCCGGTCGAGGCGCGGGTCCGGCACACCGACGACGCCGACGTTCGGCTCGATGGTGCAGAACGGGTAGTTGGCGGCTTCGGCCCCGGCGTCCGAAAGGGCGTTGAACAGGGTGGACTTGCCGACGTTGGGGAGGCCGACGATGCCGACGCGCAGAGCCATGGTCGATTTCGGATGGGGGAGTGGGGATTGAGGCGTTGCAGTCTACGGGTGCGGCGTCGGCCGTGTCCCGGTGGAGGCTATCTTCACCCCTTTCTCAGACGCTCCCCCCATGCTCCCCCGCTCCGCCCTGCTCGCCGCGCTCGTGCTCGCGCTCGTGCTCGCGCTCTGCCCTGGCGCACGGGCGCAGTTCGCGACGCCGTCGCTGCCGTTCGTACAGGCCGGGGTTGCGGGCGCGCCGGGCGTTGGCGTGCAGGCAGGCTTTGCGACGCCGGCCTTCAACGTGCTCACGCGCGAGGGCGCGCTCTATGCCGAGTACGACCCGTCGGGGGTCGGCGAAATGGAGACGCTGCGAGTGGGGCTCGGGCTGGGCGGGAGCGTCCGCGTGCTCCGGGCGCTCACTGTCCTGGCCGACCTCGACGCCGGGCCGTTCGACCTCGACCTCGGCTTCCGCTTCGGGCCGAGCTTCCTGTTCTCGCTCTCCGGGGACGAGACGGCCGAGAGCAAGGCCCGCTCGTTCACGCTCTTCGCCGAGCCGTTCGCGCGGGGCTCGGTGCGCCTCGGGCGGCGCGTGCTCTACCTCGAGGCCGGCACCCACCCTGCGCGCCTTCGGGCCGGCCTGCTGCTGGGACTGTAGCCCGGCCGCTTTAGGACCTGTCCGGAAAGCCCTTAGTCGGCGTAGTCGACCTGGATGAACTCGCGCTCGGGCAGGCGGACGGCCGTCAGCGTGCCGTACTCGGGGTGGCTGACGTAGACGCAGCCGGTGTCGATGCAGAGCAGGTCGGGCTGGCTGACGGGCTCCGGCTGCGGGGTGTGGCCGCAGACGACCGGCTTCTCCCACGCGCGCTCGGGCATGGCGAGGTGCTCGCGCGTCCAGAGGAAGGTCTCGGCGGTCTCGTGCTGGAGGTTGTACGAGACCGGGTAGTACGGCTTGAGGCCGGCATGCACGAAGCAGAACTCCGGCGTGTCGAGGTAGAGCCGCGTGCGGCGCAGGAAGGCGTGGTGCGCCTCGGGGATCGCGCCGGTGCCGGCGTAGCTCTCGAGGGTGTCGAGGCCGCCGTTGACCCGCCACAGGCTCATCTCGCCGCGCTCGATGTAGTCGAGCATCATCTGGTCGTGGTTGCCGCGCAGGAAGGTGCAGCGCGGGCCGGAGCCCTCGGCCGCCGCCGCTTCCATCGCCACGAGCCGGTCGAGAACGCCCTTCGAGTCGGGTCCCCGGTCGGTGTAGTCGCCGACGAAGACGATGTGATCGGCGGGCGTCGGCGCGATGCGGTCGATCAGGGCGTCGAGCGAGCGGGCGCAGCCGTGGATATCGCCGATGGCGTAGAGGCTCATGCGAAGGTGGGAGAGGCGCGGGCGGGCGGGCGAGGCGGCCGACTACTCGGTCGGCACGCTCGTCTCGATGAGGCCGCGACCGGACTTGCGGAGGCGGCCCTCGGTGCGGAGCTGGCGCAGGGCCGCGTCGAGGATGCCGTTGAGGAACGTCCCGCTCTGCTCGGTGCTGAAACGCTTGGCGACCTCGATGGCCTCGTTGATCGAGACCTTCGGCGGGATGTCCTCGAAGTGGAGAATCTCGGTGAGCGCCATCCGCAGCGTCATCCGGTCGACCAGGGCGATGCGGTGGAGGTCCCAGTTCTTGGCGTGCGCCTCGACGAGCGCGTCGGCCTCCTCGGCGTGGTCGAGCGTGGCGAGGAACAGGCGCTCGGCGAAGCGCAGCGCCGGCCCCTCGAACTTCGGAGCAAGCAGGTGCTCGAGGACGTGGCCGACCTCGTCGCCGCTCAGCTCCCGAGCGTAGAGGGCCTGCATGACGCGGGCGCGGACTTCGCGGCGGCTGCTCGTAGCGCTGCTGCTCATGGCGATGGATAAAGAACGGGGAGGAAACCGGACGGCTCCAACGGTGCCCCCCGCCGCCGGTGCCGGGGACCGGACGGATTCGCGCAAGCTCCACACGGCGGCGGAGAGGTTATGCCGGGACCGGTTCTGCGTCTATGAAGGCAGAGTCTATGAGGGCAGAAGAGAAAGAGGAGAGGGAGAAGACAGAGGAGAGATTCCCAGCGTCGTCCTCTTTTCTCGCTCTTCCCTCTTTTCTATCTCCTCTCCACAGCCCCGTCTCACCGTGTCCCCCTCCGCCCCCCGACCGTTCGACTGGCGCTCCCGTCCGGCTCTCGGTGTTGCGGCGTGCTTCGCGGTGGGGATCGTCGGGGCTGAGGCCGCGCCGGGACTCGGGTTCTGGACGTGGGCGGCGGTCTTCGTCGCGGCGGCGGTCGTCGTGCTGGCCGGGACGGTGTGGGCACGGCGGCGGCTGGTCTCGCTCGGCGCGCTCGCGGCGACGCTCGGGCTCGGAGTGGCGCTCACGGCGCTCGGCGGCGCGCGCCTCGCCGCCTGGCAGCACCTCCCGGCCGACCACGTCTCTCATCTCGCAGCACAAACTGAGTTTCCGGTCGCGCTCACCGGTCACATCGCCGACCACCCGGTTGAGACCGACCGGGGCCTCCGGTTTACGCTCTCGGCCGACTCGGCCGCGCCGGGCAGCGCGTGGGTGCCGGTGCGCGGAGACGTGCAGGTCGCCCTATGGCAGCCGCGTGCCGACGCCGCCGCGCGCATCGCCTGGCCGCGCCTTCGGGCCGGGGACCGGGTGCGGGTGGAGGGCGCGCTCCGGCCGGTCACGCGCCGCCGCAATCCGGCCGACTTCGACTACGGAGCGTACCTCGCCCGGCGCGGCACGCACGCGACGCTCACCGGCTACGAGCACGCGGCGCTCGTCCTCGTCGGGAGCGAGGCGGGGATCCGAGACCGCGTCGCGGGGGCCGTCCGCGCCCACGTTCAGGCGACGCTCGCGGCGCACGTCCGAGCGGACGAGGCCCGCGCCGTCCTCGCGGCCCTCCTGCTCGCCGACCGCAGCCGGATCGGCCGGGCCACGCGCGACGCCTTCGCGCTGACCGGCCTGATGCACCTGCTGGCGATTTCTGGGCTGCACGTCTTGCTCGTCGGGATGGCGCTCTACGGCCTCCTCAAACCCGTGCTGCACCGCCTCGGCTGGCGGTGGGCGACGGTCGAGGTCGTCCGGGCGGCCGTGACGCTCGGGGTGCTCGGGCTGTACGTCGTCGCCACCGGCGCGCCGCCGTCGGCCGTCCGCGCGCTCGCGATGGCGGCGCTGCTGATCGTCGGGGCAGCGACGGAGCGCGCCCCGAACACGCTCAACGCGCTCGGCGTGGCGGCGCTCGCGCTGCTGGTGGCGCGCCCTACGTTTCTGTTCGAGGTCGGCTTCCAGCTCTCGTTTGCGGCCGTCGGGGCCATCGTGCTGCTCGTGCCCGTCTTCGAGCGCGCGACGCCCGCGTGGTGGAGCGCCGGGCCCGGCCGCCGCTGGGCGATGGGCATGACGCGGGTCTCGCTCGCGGCGACGCTCGGGACGATGCCCATCCTGCTGGTCCACTTCGGCCAAGTCCCGCTCGCCGGCCTCGTGCTGAACCTCGCCGCGATTCCTGCCACGACGGTCACGCTCGCGGGCGGACTGTTCGCCGTCGCCCTCGCGCCGCTGCCAGTGCTGGCCGACCTGGCCGGGGCCTCGGCCGAGGGCGGGGCGCACGCGCTCCTCTGGGTCAGCCGGACCGGGGCCGACTGGCTGGCGTGGTCGAGCGTCGGCGGCTACGTGAGCAGTGGCTGGTTTCTCGGCTCGATGGCGCTCGGCCTGTTCGCGCTAGGCTGTTGGCCTCGGCCCCGCGCGCGCTGGCGGCTCGCGGTTGCGGCCAGTGCCTTTGCCGCCGTCGGCGTCTGGCAGCCGGTGGCCGACGGCACGGCGCGGCCCGACCTCGAGGTCCTTTTCTTCGACGTCGGGCAGGGCGATGCGGCGCTGCTCACCCTGCCTGGTGGCCGGCACGTTTTGGTCGACGCCGGGGTCCGCAGCGAGTACGCCGACGCCGGCACTCGGACGATCCTGCCTCACCTCCGCCGCGCAGGGATCGACCGGCTCGACGCCGTCGTGGTGACGCACCCGCACGCCGACCACCTCGGCGGGTTGCCGGCCCTGCTCCGCGCCGTCGAGGTCGGGCAGGTGGTCCACAACGGACAGGCCTACGCCTCCGACCTCTACGCCGAGACGCTCGCGCTGATGGACTCGACCGGCACCCGCGACCGCGCCGTCACGGCGGGCGACACGCTCGCGCTCGACCCGGCGGTGCATCTTCAGGTCCTGGCTCCGAGCGCCGCGCCCCGCCCCGGCGACGAGGCCAACGACGGCTCGGTGGTGCTCAGGGTGAGCTACGGCGAGACCTCGTTTCTCCTCACCGGCGACGCCGAGCGCGCGGCCGAGGCGAGCCTGGTGGCGCACTACGGCGACCTCTTGCGGAGCGACGTGGTCAAGGTCGGCCACCACGGGAGCCGGACGAGCAGCACCGCTGGATTCGTCGAGCGCGTGGTGGGCGGGGCGGCTCCGCTGGCCGTCGTCTCGGTGGCCGAGCGCAACGTCTACCGTCTCCCCAACCCCGAGGTCCTGGACCGCTGGCAGGACGCGGGCGCGACGGTGCTCCAGACCTGGGACGCCGGGGCCGTCTGGCTCCGCTCCGACGGGCAGCGCGTCGAGCGCGTCGCGTGGCGGTGACGGTGGGCCTGGCAGGGTTTGAACCTGCGACCGTCGGATTATGAGTCCGCTGCTCTAACCGCTGAGCTACAGGCCCGCAGACCACAAAAGTACGACCGGCGGCGGCGCTGCCGTTACCTCTCGGCCGTCGCTCCCGGCTGCTCGGACGCGCACGCCGTTGTTTCGCACCCGGCGCGGCGTATTCTGCCCTGAACGGTCCCCCGTGTGCTGCCGCTATGCGTCTTTCTCTCGCTCTGCTCCTCGGTGTGCTCGCGCTGTCGGCTCCCAGCAGCCACGCTCAGATCCGCGCGCTCGCCCACGCAGGGACGGCCGGCAACCACTTCGGTGCCGCCGTCGCCCTGAGCGCGGACGGCCGCCGAGCCGTCGTCGGGGCGACCGGCGAGGGGCTGTGCGGGACCCGGTCCGGCGCGGCCTACGTCTTCGAGCGCGACACGACGGGCCTCTGGACGGAGGCCGCCCGCCTCGCCCCAGCAGACTGCAAGGCCGGGGACCTCTTCGGCCGGGCCGTAGCGCTCAGCGGCGACCGCCTGCTCGTCGCGGCCGGCGGGGAGGTGACCGACCCCGACCGTCCGAACCGAGCCTTCGTTTTCGAGCGCGACACGGTGGGCGTGTGGCACGAGACGGCGGCCCTCACCGCTCAGCCGGGGCACGCCGAAGGTTCCTTCGCCACGGCGATCGCCTTCGACGGCGATCGCGCGCTCGTGACCACCTCGGGCGACCCGGCGCAGAAGGCCTACGGCGGCGCGGCCTACCTCTTCGAGCGCGACGCGGCCGGCGCGTGGCAGCGAGCGGCCCGCCTCGAAGGCAGCAGCGGCCCGGCGGCGGGGATCTTCGGCAGCCATGCCCGGCTCGACGGCGACCGCGCCCTCGTGACGGCCTCGCCCTACGACCGCACCGGCACCGGCTCGGTCTACGTCTTCGAGCGCGGGGCGCGCGGCTGGCGCGAGACCGCCCACCTCGGCGGCGTCGAGAGCTTCGTCGTCCGCGCCGACCTCGACGGCGACCGTCTCCTCGTCGGCCACAGCCGCGGTGGGCCGAACCGCTCGGGCCTGGCCGTCTTCTACCACCACACGGACGAGGGGCAGTGGCGGCGCGTCGCCACGCTCGTCTCCAGCGTCCCCTACCGCGACGGAGCCTTCGGCGACGCCGTCTCGCTCGACGGCGACCGCGCGCTCGTCGTCGGCTACACCGAGCAGCTCGGCCTCGAGGTGAACATCGACCGCGTGGTCTACGCCTTCGCCTACACGCCCGACGCCGGGTGGGTGCGGCAGCAGGTCGTCGACGTCGGGACGTGGTCCTTCGGCGCGGCGCTCGACCAGGCCGGGCGGACGGCCATCATCGGGCAGGCGTCCGACGCGCAGCCCGGCGCAGCCTACCTCGTGGAGTTGCTCTGAGGAGCAGGTTATATTCTCGGCCGAGTCGCGTCTATCCGAGCAGACCAAGCCCGAGCCCGCATGACCTACCGATGGACCCTGCGCCCGGCCGACGAGGCCGCCGTGGCCGCGATCGCCGGCCGCCTCAACGACCTCCCGGACGCGCTCGCCCGCGCCCTCGTGCTCCGCGGGGTCGACTCGTTCGAGGTCGCGCGCGACTTCTTCCGGCCGAGTCTCGACGCCGTCCACGACCCGTTCCTGATGCGCGACATGGACGCCGCCGCCGACCGCCTCGCTGAGGCCGTCACGCGCCGCGAGCGGGTCCTGGTCTACGGCGACTACGACGTCGACGGCACCACCTCGGCGGCGATGATGACGCTCTTCCTACGCGAGCTAGGCACCGAGGCGACCTACTTCGTCCCCAACCGCTTCGAGCACGGCTACGGGCTGTGCAACGCCGGCCTCGACGAGGCCGTCGAGCGCGGCGCAGGGCTCGTCGTCGCCATCGACTGCGGGATCACGGCCCACGCCGAGGCGGCCTACGCCCGGACCCTCGGCCTCGACCTCATCATCTGCGACCACCACACGGCGCTCGACACCGTCCCCGACGCCGTGGCGGTGCTCGACCCGAAGCGGCCGGACTGCCCCTACCCCTTCACCGGCCTCTCCGGCTGCGGCGTCGGCTACAAGCTGATGCAGGCGACGCTCGCCCGCCTCGGCGAGCCGCCGGAGCGCGCGCACCCGTACCTCGACCTGCTCGCCGTCTCGATCGCGGCCGACATCGTCCCGGTCGTCGACGAGAACCGGCTGCTGATGCACGCCGGGCTGGAGCGCCTCCGGACGTCGCCCCGCCTCGGCCTCCGGGCGCTCGCCGAGGTGGCGGGCGTAGACCTCGCCGACTGCTCGACCTCGCGCGTCGTCTTCGCGCTCGGCCCGCGCATCAACGCCGCCGGCCGGCTCGGCGACGCCGGCCGCGCCGTCGACCTCTTCATGGCCGACGATCCGGCCCTCGCCCACCGCCTAGCCGGCGACCTCGAGCTGCTCAACCGGCAGCGGCAGGAGCTGGACCGCCACACGCTCGCCGAGGCGCTCGACCAGGCCGAGCGGCAGGTCGGGGCGGCAGACCCGTTCGCGCTCGTGCTCCACGGCGGGCAGTGGCACGGCGGCGTCATCGGGATCGTGGCGAGCCGCATCGTCGAGCGCTTCCACCGGCCGGCCGTCCTGCTCTCGGGCAGCGGGGCCACGGTGCGCGGCTCGGCTCGGTCGGTCGAGGGGTTCTCGATCTACGACGCGCTCGCCGCCTGCGACCGGCAGGGCTTGCTGATCGGCTTCGGCGGGCACGCGGCCGCGGCCGGCGTCTCGCTCGACGCCGAGAAGCTGCCGGCCTTCCGCGCCGCCCTCAGCGAGGCCGTCGGCGCGCGCATCACCCCGGAGCAGCGCGAGCCCGAGATCACGCTCGACGCGGCGCTCGACCTCGGCGCGATCACCGGCGGTCCCGGCGGGCGGTTCTGGCGGGTGCTTCGGCAGTTCGGGCCGTTCGGGCCGGGCAACCGGCGGCCCGTGTTCTGGGGCCGCGACCTCCGCGTGGTCGGCGAGCCGAAGGCCGTCGGCAAGGACCAGAGCCACCTCCGGCTCCGCGTCGCGCAAAACGGTGGACCGGCCTACACCGTGATCGGCTTCGGCCTCGCCGACCGCCTCGACGCCGCCAGGGAGAGCGCCCGGACGGGGACCCCGCTGGAGCTCGCGTTCAACGTGGACGAGAACACCTGGAACGGCCGGACCGAGCTACAGCTCGAGGCCAAGGATGTCCGGCTGCAGGAGGGCTGAACGGGCGATGGGCCGTGCAGCGGGGGGCGGGCGGACTGCCCGATGATCCATCACTCGGTACTCCTTATGCAGCAGTTCATCTCCGTCGAAGAGGCGCGGCAGATCGTCCTCGACGCCGTCGCCGGGCCGATGCCGACCGAGCGCCTTCCGCTCGCCGAGGCCCTCGGCCGGACCCTCGCCGAGGCCGTCGTCAGCCGAGACGCCATCCCGCCGTTCGACAACGCCGCGATGGACGGCTTCGCGGTCCGCACCGAGGACTTCACCGGCAGCACCGCCACGCTGGAGGTCGTCGGCGAAGTCGCTGCCGGCGGCGTGCCCACCGAGGCCGTCCGCCCAGAAACGTGCGTGCGGATCATGACCGGCGCGCCGGTCCCCGACGGAGCCGACGCCGTCGCGCCGGTCGAGTGGGTCGAGGCAGACGGCGCGGGCTGGGTTCGCCTCGGGCGCGCGCCAACGCCGGGACAGCACATCCGCCGCGCCGGAGAGGACGTGCGGCCCGGCGACGAGATGGTGGCACGGGGCACCCTCGTCACCCCGCCGGTCGTCGGCATGGCGGCGGCGCTGGGATACCCGACGCTCGCCCTGCGCGTGCCGCCGCGCGTTGCCGTCGTGGCGACGGGTGACGAGCTAGTCGACGCTGGAGCGGTGCCGGGGCCGGGACAGATCCGCGACTCAAACGGGCCAGCTCTCGCGGCGCAGGCGGCGCAGGCGGGAGGATTGGTGCTCGGCCCGTGGCGCGCGCGCGACGAGAAGGACGTGGCGCGCGCCACCTTCGAGCGCGCGCTGGAGGCCGACGTGCTGCTCGTCTCCGGCGGCGTCTCGGTCGGCGACTACGACATCGTCAAGGACGTGCTCGGCGGCCTCGGCGTGGAGTGGCGGTTCTGGAAGGTCCGGCAGCGGCCGGGCAAGCCGCTCGCCTTCGGGGTGCGGGGCGGCACGCTCGTCTTCGGGCTGCCGGGCAACCCGGTCTCCTCGGCGGTGTGCTTCGAGCAGTACGTCCGCCCAGCCCTCGCCTCGCTCCTCGGGCGGCACACCGTGCTCCGGCCGCGTCTCCCAGCCGTCTTGGCCGAACCCATTCCGAAGGCCGCCGGACTTCATCACTTCGTCCGCAGTATTTTTGAGTACGGCGGCGACGGCCGTCTACGGGTCCGCCCCACCGGGCCGCAGGGCTCGGGGCTCTACTCCTCCATGCTCCGAGCCGACGGGCTGATCCACCTAACCGAGGCGATGGAGCACCCCGAGGCTGGCACGCCGGTCGAGGTCGAAAGGCTCTCGGCGGTCTGAACCTTTCGCCGTCACGCCGCTACAAGGGACCGCGCCGAGGGCGGCAGAGCGGCGGCGTCACCTCTTTCACCCACTCCCCTCTCCCATGTCGCTCCGAGACCGCCTCCGCGAGGCGCAGCACGGCCGGTTCGTCGGCCGCGCTGAGGAGCGCGCTCTCTTCGCCGAGGCGCTCGGAGCGGAGACCCTGCCGTTCCACGTGCTTTACCTCTACGGGCCGGGCGGGGTCGGCAAGACGGCGTTGCTGCGAGAGTTTCGGCACGCCGGCCAGAGTGCCGAGGTGCCGGTGCGCTACCTCGACGGGCGCAACGTCGAGCCCGTGCCCGAGGCCTTCGAACAAGCCGTCGCGCGCGCCGAGGTGCCGGGCGGCCGGGCCGTCCTGCTCGTCGACACCTACGAGACGCTCGTCGACCTCGACGGCTGGCTCCGCGACACCTTTCTGCCGGGCGTCTCCGACGACCTCTTGGTGGTGCTCTCGGGCCGCACGCCGCCCGGCGCGGCGTGGCGCGGCGACCTCGGCTGGCGCGAGGTCACGCACGTGCTGCCGCTGCGGAACCTGACGCGCGATGAGGCGCAGACCTTGCTCAACGAAGAAGGCGTCCCGCCTAGCGAACACGACGCCATTCTCCGGTTCACCCACGGCCACCCGCTCGCCCTCGCGCTCGCCGCCGACCAGAGCCGGCAGGCCGACGGTCCGTTCATCGCCGAGGACGCGCCGGACATCGTCGGGGCGCTGCTGACGCGGTTCATGCAGGAGATCGAGGCCGAGGCCGAGCGCGAGGCCCTCGAGGCCGCTGCCGCCGTGCGCGTCGTCACCGAGGCCCTGCTCGCCGACCTCCTCGGGCGCGACGATGCCCGCGACGCCTTCGCCTGGCTACGCAGCCTCTCCTTCGTCGAGACCGGCCCCGACGGCCTCTTCCTCCACGACCTGGTCCGCGATGTGCTCGCGGCTGACCTCCGCTGGCGGCGGCCGGACCGCTTCGCCGAGCTGAACCGCACCGCCCGCGCGAGCTACACCGAGCGCCTGCTCCTCGGCGAGTCCGAGCGCACCCAGCAGGCCATCCTCGCCGACTATACCTTCCTGCACCGCCACAACCCCATCGTGCAGCCGTTCTTCGCCCAGCTCCGCGAGCAGTGGCGCGAGGCCAAGCTCCAGACCACCGGGCAGCCGCAGGACGGCGAGTGGGACGCGCTCCGCGCGATGGTGGCCGAGCACGAGGGCGACGCCTCGGCCGAGATCGCCGCGCACTGGTTCCACCACCAGCCCGAGCACGTTCAGGTGTTCCGCGACGGAACCGGCCAGCCGGCCGGCCTCCTGCTCCGCCTCGCGCTCGACGTCACCAACGAGGCTGAGCGCGCCGCCGACCCGGCGGCGGAAGCCGCGTGGGCCTATCTCCACGCGCACGCCCCGCTGCGCGCCGGCGAGCGCGCCACCTTCTTCCGCTTCTGGCTCGACGCCGAGCAGCACCAGGGCGTCTCGGCCGTGCAGAGCCTCATCTTCGTCGCCACCGTCCGGCACTACCTCCAGACCGACGGCCTGGCGTTCACCTTCCTCCCCTGCGCCGATCCCGGCTTCTGGGAGACCGTCTTCACCTACGTCGGCCTGCGGCGGATTCCCGAGGCCGACTTCGAGGTCGGCGACCGGCGCTACGGCGTCTACGGGCACGACTGGCGGGCGGTGCCGCCAGCGCGGTGGCTCGGCAGCCTCGCCGAGCAGGGCCTGCCGAGCGCGCCCGGCCAGGAGCCGGCCGCCGGGGACCGCCTCGTCGTCCTCAGCCGCCCCGACTTCGCCGAGGCCGTCCACGACGCGCTCCGCGCTTACGCCCGCCCAAACGCGCTCGAGGACAACCCGCTGCTGCGCTCGCGCCTCGTCGCCGAGCGCGCGGCCGGCGGGAACCGCGCTGAGGCCCTGCGGACCCTCCTCAACGAGGCCGCCGAGGAGCTCAACGCCACGCCCCGCGAGGAGCCGTACTACCTCGCCCTCGACGCCACCTACCTCGACCCGGCCCGGACGCAGGCCGAGGCCGCCGAGCAGCTCGACATGCCCTTCAGCTCGTACCGCCGTTACCTCAAGCGCGGTATCGAACACGTCGCCGAGACGCTCTGGCGGCGCGAGATTGCTGCGTAAGATCTATCTATGCAAGAGATAAATCAATATCAGAGGAGAGGTAGGTTGAAGTGGGATGTGTTTCGGATGCATATTCCGCAAAGTTCACGGTTGAATACCGGGCGAGCACGAGTTGGGCTTTAAACGGCCACTCAGAGGACGATACCTAGCAAACCTCCCCTCAGCACTCCTGTTCAACCGGCGCTTCCAGAGCCGACGGTTTCCGCTAGCACCCTCTGGAGCTTCTAGCGCGAGGTACCCGATCCGTGCTCACGCGGGGCCTCGCGCCGGCCGCTTTCATCTGCAACCCACTCACCGTAAATCGACCCATGTCTGAACACACCTTCTTCCACGACGAGCTTCGGCCCGACGAGCTCCGGAGCACCCGGCGCTCGTTCTTCAAGATCGCCGGCCTCGGCGGGGTCGCCCTCGCTGCCGCCGGCTGCGACTCCGACGGCGACGACGACGACGACTTCATCGCGCTCGACTTCTCGAACGACATCGGCGTGCTCAACTACGCCTACGCCCTCGAGCAGCTCGAGGCCGCCTTCTACGAGCAGGTCGTCGACAACCTCTACGACGGCATCAACGACGACGAGACGCGGATCATGAACGACCTCGCCGCGCACGAGGGCATCCACCGCGACTTCTTCAACACCGCCATCAGCATGAACGGCGGCACGCCGATCCCCGGCCTCACGCCGAACTTCGACGCGGTCGACTTCGACAGCCGGGCCAGCGTCCTCGCCACCGCGCTGAGGTTCGAGGACCTCGGCGTGGGGGCCTACAACGGAGCCGCGCAGTACCTCAGCGAGACCGAGGACGGCGTCGGCTACCTCGTGCTGGCCGGCAAGATCGTGTCCGTCGAGGCGCGCCACGCCTCGGTCATCGCCGGCCTCATCACGCGCAACACGATTGCCGCCTCCGGCGTGATCGACGCGATGGGCCTCGACCGGGCGCTCGCCCCGGCCACCGTGCTCGGCATGGCCGGTGACTTTATCGAGGAAGACATCCGCGCCATCAGAGTCCCGGTGCTGAGCTAGCCGATGCCGGGCTAGTTGCCGACCGCTGTCCCTTTCCGCGCACTTTAGCATTTACCAACACTATGAACTCCGACTTTCTGAAGTCCCTCGACGCGCTCGACGGCGCGCCTACCTCGCGCCGCGACGCGCTCCTCAAGGCCGGCCGCCTCGGCGGGGCTGCGGCTCTCGCCGTGACGCCGCTCTACGCGATGGCACGCGAGAGCTTCGCCGCCAAGCGCAGCCTCAGCAGTGCCTACGGCCCGCAGGCCCACGAGTCGCTGGGCTTCGCCCTCACGCTCGAGTACCTCGAGTACTTCTTCTACCTCCGCGGCGTCGCCACGCCTGGCCTGATTCCGGCCGACGTGCTCCCGCTCTTCACCGAGATCCGGGACAACGAGCTGGACCACGTCAACGCGCTCACGGGCATCATCGAGACCCTGACCGACCCGCCCGGCGACCCGGACGTCTACGAGCAGGACGACTTCACCTACGAGGTGGACGGCACCGATGTGTTCAGCGACTACGACCTCTTCCTGACGGTCGCGCAAGGCTTCGAGGACACCGGCGTCCGCGCCTACAAGGGCCAGGCTCCCGCTCTTCAGGGCACGCCGTACCTCACCGCAGCGCTCCAGATCCACTCGGTCGAGGCGCGCCACGCCGCCGCCGTCCGCCGTGTCCGCGGCGAGCGGGGTTGGATTCCGGGCGCACAGCCCAACGCCGATCCTGCGATTGCCGCCACCTACGCGGCGTCTATCAACGGCGGCCCCTTCCCGTCCGAGGCCAACACGGTCCAGGGCGGCGTGCAGCTCGTCGGCGCGCTGACGGGCTACACCTCGCAGCAGATCACCGAGGCCTTCGACGAGCCGCTCGACATGGACTCGGTAACGAACGAGGCAGGAACGGGGATCGCTGATCCTTTCATCACCGGCGATCCCGACTGAGCAAGCGGCTAAAGCCAAATGTCTGCTTTGAGCGCCCGGTCTCCGTCGTGGAGGCCGGGCGCTTCCGGTCCGGACCTGCGTAGCGCCGGGAGGGGACGCCGTTTGACCTTGACGCGGTGCCGGATCGGCCCCAGCTTTCGGTGAGAAGGCTTTTGCCCTAGAACCCACGGCCAGCGCCGAGCAGTCGGGCCGAACTTGCCCTTGCGTTTTTATATTTACCCTGGCGTGCTTATTTTCAACGTCTACTCCTTCCCGCACTACGCGACCTCCTGAGAACGGGCACGCGCTGGAAACGGCACGGATACCCTCGCGCGCCTGCGCTACCGACCCTCCGAAACCCATCCCACCAGCAACCCGGACCTATGTCTGAACCCACCCTCCCACTCGGCGAGCGCCACGACCGGCGTTCCTTCCTCAAGATCGCTGGCGTCGGCGGGGCTGTCCTCGTCACCGCCGGCTGCGACTCTGACGATCCGGACCCCATCACTCCGGGTACCTTCTCTATGCTCTCTGGGACCGTCACAGTGGACACCGCCGCCGATCCTGCTGGGTCCCCAGTCGCTGGCGTCACGGTGATCGCCACCTCGACGGACAGTGGCATCGCCGGGAACCGAACGACGGTGACGGACGCTGGCGGGATGTACTCGTTCGAAGACCTTCCGGTGGGGACCTATACGATTACCGTGATGACCACCAACTTCGTCACGAAGGATGTCATGGAAGAGGACGTGACCGTGACGGAAAGCACGACAGCCGTCGCCAACTTTTCGCTCGTCCCCGGTGGCGACATAGAGCTGGACTTCTCGAGCGACATCGGCGTGCTCAACTACGCCTACGCGCTCGAGCAGCTCGAAGCGGCCTTCTACGACGCCGTCATCAACGACCCCGATTTCGCAACCACGTTTCCCGACGCGGGAGAGCAGGAGATCCTGAGCGACCTCGCGGCCCACGAAGCCATCCACCGCGACTTTTTCGAGGCCGCTATCATCGGAGCCGGCGGCACCTTCGCCGCGCGGACGCTGCTGCCCGGCCTCACGCCGGACTTCGATGGCAAGGAGGCGATGGATGGGATGCCGCCTGTAGCGGCCATCGACTTCACCGACCGAGACGCCGTGCTCGCGCAGGCTCTCGTGTTCGAGGACTTGGGGGTTGGAGCTTACAACGGAGCTGGGGAATACCTCAACCGGAGCACGTCGGCCGAGTCGGACGACTATCTCACGCTGGCCGGCAAGATCGTCTCGGTCGAGGCGCGCCACGCCTCGGTCATCGCTGGCCTGATCACGCCCAACGCGCTCGCAGGCGAAACCGCAGAGGGCGACCCGGTCATCGACCCGGCGACGGGGCTGGATCAGGCGCTCTCACCCGAGGAGGTGCTCGAGGCAGCCGGCGACTTCCTCGAGAACAAGGTCTCCGCCATCAACACCTGATCTGGGCCTCGCTGCCCTCCTTCCTGTGCCTCCCTCTAGCACTATTGCGCTATGAACTCCGACTTCCTGAAGACCCTCGACGCGTTCGACAACGCGACCTCCTCCCGCCGCGACGTGATCCGCAAGGCGGGGCATCTGGGAGCGAACGCGGCCCTCGCTGCGCTCCCGTTCTTCGCCTCAGCTCGCAGCACGATGGCGAAGACCTACGGCTTCAACCCCGAGGAGGACATTGACATCCTCAACTTCGCCCTCACGCTCGAGTACCTTGAGTACTACTTCTACATCCGCGCGGTCGGCGGCATTCTCAACGAGGGCGAGAAGGACGAGATGACCGTCTCCCCGGAGCTTTCGATCTCTGGCGACGTCCGCCCCCTCTTCGAGGAGATCCGCGACAACGAAGCGGCACACGTGACGGTGCTCACGGCGACGATCGAAAGCCTCAACGACACGGACAAGCCCGCGGCGGTGTCCTTCGAGCTAGACGACTTCACCTACGAGGTGGAGGGGATGAGCGTCTACGAAGACTACGACCTCTTCCTGACCCTCGCGCAGGGCTTCGAGGACACCGGCGTTCGCGCCTACAAGGGCCAGGCTGCCCTGATTGACGCCCCCGGTGTGCTTACGGCAGCGCTCCAGATCCACTCGGTCGAGGCGCGCCACGCCGCCGCCGTCCGCCGTCTTCGCGGCCTCCAGGGCTGGATCCCGTTCGATCAGCCCGGCGTCGACGCGGCCATCGCGGCCACCTACGACGGCGAGGAGAACACGACCCAGGGTGACGTGGAACTCGTCGGTTCCCTCGGTGGAGCCTACACGGCCGAGGAGATCACTGAAGCGTTCGACGAGACGCTAACGAGGGACGAGGTGCTCAACATCACTCGTCCGTTCGGCGCAGGCTGATCCGACTGACTCGCTTCGACTCGCTGCTGAGATGCGTCGACGAGCAAGCGCCCGGTCTCCGTTGAGGAGGCCGGGCGCTTTGAGTTCTGTCTAGACGGAGACCTACTGCATGCCGCTCAGCTCCGTCGTGACCGTCCCGCCGCCCATCTGCGCAGGCAGCGTTGCGACGGCCTTCACCGTCGTCCCGGTCTCGCGGTCGAGGTAGAGCGTCCTGTCCTCGTTCGAGTCGGCGTTGTCGAGCGCGATGACCCACGTCTGGTAGGTCCCGGCGGGGACTGTGACGGCCTCGGTGCCAGTGACAGTCATGGTGTAGGTTGCGAGGCCCTGCTGGCCGGGGACCGGGTTGTAGGTGGCGAATGACGCCGAGTAGCCCTCGCTCAGTGGAAGCGTGCCGAGGCCGACGTCGAGCGCCGCCCCGTCGGCGAGGATCGGCCGGTCGAGGGCGCTCGTGAACGGCATCGCCTGCCCACCCTGCGACATCTCGCCCTGGATCTCGCCGTCGGCGTAGGTCAGCACGATCATGCCCGGCCCCTGCCGCATCTCGCGGTAGCGTGGCGCGAAGTCGCCCTGCGACACGACGAACGAGTCCACGAGCGCGATGCCGCCCATCATCGGCGGGAGCGTAGCGCGGTCCACGATGGCGAGCGCCGGCTCCCCACTGTGCGTCACGGCCGTGACGGTGCGCGTCGCATTTTCGAGATCTACCTCCTGCCCTTGCACGTCCATCGTGATGTCGTAGCGCATCGTCGCCGACGTGATCTTGCCACCGTCGAACGGGAGGTCGTCCAGGTCGGCGGCTCCCATCGGGTCCGTTACCACGACGGTCGCCGGGTCGACCGTGATGTCGCGGAGTTTGGCCTCGATCTCGGGCGGCGCACCGACCTGCTCGCGCCCGCCGAGGTGCTCGGCGAGGAAGGACTCGATCGAGACCGTCATCGCCATGCGGTTTTCCTCGCCGCGGAAGCCGTGGCCCTCGTCCGGCGCGACGAGGTACTCGACGGGGTAGTCGCGGTCGCGGAGGGCGACGACGATCTGGTCGCTCTCGCGCTGCTTGACGCGCGGGTCGTTCGCGCCTTGGATCACGAGCAGCGGGGTCGTGATGCGGTCGGCGAAGTTCAGCGGGCTCTGGGCGTCGAGCTGGGCGCGGCCCTCGTCGGTCTCCGGGTTGCCCATCCGCTCGTGGAAGATGACGCGACCCGCCTCCCAATACGGCGGGATGGACTCGAGGAGCGTAATCAGGCTGCTCGGCCCGACGATCGAGACCGCGACGGCGTAGAGGTCCGGGGTGAACGTCACGCCGGCGAGCGTCGCGTAGCCGCCGTAGGAACCGCCCATGATCCCGACGCGCTCGGGGTCCGCGATGCCCTGGTCGATGAGGTACTGGACGCCATCGGTGAGGTCGTGCTGCATCGCGCCGGTGCCCCACTCTTTGTTGCCGGCGTTGAGGAAAGCCTTGCCGTAGCCCGTCGAGCCGCGGAAGTTGGGCTGGAGCACGACGTAGCCGCGGTTGGCGAGGAACTGCGCGAAGCTGTCGTAGCCGTAGGTGTCGCGCGCCCACGGACCGCCGTGCGGGAAGATGATCGCCGGCAGGTTCTTGGCCTCGACGCCCTTCGGCACCGTGAGGTAAGCCGGGATCTCGAGGCCGTCGCGCGCCGGGTAGCGGATCGCCTGCATCGGGGCCATGTGCTCGACCGGCAGCTCCGGCCGCGAGGTGTAGAGCTTCTCGACCGTCTGGGCTTCTCTGTTGAAGAGGTAGACCGAGCCGGGGTCCACGTCGCGCGTGACCGAGACGACCATCAGGCGGTCGTCGTTCGTCCGACTGCCGGGGTAGAGCTCGCCCTCGGGCAGATTCGCGCGGAGGAAGGCCAGGTCGGCTTTCATCTCGTCCGTCTTCGGGTAGAGCCGGACGCGGTCGCCGACGTAGTAGGTCAGCTCGAGCTCGTCCTCACTCGAGAAGAGCGTCCCGCCGAAGTCGACCTGCCCCTCGGGGTCGCGCTCGACCAGCTCTTCCTGGCCCGTGGCCGGGTCGAAGAGGACCAGCTCGACCAGGTCGCGCTCGCCCTTGTTGGTCTGCATGTAGACGCGGCGGCCGTCCTTGTGGTAGCGGTCCGGCCCGCACGCCTCCTCGACCGTGCAGGTGTAGACGGGGTCCGGGTCGATGGAGAGGTCGTCCGCGATGCGGAGGATCTCGGTCGAGCCGTCGGACGTCGTGCGCAGGGCGAGGCGGACGTTGCCGTTCAGATCGGTCTGCCAGCCTGCGATGCGCTCGGTGTTCTCGATCAGCAGGTCGCGCTCGCCGGTTTCGAGGTTGATCCGGTAGACGTCGTGCCACGACGCGTCGCGGTCGTTGAGGCCGACCACGATCTCGTTCGGGCTGTTCTCGGGCGTGGCGAGGATCTGGGCGCGGACCCCGTCGAGCGGCGTCAGGTCGCGCGCGGTCGGGACGCCAGTGGCCGGGTCGGCCTTCGCCGACGGGTTGACGGCCCAGACGTGGTAGTTCTCGTCGCCGCCCTTGTCCTGGACGTAGAGGACGTAGCGGCCGTCCTCGCTCCAGAAGTAGCCCGGCACGGGCCGCTCGTCGGCCGTCAGCGGCCGGGCGGCGTCGAACGGCTCGTCGATGCCCTTGACCCAGACGTTCATCACCTCGTCGCCGCTGGCCGTCGCGAAGGGCTTGCGGAAGGTGAGGTACTGGCCGTCGGGCGAGACCTGGGCCCCGGAGATCTCGGGATCGCCGAAGAACACCTCGCGGTCGACGAGCGGCGGGAGCTGCGCCGCGACGGGGAGCGCCGTGGCAGCGAGCGCGAGCAGAAGGGGGAGGCGGGAAAGCAGAAGCATGGCGGACCTGGGAGCGGTTGAGGGAATGCCGAGAGGATAGCGTGCCCCTACGCCCCGCCGTGCTGCCGGTTGCACCACCTAGACCGCCGCCGTCGCTTCCGCTGCGTGCGGAACCGCGAGCGCCTGCGCGAGGTCGGCCCACAGGTCGTCGGCGTGCTCCAGCCCGACCGAGAGGCGGAGCAGGCCGCCGGTGATGCCGCTCGACGCGCGGGCCTCCTCCGCGACGACGCGGTGGGTCAGCCCGGCCGGGTGCTGGATCAGCGTGTCCGCCGAGCCGAGGCTCACAGCCGGCGTCATCACTCGGACCGAGCGGAGCAGCGCCACAGCCGCGTCGTAGCCACCCGCCACCTCGAAGGCGAGGACCGCGCCGGGACCGTCCATCTGACGCCCGAGCAGACCGGCCGGGTCGCCACCGGGGAGACCGGGGTAGTGGACCGCCGCCACGCCGTCGTGCGCGGCGAGGCGCTCGGCGAGGGTCTGGGCCGTGGCCTGGGCGCGCTCGACGCGGAGCGCGAGCGTCGGCAGGCCGCGGTGCAGGAGGTAGGCCGCGAGCGGGTGGAGCAGCGCGCCCGTCGCCACGCGGACCTGACGCAGCCGAAGCGCCCACACCTCATTCGTGGCGACCACGCCGGCGATCACGTCGCCGTGACCGCCGAGGAACTTGGTCGCGCTGTGGAGCACCATCGTGACGCCGTGGGCGATCGGCCGCTGGAGCACCGGCGTCGCAAACGTCGAGTCGACGAGCACGGGCACGCCGCCGGCTTGGGCGACGACGGCCTCGAGGTCGAGCAGGTCGAGCGTCGGGTTGGCCGGCGTCTCGGTGACTACGAGCGAGGTCTCGGGGCGGATCGCCTCGGCGACGCCGCCGGGCGTGGTCCACGTCACGTCGAGGCCGAGGAGGCCGCAGCTCAGCAGGTGGTCGGTGGTCCCGTAGATCGGGCGGACGCCGACGACGTGCGTCCCGTCCTGCCGCGCGGCGAGCAGGGCGGCCGTGAGCGCGGCCATCCCCGAGCCGAAGGCCACCGACGCCTCCGCCCCCTCGAGGGTTGCCAGCGCCTCCTCGTAGCGCCCGACCGTCGGGTTGTAGAGCCGGGCGTAGACCGGGTTGGCCGCCGTGCGCGCGCCGCCGACGAGTGCGTCGAGGCTCTCGGTCGCCACGTCGAGGTCGGTAAACGAGTAGGTCGTCGAGAGGTCGATCGGCGGGGCGTGCACGCCGAGGTCGGGGAAGTCGGCGCGGCCGGCGTGGACGGCCCTGGTCGAGAAATCGTGTGCAGGCATGGACGCGCGGGGGCTATGTTGTTCGGAACGAGGCCCCATTGTATCGCCGAAGGCGGCACACCTTCAAGCTCACCGAAGACTATTCGGAATATCGTCCTATGCGCGCTCTCGACCGAACCGACGCCGCGATCCTCGGCCATCTGCAAAAGAATGCGCGGCTCTCGAACAAGGAGCTCGCCGCCGCCGTCGGGGTCGCGCCCTCGACCTGCCTGGAGCGCGTGCGCCGCCTCCGCACGGAGGGCACGCTGCGCGGCTTCCACGCCGACCTCGACCCGGCGGCGATTGGGGTCGGCATTCAGGCGCTCGTGGCGGTCCGGCTCGGGCAGCACATCCGCGCCGAGGTCGAGGCCTTCCAGGCTCATGCGCTCGGGCTGCCGGAAGTCGTGCAGGTCTTCCACGTCACCGGCGAGAACGACTTCCTCGTCCACGTCGCCGTGCGCGACGCGGATCACTTGCGCACCCTCGCGCTGACCGCCTTCGCCGGGCGAACCGAGGTGGCGCACATGGAGACGGCGCTGCTCTTCGCCCACCACCGCACGGACGGCCTGCCGATCTTCGGGGTGTGAGGAAAAGGTCGGTTTCGGCCGGGAGGGCCGGGACGACGGGGAGGGAACGATCAACCCTCATGGTCCTGCGTCCGCCTCGCGCCGTCGTGCGGCAGCGAGCCGCGGTGGGAGCGGAGGTAGGCGTAAGGCGTGGCGTGCAGGAAGTTCGACACCCGCCCGGTGTAGACATCCGCGTAGCGCTCGACCTGCCGGGCGAGGTGGCTCTTGTCGTTGCCGGTGCGCATCATCAGCCCCCAGCGCGGGTTGTGGAGCCGGGCTGACTGCCGGGCGAGCGGCGCGATATCGGCGTCGAGCGCGAGCAGCTTCGCCCGGTGCGCGGCCATGTCGGCCTCGATCTCGGCCGGGGGCCGGGCCGGCCCGCCGTAGTCGCCGCGCGCCCGTTGGAGCGCGAGGCGGTAGGCCGAGTACTCGCCCTCCATCGCCACCTTCTCGGCCATCATCGCGGTGAGGCGGTGCTGCGTGGCGCGGAAGCCCGCGATGGCCTCCAGCTCGTCCTCCAGCTCGCGCAGGATGAGCGCCGTCCGCCAGCGCAGCACGCTCTTCGACACGTTCACATCCGTGAAGAGGTGGTCGCCGACGTAGAGGATGTCCTCGCCCTTCAGCCCGAGGCTGGCCTCGACCAGGCCGGCGTTCGCCCCGACGTAGACGCGCCCGGCTCGGAGCGGCCCGACGTGCTCGCGCAGCAGCCCGTCGTCGCTGACGACCTCGAAGCTCGGCATCCGGGCGGTGAAGAAGGCCGGCTTGCGCGCGCCGACGATGGCGATGTCGAACAGGTCGCGCCAGGTCGTGTCGCCGGGCAGGAACGGGTCGAAGGCGAAGGCGAGCATCGGGGCGGCGTAGGCCCACTCGGAGTTGGTGATGAGCAGCACCTTCTTGCCGGCCTCGCGCTGGTCGAGCAGGGTGAGGGGCACCTCGTCGTCGAGCGCGACGAAGCGCGCCGGGTCCTCGATGATCTCGCCCTTGAGGCGGCCCTCCATGTGGGCCTCGTCGAGGGCGCCGCGCACGAGCGCGTACAGATCGGCGTAGCTGAGCTTGGCCTCGATCACGTCCGCGTCGAGCAGGTCCACGAGCTGCATGTAGATGCTGGCCTCGCTCAGCGAGAAGAGCGTGTTCATGAACAGCCAGCGCGGCTCGTCGAGGTCGACGAGCGTCCGGGTGTAGGCCTCGCGCATCGCGCTGTGCGACAGCGGCTCGGTGCCGTGGAAGGCGCGCTTGATGTAGCCGAAGCGGTTGGCCTTGACGACGTTCCCGAGCGCCTTGTCGATGATTAGCCCGCGCATCACCAGGTCCGGCTCGAAGGTCAGGTCTTCGACCGGCCAGCCGCGCCCGAGCAGCCGCTCCTTGATGTAGCTGTAGGCCCGCTCCTCCCACTCGCGCTCGTGGTAGTGGATGAGCGTGTAGTCCATGTCGTACCCGACGGCCTTGATGCCGCGCAGGTTGAGCGTGCGGTTAGTGTAGATGCCACGGACCATGAAGGATCGGGAGTCAGGGGTCGGAGAGTCGGAGGTGTGTAGGGGCGATCCCTTGTTGTCGCCCTCTTCGAGATAACACCACCTAGGCACGGGCGCAATATCCGCCCCGGCGCGGTGGGGTGCCAACCGGCGGCGCGGTCTTGACGGGCGGGTAACACGGGTGAAGACGTCGCGCGGTTCGTAACCTCCGGCCCTCGCCTGCGCCCTGCCCGCCGCTCGCGCGAGGCACGCCTCGCCCCTACGCCCCCCTGCCCATGCCCGACCCGACGTGGATCTCGCTGCTGCCGCCGCTCCTTGCCATCGCCCTGGCGATTGGGACGCGGCAAGTCTACCTCTCGCTCGCTGCCGGCGTCTGGCTCGGGTGGACCGTGCTCAGCGGCTGGAACCCGGTCGCCGGGCTGGGCGCGAGCGTCGAGGCGCTCGTCGGCGTCGTCGGCGACGCCGGGAACGCCCGCGTGATCGGGTTCACGCTCGTGATCGGGGCGCTGATTGCGACGGTCGAGGCGGCGGGCGGGGTGCGGGGGTTCGTGAGCTGGATCGAGCGGCGCGGGCTGGTCACCGGGCCGCGCGGTGCGCGCGTGCTCGCGTTCCTGGTCGGCGCCGTGATCTTTATCGAGTCCAACATCACGGTCCTCGTGGCCGGGGCCGTCTCGCGCCCGCTCTTCGACCGGCACCGCCACAGTAGGGAGATGCTGGCCTACCTGATCGACTCGACGAGCGCGGCCGTCTGCGTCCTGATCCCGTTGAATGCGTGGGGGGCCTACGTCCTGGTGCTCCTGGCCGAGCAGGGCGTCGAGGACCCGCTCCGGCTGTTCGTCGCCTCGATCCCGCTGAACCTCTACGCGCTCGCGGCGGTCTCGCTTGCCGCGATTGTGGCCGTGACCGGCTGGGCCGTCGGTCCGATGCGCCGCGCCGAAGCCCGCACCGAGTCCGGCGACCTCTTCGACCCTGACGCTGCGCCGATGCTCGACGAGTCCGCCTTGGTGCCCGAGCCGACGACCGCGATCCCGCCGCGCGCCGTCAACATGCTGCTCCCGCTCGGGGTGATGGTCGCCGCGATGCCGCTCGGACTGTGGCTCACCGGCGGCGGCGACCTGCTGGCGGGCAGCGGCTCGACGAGCGTGCTCTGGGCTGTGCTCGCCGGGCTGGCCATGGCCTGGGTGCTGATGCTGGCGCAGCGCGGGCTGGGCGTGGACGACCTGACCAAGACCGGACTGCGCGGAGCCGGCGGGATGCTCGGCATGGCGCTCGTGCTGCTCTTGGCGCTCGCGCTCGGCGGCGTCGCGCGGGAGCTGGGGACGGGCGCGTTCGTCGCCGGTGCCGTCGCGGGCGTGCTTCCGCCGCCGGCGCTGCTGCCGCTCGTCTTCCTCACGGGCGCGTTCATCGCCTTCTCGACCGGCACGAGTTGGGGCACGTTCGCCATCATGATCCCGATTGCCGTCCCGGCCGCCTCCGCGCTCGGGCTGCCGGCCGCGCCGTTCCTCGCCGCCGCGCTCTCGGGCGGCATCTTCGGCGACCATGCCAGCCCGATCTCCGACACGACGATTGTCTCGAGCCTGGCCGCCGCGACCAACCACATCGCCCACGTCCGCACCCAGCTTCCGTACGCGAGTCTGGCCGCAGCCGTCGCCGCGCTCGGCTTCGCGCTCGTCGGCGCAGCGCTCTAGGGCGACGGGCTTCTACCTTTCGGCGTGCCTCGGCGCGGTCCGATACTCACCACAACCCCAACCGCCCTGCCGATGCGCGTCCTCCTCCTACTCGTTTTCTCTAGCGCCGCCGCGCTTGCTCAGTCCACGGGCTCGCTCACCGGCCGCGTGGTCGACGACCTGGGCGACCCACTGCCGGGCGCGAACATCGCCATCGAGGGTACGCCACTCGGTGCGACTACCGACGCGGACGGTCGGTATCTCCTCCTCGGGATTCCCGTTGGGATTTATACCGTCACCGCTTCACTGGCACGCTACCCATCCGTAACGTATCAAGAAGTCTGGGTCCGCACAGGTGCCGCCCTTCAGGCCGATTTCGAGCTCGGCGGTTGGGGCGCCTGGTTAGCTCTCTACATCCGCCGGGAGCCGCCCCTCGTCTCGCGCGACCCCTTCGCGTCACGGGTGCTCTCGGGCGAGGAGATCGCGCGCCTCCCGACTGGGCGGTGAAACCCCGGTGCTTGCCGTTATGGGCTAGCAAGGTCTATCGTTAGCCTGCCACCCGACCCGCTCGCCATGCCTGCGCCGCTCTCCGAGGACACCCTCACCGACCTGACGCTGCTCGCCCTCGTGATCGCCCACGGGGCCGACGCCGACCTCGACCCGCGCGAGGTCGACGCCATCGCCGAGCACCTGCACCGCCTGGCGCCTCGGCTCAGCGGCGACGAGGTGATCGCCATCGTCAAGCGCGGCGCGCAGGCCTACCTCGATTCCCGCGTCGAGGGCGCCGAGACGGTCGTCTACCGGCTGCTGGCGGCGCTCGACCCCGACGGGCTGGACGCCGCCTACGCCGCGCTTCGCGCCGTCGCCGAGGCCGACGAGACGATGCACCCGATGGAGTCGACGCTGCTGCGCCACGTCGCCGCTGCCTGGCGGCTGGAGGTGGAGTGAGGAGGGAAAAGAGCGAGGAGAGGGAAGAGGTAGAAAGGAGAGCTGCTCTCTCCTCGTTCTCTTCCCTCTCCTCATTGCTTTTCTTTGCCCCTCATTCCTCCGGCGCTTTCATCCGCACCACGAGGTCGGTCACGGCTTCGGCCGGGAGCAGGCCGGCGGCGGGGAGGCGCGGGACGAGGGCGGCCCAGCGCGGGTCCTGCCGGTAGGCGCGAGCGAGGTATGGCACCGCCTCGTCCACCTGCCCGGCGCTTGCCAGCATGATGCCGACCCAGAACGCCGACTCGCCGTTGTTGGCCGCGTCCGGGCTGTACCAAGCTGAGATGCAGGTGGCGGCGTTCCAGCACGGCTTCTTTACGGCGCTCGTCAACCGGGTCGGGCCGGAGGCGCGGCTAACCTCTGCCGGCGAGTCGTTCGTGTGCAGCCCGGCGGGCGAGGTCGTCGCGCGAGCCGAGCAGGGGACCGAGGAGATCCTCTACGCCGACCTCGACCTGTCGGAGGCCGAGCGCTCGCACGCGCGACGGCTGTTCCTGCGCGACCGGCGGCCGGAGCTGTACACCGAGTGGCTGGTCCGGTGAATTGTCGGAGAGAGCAATCCAGCGGGCGAGGCGGTCGTTAGAGCCTCCCCTCTTGCCCGCCGCCTCGCCATGCGCTTCACCCTCGCGTTTCTCTCGGCCGCGCTGCTGCTCGCCGGCTGCGCCCAGCCCGAGCCGCCCGTCACCCGCCCCGCTTTCTCGGCCGACTCCCTTCCCCAGCCTCAGGCGGAGATCGTCCCCGCCCCGGACCCGCTCGACCTCCGCTTTCCGACCGGAAACGACGCGCTCTTCCGCGACCCCGCCGCTTTCTTCTCTCCGCTCGACCGGGCCGAGATCCCCGGCCTGCGGCGCTACGCGTGGGAAGGCGGCCAGTACGGCTACGTCCGCAACCCCGCGAAGGGGTCGCGTGGGATGATCTTCGCCCGCCCCCACGAGGGCCTCGACATCCGCCCGCTCTACTTCGACGCCTCCGGCGAACCGGCCGACACGGTCCGCGCCATCGCCGAGGGGCGGGTGGTCTACGCCAACCGGGGGCGCGGTAACTCGGCCTACGGGCAGTACGTCGTCGTGGAGCACCGGTGGGAGGACGCGCCGGTCTACAGCCTCTACGCCCACCTCGAGCGGGTGGACGTGAGCGCGGGCGAGGAGGTCGCGGCGGGCGGTCCGCTCGGGCGGCTCGGCTATACGGGGCGCGGCACCGCGAAGCACCGCGCCCACGTCCACCTCGAAGTGAACCTGCTGCTGAACCAGCATTTTCAGTCGTACTTCGATGCCTACTACGGCAGCGTCAACGGGCACGGTCTCTACTTCGGGCGCAACCTCGCAGGGCTCGACGTGACGGCGCTCTACGCCGCGCACCGCGCCGACCCCACCTTCTCGTTCCGCGACTTCGTCCGCCATCAGCCTGTCGCCTACCGCCTAGCGATTCCCGGCACCGAACCCCTCGACCTCCTCACCCGCTATCCGTGGCTAGCGGGCAGCGCGAGCGCAGCCGACACCGCCTCGGCCGGGGCGTGGGTCGTCGGATTCACCCGGCTCGGCGTGCCGGTCGAGGTCGGGCAGCAGGCGGAGCCGGTGGACGCGCCGGCCGTGGCGTGGGTCGCGCCCGAGATCGAACGCGGCCGGCTGGGCACCAACGGAGTGCTCGCGCGGGGCGACTCGGCCTACCACCTGACGCGCGACGGCAAGGCCGCCGCCGCGCTCCTCGCCACGAGTCCGCGCGGCGTGCCGCCGTGGTTCTAGGCCTTCTTCCTGCGCCCGACACGGTGCCCGTTCGCATCGCCCTGTGGTCCGGGCCGCGTACCCTCTCGACGGCGCTGATGCGCGCGTGGGGCAGCCGCGCCGACACGGCCGTCGCCGACGAACCGTTCTACGCGCACTACCTCGCGGCGACCGGCCTCAACCATCCGGGCCGGGCCGCCATCCTCCGCTCGCAGCCGACTGACTGGCGCGTGGTCGCCGAGGCGCTCACCGGGCCGGTGCCGGGGGGCAAGCCGATCTTCTACCAGAAGCAGATGGCCCACCACCTCCTGCCGGAGATGGACGGCCCTTGGCTCGGCGCGCTCCGCCACGCCTTTCTGCTCCGCGACCCGGCGGCGATGCTGACCTCGCTGGCGAAGGTGCTCCCGACCCCGAGGCCGGAGGACACCGGGCTCCCACAGCAGGTAGCCCTCTTCAAACGACTCCGCGGGGAAACGGGGACGGCCCCGCCCGTAGTCGATTCGGCGGACGTGCTGCGCGACCCGCCGCGCATGCTCCGCCTGCTGTGCGAGGCGCTCGGCGTGCCCTTCGACCCGGCGATGCTCGCGTGGGAGCCGGGGCCGCGCCCGACCGACGGCGTCTGGGCCGAGCACTGGTACGCCGCCGTCGAAGCCTCGACCGGCTTCGCGCCCTACTCGCCGAAGAACGAGCCGGTGCCGGAGCGGCTGCGGCCCGTGCTGGCCGCGTGCGAGGTGCTTTACGAGAGGCTGCGGTCGTATCGTTTGACCGCAGACGAGGGGTGACCGCCGACGGACGACCGCAGACCGCAGACTTTCCGAGAGAAAACCGTGGCCTTTAAGTTCGAAAAGCTGGAGGTGTGGGAGCTTAGCCTAGACCTGACAGACGAGGTCTATGCCATCGCAGCACACCTGCCGAAGACCGAGCAGTATAGTCTGACGAGCCAGATCACACGAGCCGCCAACAGCATCGCCCTCAACATCGCCGAAGGCTCGACCGGCCAGAGTGACAAAGAGCAGGCACGGTTCCTCGGCTATGCGATTCGCTCGCTGGTAGAAGGGGTTGCGTGTCTGCACCTGATCAGACGGCGCGGCCACGTCGACGACCTCGACCCCTTGCGAGACGTTTATAGCCAGAGCCAGCGGCTCTTTGCCAAGTTTCAGGCCTTTCGTGCATCGCTCGGCACTCACTCGGGCACTGTCCGTGAAGACGAAGCCGACTACGACACTCTACCACCCTTTTAACCACCGCCCTCGCTCAAATCCTGAGAAACGGCGGTCGGCGGTCGTCCGTCTGCCGTCCCCCCACCCATGCTCCAAGAGTTCGACGAACGCAACCGCGACCTGATCGTCAACATCGACGGCACCCTCGTGCACCGCGACGGAGCCGGGGTCTCGCCCTTCGACTCGGTCGTGCAGGGCGGCGACGGGGTGTGGGAGGGCCTGCGTCTCTACGACGGCCGCATCTTCCGCCTCACCGAGCACCTCGACCGGCTGCGCGGCTCCGCGAAAGCCCTCGCCTTCGCCGAGATCCCGAGCCACGCGCACATCCGCCAGGAGATCCGCCGGACCCTGGAGGCCAACGGGATGCGCGACGGGGTGCACCTCCGCCTGACCCTCACGCGCGGGCCGAAGATCACGAGCGGGATGGACCCGCGCCTCAACCAGGCCGGCCCGACGCTGATCGTCCTCGCCGAGTGGAAAGCGCCAGTCTACCGGAAGACCGGGCTGACGCTCGTCACCTCCTCCGTCCGCCGCTTCCCGCCCGACTGCCTCGACCCGAAGATCCACCACAACAACCTGCTCCAGAGCATCCTCGCCAAGATCGAGGCGAACCACGCCGGGGCCGATGCCGCGCTGATGCTCGACCGCCACGGCTTCCTCGCCGAGTGCAACGGCACCCACCTCTTCCTCGTCGCCGACGGCATCCTGCTCACGAGCACGGCCGACGCCTGCCCCGAGGGCATCACCCGGCAGACCGTCCTCGACCTGTGCCGCCGGGAGGGCATCCCGCACGCCGTCCGCAACGTCTCGCTCGCCGAAGCCTACCGCGCCGACGAGGTCTTCTGCACCGGCACGATGGGCGAGCTCGCCGCCGTGACCGGGATCGACGGGCGGACGATCGGTGGCGGACAGGTGGGGCCGATGACCGAGCGGCTCGCGGCGCTCTACGCCGAGGAGACCGCGACGACGGGCGAGACCATCTTCGAGGACTGAACCGAAACGCGCCGCGATGCCTCCAGGCCTCGCGGCGCGCCGAACGAGCGCCGTGGTCGGTTACTCCTGGATGAGGTTGGCTACTCCTGGACGAGGTTCACGTTGAAGCCGCCCGACACGTTGACCGAGCCGCTGCTGTTCGCCGAGTTGGCGGTGAACGAGAAGGTGCCGGCCACCTGGGTTTGGGAAATGCTCGTGATCCTGACGGAGCCACCTCCGCCAATCTCGGTGCTGAAGGTTTCGGCAAAAGTCCCATCTGCGTTGAACCGTACGAACGCCCCGGTCGTGCCGGCATCGGTGTCCATCTGGTACGTTCCCTCGGCCCCCGCTTCGATGGTGAGACCGAGCGACTGCATCCCGTCGGAGCCGATGACGTTGATGAAGCCATCTCTGTCTCGGCTGGCGAGCGCCAAGACGGTGCCGACAAATGATTCGCCGTCGATGGTAGCTTCGACGCCGGAACTGGGAACTTCACTGCCGCCGCCGCCGCTGCTGGTGTCGTCGTCTCCGTCGGAGTCGCAGGCGGCGAAGGTGAGCACAACGAGGAGGCACAGCAGGAGGGTGGGAATACGCTGGAGCATCGGAGACTTGGGTTGGTTACGAAAGTGAGCGGGCGGGACCCGTGTCGCCGGTCCCTGTAGGCTATACGAAATCTCCGACGCTCGGCAGGTCATCTTCACCCTAAAATGATCCAGCGAATGCCTTACCGGGAGAGCCGCGACCCACGCGCCTTAGCGCTCCCTCCCCACCGGTTCGTGAGATCATCCCTTGACCGTCCGTCGTGCCCTGCCCCGGTGCTTTGGCCTAGCTCGGTCCCGCCGCGAGCGGTCTAGGCGCTTCCCCGGCACGCTTCTTGGTCCCGCCCGCCGAAACCTCCGGCACGCCTCTCCCCACCCTTCTTCCCTTGGCTGACGATCAGACCTCCGAGCAGGACGCCCACTGGCAGCTCCACGTAGACCTCAAGCACGCACTGATCGGTGGCGGGATCGCGGCGGTCGTGACCGCAGCCATTACGCTCCTCGTCGGGAACCTCAGCGCGGGCGAGGCGCAGGCGCACCTCGAAGCCTCGCTGCCGACGACGCGGTTCCTCTGCGCCTCCGTGATGACCGCCGCCGCGACGACCCTCGCGCTGATGCTCACGCTGCTGAGCGTCAGCAGCGGCACCGAGCGCAAGATCAAGCCGGCCCACTACCACCGGGTGCAGCAGATCGCTCTGGTCGACACGGTCGCGTTCATCGGGGCGACCGTTCTCCTGCTGCTGCTCGCGATGCCCGTCGGCAAAGCTGAGCACGTGACGAGCCAGTGGTACGACGTGGTCTATTACCTCGTGACCGCCCTCTCGGCGCTGCTCGGCGGCACGCTGATCTCCGTGATGCTGATGCTCTACAAGGCGACCTGCGACATGATCACCGTCTTCTCCCCCGACATGGAGACCTCGCTGTTCGTCGAAGAGGAGGAGGAAGAGGACGCGTCGTGAGCGCTCCTCAGTGAGCGCTTGTACCCGGGGCGGGACTCGAACCCGCACAGCCTCGCGGCCAACGGAGTTTGAGTCCGTCGCGTCTACCAATTCCGCCACCCGGGCAGGGCCGCCGAATATACGCGCGCTCCCCCAGCGCCGGCTAGCTAACCGCCCTCTGTAACTTTCATAAATTACTGAAACCGACGGATCACCGTCCCGTTTAGAGCAAGGCGTCCTGACCCTCTGTCTCCCTCTGCATGTCTCGCCCGCCCGCCCTCGCTCCCACCGCTCAGGCCGACGCTCCGGCTCGGCTGGCAGCAGCGGCGCAGCAAAGACTGGCTGACGCCGGGCCCGACGGGACGCTGCGGATCGAGCGGGTCGAGGTGGGAGCAGTCGGGGCGGAGCCGTTGGCGTGGCTGGCAGCGCAGCCGCACGCGGCGAAGGTGTACTGGCAGGGGCGCGGCGAGGAGGTCGCGCTCGCCGGCCTCGGCGAGGCGGACCAGGTGGAAGGACCCTCCGATACGGTGCTGAAGACGGTACAGGGCCGGCTCGGCTCGGCCGATGTCTCGGTGCGCTACCTCGGCGGGCTGCGCTTCGATGCGACGCAGCCGGCAGTGGGCTGGCCGGGATTCCCTGATGCCCGCTTCGTGCTGCCCCGCGTCGAGCTGCGCGTGGAGGACGGGAGGGCGACCCTCGCAGCGCACCTCGTGCTGCCCCGTGACGCGCAGCACGCTGAGGCCGCCCTCGCCTCGATACGCGCCGTTCGCTCACCGGCCCCGATGCCGGCCACAGCCCTGCCACCGCCGGCCGCCCACACCGATAGGCCGGACGCCGCCGGCTGGCAGCGCAGCGTGGAGACGGCGCTCCGCGCCTTCGTCGACACACCTCTCGCCAAAGTCGTCCTCGCCCGCCGCGCCGACCTCGACTTCGACACCCCGCTCGACCCGTTCGCCTTGGCACACCGGCTCGGGTCAGCGACTCCGGCGTGTTTCCAGTTTCTGGTGCAACCTGCGCCCGGCGTTGCCTTCGTCGGGGCTTCGCCGGAGCGGTTGTTTCGGCGCGAGGGCGGCCGGCTCTGGAGCGAGGCGGTCGCCGGGACGCGTCCGCGCAGCGCCTCGGCGGTGGACGACGCGAGCTTGCGCGACGAGCTGTTGCAGAGCGACAAGGAGCAGCGCGAGCACGGAGCCGTCCGCGACTTTCTGCGCCGTGCCCTCGCCCCGCTATGCACCACCCTCGAGCTCGACGCCGAAGCGTCCGAGATGCGCCTCGCGCGCGGACGGCATCTCCGCTCGGGCCTCCGGGCGACGCTTCGCCCCGGCGTCGACACGCTCGACCTTCTTCGGACGCTCCACCCGACGCCCGCCGTCGGCGGCACGCCGACCGACGCTGCCCTCCGCCTGATCCGCGCCCTGGAGCCGTTCGACCGAGGCTGGTACGCGGGGCCGGTCGGGTGGATGGGGCGCGACGCTGCCGAGTTCGCCGTCGGCATCCGGTCCGGGCTGGTGCAGAACCGCGAGGACGGCGCACGGCTCTCCCTCTACGCCGGGGCTGGGATCGTTCACGGCTCTGAGGCCAGGGCCGAGTGGGCCGAGACCGAAGGCAAGCTCGCGCCATTCCTCGACCTCTTCACGCCTGCACAACGGGCAGGCCGATGACGAATGCTCCGACCCTGAACCGGCACTGGGCCGAAGCGCTCGTAGGCGAGCTCGTCCGCTGCGGGGTCGGTCTCGTCTGCCTCGCGCCCGGCTCGCGCTCGACGCCCCTCGCGCTCGCCGTCGCGGCCTCGGGGGTCGAGCACCTCGTCCACTTCGACGAGCGCGGCGCGGCGTTCTGCGCGCTCGGCTGGGCGCGGGCCACGGGGCGGCCGGCCGCCGTCGTCACCACGAGCGGTACCGCCATCGCCAACCTGCTGCCGGCCGCGGTCGAGGCGTCGATGGACGCCGTGCCCCTCGTGCTGCTCACCGCCGACCGACCGCCGGAGCTGCGCGACACCGGCGCGAACCAGACCATCCGGCAACCCGGCCTCTTCGGCACCTTCGTCCGCTGGGCCTTCGATCTCCCCGTCCCGACGGCCGACATCGACGTGGCGTTCGTGCGGACGACGGCGGCGCAGGCCGTCCACCGCGCGCGCGGCCGGCCGGCGGGTCCGGTGCATCTCAACTGTCCGTTCCGCGATCCGCTCGCGGGCAAGGCCGTGCCTTCCGCCGAGAGCCGCACGACCTCCGGGCCGAGCACGCGCTACCGGGCGGCGACAAGCGTAGCGTCCGACCTAGCCACCGACCTTGCAGACCGGCTTCGCGGCATCGAGCGCGGGCTTGTGGTGGCTGGCCGGCTGAGGACGCGGCGCGAGGGCGAGGCCGCCGTCCGGCTCGCCGAGGCGCTCGGGTGGCCGCTGCTGCCGGACGTCGCCTCCCAGGTGCGGCTCGGGGTCGATAGCGAGGTCACCATTCCATTTTACGACCACCTCCTCGGCAGCGAGACCTTTCGCCGGGAGCACGAGCCAGACGCCGTGCTCCACCTCGGCGGGCGGAGCACCTCGAAGCGGCTCGCCCAGTTTCTCGCTACCCACCGGCCGCCCCTGTTCGTCGTGCGCGACGATCCGTTCCGGTTCGACCCCGACCACCTCGTGACCGGCCGCATCGAGGCCGACCCCGCCGATGTCTGCGCCGCACTCGTCGGGTTGCTTGATGCGCCACGCGACCGGAGCGCGTGGTTCGTGGCGTGGCGACGCGCCTCGGACGTGGCCGCCGAAACGCTCGGCGCGTTTTTCGACGAGGGCGAGACGCTCACCGAACCGGCCGTCGCCCGCCTCGCCGCGCAGCACGCCGGGGCCGGCCTCGTCCTGGCCGCGAGTATGCCCGTCCGCGACGCCGATGCTTTTTCCCGGCCCGACGGCCCGGCACCACTCGTGGCCTCGAACCGGGGCGCGAGCGGAATCGACGGCACCGTGGCGACGGCCGCCGGGTTCGCGCGCGGCCTCGGCGCGCCGGTCACGCTGCTGACCGGCGACCTGGCGCTGCTCCACGACCTCAACTCGCTCGCGCTGCTGCGCGAGGGGCCGCCGGTCACGGTCGTGGCCCTCAACAACGACGGCGGCGGCATCTTCCACTTCCTACCGGTCGCCGAGCATGGTGTCACGAACCGAGACGAGGTGTTCGAGCCGTACTTCGGGACCCCGCACGGGCTCGGCTTCGAGCACGCGGCCCGGATGTTCGGCCTGCCGTTCCACCAACCCGAGACGGCCGGTGCGTGCGAGGCCGCGCTCGCGGAGCCGGGCGCGAAGCTGATCGAGGTGCGGACGGAGCGGACGGCGAACCGGACGCTGCACGCCGACCTCCTCGCCCGGGTGACCGCGGCGGTCGAGGCTGCGATGACGGAGGCGAGCCGATGACACTGCCGCACACGATCGTCGGCCCTCGCGGCGCGCCTGTCGTGCTGTTTCTGCACGGATTCATGGGGGCGCGGGGCGATTGGGACGAGGTCGCCGGGCGACTGGTCCCGGACTTGCGCTGCCTCGCGGTCGATCTGCCTGGGCACGGCGAGGCCGTCGGCCTGCCGGACGAGGCGTACACGTTTCCCGCAACGGCAGCGGCGCTCGCCGCCACGCTCGACGCGCTCGGGATCGGGCGGTGCCGGGTGGTGGGCTACTCGATGGGCGGCCGACTCGCCCTCTATTTTGCCCTGGCCCACCCGGAGCGCTGCGCGCGGCTCGTGCTCGAGTCCGCCTCGCCGGGGCTGAGGACCGAGGCGGAGCGCGCCAAGCGGCGGAGCCTCGACGCCTGGCGGGCAGACGCCGCCGAGGCCGACTTCGCCGGCTTCCTCGACCGCTGGCTCCGGCTTCCGATCTTCGCCTTGCTCGATGCTGACGCGCGGGCCGCCTTCGCTGAGCGCCGCCGCCGCAACGACCCGGCCGAGCTGGCGCGTTCGCTCCGGGGCAGCGGCACCGGGCGTCAGCCCTCGCTCTGGCCTGACCTCAGCCGCCTCGCCGTCCCGACGCTCGCCGTCGCCGGAGCCGCCGACGCCAAGTTTGCCGAGATCGCCTTTGCCATGTCCGTCGCCGGCCCGCCGGTCGTCCCGATGGTAGTTTCCGGCGGTCACACGGTCCACGCTCAACGCCCCGCGCTCTTCGCCGCCCTCGTCCGCGATTTCCTCCGCGCGCCCGAGCCGCAAGCCGTGCCGACCTGATTCGCTTCTCTCTCCTCCTCCCCCTGCTCGCACCATGCCTTCCCGGCCTCATCACACCACCGACCGCCCGACCGTCTCTGGCCCCTTCCCGTGGCAGGCCGCCGACGGTTACACCGACATCGTCTACGAGAAAGGCGAGACCGGGACCGACACCGCTGGCATCGCCCGGATCACGATCAACCGCCCTGAGGTCCGCAACGCCTTCCGGCCTCGGACCGTCACCGAGATGATCCGCGCCGTCGACGACGCGCGCGATGACCCCGCCGTCGGCGTGATCGTGCTGACCGGCGCAGGCGACCAGGCGTTCTGCTCCGGCGGCGACCAGCGCATCCGCGGCGAGCACGGATACAAAGAGGAGGGCACCGGTACGCAACGGCTCAACGTGCTTGACCTTCAGACGCGCATCCGCAAGCTGCCCAAACCCGTCATAGCGGCCGTCAACGGCTGGGCCGTCGGCGGCGGGCACGTGCTCCACGTCATCTGCGACCTGACGATTGCCTCCGACAACGCGCGGTTCATGCAGACCGGCCCGAAGGTCGGCAGCTTCGACGCGGGCTACGGGACGAGCCACCTCGCCCGGCTCGTCGGGCAGAAGAAGGCGCGCGAGATCTGGTTTCTCTGCCGGCCCTACTCGGCGGACGAGGCGCTCGCGATGGGGCTCGTCAACACCGTCGTTCCTCTCGCCGAACTGGAGCAGGAGTATGTCCAGTGGAGCCGAGAGATTCTCGCCAACTCGAACCTCGCCATCCGCATGATCAAGGCCGCCGCAAACGCCGACGAGGACGGCGGCGCGGGCTTGCAGGAGCTGGCCGGCCACGCGACGATGCTGTTCTACATGACCGCCGAGGGCCAGGAGGGCCGCAACGCCTACCTCGACCGCCGCCCGCCGGACTTCGACAAAGATGGCTACAAACCGTGAGCCCATTTTAGCGTGGGAACTTGGGGTTCTGGATGGCTCACGTTTGCACGGATAGGCTCGGCGATGACCGTATCTCACTCCAAAACCCCCACTCCGAAACCTAAACTGTGGCTTCTCGCAGCGCGGCCGAAGACGCTGCCGGCGGCCATCGCGCCGGTCGTCCTCGGGACTGCGATGGCGGTCGAGGCTGGGGCGTTCCATGCGCTCGCAGCGGTGTGTGCGCTCTTGGGAGCCGTCTTCATTCAGATCGGCACCAACTACGCCAACGACTACCACGACTTCGTTAAGGGCGCAGACACCGACGCCCGCAAGGGACCGATGCGGGTGACGCAGGCCGGCCTCGCCACGCCCGAGGCGACGCGGCGGGCGGCGCTCATCGCCTTCGCCCTCGCCCTCCTCGTGGGCGTGTACCTGATGCTCCGCGGCGGCTGGCCCATCGTCGCCATCGGTGTGCTCTCGCTGCTTTCGGGCTGGCTCTACACCGCCGGCCGCTGGGCGCTCGCCTACGTCGGGCTCGCGGACCTCTTCGTGTTCGTGTTCTTCGGGCCGGTGGCCGTCGCCGGGACGTTTTACGTGCAGGCCGTCGGGAGCACCGCCGACGCGCTGTGGCCCCTCGCCGCGCTCGCAGGCATCGGCACCGGTCTGCTGGCGACGGCGGTCCTGCTGGTCAACAACGTCCGCGACGTGGACGAGGACCGGGTGGCGCACAAGCGCACGCTCGTCGTGAGGCTGGGCCGCCGGTTCGGCATTGGACTGTGGACGGTAGCCGTCGTCGCTGCCGGGCTCGTGCCGGTGGCGCTCTGGCTGGCGACGGGAGCACGGCCCTGGTCGATGCTCGCGGCTTTCGTGCTCCCGCTGGCCGTGCCCATGCTCCGCACGCTCCGAACCGAGCGCGACGCGGCGCAGCTCAACCCCCTCCTCGGCGCGACGGCGCGGCTACTGCTCGTCTACAGCGTGCTCTTCTCCGTCGGTTGGCTTCTCTGATGCGGCTCTCCCTCCGCCGATACCGGCTCCCGCTCACGGCCCCCCTCGTCCTAAAGGGAACGGAGCACACCGAGCGCGAGGGTGTGCTCGTCCGCCTCGACGACGCCGGCCACGTCGGCTGGGGCGACGTAGCGCCGCTGCCGGGGTTCAGCCCGGAGACGCTCGACGTAGCCCTGGCCGACGTGCGCCGGGCGACCAGTCTGTTCGCCGAGCGCACACCGGGACCGGACTGGACGGATCCAAACGGCGCGCTCCACCGCGCCCTGGATGCACTCGGCCTCACACCGTCGGCGCAGTTTGGCCTCGACCTCGCAGCGTTTCACCTCGCGGCGGCCCGAGCCGGCCGGACGCTCGCCGAGGCGATGCACCCCGACCCGGAGGTAACGGTCCCGATCAATGCGCTGCTCGTCGGAGCGCCGAAAGAGGTGCTGGACGAAGCCGAGCAACTTGTGACAGCAGGATACCGGACGCTCAAGCTGAAGGTGGGGCGGACGGGTCTAGACAAGGAGATCGCGCTCATTCACACGCTGAGCGAGCAATTCCCCGGCATCGCCCTCCGGCTCGACGCCAATCAGGCGTGGACGATGGGCGAGGCAGTCCGCTTCGCCGAGGGGATCGCAGGGTGCGGGGTCGAGTACGTCGAGGAGCCCCTCGGCGAGCCTGCTGGTCTCCCCGTGTTGTGGTTCGACACACACCTGCCGATTGCCCTCGACGAGTCGCTCGTGGGCACGGAGCCGGAGCACCTACGAGGCAACGGGTGGGCCGCCGCCGTGGTGCTCAAGCCTACGCTGCTCGGTGGCGTAGCCCGCGTGCTCCGGTTCGCGGCGCACGCCCGCACACTCGGCATTCGCTCGGTCCTCAGCGGTGCGTTCGAAAGCGGCATCGCTATGCGGGGGCACGTCGCACTTGCTGCTGCCACCGGCGGTGCTCCCGCCGGTCTCGACCCATACCGTCGCCTCGCCGATGACGTCCTCCGCCCCCGCCTCTCCCTCGACCGACCGACGGTGGACGTGCCTACGTTCTTCCGCTCGGAGCACGAGGTAGAGATTCCCGAGTCGATGTGAACGAGACGCTCCCCGATCCCCTCCGCGCCCTCGCTCTTCGGCAGCCGAACGCGCCGGCACTCGTCGCCTCGAGCGAGACGCTGACGTGGGCCGACCTCGACCGGCGAGTAGACAGGGCGGCTTCGTGGCTTCGTGCACAGTCGCTTGCTTCCGGTGACCGAATCGGCATTTACAGGACCTCAGACGCCGATTATATCGTTTTGCTCCTCGCAGCCTTTCGGACAGGCATCGTGGCGTGTCCGCTCAGCACGCGCCTGCCGAAAGCGTCCCTTCCCTCCTTGCTTCGGCAGATCGGTGCCCGCCTGCTCGTCGACGCCTCCACGTGGGACGGGGTGGAGGGAGCAGAGACACGACACGTCAGAAGCCAAAGGACGGGGGGCGAAGGATGGAGTCTAGCGGCTCCGGCCACCCTCGTCTTTACCTCTGGGAGCACCGGAGCACCGAAAGCTGTGCTTCACACGATCAGCAGTCACGTATACAGTGCCCAGGGCCTCGCCGAGACCCTTCCGCTCGGGCCGGGAGATCGCTGGCTGCTGGACCTCCCGCTCTACCATGTCGGAGGCCTGGCGATCCTCTTTCGCTGCATCTTGACGGGTGCTTCCCTCGTGCTCCGAGAGCCTGTCGAGTCCGCCGAGCACGCCATCGCGGAGCACGGTGTCACGCACGTTTCGTTCGTGGCTACGCAGCTTCTTCGGGTGACGCGTGCGCCGCCGTCAGACGCGCTCGCCACCCTGAACGTGGTTTTGCTGGGCGGCGGTGCGATGCCCCCGGCGCTCGTCGCGGAGGCCCATGCTCGGGGAATCCCGGTCCGCCCGTCGTACGGCCTGACGGAGATGGCCTCGACCGTCACCGCCACGCCGCCCGGTGCCTCCCTCGACGCGCTCGGTACCTCCGGCGTGGTGCTTCCTCACCGCGAGGTCAGCCTGTCGGCCGAGGGCGAGATCCTGGTGCGCGGACCGGCTCTCTTCGCGGGCTACCTCGAGGGCGAAACCCTCACGCTGCCGACGGACGCCGACGGCTGGTTTTCGACGGGGGACCTCGGCCGTTGGGAGACCACCGACGGCAGGACTATGCTGCGGGTCGTTGGGCGCACGGACAACCTCTTCATCTCCGGCGGCGAGAACATTCAACCGGAGGAGATAGAGGCGGCCCTCAGCCGAATAGCGGGTGTGCGCCAGGCTATTGTGGTCCCTGTTTCTGACGCGGAGTTCGGGCACCGCCCCGTCGCCTTTGTCGCGGCCGAGCGGTGGGAGCCGGCGGCGTGGCGGAGGGCGCTAGCGACCGAGCTACCCGGTTTCAAAATCCCCAATGTATTTCACCCGTGGCCGAGCGGTGCCCACTCGGAGATGAAGGTGAGCCGGCGCGTGATGCGCGAGAAGGCTGAGCAGGTACCGCCAGGAATGTAGGCACTGATAGACGAGCCCAAAAGCGATAGACCCTTGTTGCAACGAGCACTAGATTTAGCAGCGATTAGGATTTGGTTTGCATTTGCCAGAATAAAATATCGTATAGTTTATGTGCGGGCTGTATGAAGCTCGTGGAACTGGGCCGCTTTCCCATCCCTAGATGGACACCCCTTGGCGGCCTGGTTTTCCTCCTCCTTTTCCCCTTCTTCCCCATCCCACTTGAAAACCATTAGGACCAGCCCAGGGAGTTGAGTACGTCCCTGCAGGGTGCGGTATCCCGAAGCTTCGTCTCTGTGTCGCTTCGGCGTTGTTGGACCGTGTGGCCGCTTTCTCTTCACCCGTACGGGATGCTCCTCAGGGAGCGCTCCCTACAAATCGCGGGCATCAGCGCGCACGCGTTGAATAGTACAGGGTCCTCGTGCAGTCGGCACGATGGGCGAAGGGGTTCACCCCAACACCCCTACCCGCCATGTACCTCACCTATCTCGCCAGCCTCGAGAGGCTGAGCGCTCGTTCGACCACGTACCGGGGCCTACGTCTGTTCGCCCCCGCTCTGCTCCTGCTCTTCCTGCTTGGGGGAGTCGCCACGCCGGTGGCCGCCCAGGGCACCATCGTGGACTTCATCCTCGTCAACGCCGAGCAGGACCGTGACCTCTCCGACTTCGGCAACGGGTCCACGCTCGACACGAAGACCTTGCCGCCGTACACGATCCGCGTCGAGACCGAGCCGGACCAGATCGGCAGCGTCGCGTTCGTGCTGGCCGATGCCCTCGGCGCAACAGTCCTCTCGGAGACCGACAACGTCTTCCCCTACGCGCTCAACAACGACGACGCGGGGGACTTCACCGCCCTCGACCTCGCCGACGGGACGTACGACCTGACCGCTACGCCCTACACCGGCAGCAACGGCGGCGGCACGGCGGGCGACCCGCTGATGGTGCGCTTCACCGTCGTCTCCGACTCGACCGGTTCCGAGGTCGAGTCCGGCATCGAGGCCGAGGCCGAGGCCGAAGCGGAGTCTGAGATCGAGGCCGAGGTGGCCGACGGCAAGGCGGCCGGGGCCGGAGCCATCGGCGCGGCGGCCGCAGCCTCTGGGAGCAACGCCGCCGTCGAGGCCAAGACCTCAGGGTCGGGCCTGATCTCGCTGCGCGAACCGGCCCCGCGCGGGGCCAACGTCCAGGCCGGCCCCTCGTACCGGCCGGGTGGGTTCGAGAACCCGTTCGCCCACGCCTCGCTCGCGAGCGCCGAGGCGGAGTCCGAGGCCGAAGTCGAGTCCGAGGCCGAGGCGGAGGTGACCAACGGAGCCGCCATCGCCATCGGCGGCACGGCGGCCTCGGCGGCGGCCGTCGGCACCAGCGTGTACCTCTTCGATGACGGCGAGATCGCGCCCGTCGCCGGGGACACCCAGGTGCGGACCCAGGTCGGGACCTCGACCATCACGTCCGTCTCGGAGCTGCTCGTCCCCTACACCGACGACGACGACGTCACATCGACGCCGCCGGCGAATCGGGGAGGCGACCCGGTGCTCCAGGTCGACACCGAGGCCGAAGTGGAAGCTGAGACCGAAGCCGAGGCTGAAGTCGAGGTGACGCCGGGCGCGGCGGCGGCCGTCTCCACCGGCGGCGCGGCCGTCGCGGCGGCCGGCGACTTCGCCCGGACCGACACCGACGTCTCGGTCGCCACCTCGGCCATCACCTCGACGGTGCGGGAGCAGCGCCCGGCGCTCTTCCAGGACCGCGAGGACGCCGACGAGGGCGCGAGCAAGACCCGGCCTGCCTTCGACGAGGAGTCTAGCCTCTTCCGGCACGGAACCGACGGCAAGGGCCTGTTCGAGGCCGAGGCCGAAGCCGAGGTCGAAGCCGAGGCCGAGGCCGAAGGCGGCAACAACGCCGCCGCAGCAGCCGGCATCGCCAGCGGCGGCGGCGGCGCGACGGGCCTCGGGGCGACCTCCCAGGTCGCGGCCACCACGACGACCTCCACCTCCACGCGCGAGCGGTTCGGCTTCCTCTACCGCCTCACCGACGGCTACGCCTTCGACCTGGAGCGCGACCGAGCCGGCACCGTGACGACCGAGGCCGAGGCGACTGCGGAGGTTGAGACCGAGGCGAGCGCGGAAGCGCCGGACGTCGGCCCACCCTCCGCGTCGGCCTCCTCGACGCCCAGCGCCGACGGCGACGCGACCGCTACCGCCCGGTCGGACATCGCGGGAGCCCTAGAGTACGCGGACAGTGTGCAGGGCGGCGAGACGTTCGTCGGGGCCCCCTCCGGCACCGACTTCGCCGACGTCCAGCGCGAGGAGGAGGCGGACTCGCCGGCGGCCCTAGCCAAGGGCTCGCCCGTGCTCGCCTCGACGCACTGGCGTGGGAATCTCGAGACCGAGGTCGAGTCCGAGGCCGAGGCTGAGGCCGAAGCCGAGACCGACTTCGAGTCGGCGTCGGCCGCCGCCGCCGCCGTCGGCGTGCAGGCCGAGAACGGGTTGCTCCCGACCCCGGCCGACGCCGCCGCCGCGACCTCGACCTCGACGAGCGTCTTCGACCGCGGGCAGGTCCGGTACACGCGGTACCGGCGTCCCGGCCCCGCGCCGGAGGGCGACCGGGGCGACGTGCCGCGCCCGATCCTCGACCTGTCGCACGTCGCCTTCGAGGTGGAGGCCGAAGCCGAGGCCGAGGCCGAAGTGGGCTACGTGGCGGGAGCCGCCGCCGCGTCCGCCGCCGGTGCCGGCCGCGACGACATGCGGGCCAACACCCGCGTGCGGACCTCGCCCTACGCCGCCGCCGCTGCCGCCGCCACCGGCCCCATCGTCACGCTCACGGTTCGCATCCCGAGCGGCACGAATGCCGGCACCGTCAGCGCCACGGCCGAGGCGCGCGACCTCGGCCCCGACTGCAAAGCCCTCGCCGTGGCCGTCGCCGTGGCCGGCACGCCCATCGACGGAGCCGACAACGAGGAGGAGGCCGAAGCCGAGAACGAGTCGGGCGAGTGTTCGCTGATGGTCAGCGCCGAGGTGCAAACCGACCCGGCCAGCGTCAGCGATCCGCAGCTCGCGCTCGAAGACCCCGGCCCGGCCGACTCCACGAACGGCGGTGGCAGCGGTCCGCCAATGCAGTTCGTCGACAACGGCTTTGCCATCGAAAGCGAAGCTGAGGCTGAGGCCGAGGCCGAAGCGGAGGCCGACTACGGGACCGCCGCCGCCGCCGTCGGCTCGGCCGCCGCCGGGCGCTCGCCCGTCGTCTCCGCGCGGACCTCGACGTCCACGCTGACCTACACCGGGACCTACGACTTCCCCGAGAGCGCGCCCGTTGCCGGGATGGAGAACCTGCGGGGCGAGGCCGACGGCGACCGGGCCGTGCTGCACTGGGACGCCGGGGCCGGGAGCTTCCTGGTCGAGCATAAGGCGGGTGACGCCTACGTGCTCGTCGGCACCGTCGAGGGGACCAGCGATGCGTCCGCGCGCCGCGCCTACTCGTTCCGCACCGAGGTCCTCGCGCCCGGCTCTCACCGGTTCCGCGTGCGCGACGAGGCGAGCGCCCTCTCCGGCTCGTCGCGCACCGGAGACGCCTCCACCGGCATCGACGGCGTCGAGGTGGACGTAGAGATCATGCCGATGGAGCCGCTCCGCACGGCGGTCTATCCGAACCCGTTCCGGGAGCGCGCCCAGGTCGTGGTCCGGGTCGCCGAGACCGACGAGGCCGTGGTCGAGGCGTTCGACGTGCTCGGCCGCCGCGTCGCCGTGCTGCACGACGGCGAGCTCGAGGCCGGCTCGGACCACGGGTTCACGCTCGACGCGCGGGACCTGGCGAGCGGGACCTACGTCCTCCGCATCACCGCCGGGGACGTGGTCAAGAACCACCGCGTCACCCTCGTTCGCTAACCCCGCGACCGGGCGAGACCGCCAGGGAGCCGCTGCCGAGCGCTTGGCAGCGGCTCCCGTGCGTCTAGGCCTCCTGCTTCGCGTAGGCGTCGAGGAAGCGGATCGAGGCCTCGATGCCCTGGTGGAACCGGTCCAGCCCGAAGCGCTCGTTCGGGCTGTGGATGGAGTCGGAGTCCAGCCCGAAGCCCATCAGCACGGTGTCCAGCCCGAGCAGCCGCTTGAAGTCGGCCACGACGGGGATCGAGCCGCCCTCGCGCGTGAAGTGCGGGGTCTGGCCGAAGACGCCCTCGAGCGCCTTCGCCGCCGCCTGCATCGCCGGGGCCGTGACGTCGACGATGGCCCCGTGCCCGCCGTGGAGGTCGCGGAAGTCGAGCGTCATCGTGTCGGGGACGTGCTCCTCGAAGTGGCGGCGGAGCTTTTTGGTGATCTCCTCCGGCCCCTGGTCCGGCACCAGGCGGCACGAGATCTTGGCCGTCGCCTTCGAGGGCAGGACGGTCTTGGCCCCCTTGCCGGTGTAGCCGCCCCAGATGCCGTTGACGTCGAGCGTCGGGCGGCCGGAGGTGCCTTCGAGCGCGGTGTAGCCGCTCTCGGTCTTGGTGGCCTTGACGCCGGCCTCGGCCATCCACGCCTCCAGGTCGAAGGGCAGCGCGCGGTACGCCTCGCGCTCGTCGTCGCTCAGGTCGCGGACGTTGTCGTAGAAGCCCTCGACGGTGACGCGGTGGCCGTCGTCGTGGAGGTCGGCGATCATCCGGGCGAGGGCGTTGACCGGGTTCTCGACCCCGCCGCCGTAGACGCCCGAGTGCAGGTCCTTGCCCGGCCCGGTCAGCTCGACCTCGACGTAGGCCAGCCCGCGCAGGCCGTAGGCGATGCTCGGCACGCCGGGCGCGAAGAGCGACGTGTCGGAGACCAGCACCACACCGGCCGCGAGCAGGTCCTTATGCTCTTCGATGAACGGCGCGAGGTGGACGCTCCCGCTCTCCTCCTCGCCCTCGATCATCATCTTGAGGTTGACCGGCAGCTCGGTCCCGCTCTGGAGGTAGGCCTCGACGGACTTGACGTGCATGAACGCCTGCCCCTTGTCGTCAGCCGCGCCGCGCGCGACGATGTTGCCATCCTTGATGACCGGCTCGAAGGGCGGGCTGTCCCACAGCTCGAGCGGGTCCGGCGGCTGCACATCGTAGTGCCCGTAGACGAGCACGGTCGGTGCCGTCTCGGAGGCCCGGTGCTCGGCGTAGACGATCGGGTGGCCGGGGCTCGCCGACGAGCCGGTCTCCATCACCTCCACCGTCTGCATCCCGATGCGGCGGAGGTCGTCGGCGAGCCAGTCGGCGGCGCGGCGCGTGTCGGCGTCGTAGGCCGGGTCGGTGGAGATGGACGGGATGCGGAGCCAGTCGGTGAGCTGCTCGACGAACGGGTCGGCGTGCTTCTGGGCGTAGGTGAGGGCGTTTTGCATGGGGGGTTGTTCGTGGTTCGTGGTTTGTTGTTGGTGGTGGGTTGCGGCTTGGACGGGGAAGCGAGCTCTCCCACGAACCACCATCCACACACCCCTAACCCGTCCGCTTGCGGGCGCACAAAATAAGCCGGGGCGAGCCGGCAGTGTGCGGGCCGCCGTCGTAGTCGCCCAAGGTGGCCTCGACGGTGAGGCCGGCGGCGGCGTACATCCGCCGGAAGTCGGCGGCGGCGAGGAGGCGGACGGACTCGGAGAAGGTGCGCGCGCGCCCGTTCTGGTAGACGCTGATCTGCTTTTCGATGCGCGGGCCGGCGGGGGCCTCGACGATCCGGCGGCGCTGCACGATCCGGACGCCGTCCGCCTCGCGCTCGCTACAGGCGACCACGTGCTCGCGGAGGTAGGGTGCGTTGAGGAAGTCCTGCGCGAACCAGCCGCCCGGCCGGAGTGCGCGAGCGATGCCGTCGATCACGCGCTGGTGGTCGGCCTCGGCCTCAAAGTAGCCGAACGTGGTGAAGAGGTTGACGGCCCCGTCGAAGGCGGACTTGAACGGCAGTGCCCGCATGTCGGCCTGCCGGAAGGTGACGGCCAGCCCCTCGCGCGCAGCGCGGCGGCGGGCGGCCTCGAGGGCGCGCTCGGAGAGGTCCACGCCCGTGACGCGGTAGCCGCGCGCGGCGAGGATCCGCGCGTGCCGCCCCCGGCCGCAGCCCACGTCCAGCACCTCGGCCCCCGGCCCCGGCTGCACGCTCCGCTCGACCAGGTCGGCGAGCCGCCGCGCCTCGGAGAGGTCGCGCTGATCGTAGACCAACTCGTAGGCGTCCGAGTCGAACCAGTCCTCGTACCAAGCCATAGGAGAGCGGCGAACGGCGAATGACGCGCGTGCTGAGGCGAGACCTGCGCTGTCGGGAAAGGATCGTAGGGGTGCAGCGTGGTGCCCTGACCGGGGCCAGCACGGGCTGCGCTAGACTGCTTCGGCGGCGAACGGCGCGAGGGCGTCCTCGACCGAGCGCGTGCCGTCGAACCAGCCGAGGACGCAGCGAATGACGCCGTCGAGGAGCGCGTCCGGGCACGAGGCCCCGGCCGTGAGCACGATGTCGACCGGGCGCTCGGCGGCCGTGGGCCAGGGGAACCAGCCGGCGGTCTCGCGGACGGCGCGGGCGTGGAGGTCGAAGTGCCGGATCGCGTCGCGCTGGACGTTCTCGGCTCCGGAGACGAAGTAGGTCGGCATGTGGGTCTCGCACAGCTCGACGAGGTGGCTCGTGTTGGACGAGTTGTAGCCCCCGACGACGATGGCGAGGTCGGCCCCGTCCTCGATGAGCGTGTAGGTCGCGTCCTGGTTCTCCTTGGTCGCGTAGCAGAGCGTGTCCGAGGTGTCGGCGAAGTGCTCGGCGAGGGCCTCCGCGCCGTAGCGCTCGGCGACAGCGGCCTTGAGCAGGTCGGCGATGGCCTGCGTCTCGGTGGCGAGCATCGTGGTCTGGTTGACGACCCCGATGCGGGCCAGATCGCGAGCGGGGTCAAAGTCCGGCGTGTGGCGCTCGGCGAAGCGCTCGAAGAAGAACGCCGCGCCGCGCGCACCCCGGACCACGGCGGCGAGGGCCTCGGCCTCGTCGAGGTCGCGGACGACGACGACCGGCGCGTTCGCGCGGGCGTGCGAGATGGTGGCGCGCGTCTCCTCGTGGTAGCGCTTGCCGTGCACGACGATGGTGTAGTCCTTCCGGCCGATCTGCTCGCTGCGCTTCCAGACCTTCTCGACGAACGGGCAGGTCGTGTTGTAGGCCTCGGTCGAGACGCCGCGCGCCTGCAAGTCGGCCTCGATCTCGCGCGTCGTGCCGAAGGCCGGGATGATGACAAGGTCGTCCGGCCCGAGGTCGTCGAACGGGATGAGCTGCTCGCCGGCGGTCGTGCGGAGGAAGCGGATGCCGCGCGTCTGCAGGTCGATGTTGACGTGCGGGTTGTGGATCATCTCGGAGAGCAGGAAGATGCGGCCGGCGGCGGCGCGCTCCGGGTGCTCGTCGAGGGCGCGGTAGGCGATCTCGATGGCGTTCTCGACGCCGTAGCAGAACCCGAAGTGGCGGGCGATCTTGAAGCGCACCGGCCCGAAGTCGAGCACGCTCGGGGCGAGGTCGCGCTTGCGCGGGTCGGCCTCGTGGCGGGCCGCCTTGACAGCCGAGATGATCGGGCTCTGGTAGAAGGCGGGGACATCGAACTGGCGCATAGCACGGGCAGGAGGAGCATGGGCACAAGGAGCGGGCGCTAATACGTCGCCGCGCCTCGCCGGTTCGGGGGCCGCCCAGCGCGGCCCGGCACGGTTGTAGATACCGCACTCCTCTGGCGGGTAGCCCGTCTGGCGGGTATCCCGGTCATGCTCCCCCTGCCAAACCCTCTAGCGCGCGCCCCTCGGGCCGACCGGAACCGAGGCGGACGACATCGAGTCTTCTGCGCGCTCGGCGGCGTCCCCTCTGCTGGACACGCCCTCTTCCGCTCCGCCCCCTCCGACCAACGGTTCGCACCATGTCCTTTGCCACTGCCCGTTTCCCGTTCCTCCTGCTCGCCTTGCTGTTCGCGCTCCCGCTCCAGGCGCAGCGCGTCCAGATCATCCACAACGCTCCTGATCCCGCCGCCGACACCGTAGACGTGAGCTTCTTGGGTCTCAGCGACACGATGCCGACGTTGCGAGTCATTGAGGACGTTCCCTTCCGCGAGGCTACGGCCTTCCTCGATTTTCAACCCGGCCAATACGCGGTGTCGGTCAGCAATGACTCACTAGAAGATGACATCGTTGAAAACCAGTCTATCACGCTCGAGGCTGGCGAAACCTACCAGATTATCGTTGGCGGCGTGGCCGATCCAGCCGGGTTCCAGGCGAATCCCAACGGCGAGGACATCGCGGCCGAGCTGTTCGTCAACACGATGGCGCGCGAGACCTCGGACAACCCCAACCAGGTCCGCTTCAACATCGCGCACGGGGCCACGGACGCGCCGCGCATCGATGTCCTCGAGAGCGGCCGGCTGTTCGCCAACGACCTGCTCTACGGAAGCATCACGGGCTACGCCAGCGTGGCCGGCACGCGCTACGTCCTCGACGTCACCAACTCTTCGGGCGCTCTCACCATCGGCACGTTCGTCGCCGATTTCTCCGATCTCGACGGGCTCGCCTTCTCGCTGCTCGCCTCGGGCTTCGTGACGCCAGAGGACGAGGACGACACGAACGGCACCCCGGCCGCCTTTGGCCTGCTCGCCGTGCTGCCCGACGGCACGACGTTTCTTCTCCCCGAGGAAGAGGGGGGGGCCATCACCATTGCCGAGGCGCGGGACCTCCCGCTCGGCAGCACCGTCACCGTCGAGGGCGTCGTCACGCGCGCGATGGGCGACTTCACCCGGATCCAGGACGACACCGCCGGCCTCACCATCCGCCAGACCTCGGGGCCGTTCAAGGAGGCCGTCGCCGACGGCACCATCGCCCCCGGCACCGTGCTCCGCGTCACCGGCCAGACCAGCGAGTTCGCCTCGCTCTTCCAGATCAACGAGCAGCTCGACGCGGAGAACGACTACGAGGTTCTGGGCACCGACGAGCTCCCGGTCGCCCAGGTGCTCACGCTCGAGGAGATCGGCCAGAACGGCGAAGCGTACGAGAGCGAGCTGGTTCAGGTAGTCAACCTCCAGCTCGTTCCGGCCGGCGACACCGAGTTCCAGCCCGCCACCACCTACGATATCTCCGACAAAACCTCCAGCGACAGTACGGTCGCCCTCCGGGTCCCCAACGCCGACGACACCGAGCTCGACGGTGAGCCGCTGCCGGTCTCGCTCTTCGACTTCTCCGGCGTCCTCAGCCAGTTCGACTTCGACGACCCGGTCGCTGGCTACCAGCTCCTCCCGGTGCAGGAGACCGACATCGCGCGCCAGGACGTGCTCGAGGCCACGCTCCAGATCATCCACAACGCCCCGGACCCGGCCTTCGACGAGGTGGACGTCTACGTCAACGGCGTGCTCTTCGAGGACGACCTCGCCTTCCGCACTGCAACTCAGTTCACCGGCGTCCCGTCCGACATAGACCTCGAGGTGGCCATCGCGCCCGGCGACTCCGACAGCGCCGACGACGCCATCTTCACCGAGACCTACAACCTCTCGGGGCAGCTCCCCTATCAGCTCATCGCTACCGGCGTCGGCGAGGGCGACTTCGAGCCCAACCCGGACGGCGAAGACATCGCCTTTACGCTCGTGTTCAACTCCACCGCCCAGCTTGTCTCGACGGTCGAGGACAACGTGGAGCTGAACTTCGTGCACGGCACCCCGGACGCGCCGGCCGTCGACGTCCGCACTGGGACGACGCAGTCCGTCATCCTCTTCAACGACGTGCCCTACGGCGGACAGGCCGAGTACCAGCCGATTGGGCCTGGGATGCTGACGCTCGAGGTCACCACGGCCGACGGCGTCACGTCGGTCGGTATGTTCGAGCTAGACCTCTCGGGCCGGGAGAACCAGGCCGGGACGGTCCTCGCCTCGGGCTTCCTGACCCCGGAGAACGAGGACGACACGAACGGCGAGCCGCCGAGCTTCGGCCTGCTGCTCACCTTCGCCGACGGCTCCGAGGCCTTCGCCGAGCCGGTAACGACCGCGAACGAGGGTGGTGCGGCGCTGCCGGCGGCGTTCGCGCTGCGCGGGGCCTACCCAAACCCGTTTGCCGACCGGACGACGGTGCGCTTCGATCTGCCGGCTGACGCGCGCGTCGGGATGGAGCTCTACGACGTGCTCGGCCGCCGCGTGCTCAGCCTCGCGCCGCAGGCGATGGGCGCGGGCGTGGGCCGGACGCTCGGCCTCGACGCCGTGCTGCCGTCGGGCGTCTACCTCTACCGGCTGACGGCGGAGACGGCCGGCGAGACGCTCGCCGAGACGGGCCGGATGACGGTCGTGCGCTAGGATACGCCATCGCGCCGAGTGGTTCAGACGAGCGGGAGGGGCTTCGGCCTCTCCCGCTCGTTGGCGTTTAGGAGGCGGCCCGGGTTAAGGAAAATCTGGGCACCGGGGGCCAGAAGATGAAACAGAAGTTTTAGGGAATCTGGCTGGATGACAATGTAAACCGAATATGCACCGGCCTCGTGGAGAGGAGGCGGTGCCCTATATTGTTCGCCGTTATCCGTGTCCAAACCCCACACTTAACTCTATTCCCATGCCGAGAGAAAAAGGTGTTATCCGCATCGATTCCGACTCGACCCACGGCTGGCAGGTCCGCGTCTACCGCCACGGAAAGACGTATTCCCGGCTCTTCAGCGACCGCAAGTGCGGCGGCAAGGAGGAGGCCTTCACCCAAGCCTCCGCCTACCGCGACGAGCTGCAAGCCGAGGTGGACGCGATGCCGGAGAGCGAGCCGAAGCGCCGCCTCATCCGCCACAACAAGAACAACGCGACCGGCGTGCTCGGCGTCTCACGCACCTTCAAGCGCGACCGCCACGGGCACCGCCACGAGGTCTACGCCGTGTCCTGGAATCCCGCCCCCGGCGAGGCCCGCGGCACGTCCTTCTCGATCCGCAAGTACGGTGAGGAGACGGCCTTCAAGATGGCCTGCAAGCTGCGCTACCAGAAGATGAAGGAGATCTACGGCGACCGCTACCCGGTGACGTCCTACCAGGAGCTGTACGAGGACGGCAAGGACCACCTCGCTGAGATCACGGCCCGGAGCGCGAAGGCCGACGCCGCGAAGACCGCCAAGCCGAAGAAGGGCCGAGCCAAGCAGCGCGCCTGACGCGGACCGCCGCTGCCCTGCCGACGGTCACGACCTCAGCGCGTCCACCACCGCTCGGGCGACGACATCCGGCGGCCCTTCCGCCGGGACACGCCGAGCCTCCGCCTCGGTCGGCGCTTCGAGGGCCTCGAGCTGGCTCGGCAGCAGGTCCGGCCCGGCGAAGTGCCCACCCCGCGACTCTAGCCTCGCGGCGATGGTCTCGTGCGGGGCGTCGAGCCACACGAGGGCCACGCGCGGGTCCTCCCCACCGAGCCGGGCCCGATACGCGGCCTTCAGCGCCGAGCACGCCAGCACTGTCGGCACCCCCGAGGCGAGCCGGTCGGCGAGGGCCGCCTCGAGCGCGTGGAGCCACGGCTCGCGGTCGGTGTCGGTCAGCCCTTCGCCCCGGCGCATCTTCTCCAGGTTCCGCTGCGGGTGGAGGTCGTCGGCGTCGACGAAGGCCCAGCCGAGGCGCTCGGCCACGCGTCGCCCCACCGTCGTCTTGCCGACGCCGGAGACGCCCATCAGCACGAGGAGCGAAGGAGACCCCATGAGGGTAGCCAGAAGGAGAGCTGCGCGGAGTAGCTTTCCTGGATAGTACGGCTCTTCTCCCTTTCTATCTTCTCCTTTCTCCTCTCCCCTTCCCATGTCTTCCTCTTCCCCCTCCGACCAAGACGACCTCGCCCACTCCGACACCGTCGAGGCCCTCGCCCGGCTGGGGTACGCCGTCAAGGGCATCCTCTACGTGCTCGTCGGTGTGCTGGCCGTGCTGGCGGCCTTCACCGGCGGCGGCAAAACGGCTGGGTCGCGCGGCGCGATCAAGTCGATTGCCGATGCCCCGTTCGGCTCGGTCCTGCTGTGGGGCATCGCGGCCGGGGTGGCCGCCTACGCGCTGTGGCGCTTCGTCCAGGCGTTCCTCGATCCTGACGACAAGGACTCGGCCGTCAAACGGTTTGGCTACTTCGTCAGCGGCTTGCTCCACGCGGGCCTGACCTTCTGGCTCGTCCGGGCGCTGCTGACGAAGGGCGAGCCGGGCAGCGGCAGCTCGGGCAGCGGCAGCGCTGGCGGCGACAGCGCTGGCGGCGGCGCGCAGGACTGGACGGCGATGCTGATGCAGCAGCCGTTTGGGGCGTGGCTCGTCGGGGCGGTCGGGGCCGGCGTCATCGGGTACGGGCTGTACCAGCTCTACAAAGCCACCATCGTGGACGTCTGCGAGACGTTCAAGACGGAGGAGATGAGCGAGGCGGAGCAGGCAGCGGCGCAGCGTGTGGCGCAGGCGGGGCTGAGCGCGCGCGGCATCGTGTTCAGCTTGGTCGGCGGCTTCCTCGTCTACGCCGCGTGGAGCGCGGACCCGAGCAAGGCGCGGGGGCTGGGCGGCGCGCTCGACGCGCTCGCGGCGCAGCCGTTCGGGCAAGTGCTGCTCGGCGTCGTCGCCCTCGGCCTGGCGGCCTACGGCGTCCACTGCGGCTTCAACGCCCGCTACCGCAAAATCCCGAGCGGCTAGTGGGCCAAGACGGAGCTAACTGCCGGCCTATTCCAACCCGACGCGCGGTCGTGCAGCCGTGCGCCTGGCGCTGGCCGAGGCCTCCGAGGTCACGGTGGCCGTCTTCGACGTGCTCGGCCGCCGGGTGGCGGTGCTCCACGAGGGGCAGACCGAGGCCGGGACGCACCGGCTCGCCTTCGACGGGGCGGCGCTCCCGAGCGGGGTGTACCTCGTCCGCGCCACAGTCGACGGACCCGGTGGGCAGGCCCAGGCGTTCACGCAGCGACTCACGCTGCTGAACTAGCCCCCGCACCCCATGCCCACGCGACGCCTCTCTCTACTCTCGGCGCTCGCCTTGGGGGCGCTCCTCCTGCTCGTCGGGGGGAGCGCCCCGGCGTTTGCCCAGCCCGCCGTCCTCTTCGTCGATGCCGATGCGGCCGGGGCCGGCGACGGTAGCTCGTGGGCCGACGCCTTCGCCCACCTCCAGCCCGCCTTGGCCGTGGCCGCGCCCGGCGACGAGGTGTGGGTAGCCGAGGGGACGTACCGCCCCACTGACGGGGGCCCCGACGCGTTCGACCGCACGGCGAGCTTCCGGCTCCCGGACGGCGTGGGGCTCTACGGCGGGTTCGGCGGGACGGAGACGACGCGGGAACAGCGGGAATGGAAGCAGTACGCGACGGTGCTCTCGGGCGACGTGGGGGCGGTGGGCGACAGTCTCGACAACAGCTACCACGTCGTGGTAGCGGCCGGCGTCGACACGACGGCGATCCTCGACGGGTTCACCGTCGAGCACGGGTACGCCGACCAGGGGGCGGAGCGCGTGCTCGGTGCCGGGCTCTTCAGCGCCGGCGGGTCACTCACGCTGCGCAACACGCGCTTTCGCTACAACGCCACGCGCTTCCGCGATGTGGTCGACGGGGGGGCAGGGGTGTACGCTGAGGGCGTGACGCTGACGGTGGAGGACGTGGTGTTCGAGCGGAACGTGGCGCAGGACCGCGGCGGGGGGCTCTACGCCGTCGGTGGCGAGCTCGCGCTCACGCGCGTGGCGTTCGAAGCGGATTCCGCGCTGACCGGCGGAGGGATGTACACGCTGGGGAGCGTAGCCACGTGCTCGGACTGCCGGTTCGAGCGGAACGGGACACGAGGTGGCGGGGGTGGGTGGTTCATCGAAGGGGGCGAGGTCGTGATGGACGAGGCGCTCTTCGAGAGAAACGCCTACGGCGCGCTCTTCGTCCAAGATAGCAGTCCGCTCGTGCGCCGGGCGGTCTTCCGCAGCAACACGATCGACGGCGGCGACGGTGGGGCCGTCCGCATCTCTGGAACCTCCTCTTTCCCCCGCTTCGAGGACTCGCTCTTCGAAAGCAACGCCGCCTCGAGCGGGGCCGCCGTGTTCTCCGAACGCGGCGCGAGCCCCGCCTTCGTCGGCTGCACTTTTCGTGACAACCGCGCCGAGAGCGCCGGGGCCGTGACGATCGAGGGCGGTGACGCCCTCGTGCTCGACTCCCGCTTCGAGGGCAACGCGGCCCGCACCGGCAGCGCTCTCTTCCTCAAAGCCGCTAGCGGCACCGTCATCGGCTCCGTCTTCACCGGCAACCGGACCATCTTCTCTGGCAGCGGCGGGACCCTCCGCGTCTTCCTCGCCGCGTCCTCAGGGACACCCGTGCTCATTGCAGGTACGCTCGTGGCCGGCAACGCCAGCACGCGTGGTGGCGGCCTCCTCTTTAGCCTTACCGACGAAGTCCACATCGTCAACTCGGCCATCGTCGGCAACGCAGCCGAGGTCGAGGGCGGCGGCCTCTACCTCTCCGAGACTCTCGGTGCGCCCATTCACCTCACCCACGTCACGGTCGCGGCCAACACCGCCGCCGAGAGCGGGGCCGGGCTCTGGGTCGGGGGCGGGTGGGGGATGCGGATCGCCAACTCCGTCTTCTGGGGTAACCGGGCCCCGGCAGCGCCTCCGGGCCGCGAGGCGGTCGACATCGAGTGGGGGACGCCACCGGTGGCCGAGGCCGCACTCATCGAGGGGGGCTGCCCGGTGGCCGTGACGTGCGCGGGGGTCGTGGACGCCGACCCGCTGTTCGAGCGGTCGCCGTCGCCGGGCCCGGACGGCGCGTGGGGGACGGGCGACGACGACTACGGCGACCTGCGGGTGCGCGAGGGCAGCCCGGCCGTAGACGCGGGGCTGGCGTCGCTCTTGCCGGCGGACCGGTGGGACCTCGACGGCGACGGGGACACGGCCGAGCCACTGCCGGTAGACATTGCTGGGGAAGCGCGGGTGCGGGGCGGGGCGCCGGACCTGGGGGCGTACGAGAGCGCGTTCGCGGTGGAGGCCGAGGACGGGGCGGAGGTGCCGGAGACGGCAGTGGTGTTGGGCGAGCCGTACCCGAACCCGTCCTCGGGCGCGGTCTCGGTGCCGATCACGTTGAAGCACGCGAGCAAGGTGCGGCTAGCGGTGTTCGACGTGCTTGGCCGCGAAGTTGCTTCCTTCCATGATGGCGTGCTAGAGGCAGGGGACCACGCGCTTCGTGTGGACACGTCAGCGCTACGGAGCGGAGTCTACGTCGTGCGCTTGGTAGCGGCGGAGTATTCAGCTACCAGACGGTTCACCATCGTGCGGTAGGCGAAGAAAGGACAGGACCGAGGTTAGGCCGCCCCAACCTCGATCCGAGTCTTTACGTTCAGCTCTCACCTCTCGGTGTAGAATGGATTCGTCTCCGGCGTGATCTCCCCCCGGTACATCGCGCTCATCCGCACGTAGTGCGCCGCGTTCGCCCGGATCGTCTCGACCTCGGCGTCGGTGAGCGAGCGCACGACCGTGGCCGGCGACCCGAGCACGAGCGAGCGCGGCGGGACGATGGTGTCGCCCGTAACCAAGGCTCCGGCCCCGACCAGGCTGCCGGCCCCGATCACGGCCCCGTCGAGCACGACGGCCGCCATCCCGATCAGGCAGTCGTCCTCGACCGTGCAGCCGTGCACGACGGCGTTGTGGCCGACCGTCACGCCGTCGCCGACGATGCACGGGTGAGTGCCCCGGCTGACGTGCACGGTCGCGTTGTCCTGGACGTTCGAGCCGGCCCCGATGCGGATGAAGTGGACGTCGCCGCGCAGGCTCGCGCCGTGCCAGACGCTCGCGCCCGCCCCGAGCGCCACGTCGCCGATGACGGCGGCGGTGGGGGCGACGAAGTTCGACGCGTCGAGCCGGGGGTGGAGGCCGAGGAAGGGTTCGATCATGGAGGAGGCGCGGATGGATTCACCGAGGGCGGAATCACCCAGAGCGGCGGGGCGTTGGAGCCGGACGCTGACGCCTCCGCCCGGCCTGCCTCGTCATGTCCGAGACCGCTCTGCCGCCCGACCGCAAAGCTACGTCGTGGCTGAAGCGCCTCGGCGTGGCCGGCTTCCTCTTCTTCCTCGTCAAGGGCCTGCTCTGGCTCGCCCTCCCCGCGCTCCTCGTGTGGTTCGGCTGCTAATCCTCCTCTCTGCATGGCCCACATCGACGTGACCCGCCCCCACACGCTTGGCCTCGACGGTGCCCACCGGGCGGCCGAAGAGGTGGCCGCCGAGCTGCAGGGGGCGTTTCCCCTCCACACCCACTGGGACGGCGATACGCTCGTGGCGCGCGGGAAGGGCTTCGACGCGCAGTTCCTCGCCGGGCCCGAGACCGTGCAGATTCTCGTCAAGCTCGGCCTCGTGCTCCGCCCAATGCGCCGCAAAATCCAGAGCGAGATCGAGCGCTACCTCGACCGCTACGTTCCGGCCTGACCCTGTTCCCGCCTGACGCTCCGAGCCCGGCTGACCGGCGGAGTAGCTTGCGGCTCTCCTGACCTCTTCTCCTGACCTCTCCCCTTTCCTCGTCTCAATGCGCTCCCACCTTCTGAAGCCACTCTACAACCGCGCCGTCGACGGCCTGCCCGTGCTCGGCACGCCGGCTGAGACGGCCGGCCGCTTTCTCTCCGGCCCCGGCACGCTCACCGAGCGCGCCGAGGAGATGGGCCAAACCCACACCATGCTCTGCGCCAGCACGGGCTTCGTGCTCGGCTTGCCCGGTCTCCTGCTGCTCCCGGTCACGCTCCCGACCAACCTCGTCGGCGTGGCCCTGATCCAGCTTCACCTGTGCGCGGCCACGGCGTTCATGGGCGGGCACGACCCGCACGACCGCGAGGTCCGCCGCCGCGCCATCGCCTGCCTGATCGGGCGCGGGACCGACGAGGCGAGCGACGAGGACGAGGCCGTCGAGGTCGTGGACCGCTCGGCGGTGAAGCTGGCCGAGCGCGGCCTTCGGTTCCTGGCCGAGGGGGCCGTCGGGCTGGCCTCGCGCGCCGGGCGCTGGAGCGCGACGAAGGTGGTGACGCGGCAGCTCCCGCGCCGCAGCCTCCCGCTCATCGGCGGCGTGCTTGGCGGCGTCTCCGACGCCTACAGCACCGGCAAGGTCGCCGAGGCCGCGCGGCGCGCGTTCCTGGACGACCCCTCGGTGCCCCGCCTCGTTGCGGACCTCGAAGCCTCAAGAGGCGAGGCCTCGAGAGGCGGTGCCTCGGGCGATGGTGCCTCGGGCGATGATGCTTCGGACGCTGGTGCTTCGGACGACAGCATGGACTGACGTGGTGGTCCGGGAAACGGTCTCCGTACGTTCAACAGTTTCGCCCCCCCCGCTATGGCCGAGTCCTCCAGTCCCGACGAGTCCGCCGCACCCCACCGCGCGCAGCAGCGCTCGGTGATCGAAGCGGCGCTCGTGAGCGTCTCCCATCTGCTGGTCTCGTCCAGCGAGGCCGACCTGCGCGAGGTGCTCCGGCTGCTCGGCGAGGCGCTCGGGGCGGAGTGCGCCTACCTCGTCACCGTGCCGGACGAGGAGAACGCCCTCGCCGAGACCCCCTCCAGCACGGCGCTCGGCACCCTCGTCCGGTGGCACCGCGACGGCGCGGCGGCCGGGGACGGGTTCTTCGCCGAGGCGGACCCGGACAGCCCGGCGCTGCGCCTCCTCGCCGACGCGCAGCAGCACGCGGTCCACGACGGGCGAGGGCCGTCTCCTACCTCCAGAACGGACGACCGCGAGCCGGCCGGCATCGCCATCCCGCTGCTCTCCAAGCAGGAGCGCTTCGTGGGGTACCTCGGCATCGAGCACGCGGCCCTGCCGGACCAGGCGCTGCGCGAGCACGGCCGCGTCCTCTCGGTCTTCGGCGACCTGCTGACCGGCTACCTCAGCCGCCGCGACGCCGAGCGCGCGCTCCTCGAGAGCGAAGAGCGGTGGCGCAAGTTCGTCGAGTTCAACCCGGAGGCGATCCTCGTCAGCGCGGACGGCGCGATCCTCTACGCCAACGAGGCCTGCGCCCGCCTCCTCGGCCTCGGCACGCCCGCCGAGCTCAGCGACTACGCGCTGCGCGATTTCCTCCCGGCCCACCAGTACGACCTCGTCGAGTCCCAGCAGGCCGACCAGGACGACCACGCCCCGCTCGAGCACGAGATCATCCGGCTCGACGGCGAGGAGCGGGTCGTCGAGACCATCGCCGTGACCGTCCGGTTCCAGGGCACCGAGGCCGTGCAGATGGTCATGCGCGACATCACCGACCGGCGGCGGAGCGAGGAGCGCTACCGGACCTTCGTGCAGACCATCTCCGAGGGCGTCTGGCGCATCGACCTCGCCCGGCCCGTCTCGGCCCTCGCCTTCCCGGCGCTCCAGGCCGAGCAGGTGATCGAGCACGGCTACCTCGCCGAGTGCAACACCATGATGACGCGGCTCCTCGGCGCGGCGCGCACCGAGGCGATCGTCGGCCAGCCGCTCCGGGTGCTCGTGCCGGCCCTCAGCCGCCACCTCGTCGAGGCCTTCGTCGAGGACGGCTACCGGCTCCACAACTACGAGATGACGGTCCCGGCCGGGCGGCACCCTCGGCACTTCTCGCTCAACGCCGTCGGCCGGACCGAGCGCGGGGCGCTGGTCCGCATCTGGGGGAGCTGCGTCGAGATCACCGAGCGCGTCGAGATGGAGCGGCGCATGGTGGCCGTGCTCGAGGAGCAGCAGGAGCGCATCGGGCGCGACCTCCACGACAGCGTCGGCCAGCTCCTGACCGGCATCCGGATGCTGAGCGAGAACCTCGGCACCCGCCACTTCAGTGAGGGGGACGACGGTTTCGCCGCGACGCGCAAGGTGACGGCCTTCGCCGAAGAGGCCCTCGAGCGGGTGCGCGAGATCTGCCGCGGCCTGGTCCCGCCGCAGCTCTACCAGGAGGGGCTGGCCTCGGCGCTCCAGGGTTTGGCCGCCACGATGGACGCGCTCTCCGAGGTTCGCTGCACGTTCGTCCACCACGGCGCGGCGGCCGTCGAGGACTACGAGACGCAGCTCCAGCTCTACCGCATGGCGCAGGAGGCCACCAACAACGCCCTCAAGCACGCCCAGCCCGGCCACGTCTGGATCCGCCTGGCGCGGGAGGAGGGCCTGGTCACCCTCGAGGTCGAGGACGACGGCCAGGGGTTCGACGAGGAGCGCAGCACCGGGCGCTCGCTCGGCCTCTACGGCATGAAGCGCCGGGCCAGCAGCATCCGCGCCACCCTCACCATCGACTCCGAGGCGAGCGTGGGAACGCTCGTGAAGGTCGTCCTCCCAGCGGGGGAGACGGCGCAGACCTAGCCGCCGTAGGGGTCGGAGCGTATATTCGTGGCACGGGGCTTCGGGGAGGCCCGCGACATCTCGGGTACCTATTGCGGACAGGCATGGTTGTTGGAACAGGGAGTTCCCACACGATCCTCTCCCACCTGGCGCGACGCCTAGCGCTCTTACGCTACCGGTATGACCCCTCCCTCCTCTGACGCCTCTGCCGACGCGGCCTCGGACGCCAAGCGTATCCGCGTCGTCGTCGTCGACGACCACCCGGCTATCCGCGAGGCCATCGCCGACACCATCCGCGCCGAGCCCTCGCTCGAACTCTGCGGCCTCGCCGGCTCCGCCGCCGACGCCTTCGCCCTCGTGCGCGACCACCAGCCCGACGTGGCCGTCATCGACATCTCGCTCGGCGACGCCCACGGCCTCGACCTGGTGCAGAACCTCCGCGCCCAGCACCGCGCCTTGGAGGTGGTCGTCTTCTCGATGTACGACGAGGAGGTCTACGCCGAGCGCGCCATCCGCGCCGGCGCGCGCGGCTACGTGATGAAGTCCGAGCCCACGCAGAGCGTCGCCGAGGCCATCCGCTGCGCCGCCTCGGGCGAGATCTACCTCAACCGCCGCGCGGCCAGCCGCATCCTGGCCAAGGTCGCCAGCGGCCACACCTCGGGGCCGGGCGAGGCCACGCCGGGGCTGGAGGACCTCACCGACCGCGAGATGGCGGTCTTCCAGATGCTCGGGCAGGGGCGGCCGACCGAGGAGATCGCCGAGCGGCTGAACCTGTCGCGCAAGACGGTCGAGACCTACCGGCGGCGGGCCAAGGAGAAGCTGGGCTTCGAGACGGTCACGGAGCTCCTACAGTTCGCCATACGGTGGACCTACGCCGAGGGCAACGGCGCGTAGGGCACCAGGCAAACGAGCGGGACGGGACAGCGAGGCGGTCCGCCCAGCAAGTCAGCCGTAGCGCCTGAGGCCGGGCCAAAGTGCGGGGCACGATGCGCCCGATCTACCCGAGCGGACGTGCTAAAGCTCAGGCGGGTACTGTTGCTTCGGTAGCTACCTTGCGCCTGTGGGTCTTCAGCCCGCCCCGCCTCCGCCACCCGCCTCCTCGCCTCGTGCTTGCCTCCCTCTCCCCCGCCCGCGCGCCCGCTGCCAGCGCCCTTGGTCACGCGAAGCCAGCCCCCGCAGGGACACGCCGGCCCAAGGCCCCGGCCGCCAAGCGTATCCGCGTCATCGCCATCGACGACCACCCGGCTATCCGCGAGGCCATCGCCGACACCATCCGCGCCGAGCCCTCGCTCGAACTCTGCGGCCTCGCCGGCTCCGCCGCCGACGCCTTCGCCCTCGTGCGCGACCACCAGCCCGACGTGGCCGTCATCGACATCTCGCTCGGCGACGCCCACGGCCTCGACCTGGTGCAGAACCTCCGCGCCCAGCACCGCGCCTTGGAGGTGGTCGTCTTCTCGATGTACGACGAGGAGGTCTACGCCGAGCGCGCCATCCGCGCCGGCGCGCGCGGCTACGTGATGAAGTCCGAGCCCACGCAGAGCGTCGCCGAGGCCATCCGCTGCGCCGCCTCGGGCGAGATCTACCTCAACCGCCGCGCGGCCAGCCGGATTCTGGCCAAGGTCGCCAGCGGCCACACCTCGGGGCCGGGCGAGGCTACGCCGGGGCTGGAGGACCTCACCGACCGCGAGATGGCGGTCTTCCAGATGCTCGGGCAGGGGCGGCCGACCGAGGAGATCGCCGAGCGGCTGAACCTGTCGCGCAAGACGGTCGAGACCTACCGGCGGCGGGCCAAGGAGAAGCTGGGCTTCGAGACGGTCACGGAGCTCCTACAGTTCGCCATACGGTGGGAACAGAGCCACACGGCCCCCCGCGCCCGCTCCTGAGATTCTCGGTCTCGCCCGACTGAGCACCATCTAACCGAGCACCACCTAGTCGTCGGGCGGCAGGTACAGCTCGGCGACGCGCCGGGCAGCGGCGTAGGCCCCGTAGCGCAGCCCGCCGCGCAGGCCGTCCTGGCCGAGCACGTTGAGCTGCACCCGGTCCCAGTACGGCTCTACCTTGACGTGGGCCTGCCTCGGAAGCCACTCGGTCACGCTCCAGCCCAGCGTCCGCACGCGGTGGTCCTGCCGGATCCCCTCGCGCACCCAGCGCGGTAGGTCGACCCCGAGGAGGTCGGCGGCGAGGAGCAGCCCGAGGTCGAGGACGCGGCGGCTGTTCATCGCCTCGGCCCGGCGGTAGACGGCGTCCCAGTCTAGCTCAGGCGTGGCGCGGAGCAGAACGGCGAGGTCGCAGACGTACTTGAGGCGCTCCCAGCGGTTCTTGAACCCGTGGTAGCACAGCACGAGGAGGAGGTCTTCGCGCCCCAACGTCGGCACCGGCCGGCCGGCGATGGGGGCCGTGACGGCGCGGCCCCAGAGCGCGCCGAAGTCCTCCGCGTACGCATAGCCGGGTGGCATGATGGCCGTGTGGACATCCAGAAACGCTTGCGCCTCGCCCAGATTCTTGATGCGCCGCCAAAAGGTGTACTGGCCGTGGACGTAGAGGTAGCTCACTTTCTGAAACGGGTTCAGCTCTTTCGAGTCGTACCCGTCACGCTCCAGCAGGCGCTCGATGCGGCCGAAGTCGGACCGGCGGACGATCAGGTCTACGTCCAGGAACGGCCGGACGGCGGCACTGCCGTAGACGCTCTCGGCCAGCACCGCGCCCTTGACGGCAAGCACCGGGAGCGCCTCGCGCTCGAACACCTCGGTCAGCCGGCCTAGCTCGTGCATCAGAACGAGGCTGTGCGCCGAGCGCGCGCCGACGACCCCGCGCAGCCACGTCATGTGGGGCTCGGAAAGAAGCTGCTCGTCCTGGTTCCGCAGGTGGTAGTAGAGCAGCGGCTGCACGCCGTGGTAGCCGGCGAGGGCGACCAAGTACCCCCAGTCCAGGCGCTCGTCGCCGAGGCAATGAGCGATCCACTCGGCCTCGGTCAGCTCGGTCCGGCAGCACCGTTTCAGCAACTGGTACTCTGGGCGCGCCCCGGCTTCGCTAGCGTGAATGGTAGCCATCAGATGGGAGCCATCAGAAAGTCGTGGAAGAGAAAGACACGCCGTTAGGGCCACGGGCCGACCCACGTCGGGCGCTGCCACGCAATCGCTATCGAACCGAGGACAAGATATCGCACCGCCGACCGCGCGTTGTTCACAACCCCAGAACCAGCTCGGCGACGACGGGCCGGTGGTCGGAAAACAGTGTGGCATCGACCTGAGCGCGGCGAACGGTCCAGTCGGGGCTGGCGAGGACGTAGTCGATGCGGATCGCGGGCAGGCGGGCCGGGAAGGTCGCGCCCCAGCCCGAGCCCGCTTCGCGGAAGACGTCCCGCAGGCCACCGGCGAGGTGGGCGTAGACCCAGCTTCGGGGCGTGCTGTTGAAGTCTCCGCAGACGAGAAACGGGTGGGACTCGGCGTCGAGCATCCGGCGGAGCTGGCGGGCCTGCTCGGCGCGGACCTCGAAGTCGTGACGGTAGGCCTGGAAGGCGTCGCGCCACGCCTGGAGCGAGAGCCACGTCCCCCCGTCCCGCCAGGGCCGACGGCTGCTGAACGAGTGCAGGTGCACGTTGTAGACCGCGATGGGCCGCCCCTGCCAGTCGTAGACGCGGCGCGTGACGCCGCCGGCCGACCACAGCCCCTCGGGCGGATCGCCGGCCAGAAGCTCGCCCGGCCCGAGCGGCTCGATGCGCGAGAAGATGGGGCGGCTGAATATGAAGTCCTTGCCCCGCGTGCTCGGCCACGACGCCTGGTAGGCCCGGTTCTTCAGGAGCGGCGCGAGCAGCGGGGCCCCCATCGTCACCCCCGTGTCGTGGAGCAGCACGATGGAGAACTCCTGGAGCGCCACGAGGTGGGGCTGCTCGCGCGCCAGCAGGTCGGCGAGGGCGTCTTGCTTGGCCCCGGCGTACTCCACGTTCGCGTTGAACGTCATCACGGTCAGCCCCGGCGCGGCGGCGGCGGGCGGCGCGGGGCTCGGGCTCGCTCGTAGCATCGGCACGGTGGCGGCGAGAAGGCAGAGGACGGCGTGGACGCTCGCGGTCCGCCAGTGACGCCGCCAGGCCGCGCCGAGGCCGACGAGCGCTAGGGCGATCACCAGGGGGCGGTGGAAGATGGCGGCGACCTGAAACCACCACACGCGCTCCGGCGGCACGTCGTAGGCGAGGTTCGCCGCCACCAGCAGGACGAGCAGGACCGCATCGGCCAGCCAGAACGCGGCGCGACGCCATCCCCACCGAGACGTAGGTTCGGCCTGCGTGGCCTCGCTCGGCGTACTCATACCGGAACGTAGAACCGCATCAGCACCAGAACGAACGCCGCTAGGTAGAGAGCCGGTAGATACCGGGAGGTCTCGCGCTCGCACTGGATGATGCCCATCGCCAGGATGATCCACGCGAAGTACAGGATCGGCGCGACGATGTAGGTCGAGAAGACGAACAGCAGCAGCACGGCGTCGCGCCACCGCGCCAGCCACACCCGGCGTGGGAGCAGGAAGGCCGCCGCCACGAGCGCCTCGATGAAGAGCGTCCACCACGTCATCACCCCGGCCAGCCCCCGCGCCTCGGCCGCGAACGGCACCGCGAGCGCGCCGGCCGGATCGCCGAAGGCCGTGTAGGCCACGCGGTCCGTGAGCGCCTGCCGCAGCGCGCCAGGGTCGAGGCCGACGAGGTGCTCGGCGATGAGGGCGAAGCGGGTGTCCTGGAGCAGGAAGTAGTTGAAGAACGCGCCGCTGACGTAGTCCGGCGAGAGGGCCTTCCAGACGAAGGCGAACAGGAAGCACAGCCCGATGAGGGCTCGGGCGTTGAACCGGACGGCCCGCACCGGGTCGGCCGCGAGCAGCGCCGCGCCGAGGCCGAGGCACCAGTAGAGCTTGAGGAAGTCGTGGTTGTTCTGCTGGAACCAAGACTGCGTGTAGGCCAGCGCGAGGACCGCCGCCAGCCCGAGCCACAGCCACGGCGAGCGCATCATCGGCCGCAGCACCAGGGCCGTCACCGCGAGCGTCGCCACCGCGAGCGTGACCGGCCACGCCGGCTCGTGCAGCGAGAGCACGATCATCACCAGCGTCATCGCCGCGCCCAGCTCGAACAGGTCTGCGCCGAAGAGCAGATCGACCGGGCGGCGCACGAGGGCCTGCACGCGGCCTCCGTCCGGGGGTCTGTCGGGAGAGTAGTCGGCGGTTGGCGTCATCGAGCGGCGGGGTCGCGGGCGGCGGGGTCGCGCGGCGCGGTCGCCTCGGCGAGGAGGGTCCACGCGAGCTGTCCGGCGTCGGGGTCGAAGACCGGCCTCCAGACCTCGACGCGCGCGCCCTCGATCTCGACCTCCGTCGGGAGGCCGTTGTACGGCACGCGGCGCGGGTCGAAGGCGAGGTGACCGGGATAGAGGCCGGCGGTGCTGCCCATCGAATCGCTCCGGGCCGCGCGGCTCCAGGCCGCTTGCCACGCGCCCGAGCTACGGAAGTAGCGCTGGAGGAAGCTCGGCAGCGAGGGCCAGATCGTCTGGTAGCTCGACGGCTCGTAGACGCGCCAGTCCCGGCCGGCGAGGTGGCGCGCTGCGGCCTCGAGGCGGGCGGCCGTGGGCTGCGTGTAGACCAGCCGCGTCTCGGCCCCGAGGTCCGGCTCGACCAGGAGCGCCTCGCCCCGGTCCGTCAGCACGTAGGCCCGGAGCGCGCGCGCGCCCGGCACGTCGACCGTCGAGAACATCCCGAAGCCGCCGCCGGTCCACTGCGTCTGATCGTGGACGGCGACGTTGTAGCGCTGCATCGCCACGCCGAGCACGAGCACGGCCGGGGCGAGTCCATACGCGAGCCACTGGGGTAGTCTCATCGCAGCGCTCTCATCGGGCCTCGGGCGCACCCGGTGCCGCCTTCGCCGCCGGAGTCACGTCGGCCTCGTCGCCCGCCTGCCCGTCGCCGACGATCCCGTCCTCCTGCCGAAGCTGCGCCCTCCACGACGATGCGTAGCGCCCTCCGAGGGAGAGCAGCTCGGCGTGCGTGCCGGTCTCGACGACCCGGCCGGCGTCCATGACGTGGATGATGTCGGCCTGCATCGCCGTCGTGAAGCGGTGGGTGATCAGCAGCGCCGTCCGGCCCTGGACCATGCGGCGGAAGCGGGCTAGCCACTCGTTCTCGGCCCACGAGTCCATCGAGCTCGTCGGCTCGTCGAGGACCACGATGGGCGCTTCGCGGAAGAAGGCGCGGGCGAGGGCGACGCGCTGCCACTCGCCGCCGCTCAGCTCGTTGCCCGACTCGAACCACCGGCCGAGGATCGCGTCGTAGCCCTGCGGCAGCTTCTGGATCACCTCGTGCGCGCCGCCGCCGACCGCCGCTGCCTGCACCGCGTCGCGGTCGGTCTCCCGGCCGAGGTCCCCGAGGCGGATGTTCTGCTCAGCGGTCATCTGGTACTTCATCGGGACCTGGAACATCACCGAGATGTGCCGCCGGAGGTCGGCCTGCGAAAACGCCCGGAGGTCGGTGCCGTCGACCGTGATGCGGCCACTCGTCGGGTCGTAGAACCGGCACAGCAGCTTGATGAACGTGCTCTTGCCCGCCCCGTTCTCGCCGACGATGGCGACGATCTTACCAGCCGGGATCGTGAGGTCGAAGCCCTCGAGCGCCGTCCGCTCGAAGCCCGGATAGGAGAAGGCCACGTTCTCGAAGCGGACGCCCTGCTTGATGCGGTCCGGGAACGGGGCCGGCTCGACAGGTTCTTCCAGACCGTTCTCCTGGTCGAGGAAATCGAAGAGGTGCTCGAGGAAGAGCGTGTTGGTGTAGATCTGCCCCGCGTTCTGCAAGAGGCCGCCGACGAGCGCCTGTCCCTGGTTGAACGCCTGGTAGAAGAGCGCGAGGTCTCCGAGGGTCGCCGCGCCGCGCGTCGCCCGGAGCACGACCCAGAGCATCGCCGCGCCGGTGGCGATAAGGCCGAGAAAGGTGGCGAGGAGGCGAGCGAGGACCTGATTCTTGAGCAGGCCGAGGCGCTCTTCGCGGAGCGCCTTGCGGAGCGCGAGGTAGCGCGTGCGGAAGTACTCGCCGGTGTTGTTGATCCGCACCTCGGCCGCCGAGGCGTCGAACGTCACCATCAGGTCGAAGTACTGCGCCATGCGCCGCCGCGCGGTCGAGGCCTTCCACCACGTATGGTACTTCTTGTTGTGCCCGACGACGACGAAGAACGCCGGCAGCGTACTCACGATCAGGATGAGCGGGATCCAGAGGCTGTAGCTCAGCAGAATCGCCGAGATCGAGACGAGCGTGACCGTCGCGCTCAGCAGGCCGCCGATGTTGTTCAGCAACTGGAGCACCCGGCTGTTGGCCTGCGAGTTGACCTGCTCGAGCTTGTCGTGGTACGCCGCCGACTCGTAGAACCCGAAGTCCACCTCGGTCGCCTTCTCGTGGACGAGCGCTTTGACGCGGTCGCCGACCAGCTCGGCCTGCGCCGTCGAGACCCACTCGTTGAGGCCGCCGAAGACGCGCTGCAGGATCATCACGCCCCCCATCGCCGCCGCTGGTGTGGCGACAGCCGCCAGCCCGACCTCGCCTGCGACGGCCGCCGCGAGCGCGTCGACGAGCCACTTAGTGAGATACACGACGGCCGCCGGCAGCACGCCCTGCATCGCCAGCAGCACAAACCACAGGACCGTCCACCGCGACGCCGCCGACCAGATCAGCCGGAGCGCCATCCCGACGTAGGAGGCCCGAAGCCGGAGGTCGTCGGCCTTGCCCCGCCACCCGCTGGCCGTCGTCTGCACTGCCACCATCGAAGAGACCGTCTTAAGAGAGGTTACCTGTAGGGAGAGCTACGCGACCGGCGTCGAACGCCCGCCACCAAGCGAGGCGAGGTCGGCCTGGACGAGGTCGAAGATGTCGGGGAGCGCGCTCAGCGAGAGGATGCGCTCGAGCAGGGCGACGGGCGTGTGGCGGGCGAGGTCAGCGCACTGCCGAAAGTGCTCGGCGACGTAGTCCGGCGCGGTAATCCAGTTCGTGGCGTGGGTGTGGGCCACGAAGTGGAGCGGCACCTCCCCAGGGCTGATCGGCGTGATGCGGCAGGCGTCAGCCGTCTCGCGGCGGAGCACGTAGAGCTTCGCCAGAGGTATCGACCGCACGTCCTCGCCCTTTAGGACGCTCAGGCGCTTGGACGTGATCTCGGTGACGAGCGGCAGGCTCTCGTGGTCTTCCACCAAGTGCTCGGCGGCGGCGGGGCGGAGGCGGACCTGCTTGACGCCGGGTGGCACGAGCGCCGGCTCGGTCTCGGTGCCCGGCGTGACCACCATCACGTCGTCGGTGATCAGTTGGTAGCCGCGCTCGCAGAAGTAGGTGGCGAGCGTGGACTTGCCCCAGCCGGAGTTGCCCAGGAAGGCCACGGCGCGCTCGCCGTCGGAGACCGCCGCGCCGTGGAGCACCAAGAGGTGGCGCTGCCGGAGGACGGCGGCCAGGAGCGCGCCCTGCATGAAGCTCCGCAGCAGGTCGTCCGAGATCGGCGAGAGCGTGTCGTAGGTGACGACCTTCCCCTCTCGGATGTGGAACAGAAGGTCGAGGCCCCAGGCGTCCTCCTTAATGTGCCCGGAGACGACCGCGCCGTAGCGCTCACCGGCGGCGCTCTTGCGGACGCGGAGGTTGCCCGCCCGCATCGTGACATCGGGCGCGCCGTCGCTGCCCGGTGCGAAACCGGAAAGCGCGAGGTCCGAGTGGATGGAAAGCCCGAAGGCGGTATAGCGGTGCATCGCGTGGCGGGGGGAGTTCCGAGGGAGCGCGGCGGAGGGCAAACGGGGTGCCGTCTCGGGGAAGCCCTCCTCTTTCGGAGGGGCCCAATGTAACGAAGGCCCCGGAGAATGATCCCCGGAGCCTTCGAGTTGTTCGCCGACAAGAAGCTGTCGGTCGTGGAGACACCCTGGTTAGGGGTTGATCGTGCAGACCTCGTTGTTGGGGGTCGGGCACTGGTTGATCGAGTTCTCACCCGTCTCAATGATGTTGCCGTCCACGTCGAACGAGACGTCCCCGGTGAAGGGGTTGCCCAGAGTCGCCGTGAGGGCGGCCACGTCACCGTACTCGGTGAGGGCGGGTGTGATGTAGGTCTTCATAATGAAGTACCTCCTGTAGTTTTATGATGAAGGTCTACGGGACGGACTCCCCGTAGGAGTAGCCGGATGGAGGCCCCAGCCAGGCCTTTCGTGCAGGTGGAAGAGCAGAAGCTAATTCCGGGCCTACGCAAATCTAAGAGGAGCAAGGTACGACAAGGCACACAGGTTGGCACTTTATAGGTGAGCCTCAGGCGACTACTGAGTATCAGGGTACCCCGTATTGACGGAGGTTTCGGCCGCCGGCCGCGCGCCGAAGCGCTTCTTCAACCAGAACGAGAGGGTCGCGATGCGGGCGAGTTGGGCCTGCTCGATATTAGAAACGTCCTTTCCCCTCTGGTAGAGGTCATCGACCTCTGCCTTGTCGACGAACGGTTCGAGCGGACCGAGGTCGGTGACGTGCTCGCGGAGGAGGTCGCGGTCCTGCTCGTAGAGGCCGCGCTCGAAGTTGGGCGCGAGCCACGCCTTGCCGACGCGCCACTGCACCTTCTCGGGCAGCAGGCCGCCGAGCGCCCGCCGCAGGATGGAGCGCGTCCACCCGTCCTTGAGGCTCTGGCCGGGGGGCAGGGCGAGGCAGAACTCGACGAGCCGCTTGTCGAAGAACGGATGGCGGATTTCGATTCCGTGGGCGGCGCTGGCGTGGGTCGTCAGCTCCAGGGCCGTCTGGATGCGGGAGCCGTTGAGGAGCTGGCGCTGGAGGTCGCGCACCGTCGTGAGTTGGGGCCGCTGCGCGTCGAACGCTTGGAGCCGGGCGTTGAGGCCGACGCGCTCGGCGAAGCCGGCGTCGAGCAGCGGCAGGATCGGCTTCGCCGAGCGGACGGCGGTGCGCCCGGCGCGGCGCGCGTCACGGGCGCGCAGCACGGGCGACGGCTGCACCAAGCGCCGCCAGTACCGCTTGAGCAGCTCCTTGCGCTCGACCCCGAACAGCTTGTTCGCGGCCGACACTTCCCTGAAGAAGCGCAGCCACGAGCCCGTGTCCGCCAGAACCTGGAGGCGTGGCAGCCCGAAGCGGCTGAACGCCGTGTTGACATTGGAGAAGCTGTCCTCGAAGTTGTGCCGCTGCTCCGTGACCTGGAAGCGCCGCGCAGCCGCCTTGCTCTCCCGGGCGAACGTCTCCCAGTCCCCAGCCTCAGCAAGCTCTTTGAGGTAGAGCAAGCCGTGGCTAACCACGTTGTCCCCGTCGAGTCCGTCGAGGAGAACGCGCACACCGGCGGCGGCGGCGGCCTCTTTGACGGCCCAGACGAGGTGCTGATTGCCGCTCGCCAGCCCATCGTCGAGGTGGTCGTAGACGGCGTCGAGGTTGTCGAGCGGCCCGAGCCGGTCGCCCCGCACGAAGTGCGGCGTGAAGGCACCTGTCTCTAGCACAGCCTCGATGAACGGACGCTCGTCGCACACCGCGAGGTCGTCGAAGACGACAGAGATGGTGTCGATCGATTCGTCCACCAGGCTTCCGGCGACGCACGTGACCGACGACGAGTCCATCCCTCCGCTCAGCTCGCACCCGACGGGGAACGCGCTGCGGAGGCGGGCGCGGACGGACTGCACGAACAGCTCGCGGAAGCGCGCCTCGTATTCAGCGTCGGAGGCGTCCGGCGGCACACCGGTCGCCGGGGCGAGGGTGTAGTAGCGCCACACGCGAAACTTCCCTGCGGCGACGCTGACCGCGTGGGCGGACGGCAGGCGGAGGATCTCCTGGTAGACGGTGTTCTCCGGGTCCTCGCGCATCGTGGCGAGGAAGTCGGCGATGCGGACCTCGTTGAGCTTCTCGGGTACCTCGGGCACGCCGAGGAACGCCTTGATCTCGGTGCCGAAAGCGAAGTGGCTGCCCTCGCGGTGGTGGTAGTAGAACGGGCGGACGCCGAAGTGATCGCGCGCGCAGAAGAGTCGCTCGGCCGGACCGTCCCAGATGGCGAAGGCGAAGTCGCCGATGAGGTGGTCGAGGCACGCCTCGCCCCAGCGCTCGTAGGCGGCGAGGATCAGGTCGCTGTCGGTCGGGCCATCGTCTCCACCGGACTCGAGGCCTAGCGCCCCGACTAGCTCGTCTCGGTTGTCGATGCGCGCATCGGCCGTGATCGTGCAGCCCGAGGCGCTCTCGGCCGGAAGCTGCTCGCGCAGCGACTCCGGCGTTGTCCAGAGCATTCGGTGTCCCAGCCCGACCGGTCCATCTGTCCAGACCCCGGAGCCGTCCGGCCCGCAGTGCGCCACGGCGTCGACCATGCCGCGCAGCAGGTCCCGGTTGGCAGCGCGACCGTCGAGGTAGTATAGGCCGGTGACAGCGCTCACGCGGCGTCCGGGTGGACGGGGGTGAGCGGGGCGTACTGCACCTGGGAATGGCCGCCGCCGATGACGACGTACCCTTCGCGCTCCAGCCACGCGTGGGCGAGCAGCGTCTGCCCGTCCTTCGTCACGCCGAGGTGCAGCGAGGTCTCGTAGCCCCCCTGACGCAGGAGGCGCTGCGCGACGAGCGCCTGCGTCAGGCACGGCTTATCCCCGAGCAGCCGCCGCCCGACTGATTCTACGGCAGCCACCACGCGGCGCTGATACGTCGCTCCCTCCTGGATGGTCACCGGCACGGCTTCGTTCCGGCTCTCCACCAGGCGATGCACCGTGCGGTAAGGCAGCACCCACAGCCCGAGCCGCGTCGCCGCGACGAGACTGAGCGCCCGCAGCAGCAGCGCTTTGTCTGCCCAGGGGCGTGCCAGGAATTTGTGGAGGAGGGCCATCGCTAGCTCTGTCCGTCGCGGACTTCGATGAGGCGGCGCTGCTCCATATCGTGGAGGAACGCGAGCAGATCGTCCTTCAGCTTGGACTCGGCGACATCGTATTCTTGGAGCAGAACCTCCTTGATGTGCCCCACCGCGCGCGGCTTCCGCGCCAGGTCGAAGATGCGTGCGCCTAATTCGTTGAGGCCGTAGTAGCGGCCCGAGTTCGGGTCTAGCACGACGGCCTCGCCTCCGAGATCGGCGGCAGTCAGGCCGGGAGCCGCTACGACGGTCGATTGCTCTGTAATCATGAGCAGGTTCAAGTGTGTTACCTCTAGCAGGATTCGAGAGCGCAGTATAGCAACTGCAGGAACAGAGTGGCGTCGGTTGTTCTACGCATTCAGCACCGAGCCAGGCCATTTTGGTGCCAACGCCTGGTCCCCGCTCGGCGGGGATCATGCCTCAGGACGTAGCCCTGGACATGGTGAAGTCGGGCTGCTGCGCGAAGCGCTCTACCTCCACGGGGTCTGAGGCGGAGGCGGCTAGCGGGGCGGCATCATCATTCGGCCGTGCGTAGGCGTAAGGCTGAGCCGAGCCTTGTTCCTTCGCGACTGGCGGGAGCGACTCGCTCGGCGAGGGCTCGCCGATGGCATGCACGTCAGGCTCCACGTAGCTGCGCCGAAGATACTTCAGGCGGTTCAACGCGACCCCCGTGACCCCGAGGACGATCCCGATGATGGCGAGGCTGTAGACCGGCGCGAGCACGCTCATGGTCACGGCAGCGGTGCCGAACGAGAGCGCCGCGGCGTACATCACCAGCACAGCCTGGCGGTGGCTGAACGTCCGGGTCAGGCGGTGGTGGATGTGGTCGCGGTCCGGGGCAAAGATCGCCTGCTGCCCGAAGAAGCGGCGAGCGATCGAGAGGGCCGTGTCCAAAAGCGGCAGGCCGAGCACGACGGCCGGGATGACGAGCGCCAGCCACGGGTTGACGTGGCCCGGGCTGGAGAGCGAGTACGTCGCCAGCAGATAGCCGAGGAAGAGACTCCCCGAATCGCCCATAAAGATGGACGCCGGGTTGAAGTTGAAGAGCAGGAAGCCTGCGAGGGCCCCGGTGATGACGAGCGCGATCAGGACCAAGCCCAGTTCGCCGTTGAGGCCGAAGATAAGGCCCAGCGAGGCGAAGGCGATCAGCGCGACGCCCGCCGCCAAGCCGTCGAGCCCGTCGAGCAGGTTGACCGCATTGATTACGCCGACGATCCAGAGCAGCGTCACCGGCATCGAGAGCAGGGCGTGCGTGTAGGGGTCGTCGCCGACGAACGGCAGCCCGCTCAGGTCGATCCGGTAGCCGGCGTGGAGCAGGCCGTAGGCGACGATCACCTGGACGGCGAACTTGCCTTTGAAGCCGAGGCCGCGTACGTCGTCGTAGAACCCAGAGGCTACGATCACGATGGCCCCCGCCCACAGCGCCAGCGGCGGAAACTGGACGTCGAAGCCGAACAGGTCGCGGACCGCGTGCAGATACGCCAGGCCGACGGCGAACCCGATGGCAATGGCGATGCCCCCGACGGCGGGGACGATCGTCGCGTGCAGCTTGCGCTGTCCGTCCGGGTGGTCCACCCAGTTCTTCTCGATCGCCAGGCGGCGCACGATGGGGGTGAGCAGTCCCGTCGTCCCGAAGGCAACGAAAAAGCCGGTGACGAAGGCGATCAGTACCGAATACTCCATGAGACCGAGGGGGTGTGTTTCCTGAAGAGCGTCCGCTGAGTCGGTGCGGTGGTGCGTGCGCCGGGAGGCTGACGTGGGTCGGTTTGGAGTAGTGCTTGAATCGTGCCTAGTCTCGATAGAGGGAGGGGGCCGTCATGGCGGTAGCCCATCTCCGCACTCTATTCGGAATATACAAGTCGCCAGAATCTACGCCGAGCAGCGCGGTGCCCTTTGGTGAGACAAGGGTGCGCTAGTGGGACGCCGAGTCGTAGCGGTCCGGCGCACCATCCCTGAGCTTCAGACTACACGAGCGTCCGGGTTAGAAACGGCGCATGCCGCGAAAACAGGTCACGACGGTGATTACTGGACGCTACAGCGAAGAACGTCCTGGCTACCGGTTGAATGCGTCGTAGAGGCGCAGCCCGAGGAGGGCGAAGGTCGCGAGCTGCGATACGGTCTGCAGCACCTGCCGGTAGTCGAACTTCCGGTTGGCCTCGGTCTGGATGGCAACGATGTCCCCGGTCTGGAGAATAGGGTATTCCTGCAACTCGAACAGCATCTCCTCGGTCCGGGCTTCGTAGATCGCCACCCGGCCTCCGCCCTCTTGCTCGCGGAGCACCTGCACCGTCCTCTCGATCTCCACCCTGTCCGTCTCGCGCTCGAAGAACGAGAGTCCGGTCAGGGCGAGGAACTTGTCCAGGTCGATGCTTTCCCCGATGATGTAGATCCCGCTCTGCTGGTCGCCCATGAGGACGATCTCCTTCGTCGCCTCGCCGGGCAGGTGGAACACCCGGTAGACCAACCCGCCTGAGTTCACGGGGGGCGTCTGCGTCTGGGCGCTCGCAGGGACGGAAGCGAGCACGGTCAGAACGAAGGCTGCACCGAGGAGAGAGAAGCGTCTCATGCGCTCAGGGAGGAGATGCGGGGAGAGGAAGGGCACGGCACCCGCTGGGTGGCACCGTGCCCCGGAGGGGGCAGCAAGATACCGAGCTAGACCTTCTGGGACCACCGCTTCCACCACGGCTCCGCCGGCTCTTCACCCGGTCCGTAGCTGTACTTCGAGTACGGTCCGTAGACGCCGTAGCTGTACTTGTAGCCGTAGGCCAGCGACAGGTCGAAGCGGTTCAGCAGCGTCCCGATCACGTGGGCCCCCACGTCGGAGAGGCGCTCCAAGCTGTGGTCCAGGTCGCCCTCCTTCGTCTTGCCGGCGGCCGCGACGATGATCGTAGCATCGGCCTGGGTGGAGAGGAGGACGGCCTCGGTGGCGGCGAGCACCGGCGGCGTGTCGATGATGATCATGTCGAACTGCCCGCGAAGCATCTCGAGGACGTCGCGCATCCGCTTCGAGCCGAGCAGCTCGGAGGGACTCTCGACGAGCGTCGGGTTGGGGTTGTCGGTGAAGTCCTGGTCCTCGAAGCCGTTGTCGAGCAAGCCGCCGGCCGGCATGACGTAGAGGTTCTCGTCCAGCGGCGACTGGAAGGTCTCGGCCGCGAGCGTGCCGTCGGTGAGAACCTGCACCAAGCCTGGTTCCAGATCGCGCCCGAAGAGGTTGTGCTGCTTCGGGCGGCGGATGTCGGCGTCGATCAGGAGCGTGCGGCGCTTGGCCTGCGCCATGGTGAGTGCGAGGTTGGCCGCGGTCGTCGACTTGCCCTCGGAGGGGGCGGCGCTCGTGACCATCACCGTCTGGACGATCACGCCGGGGCGGCTGAACTGCACAGCCGTCCGCAGGTGCCGGTACGACTCCGAGGCGGCGGCCATCGGGTCGAGCAGCGTCGTCAGGCTCGTCGCCACGCGGCGGTCACCGTACTCGGTGAAGGCCTCGCCGCCGTAGACCTGTTTGATGTGCGGCTCCATATTGGGGATGACCGCGATGACGTTCTGGTCTCGGTCGCGGAGCTGGTCGGGCTTGTAGATTCTGTTGTCCAGCTTGTCGCGGACGAACGAGAGGCCGATGCCCACGACGAGGCCGAACAGCAGGCCCATCGCGATGAAGTGCCACCGGCTCTGACCGACCGGGATGCCGGAGCGCTGTGCCCCGCGAAGCACGCGGGCGTAGCCCGGCTCGGACTGCTGCGAGATCTCGGTCTCCTGCAGGCGCTGCACGACGTACTGGTACATCTGCTCAGCCTGCTGGCGCGTCCGCTCCAGGCGGGCTATCTGCGTCGACTGCTCGGGGATCTGGCTCAGGTCCCCCTTCATCGCCGAGGCCTGGCGGTTCATCAAGTCGATCCGCGCGTTGAGGCCCTCGAGGGCGATGTTGTCCGTGACCAGCCGCTGGCGCAGCCCGACGGCGTAGCTCACCGCGCCTGGCCCGGCGTTCGCCCCACCGGCACCGAGCGCCTCCTCGACGTAGGTCTCGGAGAGAGCCAGCGCCTCGGCCTTCGCCGCTGCGATGCGCCGGTCGATGGTCGCGATTTCGTCGGCCCGCTTCTGCTGCGCGTTGTCGGTCCCGATCTGCTCTTCGTAGAGGAGCATCTGCTGCTTCCGCTGCTCCATCGTCGCGATCTCCTGCTGGAGCGCGGCCACCTGCCGGTCGGTGTCGGAGACCATGAGCTGAGCGAGCTGCGGGCTGATCTCGTTCAGGGACTCCTCGGTCGTCGACATCTCGGCGCGGCGCATCTGGCGGTCTAGCTCGGCCGCCTCCCGCTGCGCCTCCAGGCTGGCGATCTTCGAGACGACCGCGGCCCCGGACTCGGTGAGGCCCGCCGCCTGGTTGGCTTCGGTAAAGCGCTGCACCTCCTCCTCGGCCGCGCGAAGCTCGGCCAGCCGCGCCTCGGCCTGGTCTTCCAGGAAGACCCGCGTCTCGTCGAGGTAGTTGCGGCTCACGTCCTGCGTCTGCCGGACGTACTCTTCGGCGTAGAGGTTCGCCAGCAGGGTCGCCTCACGCGAATCCGGACTGGTAGCCAACACCTGAAGTGCGTTGTCGAGCGTCCGCGCCGCCGGTCCGAAGGCGACAGAGCCTCGCGGAGGATAGGCGACATCGGGGTCCTCCTTGGCCATCTCCTCGAGCCTGCTATAGACCCGGCGGTGGATGTCCTGGTCGTTCTGGAGGATGAAGAGCTCCGTCGCCATGCTGCGGTCGCTGCGGACGAAGGGGGTGCTCCCCTCGTCCGTTCCGCTGACCCCGCTGGCTCCGCTCGGGACGCGGTTCAGCTCCAGCATGATCAGCGCGCTGGACTGGTACTCCGCCTTCAGCGTGAGGCTGTAGATGAGGGCACCGGCCGTGACCAGGACGAGCGAGACGATGATGATGAGCCGCCGCCGGTAGAGCGTGTCGAGGATCTGCTCGAGCTGCTTGTTCTTCGTCTGTGAGGACGTATACGAGTAGCCTCGCGACGAGGTGCTGCGCTCGGTTTCAGGGGTAGACATAAGGTATAGGGGCCGGGTAGGCGTCTGATCGTCAGAGAGTGCAAGGTATCGGCGAGGCGGAGGCACCGTGCCCTGGCTGCGGTTCCAAAGGGTAGAACGTCAACGTAGTAGAGTGGGGGAAACAGGTATAAGGTACAACTGCTCAGCAGCGCGCCCTGTAGCCTCCAGGCGTGGCATCGGTGGGCTTTTGGTGCATCTGGAGGCTAGTGGAGCCTGGCGACGCGCACCTGCAGATAGTCTCGAAACGCCGGTTTCCCTTTTCGTACACCCCCCAGACGGCAAGACGCGTTCCGATTCTGCCGATTATGGTTTCAAAACGCCCTGAGATTTCGAAACGCCTCCTTCGGCCGGTCAGATTCACTCTCTGTTCTCATTCTCGCCGGCGGGTTCCGTCCGGGCGATCGGTCCCATTTGTAATCCCACCGTCACGTCGGGTACGCCAGGGTTTCAGGAAGGTGTGGGTAAAGCCTAGGGGGCCTCCGTGCCGCTTCCAGCGGCATATCGGTTGTCTGTCAGAGCAGTACGAAACGCACTCACTCTGACACCCGATTCTACCCTACCATGCCGACGCGCCTTGTTTTCTCGCTCCTGATCGCCGCCTTCGTCTCGCTCCCGCCGCTCGCCCGCGCTGCGTCTCCCTTTGACACGTGCAGCGCTCGCACCGGCAACAACGCCACCGTGATCGTCCCGGTCGCCACCGCCAGCATCAACGGTGAGGCCCTGGAGATGGGCGACCAGATGGCCGTCTTCACGCCCGACGGCGTGTGTGCCGGCTACACGGTGTGGGAAGGGGAGCACGCTGTTCTCGTAGCGTGGGAGGACAGCCCGATGACGACCGTAACCGAGGGCTTCGGCGGCGGAGAGGAGCTGATGTACGTGATCTGGGACGCTTCCGCCGACGCCCTCCACAACGAGGTCTCGGTGCGTTACGAGGTCATCATCGCTGAGAGTGAGGACTTCGAGACCGATGCGATCTACGTCGTCTCGGAGCTGAAAGCCTCCGGCAGCGTCTCTAGCGAGAGCGGCGCGGCCAGCACCTTCACCCTCGGGTCCAACTACCCGAACCCGTTCACCTCGCGCACCACCATCCAGTACGAGCTAGCAACCCAGAGCGAGGTCTACCTCGAGGTCTTCAACGCCGTCGGCCGCCGCGTGGCCGTGCTCGTGGACGGCGTCAAGGCTGCCGGTGCCCACGAGGCCAGCCTCGACACGCGGAACGACCTCGCCAGCGGCGTCTACTTCTACCGCCTCCGCGCCGGCGGCTTCACCGCGACGCAGAAGATGACGATCGTCGGGTAACACGCCGCAGCCGGTTGCTCCCGAGTCAGGTGGGTAGTGGAAGCGGGTGGGTCGCGAGACTCACTCGCTTCTGCGCATCGGGGCAGCGCGGAGAGCGACTGAGGTTCCGCAATTATTCGCTCTGGCCGCATTTTTGAAGTCTACCTTTCCCCGCTCTCGCCCTCTCTACTTCCCCGTCTCCGCCGCTCATGTGTGGAATCGCAGCCTCTTTCGCCTACGGCGGTGCCTACGCCGACCGCGCCTGGCTCGGCCGGGCGTGCGACGCGATGGCGACGCGCGGACCCGACGGCGAGGGCGTGTGGCTGACCCCGGACGAACGGGCTGGGCTGGGCCACCGCCGCCTCTCGATCATCGACCTCTCCGAGGCCGGTGCCCAGCCGATGACTGGGGGCGCACACACGATCTGCTTCAACGGCGAGATCTACAACTACCGCGCGCTGGCCGAGCAGCTCCGGCAGAAGGGATACCGCTTCACCTCGCACTCGGACACCGAGGTGCTGCTCCACCTCTGGGCGGAGTACGGCGAGGGCATGGTGGCGCACCTCCGCGGGATGTTCGCCTTCGCCCTCTGGGACGCCGAGCGCGAGGGCCTCTTCCTGGCGCGCGACTCGTACGGGATCAAACCGCTCTACCTCGCCGATGACGGACGGAGCCTGCGCGCCGCCTCTCAGGTCAAAGCGCTCGTGGCGGGGGGGGGGATCGACACCGCGCCGGAGCCGGCGGGGCACGTCGGGTTCTTCCTGTGGGGCCACGTCCCCGAACCGTACACGCTCTACCGAGGCATCCGCGCGCTCCCGGCCGGGCACACGCTCTGGGCCGATGCCGACGGCGTGCGGCCTCCGCGCGCGTTCACGACCGTCCGCGAGGCCATCGCCGAGGCGGAGCACCCAGCCGTCCATGCCAACGGCGAAGCGCAGCACCGGCTTCGCGAGGCCATGCTCGACACCGTCCGTCATCACCTCATAGCGGACGTGGACGTGGGCGTCTTCCTCTCGGCCGGGCGCGACTCGACGACCCTCGCGGCCCTCGCCTCGGAAGTGGGCGGGCAGCTCCGCACGGTCACGCTCGGGTTTGCTGAGTACCGAGGCACGGCCGACGACGAGGTGGCGCTCGCCGAGCGCGTGGCCGCCCACTACGGCACGCGCCACGACACCGTCTGGATCGGCCGCACCGACTTTGCCGGGGCCTTCGACCGGTTCCTCGCGGCGATGGACCAGCCGACGACCGACGGCATCAACAGCTACTTCGTCAGCCGCGCCGCCGCCGAGGCGGGCCTCAAGGTAGCCCTCTCCGGGCTGGGCGGCGACGAGCTGTTTGGCGGCTACCCGAGCTTTACCGAAATCCCGCGCTTGGTCTCGCTCGCCAACCGGGTGCCGCTCGCGGCCCGGATCGGGCCGGGCGTTCGGGCCGTGGCAGCTCCCGTCCTGCGGCGCTTGACCTCGCCCAAGTATGCCGGGCTGCTCGAGTACGGCACCGACTACGCCGGGGCCTACCTCCTGCGCCGAGGCATGTTCATGCCGTGGGAGCTGCCCGAGGTCCTCGACCCCGACCTCGTGCGCGAGGGCTGGCGCACCCTCGAGACTCGCGCCCGTCTCAACGCGACGATAACCGGCATCGACGCGTCTCGGCTCAAGATCTCGGCGCTGGAATCGATGTGGTATATGCGAAACCAACTGCTGCGCGACACCGACTGGGCCAGCATGGCGCACTCGCTCGAGGTCCGCGTGCCGCTCGTCGACCTCGCCCTGCTCCGCGCCACCGTGCCGCTGCTGGCGGCGCAGCCGGATCTCGGCAAGCACAGCATGGCCGAAACGCCCGCCGACCCTCTCCCGGCCGAGGTCCTGAACCGGCCCAAGACGGGCTTCACGACGCCCGTCCGCCGGTGGATGCTCGACGAAGGAGCCATCGCCCCCGGCGACCGTGGGCTGCGCGGCTGGGCACGGCAGGTCTACGCCCGCTACCAGCAAGGCGTCGCCGCCTAGACTCATGCGAATCCTCGCGCTCATCACCGACGGCTTCGGCCGGCCCGGCGGAATCGGGAAGTTCAACCGAGACCTGCTGGAGGCGCTGTGCACCCACGCGGCCGCCACCGAGGTGGTGGTCGCGCCCCGGCTGATGCCAGCCGGGACTGCGGTGCCGACCGACGGGCCCTTCGCCAAGCTGACCCACCTCGAGGGGGCGCAGCGGGGCAAGCTCCGCTACGTGCTTGCGCTCGGGCGGCACCTGCTGTCCGGCCCGCGCTACGACCTGATCCTCTGCGCGCACATCAACCTCGCGCCGCTCGGCTGGCTGGCCCGCGCCCGTACCGGCGCTCCGCTCGTGCAGATCGTCCACGGCTCCGAAGCCTGGCACCCGACGGGCGACGCCCTCATCGACCGCGCCGTCCGCACCGTCGACGCGTTCGTCACCGTGAGCGGCGTCACAAAGGGCCGGTTTACGGAATGGACCGGCCTCGCGCCGGAGGTCGGGTTCGTGCTGCCCAACTCCATCGACCTTGATCGCTTCCAGCCCGGTCCCAAGCCCGAGGCGCTCCTCGACCGCTACGGGCTGCGCGGCAAGACGGTCCTGATGACGCTCGGCCGCCTCGACCCCGACGAGCGCGCGAAGGGGTTCGACGAGGTGATGAACGTCCTCGGCGCGCTGGCTGAGGAGACGCCGGAGCTGGCCTACCTGATCGTCGGCGACGGCGGCGACCGGGCGCGGCTGGAGGCGAAGGCCCGGAGCCTCGGACTAGAAGATCGGGTCGTGTTCGCCGGGTTCATTCCCGAGGACGAGAAGGCGGACCACTACCGAGTGGCCGACGCTTACGTGATGCCGAGCAAATGGGAAGGATTCGGCATTGTCTATCTCGAAGCGATGGCCTGTGGCATACCTGTTGTGGGAAGCAGCATCGACGGCAGCCTAGAGGCCATCCCCGACCCGACCTTCGGGATCACCGTGGACCCGGCCCGGCCGGAGGAGCTCACGCGCGCCGTCCGCGTCTCGCTCGCCAAGCCAAAGGGCCGGCCGGAGCGGCTGGACCACTTCTCGTACGAAAACTTTTCACGGCGAGTGCACGCGATCCTCGACGCCCTCCCGACCTCCCGGTCGGAAACTGTAGCTTCGCTAGCCGATCCCCACGGCTAGCGCCCACCGCGTCGTCTCTGCACCGGTCTCGGTTGCTTCGACCAGCCCCCGTTTCAGGACACCTTAAGAGCTTTATGACCGAGCCCGACCTCCTCCAAGAGAAGCGCCCCGCGCTGCCTAGCCTGAACGGTCACGACCCGTACAAGGAGCGGCCCGTCATTCGTGTCGAGCCGCAGGGGGGGTGGAAGATGGTCAACTGGCGCGAGGTGCTGGCCTACCGGGACCTGCTCTGGACGCAGGTCCACCGAGGGGTGACGGTCGCCTACAAGCAGAGCGTACTCGGCTTCGGCTGGGCCATCATCCGGCCCATCTCCAGCATGATCGTCTTCACGGTCATCTTCGGCAACCTCGCCGAGATCCCTTCCGACGGGATGCCGTACGCCCTGTTCTTGTACGCCGGGCAGCTCCCGTGGCAATACTTTTCCGGTTCCATGGGCGGGGCGACGGGTAGCCTAGTGGGCAACAAAGGCATTTTTACGAAGGTCTACTTCCCGCGCCTGATTCTGCCCCTCGTGCCGCTAGGAACCGGTCTGGTGAACTTCGGGATCTCGTTCTGCATCTTGATGTCACTGATGGTGTGGTACGGCGTAGCGCCCACGGCCTGGGTGCTCTTCCTCCCGGTGCTCATCTTCATCCTGATGCTGACGGCGCTGGGCGTCGGGCTGTGGCTGTCGTCGCTGGCGCTCCAGTACCGCGACATAGGCCAGATTCTGAGCTTCTCGACGCAGTTCCTGATGTACGCCGCGCCCGTGGTGTGGCCGGTCTCGCTGATCGCCGAGAAGTTTCCCGACCACTACGAGACGCTCCGCCTCTTCTACGGCCTCTACCCGATGGCGGGCGTGATCGAAGGGTTTCGCGCGGCCCTGCTCGGTACCGTTCCGATGCCGTGGGACCTCATCGCCATGGGCACGCTCACGGCGACGGTGCTCACCATTACGGGCGCGTTCTACTTCCGCCGCACCGAGCATATCTTCGCCGACGTCGCCTGAGGCTGGCCAGCGCTTTGGAACGAGTCGTCATAGCGGGCATGCCGCGCACCGGCACGAGCTGGGTGGGCCGCGTGCTGGGCTTCGCGCCCGGCTACACCTACTACCGCGAGCCGGACAACTTCACCCACGTCGCCGGGGCCGAGCGCTATGCCCCCTACCTCTACCTGCCGCGCGACGGGGACCACGAGCCGTACCGCCGCCACATGGACCGGGCGCTCAGCGGCAAGGTGGCGACGCCGTTCACGATGCGCGACGCCCCCGGCCCGCTCGTGCCCCGGCTGCCGGCGCGCTGGCGAAGTCTCGGGCAGTACGTCCCCGCGCTCTACCGCCGCCAGTCGAACACGATCGTGAAGCTCGTCCACGCCAACCTCGTGCTCGACTGGCTCCAGGCCCGCTACCCGGCGGCTGGCGTCGTCTACCTGCTGCGGCACCCGGGCGGGCAGTTCGCCAGCATGCGCCGCCTCGGGTGGGAGCCGAAGCCGCACCGCCTGCTCTGGAGCGACGCGCTCGTAGCCGATTACCTCCACCCGTTTGAGGAGACGCTCCGAGGTGCCGAAACCTTTTGGGAGCGGGCCGGCGCGCTGTGGGGAGCCACGAACTACGTCGTCCATCAGCAGTACGAGCGGGGTGCGCGGCGTGCCCTCGTCCCATTCGAGTGGCTCTGCCAGAATCCCACCGAGCGGTTCCGCCTGCTCTTCGAGCGGCTCGGCCTGCGGTGGGGCGATGAGGCTGCGTCGTTCGTAGACGGGCACCCCGACGAGCACTCTGACCGCCCGTATTCCCTCAAGCGAGACTCCGAAGCCCAGATCGACAAGTGGACGGCTGAGGTCTCGGCCGAGGACCTCGCCGCGTGCCGCCGCTTCGCCGAGCCGTTCGGCCTCCCGTTCTACGAAAACTTCGATCCCTGGGCGGCCGACGCCTGCTGGTAGTCCCGCCCCCACTGTCCTGCACCCTGCACCCGTTATGTCTCAGCTTGCGATCCGCGTAGAAAACCTCGGCAAGCGCTACCGAATCGGCCTCGAGGAGGAGCGGCACGAGACGCTGCTCGGCTCGATGACGTCGTGGCTCACCTCCCCGGTCTCCAACTACCGCCGCCTGAAAGACCTCAGCTCCTTCGGCGCGCTCGACGAGGAGCGCGACGACGTGATCTGGGCGGTGCGCGACATGTCGTTCGAGATCCAGCGCGGCGAGGTGGTCGGGTTCATCGGCCACAACGGGGCCGGCAAGTCGACCCTGCTCAAGCTGCTCTCGCGCATCGTCTACCCGACGACCGGCTCGATCGAGCTCCACGGCCGGGTGTCGAGCCTGCTCGAGGTCGGGACCGGGTTCCACCCCGAGCTGACCGGCCGGGAGAACGTGTTCCTGAACGGCACCATCCTGGGCATGACCAAGGCCGAGGTCGCCCGCAAGTTCGACGAGATCGTCGAGTTCTCCGGCGTCAGCAAGTTCATCGACACGCCGGTCAAGCGCTACTCGTCGGGGATGAAGGTCCGCCTCGGGTTCGCTGTGGCCGCGCACCTGGAGCCGGACATCCTGGTGGTCGACGAGGTGCTGGCCGTCGGCGACATCGCCTTCAAGAAGAAGTGCCTCGGCAAGATGGACGAGGTCTCGCAGTCCGGCCGCACGGTCCTCTACGTGAGCCACGAGATGAGCACTGTCACCAACCTCTGCCAGCGCGCCTACGTCCTCAACGGCGGCCGGATCGTGCACGAGGCCCCGGCCCAGGACGCCGTCGAGTGGTACCTCAGCGACATGGAGAACACCGACCGCGACAACCTCCGCCTGGGCGAGATCGACGACGACGCCCGGCAGGGCGATGGCCGGCTGCGCTTCACGTCGGTCTACCTCGTCGACCGCAAGGGCCGCCTCACGCACGCCCCCACGGCCGGCGAGACGGTCGAGATCGTGATGGAGTACGAGTCCGAGGAAGAGCTGCCGCGCGTGATGTTCTGGTTCCGCATCGACAACCACCTCGGCGTCCCGGTGACGGTCTGCCACATGCGCTCGCACGATCTGTTCTACCACATCCGCGAGGGCCGAGGCCGCATCCGCTGCCGCATCCCGCGGCTCCCGCTGCCGCAGGGCGGCTACCAGATCAAGATCACCGCCCGCGACTACGTCCGCAACAAGGGCCTCGACTCCGTCCGCGGGGCCATTGAGTTCGAGGTGGGCGCGAGCACGTTCTTCAGCGCGGACTACATCCCCGACATCAGCAACACGACCGCCCTCGTCGACCACTCGTGGGAGCACGAGGAGCGCATCGAGGACCCGATCGCCCAGCCCTAGCGGCGCAGCGCCCAACGCTCGCCCCTCCCCTATGGCGTCTGCTTCTCCGATCCCCGTGGTCGTGCCCGACCTCTGGACCGAGGCCGCGGCCTGCACCGGCGCGGACACCGTGTTCATCGTCGGCAGCCCGCGCAGCGGGACGACCTGGCTCCAGCGCTTGCTGGCGAGCCATCCCCGGGTCAAGACGGGGCAGGAGTCGCACCTGTTCAGCTTCTATCTCGCGCCGCAGCTCAAGCGCTGGCAGCAGGCCGCTAGGCAGGCCGCCGCGCCAGACTTCAACGGCCGCAACGGGCTCGGCCTGGGCGGCTACCTCAGCGAGGACGCCTTCCTGACGCTCCTGCGGCAGTACGTCGTGCTGATGCAGGAGGCCGCCGGCGTGCAGTCCGGAAATCGGTTCCTGGAGAAGAGCCCCTCCCACTCTCTGGTCATGCCCGCGATCCGGACGGTGCTGCCACAGAGCCGGTTCATCCACCTCGTCCGGGACCCGCGCGACGTCGTGGCCTCGCTCCTGGCCGCCTCGGCGACGTGGGGCAAGGGGTGGGCACCCGAGACGGCCGCCGGAGCCGCGGCCACCTGGATGAAACACGTCAACGCTGTCGAGCGCGCGCGCGAGCACCTCGGGCCGGAGCAGTTCACCGAGATCCGCTACGAGGACCTCCACCGGGACACGCCCGGGCACGTCGCCCGCCTGGCCGCGTTCATGGGGCTGGAGTGGGACGAGGCGGCCATCGCCGAGGCCGTCGATCGCAACAGCGCCGAGCGCGCGCGCAAGGGCGAGGGGACGGCGCTCCCCGTGTTCGGGCATCACGGCAAGCAGGCCGAGACCGTGGAAGAGCCAAGCGGCTTCGTGCGCCGCGCCCGGCCCGGCGGCGGGCGCTCGCTGTCGCTGCGGCAGAAGTGGGCGATCTGGAAGCACGCCCGCGTCCCGATGCGGCGCTACGGCTACGACTGGGAACGCACCGACTGGCTCTAGCCGACGCCGCCCATGACCGCTCTGCGTTCCTCCGTGAAAAAGCTCGCCCTCCGCCTCGGCCTGATCCACAGGCCGGCGGACGTGCACCTGCTCCACGTCGGCAAGACCGGCGGCTCGGCGCTCAAGGCCGCGCTTAGGGGCAAGCAGGGGGACGGCTTCGACACGCTCCACCTCCATCACCACCATTTCTACCTCCCCGACATTCCCGACGGCGACGGGTTCTTCTTCTTCGTCCGGGACCCGATGCGGCGCTTCGTCAGCGGGTTCTACAGCCGCCTGCGGCAGGGACAGCCGCGCTACTTCTTCCCGTGGAGCGAGGAGGAGAAGGAGGCCTTCGCGCTCTTTCCGACGCCCGACGCGCTCGCCTCGGCGCTCTCCGACCCCGAGCGCCGGGCGGACGCCGAGCGCGCGATGCGCGCCATCCCTCACGTCCGCGACTTCTACACCCGCTGGCTCGGCCCGCCGGACTACTTCGCCTCGCGCCAGCACGACCTCGTGTTCGTCGGCTCCCAGGAGCACCTCCGCGAGGATTTCGAGCGCCTCAAGCGCGCGCTCGGCGTGGCAGACGACCTCCAGCTCCCGAGCGATCCCGAGAAGGCCCACCGGCGTCCCGAGGGTCTCGATGGCGCGCTTAGCCCCGCCGCGCGCGCGAACCTCGCCGCGTGGTACGCCGAGGACTACGCCTTCCTCAAGCGTCTCGCCGACCGCTACGACCACCTTCCTCGCTACGACCCGGCCGAGGCCCTCGAGCGCGCATGAGTGAGCCTACCCCGGCCCCCCTCGTCAGCGTCGTGATGTCCGTCTACAACGGCGAGGCCTACGTCCGCGAGGCCCTCGCTAGTCTCTTGGCCCAGACGTTCACCGACTTCGAGGTCGTCTGCATCGACGACGGTTCGGCGGACGGGACGGCGGCCATCCTGGCCGAGATTGCCGCAGGCGACGGCCGGGTGCGGGTCCTGACGCAGGAGAACCAGGGGCTGATCGCGTCGCTCAACCGCGGGTGCCGCGAGGCGCGGGGCCGGCTGATCGGGCGGATGGACGACGACGATGTGTGCCACCCGGAGCGCCTCGAGCGGCAAGTCGCCTTCCTCGACGTCCACCCTGAGGTCGGCATCCTCGGCACGGTCACGGCGTACATCGACGCCGACGGCGAGCCGACGGGCGGGCGGTGGCCGCGCTGGGCACCGCCGGGCGTCAACGGCTGGCACCTGCTGTTCAAGACCGTGCTGTGCCACCCGACGGTGCTGATGCGCCGGGAGGTGCTGGCGCAGCTCGACACCGGCGACGGACCCTACCTCGGCGGTGCGCTCCACGCCGAGGACTACGAGCTCTGGACGCGGGCGCTCTTCACCACGCGCGTCGCTAACCTACCCGAGGCGCTGCTGACCCGCCGCAAGTGGGAGGGGGCCATCGGGGCGCAGCACGCCGCACGGCAGGAACAGACAGTCATTGAAGCCATGCAAGCGGCGCACGCTCGTCTGCTGGGCCGGACGGTTCCGTCCGACACCGTCGCCCTCGTCCGGGACCGGACGGTAGCGGGCCTCGAGACCCCGGCGGACACCCCGGAGGCGCTCGAGGCCGCCGCCCGCCACGTCCTCGAACTGTACGACGCCTACACCGACCGCTTCCCGCTCGACGCCACCGCCGCCGAGGCCGTGCGCCGGGACGCGGCCGACCGGATGGTCGCCCTGGCGAAGCGGGCGCGCCCGCAGTCCGCAGCCGCCTACCTGTCGATCATGAACCTTCTGCTGCGCGTGGAACCCCGCTGGGTCTGGCGCGAGCTACGCACCCGGCTCAAGCGCAAAATGACGAGCGCCTAGACGAGCGCCCAGTCCCCGCCCCGACCTCCCTCTATGCCTCTCCGCATCTACAGCTTTCCCGGCCAGAGCAAGAACCCGTACCTCGAGCTTTTCTACCAAGCGCTCGAGCCGTACGGCGTCGAGCAGGACCCGGGCTTTCGGTTCTCGCCGCACTGGGTGGCCGAGGACCTCGGCCGGGGCGACGTGCTGCACTTCCACTGGCCGGAGCTGCTCTGGACGAAGGACAACTGGACCGGCGGCAAGCCGAAGCCGCTCGTCCTGCTCCGGCTCTGGCGCCTGCTGCGCGCCGCCCGCCGCGGCGGCGTCAAGGTCCTCTGGACAGTCCACAACTTCGACCTCTTCGAGGACGACAGCCCGCTCGACCGCCTCGGCCTGCGCCTCCTGGCGCGCTACAGCGACCTGCTCGTCGTCCACCGCGCCACGATGGTCGAGGGGGTGCAGCAGCGCTACGGCTCCGACGCGCCGGTCGTCGTGATGCCGCATGGCAACTACAAAGGCCACTACCCCGAGCCGCGCCCCCGCCCGGCGGTGCTCGCCGACCTCGGCATCGACGAGGGCGCGGCGGTGCTCTGCTGCGTGGGCCGGCTACGCGATTACAAGGGCCTTGACGTCTCGCGCGACGCGTTCGTCCGCCTCGCCGAGGCGCTCGGTCAGGACGCCGTGCACCTCGTCGTGGCGGGCATGCCCCACCCCGGTTTCGATGACACCTTCCTCGAGGCATTCGCCGAGGCGCACCCCTCGGTCACGTTCATGCCCCGGATGATCTCGGACCAGGAGATGATCGACGTGCTCTCGGTCAGCGAGGCGCTCTGGCTGCCGTTCCGGCAGATCACCGGCAGCGGCACGCTCCTGCTGGCCTGGAGCTACGGCTGCGGCACGGTCGCCTCGGACCTCGCGTTCTTCCGCGAGGTCATCCCCGACGGCTCGGCCGCCGGCCGCCTCGTCCCCGTCGACGACGCCGACGCCCTGGCCGAGGCGACGCGCGCCTACCTCGCCGTCCCGCGCGCCGAGCGCCGCGAGGCCGCCCTCGCCGAGGCCGCCAAGTACGACTGGGACCGGTGCGTCAAAGATTTAGGAGCCGTTCTCTTGACCTGGCAGCACACCGAGCCGTCCCCCGCTCCGCAGCCGACACCCTGATGGCCTCTCCGACCTCACTCCTGCGCCGCGCTTACCGCACGCTCCGCCCGGCCGCCGCCCAGGTCGAGCAGCCACGGCCCGACTTGCCACGGCTTTTCTTCCTCCACGTCCCCAAGTGCGGCGGCACCTCGGTCGACAAGGCCCTGCGCCGAGTCTACCAGGGGGCCGGCTACAGAACGGAGCACCTCGATTCGTTCGCCTCGCTCAAAGCGGCCGAACTGGCCAACATCAGGATGCGGCCTTGCCGGGACCACCTGCTCTACTACCACATGGCTCAGAAGAACATGCGCTACCTGGGCGGCCACTTCTCCTACAGCGACACGGCGCGGGCGGCGTTCGCGGACTGGCGCTACGTGACGCTGCTGCGCGAGCCGGTGACGCGGTGGCTCTCGCACTACTTCTACAACAAGTACAAGCAAGGCGACCACTTCCGAATTAAAACTCCGCTCGAAGCCTTTGTCAGAACCGAGCGAGCACGAGGGATGGGCAATACCTACACCGAGTGGTTCGCCGATGACCTAGCACCTGAAGCGGCCCGGTCGGACGAAGCGGTGGAACAGGCTATTCGTACACTCAACAATCTAGAGGTCGTGGGCCTGCTTGAGCATCTCAACATCTTTGCTGATGACTGCAGACTGCGGCTCGGGGTGCACATACCAGTACAGCACCAGAACCAGCCAGTGCAGCACCAGAACCGGAATCCCCTCTCCGAGGCTGAGCAGCACGAAGAGCTCAGTGAGGATGTTCTAGAGAGCATCCGGGCGCTGTGCGCCCCCGACATCCGCGTCTACGAAGCCGTGCAGCGGCGACTTGCGCAAGGATCATGGCTCACCTCCTGACTGTGCCTTTCGATCAGACTATGGACCGCAGCTCCGAGGGCTGGAGCGAGGGCTGTGGGCACCCCGCTGCTCTCCCCGTGATCCCTTCCCTTTCGCAGCCGACACCCTGATATGCCCTCTCCGACCTCACTCCTGCGCCGCGCTTACCGCACGCTCCGCCCGGCCGCCGCCCAGGTCGAGCAGCCACGGCCCGACTTGCCACGGCTTTTCTTCCTCCACGTCCCCAAGTGCGGCGGCACCTCGGTCGACAAGGCCCTGCGCCGAGTCTACCAGGGGGCCGGCTACAGAACGGAGCACCTCGATCCGTTCGCCTCGCTCAAAGCGGCCGAACTGGCCAACATCAGGATGCGGCCTTGCCGGGACCACCTGCTCTACTACCACATGGCTCAGAAGAACATGCGCTACCTGGGCGGCCACTTCTCCTACAGCGACACGGCGCGGGCGGCGTTCGCGGACTGGCGCTACGTGACGCTGCTGCGCGAGCCGGTGACGCGGTGGCTCTCGGGCTACTTCTACAACAAGTACAAGCAAGGCGACCACTTCCGGGTGGCCACGTCGCTCGACACCTACCTCGACTCCCGGCAGGCGCTCGTCGCGGGTCGCCTCTACGCGGCTAAGCTAACCTCAGACCTCCCGATCGAGGAGGCGGGAACGGACGAGGCCATCGAGCAGGCCATCGCCAACCTCCAGCGCTTCGACGCGGTGGGGCTGCTCGAACGTCTCCCCACGTTCGCGCAGGACTGCCAGGCACTGATCGGCGTCCCGATCCCGGTCGAGCACCACAACCGCAGCCCGCGCTCCGAGGCTGAGCAGCATGAGGAGGTGACGGGCGAGGCGCTGGAGCGCATCCGGGCGCTGTGCGCCCCCGACCTGCGGGTCTACGAGGCTGTACAGACTCGCATTGAGCGGGAGGGGTCATGGATCACGCGCTGACTGTTATGCTCCCGACGCACGGCCGAGCCCCGTTGCTACGGCGCACGCTCGACTCGTTGGCCACCTGCCGCCTGCCTGGGTCCTACGCCGAGACCGTCGTCGTCGAGAATGGCCCGCCGGCCGGTGCTGAGGCCCTCGTACGCGAGGTAGCAGCGGCGCACCCAGCGTTGCGCTTGCGCTACCTCCACGTCGAGCGCGCCAACAAGAGCCATGCGCTCAACGAGGCTCTCGGGACAGTCGAGCCCGGGCTGGTCGTGTTCTTCGACGACGACATCCGCATGGTGCCGGGCATACTCACTGCCTACACCGAGGCCGCCGCTGAGTACGAGCCGGGGGAGGTGTTCTTCGGCGGGCCGTTCGACATAGACTATGAGGGCGACCCGCCGCCGGACTGGCTCCGCCCCCTCCTCCCATGGTCGGCCCGGGGTCTTGATCTGGAGAACGGCCCGAAGGCTCCGTTTTACCTCGGCTTCAACTGGGCGGCGTTCACTGAGGACATTAGAGCCCAAGGTGGTTTCGACCCGAACTTCGGCCCTGGATCACCGATCGGAGCTGGCGGTCAGGAGACGACGATGCAGCGTCAGATGGGGGACCAGGGCTTCAAAGGTGTCGACGTTCTTGGGGCGAAAGTCTGGCACTGGGTCCCACGCGAGCGCTGCACTGCAGAGTGGGCGCTGGACCGAGCTCGCAGCGTTGGCCTTACGCGCGGCATTCTGTCGCGTCAGCAGGGCAAGAGACGATTCATTCTTCAGCAGATCAAACGGCTGACGCTTGCACTTCCCGCGATCGTCTCGGCGTCGCTCCGCCGTGGGACGCCAGAGTGGTACGAAATGGCTATCCCCCTGTCTATTCCCTTCGCCATCGTTCGCGGCTATCTGTTTCCGCCACGTGCCGTGCGCCGCATCGAACGACCCAACAGCCGGCAGGAGGTACCATGACGACCTCCCCCTTGACCGTTCTGATCCCGACCCACGGACGCGCGGCCTTGCTCGGTCGCACGCTCGACTCGGTGGCGGCTTGCCGCCTGCCGGCGAGCTATCGTGAAACGGTCGTGGTCGAGAACGGGTCAAAGGCCGACACCGAGGGCATCGTCGCCGCCTGTGCCGCGACGCACCCGTCGCTGCGGCTGCGCTATCTCCACGTCGCGCGCGCCAACAAGAGCTACGCCCTCAACGAGGCCCTCCGAACGGTGACAGACGGACTTGCCGTGTTCTTCGACGACGACATCCGGCTCGCCCCCGGTGTGCTGGTGGCCTACGCCGAGGCGGCGGCGGCGCACGACGAGCGTGCCTACTTCGGCGGGCCGTTCGGGGTAGACTACGAGACACCGCCGCCTGACTGGCTTCGGCCGTTCTTGCCGGCCTCCGCGCTCGGCGTGGAGCTGCACGGCCCGCGACCGGTCCACTTCCTGGGCTTCAACTGGGCCGCCTTCACCGCCGACCTCGACGCCCTCGGCGGCTTCGATCCGAACCGTGGCCCCGGCTCGCCGACCGGGGCCGTCGGGCAGGAGGCCGAGATGCAGTACCGGATGCGCCACGCGGGCTTCGAGCGCGTGGACGTGCCCGGTGCCCGCGTCTGGCACTGGGTCCCGCGCGAGCGCTGCACACCCGAGTGGGCCCTCGACCGAACCTACAAAGCCGGGCTTCAGACCGGCACCCGAGAGCGCGCGAAGGGCGACCGTCTCCGCCCCCTGTGGGTGGCCGAGTACGCCGCCCGCACCGCCGCCGCCGGGGCGCGGTGGGTCGGCTCGACCGTCCGGCGCGACCCCGTCGGTCAGTTCGATGCCCGCACCCGGCTTCGCAAACACATCGGCGCGCTCGTCGGATACACCCGCTAGGCCATGCCAGACGCCCCTCTCGTTTCCGTCGTCATCCCGTGCTACAACGTGCGGGACTACGTCGAGGCCACCGTTCGCTCGGTGCTCGCGCAGACCTACGCGCCGCTCGAGGTCATCTGCGTGGACGACGGCTCGGCCGACGGCACCCCAGACATCTTGCGCCGCCTCGAGGCCGAGCACGAGCGCGTCCGGGTGATCGAGGGGCCGCACAGCGGGGCCCCGGCTGCGCGCAACGTCGGGTTCGCCGAGGCGCGCGGCCCCTTCGTGCAGTTCCTCGACGCGGACGACCTGCTGCTGCCGGACAAGATCGGGCGGCAGGTCGAGCTCGCGCAGGAGACCGGGGCGGACATCGTGGCCGGGGCCTTTCTGCGCTGCTACGACGACGGCCGCGAGGTGCTCCGCGAGGTCGGCGACGAGCCGTGGACGGCGCTCGTGTGGAGCAAGCTCGGGGTGACCTCGGCGAACCTCTTCCGCCGGGCGGCCGTCGAAGCGGCCGGCGCGTGGCGCGAGGGGCAGCACAGCAGCCAGGAGTACGAACTGATGTTCCGCCTGATGACGCACGGCGCGACCGTCGCCTTCGACCACGCCATCGGGATGCGCAAGGGCATCCGCGACGACTCCATCAGCGGGGCCTACGACGCGCCCGTCCGCGAGAGCTACCTCGCGCTCTGCGCGGATGTGCTGGCCCACCTCAAGGCAGACGGTGCCCTCACGCCGGGCCAGGAGCAGGCGATCCTCGACAGCATCTTCCTCAAGGTCCGCAACCTCTTTCCGCTCGACCCCGAGGCCGCGCTGCGCCACCACCGCCGCGCGGTCCCCCGCCGCTACGTGCCGGGCCACGCCACCGGCAGCGGCTGGCCCTTCATCCTGACCTACAAGCTCTTCGGCCTCGGGGCGGCCGAACGCCTCCGCACACTCCGGCCCTAGCCCCGATCAAGGCACCGCGCGGCCCCGCCGATACCCTTCCCCTACCGAGCCCCCTCTCCGATGAACTTCCGAAGCATCGCCCAACTCAGCGACCAGCTTGTCGCGTGGTCGAAGGAGCTGCCGCACGACATCGACTTGGTGGTCGGCCTCCCGCGCAGCGGGTTGCTGGCGGCCAACATCTTCGCGCTCTACCGCAACCTCCCGCTCACCGACCTCGACGGCCTGCTGGCCGGCCGCACGATGGGAGCCGGCAAGACGCGCGCGAATCCGCTCAGCAACAAGGTCGACGGCGACCGGGCCGACGAGGCCACCGTAGACGCCGCAGCCGAGCGGTTCCTCGACCGGCCGCGCCGCATCCTGGTGCTCGACGACAGCATCTGGTCCGGCGACACCCTCCGCGAGGCGAGGCAGAAGATCGAGGCCGCTGGGCTGCCCCACCACGTCCGCTACGGGGCCGTCTACGTCACCCCGGACTCGACCGATCTCCCGGACTACTACTGCGAAGTCCTCCACTATCCGCGCTGCTTCGAGTGGAACGTGCTCCACCACCACGTCCTGCGCGGGGCCTGCCTGGACATGGACGGCGTGCTCTGCGTTGACCCCCTCGAGCACGAGAACGACGACGGCGAGCGCTACCGGCAGTTCCTCCGCGACGCCCGCCCGCTCCACCAGCCGACGGCGTTCATCGGGCACATCGTCACCAACCGCCTCGAGCGCTACCGCCCCGAGACCGAAGACTGGCTCCGCCGGCACGGCATCGACTACGGCGAGCTCATCATGATGGACTATCCCGACGGGGCGACGCGCCGGCAGATGAACACCTACAGCGCCCACAAGGCCGCCGCCTACCGCCGCGCCAAGGCCACCTTCTTCATCGAGAGCGACATCAAGCAGGCCATCGAGATCGCCAACCTGGCGAAGAAGGAGGTGCTCTGCGTGGACACGATGCAGATGATCCCGCCCGGCGCGCTCCCGGTGGCGCGGCCCGGCTTCCCGCTCGAGGACACGCTCGCGCCGAGCGTCGCGCAGCGGGTCGTCCGCCGCGTGCTCCCGAAGCCGGCGCGCAACCGGCTCCACGCGCTCCGGCAGCGCCTCGACGGCTCGTTCTAGCGCACCGATGGCCCCGCTCGTCTCCATCCTCATCACCGCCTACAACGCCGAGGCGTGGCTCGCCGAGACCCTCGCCTCGGCGACCGCGCAGACGTGGCCCCGCACCGAGGTGGTCCTGGTCGACGACGGCTCCACCGACGGCACGCTCGCGCTCGCGCGAGGCTTCGAGGGGCCGGGCCTCCAGGTCGTCCATCAGGAAAACCGGGGGGCCTGCGCCGCCCGCAACGTCGCCCTCCGCCGCGCGCAGGGCGACTTCGTCCAGTACCTCGACGCCGACGACCTGATCGAGCCGGACAAGATCGAACGCCAGATGCACCGCCTCGCCGAGGAGCCGGCCGGCACCGTCGCCTCGTGCGCGTGGTCGCGGTTCTACGACGGCGATCTGGGCACGGCCGACTTCCGCCCGCAGCCCGACTGGAAGGACTTCGACCCGGCACGCGGCTGGCTGATCCAGTCCTGGGAGGGGTTCGGGACGATGCCGCCGCTGGCGTGGCTCGTGCCGCGCGCCGTGGTGGACGCGGTCGGGCCGTGGGACGAGGCGCTCCGGCTCAACCAGGACGGCGAGTACTTCGCCCGCGTCCTGACGCGCGCCTCGGCCGTGGCCTTCTGCCCGGAGGCGCGGGGCTACTACCGCAGCGGCCTGGCCGGCAGCGTCAGCCGGCGGCGGGACGACGAGGCCCTCCGCTCGTACTTCCGGTCCTGCCTTCTGTGCGACGAGCACCTGCTGAGCGTGGACGACTCCGCCGAGGCGCGCCACGCCGTGGCCGGGCTGTGGCAGATGTTCCTGTTCAGCGTCTATCCTCGCCTGCCCGACCTCGCGCGCCGAGCCGAGGCCCGGATCGAAGCCCTCGGCGGCGGCGGCCGGCGGCCGGGCGTCAGCCGCCCGCTCCGCCCCGTGCGCGACCTCGTCGGGTGGAAGTCGGCCCTGCGTCTCCAGCAGCTCTGGTACCGGCTGCGTTACCCGGCCCACGCCCGCTAGACGGACGACTCACCCAGGCAACTGCATGGCGAAGATTTCCATCGTGACCGGGGCTCACCTCTGCCGCAACCCGCGCGTGGTGAAGGAGGCCACGGCGCTCGGCGAGGCCGGGCACGCCGTGACCGTGCTCGGGCCGGCGACCGACGACGACCTGGCCGCCGAGGACGCCACCCTGGCCACCGCCGGCGGCTTCGAGCACCGCTTCGTCGCCGACCTGCGAGCCGGGGCACCGGGCCGCAGCCGGCACCGCCTCCTTCGGCGCGTCGCCACCGAGGCCGTGCAGCGGCTCGGGCTTCAGCGGCCGGAGTCGCTCGGCTATGGCGTCCGGCCGCTGCTAGCGGCGGCACGCGACGAGCGAGCAGACCTGGTAATCGGTCACCAGGAGCTAGGGACCTACGTCGCCGCCCGGCTGCTCGGCGAGGGGCGGCGCGTCGGCGTCGACATCGAGGACTGGCACTCCGAGGACCAGGTCCAGAGCCAGGCCAAGCGCCCGCGCCGCCTCCTCCGCGACTGCGAGGCGACGCTGATGCAGCGCGCGGCCCACACCACGACCACCTCGCACGCACTCGCCGATGCCCTCGCCACGCGCTACGACGCCCCGCCACCAGTTGTGGTCTACAACGCCTTCCCGTGGGCCGACCGGCAGGCGCTCGACGGACAGACCGTCGACCGCGCCGAGAGCGGGACCGAGCGCCCCTCGCTCCACTGGGTCTCCCAAACCATCGGCACCGACCGCGGCCTCGTCCCGCTCTGCGACGCCCTCGCGCTGGTCGAGCGGCCGGTCGACCTCCACCTCCGGGGGCACGTCAGCGCCGACGACCGCGCGTGGTTGGCCGAGCGCTTCCCCGCTGGCCGAGGGCACCGCCTCTTCCTCCACGGCCTCGTTCCCCACACCGAGTTGCTGAGCCGCATCGCCGAGCACGACATCGGGCTGGCGCTCGAGGAGCGCGAGCCGCCTAGCCGAAACCTCACCGTCACGAACAAGATTCTGCACTACCTTTTGGCCGGCCTCGCCGTCGTAGCAACCGACACGGCTGGGCAGGTCGAGGTCGCCGCACAGGTGCCGGCGGCCGTCGCGCTGTGCCGCAACGGCGACGCGGCGGGCTTGGCGGCGGCCCTCAACGCCCTGCTCGCCGCGCCCGAGCGCCTCGCCGAGGCGAAGGCCGCCGCGCTGAACGCCGCCGCAGCTTATTATAGCTGGGAACAGCAAGCGCCGACCCTTCTGCAGAGCGTCGAGCACGCGCTGGCCGCCTGAGCGCGGCCGGCCGCGCGGCCGATGCCCCCTCTTGCACGCCGCGCGTTTCTAGACGCCCCTCCGCTCCGTGAAACGAGTTCTGATCGTAGCCCCGCACTTCCCGCCCTCGAACCTCGCGGCGGTGCACCGGACCCGACTCTTCGCCAAGCACCTGCCCGCCTTCGGCTGGGAGCCGGTCGTGCTCTCGGTCCACCCGGACTACTACGAGGAGGCGCTCGACTGGAACCTCCTGGGCCTGGTCTCCGACGACCTCCGCGTGGAACACGTCACGGCCCTGCCCACCGAGCCGCTCCGCTTGGTCGGCAACATCGGCGTGCGCGGCTTCGTGCCGATGCTCCGCCGCGCGCTCCAGATCATCGACCGCGAGGGCATCGACTTTCTCTACATCCCGATTCCCTCGTTCTTCGCTGCCCCGATGGGCCGCATCATCCACGCGCTGCGCGGGACGCCGTACGGGCTGGACTACATCGACCCGTGGATCCACGAGTGGCCCGGCTCGGACCAGGTGTTCACCAAGCACTGGGTCAGCCGCCGTCTCGGCGGCCTCCTCGAGCCCTTCGCGGTCAAGGAGGTCGCGCTGATCACGGGCGTCGCCGAGGGCTACTACCGCGCGGTGCTCGAGCGCAACCCGCACCTCGAGGGGCGCGTCGTGACCGCCGCGATGCCCTACGGCGGCGAGGCCGACGACCACCACCGCGTGGGGGCCCTCGGCCTCCGCCCCTACCTCTTCAACGACGAGCCGGGGACCTTCCAGCTCCTCTACGCCGGGGCGCTGCTGCCGAAAGCCGTCGAGCCGCTCGACCGGGTGTGCCGCGCCATCGCCGCCGACCGCGCGCGCTTCGAGAACGTCCGCTTCTACTTCGTCGGGAGCGGCAAGGACCCCAACGACCCCGAGGGCTACAACGTCCGCCCCATCGCTGAGAAGTACGGGTTGTGGGGGTCGATCATCACCGAGCATCCGGCGCGGATTCCGTACCTCGACGTGCTGGCCCACCTCGACGTGGCCGACGCCGTCTTCATCCTCGGCAGCACCGAGCCGCATTACACCCCGTCGAAGGTCTACCAGGGCGTGCTCTCGGAGAAGCCGATCTTCGCGCTTCTCCACCAAGCGAGCACAGCCTGCGCCGTCCTCCGCGAGACCGGCGCGGGCCAGGTCCTCTCCATCGCCGGGGAGCAGGACCTCGGCCGCATCGAGCGCGAGTTCGGCCCGGCGTTCGAGGCGTTCCGCGACTTCGCTGCCGCCTTCGACCCCGCCGAGGTGAACCGCGCGCAGTTCGACCAGTACTCGGCGCGGAGCGTGACCCGGACGCTGGCCGAGGCGATGGACCGCGTGCTCGCGCGTCATCACCCAGCCACCTCGTGATGGCGTCCCCTCCGCGGCTCGGCGTCCTCGCCACGCACCCGATCCAGTACCACGCTCCGCTCTGGCGCGCTCTCGCCGATCGGCTCGACCTCCACGTCTACTTCGCCCACCGCCAGACGGCCGAGGGCCAGGCCGCCGCCGGCTTCGGCGTGGCCTTCGAGTGGGACGTCCCGCTCCTCGACGGCTACGCGCACACGTTCCTCACGAACGAGGCTACCCACCCGAGCACCGAGGGCTTTCGCGGGTGCAGCACGCCGGAGATCGCCGACATCATCGCGCGCGAGCGCTTCGACGCCTTCCTGGTCACCGGGTGGTACAACCGGAGCTTCTGGCAGGCTATGCGCGCCTGCTGGCGGACCGGCACGCCGCTGATGGTCCGCGGCGACTCCCAGCTCGCCACCCCGCGCCGGTGGTGGCTCCGCGCGGCGAAGGAGAGCTTCTACCGCTGGTTCATCCCCCGCTTCGACGCCTACCTGCTCGTCGGCCAGCGGTCCGAGGAGTACTACCTTCACTACGGGGCCGAGCCATCCGCCATGCATTTCGTCCCCCACTACGTCGATAACGCGTGGTTCCGCGAGCGCGCCGAGCAGGCGCGGCAGCAAGCCGCCGGCCCGCGCGCCGAGTTCGGGATCGACGACGAGGCGGCGGTGCTGCTCTTCGTCGGGAAGTTTATTCCGAAGAAGCGGCCGGCCGACCTGATCGCGGCGGCGAGCCGGCTGGCCGAACGGGGACACCGCGTCGAGGTCGTCTTCGTCGGCTCGGGCGAGCTCGAGGCGGCGCTTCGCGCCGACGCTGCCCAGGCGGCGGTGCCAGTCCACTTCGCCGGGTTCAAGAACCAATCCGAGCTTCCGGCCTACTACGTCGGGGCCGACGTCCTGGTGTTGCCCTCCGACGGCGGCGAGACGTGGGGCCTGGTCGTCAACGAGGCGATGGCGTGCGGCCTGCCGGCCGTCGTGTCCGAGGCCGCCGGCTGCGCCCCGGACCTGATCAACCCCGGCCAGACCGGCTATGGGTTTCCCCTGGGCGACCTGCCGGCGCTGGCCGGCGCGCTGGAACGAATGTTGCGCCGGCGCGGAGACCCCGACGTGCGGCGCGCGCTCGCCGCCAAGATGGACACCTACTCGCTCGCGACCGCCACCGACGGCGTCCTCCGAGCCGTCGAGGCCGCCCGCCGGCCGACTCGCTGAGCGCGCCCCGCTCCATCCCCGCCGTGATGAACGCTTCCCCTCCCGCGCTCCAACCCAATGCCGCGCCGTCCGCTGCCGAGCCGGACGCCCGGCCCCTCCGCGTCTTGGCCCTCTACGGGAGCATCCCGTTCTACGGAAAGGAGCGGGCCGACATTCATCTCTTCGCGTGCCTCCAGCGCGCAGGCGTCGACGCGCTCTTCGTGACGGACCAGGACTACGGGCACGAGAACATCCAGCCGGCCCTCGACGAGCGCGGGATCGCGTGGACGACGGCTCCGTGGGCGGGCGTGTTCTCGCTCCGGATGACGCCGGCCACGTGGGCGGCCCGGCTGCGAGACATGGCGCTCGGCTCGGCCCGCGTCGTCCGCCTCGCCCGGGCGTACCGGCCGACGCACCTGTTCCTCTCGACGATGCGGTTCTTCTTCAGCATGTGGCCGGCGCTCCTGCTGCTGCGGACGCCGCTCGTGTGGCACGTCTGCGACGCGCCCGAGGTGGAGCACGCCGCGAGCCGCCTCCTCTGGCAGCGCCTCATCATCCCGCGCGTGAGCCGCTTCGTCTGCGTCTCGAACTACGTCAAGAGCCAGCTCGTGCGGCTCGGCGCGCCCGAGCAGAAGCTCGAGGTCATCTACGACCACCCGATGGAGCGCATCCCGCCCTCGCCGGACCAGAGGTTCGAGCTCGCTCCCTTCGACGGGCTTACAGTGGCTTATATCGCCCATATCACAGAAAAGAAAGGAGCGGATTTGCTCGTGGAGGCGGCCTTCGCCCTGTGTGACAGAAGATCAGACATTCGATTTTTGCTGGCTGGTGGCTATTCGTGGAACAATCCATTTGCCGAGGAGCTAGTCGAACGGGTCCGGGCCGCTGGCTATGAAGACCGGATCCAGTTTCTGGGCTACGTCGAGGACGTTCCTGGACTACTTACTGCGAGTGACTTTCTGGTAGTCCCTTCCCGGGTAGAAGAGGCGTTAGGACTTGTGGTGATTGAGGCGAAGCAGATGGAGATACCCACCGTTGTCTTTCCCTCCGGCGGCCTAAAGGAGTTAGTCACGCACGGCAAAGACGGCTACGTATGCCGTGCTAAATCCGTCGAAGCGCTACTTGAGGGAATCGAGTATATGCTAGCTGCTTCGAGCGAGGAGTTAGACGAGATGGGGCGCGCCGCACACGATTCGCTGGCTCCGCTCGGTTTCGACCGCACGGCCTTTACAAACGCTTGGAGGGACGTCCTTGAACGAGTCTAGTCTGACGCTGCCCAAGCCGCGTAGCGAGCCGCCGGGCCTGGACCTGTCCTCGGCCCTCATTCCCGTCTTCGTCGGGGCCGCCGCCCTCGGCCTCCTGACGGCGAACCCGCTTCTGACGGCGGCGTGCTTCCTCACGCTGCCGGTGCTCTTCAAGCTGCTGTGGCGGACGGGCGAGACCCCGATCCTCCTTTTCGCTGCCGGCTTCCAGTGGCTCCAGGTCTCCGCCAAGGTCTTCCAGGCGGACCTGCGAGGCCTGCCCGTCGGCGTGATCTCTGACACGGACACCGTCTCCCAGACGATCCTGCTGAGCCTGCTCGGCCTCATCGTCCTGGCCATCGGCATGCGCGTCGGCATACGGAAGCTCCAGCCGGCCACGGCGGCCGAGGTGGACGAGGAGGCGTGGCGCTTCTCGCCTCAGCAGCTCTTCCTGCTCTACCTGGCCGGGACCACGGCGGCTACCGTGATCCTGACGCTGGCGTGGGTGCTGCCCGGAGCCTCCCAAATCGCCACCGGGGCGGCCGCCATCAAGTGGGTTCCGTTCTGCCTCCTCGGCTACGTGGTGCTCCAGCAGAAGAAGAACTACGGCTACCTCGGCATCGCGCTGGCGATCGAGTTCGTGGCCGGGATCGGGTTCTTCTCGGGCTTCAAGACAGTCATCTTCATCGCCCTCATCGTGGTGTTCACGATCTACACCCGGTTCAGGTTCAAGACGGTCGTTCTCGGATTCGTCATGCTCGCGGCTCTGATGATCATGGCGCTGGGCTGGACGAGCGTCAAGGGACCGTACCGGGCGTTTCTGAACCAGGGCACCGGGATGCAGGTCACGCTCGTCTCGCAGTCGGCGCAGATCGCGGTGCTGCTGCGCCTGGTTGGGCAGCTGACGCCGCAGGACCTCTTGGTGGCCTTCGACCCGCTGTTCTCCCGCCTCGCCTACGTGGACTACTTTGCCCTGTCGATGGACAACGTGCCGGCGGTGCGGCCCCACGAGGGAGGCCGGCTCTGGGGGATCAGCATCGGGCACATCCTGCAACCGCGCGTTCTGTTTCCCGACAAGCCCCCGCTGATCGACGACTCCGAGCTCACGATGCGCTACACGGGCCTCCGCCTCGCCACGGGCAGCGAGGGAACGTCGATCAGCATCGGCTACATGGGGGAGAGCTACATCGACTTCGGCCCGGTCGGTATGTTTGGACCCATCTTTCTGCTGGGCTTCTTCTGGGGCTTCATGTACTACTTCTTCCGATCCCGGTCCAAGACGGTCCTGACGGGCTATGCCTTCGCCACGGCGCTCTTGATCAACGCGTACCAGCTCGAGATCGCCAGCGGCAAGCTGCTGGGAGGGATCACGTCCAAGTTCATCGTCCTCGCCCTGCTGCTCAAGTTCGCCGAGCCGACCATCGTGGCCTGGCTGAGCAAGGAGAGCGACCGGCGGAAGGCGCGGGCAGCCCTGAAAACGGCGGCTGGGTAATATGACCCCGACGTTCATTGGCATCGGCGCGCCGAAGGCGGGGACGACCTGGCTCTTCCGGTGCCTCCAGGAGCACCCCGCCGTCTTCATGACCCCGATGAAGGAGACGGACTTCTTCGCCTCCTACAACTACGAGGAGCGGCCTCTCGGCGCGGACGACCTCCGCCGGTACGCGTCCTACTTCGCCGGCGGCGAGCACGCCGGTGCCGTGGGGGAGATCACTGTCCGGTACCTCACCGACCCGGAGGTGCCGGCCCGCGTCCACGAGCACCTGCCGGAGGTGCAGCTCGTCGTTTCGCTGCGGAACCCGGTGGAGCAGGTCTACTCGCACTACTGGCACCTCAACCGGCAGAACTTCCACCAGTGGTACGCGGCCCCGTCGGACGGCCGCCTCACCTTCGAGCAGGCGCTCGCGAAGTACCCGGACAAGCTGACCGAGCCGGCTTTCTACCACGCCCACCTGCAGCGCTGGCTCGCCCACTTCCCTCGGGAGAAGCTCCACGTCATCCTCTACGACGACATCGTCGACGCCCCCGGCCGGGTGCTGACCGACCTCTACGCCTTCCTCGGCGTGGACCCGGCCTTCCAGCCGGCCGAGGAGGAGCAGAGCGACGGCACCCAGGTCCGGCAGGGCACGTCGCCGCGGCACCCGGCGCTGCACCAGGTCTACCTCCGCACCTACGCGTGGCTGAGCCGGAGCGTCTACGTCCCGCTGAAAAAGGCGGTGGGCGTTGACCGGGCCACCCGGGTTGCCCAGGCGCTGCGGGTGCGCGAGGTGATGGAGACGGTGTTCCGCCGCAAGGGCTACCCCACGATGAAGCCCGCCACGCGGCGCGCTCTCCAGGCCGAGTTCCGGGAGGACGTCGAGCAGCTTCAGACGCTCGTCGGGCGCGACCTGAGCGCGTGGCTGACGTGAGCGCCCCCCCCGCTCCCCGCGTGCTCGTGGCGCTGGGCAACGCCGCGCTCAACGGGCAGGAGCGCGGCAACATCGAGGCGCTCTACGCGGCGAAGGAGGTCGGCGTGGACGCCCTCTTCGTGACCCACGCCGCCTGGGGCCACCGCCACCTCCAGCCCGCCCTCGACCGCCTCGGGCTGCGCTGGACGGCGCTGGACTACGCCCGGCACTTCACGAAGCAGCTCAGCCCACTCGGGTGGGTCCGCAACGTCGGCCGTCTGCTCGCGGCGTCGTGGGGGTTCTGGCGGATCGCCCGGCGCTACCGACCGACCCACGTCCACGCCGCCAACCCGCACTACGTGCTGAGCGTGCTGCCGGCGCTCCTGCTGATGCGGACCCCGCTCGTCTACCGCCTGGGCGATGTCCCGACGCAGCACCACGCGCTCTACCGCCGGCTCTGGCGCTGGTTCATCATCCCGCGCGCCGAGCGGTTCGTGTGCGTCTCCGCCTACGTCCGCGACCGGCTGGTCGAGCTGGGGGCACCGGCGGAGAAGACGCAGGTGCTCTACAGCTACCCGCCCGAGCGGCCGGCCGCCGAGCCGCTCGAGCCGCCCGAGCCGTTTGCAGGGACGACCGTGGTGTACGTCGGGCAGATCGCGAAGCACAAGGGGGTTGACCTGCTGGTCGAGGCGGCCGTCGCGCTGTGCCGCGCCCGCGACGATGTGCGCTTCCTGCTCGCCGGGGCGATGGCGCGCACCAACCCGTTCGCGCTCGCGCTCTTCGGCCGGGTGCAGGCGGCGGGGCTGGGGGACCGGATTCGGTTTCTCGGCTACGTCGAGGACGTGCCGGGCGTGCTGGCCTCGGCGGCGGTGCACGTCATGCCGTCGGTGTGCGAGGAGGCCCTCGGCAACGCGCTCGTCGAGGCCAAGCAGGCGGGCGTGCCGTCCGTCATCTTCCCGTCGGGCGGAATGCCGGAGCTAGTCGAGCACGGGCGGGACGGGGTCGTCTGCCGGGCGCGGACGGCGGAGGCGCTCCGCGAGGGGATCGGCGAGTTGATGGACGCCGAGCCGGAGCGCCTGGCCGCGATGGCGATGGCGGCGCGGGACTCGCTCGGCCGGCTCGGGATCACCAAGCACGCTTTCGCCGAGGCGTGGGGCACGGTCTACGGCATCGCCCCGACCGGCGCGCGCGTGCTCTCGTCCTCGGAGGTCGGATGAAGGTCGTCCACACCATCAACAGCCTCCGCTCGGATCATGGCGGGCCGAGCCGGAGCGTGACCGCGCTCGGCGAGGCGCTGGCCCGGCGCGGCGTCGAGGTCGCCCTCGTCGCGCACGCGCACGGCGGGGGCGAGGGGGCCCCGGTGCTGCCCGACGAGGGCGTGGCCGTCCACTTCGCCGAGCGGCAGCCGGGCCTCCGCGCCTTCCTGCCGGGCAGTCGCTTCGAGCGAGCCGTCGCTGGGCAGCTAGGCCCGGACACCCTCGTCCACGATCACGGTCTCTGGCTGTCGTCCAACCACGCGGCGACGCGGGCGGCGCGGCGGGCGGGGTGCCCCTTCGTCGTGAGCGCCCGAGGGCTGCTCTCCGGTTGGTCCCTCGGGCAGAAGCGTGGCAAGAAGCAGCTCGCGTGGCGGGCCTATCAGCACCGCGACCTCCGCGCCGCTGCCGCCCTCCACGCCACGGCCGAGGCCGAGGCCGAGGACATCCGGCGGGCCGGACTGCGACAGCCCATCGCCCTCATCCCCAACGGCGTCTCGGTCCCGCCGCACCGCGCGCCGCGCCGGAGCGAGGGCAAGCGGCAGGCGCTCTTCCTCTCGCGCATTCACCCGAAGAAGGGCCTGCTGAACCTGGTCGAGGCCTGGGCCACCGTTCGTCCCGAAGGTTGGGAGTGCGTCCTCGCCGGGCCGGACGCTGACGGGCACCGCGCCGAGGTGGAACGCGCCGCTGCCGAGCAGGGCGTCGCGGCGGAGGTCCGCTTCGTCGGCGAGGTCGATGACACGGCCAAGTGGGACCTCTACGATGCCGCCGACCTGTTCGTGCTGCCGACCTTCAGCGAGAACTTCGGGATCGTGGTCGCCGAGGCCCTCGCCGCAGAAGTGCCCGTAATCACGACGACGGCCGCGCCCTGGCAGGACCTGCTGGCGCACGACTGCGGCTGGTGGGTCGAGGTCGGGGCCGAGCCGCTCGCCGCCGCCCTGGCCGAGGCCACGAGCGCATCCGACGCGCACCGCCGCGCGATGGGCGAGCGCGGGCGCGGCCTCGTCGAGCGGACCTACTCGTGGGCGCGTGTCGCCGCCGAGATGGCCTCGGTCTACGCCTGGCTTCTCGGGCGCGGCGAGCGGCCGGCCTGCGTCGTCATCTAACCGTTCCCACTCCGCACTGCTCTTCCGGGCACGGCCCTTGCCTAGCCCTTCCACCACGCCTCACCCCGCCCGCCGTGCCCCGCGACATCACCCCCCTCATCCTGACCTTCAACGAGGAGGCCAACATCGGCCGCGTCCTCGAGCGGCTGACCTGGGCCGAGCGCGTCGTCGTGCTCGACAGTTTCAGCACCGACGCCACGCTCGACATCGTCCGGCGCTTTCCGAACGTGGACGTCGAGCAGCGGGCCTTCGACAGCTTCGCCGGGCAGTGCAACTACGGTCTCACGCTCGTCGGCACCGAGTGGGTGCTCTCGCTCGACGCGGACTACGTGCTGACCCCGCGCCTCGTCGGCGAGATCGCGGCGCTGCCGGTCGATCCGCCCGAGAGCGGGTTCGAGGTCGGGTTTCAGTATTGCATCGACGGGAAGCCGCTGCGCGGGACGCTCTACCCGCCGCGCGTCGTCCTCTATCGCCGCTCGGCTGCGTTCTACCGGCAGGACGGGCACGCCCACAGGGTCGAGATCGACGGACCGGTCGGGGCGCTCACCGGGCTGATTCAGCACGACGACCGCAAGCCGCTCGGCTCGTGGCTGGCGGCACAGCAGAAGTACGCCGTTCAGGAGGTGGACAAGCTCCTGGCTGCCGCGCCGGAGTCGCTCGGCCTCGCCGACAAGCTCCGGCTCCGGGGCGGCGTCGCGCCGGTGCTGGCACCGCTCTACGCGCTCCTCGCCAAGAAGGGGATTCTCGACGGCGCGGCCGGCTGGCAGTACGCGCTCCAGCGCACCTACGCCGAGATTCTTCTCGCGCTGCACTTATTCGAGCGCCGAAACCGGGCGATATCTTCTCCCCGCCCCGAGCCTGAACCGCCCTCGGCCTCCACGACGCTCTAAAACAACCCCTCGAAGTAGATGGTCATCCTCGGCATCAACGCCTACCACGGCGACGTCTCCGCCGTCCTCCTCCGCGACGGGCAGCTCGTGGCTGCGCTCGAAGAGGAGCGGTTCCGCCGCGTCAAGCACTGGGCCGGCTTCCCGACGCTCGCCATCCGCCGCTGCCTCGAGATCGCCGGGATTACGGGGGCGGACGTGGACCACGTCGCCATCAGCCGCGACCCCAAGGCGAACCTGGTCAAGAAGGGCCTGTTCACGCTAAAGAACCGGCCGGACCTCCGCCTCGTGCTCGACCGGGTCCAGAACTCGCGCAAGGTCCGCGACCTGCACGGCCCGCTCGCCAACGCGCTCGGCGTGGGCACGGGCGGGCTGCCGGAGATCCACTACGTCGAGCACCACCCGGCGCACCTCGCGAGCACCTTCTTCGTCTCGCCCTTCGAGGAGGCCGCCGTCTGCGCCATCGACGGCTTCGGCGACTTCGTAAGCACGTCCACCGCGCTCGGGCGCGGCAACAAACTGGACATCTTGGAGAAGGTCTACTTCCCGCACTCGCTCGGGATGCTGTACACCGCCATCACGCAGCACCTCGGCTTCCTCAACTACGGCGACGAGTACAAGGTGATGGGCCTAGCGCCCTACGGCAAGCCGACCCGGGTCGACGACCTGCGGCAGCTCCTGACCCTCAAGAAGGGCGGGACGTTCGAGCTCGAGCTGAAATACTTCCGCCATTGGTCCGAGGGCGTCGAGATGGAGTGGGACGAGGGCTACCCGACGCTCGGCAGGGTCTACACGGCCGAGCTGGAGAAGCTGCTCGGCCCGGCGCGGCACCCCGACGACGAGGTGACGGGCGTCCACGAAGACATGGCCCGGTCGCTGCAAGCCGTCTACGAAGAGGCCGCGTTCCACATCCTGGGCGGGCTGTGGGAGCGCACCAAGCAGCCCCGCCTCTGCCTCTCCGGCGGCTGCGGGATGAACTCCGTAGCGAACGGCAAAATCCGGGCGAACACGCGGTTCGAGGAGGTCTACATCCAGCCCGCCGCCGCCGACAACGGCACCGCCCTCGGCGCGGCCTACTGGGTCTGGAACCAGGAGCTCGGGCAGCCGCGCGGCTTCGTGATGGAGCACGGCTACTGGGGCACGTCCTACCCCGACGCGGACGTGACCGCCATCGTCGAGGCCCGCGACGACGCCGAGTGGACCTACACCTGGGAGCGGTTCGACACCGAGGCCGAGACCATCGAGACCACGGCCGACCTGCTCGCCGACGGGAATGTGGTCGGCTGGTTCCAGGGGCGGATGGAGTGGGGCGCGCGCGCGCTCGGCAACCGCTCCATCTTGGCCGACCCGAGCCGCGCCGACATGCGCGACCTGATCAACCTCAAGATCAAGTTCAGGGAGCGCTTCCGGCCCTTCGCCCCGTCGGTCGCCGAGGAGGCGCTGCACGACTACTTCGAGGACGCCGCCCCCGCGCCGTTCATGCAGCAGGTCTACCAGGTCCGCCCGGACAAGCGCGACAGCCTGCCGGCGATCACCCACGTCGACGGCAGCGGCCGCATCCAGACCGTCAGCGCTCGGCAGAACCCGACCTACCACGCCCTCATCACCGCCTTCGGCGAGCGCTCCGGCATCCCGATCCTGCTCAACACCTCGTTCAACGAGAACGAGCCGATCGTGGACACGCCCGAGCAGGCCGTCGACTGCTTCCTCCGCACCCGGATGGACGTCGTCGTGATCGGCAACACCGTCATCCGGCGGCACCCGGTCGAGGCCGCCGAGGCCGTCGGCGAGGGCGAGGCGTAACGCATCCGTAGGGGCGACCGGCCAGTCGCCCCTACCCAATCCCCGACGCCGTGACCGAGAAGCCGTCACTGCTCTTCGTCAACCAGCACTACTGGCCCGACTTCGCCTCGACGGGCCAGCACCTGACCGACCTCGCCGAGCACCTCGCGGCGGCGGGCCACGACGTGAGCGTGGTGTGCAGCCGCGGCAAGTACCTCGCCGGCGAGCTGGCGTCTCCCGAGGAGGAGGTCCACCACGGCGTCCGCATCCACCGCATCCGGGCGACGAGCTTCGGGCGCAAGCGCCACCTCGGGCGGCTCGTCGACTACGCGAGCTTCTACCTCCGGGTCCTCGTCCGGCTGCTGCGGCGGCGGCACTACGACTACCTCGTGGTGCTGACCACGCCGCCCCTGCTGTGCTACGTCGGGGCGATCCTGAAACGGCTGCGCGGGCAGCGCTACGGCATCTGGTCAATGGACCTCCACCCCGACGCCGAGGAGGCCCTCGGGATGTTGAAGGCGGACAGCGCGCCGGCCAAGCTGCTCCACGGCCTCAACGACGTCGGCTACCGCAACGCCGACTTCATCGTGGACCTCGGGACCTACATGAAGCGGCGGATCGAGGCGAAGGGCGTGCAGCCGGACCGCCTCCACACGATCCCGGTCTGGAGCAAGCGCGACGAGATCGAACCGCTGCCGCACGCCGACAACCCGCTGCTCGACGAGTGGGGGCTGCGCGGCAAGTGCGTCGTGATGTACTCCGGCAACGCGGGCCTCGCCCACCGCTTCGAGGAGGTCCTCGCGGCGATGCACACCCTCAAGAACCACCCCGACCTCTTCTTCCTCTTCGTCGGATCCGGCCCGCGAAAGAAGGACATCATCACCTTCGCGGAGGAGCACGGGATCGAGAACTTCCGCTACCTCGACTACCTCCCGCGCGAGCAGCTCCGCTACTCTCTCTCGGCGGCGAGCATCCACCTGCTCACGCTCAAGCGGCGGATGGCGGGGATCGCGGTACCGGGCAAGCTCTACGGGATCATGGCCGCCGGCCGGCCGGTCGTCATGCTCGGCCCGGCGGCCTCGGTGCCCGCCGAGACGATCGAGCGCGAACAGATCGGGGTCGTCGTGGAGCCCGGCGGCGAGGGGAGCACGGCCCGCCTCGTCGAGGGCCTCCTCCGGCTGTGCGGCGACGACGCCCTCCGCGCCGCGCAGGGCGAGCGTGCCCGCGCCGCGTTCCTGGAGCATTACGAGCAGGAGGTCGCCTGCGCCATGTGGGAGCGGCTCTTCGAGCGCCTCCACCACATTCGCCCCCCGGCGGGGCACCCAGCCTCCTCGGCCTAGTTGGCAAGACTTGTCCCGGCCCCCGTCGGTATGTTTGGGACGCTCTTCCGCCCTTCCCCGCCCGTCGGGCCGCTATGGAACGCCGCACGTTTCGCCATCCCGTTTTCTACTATCTCGTCCCGGCCGTGCTCGTGCTGGTGGCCTGCCTGCAGCTCTGGCGCGCCCACACGCAGCACCTGACCCCGTGGAAAGGCGGCGGCTTTGGGATGTTCTCGACGGTCGACGCCCCGGGCCAGCGCATTCTGCGGACCTACCTGCTGACGCCGGAGGGCGAGGCCCTGGCCCTGTTCGGAACGCTCTCGGTCCAGACGCTGCGCGTGACCAGTATGCCCGACGCAGAGACGTTGGAGCAGGTCGCCCGCGACGCCGCCGGGAGTCACTGGCGGATCTACCCGTTCGAGGAGGTCCTCGACGAGATCGCGAGCCTGCCCGAGGACCTCCGCAAGTACCTCGCCCGCACCCCGGCGATGGCGCGCCGCCGGGCGGCCCGGCGGCAGACGGCGGACAGCCTGAGCGCGCCAGTCGCCCTACCCGACACGAGCGCCGCCGACTACCCCGCGCGGATCGCCTTTGCCCAGTCCCAACCGCCCCCGCCCGGCACCGAGCAGCCGGAGATCCTGGGCGTCCGCGTCGAGGTGTGGGCCTTGCGCTTCGACCAGCAGACGGACCGCGCCGCCCCTGAGCTGCTCGAAAGCATCACCCTGAACCTCGACTGACGACCTCGCCGACCTCTCGCTGGCTGACTTATGGCAGACGCTCCGATGACCGACTACGCCGACGGCTGGTGGCACCGCACGCGGGCCGCCGCGCTCGACGCGGCCGAGGCGTTCTCCGCCCCGGCGCGGCGCTTCGAGCTGGTCGCGGCGATGACGATCTTGCTGCTGCTGATGTTCACCGTTTCGGTGTGGTACATGCAGGTCGGCGTCCTGGGCCTGGCTGTGCTGGCCGTGCTCCACCGGCCCCTCGTCCGCAGTGCGCCCTTCTGGTTTGCCATCACCACAATCTTGGCCGTGGGCCACCTCCAGGCGTGGTTCTCGATCGACAACCACAAGTACCTGGTCACGTACTGGTGCCTCGCGCTGGCGCTCTCCCGCCTCGCCGACGATCCCGACCGGTTCCTGGCGCTCAACGCGCGCCTGCTGATCGGGCTCGCCTTCTTCTTCGCCGTGCTATGGAAAGCCATCTCGGTGGACTATCTGAGCGGCGCGTTTTTCGAGGCCACGCTCCTCCAGGACGGGCGGTTCGCCGGGCTCGCCGAAGTCGGCGGCGGTGTCTCAGCCGGCGGGCTGACCCTCAACGCCGAGTACCTCAAGGCCCTCGTCGCCTTCGGCGATCCGAGCGCGGGGGCCGAGGTGGTCTCCGGCCCCCGGATCGCTGCGCTCGCGCAGTTTATGACGTGGTGGACCATCGGGATCGAGGCCGTCGTGGCCGTGTGCTTCTTGTGGCCGGAGGACCGCGGCCCCTCGCGGTGGCGCGACCCGGCCCTGTTCGGGTTCGTCCTGACGACGTATCCCCTCGCCCCGGTCGTCGGGTTCGCGTGGGTGCTGACCGCGATGGCGACGGCGCAGTGCAGCGAGCGGCCGTTCCGGCACTGGCCCGTGCTCTACACCGTCGCCTTCCTCGTGGTCATGGCGAGCGCCTACCTTCCCTTCTCCCGCGTCAAGGGGTTGCTCCTCCCGTAGAGGTCTCGGGCCGGGCTGTGCCGTCCCATGGGCGTACCGCCGCGTCCCAGAGGAAGGTCACCACCTCGCCGGCCTGCAACGGCCGGGTGAGGCGGATACGGAGGTACGGACCGCGCCGGTCCTCCCCGAGCGGTGAGCCGTTGGCGGATACGTACTCGTGGGACGCGTACAGCCCCGACGCCCCGCCCCCCTCCTGCACAGACGTGAAGCCGGCCGCGAGCGGTTCCCACAGCAGGTTCGTCGGCGTGTCGAAGTGGGTCTCGCCCCCCGAGGCCGTATACGTCCGGCTCCCGGCGCTCTCGCTGGTGTGACCGCTCTCGGAATCCGTGCAGTTCCGGAGTCGGGCGAGCGCGAAGAACAGCTCCAGGTTCTGGAAATAGCTATTGTGCATCTTGAACTCCACGCCGTCCATCAAGACGTCGAGCTTACTCACGTCGCCGTCGAACCGGTCCAGCTCGCCGGTCCCGCTGTCTCCCACGATCAGCGTGTTCGACCTGTTGTTGAAGCTCGAGTTGGTGATGTAGTACGTGGTCCCCACAGCGTTGCGATGGGTCTTGGCATGCCCGATGAACCGTTGGTGAGCCTCCAGGTCCATCTCCGTAAAGGTCACGGTCTGTGGCTCATTCCAGGCGAAGTGGTCGCGCCAGTTGGCGTGGAGGTCGAACGCCCGGTTGGAGATTTCGGTAGGCCCGAGCAGAGTGGCATCGGTCGTGACGTTGCGGAAGGTGCTCTCGGTGACGTTGAGGCCCCGGAACAGCCACCCGCGCTCCTCCCCATGATCGTAGACCCTGATGTTCTCGAACTGATAGTCCGGGTAGAGCGCTTTCTGGTACCCGTTCCCCTTCTCTCTGAAGATGGACTCCGAGTACCCCTCGTCCATGATGACGACTCCGTTTCGGACGTGGATGCGCGGTCCGTAGCCTCCGATTGCAGCGGTAAGCTCGCTCCCCCGCAGGTCTAGGTGGAATCCATCGATGGTGACCCCGAGGTCGATCACGCTGCCGTCTGACCGGATGAAGACGGACTGCTCGAGGTCGTCCGGGTCGGTCATCTCCACCTCCGAGTAGACGTCGCCGCCTCGGATGCCGAGGATGTGCTCGCCGGGCCGGAACGGTCCTGGGGTTCCGTCCTCGAAGACCATGTTGTGGATCTCGCCTGCGTTGAACGCCCCGTGGGACCAGGAGAACCCGCTGAAGGTGAGGTTCCTCCAGACTCCGTTGGTTCCATAGAGCGCGTGGTTCCACACGCTGTTACCGAGCAGTACGTTTTCCGCATCCCACGTGTTGTTGACGTTGCCGAGCACGCCGGTCGCCCCGTAGCCCAGGATGGCCACGTTGCGAAGCGTGAGCACCTGACCGATGGGAATCTCCACGTTGTTCTGAATGGTAGAGACAAAGCCTGACCAGCCCGGCGTATTCCGCATGGCGGTTTCCTTCTCCGCGTACGAGCTCCAGCCTTGCTCGAAGGCCTGCCGGTTCTGCTCCCAGTTGCCGTCGAGCACGATGTCGGCGAGGCCCGCATTGAACGCGCCCGGAGCAACTGACATAGCCGTTCTGTTTCCGTGGAGGCGGTGCTTGAGGTCCGGCTGGAGGTAGTTGGGATCGTTCTCGCTCTTCTCCATGCGGATGAACGCGAGCGCCTTGCCCGCCTTGACACGAAGCCGTGTCGAGTTTTGCTTGATCCGGACCGGCTGGTAGGTGAGGCCAACGTCGTTGGTCACGGTGGCGAGTTCGGTGCCGCCCGCTCCCTTCAGCGTCAGGTCAGGACCGAGCTGGAGGCTCCCGGAATATTCGTACACCTCTCTCTTGGGCAGCAGGATGGTGGTGATCGTGCCTCCGAAGTTCTTGTTGAGGCGATTCGCCACGTTGATGACGTGGCCCAGGACGGGTTGGTTGTCGAACGTGGGGTCGTCGGCGTGAGGGCGGGCACCGAACCAATGGGCGTTGAGCGTCGCACCGGGGTTGAGCCGCTCCAGCCGGAGGTCTGAGGTGGTGTACCGGTACGTGACGCGCACGTCACACGCCCACATGTCTCCTACCTTGTCCTCGCACCACTGGGCGAGCCGCTCGCGGCGGTCGTTGAACTCGCCCCTTTTGTAGTTGACGAGCGAGACCGGGAGAAACCGCGAGACCCACTCGTGCCCGTGCAGGTAGCGGCCGTCGATGGACGCGATCCGGTTGCCGTTGGGGCGGAGCAGTTCGACGGTGACGGACCCGTGGACGATGCGGGCCCCGGCCGGGATCGAAAACGGTTTGGCGTGGCGCGAGTCGTTGGCGATCACCTCGGTGACGGGCGCGCTCGCGTGCTCATCCAGGGCGTGGACGAGGCCCCCGTCGGTCATCGCCCCGCTGTTGGTGACGCGGAAGAGGCCGCCGCCGCCGTCGTTCGGCGCGTAGTAGCCGAGCACATTGACTTGGTCGCCCTCTTGCATGCCGCGCAGCGCGAGCGCTTGGGCCAGCGTGGCCGCTTGGTCACCGCCGCCGCCGAAGCCGTCCGCGTTGGCAGGGTAGTAGAGGGTGTCGCGCGCGGTCAGCCAGACCCGGTAGCCGTTCCCAGCCCGCAGCGAGTCCAGCGTGGAGCTTCCGTTGCCCGGCTCGTAGACGCGCCCGTCCTCGTCCTCGACCCGGCTCAGGCTAGGCAGGATCGTCGCCAGTGCTTCGTCGACCGCGAGCGTCGTGTTGCGGAGATAGGGAATCCAGTGCGCCCCGCCTTCGAGCACGAGCGGCGACGCCTCCGGGGTCAGCGTCGCGCCCCGGACGACGAGCGTCGCCGGGACCTTCGCGTGGATTTTGTAGGCCTCTTTCCAGTGCCACGCCGCGATGTCGTGGATGTCCAGCTCCGGAATCAGGTGCCGGCCTTTGTCATCCTGGACGAGCGAGATATCCGACAGGATGCCTGCGACGACCGTGTTCATGTTCGTCGAAGTCGGCACGACGGGCAGCGCTACGAGGTTGACGCCCTCCCGAAGGTCGATCACGACCGTCTGCTGGCTGCCCGTCGTGGGCTGCGCCATACTGGCGGGGGAGAGAAGAGCGAGGAGGATAGCGAGCAGAATGCAGCGCATGAGGTAACGGGCTAGGGTGTGGTGGGGGTTGGCAATCCGCAGGACTGCATCGCCAATCGTGTGACAGAACATTCTTTCCCCCCTACTCCTCGCCTACAACGTCCCCTTATGCCCCGCGAGCACGACGATGAGCACCGCTGATCCGGGTGCACGCCGGCGCATCGCACTCTGTGCTCGGTGCGCCCACTCCCCGAGGGAGAGGCCGTGGGTAGATAGGAAACCGTTGCCGCCCGTACGGCGCGCGTCTCCCCAACACAGGGGCGACAGGAGGTGGAAGCGACGTCTGGGCGCGGCACCGAGGCCAGTCTCGAGGGCGGATACATCCTGCGCTTGCGGAAGGCTACGCCTTGCGCGAAAACGTCGATGCACAGATTTCTTGCCTCGGTCCGGCGTGGTGCGGGGACTGACTGCTGGGTCGTTGGGCTGGGACGTGGAGGTAGGGTGGGGTGAACGAGGCGTGGCAGGGTGGTGGGCCGCGCCAGGAGGGTGAAGCTACTCTGCTTCTGCGCTCTCGTCAATTCTCGGTCCAACCTCGGCCCTGGGCCAGTACCGGCCGTAGCGGCCCCAGCGGGCATTGGACCGGTGATCCGTCTGGCAATTTTTTCCGTTCCCTCCACCGCTTGGTGCCGTTCCTGAACCTACCGGAGCCAGGTTTGCGGCCCCCAGGAAAAGCCGAAGCGGCCACCGCGCTATCGCAGAGGCCGCTTCGGCTAGAGTGCCCACGAGAGGACTCGAACCTCCACGAGCGTAAGCTCACTACATCCTGAATGTAGCGCGTCTACCAATTCCGCCACATGGGCTCGGGCGCGTCCCGAAGCTACCGCCGACCGGCGCGCTAGGCAACCCCCATGCGTCGGCTTTGCAGCCAGGTCCACACGTTCTTTGCACCGCGCGCGTCCCCAGCAACCGGGGCGGCGGTGAATGATTGAGAAAGGAGGCCGCCTCGCTTGCTTTCGCGGCGGACACCCCTGTATTTTCGCGCCCGTCTTGCCTCGGTAGCTCAGTGGTAGAGCATGCGGCTGTTAACCGCAGGGTCGTAGGTTCAAATCCTACCCGGGGCGCTCTCACACCGCCTGCCTACGCCGCCTCTCGCTCGCTGCGAGGGGCGGCTTTTTTTGTCTACGTCAGACGCAGCGCCTCAGCGGCGAGGCGGTCGCGGTGGCCGCGCAGCAGGTCGGCTGTGGCGGTGCCGAGCGCGCGCGACGGGGCCTCGGCGGGCTGGCCCGAGGCGAGCGCGTTCATGCAGTCCGCCCCCTCGGCCAGCGCCTCGACGGCCTCCGAGAGCGAACTGGACCAGCTCGGCCGGTCGGCTGCGGGACGGCGAGGCGCAAAGCGGAACGTGCGGCGCTCGCGGGCCGGCAGCAGACACCGGCCCTGGTCTAGCTCGGCTTCAAGCGCGGCCTGGACGGCCCGCAACTCACCAGTCATCGCTCCGAGCGTGCCCTGCTGCGCCAGCGACAGCGCGGCCTGGCCGACAGCCTCTTCGTGATGGAGCGCCCGCTGCACCGCCTGCACGGCAGCGGCGAGTGTAGACTGGAACGCGATGACGGAGCCGCGCTCGGTGGCCCGGACGGCGAGGTCCTGAACCTCAGCAGCAAGCAGCGTGGAGACTTCCATATGGAGGGCGAGGCGGCATAAACCAGCCGGGGTCGCCGTGGTGGAACGGACAAGGCGCACCCAAACCCACCCCGCCTCGACCCTGTTCCGCGCCTCTTCGGTTGTGGCGAGCAAGAATCGCATTTCACCGATGCTTGCCTACCCCTTGACGGGCGCTTCGCCGGTCCTCCAGTCTGCCTCCACACCCGCCGCGGCCGGCGGTATCGGCACAGTGACCATCTTGCCCAGAAGCGCTGCTGCCTCCTCAGCCCGCTCCGGGCTGAGCGTGCCGGTACGGACCGCCAGCGGGATGGTCTCGAGCGCGAGCGCAGCGTAGACCGGGACGAGGTGCGGAAAGTGCCGCCGCAGGGCCAGGCCGTGGCGATGGACCGTCTCCAAGTCGCCTCGAGCGATGGGGCCGGTGAGCGCGTCCTCTGGCGACGACGCCTCGAGGTTCGCTAGGGTCCCGCGCACCAGCGGAGCCATGATTTCCTGCGCCGTCGCCCGGTCGATGGCGAGCGAACCGAGGACCTGCTCCACGAGCGCGTGGAGCGTGACGAGGAAGTTCGACGCCATCGAGGCGGCGAGGTGGTAGCGCGGCTTGTCCTCGGCCGCGAGCACGAGGTAGCGCATCCCCAGGGTCGCGGCCAGCTCGATGCCGGCGGCGACGGCGGCCGGTGCCCCCTCGATCCCGGCGTAGACCCCGTCGAGCGCGGAGGCGTCGCTCTCGGCCGTGAGCGCCTGGAGCGGGTGGAACGAGAGCAGGCGCGCGCCCTGCTCGGCGAGCGGGCGGAGCACGTCGGCCGGCAGCGCGCCCGAGGTGTGGAGCACGAGGGTCCGCTCCCACGGGTGTGCGACCCGGCTGAGCCGCCGCCCGACCTCCGGCAGCGCCCCGTCCGGGACGCAGCACGCGACGAGTTGCGTCTCCGGCGGCAGGTGGTGCAGCGTGTCCGAGTGCACCCGCGCTCCGACCGTCCGGGCGAGCGTCTCCGCCGACTCGGCCGTCCGGCTCAGCACAGCGACGATAGGGTAGCCGTGCGCGTGCAGACGCTCGGCCAGCACCCGTCCCATTGCCCCCGCCCCGACGAGGGCCGTGGCGGGGCGGGTGTCGCGGAAAGCCGCTGCGTACGCTGTCATGAGGAGCTGCGCGGAGCGTTGGGGCTAGGCACGCCAGAGCGCGCAGGCGAGCGCGCCGATGTGGTCGTCCTTCGGCATCTCGACGCGCAGCACGCGCGCCCGGTTGGCGCGCCGCCGGGTCGCCGCCAGGACCGCCGTGATGACCGCCCCCATCCCCTCGAGGCGGACCTGCTCACTGCCGAGCAAGTGCATCAGCGCGCTCGTGTCGAGCGCCTCAAGGGCCTCTTCGAAGCGCTCGAACCCATCGCCCTTGACGCTGAGCAGGTCCGCCGAAGCAATGATGAGCACGCGGTGACCATACATCACCTCGCCGACGGCGTGGCCCAGCTCGCGGCACAGCGCCGACGTCTCGCTCCCCATCACGATCGGCACCACGTCGAAGCCGTCGCCGAGGATGCGCTGCAGAAAGGGGATTTGGACGTCGGCCCCCTCGGTGTGGAAGTGGCCGCGGTCGTCGACGTAGATGTCGTCGTCCTCGTCGCACAGCTCGTTGCGGATGCCGTCGTTGACCGGGACGGTGCCGAGCGGCGTGTGGTAGTGGTCGGCGCGGCAGATGGCGAGGCGGCCAAAGACCCCTTCGTGGCTCGGGGCGACGATGATGACCGAGTCGAAGGTTTGGCCGTCGAGCAGGCGGTAGGCTGCGGCCGAGACCGGGCCGCCGCTCATCAGGTCCGAGTCCGGCACGATGAGCGCCAGGAGTTGGCCCTTGGTGTCCTCCGGCAGCTCGGCCTCGGTGCGCGCCTCCTGGAGCAGCCGGTCGATCTCAGCGGCTAGCGGCTGGGGTTGGGACGGATAGACGGCGCGGTCAGCGAGGGCCATAGCGGGAGCGGAAAGGACAGGGTGGAGGCACCCGCTCAAAACGGGTATCGGCGCGGAAACTTACGAAGCGCGCCGATGCTGCGTCCCGTCAAGCGTGGAAAACTCGCCCGGTGATGATAGCTGCTTTCCTGTCGGAGCGAGCGGGACCGCCTAGTGAACCCGGCGAGTTGTCCTCGCCGTAGGACAGCGCGGGACCTGCTGCCCTCTCTGGATTCCGGGCGACGAGTGTGTATCCGTTGTCCCCAGCCTTGCCCACTAGGGACACGAAGCTCGCCACCACCTCATGGCAACCTGGGCGTCGTCGGCAAAAAACAGAAAGCGGGCGCTAGGAGGCTCACCCATAGCGCCCGCTCCACCAGCACTAGGTGCCGGCGGCGAAGGGAATCCGATTAAGGAGCTTCGTTCATGCAGGTCTCGTTGTTGATGGTCGGGCACTGGTTGATCGAGTTCTCACCCGTCTCCAGCACGTTGCCGTCTACGTCGAACGAGACGTCCCCAGTGAAGGGGTTGCCCAGGGTCGCCGTGAGGGCGGCCACGTCACCGTACTCGGTGAGGGCGGGTGTGATGTAGGTCTTCATAGCGAAGCACCTCGTGTGGTTGATGAGTTGGCCGGTGACGCGGTTGGCCGGGAAGGGAATGAGCTAGGTCCACGTCTGAGCTCACGCGGTCTCTTTCAAACACGGTGCCAGGTCGGTCGCAGGCGACATTTCCCCGCATCGAACGGACGCGTGCTCTCGGGGGCAACTCGAAGAGGGGGCGTGAGCCCATCCCCCGAAACGCAGCAGCCCTCCACCGAGGGACACTCGGCGAGGGGCTGGGCGGCGCCGCAACCGGCTGGGTGGGCCCTACTGGATTTGAACCAGTGACCTCTCGCGTGTGAGGCGAGCGCTCTAAACCGCTGAGCTAAGGGCCCGCGCGTGCTGGCGAACGCAGAGAAAGTACGGCACCCCGAGCGGCGGGGACAACGCGGGGACGGTGGAGAATGGAAGATTGAGGCGGGCTCCTCTTCCCGAGTCCCGATCCTCTGTTCTCGCCCTCTACTCTCGCGTCTTCGGCGTCTGCGGCGTGTAGATGTCGCTCAGCAGGCCCTGGAGCTTGGTGCGGCCCCGGTTGATCCGGCTCTTGACCGTCCCCATCGGCAAGCCGGTGATCTCGGCGATCTCCTCGTAGGCCAGGTTCTGCACGTCGCGCAGCACCACCACCTCGCGGAACTCCTCCGGGATCTGCTTCAGCGCCGCCTGGATGTGGCGGTCCTGCAGCGTGCTCTCGGTGTCCTGGTCCGGCGAGAAGGTCTCGTCGGGGATCTCGACCTCGTACTCCTCGTCGTCGCGGTTGACGCTCTGGAGCGAGTAGAGGCGGCGGCGCTTGCGCTTGCGGTACTCGGAGCGGGCCAGGTTGCCGGCGATGGTGTAGAGCCACGTCGAGAACTTGGCGATGCGGCGGTAGCTGTGGCGGTTGCGGTAGACCCGGAGGAAGGTCTCCTGCAGCAGGTCCTCGCACTCTTTTGCGTCACTGATGAAGCGGTAGACGTAGTTCGAGAGCGGGTCCCGGTAGCGGCTCACCAGGATGTCGAAGGCCTCGACGGTGCCCGCCTGGAACTGCGCCATCAGGTCCTCGTCGTCCAGGGCGAGCAGCGCGTCGTGGTGCGTGCTTCGCGGCGTGCCGAGCCCCGTGCTCCGGCGGACCGAGGTGCGGGTTTTCACGATGTGCATCGCCATAGCAGCAGAGGTCAGAGGGTTCAGGAGGCGAGGATCCGCCCGAGTGCGAGGCCGAGCACCAGGCGCTCGTCGCGCTCGGCCCCGCCCTTGAGTTCGAAGTCGGCCGCGAGGAGGGCCGGGAAGGCGCGCTGCACCGTGCGCGCCCCGAGGCGGCGGAACGCGGCCTCGTACTCCTTCACGAAGTAGGGCGAGACGCCGAGGTGCCGGGCGAGGTCGCCCGGTGGCCGCCGCCGCCCGGCGAGCTTGCGGAGCTTGAAGAAGAACCGCGACAGCATCGTCACGATCATGATGGCCTCGCCCCGGCGGCTCGCCGCCTGCGACAGCATCCGCTCCAGGATGGCCGTTGCCCGGACGCGGTCGGCCTCGCCGATGGCTTTTTGCAGCTCGAAGACGTTGAACTCGCGGCTGTGCCCGCCGGCGGTGAGGACGTCGTCATCGGTGATCGTGGTCCGCGCGCCGGCATAGACGACGAGCTTGTCCAGCTCGGCGGCGGCGCTGCGGAGGTCCGTCCCGACGGACTGCGCCAGGAGGTGCGCCGCCCCGGCGTCGAGCGTGACGCCGAGCGTCTTGGCGCGGGCGTTGAGCCAGCCCGGTAGCTGCCGGTCGTAGAGCGGCTTGAACTCGGCCGCGACGGCGTGCTCGCGCAGGGCGCGGTAGGGGTGGGCCGAGAGGTTCGGCTTGCCCGTGCAGAGCAGCAGCACGACCGCCGTCGGGTTCGGCTGCTCGGCGTAGCCTTTGAAGGCCCGGTTCTCGGCTAGCTTCTCGAACTGCCGGACGATCACCACGCGCCGCGCCGCCATCACCGGGTACCCCATACACGCGGCGAGGACGTTCTGCGCGTTCGCGTCGGGCCCGTGGAAGAGGTCCAGGTTGAAAGCGCGCTCGGCCGGGGGGAGGGCGTGCTCGACAAGCAGCGCTTGCAGTTCGTCCATGAGGAAGCCCTCGTCGCCGTAGAAGAAGTACAGCGGCTTGAAGTTGCCGTGCCGGAAAGCGACGGTGAGGTCGTCGAAGGACGGAGCGGTCGAGGCCATGAGGCGGCGTAGTGGAGGCGCAGCCCTGATATCGGAGCGGCGACGAGGGGCGGAAAGTAGACGCCGGGGATGTCAAGCCTGCGTCACACAGCCCTCCACGCGTGAGGGCTCCGGCGAGGTGCGCGAGACGAGCCCCGCCTTGCTGTTCAGAACGGTGCGTCTACACCGGAAAGTACCCTCGATGGCACCGAGCGGCCATCCCGTCTTCCCCGATTTACTTTTCAGGGTCGGCCCTATCCCTCGTCTGCATGATCGCGCAGATCGCTCTCGTGGAGGCGGTAGGCGAGGCGGCTCAGCTCGGCTGCGTCGCGCTGCGTGAGCGCGAGGGCGAAGCCGGCGAGGTCGCGGCGCGTGCCATCGGGAAACGTCGCCGTGCGCGACCAGTCCGCCTCCTCAAAGGCGGCGACGAGGGCCTGCCGGGCGGCCTGCACGTCGCGGAGCGCCTCGGCGGCGCTAGGGGGCGCGTCGTGCGACTCGGGGGATTCTGCGAAGGCCGGGTCGTCCTCGGCGAGCATCCGGCCGAGTCGGCCGAGCGCGGTCCGGTCGAGCGCAGCGAGGCGGCCCAGGGTGCCGACGAGCGAGCGCTCGCCGGGGAGGTGCATCGTCAGCACGTCGGGCGGCAGCTCGGCCAGGAGCGGAGCCAGCGCCTCGGCCTCGTCGGCGAGCCAGCGGAGCTGGTCGAGGAGCGCGGCGCGGCGCTCGGGCGAGGGGCCGTTCTCCGGGAGCACCGCCATCACACCGCTGGCGGTACGGGCTCGTCCGCCGGGTCCATCACCTCGGCCTCGGCGTGGGCCTCGGCGACGGCGTAGTCGAGCCGGTTGCGGAGGGTGTGGATGTTGTTCTCGCGCGGGAAGTCCCAGTGCTGGCCGAACTGCGGGTTCTTCTGGCGCTCGAGGTAGGCGAGCCGGTCGGCCAGGAACTCCTTCGGGACGAGCAGCCGGTCAAGGCCGAAGTGGGCCTCCTCGCGGTCCTGGAAGGTGAGGTCGTACTCCTTCGACATCACGATGGCCTCCTCGGGGCAGACCTCCTCGCAGTAGCCGCAGTAGATGCAGCGGAGCATGTTGATCTCGAACCACTCCGGCTCGCGCTCCTTGATGTCGTCGAAGACCTCGTGGGCCTGCATCGAGATGGCGAGCGGCGGGCAGGAGCGCGCGCACAGGCCGCACGAGACGCAGCGCGGCCGGCCCTCCTCCTCGACCAGCACCGGGCGGCCGCGGTACGAGTCCGGCGGGTACCACTGCTCCTCGGGGTACTCGAACGTGTAGCGCGGCGCGCTCATCTTCGAGTACGAGTAGCGCAGGCCCTTGAAGATCTCCGGGAGGTAGAGCTTCTCCCAGAGGTTGAGGGTGCGCTCGGTCGGGGTGGCGTTGTTGACGGGCGTGCCGGCCATCGGGCGTCGGGGAAAGCGGTCGGGAGGGACGGTCGAAAGATACGGAGCGCGGGGTCCAACGCCCGACCGGGCTTGGTGATTCGACACGAGGGAGCGGAGTCACTTCCTATGCAGCGCGCGCTCGTATAATCCCGTGCACTGGACTCCTATGCGGCGCTGTGCCGCTCAATTACTGGTTAGTCAGCCTCCGCGCTCCCACCCCATGGATTCGAAGTCACTAGCAAATTTTGAGACCCGCATGCTGGATGTCCAGCAGCTTGTTGATGCGCACGGGGCGCTCGTCCGGTTGAAAAAGGCCGAGGCTGCCATTGAGGCTGGAGCGGGAGATCTCACTCAGGTTGGGAATGTGATCAACGCTCTCGTTTCTGATCCCGGACCTGGTAAGCCTCCACAGGTTCAAGCGCTGAATGGAGCCGCCATTACACTTCTGTCGGGTCACCTCCAAGGTTATCTCACAGACCTCCACGAGGAGGCAGCGAAGGCTCTGTTCGACGGCAAGATCAGCAGCCTTAAAGCTCTCACGGATACTGCTCCGACAAGAGGAAACCCAAACCAGCAGAACATCAACAAGCTGTTCGCGTCTCTCGGCTTCGAGAAAATTCTGGACGGCGTTTCATGGCAGAAGATGAGCAATGAGTCTCTCAAAGGTCGGCTCCGAGACTTCAACGAACTGAGGAACAGGGTGGCTCATGGCAACGGAGAAACCGTCTCGAAAGCCAAGGTTGATAAATACAAAAGTGTCATAATTAACTTTGCTAAGAAGATGGACCAAAAGGTCCGCAAAGAGATTAAAAAAGTGACTGGTACTAATCCCTGGTAGCGTATTCCGGCTCCGGCTGGCTAACTTCCGTTGGCGCGCCGGGAAACGCTTTGCTTCGACTCGGCGTAAATTTGCAAATCCGCTCTTGATCGCCTGGCTATGACTCAGACCTCCGTTCGAGACCGCGTTCTCCGTGCCGTCCAAGAGATGCCGAGCGACACGACCTACGAAGAGGTCATGGAGCGCGTCTACATGATCCAGAAGATTGAGCGAGGGCGTCAGCAGATCGCAGACGGTCAAGGAGTCCCGCATGCGGAGGCTAAAGGCCGGATGAAGCGGTGGCACGAGTAATCTGGTCACCCCAGGCGCTGAAAGACCTCGAAGCCATCGGCGACTACCTCGCGCGTGAGGCTCCTGCCTACGCGCAGACTTTCGTAGACGGGGCTTTCGCGGCGGTCGAGAGGTTGGAGGTGTTCCCGAACTCGGGCCGCGCCGTACCTGAGATCGACGACGCAGCGCTTCGCGAGATCATCTACCGGGGCTACCGAGTGTTTCACCTGGTCAGCGGTAGCGGAGACGAGACCGAGGTCGAAGTGCTCTCGGTGTTTCACTCGACGCGCCAGTTCGGCGGCGGCTCGGGGCTCGAATCGGGCTAGGCTGTGTCTGGGAAATCCACTCCCGGCCTGTACACGGCATCTGCCTCGGCTCGCTGCGTTGCGCTGCATCGCCGTAATGGTACTACGGCTGCTTCGCGCGCCTTGCGAAGCGAAGGCATCTGCTCGTGCTCGGCTTCAGACTGAATATCCAGACACAGCCTAATTGCGGCTGTTGGAGCTGGAGGCTTTGCTGCCATCGCCATAGACGACCAGGGCGGTGTAGCATGGGAGGCCGGACCTGTCCCGAGACCCGGTCAACCTAGCCGGCGACCGGGTAGGGCACGCACTCATTTCTGCTTGAACGAGAGCGTCAGCGGGACGCCCTCGAACCCGAACGCGGCGCGGAGCTGGTTCTCGAGGTAGCGCCGGTACGCCTCCTTCACCCCCTGCGGGTAGTTGCTGAAGAACGCGACCACCGGCGGCTCGGCTCGGACCTGGGTCGCGTACTTGATCGTCACCTGCCGCCCGTTCGCCGACGGCGGGTGGTGCCGCTGCACGGCCTTCTCGACGACGGCGTTGAGCTGCGCGGTCGGGATCTGCTTGCCGCGCTCGGCGGCGACGGCCAGCGCCTTGTCGAGCACCCGTCCGATCCGCTGCCCGGTCATCGCCGAGACGAACACGACCGGCACGAAGTCGAGCGTGCCGAGGCGCTCGTGGATCGCGCGCTCGACGTCGCGCGCGGTGTTGGTCTCCTTGTCCTCGACCAGGTCCCACTTGTTGACGGCGATCACAATGCCCTTCTTCATCTCCTCGGCCTGCCGGATGATGTGTGCGTCCTGCGCCTCGAGCCCGAGGCTTGCGTCGAGCAGCACGACCGCCACGTCGCAGGACTGCACGGCGCGCTCGGTGCGGAGCGTCGAGTAGAACTCGACGTTCTCGCGGACCTTGGCCTTCTTCCGCAGCCCCGCCGTGTCCACGAGCACGACCGGCTGCCCCGCGTGCTCGACGCGCACGTCGATGGCGTCCCGCGTCGTGCCGGAGATCTCGGTGACGATGCTGCGCTCCGCGCCGAGCAGCGCGTTCGTGAGCGACGACTTGCCGACGTTCGGCCGCCCGATGAAGGCGATGCGCGGCACCTCGGGGTCCTCGCGCTCGGCGTCCTCCGGGAGCGCCGCCACCAGGTCGTCGAGGAAGTCGCCCGTGCCCATGCCGTTGACGGAGCTGACCGGGTAGACCTCGCCCAGGCCGAGGTTGTAGAACTCGGCGGCGTCGAGCCGCCGCGCCGCGCTGTCGGCCTTGTTGGCGACCACGAAGACGGGCTTGTCGGTCCGCCGCAGGACGGTCGCCATCTCGGCGTCGAGGTCCGTGACGCCGGTCGTGACGTCACCGACGAAGACGATCGCGTCGGCCTCGTCGAGGGCGATCACGACCTGCTCCCGGATGGCGGCCTCGAAGCGGTCGGCCGAGCGCGGGACGAAGCCGCCGGTGTCGACCAGGTCGAAGGTGTGCCCGCTCCACTCGGCGTCGCCGTAGACGCGGTCGCGCGTGACGCCCGGCTCGTCATGCACGATGGCCTGCCGCACCTCGGTGAGCCGGTTGAAGAGCGTGCTCTTGCCGACGTTTGGCCGGCCGACGATGGCGACGAGGGGCATGGGGTAGGAAAGGGAGAAGGGGAGAATGAAGAGCACAGACCGTGTTGCCCATCGTAGGGGCCAACGGCGTTCGCCCACGGCGTTCGTCCGACGCTGGGCTGGCACCACGCCGAAGCTACGCCACGGCCGGCGGCGGCACTGCTCAGATCAGGCGAACACGTCGGCAAGCGCAGTCTCTGCCGCGCGCACGCCGCACATCCCGTGGACGCCCGCGCCCGGCGGCGTCGAGGCCGAGCAGAGGTAGAGGCCGGGCACGCCCGTGCGGTACGGCTGCGGGTGGAGGACCGGCCGCGCCACGATCTGCCCGAGCCCCTGCCCGCCGCCGAAGATCTCGCCGCCGACCAAGTTCGCATTGTGCCGCTCGAGGTCGGCCGGCGCGAGCACGCTCCGGGCCACCACCCGGTCCCGGAACCCAGGCGCGAACCGCTCGATCTGCGCCTCGATGGCGGCGGCGTAGTCGACGGCCGAGCCGAACGGGAGGTGGCCGTAGGCCCAGACGGTGTGCTTGCCCTCAGGCGCTCGGGTTGGGTCGAAGAGGCTCGGCTGCGCGAGCAGGACGTAGGGGTCGGGCGGAGCGATGCCGGCGGCAACGGCGGCCTCGGCGGCGGCGATCTCCTCGAAGGTCCCGCCGAGGTGAATCGTCGCAGCGCGCGCGCAGTCGGGGTTCTGCCAGGGGATGGGCCCGTCGAGCGCGTAGTCGAGCTTGAAGGCCGCCGGGCCGCGCTGCCAACCGCCGAGCCGCGCGCCGCGCCGCGCCGGCAGCCGGTCGCCCGCAAGGCTCAGCAGTCCCTCCGGGGCCGTGTCCAGCAGCACCACCTTCGACCGAGGCAAGTCGTCCAGCGACTCGACCCGCTCGCCGGTCACGACCTCGCCGCCGAGCGTCCCGAGGTGCGCCACAAGCGCGTCGGTGATAGCCTGCGCCCCGCCGCGCGGAATCGGCCAGCCGACCCGGTGCCCGACGGCCATCAGCACGAGCCCGACCGCCGACGAGGCCGGGGCAGAGAACGGGAGCGCCGCGTGCGCCGCTACGCCGGCCCATAGCGCTCGCGCCTCGTCGTCTCGGAAGAAGAGGTTCGCCAGCGCCGTGGCCGGCAGGAGGGCACGCAGCCCGAACCTCGCCAGCTCAACCGGGTGCTTCGGGACGTGAAGGACCGGGCCGAGCAGCTCGCCGGCCAGCCTCGGCCACGCCCGGACGAGCGGCCGGAGGAGCCGTGTGTAGCGCGCGCCGTCACGCCCCAGCCCGTCCGCCGTCTGCCCGACCGAGGGGTGCATCAGCGCCGCCCGGCCCCCGTCGAGCGGGTGGGCGAGGGGCAGCTCCGGGTGGACCCACGCGAGGCCGTAGCGCTCCAGCGGCAGACGCCGGAAGAACGGCGAGGCGAGGCCGAACGGGAAGACCGCCGCGCCGAAGTCGTGCACGAACCCCGGCTCGGTCAGCGGCAGCGACCGGACGCCGCCGCCCGCTGTATCGTTCGCTTCGATCACGACAACTCGTAGCCCGGCCTCGGCCAGGGTGATCGCCGCGCCCAGCCCGTTCGGCCCGGCCCCGACGACGACGGCATCGTAGCTCCCAGCATCGTAGCTCCCAGCATCGTAGCTCCCAGCAGTGTGCTTCATCGGTTCGGCTGTTCTCGTCTGACGGTGGCGGGTCGGTAGCGGCGTGCCGTGCCCGGCCGCCGATCCCAAGACGATACCGCCCCTCGCATCGTGTTATCGATTCGTGACGGAAACGCACACGTTATTCCACACGCGGCGGGCACGGCCGGGAGCCGGACCGCGTTTAGACGAGTACCTACGCCAGATTCTCCTAGCTCCCCCGTCCCATGCTCCGCTCCGCCTTCGTCGCCCTCGCGCTCGGATTCCTCCTCACCGCTGCCGAGTGCGCCAGCCCGGACGCCCCGGCCGACGCTCCGGCCTCCGTCGCCCCGACCGCCAGCCTCGACACGGCACCGACGGCCGACGCCGACACGGCCGTCTTCGCGGGCGGCTGTTTCTGGTGCATGGAGCCGCCGTACGAAAAGCTCGACGGCGTCTTCTCGGTCGTCTCCGGCTACGCCGGTGGCACCACGCCCGACCCGACCTACGACGCCGTCTCGGCCGGCCGCACCGACCACGCGGAGGTCGTCCGCGTGATCTACGACCCGGAGGTCATCTCCTTCGAGACGCTTGTCGAGGTCTTCTGGCACAACATCGACCCGCTCGCCGCAGACCGGCAGTTCTGCGACCGCGGCGCGCAGTACCGCTCCATCCTGTTCTACCGCGACGCCGAGCAGCAGGCCGTCGCCGAGGCCTCGTTCGCCACCATCGACCGCCGCCTCGAGGGTGAGACCGCCACGACCGTCGAGGCCCTGGATGCGTTCTATCCCGCCGAGGACTACCACCAGGACTTCTACCGCACCAACCCCGACCGCTACTACTCGTACCGCAAAGGCTGCCGCCGCGACGACCGCCTCCAAGAGCTGTGGGGGGACCTCGCCGGCAAGCCCGGCCCGCTCAGCTAGACGGTCTCTCCCCCTTTCCACCCGATCCGAACCAGCCATGTCTCGACCCACGATCCTCGTCCTGCTCGCGCTCGCCAGCCTCGGCGTGGTCGCACTCGCCGTCGCCCAGAGCTCGACCGACTCTGGGCGCTCCGCCGTCGCCCCTGACACCGACGCGGTCGCCGATACGCTCCGCGACGTTCTGACGCCGATGCAGTACCGCGTGACCCAGGAGGACGGCACCGAGCCGCCCTTCCAGAACGAATACTGGGACAACAAGGAGCCCGGCATCTACGTGGACATCGTCTCCGGCGAGCCGCTCTTCTCGTCGCTCGACAAGTTCGAGTCCGGCACCGGCTGGCCGAGCTTTACGCAGCCGCTCGTGCCGGAGAACATCCACCGCGACATCGACACCACGCTCGGGATGGCCCGCACCGAGGTCCGCTCTGCCGGGGCGGACTCGCACCTCGGGCACGTCTTCGAGGACGGCCCCGCGCCGACCGGGCTGCGCTACTGCATCAACTCCGCTGCCCTCCGGTTCGTCCCGGCCGCCCAGCTCGAGGCGGAGGGCTACGGCGCGTACGCCGACGCCTTCGAGGACGCGAAGTAGCGCCGCCACACCCGTATTCACAGGCTTCACCAGAGACGCTCCTCGGGGCGTCTCTATTTTTGTGCCCCTCCCCGAGCCGCCCCCGCCATGACTGAACTGACCGAACAGGAGCGTGTCCGCCGCGACGCGCTCGACGCGCTCCGCGAGCACGGCATCGACCCCTATCCCGCCGAGACGTGGACCGTCACCCACCACGCCGCCGAGATCCTCGACACGTTCGACGACGAGCGCCACGATCCCGAGCGGATCGCCGACGATCCGGACGGCACCGAGCCGATCCGCGTCACCATCGCCGGCCGCCTCCGCTCGATTCGGGGCAAGGGCAAGGTCATGTTCGCCGACCTGATCGACGAGACGGGCAAGATCCAGCTCTACCTCAAGCGCGACACCCTCCAGCCGCCGGACGAGCCGGAAGGGTTCTACAACACCGTCGTCAAAAAGCTGCTCGACATCGGCGACGTCGTGGGCGTGCGCGGCACCGTCTTCCGCACGAACATGGGCGAGGTCTCGGTCGAGGCCGACGAGGTCGTCCTCCTCGCCAAGGCCCTCCGCCCGATTCCGTTTCCGAAAGAGGTGGACGGCGAGACCTTCAACGAGATTGCCGACAAGGAGCTGCGCTACCGGCAGCGCTACCTCGACTTGGTGGTCAACCCGGAGGTGCGCGAGACCTTCCGGCAGCGGGCGACGATCATCTCCCAACTCCGCCACTTCCTTGACGCGCGCGGCTACGTCGAGGTCGAGACGCCCGCGCTCCAGCCGCTCTACGGCGGCGCGGCGGCGCGGCCGTTCACGACGCACCACAACGCGCTCGACCTGCCGCTCTTCCTGCGGATCGCCGACGAGCTGTACCTCAAGCGCCTGATCGTCGGCGGCTTCGACGGGGTCTACGAGATCGCCAAGGACTTCCGCAACGAGGGGCTGTCGCGCTTCCACAACCCCGAGTTCACGATGCTCGAGCTCTACGTTGCCTACAAGGACTACCGGTGGATGATGGAGCTCGTCGAGGAGATGATCGCGGGCGTAGCGGCGGCGCTCCACGGCAAACCGGAGGTGACGCACGGCGGGCCCGAAGGGCCACACACGATCTCGTTCGAGCGCCCGTGGAAACGCATCTCGCTCTTCGACGCCATCGAGGAGAAGACCGGTCACGACCTCTACCAGAAGGACCGCGATCAGGTCGCTGCCATCGCAAAAGAACTGGGGTTGGAGACCGACGATTCGATGGGCACCGGCAAGCTGATCGACGAGGTCTTCGGCGCGTTCGTCGAGCCGACGCTTATTCAGCCTACGTTCGTGACCGACTACCCGGTCGAGCTGTCGCCGCTCGCCAAGCGGCACCGCGACACGCCCGGCCTGACCGAGCGGTTCGAAGTCATCTGCAACGGCAAGGAGATCTGCAACGCCTTCTCCGAGCTCAACGACCCGCTCGACCAGCGCGCCCGCTTCGAGGAGCAGGCCCGCCTCGCCTCGGCAGGCGATGAGGAAGCCACGCGCGCGATTGACGAGGACTACCTTCGCGCGCTCGAATACGGGATGCCGCCGACCGCCGGGCTGGGCGTCGGGATCGACCGCCTCGCGATGCTCCTGACCGGGCAGGACTCGATCCGTGACGTGATCCTCTTCCCCCTCCTGCGTCCGGAAGCGGCGGCCCCCTGACCGTGCGACCCACCGGTGTCGCGGGACCCTCACTGCCGTAAGGGCACACCGGCGGTGTGCCCCTCGATGCCGCTGGGCTCCTCCTTCCACGCCCTCGCCCGCAACGCCATCGCGCACTCCGACGCACCCCGCCCGGCTGGCTACGCCGCGCTCGTTCGCACGAACGCCAACTTCCGGCGGCTGTGGGCGGGCAACGTGGTCTCGCTCTTCGGCGACTGGTTCAACACGATCGCGCTCTACCGGATGGTCGAGACGGTGTCGGGCTCGCCGCTGGCGCTGGGGTTCGTGTTCGTCGCCAAGCTGCTGCCGCTGGCGCTGGCGTCGCCCATCGCGGGGCTGGTCGTGGACCGGCTGGACCGGCGGCGCGTGATGATCGCGGCCGACCTGGTGCGGGCCGTGCTCGTGCTCGGCTTCTTGCTCGTCCCGCTCGGCGGCGGGCTGGTGCTGCTCTACACGCTCACGACGCTCCAGATCGCGGTGAGCGCCTTCTTCAGCCCGGCCAAGAGCGCGTCGCTCCCGAACATCGTCCCGGCGCGCGACCTCTTGACGGCGAACGCGCTGATGGCGGCGACCTGGTCCACGATGCTGGCCGTCGGCGCGGCGGTGGGCGGCTTCGCCGTCGATGCCCTCGGGCCGCAGGCGGTCTTCGTGATCGACAGCGCGACGTACCTCGTCTCGGCGTGGTTCATCGGGCGGACCGTCATCCCGCAGGACACCGACGCCGTGGAGCCGACCGCGACGCCGGTGCGCGATGGCCTCCGCACGATTGCCGAGGGCTGGTGGCGGCTGCGCGCGGTGCCGCGCGTCGGCCGGATCGCCCTTGCGAAGGCGACGTGGGGCGTCGGCGGCGGGGCGACGGTCTTCATGCTGGTGCTCTTGGGCGAGGCCGTGCTGCCGGGACGGCCGGCGCTCGGGATCGGACTCCTCTTCGCGGCGCGCGGCCTCGGGACTGGCCTGGGACCCGTCATCGCCCGAGCGCTCTTCCGCGACGAGAGACGGTGGCCGGCGCTCTTGGGCGCGTGCGTCGTCGCGAGCGGGGTCGGCTACGTCGGGGTCAGCGCCGTCGGATGGCTACCGGCGCTCGTGGCGCTCGTGCTCTTTGCCCACGCCGCGAGCGGGGCCAACTGGGTGCTCTCAACCGTGCTCCTGCAACAGCGCACCGAGGACCGCTTCCGAGGCCGCGTCTTCGCCACCGACTGGCTCCTCGTGACGCTCGTCGAGTCGGCCTCGGTGCTGGCGGCGGCGGCCCTCTTGGAGGCGGAGGTGGCCGGCCTGCGGACGCTGTTCTTCGCCTTCGCCCTGGTACAGATTCTCACCGGCATCGGGTGGCTGCTGGTCGTGGTGCCGCGCGAGCGGCGGGACGAACCGTCCAGCACAGACGTGTCTGGCACAGACGTGTCTGGCAGCATCCTTGAGTGAGGAGAGCGATTCGGCGCGGGCCGCCCTGGTGGTCTGCCTCGCCCTCTTTTCTTGCTGCTTCGCTCGATGATCGCCACGAACCGTAACGCCGTCGTTCCGCCCATGCCGTCCGGCGACGACGCGCTCGACGAGGTGGAGGCGGCGCTCTTCCGGCGCGAAGCCCTCGTCCAAACCTTTCTCGAGCAGAGCCCGATGGGCGTGGCCCACCTCGACGCGGCGGGCGTGGTGACGTTCGAGAACCACCGGCTCCGGACGATCACGGGCGAGGACCCGGAGGCGGCGTGGATCGGCCGGCCGCTCGGCGCGATCGACGGTCTCGACGCGGGCCTCCCCGGCCTCGTGAACCGGATGCTGGCCGGTGGCGAGCCGCTCGCCGAGACCGAGGTCGCCTTCGTGCGGAGCGACGGGGCGAGGCGCGCGCTCCGCCTCCACGGCGCGCCGATCCAGCACCCGGAGGACGGGACCGTCGGCGGCGTGCTGATGGTCTCCGACGTTACGGCCGAGGTGGCGCGTGCCGAGACGCTGCGCCTGCTGGCGCGCTACGACGAGGCCGAGCCGTTCCTCCACTACGCGGCCATCGCCCAGCCCCCGGCGGGCTTCCTGAGCGAGGCCGCCCGCATCCTCGGCGAAACCGCGCGCGCCGACCGCGCCGTCGTGCTTTTCCTCGACGCCGAGCGCTACACCGAGCGCACCCGCTGGAGCGGTCCCGACGTGCCGGCCGCGCCGCCGCTCGTGCTCGACGCTGCCGCGCTCTCCGAGGACTCCCGCCCGGTGCACCTCGCGGGCCGCCAGACTCAGCGCTTGGCTGAGCTCGTCGGTGCGACGGAGGTCGTAGCCTTGCCCCTCGACGCTGAGGGCGACCGGGCCGGGCTGCTCCTGCTGCTTCGCGAGGGCGAGGGCACCGTGCCCTGGACCGGGACCGAGCGCCGCGCGCTCGCCCGCCTCGGGTCGCTCGCCGAGACGCTGTGGGCGTGGCTCCGCGCCGAGGCCCGCTACCGGCAGGTCGTCGCGAGCATCGAGGACACCCTCTTCTCGTTCTCCCTCGACGACGAGGGGGAGCGCTCGTACGCCTTCCTGAGCGAGCAGGTCGAGTCCCTGACCGGGCACCCGGCCGCGACTCTCACGGCCGGCACCATTCCGTGGCGTGCCGGCCTCGTCCTCCGCGACGACCGCGCGGCCGTCGAGCGCCACGACCGGACGCTCAGCGAGGGCCGCGACAGCCGCCTCGTCTACCGCATCGAACGGGCCGACGGGCAGGTCCGGTGGCTGCGTGAGAGCGCGTCGCCGCACCGCGAGCGCACGGGCCTCGTCGCCGGCATCCTCTCGGACGTGACCGAGGCGCGCGAAACCGAGGCCGCCCTCGCCCGGACGCGCGAAGACGCCGCCTCCGCCCACCGCGTCAAGTCGTCCTTCGTCTCGATGATGAGCCACGAAATCCGCACCCCGCTCGGTGCGATCCGCGGCTACGCCGAGGTGCTGCTCGAGGAGGTCGCCGCGCTCGACACGCCCGCGCCCGAAATCACCGAGTTCGCCGCCACGATCCACGAGCAGGCCGGCACCGTGCTCGCCCTCATCAACGACATCTTCGAGCTCGCCAACCTCCAGAGCGGGCGCGTCCTCGTCGAGCGCAGCCCCGTCCCGCTCCATCCCATCCTCGAGGCCTTCGCCCACAGGCAAACGCCTCTCCTCGCCGAGCGCGGCCTCAACCTCGTGCTCGGCCTCGACCCCGGCGAGCCGGTGGTGCTCGGCGAGGCCGCCCGGATCACGGAGATACTGGAGCAGCTCGTCTCGAACGCGGTCAAGTTCACCGACGCCGGGCACGTCCGCATCGCCACCGAGCTGCACCCCGGCGGCGTGCGGCTCCGGGTTGAGGACACCGGCATCGGGATCGAGCCGGGCTACCTCGGCGAGATGTTCGAGCCGTTCTCGCAGGGCGACAACCGCCTCAACCGGGACTTCGGCGGTTCCGGCCTCGGCCTCGCCCTCGTGGCGCGCCTCGCCGAGGCCATGAACGGGACCGCCACCGCCGAGAGCACGCCGGGCGAGGGCACGGCCGTCGAGATCGTCCTGCCTCGGGCGGACCTGTGAGAACGGGGGAAAGGGAGAAGCGCCAACTTTCCCTGTCCGCTCTCTACGCTTCAGGTCGAGGTCCTCCCTTCTCTCCCTTGCTCCCACGCTCTATCTCCGCTCTCCCGCTCTCCGCCCTCCCGTTTTCGAGCGCGGCGCGGACGTTCCGCCGGAACCCCTCGAACCTCGCCCGCTCGACCGGGCTGCCGCCGAAGCGTTCGCGGAAGGCCTCGAGGTCTAGCTCGGCCCACTCGCGCAGCTCGGTGTCGGTGACGCCGGGGCGCGGCGCGAAGCGGGCCTCGTCGGTGGCCCGGCTGAACTTGGTCCACGGGCACACGTCCTGGCAGATATCGCAGCCAAAGATCCAACTGCCGATCTCGGAGTCCATCCCCTCCGGCAGCGTCTCGCCCCGGTGCTCGATGGTGAGATACGAGATGCACCGCCCCGCGTCGATCTGATACGGGGCGTCGAGCGCGCCGGTCGGGCACGCGTCGAGGCAGCGGGTGCAGGAGCCGCAGTAGTCGGCCATCGCCTGATCGGGCGGGAGCGGCACGTCCACGATCAGTTCGCCGATGAAGAAGAAGGAGCCGAGGCCGCGGTTGAGCAGCATCGTGCTCTTGCCGACCCACCCCAGCCCGCTGCGCGCCGCCCACGCCTTGTCGAGCACCGGGGCCGAGTCCACGAACACGCGCCCCGCTATGCCGCCGGCCGCCTCGTCGAGCCAGTGGTAGAGCGCGTAGAGCTTGTCCTTGAGGACGGTGTGGTAATCGTCGCCCCAGGCGTAGCGGCTGATCTTGCCCACCGCCGGATCGTCGGGATGCGGCTCCGGCCGATAGTACGTGTGCAGGACCGACACCACCGACTGCGCGCCGTCCACGAGCCGGCGCGGGTCAACGCGCTTCTCGAAGTGGTTCTCCATCCAGCCCATCGAGGCGTGCCGTCCCTCGCGGAGCCACTGCTCCAGGCGGAGGGCCTCGTCGTCCAAGCGCTCCGCCTTCGCGATCCCGCACGCGTCGAAGCCGAGGCGGCGAGCCTCCACTTTGAGCGCACGGGCGAGCCGCTCGCGGGCGGCGCTGTTGAAGCCGGGCATGGGACAGCGAGGATGAGGCGGCGGGGGAAGAGGAAAAGGAGGGGCAGAGTATAGCCTCATCTCGGAGCACTCGCCTCGACCAATCTTTCCACTCCCTCTCTGCTCCGCACGCCCTATAAAAAGCAGGCGGGCCTGCGAGAGCATATGCTCCGCAGGCCCGCTTGGTAGTGCGTTGGATGCGGCGGACTAGCCGTCGCTGTCCATGTCATCGTCCATCATGTCGTCGTCGTCCATGTCCATGTCGTCGTCCATATCCATGTCCATCATGCCGTCGCACGACATCGGGATCGACTCGGCGCGGCGGCTGCCGGCACCGCCGTCCTCCTTGTAGTTGTCGTCCGGCGCGACGCCGAGACCGCGGGACTCGATGCGGTCGTCGTTGATGTCGTTCTGAACGTAGTACGCTTCGACGGCCGCAGCACGACGCTCGGAGAGGCGCAGACGGTCACGCTCGCGGCTGTCGGTGTAGCCGTTGACGACCGTGCAGATCTCCGGGCAGCGCTCGAGGACCGCGACGTTCTCCGCCAGGCGGGACTCGGCAGCGAAGTCGAGCGTGCTGCTGTTCCGGTCGAAGTAGACCGTGTTGAGCTCCGTGACCTCGTCGCAGAAGCGGTCGAGCACGGTGACGGTCATGGTACAGGTGTCCGAACCGTCCGCGTTCGTCGCCGTCAGCGAGACATCGTAGGTGCCGATCTCGTCGTAGACGTGCGTGGCGTTGAGGGTGTTGGCGTTGCTGCCATCCCCGAAGTCCCACATGAACTCGATCGGACGCGTGCCGGTGGCGGTCGCCGAGAAGCTGACCGTCTCGCCGACGTTCGCCGACATCGGCGTAGCGCGGCAGGCGGTGAGGGCCGGCGGCGCGGTCGGCGGCTCGTTGACGGTCACGAGACAGGTCTCGGTGTCGTCGTTGCCCGGGCCAGTCGCGGTGAAGCTGACGGTGTAGGTCCCGGCGGACGCGTAGCTGTGCGTCGCCACCAGGCCATCGGAGGAGGCACCATCGCCCCAGTTCCACATGTAGGTCAGCGGGCCGGTGGCGTCCTCGTTCACGAAGGCCGTGAACGTGCCGGCCTGCCCGACCTCGAGCGAGGTCGCGCAGTCGATCGTCGCGTCGACATCGTTGTTGGGCGAGCTGAACCAGAAGCGGAAGCCGCCGCCGCCGAGAGCGAGCCAGTCGAAGTCTGCCTCGTCCTCCCCGTCGCCGAAGCGCCCGGGGTCGGTGCCGTCGATGGCGTTGTCCGGGAAGAGGTAGGCCGCGTTGGCTTCGAGGAAGAGCGAGAACTTGCTGCCGAGCAGTAGGTCCAGGCCGCCGCCGACGAGGGGACCCCAGCCGTCGGTGGTCTCGATGTTGCCCGGCGCGGCGTCGCTCTGCTCGCTGTAGTCCGGCTCGAAGGCGTAGCTCACGCCGAGCTTGACGTAGGGCGTGAAGCGCGACGACGGGAAGACGAAGTAGCGGAAGGCCGCCTGGATCTGGGAGCGCGACTCGACGACGTCGTTGAACTGCTGCGGCATGCCCGGGTCGTCCGGGTCGGAGACGCCGACGAACTGGAGCTGCGGGTAGTTACCGTAGTTGTAGGCGATCCCGAAGCCGAGCGACTCGGTGAACTGGTAACCGATCTCACCGGCGGCGGCGTAGCCCGGGTTGTCGAACGGGTTGTCGATCTCGTTCTGCGGGTTGCCGTCGAGGTCGCCGCCGTAGAGGCCGAGGCCGCCGTAGGCGCTGATGTAAGGAGTCTTGTACGGGCGTTGGGCCTGGGCATCGGTCGCTGAAGCGAAGAGCATGCAGGCGGCGCAAGCCAGCAAGAGCGGAGATTGTAGACGCTTGGTCATGTGTCTTCTCCCTGGGGTGTTGGCGTTAGACGAGGTGACTGGGGTGGGTAAAGGGGTCCAGCGGGCCGGACGAGTCCACGTGCTGAGGCACGGGAGGGGGTGTGCCGCGTGCCGGAGTGAAGCTAGGCGCCGGGCAAACGAAATAATACGGAGGATCGCGATAAAACGGGGAAGAGCGCGTGGTTTTCTGCGAACTAGGGGGTGCAGAAGACGGTGCGTGCTGCCGTTTCGGTGAAGCCCGGGCCGGGGGGTGCGGCGCGGGGTGCAGCGCAAGTGCTGGTGGAACAATCGCCGCGTCAACCGGAGACCGGGAGCGCGGTTCCTAGGGCTCTGGCCTGGGACTAGGCCCGGCCGCAGAGCCACGCCCTAGAGCGCGTTGACGAGCTTCTCGAGGTGGCTCTTAGCGTGCGCGGCGCGGTTGCGCGAGATGACACGCTTGGTTGCGAGGCGGTCGAGGACCCCCTTCGTTTCGTTGAGCAGGGTCTCGGCCTCGGCGCGGTCCTCGGTAGCTTCGAGCCGCTTGACGAGCGTGCGCATCCGCACCTTCTGGTAGCGGTTGCGGGCGCGGCGCTTCGCGTTCTGGCGGACGCGCTTCTTGGCGGATTTGTGCTGGGGCATAGAAATCGGGAAGTGGAAATAACCCGTCCGTCTGATTCGGTCTGGGTCTGCGGCCGGCAGTGATGCCATCATCGGCGTGCGAAAGGACTAATTTAACCCCACGCCATTTGTGGAAACCATGAAATGGCACTGATGCCCTGACGGTCTTCTTCCTGAGCCTTACTCCTCGTCGCCGTATGCTCTCTTTTATCCTGGACCTAGCGCGAGGCCCTGGCGCTCCCCGCACGGTGATTGTCGTAGACGAGCGCGGCGTAGGGAACCCGCAGCAGTACGTGGTCCGGCCCCGCAGCCTGCTCTGGCTCGTGGCCGGAGCCATCGGTGCGCTCACGCTCACCCTGCTGGCCCTCGCCCTGCTCACGCCGGTGCGCCGGGTGTTCCTGGGGCCCGACCCCGAGGTGTTCCGCGAGGCCGCGCAGCAGAACGCCGTCCGCGTGGCAGCGCTCCAGGACTCGCTCGCGCTCCAGGATGAGTACCTCACCCGGCTGCGCTACGCCATCGTCGGCGAGCAGGACACCACGACGGCACCGGACGGCGACGAGGTGGAGACCGCACCGGCCGAGGCGCTGCCGCTCGATCCACCAGCGAGCCGTTCCGACGACTGGTCCGACCATCAGCAGCCGGCCCTCGCGCTCGGCCAGCTCGCGGCGGACCGCCGCGCCGAGGGGGCAGGCCGCGTCGTCGAGGCCTACCTCGCCAGCCTCCAGTTCCCGGCGCTGCCGCCGGTCGAGGGCTTCGCCGCGCGCGGCTTCGACGCGGCGCGCGGGCACTACGGCGTGGACGAGGCCGTCCCCGAGGGCACTCCCGTCCGCGCTATCGGCGACGGCTATGTGGTCGCGGCGGACTGGACCAACGACGGGGGCTACGTCATCGCTGTGCAGCATGCCGATGGGTACCTTTCGGTCTACAAGCACAACAGCCGCCTCCTCAAAACCGTCGCCGACCGGGTGCGGAGCCGCGAAGCCATCGCGCTGAGCGGGAACACGGGCGAGATCACGACCGGCCCGCATCTCCACTTCGAGCTGTGGCGCAACGGGCTGGCGCAGGACCCCCGGCTCTATCTCGTGGGGCTATAGATTCCCTGGGCGTGTCCGATACGTGACAGGAACCCTCGCCGTACCGGCATCTCCTCACGCACATGGCTCTCTTTAGAAGCGGCACCGACACTCCTATGGCAAAGCGAAGCGACGCGCCCGCTCCGGGGCAGGTCAACATCATCGGGCAGGGCACGGTCATCGAAGGCGGCCTCCAAGCCACTAGCGATGTCCGGGTCTCCGGCAAGGTGATCGGCACCGTCCAGGTCGACGGCAAGACGGTCATCACCCCGGAGGGCAGCGTCGAGGGCGAGGTCCGCTCCTCGCACGCCGACATCGCCGGACGCGTCGAGGGCGAAGTGTTCGTCGCCGAGCGCCTGGTGCTCAAAAGCTCGGCGGTCGTCGAAGGCAACATCCACACGGCGAAGCTCGTGATCGAGGACGGGGCTACGTTCTCCGGCACCTGCGATATGGGCGGCGCGCTCCCGAAGCGCAGCGACCGCACAGGCAGCGACCGCGCAGGCAGCGAGCTTCCCGGCGTGACCATCACCGAGGGCCGCCCAGGCAAAGCCGAGCAGCCCGTCGGCCACTCGTAACGGCATGGCCCTCGACCCTCGCCCGCCACAGAAGAGTGTCTTCGGCTCGTCGATGGGCGAGGCCGCGCCGTACCTCGGGCTGGGCATCCAGATCACCATCTCCATGGTGTTCTTCGTGCTCCTCGGCTACTTCGCCGACGACTGGCTCGGCACCTCGCCCTGGCTGCTGCTCGTCGGCGTCGTCCTGAGCGCCGTGGCGACGGCCGCGACGATCTACCGCACCGTGCGCGAGATGGACGACGCGAGCCGGAGGAAGAAAGGCGAGCACGGGCCGGATGCCAGCGAGCGTCGGGGCGAGTAGGTCCCGCCCACACTCGATCTACAGCACGGCGGCGGGCTGCCGGCTCGTGAAGTAGAGCACGCCCGTCCACAGCGTCAGGACCACCGTGACCAGGAGCAGCACCGAGGTCGCCGGGCCGTAGAGCGCCACCGCCGCGAGCGCGCCGAGGTCGCCAAGCCAGCCGCTGAGGGGGGTGAGCTTGGAGGCCGTCAGGAAAACGAGGACCGCGATCAGGAACGTGAGCTGGACCGTCGTCTTGAGCTTGGCCGCGTAGCGGGTTTGGATCGAGCGTCCCTGGCGCTCAGACCAGGCGCGGAGCGCCGTCACCGCCAGGTCGCGCAGCGCGATCAGCCCGACGCCCCACCCCCACCACGACGCCGCCAGCTGGTTGCCCTCGCCGTCGGGCGGCAGGAAGAGAAAGGCGAAGAACGCGCCGAGGACCAGCACCTTGTCAGCCAGGGGATCGAGAAAGCGTCCCAGGCGCGAGTCGGTGCCGTACTGCCGCGCGAGGCGGCCGTCCCAGTAGTCCGAGATCGCGGCGGTGATGAAGAGCACCGTCGCCACGAGCTGCCCCACCAGCGTCCCGGTGAACAGCAGCACGAGGAATACCGGAACAATGGCGATCCGGCCGATGGTGAGGACGTTGGGGAGGTGCTTCATAGCGACGAGGCTTCGCCCAAATATAATAGGGCGTGGGAGGGAATGGAGGGTGGGGCGGGAATTGCCAGCCCTCCTCGTTTGCGCCTACGGTTCAGGCTGAGATCCCTCCATTCCTCCCATTCTCCCCACGCCCAGAAATACTCTCTTTCTCTCCCCCTTCCCCCAGGCTTTCTACTCCGACTCTGCCATTCTGGCGGGCTGCATCCGGTGGCATCGTTCTTGGAAAAAGACCTGTGCAGACCGGGCCTCCCGGTTCTCTTCCCTTTTGGCAGCTATCCACCTACAGCACATCACAATGAGCAAAATTATCGGTATCGACCTCGGCACGACCAACTCGGCGGTCGCGGTCATGGAAGGAGCCGAGCCGGTCGTGGTCCCCAACGCCGAGGGCGGGCGGACGACCCCCTCCATCGTGGCCTTCAAGAAAGACGGCGAGCGGCTCGTCGGCGCACCCGCCAAGCGCCAGGCCATCACCAACCCCGGCCACACCGTCTTCTCGATCAAGCGCTTCATGGGCCGCCAGGCCGACGAGGTCGCCGAGGAGATCAAGACCGTCCCGTACACCGTCGCCAAGGGCGACGGCGGGGTGGCGCGCGTCGAGATCGACGACAAGCTCTACACGCCGCAGGAGATCTCGGCGATGATCTTGCAGCGCCTCAAGCAGACCGCCGAGGACTACCTCGGCGAGAAGGTCACCGAGGCTGTCATCACGGTCCCGGCCTACTTCAACGACGCCCAGCGTAAGGCCACCAAGGAGGCTGGGCAGATCGCCGGGCTGACCGTCAAGCGCATCATCAACGAGCCGACGGCCGCGGCCCTCGCCTACGGCCTCGACAAAAAGGCCCAGGATGAGATCGTCGCCGTCTACGACCTGGGCGGCGGCACCTACGACCTCTCGATCCTCGAGCTCGGCGACGGCGTCTTCGAGGTCAAGGCCACCAACGGCGACACCCACCTCGGCGGCGACGACTTCGACCAGCGCCTGATCGACTGGATCGCCGACGAGTTCCAGAGCTCCGACGGCATCGACCTGCGCAACGACCCGATGGCCCTGCAGCGCCTCAAGGAGGCCGCCGAGAAGGCCAAGATCGAGCTGTCGAGCGCGACCCAGACGACGATCAACCTGCCGTTCATCACCGCCAGCCAGGAAGGCCCGAAGCACCTCACGCTCGACCTGACGCGCTCGAAGTTCGAGCAGCTCGTCGACGACCTGGTGCAGCGGACCATCCCGCCGATGGAGAAGGCCCTGGCCGACGCCGGCCTCGCCAAGGGTGACGTGGACGAGGTGATCTTGGTCGGCGGCTCGACGCGCATCCCGGCCATCCAGAAAGTGGTCGAGGACTTCTTCGGCAAGAAGCCCAACCGGAGCGTCAACCCGGACGAGGTCGTCGCCATCGGCGCGGCCATCCAGGGCGGCGTGCTCTCGGGCGACGTCCAGGACGTGCTGCTGCTCGACGTGACCCCGCTGAACCTCGGCATCGAGACGCTCGGCGGCGTGACCACGGCCCTCATCCCAGCCAACACGACCATCCCGACCCGCAAGTCGGAGACGTTCTCGACGGCGGCCGACAACCAGCCGTCGGTCGAGATCCACGTCCTCCAGGGGGACCGCGCGATGGCCGTCGACAACCGCACCATCGGGCGCTTCCACCTCGACGGGATTCCGCCGGCGCGGCGCGGGATGCCGCAGATCGAGGTGACGTTCGACATCGACGCCGACGGCATCCTCAACGTCTCGGCCAAGGACAAGGCAACCGGCAAGGAGCAGTCGATCCGCATCGAGGCCTCGTCGGGTCTGAACGAGCAGGAGATCGAGACCATGCGCCGCGCCGCGCGCGAGCACGCCTCCGAGGACAAGCAGCGCCGCGAGAAGGCCGACAAGCTCAACGCCGCCGACGCGCTCGTTTTCTCGACCGAGAAGAACCTCGCCGAGTACGGCGACAAGCTCCCGGCCGAGAAGCGTGGCAAGATCGAGGCGGCCCACGAGCGGCTCAAGGAGGTCGTCAAGGAGCAGAACGTGGCCGAGGCCGAGTCGGCGATGGAGCAGCTCAACACGGCCTGGAGCGAGGCCTCCGAGGACCTCTACGCCGCGCAGCAGGCTGACGCCGGCGGCGACGGAGCCGCCGAGACCACCGACGGTCCCGTCACCCCCGAGGCCGAGGTGAAGGACGTGGACTTCGAGGTCGTCGGCGACGAGGACGAGACGGCCTAGCGCTGCTCGTTCGGCTCGTAACAAAGCCCCGGCTGCCCGCTCTTCAGCGCGCGGCCGGGGCTTTTTCGCACGCCATGGGATCGTGGAGCGCGGGGTCGTAGACCACGGGGAAGTGTTACCGCGAGAGCGTCACTGGCTGCACCCCGTTCCCCACCTCGCCGGCCGGCGCACTCTATGAGGCATGGGACCGCCCGGACGAGCCCGCCCGGTGGTACGTCCGGTTTGATGAGTGACGGTCGGTTTGCTCGCCCTCGAAACTGCTACAGGCCGGATGGCTCTGCGCGCTCCGGCTTGGCCATGGCCCTCGGCGTATCCCCCTCGCCCACCGGCTCCGGGTCGGCGTCCTCCGCCTCGGCCACGCCGTCGTCGAGCTTCCCGAACTCCTCGACGAACATCTCCCACACGGTGATAAACAGGCCCGCGATGATCGGGCCGATCACGAAGCCCGAGAGCCCGAACATCACAATCCCGCCGAGCGTCGAGAACAGGATCAGGTAGTCCGGCAGCTGGGTGTCGCGCCCGACGAGCAGCGGCCGCAGCACGTTGTCCACCAGCCCGATCAGCAGCGCGCCGGCGGCGACCAGGATGACGGCTTTGACGATGGCTCCCGTGGCGAAGAGGTAGACCGCCGCCGGCCCCCAGACGAGCGCCGAGCCGACCGCCGGCAGCATCGAGAGGATCGTCATCACGACGCCCCACAGAATCGGCGCGTCCAGCCCGAGGATCCAGAACAGCAGCCCGCCCATCGTCCCCTGCACGATCCCGACCACGAGCGTGCCCTTGACCGTCGCCCGCGAGACCTGCGCGAAGCGGGCGAAGAGCTTCCGCTCGCGCGGGTCGCCGAGCGGGAGCGCCCGGATCAAGCCCTCGACGATGCGGTCGCCGTCGCGGAGGAAGAAGAACAGCAGGTAGAGCGTGAGCACGAACAGCAGGAGCGCGTTGAGCGCGCCCTGCCCGAGCGCGAGGGCCTGCGTCGCGGCGAACTGACTGACCGTGACGGCCGCGTTCGAGAGCGTCGCCCGGACCCGGTCCAGGTCCACGTTGAAGCGCTCGAGCTGCTCGCTCGCCAGCGGCAGCCAGCCCTCGACCCGCTCGATGGGGGCCGTCACGTCGATTTCGCCCGAGGCCACGCGCTCGTAGACCACGACCGCCTCGCCCGTCACCGCCAGCCCGATCCCGACCAGCGGCAGGATCACCAAGAGCACGACGGCTACGAGCGTCAGCACCGACGCGACCGTGTCGCGCCCGCCGAGCTGCGCCCGCATCGCCTTGTAGACCGGGTTGAAGAGGATCGCCAGGACGACGGCCCAGAAGACGGGCTCCAGAAACGCCCGCAGCAGTCCCAGAAACGCGAGCGTGACGAGGATGACGAGCGCGAGGAACGAGGAGTTTTCCAGCGTGCGGATGCGCATGACGGGACCGCATAGAGAAGGGGAAGAGGCCGTAAGGTAGTGTCGATAGGGCAGCCCATCCCAAAGGATCTGCGAAAGGGTAGACGTTTGGTCACGGCCCACGCCTCGGCGGAGCGCTGGGCTACCTTCCAGACATCCCTTTCTGCTGACCCTATGCCTTCTCGCCTGATGCCTTCTCGCCTGCCCGGCACCGCGTTGTGCGTCCTCGCCCTGTGCCTCGCCGCCTGCGCCACTGCCCAAGACGACGCGGCCGGGCGCGCCCTCCCCGGCTTCGCCACGAACACGGCCAAGCGCACCATCGAGCTGTCCGAGCTGCGCGCCGGCGGCCCGCCGAAGGATGGCATCCCGTCCATCGACGAGCCGGCGTTCGTCGCCCCGGATGAGGCGAGTGCGTGGCTCCAGCCGCAGGAGCCGGTCGTCGCGCTCGCGCTCGGCGGGGAGGCGAGGGCGTACCCGCTCCAGATCCTGACGTGGCACGAGATCGTCAACGACTCCGTCGGCGGCGTGCCCATCGCCGTGACGTTCTGCCCGCTCTGCTACAGCGCCGTCGCCTTCGACCGGCGGGTGGCGGCCGGCGACGGGACGCGGACGCTGGAGCTCGGCGTCTCGGGCCTGCTGCGCTACTCGGACTTGGTGATGTTCGACCGCCAGACCGAAACCCTCTGGCAGCAGCTCACCGGCGAGGCGCTCGTCGGCGACTTGGTCGGGACCGCGCTCCCGGTGCTCCCGGCGCAGATCGTGTCGTTCGCGCAGTTCCGCGCGGCCTACCCCGACGGCGTCGTGCTCTCGCGTGAGACCGGGCACGACCGCGACTACGGCCGCAATCCGTACGCGGGCTACGACGACATCGACCGCCAGCCCTACCTCTACGATGGTCCCGAAGACGGTCGCCTCCGCCCGATGGAAAAGGTGGTCGCGCTCAAGCTCGACGGCGCGGAGCGGGCCTATCCGTACCGCCTGACGCGCGAGCGGCACGTCGTCAACGACGAGGCCGGCGGCGTCCCGCTCGTCGTCTTCCACGCCGACGGCGCGGTCTCGGCCCTCGACGCGGGGCAGATCGCCGACTCGAAGGCGGTCGGCTCGACGGGCGTCTTCGACCGGCGCGTGGACGGCCGGACGCTGACGTTCCGCTGGGAGGACGGCTTTGTGGACGAGCCGACCGGCAGCCGGTGGGACGTGATGGGTCGCGCCACGGCCGGGCCGCTCGCCGGCACCCAACTCACGCGCCTGCCGCACGGCGACTACTTCGCCTTCGCCTGGCTCGCCTTCAAGCCCGAGACCGAGATCTACCGCTGAGCTTCCCGTGCTCGACTCCGCCTGGAGACGTGCCCGATCACCTTCCTGCCTCGAACTCAGCGTCGATGTCGCGCGACTCGTGGAGTACGCGGACGACCTCAACGCCCTCGGCGGGCTTCTCTAGCGTTCGGTAGAAGATCAGGTACGGGCGCTCTCGGAAGCTCCGCAGGTCGTCGCTGCGGAGATCAGACCGCACCCGACCCAGCATGGGCTGCCCCGCCAAAAGCCGGATTTTCTCGCCCAGCCGCCTCATCATCCGCTCGACATGCCCCGAGGCGTTGAGCGACAGGTAGATCTCGATCTCGATCAGGTCGTCTCGCGCTGATGGGAGGATTCGTGCCTCAGCCATGCCGGTCTCAACCCTGAGCGCCTCGGTGCCGCATCTCCTCCAGCCGCCGTCCCGCTTCGGCTCGTATCGCCTCCATATCGAAGGGAACCGCCGGCCCGCTGTCGATCCCTTCCTGGATCAGACCTTGGAGCGCGCTGAGCTTAGCCTCCCTGAGCAACTCTTGCTCGCTGAAGAGCCGGAGACCGTCGCGGACGATCTCGCTGGCCGAGGCGAAGCGGCCGGACGCGACGGCGCGGTTGAGGAGCGCCTTCTGTTCATCGGTGATGGTGACGTTGAGCTTCTGCATAGGGCTTGAGGCTGAAGGGGCACACTAGCATCAAATGCCACGATATCCTTTCTGGTTCTCGTCGGCTTTCCGAGCTAGGTCGTGTGGACATTTGCGAGGTCAGGCTCGCATGAAATCATGATCGTGGCTTCGCAAGGCGCGCGAGGAGATCGGGGCCGTAGCCCCGGACGACGAATGCAACGCAGCGAGGGCGGGATCTGACCCGTGGGAGCCGATCTGGGTGAATGTCCACACGGTCTAGGCCTGAGATGCATTCTGTTCCGCTTGCGCCTCGGCCCGGAGGCGGGCCTGCGCGGCGGCGAGGCGGGCGATGGGCACGCGGAAGGGCGAGCACGAGACGTAGTCCAGCCCGGTCTCGAAGAAGAACGCCACCGACGCCGGCTCGCCGCCGTGCTCGCCGCAGATGCCAACCTTGAGGCCGGGACGCGCGGCCCGCCCTTGCTCGGTCGCCATCTCCACCAAGCGGCCGACGCCGGGGCGGTCGAGGACCTGGAACGGGTCGTCGGGGAGGAGGCCGTGCGCGGTGTAGTGCGGGAGGAACGTGCCCGCGTCGTCGCGGCTGTAGCCGAAGGTCATCTGCGTCAGGTCGTTGGTGCCGAACGAGAAGAACTCGGCCTCGGCGGCGATCTCATCCGCCACGAGCGCCGCGCGCGGCACCTCGATCATCGTCCCGACCAGGAACGCGACGCGCTGCCCCTGCTCCTCGAAGACCCGCTCGGCGACGCGGTGGATCAGGTCGCGCTGGTGCGCGAACTCGGCGACGGTGCCGACGAGCGGGACCATGATCTCGGGCTGGACCGCGACGCCCTCCTTCTCGAGCGCGACAGCGGCTTCCAGGATGGCCCGCGCCTGCATCTCGGTGATGGCCGGGACGGTGATCCCGAGGCGGCAGCCGCGATGCCCGAGCATCGGGTTGACCTCGCCGAGCCGGGCGATGCGCGTGCGGACCGTCTCGACGGCCAGGCCGAGGGCGGCGGCGAGCGCCTCCTGCTCGGCTGGGTCGTGCGGGAGGAACTCGTGGAGCGGCGGGTCGAGCAGGCGGACCGTGACCGGGCGGCCGGCCATCGCGCGGAAGATGCCCTCGAAGTCGGCCCGCTGCACCGGCAGGAGGTGATCGAGCGCGGCGCGGCGCTCGACCTCGTTGTCGGCCAGGATCATCCGGCGGACCGTGGCGAGGCGGTCGGGGTCGAAGAACATGTGCTCGGTGCGGCACAGCCCGATGCCCTCGGCTCCGAAGGCGACGGCCTGCGCCGCATCCTCGGGCGTGTCGGCATTCGCGCGGACGCGCATCGTGCGGAACCCGTCGGCCCACTCGAGGACCGTGGTGAAGGCCTTGCCTGGCGCGGGATCGACCAGCGGCTGCCGGCCGGTGATGACCTCGCCGGTCGAGCCGTTGATGGAGAGCCAGTCGCCCTCGCGGACCGTGGTGCCGTTCGCGGTGAGCTGCTTCCGGCCGTAGTCCACCGTGAGCGCGCCGCAGCCGGCGACGCACGGCTTGCCCCAGCCTCGGGCGACGACGGCGGCGTGGCTCGTCATCCCCCCGCGCGCGGTGAGGACCCCCTCGGCGGCGTCCATCCCGCCCACGTCCTCCGGGCTGGTCTCGATGCGGACCAGGACCACGCGCTCGCCGTCGGCGCGCCACCGCTCGGCGTCGTCCGCGCTGAACACGACCCGGCCGACGGCGGCTCCGGGCGAGGCCGGCAGCCCGGTCCCGATCACGGCGTCGGCGTAGTCCACGTCGTCGGCGAAGCGCGGGTGCAGGAGCTGGTCGAGGTGGGCCGGCTCGACGCGGCCCACGGCCTCCTCCTTCGTCACCGAGCCGTCGGCCACCAGGTCCACGGCGATGCGGACGGCGGCGGCCCCGCTGCGCTTGCCGGTGCGGGTCTGCAGGAGGTAGAGCGCGCCGTCTTGGACCGTGAACTCGATGTCCTGCATGTCGCCGTAGTGCCGCTCCAGCGTCCCGGCGACCTCGAGGAGCTGGGCGTGGGCTTCGGGGAAGGCCGCCTCCATCTCTGCGATGGGGCGGGGGGTGCGGATACCGGCGACGACGTCCTCGCCCTGCGCGTTCTGGAGAAACTCGCCGTAGAGCCCCGGCTCGCCGGTGGACGGGTTGCGGGTGAAGCAGACCCCGGTGCCGCTGGCCGGGCCGGTGTTGCCGAACACCATCGCCTGCACGGTGACGGCCGTGCCGACCCCGCTGAGCCGGTTGATCTTCCGGTAGCGGACGGCGCGCTCGTTGTTCCACGACGCGAAGACGGCGTCGATGGCGAGGCGGAGCTGCTCGGCGGGGGCGGCCGGGAACGCCCCGCCGGTGTGCTCCGAGAAGACGGCGCGGTACCGCTCGACCAGGCCGCGGAGGGCGTCGGCGTCGAGGTCCACGTCGTGCTCGACCCCGTGCTCCTGCTTGAGCGCCTCGAGGGCTGCCTCGAAGTGCTCGTGCTTGACGCCGACCACCACGTCGCCGAACATGTCGATGAACCGGCGATAGGCGTCGAAGGCGAAGCGCGGGTTGCCGGTCTCGGCGGCCAGGCCGCGCGCCACGTCGTCGCTCAGGCCGAGGTTGAGGACGGTGTCCATCATGCCGGGCATCGAGACGGCGGCCCCGCTGCGGACGGAGACGAGCAGGGGCCGCTCGGCGTCGCCGAGACGTCGTCCCATCGCGTCCTCCACGTGGCGCAGCCCGTCGCGGACCTCGTCGGCCATCCCGGCCGGCCAGGCGTCGTGCTCGATCACGTGGCGGCAGGCGTCGGTGGAGATCGTGAAGCCCGGCGGGACGGGCAGGCCGATCCGGCTCATCTCGGCGAGGTTCGCGCCCTTGCCGCCGAGCAGCGGTTTCAGGGCGAGGCTGCCATCGGCGGCCCCGTTTCCGAAGCGGTAGACGTAGGGGTCGGGCATAGCGCGAGGGTTCGAGGGAGAGAGGGCGGGGAAGCTACGGCCTGACCCCTCGTCCCGTTCGCATCGCGCTCCGGGACGAGTCCCTGCGCGCTCAGCGCTCACGGGACTGTCCCCCTCGACGAGGGGGACAGCCGCGCGTTGCCGGGAGCAAAGGCGGAGCCTTCGGGGCCTATGCTGCGGCGGAACGGACGGAGTCGGTTACGCCTCGGGCGGCGAGAGCGTGTCGGCGGCGACGCGCTGCAAGTGGGCCACCGCCGCGTCGGGCTCGGGCGGGACCTCGCCCCAGAAGACGGCCTCCTTGACGGCCCCGGTCGCGCCGCGCTGCTCGGCCGGGAGGGCGCGGACGACGGCGTCGAAGAGCGCGCCTCGGCGGAGGGCCTCGTCCTTCTTCGCCATCATGAAGGCGAAGGCGGGGCCGTGCTCGTTGGGGATGTCGCCCTCGAGGATCGCCTCCCTAATCCACTCCTTGACGATGCCGACCGCGACGCCCTCGCGCACGCCGAGCGTCTCCATGATCTCGTGCCCGTCGACGGGCGGCTCGAAGCGGCGGAGCCGGTCGCGCTCCTCGACCTCGGCGAACTTGGCCTCGACCCGGTCGAAGGCGGCGAGGTAGCGGCGGACGCGCTTCGGGTTCTTGCTCGTGATGTCCGCCCGGACGAGCAGCATCAGGTCGTCGATGTGCTCGCCGGCGTCGAAGAGCAGGCGGCGGACGGCCGAGTCGGTGACCTGATCGTCGACGAGCGCGACGGGCCGGTGGTGGAGCGCGATGAGGTCGCGGACGTACTCCATGCGCTCGTCGAGCGGCAGCTTGAGGCGGCGGAAGAGGGCGGGGACGTTGCGCGCGCCCAGATCCTCGTGCCCGTGGAAGGTCCAGCCATTCTCCTTCGAGAAGCGCTTGGTGTCGGGCTTGGCGTGGTCGTGCAGCAGCGCCGCCCACCGGAGCCACAGGGCGCGGGCCGGCTCCCAGTCGGCCGTCGCCTCGGCGACGTTGTCGACGACCTCGAGGGTGTGGAAGAAGTTGTCCTTGTGGCTCTGCCCGCCGACGGTCTCGACGCCCGCGAGCGCGGCCAGCTCCGGCAGGACGTGCTCCAGCAACCCCGACTCGAACAGAATCTTGAGCCCGACCGACGGCCGGGGCGAGGCCATGATCTTCTGCAGCTCGTCGGTGACCCGCTCGGCGCTGACGATCTCGATGCGGCGCGCTTTCTCCTGCATCGTCCGGCGGACATCCACGTCGAGGTCGAACCCGAGCTGGGCGGCGAAGCGGGCGGCGCGGAGCATCCGCAGCGGGTCGTCCTCGAAGGTGGCAAGCGGGTCGAGCGGCGTGCGGAGCTTCTTGCCGACCAGGTCGATCATCCCGCCGAGCGGGTCGAGCACGTTGCCGAAGCGCTCGGCGTTGAGCGCGAGGGCGAGGGCGTTGACCGTGAAGTCGCGCCGCGCCTGGTCCTCCTCGAGCGTGCCGTCCTCGACGAGCGGCTTGCGCGAGTCGGCGCGGTAGCTCTCCTTGCGCGCCCCGACGAACTCGAGCACCAGGCCGCCCTCACGCTCGGGCAGGCGGATCGCGGCGGTGCCGTAGCTCTCGTAGACGTGCACCGAGCGTCCGCCCATTTCCTTCGCGACCGCCTCGGCGAGCTTGATGCCGCTGCCGTTGCCGAGCGAGACGAAGTCGAGGTCCGTCGTGGGCCGGCCGAGGAAGCCGTCGCGGACGGCCCCGCCGACGGCGTAGGCCTCGATTCCGAGGCGGTCGGCGACGGCCCCGACGGTGCGGAGCACGTCCTCGTGCGGAAGCGGCGTATCACTCATCGGCTGGAGATGGCAGGCAGGGCCAGCCCCCCGGCGGCCTGCGGTCGAAGCAATCCGTATCGCCTCAAAGCTACAGCCCGCGTGCCCGTTGCGTCACGCCGGCCGGGTCTTCGTGCTGTTTTGACGCGCCGCCGCTGAACCTGGTTCGGGCGCGTAGGTTGGACGCAGCCTCTCCCCTGCTCCCCGTGCCCATGCGTCTGCTGCTACCGGTCTGGATCGTACCGCTCCTCCTCGTCACCGCCTTGCCGCTGGCGGCGCAGGACCTCCCCGCCGTCGGCACCGCCGCGACGCTCGACGTGGCGACGTGGAACGTCGAGCACTTCGGCAACCCCAACTCCGGGCCGGGCAACGACGCCCTTCAGTTCGAGAACGTCCTGGCTGTGATGCAGGCCGCCGAGATCGACCTGTGGGCGCTCCAGGAGATGGACATCGAGGCCGACTTCGACGCGCTCGTGGATGCCCTCGGCGATCCGTATGCCGGCGACTGGGTGGCGGACGGGACGAGCTTTCCGATTGGCTACGGGTTCATCTACAACACCGACGTGGTGCAACGCCTGGCGGTGCAGACGATCCTCGACGAGTTCGACTACGAGTTCGCCTTCCGCCCGCCGCTGCTGCTCCGGGCCGATGTCACGCTGCCGGACACGACGGTCCGCGGCGTCCGGTTCATCAACCTCCATGCGAAGTGCTGCAGCGACGCCACGAGCTACGACCGCCGCACGGCCGCCTCCGAGGCGCTGAAGAACTACACCGACGTCTTCCTCGACATCGAGACGGACCTCGTCGTGCTCGGCGACCTCAACGACGAGCTGCGGTCCTCGATCTCCGGTGGCAACCCCTCGCCCTACCAGAACTTCCGCGACGACGAGGACGACTACACCTTCGCCACCGAAGTCCTCGATCTGGCGAACGTCTACACGTTCTGCTCGAACCAGTCCTGCACGGCCGGCTCGACGCTCGACCACATCCTGCTGCCGCGCACCGTCGAGGCCGACTACGAAGACCGCTCGGTTGCCCGCTTCGACGAGGTTCTGGACGAGATCCCGAACTACGTCAACACGACCTCGGATCATGTCCCGGTCTACGCCCGCTTCGCCTTCGCCCCGCCGACGACCGCTTCCGAGAGCGACACCGCGCCAACCGCCTTCGGACTTCGGGTCCCGTTCCCGAACCCGTTTCAGTCCGCGACGACGCTGACGTTCGATCTGCCCGCCGCCGCCGACGTGCGGCTCGACGTCTTCGACGCGCTCGGCCGCCGCGTGGCCACGCTCGCCGCCGAGATGCGCCCGGCCGGAACCCACGAGGTCCGGTTCGCCCCGGCCGGCTTGGTGCCGGGCCTCTACCTCGTCCGCCTGACCGCCGGCACGCAAACGGCAACGCGCCGGCTCGTGCGCGTACGCTAGGTCAAATTGCTGCGACAGAGATAATTTTGAGCAGCGCACGGAGCATCTTCTTCGCCTTGACTGATCCGAACCGGCTCATGCGGCTTCGGCGAACAGCGGCGCTATGTCCAGGACTTGCTCGCCATACCGAGCCGGTCGGCGATGACGCGGAGGGCGAGGGCTTTTGCCCGGGCGACCGCCGTCTCGCGCGAGTCGCCGTAGGTCATCACTCCGGGTAGCTCCATCACCTCGGCCAACCAGCGGCCATCGTCCTCGCGTTCGATCTCGATCGTCATAACTGCTCTGTCTTGGTCTGATGCAAGAGAAGACGGCTCCGTCTCCTATCGTCTTCACACGCTTCTCGTGACCATAAACTGAGTCAAGCTTATTTTGAATCGATCTAAACAAGACCGATTCGCCTATGCTCCGCCCCGTTCTCCTCGCCCTCGCGCTGCTCCTCGCGCTCCCCGCTTGCACAACCGATGAGCCTGACGCCGAGGGCGAAGGCGCGCTCGTCATCTACGCCGGGCGCAAGCAGGCGCTCGTCGAGGACCTCGTGGCCCGCTTCCGGGCCGAGACGGGGGTCGATGTGCAGGCGCGCTACGGAAGCGACGCCGAGCTGATCGCGGCGCTCGAGGAGGAGGGCGACCGCAGCCCGGCCGACATTTTCTGGGCGAACACGGCCGGGGCGCTCGGCGCGGCTCGGAGCGCGGACCTCTTCACTGACCTGCCGGACAGTCTGCTCCAGATGCCCTCGGCCTACGTGCCGTCGAGCGGGCAGTGGGTGCCGGTGACGGTCCGCTTCCGCGTCCTCGCCTATGACCCGGACACGGTGGACCCGGCGACGCTCCCGGCGTCCGTCCTCGACCTGCCGGCGGCGGAGGCGCTGCGCGGCCGGATCGGGTGGACGCCGACGTACTCGAGCTTCCAGGACTTCGTGACGGCGCTCCAGATTCAGCACGGCGAGGCGGCCACGCGCGACTGGCTCGAAGGCGTGAGGGCGCTCGACCCGAAGGCGTACGGCTCGAACACGCCGATGCTCGAGGCCCTCGCCGCCGGCGAGATCGACGTGGCGCTGACGAACCACTACTACGTCCTGCGGATGCTCGACGGCGCGGACGGGGCCGATCCGCCGGTCGCCATCCACCGCTTCGCGCCGGGCGATGCGGGGAACCTCGCGCTTGTCACCGGGGCCGGGGTGCTCGGCACGGGGTCCTACCGCGCGAATGCGCTCCGCTTCCTCGCCTTCCTCCTCGCCCCCGAGACGCAGGCCTTGTTCGCCGACGAGGTTCACGAGTACCCGGTCCTCCGCAGCGTCGCGGTCCCGCCGACGCTCTTGCCGTTCGACGAGGCGGAGGTGCTCGGTCCAGAGATGGACTTCGAGCGGCTCCGCGACCTCGACGGCACGCTCCGGCTGCTCCGCGATCAGGACTTGCTGTGAGCCTGTGACCGCACTCGGCATCCGGCACTCCCCCTTCGTCACCCGGTGGTATCTGTGGGGGCCGATGGCGCTCGTGGTGCTCGGCGTCCTGGTGCCGCTGGGCTACCTCGTGGTGCGCGCGTTCGGGGCTGAGGCCGGCGACCTGGCGTCGCTGGTGTTCCGCGCGCGGAACCTCCGGCTGCTCAGCAACACGGTCGGCTTGGCGGCGGCCGTGCTCGCGCTGGCGACGGCGCTGGGCGGGCCGCTGGCGTGGCTCGTGGCGCGGACCGACGTGCGGGGGCAGCGGCTCGTGACCCTCCTCGGCGTGCTGCCGCTCGCGGTGCCGGGCTACGTGATGGCCTATGCGCTCCTCGCCACGGCGGGGCCGAACGGGACGCTGGCCGCCCTCACCGGCTGGGTCGTCGCCCGGCCCCACGGGTTCGTCGGGGCGTGGCTGGCGCTGAGCCTCTACACCTTCCCGTACCTCTTCCTGAATCTCCGCGCGGCGCTGCTCGGGCTGGACCCGGCGCTGGAGGACTCGGCGCGCTCGCTCGGAGCGAGCCGGGGCGAGGTGGTGCGCCGGGTCGTGCTGCCGCAGCTCCGGCCGGCGTTTCTGGCGGGGAGCCTGCTGGTGCTGCTCCACGTGCTGGGCGACTTCGGGGTGGTGTCGCTGATGCGGTTCGAGACGTTCAGCTACGCGGTGTACCTGCAGTACGCGGCGTCGTACGACCGGGTGTACGCGGCCTGGCTGGCGCTCATGCTGGTGGCCCTCGCCGGCGCGCTGCTCTGGGGCGAGGCGCGGCTGCTGGACGGACGGCGGTTCCACCGGGCCGGCAGCGGCGCGGTGCGGGACCGGGTGCGCGCGCCGCTCGGGGCCTGGCAGGTCCCGGCGCTCGGAGCGGCGGGCGGGGTCGGGCTGCTGTCGGTCGGGCTGCCGGTGGTGACGGTGCTCTACTGGCTCGGGCGCGGGACGGAGCGCTCGACGTGGGCGGCGCTGGGCGCGGCGCTCGTAGACTCGGCGAGCGCGAGCGCGCTGGCGGCCGTCCTGGCGGCGGCGCTCGCGGTGCCGGTGGCGTACCTCGGCGTGCGCAAGGCGTCGCGGCAGACGCAGGTGCTGGAGCGGATCGCGTACCTCGGCTACGCTACGCCGCCGCTGGCGTTCGCGCTCGCGCTCGTGTTCTTCTCGCTGCGGGCGATGCCGTGGGCCTACCAAACGCTCGGGCTGCTCGTGGTGGCCTACGCGCTGCACTTTCTGGCCGAGGCGCTCGGACCGGTGCGGAGCGCGCTCTACCAGGCCCCGCCCCAGGTGGAGGAGGCCGCGCGCGCGCTCGGCCGGTCGCCGGTGCGGGCGTTTCTGGCGGCGACGTTTCCGCTGCTGCGGCGCGGGCTGGGGGTGAGCGCGGCGTTCGTGTTCCTGTCGGCGCTCAAGGAGCTGCCGATCACGTTCCTGCTCTCCCCGCTCGGCTTCGACTCGCTGGCGATGCGGCTGTGGAGCGCGGCGAGCGAGTCGCTCTTCAGCGCCGCCGCGCCCTACGCCCTGGCGCTGATCCTGACCTCGACGGCGCTCGTCGGCCTGCTCCTGCAACGCGAAGGGTGACGCTTGGCGCGAGGCTCTCGGTATCTTTTACACCTTATTCCCACCGACCCACCGATGCTCTCCGTCTCCTGCCTCTCGAAACGCTTCGCCGACGGCGCGCTGCCGGTCGTCAACGGCCTCTCGTTCGAGGTCGAGGCGGGCGAGACGTTTGCCCTCCTCGGGCCGAGCGGCTGCGGGAAGACGACGGCGCTCCGCTGCATCGCCGGCTTCGAGCGGCCCGACGGTGGGACGGTGGCGCTCGGCGGACGGGCGCTCGTGGGCGACGGGCCGCCGGTGCCGCCGGAGCGGCGCGGGATCGGGTTCGTGTTCCAGGACTATGCGCTCTTCCCCCACCTCTCGGTGCGCGACAACGTCCTCTTCGGCCTCGGTGCTCTGCCCCGAGCCGAGCGCGGCGAGCGGGCCGACGACGTCCTCCGGCTCGTCGGGCTGAGCGGGTTCGAGCAGCGGCAACCGCACGCCCTCTCCGGGGGGCAGCAGCAGCGGGTTGCGCTCGCGCGCGCCGTCGCCCCACGCCCCCGGCTCTTGCTGCTCGACGAGCCGTTCTCCAATCTCGACGCGCTCCTGCGGCAGGAGCTGCGCGAGCGCGTCCGCGCCCTGCTCAAGCGCGAGGGCATGACGGCGCTCTTGGTCACGCACGACCAGGAGGAGGCCCTCTCGTTCGCCGACCGCGTGGCGGTGATGCAGAACGGCCGGATCGACCAGACGGGCACGCCGGAGGAGATCTACGCAACCCCGCGCACCCTCTTCGTCGCCCAGTTTCTCGGACGGACGAATCTGCTCCTGACCCAGGCCGAGGGCACCGAGGCCGACACGGTCCTCGGCCGGCTCCGCCTCCACCGTCCCGCCCAGGGCACCGTCCTGCTCTCGATCCGCCCGGAGCACCTCGCCCTGGCCGCCGCGCCGGAGACCGAGGCGAGCCTCAGAGGCACGGTCCTTGTCCGGGACTATCGCGGACACGACATCACCTACCGCGTCCAGATCGGCGGCATCGACTGCCTCGTCCACACCGACAACCGGACGCAGTTCTCGCCGGGCGACACGGTGTGGGTGCGCGCGCTCGAACCGGCCATCGTGCTCGACAAAGTCGGCGACCGGGCCGCGTGACGCTAGCGCTCGGTCTCCCCGTTGCCTCCCCTTTTCTACTATCCCCCACCATGCGTTTTCTCTTTCTCGCCCTCCTCCTTCTCGGCGGTCCGCTCCTGCTCGCTGCGTGCGACTCCAACGGAGACTCGCCGGGCGACCCTCCGACCGGCGAAGACCCGCCCGACGTTCCCCTCACGGTCCAGGAAACCATCGACCTCATCACACTGGCTCCGTGGACGCTCGTGGACGCCCCGGCCAGCTTGGTGCTGGCTGAGCAGTACGATTTCCGAGACGACGCCACGGTCCTGCTCACCTTCGCCGACGGCGTGGTCCGAGAGACGGAGTGGGCGCTGGACGAGATCGGCACCGTCCTGGTCGTCCGTCAGCAGGGCGGGGAGCGGCGGTACACCATCGAGACCTTGACCGAGACGACCCTCGTGCTCGGAACCAGCGCCGGCCCCATCACCTTCGCCCGGTCCTGAGCACTCTATCCATCAGCACCCCGTCCGTTAGCATTCAGCCCACTCCGCACCCGGTCCCCATGCACTGCCTCTCGATGCACCGCCTTTCGCTCCTTCTTCTCGCCAGCCTCCTGACCCTCGCCGCGTGCGACTCCATGCGGGACGAGACCATCGACCTGATGACGAGCGCGCCGTGGATGACCGTGGACGCGCCCCCGGAGTCTGGGCTGGCCGGACGCTACGATTTTCAGGGCGACGGCGACCTCCGCATCACCCTCGCCGACGGCTCGGTGCGGAACACGATGTGGACCGTGAGCGAGGACGCCACGGCTCTGCGCGTGATCGAGCCGGGCGGCGAGCGCCGCCTCCCCATCGTGAAGCTGACCGAGGACGAGCTGGTGCTGGACTTCGGAGACGACGGCCAGATCTCCTTCGTCCATGTCTAGAGGCTATTGCAGACGTCGGTTTGCTCGGCGAGGCTGAGCGAGTGGGGCCGGCGGCCAGCCGGAGCCCGAAAGGAGGTTTGCAATAGCCTCTAGTCCGACGCTTCGTCTGGGAGCCGGAGGTCTGCGGCCCGGACGGACTCCGTCCAGAGCAGCGCGCCGTCGGCGTCGTAGGTCCGCATAGTGAGGGTGCGGTTGGTGCGCGGCCCGGTGAAGGATAGGGTCCCGAAGTTGCGCGTGTCGGTGACGAGGGTGCCGGGCACGCGGGCGGGGTTGTCCAGCTCCTGGCGCGGCGTGGCCCCGCCGGCCGTGAGCGGCGAGCTGGTGAAGTCGTAGAGCGGGTAAAAGCCCTCGGGCTCCAGCCGGATCAGCTCGGTGTGGTGCCGGTCGCCGGAGAGGAAGACGACGCCCTCGATACGGCGCTCGACGATCCCGGCGAGCAGACGCTCGCGCTCCCCCGGTGCGACGTTCGTGTAGGACTCGTAGACCGGCATCGGGTTGAGGACCTGGCCGCCCTGGACGACGATCTTGAACGGCGCGTGGCTCGCCGCGAGCGCGTCGAGGAGCCACGTGAGTTGCGCCTCGCCGAGGAGGTGGCGCGGCTCGGTCTCGACCAGGTTGCTCGGGGTGCGGTGGTAGCGGTTGTCGAGCAGGAAAAACTCGACGTCGCCCCACTGGAAGTGGCCGAAGACGCCGGGCAGCTCGGGCAGGCCGTAGGTCGGGTTCGCCCAGTAGTCAGTGAAGGCGGCGAGCGCCGCGCCCTTGAAGACGTAGGACCGGTCCGAGTTGTTAGGGCCGAAGTCGTGATCGTCCCACGTCGCGTAGTTCGGCTGGTTGGCGAGGAGGCCCTGCATCTCCGGCAGGCGGCGCGTGTGGGCGTAGCGGGTGCGGATGCCGGCCTCGCTCCACCAATCGACCTCGCGGAGGTAGACGTTGTCGCCGGTCCAGAGCATCAGGTCCGGGTCGAGTGCGCGGATGGACTCGAAGATCTGGTAGTCGCCGCCGTAGCCATCGCCCGGCCGGTCGTAGGGTGGGTCGTTGACGTAGGCGCACGAGCCGACGGCAGCGGTGAAGGCCGGCGGGTCGGTGCGCCACTGCCACAGCGGCTGCGTTTCGAAGAAGAGCGAGCCGCGCCCCGTAGATACCGGAGCGCCGTCGATCCGGACTCCGTAGAGGTAGCGCAGCCCCGGCTCCAGGTTAGTGATCTTGAAGAGCGCGATGTGATCGTCCTCCGCGCTGGTCTGCACGGCGGGTGTGCTATCGAACACGTGGGAGCCTTCCAAGGTGTAGTCGATCTGCACCTCCGCCGGTCCGGTGGTCTGGACCCAGACCGTCGCCTCGCGGTGGGTGGCGTAGCCGAGCATAGGCCCGGCCTGAAGCTGAACCGCCGGCCCGGGCGGTGCGTCGCGGTCGGGCTGCATCGTGGTGCAGCCGGCGAGGGCGAGGAGCAGCAGAAGCGGGCGGAGCATGGGCATCGTCACGAGGGTGGAACCCCAAGTCTATGATCTGACTTCGGTGTCTGAAGAACAGTCATCCCCGACCCCAATCGGGGACCCACCGGCCAGCACCTCCTGTGGGTCCCCGCCTGCGCGGGGATGACGTGCGGAAAGGTCCGTCGCCGAATACGATGCTTAGCAGAACGGGAGACAACATAGCGACGCGGCCTCTAGCGAAAAAGCGCGCGCCGAGAGTCTCAGCGCGCGCTCACCAAAGCGTAACGTGGCGACGGCCTACTCCTCGTCGGTGGACGTGCGGACGTCCCACGCGAGCATCTGCTCGATGTCGGCGTAGTCCTCCTCGTCGTCGCCCTCGAGGACGAACTTGTAGTCGCCGAGGTCGGCGCGCTGGCTGGCCTTGACCCTGGTCCAGGTGGTGCCGTCGAGGTCGACGAACGCGTCGGGGTAGGGGCTCGGGATGCGGTGCGAGGGGTGGTAGTTGCGGTAGGTCTTCTGGGCTTCGTAGAGCGCGGCGCGGCGGGCTCCGGGCCGGCTCGCGCTGTGGCCGACGACCCGGAAGGGGGCGACCGTGATGGCGGCCTGCACGTCGCCGCCGTCCTCCGGCTCGTCGTACTCGGGCCGCATCACCTTGAAGTCGTCGGGGTGCGGATAGGCACTGCGTTCGGCGTCATACATAGGGCGTGGTCGTGCGTTTTCTCAGGCGTGGTGTGGTGCAAACGGGGACGAGCTTCGTAAACTACCATCCCACCGCCGGGGACGCTGCCAAGACGGCTCGAAGTTTCGCCCGGCCCTCCTCCACCTGCCAGCCGATCATGCCATGACCCCGCACGCTCTGGCGACGCCACTCGCCTCCCCCTCCCCCGACGATACCGAGTTCGACGACGACCTGGACCTTGACGACGAGGACCTGGACCTCAATGAAGACGACCTAGACCTCGACGAGGACGACTTCGACGAGGCGGACCTCGAGGACGAAGAGTTCGAGGACGGCGATCTCGAGGACGACGATCTCGTCTTTGACGACGATGACTTCTAAGCAACTCGCCGCTCGCCGTCCGACCCGGCCCCCGTCTCGATGAAACGAACCGTCTTCTCGAGCGGGGCCGCGTGGGAGCCGGTCGTCGGGTACGCCCGCGCCGTCCGCGTCGGCCCGTTCGTCTGGGTCGCCGGAACCACGGCAACGGACGAGAACGGCGACGTGGTGGCACCGGGCGACGCCTACGAGCAGGCCGTGCAGGCGCTTCGCAACATCGGGGCCGCGCTCCGCCGAGCCGGTGCTGACTTCGGCGATGTCGTGCGAACGCGGATCTACGTCACCGACGCCTCGCGCTGGGAGGAGGTCGGCCGCGCCCACGGCGAAGTCTTCCGCGATATCCGCCCAGCGTCTACGCTCGTCGAGGTCTCGGCCCTCGTGGACCCGGCCCTGCTCGTAGAGATCGAGGCCGACGCGCTCATCGCCGGTGCGTTCGACGGTTCTTAGGGCCTATTCGAAAAGCCCTCTCGGCTGCGCCTGGCTGCACGGTCCCTGCGCGGCGTTGCGCTGCATCGCCGATGCTGGCGCATCGTCTGCTTCGCGCGCCTTGCGCAGGAGCCGTTCGCTCAGGCTCCGCTGGTCAAGCCGACTTTCCGGATAGGCCCTTAGCCCCGGCGTGCCGGTCTGCGCCGAGCCTGTGAGCGCGTGGCGAGCGGGCGGTTCAGCCGTCGGCGCTGTCCGAAGACGGTGCCTTACAAGCCGCGCGATACCCGTTATCGGCCTGGACGGAGGGCTGTTATTGTTCCTGGCCAGGGCTGGCGCGGCGAGACGAGGTTATCCACACACACCGTCGCATGGTGCATGGATCAGAATAACGGACATCGAATCACCGATTGGGTGGCGCCAGCCCTGCCTCGGTGTGGTAGGGCGGTGTGGACAAGTCTGCAGAAAACGGTGTGCACGGCTGTAGATATCGTGTGGGCAAGTTGACTTGCAGAAGGCGGACGCGGCTCGTTATTTACCAGATACGCCCTGCGCGAACCGTCCTCGCCCCTACGATCAATAACGGCCTCCATCCATGTCTCGCAAGAACGTGCCCTCCCCAGCCCACGGCCTCTCCGTCGACCGAACCTTTTCCACCTCGGGCGACGCTCCCCTCGACAGCCTCGCTTGGGAGACGAGGGACACGGCCATCAAGAGCCACACCGGCGAGGTCATCTTCGAGCAGAAGGACGTCGAGTTCCCGGCCTCGTGGAGCCAGCTCGCGGCGAACGTCGTCGCCTCCAAGTACTTCTACGGCGACATCGCCGCCGGCAACGGCTCCCCCGCCGACGGCCGGCGCGAGTACAGCCTCAAGCAGCTCGTCCACCGCGTCACCCGCACCATCGCCGACTGGGGCCAGGCTCAGGGCTACTTCGCCACCGACGCCGACGCCGAGACGTTCTACGACGAGCTGACGTGGCTCTGCGCCAACCAGTACGGCGCGTTCAACTCGCCCGTCTGGTTCAACGTCGGTCTGCACCACCAGTACAGCGTCCGCGACAGCGGCGGCAAGACCATCTGGGGCTGGGACCGCGAGACCGACACCATCCAGTCCATCGACCCCTACGAGCGCCCGCAGGCGAGCGCGTGCTTCATCATCGCCGTCAACGACTCGATCGACGACATCTGGAAGCTGATGGAGGAGTCGGCGCGGCTCTTCAAGTTCGGCTCGGGCGTCGGGGCGGACTGGAGCACGCTCCGCTCAACGAGCGAGAAGCTCTCCGGCGGCGGCGTCCCCTCCGGCCCGGTCTCGTTTATGAAGGTCCAGGACGCGACGGGCGGCACGATCAAGTCGGGCGGTAAGACGCGCCGCGCGGCGATCATGCAGACGCTGAAGTCGTGGCACCCGGACATCCGCGAGTTCGTGGCGGCCAAGATGAACGAGGAGCGTAAGGCCCACGCCCTCATCGAGCAGGGCTACGACGGCTCCTTCAACGGCCCAGCCTACGGGTCGGTCGCCTTCCAGAACGTCAACCAGTCCGTCCGCGTCGACGACGCCTTCATGCAGGCCGCGGCCTCGGACACGCCCTACGCGCTCCGCGCCGTCACGACCAAGGAGACCGTCGAGACCGTCTCGGCGCGCGAGATCATGGCGCAGATCGCCGAGGGGACGTGGGTCTGCGGCGACCCCGGCCTCCAGTACGAGGACACGATCCAGCGCTGGCACACCTGCCCCGCCTCCGCCCCGATCAACTCCTCGAACCCGTGCGTCACCGGCGACACGCTTGTCGCCACCGAGGACGGCCTCCGCCGGATCGACAGCCTGGTCGGGAGCACGCCGCAGGTCGTCGGCCTCGACGGCGAGCTGCACGCGACCACCCGGATCATCGAGACCGGGATGAAGCCGGTCTACCGCCTCCGCACCAAGGCCGGCTACGAGCTGCGCCTCACCGCAGACCACCGCGTGTGGACCGAGAACCGCGGCGACGTGCCCGCCTGCGAGCTGACGCGCGACGACGTCGTCCGCCTCACCCCCTCGCCCTTCGGCATTGAGGCGCTTCCGGACGAGACCGCCGAGTTCGTCGGCCTGATGCTGAGCCGGAGCGACATGACCGGCAGCGACGGGGCGACGGCGGACGTGTGGGAGAGCGCTGTGACCGAGAAGGCCGGCGTCGTGGCCCGGCGCTTGGGCGAGGTGGTCCAGGAGGACGCCTCGTTCGGCGCAGGCGGCGGCGTGCTCGTGGCCGAGCGCCGGGCGACCGTCGCCTCGGCCGCGGCCGTGCAGCGGATGCTCGCCGCCTTCGCCGCGCCCGACGGCGAGACCTCGGCCCAGCGCCTGACCGAGCGCGCCCTCCGGCTCGACCGCGAGGCGACCGCCGCCCTCCTGCGGGGCCTCTTCACCGCCGCCGGGGTCGTGGTCGACTACGGCGCGCGGAGCCAGTACGTTGGCCTCAACTCGACCAGCGAGACGCTGCTGCACCAGGTGCAGCTCCTGCTGCTGAGCTTCGGCATCCGCTCGAAGATCGTCCGCGACCGCCGCCCGCTCGGCAAGATGACGGCCCTCCTCCCGGTCGGCGACGACCTCCGCGAGCGGCGCATCGAGCAGATGCACAGCCTCCGCGTCTGCCGATCCAGCCGGATGCGCTTCCAGCGGGCCATCGGATTCATGGAGGAGAGCGACAAGGGCGCGCAGCTCCGCGCGCTCAATGCCCGCGTCAAGACCTACCGCGACCGCCTGGTCGACCGCGTCGACAGCCTCGTGCTGCTCGGCGTCGAGCCAGTGTACGACCTTACGGAGCCGGCCACGAGCCACTTCGCCGCGAACGGCGTGGCCGTGCATAACTGCTCCGAGTACATGTTCCTCGACAACTCGGCGTGCAACCTCGCGTCCCTCAACCTGCGCAAGTTCCAGACCGAGGACGGCACGTTCGACGTCGAGCGCTTCCGCGCCGCCTCGCGTCTCTTCCTGACCGCGCAGGAGATCCTGGTCGACAACGCGGGCTACCCGTCCGACCAGATCGCCCGCAACTCGCACGACTACCGGCCGCTCGGGCTCGGCTTCGCCAACCTCGGCGCGCTCTTGATGTCGATGGGCCTGCCCTACGACTCCGACGAGGGCCGCGCCGTCGCCGCCGCCCTCATGGCGATCGAGCACTGCGAGGGCTACGCCCGCTCGGCCGAGATCGCGGCCAACGAGAAGATCGGCCCCTTCAACGGGTTCGAGAAGAACCGAGAGCCGTTCCTCGAGGTGATGCGGATGCACCGCGACGCCGTCGCCGGCATCGACCCGAGTTGCCCGGCCTACCTCCGCGAGGCGGCGCAAGAGTCCGCCGACCGGATGGTCGCGCTCGGCGAGGCGTATGGCTACCGCAACGCCCAGGCGACGGTCTTGGCACCGACCGGCACGATCGGGTTCATGATGGACTGCGACACGACGGGCATCGAGCCCGACATCGCGCTCGTCAAGTACAAGCTCCTGGCCGGCAAGGGCGACGGCATGATGAAGATCGTCAACCAGTCGGTCGACTACGCCCTGACTGCGCTCGGCTACACCGAGTCGGAGCGGCAGGAGATTCTGGCCTACATCGACGAGCACGACACCATCGAGGGCGCGCCCGCGCTGCGCGACGAGCACCTGCCCGTCTTCGACTGCGCCTTCAAGCCGCACAACGGCGAGCGCTCGATCCACTACGCCGGGCATATCAAGATGATGGCCGCCTGCCAGCCGTTCATCTCCGGCGCGATCTCGAAGACCGTCAACCTGCCCGAGAGCGCCACGCCCGAGGACATCGCGGGCGCGTACCAGCAAGGGTGGGAGCTCGGCCTCAAGGCCGTCGCCATCTACCGCGAGAACTCGAAGCGCAGCCAGCCGCTCTCGACCAAGGAAGGCGGCAACACGAAGAACAAAGACGTCGAGCTGTCCGGCGACGGGGCGATGAAGGACGCCGTCCTCGGCGAGGCGGAGGTCATCGAGCGCGTCGTCTACCAGCCCATCCGCAAGCGGCTCCCCGACGAGCGCCCGTCGATCACCCACAAGTTCTCCATCGCGGGCCACGAGGGCTACCTCCACATCGGCCTCTACCCGGACACCAGCCTGCCCGGCGAGATCTTCATCACGATGGCGAAACAGGGCTCGACCGTCAGCGGCATGATGGACGCCTTCGCCACGGCCATCAGCCTCGCGCTCCAGTACGGCGTCCCGCTCGAGGACCTGTGCGCCAAGTTCTCCCACATGCGCTTCGAGCCGGCCGGGTTCACCAACAACCCCCGGGTGCCGATCGCGAAGTCCATCATGGACTACATCTTCCGGTACTGCTCGGTCAAGTTCCTCGGCCACGCCGCGCCAGAGTCCGAGTCGCCCTCGATCACCGACGACGTCGGGGAGGGTGCCGGAAACCCTAGCGCAGCCGTTGCGGCCGAGGTGGACCGCAGCGGCCCTGCTGCCGACGAAGTCCAGATGAGCATGTTCGAGGGGCCGAGCACGCCCGGCCCGCTCGTCGGCCAGACCGTCGACATCTTCATGCAGACCGCCGACCGGGGCGGCGCGGCACAGCCCGCGCAGAAGACCGCGTTCCGCAACCAGGAGGACGCCCCCGCCTGCCCCAACTGCGGCGGCATCACCATCCGCGCCGGCGCGTGCTACAGTTGCCCGAACTGCGGAGCGTCCACGGGCTGCGGTTGATTCTTGAATGAATCATTAGGACATTGGATGCCCGGCTTCATCTATTGAAGCCGGTTGTCTTTTATACCTCTGCACTTAAACCTCCATGCTATGAAGATGATTGCCAAAAGCCGTGCGCTAGATAAGATTTATAAACGGCGCGACAGATATGAGATCCCGGAGTGGCAGAGAGAGGAGGTCTGGAATACCAAACAGAAGCAGAAACTGATAGATTCTATTCTGAGAGGCTGGAGGCTTCCGAAGCTCTATTTTCACAAAACGTCAGACACTCCAGAAGAGTTTGAGGTCCTGGATGGACAGCAACGTCTAATTGCTATATGGGAATTTTTCGATGGTGACTTAGAACTGAGTAAAGAATCACAAAAGGTTTTCGGTGGAAAAACCCATAAAGATCTTTCAGACGACATAATGGATGCATTTGATGACTACGAATTGGAGTATGACGAGATAACTGAAGCGAGCGAAGAGGATCAGAAGGAGTTCTTTCTGCGCTTGCAAGAGGGCCTTCGACTTAATACCAGTGAGAAGCTAAATGCTGTTCACAGCAAGCTTCGAGATTATTGCGTCCGAGTAGCCAAACATGACTTTTTTTCGGAAGTCACCCCTATCTCAAATAAGCGATATGCCTACTTCGATATTCTGGCCAAGGTTGTAACTTTGGAGATCGAAGGGCTGGACGCCGGGCTTCGACTTGACGATGTCAAAAAAGTATTCGAGGACAACAAGGCGTTTTCCGGGAATTCAGCAGTAGCCAAGAGGGTCAAAGGTGCACTGGATATTCTGAACAGGAACCTTGCTCATCCAGAAAAACTGTTGCGCAACAGGACTCTCGTTCAATCTGTCGTTACTCTTACGTGCCACCTGATGAGGTCAGGTTTGGAAAAAGAACAGCACAAACATTTGGCTTCGTTCATCAAGACCTTCTTATCTGGGCTGGCAGAACAGGTAGAAAAAGGGCAGGAAGCAACAGATAACGATTACCTGCGATTTCAGAAGACGGTTAATGCTAACGTCAGAACAGGTCCACGGACCAGAAATGATATTCTCCTCAAGAAACTTTTTCAATACCATCCTGACTTTTACTCCGCATTCCAGAGCAGCGCCTCTATTTCGGGCGGGCTAGCTCAAAGCATCAAAGAATCATCTGACGCTATTAAGCTCTTAGTATCTCAAATTAATGAGGTTCACGCTGCTAAGCATGGGAAAGACCTTTTCAAACCGACGAATAAGACGCTCTCTGTTCTAGCCTCAGGCTTGGATAGTCATACGGATGACATTGATAGCTACAAGTCGTTCATTGAGGGTTTGTATTTCCTGTTCAAGGAAGGGGTAGGCACACGCCTAGACACCATGCAACCGATTGGCTCATTCCAGGACGTGAATGCTCTTCGCACGCTAAACGAACATGACGTGGATCACGGTAAAGCCGGGAAAGTCGCTAAGAAGAGAACGGATCTGGCCGAGGTGTTCAGAAAGTACTCTGGTGCTCACACGCCCGAGTCAGTGGACCCCCACACGTTTACTCTCGTGCAAGCGAATCTCCTCGGAGCGTTGGAAGCTGATCTCGCCCGCCTGTTAAATACTCTCAGCAAAGATTAACAAGAATGAACCTGCTTCTTGGAAAGGGAGCAAACGGTAGGAGATTGCCGCGTCGCTGCGCTCCTCGCAATGACGGGCGCGGGGTGAAACGGAGACTTAGCTCTCATGAAGCAAACTCATTATTTCAGGGACGTGGTCCTCGTCAAGCGCGCCTACCTCAAGCTAGAATGGTGTGAGCAGGCCATAGCCGATCCCGAGACCACAGAAGTACAGTCCGACGGGCGCATCCGGTACTGGCGCTACATTCCAGAACTCGGCAAGCACCTACGCGTCATTACCGAGGCCGGGAAGCTGCACAACGCCTTCCCGGACCGCAGCTACAGACCTCCCGACCCCCCCGAGTCATGACGTTTGAGTACTTTCCAGATACCGACACGCTCTACATCGCTCTTCGCGAGGGGCAGAGCGCCGACACCGCCGAGGTAGAGCGTGACCTCTTGCTGGATTATGACGTTGAGGGGCATATCATCGGATTGACGATAGAACACGCGAGCGAGAGGGCCGACCTGACATCCATTTCGCTCTCGCAAATGCCACCTCTTGGCCGGGCCGCGTAGTGTAGAACGCTTCCGCCTGACCCAACTGCAGCGGCATCACGATCCGCGCCGACGCGTACCATTCCTGCCAAAATTGCGGCGTAAGCACGGGCTGCGGCTGAACCTTGACGACGGACGCTACCTCCCACGCCGCCGCGTCGTCCTTAGCGACCGCGACGCGTCGGACCATAACGGACAGGCGACGGACGAGTGCCGCCGCGATCACTCGTAAGCAATCGCCGTGACCGTAAGCACCTCCTCGCCGCGCGGGGTCTGGAGCGTGATCGTGTCGCCCACCTTCTGCCCGGTGACAGCGCGAGCAATCGGGGCGAAGAAGGCGACGCGGTCCGGGGCCGTCGCGGCTTCGTCGACGCCGACGATGGTGAAGCGGCGCTCGTCGCCGGACGGGGTGGCGAGCGTAACGGTTGCGCCGAAGCGGACCTCGTCGGGGAGCGGATCGTGCTCGAGGACTCGAGCCGTGGTGAGACGGGCTTCGAGGTCAGCGAGGCGACCGGTGTTGACGGCGAGCGAGCGCTTCCGCTCGTCCTCGTCCTCCACGGCGTCGAGGGCGGTGCGCTCGGCCTCTAGCTCGTCGCGCTCGGCGTGGAGCAGGGCGAGGCCACGGGCCGTGACGTAGTTCGTCGCGCCCGGCGGGAGCGGGGCGCGGGGCGGGATCATCACCGGCCCGCCGCCCGAGTCTTCTTTGGTGAACGCTCGGCTCATGGCCGGAAGGTACGGGGAGGAGCGGCGACAGAGACCGTGCGGCTCCTCCCGACCGGACGCTATGACACGGCGTTGTCACCGGCGGGCGATATCCTTGCGCCGAGGGTCCTCTCCTCCTCTGAACACCCCACCTAGCCTTCTATCTCCATGACCACGCGCATCAACCCTCTCAGCCGCCGGCCGCAGCAGCGCCGCCTCGTCATGGCCGTGCGCGGCGCGGCGGGCGCGGGCAAGAGCGTCTTCGCCGCTTCCCTCGCCGACGCCGACCTCGGCCGTCTCTGCTTCTTCGACACCGAGCGCAAGGGCCGCCTCCTACCGGGTGCCGACGGCTCGAGCTTCGACGCGCTCGAGATCCAGCATCCGGACGAGCTGCCCGAGTTCATCGACTGGGCGCTCGACGGCCAGGGCCGGGAGCAGGGCTACGGCTGCTACGCGCTCGACAGTTGGGCGATGTACTTCGGCCGGAAGCACCGTCAGACCATCCAGGCGGTCCGCGCCCGCACCGGCGACCCGACGGCTCAGCCCTCGGCGGAGGAGCTCCAGTCCGACCAGCTCGTCCTCCAGGAAGTCCTCCGCCGCCTGTGCGTCGACTCCGGCGCGTGCGTTGTCATCACCGACCAGATTGCGGCGAAGGGCAAGGAAGAGCAGGAGGAGAACCAGCTCGGCCGCGTCCTGCCCCTCACCACCGGGGGCTTGGAATACTTCGTCGACGTGATGGTCGATCTGTCGGTCCGCGTCGAGGGCTTCGAGACGGTGCGCGTCGCGACGGTCGTCAAGAGCAACGTGCCCGGCCTGCCGGTCGGCCTCGAGCTGACAAACCCGGTGTTCAGCGACTTTCTAGGCCTGGTCGGCGACGGCCCGCAGCCGCAGCAGACCGCCGAGCCGGAGACGCTGGAGATCGAGGACGCGCCCGTCGCCTCCGGCCCGACCGTCGAGGACCTCATCGAGACGGCCGCCGGCTACGGGATCGACCGGGCGGCGCTCTTGGTCGCGGCGCGGCACTACTGCGGCGCGGCCGACCTGGCGGCCCTCCGCCCGGCGCACATCGAGGGCCTGCTCGACCGGATGCACGCCCGCTACGGCACGATGGAGGAGGCAACTCCCGTCGGCGGCGATTCGGCCCAGATCGCTGAGGCGGCGGTCGAGGTGAAGGCGGCGAAGCGGAAGAAGTAAGGCACGCGGCAGTGCCTCACAAGCGCCTCGCTGTTGGGAAACGGCCGTGCTATCTTGCGGGCCGTTTTCCTGCCTCCGCGCCATGCGGCCTCTCGCTCTCTTCTTCTGCATGCTCGTCCTGATCGGCTCGCGCGCCGAGGCGCAGCGGGCGGCCGTCACCGGGCGCGTGGTCGGTGCCGAGGGCGGTGAGGCCGTGCCCGGCGCGGCGGTCGTGCTGAGTATGGAGGGCAGGCCGCGCGTCGGGCGGGCGACGGACCGCGACGGGCGCTTCGCCTTCGGCGGGCTGCTGCCGGGGCGCTTCGCGCTCGCCGCTACGGCACTCGGCTACGAGCCCTTCGCCGACACGCTCGAGCTCGCCTTCGGAGACCGGCGAACGCTGGAGATCGCCCTCGTCCCGACCGAGGCGGCGCTCGACGCCGTCACCGTCGAGACCTCGGCGGGAGTGTCTTCCTCGTCGCCGGCCGGCCTCGTCCAGCTTCGCCCGGCCGACCTCGCTCTGCTCCCCGCGCCCGACCTCAGCGGCGACCTCGCGGGGATGCTCACCGTGCAGCCCGGCATCGTGACCCTCGGCGACCGCGGCGGGCAGCTCTACGTCCGCGGCGGGACGCCGACCCAGAACCTGGTGCTCGTCGACGGGGTGCGGCTCTTCCAGCCGTTCCACATCGTCGGGTTCTACTCGGCGGTCCCGGCCGAGATCGTGCAGCGCGCCGACGTCTACGCCGGCGGCTTCGGGGCGCGCTACGGCGGGCGCATCTCGTCGGTGATCGACGTGGCGACGCGCAACGGGAATAAGCAGCGCTTCGGCGGGTCGGCGTCGCTCGCGCCGTTCCTGACGGCGGTCCGGGTCGAGGGGCCGATCGTGCCCGACGAGGCGTCGTTCGTGCTCAGCGTGCGCGAGTCCGTGGTCGAGCGCGTGGCCGAGCCGCTGCTCGGCGAGGCGCTGCCGTACCGCTTCGGCGACGCCTTCGGGAAGGTGCACTTCTTCACCGGGCCGGCGAGCTTCATCAGCCTCACCGGCATCCGGACGACCGACGCCGGGGACATCAGCGGGACCGAGGACCGGACCCGGATCGACTGGACCAACGAGGCCGTCGGCGGGCGCTTCTTCTACCTCCCGCCCTCGCTCGCGGCGGCGCTCGACGTGACGGCGAGCTACTCGGCCTACCGGTCGTCCTTCGAGCCGGACCGGGCCCCGGCGCGGGACGCGGACGTGAAGAGCTTCGGCGGGCAGTTCGCGCTCGCCTATTTCCTGGAGCGCGCCGAGGTCCGCCTCGGCTTCGGCGGGCAGACCTTGCAGTTCGCCTACACCTTCGACCGCACCGACCGCCCGACGCGCGAGAACACGACCGAGGGCACGTTCTTCACCGAGGCCGAGCTCGATCTCGGGCGCGGCGTCCGCGTCGAGCCGGGGCTGCGGCTCCAGACGTTCCCGTCGCAGCGGCGCGCGCTCTCGTTCGAGCCCCGGCTGCGCGCCTCGTGGATGGCGTCCCCAAAGGCTACGTTCAGCACCGCGCTCGGGGTGTACCGGCAGGAGATCATCGGGCTGAACGACGAGCGGGACATCGGCGACGTGTTCACGGCGTGGGCGTCGATTCCAGAGGGCGCACCGACGCCGCGCGCGCTCCACGCCATCCTCGGGGCCGAGCTTCGGCCTGCGCCGGGCGTGCTCGTCGGAGCCGAGGGCTACGCCAAGCAGCTCGCGGATGTGCAGGTGCTCTTGGGCGAGCGCGGCCTGGTCCGCTCCCACGGCGAGGTCTTCGGCCTCGACCTGCGCGCCGAGTGGCGGCGCGCCCCGCTGCTGCTGCTCGCCAGCTACGGCCTTTCGGCCTCGACGTACCACAACGCGCGCGAGGACTACCGGCCGCCGCACGACCGTCGCCACCGCCTCAGCCTCGTCGGGGGGTGGCAGCGCGGGCCGTGGCGGCTCGCGGCGCGGTGGCAGCTCGCCGCCGGCCGGCCCTTCACCCGGCTCCTCGGGGTCTACGACGACCTCGGCCCGCCCGGCCCCGACCGCGATTTCCTCACCGAGCCGGGCACGCCGACCACGCTCCCCGAGGCCGCCCCTTTCCGCGGCCTGACACCGACCTACTACCGCCTCGACCTCTCAGCCGAGCGCGACCTCGACCTCGGCCCGGCGCTCCTCACGCTCCAGGCGAGTCTCATCAACGCCACCGACCGCGCCAACTTCTTCTACTACGACGCGCTCCGCGCCGACCGCGTGGACCAGTTCCCGCTGATCCCGTCGGTCGGCCTCCGCGTAGCCTTTGAGTAGAAGCAGCTGAGTAGGATCAGCACGCAACGGCCCCGCTCTCTACCTCTCCATCTTCTCGACTCCTTCCACCCTGAAGACGGCCCTCCCCTTCCTCGTTCTGACCCTCGCCCTCGCCGGGTGCAGCGATGCCTTCGACCCGTTCGCGCCCTCGGACCGACCGTTCGCGCTCTACGGGATCCTCGACGCGCGGCGGGACACGCAGGCCGTCCGCGTGCAGGCCATCGCCGAGCGAGACGGGGCCGCGCCCGGCTCCGCCCGCGTCACCTCGACGGACCTCGCGAGCGGCGACATCCTCGTCTGGCAGGACTCCACGGTGCGGCTCGACGATGGGACGACCGGCACGGCCTTCGTCGCCGCCTTCCGCCCGCTCGCCGGCCAGGCGTACCGCATCGAGGCGACGCCGCCGGAGGGAGGCGCGGTGAGCAGCGCCGAGGTTCGCCTGCCTGCCATGCCTGCGCTCGCAGTGGACGTCCCCACCATGATCGCCGGGATCATCTCGCAGCGCCTGACAGTGGCGAGCGTGGAACGACCGCGAGCGGCGACGGTGATCTACACCGTTCGGCCCGCCGGGCAGGAAGATTCGATCCGGGTCGAGGTCCGCTACACGGCGACGCGGGTCCAGACCGGCTTCGAGGTGCTCGTCGCACTCTCCCGCGATGCAGGCGAGATTCTCAACGCCTCGGGGACCGAGGTCGCGCTGCTCGGCCTCGCTCTGAGCTACGACCTCACCGGCGAGCGCGTGGCCGTCACCGGCGGCGTCGGAGAGATCGGATCGGTCGCCGCGTTCGTGGACCGATGGACGCTCGCGTCCGAGGTGGTGGAAGCACTCGGACTCATCGACGCCCAGGGTGGGTGAGGACGCGAGTGACGACCACGTGATGGCCCGCCACGGCGTAGCGCGGTAGCTTCGCCCCTCCCCCGTCCTTCGGCCGCTTCCTCCCGCCGCTCGTGAAGGTTCTCGTCATCATCCCGGCCTTCAACGAGGCCCGCTCCATCGCCCGCGTCGTCGGCGACATCCCCGAGGCCGTCGACGAGGTCGTGGTCGTCAACAACGCCTCAACCGACGAGACCGCGCGCAACGCCGAGGCCGCCGGGGCGACCGTCCTGCGCGAGCAGCGGCAGGGCTACGGCTGGGCCTGCCTGCGCGGCATCGCCTACGCCGAGACGAGGCAGCCCGACGTGGTCGTCTTCCTCGACGGCGACTACTCCGACCACCCCGACGAGATGGACCGACTCCTTGATCCAATCCGGCGCAGCGAGGCCGACTTCGTCGTCGGCTCCCGGATGACGGGGAGCCGAGAAGCCGGGGCGATGTTGCCGCAAGCGCTTGTCGGCAACCGGATCGCCTGCACGCTGATGCGGTGGCTGTGGGGGGCCCGCTTCACCGACCTCGGTCCGTTCCGCGCCATCCGCTTCGCCGATCTGCTCGCGCTCGGGATGCAGGACACGACCTACGGCTGGACCGTCGAGATGCAGATCAAAGCCGTGCGCGCCGGGCTGCGCTGCGCCGAGGTGCCGGTCTCGTACCGCAGGCGGATCGGGGTCTCGAAGATCACCGGCACGCTCAAGGGCACCGCCAAGGCGTCGGCCAAGATCCTGTGGACGATCGCCCGCTACGCCGTCGTCCCCGTGAGACGGTAGGACCACCCAGAGACCGCAGGAACGTGGCGAAAGTGGGGCGCGGCGAGCGCTGCCGGAACCTCGCCCCCGTCGTGCTCAGTATCTAGCGGCCCCACCTCCTGCTCGGCCTCCCCTTCACCCGACCCGGCTGCTATGCCCTACAAGATCTGGTTCAACGGCGATCTCGTCCCTCACGAAGAGGCGACCATCCACGTCCTCTCGCACGTCGTCCACTACGGCTCGTCCGTGTTCGAGGGCATCCGCTGTTACCAGACCGACGACGGCCCGGCCATCTTCCGGCTCGAGGAGCACATGCAGCGGCTCCTCGACTCCGCCAAGATCCACCGGATGGAGGCCGGCTACTCGCTCGACGATCTGTGCCAGGCGTGCGTCGACACCGTCGCCGAGAGCGGTCTCGACGCGTGCTACCTCCGCCCGCTCGTCTTCCGGGGGCACGGCCCGATGGGCGTCAACCCGCTGGGCAACCCGGTCGAGACCGTGATCGCGGTGTGGGAGTGGGGGAAGTACCTGGGACCCGAGGCCCTCGAGCAGGGCGTCGACGTGCAGGTGTCGTCGTGGAACCGGAACGCGCCGAACACGACGCCGTCGCTGGCGAAGGCCGGGGCGAACTACCTCAACGCGGCGCTCATCAAGATGGAGGCCATCAAGAACGGCTTCACCGAGGGCATCGCGCTGAGCATCAACGGGCTGCTCTCGGAGGGCAGCGGCGAGAACCTGTTCATCGTCAAGGGCGGCACTCTCTATACGCCGCCGACCGGCCTCTCGGTGCTGCCCGGCATCACGCGGGACACCATCATCGCGCTCGCCGAGGAGCGCGGCTACGAGACCAAGGAGAAGCTGATCCCGCGCGAGGCGCTCTACATCGCGGACGAGCTGTTCTTCACCGGCACCGCCGCCGAGGTGACCCCGATCCGGTCCGTCGACCACATCACCGTCGGCCAGGGCCGGCGCGGGCCGATCACCGAGGAGCTCCAAGCCGCCTACCTCGACGCCGTCGAGGGCCGCGACGAGCACGCCGCGTGGCGCACGCTCGTCGCGCCGAAGGCCGTTTCGGCGGCCGAAGAGGTCACGGCCTGACCCGAGCTTGGCGGCCTGAAGGCGAGCAGCACGAAGCAGGCAGAGCGGCAGAGCGTGGGAGGCACCGCCGTACCCGCCCTCCACGCTCTCACCTGCCCGTCTTCTCGCCCACCGCCGCGCCGGCGCGTAGCTTCTCCAACAGGGCCGAGAGGGTCCGACTTTCCTCGGCACTCAGGTGAGCCGTCAGGCGGCGGATCGTCGCGGCTACCGGATCGTCGAGCTTCTCGAGCCGCTCGAGCCCGGCCTCGGTGATCCACACTTCGACGGTGCGGCGGTCGCGCTCCGAGCGGCAGCGGTCCACCAAGCCGGCCTTCCCGAGGCGGTCGAGCAAGCGCGTCACGTCAGGCGTGCGGTCCATCAGGCGCTCGCCGATGTAGCTGCACGTGGCGCGCGCGGGGTGGCGACCGCGCAGAATCCGCAGCACGTTGTACTGCGACGGAGTCAGGTCGCAGGCCCCCATCGTGTCGGCCAGCGCGCCCATGACCTGCGGGTAGGTGACGAGGACGCTGAGCAGCGCCTCGTGCGACGGGGAGGCGAATCGGGGCTGCTTGATTAGCTCGGCCAGCGTGCTCATGGGGTTCGGGCGGAGGTGCGTTAGCGGAGTGTACGCTCGTTTCGACGATTATCGGCTGGCAGCTATCGGCCAGCGGGCAGCCCGCCCGTCCGGCAAGCCCTCGGACCAGCTAGGCGGGCCTCGGCTCTCTGCGTCCCGCCCGCTGCTCGGCGGCCGGTAGCTCGAACGAAAACGACGAGCCATAATTGGGCCGACTCTCGATGCGGAGGCGCTGCCGGTGGGCCTCGAGGATGTGCTTGACGATGGCGAGGCCGAGGCCCGTGCCGCCCTGCGAGCGGCTCCGGCTCCGGTCCACGCGGTAGAACCGCTCGGTGAGGCGCGGGATCTCCTCCGGTGGAACCCCGATGCCGTCGTCGACCACGCTGACGCGCACGGTCCCGTCGGTCGTCGCGCGGGCGGCCACCTCGACCCGGCCGCCGACGTTGTTGTACTTGATCGCGTTGTCGACCAGGTTGATGAGCACCTGGCGGAGCTGCTCGCGGTCGCCGGTGACGGGCGGGAGGTGGGGCGGGAGGCGCTGGAGCACCGTCACCTCCTTCGCCTCGGCGACCGGCTCGAGCGCGTCGGCCACCTCCTCGACGAGCGCGGCCACCGAGAAGGCGGCGTGGGTCATCTGCAGCTCGCCACTTTCGATCCGCGAGATCGCCAGCAGGTCGCGCGCGAGGTTGTTGAGCCGGAGCGCGTTGCGGCCGATCTTGTCGACGAACCGGCGGTTGACGGCGGGGTCGTCGATCGCTCCGTCGAGGAGCTGCTCGGCGAAGCCGGAGATGACGAAGATCGGGGTTTTGAGCTCGTGCGAGACGTTGCCCAGGAACTCGCGGCGGTAGTTTTCGAGCTGCTCCAGCCGCTCGATCTCCTGCTGGAGCACCCGGCCGGCGCGGTAGACCTGCCACAGCAGCTCGTCGAGCTCGTCCCGGTCCTCGGCCGAGCGGATCTGGCCGAGGGCCTCGAAGCGCCGCTTGCGCGCCGAGCGGAGGGTGTCGCGGGCCAGCTCCAGCCGCCGCGCTACGAGCGTCTGCACGGTCGCGTAGGCCGCGAGGCCGGCGGCCAACCCGACGAGCGGAGCCGCCACCAGCCCCCTCGGCATCGCCAGCAATACCCCGAAGGCGACGATGCCCGCGACAGCCCCGGTGACGGCCGCCGTCTTGAGCGCCAGCCGGTTGACGCGCCGCACCAGCGGCGGCGCATCGTTGAGCGGGGAGTCGGGGGCGGCGTCGGCCACGGGGCGGGACGGTCTGGCGGGGTGCCCAAGCTACGCGCGCAGAGACGCCGGCTACGCCAGCGACTCGGACAGCTTGTACCCGATGCCCTTGACCGTCTCGATGTAGTCGCTCCCGACCTTCTCCCTGATCTTGCGGACGTGCACGTCCACGGTCCGGTCCACGACGTAGACGTCCGGCCCCCACACCTGGTTGAGCAGCTCCTCGCGCGTGAACACGCGGCCGGGGTGCGAGGCGAGGAAGTAGAGCAGCTCGAACTCCTTGCGCGGCATCCTGAACTCCTCCTCCTTGCCGTCAGCCTCGCGTATGACGAGGTAGCGGTCGCGGTCGATCACCAGGTCGTGGACGCGGAGCTGGCTGGTGGTGGCGGCCTCGGTGCGCTCGGTGCGGCGCAGGAGCGCGCGGACGCGCGAGACCAAGAGGTTGGGGGAGGTCGGCTTGGTGAGGTAGTCGTCGGCCCCGGCGTCGAGGCCGATGATCTCGTCGCGCTCCTCGCCGCGCGCGGTGAGCATCAGGATCGGGACGAGGCGGAGGGTGGCGTCCTCGCGGAGGCGCTGGCAGGTCTCGATGCCGTCCATCCGAGGCATCATGATGTCGAGCACGATCAGGTCCGGCCGCTCGGCCTTCGCCACGCGCAGGGCCTCGACCCCGTCCTCGGCCGTGAGCACGTCGAAGCCTTCCTTGCTCAGCGCATACGAGAGCAGCTCGAGCAGGTCTTCCTCGTCGTCGACAAGCAGGACGGTGCCGGAGGAGAGGTCGAACGAGGGGTCGGCCACGGCGGCGCGGGAGAGGTGGGAGAAGCCGGAGCCTCGAAGCTACCCCGCCGGCCCGGCTCGCACTTTACGCCAGCGTTAAGAGACTGTTTGGTAAGATGCGTCTCGGGCTGTCTACCGCAGCGCGAGGCGGATTAGCTCCTCGGCCGTCACCGCGCCCCCCTCGTCGCGGAGCGCCTTGCGGATGCGCTTCTCGGCCTCGGCCCGCGCGAAGCCGAGCGACTCGAGCGCCGCGCGGGCGTCGGCCCGGACGCTCGCCGTGCCGTCGCCGCCGACGGCCGTCGCGCCGTCGAACCCGTCGAGACCCGCCAACCGGTCCTTGAGCTCGACCACCAGCCGCTCGGCCGTCTTCTTGCCGACGCCGGGGATCCGCGTCAGCACGCTCGCATCGCCCTCGAGGATGTGGTCGCGGAGCGCGTCCGGCGTCATCGCCGAGAGCGCCGCGAGCGCCAGCTTCGGCCCGATGCCGGAGACGCCGACGAGCGCCCGGAAGAGGGTCCGCTCGGCATCGGTGGCGAAGCCGAAGAGCACGGCGGCGTCCTCGCGGACGTGGTAGTGCGTGAGCAGCTTGACCGGCTTGCCCTCGGCCGGCAGCTTCTCGAACGACGAGGTCGGGATGAGCACGGCGTAGCCTAGCCCCTGCACGTCGACGACGGCTTCGGTCGGCGACTTGTGGGCGAGCGTGCCGGAGACGTAGGTGATCACGGTGGGGGATCGGGAGGTCGAGAGGCGGGAAAAGGTACGGCGGCGCGGTGACAGCGCGGCGTCAGCCCAGCGCCGCCCGAACCGTCGCCGAGCGGGAGCGTTCCCCTTGCCAACTCTCCTCCTGTTCGATGCCCCGCACCAAAGCCTTCGACCCCGACGCCGCGCTCGACCGCGCCGTCGCGCTCTTCTGGGCGCGCGGCTACCAAGCCGTCTCGGTGCAGGACCTTGTGGACGCGCTCGGGATCAGCCGCAGCTCGCTCTACCAGACCTTCGGCGACAAGCAGGCGCTCTGGCTCGCCGCGCTCGACCGCTACCGGCAGCAGGACGAGGCCGGGGCGACGCTCCTGCGCGAGGCGGAGACCGAGCCCCTCGCGGCGCTCCGACGCTACTTCCAGGCCATCGTGGAGGGCACGGCTAGCGACACCGAGCGCCGAGGCTGTCTCCTTGCGAATGCGGCGGTCGAGCGCGGCCCGAGCGATGCTGAGACGGCGCAGCGCGCGCAGGCGGCGCTCGCCGGACTTCAGCAGACTTTCGAGCGAGTGCTGACGCGGGCTCAGGAGAAGGACGAGCTGCCGGCCAAGCACGATGCCACCGCGCTCGGCCGGCTCCTCGCCAACACGGTCTATGGGCTTCGGGCGACGGCCCGGCTCAGCCCGCCCCGCGAGGTGCTGCAAGACGTCGTGGACCAGACACTGCGGGTGCTCGACTAGACGGGCACCCGGATAAAACCACTACTTGTTGGAACAGACAAGTAGCCATAGGGTATTTAGGAACGATCATTCCAATCACGCTGCTCAGACAGCCCAGCCCCCTCGCCTCATGCCCGACCTCTCCAGCAAAGTCGCCCTCGTCACCGGCAGCAGCCGCGGCATCGGTGCCGCCATCGCCCGCCGCCTCGCCGCCGACGGCGCGCACGTCGCGCTCACCTACAACACCTCCGCCGACGCGGCCCAGGCCATCGCCGAGGAGCTTCGCGGCTTGGGCGTCGAATCCGAGGCCTTCCAGTTCGACGCGGAGCAGACCGGGGCGGCGGCGACGCTCGTCGAGGCTGTCGCCGAGCGCTTCGGCCGGCTCGACATCCTGGTCAACAACGCCGGGGTCTACGCCACCGCGCCCGTCGCCGAGGCCGACGACGCCAGCTTCGCCGCCACGCTCGACACCAACGTCCGGGCCGTGTTCGAGACGGTTCGCGCCGCCGCCGGGCATCTCAGCGACGACGGCCGGATCATCACGACCGGCAGCGTGGTCGCGCTGCGGGGGATGCCGGGCGCGAGCGTCTACGGCGCGAGCAAGGCGGCCGTTGCCGCGATGTCGCGCTCGTGGAGCCGCGAGTTCGGCGAGCGCGGCATCACGGTCAACGTAGTCCACCCCGGCCCGATCGACACCGACATGAACCCGGCCGACAGCGACCACGCCCCGATGCTGGCCGGGATGACGGCGCTCGGGCGCTACGGCACGGCCGACGAGGTGGCCGACGCCGTCTCGTTTTTCGCCTCGCCCGGCGCGAGCTACGTCACCGGCGCCGAGCTGAGCGTGGACGGCGGGATGGCCGTCTAGCCGGCGGCGCTCCGCCGAACCGCACCCCGCCCCGTCGGCACCCCGGTCGCCGAACGCTCGTGCAACCCGGACCGCCGCCCGCGCCTTCCGAGGCCCCGCCGAGGTTGTCGGCGGGGCCTGCCTTTTCCTTTTCCGACACGCCCCTCTATGAACTTCGCCGGACATACTGCTGCTTTCTGGAACGAACGCTATGGCGAGGCGGACTTCGCCTACGGCACCGCGCCGAATGCTTGGCTCGCGGCGCAGGCCGACCGGCTCCCGGCTTCGGGCCGCGCGCTCGTTCCCGGAGACGGCGAAGGCCGCAACGGTGTCTGGCTCGCTGAGCAGGGCCTCGATGTGCTCGCGCTCGACCTCTCGGCGGTGAGCCTCGCCCGTGCCCGACGCCTCGCCGCCGAGCGCGGGGTCGACATCGAAACCGAGCGGGCAGACCTGACGGCGTGGGCTTGGCCCGAGGCGGCGTTCGACGTGGTCGCGTCGGTTTTTTTGCATCTCGCGCCGGAGGTGCGGCCCCGGCTGCACGGGGCGATGCTCGGTGCGCTCCGGCCCGGTGGGCTGCTCGTCGTCGAGGCGTTCCGTCCGGCGCAGCTCGTGCACCGCGACGTTTCGGGCGGACCGCCGCAGGGAGCGTTGCTCTACGCCGCCGACACGCTTCGCGCCGACTTCGCCGGAGCCGAGGTGCTGCACCTCGAAGAGACTGAGACGGTGCTCCGCGAGGGCGCGTACCACGACGGGCGCGCCGCTGTCGTGCGCGGACTCTTCCGGCGCATGTGAGCGGCACCCCGGCGCAGCCGAAGCGTTGACGCGGTCCCCCTTCGCCTCTCCGAGTTCCGCCATGCCCGCCCGCCTCGGCCACCTCCGCCTCGACGTCGCCGATCTCGCCCGCGCCGTGCAGTTCTACACCGAGGTCTTCGGCCTCACCGTCCACGAGCGCGCCACCGACGAGACCAGCCACTACGCCTTCCTCACCGACGACCAGGGAATGCACCACCGGCTCGTCCTCCGCCAGTTCCGCGACGCCGCCGAGCGCGATCTCCCTGAGACCACGCGGCCCGACCATTTCGCGTGGGAGGTCGAGAACGAGGCTGCACTCCTCGCGACCGTCGAGAAGCTGAAGGCGATGGGCGTCGAGACGGACTTGCAGGAGGCTGGGATCGCGTGGCAGTGCTACTTCCACGACCCCGAGGGCGTCAGGCTCGAAGTCTACGTGGATCGCCGCGACACGCTTGGCGGCCGGGCGCTTTGGCACGGGCAGCAGGAGAGTCTGACGTTCGAGGCGATCCGCGAGGCGGCAGACAAATAGCCGCTCGGCAGTATTTTGGAGGTGAGACGTTCGTGTGCTATGCGGATTCGTGTGCTATGCGGAACGGTTCCGCTTTCGCCGAGCTTGCTATGCCGACCCGTTCCGCCTAATCAGTGGTTCTACCGCCCCCCGACCTGGAAGCCATACAGGATGACTGAACGCGAGAATGAGCCGGTGTGGCACCCTTTCTTTGACGGCCTCCACGCCTTCGTCGCTCGGCGCGTCCCCACCGGGGAGGCCGACGACGTGCTCCAAGACATTCTCCTCCGCCTCCACCGCGTTGCCTTTACGCTCCGCGACGACCAGCGGGCCGAGGCGTGGGTCTACGGCGTCGCTCGCCGCACCATCGCAGACTTCTACCGGAAGCGTGGGGCTGCTGCCGGGGACGTGGCGAGCGCGGTCGACGAGGCAGACCCGGACGCGACTCCGCCGGAGAACCTCGCGGCCTACGACGGCGACCACGCCGTCCACGAGGAGGTTCTCTCGTGGCTCCGGCCTATGGCGGAGGGACTGCCCGAGGCGTACCGACGGGCGCTCATCATGGCCGACTTTGAGGGGCGCACGCAACAGGAGGTCGCCGACGCCCTCGGCCTCTCGCTCAGCGGGGCGAAGTCGCGCGTCCAACGTGCCCGCATGATGCTCGGCGACGCGGTTCGGTCTTGCTGCGCGGTCGAGTTCGGCCCCGACGCCCGAGCGTCAGCGTTTCAGCGGCTTGGATGCGACCCGTGCTAAGGTCGCGTGAAGGCTGCGTCCTTTCGACGGCTTCCGCGACTACTGGGGTGAGCGGTGCATAGGGCACCCTCAACATCAACCAGCCGCAGGCTCAGCCTGCTACGACCATGAAACGGATGCACGTCATGCTGCGCGTCAAGGAGATCGACGAGGCCGTCGCCTTCTACTCCGCCCTCTTCGGGGCCGAACCGACCAAGCGGAAGCCGGACTACGCGAAGTGGATGTTGGACGACCCCCGCGTGAACTTCGCCGTGGCCGAGAAGGAGGACGCCTTCGGGATCGAACACCTCGGCATCCAGGCCGAGTCGCCGGACGAGTTGGAAGAACTCCGGAGCCGGATCGACCGGGCGGGGGGCACCGTCAACAACGAGGGCGAGACGACGTGCTGCTACGCGAACTCGGACAAGACGTGGGTGGTGGACCAGCAGGGCGTCTCGTGGGAGGCGTTCTACACGAGCGGGGACGCCGAGACGTACTCCTCACCCGAGGTGCCGACTACAACCGTCGCAAACGGAGAGACGCAGAACGCGGCGTGTTGCTAAGGGGCGGTAGAACCCGCCGCTGCAGGCCGACACGGGGCGTCAGCGTTCTCGGCTCGTCCGGGCGCTGGCGCTTCCGTAGCTTCGTGGATACATCGTGCTCGCTGCCCCGTGCGGCTGAGCGTCCATCTGTTGGGCCGCCACTGGCGCGTTGCGCACCGGCTCCCACGCCCCGACCGGCGGCGGTTGCCTCTGCTGCACACCGGCACTGCGCTCGGGTGCCCGGCCTGACGACGGCGTCTCGAGCGCGCTGCGCGACGGCGCCCTCAGAGCCACCGTCGCACTCGGTCTCCTGGTCGGCACTGCGGCTCGGTGCTCGCCGGGCGCGTGCGTGGCCGCCCAACCCAGCGCTGCAGGCCGACGCCGGGCTTGTGCTTCTTCGACGGTTGTGCTAGCGCCCGTCGTAGGTTCCGCTTCCACCGCCGCGTCCCGGCGCGGCTGAGCTTGTTTTGTTGAGCCGCGCCCGCTCACGAGCCGGTTGCTGCCCCACCGTCGGAGGCTCGTTTCATCGTCGGTCGCACGCGGTCCCGTCGTTGCCTCAGCTCCCGCGTTCAGGTCGTGCTCCGCGCCACCGCCCGAGGGTGCTCCCGCGTCGGCTCGCGGCTGAGCGCCAGCGCCTCCGTTCGGGTCTCGGATACGCCCTCGACGTTGCGGCCTCCGGCGCTCGCGCTCGCTCGTCGGTCGGTATCCCGCATCGGAAGGTCGACGGGCCGCTCGTGTCACCGCCGCGCGCATGTCCGTGCCGGGCGCGTCGGTCCGGCGGCAAGGCGGGCGGGCGCGGCCCAACCCATCACTGCAGGCCGACGCCGGGCTCGGCGTTCGTTCGGCCGGCGTGCTACCGCTGATCGGTACCTTCGGCGAAGCCTCGTCATCACGGCGCGGCTGAGTTCATTTTGTTGGGCCGCCCCTGGCGCGTTGCGCGAAGGCTCCCACGCCCCGACCCCCGGCGGTCGCCTCCGCTGCACTCGGCGCTGCGCTCGGGTGCCCCGCCCGACCGGCACCCCCTCCGGCGCTCTGCCCGACGGCTCTCTCCTCTCGCGGCCGTGCTCGGCTTCGTCGTCGGCGCTGCGCTTCGGTGCTCGCCGGGCGCGCAGCGTGGCGGCCCAACCCAGCGCTGCAGGCCGACGCCGGGCGCGGCGGTCGTTCGTCCGGTGTGCTACCGCGCGGGGCTATCTTCGGCTCGGCCTCGGCACCTCGGCGCGGCTGAGCTTGTTCCGTTATGCGGCTACGCGCAACTTCCCACCTTCTCTGTTCCACAGCCTCCAGATTGGATATGCTGCCTCGTCTCTGGCTTGCTTCGCTGCTCCTGCTCGCACTCGTTGGCTGCACCGACAGCGAAGGCGTCGAACCTGAAGTAGCGGCCGAAGAAGATGCAACCTCTTACGTGCCGGGGCGCGGCGTCGAAGTGACGCGCGAAGCTTACGGTGACGACTGGCCTTTCACGGTAGACAGCGGCTACGCTGACTGCGTGAATGGAGCCGCGATCTTCCGGCACGGCGGGGTAGACTACCAACTCACCGGACTCGCTAGCTCTATGGGTTACGAGCCGATTGATCCGATCTGGCGCGACAACCCCAGCAGTATGGGAGGTCCCAAAGTCAGCTTGGGTTCAGTCACGTCCGTTGCGTTAGAACAGTGCCAAGAATAACGGTCGCCGCATAACCCGCCGCTGCACGCCGACGAAGGGCTTTACGGTCTTGCCTCGTTCCACCCGCGCCGCTTACACTGCCTCGTCCCACCGCCGCGCCGCCCTTCGCGGGTGAGCGGCCGACTGTTCTGCGGCGCGTGCCTGGGTCTTTGTGCAGTCGAAGTCCCTTTGAACCTAGTCTCCCCCATTCGCTGAGTCCCCTACAGCGCTTTCTTCGCTTTCTGAAGGCTCAACTTCGGATTGGTCAGGGAGTCCGAGGTGGTCGCGCCACTGAATCACCGGCAGAGGCCCCGGCATCTCAAGGGACAACAGAGGCTGGACGCCTGGGTAGAGTTCAACAGCTCGCGTTATGAGACGCCGCGCTGCCTCGTCGTTCTCAGACACCCTGTACTCTTCAGCGAGTTCGAGCGCGATTGCAGCGTCGAACAGCGGCGGCAGGCGGAAAGCTTTGGGCCGGTGGCGACGCTCTAGGTATGCCTCGAAGGCTCCAGCAAGTGATTCTACAGGGCCGGGGATCTCAAGAGCGGTGAGCGTTGCAGTGAGGAGGCCTTCTATTGAAGGCTCAGAGAACACATCGAAATGCTGCTCCGCCGTGGAGAGCCACTCTTCTGGGACTAGCTCAGGCCTCAACACCGAGCAATAGATCATATAGAGTGCTAGCATGGGGCGACGCTGTTCGGGCGATACCCCCTTGATCTGCTTCCTGATCTCGCCAAGGACGAGACTAAGGTCTGTGACCGACTTTCCAGGCTCCTTGAGTGCTGTTGTGAATTGCTCGATAAACCCACTGAGGTACCGATGGGCGGACTGGTGGCCGTACCCCTCCGGCCTCCAAACCCAGAGGCTCGGCGCAAGCTGAGCGGTGACAATGTTGCCCATGCGCTTCTGATACTCGATGTCCTCGAAGTCAACTTTGGGACTCCGAGCAACGAATTCTTTTAGCACGGCTCGCGCCACACGGGCGAGCCCAGCAACGGTTAAGGTGGGGCGACCCTTTGCGAACACATAGTCGGACTGCGGAGACATATACCCTAGAGGATCGGGAAGACCGCTGAGTGTATGAACAGCAGAGGACCGGAGTCCGTAAGCACGTCGGGCGGCAAAGGGAAGTATGTCTGCCGGAACGGGACTGATTCGCCCTACGGCGTCACTCCGGTAGAACGATTTGGGGATGTGAGCTACTACGAAGGCCTGGAAGCGTCGTCCCAGAGCGATGTGCTCATGTTCGAGAATGGCTTGGCGAACATTTTCCGCATTTCTGGTATCGACGCTACTAAGAGCTTCATCTATCGTCGCCCGGCGTTCCTCTGGGACGTCCTTCCACTCTGTGGTGTGATCGTCGTACTTCTGTGCAAGAGACTCAACGACCGCAACAAGGAGGGCGTATGCCATACTAGGGTCGCCGTCAAGCCGACGCAAGGCGGTGACGTACCTATGAATGGCACGCATCACCAACTCAAATCGGTCCCGTTCGAGTCCTACTAGGTCGTTAATGAACAGCCCGAGGCGGTCAGCGTCACTCGGCTGCCACCGTACCTCGGGGTCGAAAACGCGTGGTATGAATGATGAAGGGGCACCCGAACGTGGACCGGATGTCTGTCTGGCGAGGCGAGCGACAATGTCGGGGTTTGGCGAGCAAGTGATCTCCAGTTCGAACGACAGGATAGCTGCCATATCAACTAGAATCTGATCGACACCGACGCCGATCATAAACTCCTTAGTGCCGTCACGCCGGACCGCCTCTACCCGCTGCTCGAACTCGTACACGAGGTGGCGAGGCCGTTGGCCGAACACGTCGTCAACTGACTTGAGCACTCCTACTGATGTCTCCACCGTACCGTGGAGAGTGTAGTTGGTGTGCAGGACCCCACGCTGCGGCGTAACGTGAAGGTCATCGGTGGTAAAGAACTTGCCTGTAAGGACCTGGATCATCGCTTCCGCTAGTAGATGTTGGCAGGCTGCCCCCTTAGTGCTAGCCTTGAAGTCGCTGTGTCGTTCAGGTGCTCAACTTATTCTTCCGGGCAAATTAGATTCGGGACTGCCGGTTCCCTGGGCGCCGCAGAACCCACCGCTGCAGGCCGACCCGAAGCGTCAGCGTTTCCGCTCCGTGCGGGCCTCGGCGTATCCTGTGCTTCGCCCCGCCGCCATGCCGTCAGCTTCGGGCGGCTGAGCGGTCCACTGTACCGCCTCGCGGTGTAGCTGAAGCCGCTCACCAACCGCACAACACAATGGAACGTCTGACAGCAGTTCTCCTTTTGCTCTTCGCCCCCGTGTTTCTCATCGCTTGCGACTCCGACGAAGACAGCGAGTCTGACAAACTCTCTGTCAACGGGACTTGGCAGCTTGATCTGGAGGACGGAGCCGAATACCTCGTCATCCAAGTTCCCAGCCTCACCCACCACAACCGAGATTTCGCCTTCGGTGGGCTGGGACCGTGTTGGGACGTAGACGACATCACTCTCACCCAACTCGATGAGCGCGCCTGGGTTAAGGTCGGTGATGACAGCCCGACCTTCTACCGTCAGGGAGACGATCTCGTAGTTGATTCGGAAGGCGAGAGCCCTTTCAACGAGGGCTCGTATCAACGTACGGGACAGACTGAGGAAGAAATCGCCGCTCTATTGCCAGAGTGTCCATTCTAACAAACGACCGTAGTTTAGTTGGATGAAAGTCCAGCGCGTCTACACCGACACCTCCGTCATCGGCGGCTGCTTCGACCCTGAGTTCGCTCCGTGGTCGAACGGGCTGTTCGAGGACTTTTGCCTCGGCCTATTCCTCCCAGTCCTCTCCGTTGTCGTAGCGGCAGAGATCGAACCGGCACCGGAGCCTGTGCGCGGAAGACACGCCGAGCTAGAAGAACTCGGAGCCGAGGTTCTCGACCTGAGCGACGAGGTGCGGGACCTGGCTACCGCCTACGCTGCACGGCACATCCTCCCGGCGAAGTTCTCGAACGACGCGCTCCACATTGCGCTAGCAACCGTCGCAGGGGTAGATATGCTCGTGAGTTGGAACTTCAAGCACATCGTGCGCTTCGATAAGATTCGGCTTTTCAACGCCGTCAGCATCGAGCAAGGGTACAAACCGGTCCAGATTTACTCTCCTCGGGAGGTGACCAGCTATGGAAAAGAACTCTGAACCCCAACACTCTGACTTTCAGATCGACGCTGTAGCAATGGTGCGGCGCATTCGGGACGTTCAGCACGATCAGTTAGAGGGTAAGCCGTGGGAAGAACGGGCCGCATTCTTCCGCAAGCGCGCTTCCACCCTTCGCGAGCAGCAAGGTCGTAGTGCTCGCAAACCGGCGGTATAACCCGCGCTTGCAGGCCGACCCAACGCGGCCCGTTCTTGCGTCGCTCCGCCGTTGCGTCTACAGTGTCAGTCCGACCGTTCCGCTTTCTGTTGGGCGGCTGAAGCGCCAACTGTTATCCTTCTTGGTGCCTGTAGGTAGAATACTGTGCCCGTGCCGAAGGTCTACATCGAGACGACCATCCCGAGCTTCTACCATGAAGTCCGAACCGAGCCTGAGATGATCGCCCGCCGCGCATGGACGCGGCAGTGGTGGGACGAGCAACGTTTCGCCTTCGACCTCCTCACCAGCGATGCCGTCGTTGACGAACTCGAACGAGGCGACCACCCGGTCAAGAAGGGAGCCTTATCGCTGATCGAACCGCTCGAGCTGCTCCCCATCGAACCCGAAGTCGTGGAGGTAGCGACAGCCTACATCCAGCACAGGCTCATGCCGAGCGATCCGCTTGGCGACGCGCCCCACCTAGCGCTGGCCTCCTGCCACAAGTGCGACTTCCTGCTGACGTGGAACTGCCGCCATCTGGCGAACGCGAACAAGTTCGGCCACATCAGGCGTATCAACACCATCTTAGGGCTGTTCGTCCCGACGCTGGTGACACCACTCGAACTGCTAGGAGGTACCGACGATGAAGGATGACCCGGCCATCAAGCGCGTACGCGACGCGCGTCACGCGATCTCGGCGGAATGCGGACACGACCCGCAGAAGCTGTTGGCATACTACCGGAAGCGAGCGCAAGAGCGCCGTGAGCGAGAGAGAGACGCACTGCCGAAGCTGTAGGAGCCGGGCAGTTCCTTTACACCTTTGTCTGACCACATCGTTTACACTTCTCACGGCCTGAGCCTCAGCCCCGAGCGCTCATCGAGCCGCGCCAGCAGCCGGTCGTAGAAGTACAGGCTCCACACCCCGTCGGCGACCTCCTCCAGCCCGACCCACTCGTGCGCCAGCGCTTGGCTGACGAAGAGCTGTTGCCGCTTCCACTTGATGTTGCCGCTCTTTGAGAGCCAGCGCACCTCGAAGTGGCCGGGATACCTCGGCTCCGGCAGCACGTCCGGCATCGGGCGCGGTGATGGCGCGTAGACCGAGGCCGGGGTCTGGTAGCCGAGCGCTTCGTGCGGGCGCTCGCCGTTGAACTCCGTACGCCAGTCCTCGAAGCGAGCCTGCTGCCGGGCCATGTCGCGCTCAGGTGGCCGGGCCGTCTCCGCCTTGAGCGTCTTGTGCATCCGCTCGTGGCGACCGTTCTGCTGCGGCTGGCCAGGTGTGATGCGATCATGCCCGATGCCGAGCTTGAGCCACCACACCGAGAGCCGCGAGAGGCCACAGAGCGCCTGTGTGGCGAAAGGCACGCCGTTGTCCGAGCGGATCGCTCCGGGTAGGCCGTACTCGCCAAAGAGGCGCTCGAACTGCGCCTTTGCGCCCTTCTGCTTCACTGACGGTAGCCCGGTGCAGCCAAGTACGAAGCGGGAGTGGGCGTCGCAGACCGTCAGCGGGTAGCAATACACGCCGTCGCGGGTCTTGAACTGGCCTTTGAAGTCGGCGGTCCATACTTGGTTGGGGGCCGTCGTCACGAGCGGCGTTGAGCCGGGGTGCTTCGGCACCCGGCGCTTGCGCCGACGCTTGGTCATCCCGTGGCGCTGGAGGATGGCGGCGGCTGTGCTCGGGGCAGGCCACCGGACGCCCTCGTGCCGCCGGGCGAGGTAGGGCAGCAGCTTGCGCGCGCCCCACGTCGGGTGGACCCGGCGTGCCTCAACGAGCAGTCGCTCGGCCTCGGGATCGGTTCGGGCGTGCTGCGTGTGGCGGGCGCGGCTGCGGTCGAAGAGCGCCTCGGCTCCACCCTGTCGGTAGCGGTCGATCCACTTGTAGACGGTGGGCCGGGAGACCGAGAAGCGGTCTGCGAGTTCGGCGACGGAGTAGAGGCCGTCGAGGTGGGCGGCAACGAGGCGGGCGCGCTCCATGGGCGGGTCGGTCGTAGTGAAGGGCATGGCAACTCACGGAAGGGTGTCCGTGTAAACCATGTGCCTGGACTATGGTGTAAACCATCTGCCCGGTCTGTACCAGCAGGAGGCATAACCCGCCGCTGCACGCCGACGCAGGGCTGCACCGTCCTGCCTCGTCGTCTACTTGGCTTTGCCAAACCGCTGCGCCGCCCTACACGGTGTCCTGCACAAACGGATGATGCTGGTCACGCTTCGGTCGGCACGGTGCGCGAGCGGCGCATGACGATGGGGATGCGGCGGCCGTGGCCGAAGGCTTTGACGCTCACCCGTAGCCCCGGCGCGGCCTGCCGCCGCTTGTACTCGCTGCGGTCCACCATCCCGAGAATCTTGGCGACCAACCCCGGCTCGAAGCCCGTCCGCTGGACGATCTCGCCCAGATCGAGCAGCTCCTCGACGTAGAGCTGGAGGATCAGGTCGAGCACGTCGTAGGGCGGGAGCGAGTCGCTGTCCTGCTGCCCCGGCCGCAGCTCGGCGCTCGGCGGCTTGGTGATCGTCGAGCGCGGGATCAGCTCACGGCCCGCGCGCTCATTGATGTGCTCGGCGAGGGCGTAGACCTGCTGCTTGAACACGTCGGAGAGGACCGCGAGGCCGCCGTTCATGTCGCCGTAGAGCGTCGCGTAGCCGACGGCCATCTCGCTCTTGTTGCCCGTCGTGAGCAGGAGATAGTTGAACTTGTTCGAGACCGCCATCAGCGTCACACCCCGCGCCCGGGCCTGCACGTTTTCCTCGGCCACGCCCTCGTCGGTCCCCTCGAAGAGGTCCTCGAGCATCGTCCCGAACGCTTCGACCGCCGGCACGACGGGCACGTGGTGAAACCGGATGCCGAGGTTGTCGGCGAGCGCGCGCGAGTCCTCGACCGAGCCGGAGGAGGAATACTTCGACGGCATCGTGATCCCGACCACCTTCTCGGCCCCGAGCGCCTCGACGGCGAGCGCGCACGTCACCGCCGAGTCGATCCCGCCGCTCAGGCCCACGAGCGCGCCGCTGAACGCGCCGGTCTTGCGGTAGTAGTCCCGGATGCCGAGCACGAGCGCGTCGTGGAGATCGGCGGTCGGCTCGTGCTGCACCGGGCACGGGGCGGCCTCAGCCTCGCTATCCCAGACGAGTAGGCTTTCGTCGAAGCTCGGCGCGCACAGGATGCGGGTGCCGTCAGCGGCGTGGACCCGGCTGTCGCCATCGAAGACGATCTCCGTGTTGGCCCCGACCTGGTTGACGAGCACGAACGGCAGATTGTGCTCGCGGCAGCTCTCGGCGATGACCGCGTTGCGGGCGGCGTGCTTGCCGAGCGCGAACGGCGAGGCCGAGAGGTTGACGTAGAGCTCGGCCCCGGCCTCGGCGAGCGCGTCGATGGGGTTGGCGTCGTAGAGGTGGACGGCCGCCTGCTCCTCGTTATTCCACATGTCCTCGCAGACGTGCAGCCCAAGCCGGACGCCGCGAAAGGTGGTCGGCTCGCAGCGGTTGCCCGGCTCGAAGTAGCGGTATTCGTCGAACACGTCGTAGGTCGGGAGCAAAACTTTGCGGACCTCGGCGACCTTCTGCCCGCCCTCAAACAGCAGCGCCGCATTGTAGAGTCGCTTCCCGACGGCGCTCGGGTTCCGCACCGGCGCGCCGACGAGCACCCCGATCTCCGGCGGCACCTCGGCCGCGATGCGCGCGACGGTCGCCTCCATGTCATCGATAAACGCGGTGCTCTCCAGCAGGTCGAGCGGCGGGTAGCCCGTGACGCACAGCTCGGGGAAGACCGCGAGGTCGGCCCCCTGTGCCGCCGCGCGCTGGGCAAAGTCGATGATCGTGTCCGCGTTCCCGTCGAGGTCGCCGACGGTCGGGTTGATCTGGCAAAGGGCGATCTTCATAGCGCGCAGTCGGTTTCCCCGAACACGCTGCACACCTCCTGCCGTTCCGCACAGGCTCAGAGCCTCCGGTAGCGCGCCGGCCCGTAGCCGAGCAGTGGGATAAAGAGGAACGGCAAGAACGCGACGCCCAACCCGTAGTACCGCTCCTTCCCGAACCGCTCGGCAAGCTCGGCCCCGACGATGATCGCCACGGCAATGTTGACGAGCGGCAGCACGTAGAGCACCAGCCACCACTTCGGCCGCCCGGCGATGTCGATCAGCGTGGCGAGACTGACCAGCGGAATCAGCGCGAGGACACCGGGGCGACCCGCCTTCCGGAACAGCTTATACCGCCCGATGAAGACAAAGAGGCTGGAGGGCAAGAGCAACGGCGAAACGCATGCAGAGCAAGGCGAATGGTGAGAACGAACACCGTATCGCCTCGGATGATCGAGGAGTCAATTATCCCATCATGAATCGCACGCACTCGCTACACGAGCGCTTCCAAGAGCGGGGCAACACCTGCCGTCTGGCACGCACACCGGGGTTACATTGCGGGAACCAGCAGCAGATCGAGTCAAGAGTATTAAGCTCTATCCATTCCTACCCCTCGCACATTTTCTCTTCGACCTCCCAGTTGGCTCCCTCCTCGATTTGTTGCTTCGGCCTGAGCGATGATGTAGGCGTCGAGTACCCAGACTCTCCTACCTACCACTCGTCATCCCCGCGCAGGCGGGGACCCATAGGAAAGTGCCAACCGATGGATCCCCGATCACGTCGGGGATGACTATCCTTGAACGGCGACGTGTGTTGACGAGCGTCTCAACTTCCGCGCTGGCGGGTCCACTTCCGATCTTTTCCCGATGACGCCCGCACCAACATGAACGACGACGATCCCGACCGCGAGCCGCTCGGCACCGAGACGCCCGAGAGCGAGAAGGCGGCGGCAGCGACCTCGCCCGGCGGCGATGCGTCGTCGGAGGCCGGGACCGAGGCGGCGCTCGAGGCCGAGGGGCGGCTGGAGGCGGCGGGCAAGACGCCGAGCACCAAGGACCAGCCCGAGGCCGAGCGGCGCGAGAGCGCGGCGGGGCTCGTCGCCGGGGGCATCCTGCTGAGCCGGCTGATCGGGTTCGTCCGCGAGCGCGGCATCGGCTACTTCTTCGGCGTCGGGCCGCACGCCGACGTGTTCCGCGTGGCGCTGCGCGCGCCGAACCTCTTGCAGAACCTCCTGGGCGAGGGGACCATCTCGGCGGCGTTCATCCCGATCTACAGCCGGATGCTCGAGGACGGGCGGCCCGAGGACGCGGGCCGCTTCGCCGGGGCGGTGCTCGGGCTGCTGACGGCGCTCGTCGCGGCCCTCGTCACGCTCGGCATCGTGCTGGCGGAGCCGCTGACGGCGCTCCTGCAACCGGGCTGGCTCGGCGACGCCGACAAGGTGATCGCCGGCGAGATCGCGGTCGACCGCTACCGGCTCGCGGTGCGCTCGGTCCAGATCACGTTCCCGATGACGGGGCTGCTGGTGCTCAGCGCGTGGGCGCTCGGGGTGCTCAACAGCCACCGCAAGTTCTTCCTGCCCTACTTCGCGCCGGTCTTCTGGAACGCCGCCATCATCGGCGCGCTCATCTGGGCAGGCTTCACGCTCTTCGACGACCCGACGGCGCTCGACGCGCTCGACGTGATCCCGGTCGATGCGCTCAACCGGCTGCTCTTCGCCGGGCTGTGGGGCGCGCTCCTGGGCGGCGCGCTCCAGGTGGGCGTGCAGCTCCCGACAGTGCTCCGGGTGACGAAGGGCCTCCGGCCGTCGCTCTCGACGAAGGTCGAGGGCGTGAAGCAGAGCTTCCGGGCGTTCCTGCCGGTCGTCGCCGGGCGCGGGGTCTACCAGCTCTCGGGCTACCTCGACCTGCTGCTCGCCGGCTTCGCCGCCGTCGGGGCGATCTCGGCGCTGACCTACGCGCAGGTGCTCTACACGCTGCCGGTGTCGCTCTTCGCGATGAGTGTGGCCGCCAGCGAGCTGCCTGAGCTGTCGCGTCTGTCGCACACCCAGCCCGGCCCGTTCCTCGGGCGGATCGACGCGTCGCTGCGGCAGATCCTGTTCATGGTCGTCCCGAGCGTGGTCGGCTTCCTGGTCTTCGGCTTCCTCGTCGTGGCGGTGCTCTACCAGACCGGCTCGTTCGACCTCGACGACACGTGGCTGGTCTATTTCGTCCTCGGGGCCTACGCGCTCGGCCTGCTCGCCACGACCGCCTCGCGGCTCTTGCAGAACGCCTTCTACGCGCTCGACGACACCAAGACGCCGGCGCGGATCGCGGTCGCGAGAGTCGCCGTGTCGGCCGCCATCGGCGCGGGGCTGATGTTCTGGCTGGACCGCTACAGCGTGCCCGAGGTGGTCGGGATTGAGGCCGAGGGCCGGCCGCTGCGGCTCGGCGCGGTCGGCTTGGCGCTCGGCGCGAGCGTCGGCGCGTGGGTCGAGCTGTGGCGGCTGGTCTCGGCGCTGCGGGCGAAAGTTTCCGGGTTCCGGCTGCCGGTGCGGCGGACGACGGGGATGATCGGCGTGGCGCTCGCGGCGGCGGTGCCGGCCGGGCTGCTGCGGTGGTTCGTCCCGGCCGAGCCGTTTCCGGTGTGGGCCTACGGCGCGGTCATCCTCGCGGTTTTCGGCGTTGGCTACCTAGTGCTCGCGCACGTCCTCGGGTTCGACGAGGGCGACGCGTGGACGGGCAAGCTCACGCGCCGGTTCAGGAAGGGGTAATGGCTGGGCGTGGTAGGAAAGGAGGAATCTTTACTTCTGACCGTTGCCTTTCCCCACCACGGGCGAGGCCCACCACGGGCGAGGCACGCCTCGCCCCTACGAGTGCTTCGATGGACGATCTGGCCCGCGACGCCCGTGCGATCTTCGATGCTGCCGTGGCGGGCGTGCAGCCAGCGGCGCTGCTGGCTGACCTAGACCTGAGCACGCTCGTCGACCGACCGCTCGCAGCCTACCGCCACGTCACGCTCGTCGGAGCGGGGAAAGCGTCGATGGCGATGGCGGGGGTCCTGGAAGAGAAGGTGGGAGGAAAGCTCACCGGCGGTCTCGTCGTCGTGCCGCACGGGTACCGGACGACGCTTTCCGAGGGACAGCGCCCGCCGCAGCGCGTCGCGGTCGCCGAGTCCGGGCATCCGGTGCCGGACGCGAAGGGTCTCCGGTTGGCGACGATGGTGCTCGCTCTCGCACGCCGGTACGGCCCGGACGACCTGCTGCTCGTCGCGCTCTCCGGCGGCGGCTCGGCGCTGTGGCCTGCCTTCGCCGAGGGCATCTCGCTGGAAGAGGCGCAGCAGACGTTTCGCCTCCTGCTGCACAGCGGGGCCGACATCCACGCCGTCAACACCGTCCGGCGGCAGCTCTCCAGGATCGGCGGCGGCGGCCTCGCGGTGGCAGCGCGCCCCGCCTCGGTCCTCGCGCTCGTGGTCTCGGACGTGGTCGGCGACGACCTCGCCACAATTGCCAGCGGCCCGACCGTGCCGGACCCGACGAGCCGGGCCGACGCCCGCGCCGTGCTCGACCGCTTCGGCCTCACGGGCCGGGTCCCAGAGTCGGTCCGGGCCTACCTCGACCAGCCCGAACCGGATGCCCCAACGCTGGACGAGGGACGGGTGCAGACCGTTCTCGTCGGGTCTAACCGCGACGCCCTGGCCGCTGCTCGCGTCGAGGCCGAGCGGCGCGGCTACGCGGTGCGCCTCGGCGCGCCGGTCGCGGGAGAAGCGCGAGAGGTGGGACGCCGGCTCGCGGCCGACGCGCTCGCCGTCGACGCGGCACAGCCGGTGTGCCTGCTCTGGGGCGGCGAGACGACGGTGGCGGTGACGGGCGGCGGGCGCGGCGGGCGGAACCAGGAGCTGGCCCTGGCCGCTGCGCTCGCGCTCGATGGCACCGGCCGGGACCTCGTCTTCCTCAGCGCCGGCACGGATGGCATCGACGGGCCGACCGACGCCGCCGGGGCCTGGGCGACGCCGGAGACGGTACGGCGCGCCCGCGCCCTCGGCCTCGACGCGGGCGCGCACCTCGATGCGAACGACGCCTACCCGTTCTGGGACGCGCTCGGCGGCCTGGTCTGCACCGGCCCGACGCACACGAACGCGATGGACGTGCAGGTCGCCTTGGTCCGCCCGTCGTAGCTTTGCTCCGCACTCCTCGCTCCAAAACCCAAATCGACCGTGGGTCGCATCACGAACACCGGCGAGACGCCGGCCAAGAAGCGCCGCGCGCACGTCCGCTCCTGCGCCGAGGCGCTCCGCCTGCTCGCCCAGAACGAGGGCCTCGGCACGGGCTGCTTCGACGCCGAGGCGAAGGACATGACAGCGTTCCTCGTGGTCCACCTGCGCGGCATCTACGACACGATCAACGAGAGCGCCCACGCTTGGGACGACCGCAACTACTGGAAGAAGGCCGAGGCGCTCCGCGAGACCTGGCGCTGGAGCCAGACGGCGGCGCGGACGCTGGAGCCGCTCGTGCTTGAGAACCGCTGGGCCGAGGTGCCGCCGGTGCTGGTCTCGCTCGTCCCACACTTCGCGGACGTGACGATCCACCAGCTCACGCGCGACGCCGACTGGTGGTGCGGCGCGCTCCGCGCGCTCCGGCGGCAAGCCGCGACGCCGGCCCATTGAGGCGGGGTGCCGTTCCTGACCAGGACACAGCACCGCTGTGCCCCGGCGGGTGTCCGTTGCGAACAGTCGTGCTGTGCCGGAACTGGGCACGATGAGTCCTACCCCAACGGGGTACCCTCTGCCCTCTCGATTCCCCCCACGCCTAGCCAAATCGCGCGCGGAGCGCACCTCCCGTGGAGCCCCTCGCCTTCCCGGCCACCGGACCGTTCGACGTGCGCCGCCGCGGCGGGCGGGCGGTGATCCTCGACGCGGTGCGGCAGAAGTACGTCCGGCTGACGCCCGAGGAGTGGGTCCGGCAGCACCTCGTCCGCCTGCTCACCGAGCGGCTGGGCTACCCCGTCGGGCTGCTCGCCATCGAGAAGAAGCTGGAGGCCGCCGGCGGGCCGCGCCGGGCGGACGTGGTGGCGCACGGGCGCGACGGCGCGCCGCTGCTGATCGCCGAGTGCAAGGCCCCGGCGGTGGCGCTGAGCCAGGCGGTGTTCGACCAGGTCTCGCGCTACAACGCCGTCGCGCGAGCGCCGCACCTCGTGGTGACGAACGGCCGCGAGCACTTCTGCTGGACCGTCGACCGCGCCGCCGGCACGTACCGGTTCCTCGACACCATCCCGCCGTTCCGAACGCTTGACAGGCCCCCGGCGTAGCTTGACCTCCTCCCCGCCACCGCCGCCATGCTCCGCCTCGCGCTCCTGCTCCTCGTCCTCTCCCTCGCCGGCTGCTCCGACCGGTCGGCCGACCCCGCCGACGTCCGCGAGGCCTTCGCCGTGCGCGGGGTGTACCTCGGCCCGGCCTACGACGGGGCCGCCGCCGTCATCGACCACGAGGCCATCCCCGGCGTGATGACCGCCATGCGGATGCCCTTCCGCCTCGCCGATCCGGGCGACCTGGACGATGTCGAGGTCGGCGATAAAATTCGCTTCCGCCTGGCCGATACCGGAGGCGGCTACCGCATCGACAGCATCGCCGTTCTCTCGCCCGGCACCCCGCTCGCGCTCGCTGAGGTCGGGGCCGACGCCGTCCCGCCCGAAGAGTCTCTGGGCGGGCAATAGCGGGGCGGCCTCGACTCTCCGTCCCGCTGTCTTCGTGCGGTCCACCGTATTTTCCCTGCCCCGTCCCCCTCTCCCCGGCTCCCATGAGTTCCATCACCGAGCGCCTCGCCTCGCTCCTCGAACGCACCCCGCCCTTCGACCACCTCAGCGCCGCCGAGCGCCAGAGCCTGATCGGCGACACCACGCTCGAGATCTACGAGCCGGGCGAGGTCGTGCTCCAGCAAGGCTCCGACATCCACCGGGCGCTCTACATCGTCGAGTCCGGCCTCATCCGGCTCTTCGACGAGCAGGAGGGCCGGCTGATCAACATGGTCGGCGAGGGGTCGCTCTTCGGGTCCTACGGGCTGCTCCAGGGCAGCATCCTGCCCTACGAGGCCAAGGCCGTCGAGCCGACCGTCTGCGCGCTGCTCTCGGCCGAGCACTTCAACGCGCTCTACAAGAGCGACGCCACGTTCGCGGCCTACTTCGACGAGGACCTCAAGCAGTACGTCCGCACGCTCGACACCGAGATGGACGCCTCGGGCGCGTTCCTGCTCTTCGACAAGACGCTGGCGAGCGTGGTCTACCGTGAGGCCCTCTCGGTCGGGCCGAAGGCGACCGTCCAGGACGCGGCGCAGCTCATGCGCGATCAGGCGGAGGACACCGTCCTGATCGTCGAGAACGGCAGCGCGCTCGGACTCGTCACCGAGGGCGACATCGTCAACCAGATCGTCGCCGCCGGGGCGTCGCCGCAGACGGCGGTGATGGACCTGGTCGAGCGCCCGCCAATCGCCCTCTCCGGCCGGGACAAGCTGTTCGACGCCGTCCGGGTGATGATGGAGTACCGCATCCGCCGCGTGGTCATCGCCGGCGACGGGCCGGGCGTCGCCCCGAGCGTGATCACGGCCGAGGACATCGCGCACTTCCGCGGCCTCGACCCCGTGGCGACGGTCGAGCGCCTCGAGAAGGCGCGCTCCATCAAGGAGCTCGGCACGATCCGCAGCGAGTCCAACCGCCGGCTGTTCCGGCTCTACCAGCAGGGCGTCCAGAGCGAGGCCCTGCTCGCGGTCGTCGCCGAGATGGACGACCAGCTCAAGGCGCGGCTGCTGCACCTGGTCGAGGAGCAGGCGAGGGCGGACAAGCCGGAGCTGGCGGTCGACCTCCCGTGGGCGTGGCTGGCCTTCGGCGCGCCGGGCCGCCGCGAGGCCGCGCTCTACACGAGCCAGGCCAACGGCCTGGTCTACGCCGAGCCCACCGCCGACCCCGAGCGCGCCGCGGGCTGGTTCGCCTTCCTCGCCGGCCGCGCCGTCGCCGCGCTCACCGACGTCGGCATCCAGCCGAGCACGGCGGGGATCCTGGCCTCGGAGGAGGCCTTTTGCCAGCCGCTCAGCGGGTGGGTCGCCGCCTACGAGCAGTGGATCGCCGGCACCGACCCGACGGCCTCGCTCCGCACCGCGCCGTGCTTCGACCTGCGCGGCCTCTACGGCGACGACGAGCTGATCGACGCGCTCATGACGGCCATCCGGTCGCGCCTGGAGAACGGCCGCCGCCTCTTCGCGATTCTGATGCGGGGGGCGACCGAGGACCGCCCGCCGCTCTCGTTCTTCGGCCGCTTCGAGCTGGAGCAGGACGGCGGCCGCGAGGGCCTCAACCTCCGCGAGCGCGGCCTCAACCCGGTCGTCCAGCTCGCTCGCGTCCTCGCGCTCGAGGCGGGCTTCCTCCGCAGCACCAACACCTTCGACCGGCTCCGCCATCTCCGCGGGGCCGTCCCCGGCCTGGAGCGCGAGGAGACGGCGCTGCTCGGCGCGTTCGCCACGCTCTCGGACATCCACCTCCGCACCCAGATGCAGGCCGCCGAGACGGGCGTCACGCCGGGCGACCTGATCGACCCGAACGCGCTGCACAAGAGCCAGCAGAACCTGCTCAAGGAGACCTTCAAGAAGATCGACAAGGTCCAGAGCTCGCTCGAGGGGCGCTACAAGCGCAGCTAGCGATGACCGCCCTCCTCGTCCCCGTCGACTTCTCGGACGTGACCGACCGCGTGCTCGCCGTCACGGCGCGGCTGGCTGGCGCGCTCGGCGGCCGGGTCCGCCTGCTCCACGTTGCTGCGCCCGACCTGGAGGACGACTTCGGCAGCTACGAGTCGGGTCGGCAGCTACGAGTCGGGGCCGAGGTGCTGGTCCCGTTCTTTCAGGACCTCGACGGCCCGCAGCTCGAGGTCAAGCCGACGGTCGAGGTCGGGGTGCAGTACTCGTTCGGGGCCTTCGGGCATGGGCACTGAGCGCGCAGCCCGAGAACAGCGAAGCCGGTGCCGCCCGGGGGTGGCTTCGGCGCTGTGACGAGCCGGGTTAGCCCGTGATCGTCACCGGGAACGTGAAGTTCACGTCGTTCTCGACCACGCCGGGCACCTGGTCGTCGGTCGGGTCGAGGTCGCCGCCCTTCTGCTGGGTGACGAGCTCCTCCGAGTCGCCCTCGTAGTGCCGGAGCACGACGCGGAGGTCGCCGCTGTCGCCACCGTCGCCGACGGTGAGCGTGAACGAGGTGCCGAGCGGCAGCCCCTCGTCGTCGGTGTTGCGGTCGGAGACCGTGAGGTCGTCGGCCACGTCGCCCTCGGGGATCGCGAAGAGCTGGTGAGCGATGTTCTCCTCGACCTTGATCTCCTCGTCGAGCTCCTCGGGGTCGTCCTCGAAGCGGTTGCGGAAGTTCACCTCGACGGCGTAGACGGTGCCGGCGGTGAGCGTGAGCGTCCCGATACTGACCTCCCTGCTGTTTTCGTCGAAAACGGCGGCGACGGTGAAGGCGCTGCCGCCTTGCGGCGTGAGCACCAGGTCTACGTTCGAGATGACTTCCTCGTCGCCCGCACCGCCGCCCTCGCCTGGATCGTTGGAGTCGCAAGCGGTGAAGAGAAAGGCAAAGGCAAGCAGGAATGCGCCGAAGCGCGCGGAGATGGGATACGTGTTCATGGGTTCGGGTTGGGTTGGTGCTGCGTTGGAGAACGCTCACGACCCGCCGAGCGGGACCTGCAGGCGCAGGATCAGGTTGCGGCCGATGTCGTGGGCGAAGTAGCGGTAGCGGCTGAGGTAGTCGCGGTACCGCGTGTCAAGGAGGTTGTCGGCGGCGAGGGAGAAGCGGACCGGCGTCCGGCCGAGCACTAGCTCGCCGGAGAGGCTCGCGCGCAGCAGCGCGTAGCCACCCGGCGGGGCGAGGTAGTCCTCGGGCACCGTCTCGCCCGCGTCGTTGAGCCGCGTCGGGAAGCGGTCCTGCCGGCGGACGAGCGTCGCGCCGAGCTCGAGCTCCGGGTGGTGGAGCGGGCCGAGCTCCGGCAGCTCGTATCCGGCCGAGAGCCCGAGCCGGTCGGCGGGCATGGCGAGGAGCGGCTCGTCGCGGGCGGTGTCGGTGCCGCGCACGACGGCGGCCGTCGCGCCGAGCGTGAGCCGGTCGCCGACGAGGTAGCTCGCCGAGCCGTCGAGGCCGGTGAGGAGGCCATCGGTCTGCGCGTGCTCGAACTCGGGGAAGACGCCGCGGACGGTCACCACGATCACGCCCGACGGGTCGAGGTAGATGTAGTCGGCGATCCGGGTCGCGTAGGCGCTGAGCTCGAACTGCGCCCGCGTGCTCGCGTGGCGGAGCGTGGCATCGAGGCCGAGGCTCCGCTCCGAGCCGAGGCCGGCGTTGCCGATCTCGAACTGCGCCGTGCCGTGGTGGATGCCGTAGCTGTAGAGCTCGTTGACGCTCGGGGGCCGCCACGCCGCCGACAGGTTGGAGGCGAGCGACCACGACGGCGCGAACGTCCAGATCGCCCCGAGCACGCCCGACGCGCCGGTCCACGTCCGCGTCGTCTGGACGAAGGCACCCCGCCCGCCGGCCTCGCGCGGGAACGCCCGCAGCCAGCGGAGGTCGAGCCGCGCGCCGGACTCGACGGTGAGCGGCCCGCGCGCCCACGTGCCGCGCGCGAACGCGCCGCCCGTAGTCGCCCGGAAGTTGGGGATGAGGTAGCCGACCTCGGAGCGGTTGCCCTGCGTCGTCCCGCTCACGCCCGCCACCCCGAAGGCGTCGCCACCGAAGAGGCCGGTGGGCCGCGTCTGCACCTTCGCGTCGAGGGTGTGGGTGAGCAGCACGAGGTCGAAGGCGGGCCGTTCGAGCGGGTCGCGCCCGCCGATGCGGTCGGCGTCGAACTCCTGCCGGTGGTTCTGCTGGAAGCCGTACTGGACCTCGGCGCGCGCGCCGCCGCCGAGCGCGTACCGCCCCCGGAGCGCGACGAGGTCGTGGGTGATGCTCTGCTTCGGCGCGTCGATCTCGTACGAAAAGGCGTAGTCGACCGGCGGGCGGCCGAGGGCGAGCACGGTGTCGAGCGCGGCGAAGGTGTTGAAGTGCGAGCCGCGGTAGATGCCGAGGTCGGTGCCGAAGTGGCTGGCGTGGGCCTCGAGCTCGAGCGGCCCGCGCGTGTAGCCGGCGGCGACCTCGGCGCTGCGCTCGAAGAACGCCGTGTTGCCGAGCACGTAGCCCGGCGTCCGGGCGTCGCCGGCGCGGCGGAGGCTGGCCTGCGCCCGCACGCCGAGGCCGGGCACCGCCGCCGGGCTGCCTTCGAGCTCGAGCGAGCCGGCCGCCTGCGCGCTGTTCGAGAAGGCGTTGACCGAGAGCCGGCCGCCGAAGCCGGGCGTGGTCGGAAGCGCCTCGTCCTCGATCCGCACCACGCCGCCGATCGCCCCCGCGCCGTACTCGACGCCCGCCGCCCCGCGCACGACCTCGATCCGCGCGCCGGAGAATGGGTCGATCTCGGGCGCGTGCTCGGCCCCCCACTGCTGCCCCTCCTGCGGGATGCCGTCGTTGAGCACGATCACGCGGTCCGAGTGCAGTCCCCGGATCACGGGCTTCTGGATGCTCGGGCCGGTCGAGAGCGTGGTGACGCCGGGGAGCCGTTCGATGGTCTGCCCGAGCGTCTGCCCGCGCAGCTCGGCCAGCTCCGCCGCGTCGATCACGGCGACGGACTGCGCCGACCGGGCGAGGGCCTCCCGCGCTCGGTCCTCCCGCACCGTCACCTCGCCGAGTGTCTGCACGGTCTCGCGGAGCGTGACGTCGAGCGTTGCGTCGCCGCCGCGCAGATCGGCCGGCCGCTCGGCCCGCTCGTAGCCAAGCGAGCTGAACGCGACCACGAGCGTGTCGGCCGGGAGATTGAGGACCACGTAGCGCCCGTCGGCATCCGTGACGGTACCGCGTTCGAGCACAAGCACGGCGACGTTGACGCCGGGAAGCGGCGTGCCGTCGGGAGTCGTGACGCGCCCGCCGAGGGATTGGGCGTGGGCCGCCGGGGCGAGGGCTGCGAGAAGAACGAGGGCGCGCCGCATGGAGAGATAACCGTGGTGCCGACCGCGCAGCCGCACGCAGCGACGCGCGGCGACAGGCCGGGGGTGGCCGCACGGCAGGCGTGCGCCTGGGGCGTGCGAATCCTAGTGACCGCTGAGGACGGGCAGGACGTGCCCGCTGGGGAACCAGACGAGGTCCCTACGCGGCGGTCGGGGGACCACGGATGGGGAGCAGCGCGTGCGCGGGCGTCGCCGGAGCGGCAGACCGGGGCGAGGCGAAGACCGACCCGGGTGCCTTCCCTGACGGGGTCGCGCCGAGCACTCCCCCGGTGTGCTGCTTCGGGAGGCAGAGGAGGCAGAGGTCGTGACCGGACGCGTCGCCGTCGAGCGCGACCGTGAAGCCGGTGCCGTCGGTGTGGACGTGGTCGGTCTGCGCGGCGGCGGCGTGGCGGGCTTGGGCGTGCTCGATCCCGTGCGCCGCCCGGTGGACGGCCGGCGCAACGAGCCCACCGCCGAGGAAGGCGGCGAGCGCGACGAGCGCACTGAGTCTACGGATCGGGGCCACGAAGAGCATAGCCGCAATCTACCGAGAGAGGCGGGCCGTCTCCACACCTGTCCCGATTTAATCTGCACGCCGAGGAATCGTCTGGGCGGCTACGTCGTGTCAGAGCCCCCGCTCCCCGCTCCCCTCTCGCCCATGTACTTCGCTCTCTGGTTTCTCGTCGCCGGGCTGCTGCTGCTGCTGATGGCGCTGCTCTCGACCGTGCTGCGGCGGCTTCCGCTCTCGGTCGCGCAGTTCTACCTGCTCGTCGGGGTCGGCATCGGCCCGCTCGGCATCGGGCTGCTCGTGGTCGACCCGATCGAGGACGCGAAGCTGCTCGAGGTGCTCTCCGAGATCGCCGTCACGCTGTCGCTCTTCGCGGCGGGCCTCAAGCTGCGCACCCCGCTCACGAACGACCGCTGGCGGCTCCCGCTCCGGCTCGCGACGATCTCGATGACGGCGACGGTCGGTCTCATTGCGGCCATCGGCGTGGTCTTCCTCGGGCTGCCGCTTGGTGCGGCCGTCCTCCTCGGGGCCGTTCTCGCGCCGACCGACCCGGTGCTGGCGGCGGACGTGCAGGTGGAGGAGCCGAACGACCGCGACCGGCTCCGCTTCAGCCTGACCGGCGAGGCGGGACTCAACGACGGCGCGGCGTTCCCGTTCGTGATGCTCGGCCTCGGGCTGCTCGGCCTGCACGAGCTGGGCGAGTGGGGCTGGCGGTGGGTCACGGTCGACCTCGTCTGGGCCGTCTTCGGCGGCCTGGCGATCGGCGCGGCGCTGGGCATCGCCACCGGGCGCTTGGTGGTGCATCTCCGGCGCGAGCACAAAGAGGCCACCGGAACGGACGACTTCCTCGCGCTCGGCTTGGTCGCGCTGAGCTACGGGTTGGCGCTGCTGGTGAGCACCTACGCCTTCCTCGCGGTCTTCGCCGCCGGCCTGGCGCTGCGCTTCGAGGAGCGCCGCCACGTCGAGGACGAGGCCGACCCGGCCGAGGACATCGAGGCCCGCGCCGAGCAGGGCGAGGCGGAGGAGGTTGCGACGGGGGCGGAGACCGCGCCGGCCTACATGGCCTCGGCCGTGCTCGGGTTCGCGGAGCAGTTCGAGCGGATCGGGGCCGTCGCGCTCGTGGTGCTCGTCGGGTCGCTGCTGACGTTCGCCGCGTGGACGTGGGAGGCCGCCGTGTTCGTGCTGCTCCTGCTCTTCGTCGTGCGGCCCGCCGCCGTCGCCCTGGGCCTGTTCGGGGCGGACATATCGAGCGTGCAGCGGCGGCTCGTCACCTGGTTCGGGATGCGGGGGATCGGCTCGGTCTACTACCTCATGTTCGCCGAGACGCACGGCCTCTACGACGGCTTCTCCGAGCTCCTGCTCGGCCTGGTGCTGACCACGATCACGGCGAGCATCGTGCTCCACGGCCTCTCGGTGACGCCGCTGATGGTTTGGTACCGGGGCCGCGCCGAGCAGGAGGAGCTCGCCGCCGACGCCATCGAGGCCCACCACGAGGACGCCCGCCGCGGGGACTGACGAGCGCCGCCGCTCGGCCGTGTAGCCGAACGCCGGCGCATCAGTCGCCCACTTCCTCCTCCTTAGGGCGTCGCGGTGCCACCTGATGCGGTCGCCGTCGAGGGTGCCTGCGTAGGTGTGGGACATAGCGTACTGGGTTTCGCTCTGCAACCAGCGCGTGGGAGGCTTCGTTGCGCGGGGCGCTCAGTCGGGCCGGCCGAGGAGGGCGAACATCTTCTGCTTATAGGTCTCCACGCCCGGCTGGTCGAACGGGTTGACGCCGAGCAGGTAGCCGCTGACCGACACCGCCTGCTCGTAGAACGCCAGCAGCCCGCCGAGCGAGTGGGCGTCGAGGCGCGGCATCGTGAGGGTCCAGTTGGGAACGCCGCCCTCGGCGTGAGCGGCGGCTGTGGCTTCGTAGGCGCTGCGGTTGATCTCGGCGTAGGTCTTGCCAGCGAGGTAGTTCAGCTCGTCCGGGTTGCCCGCCTCCTCGCCGACGGTCGGCCCGTCGCCGGCGTCGTCGACCCAGAGGAAGCTCTCGACGAGCGTACGCTGGCCCTGCTGCACGTACTGCCCGAGCGAGTGGAGGTCCGAGGTGTACTGCGCCACCGACGGGAACAACCCCTTGTGCTCCTTGCCCTCGCTCTCGCCGAAGAGCTGCTGCCACCAGCCGCCGACCCCAGCCAGGCGCGGCTCGAAGACCGCCAGCAGCTCGGTCTTGTAGCCGTCCTCGTGCAGGAGGTAGCGGTCGGCGGCGTAGTCGAGCGCCGGGTTGCCGTCCGGCTCGTCGAGCGCACGGAGCGTCTCGGTGGCTCCGCCGAGGAGCGCGCGGACGTCGTGCCCCGCCGCCGCAATCGGGAGCAGCCCGACCGGGGTGAGGACCGAGAACCGGCCGCCGACGCCGTCGAGGAGGACGAACTTGCGGTAGCCCTTCTCGTCGCGGAGCGGGTTGAGCAGGCCGCCCGTCGGGCCGGTCGTGACGACGATCCGCTGCGCGGCGTCGTCGAACGTCTCCTCCAGGTGGCGGCGGACGAACCGGAAGGCGAGCGACGGCTCGAGCGTGCTGCCGCTCTTCGAGATCACGTTGACGTAGACGCTCTGGCCTTTCAGGTAGTCGAGCAGGGCCTCGTGGTAGCCCGGCGAGAGGTGGTGCCCGGCGAAGACGATCTCCAGCGTGTCATCGCCGAAGGCGGGGGTGAGGGCCTCGGTGACGGCCTTCGCGCCGAGGTACGACCCGCCGATGCCGATGCAGACCAGCACGTCGGCCCGCTCCCGAATCTCGGCGGCGACGGCTTCGATCTCGCCGAAGACCGCGCGGTCGGGGTCGAGGAGCAGGTCGCGCCAGGCGAGCATGTCGCCGCCGGCACCGCTGCGGTCGAGGACTTTCTGGTGGGCGTCGAGGAGGCGCGGCTGGAGGCCGGCGCGGGCGGAGTCGCCGAGGAACGGGGTGACGTGCTGCCGGTCGAGGGAGATCATGGGCGGAGGGGAAGGGGGAAAGGAGAGGCATGATACGAACCCGGTTACCGACAAGCAGGACCGGAGATACCCCCTCCACGACCCCGGTCAACGTGGGGACACGGGCTCGCCGCGAGGCGCGTTCTTTCCTAGCCCCGCGAGGTCCACCGCGAACCACGCCGCGAGCACGACGGCGAGCGGCTCGGCGACGAAGGTGAACCGGGGCACCGCGAAGAAGGCGACGTGGACGAGGGTGACGGCGAGGATCGGGGCCGCAAGGAGCCAGGCCCGCCGGTCACGTCGGTGCCGCCACAGCCCGGCGGCGGCCAGCAGGATGAGCGCAAACCGCAGCCCGATCAGCAGGCGGACGAGCGGGGAGCGCGGAGCCTCCGGGTCACCGCGTGCCGGCCACGGTCCCCACAGCTCCCACAGCGCCGAGAGCCGCTGCCGCACGAACGTGCCGGGCTGCTCGGCGGCGAACCGCAGGTACGTGGCGAGCGGCGCGGCGCGCTCCGCCTCAGTGAAGCCGTCGACCGAGAACTCGATCCCCTCGGTGCTGCTCGACTGCACGGACATCAGCAGGTTCGGGCCGGTGTGACGCGGCGGCGCGACCGTGCCCGAGGCGAGGAGCGCGAGGTTCAGCGCCCCGACCAGCAGCGCGCCCGCGGCGACGCCCGCCACCGGCCGCCACCCGGCCCGGAAGGCGAGCAGCGCCCCGAGCACGACCGGCACCACGGCCCCGAGCGACGCCCGCAGCAGCACCGCGAGGCCGAGCGCGATGCCCGCCCCGACCGCCCCGCCGACGCCGACGCGGCGGCGCACCAGGAGCCAGACCGCGAGGGCCACGCAGAACCCGGCCGGGGCCTCGGTCAGGAGGTAGCGGACGTAGTTGAGCTGGTTCGGCCACACCGCGACGCCGAGCGCGGCCAGCACCCCGGCCACCGGCCCCGCCACGCGCCGCCCGATGTCGCCCGCGAGCGCGACCGTCGCGGCCGAGAGCGCGACGTTGAGGCTGACCAGCGCGAGCGCGAGCACGCCGTGCGGCAGCACGAGCGCGAGCGCCGCGATGAGCAAGGGGTAGCCGTTCGAGCGCTCGGCAGTCGGCGTACCGGCCAGGATGTCACCGGCGAGGCGGACGTAGTGGTGGCTGTCGGTGTCGAACCAGCCGCCGGCGCTCGCGGCGACGGCCCCGACGCGCAGCGCCACGGCCAGACCGAGGACGGCGAGGAGGAGCAGGGCGTACCGGCGGGCGGACAGGGTCACGGCGGAGGGCGAGACGGGAGCGGGACGGAGGCAACATACTTCCCCTGTGCGGCACCGATCCAGCAGACACCGGCCGACCAGGCGACGGTCTATATTCCGGCCCGCTCTCTCGCCTCCGGCCCGCTCTCTCGCCTCACCGTCTCCGCCTCCCAGTTCGGCTCCCTGCCATGCGCCTCGCCCTGCTCCTCGCCCTGCTCCTCGCCGCCGGCTGCCGCTCGACGGAGGTCCGCGTCCCCCCGCCGGTCCCGCCGGAGGCGACCACGCTCCTGCTCACCGACGCCGAGCCGCCGCGGACGCTCTATGCCGCCGCGTGGGGCGCGTTCGCCCTCGAGGGATGGGATGTCGTCGAGCACGACTCCGACGGGCTCCGGTTCACCGTCCGCCACGATGCCGGCACGCTCGGCGTCCGCGTGGTGCCGGGGCCGGAAGGCGAGGCCCTCCTCGTGACCGACCAAGCCTCGCCCGAGCTTCTGGCCGCCGCTGGCCGGGCGCTCGCATCCGTACCCGGCCGCATCACCTACCGCTGACCGCTCGAGGCCCCCATGCGCCGCATCGCCCCGCTCCTCCTCCTGACCGGCTGCCTGCTCCTCGCCGCCTGCACCCGGACGCGGATTCCACCGCTGCCCGAGACCTTCGACACGATCGTCGTCACGAACGGGCAGCCGGCCGACCTGCTCTACGCGGAGGGCGTGGCCGCGTTTATCCGCGCCAACTGGGACCCGCTCACGCCCGACGAGGAGGGACTCGTCATCACCATCCGGCCCGAGGGCATCCGGCCCGAGCCGGACGGCTCCGAGATCGTCGTGCGCCTCCGCGTCGAGCGCATCGGGGAGCAGGAATCCAACGCGACGCCTGCTTTGGCGGACCCTGACTACGGCGTGCCCGACCTCGCCGAGCGCGAGCTGAGCGACGTCTCGCGCGAGCAGAACGACCCGGACAGCCTCCGGGCCGAAGCCCTGCCCCCTGACATCACGCAGGGCGAGGGCGTGCTCACGGTGACGACCGACCTGGCGAAGCCCGGCGCGCGGCGCGTCCTCGTCCGCGCGGCGAAAGCGCTGGCCGCGATCGGCGGGGCAATGTCGTACCGGTAGCCCCGCCGGCCTCCCGAGCGCCCCGTGGCGGACCGCGCCGAGCGGCGTCGCCGGGGCAACCGTCGTTATCTTTTCGCTGCCTCCTCCCCTCTCCTCTCTGCCATGCACGCCACCCTCCTGCTGGGCGTCGCCACCGTGTTCGTGCTCGGCTTGGGGGCGCAGTGGATCGCGTGGCGCTTTCGGCCACCTCTTCGAGGGGCCGATGTTCGAGCTGGTGGTGGGGGCGGGGACGGCCGCGCTCGGGACGGTGCTGCTCATCATCCTGCTGCGGCGGCTGATCCCCGACTTCCTCCAAAACCCGCTCACGCTCGCCGTCGTGATTGGGACCTTCGCGCTGTCCAACTCGCTCCAGGAGGAGAGCGGGCTGCTGGCGACCACGCTGATGGGCATCGTGCTGGCGAACCAGAAGTTCTTCTCGGTCCGCCGGCTGATCGAGTTCAAGGAGGACCTGCGGGTGCTGCTGATCTCGCTCCTGTTCATCGTGCTCTCGGCGCGCCTCGACCTCTCGGCGCTGGAGTACGTGACCCCGCGGAGCCTGCTCTTCGTGGCCGTGCTGATCTTCGTGATCCGGCCCGTGGCGGTGTGGGTCTCGCTGTGGAGCGCGGAGCTGAACACGCGCGAGAAGGGGTTCCTGGCGTGGCTGGCCCCGCGCGGGATCGTGGCCGCGGCCGTGGCCTCGCTCTTCAGCTTCCGCCTCGCCCCGATCTTCCCGCTCCAGAGCGAGGGCCTGGTGCCGATCATCTTCCTCATCATCGTCGGGACCGGGGTCGTCCCCGAGGCGAGAGAGGCGGTGGAGACCGCGTCCGCCGAGCCGGTCCCCGACGCGCTCCCCTGAGCTTCAAGTATTTGACCTTCACGTTTACGTCTGCCATGTCTACTCTCCTGCGTTGCTCCGTCCTCCTCCTCCTCGTCGCGGGCTGCTCCAACCGGGGGGCCCTCGAGGAGCAGAGCGAAACCGCCACGCTCCGCGCCGACCTGGCCGCTGCCCAAGCCGAGGTCGCCCGGCTCCAGGCGGCGAACGCGTCGATGGACCGGCAGCTCCGCGAGTCGATGGACGCGGCCGTGCAGAACGACGACCGGGGCGAGACCGTGGCCGAGCTGCTCGCGGCCGAGCTGTTCGGGTCAGGGAACAGCACGCTCACGGCGTCCGGGCAGGGCCGCCTCGACGAGGTCGCCGCCCGGCTCCGCGCCGAGTACCCCGGTCGGCCGCTCGTCGTCGAGGGGCACTCCGACGCGCAGCCCATCCGCACGCCGCGCTACCCCTCCAACTGGGACCTCTCGACGGCCCGGGCGAGCGCCGTCGCCCTCTACCTCCAGGAGGCGCAGGACCTCGACGGCGCGCGGCTCCGCGTCGTCGGCTACGCCGAGCACGACCCGGTGGCGGACAACGCGACGGCCGACGGCCGGCGGCAGAACCGCCGCGTCCGCATCGCAGCCCTTGGCGGCTGAATGCAAAGCGTGGAAGCCCGCCCGCGCCGAACGCGGCCAGTGACCGATTGGACGACGTCTCCGCTCTCCCCTCTCCTTCTGTTCCCTTCGTTCCAGGTAGGTCTGTTCCAGGCCGGTCTCGATGTTCCTCTCGCTGCTGCTCTCGCTCGGTCTGGCCGCCGTCCACCTGTTCGGCGGCCGCCTCCGGTTCGTCGACGCGATCCCGCGCTCGGTGTGGCTCTCGGGCGCAGGCGGCGCGAGCGTGGCCTACGTCTTCGTCCACCTGCTGCCCGAGCTCGCCGAGCACCAGGAGACGCTGGCGGCGGCGAGCGAGGGACTGGCCTTCCTCAAGGCGCACGTCTGGCTGGTGGCGCTGCTCGGGCTGTCGGTGTTCTACGGGCTGGAGCGGGCGGGCCAGGTGACCGAGGAGCCGGACGCCTCGGAGGCCGCCGAGCGGCGGGTCTACTGGCTCCGCATCGGCTCGTTCGCGCTCTACAACGCGATCATCGGCTACCTGCTGCTCCACCGCGAGGACCCGACCTTGGGCGCGCTGCTGATCTACGCCTCGGCGATGGCGCTGCACTTCGTGGTCAACGACTACGGGCTGCGGCAGGACCACCCCCGGCTCTACTGGCACACCGGGCGGTGGGTGCTGGCTGCGGCGGTCGTCGCCGGATGCGTGGCGGCGGCGTTCGTCACGTTCAGCGAGGTGTTCGTGGCGGCGCTCGTGGCCTTCCTCGGGGGCGGGGTGGTGCTCAACGTGCTCAAGGAGGAGTTGCCCGACGACCGCAAGAGCCGCTTCTGGCCGTTCGCCGTCGGGGCTGCCGCCTACGCCGCGCTGCTGCTCCTGACGCTCTGACGAAAACGGCGCTGCCGCCAGGCCGAAGTCTTGGTGACAGACTCACGGATGAACCGCTACCTCAACACCGTGACTCGCTCGGTGAAGACCTCCTCGCCGACCTCGGCGCGCACTAGATACACCCCGCTCGGGAGTGCACCCCCGTCGAGGCCGAAGGTGTGCGGCCCCGCCGTGAGGGGTCCCCGGTGCAGCACGGCCACGCTACGACCGAGCACGTCGAAGACCGTGACGGTGGCCTCCGATGCAGCGGCGAGCACGAGCGTCACCATCGCCGACCCGGCCACCGGGTTCGGGTACACCGACAGTCCGGCTGCCGCTGCCTCGACCTCGTCTTCGCCGTTGACGAACGGCTCGTTGACAACCGTGACGGTGTCCGGGCCGAACGCCTGGCCTTCGAGCACGAGGAGGTCGGCGACGATCTGAGCGTGGCTCGCCGGCACCAGCAAGAGGGCGAGGGCGACGAGAAGAAGGGGGTTGAACGGGGTTCGCATGAGCGTGTAGGCTTGGTGAAGGGAGGTCCAACACACACGCCCGCCCCCACTTTCGCTAAGCACCTTTAGATTAAACGACCCTCCACCTCACGCACCTCTCCGCTCCATGCCCCCCATTCCCGCTACCGACGACGGCCTGCTCGCCGAGTGCGACGTGGAGACCTTCCGCTCCGGCGGGCCGGGCGGCCAGCACGCCAACAAGGTCGAGAGCGCCGTCCGCCTCCGCCACCGCCCGAGCGGCGAGGTCGTGACCCGGCGCGACACGCGCAGCCAGCACCGCAACAAAACCCTCGCACTCGCCGAGCTGCGCCGCCGCCTCGAACGCCTCAACCAGCCCCGCAAGCGCCGCATCAAGACGCGCCCCACGGCCGCCTCGAAGCGCCGCCGCATCGAGGCCAAGCGCAAGCGCGCCGAGACCAAGAAGCACCGCCGCCCGCCCCGCCCCGACGACTGAGTCCCAGAGGACAGAAGGTGCCCGGCCAAACGCACCGACAGGGCTACCTTTCCCGGTTTTATTCCACTCTCCCACTCTCCCACTCTCCCACTCTCCCACTCTCCCACTCTCCCACTCGTGCCCAAGCTCCCCGTCCTCCTGCTCGCTCTCGCGTTGCCCGCCACCGCCCAGCCGGCCGACCTTCTCCGACCGGTTGCGCTCGTCGCCGGACGCCCCGACACGGTCCTCGTCGCCGACCTCTTCGTGGACGCTGCCGACCTCTCGTTCCACAGCCCAACCGGGGTCGAGGTGGCGCACGACTCCGTCGCGGGGACGCTCGTGCTCCGGCCGCGCGCCGAGGCCGACGGGCTGGTCCTGATTCCGTTCGTGCAGCGCGGGGCCGAGGGCGTGCTGCCGGCCCGCATCCGCACGCTCACGCCGACGACGTTCGCCTATCCCGACCCCGCCACGGATGTCTTCGTGATCGGCTCGTTCAACGACTGGAGCCGGAGCCGCGACCGCCTCACCCGCACCGGCAGTGGCTTCGAAACGACGCTCGACCTCGAGCCCGGCCGCTACGCGTACAAGTTCACCGCCGACGGCGAGGAGGTCCTCGACCCGGCCAATCCGGAGACCATGCCGAACGGGCTGGGCGGGACCAACAACGTCCTCGTCGTCCCGCCCCGCCACGCCCAGTCGGCGGCGCTCGTGACGCTGCCCTCGGACGGCGAGGCGCTGCGCTTCGCCTACCTCCGCGACGGCGCGCCGGCCGAGGTGAAGCCGGAGGACGTGCTCGCGCTCGTCGGCAACCGTCGGCTCCCGCCCGAGGCCGTGACCGTCGAGGGCGGAGAGGTCCGGGTGCGCCGCGCGACGGCCGGCGAGGTGGTCCGCGTCGCCGTGACCCAGCCGCCGGCGACCCGCTTCGCCACGGTCCTCCCCGGCGACGGCTTCGCGTGGCAGGACGCCATCCTCTACCAGATCATGGTCGACCGCTTCGCCGACGGCGACGCGGGGAACTCGCGCTCGGTCCGGCACGACTCCGTCGCCGCGCGCGCGGGCTACCACGGCGGCGACCTGCGCGGCGTCCTGGACAAGATCGAGGAGGGGTACTTCGACTCGCTCGGGGTCAGCGTCCTCTGGCTCTCGCCGGTCGTCGAGAACACCGACCGCGCCGAGCGCGAGTACCCGTCGCCGCACCGCTGGTACACGGCCTACCACGGCTACTGGCCGACCGAGCCGCGCGCCGTCGAGTCCCGCTTCGGCGACCTCGCGCTGTTGCAGCGGCTCGTCGCGGCGGCGCACGCTCGCGGGCTGCGCGTGCTGCTCGACTTCGTCGCCAACCACGTCCACGAAGAGCACCCCTACGTCCGCGAGCACCGCGACTGGTTCGGCGAGCTCGACCTCCCCGACGGCCGGAAGAACCTCCGGCTCTGGGACGAGCACCGGCTCACGACCTGGTTCGAGCCGTACCTCCCGAGCTTCGACTTTCAGGCCTCCGACGCCGCGCTCGACGCCGTCACCGACGACGCCGTGTGGTGGCTCGACGCCACCGGGGCCGACGGCTTCCGCCACGACGCCGTCAAGCACGTCCCGAACCGCTTCTGGCGGACCCTCACCCGGAAGCTCCGCGCCGCGATGCCCGGCGACCTGCGGCCCTACCAGATCGGCGAGACCTTCGGCTCCTACGACCTGATCGCGAGCTACGTCACGCCCGGACAGCTCGATGCCCAGTTCAACTTCAACCTCTACGACACCGCCATGGCCGTCTTCCTCGATCCCGCCGCCGGCTTCGGCGCGCTCGACGCCGAGATGCAGAAGACGCTCGACGTCTACGGCCCGGCGCACCTGATGGGGAATCTGCTAGACTCGCACGACAAGCCCCGCTTCCTCGCCTACGCCGACGGCGACCTCGACGGTGCCGACGAGAAGGAGATCGGCTGGACGACGGACCTCCGCGTGGACGATCCGGCGAGCTACCGCCTCGCCGAGCTAGCCCTCGCCTACCTCCTTACCACGCCCGGCGTCCCGACCATTTACTATGGCGACGAGATCGGCATGACCGGTGCGGGCGACCCCGACAACCGCCGCCCGATGCGCTTCGGCGGCGAGGTGACGACGCGCGAGCGCGTGATGAAGGACCGCGTCGCGGCGCTCGTCCGGCTCCGGCGCGAGCACGCCCCGCTCCGGCGCGGCGGCTTCCTCACGCTGCTGGCCGACGGACCCGTCTGGGCGTACCTCCGCGACGCGCCCGAGGGCAGCGTCTTGGTCGTGCTCAACAAGGGCGACGAGGCGCAGACGCTCACACTCGACTTGCCGGTGGCGTTCGAGACCGCGCGCGACGCCCTCGGCGGCGGGACCGTCGCGCGCGAGGGCCCGCAACTCTCGCTCACCGTCTCGGCCGTCGGCTACCGAGCTGTGGCCCTGCGATGACCCGCCTCTTCTAGCTCCGGCACGGCGGGAGCGCGTCGGCGCACCGCCTCCCGCAGATTTCCGCCTGGGGCTTTCCCTGCCAGGCTCCGTACGTCTATGTTGTACCCAGTCTAGCCCTCACCCAGCCTCGCCCGCACATGGAGCCGAACCTCGCCCCCCCTCGTCCCGGCCTCGTCTCTCGCCTCCTCGGCGGCATCGAACGCGTCGGCAACAAGCTGCCGGACCCGGCGATGCTGTTCCTCGTCTCGCTCTTCGTGGTGTGGGGACTCTCGGCGCTGCTCGCGCCCGTCGAGTTCGCCGACCTCGACCCGCGCACGGGTGAGCCGCTGCGCGTGCAGAACCTCCTCACCGGGACCGCGCTCGCCGCGTTCCTTGCCAACCTGGTGACCATCTTCACGAGCTTCGCGCCGCTCGGCGTGGTGCTGGTGGCGATGCTCGGCGTCGGCGTGGCCGACGAGGCGGGGTACTTCAACACGAGCATCAAGCTGCTGCTCAGCAAGACCTCGGCGACCTTGCTCACGCCGGTCGTCGTGCTCGTCGGGCTGATCAGCCACAGCGCGGTGGACGCCGGCTACGTGCTGGTGATTCCGCTCGGCGGGATCATCTTCTACGCCGCCGGCCGCCACCCGCTCGCGGGGATCGCGGCGGCCTTTGCCGGCGTCTCGGGCGGCTTCAGCGCGAACCCGGTGCCCTCGGCGCTGGACCCGCTCCTGCAGGGGTTCACGCAGCCGGCGGCGCAGCTCGTGGACCCGGGCCTGCTCGTCAACCCGCTCAACAACTACTTCTTCACGTCGGCCTCGAGCCTGCTCATCGTCGCGCTCGGCTGGTTCATCACGGACCGGGTGATCGAGCCTCGGCTGAACGCGGCGACGCCCGTGGACGGCGATGCCGAGCAAGCCCCGGACATGGGCACCATCGAGCCGCCGGAGCGGCGGGCGTTCTGGTGGGCGACGGGGGTGCTGGTGCTCGGGCTCGGCCTGCTCACGCTCGCGCTGCTCCCCGAGGACTCCGCCTTTCGCGACCCCGAGACCGGCTCCCTCAACTCGTTCTCGGCCCCGATCATGCGCTCGATCGTGCCGCTGATCTTTCTGCTCTTCCTGATCCCCGGCGTGGTCTACGGCCTGGTCGCCGGCGTCTTCACATCCTCGAAGGACATCGTCGATGCCATGACCAAGGCGATGCAGGGGATGGGCTACTACATCGTGATGGCGTTCTTCTGCGCGCTCTTCGTCCACGCCTTCGGCACGTCGAACGTCGGCGCGCTGCTGGCGGTGAAGGGCGCGGCGGTGCTCCAGGGGCTGAGCCTGCCGGGCGGCGTGACGGTCGTCGGCATCATCTTCCTGACGGCGTTCGTGAACCTGTTCGTCGGCTCGGCGAGCGCGAAGTGGGCGCTGCTGGCTCCGATCTTCGTGCCGGTCCTGATGCAGGTCGGGATCTCGCCGGACCTGACGCAGGCGGCCTACCGCGTCGGCGACTCGTCGTCGAACATCATCACGCCGCTGATGCCGTACTTCCCGCTCGTCGTGGTCTACTGCCAGCGCTACGTGAAGGGGACCGGCATCGGGACGCTGACCTCGCTGATGATCCCCTACTCGGTCGCGTTCCTCGTGGCCTGGTCGGCGTTCCTGTTGCTCTACTGGACGGTCGGCATCCCGCTCGGGCTGAGCGCGTCGTACACCTATCCGGCCCCGTAGCGGCAGCGGCCGGGTCGCGCCTTTTCGGTGAAAGGTCGGCGGAGGGTGGCGGCGGCGGCGGCGGCTCCGTACCATCCCCCGAATCTCCCTCCCCGAACGAGACAGACGCATGGTGTACAAAGCCGTCATCGACCTGACGCAGAAGGCGCAGGACGACAAGCGCAAGCAGCAAGCCCAGGACCGATTCCAGGAGCCGGAGCCGGCCCTCCCCCCGATGGACGTCGACGACCTGCCCGACACCCTCCGCGACGGCGTCCGCGGCGTCGGCTGGCCGAGCCTGATGCCGGTGCAGCAGCGGGCCGTGCCCTACATGCTCGCCGGGCAGGACCTGATCGTCCAGGCCCGCACCGGCACCGGCAAGACGGGCGCGTTCCTCCTCCCGCTCCTCGAGCTCCTCGACCCCGGCCAGAAGGAGGTCCAGGCCCTGGTGCTCGGGCCGACGCGCGAGCTGGCGCGCCAGATCATGGCCGAGTTCGAGCGGATGAACGGCGGCCTGCCCGAGGACGAGCGGCTCCACGCCGTGGCCGTCTACGGCGGCGTCGGCTACGGCCCGCAGATCGACGCGTTCAAGCAGGGCGCGCAGCTCGTGGTCGGGACGCCGGGGCGCGTGCTGGACCACCTCGAGAAGGGCACGCTCCGCCTCGACGGCCTGCGGCTGCTGATCCTCGACGAGGCCGACGAGATGCTCTCGATGGGCTTCTACCCGGCCATGAAGAAGCTCCAGCGCTACCTCCCGCGCGGCCGCCAGAGCTACATGTTCTCGGCCACGATGCCGTTCAAGGTGCAGCGCGTCGGCGAGGAGTTCCTGAGCAAGCCCGGCTTCCTCAGCCTGTCGTCCGGCCGCGTCCACGTCGACTCGATGGACCACCGCTCCTACAAGGTCGACCCGATGGCGAAGGACCGGGCGCTCGTGAGCCTGATCGAGCTGGAGAACCCGGACGCGGCGATCGTCTTCGCCAACACGAAACGCGAGGTCGAGTACCTGGCGGCCTTCCTCCGCAACTTCGGGCACGACGCGGCCGAGATCTCGAGCGACCTCACGCAGCAGGCGCGCGAGAAGGTCATGGCCCGCCTCCGCAGCGGCGAGCTCCGCTTCCTGGTGGCGACCGACGTGGCCGCGCGCGGCATCGACATCTCGGACCTCTCGCACGTCTTCATGTACGACGTCCCGCAGGACCGCGAGTACTACATCCACCGCGCCGGGCGCACCGCCCGCGCCGGCAAGACCGGCGTCGCCATCTCCATCGTCACCCAGGAGACCGAGCGGACGCTCGACGACATCGCCAAGAAGTACGACATCGAGCTCGACAAGCGGGCGCTCCCGACCGACGCCGAGGTCGCCGCGCGGGTCGGGCAGCGGCTCGTGGTGCTCTTGGAGGAGGACCTTCGCAACAAGACCCGGATGGAGCGCGAGCGGATGCAGCGCTTCGTCCCGCTCGCCCAGCGCCTGATCGCCGAGGAGGAGCCGGAGTTGCTCGCGATGCTGCTCGACGAGGTCTACCACGAGAGCCTCCACGCCACCGACGCCGAGGCCGAGGCGCAGGAGCGCCAGGAGCCGCGCCCGAAGCGGGAGCACGGCGGCCGTGGGCGGCGGTAGCGATGCGTGCGCTCTGCCTGTTTCTCGCTTTCGCCGCTGCTGCCGCCGCGCAGCCAGCAGACGAGCCGTACCGCATCTACACCGATGCCGGTGCCCCGTCGTCCGTGAACGACCTCGTGCAGGCGATGGCGGCCTCGGACGTCGTCTTCCTCGGCGAGATGCACGACGACGCCACGGCGCACGCCCTCCAAGTGGTATTGCTGGCCGCCGCCATGCGCTACGACCCGAACCGCCCGCTCGTGCTGTCGCTCGAGATGTTCGAGCGCGACGTGCAGGGCGTCCTCGACGAGTACCTCGCCGGGCTGGTCCGGGAGCAGGACTTTCTCGACGCCGCGCGCCCGTGGGGAAACTACGCGACCGACTACCGCCCGCTCGTCGAGTTCACCCGCGTACACGGCGTTCCGGTCGTCGCCGCGAACGCGCCGCAGCGGTACGTCAGCCGCACCTCACGCCTCGGGCCGGCGTCGCTCGACTCGCTCTCGGCCGAGGCGAAGGCCACGCTGCCGCCGCTGCCGGTCGCTGAGCCTTCCGCCGCGCTCGCCGCCGCCTTCGCCGAGGTCATGGGGCCGATGGTCTTCCCTTCCGCCGACACGTCGGCCGCGCCGGACTCGGCCGCGCCGGACTCGGCCGCGCCGGACTCGGCCGCCTCGGTGCATGGCAGCGCACCGTCGATGGCGAACCTGCTGGCCGCGCAGAACCTCCGCGATGCTGCGATGGCCGACGCCCTCGCGACGGCGCTCGACGCCCGTCCCGGCGCGCTCGTGCTCCACGTCAACGGCACGTTCCACAGCGAGGGCGGCCTCGGCGTGCCCGAGCACCTCGCCCGGCTGCGGCCCGGCGCGCGCGCTCTCGTCGTCACGATGCGGCCCGACGCCGCTTTCCCCGTCTTCGACCCGGCGGCGTTCCGCACCGACGGCACCGGGTTCGTCGTCGTCACCGACCCGGCGGCGCGGTGACGTTTCGACCCCCCGCCGCGTTTGCAGTCGCTCGCAAGCTCGCTCCCGGCTTCACGCGGCTGTCCCCCTCAACGAGGGGGACAGCTTCTACGCCTCTGAGCGTAGCGATAGGCGTAGAAGCGGGGAGTTCACCAGCAGCCGTATTTTCCGCTTTCCTGACGCCACCCCTCGCCTCCATGCGCCTGACCTTCCTGCTGAGCCTCGGCCTGTTCCTCCTCGCCGGCTGTGACCGCGACCCCGCCCTCGACGCAGCCGACCCGGACGTGACGGCCTCCGACGACCTCACGATGCAGCAGCGCCTCGACCAGTACACGACGGTCCGCCTCACCACCGACATCGAGCTCTCCGAAGACCAGCGCCGCATGATCCCGCTGCTCATCGACGCCGCCGAGGCGATGGACGAGGTTTTCTGGATGCAGTCCTACGGCGACCGCGACGCGCTGCTGAACCGCCTCGACGAGCCGGCGCGCGAGTATGCCGCCATCAACTACGGCCCGTGGGACCGACTCGATGGCGAGGCCGGGTTCCTGCCCAACGCTGGCGAGAAGCCCCTCGGCGCGGGGTTCTATCCCGACGACATCACAAAGGAGGAACTCGAAGCCGCCGCTGCCGAGAACCCCGACCTGCTCAGCCTCTACACCCTCGTCCGCCGCGACGACGACGGCAACCTGACGGCGGTGCCGTACCACGAAGCGTTCGCCGAGCAGCACGAGCGCGCCGCCCAGAAGCTCCGCGAAGCGGCCGAGCTCGCCGACGACCCCGGCTTCGCCCGCTACCTCCGCCTCCGCGCCGACGCCCTCCTCACCGGCGACTACCAGCCGAGCGACCTGGCGTGGATGGACATGAAGGACAACACGCTCGACTTCGTCGTCGGCCCAATCGAGACCTACGAGGACCGGCTGATGGGCGCGAAGGCCGCGCACGAGGCCTACGTGCTCGTCAAGGACCGGGAGTGGAGCGAGCGCCTCGCCCGCTACGCCGCTCTCCTCCCCACGCTCCAGCGCGGCCTCCCGGTCCCGGACGAGTACAAGCAGGAGGAGCCCGGCACCGACGCCGACCTCGGGGCCTACGACGTGGTCTACTATGCCGGCGACGCGAATGCCGGCTCCAAGACCATCGCCATCAACCTGCCCAACGACGAAGAGGTCCAGCTCCAGAAAGGCTCCCGCCGGCTCCAGCTCAAGAACGCCATGCGCGCCAAGTTCGACCAGATCCTCGAGCCCATCGCCGACGAGCTCATCGTCCCGGAGCAGCGCGGCAACGTCACCTTCGACGCCTTCTTCGCCAACACGATGTTTCACGAGGTCGCCCACGGCCTCGGCATCAAGACCGTCATCCACGGCGGCGGCGGCACCGTCCGCGAGGCGCTCCAGGAGAACGCGAGCGCGCTCGAGGAGGGCAAGGCCGACGTGCTCGGCCTCTACATGATCCAGCGCCTCCACGCCGACGGCGAGATCGGCGGCGAGCTGATCGACAACTACGCCACGTTCCTGGCCTCCATCTTCCGCTCGATCCGCTTCGGGGCGTCGAGCGCGCATGGCCGCGCGAATCTGATCCGGTTCAACTTCTTCCTCGAGAACGGGGCCTTCACGCGCGGTGAGGACGGCCGCTACCAGATCGACCCGGAGCGCGTCGGCGAGGTCGTCGACATGCTCTCCGAGCGCATCCTGCGCTTCCAGGGCGACGGCGACTACGACGGCGTGGTCGCCTTCGTGGACGAGTACGCCCAGATCGGCCCCGACCTCCAGGCCGACCTCGACCGGCTGCAGGAGGCGCAGATCCCCGTGGACATCGTCTTCGAGCAGGGCACCGACGTGCTCGGGCTGTAGCGATGCATCCCGCCCTCGACGAGATCGCCCGCCGTCTCGCGGCCGTCCCAGAGGTCCGCCGCGTGCTGCTCTACGGCTCCCGCGCGCGAGGGAACCACGGCCCGCGCTCGGACATCGACCTCGCCGTCGAATGCCGAGGTACAGGCCACCGCGACGCCGACCGGGCGTGGTTCGGGGTCGAGGCCTGCCTCGAAGACCAAGCCCCGACGCGGCTGGAGAACGACCTGCTCGTCGCGCTGCTGACGGTGGACCTCCAAACCTTGCGCGCCGCCCCTTCTCGCTACCGACGGGGTGGAGGGGAAGCCTCCGGGGTCGGAGGCATGGGGAGCGCGTAGTGCCAGAAGGCGTCGTCGCGTGCGTAGCCCAGGTCGTCGTAGAGCTTCTGGGCCGACGTGTTGGTCCGCTCGGTGGCTAGCTCCACGCTGGCCGCGCCCGTCTCGGCGGCAAAGGCGTGGGCCGCCTCCATCAGCGCCTGGGCCACGCCGCGCCGCCGCGCCTCCTCGGCCACGAAGAGGTCATTGAGGATCCAGACCCGCCGCATTCGGACGGACGAGAAGAACGGGTAGAGCTGCGTGAACCCGGCCAGGCCCGGAACGCCCGGCAGCGAGGCGACGAAGATCACCGAGTCGGCGGCGGCGAAGCGTTCGGCGAGAAAGCCCCGCGCGGCGGCGAGGTCCGAAGGCTGGCGGTAGAACCGGCGGTAGCCGTCGAAGAGCGGCACGAGAGCGTCGAGGTGGGCCGCGCCGGCGCGGGTTACGGTCATGGGTTCGGGGGCTAGGGAGGAGGCAGCGTCAGCGACTAGGCTGCTCGGCGAACGCGTTCAGGAGCTGCGCCAGCGAGTCCGGCGATCCGTCCAGCTCTACGCCGTCCGGCAGGCCGTCAGCGGGGAGGCCGTGGAGGAAGAGGGGGGCGAGGGCCGGCGGCTCGCCGCGCAGGCGGAGGTCCGGGGCCGAAGCCGAGCCGCGCCGGATGTCGGCCCCATCGCTGGTGAGCACGAAGCGGTAGGGCACGTCGGCGGCGACGACCTCGGCGGTGAGGTCCGCCGTGCCCCGGTAGCGTCGCCCGAGCGAGACGAAGAGCCACTCGAGGTTGCGCGCGTCGTCCGGGTTCTGCGCGTCCATCCGGTGCTGCCCCCAACGGCCGAGCGCGTGAACGACGGGCTCGAGACCGCGCCCGAGCGGCGTGAGCCGGTAGACGAAGCTGCGCTCCGAGGGAGCCGTCCGCGTCTTCTCGATCAGGTTCTGCTCGGCCATCTCCTTGAGCCGCTTCGCGAGGAGGTTCGTGGTGAGGCCCGGTAGCCCGTGGAGCAGGTCCGAGTAGCGGAGCGGGCCGAGCAGGAGATTTCGCACGATGAGCAGCGTCCACCGCTCCCCGACGACGTCGAGGGCTTTGGCGAGGCCGCAGAACTGGTGATACGAACGCCTGTTCACTACCTTTTTTTAAAGTGACTAGTGGTAAATAATATACGGAGCCTTTACCTTGCCAAACCAAGCAGTCGGCCTCTTCCGTCCCGGCCTTCTTCGACTCGTCCCTCCCAAGAGGTACCTCCCATGAACGACTCCGCCACGCTCCGACCTGCGCGCCCTCATGCTCTCGTCCTCGGTCTTCTGCTAGTCTGGTTTACGGTGGCCGTGGTCGTCGGACTGTCGGGCCTGTTCTACCGCGCCCCGGCCTTCGTCGTCGGGGGGACGAACGCGACGCTCGTTACGCTCAGCTTGCTCGCGCTGTTCTTCGTCGGCCCGCTCCGGGCGTGGGCGATGGCGGTGCCGCTCCGCGTGCTCGTGCTCTACCACACCGTCCGCTTCGTCGGGATCGCCTTCCTTGTGCTCTACGCCAAGGGCACGATCCCTGGTGCCTTTGCCCTCACCGCCGGGTGGGGCGACATCGCCGTGGCCGTCGCGGCGATGGCCGTCGCGCTCTGGGCGCTCCCGATAACAGGCCGGGGCCGGTGGTGGGCCGTGCTGGCGTGGAACGTGTCTGGGCTGGCCGACATCCTCTTCGTGCTCAGCACCGGCCTGCGCCTCGGGCTGGCCGACCTCGAGCAGATGGTCTGGATCACCGTCTTCCCACTGAGCCTGCTGCCGACGTTTATCGTCCCGCTGGTCTTCGTGACTCACGTGCTGATCTTCGTGCGGCTGTGGCGGCCTAGCGTCGGGCGCGGCGGCGCGGGAACGCGATCACCAGGCCGTCCATGAAGAGGTGCGAGAAGTAGCCCACGACCGCCGCCCCGTAGAACGGTAGCCCGGCGAACGGCCGCTCTGGAAAGAGGATGAACGGCAGCACGAGCAGCGGCGACGGGATCAGCGCCATCGCCCAGTAGGTGTGGGTCCAGCCCCGGTGCTTGCCGAGCACCGGCAGGATGGCGAACAGCCCGAGGTACGCCGCCCAGTCGAACCGCCGCCCGGCGATCAGGAGCACGTCGAGCGCGAAGAAGATCGAGTAGAAGAGGTTCTGGCCCTTCGAGTTGGTGTCCACGTCCGGCCACAGCCCGAACATCAGGCACAGCCCGCCGAGCACGACGGGCACGCCGATCAGCTCCAGCTCGCTGAACTGCCGGTAGGCCTGGTCCACGGAGAAGACGAACGCGAGGCCGGCGAGGTAGACCCCGAAGAAGGCGAGTGCGCCCGCGAGATGCCCCTTGTAGCCGGCCACGTCAGACTCGGTCGAGGAAGTACCGCACTGCCAGCCGGTACCCTGCCACGCCAAAGCCGCTGACGACGCCCGCCGCCGCCGCCGCGATCGTCAGGCGCTGCCGAACGTCCTCGCGCGCCCAGACGTTCGAGATGTGCACCTCCACGACCGGCACGTCGATGGCCGCCACGGCATCGTGCAGCGCGACGCTCGTGTGAGCGTAGCCGCCGGGGTTGAAGACCACGCCGTCGGCCTCGCCGTCGGCCGCGTGGAGCGCGTCGATCAGCGCGCCCTCGCCGTTGTGCTGCTGGAAGTCGAACGCCACCTCGGGGAACGCTGCCCGAAGCCCGGCCTCGATGTCCGACTGTGTCGTGGAGCCGTAGACCTCCGGCTCGCGGCGGCCGAGCAGGTTCAGGTTGGGGCCGTTGAGGACGAGGAGAGTCATGCCAGAGTGCGTAGGGGCGCAGCGCGCTGCGCCCTGTTACGGTGCCACCTCAAACGTCAACCCGTCGTAGCCGAGCGCGACGCCGCCGGGTAGCTCGGCGTCGATCTCGGCGTGGAGCGCGCTGTGCGTCATGTGGATAAAATAGGTCTGCCGCGCGCCGACGCGCTCGGCCGCCGCCACGGCCTCGCCGAAGCTGAAGTGGGTCGGGTGCGTCTCGCGGCGGAGGCCGTCCAGAACCAGCACGTCGACGCCGCCGAGCTGTGCGAACGTGTCCTCGGGAATCCGGTTGACGTCGGTCAGGTAGGCGAAGCGCCCGATCCGGTAGCCGAGGACGGGCAGCGCGCCGTGGAACGCCCGCAGCGGCTCCACCGCGACCGTCGCCTCGGGGCGGTACCGGCTCTGGACCGTGAACGCCCCCTCGACCTCGTGCAGATCCAGGAGGGAGGCTCCGGGGTAGGTCCGGTCGAAGATGTAGCGGAACATCCCGCGCAGCACGTCCGCCGTGCCGGCGTCGGCATAGCACGGGATGACCGCCTTGTTCTCGAAGAAGTACGGCCGCAGGTCGTCGAGGCCGACGACGTGGTCGAAGTGGTGGTGGGTGAACAGGACGGCATCGACGCGCGGAATGCCCTCGCGGAGCGCCTGCCGCCGGAAGTCCGGGCCGACGTCGATCTGGAGGTGAACCGGCCCGTGCTCGGTCGCGGCGACGAGGTGAGCGGCGCAGCGGGTCCGCTCGTCGCGCGGGTCGTCCGAGGTGCAGACCGCGCAGCGGCACCCGATGACCGGGACGCCCGTCGAGGTGCCGGTGCCGAGGAGCGTCACGCGGAGGCGCGGCGGTGAGAGGGCGTGGGGGGCGTGGAGGGTTGGGAGGGAATGGAGAGAAGGATCAGAGCCTTCCCCTCCCTCCCCGCTCTCCACGCCTTCGTTTCCATTCGCCATCCCTACTCCTCCTCGATCTCGACCCCGACGCCCGCGTCGCGGCTGGCCCAGGCGGCTTCGACGGCGTCCCGGACGGCGGGGCGGAGGTAGACCTCGTCGGAAGGCAGCGCGCGGAGCGCCTCGGCGAGGACCGCGAGGTGGGCCTCCACCGGCATCCGCTTGTTGAGCACCACCACCGTCGCGCCGCCGATCGTGCACAGCCCGCCGCGGAAGCTCCCGCGCTCCCGCCGCACCGCCACGCCGAGCTGCGCGACGGCCTCCTCCAGCGCCTGCACGATCTGCTTCGGCTTCATCCGAGCTACGAGTTACGAGCGACGACGGGCGAATGGATACTCAAATGTTGTTCATAGCTCGTCATGCGTCGCCGGCCGCCCGGCTGTATTTCTTCGTCAGGTTCTTGCCGGACTTCTCGTCGCGGACTGAGAAGGCGAGCGGGTTGGCGCTGTCGTCCACGTCGAGGCGGAACTTGAGCCGCGTGCGGAAGCGCCACCGCGTCAGCGCGCTCGGCACGCCGCGCTGGAGGTAGGCCGCCAGGAACGGGTGGACGCGGACCAGGATCGGGCGCTTGCGGTGCTGCTCCTGGACCTCGGCGCGGTAGGTGGCGAGCCAGCGCTCCAGGTCGGCAACCACCTCGGCGGCCGTCTGCGCCTCGCCGTCCGGTTGGGACTCGCGCTCGGTGGCCGGCTCCGGGGCGTACTCCAGGGTCTGCTCCTGCGAATCCGGCCCGCCGGCCTCCGGCTCGGGGAGCGGCTCCGGGAGGTCGTCCACGTCGGTCGTGGTGGTGATGCTCGGGCGGAGGCGCTGCCGGGTGATCTGGACCACGCCGAAGTCGGACATCGGCAGCAGCTTGGTCACCGCGCGGTCCTTGCGGAACTCGCGCTTGAGCTCGTCGGTCAGCTTGCGCCGGGCGGACTCGCTGCGCATGTCGATGAAGTCGACGCAGATGATGCCGCCGAGGTCGCGCAGGCGGAGCTGCTTGGTGATGGCGCGCGCGGCCTCGAGGTTGACCCGGAGCGCGTTCTGCTCCTGCGACAGCCCGCGCCCGGCGCGGCCCGAGTTCACGTCCACGACGTGCATCGCCTCGGTGTGCTCGATGAACAGGTAGCCGCCGCCCGGCAGCGACACCCGGCTCTCGAAGGCCGCGCGCACCTCGCCGTCGATCTTGTAGGTCCGGAAGACGTGCTCCTTGCTCGTGTGCAGCTTGACCTTCGGGGCCATCTGCGGCGCGACGCCCTCGACGTAGGTCTTGACGTGCTTGTGCACCGTAGGGTCGTCCACCACGATCCGGTCGTAGTCCTCCGAGAAGAGGTCCCGGATGATCGACGAGACCATGTTGACGTCCTCGTGGAGCAGCTTCGGCGGCTTGGGCTTCTGCTTGATCTGGTCCTCGATCTTCTTCCACCGCTCGAGGAGCAGCCGGAGGTCCGTGTCGAGCGCCTTCGCCTCGCGGTTCTCGGCGACCGTGCGGACGATCAGCCCGAAGCTCTCGGGCAAGAGCGACCGGGCGAGCGCGCGCAGCCGGCGGCGCTCCTTCGAGGACTCGATCTTCTTCGACACCGCGACGTAGTCCGCCTGCGGGATGAGCACCAGGAACCGACCCGCCAGCGACACGTCGGTCGAGACGCGCGGCCCCTTCGACGAGATCGGCTCCTTCGTGACTTTCACGACGATCCTCTGGTCCTGCTTGAGGTACTTCTCCGGCCGCTCACTGCTGCCGTTCGAGGAGCCGCCGCTGCCGCCCTTCGAGGAGCCCGAGCGCGAGGACCGGCCGCGCCCCGAATCGCCCCGGCCCGACGACCGGCCGTTGCCCGACGCACTGCGACTCGACGAACTGCGGCTTGACGAGCGGCGGCGGGAGGAGCCACGGCGGTTCGAGGAGCCGTCACCGTTCGACGCGCTGTCCTGGTCCGCTGCGTCGCCCGCCTGCTGCCCGTCGCCGGACGCACTGCTCTCGCTGTTTTCCGCGGTCTCCGAGCGCGAGGCCCCGGACCGCCCGCGGCCCCGGCCCCGACCGCGCCGCCGCCCCCCGCGCCGACCGCGCGAGGAGCGCTCTTCCTCCTCCTCTTCTTCCTCCACCCGCTTGGCGCGGTTGGGCTTCGAGGTGAGGTCGATCACGAAGCGCGACGACCCCGCGCCCGAGGAGCGCGTGTCGGAGCGCTCGTCCTTCTTCGGTGCCTTCGATTTCGGTGCCTCCGGCTCCGACCTCGCCTCGGCCGGGTCCGCCTGCCTGCGCGAGCGGCCCGAGCGGCCCCGTCCCGAGCGCCCTCGGCTCGTGCGCTGTTCCTCTCCTCGCTGTTCCTGCGGCGTGTTTTTCTCGTCGGTCGGCGGCGCTGACGCCTCCGCCGAATCGCTCGTCAGCTCGCTGCCTGCTCGCTCGCTGCGTGTCTGCTGATCGGCCGACTGCCCCGAGCGGCCTCGCCCGCGTCCCCGCCCCCGACCGCCACGGCGTCCGCGCTCGCGCTTCGGGGCGTCCGTGCTCGACGCTTCAGCGTCCGGCGCGTCGGTGCTCTCGTCCCGGCTCGGCGGCTCGGCGACGGCGTCGGGCGGGATGATTTGGGGAACGTCTCCGGGCGTGCCCTCGGATCGGGGCGTGCCCTCGGGCGGCGCGGACGGACGGCCCCGGCCGCCACGCTTCGCGGCTCCGTCCGACCGGCTGCCGGAGCGGTCGTCGTTGCGGTTACCCGACCGGCCGCGGGAGCGCGGCTCCGAGGCCTCCTCGCTCGTCTCGGCCGAGGACGGCTCGGCCGCCGTGTCTTCGGACGCCGGCTTCTCCTCTGTCTCCTGACCGCGGCCTCGGCCGCGTCGGCTCCGGCCGTGGGTCCGCTTGAGGTCGCGGCGGCGGCGGGCGGCGCGCTGCTCCTCGGGGGTTTCCAGCTCCAGATCGTCGCTCGCTTCGCCGTCCTGCTTCGGGGCGGTCGGGAGCGACTTGGTGGACCAGTCGGGGACCGTGCCCTCGGACAGCTCGAGGAGCGCCGGGAGGTTGTCCGAGAGGTCGGAGAAGTGGAGGAAGGCGTCCTGCTTCTGGCCGATGTCTACGAAGGCGGCCTTGATGCCGGGCAGGATGCGGCGCACCTTGGCGAGGTAGATGTCCCCGATGGTGCGGGCGTTTTCAGGGTTCTCGATGTAGAGCTCAACGAGCTCGCCGTCTTCCACAATCGCGATGCGCGAGTGCTCGCCGGTGACGTTGATGATGATTTCTTTGGACATGCAGGGAGGGTGTGGGCGCACGCCCTGCGGCCCGCGAGCGCCGGCCGGCCTGTTCTGAGCCTGTCGGTCGGGCGGAGCTCGTGCGGCGGTGGCGTCCCGGCTCGGCAGGCGGCGTCGCGAACGGACGGAGCGGGCCTTCAGGGGACAGCACAACGCGGCCGGCGCGAGCGGAGAGAGGCTCCACGCGCGCGGCTGCGATCAGGCGTGCGATAAGTTGGAAAGCGCGGTGCGTCAGCAAGACGATGTAGAGTGCCTCGGCAGAGCTAGAAAACGGGGCGGTGCGGCGGCGAAACCACAGGGGCCGAGCCGGACCCGGAGCGCGGTCGGGGGCCGGGGCGCAAGGCGCGCGGCCGGCCGGAGCGCGGATGGTGCCAAAAAAGGGTCGTTTCCCGACGGATGATAGCTAGGGAAACGAATGCAGGAAAGTACGCCTTTCGCGCCTTGGTTCCAAGCCGATCCCCCACCACGGAGCGGGGCACGGACGGGAGGACCGCCGCGAAGCGCGCTCCCTGCTCGCGTGAGGCCTCCGGCCGGTCCGGAGCGCCCATGTCTTAACGAGATTTCCCCGGAGCCGAATAGCCCCTCGCGTATATTCCCGACCCATCCCGCGCCGGGGAGAGGCTTCCCCTAGCTGACTTTCGGCGCGCGGCCGGCTCCTCTGAATCGAACGTTTCTCCGCTCCCGCTCCATGGCTGATTCCGCCCCCGTCAAGTCCCGAGGCCTCGAAGGCGTCGTTGCGCTCGACACCGAACTCTCGTACATCAACGGCCAAGAGGGCGAGCTGCTCTACCGCGGCTACGACATCAAGGACCTCGCGAAGAACGCGTCGTTCGAGGAGGTCGCCTACCTGCTCTGGAACGGGACCCTCCCCGATCAGGCGCAGCTCGGCGAGCTGACTCAGCAGCTCCAGGCCGCGCGCGCGCTCCCGTCCGAGATCATCGACCACCTCCGGCACCACACGCCGAGGGACGCCAACCCGATGTCGGCACTCCGCACGGCGACGAGCATGCTGGCCGACTTCGACGCCGACACCGAGTCCCACGACCGCGAGGCGAACTACCAGAACGCGATCCGCCTCACGGCCAAGATGCCGACCATCGTCGCCGCCTTCGACCGCATCCGCAAGGGCCAGGAGCCGGTCGCGCCGAAAGGCGAAGGCTCGATGGCCTACGACTTCCTCTACATGCTCAACGGCGAAGCGCCGGGCGAGGCGGCCGAGGCGATCATGGACGCCGCGCTCGTGCTCCACGCCGAGCACGGCCTCAACGCGAGCACCTTCACCTGCCGCGTCATCGGGTCCACGCTCTCGGACATGTACTCGGCCGTCACCGGGGCCATCGGCGCGCTCAAGGGGCCGCTCCACGGCGGGGCCAACATCAAGGTGATGGAGACCCTGCTCGACATCAAGGAAAGCAACAAGACGCCGGCCGAGTACGTCCAGGCCAAGCTCGACGCGAAGGAGCGGCTGATGGGCTTCGGCCACCGGGTCTACAAAACCTACGACCCGCGCGCGATCATCCTGCGCGATATGCTCGAGGACCTCTCCGACGAGAAGGGCGACCGCTGGTGGTATGAGACCTCGAAGACGATGATGGACGAGGTCCACACCGCGAAGGGCCTGTACCCGAACGTCGACTTCTTCAGCGCCTCGGTCTACTACCTGCTCGGCATCGAGCGCGACCTCTACACGCCGATCTTCGCGATCTCGCGCGTCACCGGCTGGACGGCGCACCTGCTGGAGCAGTGGCAGGACAACCGCCTGATCCGCCCGCGCGCCGAGTACGTCGGCCCGCGCGGCGAGACCGTCACCCCGATTGCCGAGCGGTAGACAGAGAAGAGAAAGACCGTCAGAGGAGAGGGAAGAGAGAGAAGGGTGAGCCGACAGTGGCTCTCTCCTCTTTCTCTTCCCTCTCCTCTTTCTCCGCTCCCAAATAGGCTTTCGCCCAAATAGGCTTTCGCCGTAACTTCGAGCGCCGCTGCAACCCGCCCCGCGGTTTTCAGTTGGAAGTGAAAGTTGCTGCGCCGCCTCACCCAACCCGGCTCGCCATGCCCTCCTCTACGGTCCAGGAGTACCGCCCGAAGGCGTTCACGCGCTACAAGATCCGCACGGGGATGTTCGCCTGGATGCTCCACCGGCTCACCGGTCTCGCGCTCGTGGGCTACCTGGTCGTCCACGTCTGGGGCCTCAAGGCCATCACAGACCCCGACGCCTACAACGCGCTCATCACGAGCTACCACGGGCCGATCTTCAAGGTCGGCGAGTTCCTGCTGCTCGGGGCCGTCGTGTGGCACGCCCTCAACGGCCTGCGAATCGTGCTGATCGACTTCCTCGGGTGGAGTCCGAACCAGAAGAAGCTGTTCTGGACGCTCGGCGGCGTGGCCGCGCTGCTCTTCATCGTCGGTGGCTACCCGAGCATCGCCGCGCTCATCGGCTATTTCGGTTCGTGACCGGTTGACCTTACGTACACGGCGCGCCGTGCCCCTACCCCTATCCTCATGCCTAGCAAATACGGCAAGACGGCCCGCTCCAGCGCCTTCCAGTGGTTCCTGCATCGGATCACGGGGACGTTCCTCGTCTTCCTGCTGATCACCCACTTCTGGGTCCAGCACTACGACCGCACCACGGCCTCGATCTCGCACGACGTGGTGACGGCCGAGCAGGCCGAGGCCGGCGTCCTCCCGCGCTACTCGACCGAGGCCAACGATGCTGTCGAAGCCCGCCGCCGGGCGATGATCCAGCAAGCTCCGGCGAACCCCGTCGTCCCGGTCCAGCGTCCCGACCCCGAGGCCGACGAGCTCCCCGGTCCGACCCACCCGCCCGCCGAGGAGGCCGGCGCGACGCCCTACGACGTCCTGATGCTCCGCCTCGCCGATCCGGTCTACGCGGTCCTGTGGAAAGGCTTCAACATCCTCTTCCTCCTCTTCGCGCTGCACCACGGCTTCTACGGGCTCAACAACATCCTCTCCGACTACATCCGCAACGACATGGCGCGCGCCACGGCGATCACGTTCTCGTGGGGCCTCGCCGTCGTGCTCTTCGTCATCGGGACCTACTCGGTGACCGTCGCAGGGCTGAATCTGTAACTGGTGAGTAGATAGTTGTTCGTGGTTAGTGGAAACCACCAACAACGAACCACTAACAACGAACCACTCCCATGACCTTCACGCACGACATCGTCATCGTAGGGGCCGGTGGCGCGGGGCTGATGGCCGCGCTCTACGCGCGAGAAGGCGGAGCGGACGTGGCCGTCGTCTCGAAGCTCCATCCGCTGCGCTCGCACACCGGCGCGGCACAGGGCGGGATCGGGGCCGCGCTCGGGAATGAGGAGGAAGACTCCTGGCTCTGGCACACCTTCGACACCGTCAAAGGCTCGGACTACCTCGGCGACCAGGACGCCATCGAGCAGATGTGCCGCGACGCGCCGCGCACCATCATCGAGCTCGAGCACTACGGCGTGCCGTTCAGCCGCAACCAGGAGGGGCTGATCTCGCAGCGCCGCTTCGGCGGGCACACCCGCAACTTCGGCGAGGCCGCCGTCCGCCGCGCCTGCCACGCCGCCGACCGCACCGGCCACACGATCCTCCACACGCTCTACGACCAGTGCACCCAGAAAGAGGTCAAGTTCTACGACGAGTACCAGATGCTCGACCTGGTCAAGGACGAGGACGGGGCCGTCGTAGGCATCGTGGCCTACGAGATTCTGACGGGCGAGGTCCACACCTTCCACGCGAAGATCATCTGCTTCGCCACCGGCGGCTACGGCCGCGCCTTCAAGACGACCTCGAACGCCCACGCGGGCACCGGCGACGGGATGGCGATTGCCCTCCGCAACGGCTTCCCGCTCGAGGACATGGAGTTCGTCCAGTTCCACCCGACGGGCCTCTACCGCCTCGGCATCCTGATCACCGAGGGCGCGCGCGGCGAGGGCGGCATCCTGCGCAACTCCGAGGGCGAGCGCTTCATGGAGCGCTACGCGCCGACCGTCAAAGACCTCGCGCCGCGCGACATGGTCTCGCAGTGCATCTACAAGGAGATTAGGGAGGGCCGAGGCATCAACGGCAAGGACCACGTGGTCCTCGACATGACCCACGTCGGCACCGACGTGCTCGAGCACAAGCTCCCCGAGATCACCGAGTTCAGCCGCGTCTACCTCGGCATCGACCCCGTGAAGACGCCGATCCCGGTCGCGCCGACGTGCCACTACGCGATGGGCGGCATCCCGACCAACGTCGACGGGCAGGTCGTCGCCGGGCCGAGCCGGGAGGACGACGTGGTGCCGGGCTTCTACGCCATCGGCGAATGTGCCTGCGTCAGCGTCCACGGCGCGAACCGCCTCGGGACCAACTCGCTGCTCGACCTCGTGGTCTTCGGCCGCCGCGCCGGCATCGCGATGGCGAACGAGATTCGGGACCAGGGCAAACAGCGCCGCCCGCTCCCCGACGCCGCCGAGGCGCGCACCCGCGATCTCCTCGACGAGATCCTCTCTCGAACCTCGGGCGAAAAAGCAGTCTCGATCCGCACCGACCTGCAGGAGACCATGATGACGAATGTCTCCGTCTTCCGCAACGACGAGACCCTCGCCACCGCGCTCGCTGATCTACAGAAACTCCGCGAGCGCGCCCGGACGGTCGTCGTCGGCGACAAGGGCACCAAGTTCAACACCGACCTGATGGACGCTGTCGAGATCGGCTTCATGGTCGACTATGCGACGGCCATCGCCGCCGGAGCCGCCAACCGGAAGGAGAGCCGCGGCGCGCACCTCCGCGAGGACTACCCCGACCGCGACGACGACAACTGGCTCCAGCATACCCTCTACTGGGCCGACGGCGGCGACTACCGCTTCGACTCCAAGAGCGTCATCCTCACCCGCTTCGAGCCGAAGGAGCGGAAATACTAACTCATTTTAGATTTGCGATTGCCGATTTTGGATTTCAGTCAAATCCAAAGTCCAGAATCCAACATCACCAATCGAATGGACCTGACCGTCAAGATCAAGCGCTACGACCCCGAGCGCGACAGCGAGCCGCACTGGGAAGACTACGCCGTCGAGGCCGACCCGATGGACCGGGCACTCGACGTGCTCTCCCACATCAAGTGGCACGTCGACGGGAGTCTGACTTTTCGCAAGAGCTGCGCGCACGGGATTTGCGGCTCGGACGCCATGCAAATCAACGGCGAGAACAAGCTCGCCTGCTCGGTGCTCGTCCAGGACTTGGTCGGCGCGAAGGGCGGGACGATCTCGTTCGCGCCGCTGCCGGCTGCCCCGGTCATCAAGGACTTGGTGATCGACCAGACCAACTTCTTCGAGAAGTACCGCGCCGTGATGCCGTGGCTGGTCAACCACACGCCGCCGCCGGAGAAGGAGCGCCGCCAGAGCCCGGCGCAGCACGCCGTCATCGAGGACGCCACCAAGTGCATCATGTGCGGGGCCTGCACCCACAGCTGCCCGAGCACCTGGGCCGACCCCGACTACCTCGGCCCGGCCGCCATGCTCAAGGCCTACCGCTACACCTTCGACTCCCGCGACCAGGCCACCGAGGACCGGATCGAGATCGTCGACTCGAAGGACGGGCTGTGGAAGTGCTACACGATCTTCAACTGCGTCCAGGCCTGCCCCAAGGGCATCGACATCACGCGCTGGCTCAGCGCGCTCAAGCGCAAGTCCGTCACCACACGCTACTGAGGGAACGCACCGCTCGACGAGTGTATATTGGCCCCGTCCTCCGGGACGCGCTCAGCACTCGAGCGACACGACATCCTACTCACTGCTTGCACACCCCGCCGCTTCGGACCTCGTCCGGGGCGGCGGCGGTGTGTCGGGCGGGCATCTGCTCTTGCCTTACAAGACACAGACCTACTTCTTTTCTTGAGTGCATCTGCTCACCTGACTGGTTCTGCTATGCGTTTGCTCACTACGCTTCTCGCCTCTCTACTGCTCGCCGCACCAGCCCTGGCCCAGACCCCCGGCGACTGCGACCTCGGCACCGCCGCAGCCAACCTCAACGACAGCGATGTCCGCGCTCGCCTCTTCAACACCGGTAGCCTCTTCTTCGGCTCCGGCGGCAAAGCACAGTACGTTGTCCCCCAGGACTTCGGCACCTCGCCGATCTTCGCTGCCGGCCTTTGGGTCGGCGGCCAGGTCGACGGCGAGCTCCGCACCGCTGCCGCGCGCTACGCCAATTTCGAGTTCTGGCCCGGCCCGCTGAACAAGGACGCCACCCTCCCCGACGCCGACGACTGCTCGGCCTTCGACCGCATCTTCGTCGTCTCGCGCGCCGACATTGAGGCCTACGACGCCACCGGCGCGGCCACTGACGACCTGCGCGACTGGCCAGTCAACCTCGGCGCACCGGTGGTCGACGGCGACGGCGAGGTGGGCAACTACGACCTCGCCGGTGGCGACCGGCCGCTGGTCTACGGCACCCAGGCGGCGTTCTGGGTGATGAACGACGTGGGCAACGATCATGGCGAGACCGAGACCGAGCCGATTGGGCTGGAGGTGCGGGTGACGGCATTCACGATTGCGAGCGCGGAGGCGGCACTACACCAGGGGACGTTCTACCGCTACGAGCTAGTCAACCGCAACAGCGCGCCGCTCACCGAGGCGTACCTCGGGCTGTTCCTGGACCCGGACCTGGGTGCCGCGAGCGACGACTACACCGGGGTCGACACGACGCGGGGCCTGGCCTACACTTACAACGCAGACGACCGAGACGAGGTTTACGGCGACCCGCCAGCGGTCGGCTACGACTTCCTCAGCGGTGCCGGCTCGCACACCTATTTCTTCAATGGCTCCCCAAGCATAGTGGACCCTGGCATCGGCGAGGAGTACTATAACGTCCTCCAGGGCTTTTGGGCGGACGGAGTGCCCATGACCGAGGGCGGGCTGGGCTCCCAAGCCAACGGTGAGGAGACCGTGTGGGGGTTCCCCGGCGACCCGGAGTCGGAGCAGTTCTGGAGTGAGGTCAACGCTGACGGCACGGGCGCCGACAACCCGCCCGGTGACCGGCGGCAGGTGATCTCGACCGAGGCGTTCACGATCCCGCCCGGCGGCAGCCACACGGTGGACTTCGCGATCCTGTTCGCTCTGGGCGAAAGCAACCTGAACTCGGTGACGCGGCTCAAGGCGGTCTCGGACGAGGTGCAGGCGCTCTATGATGCCGGCGAGCTGTTCGCGCCGTTCCCCGTCCCGCCGCCCCCACCGCCCATCGAGGCACCCCTGCTCGTCTCCCCAGCCCCGGAGGCCCGCTTCGAGGACGAGCCGGTCCCGCTCGCCTGGACAGGCGTCGGAGAGGCGTACGAGCTACAGATCGACACCAACCCGAGCTTCTCTAGCCCCCAGCGTGAGCTGGTCGCCGCAACGAGCCGGACAGTCGCTGTGGGGGTCCAGGACACCACCGTCACCTTCTTCTGGCGCGTCCGCGTCCGCGACGGCCTAGCGACGAGTCCTTTCAGCGAAACGCGGACCTTCTCGGTGTTCCTCATGCTCCAGATCCCCCCCGCCAACTTCGCGCAGGGGAACGCCATCGTCGAGACAGCCTACCCCGGCGCCGAGGTCTGCCCGTCCGGTAGTGACGACCTCGGCTGCCGCTTCTTCAGCGGCAACACCGTCTGGCTCAGCCCGAACTCGACCGGCGACTACGTCCTCACCAACTCCACCAACGAGGTCGCTCTCCTCTCCGACCCCGAGGCCGTCGGCGGCGACGACTTCGAGATGCGCTTCACCGATGCCTGCGCTGGGGACGGCGCCTGCCTCGGCGTCTACGCCGACGCCGCCCCCGGCTCCGGCGCCGACGAGATCGCCAGCGTCCCCTTTGAGCTGTGGAACGTCGGCACCGAGGACGACGCGGGCGACGACACGCGCATGATCCCGGTCCTCCGCTCCCTCGCCGACACAGAGCCAACGGACACGTGGACCGATGCCTTTCCCGCTACGCAGGAGGTGATCGTCGACGGCGAGACTTTCACGCTTCCCGTCACGCAGCGCGTGCTCGGGATGATGCCCGACCGCGACGACGGCTACCTCCGCTTCGCCGATGCCGCCCGAGACTTCGGCGGACCGGGCGCGGCCTACAATCCCGACAAGGACGGCGACCTCCAGATCGATAGCACCTCCTTCAATGGGCAGACGACGCCGTGTCGAAGCCAGGGCTACTACGTGGACTTCTGCTACCGCGACGCGAGCAACCGTTTCGTGGCACCGATCGGTAGTCTCACCGGGATCGTGCTGGTCGATCTGGCCGGCGACGGCACCACACCGCCCGCCGGCACCGTGATCCGGTTCTCGACGCCCGAGCAGCCGGTCAGTACGGAGGACGATGCGCCGACGCAGCCGCCGGCGTTCGCGCTGGGCGCGGCGTACCCGAACCCAGTGCGCTCGGCTGCGACAGTGCCGTTTGAGGTCGGCCGGGCGGGCCGGGTGCGGCTGGCGGTCTATGACGTGCTCGGGCGCGAGGTGGCCGTCCTAGCCGAGGGCTCCCTGTCCGCCGGCGAGCACCAAGCGCGTCTCGACGGGTCGCGGCTGGCTTCGGGGGTGTACGTGGTGGTGCTGGAGGCTGAGGGGCAGCGGCAGACCACGAAGGCGCTCGTGCTGCGCTAATCCAGCCGATGGTGGCCCTAGAAAAGGGGGCTCCATCAGCCGGAGCCCCCTTGCCGTCTCATCAAGCAGAAAGATCAGCCTCGCGTGCGCCGCGGCTGGTGGATGGCCAGGCGCTGGCCGGTGCGGATGGTCGAGTTGCGGAGGCCGTTCCACTCCCTGATCTGGCTCGTGCTGACGCCGTAGCGCCGCGCGATGCGGCTGAGCGTGTCGCCGCGCCGCACGCGGTAGCGAATGCGCTGCGTGGCTGGCGGGGCCGAGGTGGGGGCCGAGGCGCGTCGCGTCGGCGTCGCTGAGCGCTTCCGAGCCTTCTCGGCGACCTCTGTGACGGGCACGAGCGGGGCCGCCGCACCGCCGCTGAGCCGGTCGTTGTTCTGCGCCGAGGCGAAGCCGATCACGCGGCGGTTGCTACCCTGGTAAACGACGGTGCGAGCCGTCTCAGAGGCACGCCCTGCGAGCGCGTCGAGCCCGTCTCGGTGCTGCGCGTAGTGCCCGACCGGCACCCGCACCATCCGCGTCGCCGTGGCGTTGGGCACGCGCGAGCGACGGAGCGATGGGTTCAGCGCCCGCAGCGTCTGCACGTTCGTCCCGGCGCGCTCGGCGAGGGTCGTGAGCGCCGTCCCGCCCCGTACCGGGACGAGGTCGAACTCGTAGCGCGGCGCGGCCTCGACGGCCGGCAGGTCGAACGCCTCCGGGTTCGCCATCACGAGCGCGGTTGCGATGTAGGCCGGGATGTAGCCGCGCGTCTCGCGCGGAATGTGGTTGTAAATGTCCCAGAACGTCGCCTTCCGGCCGAGCCGGGCTTCGGCGCGCCGCAGCTCGCGGCGGATCTTAGCCGGGTTGCAGTTGTAGCCCGAGATGGCCAGCTGCCAGTCGCCGAACATCTCGTACAGCTCGGTCAGGTGGCGGGCGGCCGCGCGCGTGGCGGCCTCGGGGTCCAGCCGCTCGTCCAGCTCGCGCGTCACCGTCAGGCCCGAGTGCCGACCCGTCGCCGGGATGAACTGCCACATCCCGGACGCACCGGCCCACGAGTGCGCGCGCGGGTTGAGCGCACTCTCGACGACGGCGAGGTACTTCAGCTCGTCCGGCACGCCCTCCTCGGCGAGAATCTGCTCCATCATCGGGAAGTAGGTCTCGGCGCGGTGGCGGACCGTCCGGAGATGGCCCCGCTTGGCGAGCAGAAAGCGGATGTGGCTCTCGACGGCTCGGTTGATCTCCATCGGGAAGGTCGCCACGACCGAGGCGGGCAGGTCGACGTCCTCCAGCAGCGGCTCGGCGAGATTCGCCAGCTCAGCGAACATGTCGGCGCGGAAGGCGAAGATGGAGCCGCGCTCCAGGGCCAGCTCAGGGTCGGGGCCGTGGTACTGCTCGTACTCGGTGAGGACCGAGCGGTACAGCTCGCGGAAGCGGGACTGATCGAGGACGCCGGGGCGCGCGGCGAGGGCCCGAAGGTCCTGCATCGTCGCCTCGAGCGTGCGCTCGTAGCGGTCCGTGTCGCCCTCGGACTCCGCGAGCAGCAGGGCCGATTGGTTCGCGTAGAGCCGGGCTACGCGGCGAGCGAGCTCGGGCGCGGAGAGCGAGTCCTGCGCGCCCGGCCCGTCGTCGGCGATGGCGTCCGCAATCCAGCGAGCCGTCGGGGTCTCCGGGAGAGGAGCGGCCGGACGGGCCGAGAGCGTCGGCAGGTCGGCCGCCGCGTCCTGTGCAGCGGTGGGGAGAGCGAGCAGGAGAACGAGCGCGGCGAGGGCAACGGAGCGCGGCATGGGCATGTCGGAAATAGGAAAAGAGGCGTCAGCCTTAAACTATAACTTTAAGGCTGACGCCTCAAGCGGTGCGAGGCTAAAAGTTGTGCTTTTCTCTTGAGCGGCTACCGTAGCAGTGACCTACTCGGTGTTTCGGTGGTGGACGAGGGCACCGATCAAACCGGGTGCCGGAGCACGGAGCATCGCCCTAGGAGGTGCTAGAGCGGGATATTTCCGTGCTTCTTTCGCGGATTGGTATCAACCTTGTCTTTCAACATCTTAAGCGCCCGGATCAGTGTGCCCCGCGTCTCCCGAGGCTCGATCACGTCGTCGATGAATCCGCGCCCGGCGGCGACGTAGGGGTTGGCAAATTTTTCCTTGTATTGCTCGGTGAAGCGCGTCTCGGCAGCGGCCGGGTCCTCGGCCTCGGCGATCTGCCGTCGGTAGATGATCTCGACCGCTCCCTTCGGCCCCATCACCGCGATCTCGGCGGTCGGCCACGCGAGGTTGAGGTCGCCGCGGATGTGCTTCGAGTTCATCACGTCGTAGGCCCCGCCGTAGGCCTTGCGCGTGATGACGGTGATCTTCGGGACCGTCGCTTCGCAGAACGCATAGAGCAGCTTCGCGCCGTGCTTGATGATGCCGCGCCACTCCTGATCGGTCCCCGGCAGGAAGCCCGGCACGTCCTCGAAGACGACGAGCGGAATCCCAAATGCGTCGCAGAACCGCACGAACCGCGCGCCCTTGAGGCTGGCGTCGATGTCGAGCACGCCGGCGAGCACCGCCGGCTGGTTCGCCACGATCCCGACGCTCCGCCCCCCGAGCCGGGCGAACCCAACCACCAAGTTGCCCGCGTAGTCGGGGTGGATTTCGAAGAACCCGCCGTCGTCCACGACGCGCTTGATGACGTCGTGGATGTCGTAGGGCTTGTTCGGGTTTTCGGGAATCAGGGTGTCGAGGGCTTCGTCGGCCCGGTCTTCGGGATCGTCCGTGGCGAGGAGCGGCGGCGGATCCTCGCAGTTCTGCGGGAGGTACCCGAGCAGCTCCCGGATGCCGAGCAGGCAGGCGGCCTCGTTCTGGAACGCCCGGTGCGCGACGCCCGACTTCGAGGCGTGGGTCTCGGCCCCGCCGAGCTCCTCTTGGGTGACCTCCTCGTTCGTGACGGTCTTGACGACGTTCGGGCCGGTGACGAACATGTAGCTCGTCCCCTGGACCATGAAGACGAAGTCGGTGATGGCGGGCGAGTAGACCGCGCCGCCGGCGCACGGCCCGAGGATCGCCGAAATCTGGGGGACGACGCCGGAGGCGAGCGTGTTCAGCAGGAAGATGTCGGCGTAGCCGCCGAGCGAGTCGACGCCCTCTTGGATGCGCGCGCCGCCGGAGTCGTTCAGCCCGACGACCGGCGCGCCGTTCTCGAGGGCCAGCTCCATCACCTTCTGGATCTTCGCGGCGTGCGCCTCCGAGAGCGAGCCGCCGAAGACGGTGAAGTCCTGGCTGAAGACGTAGACCGTCCGCCCGTCGACGGTGCCCCACCCGGTCACGACGCCGTCGCCGTAGGGCCGGTTGTGCTCCAGCCCGAAGTCGGTGCGACGGTGGCGGACGAAGGTGCCGAGCTCCTGGAACGAGCCGGGGTCGAGGAGCAGGTCGAGCCGTTCGCGCGCGGTGAGCTTGCCCTTTTCGTGCTGCTTGGCGATGCGGGCTTCGCCGCCGCCGAGCGCGGCTTCGGCGCGGCGGCGGTGGAGGTCTTCGATGAGGTCGGGGGCGTCGGGCATGGCGGGGGGCTTGGGCGAGCGGAAAGATAGCCCGGCCGGGCGTTCCCGTGCGCCGCCGCTCAGCCCCGAAACCGGGCCTCGACGGCGTCGGTGAAGGCGACGGCGTCTGCCCCGTAGATGTCGACCCGGAACGGGCGGAACACGTCGCGGGCGATGATCTGGGAGGCCTCCGTCCAGGTCTCCGCGTCGCCAAGGGCTTGGAGGACGGTGGCGTACGCGCTGGCGTCGCCCCGGAAAAGGTGCTCCACGAAGCGGTCGCGCCGACCCGGCGCGGCGCGACCAAACACGTGCGCCTCGAGCGTGCCGAGTGACGCGGCAGAGTCGGGCTCCGCACCGAGCGGCTCGGGCTCGGGCCGGCGGAGCGGTGGAGCACTCGGCGGCGGGGCGGCGGGAGCAGGCGGCGGAACCGAGAGCTGCTGCCAGAGCGGGGCCTCCTCCTCAGCCGGCAGTCGGACTGGGGGGTTCACGTTCGGCGGTCGGCTGCCGAAGAGCGCGTTGATGCTGCCATCGCCCCGGCCGTCTCGCGCGAACTGCTCCCACAGCGGCACGTCTTCTTCGCGTCGTGCAGGCTCCCCACGTCGTGCAGGCTCTTCGCGTCGTGCGAGGTCGCGCTCCCCTGAGTCCTCGTCTTCCTCCTCCCCCTCATTGCTCATCGGCGGCTTCTCCTCCACTGTCCTGAGCATTTCTCGCAGCGCGGCCTCGTTGAGGGCCACGTCGCCGCGCTCGTGCAGCCGCTCGGCGAGGGCCACGTCGCCCTTCGCCTGGAAGAAGCCGCGGAGGAGGGCGGCGGGGACGCCGTGAAGATTAGCGTGCTCCGCCAGGCGGAAGAGAGGGCGGAGCAGCCGGAGCCACTCGTCCGGTCCGTGGTCCTGCACCGCTCGGCGGTCGGCCCGGTCGAGGAGATCGAACAGCGCCGGTGGGTCGAGCGGGCCGGTGCCGGGCGTGCGGAGATGCGCGAGGACCGCTTGGGTGAGGTACGGGTAGGCCGCGAACCCGCCGAGGCGCATCCGCACGGCGTCGGCGGGCAGCGGCTCGGCCGACCCCTCGAAGAGCGCGTCGGTGAGCGCGCGCGCCGGCGTCGTCAGGAAGCGAACGACCAGGTCGATGGCCCCGCCGAGCGTGTCGGCCCACGCCTCGGCCGGCACGCGGGCCGTGCGCTCGAGGGCCTCGAAGAGGACGGCCTCGGCCTCCTGCACCTCGGCAGCGTCGAAGTCGAACCACGGCGAGTGGAGGCGCTCCCGCTCGAGCGCGGTCCAGCGGTCGAGGGTCCAGTCGAGGAGGGCCGCGACGAGCGGTGGCATGGCCTCGGCGCGGAGGGCGGCGCGGCCGTAGGCGCGGTCGGCAGGGAACTGGTCGAGGAGGCGGCGGCGGAGCGCGGCGGCGAGATCGAGGGGCATCGGGGTGGCTTGCGTGAGCGTCGAAGCTACGGACCCTCAACGCTGGCGCGTGGGGGTTTCGTGCCGACGACCTACCCGGCCGCCGGTCCGTCGATCTCCGTCCGGAGCTGGTCGAGGAAGGCGTGGAGGAACGCCGTCCGCCGTTCGGCCTCGGCGCGGCCGGCGGCGGTCCGCATTGTGTCTGCGAGGCCGAGCAGCTTGGTATAGAAATGATCCACCGCGTAGCGTCGGTCGTCGAGCGCCCGTGCCCCGGCAAACGGGTCGGTGTGCTCGTAGAGCGCCGCCCCAAGCGCGCCGCCGACCGCAAACGCGCGCGCGATCCCGATGGCCCCGAGCGCGTCGAGACGGTCGGCGTCCTGGACCACACCCGCCTCGACGGTGCGAGGCTCGACGCCCGCCGAGAAGCTGTGGGCCTCGACCGCGTGCTCGACGGCCGGGATGAGATCTTCCGGGTAACCGGCCTCGCGCAGGAACGCGCCTGCCCGCTCCGCCGCGAGCGCCGACGCCCCGTGCCGGTCGGGGTGGTCCTTCGGCAGAATCACGCAGTCGTGCAGCCACGCCGCCGGGACGACGACGGCGAGGTCGGCTGCCTCGGCCGGCGCGAGAGCCTTCGCTGCGGTCACGACGCGCCGGACGTGGCCGAGGTCGTGCGCGGCATCGGCGGGTTGGCCGGCGAGGAACCGCTTGTAGCGCGGCTCCCACCGGCGTTGGTCGACGGGCGGCATCGGCTAGACGGCGTCGGGGACGTAGACCTTCACCTCGTCGTAGCGCCGCAGCTCGACGGTGCCGGGCTTCGCGCCGCGCGGCTTCCGCAGGTCGCAGGCGCGGCAGACGTGGACGCTCACCTTACCGCCCGCTGCCCGCGCCTTCGAGTGGAACGCGGCCAGCTCCGCCGCCCGCTTTACGACCGCGCGCGGCACCTCGCCCTTGTCCGGGTTGCGGACGACGACGTGGCTGCCGGGCGTCCCGGCGACGTGGAGCCACAGGTCCTGCGGGTCCGCCACGTTGAAGCTGAGCCGGTCGTTGTCGCGCGCGCTCTGGCCGACGAGAACGGTGTAGCCGTCGGCCTCGAAGGTGTGGTAGTCGGCAGCGGGCGGACGCGGGGGACGGGGCATGAAGGGTCAGCTACTCAAGAGGAAGAGATAGACGAAGCGGGTGCCGTACGAAACCGTGAGGGCATAGGCGAAGCTCATCAGCGTGCCGATGAGATGGTACTCGGCGTTCTTCCGGTTGGTGCCGTCCGTCAGATCGCCGAAGCGGAAGACCGACTTTGCCGCCACGAGCAATCCGGTCTGTAAGTCGCGCAACAGCACGTCCAGATGTGTGGAGTAGATCTCCAAGAACCGTCTCCATGCCGGAGGAACACTAAGCCTCTGCACCAGCAAATGCCCAGATATCCAGACGTTCTTGTCTCGGCATGTCTCTGATCATGAAATCCGAGGTGCGGAAAGCATTCCCATCACTTGCCGATACATTGCGCTCGTTGACGAAGTCCACTCTGTCAACCGCGAGCGCAAATCTTGTATCCACCTCGTAAGCAGACCGTGCCCACGCCCGTAAATAGAGACCCATGCGAAGGGTTGCTTTCGGGTCTTCGACGTAGCACTGCCACGAGTCGCCGCTGAAGACGGAGATAGGGTATGGGAGCGCGTCGGGCAAGCGCTCTTGCAACTTCCCATACGCCTCGCGCAGCGCATCGGAGAAGAACTCCCGATCCTCCGGAGCACTACCTGTGGTGGAATCCACCCCATCTGCCGTGATGACTGCGTGAAGGGAAGAATCAGCCATGATACCTGTACAACCGACTGGGGCTGTGCTGAGTCTTACGCTGCCTCGGGTAGGACCTCGTCGAACTGGACGCCGACGAGCTTGCTGACGCCCTCCTCCTGCATGGTCACGCCGTACATCCGGTCGGCGGCCTCCATCGTGAGCTTGTTGTGGGTCACCAGGATGAACTGCGTCGACTCGGAGAAGGCGCGGATCAGGCGCATGAACCGCTCGACGTTGGCGTCGTCAAGCGGGGCATCGACCTCGTCGAGGATGCAGAACGGGCTCGGCTTGACGAGGTAGATGGCGAAGAGCAGCGCGATGGCCGTCAGCGTCTTCTCGCCCCCGGAGAGCTGGGCGATCCCACTCGGCTTCTTGCCCTTCGGCCGGGCGCGGATCTCGATGGAATCCTCGAGCGGGTCGTCCCCGGCCAGGACGATGTCGGCGGAGGCGCTCTCGCCGAAGAGGTCTTGGAAGAGGCGCTGGAACTCGCGGCGGACGGCGGAGAAGGTCTCGTCGAACCAGGCCGAGGCGGTCGTGTTGATCTCGCGGATCGTCGAGCGGAGCGAGGCTTCGGCGTGCTCGAGGTCCTGCTGCTGGCCGCGCAGAAAGGTGAGGCGCTCCTTCTCCTCCTCGTAGGACTCGAGCGCGAGCGCGTTGACGGCCCCGAGGGAGCGGAGCGTCTCGCGCAAGCCGGCGATCTCGCGCCGCGCCTCGTCCGGCTCGGCGTCCCCGTCGCCGTGTTCCACCTCGATCTCCTCGGGGGCCACGCCGTACTCCTCCCACACGCGCTCGGTGAGCGCCTCGAGGCGGGTGCCGATCTCGGTGCGGCGGACCTCGCCGCCGGACTGGGCGGCCTGGGCCTCTTCGCGCAGGCGTCGGACCTCGCGCAGCAGCACGTCGAGGTCGGAGATCGCCGAGCGCGAGTCGGAGACCTCGGTTTCGGCGGACTTCACGGCGGCGTCGAGGTCGGCTTTCGCGTCGCGGAGGAGGCGGGCCTGGGCGGACTGGGTGGCGATGCGGCCGGCGGCTTGGTCGCGGCTTTGCTGGAGGCGTTCGGCCTCGGCGTGGCGCTCGTCGTGCCGCACCGCGAGGTCGGCGAGGGCGCGGGCGGTGCGCTCGCGGTCGCGCTCCAGACTCTCGACGCGGGACCGGGCCTGGACGGCGACGAGGTTGGCGTCGCTGAACTGCCCGAGCGCGTCGCGGCTCGCGGCCTCGGCAGCGGCGTAGGCGGTCTCGGCGGCGTCGCGGTCCTGGGCCGCCACCTCCTGCGCTGCGGCGGCCGATGCGAGGGACGCGTCGAGCGTATTGGTCGTCTCGGCGGCGTCGAGTTGGGTTTGGAGATCCCCTCGGCGTTTGGCGAGGTCGAACCGGCGACGAGTCTGCATCTCGGCCTCGTAGGCGACCTGGCCGGCGTCGCGCGCAGCGGCGTCCTCGGCGCGCTCGGCCTCGCGGGCCGCGCCGCGCTTGGCCTCGAGAGCGAGGGCGGCGCGCTCGGCCCGGAGCCGCTCGGCGGCGGCCTCAATCTCCGCACTCTCGGCGGCGGCGGTGTTCGCCTCGGTCCGGGCCGCGTCGAGCTGCTCGCGGCGGCCGATCCGCGCGGCCGAGGCTGAGGTCGCCGCGCCGCCTGCGTGGAGGAGGCCGCCGCCCGCCCATTCGCCGCCGGGCGTGACGAAGCGGGCGACGGGATACTGCGCGTGCAGCGCCTCGGCCTCGGCGAGCGAGCCGACGAGGAAATAGTTTTGGAACAGCCGCCGGGGCAGCACCGCTCGGTCGGTGCGGACCGCAGCGGCGAGCGGGGTGGTGCCGGGCGGAGTCTGCGAGAGCACCGCCGGGCGTTCGGGAAACCGGTCGAGGACGAGAAAGGTGGCGCGGCCGGCGTCCGCAGCGCGGAGCCGGGCGATTCCGGCCTGCGCCTCAGCCTCGGTCTCCACCACGAGCGCGTCGGCGAGTGGCCCGAGCGCCGCGTCGACCGCCGGCACGAGGTCGGGGTCGCAGGCCAGGAGATCGGCGACGGTGTGGCTGGAGAGGCCCTCGGCGAGGAGAGTCTGGACGGCATCGGAGACGCCGGGGCTGTCGACCAGGCTCTGGAGGATGCCAGCCTCGGCGGCAGCGGCGTCGTGACGGCCGCGCGCGGCACGGAGCGACTCGGCGTGAGCCTCGAGGCGGACGTCGAGGGCGGCGCACTCGGCCTCGGCCTCGGCGACGGTAGCCTCGGCCGCGGCGCGGGCGGCGCGGGCGCGACCGAGGGCTTCGGCGGCGGCCTCGGTCCGGGCGTGCACGTCGGCGAGCGCCTGGTCGGCCCGGTCCGTCTCGGCCTCGACGCGCTCGGCCTCGGCGGCGAGGAGGATGCGGCGCTGGCGCTGCGTGTCGAGGTCGGCGCGGGCACCGGCGAGGGTGTCGGCGGCGCGGCGGGCGGTGGCCTGGGCTTGAGCGAGGCGCGCACGAGCGGCCGCCGCTTCGGTCTCGGCGGCATCGCGCTCGGTGGTGCGGACGGCGAGGTGCGCCTCGGCGTCGGCACGGGCCGCCTCGGCCGCGACCGTCTGCTCGGCAAGCGCCTCGGCGTCGGCGCGAAGCGTGTCGGCGCGGGTGGCGTCGGCGTCGCGCTCCCGCCCGAGCCGGTCGAGCGCGGCCTCGGCCGCGGCGCGGCGCTCCTCGGCGAGGCGGACCTCGGCCTCGGCGGCGCGGATCAGCTCGGTGTGGGCGTTGAGCGCCTGCTGGCGGGCGGCGAGGTCGCGCTCGCGGTCGAGGAGCGCGGCGCGCAGGGCCTCCGCCTCGGCCTCGCGCGTCTGGAGCTGCGCGGTCCGCTCCGCCACCTGGTCGCCGAGCGTGTCGGCCGCCGCGTCGAGCGCGCGGCGCTCAGCGTCGAGCCGGGTGAAGTCGGCGGCGGCGAGGCGGAGCTCGAGCGCGCGGAGGCGGGCCTGGGCGCGGGCGTGGCGCTCGGCCTTGCCCGCCTGGCGGCTGAGGCTGCGGACGTTCTTCTCGATCTCGTCGGTGAGGTCGGCGAGGCGCGTCAGGTCGGCCTGCGTGGTGTCGAGGCGGCGGAGGGCCTGGCCGCGGCGGAGCTTGTACTTGGTGATGCCGGCGGCCTCCTCGAAGAGGCGGCGGCGGTCGGCGGCGTTCTCGCTCAGGATGTCCTCGATCATCTTGAGCTCGATCACCGAGTACGCGCCCGCGCCCATGCCGGTGTCCATGAACAGGTCGAGGATGTCCTTGAGCCGGCAGACGGTGCCGTTGAGGAGGTACTCCGACTCGCCGGACCGGTAGAGCCGGCGAGTGATCGTGACGTCGGTGTACTCGGTCGGGAGGACGTTGCGGGTGTTCTGGATCGAGAGCGAGACCTCGGCGAGGCCGAGGGCGCGGCGCGTGGCGGTGCCGTTGAAGATCACGCTCTCCATCTTGTCCGAGCGCAGCAGCCGGGCGCGCTGCTCGCCAAGGACCCACCGCACGGCGTCGATGATGTTGGACTTGCCGCAGCCATTCGGCCCAACGATGGCGGTCACGCCGGGATCGAAGTGGACCGAGGTCTTGTCGGCGAAGCTCTTGAAGCCGTGGAGCGCGATGCTGCTGAGGTACATGGCGGGCGGGCGCGTGGGGGCCGTAAGATAGCACTGCGCCCCCGCCCGCCCGGAGCCGGGCGAGGGCGCGGGACGCTCCCGAGACCGCCGGTGTCTACTTGCGCCCCGTCCGAAAAACGCCCAGGTCGCCGGAGCCGTTGGCGTCGACGTACTGGTTGAGGTCGGTGAACGTGGCGGTGCCGCCGCTGACGTTCAGCTCGAAGACGCGCCAGGTGTTGCCCGGCGCGGCGGCTGGTGCGCGGTACTCACGGACGAGGCCGGCGTCAGTGTAGACCTGGACGCGGGCCGGGACGCCCCCCTCGCCCGCGATGCCCTCCGCCCCGCCGGGCGAGGGGTCGGAATAGTTATAGACCGAGTAGCGGTGGCTCCCGTCCGCGCCGGGAAAGAGCGTTACCGTCTCGGGGCCGAAGCCCCCCGTGGCGTCGAGGTCGAGGCTGGCCGCGCTGCCGAACGCCCGGTTGCCGAAGTAGACGTGGAACCGGCCGCTGTTTCGGTCCGGCCCCGTGAGGTGTGCGTCGAGGTCGAGCGGGGCCGCGCCCCACGAGAGGAGGATCCGGTAGGCTCCGGCCGGCGGGACCGCGACGGCGACGAACGGGGTGAACGTGCTGAGGCCGCCGGCCGTGACCTCGACGCCCTCGAGCGTGACGGCGAGGTAGCCCTCGGCGCGGACCGTGACGGTGAAGGCCCCGCCGGCGAGGCCGTCGAAGCGGAAGGTGCCAGCCGCGTCGGTGACGGCCGAGCGCTCGGCTTGGCCACGGGCGAAGGTGACCGTCGCGCCCGCGAGCGGCTCGCCGCGCTGCGAATCGAGGACGGTGCCGGTCACCGTCGCGGGGCCGTCGAGGTCGGCGGCGTCGCAGCCGGCGAGGGCGAGCGCCAGCAGGCTGAGGGAGAGGAGGCGGTTCATGGATCTCTGGGCGGCGACAAGCTACGAGGAGGCAGCAGGGAAATCGCCTTCGCACGTCTCGTGCCACCGGGCGACACGGCGACGGCACGGCGCTGCATTTTTCGGTGATGCCGATGCCCTCGGGGTTTTATGTTTAGCGTTACGGCTCACTCCCCGTTGCCATGTCCTCTTCCCCTGGCGAGGTCACGCGCCTGCTTCACGCGCTCGGCACCGAGGCTCCTGAAGAGGCAGCCTTCGGCCAGCTCTTCGACCTCGTCTACGACGAGCTACGCCGCCAAGCCCACCGCCAGCGCGCCGGCTGGGCGAGCGCCCGCACGCTTAACACCACGGCCCTCGTCCACGAGGCCTACGCCAAGCTCGTCGGCGGCGCGGACGTGGCCTTCGAGAGCCGGGCGCACCTGCTGGCCGTCTCGGCCCGCGCCATGCGCCAGGTGCTGCTCGACTACGCGAAGGCGCAGCGCGCGCAGAAGCGCGGCGGTGGCCGCGACCGGGTGACCCTGCTCGAGGACGGCCCCGGCCTGGGCACCGACGAGCCGACGAGCCGGCTGTTCGCGCTCGAGGGTGCGCTGGCCCGGCTCAGCGTGATGAGCGAGGAGGCGGCGCGCATCGTCGAGTGCCGGTTCTTCGCCGGGATGAGCGTCGAGGAGACCGCCGCAGCCCTCGGGCTGTCGGAGTCGACGGTCAAGCGCCGGTGGCGCACGGCCCGCGCCTGGCTCTACCGTACGCTCGCCGACGAGAGCCTGGCCGGCGACGACGACCCGTCCTGACCTCTGGCCGGGGCGTTTCTCGTAACCCTCGAAACCCCGCCTATGACCTCCGACCGATGGGAGCACGTCGAGCGCCTCTTCGAGCAGGCCGCCGATCTTCCCGCTGGCGCGCGCGCCGCCTTTCTCGACACGGCCTGCCGCTCGCCCGAGGGCGTCCCGGACCCGAGCCTCCGCGAGGAGGTGGAGGCGCTGCTCGCGGCCGACAGCGGAGCCGAGGGCTACCTCGGCCGCCTCAACGCCGAGGTGCTCGGCCCCGCGCTCGACGCCGCCCTCGCCGAGCGCGACCCGATGGCCGGGACGCTCGTCGGGCCGTACCGCGTCGGGCCGCGCCTCGGGCAGGGCGGGATGGGGACCGTCTACCGCGCCGAGCGCGCCGACGACACCTTCGCGCAAACGGTCGCGCTCAAGCTCGTCCGGCCGGGCCTCGCGCCGGAGGTCACCGCGCGCTTCCGCGCCGAGCGCAGCATCCTGGCCCGCCTCGAGCACCCCCACATCGCGAGGCTGCTCGACGGCGGCGTGACCGAGCCTGCCGGGGACCTCGGGGACGGCCGCCCGTGGCTGGCGATGGAGTTCGTCGACGGCGAGCCGATCACGGCCTACTGCGACCGCAAGCGACTCTCGGTCAACGAGCGCCTCGCCCTCTTCGAGACCGTCTGCGAGGCCGTCGCCTTCGCCCACCGCAACCTGGTCGTCCACCGCGACCTCAAGCCGTCGAACATCCTCGTCACCGACGACCGGACGGTGAAGCTGCTCGACTTCGGGATCGCCAAGCTGCTCGAAGACGACGCGCCCTTTACCGTCGCCGAGACGCGCGTGGGCGTGCAGGTGATGACCCCGGAATACGCCGCGCCCGAGCAGGTCCGCGCCGAGGCCGTGACCGTGGCGACCGACGTCTACGCGCTCGGCATCCTGCTCTACGAGCTGCTGACCGGCCGCCGGCCTTATCAGCTCTCGACGCGCGCGCGTCACGAGATGGAGCGGGCGATCTTGGAGGAGGCCCCGACGCGCCCGAGCACCGCCGTCACCGAGCCGCTTGCGACGGCTGGGGACACTCTGGCGACGACGCCCGACACACTCAGCCGGGCCCGCCGGGCCGATACGTCCGCGCTCCGCCGCCGCCTCGCGGGCGACCTCGACCAGATCGTGCTGACGGCGCTCCGCAAAGAACCGGAGCGGCGCTACGGCTCGGCCGACGCCTTCGCCGACGACGTGCGCCGCCACCTCGGCGGGCTGCCGGTCAAGGCGCGGCCGGACACCGCCGGGTACCGGACGCGCAAGTTCGTCCGCCGCCACCGGCTCGGGATCGGCGCGGCGGCGCTCGTCTTCCTCGCGCTCGCGGCCGGCCTCGGCGTCGCGCTCTGGCAAGCCGCCGAGGCGCGCGCGGCGGAGGCCCGCGCCGAGACCGAGGCGCTAACCGCCACGGCCACGGCCGACTTCCTGGCAAGCCTGTTCTCCGCCGCCGACCCAGGCGTCGCACTCGGCGACTCGCTGACGGCGAACGACCTCCTCGTCCGCGGGGCCGAGCGGCTGGAGGACGAGCTGGCCGACGAGCCGCTCGTCCGAGCCCAAATCCTCGATGCTATTGCTGGAGCACATCTTGGCCTGGGCGACTATGCCCGTGCTGACACTCTCTTCCGCCGCATCATCGACGTGCTGGGCCCCGTCCGCGCCGACGAGCCGGTCCGCTACGCAATGGCCGTAGGCAACCTCGGCATGACGCGAGGCCGGCTGGGTGACCTCGCCGGGTCCGAGCGCTACCTCACCGACGCCGTCGCGCTCTACGAAGCGGCCGGCGACACGCTCTCGCTCGACTTTGGATCCACGCTGAACCAGTTCGCCATCATGCGCTACCGCCAGGGCCGGTACGACGAAGCGATCCCCTCGCTCCAGCGCGTCATCGCGGTGGACCGCGCCGTCTCCGAAGCCGAGGGCGCGCCGGTCCCAGGCCTGGCGATCCACATCGACAACCTCGGCTCCCTCTTCCTCGCCCTCGAACGGTTTGAGGAGGCCGAGCCGCTGATGCGCGAGGGTCTCGCCCTCCACCGCGCGCTCCTCGGGGACCGTCACCCGACGGTCGCCGTCAGCCTGGGCAACCTGGCGACGATGCTCGGGCAGATGGACCGGTTCGAGGAGGCCGAGGCGCTCTCGCGCGATGCGCTGGCGCTCAGCGTAGAGCTGCTCAGCCCGGACCACCCAAACGTAGCCGTCGCCCAGAGCAAGCTGGCGACCATTCTGGCCCGGCAGGAGCGGTTCGACGAGGCACAGCCGCTCTTCGAGCAGTCGCTGGCTACGCGGCGGGTGGTGTTCGGAAATCAGCATCCCCGCACCGCGACCGGGCTGATCTCGCTCGGCACGACGCTCCGGCAGCGCGGGCGACCGGGCGAGGCGATCCCCCTTCTCCGCGAGGCGCTGGGCATTACCGAGGCGCTGCTGCCGCCGGGCCATACCCGGGAGGTCGACGCCCGGGCTCAGCTGGCGCGTGCCCTCGACGCCACCGGCGACACCGCCGGCGCGCGCGCCGTGCTCCAGCGAGGCCTCGCGCGGCTAGACACGCTCGACGAGCCAAACGACGCGGCCCGCACCACGTTCGAGGAGACGCTGGCGGAGCTCGACGGCTGACCGGCTACGGTTCCGCTGGCAACCGAGTCGCCCCATCGCCGGCAGACTCGTCCGCCCCCGAGGCCACGATCGCACCGAGGATGCGGCCCAAGTCTTCCGCCGTCCACGCTGAGCGTGGCGAGACCGTATACCGGTACACTCTGTCGCCGAGCGGGACGACGACGAGGGTCTCCGGCGCGAGCGGGTCGGGCACGGCAGCAGGAAGAGGGTACGTGGGGGACATAGCAGACCGAAGGGAGAGGTGCCCTATAGCATACGCGGTTCGGTGTTCGGGGGGGCCATCGCCGACGCGGATGGGAGAAGCAGAGACGCCGCCCTCTGCGAACCGTTGGGAGAAAGGAGTCGCAAGAAACCGCCGGCCGGCCGGTCGTGCGAGTCCAGGCGCTGCCCGATCGCTGCTCACTCTGCGCCACGAAAAAAGCCACCGCACCCGGAGGCACGGTGGCTCGCTCGGCGGCGGCTCGCTCGGCAACCCAGCCGCCGGCTACTCGCCCTTCTGCACCCGGTCGGCGTCCTCGACGCGGGCGTTGTGCTTCATGTCCTCGCGCATCTCGCGGCCGACGTAGGCGTTGCCCGCCTCGCCCTGCCGGTCGGCGTCCGGCTCGGGCGTGCGAACCTCGGCCCCCGTGTCGGCAGCGTCTTCGAGGGCGTCGTCGCTCAGATCGTCGGTGAGGTCTTGGGAGACGTTCGGCTTCGGGGCGCTCTGGTCGGTGGAAGAGCGGTGGTCGTCGGGCGTGTGCTGGTCGGGGTGGCCCATGGGGACGTGTGGTTGGGTGAGTGAGAGAAAGCAGGGAGGCTAGCTGCCGGCCGCGTCCTCGCCGATGCGGTCCGGGAAGGCAGGGACGAGGCCGGAGCGGCTGCGCTCTCCGGCCCGGTCGAAGAAGCGTAGGTGCCCCTCGGCGTCGCAGGTCCAGACCTCCTCGGCCCCGGCCCCGACGTAGAGCTGCCGCTTCTCGTCTATCTCGCCCGTGGTGTTATAGGGCGAGAGCACCTCGACCCAAATTTGCGGGGCGACCGGGGCGTCGTATGCGTCCTTGACCTGCGCCCACCGGTCGGCCGTGTACCAGGCCACGTCTGCCTCTTTCACCCCGTCGGCCGTCCGCACCGCGCACTCGACCACGACAGCCCCTGGCGCGTCGGGCAACGTCCGAAGGAGAAAAGCGATCTCGGCAGCAAAGTAGCCGTGGCGCTGATAGGTCGGACTCATAACGATTTGGCCCCTCCGATTGGTCTCGATCTTGAAGGGCTGGTCGGCGAGGAAGGCGAAGCGAGGGTCCTCGCACAGCGCGCGCCACGAAAGGCCGGGGAGATCGTCAACGGTCGGAGGCATGGCAGCAGAGGGCTGATGAGTGGGGGATACGTCCCGGCGGGCCGGCGGGTCCGGCGCTAGGGGCGGATGAGCCACCGCGCCACCGTGCTTCCGCCGGAGACCGCTCGGACGGCATACGCTCCGCTCGCCAGCTCGCTCAGGTCGAGGCGAAGCAGTGCCCCCGTCGCCGGCCCGTCGTGGAGCACGGCCACGCGCCGCCCGAGCCGGTCGAACACCTCGACGCGGACCGCGACGCCGGGCGGGGCCTCGACCGGGAGCCACGCTGCCCCGGCCGTCGGGTTCGGGTACGGCGCGCCGAGGCGAATCGCCGACGCACTCGGCAGCGGCTCCACCGCGCTCGGCCGGCCGTCGTTCTCGAACCGCGCCACCTCGATCCCGACCGGCGTGCCGCCGGCTGTGCTCGCATAGCCAGCGACCACGACGTTCCCGTCGGCCTGGAGCGCGAGCGCCGCAGGGATGTCCAGCACGCCGATGTCAGCCATACCAACCCCGCCGTTGCCGAACGAGTCGTCGAGCGACCCGTCGGACGTAAACCGCGCTACGGCGAAATCAGCCTCGCTGCCGTTCGGCCCGGCGGGGCCTGCCGCGAGCAGCTTGCCGTCGCTCTGCTCCAGCACGTCGGTGCCCTGCGCGATCTCGGTTCCGAGCGTAGTGACCACCAAGCCCCCCTCCCCGAAGGAGGTATCCAAGGATCCGTCGGCCGCGGCCAGGCGGGCGAGGACGAGCGAGGACGAACCGGCGAGGAGGTCCGCGGCTAGGCCCACGAGCACCGCGCGCCCCGCCTCGTCCACGAGCACGCCGCTGACCAAGCTGAAGCTGGCACCGAAGTCAAATGTGCGGACGCCGAACGACTCGTCGAGCGACCCGGTTTCGGTGAGACGCGCCGCGAACGGCTCGATATCGAAGAGCGCGCCGGAGGCCAGCCCGCCCACGACGATGCGCCCGTCGGCCTGCACCGCGAGGTCCTGCCCCACGACGCCTCGCCCGGCGAGGGCGATGCGCGCGATGCCGTCCGTCCCGAAGGCACCGTCGAGTGCACCGTCGGCCGAAAGCTGCGCCACGATGGCGACCGAGTCGTCCGCGTCCGGCGGAATGCCGGCCCCTGTGACGAGCAGGGAACCACCCGGACGCTCCGCGAGACGCGTAAACTGGAGGCTCTCGAAACCCTCGTTGAGGGTGACTGTCCCCCCGTTGCCGAACGACGGATCGAGCACGCCCTCGGCGCTGAACGCAGCGAGCACGTTTACACCGTCCCCTTGGCTGTTCGTCCCCAGCCCCGAGGCGACGAGCGACCCGTCGGCCCGCACGATGAGACCGAGAAACTGGTCCTCGCCGCCGCCGAGGTCGACGAGGGCGTAGCCATCGTTGCCGAAGTCGGTGTCGAGGCTGCCGTCGGGGCTGAGCCGGAGCACAGCGGCATCGCCTCCGACGATTCCGGCGAGAACGATTTTCCCGTCGGCAGTCAGCCCGACGGCACCGGTACCGGCTACTGGGTCCGGCGTGAGAAAGACTGTGCCCCCGTCCCCGAACAACGGGTCGAGCGTGCCGGGCTGGGCGAGGGCGACGAGCGGGAGGAGCGCGAGGGTGAGCAGGAAGCGGTGCATGAGCGCGCGGAAGGCTGGGGAAGAGGTCGCCCTAACATAACGAGCCGGACAGCTCAGGGAAAAGCTGCCCGGCCCGTGCATCAGTTTCGTGAACGGCTACGCCTCGGCCGCCGGCGCGGTCACGGCGTCCTCGCTCGGTGCGGCGGCGTCGGTGGTGAGCGTCAGGCCCGAGCCGTCGCCGAGCGCGTCGACCGTCACCGTGGCGCCCTCGCGCGCGAAGCCGGCCAGCATCTGCTCGGCCAGCCGGTTGGCGACCTCGCGCTGGAGCACGCGCTTCAAGGGGCGCGCGCCGAAGACCGGGTCGTATCCCTTCGTTCGACAATTTGGGCGCACCCTGTGAGAAGAGGGGACGTAACTTTCATCCGCATCCACTCCTCCCTATGCAACACTCTATTGCCGACATCCTCCGAACCAGCAACTACGGGCTTGACCTGTTCACGGCCGACGAGGTCGCTGCTCTTGAACTGATTGACAAAAGAGGGAAGCCGTACCTCCACGACCCCATCCGCGGGAAGGACGTGCGCGCAAAGCCGGAAGAGATCGTTAGGCAACTCTTCCTCCGCCAGCTCCTCGGCAAGTATGGGTACCCCCTCGACCAGATAGGGGTCGAGAAAGCCGTGCGGATGGGGCGTGACACGTCGAAGTCCGCCGACATTATCGTGACCGATGCCGACGACCCGCAGGCGGCCTACGTTATCGTCGAAGTCAAGCGCCCGAAGGAGAAAAAGGGGATCGAACAGCTCAAGACCTACGCGAACGCGAAGGGCGCTCCACTCGCGGTCTGGACCAACGGCGCGACGATCCGTATCCTCCACCGCGAAGAGAAGAAGGGGAAAGGGGCGGAATATGTCGCCCTCGACCGGCTCCCGCTTGCGACGGAGGACATTGAGGACGTCCTCAACCGCGACCTGACGATCGACCAGCTAGCCGAGGAGAACCGCCTCGTCACCGAGCGGCTCACGCTGAAGTCCATCATCCTCGACCTCGAAAACCTCGTCCTCGCCAACTCTGGTGTGGACGCCTTCGAGGAGGTGTTCAAGCTGATCTACGCCAAGCTCTACGACGAGTGGGCCGCGACGAACGAGCGGAAAGACCGCTTGGTGCAGTTCCGCGTGGCCGGCACCGAAACGAAGACCGCCGAGCGCCTGCGCACCCTCTTCGACGCCGCAAAGGAAAAGTGGCCCGGCGTCTTCCTTGACGGCGAGACGATCAACCTCACGCCGGGCCAGATCAAGACCTGCGTCTCGTTCCTCCAGGGGATCAAGCTGTTCAACTCCAACCTCCAGGTCATCGACGAGGCATTCGAGTACCTGACAGTCGCCGTCGCGAAGGGCTCAAAGGGGCAGTACTTCACGCCGCGCCACGTCATCGACATGGCCGTGATGATGACAGACCCGCAGCGCGACGAGTACGTGATCGACACGGCGGCAGGCTCGTGTGGGTTCACAGTCCATGCGCTGTTCCACGTTTGGGGCGACGAGTTCACCGCCGACGGCCCCAAACCCTGGCAGGCGGAGTACGCCCGCGAAAAGGTCTACGCCCTCGACTTCGACGCCCGCTCGGTCAAGGTGGCCCGCGCGCTCAACCTCATCGCGGGTGACGGCAAGACGAACGTCTACCGCGCCAACACGCTGGATCCGCGCGAGTGGGACGAGGAGGTCCGCGTGGGCCTCAAGCCGCGCCTCCGTCGGGGCGGCACCGCCGCCGAGCGCCGCGAGAACGAGGAAGCCATGCGCTTTTTTGACTTCGATGTGCTCCTAGCCAATCCGCCTTTCGCGGGCGACATCGCCGACGCCCGCATCCTCCGCCAGTACGAGCTGTCGCGTAAGGTGGAGAGCGTAGACCCTGACAAGCTCGCCGACGACCCCGAGGCGCTCGCCGCCTACCGCCGCAACCCCTTCGCGCGCTACCGCGAGAAGTCCGGCTCGTGGGCGGACAAGCAACCGCGCGACGTGCTCTTCATCGAGCGCAACCTGGACTTCCTCCGGCCCGGCGGGCGCATGGCCGTGGTGCTGCCGCAGGGCCGCTTCAACAACGTCACCGACGGCTACCTCCGCGCCTGGATCGCCGAGCACGCCCGGATCGTGGCCGTGGTGAGCGTAGGGATCGACACGTTCAAGCCTCATACGAATACAAAAACAAGCGTTCTCTTCCTACAGAAGTGGAACGAAGACGAAGAGAGCGACAGCTACAACCCCCGCCGAGACAACTATGACATCTTCTTCGCCACGTCCAAGCACAGCGGGAAGAACGGACGCGGGGAGTATGTCTATCTCGCAGACCCTGAGGACGGTGGGCTGCTTCTGGACCTGGAGGGCCACCCGATAGTGGACCACGACCTCTTCGACCCACGCACAGTTCTGCGCGGCCAGATGGAGCGCCAGCGCGCCCGGCTGGCGGGCAATCCCGAGGCGTTGGCCGCCGCCGAAGCGCGGTATAAGCGACTCCTTACCGTTTTACCGCAGCGTGAGACCATCGCAGAGGCGTTCGCAGCCTTCGCCCGCGAGGAGAAACTTTCTTTTGGAACCCGCCCCGAAGAGGCATTGCCTGAGTCTCACGGCGAACCGACGGAGAGGACGTACTCTGCTCCGTTCAGCGCTACCGCCAGTGCAGAGCGGCTGGATGCCGAGCATTTCTCGCCCCACGTCCGCGCTGCCGTCGCCCACGCCGAACGCATGGATGGGGTCCGTCTTGGGGCTATCGGGGACGTACTCAAAGGGAAGACACCCAAAGGCTATACCGAGTCAGGCGTCCCCGTCATCCGCTCGGGCGACCTCTCGGACATTGAGGACACCGCTTCTTTCAAGCGCACGTTGCCCAAGCAGGCCCGGTTCAAACTGAAGCGGGGAGACGTGCTTATCTCCTCCATCGGGTACGGCTCCATCGGCAAGGTCCAGATCTTCGACCACCCAGAACCGCACACGACGGTCAGCGAGGTGACGGTCGTTCGGCAGTCGGTACTCAACCCGTACTACCTCCAAGCGTACCTCGCCTCGCCTCCCGGCCAGATCCAGATCGAAAGCTGGGTGACAGGCGCGACCGGCCAGCTTCACCTCCGCCCGGCGGACGTGGAGAAGATTGTCGTCCCCGTCGTGGACCGGGAAGTCCAAGACGAGTTCGAGCGCATCGCGATGGAAGCGCGCCGCCTGCGTGCGGAGTCTGTGCGACTGCTGGAGGAGGCGAAGGCCCGCGTCGAAGCCCTGGTGCTGAGTGCGTAGCTGATGGCCTACCCTCCAGACATCCGGGATGCGCTCGAATCCGTTGTCGAGCTCTTCTTCTCCGGCGTGGTTCACCGCGAGCGAGCGACGTTCATTTTGTGCGATACGCTTGTCGAGGCAGCATTCAAGCGAAAGGCCAAACAACTGAACCATCAGTTCGACACGTCGCAGGGCTTTCATGGATCGGGGGTCGATGCAGGCTTCTCTGAGCAGGACCCCCTTTTCGTTCGCGTCAAGGGATACCGGGACGAGCGCAACTCGATGCAACACGAGGGGGCGGGGCTCACCGTATCCGACGCGCACTGTGCAGACGCCATTCTGGACACCTGGAGCGTGATGCAGCACCTCTGGGGCACACATGCACTTTCTCAGCGCATGGGAACCGCGCTCCGGCTTGTCCGCGTCGTCAGCACCCGAACAGACCTCGTGGATCAAGAGGCCGTCGAAGATTCGATGTCTCGGCGGAACTGGCTTGGTTTGGATTCAGCGAGCCGCCCCACGGTCAGAGAAACTGAGGTCTCGTTTGAACCGGGTCGTCGTGCCAACTGGACGTACGCGCTGCGATACCACTATACCGAGGTTGACGCCTGCCTCGGTGAGCACAACATCCCGCAGGTATGACCATCGCTGATCTCCTCGCCCGCCGCGAAGGCGTGGACTTCGAGGCCAAAGCCGCCCAGGGCCGCGACGGCCGGGGCGAGGTGCCGGGGTCGGTCTGGGAGTCCTACGCCGCGATGGCGAACTCGCAGGGCGGCGACCTCGTCCTCGGCGTCCGTGAGCACCCTGACGGCTCGGTCGACGTGCTCGGCCTCGCCGAGCCGGAGCGCGTCGTCAAGACGTTCTGGGACAACGTCCACAACCGGCAGATCGTCAGCGCCAACCTGCTGCGCAACGACGACGTGCAGATCGTCGAGGAGGACGGCGTCGCGGTGGTCCACGTCGCCGTCCCGCGCGCCGGTCGAAAGGAGCGGCCCGTCTACGTCGGCGAGAACCCGTTTGCGGGCACCTTCCGGCGCGATCACGAGGGCGACTACCGCTGTCCCGAGGCGGAGGTCCGCCGCATGATCGCCGACGCCGAGCAGGACACCCGCGACGCCCGCATCCTGACTGGCTACACCCTCAACGACCTCGACGCGGACAGCCTCTCGGCCTTCCGCAACGAGTTCCGATCCGCCAGCCCCAACCACGTCTGGCTGACCTACGACGACCGCGACCTCCTCGAACAGCTCGGCGGCTGGCGGCGCGACCGGGACACGGGCGAGGTGGGACTCACACTCGCGGGTCTGCTCATGTTCGGTCAGCTCCGCCCCATCCTCGACGCGCTCCCGGACTATGTCCTCGACTACCGAGACGTGGAGCCCGACTCCCCCGGCATCCGGTGGACCGACCGCGTGACCACAGACGGGACGTGGCCCGGCAACCTGTATGCCTTCTACCGCCGCGCATTCAGCCGCCTCGTCCGCGACCTCCGCGTTCCGTTCCAGACCGAGGCCGGACGCCGCGTGGACGAGACACCGGTACACCGAGCGCTCAAGGAGGCCCTCGTCAATGCGCTGATCCACGCGGACTACTCCGGTAGCACGCCCATCTTGATCCTGAAGAAGCTCTCCAGCTTTTCGTTCCGGAACCCTGGCACACTTCGTATTCCGCCGGCTCAAGTACGAGCGGGCGGGCACAGCGACTGCCGCAATCGGAACCTCCAGAAGATGTTTCAGATGATCGGGTCGGCTGAACAGGCCGGCTCTGGTTTCCCGACCATCCTCGGGGCGTGGCGCGACCAGCACTGGCGCCCACCGAGTCTCATTGAGGACGTGGAGCTGGGCCATGTGACGCTCCGGCTCTCCACAGCGAGCCTCTTCCCGGACGGCGTGCTTGACGAGCTTCAGGCTCGGTTTGGCGAGGCCTTCTCGATGCTCCCCGAAGCGGAACGAACAGCGGTTGTAACGGCAACGATTGAGGGACAGGTCAGCAATGCGCGACTCCAAGAGCTATTCGACCTCCATCCGGCCGCGATCACGCAACTCCTGGGGCGGCTCGTCAGCGAGGGCTTGCTCGAGACCCACGGTAAAAAGCGCTGGACGTATTACACGCTGACACCAGTGCCGGAGGGACAGCACCGTCTGGACTTTGACTCAGGCGACACTGATCAGAATTCCACCCACAGTGATCAAACCTCGACTGACACTGATCAGAGCCCCGCCCACAGTGATCAAACCTCGACTGACACTGATCAGACGAGTGCCGTCGCCGCCCGTCTCCGTCCCTATCTCGAAGCCGCCAAGTCCATCCGGGACACACAGTGGGCCCTCCCCGAAAAACGAACAAGGGGGCTGATGGCCGTGCTTACCCTGGCGCGGGAGCGGGGCGAGTTCCTTACCGTTGATGATCTGACTGTCGTTCTCAATCGGTCAAAGCCATCGGTCTACCGTTATCTGCGGCAAATCAAGGATGACGTCGAGACACAGTTCTCGGGGCACCGGGCACCGGGGCAAGGCTACCGCGCCCGTTCCACACAGTAACCTCGCCCGTTGCCTACGCCTCGGCCGTCGGAGCAGTAACTGCATCCTGACTCGGCTCGTCGGCGTCTGTCGTCAGCGTCAGGCCCGAGCCGTCTTCAAGGGCGTCGACCGTCACGGTCGCGCCCTCGGCGGCGAAGCCGGCTAGCATCTGCTCGGCCAGCCGGTTGGCGACTTCGCGCTGGAGCACGCGCTTCAAGGGGCGCGCGCCGAAGACCGGGTCGTAGCCTTTGCGTGCGAGATAATCTCGCGCTGCGTCGGTCAGCGCCAGGTCGATCCCGTTGCGCCGGGCGAGGCGGCGGATGTTCTCGAACTGGATGCCGACGATGTGGCCGATCTGCTCGCGCCCGAGCGGGCGGAACACGATCACCTCGTCGATCCGGTTGAGGAACTCCGGGCGGAGGGTCTGCTTCATCAGGCTCATCATGTCGGCCTCGAGCCCGTCGAGCTGCTCCTCGGTGAGCGACTCGTCGCCGGCGACCTCCATGCGGCGCTTGATCAGGTCCGAGCCGAGGTTGCTCGTCATGATGATCAGCGTATTCGTGAAGTCGACCGTGTGGCCCTGGTTGTCGGTCAGGCGGCCGTCGTCGAGGACTTGCAGCAGGACGTTGAAGACCTCGGGGTGGGCTTTTTCGAACTCGTCCAAGAGCACCACCGAGTACGGCCGGCGGCGGACGGCCTCGGTGAGCTGCCCGCCCTCGTCGTAGCCGACGTAGCCGGGCGGCGCGCCGATGAGGCGGGAGACCGCGTGGCGCTCCTGGTACTCCGACATGTCGATGCGGACGACTGCGGCCTCGTCGTCGAAGAGCTGCTCGGCGAGGGCCTTCGCCAGCTCCGTCTTGCCGACGCCGGTGGTGCCGAGGAAGATGAAGCTGCCGATGGGGCGCGACGCCTCCTGCAACCCCGCGCGGCCTCGGCGGACGGCGTTCGACACCGCCGCGATAGCCTCGGGCTGGCCGATGACGCGGCGCTCCAGGTCCTTCTCCATGCCGAGGAGCTTCTCCTTCTCGGCCTCGAGCATCTTGGCAACCGGCACGCCGGTGGCGCGGCTGATGACCTCAGCGATGTCTTCGGCCCCGACCTCTTCCTTGAGCAGCGCGCCGTTCGCCTGAAGCGCGTCGAGCCGGGCGTTCGTCTCTTCGATCTGCGCTTCGAAACCAGGAATCTGGCCGTAGCGGATCTCGGCGACGCCGCCGAAATCGCCCTGGCGCTCGAGCTCCTCGGCCTCGACGCGCAAGCGGTCGATGTTTTCTTTGGCCGATTGGACCTCTTGGATGAGCGCCTTCTCCTGCTCCCACCGCGCCCGCAGCCGGTCGCGCTCCTCCTCCAAGTTGGCGAGATCCCCGGTGATGGCCTCGACCTGGGCGTCGTCGCCCTCGCGCCGGACGGCCTCGCGCGCGATCTCGCGCTGCCGGATCTCGCGCTCGAGCTGGTCGAGCTCCTCGGGCATCGAGTCGATCTCGATGCGGAGGCGGGAGGCGGCCTCGTCGACGAGGTCGATGGCCTTGTCCGGGAGGAAGCGGTTGGTGACGTAGCGGTCCGACAGCTCGGCGGCGGCGACGATCGCGCCATCGGTGATGCGGACGCCGTGGTGCATCTCGTAGCGGTCCTTGATCCCGCGCAGGATGGCGACGGTGTCCTCGACCGACGGCTCGCCGACGAGGACCGGCTGGAAGCGCCGCTCGAGGGCCTTGTCCTTCTCGAAGTACTTGCGGAACTCGTCGAGGGTCGTCGCCCCGATGGCCCGAAGCTCGCCGCGCGCGAGGGCGGGCTTGAGGATGTTGGCGGCGTCCATCGCGCCCTCGGCCGCACCGGCCCCGACGAGCGTGTGGATCTCGTCGATGAACAGGATCACCTCGCCCTGGCTGGCGGCGACCTCTTTGACGACGGCCTTGAGCCGGTCCTCGAACTCGCCGCGGTACTTCGCGCCGGCGATGAGCGCGCCCATGTCGAGCGCGAGGAGGCGCTTGGTCTTCAGCCCCTCGGGCACGTCGCCCTGGACGATGCGGATGGCGAGCCCCTCGGCGATGGCGGTCTTGCCGACGCCCGGCTCGCCGACCAAGACCGGGTTGTTCTTGGTCCGGCGACTGAGAATCTGGAGCACGCGGCGGATCTCCTCGTCGCGCCCGATCACCGGGTCGATCTTGCCTTTGCGGGCGGCCTCGTTGAGGTCGCGCGCGTAGCGGTTCAGCGCCTCGTACTTGGCCTCGGCGTAGGGGTCGGTGACGCGCTGCCCGCCACGCATCTGCTGCATGGCCTGGAGCACGCGCTCCTTCGTGACGTTCTGCTCTTTCAGCGCTTGGCCGACGGCGTCGCCGCTCTCGGCCATCGCCAGGAGCAGGTGCTCGGTGGCGACGTACTCGTCGCCGAGCGCTTCGGCCTCTTGGAGCGCGCGGTCGAAGACCTTGTTGAGGTCGACCCCGACGTACTGCCCGATGACGCTCGCGCCGGACACGGTGGGCAGCTTGTCGAGCGCCTGCTCGGCGCGGGTCGAGATAAAGCCGAGGTTGGCGTTGAGGCGCGAGAGGAGGGTGCGGACGACCGAGCCCTCGTCGGCGAGGAACGCCTTCATGAGGTGCGCCGGCTCAACGCCCTGGTGGCTCAGGCCCTGAGCGATTTCGAGCGCCGCCTGGACGGCCTCCTGCGCCTTGACGGTAAACTTCTGGAGGTTCATGTCGATGGGGGATTTCTGACGTTGGGTAACAGGTCCCCGCCTTTCGAAATCCGTACCACCGGCGGCGGTGTGTCACGATGACAGGCCGTTCCGAGCTTCGAGCGACGAATGACGAGCGGCGAGTTTGGGGCAGGCACCCGCTCGAAGCTGGTCGCTCGAAGCTGGTCGTCGGTTCCACGAAACCGCCCTACCGTTCCGCCATTGAAGGCGGTGCTCTTCTCATTCTCACCCACCCCCTCTCCTCATGTCCGACACCACCGTCAAGAAAGTATCCTCCGCCCACTCGCCCACCGGCGAGATGGGGCAGGTCTACCTCGCCTCCGGCACGCGCGTCTCGATGCGCCTGTGGGACGAGGGCGCAACCGGCGGCATGACGCCTCACACTCGGCCCTACGAAACCGTCGGCTTCGTGATCGAGGGCAAAGCCACGCTCCACCTCGGCGACCAAAAGGTCACGCTGGCGAAGGGCGACTCGTGGCTCGTGCCCGAGGGCGCGGAGCACCACTACGAGATCGCCGAGCGCTTCCGGGCCGTCGAGGCCACGGCCCCGCCTGCCCGCGTCGACGACCGCGACGCCGGCTAGGCCGTTCCCCCACGTTGGACCGTATCGCCCTGCCGGTGCACGCCGGTGGGGCGATGCTGCGTACAGCGGCTTAGGAAAACGCGGCCCGAGGCCGATACCGGTCCCACTCCTTACACCCAAGGCCGCCGCGCCGCGCCGGTTCGCTCCGTCCTATGCCCCAACCGCCCCCTCCCGGCCACGAGACCGAGACGCACCGACACGTCGTCCGCTCGTTCCGGGCATTGATGATCATGGCGGCCGTCGTGTTTCCACTGTACGCCGTCCTGGACCGGCTGAACGGCTTCGAGTACTACGACCCGATGGCCTTCCGGCTGATCGTCTCCGGGACGTTCCTGACGGCGTTCGTCCTGACGTTCGTCAGCCCCTCCGTGCGCCGCCACATCTTCCCGGTCTCGACCGTGCTCGTGGCCGTCGGGACCGGGTACCTCTCGTGGCTGGCGGCCGTCAACCGGCTCGACGCGCAGTGGGCCATCGGGCTGCTCGTGACGATCGTGGTTTCCAGCTTGGTGCTAGCGCTCTACGCGCCCCGACGACGCACCATCGGGCTGTCGCTAGGAGCACTGGCATTCGTCGTCGGGCTGTTCATTCTGCCGGAGCCGGACCTAGTCGTGCCGCGCGAGATGTTCACGGGCTACGTGGTCATCCTGGTGGCGACGGCCTACGCGGCGGGTGGCTTCCGCATCCGCGCCCTCGAACGCCTCAAGGCCAGCGAGGCCGAGCGCGCCGAGCAGCAGGCCCTGCTCCGCACCATCATCGACGCCGTCCCGGACCCGATCTTCGCGAAGGACCGCGCCGGGCACTGCATCATGCGAAACCTGGCCGACGCCCGGCTGATCGGCTACGACGCCGTCGAGCCGACGCTCGGTCTGACGGTCTTCGACACCGTCCCGGAGGACATGGCCGGGGAGCTGTGGGCCGCCGACGTGACGGTGATGGAGAGCGGCCTTCCGCAGATCGGGCAGGAGGAGCTGGTCACGCTCAACGGGGTGGAGCGGTGGGTGGCCTCGTCCAAGATTCCGCTGCGCGACGAGCACGGCGCGGTCGTCGGGATGGTCGGCATCCTGCGCGACATCACCGAGGCGAAGTGGGCCGAGCAGGAGCTGGCGGCGAAGGAGGCCCTGCTGCGCTCCATCCTCGACGCCGCCCCCGACGCCGTCATCACCCTCGACCGGCACGACACGGTGCTCGACGCGAACCCGGCCACCGAGCGGATCACGGGCTTCGCGCCGGGCGAGCTGCTGGGCGAAGGGCTGGCCGAGCGGATCGTGCCGGCGCGGTTCCACGACGAGCACCGGGCCAAGCTGCAGCGCTACGCCGAGACCGGCGAGACGGGGTCGCTGCCGCGTCGCATCGTTCTGCCCACCGTCACCGCCGCCGGCGAGGAGATCCCGACGGAGATCACGTTCCGCCCGCTCCGGCTCGCCTCGGGGGAGACCCTCTTCACGATGTACCTCCGCGACCTGCGCGCGCAGCACGCGGCCGAGGCCGAGCTGATCGCGGCGAAGGAGTCCGCCGAGGCGGCCACGCGCGCCAAGAGCGAGTTCCTAGCCAACATGAGCCACGAGATCCGCACGCCGATGAACGGCGTCATCGGCATGACCTCGCTGCTGCTCGACACCGCGCTCGACGCCGAGCAGCAGGACTTCGTCGAGACCATCCGCACCTCGGGCGACGCGCTGCTGACGCTCATCAACGACATCCTCGACTTCTCGAAGATCGAGGCCGGGCGGCTGGAGCTGGAGGCGCACCCGTTCGAGATCCGCACCTGCGTCGAGGAGGCGCTCGACCTGGTGGCCGCGCGGGCGGCGGACCAGGGGATCGAGCTGGCCTACCTGATCGAGGACGGCGTGCCGCGCACCATCGTCGGCGACATCACGCGCGTCCGGCAGGTGCTCGTCAACCTGGTCGGCAACGCGGTCAAGTTCACCGCCGAGGGCAGCGTCTGCGTCCGCGTCGCAGTCGAGCCCGGCGAGGCCGCGGCCGGCAGCCGGTGCCAAGTCCGGTTCGAGGTGGCCGACACCGGCATCGGCATCGCGGCAGCCAAGCTGGACCTGATCTTCCAGAGCTTCGCCCAGGCCGACGCCTCGACCACGCGCCAGCACGGCGGCACCGGCCTCGGCCTGGCGATCTCGAAGCGGCTCGCCGAACTGATGGGCGGCGCGGTCGGGGCCGAGAGCGAGGTCGGGGTCGGCTCCACGTTCCACTTCAGCCTCGAGGCCGAGGTGGCGGCCAGCCCGCGCCGCGTGTTCCTCCGGCCTAGCCCGCCCGCGCTCGCCGGCCGCCGCGTCCTGGTGGTCGACGACAACAGCGTCAACCGCAAGATCCTGCGCCGCTTCGCCGAGCGCTGGGGCATGAGCACTACGGTCACCGCCTCCGGAGCCGAGGCACTCGCCGCCGCCGCAGCGGCCGAGGCTGGGGGACATCCGTTCGACCTAGTCCTGCTCGACATGCAGATGCCCGAGATGGACGGCGCGGCCGTGGCGGCCGTCCTCGCCGAGTCGGAGCGCCCGCCGGTGGTGGTGCTCCTCACCTCGATCCACCGCGACAGCAGCCGCACCGACGCCCCCGGCATCGACGCGACGCTCTACAAGCCGATCAAACCGGCTCGGCTCTACGACACCCTCCTCGACGCCTTCGGGGCCATCGGCGACGCGCGCGCGAGCACGCCGGCCGGCAGCCGGCCGGCCGCCGCTCCGGCCCCGGACGCGCTCCGCCTTCTGCTGGCCGAAGACAACGTCGTCAACCAGAAGGTCGCCCTGCGGATGCTCGAGCGGCTCGGGCACCGCGCGGACGTGGCGGCCAACGGCCTCGAAGCCCTGGACGCGCTGCGGCGGCAGCCCTACGACGTGGTGCTGATGGACGTGCAGATGCCCGAGATGGACGGCCTCGAGGCGACGCGCCGCATCCGGGCCGAGCTCGACGCGCAGCCCTACATCCTCGCGCTGACGGCCAACGCCATGCAGGGCGACCGCGAGCGCTGCCTCGAGGCCGGGGCCGACGCCTACCTCAGCAAGCCCGTCGACGTGGCGCGCCTGGACGAGGCCCTCACCGCTTATGCCGACGGACGCGCGCCCGGACCACCGGACCCTCCAGCACCCGGCGACGACGACCTGGCGGCCGAGGTGCGCGCCGCGCGGGCTTCGCTGGCCGAGCAGATCGGCGAGGACGACCCGGCGTTCGCGGCCGAGATCAGCCGCAGCTACCTCACCAGCACCGCCGCGCTGCTGAGGCGCGCCCACGACGGCCTCGAGGCGGAGGACGCCACCGAGGCCGCCGGGGCCGCGCACACGCTCAAGTCGAGCAGCGCGCTGCTCGGGTTCGGCGAGGTCGTGGCCCTCTGCACGGCGCTCGAGAGCCACGCGCGCGGCGACGACCTCGGTGCCGTGACCGACGGGCTGCGCGCGCTGGAGGACGAAATCCGACGCGTCCGGCCGGTCGTCGTCGCGCTGACCGAGACCGCGCCCCAAGACGGCGCGTGACGCCTCACTTCCCGAACTGGATCACCAGGCCGAGCTGCGGGCGGAGCAGGTTCGTCTCCGACTCCTCGACGAGGGCCACGCGCCCGCCGTCGAGCGTCCCGCCGTCGCGGATGTACTGCGCCCGCTCGCCGAGGAGGTAGCGCGCGCCGACCTCGAGGAACGCCTCGAACGGCATCCCGTCGTCGTCGCCCGAGGCGAGGCGGAACAGGAGGCCCGCGCCCGCGCCGTAGCTCAGCGCGAAGTCGTCGAGGACGGTCGAGGTCGTCACCTGGCGCGCGGCGAAGGCGTCGCTGTCGAGGTCGATGAGGTCGCCGCCATCGACGAGGTAGACGGCCTGCTCGAAGCGCATGCTCGTGCGGAAGTAGTTGACCCCGCCGAGCGCGTCGAGGTAGGGCCGGACCGCGCCGCCGTTGGGGACGAGCCGGAGCACGGCGTGGAGGTGCGTGATCCGGTTCGAGGTCTCGACCTCGCCGAGGAACGCGCTGGACCCGTCGATCTGCGCGGCGAGCGGCTGCGCCTGCCGGCCGTAGGTGAGCACGCCGCCCTCTAGCCCGAGGGCCACCGGCACGACCCCCGCGTGGAGCAGCACCTGCCCCGAGACGCCGACGCCGACATCGTCGAGCCGCTCGAAGTCGTCGAAGGGGACGCCGCCCTCGACGGTGAGCCCGAGGTAGGTGGACTGGGCGGAGACGGGAGCCGCGAGCGCAAGCAGCAGGCCGGCGGCGAGGACGGTCGGGAAACGGAGCATGGCAACAAGGGGGAAGCAGGAAGGGGGACGAGGCCAACGCGACCTCAACCGGCTGGTTGCCCGTTCGACGGGCCGCGAGCACATCTGCGCCAGACCGCCTCGGCCGGGCGCGCCGGTTGTGGACACTCCGGCGCGCGTATCCCCCCGTTTCTGCCTTTCGCACTGGGCTTTCGTATCCTGCGCCTCCCCTCCCACGGTCTGCTGCCATGCCTCTGCTGCGTCGCTCCTCGCTCCTGCTTCTGACGGCCCTCGCGCTCGTCCCCCTGTCCTGCTCCGACCTCAGCGTCGACCCGGTGGAGGAAGACCTCGCCCCGCTGCCCGAGTCTTCGCCGACGGAGGCCACGACGGCGCTCCCCTTCAGCACGGGCCTGAACGAGACGCAGCAGCAGGTTCTCTTCCGGGTGCTCGGCGGGGTGACCGAGCCGGACCACCTCGACCCGGCGCAGCGGGCGTCGATGGTGCAGGCGCTCACCGAGGCCCGGGCGCAGGCCGTCGCGCTCCACGAGGAGCAGGTCCTCGCGCTTCGGTCCTCCGACCTCGCGCCGCACGAGCACGCCGAGCGCGCGCAGGCGGACGCGGCGTTCCGCGACTTCACCCTCTCGTTCCTGGACAAGGCCGTGGCGGCGCTGACGGGAGGCGCGGCCGTCGCGGCGGTCCCTCCGGCGGGGCAAGCGGCTGAGACCGTTGCGCCCGCCCCTCGGTGAGCGCGCCGACCATCTTCTGCGTCCAGCCCCCCGACGGGCGGATCGGCGAGCTCGTGCTCATCTTCGGGACCAACTTCGACCTCGGCGCGGTCCCCTTCTTCGGCTCCGTGCCCTCCATCCCTCTCTTCACCTTCGCGTCGCCGCGCGCCGTCCCCGGCTTCGGGCGTCTCTCGGTCCTGGTCGCCCCGGTGCCCCCGAACCTCTTCCAGGGGAATACGCCGCTGAGGATCCAGTACCAGGGGCAGAGCTCGAGCCCGACGCCGTTCCGGGTGCGGCTCTTCGGCGGCACCTACCAGCAAGGCCCGGACCCCGAGCTGTGGTGCGCCGAGCCCCGCGAGGGCGGTTTCCTGCAGCCCGTGGTGCTCCTCGGCTTCGACTTCACCGAGGACTCGGCCCCGTTCTTCGGCCCGGTCCCCGCGCTCAACCTCGGCACCTTCACGCTCCCGATCGAGATCCCGTTCTTCGGCACCTTCTCGGCGATGCTCACCCTCGTGCCCTCGTTCGTCCCCGGCCCGGCGGCCGTGACCGTGCGGCGCGACGGCGGCAGGACGGAGCGCGTGCCCTTCCAAATCACGCGCTAGGGCGTACTGCCACTCAACCTGATCGCCTCCCACGGGCCAGATTCCGCCCCCGCTACGTGGCGCTCGTCGTCCGATCCTACGGGATCGGTCTTCTCGCGCGCCTCGCTGGGACAAAATCATGACCTCGTGAGTGGCTGAACCCGTGAATGTCAGTACACCCTAGGTCAGCGACGCTACCGCCCTGCGTATCCCCTGCGGGGCTGACCTGTTCTCGCTCCTGTCATGCGGATCGCTCGCCCGTCTACGGTCGGCTTCTACGTCGTGCTCGCCCTCGTGCTCAGCGGCGGGCTGGTGGCCGTCACGCTGCTCGCCGAGGCCGTGCCGAGTGAGGCGGCGTGGCTCGGTCTGCTGCCGGCGGCGCTCGTGCTCTGGGCGGGGTTGCGCTCGCCGTGGCGGCGGTGGCGCGCGGTGCGGTCTCCCCTCGCGGACGCCCACCGCGCCTGGCTGCGCGCTCACCTCCCGCTCTACGCCTGGCTCGGCGAGGCCGACCGGGGCCGCCTCGAGCGCGATGTGCAGATCGCCCTGGCCGAGGCGCGGTTCGAGGGCGTCGGCGGGGTCGCGGTGACGGACGACCTGCGCCTCGGCGTGGCGACGGGCATCGCGCTGCTGCTCCACGGCCGGCCGGACTGGGAGCTGCGCCTCGGCCGGACCTTCCTCTTCTACCCCGGCCACTTCGGCGAAGACTACACGGCGCTGGAGCCGGAGTACGACGGCATGGTGCACCCGCAGGGGCCGGTGATCCTCTCCGCCCCGGCCGTCCGCCGAGGCTGGGCGCGCGCCGACGGCTCGAACGTGGTCCTCCACGAGCTGGCCCACCTGTTCGACTTCGACAACCTCACGGCCGACGGGGTGCCCTCGCTGCTCGACGCCGGCTCGACGGCCGCGTGGACGGAGCTGGTGCGGCGCGAGACGGCGCGCATCCGGCGGGGCGAGTCCGTCCTGCGCCGCTACGCCGCCACGAACGCCGCCGAGTTCTTCGCCGTGGCGACCGAGGTGTTCTTCGAGCGGCCCGCTGCGCTGGCCGAGCGCCACCCGGCGCTGTTCGAGACCCTCGCGGCGCTCTACGGCCTCGACCCGCGCCCGCCGGCTAGGGCCGAGCCGGAGCCCCCACCGCGCGCCTCGCTCATGGCCCGCCGCTGGCGCTGAGGCACCCCTCCATGACCACGGGTCTGCCTCAGCCGCCCCAGAGGACGGCTGCTACGCTCACCCCGGTCCGCGCCTCGTGGGACGACGGTGTTTCAATCCTCAGCCGTCCCGGAGGACGGCTGCTACCGCTGCGGACGAGGGCGTTGTAGATGGCGATGCCCTCGTTTCAATCCTCAGCCGCCCCGGAGGACGGCTGCTACTTTTTAACCCAGTCGGCTTCCCAGCGGGCACGGTGTTTCAATCCTCAGCCGCCCCGGAGGACGGCTGCTACCCGGCACACCACGGCCCGCTCGGTCGCCGGACCACCCGAGCGGGCGCGTAGCGCTGCGAGGTGGGCCTCGGGGTTTCAATCCTCAGCCGCCCCGGAGGACGGCTGCTACCTGAGGTGCCGGCATGACGAGCCGCCGTGCCAGTTTCAATCCTCAGCCGCCCCGGAGGACGGCTGCTACTTTCGTTACGCCGCTGGAGTGACGCCGAAGGCGAGGGTTTCAATCCTCAGCCGCCCCGGAGGACGGCTGCTACTCGCTGACTGATCGTCAGCCGAGTGGGCACCGAGGGCGTTTCAATCCTCAGCCGCCCCGGAGGACGGCTGCTACCAACGCCGCGCACAACCTGCCGCCGGTGGACCTCACGTTTCAATCCTCAGCCGCCCCGGAGGACGGCTGCTACCCTGGACGGGGCGCGGCTCAACTACTGTCCGACGATGTTTCAATCCTCAGCCGCCCCGGAGGACGGCTGCTACTCCCGGCTTCGGTGTCGGTCACCCGAATGGTGTGCCTGTTTCAATCCTCAGCCGCCCCGGAGGCCGGCTGCTACCCGAGGCAGCGATTGCCGGGCCGACGCTCAAGGACGTTTCAATCCTCAGCCGCCCCGGAGGACGGCTGCTACCCCACGGTCGGCGTGCAGCAGCCGGGTTATGCCGCACCCGTTTCAATCCTCAGCCGCCCCGGAGGACGGCTGCTACCCTCGATGCGTCCGCCGTTGGCACCGTTCGTGGTGCCCAGGTTTCAATCCTCAGCCGCCCCGGAGGACGGCTGCTACTGGACGGGGCACGGCTCAACTACTGTCCGACCATGTTTCAATCCTCAGCCGCCCCGGAGGACGGCTGCTACCTGCTGGCAGCCCGAAAGTACGGCCCCCGCCGCTTAGTTTCAATCCTCAGCCGCCCCGGAGGACGGCTGCTACCGCGACAAACTACGCGCTATCCCCGATCCTGCGCCACCGACGCTCGCTGCCCACCAGCTTCCCACCCTCCCGAGCCCATCCTAATCTCTCAAAGAACAGCAGACCTGCGCGAACCCCCCGGTCTTCCCCCGCTCACTCTAGGTTCGCGCAGCGCCCAACGACCGGCCCCTCACAGGATCAGCGGCTCGTCGAAGTCCCGGTACGGGTCCCGGCCGTGCGACCGGAGCGAGCGCTCCCGCCCGCCGTGCAGCACGTAGATGTGAAGGCTGTCCTGCTCCTGGTTCATCTCCCCCACGAGCCGCGCCTCCATCTCCTCTAGCTGCGCCCGCGTCACGCTGCAGGCGAATACGGAGAACTGCACCCGCTGCCCGAACGCCTCGCACAGCTTCGCCACGCGCCGGAGCCGCTTCCGGCCGGCCTTCGTCGTGGTGTCCACGTCGTAGGTGACGAGCAGGTCGATCCGTTTCATACGAGCGAGAGTCAGCGGGCGCGGAAGGGCGGGTAGGCGTCGAGGTCGCCGCGGAGGTGGCGGGCGAGCAGGCGGGCCTGCACGAACGGCAGCAATCCGACCGGCACGGCCTCTTTGAAGAGCCGGTGGCGGACGGTCTCCTGCTTCCGCTTCTGATAGGCCGTCAGCACCTCCTTGCGCCCGGTCTCGCTGAGGTAGACCGCGCCGCCGGGCCGCGCCTCGAAGTGCTGGAGCCCGACCTGCCGTCGGTTGATGAGGGTCAGCACGAGCCGGTCCGCCCACCACGCCCGGAACTCCTCCATCAGGTCGAGCGCGAGCGCCGGCCGGCCGGGGCGGAGGACGTGGAGATACCCCACCTGCGGGTCCAGCCCGACGCTTTCGAGCGCCGCCGTGCAGTCGCCGCGCACGAGCGTGTAGACGAACGAGAGGAGCGCGTTGACCGGGTCGCGCGGGGGCCGGCGGTTGCGCCCGTCGAAGCGGAAGTCCACCGACCCGATGAGGTGGTTGAATACCGCGAAGTAGACCGCCGCCGCCTGCCCCTCCTCGCCCCGCACGGTCTCGACCGAGTCGGCCCCGCGAATCCGGTGGACCGCCTCGTCGTGCGCCGCGACCGCCGCCCCGAGCGCCGCCGCGTCGCCGGTATCTTCGCGGAGCGCGCGCCTGAGCACCGTCCGCGCTCCGCGCACCTTGCCGAGCACGAACTGCCGGGCCAGCTCCAGCGTCGCCGCCTCGTCGGAGAGGGCGGTATGTTGGGCGCGCCGCAGCAGCACATTCCCCGAGACTGGCCCCGCCAAGCGCCCCCGGAACCGCCCGCTGCGTGAGCACCACACGACCTCGCGCCCGTCGCGCGCGCACTGCCCGATCAGGTACGGACTCAGCAGCACGTTGCCGAACACCACGACCCCGCCGAGGTGGTGCAGCGGAATCCGAAACGGCTTCTGCTTCTCGCCGTCCTCGTCCCGCGTCTCGACCCGGAGCGTTTCGTTGTCGAGGCGGAGGTAGGCTCCCTGCGTCTGCACGAAGAGCGTGTTGAGGAGCTGGGTCGTCATAGGTCTTCCTCGGGGTCGTCGTCGGAGAGGCGTTCGACGACGTAGGGCATGCAGGTCTCGATGAGCGAGCAGCGCGGGCACCGAGCATCGGCCACGGGAGGCGGGAGCCGCCGCGCCCGGAGCAGCGCCCGGACCTTGCCCACGATCTCCCGCGTCTCCGTCCGCAGCGCGCTCGAAAAGGCGACCTCGTGGCGGCGTCGGCTCTTGCGGTAGTAGAGCGCGCCGGTCGGCACGTCGCGCTCGAACATCTCCTCCAGGCAGAGCGCCTGCGCGCAGAGCTGCACCTCGTCGGCCCGGCGAGCAAGCGGCGGCTTCTTCCGCCCGCCGACTTTGTGCTCGACGGGAAACGGCGTCCCGTCCGGCCCGAACTCGACGGCGTCGGCGCGGCCCGCCAGTCCGAGCGCGTCGGAGAAGAGCGGGAGGGCAAGCTCGGTGCCCCGCCCGGCGCGCGTCATCCCCTTCGGGGCGTCCACGCGCTCGTGCGCCCGCCGCCCACGGAGGGTGTAGATGTTCTCGTCCCAGACCTGCTCGACGTGGATGAGCGCGCACTGCCGAGGGCAGTAGGCGTAGTGCTGGAGCGCCGAGAGCGGGACGATCTCCGCGTCGCGCCAGCCGCCGCGCCGGATCCGATGGTCAGCGGCACCGTTCACGACCCACACCCTCCGACTCCGATCATGCCCCAGGCCCTCCGCAAGCGCGTCCGCATCCAGCCCGGCGGCCGCATCGAGCTCCAGGACGATGCTCTCCCCGCGGGCACCGACGCCGAGATCATCATCCTGCTCCCCGAGGTTTCCGGCGATGGCGCACCGCCGGACGCCTCCCCGGCTTTGCCTTCGCTCGACGACTTTCCCACCGCTGCCGAGCTAGAGTCGCTCCCCCCGCTTCCGCTCTCCGAGATCGTCGGGAGCGCGCCCGGACTGTTCAAGACCCCGGAGGAGATAGACGCGTACATCCGCGCCCTCCGCGACGAATGGGACTGATCGAGACACTCGACGGCCGGACGACGTACCTCGACGCGAACGTGTTCATCTATGCGTTCGAGGGGCACGCCGACTTCGCCGCTCCTCTCCAGCACCTGTTCGGAGCAGCCGCACGCAAAGCGCTCCCGGCGGTCACGAGCGAACTCACCCTCGCCGAGGTCCTCGTCCGACCTTTCCGGGAAGGCAGAGCGGACCTGGCTGAGCTCTACTTCCGTCGCCTCCGTCCGCAGGGTGGCCTGACGGTCGTGCCGGTCTCGCGCACCGTGCTTATCGAAGCCGCACAGTTGCGCGCCGCGCTCCCGACGCTCAAGCTGCCCGACGCGATCCACGCCGCGAGTGCCCGGCTCCACGGCTGTGCCGTGCTGCTCACGAATGACACCCGCCTCCACGCCGCGGCCGGCATTGAGGTGATCCAACTCAGCGAGGTCGTGTGAGGTCGCCACGGCTCAGCCCACGACTTTCGTGAGCGTGACGCCGTCCGGCAGATCGTCCTCGCCTGCCTTCACGTCGTAGTCGGCGAAGCGGTGCGGCACCTCGCCGTTCGTGCGCTCGACCGAGACCCGCTCGAAGAGGGTGTGCGCGGGTGCGTTGCCGAGCCGGTCGTCGTGGGAGAAGACGTAGAGGCCGCGTAGCGCCATCAGCCCGCGCGAGGCCGAGCGGTCGAGCTCGAAGCCTTGCTGGAGCGCGCGCCAGAAGAGCGCGAGGTCGTCGCCGTCGAAGCCGGTATCGGCGGCGAGCATCGGGTTGACGAAGCCGTGGCCGCGGTAGAGGCCGTAGGGGATCATCGCCTTGCGGCCCATCTCGGTCTCTTTGCCGGAGGTCTCGCCGTCGTCGCCGGTGACGTACTTGGCGTCCTCCTCCTTCGTCACGGCCACGCGCGTGATCGACACGTCCTGCGGCACGACAGGGTCGAGCGAGCGGGAAAACGTAAGCTGGACCACACCCAGCGCGTGCAGCATCCCAACGCTGGAACGGTTCGGGCCTCGCTTGGCGTCGGTTTCGCCACGGAGATACACCTGCACGCTCTCGTGTGCCTTCCCGGCATCATGCCACCAGCCGAGCCACCGCGCGCACGCTGCGCCCCCGAAGGGCGCGGCGAACCCCGCAGCCAACTCAGCCACGTTCTTCGCGTGGTCGTGGAGCGATTGGGTATTAGGCTGCTCTGGAGGGTCGGCCGAATGACCGACACACTCGTGAAGTGTCACGGCTGATGTGGGTTGAGCGCTGTCCGTTGAACGGCTGAAGTCTACTTCCCAGCCCTCCAGCAAAGCAGACACGACGGCTTTCCTGCACTCTGTGCGGATGTTCGCAACCCCGACGTTGGCGCTGAGGACCCGTCGCAGACGGCGACCCGGGACCGACTCTGCCGCTCTGTCCGCAAATAAGCCGCGATCCTGGTACGGCCCCGTCCTATTCCGGGGCCTTGTACGCATTTCGGTAAGAAGAGTCTGGTCCTTTGCTCTGTCGCCCAACTGACTCGGCTCCCTCTCCTCCTCCTCCGTGACGGCTTCCTCCCTTCGGCTCCGCGATGTGCGCTGGCTCCCCCGCATCGCGGGCGTGCTGGCCGTCGTGGCGCTGGGCGGACGCCGGCTCCCGCTGCCGAGGCTGGCGCGGCTGCTCGACGGCTCCGGCCGTGGCTCGCGCCGAGTGCGCGATGCCGCCGAGGCAGACCGCCTGGTCCGGCTCACGCAGGCCCTGCTGCTCCGGCTCTACCAGCACGACTTCTGCTACCCCCGCTCGCTCGTTCTCTTTCACTTCCTGACGCGCTGGGGACGGCCCGCCCAGCTCCGCTTCGGCATCCGGCGCGACGACGACCGCCTGGCTGGACACGCTTGGATCGAGCTGGACGGCGCTCCTTTCGCCGAGGCCCAGGACCCGCGCGCCCACTACTCCGCCACGTTTACCTACCCATCAACCCAACCGAGGCTACGCCATGAACCGACCCACACCCGAAGTCCGCACCGAAACGCCGCGCAAGCCGTTCGTCGCGCCGACGCTGGAGCGGCACGAGAAGCTGCCTGAGCTGACCGGCTTTTCGTTCTAGAGATCACTGCTCGCTGTGGGCACACGCCGTTCCGGTCGTGTGCCCACGCTTATTTTCCCCGCCCGCCTCCCCCCTCTCCCCAGAGACGCCCGTGCCGACGGTGCTCGATATCGACGTCCCTCCCGTCCGCGTCCGCCTGCGGGCGGAGGAGGCGCGCCTCGGGGCGGTGCTCGCCGAGATCGTGGCCTACTTCGGGCTGCCCACGGCGTCGTCTCCGGGTCCCCCCGACGCGTTGCTCCACCTTGATGCATGGGAGCGCCTGCCGGACCTGCCCGATGACGCGCAGCACGTCACCGACTACGGCCGGCACGTCGGGGTCTGGCGCGCCGGCGAGGCGTTTCTGCTCCGCAGCGAGGCCGCGCTCGTGGAGGTAAATCCGGTAACGGGGCAGGCGACGGGCGGCGTGGTGGTGCGAGACGACGGGGCGCTCCGCTCGGAGTTGCTCGCCGACGTGGTGCTCGGCCTTTTCTTGCTGCTCCGCCCGCACGGCTTCTTCCCGCTCCACGCCGCCGCCCTCGCCCGGGACGGCGAGGGCGTGCTCTTCGCCGCCGAGAGCGACTCCGGCAAGTCGACCACGGCCTACCACCTCGTCCGGCAAAAGTGGGACTACCTCTCGGACGACTCGGTCCTGCTCCGCGCGCGCAGCGACACGGTAGAAGCCACGGTGGAGGCCGTCGCCTTCCGCCGGCACTTCGGGATGGACCCGGACGCGGCCGAGCGCTTCCCCGAGATCGCCGACCACTGGAGCGCGCAGTTGACGGACGTAGACAAGCGCTGCGTCGCGCTCGATGCCCTCTACCCCGGCCAGGCGGTGGATCGGTGCGTGCCGCGCCTGCTTATTTTCCCCGAGCTCGTCGGGGCCGCCGAGAGCCGGCTCGTCCCGCTGCGCCACGCCGAGGCCCTGCTCCGGCTCGTCGCCCAGAGCGCCCTCGTCACCCTCGACGCCGCCTGGACCCCGGAGCACCTCGGCGTGCTGAAAAGCCTCATCGCCCAAGCCACCCCGTACCGGCTCCTCGCCGCGCCCGACCTGCTCCGCGAGCCGGCCCGGATCGTCGCCCTCCTGGACGCGGTATGGCCCAACCCTGAACTCCATGGCTGAGACTCGCTACGCGGTCAACCCCGATGTCGTCTATACCAAGCTCGGCGACGAGGAGGCGGTGCTGTTGCACCTCAAGACGCAGCACTACTACTCGATCAACGAGACGGGCGTGGCGGTGTGGGAGTGCCTCGACGAGCCGCGCAGCCTCGACGAGATCGCCGCGGCGCTCACCGCGAGCTACGAGGTGGAGCACGCCGAGGCGCGGGCCTTCGCCGAGTCCTTCGTGACCGACCTCGGCAAGGACGACCTGATCCGCCCGGTCTGACGCGCGCGCGCCGAGCGGATCGTCCGGCGAAGGCCCGCGCCTCGATCTGGTCTAGGTCCGTTCCAGAACCGCTAGGCCGGGTGCCCCTGTCTAGCGTTCTGGAACGAACCGGTTAGACTCCGCTTTCAAGGACGCTACGTTGAGAAACGTTGAAGGCCCCGCCGCTCGGCAGTCTAGGCGCTTCTCACTTCCCCTCCCTCCGCTCTCTTTGGAGACCTCGCCATGCTCTGGACCATCCTCGTCATCCTCATCGTCCTTTGGGCCCTCGGCCTCATCGGCGGCATCGGCGGTGGCCTGATCCACATCCTGCTCGTGGTGGCCCTCATCGTGCTCGTGATCAACCTCATCCAAGGTCGCAAGGCGGTCTAGCTGTTTCCACCTCCAGCCAATCCTCTGTCGGCTCCCGGCGCGCCTGCCGGGGGCCGACGTTGTTCTGCGTCAGTCCAACGCTGAGTACCGGCTGAGGAGGGCACGCCACGCCGCGCCGCGCGTCTGCTCCAGCACGGCCCGGCCCAGTGGCTCGCGGAGCGCGGCCCCCTCCGCCACGGCGAACGCCCACGGCTGCGGCTCCGACGAGGTCGTCCCGATCTCCAGATCGTAGTCGCCCTCGTTCTTGTAGTGGTTTAGCACGGGGGCGGGGCCGACGAAGGCGTCCAGCCGCTCCTCATCGACAGCGCGCAGACCGGAGGGGATGTCGGCCACGGTTTCGAAGGCGAGGCCCTCCTCCTCCAGATAGCCTCCGACAGACGAGTCCTCGACCACGCCGACGGCTTTGTCGCGCAGGTCGCCTGGGATCTCGACGCTGCCGCCCGAGCCGCCGAGCCCGAGCGACGAGACGAGCGCGGCGGTGAGCGACGCCGTGACGGCCATCGAGACCAGCATCCACACCAGCGCCGTGATCTTACCCCCGACCGAGCCGGGCGACTTGTCCCCGTAGCCGATGGTCGTCATCGTGACGCCGGCCCACCAGAAGCCGTCCCAGACGCCCTCCTTGCCCTCGCGGAAGTCGTCCTCGTTGTCGCGCCGCTCGAAGAGCCAGATGATGACGCCGACGATGAGCAGCATCACGGACAGGCTCGCAGCGATCTTGAGAAACGTTGGCGAGAACAGTTCGGTCAGCACTTCCGTGATCCGGTTGCCGCTCTTCGTCGCCACGCCGAGTGTGGTGGTGTAGTACGGCGCGGTGAAGTCGGCGCGGCGCTCGGCATCGGGGGACGCCGGCAGGGCGAGCATCACGTCCACGGTCCCGCCCGCGACGGCATCGAGCAGGCCGTCCTCAGGCACCTCGCGCAGGTCGGCCTTGAAGCCAGCCTGCCGGCCAATGCGTCGCCACAGCTCGACGGCGATGCCGTCCCAGCTCCCGTCCGGGTTCTTGATGGCGAACGGCGGCGCTTCGGTGACCCCAGCCACGAGGCGGCCGGAGAGGTCGAGCGCCGCGAGCGTGTCGGCGGGCTGTGCAGCGAGGGGAGCCGCGCCGATCAGGAGCACGGCGGCGAAGAGAAAACGCACGAGAAAGACGGGAGGGGTGAGACGGACGAGCCCCAAAGATACTCAGCCCACCCTGTGTCTAACCGGTCCGTCACCGAGCGGAGCGTACCAGCCGCACCGAAGCCGTCCCACTTCGGCCTCCAGTGAGGCGCACCACGTAGACTCCCGCGCCCAGTTCGCGCACGCCGAGCTGGGCTTCGTGCGCTCCGGCCGCCACCGTGCCCAGGTCGAGGTGCTGCACCCGGCGGCCGAGCGCGTCGAAGACCTCCAGGGTCACCGACTCCGCCACCGGCACCGTGATGCGCACCGTGACGGCCTCTGCGCCTGCCGGGTTCGGCCAAGCCTCCAGGCTCAGTCCCGCCACCCTCAGGTCCGGGTCGGCTGCCACGTCCGGGTCGGTCGTGAACCGGAACGGGTCGAGGCTCGTCCGGGGCGTGTGCCCATCGCTCGCTACGACTGCCCAGCGGTATTCCCCTTCAGCTGCGAGTGCTGAGGCGGGCACGGTGAAGGTCGGCTCCGTCGCCTCGAACGTCCGGTCCGTGCCCTCGGGCGCGGCGAGGTGGACGGTGTAGCGCACGGCCTCGCCCCCAGCGTCGGAGGCCGGCTCCCACGCCAGCGCGACCGCTTCGCCGAGCGGGACGACGGCCTCGTCGGCCGGGCTCGTAAGACCGAACATCGACGGGGGCTGGTTGATGCCGAGTCCTTCGACGATGGTGATGGCCTGGTTGGCAGCGACGCCCGTGATGGTCTCGACGGCCCCGCTCGGCCAGCGGACCGTGACGTCGGCGGTGGTTGCTGGGCCCAGGCCGAAGTGGGCGCGGAGGCCGTGGCTCTGCGACATGAAGCCGTCGCCGGCGGTGATCTCGCGGACCATCGAGAGGTCGCCGGCCGTGACCTCGACGCGCGCCCCGATGCCATCGCGGTTGGAGATGACGCCGGTGAGATCGACCGAGAGCCAGCCGTTCGAGCCGCCGTCGTTGTAGAAGAGCACGTCTCGGTCGTTTCGCGCGCGAGGCACATAGAGGTCTGGCCAGCCATCGTCGTTTACGTCGCCAGCAGCGACGGGAAGCCCCATTAGAGAGGGCAGTCCGGCCTCCATCGTGATGTCGGAGAAGGTGCCGTCGGCGTTGTTGCGATAGAGCCGGGAAGGCTCGGGGCGATTGACGACGAAGAGGTCCTGCCAGCCGTCGTTGTCGAAATCGGCGACAGTAGCGGACCAACTGTCCTCGGTGGGTGAACCCGCCACCCCCGCCTCGGCGGCGATGTCGGAAAAGGTGCCATCGGTGTTGTTGCGGTAGAGTCCGCTCTCCCCTACTCCGCCATTCTGATTCTCCATGTTGGCGACGAAGAGGTCGAGCCAGCCGTCGTTGTCGAAATCGAACCAGAAGACTCCCCAACTCCGTCGGTCGTCCGTCACGCCTGCCGACGCGGCGGCTTCGCTAAACGCCGCGTTGTCGTTTCGGTAAAGCAGGTTTTCCTGTCCGAAAGTACAAATCCCTACATAAACGTCGTCGTCGCCATCGCGGTCATAGTCGGCGGACATCATACCGTAATCCCCTTCCTGGATTTGAGGAAGGGCTTCGGCGCTGACGTTCCGGAACCGTCCGTTCCCAAGGCCCCGAAACAGGAGATCGACCGGGCCGTCGTTGCCGATGAGGACATCGAGCTTCCCATCGCGGTCGTAGTCAAGCAGAACAGAGCCTTGTGTCAGCGCAACCGCATTCCCTACGTTGAGCCCGCCAGCGCCGGGCAGCGGCGTAAGCGTCTCGCGCGCTAGACCATATTCGTAGATATCCGGGCTGTTCGCATCAAGAACAAGCGCCTCAGACCGTCCGTCTTTGTCCACGTCCGCAAACACGGCCCCAAGCGGGAGCCTGCTCGGGATGGGAACCGGCTCGAAGCCACTCAGTCGCTGGATCAGCAGCGTGTTCAGGCGTGCGAGGTCCGTCCGTCCATCGCCGTCAATGTCCACAATGGAGGCCCCTCCGAGCAGAAACCCGCTGTCCGTCACTTCATCGGGCAGGAGGTCGGAGACATCTGTGAATGTTTGCGCGTGGGCGGGCAGCACCGAGAGCAGAACGGTGAGGAGTGCGAGGCGGAGCAAGCGAAGCGTCATGGCTGTAGGCGAAAGGTTTCCCCAATAAAGCTCTACGCTCGGGCCCGTTCAAGGGCATTCACCCGTGCCCCGGCTCACCCGCCGTAGCGCCGCCGGTAGTCCTCGAGGTCGTCGTCGTCGTCATCGAAGCCTCCGAGTTGGCCGAGGACGGACCCCATGATGTCGGCGTACTTCGTCTCGGCCTCCACGCGGTCCTTGCCGACGAGCGAGTGCTGGTGCAGCGCCTCGATGACGAACTCCATCGCGCTCGCCGCCTCGGCCGGCCCGTCCGGGGCGGTGTGCTTGCGGACGATCTCGCCGAGGCCGTCGACGGCGTCAAGCCGCTTCGCGTAGGCGTCGAAGCCTAGCTCCGGACCGAGGTCGAGCGTGTTGCCCGCCGAGAACCAGCCGAGAGTTTTCTGGTACGGCGCGCGGCCCTCGCCGTCGCCCTTGCCGGCCGGATCGGGGAAGTAGCGCTTGAAGATGGTGCTGACGGCCTTGCCGATCAGGAGCTGCGCCACGCTCTGCGCGCCCTCCTGCTCGCCCTCGTAGACCAACTCCACCTTGCCGGTGATCGCCGGCTCGACCGCCGCGAGGTCGCCGACGCGAACGGTCGTCTCGGTCTCGCCCGCGAGCAGCGCCCGGCGCTCGGCGGCCGAGATGAGGTCCTCCAACCCGGCCCGCGTCAGCCGCGCCGAGACGCCCGACTTCTGGTCGATATACTCGCTCTGCCGCGCCTCGAAGGCGATCTGCTCGACGATCTCGCGGAAGTAGTGCGGGACGTGGACCGCCACGTCGCCCCGGTCCTGCCACGCCTCCTGCTGCGTGATCGCCACGCCGATCTCGATGGTCCGGGGGTAGTGGGTGATGATCTGGCTGTCGATCCGGTCCTTGAGCGGCGTGATGATGTTGCCGCGGTTGGTGTAGTCCTCCGGGTTGGCCGTGAAGACGAACGCGAGGTCGAGCGGGATGCGGAGGTTAAAGCCCCTGATCTGGATGTCGCGCTCCTCCATGATGTTGAGCAGGCCGACCTGGATGCGCGGCTGCAAGTCCGGCAGCTCGTTGATGGCGAAGAGGCCGCGGTTCGTGCGCGGGATGATGCCGAAGTGGATCACCTCCTCGTCGGCATAGGTCAGCTTCTGGGTGGCGGCCTTGATCGGGTCGATGTCGCCAATGAGGTCGGCGATGGACGTGTCCGGCGTGGCGAGCTTCTCGCCGTAGCGATCCTCGCGGGACAGCCAGGCGATGGGCGTCTCGTCGCCGTGCTCAGCGACGAGGTCGCGGGCGTACTTCGAGACCGGCGCGAGCGGGTCGTCGTTGACCTCGGAGCCGTCGACCACGGGCATCCACTCGTCCATCAGGCCGGTCAGCAGGCGGACGATGCGGCTCTTGGCCTGGCCCCGGAGGCCGAGCAGGATCACGTCGTGCCGGGCGAGAAGCGCGTTCTGGAGCTGGGGGATCACGCTCCGGTCGTAGCCGAGGATGCCGGGGAACACGTCCTCCCCGGCGCGGAGCTTCGCGATCAGGTTCGCGCGGAGCTCGTCCTTGACGGAGCGGCTCCGGTAGCCGGATTCCTTGAGGGCACCGAGGGTAGAAACGTCGGGAGGCGTAGCCATGCGGCGGGCGTTTTCAGGGCGGGTTGAAAATCGTTTCTCTCCCACGCGACGCGCGTGCGGCTGTTCCATGACGCGCGCCCTCGCCGGAAGCCCGTGCCCCACGTGCCTCACCGGAGCCAGGCCTGCCGATAGCCCCCATGCTCCCCCTCATCGAAAAGCACTACGTCGCCGGCCTCATTCTGCGCGGCGATACGCTTACGTTCGAACGGGTGCTCAACCGGAAGGACATCTACCGCTTCTTCCCGTAGCTCGCTATCGGCTCGCCGGGCGTCCATCGCAGAAAGGTCAGCCCCGGCCGTGGGTCGGTCGTGAGGACGACGAACTCGACGCCGCCCGGCGCGCGGCGGGCGATGAGATCCAGGGGCAGGCAGGACTCGCCGAGGGTCGGGTCAGACAGGAACTCGGGGGCCCTCCTATCTTACCAGAGACAGAACTGCCGATAGCTCCTATGCTCCCCCCTATTGAGAAGCGCTACGTCACGGACGAGAACGACCGCCGCGTGGCCGTCCAGATCGACCTCGCCGTGTTCGAGCGAATCGAGGAGGTGTTGGAGAACTACGCGCTCGCGCACCTGATGCGAGAGAACGAGGATGAGGAGGTCTTGACCGATGACGAGGCACGGACGTTCTACGACGCTCTTCCGAAAGGCGAATGAAGGCCGCTTATCGGAAACGGTTCTTGAAGGAGCTTGCGAAACTCCCGCCGAAGACTCGGGCGCGCGTCGAACGCTTTGCCTTCGAGGAGGTACCCGCCACCGTAACTCTCGCCACCCTCGGCAACGTGGAGAAGATGAAGGGCTACCCCGACTGCTACAAGGTCCGCTTCGGCTCCTACCGGGTCGGCCTCATCCTGCGCGGCGATACGCTTACGTTCGAACGGGTGCTCAACCGGAAGGACATCTACCGCTTCTTCCCGTAGCTCGCTATCGGCTCGCCGGGCGTCCATCGCAGAAAGGTCAGCCCCGGCCGTGGGTCGGTCGTGAGGACGACGAACTCGACGCCGCCCGGCACGCGGCGGGCGATGAGGTCCATGGGAAGAAAGGTCTTGTCGAGCGTCGGGTCGGGCTGGACGAGGGCGTGCTCCAGAAGCAGCCTGTCGCCATCGTGGCGGAAGACGTCGATGCGGACCCAGCCGGGGCGGGCGTTGAGGACGAAGAGGCGGTCGCCGAGCGCAGCGGCGGCGGGCGAGAGCAGCGGCGGCTCGTCGATCTCGCCCGAGGCCCAGAGCCGGCTCCGCTCGAGCTGCGGCGAGTCGAAGCCGGCGAGGGCGAGGGTGTCGAGCACCGCGCCGCTCGGCGTTTCGGCCGTGAGCACGTCCACGACGGGGCGGTAGCCGGAAAGCGCGAGGAGCGAGTCGTCCCAGGCGCGCAGGAAGCCGAGGTGCCGCCAGTACGGCCCGGCGAGGTCGTAGCGCGCTTGCTCGGTGCCGTCGAGGGCGAAGCGGATGAGCGTCGCGCCGGCCTCCGGGTCCGCCGTGCGGTAGGCGAGCCCGCGCCCGGTCAGCAGCGCGCTCCCGTTGCGCGCCTCGGGCACGGCGAGGCTCCGCACCACATCCTCGCCCACCACGAGGTCCACGCGGTGAGCCCCTCGGTTCAGGACCGCGATGGTGTCGCCCCGGACGCCGGCGAGGAACGGGTAGCTGAAGGCGTTCCACTGAAACGCCCGCTGGTAGCTGCCTTCGGCGTCGAAATAGACGAGCGCGCCGCGCCGCGTCTCGGCGACCACGATCCCGCCGTCCGGCCCGAGGGCGAAGCTGGTCGGGAACTCGAGCATCGCCTCCGGTGGAGCCTCGACGCGGCGGACGAGCGCGAGCGTATCGACCGGCACCTCGGCGGCGATAGCGCGCGAGAGCGAGTCGGCCGGGAAGAGCGCCCGGTCGAGCTTGCGCTGGTTCGACGACGGCAGGCAGCCGGCGAGGAGGAGAACGAGAACGAGAGGGAAAGGGAGAAAGGAGGAAAGAGAGAAAAGAGGCAAGAGAGAAAGGCGAACAGGGAGCACGACGGCCTCGGTAACTTTGTTGGTTTTATCCCACTCCCCCACTCCCCCACTCCCCCACTCCCCCACTCTCACGACGATTCCGTCAGCACCATCGGCACCTCGCGCGCCGCGCCGTCGCGGAGGAGGCGGAGGGTGGCCGTCTCGCCCGGCCGGAGGCTCCGCAGCAGCGCGCTGGCGGCGTTCGAGTCTACGACGCGCTGGCTGTCGATCTCGAGGATCACGTCGTAGGGCTGGATGCCGGCCGCTTCGGCGGGCGAGCCGGCGTCGACGCTGATGACGAGGAGGCCTTCGCTCACGTCGAGGCCGAGCATCCGGGCGGCGCGGGCGTTGAGCGCGCGCACGTTCAGGCCCGGCGGTGCGGGCCGCGCCACGCGCCCGGTCTCCCGGATCTCGTTGACGATCCGGCGGACGCGCCACGCGGGCGTCGCGAACCCGATCCCGACGGAGCCGCCGGAGCGCGAGAAGATGAACGTGTTGACCCCGATCACCTCGCCAAGCGCGTTGACGAGCGGCCCGCCCGAGTTGCCCCGGTTGATCGAGGCGTCGGTCTGGATCATGTCGCGGAAGACGCGGCCCTCCTGCGGCGCAAAGTCCCGCCCGACGGCGCTCACCACGCCGACCGTCACCGTCGGCTCGGCGGCCTCGAACAGCCCGAACGGGTTGCCGAGCGCGACCGCCCACTCGCCGACGAACACGTCCTCGCTCTCGGAGAAGGCGAGGTACGGCAGCGCCTCCTCCGGCTCCACCTTGACCACGGCCACGTCGCTCTCGGGATCGGTGCCGACGAGCCGGCCGTCGAGTTCCCGGCCGTCGGGGAAGCTGACCGTGATGCGGGCGGCGTTGCCGGCGACGTGGTCGTTCGTCACGATGTAGCCGTCGGGCGAGACCACGAAGCCGCTGCCGACGCCCTGGACCTGCTGCTGCCGGACCTGCTCCTGCCGCCGGCCGAAGAAGTGCTCGAAGAAGGGGTCGCCCGCAAACGGGTCGCGGACGCGGACCTGCCGGACCTCGATGACGTTGATCGAGACGACGGCTGGGGCGACGAGCTCGACTGCGCGCGTGATGGCGGTCTGGCGGCCCGCGTAGAGCTCATCGGTGGCGAGGCCCACGGCCTCGGGCGGGTCGACCCGCTGTGGCGGCGGGTCCTGGGACTGCGCCGGCTGCCGGCACCCGACGAGCAGGGCGACGGCGAGGAGCGTGTGGTTCAGAACTCGCGGCGAGGTGGGCATGGGGCGGTCGGGAGGCAACGGCGAAGGCGGCACGCCCGCTATACGGCGGCCTACCCTCCCAGTTTCTATCGGTCACCGACTCCGCGCCCCCCAACGCCGGCCTCCGCCCGAACTTACGGTGTCCCCCCGTCATCGCCGCGCGGTGCCCGCGATGTGAGGCTTCACGATGGGCAGCGGCATCGCCGCGTCGAACCGCTCGAGCCGCACCGCCTCGAACCCGGCCGCTTCGATGTGGTGGGCGGTCTCGCGGTCGGGCCGGCAGCCGTCGGCGAGGACCCCCCACGCGGGCTTGACGAGGCGCTGCACCCGGCGCAGCCCCGGCCCTCGGGCCGCGACGTGCTCGATGAAGACGAACCGGCCTCCGGGTTTCAGCACGCGGCGGACCTCGGCGAGCGCCGCCCCGAGGTCGTCCACCGAGCACAGCACGAGCGTCGAGACGACGGCATCGGCACTCGCGGCGGGGAGGTCGAGCCGCTCGGCCCGGCCGGGACGCACCGCCGCGTCGAGGCTTAGCGCCGCCGCCTTGTCCCGGAGCCGCAGGTGGAAGTGGACGTTCGGCTCGACGCCGATCCACCGGACGCCCGGATCGTAGTACGCCAGGTTGACGCCCGCCCCCGGCCCGATCTCGACGACGGTGCCACGCAGCGGGCCGAGCAGCTCGCGCTTGCGCGCACCGTAGAGCTCGCGGTCAAATCCCTCGCCGTGGGCGAGCAGCCACGCGAACCACCGCGCGCGCAGGCCCCGTCGGACCTCGGGAGTCTCCCCCGCCGTATTATCCTTCTCCGGAACGCGTGCTCGGCTCGAGAGCGGTGCCGCGTCGTTCCGCTCCTCCCGTATCTCACTCATCCCATCCCCCTTTGTCATGGCTATCGCCAAAGTAATCGAAATCAGCTCCGAGTCCACCCAGAGCTTCGAAGACGCTGCGACCAACGCGCTCAAGGAAGTCTCCAAGACGGTCAAGAACGTCAAGCACGCGTGGGTCAAGGATATGGAAATCCTCGTCCAGGACGACGGCAGCTACCTCTACCGGACCGCCTGCAAGGTCTCGTTCGTCGTCAACGACTGAGACTGCTGGAGAAACAGAAGTCTGGGCTACGCGGGCGCGGCTGCGGCGTCGCCGCGCTCACGCCTTCAGACCTGCTCCCCAAACCTGACGGCTTCCCCCGTCCGTCCAGCACGTCCCGGTGGCTCAGGCTGCCGGGGCGTTTTGCCTGTTGCCTCGCTGCCAGCGCCACGCGGCCAGCACCCCCATCAGGACGAGCGTGACGAGCAGGAAGCGCGCGTAGAACACGTCCACGAGCGGGCGCGGCCACGCCGTGAGGCTCCACTCCATGAGCGACTGCGGCAGCTTCGGGAGCATGAACACGAGCACGCTGACGGCGGCCAGCCCCTGGGCGGCACGGCCCCGGTGGCGGGCGGCGAGCAGGACGAACAGGTAGAGCGGCAGCGCGAGGACGTAGGTGTGCTCCCACCCGAGCCCCGAAACCACCGGCAGCGCCGCAAGGATCGCCACGCCGCAGACCGCGCGCGGCAGCCGGCCGAGGAGGTAGGCTCCGGAGAACCCGCCGAGGAGGGCGAGCGTCGCCAGCGCGCTGACCTCCCGCGTGCCCGGCGAGAGCGGCATACTGTGGGACCGGAGGTAGTCCATGACGGGTTGCCGGACGTGCTCCAGCACGCCGGCGATGGACTGGTTGAGCGCGTGCATATTCGTGATCTCCGCCAAAGACGGCAGCAGCTCGAACGCATACTGCCGGTACAACGCCAGCGGCACGACCGGCAGCAGGACGACCGGCAACGCCACCAAGCCGACCGCGAATCCTGCCGCGAGCCGCCCCGTCTGCCCCCGCCGTATCCCGAGCAGGGCGAGCGCCAGCGGATAGAGCTTGAGCCAGAACCCGCCGCTGAGCACGAGCGCCGCCCAGAACGGCCGGTTCGCCCGCAGCAGGGTGAGAAAGACCAGCCCCGTCAGGAGCACCAGCACGTTGACCTGCCCGTACTTCAGGTTCTGAAACACCGGAGCCGTCGCCATCCCGACCAAAAACAGCGACGCCCTTACCGGGGTCGGCAGGATCTCCCCGCTCGCCTCCTCCCACAGCCCCCACGTCAGCGCGATGCACACCGCAGCCAGCACACCGATCCCGAGGACCGAGAGCATGAAGGCCGCCGGCATGGGGAGCGCGACGAGCGGCGCGAAGAGGACCGCGCTCGGCGGCGGGTACAGGAACCCGAGGGCGTCCGGATAGAGCGCAAGCGGGTTCGCCACGAAGCGCCCGGCCGCGTCGTAGTAGTACGAGAAGTCGTGCACCGACTCCTGCGCGCCGGAGACGACCGGGACGTAGACCCGCACTGTCGTCCAGAGCAGCTGCGCCGGCAGCAGCAGCACGCTCAGCGCCGCCAGCAGGCCGAGCCACGGTTCGCGCTTCCAGGTATCGAGCAGGCGGTGCATAGCAGGCAGAGGGAGGTACGATGCAGCGCTCACCGTCAGGGTTGATTTCCTCGGTTTTCTTTCATTCCCCCGTTTCCCTCACCCGAACGCCCGCCACAGCAGACGCACCGCGACCAGCACGGCGAGCGCCGCAAACCCGAACCGGATCAGCCGGACGTTCACCCGCTCGGCGGCCTTGACGCCCCACCGTGCCGTCAGGAGCGCCGGCAGAGCCAGCCAGACCGCGTGCCCGAAGTCGACGTAACCCACTGAGGTCGGCAGCGTGGCCTCGCCCAGGCCCGTCACGGCGTACATCGCCACGCCGCTGAGCGAGATTAGGATGATGGTGGCGAGCGAGGTCGCGGTCGCGGTTTTGAGCGGGAGGCGGAGGAGCTGGTTGTAGGCCGGGACGAGGACGATCCCGCCGCCGACGCCCGCCGCGCTCGCCACGGTGCCGGCGAGCGTGCCGGTCACGGCGAGAAACGGCGTGCCCGTCCGCAGCCGATCGCGCCAGCCCGGCGTTTTCTTCGGCCGCTTGCCCGTCACCATCCGGTAGACCGCCAGCAGCAGGATCACCGAGAGGACGATCTGGAAGACGCGCGCGCTGTACCACGGCTGCGTCGTCACCAGCAGCGTCATCGCCACGACGGCCGCCGCGCTGAACGCCCCGACGACGAGCGCCACGCGCCGCCGGATGAGCCCGTCTTTCCAGTGCGTCGCCGTCCCGGCGAGCGCCGTCACGAGCGTGCAGAATAGACTCGTCCCCAGCGTCAGTGGGGCCACGAGGTCCGGGGCCACGCCCGTCGCGTCGTAGAAGAAGAAGAGCACCGGCGCGAAGATGATCCCGCCGCCGACCCCGAGCAGCCCTGCCACGAACCCACCGACCACGCCCGCCACGCCGAGAATCAGAATGTTGATCGGGTCCATGCGTTCGGCCGAGGCGAGGGGAGATACGTAGGGGCGACCGGCGTTCGCCTTGGCCGGGAAGGACACCGCGAGCGGGCGAAAACATAGGGGCGCAGCACTCGCGGCCCACGAACCCAGAAGATACCCAGCCCGCGTCAGCCGTCCGAGAGAATCTCCCGGTAGGCCGCGTCGTCGGCCCGTTGCCCCGTTGGACCCTGCCCCATTGGACATCGCCGTGAAACGAGGCGTCGGTCCGAGCACTGTACTACTGACGACCCAGGTGGAAGCGGACACCCACGCTGCCGTAGCGCTCCCTGCGGCTGAACAGCTCCCAGTTTTCGCCACTCGCGCGGTAGCTGATGCCGATCAGGCCCTCGAGGTCGGTATACCGGTTCAGCCGGGTGCGGAAGAGCAAGGCCGGCTCGACGTACACGCCTCGCACCTCGTCCACCAGGCCCACCGGCTCCGTTTCGAAATCGTCGTACTGCACCCGAGCCAGCCGCAGCGCCCCGCCCACGAGCAGCGCGCCCCCATCCGTCTGGAGACCGAGGTTGACCTGTCCGAACGACCGGCGATACGCCGCGTCGTAGGAATAGGGCTCGGTCCCGAACCCCAGACTGCTGACGCCCGATGCCAACTCTCGCTGCCCCTCTCCATTCACCCGTCCCCAGCCCACTCCTGCCAGCCCCTCCAGCCGGAGTCGGTACGGCAGGCCGACGTAGAAACCGCCTCCCAGCTCCCCGTACCGCTGTCGGTACCGGGTCCCGACGATCTGCGCGGTGGAGCCGAAGACCAGCACGTGGCGGGCCGGCGACGCCGCGACTTGGACATCAAGGCCGGAGTCGGACGTAATGGCAGCACCGACCTGCACCTGCCCGCCGTCCTCGAAGAGCGGGACGACGTGGGCGTTCGGCGTGTAGAGCAGCGCCTTGCATCCGCCGAGCGCACAGACGAGCACCAGCAGGAGCGTACACGTCCGAGTGGGTTGCATAACGTCGTGGAGTGGCGGCGGAGCAGAGTGGGCGACCTTTCCTAGCTCCCCGACAAGACCGCTCGGTAGGCCGCGTCGTCACCCAGAATCTCGAGCCCGCGCTCCAGTTGGAAGTCGTCGCGGAACGAGGCCTCGATCTGGGCGCTTGCGCCGAGCGTGCGGGCGAGGATTTCGCGGCGTAGGCGCTCCTTGAGGCGCGGCGCGTGGCGCTCGAAGTCCTCCGTCTTCTCGTCGATCACCTCGGCGCGCAAGGCCTCGATCTCGTCCGCCGTCTCGTCGTAGCCCGCCCCGTCGAGGTCATCGGCGAGCGCGTCGAGAGCTTGCTCAGCGCGCGTGCGGTAGGTGAAGTCCTTGGCCTCGACCCAGGCCTGGAAGGCGTCGAGGTCGGCGTCGGTGACGGCGAACCCGTCGCCGAGGTCGTGGGTCGCGGCGTAGCGGTTGGCGAAGAGGAAGAACGCGGCCTGCCGGACGAGCGCCTCCTCCAGCTCGCCGACCTCGCCGAAGCCCGCCTCCACGTCCGGCTCGATCCCGCGCCCGTCGAAGACCGGCCGGCCGCCGACCGTCGTATAGGCCCGGCGGAGCGAGTCGGCCACCTCGACGGCTCGGCCGCCGGCGGTGTCGCGGGAGTATTCGACGGCCTGGATGAGCCGGCCGCTCGGGGTGTAGTACTTCGCCGTGGTCAGCTTGACCGAGGTCCGGTACGGCAGACCCTTGACGATCTGCACCAGCCCCTTGCCGAACGTCCGCTCGCCGACGACCACGCCGCGGTCATGATCCTGCACCGCGCCGGCGACGATCTCGGAGGCGGAGGCGCTGCCGCCATCGACGAGCACCACGAGCGGCACGTCGGGCGCGATGGGCGCGCTGCGGCTGCGGTAGACGCGTTCGCTCTCGGCGAGGCGGCCGCGCGTCGAGACGACGGTCGAGCCTTCGGGCAGGAAGAGGCCCGCGATGTCGACCGCCGCCTCGAGCAGGCCGCCGGGGTTGCCGCGCAGGTCGAGCACCAAGCCGGCGAGGTCGCCCTCGGCCTGGAGCTGCTGGACCGCGGCCTCGACTTCGGAGGCGGCGTCGCGCGCGAACCGCTCGAGCTTGACGTAGCCCACGCCCTCGCCGACGCGCCCGGCGTAGGTGACGTTCTTGAGCTGCACCTCGGAGCGGGCCAGCACGAAGTCGAGCGGCTCGAGCTCGCCCTCGCGCTCGATGCGGACCTCGACCGTCGTACCGGGATCGCCGCGCAGCAGATCGCGGATCTGCTCGGCATCGAGGTCGTCGGTCGGGACGCCGGCGATCTCGAGGATGAGGTCGCCGGTGCGGACGCCCTGCTCGAAGGCGCTCGCGCCCTCGAAGGTCTGGAGCACGACCGTCCGCCCGCCGCGCTGCCCGACCGAGAGGCCGACCCCGCCGTAGCGCCCGTGGGTGATGATGCCGATGTCCTCGTTGTCGGCCTCGTCGATGAAGACCGTGTAGGGGTCGAGCGTCTGGAGCATCGCGTCGATGCCGGTCCGCATGAGCTGCTCGGCGTCGAGGTCGTCCACGTAGCCGGTCGCGAGCTCCTCGTAGAGCTTGCCGAAGATGGTGAAGTTCTTCTTGAGCGCGAAGAAGTCGTCGTCGCGCGGCCAGAACGAGCCGGCCAGGACCCCGAGCGCGAGGGCGACGACGAAGACCGGGGCGGCGATACGGAGCGGGCGGTTCATGGCGTGTGGGTCTGGTGAGGCGGCGGTATGGTAACGCAAACCCCGTAGGGTTGCCATGTATTACGCCCCGGTCAGCGAGGGTGCTAATCCGAAGAGCGGGCGAACGCCGTTCGCCCCTACCCCTCTTCTTGCTCGGCGGCGAGGCGTTCTTCTTCGCGGCGGCGCTTGGCCTCGGCGCGGAGGCGGCGGCGCTCGACGACGGCGGCGATCCAGATCGAGCCCTCGTACAGCCCCAGCAGCGGGAACGCCATGATGATCTGGCTCATCGGGTCCGGCGGGGTGAAGAGCGCCGAGACGATCAGGATCACGATCAGGGCGTATTTCCGAACCGCTCGCAGCTTGGCCGGCGTCACGACCCCGAGCTTCGCCAGGAAGTAGACCACCACCGGGAGCTCGAAGAGCGCGCCCGCCCCGAAGGTCCACATCAGCAGCATCGAGAAGTAGCGCGCGATGTCGAACTCGTTGACGATCTGCTCCGAGATCTGGAAGTTGGCGAAGAACTGGAGCGCCAGCGGCGTCAGGATCAGGTACCCGAAGGCGATCCCGGCCACGAAGAAGAACGTCGCGAAGAGCGAGATGAACCGCAGGCCGCGCTTCTCGTGGGAATACAGCCCCGGCTCGACGAACGCCCACGCCTGGTAGAGCACGACCGGCATGGCGAGGATGATGCCGACGGCCAGGACCGTCCCGAAGTAGGCGAAAAACTGCCCGGTGATGGTCCGGTTCTGCAGGACGAGCTCGGTAGCGTCGACGCCGAAGACGCGGTACATCACGAAGTCTGGCCGCGTCGGGGCCATCAGGATCTCCTGGATCACCCAGTCGGTGAAGAGCAGGCACGCGGCGGCGGAGAGGACGACCGCCGCGAGTCCTTTGATGATGCGCCACCGCAGCTCCTCGAGGTGGTCGAGGAACCCCATCTCGGCGGCGAGTCCTTCGACCAGGCCGGCGGCCCCGTCGCCCGAGGGCGGCCCGGCGACGCGGGCGATGCGCGTGAGCTTGGACTTGAGATCGAGCACAGGGCCTCCGCTCTTACCGTCGGTCGCCGGAGGTGGGCGTGGCGGCGCGGGTGCCGTCGCGGAGGTTCAGCTCCAGCAGGCTCTCGACCCACAGCCCCTCGCCCTCGAGCCGGGCCTTGCCGCCGCTCCAGGTGAAGTTGAAGAGGGTCAGCACGCCCGGCACCTCGAAGCCGTCGCTGCGGAGGAGCGCGATGGCACGCGCCGCACTGCGCCCGCTGTTGAGGATGTCGTCGACCAGCACGACCGGCGCGCTGCGGTCGATCGGCCCCTCGACCAGGCGGCGGCGGCCGTAGGCTTTGCGGCGCTCGCGGACGAACCCGCCCCGGAACCGCGCCTGCCCCGCCTCCGCCCCGGACCCGAGGACCGAGCACACAATCGGGAACGAGCCGTAGCCGAACCCGGCCACCTGCCCGATGCCGCGCGCGCGCAGCCGCTCGGCCAGCACGTCGCCGATCTCGTCGAACACCTCGCCCTCGAGCATTGGCATCCGCGTGTCGAGCAGCCAGCCGATGGGTTGCCCACGCGGGTCCGTAATCGGCTCCTGGTCGCGGCGGACGAGCGCGCGCTGGTAGAGCTGATGCCCCAGGCGTGCGAGTGCCGACTCCGGGACCGAGCTGAAATCGTTAGCCATGAAAGGGGGAGGTCGGCAGCGCGGGACGGGACGGCATCTCTCGACAACTGACGCTCGGCCTATTCGTTCCGATGGGCGGTTCCTAGTTTCTGCTTCCTCGTTTCTGGTCGGACGAGAACGACCGAGCGTGCTCAACTAGAAACCAGAAACTGAAAACCAGAAACTCCCTCACGCCAGCACGCTCGCGTCGTAGAGCGGGAACTGCTCGGTGAGGACGAAGACCTCGCGGCGGACGAGTTCGCGCGCGCCCTCGCTGTCGCGCTTGGTCAGCACCCGGTCGATCAGGTCCACGACGTGGCGGAAGGCGTCCGGCCCGAAGCCGCGCGTGGTGAGCGCCGCCGAGCCGACGCGGATGCCACTCGTGACGAACGGGCTCTCGGTGTCGTAGGGCACCATGTTCTTGTTGACCGTGATGTCGGCCTCGCCGAGCAGCGCCTCGGCCTCCTTGCCGGTCAGGCCCTTCGAGCGCAGGTCGATCAGCAGGAGGTGGTTGTCGGTCCCGCCGGAGACGACCTCGTAGCCGCGCTCGACGAACGCCTCGCCCATGACCCGTGCGTTCTCGATCACGCGCTCGGCGTAGGCCGTGAAGCCCGGCTCGAGCGCCTCGCCGAAGGCGACGGCCTTGCCGGCGATGACGTGCATCAGCGGCCCGCCGATCACGCCGGGGAAGACGGCCGAGTCGAGCAGCTCGCTGATCATCTTCGGCCGCCCGTCCTTCCACGTCTTGCCGAACGGGTTCTCGGTGTCGGTGCCGACGAGCAGCATCCCGCCGCGCGGCCCGCGGAGCGTCTTGTGGGTCGTCGTCGAGACGACGTGCGCGTGCGGCAGCGGGTCGTTCAAGAGGCCGGCCGCGATCAGCCCGGCCGGGTGGGCCATATCGACCCAGAGCAAGGCCCCTACCTCGTCGGCGATCTGGCGGAACGCGGCGAAGTCGAAGTCGCGGCTGTAGGCGCTCGCGCCGACCGAGATCATCTTCGGGGTCAGGGCCTTCGCCTTGTCGCGGACTTGGTCCATGTCGATCCGCCCGGTGTCCCGGTCGACGCCGTAGAAGTGGGCGTCGTAGAGGATGCCGGAGAAGTTGACCGGCGAGCCGTGCGTGAGGTGGCCGCCGTGGGCGAGGTCGAGGCCGAGGAACGTGTCGCCGGGCTCCATCAGGGCGAGGTAGAGGGCGTGGTTGGCCGTCGCGCCCGAGTGCGGCTGGACGTTGACCCAGCTCGCCCCGAAGAGCTTTTTGGCGCGCTCCTGCGCGAGCACCTCCGCCTCGTCGACGACCTCGCAGCCGCCGTAGTAGCGCTTGCCCGGCCGGCCCTCGGCGTACTTGTTCGTCAGCGGCGTGCCCACCGCCTGGAGGACCGCCCTGGAGACGAAGTTCTCGGACGCGATCAGCTCCAGCCCGTCGTTCTGCCGGTCGATCTCGCGCTGGATGATGGAGTAGAGGTCGGGGTCCTGCGTGCGGAGGTCGTCCATGAGGAGTCGATCGTAATGTCTGAGGTGATGCCAATCGGAGGCGGTGCCCGCCCGTAGAGGCGAGCGGCGTTCGCCCTGCTCCAGCGCGGCGCGGCGCTTCAGAAGCTCTCGGGCCGGTCGATCTCGAAGAACACGCCGGCGATGCCGAGGAAGCGCCAGTCCTCCGCGTCGCGTGCGCGCCCGTCGAGGTCTAAGGTATACACACTCGCCACGAGGTAGGTCTCGCGCTCGGCGAAGCGGCGGACGAGTTGCCCCGCCGCGAGGCCCCCCACGTCGCCGAGCAGGCCGCCCGCCGGCACCGCGTCCAGCTCGGCCTCGAGCCGCTCGGCCACGTGCCCCTCGGCGAACTCGGCGAAGTCGTCCGACGTGGGGTTCGTGACGGCGAGCACCACGACGAGGGCGAGCAGCAGCAAGAGGCGCATGGGGTACGGGCGTTGGTCCTTACCGCGTCATCGCGTAGACGAGCAGGTTCGTTCCCATCCGCAGCGCGGCCTGCCGCTTCTCGGGCGGGTTGTCGTGCACGCCCGGTGGCTCCCAGCCGTCGCCGAGGTCGCTCTCGTAGGAGTAGAAGACGACGAGCCGCCCCTCGTGGAACAGCCCCAAGCCCTCGGCCGCTTTGCCGTCGTGCTCGTGGATCTTGGGGAGCCCGCTGGGGAACTGGAAGTGCGCGCCGTAGACCGGGTGGTCGAACGGGACGGGGGCGAAGTCCTGGTCCGGGAAGACCTTCTTCATCTCCTGCCGAAGCGTCGCGTCGAGGCCGTAGTCGTCGTTGACGTGGAGGAACCCACCGCCCTCGAGGTAGCGCCGCAGCCGCTCGGCCTCGCGCTCGGTGAAGCGGACCGTGCCGTGCCCGTTGAGGTAGAGGTACGGGTACTGGAAGAGCTTGTCGCTCGTCAGCTCCACGATGTCCTCCGCTGGCGCGAGGTCGAGGAGCGTGTTCTCCCGCACGAAGGCGAGCAGCGTCAGCAGCGACTCTTCGCCACTGTACCAGTCGCCCCCGCCGCCGTACTTGACGCGGGCGATGGTGACGTCGTGCCCGGCGGGTTGGGCAAACGCGCCGAGCGGCAGCGCCAGAAGGAGGACGAGGGCGAGACGGAGCATAGGGAGCGGAGACGCAGAGGCGATCTAACGAGACGGCGGCGGTTCGGTTTTGCGAGAGGAGAACGGGGCGATCCGGCGTCCTCGTGCCGCTGCCCGAAATCTTTTCCACCCTGTGGAGAAGAATGTGGAGAACGGTGGACGGACCGGGGAGAACTTCGCGCGCCCGCCGACCTGCCAACCAGGCCCCGTTGTCAAGACCGAATCGTCCACGAGATATCCAGCACCTCTCCACAGGGTCCAGGCTGTGGACAGCCTGTGGACGACGGCCCACTCGCTCTGTGGATGAGCGTGGAAACGTGGACAACCGTCTCGAATCGCCCTGAACCTGTTCTCTCGCAGCTTCTAAACAGGCCGGCCTCGTGGACAGCGGCGCGGATAAGTGCCCTGCTTATGCACAGGCCCTCGCTGCCGGTCGTTGTCCACATCTCCACAGCCCCTACTACAACAAACCATCTTTTATTAAATACTCTGTATATATAGACCGTGTGGATGACCGTCAGGGACCCTATATCAGCCTATATCAATCGAGCCCGTGCCCGCTCAGACGCGCCGCGTGCCGTACCTTTAGAGCCTGTTTGGTGGGGGAACTCGTATTACCAAACAGTCTCTTAGCCCTCCGTCTCGCTCTCTGCCACCGCCATGCTCAAGCGCATCCTCGTCGCCCTCGACTTCGACTCCGACACCTCCGTCGCCACCCGCTACGCCATCGAGATCGCGCAGCGCACCGGGGCCGAGGTCACAGGCTTGGCGCTCGTAGACCGCAAAGGCATCGAGGGCGAATCGTCCGGCGCGGGCCTAGGCGCGATGTACTACGCCGAGAAGCTCCAGGGTAAGCTCTCGGCCGAGGCGCGGACTCAGGCGCAGCACCTCCTCCGCGGCTTCGCCGACGAGCTGACCCGGGCGGGCGTCTCCCCCGGCGACAACCACGTCGAGGAGGGCGTGCCGTTCGAGCGGATCGTCGAGGACATGAAGTACCACGACCTGCTGATCGGCGGGCACGAGTCGCACTTCTTCTACCCCGACCGCGACAAGCGCACGCACGTGATGGACGAGGTCGTCGAGAAAGGGGCCGCCGCGACGCTCGTAGTCGAGGCGGCCTACCGACCGATCCGCCGCGTGCTCGTGGCCTACGACCGGAGCGTAAGCGCGGCCCGCGCCATGCAGAAGTTCGCCGAGCTCAACCCGTTCGACGCCGAGCACGTCGAGGTCGAGGTGGTCAACGTCCGCGAGGACACCGACGAGGCGCGGTCGGAGTCCGAGCTGATCCTCGGGCTGGCCGCGTCCTACCTCGAGGCGCACGGCTTCGGCTCGGTCATCGGCACGAGCCTCCCCGGCCGCGCCCCGAAGGACCTGCTGCTGGAGCACGCCGCCCGCACCCGCGCCGACCTGATCGTGGCCGGCGCGCACGCCAAGACCGGGCTTTCCAAGTTCCTCTTCGGCTCCACCGCCACCGGCCTCATCGACCAAGCCACCATCCCGCTGTTCCTGTACCACTGAGCCTGCTTGGACCGATCTACCCACCTCCTTTCCGCCGGCGGGGTCCCGGCGCGCTAGTCGGGAAGGCACGAACCTGCCGACACAGAGATCGTACCCTCGTCCAATCCACGACGAAAGCGACGCGAACGGTGAAGCTAGACGACGCGCAGGCGTGCCTGCCCGAACTGATCGACCAAACCGCCGAGCCGAGGAGATCCTAATCGCGCGCGGCGACGGTGCCAGCGTCCGACTTATGCCCGTGGTGGGGACGGAGCGTCGCCCACGCCGGGGCGGCGGAGCACGCAGACTCATCCACATGAGCGACGACTTCGACGAGCCTCTCGACGACTTCGCGCCCTAGATGCGATGCGTGTGCTTCTCGATACCCACACGCTGCTCTGGTTGACGCGGCCTTCGCTCGCTACGGGGTGAACGTGCTCTGGCAGCCGTAGGTCGCTACTTCACGAGGAGGTAGTCGTAGGCGATGCGCTCGCGCCGGTTGGTGGTGCCGCGCCCGCGCACCACCACGACCTCGCCGCCGATGTAGCTCCGGGCGAGGCTCCGCTGGAGGCCGCCGAGCTCGTCGAGCGCCGAGAAGCTCTGGTCGTCGCGCTCGCGGTTGAGGATGGTCTGGCCGCCGCCGGCGAAGCGCACCGCGAGCTGGTGCGGCACCGACGCCCCGCGCACCGTCCGCGCCGAGACGACCTCGAGCGACTCGGGACGGCGGAGGCGGAAGCGCCCGCCCTCGCGCACCGCGGCGAGGCCGACCACGCGGTCCTCGAACTGCGACGCCGGGCGGATGACGTAGCCCACTTCGGCGTTGGTGCCGTGCTGCACGTAGCGGTAGGCCCCGCGGACGAGCTTCGGCGCGAAGTCGGTCTGGAAGGTGTGGTCCATCGTCGCGGTGCCGCGGACGCGCTTGGTCACGCCGCCGACCGAGATGGTGCCCGAAACGCGGGCGTAGGGGATGTGGAGGAACATCCCGATCTGCTGGCCGCCGAGGCGGAAGACGCCGTCGCCCCAGGTCAGCCCGGCGGCGATATCGGAGAAGGTCAGGTCCACGGCGTAGAGCGCCCCGTTCTTGCTGGCCTCGAAGTGGACCCGGTGAGCGCGCGGGAGCGCGCCCTCGAAGAAAATGGTTGGCTGAACCTGGAGCCGCTGCGCGCCCTCGGAGAAAACCAAGTCCTTGGCATCGTACTGCTTGGCGGCGCGGTAGGTCTTCCCGTCGAAGCCGGAGACCGAGAACTCGGCCCCGGAGACGGCCGACATCAGGCTGCCGAGGTGCGCGAGCGAGAGGCTGAAGGTGGCCTGCATCCCGTCGCCCAGCAGGAAGCTGTAGGACCACGACTCGTTGTAGGCGCTGCCGCTCACGCGGTGCGGCCGGAGGTCGGCCACGCCGAGGCCGCGCTCGCCGCCGGTGGGCAGGGTCACGCGCTCGTCGGCCGGGGCCGCTCCGGCGCTGAGCGCGACGAGGAGGCTGAGGAAGAGAGGGAGAAGCGGGCGAGCAGTCATCGTGCGAGTGGGTCGGTGGGCCGACGGTCTTCGAGCCATTGGAGGACGGCGGGCAGGAAGAGGAGGGCGGCCAAGAGCGTCGTCCCGATCCCGATGACGGCCAGCAGGCCGATCGAGCGGAGGCCGGGGTGGAACGAGAGCAGCAGGCCCGAGAAGCCGATCATCGTGGTGAGCGCGCCCATCGCGACGTGCTCGCCGGTGGAGCGGAGCACGGTGCGGAGCGAGCCGGCCCCCTCTTCGCGGTAGCGGTGGACGAGGTGGACCCCGCAGTCATTCCCGATGCCGAGCACGGCGGGCAGCACGACGAGGTTGTAAAACGTCAGCGAGACGCCGGTTAGTACCATCGCCCCGAGCATCCACAGGACGCCCACCACGAGGGGCAGCAGCGCCAAGAGCGTCCACCGGACCGAACGGAAGACGAGAAGCATCAGGCCTGCGATCAGTGCAAACGTGATGCCGAGCATCAGCGGGCTCTCGGCCAGCATCAGCCGCAGCATCTCGGCCGCCACGATCGAGGTCGACCCGGCGTGGTAGGTCGTCCCATTTGCCTCGACCGTACCTACGGCGTCGGAGAAGGCCATCGAGAGGCGCGCGTCCTCGGACAGGTTCACCGCCGGGTAGACGATCACGAAGGTCCCGACCTCGCCCGACTTCGACGTGAAGGTGCGCTTGAGGTCATCGGGCACACGGCCAAGCGGAATCGGCGCGGTTGTGCTCGCGGCGCGGCGGACGCGGGCGATCTCGCCGGTCGAGTCCCGGCGCAGAAACGGATCGTCGGCGAGGGCGCGGATCGCTTCGAGCCGGTCGAGCTTTTGGCGTGCGGCGGCAGGCGTGGTCGGGAAGCGTTCTTGCAGGCTCTCGACAGCGAGGATAAGCGTGTCCTCCTCCGCCCGGCGGCGCAGCTCGTCCACGACTGGCCGCACGTCGGCCGTGTCCTCGAGCACGAGGTAGGCCGGGTTGCGGCGGCCCGACCCGCCGAGCGCCGGGGCGATCCGGTCGGCGCGGTCGTAGTAGGCGCGGTACTCGGGCTCGAGGCTGCTGAAGTCGTACTCGAACCGCTCGTTTGGGAGGGCAACGAGCGACGCGAGCGTGGCGACGAGCGACAGCGCCAGAATCAGCCGGACCGCCGGGAAGGGTCGGCGGCTCGCAGCGCCGGCCGGCGCGCCGCCCGCTTCGAGCCGGAGCAGCCCCCACCGCTCGGCGAGCGCGAGCAGCGCCGGGAGGACGAGCAGCATCGCCACGAGCGCGAAGACGATCCCGAGGCCGCCGATCCACCCGAACTCGCTGAACCCCCGGAAGTCGGCGACCGTGAGGGCGAAGAGCGCGACGGCCGTCGTGGCGGCGCTCACGGCGACCGCGAGGCCGGTCGAGACGAACGTGGTCTCGGCGGCGTCCTCGACGCCGCGGCCGCGCCCGCGCTCCTCGGTGTAGCGGGCGTAGAAGTGGATGCCGTAGTCGATCCCCAGCCCGAAGAGCACGAGCGCGAGCGTCGAGGTCATCAGGTTGAGGCTGCCGAGCGTGAGGCCAGCGACCCCGAACGTCCACGCCAGGCTCATCAGCAGCGGAAGCCCGATCAGGACGGCCGTCACCGGGAGGCGGGCGAGCTCGCTCAGGACCACGTCGCGCCGCAGCCCGCGCACCTGCACCGCTTTGTAGAAGAAGTAGAGCACGACGAAGAGCAGCACCGCCGCCGCGCCGAGCCCGAAGCTGCCTCGGACATCGTCCGTGATCGCGTCGATCTCGACCTGCTGCCGCAGGAGCCGCCCGGCCGTCGTCACCTCCATCGCAGGGTGGAATCCGCTCGGGGCCATCGCCGCCACCAGGGAGTCGAGCCGGCGGTAGGTCTCGCGGATGCCGCCGATGTTGGTCTGCGCCCCGCTCGGGAAGAGCCGCACCGCGAGGACGGTCGAGTCGGGCGAGACTGGATATTCCCGCACCTGAAGGTTCGAGAGCGACGCCTCGAGGTCGGCCGAGTCCTCGTCGTCGTCCAGCCCGAGGTCGTCGTCGAGGTCGACGAAGAACGGGTTGGCCTCGAGGCGGGCGTCCTCGGCGGCGGTTTCGAGGAAGGCTTCGAGCTGGTCGAGCTCTTGGTCCGAGGCGAAGTAGAGCGCGTTCTGCGAGAGGAACGTCGTGTCCTTCCGAAACTCGGCTCGGGTGAAGAGCGGCTCGCCGCCCCGCCGCAGCGCGAGCGCCTCGGGGATCAGCGCCTCCGCGAAGGCGAGGTTGGCCCCGAACGCCGGACTCTCGACCCCGACATCAACCGGCGTCTCCGAGCCGACCGTCTCGCGCAGCGTCTCGAGGGCCTGCACGCTCGGATAGTCGTCAGGCAGCAGGTTCGCCAGGTCGGTGTCGATTCGCAGGCCGGCCGCCGAGAGCAGCCCGAGCGCCGAGAGCGCGAGGGCGAGCGCGACCACGGCGAGCGGATGCCGGACAATCGTGCGGAGGAGCGGGCGGAGGGCGTCGAAGAAGCGTTCCACGGGCGAGGCGAGGGGAGGACTGGACACGAGCCGACGCTGGGGCCGGCCAGGTCACATGGAAACCGGGGCGAAGGCAAACCGGGGCGAAGGCGGCGCGGATACGCCTCGCGCCGGGGTCAGATTCGAGGGGCTAGTTCGTAGGACCGTCGTCTAGACCTCCTGCTTGTTGGTCTTGGGCGCAAGAGCGCGACCTGGACCGAAGGGCGAAAACTATGACCCTGTTTGGTCCCCGCTCAATCTATACACTTGTAGAGCCGCCTCCCGCCGGTCCTGGCCCCCTTGATGGCGCACCGGAATTCATTACGCGGGATTGTTGCGAGGCAGAAACAAGAATTGCTCCTTCGGCGGCACTTCCTGTTGCCTTTATCGCTCAACCCCTCGACAGATGTGTACAGTTCCTTGTTTTCCCACCCTTGCTTCACTCTGGCGGGCAGCGCTGCCCGGCGTCCTGTTGATGCTTGCAGTTGCGCTTCCCCGACCAGCTCTAGCGCAGTCGCTTCTCCTTGAGCTCCTTTCCCCGACTGAGGAAGAGGGAGGCAGATTCGGTGCATCGGTGTCGAGTGTTCCCGACACTGATGGTGACGGCGTAGCCGATCTGCTCATCGGAGCGTCCCGCGAGGGTCCAGGAACCAGCCCTGAAAGCGCTGGCCGGGTGCATCTCTACAGTGGTGCCACCGGCGTGCTCCTCTACACGCTCTCGTCCCCCAACGAAGAGCAGGCTGGCAACTTTGGTTTCTCCGTAGCAGGCATACCTGATACGGACGGTGATGGCCGCGGCGACCTCCTCATCGGGGCACCTAACGAGGACGTGGGCATGAGTCCTGAGGGTGCCGGCAGCGCTTACCTCTTCAGCGGTGCCACAGGTGCTATCCTTCACGAGCTCCGCTCTCCTCGTGAGGAGAATGGTGGTCGCTTTGGCTTCTCCGTAGCCGGTGTACCCGACGCCACCGGCGACGGCCGCGACGATCTCCTCATTGGAGCAAGGGACGAGAGTCTCAGCGCAAGCCTCCACAACGCCGGGCGAGCCTACCTCTTCAGCGGCGCAGACGGCGCACTCGTCACGGAACTCCGGTCGCCTGATGCAGAAAGCAACGGCGAGTTCGGACAGTCTGTCGCCGGCGTGCCCGACGCCACCGGCGACGGTTTGGGTGACCTCCTTGTTGGAGCGTATCGCGAGGATTATGAACTGCCCGGCTTCAGCGTCTTCGACGCCGGGGAAGCTTATCTGTTCAGCGGCGCGAGCGATGCGCTCATCACTAAGCTCACTGCCCTTTATCCGGAGCTACCCAACGCCTACTTCGGCCACGCCGTAGCGGGTGTCCCCGATGCCGACGGTGACGGTCGCGGCGACCTCCTCGTCGGGACCTACCGCGAGGGAGCTGGGGCAATTTATCTGTTCAGCGGGGCGACCGGCGCACGCATCTTCAACCTCCGCTCGCCCCACCCGGAGACCAACGGCTGGTTCGGTTGGTCTGTCGCAGGTGTACCCGACGCCGACGGTGACGGTCAAGGGGACCTCCTCGTCGGGGCGATTGGAGAGGAGCCCAGTGGCAGCCCCGACGGAGCCGGCCGCGCCTACCTCTTCAGCGGCGCGACCGGCTCCGTCCTAGTCGAACTCCAATCACCTAATGAGAATGAAGGTGGCTCCTTCGGCTTTTCCGTCGCAGGCGTGCCCAACGCTGACGGCGTCGGGGGTGTCGACATCCTCATCGGAGCGCCTTTCGAGGGGCCAAACGGAGGTCCCGCTGAGGTTGGTCGCGCCTACCTCTTCAGCACCGCCGCCGGCACTGACGGCGCTCCCGTCCCTCCCGCTCTCTCTTTGCTCTCTGCCTATCCGAACCCTTTCCACTCGCAGACAACACTACGCTTCACACTGCCGGTGCCAGGGCCGGTGCGGCTGACGGTTTACGATGTACTCGGGCGCGAGGTGGCCCGCCTCGCCGACGGTTACGCTGAGGGCGGTGAGCACGTGGCGACCTTCGACGGGTCGGCTCTTCCAGCGGGGGTCTATGTGTGGCATCTAGAGAGCGAAACCAGAGTCAGGACGGGGCGGCTGGTGCTGGCGCACTAACCCCTGCCGTGCTCGCGGAGCCCTCAAGAGCGCTAAACCAAGTGTAGGATCACAGCAGCGCCCACCCTGCGAGCGCGCCGCCGAGCACGACCCAGGCCGCATTCACCCGGAATCGCAGCGTCAGGACGGCCGCCACGGCGAAGATCGCCCACGCGCCCGGACGGTCCAGCACGTCCGCCCCTAGCTCCAGCGTCACGACGGCCATCAGCGCAACGGCGCTCACGTTCACCGCGTCGAGAAACGCCGCCGACCATTTGGATTCGCGCAGCCTCGGCACGATCGGGTTCAAGATGCCGACGAACACGAAGGCCGGCAGGAAGATGCCGAGCGTGGCGACGACCGCGCCCGGCACGCCGCCCAGGACGTAGCCGATGAACGTCGCCGTCGTCAGCACCGGCCCCGGCGTGAACTGCCCGATGGCGATGGCGTCGAGGAGCTGCTGCTCGGTCAGCCAGCCCAGATCGTCCACGAGCCCGCCTTCGAGAAACGCGATCAGGACGTAGCCGCTGCCGTAGAGCACCGCGCCGACCTTGAGGAAGAACAGCCCGAGCGCCCACAGCGAGACGCCGGCCATCGCCGCCCCGCCGCCCGCCGCCGCTGCGAGCGAGTCGCGTCCGATCTGTGGCCCCGCCAGCAGCGCCGCGCCCGTCGCCCTCTCCCCTCCTCGCCCGCGCTCCCACAGCGCCAGCACCGCCATCCCAATGACCCCGCCGGCCAAGAGCGCCCACAGCTCGCCCAGCCCGAGCGCGAGCGCCGCGCCGACCGCGAGGCCGAGGAGCGCGAGGGTCCACGTCTTGACGGCCTTCCTGCCGAGCCGCCACAGCGCCGCCAGGATCACCGCCATCACCGCCGGCTTGATGCCCGCCAGGAACGGCGCGACCGCCGGCAGCGCGCCGTAGGCGACGTAGAGCCACGCCAGAATCCCGGTCGAGAGCGCGGCCGGGACGATGAACGCGCCGCCGGCCACGAACAGCCCCGGCCAGCGCGCCCGCTCGAAGCCGACGTGCATCGTCATCTCGGTCGAGTTGGGGCCGGGGACGAGGTTGGTCGCGCCGATCAGGTCGAGGAAGTGCTGCCGGCTGAGCCAGCCCCGGCGCTCGACGACCTCGTCCTCCATCATCGCGATGTGCGCCGCCGGCCCGCCGAAGCCGATCACGCCGAGCTTGAAGAAGAGGCGGGCGAGCGCGCCGAGGCCGCCGGGTGCCGGGTCAGGGGTCTGCAACGGAGGGCGGGGTGAGGGGTAGGAAGGGCGACTGTTTTGCAGACCCGCACGTCTTATCCCCCGTTCCCCGATGCAGATGACCGAATCGTCAACCGCCGACGCGACACCTCCCGATGCGGACCACCCGGTCATCTTGTTCGATGGCGTCTGCAACCTGTGCAACGCGGCGATCCACTTCATCATCGACCGCGACCCGGCCTCGGTCTTCCGGTTCGCCCCGCTCCAGTCACCGCTCGGGCGAGAGCTGACGGAGCGCTGCGGCCTCGGCGGTGCCCAGGCCGAGGGCGAGGAGACGATCATCCTCGTCGAAGGCGGGCGGTGCTCGGCGCGCTCGACGGCGGCGCTCCGCATCGCCCGGCGGCTCAGCGGCGCGTGGCCGCTCTTGGGCGGTCTGCTCGCGGTTCCGGCCCCGCTGCGCGACGCGGCCTACCGGCTCGTCGCCCGCCACCGCTACCGCCTCTTCGGCCGCCGCGACGCCTGCCGCCTGCCGACGCCCGATCTCCAGCGCCGCTTCCTCGACACGGCGTAGCTTGCGGGACTCATCGTTTGTAGGGGCGACCGGCCGGTCGCCCTTACGTTGCCCCATCTCCTATGCCCGCACGCACCTACGACTCCATCGAGGTTGGCGACACGTTCGAGTGGAGCCGGCCCATCAGCGCCGCCGACGTCCAGGCCTACGCCGACGTCTCCGGCGACGACAACCCGCTCCACACCGACCCGGAGTACGCCGCGACGACGCCGTTCGGCAAGCCCATCGTGCACGGCGCGCTTTTGCTCGGGATCGTCTCGAAGGTGCTCGGGCGCGACTATCCGGGGCACGGCAGCGTGGCGGTCTCGCTCTCGGCCAAGTTCCTGCGGCCCATTGAGGTCGGCTCGTCGGTGCGGATCGAGCTCAAGGTGGCCGAGAAGGTCGAGCGCTTCGGGCACGTCCGTATCCGAATCACGGCCTACAACGAGGCCGGCAAGACGGCCCTCGGCGGCGAGGCCGTCGTCATCCCGCCGAAGTAGACCCCCCGCTGCGCTTGCGGTCGCTTCGCTCCCAACAACGCGCGGCTGTCCCCCTTCGCAAGGGGGACAGGTTGGGTCGTGCCTGAGCACAGGGACAGCGTCCCGAAGCGATGCACGAGCCGAACGGGGGGTCCGCTACCGGCTCGGCAGCTTGAGCGCGGTGCCGGCCGGGATGCGGTCGTTGAGTTGGACCTCGTTCATGATGGCGAGGCCGTTGGCGTCGAGGCCGGGCGGGGTCGGGCGGTCACGTAGGAACGACTGGAAGGGCGCGGTGCGGTCGGCCTGGACCACGTCGAGGCGGACGGGCTGGCGGTTGAGGTAGGCGCTGTTGGTCAACGGCGCGAAGCTGCGGAACGTAGACTGGAACTCGTCGCGGTAGGTGCCGAAGCTGCCCTGGGCGGTGAAGCCCATGAACTGGTAGACGTTGCCGCCGTGCTCGATGAAGTAGGCCAGCACGCCGAGCTCGCCCTGCTGTGTGGCGGCGGTGCCGGCGACGACGTAGGCCGCGTTGCCGCCCACGCGCGTCCCCTGCTGTTCCGACGCCTGAAAGCCCTCCTGCCCGGCGAACGCCCGGCCGGCGGCCTGGGCCGACGACTCCTCGGCGATCGTGAACTGCATCACCGCCCGGCCGTTGGGCTCGCCGATCTGGACGGCGGCCGCGCCGTTTGCCACCTGCCAGCTATTGGGGTAGTCGAACTGGAAGCGAAGCTCGGGGTGGTAGAACATCCCGTTCTCGGTGAAGCCCTGGCGCGGGTTCGTGCCAAGCACGATGCCGTCGATCTGCTGGAGGTACTCGCGCGCGTTGACCTCGGTGCCCTGCGGGTCGTACTGGGCGGCGAGCTGGGGGATGGTCTGCTCGCGCTCGCCGGGGTCGGGGTGGGTCGAGAGGAACGACGGGATGCCGCCGCCGGACTGCTGACTGAGGCGGTCGAGCGAGCGGAAGAACGAGGCGGCCTCGGCGGCGTCGTAGCCGGCGAACTCGGCGTAGGCCACGCCCGCGCGGTCGGCCTCGCGCTCGGCGTCGCGGCCGTACTTGAGGAACAGGAGCTGGACGCCGGTCCCGCCGTACTCCAGAATGCCCTGGGTGACGCCGGCCCCGGCCCCGAGCACCGCCGAGCCGATGGCCGCGCCGAGCAGCCCGAGCTGCCCGAGCTGGGCGTCGGCGGCGCGCTGCGACGAGTGCCGGGCGAGCACGTGCCCGACCTCGTGCCCGAGCACGACCGCGAGCTGCGCCTCGTTCTCGAGGTGCGCGAGCAGCCCGCGCGTGACGTAGGTGTAGCCGCCCGGCAGGGCGAAGGCGTTCACCACGTCGCTGTCGAGCAGCCGGAAGTAGAACGGCGTGTTGCGGATCTCGGCCGGCGTGCTCGCCTCGGTGTAGGCGCTCGTCTGGAGCACGGCCTGGCCGATGCGCTCGACGTAGGCCTGGAGCTGCGGGTCGTCGTAGAGGCCGTACTGCGCGATGATCTGCTGGTCGGCCTCGCGCCCGATCTGGACCTCCTGCTGCCAGGTGTAGGCCCCGCGCGTGGTCTCGCCGGTGACGAGGTTGGCGACCTGCTGCCCGCACCCGCTGAGCGGACCGACGGCGAGCAGGGCGACGAGGAGGTAGAGCGGGCGGAGTCGGAGCAGCATGGCGGGAGGGAAAGGATGGAGACGTGGGGAGGGAGAATCTTACGACACGGAGGCTTCCTCAGGGGCAACGACCGTTCCACGTGCGACGCGAATCCTCCGGTGGGCTTCCCCCTCGAAGTCTACGGCGGCGTCGAACGGCTCGCTGCGGGCGGCGGTGATGAGGCTCTGGCCGACGGCCTCGGACTGCAAAAGCCGAAGGAAGATGTCGGCCCGGCGCGGGTCGAGGTCGCCGAAGACGTCGTCGAGCAGCAGCAGCGGGGTCTCGTCGAGGCGGTCGCGGAGGTAGAAATACTTGGCGAGCTGGAGGGCGAGGCCGAAGGTGCGGTGCTGGCCCTGGGAGGCGTAGGGCCGGACCTCGAAGGTGTTGAGCCGGAACAGCAGCTCGTCGCGGTGGGGGCCGGCGAGCGTTCGGCCGCGCTCGCGCTCGCGCCGGGCGAGGCGGTGGAGCGCCGCCCGGAACGCCTCGGCGAGGGCGGCCTCGTCGAGCGCCTCGGTGAGCGGCACGGCCGTTTGGTACTCGATGCTCGGCTCCTCGCCGACGGCCTCGATTCGGGCGTAGGCCTCGGCCAGGAACCCGGCGAAGGCGTCGATGAACGTCCGCCGCCGCTCGATCAGCCGCGCCCCGAGCGTGACGAGCTCCTCGGTCCACGCCTCGAGCGCCGCCGGGTCGGGCGCGGTGCGGCTCCGGCGGTGGCCGAGCAGGAGCGCGTTGCGCTGCTTCAGCGCGCGCCGGTAGCCCATCAAGTCGCCGAGGTAGGTCGGCCGCGCTTGGCTCAGCGTGTTGTCGAGGAACCGGCGTCGCTCCTCCGGCCCGCCCGCCGTCAGCGCCCCGTCGGCCGGAGCGAGCACGACGACCGGGAGCTGCCCGACGATCTCGGAGAGCCGCTCGAGCGGGGCTTTGTTGAGGAAGAGGCGCTTGCCCTCGTCGGGGAGGTAGACGAGCCGGGCGGCGAGGTGCGGGCGCTGCTCGCTCTCGAAGGTCCCCTCGACCTCGAAGTACGGACAGCCCTGCCGCAGCGCGTGCTGATCCGTCGAGGTGAGGAAGCTCTTGGTCAGGCAGAGGTAGTGGACCGCCTCCAAGAGGTTCGTCTTGCCCGCCCCGTTCGGTCCGACGACCAGGTTGACGCCCGGCGCGAAGGCGACCTCGGTCTCGGTGTGGGCACGGAACGAGAGCAGGCGGAGCGAGCAGAGGCGCATACGGGGCGGCGGTACGGGGCGGCGGCGAGGGGCCAGATGATACCAGCGCCCGCCGGCCTGGTTCGGCGCGTCCAGGGCCGCGGCTGTCTCCCGAAGCGTACACCGGTTGCGCCATAGGTCTGATTAGCAGGGGCTAGATTGAGCGCGACCCACGGTGTCGACCATGCGCGCACTTGCTCTGGCCTTGCTGCTCGCGCCCGCCGCTCTCGCCCAGCCGGACTGTGGCACGCTCTTCGAGCGAGCCCAGCAGGCGTTCGAGCGGCTCGACACCCGGGCTGCGGACTCGCTCGCCGTGGCGTCGGCCCGGGCGGCACTCCGCCGCGGCCGAGCCTGCTACGCTGCCCTCTCGCGCCTCGACAGCACGGGGGCGGACCACCTCGCCCGGCTCTACGGGCGCGACGTGCAGATCCTGCTGGAGACTCGGCGGATCGACGAAGCCGAGGTCCTGACCGAGGCCTTTCTGGCCGGCCCCCACCTCCGCGCCGACTCGTCCGGGGTCCGCTACCTGCTGGAGCTGCGGGCGTTCATCCTCGACCAGCAGGGCCGGAGCGAGGAGGCGCTGCGGACGTGGGTCCGCCTGCAGGAGTATGCGGCCTCGGCGTCGCCGGCCGTCCGGACGCGCCTCCAGATGCGGCTGGCGAGCGCCTACGACCGGCGCGGCGAGTGGGACGAGGCGCTCGCGCTCTATGCGACGGTGCAGCGCACGCTCGGAGCCGAGCCGGCGCTCGAGGTCCAGCAGCAGGTCAGCCTCGCCCGCGCCTTCACGAAGGAGGCCGAGACGCGGGTGCTCCGGTCCCACCGCCCCGGCAGCCTCGCCCGCGGCCTGAAGGCGGCGCGCACCGCGACCGCCCTGCTGCGCCCGCTCGCCGACCCGCGCGCCGCGCACTACCTCGTCTTCGCCCAGGTGGTGCTGGCCGATGCCTACCGAGCCCAGGGCCAGCCCGACTCGGCGCTCGCCGTGGCGCAAGCGGCGGCCGGCCTCGCCGGGCGGCTGACGCGGCCCTCGCGCAGCGCGGAGATCACGAGCTGGGAGACGGTGGGGAGTGCCTACAGCGCCCTCGGGCGCTACCGGGACGCGCAGGCGGCGTTCGCCCACGCCCTCGCACTCGGCGAGCGGTACGACGTGCAGGTAAGACGCCAGGACCTCCTGAACCACCTCGCCCGTGCCGCGATGCAGCTCGGCCAAGTCGGCCGGGCCGACTCGCTCCTGAGGCGCGCGCTCCACCTCGTCGAGGCAGAGCGGGCCGGGCTGAGCGCCGAGGTCGAGGCCAGCCGGGCCGGGACGTGGCGAGAGACCTACCGCCTGCGCGTAAGCCTGCTGCTCCAGCAGCAGCGCCCCGCCGAGGCGTTCCTCGCCCTCGACGAGGCCCGCGCCCGCGTTCTGCGCGACCTCCGCCGCCGCCGCGTCGGCGACCTCGACCCGGCAACCCGGCACCGCGCCGACAGCCTCACGGCCTCCCTCGAGGCCCTGCACCAGCGCTTCACCGAGGCCGACCTCGACCCCGCCGAGCGGCTTCGGCTCCGGGGCGAAGTCGAAAGCCTGGAGACGCAGCGGGCCGCGCTCTTCGGCGAGAGCACCGCCGCCGCGCCGGACCTCGGGGCCATCCAGCGAGCCCTCGCGGCCCGAGGCCAGGTGCTGCTCACCTACCACCTCACGCCGCCCCAGCACGCGTTCGTGCTCCGGCCCGACACGCTCCTCGCCGTCCCGCTCGACGGGGGCCTGGACGCAGGACGGATCTGGGCGCTGATGGCCGAGGCCAGCCCGCTCTGGGTGGACGGCACCGGCTTGGTCTCGCCCCAGGACGCAGACTTCGCCCTGTCCCCGCTCAAGACCCTCTACGACCTGCTCGTGGCTCCCGTCGCATCGCACCTGCCGGCCGGGGCTGGGCTGGTCGTCGTCCCCGAGGGACCGCTGGCCCGGCTCCCGTTCGGCCTGCTGCTCGAGGACGAGCCGGCGGACCGCTACCAGCTCCGCTCCGCCCCGTTCCTGCTGCGCCGCCACGCGGTCTCGACCGAGCTGGCCGCCGCGCTCTTGGTGGAGAACCGGCCCGTCCCCGACGCAGCCTCGGACGTGGTGGCCTTCGGCCGCAGCGACTTCGGGGGGATCGAGGCCGACTCGCCGCTGCGCTCGGCCTACGCCGGCGGGGCCCCGCCGGACCTGCCGAACGTGGCGCGCGAGCTGGGCGACCTGCGCCGCCGCTTCCCCTCGGCGACGGTCGCGCTCGACGACGAGGCGACGGAGGCGCGCTTCTACGAATCGCTGGGGCGGGCGCGGCTGCTGCACCTCGCGTCGCACGCCTTCGTGGAGGACGCCAACCCGCTGGCGAGCTACGTCCAGCTCTCGCCCGACCTTGACGGCTCGGAGGACGGCCGGCTCTACCTCTACGAGCTGATGCAGCAGTCGCTCGACGCGGCCCTCGTGGTCCTCAGCGGCTGCCGCACGGCGCGCGGGCGCGACCTCGGCGGCGAGGGCGTGCTCGGGCTCCAGTACGCCGTCCGCGCCGCCGGGGCCGGGAGCACGCTCGGCACGCTCTGGCGCGTCGACGACGCCGCGACGGTCGAGCTGATGGACCACTTCTACGCGCACCTCACGCGCGGCGAGCGCAAGGACGTGGCCCTCCAGCGCGCCCAACTCGCCTATCTTGACGCGCACGACGGCCTCCGCGCCAGCCCCTTCTTCTGGGGCGCGCCCGTGCTCTACGGCGACCCGAGTCCGGTCGATATCCCAACAGGCCTCAGCGTGTGGTGGTGGCTCCTCAGCCTCGCGCTCATCGCTGCCGCGCTCCTCCTGCCTCGCCTCCTGCGCCGGTCCTCTCCGTGAAGCCTCTCCTGCTGCTCGGCGGCCTCGGTCTCGCCGCGTGCTCCGCCCCGCCGCAGATCGCCGCGCCCACTCCTGCCCTGCCAGACTCGACGGTCATCGCAGAAGCGCCAGCGCCACCGGTCGAGCTTCTCCGCGAGGGCGACGTGCTCCTCGACCGAACGCCTCCCCTCTTTCCCAACTCGGCGCTCGCCGACTCGATCCGCGAGGTGATGCGAACCGGCGACTACGCCACGGCGATGGTCTCTACCGAACCCTACGGACTCGACACCCTCGGGCAGGAAGTGGCGCTGAAAGAGGCGATGCGCGAGACGGCTGTTGAAATACCGGAAGGCGCACGGGCCTACGTTCAATTCACCGTGGCGTGGGACGGGACACCGATTCGAGCAGAGGCCGTTCGAGTGGTTGGAGCGGTGCCGGCTGCCGTCGTGCGCGGCGCTCTCCCCCGTATCCGCTTCCGCCCGACGTGGTTCGACATGCTGGCCCCTGACATTCCACGCGGTACGCCGATTCCGTACAGCGCCTATTTCACCACTCCCTTCTCACGAAGCTGGCTGGAGTAGGACACCTCTCCCCTCCCTCGAAACCCTCGCCCATGCCCGAGTCCGCCCTCTTCCGCGAGCTTCAGTCCCTCACCACCGAGACCCGCAACCCCCGCTCGATGCGGATCGACGCGGCCTCGACCGAGGACATCCTCCGCATCATCAACGACGAGGACGCGCGCGTCGCGGCTGCCGTCCGCGCCGAGCTGCCCTACGTCGCCGAGGCCGTCGAGATCGTCGTCGAGGCGTTCCGAAGCGGCGGGCGGCTGATCTACGCCGGGGCCGGGACGAGCGGCCGGCTCGGGGTGCTCGACGCCGCCGAGTGCCCGCCGACCTTCGGCTCGCCGCCGGGCATGGTGCAGGGCCTCATCGCCGGCGGCAGGGAGGCGATGTTCGTGGCGCAGGAAGGGGCCGAGGACCACGAGGCCAACGGCCGCGACGCGCTCGAAGAGGCCGGGGTGACGCCCCAGGACGTCGTCTGCGGGATCGCGGCGAGCCGGCGGACCCCGTTCGTGGTCGGGGCCGTGAAGCACGCCCACGCGCTCGGCTGCAAGACCCTCTTCGTGACCTGCAACCCGCGCGACCAGTTCGACCTGCACGAATATGTCGATGTGGCGATCTGCGCGGCGGTCGGCCCCGAAGTCATCATGGGGTCGACGCGGATGAAGAGCGGGACGGCGCAGAAGCTGGTGCTCAATATGCTCACAACGGCAGCGTTCGTCCGGCTCGGGAAGGTCTACGAGAACATGATGATCGACCTCCAGATGACGAACGAGAAGCTCGTCGAGCGCTCGAAGAAGATCGTGATGACAGCGACCGGGGTCGACTACGAGGAGGCCGCGACCGTGCTCGATGCCGCCGGCGGGCACGTCAAGACGGCGCTCGTGATGCTTCTCGCGGACGTGGATGCGGCCACGGCCCACGCCCGGCTCGACGCCGCCGACGGGTTTGTGCGCCGGGCGATTGCGGGATGACGTCCGGGGACCCGGCGGCCGGTTCTGCCGTTGCAACCACCCCGCCGTAGGGGTGACCGGCCGGTCGCCCCTACCCGCGTTCCACCCACCTCTCCCCTCCTGTGTCCCTCGCCTCGATCCGCGCCCGCGTCGCCGCCGCGCCGTTCTTCGTCCAGCTCCGCCGGGAGGCTCCGCGCCTCGAGGCCGGCCACCGGCTGCGGCTGCGCGGCACCGTCGGCTCGCTCCCGGCCTTCGTGCTCGCCGACCTCGCGGACGCCGGCACGCCGCTGTGCTGCCTCCTCGCCGAGCACGAGTCGGCGACCTACCTCCAGAGCGACCTCGAACAGCTCCTCGGCGAAGAGGCCGAGGTGCTGCTCTTCCCGCCGACGGGACAGAAACCCTACGACCGCGACGGCCTCGCCGAGAGCGCCGCGCTGATTCGGCGGGCGGACGTGCTCGGGCGGCTCGAGGCGGGCTTCGCCGGGATCGTGGTGACGAGCGTCGAGGCCGTGGCCGAACTCGTCGCCCCGCCCGAAACCGTGGCGCAGGAGACGCTGACCATCCGGGTCGAGGACAGCCTCGCACCCGAAGCGCTGATGGCCCGGCTCGTCGGGCAGGGGTTCGAGGCCGTCGAGTTCGTCGGGGCCGCCGGCGAGGTCGCCCTCCGCGGCGGCATCCTCGACGTCTACCCGTTCGCGGGCGACTACCCCGTCCGCATCGAGTTCTTCGGCGACGAGATCGACTCGGTCCGCGAGTTCGACCCGCAGACGCAGCGCTCGGTGAGCCGCCTCACCTCGGCCCGCCTCGTCCCCAACCTCGATGCCCCGACCTATGCCGCCGTCGAGCACGTCGCCCTGCTCGACTACTTCCCCGACCGAACCCTCGTCGCCCTCTTCGATTCCGCCCGCCTCGGCGAGCGCGCCGACACGCTCCACGCCGACGCGGCCGCAGCCTTTGCTACCCTCGAAGACCCAGACGCGCCGCCGCCGGACCGGCTCTATCTCACCGGCGACGCGCTCAGCGAGAAGCTCGCCGCGCGCCCGGCCCTCCTCTTCGGCATCTTCTCCAGTGAAGGCGACGAGACCCTCATCCTCGACGCGCAGCCGCAGCCCGACTTCAACGCCGATGTCCGCCTCCTCCGCGAGCACCTCGCCGAGCTGAAGCACCGGGGCGTCGAGGCCCACCTCCTCTGCGATAGCCAAAGCCAGCGCGCCCGTCTCCGCGAGCTGCTCGGCGACCCAGACCACGAGCCGGACGCGACCCTGACCGTCGAGTCGCTCCACGAGGGGTTCGTCCTCCCCGACGAGCGCCTCGCCGTCTACACCGACCACCAGGTCTTCAACCGCTACCACCGCCCGACGGCCCGCAAGCGCAAGCGCGTCCGCGGCGGCCTCTCGCTCCGCGATCTCCAGGGGCTGAGCCCCGGCGACTTCGTGGTCCACATCGACTATGGCATCGGGCGGTTCTCGGGTCTGCACAAGATCACCGTCTGCGAGAAGCTGCAGGAGGCCGTCAAGCTCCAGTTTCTCGGCAGCGATGAGCTATTTGTTAGCGTAAACGCCCTGCATAAGCTCCACAAGTATTCGGGCAAGGAAGGACACCAACCGAAGCTGACGAAGCTCGGCAGCGGACAGTGGGAGCGCGCCAAGAGCCGGACGAAGAAACGGGTCAAGGATATCGCCCGCGACCTGGTGAAAATTTACGCCAAGCGCAAGGCCAGCCCCGGCTTCGGCTTCGCGCCCGACAGCCTGTGGCAGCGCGAGATGGAAGCGTCGTTTCGGTGGGAGGACACCCCCGATCAGGCCCTCGCCTCGTCGGCGGTCAAGGAGGACATGGAAGACGCCACGCCGATGGACCGGCTCGTCTGCGGCGACGTCGGGTTCGGCAAGACGGAGGTTGCGGTGCGCGCGGCGTTCAAGGCGGTGCAGGACGGCAAGCAGGTCGCCGTGCTCGTCCCGACGAGCATCCTCGCGCTCCAGCACTTCGAGACGTTCTCAGAGCGGCTATCGCGCTATCCCGTCCGCATCGCCCAGCTTTCCCGCTTCGTCCCGCCGGCCGAGACGAAGGAGGTCTTGGCGCAAATCGAGCGCGGCGAGGTGGACATCGTGATCGGGACGCAGCGGCTCGCTGGCAAGAAGGTCCGGTTCAAAAACCTCGGCCTGCTCGTCATCGACGAGGAGCAGCGCTTCGGGGTCACCGTCAAGGAACGCCTCCGGGCGATGCGCGCGGAGGTGGACACCCTCACGCTGACGGCGACGCCGATCCCGCGTACGCTCCAGTTCTCGCTCCTCGGCGTTCGAGACCTCTCGATCATGAACACCCCGCCGCCAAATCGGCAGGCCGTCGTCACCGAAATCCATACCTTCAATCGGAACTTGATTCGAGACGCGATACTGTACGAAGTGAACCGGGGTGGCCAGGTGTTTTTTGTCCACAACCGCGTGCAGACCATCGAGGAGATATCAGCGATGATCCGAGCCCTCGTGCCCGACGTGCGGATCAAGGTCGCCCACGGCCAGATGAAAGCATCCGACCTCGAAAACGTGATGCACGAGTTCATCCAGGGCGGCTTCGACGTGCTCGTCTCGACCAACATCGTCGAGAGCGGGATCGACGTGTCGAACGCCAACACCATCATCATCGACCACGCCGAGCGGTTCGGGCTAGCCGACCTCCACCAGCTTCGCGGGCGCGTCGGCCGGAGCGAGGTCAAAGCGTTCTGCTACCTGATGGTGCCGAGCGTCCACACCCTCACGCGCGAGGCCCGGATGCGGCTCCAGGCCGTGGAGGAGTTCTCCGATCTGGGAAGCGGGTTCAACATCGCCATGCGCGACATGGACATCCGCGGCGCAGGCGCGATGCTCGGGGCCGAGCAGAGCGGCTTCATCGAAGACCTGGGCTACGAGACGTACCACCGGATTCTGGAGGAAGCCGTGCAAGAGTTGCGCGGCGAGGAGTTCAGCGACCTCTTCGCCGGAGGAGCGATCCCGTCCCCAGGCGAGTCCACGGTCGATGTCGCCGAGGACGCGCTCATTCCGGCCGACTACGTCTCGAACAACACGGAGCGGATGAACCTCTACCGCCGCCTCGCGGACCTGAGCGCGCCCGACGAGCTGTCGGCGTTCCGCCAAGAGCTAGGCGACCGCTTCGGCCCGATCCCGTCCGAGGTAGACGCCCTCTTGCTCGCCGCCGAGATGAAGTCGGCAGCCCAGTCGCTGCGGCTCCCGCGCGTCCAGTTCAAAAACCAGCGCTTGTGGCTCGACCTGCCCACGCAGGACGCCGATCCGCACTTCTACGAGTCCACTTTCCACTCGCTCCTCGAGAATCTTGGTGGCCTCGACCGGCGCTACGTGATGAAGGAGATGAAAAACGGCAAGCTCCGTGCGATCATCCAGGACGTCCCCGACCTCGCTACGGCAAAACGGCTTTTGGAACAGATGCAACCCGTGGAAGCGGTTGTGGCTCAGCTAGACTAGGATTCCTCGTCGACGAAGAGGACGCCGCGGACGAGATCGCGGCTGTCGGCGCGGCCGCCGAGCGAACCGGCGAGCACGCCGAGTGCGCCGATGAACAAGCTCAGTTTGATGTGATCGAGCGCCCGCACGGCCGGGTCTACGGTCGGCCACGTCTCCATCAGCTTGCGCGGAAAGATGGTCACGATGCCAGTGTAGAGCGCACCGACGAAGAGCAAATACAAGAGCGCAACCGTCAGGAACAGGCTCAGAATCGTCGCCGCCTCCGTCACGACGGCCGACTCCGAGAGCAACCGGTCGCGCCCGAGCACCGCTCCGAAGGCGAAGGCCCGGTAGAGGGCGAAGGTGGCTCCGAACACCGCGAGCAGAGCGAAGAGGATGAGTTGATAGAGATCGACCGTGCTCGCCACGTCCCACATCTCGGGGCTGAAGAAAAGCACGATCACGACGGAGAGCGCCGCCGTCAGCATGGTCGGCAGCCGCCCGATCAGCCGGAAGGGGTTCGCGCGCACAACGGCCGACCCAATCCCGCGCAGGTTGAGCGCGAGCGCACGGAGGATGAAGCTCCACCGGCCCCGGTCCTCGCGTTGGCTGACGCGCTCGCGCGCTTCGATGGGCAGGTTGTGCTCGACGAGCTTGCGCTGCGCCGGCGTGATGTCCCGCATCCGATCGAGCCCCTCGACCTCGCCGAAGTCGAACATCACGTTCGCCTCGTCCGGGTGGTGCGGGAGGTTGAGCAGGTGGCCGAGCGTGTGGAGCAGCAACGCTGTGAGTCGGTCGGCCGTTCGCGCCGGGTCTTCATCCTCGCCCCAAAAACCGGGACTGAGACGTTTGGTCGAGACCACGCCGACGTTCGTGAGCTGGCTCGGCAGGGCGAGGGCGAAGGAGAGTGTCGAGGCAGCGAGGTCGACCTCAGTCACGATCAAGAGGAAGTGGACCTTGCGCTCGATCTTCTCGCCGAGTCCGATGCGGAGGAAGTCGAGCGGGGCATAGGCTCCGGCGGTCGGGGTCAAATGCGGTCCCTCGAAGGCAAAGACATCGATCCGCAGACCGAGCTCTCGGGTGAGGTGCGCCTCGAGCTTCTCGACCGCCGCGTCTACGAGCTCAACGAAGGGGGCGTCCTCTGTCGCTTCTACAACGGTGCGCATCACGCCCACGGCATAATCCGTTTTTGGGTTTAACCTTTTGCTTGATTCTTCGTTAGTCATATCCCTGGATATCAAAACGTTATGCTCCTACCGATTCAACGCTGTAGTGCTCGACAAGCCGTTCCGCTTGCTCACAGAGCGTAGCCCGTAGCGCGTCCGGCTTGAGCACCTCGACATCGGTCCCGTAACGCAAGAGCCACTGCGCGATGTAGCCCACGTTCTCGAAGTAGAACGTAACGCGAACGCCCTCGTCGGTGCGAACCTCCTCCTCAATCTCAGCGGGGATGCCGCGCTTGGCCCAACGGTAGGCGCGAGGCTTGAAGCGGAGCGTGATCCGTTCGTTGCGCGGATTGGAGCCTTTCTCCTTGAGGTATTCCTCCAGATCGAAGCCGGCCGGCCGCTTGAAGGTGTCGATCATCATCCGCATCTTCTTGATCCGGTCGAGCCGGAAGTTGCGAACGCCCTTTCGGAGATGATCATAGGCGATCAAGTTCCACGAGTCGGAATAGTAGACCAGTCCGAGCGGGTCTACTTTTCGCTTCGTCAGTTCATCCCGGCTGGCCACATAGTAATCCATGTAGATGGTGCGCTGCTTTGCCACAGCCTCGCTCAAGTCGTACCATCGCCCCCCCTCGTCGTGCGCCCCTTGGCTCGGATCCAGGTTGCGGATGTAGGGCGCGATGACCGTGTTATCCTGCAGCCGATCAATGTAGTCGCGGACAGGCCCCGGTAGAACAGAGCGAATCTTTAGCCCTACCTCGTCCGCGTCCGCTCGGAGCGAATGGTCGGGCTGGAGCTTCGTAAAGGCCGTGCCAACGAGAAGCGTAGCGGCCTCTCGCGCTGTGAACATGAGAGGGGGGAGCTGGTAACCTTCGAGTATTTCGTATCCGCCTCCCTCAGCGTAGGTAAGGGGGACTCCAGACTCGCCGAGGGCACGCAAGTCGCGGAAGATGGTACGTCGGCTGACCTCGAAGTGGTCGGCGAGATCCTTAGAGGTCATGTTCGGCCGGTTCTGCAAGAGCAGAACGAGTGCGAACAGACGCTCGGTCTTGTTCAGCGTTCGGTCGGACTGAGGCATGGGTTCGGAGTAGGAGAAGGGCGGGGCGACAAGATCGAGGTGACAAGGATGTGTCAACTCTCTTGCCTCGGTGGTGTTCACGTCCGCCTTACCCTTTTCGCCGCGTAAGCTGACCGGCTACTATCCCCGCATTTCAACCAGTTTTTTGCTTGCGAAATAGGAATCGTCTAACAAAGATAGTAATGAACGATAGTTGACGTTTACATTTGGATAGGCGAGATGCAGATCTTCTTCTTCCTGGCCCAGAGAGCCCCCTTTGAGGCAAAGCAAACCAGGTTGCCAATAGGTTGGTGGAGTGTCTAGGGGCACGGATACCCTATTGTGCCATTCCCAGAGAGTAGCAAGTGAGGACGTTGCACGTGAAACACTGTAGTGTGTCTCGCCCTCCCACTGCTCCGCTCTACAATGATATGTTCTCACGTTCTGAAGACCGAGTCGCCGTGCCATAGCTGAGACCGTATCAATCTTTTTACCCACAGCGTCTATAAGGTGAAACGTAGACTCAGGGAAAGCGATGGCAAGAGGCAGTCCCGGCATCCCCCCACCAGTTCCCCAGTCGACGATGTGCGCACCTTCAGGAAAGGGATGAGAGGCGAGGACGAGGCTATGAAGGATGTGCCTCTGGTTGAATTGGGCAACGCTATCCTTTGAGTAGAGATTGAGCTTGCCGTTGAAGTGGAGTGCGAGGCCCTCCAACTCGGTCAGCCTTGCCTGCTGGCTAGAACTCAGAATCTGATCAAGCCAGTCAGGCATGAGATCAGAGGGCAAGAGAGGGTGTTTCACGTGAAACGTCTCCAGTACTCCGTACTCGGCCATTCTTCAGAAGCACCATGAGGGCGGACACATCAGAGGGGCTAACCCCGCTGATGCGCGAGGCCTGCCCCAGCGTGTCTGGTCGTATCCGCGCAAGCTTTTCGCGTGCCTCTAGGGTGATGCTCGAGAGCGAGACATAGTCGAGCTCCTCCGGGATCCGCCAGTCTTCCAAGCGCTGCATGGTCGCTACCAGGTCGCGTTCTCTGTCGAGGTAGCCTCGGTATTTGATCTCCGTCTCCGCAAGCTGCTCCACGGGTTCCAGACCCGGTATGCCAATGGCGAGGGCGTTCAGACCGGTTGCGGCAAGCAGACCGACGAGCGACACTTGAGGGCGGGAGACGAGCCGGTCCAATCGTACAGGTTCGGTGATGGGGGAGGTGCCGACTTGCTCGAGGTAGCCATTTACCTCGGAAGGAGAAACAGGCGTATCGGCGAGCGCGCTGAGCGTGGCATCGAGTGCTGTCCGCTTGCGGTGGAGACGAGCAAGCCGTTCGCTGCTAGCAAGGCCTAGGTCAAAGCCGAGCTGAGTCAGGCGCTGATCGGCATTGTCTTGTCGAAGCAAGAGACGATGCTCGGCACGAGAGGTAAACATTCGGTACGGCTCGTCGGTCCCTTTCGCGACTAGGTCGTCTACGAGCACTCCGAGATAGGCCTGGGACCGCTGAAGGACGAGCGGAGCATTATCGCTCAGTCTCTGCACCGCATTGATGCCGGCGAGCAAACCCTGGGCAGCCGCTTCTTCGTACCCCGTCGTCCCGTTAATCTGTCCGGCGAAGAAAAGGCCCGAAATCGATTTGGTCTCAAGACTATACCGTAGCTGGTGAGGAGGGAAGTAATCGTACTCGATAGCGTAGCCGGGCCGAAGCACGTGCGCGCGCTCCAAGCCGGGCACGCGCCGCAGCGCTGCGGTCTGCACCTGCTCGGGGAGGGAAGTGGAGAACCCATTGACATAGACCTCGTGGGTGTCCCACCCCTCCGGCTCTAGAAAGAGCTGGTGCTGATCCTTCCCAGCGAACCGGTCGATCTTGTCTTCGATCGACGGACAGTAGCGGGGTCCTGCACCCTGAATCCTGCCCATGAACATAGGGCTCTGGTCGAAGCCCGTGCGAAGGAGATTGTGGACGGCAGGGTTGGTGTAGCCCAGCCAACACGAACGCTGCTCGGTGGGGAGAGCGTCCGTCATGAACGAGAACGGACTCGGAACATCGTCTCCTGGTTGCTCCTCGAAAACGTCGTAGTCGACCGTTCGCCCGTCGATGCGGGGTGGAGTGCCCGTTTTGAGACGAGCTACCTCAAACCCCAAACGCTCGAGGCTAGCACTGATGCCTACCGAGGCGCGCTCTCCGGCTCGCCCACCGCCGTGCTGCCGTTCGCCGATGTGGATCGTGCCGTTCATAAAGGTCCCGCTCGTTAAGATGACAGAACGGGCGAGGAAGAGCTGGTCCGTCTGGGTCCGCACTCCGGTCACGTGGCCGTCGCGGACCACGATCTCCGTCGCCATGTCCTGCCGGAAAAGCAGAGAGGGGAGGGCCTCTAGCTCCTGCCGGACGGTGGCAGCGTAGGCCGCGCGGTCGCTTTGTGCACGAGGGCTCCACACCGCCGGACCTTTGCTTCGGTTGAGCATTCGGAACTGGAGGCCCGTCCGGTCGGCGACGCGACCCATCAACCCGCCGAGCGCGTCGATCTCACGGACGATCTGGCCTTTGCCGATCCCACCGATAGCGGGATTGCAGGACATGCGTCCGAGCGCTTCGAGGTTCATCGTGAGAAGAAGGGTCCGAGCACCGAGCCGGGCAGCAGCGTGCGCAGCCTCGGCCCCGGCGTGCCCGCCGCCCACTATAATCACGTCATACGAATCAGAATGAGTCATAACGGCGGAGGGATAAAGATGATTTTCGGCACTGTTTCCTAACTTTCGGAGACGGGACTACTTTGTGCTGTGCGTGATGTCCAGCCTGGAGAGCCTTCGCTCACTTGCCGATGCAGAACTGCGAGAAGATGGTTCCGAGCACATCGTCGTTCGTGATCTCGCCAGTGATCGACCCTAGCTCGTGGAGGGCTGAACGGAGATCGGATGCGAGCGTCTCGCCGCCAGCGCCGTTCTCTAGAGCTTGCTGGGCTTCTTTGACCGAAGCGAGAGCCCGGCCGAGGTGCTGCCGGTGGCGTTGGTTCACGACGATCGTCGTCGCTTCGGCTCCGGCGAGATCAGCGAGTACCGCGTCAACGAGCCAAGCTCGCAGTGGGTTCAGGACCTCGGGATCGGCGAGGGCCTCGTGGGCGGAGAGCGACACGGTCGGTTCTGGTGAAATCGGCTCGGTGCTGAGGAGATCGCACTTGTTGGCGACGAGCAGGACGGGCAGCGCCGGGTGTTTCACCGTGAAACACTCGAGCCACTCGCGCTCTTCAGCATCGAGGCCGACCGTCGCGTCGAAGAGGTAGAGGAGGGCGTCGCTGTGGGCGATGGCCGCGTGCGTGCGACGGACGCCTTCGGCTTCGATGGCGTCTTTGGTCTCGCGCAGCCCGGCGGTGTCGACGAACCGGAAGCGCAGACCCTCTATCTCGACCTCGGCCTCGATCTCGTCGCGCGTCGTGCCGGGAGTGGGACTGACGATGGCGCGGTCGCGCCCGACGAGCGCGTTGAGGAGCGTCGACTTGCCCGCGTTCGGCCGGCCGCCGAGGACGACGCGGACCCCGTCGCGGATCAGCTCTCCGAGCTGGTACGAATCGAGAAGCCGCGTGAGGAAATGCGCCGTCCGCTCGAGAAGCGCCTCGAGCTGCGCCTTGTCGGCGAAGGCCACGTCCTCCTCAGCGAAGTCCAACTCCAGCTCGACGAGGGCACACGTTTGGAGAAGCTCCGTCCGGGCGGCGGCGACGGTCTCGGAGTAGCGCCCCTGCAGGTGGTTCAGCGAGACGCGGTGGGCGAGCGACGACTGCGCGTGGATCAGGTCGGCGACGGCCTCGGCCTGCGCGAGATCGAGTTTGCCGTTCAGGAAGGCGCGCTCGGTGAACTCGCCGGGCCGGGCGAGCCGAGCACCGGCATCGAGGAGCGCACGCAAGACGAGCTGAGGCGCGAGGTCGCCACCGTGGCAGGTGAGCTCGACCACGTCCTCTCCCGTCGCCGAGCGGGGCGCGCGAAAGAGCGTCACCACCGCCTGGTCGATCCGCTCACCCTCGGGCGTCGTGACGAACCCGACGTGGGCGGTGTGCGAGTCGGCCGCCGCCAAGTCCTTCGACGGGAAGAGCCGGTCCGCGACCGCGAGCGCTTCTGGCCCGGAGAGCCGGACGATGGCGAGCGCGGCCCGGCCCCGCGCCGTGGCAATGGCCGCTATCGTGTCGGTGCCTAGCACACCGGTCAGGACTTCGCGCCCTTCTTGCGCTTGGCCTGGCCGTTCGTAGAGGCACGGCCGTTGCGGCCCGCCTTCTTCACCACCGGTTTCGGCTCGTCCTGCGAGGCCGCGACCTCGTTGTTGATCAGCTTCTGCTGCACGATCGTCAGGATGTTGAAGGTCAGGTAGTACAGGCTCAGGCCTGAGGCGAGGCGGTTGAAGACGACGAAGAGGATGCCCGGCAGGAAGTACATCATCACCTTTTGCTGCGTCCCGCCGGTGTCCGGCATCGACACCTTCATCTGCACGATCATCGCGAGCCCCATGATGGTGGTGAAGCCCGCGACGTAGCCGCCGTAGAACGGGATGTCGAAGGGCAGATTCAGGATCGGGTCCGGGGCCGAGAGGTCGTGCGCCCAGAGAAACGACTCCTGCCGGATGACGATCGAGTTCTGGAAGTAGCGCCACAGCGCGATGATGATCGGGTACTGGAGCAGCATCGGCAGGCAGCCGGCGAGCGGGTTGACGCCCATCTCGCGGTACATCTTCATCATCGCCTCCTGCTGCTTCTGCGGGTCGTCGCCGTACTTCTCCTTGATGACCTCCATCTTGGGCTGCAGCTCACGCATCCGGGCGGTGTTCTTGTAGGACACCTTGGTCAGCGGGTAGAGCAGCAGCTTGACCAGGATCGCAAACAGGATGATGACCAGGCCGTAGTTCGGCAGCACCGAGCCGAGGAAGAGGAACGACGGCGAGATAACGTAGCGGGCGATGGGCCGGGTGATGAACGAGCCGAAGCCGTAGTCGACCACGTCGTAGAGCCCGACGTCGTAGCCCTCGATCAGGTTGAACTCCATCGGCCCGAGGTAGAGCCGGTACGTGTCCGCCTCGCCGCGCGGTTGGGGCATGTCGAGGCGGACGGAGAAGCTCTCGGCGAAGTTGAGGTCTCGTGCCTCCCCGAAGCGCTCGCCCTCGATCTCGGCCCCGTCGGTCGGCTCGTCGGGCAGGAGGGCGGCGATGAAGTACTTGTTCTTGACCGCCACCCAATCGACGTTGCCGTTGAGCCGCTGCGAGCCGCTCGCGTCCTTGGCGAGGTTGACCTGCTCGACCTCGCCGCCACTGCGGGCGTAGGCCCCGGACGCGGTCGCGTCGAGCTCTTCCAGGTTTTCGGCGAACGGGATAGCCCCGTCCCACACGACCTCGTAGCCGCCGGACGCCGAGAGCAGGTTCGCCCCGACTTCCTCGACGCGCAGGCCGATCTCGTAGCTGTCCGGCGTGAACGTGTACGTCTGCCGGAGCGTGCCGCCGGGGACCGGCACCTCGAACGTCAGCTCGCGCGCGGCGTCGGTCACCTCGAGCGTGCCCCCGTCGAAGCCTGGCGTCGAATAGAACAGTGAGCGGCTGTCGATGTACTGCCCCTGCGGCGGGGTGAACGCGAGCGCGAGGGCCCCGTCCTCCGCCGAGACCATCTCGACCGGGACGCCTTCTTCGCCGGCTACGTCGTAGTTGAGCAGGCGAAGCGAGGTGAGCGTCGCGCCCTTGGTCGAGAAGACGGCGCGGTAGCGGTCGGTCTGGACGGTGACTGTGCGCGCGGTGCCCGTGGTGGCTGCGGCGAACGACGAGTCGGCCGGAGCCGCCGGGCCTCGCTCAGGACCAATCGTCGCCGGTCCCGCCGTCTCCACCGAATCGACTGCGACAGCGGGTTGGTCAGCGGTCTCAGTCGTCGGGCGGGGCGTGAAGTAGACGAGCCACACGCCCATGATGATCGTGATGAGCACGATCCCGATGACGCCGCTGCGGTCTAGCCCTGGTTCCTGGTTCACAGTCGTTGGATGAGTCCGTAGTCGGCCGGGCAACGGAAGGGGTCCCCGGCTGTTCCGGCAGGGGGAAAGTTCACGGCTCCGACCCGTCGAGGCCGGAGGCGATGCGCCGGAGGGCCTCGGGAAGATCGCGGCGAATGGCGAGGCTAGCGCCCTCGGTCCGGCCCCGGTAGAGCACGACGAGGGTGAGCGTCCCAGGCCGGGCCGTGAACCGCCTCACCAAGTCGTGCTGGTGGAGGCGGACGCTCTCGCGCAGGAGCCGCTTGACCCGGTTGCGCGCCGGCTTCGGCTGCACGTGCCTTCCGACCGCGAACCCGACCTGGACCGGCACCGTCTGCCCCACCTCGTCTGGCGCGGCGATGCGGTAGCGGACGATGAGGCTTCCAACGTGGACGGCGTGGACATCGGCCCGCCCCCGGCCGAAGAGGGGGCGGACGAGGCGCTGCCGTTTGAGCCGGAAGGCACGGGGGAAGCGGTGCCGGCGGGGCACCGGCCTACTTGCCCGGCCGGGTGTCGCTGACCGTGAGGTTCTTGCGGCCCTTCGCCCGGCGGCGGGCGAGGACCTTGCGGCCGTTCTTGGTTGCCATCCGGGAGCGGTAGCCGTGCTTGTTGGCGCGCTTGCGGCGGCTCGGCTGGTAGGTTCGTTTCATGACGCTGGAGCGGGAGGGGGCGGCGGCGTATCGTTGCAGCGCAGCGCTCGGCCCGGTGGTAGGGTGCGGCAAATGGAGCTTGAAAAGATACGGAAGCCCGGTTGCGCCCCTGGTCCGGCGGTTGACTTTCGCAGAGAATGCGATTAAGTTGGCCCCCTCTTCGCCGCCCCGCCGGGTGTCGGCGACGACTGCGGGAATAGCTCAGTTGGTAGAGCATCAGCTTCCCAAGCTGAGGGTCGCGGGTTCGAATCCCGTTTCCCGCCAAGTTCGGTTCTGGGTTTGAGGTCGGGGGTTCGAGGTTGGTCACTCACAACCCATGACCTCAAACCCACGACCTTTTTGGGCGGTTAGCTCAGTTGGTTAGAGCATCGGATTTACATTCCGAGGGCCGGGGGTTCAAGTCCCTCACCGCCCACTCCCGTCGTTCTGTATTCTTGCGTCCAGATGAGAACCCGGAGCGTGTGGAGGTCTCCCAAGACGACGAACCCCTGTCCTGTTTGCGGGGAACTTGTTCAGAGCACAGAGGCCAAGCCACGAAAATACTGTTCGAAAGCCTGTTCCAATAAGGGTCGCGTCCGAAAGCGAAAGCATCCTCCGAAGGCGCGCCGGACCTGCGAGGGGCCCCTTACGAATCCCGCTTCCATTTACTGTTCCGCTACGTGTTAGCAGGAGCATGTGTACCTGAGTGACACGAATCCTCGGATTAAGTCGGGTAAGTGCTCAGTCAGCTCGACGCTGAGGGCATATCTGATGCGAGAACGCGGCGACACCTGCGCCATATGCACCGGAGGTCCAGAGTGGCGGGGGAAACCCCTCACGCTCCACGTTGATCACATCGACGGCAACTCTGATAACAATCTGCCTTCGAACCTCAGGCTCTTGTGTCCTAACTGCCACGCGCAGACCGAGACGTTCACGGGCCGCAACCTCAAGAATGCAAAGAGGAATCGGTATTTGCGAAACTATAAGGCTGAGAGGACCCAGAGATAGACGCCGAGGAAGTCGGGGGTTCGAGTCCCTCACTGCCCACCAAGGAAGAAGGGTGCGGCGGTTCACGAGTGGGTGCGTCGGTACGCCTCGATCTGCTGCTTCTCAGCGTAGCGCCGCATTTGGTAGTCTGCCGGGTACTCACGTGCGGCGCGAGCACGGATTTGGGCGAAGACATCGGCAGGGACATCTGGGGGAGCGCCCTGCCTGAGCGCTTCGACAGCCTCGCGCTGCTGGCGGATGCAGTAGTCGAGCATTCTGTAGTCGTCACGATGCTCTGCCTCGCAGTGCTCGCGGATGATCCGCTCGGCGTCAGCGAAGTCGTCGGCGCGAGCAGTTGAGTTGGGGGAGGGGGCGTTGTCCGCAAGAGCGCTCTCAAACGCGGCAGCGGAGTCGTGGTCGTCTGTATGGGTAAGGACGGCATCAAGGGCGCGCTGGTACGCGGCCGCATCCTCGGGTGTCCGGTCGAGTGTGCGCCCGAGGTCGCGGACGAGCTGGTGGAGGTCAGCGGTGTCGTCGGCCCGGAGGCCGTTGGTGGCCGAGAGGGGGCCGCTCAGACCGCCTGCATCGAAGCCGGGGGCGAAGAGCGGGAACAGCGGCTTATCTGCGCCCCACCGTGCGCCAAGCTCGAAGGCGACGTAGAGCGAGTCGAGACTGGCGCTGGAAAGCAGCCCGACGACGGCCCCAGCTTGGTAGACCTCCTGCTTGAGCTGCGTTTCGGTATGCACGCCGCCAGGGAGTTTGTAGCCAGGTGCGCTCGTGCAGCGGACCTCCTCGAACCCGAGCCGAAGGGCGACCCGGAGAAAGTCCGCGAGGTCGCGCGCGAGGTCAGCGTCGGCACTGCTATGGCTGAGGAAGAGGGCAAGGTGGGGCATGGGCGTGGAACCTACGGTGTCTCGTGTGGCGGGGCGATATAGCGCTGCTTCGAGCTTCTCGGCTTTTCAGGGTAGAGGTAGCCTATCTCTCCCGATGCCATCTTCTCCCGGACGATCTCGCGGACCCATGACCGCTTCCGGCCGACGAGTAGAGCGAGTTCGCTGAGCGACAGCGCGGCGCTGGCGCACAAGGCTACTACGAGATCTCCGACCTCGCCCGCCTTGGCCCGCAGACTCTGGCGCACCGGAATAGCCAGCGCTGCCAGGGTGTGCCATTGAGAAACCGTGCCCACGAACTGATCGGGCATAGACACCGCCTCACTACCCTCTATGTCGGAAGCGCTACCCTCTATGTCGACCGTGCTACCCTCCATGCTGGCGGCGCTACCCTCAGAGTCTGCATGAGTGGTGCGGGCACTTTCGCTGTCCTTATGAGAGCTGGCAAGCTCGACGTCGAACAGGTTGGGTTGAGCGGGCGCTTCCCGAACCGCATCGAGGACAGTCTGAGCGTGTAAAGAGAGCGTGTAGTATGTGCCTCGCCCTGCACCTTCCGAGTCAAGCAGGCCGCCATCGCGGAGGCCGGTCAGGGTTTTGGTAGCATCGGCGGGGTGCTGGCCGGTGAGTTTGCAGAGCTGGGCGTTGTCTACGGAGCCCTGCTCTTTAGCATGGACGAGAGCAAGTTGCTTCGGCTCGTCTGAAAGGTCGCCGAGAGCGGTAAGCCAAGTGCGGTCCTCGGTGGAGAGGAAGTGAATGTAGCGGAGCCGGAGGGCGAACTCATAGCGCTCCGTGCCTACGTCGATGTCAGGGGCCTTGAAGCCTAGCTGGTGCCAAGCTTGGAGGATCTTGGGGATGCCCGTGCCCGCTTCGTCAGCGAGACCGATGTGGCGGAAGGCAGCGACGAGTAGGGGGTTGCGTGGGTCGGAGCGGTCACCGCTGAGGAGGACGCGCTTGGGGACGCGGGAGCTGCCCGGATTCTGGAAGCGGCAGCCCTGCTCGTGGCGGAAGACGAGCGAGGCGTCGGTCTCGGCATAGTCGGCGTGGACGAGGAGGTTGATGAGCGCCTCGCGCATGGCGACCTGGGCGGGACCCTCGCCCCGACGGACGCCGTGCTGAAGCTGGAACGGCACGGGCAGGTCAGCGACGAGACGGGGATAGATCGTCTCGAACGCGCCGAAGAGGTGGCCCTCCCAGGTGATGCGGTCCGTCCAGCGCTCTTGCGTGGAGCCGTCGTCAGGAAGCCGGCGGTAGTCGAGGAGGTGACGGCTTCGCCATTCGCGCAGGGCCTCGTCCGTTCCGAAGAGTAGGAGGCCGGCTGCGGTGAGACCCTCACGGTCCGTCTGGCGCTCACGCCGGTGGGCACCGAGGGCTTGAAGGAAGCGGAGGTCTTCGTAGCCGTTCCAGGGAGAGCCGGGCTGCTCTGTCTGGTAGCGCCGCCGGTAACGGGCGAGCGCTTCGCGGTCCAGATCGTCCAGCCCGTATCCGTCGAGGATAGCCGAGTCGGCGGCGGTGTCGGAGGCGTCGCGCATCATGCGATCCACCTCGGACTTGGTGCATCGGTAGTCCCCGCTGTTGCGGCGGAGGTAGGTGCCTTCATAGGGGTTGCTCCCCGTGTAGACGGGTCGCTCCTTCCGCGACGCTGCCGGGACACGGATGACCAGCAGCGGCCGGCCCTCGACCGGCTCGATCCGGGCGTCATCGGCACCGCAGACGGGGACGCTGATCTTCTGCCGGTTGCGGATCTGGTTGTAGAAGTCCTGGAGCCGCGCCTCCGGGTTCTTCAGCCCTTCGATCTCGAAGCGCCCATCGGCGTGCTCGCGGACGCCGACGAGAATCCAGCCGCCGTAGGTGTTGGCGAAGGCGCTGACCGTCGGCCAGAGGTCTTTGGGTAGGCCGCCCCCGCCGCGCTTGAACTCCACCTCGAGCGACTCGGGGCCGCGGAGGCGGGACAGCAAGGTGCGGAGCAAAAGAGGAGAGGTCGGGGCGGGCATGACTCAGAGTCTGCCTGTGAAGTTCGGGAGGGGAGCGAGAACGAGTGAGGGAGGCGCGGTCAAGGCGCGTGAAGCAGCCGTAGCGCCAGCTACGGCGATGCAGCGCAACGCCGAGCGCGTCTTCCGCAGCCGTTCGGAGCCCTTCAGCATCTTCATAGACAGTCTCTCAGACGGAGAGGCGGCGGGCGCGGTTGGCGAGCCACCGCTCGGCCTCGGCGTCGGTGAGGGCCGGGGTGGTGTTGCCGAGGCGGATGAAGAACGCGCCGTCGAGCCGGGTCGCTCGGTCGCTCGGGGTGACCAGCACGCGGCAGACCTCCTCGCCCTCGACCTCGTGGAAGGTCACGGCGACATGGCCGAACGACGGCGGCGGGTCGAGCCGGGCGCGGAGCGTGTTGACGATCTTGTTCTCGAGCCCGTCGGCGTTCTGGTTCGACGCCTGGCAGGCCGCGTAGTCCTTCGCCAAGCCCTGGACCGTGCCGTCGTCGGCGACGCCGACGAGGAGCGTGCCGCCGCCCGCGTTGAGGAAACCGCAGACGGTCTTGAGCGCCGAGTGGAGGACGCCCTTATGCTTGTCGCCGGTGGCGGCGTCCACGGCGAAGGTCTCCTTGAACTCGACGAGCGCGCTCTCGCCGTCTTCGATCTGGCGGGCGACGAGGGCGGTGTCCGGGTGCGGCGCGAGGGCGCGGTAGGCGGCGAGGGCGTCCTCGCGGACACCGTCCGGCACGCGGTGGAAGCCGGTGATGCCCTCGTGGAAGAGGACGTGGGTGAACTCGGCTTCGGTCAGGCCATAGAGGTGCGCCACGCGGCCGTCGATCTCGGCGCGGAGGGCGGCGCGCTCTTCCGGGTCTGTGGCTCCGGCGGCATGATCGCCGAGGCCGAGTGCGGCGGCGAGCGCGTCGAAGGCGGGCGTGGTGCAGACGAGCCGCGCGGCCAGCTCCGCCAGCCAGTCGAAGGCGGGGTGGCCCTCAACGAGGCGCGGGACGGGAAGCTGGTAGACAAAGAAGAAGTTGATCGTGGTCGTGACCTGCTTGCGGAGCAGCCAGTCCAGCGTGAAGCTGTTCCAGACGGCGCAGAGGTAGAGCTGCGTGGCGTCCGAGATCAGCCGCTCGCCCTCCTCGTCGAACACCTTGACCGTGGGAATCTTGTTGCCGTGAAAGCGAGGCGGCGGGAGGATGGCCGTGATGAACGTGCGGGTGTCCGTACTGCGCGAGATGTCCCGGAAGCCGAGGCGGTACGCCTGGTAGTCGTAGGGCTGCCCGGTGTCCTCCATGCCGCGCTTGGTGAGCGCCTCGCGGCCCGCCTTCTCATCTACCCAGTAGCGCGGCGCGGCGAAGTCGGCGTCAAACTGGTGGATCATCTTGCCCTCCCACAACGGAAGCTTGGACTCGTGATTAGTTTCCTGATCGGCTCTGAGCCGATCAGGAATAGCAGGCGCGGTCTCGAACAAGCCCGAATGGTTCGTCATGTGGAACTCGGCTGTCAGCCCGATCTGCCACGCGCCGTCCACGTCATCGCCGAGGGCGGGGAAGGCGGCCATCTTCTCGGCGATGTGCGCGTCGAGCGGCAACGCGAACTCCATCAGGCCCCACGACTCGGCGGCCAGCCGCTTGACGGCCTCGACCTCCACCGTTACGGCTCCCTCGTCGGGGAAGCGAGCCAGCTCGGCGGGGTCGTGGCGCATGAACGTCGCCGGGAAGCGCTCCGTCGTGCCCGCCTTTTCGAAGGTCAGGATCACGAACTTGAACCGGCTGTCCACCTCCTCGAAAACCAGCTTGCGGTTCTCGAACCCGAAGAGGGCCGTCACTTCGGTCTCGTCGAAGAGCATCTGGCGCAGCCCCTTCGTGCCGAGGTCGGTGTAGATGCCGCTCGGGATCACGATGCCGCAGTGCCCGGCCGCATCGAGCAGCCGGAAGCAGCGCTCCAGAAACAGCTTGTAGAGGTTGAGGTCGGCGGACTTCTTGCGCCCGTTCACCACGCTGACTTGGTTGGCGTAGGCCATGAGCGTCTTGCCCAGCCCGACGACGTCACCGATCACGACGCCGCCGCGCGCATGGAGGTGGCGCGCAGCGAGCTTGACGGCCGCCTCCTGGTAGTCGAAGAGGACCCCTTTGAGGTCTTTCGGGAGGTTGAACTCGGTCAGGCCTTTGACGGCGTCGTCGGCGAGGTGGCGGGCGATCTTGAGGTAGATGTGGTAGGGCGGGATCGCCGTGGAGCGCGCCCAGCTCTCCTCGATGACGGCAACGAGGTTGTCCGAGATGTCGATACACCACCGGTCCTGCCATCGGTCCTCGAACCAGTCCGAGAGCTTCTGGCAGGCGTCGTGGTCGAGCACGTCCACGTTCAGCTCGCCGCCGCCCTGAAGCCCAGTGAAGGTGAGGTTGCTCGACCCGACGAAGCCGACCGACGGCGTGGTGTAGGTGTTCGGGAAGCAGAGGTAGAGCTTGGCGTGCAAGCTTTGCCGAAGGAACAGCTTGACGCGCACCTTCCCCGCCCGGATCTGATCCGCGAGCTGCTGAAGCGCGCGCTCGTCTTCGTCTCGCGGGGCACCGACGGTAAGCTGCTCCCGGAACTCCAGGGCCAGCATTCTTTTCAGCCGGGCGGCGGTCCCGTTGTCCATCCGGGTCCCGTCCCGGTCGAAGCGCAAGGCGTCTCGGAGCTCCTCGCTGGCGCTGCGGTGCATCCCCACGAGGAGACGACATTGTGCGCCCTCGCCCCCGGCGAACCGCTCGACCTGCTCGGCGAGGGCATGCCATCCTCGGAGGTTGAAGTACCCAATGCAGAAGTCCGCCCGCTCCGACGTGGCAAGCGTGTTCTGGAGCGCGGGGAGCAAGTGCTCCCCAATGTTGTCGAAGATGCGAGGCACGAGAGAGCGGGGTTTCTGACGACCGACCAAAGATAAACTGCCGGGCTCCTGCACTCCGAGTCCGGAAAGCAGTCCTTGCGCGGAAACAACAAAGGGCGCGGCTACCGGAGTAGCCGCGCCCTCGGATGGGCTGGGATCAGCGCCTGGCTAGTGGGCGACTGTGAGGCGCTGCGTCTGCACCACGCCCGGCGCGCTCAGGCGCACGAGGTAGACGCCGGCCAGCAACGCGGACGCGTCGAACGGGACGGTAGAGCGCCCAGCCTCCCGCGACCCGTCGGCCAAGACGGCGACCTCCCGGCCGAGCACGTCGTACACCGTGAGCCGCACCGGTCCCGACTCGGCGAGGTCGAACGCGATCGTCGCCCGGTCGGTGACCGGGTTCGGATAGGCCGGCTGCAAGGCCGAGACCGGCAGGCCGGACGCCGAGACCGCCGGCTGGAAGTCGAGCTCGACCCCGTCAGCGAGGTCTCGGCCGTCGGCGTCGAAGAGGCGCCACGCGGTGTCGGCGGTGCCAGCGAGGCGGTGCGCCGCCGTTACCGTGACGGCGAACCCGTCCTGGGCGACGACGGTGTTCGGGAAAGCGCCCACCTTCATCGTGTAGGCGTAGGCCCCGAGCGGAGCCTGGGCCGGAACCTGCTGCGAGAGCGACGAGGTGAAGGTGCCGGCGGCGACCGTCGCAGTGCCCGGCCCGAAGACGACGCGCGTGGAGCCGTCGGGAAGCGTCGCCTCGGCCCAGTAGTCGAAGCTCGCGGCGGAGGGGGTGGAGAGGGCGACCGTATAGGCCACGGTGCCTCCGCGCGGGACGACGGCCGGCTGGTTCTGCGGCACGAGGGCGAGCGTGACCCCCTGGCCGAACGGGACCGTGAAGTCCTCGGTGTTGTCGGCGTTGCTGGAGCTCGAGCCCTGGTCGGCATTCGCGCCGAGGCCGCGGCGCGCGAAGGCGGCCCACAGCACGCCGGTGTGGGCACCGTCGTAGAGCAGCTCGTCGGCGGCGAGGAGGGCGTCGCGGCCATCGACGAAGCCGGGGCGGCACGGCTGCAGCTTCATCCCGGCGAGCACCAGGCGCATCATCACCTGGTTGCCGGCCGTCCCCGAGGCGGTGTAGAGGTTGGGGTCGAAGCCGAAGGCGTCGATCATGTCCCACGTGGCCTCCCAGAGGATCGAGGTCCACACCGAGCCGACGCCGTGCGGCGCGGCGGCCGTGCGCGAGAACCCGTAGGTCTGCGGGTTGACCGAGAAGTCTGTGTTGTACGGATACTCCCGGATGCCGGGGCCGCTCGCGGCCAGCCCGAGCGGGTAGTTGCCGACGCCGCGGTTGACCGTGCGCGTGTCGCCGGGCTTGATGGTGAGCAGGACCGAGAAGTAGTCGCTCCAGCCCTCGCCCATCTGCTCCGAGTTGGTGAGGCACGAGACGTTGCTCGGGCCGCCGGTGAGGCGGTTCGAGACGCCGTGCCCGTACTCGTGGAGGACGATGCCGTTGTCGAGGTCGCCGTCGCGGCGGGGGCTGGTCTCGTTCCACTCGAACATCTGCATCCGGGGCCGCTGGCCGTCAGCCGGGGTGAAGAAGTTGGCGTTGTTGAGGCAGAAGATGGGGATCGGAATGGGACGGCAGCGGTCGGCCCCGTCCTGGGCCTCGGCGCGGACGTAGTCGCCCCCGAGGCCGCCATTGCCGTAGTTGTTCTCCTGAAAGTTGCCTGCCGCCTCGTCGAACCCGTAGCGCCAGAGCAGGTCGTGGAAAACGTTGTTCGTGTAGAACAGATTCGTCACCGCCGCCTCGCCGTAGGTCTCGGGGGCTTGGGCGAAGTCGATCGGGAAGTCGAAGACGAGGCCGGCCCCGCCATTCGCGGAGGTCCCGGCCTGCGGGCTGTTGTTGCTGCGCCGGTCGGTGTAGGCGTGGACGTTGTTGCCGCGCGTGACCGTGTACTCGGCTCCGGGCGTGCCGTCCACGTCGTGCCAGCCGAAGGGCGAGGCGCTAGGATCGGCCGGACTCGTGACCAGCACGCGGCCGTCAGCCGGCGGCAGGGGCGAGGCGCTGAGCGGGCTTTCCTCGGGGAGCGCATAGACCCGGTACGACCCGGCTAGGGCAAGCGGCGCGCCGGCCGAAGCAGGAGCCTCAGCGACGGGCGCGAGGCGGACCGGCTCCGCCGTGCCGGCAGCCGGCGAGACCCCGAACGTGTCATGCACGACGAGGTCGTGGCGGGCCAGAACCTCGCCGGTCGCAGCGTCCACGTATCCCAGCCAGTAGTGCTGCGCGCCGAGCTCATACAGCCCGACTTCCCAGGCCAAGACGAGGGCGTCCTCGTCGGTGCGGTAGTACACCAGACGGGCCTCGACGGGCTCCTCGGCGATGCCCGCCTCAGAGAGCGTCACGACGGGCGCGCGGCTGCCTTCGGTGGCGAGGACGCGGAACGCTTCGGTCGGGGTGAGGCTGGCCTCTCGGGCGAGGGCGGCGGCGGCGGAAGAAGCGCTCAGCGCCGGAGTGCGCGCGAGGCGGCGGTCCGCCAGCGTGACGCCGCGGCCGGCCGCGTGGGCCACCTCGCCGTCCCGGCCGAGCGCGACCGTGAACTCGGCCCCGACGATGGGGAGGCCGTGGGACGTCTGCTGGAGGTAGACGTGCTCCGTGCCGGAGGACCGGCTCGCGTAGGCGTCGGTGACGGCGAGGTCCGCGAGGTCGCCGTCCACGAGGCCGTACTGAGCGGCCGTACGCTGGAGGTGGGTGGCGGCCTGGTCGGCCGCGCGCTGCGCGAGCGCGCCTGAGGCGAAGAGGAAGGCGACTAGGCAGGCACCGAGAGAGCGGTAGGTCATTCGTCCAAAGAGGGTGGGTGAGGGAAGGGCGGTGCGCATGATACCACCACGGCCGCCCGGCTACAACCGTCCACCGGACCCTGCTGCGTCGCCGCTACGGAAGGGCCGCCAGCCGCCGCTCGGCCTCGGCGAGCATCGCCGGGGTGTCCACGTCCTGGAGTCAGGCAAGAAGGGCAAGGACGTGGATGCGGACGCGGCGGGCGGCGTCTGTCATGGCGCGGGCGTCGTCTTCGGTCGGCTCGAACAGGTCGTCGGGGTACCGAGAGCCGGTGGCGAACGCGGTGAGGTTGCGGCAGTCGGCTTCGAGGCTTGCGAGGTCCGGGGAGAACGCGGCGCATCGCGCGAGGAGCGCCACGAGATCGTGCGTGCGCGGCGGCGGACGGTGGTGGTAGACGAGGAATGCTTTGAGCGTCTTCTCCGCTGCTTGCTGCGCGTGGTAGCAGACGGTGTCCCACGGCGTCTCGTCCGCCGCGAGGTTGTTCTCGATGTTGAGTAGGTCGTGCTCGGCCTTGCGGAGCCAGGCGCGGTAGTTGGATTCGGCCGTGCTCATAAAGCCTCGCGTTCGTAGAGCGTCTGGCCTTCTGCCTCGATGAGGGCGAGGAGGGTGCCGCTTACCCCCCGCAGCCGCTCCACCTCCTCGGGGGTATAGACGACGACATCGAGCGGCCAGGAACGCATGCCGAAGAGAGCAGCGACATCGCTTGCCCGCTCCGGCGGTCGGCGGTCGGTTTCCATCTCGATGAAGAGGTCGAGGTCGCTCTCGGGACCGGCCTCGCCTCGGGCACGGCTGCCGAAGAGGACGACGCGGCGCGGCCGGAACCGCTCGACGATGCGCTCGGTGATGGACCGGAGGTCAGGGGCAGCAGCGTTTGAGCGCGGGGCGGAGAAAGAAGACATCGGCGGAGGGCGGGGAGCGAAAGAGGCCGAGCGGGCAAAGGATACGCGCCGCCGTGTGGAGGCTCACTGCGAGGTCGGTGCGGCCAGCCGCCGCTCGGCCTCGGCGAGCATCGCCGGGGTGTCCACGTCCTGCCAGAACCCGCCGCCGATGTCGAGGACCGTCATCCGGCCCGCCCCGGCGAGGTGCCCGATGCCGTCGGAGAGCGAGGCGTCGCCGCGCGCGTCGTAGACCGCCGCGAGCGCGTCGAGGAGCGCGGGCGTGCAGACGAAGAGCCCGGTGTCGATGCAGGTGTAGTCGGCGATCTGCTTGCCGATGTCGGCGATCCGGCCGTCTCGCTCCAGCACCTTGGTCGCGTCGTCGAGGTCGAAGACGCCGTCGATGTCGTAGTCGACCAGCAGCGTCGCGCCGTCGGCGGGAGGGACGTGCTGCCCCGCGAGGCGCATCACGTCGTCGCTGAAGACGTGGTCCGCCATCGTCAACAAGAACGGGCCGTCGATGTGCTCGCGTGCGGCCAGGACCGAGACGCCGTTCGCCAAGTCGTACTGCTCGTTCACCGCGAAGCGAAGCTCCGCCCGGCCGTCCCACACCGAGCGCGCGGCGGTCTCGACCGCGTCCGCCCCGTGCCCGACCACGACCACGATCCGGTCGCACCCCGCCGTCTCCAGGCTGCGGAACGTGCGCAGGATGAGCGGCACCCCGGCGACGGGCGTGAGCGGCTTCAGCGCCGTCGCGTCGCTCACGCCTGCGAGGCGGGAGCCGAACCCGGCCGCCAGGACCACGCCCGTTCTCGGTCCGGCGTCCGCCCGCCCGGTCACTCGACCTCCTCGGCCTCGACGTGCGCCTCGAAGTGCTCCGAGAGGTGAGTCACCGGCTCCTCGCCGGCCATCACGCGGAGCGTGTTCTTGAGCCGGAAGTGCTGGATGAACAGGTCATGCTCCTGGACGTGCCCCTGGGGCGTGTGCGGGCTCTTGAAGTAGAACGAGAGCCACTCCTGGATGCCGCCCCGCCCGGCGCGGCCGGCCAGGTCGAGGAACAGCGCCAGGTCGAGCACGATCGGCGCGGCGAGGATCGAGTCGCGGCAGAGGAAGTTGACCTTGATCTGCATCCGGTAGCCGAGCCAGCCGAAGAGGTCGATGTTGTCCCAGCCCTCCTTGGCGTCGCCGTGCGGCGGGTAGTAGTTGATGCGGACTTTGTGGTAGAGGTCGCCGTAGAGGTCGGGGTAGGTCTCGGGCTGGAAGATGGTGTCGAGCACGCCGGACTTGGTGACCTCCTTGGCGCGGAACGAGGCCGCGTCGTCCAGGATCTCGCCGTCTCGGTTGCCGAGGATGTTGGTCGAGAACCAGCCGTTGACGCCGAGCATCCGGGCCTTGAGGCCGGGCGCGAGGATGGTCTTCATCATCGTCTGCCCGGTCTTGAAGTCCTTGCCGGCGAGCGGGACGCCGCGCTCCTCGGCGAGCCGCTCGAGCGCCGGGAAGTCGGCCGAGAGATTGGGCGCGCCGTTCGCGTAGGGAACATCTTCCATGACGGCCGCCCAGGCGTAGAGCTGGCTCGGGGCGATGGCCGGGTCGTCGTCCTTCATCCCCTGCTCGAACGCCTCGATGTCTAGGTGGCACCGAGCGGGGGAGAGGTAGACCTCGGTCGAGCCGCACCAGACCATCACGGCGCGGTGGGCTCCGGTCTCCTCTTTCCTGTCGCGGATGTCCTGGCGGAGCTGCTGCGCCCAGTCCCACTTCGAGCCGCCGCCGATGACGTGCGTGCCGTCGAGCCGCTTGACGTACTCGCGGTCGAAGGCGGCGGGCATCGGCTCGATGCCGTGGAGGAAGTCGGCCATGGCCTCGAGCTCGCGGTCCTTCAGGACGCCGGCGCGGCCGGCGGCGTCGTAGGCGTCGTCCGGGATCGGGTCCCAGCCGGCGAAGACCAGGTCGTCGAGCGGGGCGAGCGGCAGGAGGTCGCGGATGAGCGGGTTGCGGTTCTCCGAGCGCCGGCCCAGTCGGATGGTCTGCATCTGCGAGAGCGAGCCGAAGGGCTGCGCCGTGCCGCGCCGCACCGCCTCGACCCCGGCGATGAACGTCGTGGCGACGGCCCCCATGCCGGGGAGCAGGACGAGGAGCTTGCCGGCGTGGGCGGAAGGGGGCGTGTGCATGAGAGCGGTTGGGCTAGGGTGGGAGGCGGAGAGACCGAGCAAAGATACCGAGGGCGTAGGGGAGCCGGGAGGGGAGCGAGGCGGAGCCAAAAGGGCAGCGAAGCCTAGCGACGGAGCATCTGCACCCACGCCATCCCAGACGACCGGTTCTCGTCGACGGCGAAGGCGCGGTCGCTGGGGGCGAGCGCGGCGAGGGCCGCGGCCTCCGTGCGGGGGCAGGTGCCGTAGGTCGCTCGTTGCACGGCATGGGTCGCGGCGAACCGCTCCTCCATCGTGGTCGCGGGGTCCGCTACGTCGGATGTCCGGTGGACCTCGACGAGGAAGTCGCCTTCGCGCAGCGACGGCATCTCGGCTGGGCACAGCAGATCGAACTCCGCCCCCTCGCAGTCGCAGACGACGAGCGTGCCTGGCTCGACGAGGCGGTCGAGGTCGGCGCGCTCGCAGCGCCCGCCGAGGACGAGGCGGTCAGCGACGCCGTTGGCTTCGGCCAGGTCGGCGCACAGCGCTCGGGCGCGGGCCGACAGGTCGAAGGCGAAGACCTGCGCTGCCGGCAGCCGGCGGGCGAGTCCCACGGCGTAGTAGCCCTCGGCGCAGCCAACCACCACCACGCGCCGGTACCCGGTGCCGACGAGGGCCTCGATCCAGCCGTGCAGCTCGCACTCGTAGGTGCCGAGGAGCTTCGGGGCGAGCACACTGCCCTCGGCCTCGAGGAAGGCATACCGCAAGCCCTGGAAGGGTCCGCTCTGGACGGTCGGGCCGAAGGCCTCGGCGAGCTGCCTCGTCAGGCGAACGTCGCGCTCGGCCCGCCGTCGCCGGCGTCTGGCCCGCCGCGCCTCCAGCCGAATCAGCCCATGCCAGAAGGCGCGGGCGCGCCCGCGCCAAGCATCCGACGAGAGCACATCGTGGGGCATGACAGGAGGAGAACTGGAAAGAAGGAGGAGGCGGAGCGAAAGTACGGACCGCTACCCGGCGCGGGGCGGGCCCTCCGGCACCCCGAGCGATTCGGCGACCTCCTCCGGCCGGGGCCGCGCCGAGGCCGTGCTCCGCTCCCACAGCAGCGTCCCGCCGAAGAGCGCCACGTTGAGCAGCCGGTCGATGGCGCTGCGCGCCAGCAGCATCCCGGCGATGACCACCTCCGAGGCCGCCAGCAGCTCGCTCATCCCCAAGACAGCCCCGATGCCAAGCAGGTCGCGCGCCGGCAGCAGCGGGAGCCGGTTGATGACCGTCATCACGGCCAGGATGGTCCCCCACACCTCCAGCGGGGCCTCAGGCAGCACCACCCACCACTGCACGATCTGCAGCGTCCAGGCCAGGAAAAAGCGCCCGAGGTGGACGCCGAGGAGCGCCCCCACGGTCCAGGACGGCAGGGAGAAGAGAACCCGCCGGAACCCGACCACGGCGGCCAGCACGACGGCCAGCAGCCCGACCCCGACTCCTGCGTAGAGCGCGCCCCGGTCCCGGAGCACGTCGGCGAAGGCGACTTGGCCGCTGAACCACAGCCCGGCCAGCAGCAGCGCGACCGCCAGGAACGAGGCCGCCGCCGACAGGATCGCGTTGTCCTTGTAGGTGCGCCACACCAGCCCGCCCGCCAGCCCGAAGCGCTGCTGCGCCCACCAGCAGAAGTAGACGTCGCCCGAGTAGCCGGCGACCTCGGCGTTGAGCGTCCGCTTGCGGAGCGAGGCCCCGAGCAGCGCCGTCGGCGCGACGCCCCATAGCCGGCCGAACACCAGGGTCTCGGTGAGCGGCAGCAGCCCGTAGATCGCCAGCACCAGGAGGTAGAACCACGGCGTCCGGGGCAGGCCCTCCACCACCCGCTCCCACCCGAGCGCCGAGACCTGCACGACCAGGAACGCGAGCACGCCGACGAGCGCCAGACCTCGAGCCAGCCGCACCACGAGCCGGCCCGCGCGCGTCGCGCCGACGGCGGCGAGGCGGTCCCGCTGACGAAGGAGTCGGTCGAGGGTAGGCACGAAAGCGAGTGGCTAGGAGAGCAGCGTGCGGTAGAGGGCTTCGAACCGCTCCGCCGCCCCAGACCAGGTGAAGTGGGTGCGCGCCCGCTCCCGTCCGGCGCGGCCCAGGCGTCGGGCCTCAGCCGGGTCGCGGCGCAGCCGGCGAATCGCGGCGGCCAGCGCGGCCGGATCGTCGGGCGGGACCAGCAGCCCCGAACGCCCGTCCTCGACGATCTCCGGGATGCCTCCGACCCGGGTGCTGACGACCGGGACCCCGACGGCGAGGGCGCTGACGACGGACAGGCCGAAGGCTTCGTGGCGCGACGGCAGCACCGCGAGCGACGCGTCGGCAAGAGCCCGGCCGAGGGCATCGTGCTCCATCCACGGGAGGAACACGACGCGGTCTCCCAGCCCCAGCGCCCAGGCCTGTGCCCGGAGTCCAGCCTCGGCATCGCCGCGCCCGATGAACTGCACCGTCGGGGCCTCGTCGCCGAGCAGCGCGAGCGCGTCCACGAGCACGTCCGCCCCTTTGTCCTGCGCGAAGCGACCGAAGAAAACGAGCGGACCGTCCAGCCGGTCTAAAGGATGCTGGTAGCCCAGAAACTCCTCGGGGATGCCGTTGTGCACGGGGCGGAGCCGGTCCTCGGGGAGGTCGAAATGTTGGAGCAGCAGGCGGCCGGCGAAGCGGCTCGGTGGGGCGTAGAGGTCGGCCCCCCGAAGGGCCGCGCCGAGCTGAAGGTACTTGGGTTCAGTCAGGGCAAGCCGCGCCGCGCTGAGCCGGGCCGTCGACGCGCCGCGAAGCGCCGCAGGATAGGACGAGTAGCGCGGCGAGACCACCAGGCCAAACGGGTGCGTTCTCCGAAGCCGGGGCAGCAGGGCCGCCTCCTCGCCGTTGGCGTGGACGACCGTGCCGGGGCGCAGAAGCTGCCGGACGCGCCGCGCGAAAGACAGCGGCGCGAGGGGCCGGAGCGGTGCATCGCGACGGGACCGCAGGACCGGTAGCACAGCCCACTCGACGGCATACGGCACCGGCGGCACGGCGACCTGCTCGAACGGCCCCTTCGCATAGAGCACCGTCACGTCGTGCCCGCGCCGGCCCAGTGCCAGCGCCAGGTTGTGCACCGAGCGCTGCCCGCCGCCGCTGTAGGCGGACCACGGCGAGAAGAGCGTCGTCAGCACAATCCGCATCAGCGCAGGCGCTCCAGCGCGTCGTAGAGCGCCGCCGCCGCGTGATCCCAGGTGAACCGGCTCACCACCCGCTGCCGCCCCTGCGCGCCGAGCCGCTCGGCGTAGGCCGGGTCGCGGACGAGCCGCAGTAGCGCACCGGCGAGTTCGTCCGGCTGGTCCGGCTCCACGAGCAAGCCCGTCTCGCCGTCGGCGACGGCGTCAGGGATGCCGCCCGTGCGAGCGCCGACGACCGGCGTGCCGCAAGCGCTCGCCTCGAGAAAGACGATGCCGAAGCCCTCGACGTCCGGCGGAACGCCGCGCGAGGGCATCACGAACACGTCGCACGCCGCGTAGAGCGCCGGCAACGCCGAGGCCGCAACCGCCCCCAGGAACCGCACCGATTCGGCCACGCCCAGCTCGGCAGCTAACGCTTCCAGCCGGCCCCGGTCTGGTCCGTCGCCGCCGATGAGATAGGTCACGTCCGGCCGCCCGGCCAGGAGGCGGGGCAGGGCACGCAGGACGGTGTCGATCCCCTTGCGTGGCACCAGGCGGCCGACCGTCAGCAGCGCCGGCCCGTCGCCGGGCCGCAACGCCTCGCGCGCCGCGCCGTCGCCGGGGTGAAAGCGCTCCGGGTCCGTGCCGTTCGGGACGACGGTGATTCGCTCCGCCCGGACCCCAGCGTGCTCGAGGAGGCCGGCCGTGTAGCGGCTGACCGGAAAGAGGGCATCGGCGTGGGTGAGCACCCAGCGGCGAAGCCGGTCGAGGGCGGTCGAGATGAGGGGCACCGGCGGGCGGAGCAGTAGCTCGCGCGCGTGGGCCGCGACGGCGATCCGCCGGGGATAGCCGGTGAGCGCGCGGGCGACGAGCGCGGAGGCGGCCGGCTGCCACTGCACGCAGAAGACGACGTCGATGCGCTCCCGGCGCGCCAGGCGTGGAAGGGAGACCAGGCTGCTCATGGGGAAGAGATCCGGGGAGCCAGGCAACCGGTGGACCGGATACTCACAGGTCGCATCGAAGGCCGCCGCGCCGGGAAGCGCCGGCGCGAGCACGGCGAAATGAGCACACCGCAGCGACAGCCGGGCGGCCAGCTCGGCCGCGTACGTTTGGATGCCCCCTGTGCCAGGCGGGAAATCTTGGGCCACCAGCAGCAGGCGCATAGGGTGGTTCCGGTGAGAGGACCGTCGGTGCGGCGACTAGGCTGTGTCTGGATAGTCAGTCTGAAGCCGAGCACGAGCAGATGCCTTCGCAGCGCAACGCTGCGAGCGGAGGCAGATGCCGTGTGCAGGCCGGAAGTGGATGTTCCAGACACAGCCTAGGCCTCCACGTCGGAGCGCGCCGCCCCCGTGAGCTGTGCCCACGTCCGCTCTACGAACGCGTCAAAATACGGCTTGGCCGGGAGCCGGCCGAAGTGCAGCGCGAGCGGCGTCACCGAGACGCGTCCGCCCCGTCCCGGAAGCCGGCGGACGGCCGCTGTGAGCGCGGCGCGCGCCGCCGCGTTCGGCAGACCCTGGGCTTCGTAGAGAAACCGGTCGCGCCAGAGCCGGTAGCGGACGCGCTCGAAGTCGGCGTCGTGCTCGGCGACGTGCGCGTAGTAATCCAGGAGGGGGCTGGCCTCGCCCCGGAACCACTCGAAAACGGGCAGGCCCAGCGCGCCCATCGCCAGCGCCAGCGACCACTCGCAGGATTCGAGCGTGCGGCCGCTCTCGTCGAGCCGGCTGACGAAGTGGGTCCGGTCGCGCTGCCGGAAGAAGTCCTGGGCCGTCTCGCAGACCGTCTCGGTAGCGACCGGATCATGGGCATAGACCAGCGCCGTGAGCGCGCGCGGAAGCCGCCTCAGCCCGAAGCGGCGGAGCGTTCGCCGCCGTCGGCGCAGGAGGAGGTCGAGCACCACGCGGGCGTCCTTCGCCGCGCCGAACCACACGTCGGCCCGGCGGTCTCCCATCGAGGTAAAGGGGTAGGGTTCGAGGTGGTGCCACAAGGCGTCGGGCGAGCGGCACCACACGATGTCCGAGTCGGGATAGAGATTCCGCCCGAACGGCATGAAGCGGTGGAGGTGGTGCTTGAACCCGAGGATCGAGCGGTGCGCGGCGGGCAAGTCCTCGACGCGGTCGAAGAGGCCGCCGAGGCCGTGGCGATGGAGAATCGCAGCGTGCTCCGGCGGGCAGTAGAGCGCGACCGGCCGGCGGGCGTCGTGGCGGCGCAGGGTGCGGACCGAGGCGACGGCGTGGCGCAGGTAGCGCGCGTCCCCGTAGGCGTGGAAGACGTAGCCTTCGTCAGAGGAGGCCATGCGGAATCAAGCCATGCGGGATCAAAAGGAGAGAATGTCGAAGCTACGGCCGCGCTCCGGCTTGCGCCGCCGCGCCGGGCGGTCTAGCTTGTCCCGCTCCCCGTCTCCCTTCCCGCCGGTCCGATGCCGCTCCGCTCCGTCCTCGTCCTCGCCCTGTTCACCCTCGCTGCGTGCGCGCCGGCCGAGCTCGCTGTGCCCGACGCGGTGGAGGGCCCGGTCGCCGCGCCGGCCGTCTCGGCGAATGAGAACGTGCACGCGGTGCTGTGGACGCAGACGGCCGCCGAGTTCCGCGCCCTCGCGCTCCAGACCTACGCCTCCGCGCGCCAGGCCCTCGCCCCCGCCCTTGCCGATTCAGCCTGGACGGCGGATACCGAGCAGCTCCGCGCCGGAGCCTACGAATCGCTCCCGCCCGCCGTGGTGCTCGACGTGGACGAGACCGTGCTCGACAACTCGGCCTACCAGGCGCGGCTCGTCCAGACGAACGGGCAGTACGACCGCGGTAGCTGGAAGGCATGGGTCGAGGAGCAGGCCGCGACACCGGTGCCCGGTGCCGTCGAGTTCACGCTCGCCGCCCAGAACCTCGGCGTCACGGTCGTCTATCTCACCAACCGCCGCGCCGACGAGGAGGACGCGACCCGCGCCAACCTCGCCGCGCTCGGCTTCCCCCTCGCAGCCAAGTTCGACGCCGTCCTGACTCGGGGCGAGACGCCGGGCGACGAGGGCAGCGACAAGGCCGCGCGCCGCCGACTGGTCGCCGAGCGCTTCCGGGTGCTCGCCTACCTCGGCGACAACCTGGGCGACTTCGTCTCCGGCACCGACGGCTCGGTCGCCGAGCGCGCGGCCGCCGTCGCGGCCTACGACGACTGGTGGGGGACGCGCTGGTTCGTGTTTGCGAACCCGCAGTACGGCGGCTGGGAAAGCGCCCTCTTCGACGGCGACTACAGCCTCTCGCGCGAGCAGCGGCTCCAGCGCAAAGTGGAGGCGCTGCGCGTCGAGTGAACCGAAACCGTCCCTCTTCCCTCGCTCCCCTCCTCCGAACCATGCGTCTCCTTCCGCTCCTGCTCATCCTCCTGCTCGCCGCCACCGGCTGCCAGCGGGCCTACTTCAACGCGCTCGAGCGGATCGGCATCGAGAAGCGCGAGCTGCTCGTGGACCGCGTCGAGCGAGCGCGCGACAGCCAGGACGAGGCGAAGGAGCAGTTCCGCGACGCCCTCGACGAGTTCTCCGCGCTCGTGGGCTTCGACGGCGGCGACCTCGAGGACACCTACGAAGACCTCAGCCGCGCCTACGAGCGGAGCGAGGAGCGTGCCGGCGAAGTCCGCGAGCGCATCGACGCCGTCAACGAGGTGGCCGAGGCGCTCTTCGACGAGTGGGAGGGCGAGCTCGACGCCTACGACGACCAACGCCTCCGCCGCGAGTCCGAGCGCCAGCTCCGCGACACGCGCGACCGCTACGAAGACCTCTTGGCCGCGATGGAGCGCGCCGAGCGCAAGATGGCCCCGGTGCTCGAGGCCTTCGAGGACCAGGTGCTCTTCCTCAAGCACAACCTCAACGCCCGCGCCATCGCCTCGCTCGAGGGCACCGTGGCCGAGATCGAGACCGATGTGGACCGGCTGATCGAGGACATGGAAGCCTCCATCGCCGAGGCGAATGCCTTCATCGAGGAGATGCAGTCCTAGGAACGAACGGCCGTTCGTTCCTACATCGCGTGGACGTCGGGCGGCGTCAGTCCGGCGAGGTGTCGGCGCAGCGACGCGTAGCCGAGCCGCTCGACCGCTTCGGGCCACGGCACCCACTCGACCGCCTCGATGCCCTCGCGCGCCTCCGGCGTGAAGCGGCGCTCCGGCGTCTCCATGACGTACCACCACGTCGTCTTGACGCAGTAGCGCTTCTTCTCGGGGTAGCCGTGGACCGTCGTGCCCGCCGGTCCGAGAATCCGCAGCGTCTCGATGCCGACCTCCTCGCGCACCTCGCGGAGCGCGCACGCCTCGACGGCCTCGCCCCGGTCGAGCTTGCCCTTCGGGAGGTCCCACGCGCCGCGCCGGAAGATGAGCAGCAGCAGCGTCGCGTCGGCTTCGCGCCGGACGACGAGCCCGCCGCCGGCCGTCACGGGCGCGGGCGCGCGGTACGGGTCGCGGTTCGGCACCGAGCCGTCGCCCGCCACCACGAGGAGGCGCTCGCCCCGTGCGCGCGCCGCCTCCGCCTCGGCGAGCGATCCGTACAGCCGCGCGTCGTTATCCTGCCGTGAGGCCGCGTGCGCGTCGAACGTGCTAGACTCCGCTTTCGGGACGCACGCAAACCGCAGCGCGGTGCCCTCCAGCGAGGCTCGGTCCTTTCCCATCTCCCCCTCCTCTACGATGAAATACGAATACGACGTGCTCGTCGTCGGCGGCGGCGCGGCCGGGCTGACGGCCGCCGGCCTCGCCGTCTCGCTCGGTGCCAAGACGATGATGGTCGAGCGCGACCGCCTCGGCGGCGACTGCACGTGGAGCGGCTGCGTGCCGAGCAAGACGCTCATCAAGGCCGCCAAGATCGCCCACCACGCACGTGCCGCCCACCGCTTCGGGCTCGCCGATCTCGACCCAGAGGTACCGTTCGCGCGTGTGATGGAGCACGTCCGCGCCGTCCGCGACGAGGTCTACCACGAGGCCGACCGGCCCGAAATCTACGAAGACCTCGGCATCGACGTGCGCTTCGGGGCCGCTCGGCTCACCGACGCGCACCGCGTCCTGATCGAAGGCGACCGGACCGAGCGCGTCTCGGCGCGGACCCTGGTCCTCGCCACCGGAGGCCGCGCGGCCGTCCCGCCGGTCCCTGGGCTGAGCGACGTGCCGCACTGGACCAACGAGTCGCTCTTCGAGATCGACGAGCAGCCGGGCTCGCTGGCCGTCATCGGCGGCGGGCCGATCGGGGTCGAGATGGCGCAGGCGTTCCAGCGCCTCGGGACGGACGTCACGGTCATCGACCAAGCCGACCGGATCCTTGGGCGCGACGACGCCGAGCACGCCGCGATGCTCCAGGCGGCGCTCGAAGCCGAGGGCGTCCGCTTCGCCCTCGGCGCGAGCGTCGAGCGCGTCGCCGAGGAGGACGGGCAGATCGCCGTCCACGTCAGCACCGGTGGGGAAAAGCAGACGCTCCGGGCCGACCGCATCCTCGTCGCCACCGGCCGGAAGCCGAACATCGAAGAGCTCGGACTCGTCGAGGCCGGCGTCGTCTTCACGAAGGGCGGCATCCAAGTCAACGACCGGTGCCGGACCTCGCAGGAGCGCGTCTACGCCATCGGCGACTGCACGGGCGAGTACCAACTCACCCACATGAGCGAGCACATGGCGAAGGTGGCGATGTCGAACGCCGTCCTGAAGGTGCCCGCGAAGATCGACCGGAAGCACGTCCCGTGGTGCACCTTCGCCGACCCCGAGGTGGCGCAGCTCGGCGCGACGGAGCAGGCGCTGCGGGAGCGAGGCGCGAAGTACGAGGTCTACCGGTTCCCCTACAGCAAGCTCGACCGGGCCATCACCGAGAGCGAGACCGTCGGCCAGGTCAAGGTCTTCGCCACCAAGTGGCGCGGCACCATCCTCGGCGCAAGCGTCCTCGGCGACCGGGCCGGCGAGCTGATCTCGCTCTACGCCGTGGCGATGAAGAACGGGGTCAGCCTCCGCCAGATCGCCGACACGATCCTGCCGTATCCGACCTACGGCCTCGGGGCCCGCCGCGCTGCTGACCAGTGGTATGCCCGGCTCCAGTACCCGGTGGTCATCAACGCCGTGCAGAAGCTCTTCGGTTACCGCGGCCCCGAGCCCCGGCCCGTCGACCCGACACGGATCGTGTGAGCGCCACGGGAGCAGAAAGGGCTGTGCCAGCAAAAAGGGCTGCCCCGTTGCCGGAGCAGCCCCCTGAAGTCGGGGCCTCGCGAGGAGGCGTCAGACTCGTCTAGCCGAGGCGGGTGACGTTCTCGGCGGCGGGGCCCTTCTGGCCCTGCGTGATGTCGAACTCGACCTTTTCGCCCTCTTCGAGGGTCTTAAAGCCGTCGCCGTTGATCGCGGAGTGGTGGACGAAGCAGTCCTTCGAGCCGTCTTCCGGGGTGACGAAACCGAAGCCCTTGGCGTCGTTGAACCACTTTACTGTTCCTGTCGTGCGCATACTTCTGTACCTGGTGTTGTGGGGCGTTCAGCGGCGAATCCGCGTCCTGCCTGGGTGCGAGTCCTGCGCCCCTCGCGGTGGGCGTGAGCAAAAAGAAAGGACCGGATCGCTGAGGCGTCCCGGTCCCTACAACACGGGTGCTGCCACTCCCGGAGGAGCGCTTGCTGCTCGATTGAGGGCCTAGATACGCACGATCAGAGGGAGGGTCCCGCGTTCACGAACTCTTCGCGGGGTGCTCACTTCAGCAAGACGGGCCGCCCGGACGCAGCGGACGCGTAGATCGCCTCCATGATGCGGACGTCGCGCAGCCCTTCGGCCCCCGGCGTCTGCGGCTCGCGGTCGGTCTGGACGGCCTCGGCCATCTCGTCGAGCATCGCGGCGAACTGGTTCGGGTTGGAGAGGACGATGCGCCGGTGCGTCTGCCCGCGCGTGAGGACGAGGTTCCTCACGTAGTAGTCCGTCGCCGGGTCGAGCCTGACTTCCCCCTCGTCGCCCTGGACGCTGAGCCGCTTGACCTCGTCGACGAGGTAGCTCGACGTGCAGCTCGCCACGGCCCCGGACGGGAACGCCATCGACCATACGACGCCTTCCTCGACTTCGACCTCGGCCCGGCCGCTGCCCGGCGTGAAGCGCGCCGAGACCTCGGTCGGCTCCTCGCCCAGGAGGTAGCGTGCGCCGTTGAGCGAGTAGATGCCGATGTCGAACAGCGACCCGCCGCCGGCTAGGTCCCGCTTGGCCCGCCACCCGTCGCGCGTGGCGCTCAGGTCGAGGAGGCGGCCGTGGCTGCCGACGACCAAGCGCGGCGTGCCGATCTGCGGGTCCTCGCCACGCACCAAGTCGATGGCGCGGAGGTTGTACGGGTCGAACTGTGCGCGGTACCCGACCATCAACTTGCGCCCGGCGTCGCGCCCGGCGGCGATCATCGCTTCGCAGTCGGCGACGGTCGCGGCCATCGGCTTCTCGCACAGGACGTGCTTGCCGGCGGCGAAGGCGCGCTCGGCCCAGGCCCGGTGCATGGTGTTCGGGAGGAGGACGTAGACCACGTCCACGGTTTCGTCGTCGGCGATCCGGTCGAAGCGCTCGTAGTCGTAGACGTGCCGGTCGGCGAGGCCGTGGGCGCGGGCGACGGCCCTCGCCTTGTCGGCGTTGCCCGAGACGACGGCAGCGAGCCGGCATCGCCGCGAGGCTCCGAGGTTGGGGAGGATCTGCCCGAGGGCGTAGGCCCCGAGGCCGACTAAGGCAAACCCGACGCGCTCGTCGGGCGGCAGCGGGAGGTCGTCGTCGAGGTCGGGCATCGGCCGACCGGTCGGGGCCGGGGCAGCGAGTGGCATGACAGAAGAGGGGAGGCGTCGTGAGGGCGCGCGAGCGATCATGCGTTGAGCGGCTCGGCTACCAGGGCAGCGTAGAGGTGGTAGTCGTCTGGGTTGAACGGCTCGACGCGGCGGCGGAAGGCGGCGGCGGAGCCGGGCCACAGCGCGGAGTTGCGCCCCGTCGCGTCCTGGTACCACGAGGTGCACTCGCCCGCCGTCCAGACCGTTCCCTCGGCGAGCCGGTCTACGTCCGCCATGAAGCGGGCCTGGGCCTCCTCGGTCGGCTCGGCGGCGGCCAGGCCGTGCCGCCGCAGGTGCCGCGCCGCGTTGACGACGTGCTCGACCTGGGCCTCGATCATCAGGATCACCGACGTGTAGCCGTGTCCGGTGTTCGGCCCCTGGATGAGGAAGAGGTTCGGGAAGCCGTGGACCGTCGTGCCGAGGTGCGCCGCCGGCACCCCGCGCCACACGGCGGCGAGGGACTCGCCCGCAGCGTTGTGGATCTTGAGGACGAACGAGAGGATGTAGAACCCGGTGGCGAACACGAGCACGTCGGCCGGGTGCTCGGTGCCATCCGGTGCCACGACGGCTCCGGGGCGGACCTCGGCGGCTCCGCCGGGCACGACCGTCGCGTTCGGCTGCGCGAGCGCCGGATAGTAATCGTCGGAGAGGAGCACGCGCTTGCAGCCGAAGAGGTAGTCCGGCGTGAGCGCGCGGCGGAGCGCGGGGTCCGCGACCTGCCGGCGGAGGTGGCGGCGGGCGAGGCGCTCCGCCAAGCGGGCGAGGGCGGGGTGGCGGAAGGCCAGCCCGTAGACCGTGCGGAGCCTGTCGGTCGTGGCCCGGACGAGGCGTTGGAGCAGGGACCAGCGCTGGAGGAGGTCCCGCTCGACGAGGGCGCGGTCGTGGCGCGGGAGCACCCACGGGGCCGTCCGCTGGAAGAGGGTCAGGTGCTCGGCGACGGGCTGGAGCGCCGGGACGAGCTGGACCGCCGAGGCCCCCGTCCCCACGATCGCCACGCGCTTGCCGGTCACGTCGAGCCGCTCGTCCCACCGCGACGAATGGACCACCGTCCCGCCGAACGTGTCGAGGCCGGGGAGCTTGGGCAGGCGCGGCTCGGCGAGGGCTCCGGGCGCGGCCACCAAGAGGTCGGCCGTGAAGTAGCCCTTGCTCGTCATGAGCTTCCAGTGCAGCGCCTCGGCGTCCCACATCGCCCCCTGCACGTTGTGCCGGAAGCGGATGTGCGGGAGCACGCCGAAGCGCTCGGCCACGTCGCGGAGGTAGCGCCAGATCTCCTCGCGCGGCGCGAACCGGCGCGACCACCCAGGGTTCGGCGCGAACGAGAAGGCGTAGAGGTGCGACTGCACGTCGCATGCGGCACCGGGGTAGCGGTTGTCCCGCCAGACGCCGCCCACGTCGTCGGCGCGCTCGAAGAGGACGAGGTCGTCGAAGCCCTCCTGGAGCAGCCGCACGGCAGCCCCTAGCCCGCCGAACCCGGTCCCGACGATGGCGATGTGGACGTGCTGCGGCGTGGCGGAGGACGGAGCTTCCATTCGGCCGGGCTGCTAGAGGTGAACAGTAGGAAGGAGACTCGGAGGGGGGCGAACCGCATCGCCGCTCTCGCGTAGGGACACAGATGCACGCGGGGTGCGCCACCGTCAGAGGTTTCTGTCAGGCGCGGCGCGCGTGCACCCTGTTTCGTCTGACTAACAACTCTGACTAACAACGAGGTCACCGTGGCAATCTACACGCTGAAGCAAGCCGAACTGAACGGAGTCGCGGGTCAGGGCTATGCCTACCCCGTCAAGACCTTCCGCGGCAAGGAGTACAAGGGCGTCTTCTTCGCCGAGAGCGAGAACGCCATCGAGGTCGCCGAGGGCCAGGACGAGGTCGAGTTCACGGGCACCATCTACGACCGGACGCGCGAGCGGGTCGAGACCTTCAACGTCAACGTGGTCAACACCGTCTCGGCCGGCATCGGCGAGCGCGCCGACTTCGTGGCGCTCGAGAAACCGTAGTCCATGAGGGACCGCGCATTTCTGCTGGCCCTCGCCCTGACCCTGGCCGGGTGTGCCTCGTCGCCCGAGACTCCGGAGCCGGGTTCGGCTGCGGAAGCTCCCGCCGCAGAGGCCGCACCGGCTGAACCGCCGAATGCCCTCACACGCGGGCAGCGGTTCGTCGGCCCACTGGGAAAGTCTGGACTGTCAGGAAACGGTTTTCGGCTCGGGGAGGGTTACGGTATGGGATGGATGCGAAGCGACACACTCGCTGTGGCATGGATTACGTCCAGCGGGGGCGACGAGCAACGCATCATTACCGCGCTCACCTTCGATCCGAGGCAGGAGCGCGGCCGCTTCCAAGCGGTGAGCGACATCGGTGACGGATGCTATCTCCCCGATATGCCGGACGAGAACATCGGGGTGATCGGCCTCGCCGTGTTCGAGGCCGAGCAAGAGCAGGACTCGTGCGAGTACGGCGAAGCCGACGAGGTGACCGAGGCGTGGCTTCTCGACCGGGAGGCGATGACCTTCCGCCCGCTCGACCCGGCTGCTGTGGTCTGCTACCGAGGGGTGTGTCCCTAGCCGATGTCCGAGCGTTCTGCCGCCCTCGAGGCCTACGGAGGCCGTGTCCGCGTCCGCGTCGGAGCGCTCGTCTTCAATGACACGCCTGTGCCGAGCGCCGTCCTCCTCGTCGAGCACGCCGGCATCCACACGGACGAGTCCGGAGAGGCCGAGCCGTTCTGGACGCCGCCCGGCGGCGCAGTCGAGTTCGGCGAGTCGCTCGCCGAGGCCCTCGTGCGCGAAGGCGAAGAGGAGACCGGACTGCGGCTCCGCGCCGGACCGCTGCGCTACGCGCTCGACTTCGTCCGGCCGCCGCTCCACGCCGTCTCGTTCTACTTCGCTGCCACCGCCGCCGGAGGCACCCTCGCTGTCGGCTCGGACCCGGAGCTGGGCGACGACCAACTGATCCGCTCGGCCCGCTTCGTCCCGTTCGAGGAGCTCGCGGGCCTGACCCTCTACCCCGAGGGCCTGGCCGAGCGGCTGCCGGCCGATGCAGCGGCGGGGTTTCCCGGCGGCGTGCAGTACCTGGGCACGTTGCGCTGATGAGACGACCCGACGCCCATCGCCTGGGGCAGCAGATCGGAACGGTCCTGCTCGTGGGCGGGGTGGGGTACCTGTTTGCGGCGCTCGCAGCGGTGGGCGAGGCCTCGGCGCGGGACGTGCTGCTGCGCTACGGGTTCGTCGCGGCGGGCGCGTTCGCGGTCGCCCCGCCGCACGTCCTGCTGCCCGATGCGGCGGTGCCCTGGCTCCAGCTTCTCAACCCGTCGCCCCGCGCGCTCCTGCTTCGGCAGGCCCGGCCCTGGGGGTTCGTCGTCGCCGCGTTTCTCGTCCCGCCGATCGTGCTCGCCCTCGAGGTAGGGACCACCGAGCGGGGGACCATCGAAGTGGGGGATGTCGGGTGGCCGCTCCTCGAGGTCCTGCTCGTCGTCCTCGGAGTCGGGGTGTACGCGTTCGAGCACTACACCGGAATCGGGCCGGTCTCCCAAGCGTGGCAGGAGGGGGCGCGAGGCGAGCGCTACCGGCGGCTCGTGGCGAAGGACTCGCGCGCGAGTCTCCACATCTCGCACGGCCTGGTGCCGACGGTCCTGGCATCGGCGCGCATCTTCGCGCTCAGCGCAGCGGTGATTCTGACCTCAGCGTGGCTGGCGAATGCCGGTCGGACCGGCGTCGCGTGGCTGCCAGCGGCGGTTCTGCTCGGCTACTCGCTGCTCCGGTTGCTCCGCCGCGTGCCGCAGTACGACCGCGACTTCTACGCGACCAACGCGCTCTACGTCGAGGTGCTGACCGCCGGCGGGGTGCGCGAGACGATGCGCGAGCCGCTCCGCCCGGAGTCGGTCTACTGGGCACCGCGCGCGCTCCGGCCGTACGTCTGGGCGAGTCTGGTGCAGCTCGACCGGCGGCTCCCGCTCGGGCGGCTCTTCGCGCTCGGCGTGCTCGGGCTGTTCGTGCTCCTGGCTCGCGGCGCGCCGGGCAGCGTGCTCGCCGGCACCCTGCTGCTCGGCCTCGGGGCGAAGAACGCAGCCGTCTTCTGCCTGGCCGCGCCCCCGCTCGCGCCGCCCGCCTTCGACCTCGCGCTGCAGTCGCCGGCCGGATGGGTCGCCACGCGCGCGCTCGTGAACCTCCGCTGGACGCTCCCCCTCGCGCTCGCGCTCGGCCTCGCCGCGCTCGTCTCCGACGCCGTCACCGCCCTCGATCTGCTCCTCTGGAGTGGGGTCGATGTCGCGCTCGCCCTCGTCACCGCCTGGCTCGCCACCTATGCTGCCGACCTTCGCTATCGCCGCCGCTTCGCCTGAGACGGCGCTCACCCTGGACCGCGTCACGAAGCGCTACGGGCAGGGTGCTTCCGTCCTGGCCGACCTCTCGGCGCGGTTCGAGCCGGGGACCGCGACCGGTCTCGTCGGGCCGAACGGCTCGGGCAAGACGACGCTGCTGCGCCTGCTCACCGTGCTGTCCGTCCCGACGTCCGGGCAGGTCCGGTGGGGTACGCTCGACATCCATGCTCACCCCTACCGCTACCTCCAGCACGTCGGGATCGTCCACGACCGGCCCGCGCTGCCGGAGGCGCTGACCGCCACCGAGCTCCTCGAGTGGGTCCTCCGCGCGCGGCGGCAGTGGGACGCCGCCTCGCCCGGTCGCATCGCGGCGCTGCTCGATGCCGTCCGCCTCGACGAGCGGCGGACCAACCTGATCGGAACCTACTCGAGCGGCATGCGGCGCAAGGCGCAGCTCGCCGCCGCCTTCGTCGCCCGGCCGAGCGTGCTGCTGATGGACGAGCCCCTGCGCGGCCTCGACACCGAGAGCACGGCCGCCGCCCTGGCCCTCGTCGAGCGCTTCCGCGCGGAGGGCGGGATCGTGCTCGTCGCTAGCCACCGGCACGCAGCGCTCGATGGTCTGGTGGACGGGGCGCTGGAGCTGGGGGATGTATAGAGCGTGGGCAGTTTGTGTGGCGTGGGGGGCAGGGAGGGAATGGGGGGATCTCAGGCGCAAACGTAGGACGCAGCTCGTGAGGACTGGCTCTCTTCCCGACTCTCCAGGCTCCCGCTTCTCCCATTCCACCCACGCCCAATAGAAACCCCTTTCCTTTCTCCCTTCCCCCGCGCGCTACGACCGACTCTCCTCACAGCCGTCGCATCAGGCTGCGGACGGGGCCGATGATGTGGCAGTCGGGGTCCTTGATCGTGAACGTCTCCTCGGTGTAGGTCCGGTTGGTCGGGCGGAGGTGGAAGCGGTTGCCCGCCATGTGGAACGCGCGCGCCACGAGCGCCTCGCCGATCAGCACGGCCGCGATGGTCCCGTTGCCGAGCCGCCGCCAGTTGGCCTCTTCGATCACGAGGTAGTCCCCCTTCAGGATGCCGGCTCCGCTCATCCCGTCGTCGCCGGCGCGGGCGACGAGGCACCTCTCCTCGTCGGCGTGCTCGAGCAGGCGCGGGTCGGTGAAGAGGGCACCGCGCGGGCGGAGGCGGAGGCGGTCCGGGTGGGCACTGTCGGTGCGGCTGACGAGCAGGAGGCTCGGCACCTCCGTGTCGAAGGCGTAGGGGTCGGTGCTGGCGTCGACGAGCGAGATGCCACGCGCCTCGTTCGGCGTGCGGCGGATGTAGCCCTTCTGCTCGAGCGCGTGGAGGTGCTTCGAGACGCCGTTCGTGGAGCGGATCGAGAGGGCCGCGCCGATCTCCTTGAGCGTCGGCGGCTTGCCCTCGGTGCGGACGTAGGAGCGGATGAACTCGTAGGCCTTGTCCTGGCGCTCGGTGAGGCGGGCGGGGGGCATGGGCAGGCGGCGTAGACGCGGACGAGAAAGGGCAGTCGGAAGATATGTGAGGCAGCAGCAGTCTGGTCGGTGAAATGATTATCACCTCGCAGGGGTATCAGCCTGAGTAGGTGAAATGTTTTTCACTTTGCAGTCTAGTGGCTAGGCAATCCTACGGATAGTATATGTGCAAGGCTTTGCACTCGTCTTTTTTATCCACACAAACGGGCGAAATAGGGGCTTTGTGTTTGAATTCGTGTATATGCGTGCTACTTTGGGGCGTGGTGGGGAAAAGTGGGGGGCCGTGTCACGCGGTCCCTGCCCCCGCCCGCCCAGAGACCTCCCATGGCACGCTTCAAAGGACGCGCAGAAAACTCGGTCGACGAGAAGGGTCGCCTGGCGATCCCGGCCAAGATGCGCCGCGTCCTGACGCCCGAGGCCGACGAGACCTTCACCGCCATGCTCGGCTACGAGAACTGCATCGCCCTCTACCCCAACGACCGCTGGGCGCAGATCGAGGACGAGCTCGACACGCTCAACCAGTTCGACTCTCAGGCTCGCCGCTTCCTCCGCGACACCCTCAGCTGGGCCGAGGAGGTGTCGCTCGACAAGCAAGGCCGCATCGTCCTTCCGAAGAACCTGATGCTCGAAGTCGACCTCTCCGACACCGCCCTTGTCATCGGCACGCTCGACCACATCGAGGTCTGGGACCCTGCCCAGTACGACGCCTACCTCAGCGACCGCGACGCCGACAAGGAGGAGATCGCCGAGCGCGTGATGGGCACGACGAACGGACGCCCCGCCGGCCGACCCGGAGGCTCGGCATGACGACGGCCTCTCTCACCCCGCGACCGATGACCCGACCGAGCCGGCCCCGCGCCGATCAGCCCGCGCCCTACGCGACGGGCTACCACGCGCCGGTCCTATACAAAGAGGTCGTCGACGGGCTCGTCACCGAGCACTCGGGCGTCTACGTCGACGGCACGCTCGGCGGCGGCGGGCACGCGGCGGCGCTGCTCGACGCGCTCGGGACGGCCGGCCGCGTGGTTGGGATCGACCAGGACCCGGAGGCCCTCGCCACGGCCGAGACGCGCCTCGAGGCCGAGGCGGGGCGGTTCCGCACCCTCCGAGGCAACTTCGGCGACCTCGAACGCCTCCTCGACGAAGCGAGCCTCGACGCCGTAGACGGCGTGCTGCTCGACCTCGGCGTGTCGTCGCACCAGATCGACCAGTCCGCGCGCGGGTTCGCCTACGGTGCGGACGGGCCGCTCGACATGCGGATGGACACGGACGCCTCGGTGACGGCGGCCGAGATCGTCAACCAAGCCGAGCCAGAGGAGTTGATTCACATCTTGCGTGCCTACGGCGAGGAGCCGCGCGCGCCGAAGATCGTCCGCGCCCTCGTCGCCGCCCGGCCCATCGAGACCACGGGCCGGCTCGCCGAGGTGGTCCGCGCGGCGTCCTACCACCGCGAGGAAGTCAAGACGCTCTCCCGAGTGTTCCAGGCGCTCCGCATCGCGGTCAACGACGAGCTGGCCGTGCTCGAGCGCGCGCTCGTGGCCGCCCTCCGCGTGCTGCGGCCCGGCGGGCGGCTCGCGGTCATCGCCTACCACTCGCTCGAGGACCGGCGGGCCAAGACGTTCCTCCGCTACGGCAACTTCGACGGCGAGCCGGTGCGCGACTTCTACGGCCACCTGCTCACCCCGTGGGACCTGGTCACCCGCAAGCCGATCACCGCGAGCGAGGCCGAGGTCGCTGCGAATCCGCGCGCTCGCAGCGCCCGCCTCCGCATCGCCGAGAAGCGCGACCCCGAGGCGTCCGGCCTGGGCTCCGCCTTCTCCTATCCGCAGCCTTCGTAGGGACGACCCGCCGGTCGCCCCGGCACTCAACACCCCGATGGCCTCTCCCAAAACCAAACCGACTGCTCGCCGACCGCGCCCGACGCGGAAGGCTGCTCCGTCGAAGCCCGTGTCGCGCGCCAAGCGCCCGGCGCGGCGCAAGGCGACGGCCTCCGCGCTGCCGTCGTGGGGCGACCTCGCCTCGACGAAGGGCGCGGCCACGCGGCGCGCCCGTGCGCCGAAGTCCGGCTTCGTCGACGGCGTGCCCACGCTGCGGTTCGCCCTCGTCGTAGCCGCCGTGTGCGCCGTGCTGACGCTCTACGTCGGGCACATCTACGCCACGCAGGCGCTCGTGGCCGAGGTCCAGCAGCTCGAGCGCGAGCACCACCGCCTGGTGCTCAAGCACAACCGCCTCCGCGGCGAGACCGACCGCATGGCGAGCCCGACGACCGTCCTCCACCGCGCCGCCGCGCTCGGCCTCGAACCGGGCTCCGCCTACGGCCCGCCCATCCACCTTTCGACGCCCTAGCGCGATGCGTACGGGCACACGCCGCGCCCCTGCCTCGACCTTGACCTGCCTCGACCTCGAACAGTGAGTAGTCCTCGCCCCGATATCCTCGCCAGGCTCTACGTCGTCCTGACGTTGCTGGCCTTGCTGCCCGTGCTCGTCGCGGTGCAGCTCGTGCGGATCTATCTCGGCGAGGGGCCGGAGCTGCGGGCGCAAGGCGCGAGCCAGGCCGAGAGCTTCGTCACCATCCCCGCCGTGCGCGGGGCCATCCTCGACCGCGCCGGCCGCACCCTCGCCTCGAACGCCGCGCGCTACGAGGTCGCCCTCGACCCGACCGCGCCGGGGTTCTCCGACCGCGCCGAATCGTTCTACGCGGAGTTCGGGCGGCTGACCGGTCGGAGCGCGGCCCGCGTCCGGGGGCAGGTCCGGGGCCGCGCGAGCCGGCAGTACGTGTTGCTGCACCGGAGCCTCGGCGAGGCGAGGAAAGAGGAGCTAGAGACGTGGGACGTGCCCGGCCTCATCCTCACGCCCGGCTTCGAGCGGCGCTACACCTACGACCGCACCGCCGCCCACGTCCTCGGGCACGTCGACACCGACCTGCGCGGGACGGCCGGCCTGGAGCTTCAGTACGACGACGTCCTGCGCGGCGAGCCGGGCCGGCAGGCCGTGCAGCGCGACCGGCTCGGGCACATCAAGGCGCTCGTCGGCGGCAGCGTCGTGGCCCCGCGGCACGGGCAGCAGCTCGTCCTCACGCTCGACCTCGTCCTCCAATCCATCTTGCAGGAGGAGCTGGTGCGCGGGGTCGACGAGGCCGACGCGACCTGGGGCACCGCCGTCGCCCTCGACCCCCAGACCGGAGCCGTCCTGGCGATGGCGAACGCGCCGGACTACGACCCCAACCGCCCGAGCGACTTCTCGACCGCCGCCCGCCGCAACCACGCCGTCACCGACCAGATCGAGCCGGGCTCGACCTTCAAGCTCGTCACCGCCGTCGCCGCGCTCGAGGCCGGGGTGGTCACGCCCGAGGACTCCATCGAGACCGGCGCGGGGTGGGCCGTCTTCGGCGGGCGGACGATGCGCGACTCGCACGCCTACGGCACGATCACCTTCGCCGAGGCCCTCGCCAAGTCGAGCAACATCGCGCTCGCCAAGACCGCGCAGCGGCTCGGCGCGGCGGACTTCTACCGCACCGCCCGCGACCTGGGCTTCGGGCAGGCGACGCTCATCGACCTGCCGGGCGAGGTCGGCGGGACGCTCCGCAAGCCGGAGCGCTGGAGCGGCACCACCAAGACGTCGATGAGCATTGGCTATGCCGTCAACGCGACGCCGCTGCAGATCGCCGCCGCCTACGCCGCGCTCGCCAATGGCGGCGTGCTCGTCCACCCGTACCTCGTCGCCGAGCGGCGGGACGTGGCGGGGCGGACGCTGTGGCGCGCGCCGCAGGACTCGGTCCGCCGCGCCTTCCGCGCCGAGACCGCCGCGACGCTCCGGCCCCTCTTCGAGCGGGTCGTCGCCGAGGGCGGGACCGCGCCGAAGGCGGCCGTCGAGGGGCTTCGCATCGCGGGCAAAACGGGCACGGCCCGGCTCGCCACCGCCGGCGGCTACACCAGCATCTACCGCGCCACCTTCGTCGGGATGTTCCCGGCGGACGACCCCAAGGTGGTGCTGCTCGTGCTGATGCACCACCCGAAGACCGGGCGCTACGGCGGGACCGTCTCGGCCCCCGTCTTCGCGCGCACCGCCGCGCGCTGGACCGGCGTGATGCCCACGCTCGCCGGGCACACCGCCGCTGCCGACTCGCTCCCAGTCCGTCTCGCGGCCGTGCTGCCGGACGTGACCGGCCGGCCGCAGGCGGTCGCCGCGCAGCAGCTTCGCACGCTCGGCTTCGCCGTCGCCACCGAGGGCGACGCTTGGCGGGAGGCGACCGTCCAACACCCCGGCGCAGGGCTCGACACCGAGCTGCGCCGGACGGTCCGCCTCGCCGCCGTGGCGTCTGCCGGCACCGCTCCCACCGAAACCACTCAGGGTCAGATGCCAGACGTGCGGGGCCTGAGCGCCCGGCAGGCCGCGGCATGGCTGGCCGCGCTCGGCGTCACCGCGCAGCTTGGCGGAGCCGGCGTCGTCACCGATCAGTCGCCCGCGCCGGGGGCCTCGCTGCCCGCGTCCGCGCGCCTGACCTGCCACTCCTTCCCGTGAGCCGTCGTGAGCCGCTTCCGCTCCGCAGCCTGCTGGCTCCTCTCCGCGAGGCGGGGCTGCTCGTGGCGGCCACGGGAAACCTTGATATCCCCATCGACGGGCTCGCGCACGACAGCCGAGCCGTCGGCCCGAACGGCTGCTTCTTCGCGATACGCGGAGCGCACGCCGACGGGCACCTGTTCCTTGACAAGGCTGTGCAACACGGGGCGACGGCCGTAGTCTGCCAGTCGCCTCCCGAAACACTGGGCGGGGCGGCTCTCGTGACCGTCACGGACACGCGGGCCGCCCTCGCCGAGGCGGCGGCCGTCTTCTTCGACCACCCGAGCCGGGCGCTGCGGCTCGTGGGCGTGACCGGAACGAACGGCAAGACGACGACGGCTTTCCTGCTCCACCACCTCCTCTCGGCGCTCGGCGAAACGGCGGGTCTCGTCGGGACCATCGAGGTGCGGATCGGGAGCGAGACCCAAGCGGCGACGCACACGACGCCGGACGCGCTCGCGCTGAACGCGCTCCTCCGCCGGATGGCGGACGCCGGCTGCACGGCGTGCGCGATGGAGGTGTCGAGCCACGCGCTCGCCCAGAGCCGCACGCGGGGCCAGCAGTTTGCCGCCGCGATTTTCACCAACCTTACCCATGACCATCTTGACTACCACGGTTCGGTAGAGGCCTACCGCGACGCGAAAGCATCGCTCTTCGTAGGCCTCGCCGAGGGGGCCGTGGTAATCGCCAACCGGGACGACCTGTCCTGGACGGCGATGGTGAAGGGGTCGGCGGCGCGGACCGTGACCTACGGACAGGGCTTCCCTGACCCGGAAGCTCGTAGGTCCCACCGCGCCGCCGACGATTTTGAAGACCGGCCCGAGGAGGACGTCTCGGCCGAGGAGGACGTCTCGGCCGAGGAGGACGTCTCGGCCGAGGAGGACGTCTCGGCCGAGGAGGACGTCTCGGCCGAGGAGGACGTCTCGTTCGAGATCGTCGAGAACAGCCTCGCGGGCCTCCGGCTGCGGCTCGGCGGCGAGGTCCGGCGCTACCGCCTCGCCGGGGCGTTCAACGCCTACAACCTCGCCGCCGCCTACGCCACCGGCGCGGCGCTCGGCTACCCCGCCGCCGCCGTGCTCGACGCGCTCCAGGAGGCCCCGCCAGTGCCAGGCCGCCTCGAGACCATCCGCTCCGATGACGGCGTGCTCGCGGTCGTCGACTACGCCCACACGCCGGACGCGCTCGAGAACGTCCTCGCCACCGTGCGCGACATGATGCCCGAGGGCGGCGCGCTGACCTGCGTCGTCGGCTGCGGCGGCGACCGCGACCGCGCCAAGCGCCCCGCGATGGGGGCCATCGCCGAGCGCCTCGCCGACCGGGTGATCCTGACGAACGACAACCCGCGCACCGAGCCGCCCGGCGCGATCCTCGCCGAGATCCTCGCCGGCATGACCTCGGCCGACACCGCGACCGTGACCCCGGACCGCGCCGAGGCGATCCGCGATGCCGCCGCCGCCGCCGCCGCCGCGCCGGGCGACGTGGTGGTGGTCGCCGGCAAGGGCCACGAGGCCTACCAGATCGTCGGCACCGAGCGCCGGGCCTTCGACGACCGCGCGGCCGTGCGCGCCGCCTTCGCCCACCGCGCCACGCCCACCCAATCATGACGTCGTCATGACGTCGTACGGACACACCGGCGGTGTGTCCCTTCGCCGACCTCGACCTCTTCGCTGACCCCGCGATGCTCTATCACCTCTTCCACTGGCTGGAGACGACCTACGCCCCGCCGGGCTTCCAGGTCTTCGGCTTCATCACCGTCCGCGCCTCGCTCGCGGCGGTGACGGCGCTGCTGATCGCGCTCTTCGCCGGGAAACGGATCATCCTCTTCCTCCGCACCCGCCAGCTCGGCGAGACCGTCCGCGAGGGCGACGACGCCGGGGCCGTCAGCCACGAGCACAAGGCCGGCACCCCGACCATGGGCGGCATCATCATCCTGCTCGCCCTCTGCGGCGCGACCCTCCTCTGGGGCGACCTCACCAACCCGTACATCCTGCTCGTCCTGCTCTCGACGGTCTGGATGGGCGCGATCGGCTTTGCCGACGACTACATCAAGGTCGTCAAGCGCGACAAGCAGGGCGTCGAGGAGTGGACCAAGATCGCCGGGCAGACCTCGCTCGGCCTCGTCCTCGGCGCGGCGCTCTACTTCCTGCCCGTCTTTCGCGAGACCAACACCCTCACGAGCTTGCCCTTCATCGCCGACGGCACGTTCGACTACGACTTCCTCAGCCCGCTCGTCGGCTTCGACCTCGGCTGGCTGATCTACATCCCGATCGTCGTTTTCATCGTGACGGCCGTCTCGAACGCCGTCAACATCACCGACGGCCTCGACGGGCTGACGACCGGCACGGCGGCGTTCGTCTCGATTGGCCTGGTCGGGCTGGTCTACATCACCGGGAATGCCAACCTCGCCGACTTCGTGAACGACCTCTACCTCCCGCTCTCGGGCGAGCTGACGGTCTTCGTCGCGGCGATGGCGGCGGCGTGCTTCGGGTTCCTGTGGTACAACGGCTACCCGGCGCAGGTCTTCATGGGCGACACCGGCTCGCTCGCGCTCGGCGCGGCCATCGGGACCGTCGCGATCATGATCAAGAAGGAGCTGCTGCTGCCGGTGCTGTGCGCCATCTTCTTCGTCGAGACGCTGTCGGTCATCATCCAGACAGGCTACTTCAAGTACACCAAGGCCACGACGGGCGAAGGCGTGCGCGTCTTCAAGATGGCCCCGCTGCACCACCACTACGAGGCGCTCGGCGTGCACGAGGCCAAGATCGTGATCCGCTTCTGGATCGTGACGGCGATGCTCGTCATCCTCACCCTCCTCGTCCTCCGCATCCGATGAGCCGCGACGTCACAGATACGAAGGTCACCGTCGTCGGCGGAGCGCGCTCCGGCCTGGCGGTGGCGCGGCTCCTCGCCGAGCGGGGGGCGGACGTGTTCCTCACGGAGCAGGGAAACCCCGCCCCCGGCCTCGAAGCCGAGCTCGACGCCGCGCAGGTCGGCTACGAGTTCGGCGGCCACACCGCGCGCGCGCTCGACGCCGACTTCCTCGCCGTCTCGCCCGGCGTGCCGACCACCGCGAGCCTGGTGCAGCACGCCCTCGGCGGCGGCCTGCCGGTCTACTCCGAGATCGAGGTCGCGTCCTGGTTCTGCGACGCCCCGATCGTCGCCATCACCGGCAGCAACGGCAAGACCACGACGACCTCCCTCGTCGCCCACGTGTTTCGCACAGCCGAGCGCCCGCTCGTCGTCGCCGGCAACATCGGGACCGCCTTCGCGGACCGGGTCGCCGAGTGCGCCGGCGGGACGACGGTCGTGCTCGAAGTCTCCAGCTTCCAGCTCGACCACATCGACGCCTTCCGCCCCCACGTCGGGGTCCTGCTCAACATCACGCCCGACCACCTCGACCGCTACGACCATTCCTTCGAACGCTATGCCGCGAGCAAGCTCCGGCTCTTCGAAAACCAGCAGCCCGGCGACGTGCTCGTCTACAACCAGGACGACGACCTGCTGCGCGAGCGCGCCGAGCGCGACGCCCCGGACGGCGTCACGCTCTGTCCGATCAGCCTCGAACACGACCTGGACCGAGGGGCCTTCCTCCGCGACGGCCACCTCGTCCTCCGCCTGCCCTCACCCGACGAGAACCCCATGATGGACGACGTGCTCATGCCCGCCTCCGACCTCGCGCTGCGCGGCCGCCACAACCTCTACAACTCGCTCGCGGCGGCCGTCGCGGCGCGGGCGATGGAGATCTCGTCCGACGTGGTGCGCGAGAGCCTCGCCTCGTTCGAGGGCGTCCCGCACCGCCTCGAGGCCGTCCGCACGTTCCGGGGCGTCCGCTACGTCAACGACTCGAAGGCGACCAACGTCAACGCCGTCTGGTACGCGCTCGAGAGCTTCGACGAGCCCGTCGTCCTGATCGCTGGCGGGCGCGACAAGGGCAACGACTACGCCTCGCTCCAGCCGCTCGTCCGCGAGCGCTGCCGCGGCGTGGTCGGCCTCGGCGAGAGCGGCGACAAGGTGGTGCTCGAGCTCGGCGACCACGCCAAGGCCGCCGCCCGCGCCCACTCGATGGAGGAGGCCATCCAGTTCGCCCGCCTGATGGCCGAGGACGGCGACGCGATCCTCCTCAGCCCGGCCTGCGCCTCGTTCGACATGTACCGCAACTACGAGGAGCGCGGCGACGAGTTCAAGCGCCTCGTCAACAGCCTGTAACCGAACCATCCCCGCAGGGGCGACCGGCCGGTCGCCCCTACACCCTCACCGATGGCAACAGTCGCTTCCCATATCCGAACCCGCGCTGCGGCGATGCAGCCCGCCGACAAGCTCGTCGTGTGGGTCGTCGTCGCGCTCGCCGCGCTCGGCGTGGTGGCGGTCTACAGCGCGCTCTCGTTCCTGGCCGAGACCAAGTCCGGCGGCGACACCGAGCGCTTCCTCTTCCGCCACCTCGGGCGGACCGGCCTCGCGCTCGCGGCCGTCGGCGTGGTGTCGCTGCTCGACTACCGGCGGCTGGCGCGGCTCTCGAAGTGGCTCTTGGCCGGAGCGCTGCTGCTGCTGGCAGCAGTGCAGGTCTCGGGCGTCGTGCTCGGCGGGGCGCAGCGGTGGCTGGAGGTCGGCGGGGTCTCGTTCCAGCCGTCCGACCTCGCCAAGGTCGCGCTCATCCTGCACCTGGCCGTGCTGCTGGCCCGGAAGCAGGCCTACATCGAGGAGTTCGAGCGCGGCTTCGTCCCGCTCCTGCTGTGGACCGTCCCGACGATCCTGCTGATCGGGCTGGAGGACCTGTCGACGGCGGTCGTGCTCTCGGCGGCGGTCGGGGCGATGATGGTGATCGGCCGCGTGCGGTGGCTCCACCTCGGCGGGCTGGCGGCGGCCGGCCTGGTGCTGGCGAGCCTGTTTCTGCTGTCGTCGCCGCAGCGCGCGGCGCGCGTCGAGAGCTGGACCGGAGTGAAGGTGTTCTCGAACACCGAGGCGGCGGCCGTCTTCTCGGACCAGGACGAGGGCTACCAGGCGCGCCAGGCGCGGATCGCGATTGCGATGGGCGGGCTGACGGGCGTCGGGCCGGGCAAGAGCGTGCAGCGCGACTTCCTGCCGGCCCCGTACAACGACTTCATCTTCGCCATCGTCGCCGAGGAGTGGGGGCTCGTCGGCGCGGGCGCGCTCCTGTTCGCCTTCGTACTGCTGCTCTTCCGGGGGTTCCTGCGGATCGCCCGGCAGGCCCCGGACCCGCTCGGCCTCTTCCTCGCGGTCGGGCTGACGACGGTGCTCGTGCTCTACGGCTTCGTCAACGCGGGCGTGGCGAGCGGGCTGTTTCCCGTCACCGGCCTGCCGATGCCGTTCGTCTCCTACGGCGGCACCTCGCTCCTCGCCACCGGCGTGATGGCGGGCCTGCTGCTGAACGTCTCCCGCCACGCCAGTGCCACCTGAACCTGTAGGGGCGACCGGCCGGTCGCCCCTACGCCAGCGTCTTTTCCAAACGTATCCCAATCCTGACCTCCTCCACTTCCCATAGCGCACCCCGCATCTCTGACCTCCGGGTCCTGTTCGCCTGCGGCGGGACCGGCGGGCACGTCTATCCCGCCATCGCCATCGCGGACGCGGTGCGCGCCGTCGCGCCGCACGCAGCGATTGCGTTCGCCGGCACGCGCGACCGGATGGAGTGGGAGGCCGTCCCGAAGGCGGGCTACCCGATCCACGCCGTAACCGTGAGCGGCTTTCCGCGGACGCTCTCGCCCAAGCTCCTCGCTTTCCCGTTCAAGCTCGCGATGGGACTTGGGGATAGCTGGACGCTCGTCGGCGGGTTCGACCCCGACGTGGTGGTCGGGACGGGCGGGTACGTCGCCGGGCCGGTCGGGCTCGCGGCGACGCTGCGCGGCGTGCCGCTCGCCATCCAGGAGCAGAACGCCTACGCCGGGGCGACCAACAAGCTGCTCGCGAAACGCGCCGAGCGCATCTTCGTCGCCTTCGAAGCCGCGAAGGCCTACTTCCCGGCGGCTCGGTGCGTGCTCACCGGCAACCCCGTCCGCGCCGACCTCGCCGAGGCCGAGGCTAAGGCGGCGCGCGCCCACTTCGGGATCGCCGACGGGCAGCGGGTGCTTCTGGCGATGGGCGGGTCGCTCGGGGCCGGGCCGATCAACGACGCCCTCGCCGACCACCTCGCCGCGCTCCTGGCCGACGAGACGCTCTCCATCGTCTGGCAGACCGGGCGGCGCTACTTCGCCGAGCTGCAAGGCCGGGTTCAGGCCCACCCCCGGCTGCGGCTCTTGGAATACCTCGACCGGATGGACTTGGCCTATGCCGCCGCCGACCTTGCCCTCTGCCGCGCCGGGGCGATCACGTGCAGCGAGCTCGCCGTCACCGGCACGCCGTCGGTGCTCGTCCCGAGCCCGAACGTCACGGCCGACCACCAGACCAAGAACGCCGCCGCCCTCGCCGACGCCGGGGCCGCCGTCCTCCTGCCCGAGCCGCGCTTGGCTGCGTTCCTGCCGACCGTGCAGGGTCTCCTCGCGGATGCCGGCCGGCTCGCGGGAATGAAGGCCGCCGCGCTCGCCATCGCTCGGCCGGACGCGGCGCGCGACATCGCCGAGGCGGTCTTGGCGCTCGCCCAGACGCGGAGGTCGGCATGACGAACCAGATGCGCAGGCAGGCGAGCTTCGGCCGAATCAAGAACGTCCACATGGTCGGGATCGGCGGGATCGGGATGTCGTCCATCGCCGAGGTGCTGATCGCGCGCGGCTACCGCGTCAGCGGCTCCGACCTCCAGGCCAACGACGTCACCGAGCGCCTCGAGTCCCTCGGCGCGACCGTCCACCAGGGCCATGCCGCCGAGCAGGTCACCGACGCGGATGTGGTCGTGTATTCCTCGGCCGTCAAGCCCAGCCAGAACCCCGAGACGGCCGAGGCCGAGCGCCGCCGCATCCCGATCATCCGCCGCGCCGAGATGCTCGGCGAGCTGATGCGCGCCAAGTACGGCGTCGGCATCGCCGGCACGCACGGCAAGACGACGACCACCAGCATGACCGGCCTCGTCGTGCAGGAGGGCGGCTTCGACCCGACCATCATCGTCGGCGGCAAGGTCACCGTCTTCGACTCGAACGCCGTCTCGGGCGAGGGCGACATCATCATCATCGAGGCCGACGAGTACGACCGCACCTTCCTCCGCCTCACGCCCGTCCTCTCGGTCGTGACCAACATCGAGGCCGACCACCTCGACATCTACCGCGACCTCGACGACCTCAAGGGCGCGTTCGTCGAGTTCGCCAACTCGGTCCCGTTCTTCGGCGCGGCCATCCTCTGCCTCGACGACCCCGTCGTGCGCGAGGTCCTGAACCAGATCGAGCGCCGGACGATCACCTACGGCACGAGCCGGCAAGCGCAGATCCGCGCCGAGGGCGTCGAGCAGGTCGGCCCGGTGACGCACTTCGGCGTGGTCCGCGACAAGGAGGTGCTCGGCGACGTGCGGCTCGCCGTGCCGGGCCTGCACAACGTCCGCAACGCCCTCGCCGCCGTCGCGGTCGGCCTCGAGCTCGACATCCCGTTCGCCAAGATTCAGCAGGCGCTCGGCGACTTCACCGGCGTCGACCGCCGCTTCGAGATCAAGGGCGAGGTCGGCGGCTTGGTCGTGATCGACGACTACGCCCACCACCCGACCGAGATCGAGGCGACGCTCGAGGCGGCCTCGACCGGCTGGCCGGACCGCCGGATCGTCGCCGTCTTCCAGCCGCATCTGTACTCGCGCACGCGCGATTTCCAGGAGGAGTTCGCCCGCGCCTTCTACGACGCCGACGTGCTGATCCTGACCGAGATCTACGGCGCGCGCGAGGAGCCCATCGACGGGGTGACCGGCCGGATGCTCGCGACCCTCGCCGCCCGCTATGGGCACCGCGACGTACGCTTCGTCGCCGACAAGACCGACCTGCCGGCGTTCCTCCGGGACGAGACGCGCCCCGGCGACCTCGTGATCACGATGGGCGCGGGCGACATCTGGCAGTGCGGCGAGGCTTTTCTCTCCGACCTCAAATCCCGGGAGGAGGCAGCCTGATGGCGAAAACGACGGACCAAAAACAGACCCGCCGCTGGGTGCGCCGCGTGCTCTGGGTGCTCGGCCTCGCGGCCCTCGTCGCGCTCGGCATCGTCGGGTGGCGGTGGCAGGCCGCCGTGCCGGTGCGTGCCGTCGCCGTCTCCGGGGCCGTTCACACGGACACGAGCGCCGTGCTCGGCTTGGTCGCGGTGCCGGACTCGGCGCTGCTGTTCTCGCTCGACCCGGCGCTCCTGGCCGACCGGGCGCGGCGGCACCCGTGGGTCGAGCGCGCGAGTGTGACGCGGTGGCCGACGGGCACGCTCGAGATCGCCGTGGTGGAGCGCGTGCCCACCGCGCTCGTGCTCGACGCGTCGGGCCGGCCGGCCTTCTTCTTCGACGCCGCCGGCTTCACGATGCCCGCCGTGCCGGGCGCGGCCTACGACGTGCCGCTCCTCACCGGTGCCTTCGGCCGCTTCCAGCCGACCACGCCAACGGACGACGCGGCCGTGCTCGACCTCCTGGCCGCCCTCGCTGCGGCTCCGCCCGAGACCGACGCGCTCGTCTCCTCCATCGAGCGCAGCGCGGGCGGCCTGCTCACCCTCACGACCTCGCCCACGCCGGACGGCCGCGCGCTCCCCGTCGCCCTCGGCCGCACCGACATCGCCGGCAAGCTCACGCGCCTCCACGCCTTCTGGCACCAAGCCCTTCTCACGCGCCCCAACACGCCCGTCCGCCGGATCGACCTCCGCTTCGACGGGCAGATCGTGACGGACGAGGGCGGGGAACGGATAAAAAGCCCGCCACCACACCACTAACCACCACACCACTAACAACGAACCACTAACAACCAACAGCCATGAATGAACGCATCGTAGTCGGCGTAGACATCGGGACGACGAAGGTCTGCGCCGTCGTCGCCGCCGCCGACGACCTCGACCGGATCAACGTCCTCGGCGTCGGCGTCGCCCACTCGGACGGCCTCAACCGCGGCGTCGTCGTCAACATCGACCGGACGGTCGCGGCGGTCCAAGAGGCCGTCGGCGAGGCCGAGCGCGCCGCCGGCGTCGAGGCGCGCAGCGTCTACGTCGGCATCGCCGGCGACCACATCCAGAGCTTCCAGAGCCGGGGCGTCATCTCCAGCCGCAACGGCGAGATCACGCAGCGCGACGTGGACCGCCTCCTCGAGGACACCCAGCACGTCGCCCTGCCGGCGGACCGCCGGATCCTGCACGTGATCCCGCAGGAGTTCATCGTCGACGGCCAGGACGGCGTCGCCGACCCCATTGGGATGAGCGGCATCCGCCTCGAGGCCAACGTCCACATCATCACCGGCCTCGTCTCGGCGGCCAAGAACGTCTACCGCTGCATCGAGAAGGCGGGCTACGAGGTCGCCGACATCGTCCTCGAGCCGCTGGCATCGTCCTACGCCGTGCTCCACAACGACGAGAAGGCGGTCGGCGTGGCGCTGATCGACATCGGCGGCGGCACCACCGACATCGCGGTCTTCGAGGACCAGACGATCCGGCACACCGCCGTCGTCGCGGTCGCCGGCAACAAGGTCACCGACGACCTCCGCAAGGGGCTGGGCATCCTCGACGACCAGGCCGAGCGCCTCAAGCGGCAGTTCGGGGTCGCGCTCGTGGACTTGGTCGAGGAGGACCAGGAGATCACGATCCCCGGCATCGGCGGGCGGCCCGAGAAGGCCATCGGCCAGAGCACCCTCGCCCAGATCATCCAGCCCCGGCTGGAGGAGATCATGGAGATCGTCGGCATCGAGATCAAGCGCTCCGGCTACGGGCGGCACCTCTCGGCGGGCGTGGTCCTCACCGGCGGCGGCAGCCTGACGCGGGGCACGGCCGAGCTGGCGTCGGAGGTCTTGGGCGTCGAGGCCCGGCTCGGGACCCCGTTCGGGCTGGCCGGCGGCCTGGTCGAGGAGGTCGCCGACCCGATCTACGCGACGGCCGTGGGCCTGGTGCTCTACGGGCTCCGCCACGAGACCACGGAGTCGGCCCTGCTGACGGTCGGCGCAGGCCACGACGGCGACACGCTCGTGACCAAGATCGCCGGCCGCATGAAGAGCTGGTTCGACGAACTCTAACGCTTTTGGATTTTGGAGTAGGGATTTCCGGTTCGGAAGCCGGCCCAATCCAAAATCCAAAACCCCCAATCCAAAATCACCAATCGCAGGACCCCCTGGCGTAAAACATCCGGAGACAACCATCATGGACACCAACACCCCACTCAGCACCCGCTTCGCCTTCGACACCGACGCGAAGGAAAAACCCAAAATCTCAGTCGTCGGCGTCGGCGGCGGCGGCGGCAACGCCGTCAACAACATGATCGGCAAGGGCATCCACGGCGTAGAGTTCGTGGCGATCAACACCGACGCGCAAGCGCTCGGCATGAACAAGGCCCCCACCAAGCTCCAGGTCGGCCGCGAACTCACCAAGGGGCTCGGCGCGGGCGCGCGTCCGTTCGTCGGGGCCGAGGCCGCCGAGGAGAGCCGCACCGAGATCGAGAAGTCGATCGCCGGCTCCGACATGGTCTTCGTCACCGCCGGCATGGGCGGCGGGACCGGCACCGGCGGCGCGCCCGTCGTGGCCGCCATCGCCAAGCGCATGGGCATCCTGACCGTCGCCATCGTGACCAAGCCGTTCGACTGCGAGGGCCGCAAGCGGATGAAGTCCGCCAGCGAGGGCCTCGACCTCTTGAAGGAGACCGTCGACACGCTGATCGTCATCCCGAACGAGCGCCTGCTCGACATCGCCGAGGACGACACCACGCTGATGGCGGCCTTCGAGATGGCCGACGACGTGCTCTACAACGCGACCCGCGGCATCTCGGACCTCATCACGGTCCACGGCATCATCAACCTCGACTTCGCCGACGTGCGGACGACGATGGAGGACGGCGGCACGGCCATCATGGGCAGCGCCACCGCGCAGGGCGACAAGCGCGCCGAGCGCGCCGCCCTCGAGGCCATCTCCAGCCCGCTGCTCGGCGGCGTCTCGATCTCGGGCGCGCGCAACGTGCTCGTCAACATCACCGGCGGCGAGAACCTCGGCATCCGCGAGGCCACGCAGGCGACGTCCGTGATCCAGCGCGAGGCCGGCGACGAGGCCGAGGTCATCTTCGGCACCGTGATCGACCCGGCGATGGACGGCGAGCTGCGCGTGACCGTCATCGCGACCGGCTTCGAGACCGAGCGCCGCGACGCCCGCGTCCGCCGCACCGTCCGCCTCGCCGGCGACGAGCCGGTGCCGGGCTACAAGGGCGAGGACAACCTCAAGCACCTCGACACGCCTGCCTACGAGCGCCGCACCCCGGCCCTCTCGGGCGACGAGGCCGAGACCACCAAGAAGCGCCCGGCGACTGAGAAGCGCCCGGCGAACGTTCGCCGCCTCCAGGCCGACGACTTCAAGCGCCGCCACGAGCGCGACCATGCCGACGACTCGGACGTGCCGGCGTTCCTCCGCAAGATGATGGACTGACCCTTCGGGCTGTTTGCCTGCGGCGAGGCTTCACGTTCCAGTTTCTGGTTCAGCGAGCACGGCCGGGGTGCCCAACCAGAAACCAGGTAACGAGAAATCAGAAACGCAGCCGCAGGGCTGTGCCATGCCGTTGGCACCGGCGGTCCGTAGTCTTGCTGCGTCTCCTCCGGACGACCTCGCCAGGGTTGTCCCTCGACCCCGCGCGTGCTTCGGTGCGCGCGGGGTTTTTGCTGGACCCCCCATTCGGTTTGCGGTCGCTGTCGCTCCCAGCGGCACCGAACTGTCCCCCTTGAAAAGGGGGACAGCTTTCCAATCCCTGAGCGTAGCGATGGATTGGAAAGCGGGGGGTGCGAGAGGGACAGTTTAGGCCGTGCCTGAGCGCAGCAATGCGCGGCCTGAACGGAGGTCCGGTGGGTTCCTACTCAAAATGCGTCGCAATCGCAGCCAGCACCGCCTCCGGTGCCTCGAACACCGCCCGGTTCTCAAACCGCACCACCCGGATGCCTAGCCCGCCGAGGTGCCGGGTGCGCTCGGTGTCATAGGCGCGCTGTACGGGGTCATCGTGCACGGCCCCATCTAGCTCGACAGCGAGACGTTCGCGCGGGCAGTAGAAGTCGAGGATGTAGGGGCCGACGCTGAACTGCCGCCGGAACCGCCGTCCGCCGAGCTGCCGCCGCTGGAGGCGGAGCCAGAGCGCAGCCTCGGCAGGGGTGCCGCGCGTGCGGAGGTGCCGACGCGCCGGCTTCTGCGCGGGGAGGTTGTACAGGCGGCGTGTCATCGGTCCTCGGGGGCTTGGGACCTGTAGACGGTTCTGGAGGCGCGTCGTAACCTCGCAGACCGGTCGCCGCGCTCGCGGTCGCTCGCAAAGCTCGCTCTCAGCAACGCGCGGCTGTCCCCCTTCACAAGGGGGACAGTTTCGGGAGTGCTTGAGGGCGTAGCCCGATGCGCTCTCGAAACGGGGGGTCACACCCCGAACAGTGCCACCGCGTTCGCCGTCGTCACCGCCTCGATGTCCTCGACGGAGAGGCCCCGGACCTCGGCCAGCTTCTCGGCGACCAAGCGGACGTAGGCTGGCTCGTTCCGCTTGCCTCGGTGCGGCGCGGGCGCGAGGTACGGCGCGTCGGTCTCGAGCACGATCCGCTCCAGCGGCACGGCCGCGATGGCGTCCGGCACGCCGCCGTTCTTGAACGTGAGCGTCCCGCCGAGGCCGATGTGGAAGCCGAGGTCGAGGACTTCGTCCGCCAGCCACGCCGGCCCGCCGAAGCAGTGGAAGACGCCGCGCAGACGCCCGCTGCCCGGCTCAGCGTTGATCTCCCGGAGGATCGCTACCAGGTCGCGCGAGGCGGCGTCGCGGCCCTTCTCGTCGCGGTTGTGGAGCACGAGCGGGAGGTCGCGCTCGGCGGCGAGGCGGGCGTGGCGGCGGAGGAAGTCTTGCTGTTTCGCGTTGAACGAGCGGTCCCAGTAGTAGTCCAGTCCGCTCTCGCCCACGGCGACGACCTCCGGCCGGTCGCAGAAGGCGCGGACGGCCTCGAAGTCGGCCTCGGTCGCGTCCTTCACCTCGGAGGGATGGAGGGCGGCCATCGCCCAGAAGAAGCCGGGGTGCTGCTCGCACAGCTCGAGCGCGGCGCGGACCGAAGGCCCGTCGATGGCGGGCAGCAGGATGGCTGCGACGCCCGCCGCCTTCGCCCGTCCGATGACCGCGAGGCGGTCGGCCTCGAAGCGGTCGAGGTAGAGGTGAGCGTGGGTATCGACGAGAGGCACAGAATTCGGGAGAGCGTGGGAGAGACCATCCAAGGTAAGGAGACCGTTACCTTCCGCTCGCTGCCCACCGCCCTCTGTCTCCCGTCCTCTGTCCACCGCCCTCATGGCTCTCCGAGATCGGTCGGTTGTGCTGCGGGCGTTCGTCGCGCTCGTGCCCCTCGTGTCGCTGCTGATGCTGGGGCGGCTGGTGGCGGACTGGTGGGAGATCGCGCAGGTGACGGGGGAGACGCCCCGCGCCTCGGCCCCGCGCGGGTTCGACTGGGTGCAGTGGCAGGACCGCGACGGCGAGATCGTGGCGGCCTACGTCTACCCGGGCGGGACGGCCTTCGCCTCGGGCCTCCGGCAGGGGGCCGTGCTCTACCAGTTCGAGTTCCAGCAGTTCTTCTCGGCCCCCGACCTCAAGCGCGCCGTCGAGGGCGTCGCGCCGGGCGACACGCTCGTCTACGACGTGGTGCAAGGGGACCGGCTGCAGTCGTTCGAGATTCCGATCTCGCGCTACCCGACCTTCCTCTACCCGCTCGGCGGGGCGCTGTGGCAGACCTCGCTGTGGGGCTTCTCGCTGGCGGCGTTCCTGCACCTGCTCGGGCTCGTGATCGTCGCGCCGCTCGTCGGGCGGTCGCCCCGGGCGAGGCGGTCGTTTGCGCTCTTCGGGGCGGCGTCGCTGTGGGTGTTCGGCAACCTGTCTCGGCTGGTGAGCCTGACGGTCATCGGGCCGCCGGTAGGGGGGGCGTATGCGACGTTCTTCCAGGTGGTGACGCTGCTGGCGCTCGGCGGGTGGGTGCTGTTCCCGGCGCTGCTGCTGCACCACGTGCTGGCGGACGTGGCCCGGCTGCGAACGCGGGCCTTCGTCGCGCTCATCTACGGGCCGGCGCTCGTGCTCGGGGTGCTCGTGCTGGGGGCCGTGAGCTGGGGGGCCGTCGGGCCGCTGACGGTCGACGCCCTCATCGCGCCGATCCTGTTCTACGTCTGCTGCTACGTCGCGGCGGCGACGGGGCTGACGCTGACCGCGCGGTCGGTCGACGAGACCGAGGAGGGCGACGCGGTGCCGGCCTCGACGGCGTGGAGCCGGGTGGGGAGCGGTGCGGTGTTCCTGCTGGCCGCGCTCGGGGCGCTGTCGGTCTACGGCATCGTGCCGCTGCTGGGGGCGGTTTCCGACGCGACGGTCGGCGGGCTGATCGTGCTGATCCAGCTCCTGTCGCTGGCTCCGGTCGGGCTCGCCTCCATCGCCACGCTGCGGCACGGGCGCGCGGACGCCGTGGTGACGCGGGCGTTCGCGTATCTAGCCGTCTTCGGAGCGGCGTTCTTCGTCGTCGTCGGGGGGCTGGTGCTCGTGGAGCGCGCGCTGCCAGGGCTGGGCGGGTGGCCGCACCAGGTCGTGGCCGGGGGCTACGTGCTCGTGCTGATGCTCGTCGCCGAGCGCGGCGTGCGGCTGCTGCGGCGCTACACGTCCACCTGGTTCGTGACGGACCGGCAGCGGGCGCGGGCCCAGCTCCAGGCCTTCAGCGAGCGGATGCGGCTGATCCTCGACGCCCGCCGCCTCGCGCAGGAGACCGTGCAGACGGCCGGCGAGGCGCTCGGTGCGCGCTCGGCCGTCCTCTTCCTGCGCGACCCGGCGGCCCCGACGCCCGACGCCGAGGCGGAGTGGATTCGGGCGACCTACCACCCCGACCCGCCGTACTTCACCGAGGCCGAGCTGCGCCAGGTGTGGGACCGGATTCAGCGGGCCGGCACCGTCTGGTCGCGCAACGCCGAGCTGGACGAGAGCGACCTGCCGGCGGCCGACGACGCGCTGCTGAAGCAGCATGGCGTGGCGCTCGCCGTGCCGGTGGCGGGGGGCGAGACCGAGCCGGCGGGCCTGCTCGTGCTCGGGGCCAAGGCGCGGCGGCGGGCGGTCTACAACCTCGAGGACGTGGCCGTGCTGCGCTCGCTCTGTGGGCAGCTCGCGCTCGCCACGGAGCGCCTCGCCCTGGTCGAGCGCGAGAAGGCACTCGTTCGGCAGAGCGCCGAGGCGCAGCTCGCCGCGCTCCGGGCGCAGATCAACCCGCACTTCCTCTTCAACACGCTCAACACCATCGCCGCGCTCATCGAGGAGACGCCGCGCGAGGCCGAGGGCACCGTCGAGCGCCTGGCCCGCATCTTCCGCTACATCCTCCAGACCGGCAGCCGCACCTTCGTCCCGCTGGCCGACGAGGCGCGGCTCGTCGAGGACTACCTCGCCATCGAGCAGGCCCGCTTCGGCCAGAACCTCCGCATCGAGCGCGACTGGGACGACTCGCTCCGCGACCTGCCCGTGCCGGCCTTCGCCGTGCAGACGCTCGTCGAGAACGCCGTCAAGCACGGCATCGAGCGCAAGCGCGGCGGCGGCACGCTGACCCTCGCCAGCCGCCGCCACGCCGAGCACGCCGAGCTGTGCGTCACCGACACGGGCCTCGGCATCCCCGCGCTCTTCGGCGCTACCGCCGGGCCCGGCGGCGATGGCCTCGCCGAGACGGCCTCGCCGCCGGACTTCTTCGGGATCGGGCTGAGGAACGTGGCCGCGCGCCTGGAGCAGCTCTACGGCCGGGACGACCTGTTGCGGCTCTCCAGCGATGCGGAGACGGGAACGACGGCACGGCTGATCATTCCAATTCGTGAAACGTGATTGGCTGCGCCGGCCTTCGGGTCGTGGGATGGCAGAAGCCGCTGCGATGATCTTCTAGAGATGATCTTCCAGAGATGATCTCCCAGAGTGAATGGGATGACGTTCAAGAGACTGTCTGGATTTGCAGCCCTAGGCTCGGCGAGGGAAAGTCGCAGTTGGTACTTTGAAGCGCGCCCCGTGCTTGACGAAGAAGCTCATGCTCACCGCCTTGCTCTGCTCACGAGCGTCAGCCGCCTCCTGCTCGCCCTAGTCCCTCAGCGCTCCCCCACGACCCGAAGCCCGGCGCAGCCAATCTCACGTTCCACGAATCACGCCTCATGCTCCAAACGCTCATCGTAGACGACGAGGTCCCGGCGCGCCGCCGGCTCGCCCGCCTGCTCAAGCCCTTCGAAGACGACGGTCGCCTCGAGGTCGTCGGCGAGGCTGCCGATGGGGTTGAGGCCCTGGAGCGGATCGAGGCTGGCGGCGTGGACCTGGTGCTGCTCGACATCCAGATGCCGGGCCTCGACGGGTTCGACGTGCTGGACCGGCTCTCGCCCGAGCACCGGCCGGTCGTCGTCTTCACGACGGCCCACGACGAACATGCCTTGCAGGCGTTCGAGGCCAGTGCGGTCGACTACCTCCTCAAGCCCGTCCAGCAGGAGCGCCTCGCCCTCGCCCTCGAGCGCGCCGAGAAGCTGGCCGGCAGCGAGCGCCGCGACGAGCGCCTCGGCGAGCTGCTCGACTACCTCGACCGGCAGCCTGCTGCGCCGGCCCCGAGTGGCGACTACCTCCAGCAGCTCTCGATCCCTGGCTCGGACCGCTTGGTGATCGTGCCCGTGGAGCGGCTGGTCTCGGCCGAGGTCGAGGACGGCATCACGCGGCTTTACGTGCTCCCCGACGCCGCCGGCCCGGCCACGCCCAGCCGCCACATCGTCTCCCACACGCTCGACGCGCTCGAGCGGCGGCTCGACCCGGCGGCCTTCGTCCGGGTTCACCGCTCGGCCATCGTGCAGCTCGGTCAGATCCGCGAGATGATCCCCTGGTTCAGCGGGCGCTACAAGCTCGTGCTCGTCGGCGGGCACGAGGTCATCGCCAGTCGCAGCCGCTCCCGCGAGCTCCGCGACCGGCTGAGCCTGTAGCCGCCGGAGACGAGTTTGGGCAGAGGGGCTCTGGAAGCCGGATGACACCGTTGGCCCGGCCGCGCGAGCGCGTCGCGGCGGCGCGGGGCGAGGCGGGCTGAGAAGGCGAGGGGGTGGAACGCGGGCGGCGGCGGTGCTACCTTCCGTTCCTGGCTTGTCTCCTCCCGTCTATGCCTCGTCCGTTTCTCATCGCCCTGCTGCTCCTGACGGCTGCGCCCGCCCTCGCGCAACCGGCTTCCCCGTCCGGGTCGGGCTTCGTCGAAGGGGTGGTGTGGCGGCAGCCGGACAGCCTCGAGCTGGCGGTGCGCGACCTCCGGGCGATGCGCGAGGCCGGCGTCGAGGCGGTACGAACAGACCTCGTCACGCGCGCGACGATCCTGCGGATGGCGGACATCCTCGGCCTTCAGGTCTACCAGGACTTGCCGGTGGCGGGCCTGCCGGCGGCGCGGCTCGCCGACACCCTCGCCTTTGCGGAGCGCGAGCTAGAGGCGGCGCTCGCCCTGGCCCGGGACCACCCGTCGGCGCGGGCCTTTGGCCTCGCCCGGTTCGTCGATACGAGTGACCCGGCGGCCTGCGCCTACGTCCAAACGCTCACCGACCGCGTCCGCAGCGCCGGCCTGCCGGGCGCGCAGACCTACTACCTCTCGCACTTTCTGTATCACGACGTGTGCTCCACGTCGGTGGATTTCGTGATGCTCGACGCCCGGGGGCACGAGCCGCTGGGCCTCGTCCGGCGCTGGCGCGCGGCGCACGACGGGCCGGTCGGGATTGGCAGCATCGGGGCGGCGGTGGACGACCGCTCCGGCGGGCACCGGACGCCGCGGTCGCCGGCCGCGCAGGCACGGTTTCTCGAAGACGGGCTAGGCGATCTGGTCGCGTTGGAGTCTCCGCCCGTGGCGGTGTTCGTCTACGCATGGCGCGACGGCGTCGAGGCTCCGTTCGGGCTGCTCGGGCCTGACGATGCGCCGCGCCCGGCTCTCGAGGTGCTGATGGGGTTCTACACGGGGCGGCAGCGGGTCTTCGCCTTCGACGCTGGACCGGAGCCGGCGGCGCCCGAGAACACGCCGACCTTCGTGATCGCCGGGTGGGTGCTGGCGCTGACGTTGGCGCTGGCGCTGGCATTTGCGCCACGCTTCCGGCAGCTCGTGCCGCGCTACTTCACGCGGCACGCGTACTACCACGAAGCGTTGCAGCGCGGCCGGTCCGCTGAGCCGTGGGCCGGGTTCGGGCTGGCAGCGGTGGTGGCGCTGGGAGCCGGCGTGATCGGGGCCGTCGTGCTCTGGGCGGGCGCGGAGACGGACGTGCTGGAGGCGCTGACGGCAGGCCTGACGCTGGAGGCCGAGGCCCGCGTGCTGAGCCTGATCGCGACACCGCTGGCGACGGTGCTGCTCGTCGGGGTGATCTACGGGGTCTGGCTGCTGCTCAACATGCTCTGGATGCTGGCGCTCTCGGGGTCGCACCGCGTGCGCCCGGAGCAGGCGCTGACCCTCGCGGTGTGGAGCCGGTGGCCGGTGCTGGTGCTGGCCGTCGGGGCGGTGCTGGCCGTGGTGCAGCCGGAGCCGATCCGCTGGGTGCCGCTGCTGCTGGCCGGGTGGGGGCTGGCCGAGATCGTGGCGGCGGTGCGGATGCTCTACGACTTCAGCCGCGTCACGCGTGTCCCGATGCCGCGTGCGCTCGTGCTCGGGCTCGGCGTGCCCACCGCGCTCCTCGCGCTCGGGGGACTCCTGGCGACGACGGCTGCGCGGCCGGAGCTGGCGTTCCTCTGGAACCTCGCCACCAAGCAGTAGGGCGACCGGCCGGTCGCCCCTACGATCACGGCTCAGGCCTCGCCCGTCAGCCGCGTGCCAAGCGCTTGCGGAGGCTCGCCATCAGCGTCTCGTACCCGTCCTCCACGCCCTTGCGCTTCATCACGCGCTGGAACGAGGTTGCGTAGCCCCCGACGGTGCTCACCCCGTCGATCACGAGGTCGGTGACGACCCACCGGTCCCCCTTCCGGGCGAGGGCGTAGACGACCTCCGCATCGACGTCGCCGGAGCGGGCGGTGGTGTGGGCGGTCGCGCGGGTGCCGTCCACGGTCACGTCGCCGTAGGTGACGCGGGCGCGGTAGAGGTCGAGGTCGGCGAGGGACTGGGCGCGGATGACGCCGCCGAAGGCGTCGGCGAAGCGCGTGCGCTGGGCGGCGGAGAGGTCGTTCCAGTGCGATCCGAGGGCCTGGCGGGCCATCGCCTCGAAGTCGATCACGCCGTTGACGACGGCGCGGAGGCGGTCGCGCTGGGCGTCGGTGACGGTCTGCCTCGTGCCGAGAATGGCCTTGATCTCGGCGTCGCGCTGGCGGAGCATCGGCTCGATCCCGTCGGACTGCGCTTGGGCGGGGACCGCGAGCAGGAGGGCGAGCAGGAGGAGCGGGAGGTTGTGCAGCATCGAGGGCAGGGGATCGGTCGAAGAGGGGAAAACGGAGCCGGAGCGAGGGGCTACGGCTCGGTGGGTTCCGTTCCAAACAGCGTGCCGCGCTGGGCGCGCGCGGCCAGGACGCCGGCGGCGTGGAGCAGCCGGAGCACGGCGACGTTGTAGGCCTGCACCGCGTCGAGCCGGGCGGCGCGGGCTTCGAGGTCGGCCCGCGCCGCGGCGAGGAGATCGGTCACCTCGCCGAGGCCGAGGTCGACGTTGATCTGCTCAGTGCGGAGCCACTCGCCGGCGATGGTGGTGGAGGCGGTGCGGGCGTCGAGCGCGGCCTCGGCGATGGCGAGGCGGCGGTAGGCCTGCTCGACCTCGAAGAGCACGAGCTGCTCGGCGGCCTCGGCCTGGAAGCGGACCTCGGCGCGCTGCGCCTCGGCCTGCTGAACCTTGGCGCGCGTCTGGAAGAAGGCGAGGTTCTGCCGGACGCCGAGGCCGAAGCGCAGCCCCGAGCCGAGGTAGGGGTCGCTGATGAAGGGGTTGTCCTGCTCCACGCGGCCCGCTGCGTAGCGCCCCGTCGCCCGGCCGCCGAGGAAGAGCTTGGGGTAGTAGTCCGACTTAGCCACGCGGACGAGCGCGTCGCGGGCACGCCACCCCGCCTCGGCCTGGCGCAGCTCCGGCCGGTGCGCCTGCCCGAGCGCCTGGTACACGCCGAGCGAGTCGCGCGCGAAGGCCAGCGGCTCCAGCGGCGCGGGCCGCACCGCCACGCCGGGGCGCAGCATCTGCCGGCCGAGGGCCGAGGCGGCGAGGCCGCGCTGCTCGCCGACCTCCGCCCGCCGCCGGAGGTACTCCTGCTCGAACAGGCGGAGCTGGAACAGGTCGGCGTCGCCGACGGAGGCGTCGCCCTCGTCGAGGAGCGTCTCGAGCTCGCCCCGCGCCGTCGCCAGGGCCTCGCCGGTCTCGGCGGCGATCGCCGCGAGGGCGTCGGCGAGGAGCAGTCCGTAGTACAGCTCGCCGGTGCGGAGGGCGACCTCGCCCGCCTTCGCCGCGACCACGGCGTCCTCGACGGCGACCGCCGCGTCGGCGGCACGAATCTGACCGCTCAGCTCGCCCCAGGTCCAGAGTGGCTGCAAGGCCTCGGCGGTGAACTCGTTGTAAGGCCGCGTGTCGGTCCAGTCATTGCGGACCTCCGGGTCGAGGTAGAGCGCCTCGCCGGGGCCGGCGTTGCCGTTGCGGTCGAGGCCGGGGGCGACGGCGTGGCCCGTCGTCAAGGTGAACTCGGTGAGGAACCGGGCGGCGCGGGCCTGCCGGGCGCGGGCCTCGGCAAAGCGGCGTCCCGCCCGCTCGGTGCCGACCTCCGGGCTACCGTCGAGCGCTAGCCGCATCGCCGCGCCCACGTCGAGGTCGAGGGTGTCGGGTTGGGCGACCGCGACCGGCGCGAGGGCCAGCAGGAGGGCGAGGCGGCGGAGCATCGGCAGGTCGAGGGTGGAAGGTTGAGAACGGAGCAGCCGCTACCCCGAGCAGCAGCCGGAGCGACAGGCGGAGAGGTAACGCTGGTTCGCTACCGGCGCGCTATCCGCCGTAGGAAACGCGGTAGATGCGGCCGTTCATCTCCTCGGTGAAGAGCAGGCTCCCGTCCGGCAGCACGAGCACGCCGACCGGGCGGCCCCACGTCGTCGGGCCGCTCGGGTCGGTGAGGAAGCCCGTCAGGAAGTCCTCGTAGCGGCCCGCCGGCCGGTCGCCGTCGAAGGGGAGGAAGACGAGCTTGTAGCCCGTGCCCTGGCTCCGATTCCACGACCCCCGGAAGGCGACGAACGCGCCGCCTCGGTACCGCTCGGGGAACTGCACGCCGTCGTAGAACTGGAGTCCGAGCGCGGCGGAGTGCGCCTCGAAGAGCACGTCCGGCGTGACGGTCTGCGCCGCGAGGTCGGGCCGCTCGCTCCGGCCGTTCTCGCTCCGGCGCGGGTCGAGGAGGGTCGGCGCGAGGTAGGCGTAGGGCCAGCCGTAGAACGCGCCGGGCCGGACCTCGGTGAAATAGTCCGGCACCAGGCCGTCGCCGAGCCGGTCGCGCTCGTTGACGGTCGTGTAGAGCGCGCCGGTCGTGGGGTGGAACGCGAGGCCGACGGGGTTGCGGAGGCCGTGGGCGAGGGTCTGCTGCTCCGACCCGTCGAAGCGCATCCGCTGCACCGAGGCGCGCGGCAGCGGCTCCGGGTCGGCGTTCGAGGCCGAGCCGACCGAGACGTAGAGGTGCTCGCCGTCGGTGACGACGTTGCGGGTCCAGTGCTGGTTGTAGCCGCCGCCGGGGAGGTCCGCGATCCTCTCGCCGCGGCCCTCGAGGGGGCGACGGCGGTCGTAGCGGTAGCGCCGGACCTCGTCGCTGTTGCCGAGGAAGAAGGCCGAACCGGCAGCGGTCTCCGAGAAGGCCATCCCGAAGGGGATGTCGAGGCCGTTGCCCTCGCCGGCGAAGGTCGTGCGCGCGTCGGCGGCTCCGTCGCTGTCGGTGTCGCTCAGGCGGCGGATGCGGTTCTGCCGGGTCTCCGTAACGAGCACGTCGCCCTCGGGGGTGAGCGCGAGCCAGCGCGGGCGGTCGAGGCCGTCGGCCCAGACGTTGACGCGGAAGCCGGCCGGCGCGTAGAGCACCGGGGCCTCGGGCACGTCCACCACGTCCGGGCTCTTGCGCGCCGACTCGGTGGCGTACGGCTCCGGCAGGTCGTCGAGCGTGATCCGGTAGGTCTTCGGCTCGAGCGGCCGGGTCTCGATCTCGCCGGGCGGCGCGGTCGCCGAAGACGTTGGGGTGACGGGCGTGGGCTGGGCGTCGGCGGAGCCGGCGGGGCGGTCCGGCGCGCAGCCGACCAGGGCGAGGGCGAGGCAGAGTGTGAGGCGCATGGCGGCAGGGGGGCGAAGTGCGGGCGCGGCGAAGTACCTTGGAGCTACGACTACGCCCCTCGCGCCGCCGGGTTTTGCCGGCCGCGCCACCTCCGCTCGTCACGCGCCCGCTCGACCCGATGGCCTACTCCAACACACCGCAGTCCCTCGGGGCGGTCCTCCGCAAGCTGATCGACGAGGCCGGCTACCGCGAGAAGATCGACGCGGTGCGGGCGGTCGAGGCGTGGGCGAGCCTGGCGGGGCCGCAGATCAACGGGGTCACGGACCGGGCGTGGGTCAAGGACGGCGTGCTGTTCGTCAAGGTCCGCTCGGCCCCGTGGCGGCACCAGCTCCACCTCCAGCGCCGCCCGTGGTGCGACCGGCTCAACGCGGAGCTAGGCCGCGTGGTCGTCAAGGAGATCGTGTTCCGGTGAGCGCTACCGTCCGCTCCCCAGATACGCCACGTCCAGCTCGGCCAGCGCCGTGAGGGCCTGCCGCGTCAGCCGGTGGGCGTCGCCGCGCCGGGCGCGGAGCGTGGCGTAGCCCGCGTCGAGGAGCTGCCGCGCCGCCTCAGTCTGCCCCAGGTGATGGAGGCAGACGCCGAGCGCGACGCGGGCCTCGGCCGTGTCCGTGTGGTCGTCGCCAAAGGCGGCCTCACGCAGGCGGAGGCTCTCGCGCAGCAGCGGCTCGGCCTCGTGGGCCGCGCCCTGGGCGTCCAGCAGCCGGCCCTGCCCGAGCAGCGCCTCGGCGAGGTCCAGTTCCGCGTCCGGTGCCGCCCGCAGCACGGCGACGGCTTGGTCGTACAGCGCCGTCGCCGCCGCCGTCTCGCCCTGTGCACTCAGAACGTCAGCGAGCGCGGCGGTGCTCGCGGCGACGTGGGGGTGCCCTTCGCCGTGGAGCCGGAGGTAGACGCCCAGGGCCTCGCGCTCGAGCCGCTCGGCCTCGTCATAGTCGCCCCGCAAGCTCAGCACGCCCGCGAGGTGATGGGTGCTCATCGCGACGTACCGGCTCTCCGGGCCGAACGAGGCAAGGTCCGAGGCGAGGACCCAGCGGTAGAGGCTGTCAGCCTCGGCGTAGCGACCGCGCTCGCGCAGGACGCCGGCGAGATTGCTGGTGACGGTCGCGAGGTTGGGATGGCCGGTGCCGAGGCGCTTGCGGTCGAAGGCGAGCACCTGCCGGTAGAGCGCCTCGGCCTCGTCGAGCCGGTCTCGCTTGCGGAGGATCACGGCGAGGTTGTTGGTCGACGTCGCCGTGTCGAGGTGCTCGTCGCCGAGGACGGCGTGTCGGATGGCGAGGGCCTCGCGGGCGAGGGCCTCGGCCTCGTCCAGGCGTCCCTGGGTGCGCCGCAGGAGCGCGAAGTCGTTGAGCACGGCGGCGACCTGCTCGTGCTCGTCGCCGTAGGCGCTCCGGCTGAGGCCGAGGGCTTGCCCGAAGAGCTGCTCGGACTCGGCGTAGTCGCCCTTGCGGTGTAAGATCTGCGCCAGCAGGCCGAGGCTCGCGGCCGTCTCGGGGTGGCGCTCGCCGAGGGTCTGCTGGCGAAGGGCCACGGCCTCGCGGCCCAGGCGCTCGGCCTGGTCAAAGTCGCTCCGGTCGAGGGCGACGCGGCCCAGCAAGTGAAGCGCCACAGCGACTTCCTCGTGACCGTCGCCGTAGACGGCGCGCCGGAGGTCGGCCGACCAGGCGAGGAGCTGCTGCGCCGGCTCGAAGTCGCCGAGCCCGAGGTAGATGTCGCCCCACCGGGCCGTGACCTCGGCCAGCACCGCCGGTTGGCCGGCCAGCTCGTCCAGCCGGGCGGTGCCCAGGTCGAGCATCTCGCGCACGGTGAGGGTGTCGGCCCGCCCCAGCGCGGGGTTGGCCACGTCGAAGAGGCCGAGGGTGAACTCCAGCGCGGCCTCGGTGCGGGCGGCCTCGCGGCTCACGAGCCGGGCCTGCCACAGCGTCCCGGCCACGCCCACGAGCAGCAGCACGACCGCGCCCACGGCGGCGGCCACGCCCACGCGGTGACGGCGGACGAACTTCCGCGCCCGGTAGCCGACCGAGCCTCGGTGGGCCTCCACGGCCTGCCCGTCGAGGTGCCGCCGGAGGTCGTCCACCAGGGCCTCGGCGCTCGCGTAGCGGAGCGCCGGCTCCTTGCGGAGCGCCTTCAGGATGATCGTGTCGAGGTCGCCGGCGAGGTGCCGGCGGAGCCGCTCCGGCGTCGTGCCGCGCGCGGCGGCGACGGCCTCGGGCCGGATGGTCTCGGTGGTGCCGTTGGAGCGGCGGACCGCCTCCTCGCGGGCGGCGATGGCGCTCGGGCGGGGCGGCTCGGTGCCGCAGATCACGCGCTCCATCTCCATTGCCGAGCGGAGCGTGAAGGCGTAGGGCCGGTGCCCGCTCAGGAGCTCGTAGAGCACCACGCCGAGCGCGTAGATATCGGTCGCCGTGGTGACGGCGTCGCCGCGCGCCTGCTCCGGGGCGGCGTACTCAGGCGTCATCACGCGCAGGCCCATCTGCGTCTCGATGAGCGTCTCCTCGGCGTCGTCCTTGTGGAGCAGCTTGGCGATGCCGAAGTCGAGGAGCTTGACGTGCGCCTCGGCGCGGTGGTCCTCGGTGATGAGGATGTTCGACGGCTTGAGGTCGCGGTGGACGACGAGGTTGCGGTGGGCGAAGGCCACGGCCTCGGCGACGTCGAGGAACAGCCGCAGCCGGTCCTCGACGCTGCACCGGTGGGCGTCGCAGTAGGCCGTGATCGGCTCGCCCTCGACGTACTCCATCGCGAAGTAAGGCTGGCCGTCGTCGGTCACGCCCCCGTCGAGCAGCCGGGCGATGTTGGGGTGCTGGAGGCGGGCCAGGATCTGGCGCTCCTGGAGGAAGCGGCGCAGGATCTCGCGCCGGTCCATGCCGGGCCGGATGAGCTTGAGCGCGACCTGCTGCTCGAACTGCCCGTCAGCCCGCTCGGCGAGGTAGACCGTGCCCATGCCGCCCTGCCCGAGCGCCCGGACGATGCGGTACGGGCCGACGGGCTCGCGGCGCTCCGCCTCGTCGGTGAGCCTCTCGCCCGCTGCCCGCTCCAAGTCTTCGAGGAGCGTCGCGGCGAAGTCCGCCGCCGAGTCGTCGAGAAAGCCGCCGGCCTCCTCGTCGGCGGCGACGAGCGCGTCGATCTCGGCGCGGAGCGCGGTGTCGCCGGCGCAGGCGGCGTCGAGGAACGGGCCACGCGCGCGCGCATCCAGCTCCAGCACGTCGTCCAGGAGCGAGGCGAGTCGCTGCCAGCGTTCGGGGCTCATCGTCTGCATCGCCCTGCGGGGTTGGTGCTGCTCAGGCCATGTGTTCTCAGGCCACGTCTTCGGTGCTCATCATCTGGTAGAGGAAGGCCCGCGCCTTGCGCCAGTCGCGCTTGACGGTCCGCTCGGAGACGCCGAGGACCTCGGCCGTCTCCTCGATCGAGAGGCCGGCGAAGAAGCGCAGCTCGACGGTCCGGGCGAGGCGCTCGTCGAGGGCCTGAAGGCGCTCCAGCGCCTCGTCGAGCGCGAGGATCTCCTCGGCCCGGTCCTCGATGGCGACCCGGCCCTCGTCCAGCAGCGTCGGGCGGGCGTTGCCGCCGCGCTTGAGGGCCCGCCGTTGCCGCGCGTAGTCCACGATGATGTGCCGCATCGCGGTAGCGGCGACGGCGAAGAAGTGCTGCCGGTCCTGCCACCGGCCCTCGGACTGCCCGACCAGCTTGAGGTAGGCCTCGTGGACGAGCGCCGTCGAGTTGAGCGTCTCGCCGGGGTTGCGGCGGCCGAGCTGCCGGTGCGCCAGCGCGTGCAGCTCGTGGTAGACGAGCGGGAACAGGTCGTCGATGGCCCCGCGGTCTCCGTTGCGGAGCGTTTCGAGCAGCCGGGTGACTTCGCCGTGCGTATCCATGTGGTGGGTCCCTCCCCTGTTGGCGGGGCACAGGTGCTCTGTGTCCTCCCAATCTAAGAACAGCGGAGCCGATACGTTACGGCACCGCCGGCCGGAACGCAAGTGGCGGCAGGATTAACACTGCGTGCAGGAGGTGGGAGGCTGGGGAGATAGGCGGGTTTGGGTAGCTCCCCGACCTCCGCACGAACTGTCAGAAACGGACCGTGGCGGACAGCCGCGCGGTGCGCGGAATGACCGGGTGGAAGTGCACGTCCTCGACCCCGCCGGCGGCCTCGCCTGGCAGGCGGGAGGCGTAGAAATAGCTGACGTCGGCGTCTTTGGAATCCGTCAGGTTCAGCACGTCAAGCGCCACCGACACCCGGCGGAATCGGTAGGCGGCTTTCAGGTTGAGCAGCGTGGTCGCCGCCGCCTCGATGCGCCCGTCGGCCGTGAGCGGGCGCGGGCCGAAGTGCCGAAGCTGCAGGCTCCCGAACAGCCCCGTGGCGCGGCCCGCATAGACCCCGCCGCTGACGACGCGCCCGATGGAGTTCTCGATCCGGTCCTCGCCCGGCTCGCCCTCGGTGAAGCGAGACTCGGTGAGGGCCACGTCGAGCGTGAGGTCCAGCCAGTCGGTGACCTCGTAGAAGGTGGTCCACTCGACGCCGACGTGCGCGCTCGCGTCGCTCGGCTCGGTTCCGCCGGCGTCGCCGACGAAGACCAGCTCCGACTCCAGCCCGATGGTCCAGAGCGCGAGCCCAGCCTGGAGGCCGGGGATCACAGCGGTCCGCGCGCCGACCTCCGCGCCCCGCGTCCGCACGAGGGGATCGACCGGGTCGACGGCCTCGCCGCTCCCCGGATCGAACCGGATGGTCGTGCCGCGCGCATCGTTGCTGTGATAGCCGAGGCCGAGGTTGAGGTAGTATTCCGTGTCGGCCCACGGGCCGAGGGCGACGCCGAGCTTGGGGCTGGCGATGAACGCGGTCTCGACCCCGGAGTTGGCGTCGAGGTCGCTCGCCACGTCGAAGCGGAAGGCGTCGCCCCGCACGCCGAGCGTGGTCCGCAGCCAGTCGGTCCACCGCGTCTCGTTCTCGAGGTACGCGCCGACGCTCGTCTGGGCCACCTCGTCGTCGCGCACGGTGCCGATGCGCTGGCGGCTACGGGTGTTGAAGAGGCCGACCCCGAAGATCTGGTCGTGCCGCAGCGCCGCGCCGACGGTGTTCGTGCTGCTCTGCCCGAACCACTGCGTGAGCCACTCGTGCGCGACGTCCGCGCCCGTGTAGAGGCGGCGGTCGGCCTGCTCGAACTGGTCGCCGTCGGTGGGGTTATCGAGGAAATAGGTAAAGTTGGAGAACAGGTTGAGGTGGTAGTAGGCGGCGTAGGCATTCGCCCGCGTCCGCGCGGCCGGGGCGGCGCGCTGCCACGCGCCGGCCAAGGTGTAACGGCCCGTTGCGCCGCCGTTGGTCGGGTCGAGCGTGCCGAGGCGGGCGACCTCCCCCTGCTCCACGGCGCGGCGGGCGACCTGGTCCGTGGCGTCCCACTCATGGTGGTAGCCCAGCGCGGTCAGCGAGTAGCCGCTCCGGGCCGTGCCGGCGGAGTATTTCACGACGCCGCTGGCGAGGGCGCTGTGCTCCGGGTTGGTCCACGGCCCGTCGTAGTAGCGGGCGCGCACGCCGTAGAGCAGGTCGCCGCCTCCGAGCGGGGAGGAGTTAGCAAACAGGCCCTCGTAGTAATCGTCGATCCCACCCTCAACCTTCGCGATGCCGGCGTCGAGCCGTCGCGCGAGCCGGATTTCGGCGCGCCCGGCCGTGGCGAAGTCGCCCGCCGCCACGTTCTGCGGCCCCTTCTCGAAGGCGATGCCCTCGATCAGCTCCGGGATGAGCCAGTTCAGGTCGAGGTAGCCCTGCCCGTGGGCGTGCGTCGGCAGGTTGATCGGCACGCCCTCGACCGAGGCGGCGAAGTCGGTCCCGTGGTCGAGGTTGAAGCCGCGCAGGAAGAACTGGTTGGCCTTGCCCGAGCCGCTGTGCTGGGTCACAATCGTGCCCGGTATGGTTTCTAGAACTTCGCCGACGCGGAGCAGGGGCCGCGCCGCGAGCTGCGCCTGCCCGACCCGGCCCTCCGAGGCCGCCCCGGCGACGCCGACGAGGTTCGCCGCCCGGCCCTCGACGACGATCTCGCCTAAGCCCGTGGCGCTCGGCGCGAGAGCGACGTCTACCCGCACCGTCGCGCCGGCCCGCACGGCGACGGACCGGGCGACGGCTTCGTAGCCGATGAAGCTGGCCCGGAGCGTGTACGTGCCGGCCGCAACGTCGGCGATCTCGAAGCTCCCGTCCGCGCCGCTGGTGGTGCCGCGCTCGGTGCCTCCGAGGGCGACGTTGACGCCGGGGAGTGGGGTGCGGTCCTCGGCGTCGCGGACGACGCCTTCGACGGTGCCCGTGGACTGAGCGTGGGCAGGCAGGGAGAGGCCGACGCCCACCAACAGGGCGCACAGCAGAATCAGTGTGTTCGTTTTCATGGTATTCCTCGTGTGATGATGTGGAGATCGGGGACCGTCCGGGCGGCGGGGCGGCGCGTGCAGACACACCGATGCCCGCGTCCACGGTTCGGTCCTGCGGCCCGGCGCCGACATGCACCAGGCGACCACGGCCGTCGTCGCATGAGAGAGTGTTCTGCGTGCGACGACGGCTGGGCTGAACTCGGATTCCCCGCGCGCCCAGGCGTGCGTCGGGGCGGGGATCAGCCCATCAGACGAGGAGGCGGCACCTCCACGGGAGATACCGTGGAGAAGAGCGCCGCCGCGAGCGGTGCGGTGTCGCAGTCCCGGACCGGCGGCGGCGGGAGGGCAGCGCCCGCGAAGAGGCAGTGCTTGTCGAGCGAGAGCGTCAGCAGGACCGGGACGTCGGGGTCCGGGTCGGCGCTCTCGTGGGTGTGAGTCCGGCCGCCGTGCTCGTGCGGCGCGCGCTCCGGCCGGACGTCACGCTGCGGCTCAGCGGCCTCGGACGCGGCACCGGCCTGGTGCGCCGCGTGGTGATGGTGAGGGTGGAGACCGGCTCCCGACGTGTGCCGGTGCTCCGCGCCGTGAGAATGCTCTGGGGTTCCGGGGTGCTCCACCTCCACAGTGACGGGCGGCGCGGTGTGCTGGACATCGGCCGGAACAGGCTCGTGCATGTCGGCCTCGTGCGCGTCGCCGTGGTGGGTGCTCAGGAGGTGAGCGAGCAGGTGCCACCCCTGCCCGGCAGACGAGCCGGCCAGCACGAGTGCGTACCCGGCGAGCACGAGCACGGCCAGCACTCGGCGGACCGGCGAGGGCTGCGAGCGGGGGCGGTAGGTGCGTCGGCGGGACTCCATCTTCTACACCGGGGAGCAGCCCGGCAGCGTCAGGCGAGGGCGGGCGAGCGGTAGTCGGTGAGCGCCCACACGAGCAGGATGACCAGGCCCATCGCCAGATAGAAGCCCGTCGCCACCCCCTCGAACAGCGCGAAGGCGAGCACCGCAAGCAGCACCCCGACGACCACCTCGACTGTCCCGTGCAGGGAGAACGGCACGACGGCCGCGAGGCCGAGCGGGAACGCCGTGAGCACCGTCATCAGCAGGTGGACGCCCGCCAGCACGTAGGAAACCATCGCCGCCAAGCCGCTCAGCCCGAGCAGCGCTGGGGCGAGGAGGAAGACCACGACCACGACGTAGTCGAGCACGCCGTGGAGGCGGGGAGCGATGGGCTTTCTCATGGAGGACGTCGGGAGGGTGAAAGAGATCGTGGAGGCGAGGCAGGCTGCGCCTGGTTCGGGGAGTGCGCCCCCGATTCGTCAGGCCGACGCCGCGCCGCCGAGCCGGTCCAGCGTGGCCCGCGCCTCGGCCTCGGCCGTCGGGCTTTCCATGCGGAGGTGGTTGTCGAGCGCGAGGCGGAGGTGGCGGACGGCCTCGGCGCGGTCGCCGGCCCCGTCGTAGATCAGCCCGGCGCGGAAGTGGACCATCGCGTCGCCGGTGCCGAGCCGCATCGCGCGCTCGATGTAGGGAATCGCCTCGGCGGAGCGGCCGTTGTGGTGGAGCGCCCAAGCGTAGGTCTCGTTAGCGTGGAGGTGCCCCGGCCGGCGCTCGACCTGCCGCTGCGCCATGCCCAGCGCCCGCTCGACCTCGATGTCGTGGTCGAGCATCAGGTCGGCCTCTTCCATCTCGACGATCTCGCCCATGTCGCGGGCGTCGGCCAGGCCCTGCCGGACCTTCCTAAGGGCCGCGGCGGCCTTCCGCTCGTCGCCCTTGACGGCCCAGGCCTCGGCGAGCAGCTCCTGCGCCACGTCGAGCGGGGCCATGCCGTAGGCCGTTTCGAGCCGCCGGATGGCCTCGTCCGTCTCGCCCTTGACGAGGGCGACATGGCCGAGGCCGGCGACGGCGCGGGCGTAGTCGGGCCGCTCCTCGAGGAGACCGTTGAAGAGGAAGGCCGCCGTGTCGGGCTTCGCGTCAGCGAGGTAGAGGCCTGCGAGCTGGTAGACGGCCCACGCGCGGTCGGCCTGCCCGTAGGCCCCGGCGTCGACGGCCAAGCGCATCGCCTCGATGGCCCCCCCGGTGTCGCCGTGCAGCTCGCGGAGGTAGGAGGCGCGGGCGTACGAGGCGATGCTCGGCTTGATGGCGTTCATCGAGTCGGAGGCTGAGACTGCCGCGTCGTACTCGCCGAGCTCGACGAGCGCGTCGGTGAGCAGGCCGTAGGGGAAGGCGTGCTCGGGGTAGCGGGCGATCAGCCGCTCGGCGAGGTCGCGGGCGTCCTCGAAGCGGTGGAGCGTGTTGAGGAGCGAGGCTTGCAGGAGCAGCGCGTGGTAGTGCTCGGGGTCCTGCCGGAGCGCCTCGGCGAGGGCGGCCTCGGCCAGGGGGACGTACTCGCTCTCGCGCCCCGTGGCCCGCGCCTGCTGGAGCAGCACCTGCGCGAGCGCCACTCGGCTCTCGATGTCCTCGGGGTTGCGGCGGAGCGCCTCGCGGTAGTATTCGAGGGACGCCTCTGCGTTGACGAACTCGGAGGCCGGGAGGACCTGCTTCGGCCCCTCGGGCAGCGGGGCGTCGTCCTGCTGTGCGTTCCAGAGCGAAACCCCGGCGAACCCGGCCGCAGCGATGAGGGCGACGACGAGGACGGGGCGGAGAGAAGAGTGCATGGCGACGTGCGGAGTGGCGAGCAGGGAAACGAAGGTAGACGAGGCCGCCGGCCGCCGGAGCATCGGCAACCGGCGGCCTCGTCAGCCCCCGCTGAAAACAGAACCAAGAAAACGAAACGGGGCTGGCACAGCAAGCTCAGGCAGTGCCCAGGTTGTGCCCATGCCTCGCGCGGTGTGTTCACGCGCCGCGCACTCGGCAGGGGCCACGAAGCGAGCCGCCGGCTCACTGGTCCGGGGGAACCAGGAACCGGCGGCTCGTCAGCCCCCGCAGCCAGGAGGGAGGAGACCACGGGGTGGCTGCGCGGCTAGCGAACGAGCACCGCTTTCTTGGTCGAGATCGTGCGGCCGTCGACGCTGAGGCGGTAGAAGTACGTCCCGCTCGCTAGGCCGCGGGCGTCCCACTCGGCGGTGTGCGTGCCCTCCGCCTGGGGCCCGTTGACGAGCGTCTTGACGAGCTGGCCCTGGATGTCGAACACCTCGAGCCGGACGGCGCTGGGCGACGAGACCTGGTACTTCAGGGTCGTCGAGGCCCCGAACGGGTTGGGGTAGTTCTGGTCGAGCAGGAACGCCGCCGGCACGCCGAGGCTGAGCGCGCTCGTGCCCGCCTCGAGGCCGAGCGCGTCCACCACGCTGCGAGCCCCCTCCGCCGTGACGTCGCGGACGAAGTCGTAGCCGCGCTGCGGGTTGGCGAGGTAGGGGAAGTCCGGCCGCAACGCGATGTCGTTGGCCGTCGGGCCGGCGACGAAGCCGAGCTCGGCGAGGAAGTCCTCCGAGAGGAGGTCCGAGTAGTCGGCGGCGACGGCGTCGTCCTCAGGCAAGCCGACGGCGGTCAGCACGATGCTGCCGATGGCCTGGAGCGAGATCCGCGTCACGTCGTCCTCGAGGCGGCGGCCGTTCGGGAAGCCGTCCATGTTCGGGATGAACTCGAGGTCCTCGGTCTGGTTGAAGGCCGGCGAGGTCAGCCCGAGCACGGCGGCCCCGAGGAGGCCCTCCGAGCCGAGGTCCGTGAAGGCCGCGCTGGAGCGGTCCGTCGGCGGGACGGCCATGTTGAGGCGCAGCATGTCGCCGCCCCACAGCCCGCCGCCGGGCGTCTCGGTGATCGGGAGGAAGTTGTTGACGAACGGCTTGCCGGTCGAGAGCGGGCCGCCGTCCTTGCCCGTGGCGAGTTGGTACGGGATGAGGTTCGGCACGCCGAAGTAGATGATCGGCAGCAGGTCCACGCGGCGCGGCTCGCCCTGGCCGGCCAGGGCCGAGGGGCTGCCGGTCCCGTTGGGGCGGAGCGGCACGGCGAAGGCGGTCCCGGAGAGGTCCACGCCCGCCTGGACGAGGTCGAAGACGCCGTCGGCCCCGTTGTTGAAGTCGAAGCCGACGCTGCCGTCGCCGTCCACGTCGCCGATGGCGGGGTAGGAGTTGGTCGGGATCGTGAGGTCGTCGCTGAGGTTCGGGACGGCCGGGCCGAAGGTGCCGTTGCCCATGTAGAGCGCGAGCTCGGGATTGGCGAAGTACGACACGAAGCCCTGCTCGCGCCGGTCGTAGGGCGAGGTTGCGTTCCACTTATCCTTGAGGCCGACCGGGATGATAACCTCGTTGACGAGCGGCATCCCGAGGCGAGAGACCTGGGCCCACGGCCCGCTGTAGGCGATGCGGCCAGACTCGGGCGAGAAGGTCCGGATGCGCGGACGGCTGGCCGAGGCCCACACGCCGATCACGAAATCGCCGTCGAGGACGTTCTCGGCGTCGTCCGGCCCGAGCCCGTCCTTCTGGAGGTCCTCGATCGGCACGCGCAGCACGATCGAGTGCGTGTTGAAGCCCGCCACGTCGTCGCGGATGCACGCTGGGTTGGCCGGGTCATCGCAGAAGGTGTCGCGGAGGTTGCCCACGTCGAAGGTCGCGCCGAGGTCGACGAAGAACGGGTCGTCGCGCGGGCCGACGAAGACGGTCTCGCCGGAGGAGGCCGTGGTGATGGCCTGCTGCGTGAGCTGCTCGTAGGTGGTCCCGAGGCCGAGCACGGGGTCCTGGATCGAGCGCGGGCCGACGTTCGGCGGCGGCACGAAGCCGTCGGAGATGACGGTCTGGAAGGACTGCCCGCCGTCGGTGCTCTTCTCCATCGTGTAGGTCGCCTTCACGTTCTCCTGGCCGAGGCGGATCTTGAAGAAGGTCCCCTGCCCATCCTCGTGAAAGATGCGAAAGGTGAAGCGGTAGGTGATGTCGTCGGTCGCCGAGCCGAGCGCGCCGGCCGAGGTCTGGTTCTTGACGTGGATCTCGTAGCGGACATTCCAGCCGAACTGGTGGTAGTTCGGCCCGCCCGACGGCAGCTCGAGCGGGATGTAGTTGGCTACGAGGACGACGTCGTCCGGGCTGTTGGGATCGCGGAACGCGTAGACGTCGGTGTTGTCGGCGAGCGGGTCGGTGGCGATCACCGGGGCTTCGCGGTGGCTGGAGGCGTCGCTGAGCTGCGGCGCGGCTAGGCCGAGCGCGAGGAAGCCGACGACGGCGGCCGCGAGGGCGAACGTCGAGAGGCTGGAGCGGGTAGCGGCAGACATGGCGTGAGGGGAAAGGTGAGGGAGGGGAATCGCGCGGCCTTAGCACCGGGGCGGGACCGCGTAAGAAGCAAGAACGCAGTGGGCGGCCTGTATCGAAAGACCATTCACTACTCACCTTGTGTCCAGTCCCCGTTACGACGCCCGGCGCGGGTCAACGCACCGCGCCCCGATCCGCCGAAGCAGACCGGGGCGCGCAGGCTGAGGCACCGAGGCGCTCGGATCTTCTTGCGGACATCGGCGATTTTCTGATTCGCCTTGCCCTTCGCCTCGTCGACCTGGCCCTCAGCGTGGGTCGTGGCGTTGTCGGTGACGTCGCCCCAGGCTTGTTTGGCTTTGCCTTTGGCTTCGTCCATCAGGCCTTCGGCTTTCTGCTTGGTCGGGGATTTCTTGTCCATGGTGTGATCCTGGTGAGATGGGCGGATGGGATGCGTACTGGAGTACGCCGAGGGGCTTCAAATCTCGGGACTTCGCACGTGTGCCCGGCGGCGGCACAATTCACGAGCGGCGTCGGCGCACTCGGCGTCAGGGGTCCTGGCGTTAGCGGAGAACGTCCTCGCGCAGCGACCGAGTCGCGCACGACCTAGACCGGTGTGCTGCGCGTGCGAGGCGATGGCCACCCGGTAGGACTTGGCGAGAGCGTCGCCCATCGCTTCCAGCGAAAACGTCGCCGCCCGAGCCCGTCCCCGGTCGATGAGTCGCTCGGCGAGGCGCGGGGTGGTCAGCACCTGGACCACCGCCTGGGCCAGCGCACGCTCGTCTGTGGCGGACGCCGTCAGCCCCGCCTCGCCGACGACCTCCGGCAGCGAGGCGGCGTCCGAGCAAACGACGGGGCAGCCGGCGGCCATCGCTTCGAGAAGGGGGAGGCCAAAACCCTCGTAGAGACTGGGAAAGAGCAGGAGGCTAGCCCCCCGGTACCGCTCGGCGAGGTCCTGCTCCGAGGGGTCGATGTCGAACGCAACGCGGCGCGTCATCCCGAGAGTCGCCACCAAGTCGAGCAGCTCTCGCGTGGGCCTCGGGCCGGCCATCACGAGGCGTGCCTCGGCTTGCTCCGCAACTCGGGCGAAGACGCGGAGCACCCCGCTCCTGTTCTTGTAGAACCCGTTGTGTCCGACGTGCAAGACGTACGGAGTCTCGGCCCGGCGCGCGGCCCAACCCTGCACCGGGCGGCGGAGCAGGGTCTGCGCCTTGCGCGACAGCGCCGGCGGCACCACATCGACCGGCTCGACGGCCGCCGCGGCGAGGTCGCGCGCGGTGCTCTCGCTGACCGCTACGACCCGGTCTGCCGCGTGCCATCCCGCCACGACGCGGCGTAGCAAGCGCCGCGCGGGCAGGCTCCCTCGGTTCGGCCCGAACGTCCCGCTCGACCGGAGGCTCGGGATGGTGTCGTGCACGGTGACGACGGTAGCTGTCCTCGGGCGCGCCGGCACGATGTGGGCATGGCTCCCGTCGAGCAGGTGAAGCACGTCGACGTCGAGGCTAGCGAGGCGGCGCGACGCCCCGGTCACCCATAGCGTGTTCGCCCACGGAAGCAGGCGTGCTGGAAATCGCCCAGCCCACGAGGCCGGGAGCGCGAGGTCCAGACGGTGCACCACGACGGGGCACGCGGCGGCGGCGAGCGCTGCTTCCACGAGGGCCGCGTATTCGCTCATGCTGCCCACCGGAGCGAAGGCCGAGCGGGCGAGCGCCACGGTGAGGGGTACCCCCTCGCCCCTCTCAGCCAGCACGAACACCCCCTCGGCTGGTCCACGCCGCCCGCCGACGCGGGGCCCGTGCGCGCGTCTCGTACTCACGAAGGAGCGTCACGAGTGGGCGCACGGTGCGTTGCCACCGGTAGTGCTGCGCGTTGCGCGCGGCGGCGGCCGAGAGGCGTTTCCAGCGGCGCTCGTCGGAGAGGAGCCGCCCGAGGTGGTCGGCTAGCGCAGCCGGACAGCCTGGTTCGCAGAACGTCCCGCCGAGCGCGCAGACCTCCGCCATTGCCGTGGAGGAGGAGCCGACGACCGGGGTCCCGAACGCCTGCGCCTCAAGCGCCGGAAGGCCGAACGACTCGGTGAAGCTCGGCAGGCAGAATACCCGCGCCTTCGCGTACTCCGCGTAGAGGTCCGCCTCCGACAGGAAGCCCAGCACGCGGACCGCGCCGTCGAGACCGAGCGCGGTGATCCGGCGCTCGATCTGTGCCCGAAAAGCCGGGCTGTCCCAAGGGCCGACGAGCGTGAGACGTGGCACGCGCCCGGATCGGTGCCGCAGAAGGGTGAGCGCTTCGACGAGGTGCTCCACGCCCTTGTAGCGGGACCAGACGGAGACCGACAGAACACCGCGCCGCTCTGCCAGTCCGGAGCGCCCCAATCCGGAGCGCGCGTGTGCGGCGGCGGCGTGCAAGCGGTCGGGCAAGCCGTGCGGGACGACGAGCGCGCGGCTCTCTCGGGGCGTCCCGTTCTGCTCGTACAGATTTCTGATGTACGAAGAGTTGTAGACGGTGCAGTCGGCTCGCGCGCTGCTCCACCGGTACATCGTGCGCTGCAGGCGGTGCTTGATCCGCTGCTCCGGCTCGCGGAAGGGGACCGGCACGAGCGGCCGCGGATTGCAGGCGAGGCATATCTGAGGAGCGCCGATCCCGACCATCCGGACACCCGAGGTCTGGATCACGCAGGTTGCGTCCCACGCGCGCGTGAGCCGGGGGACGTGCCGCGTTTCCCAGAGGCTCCGCCGGCCCCAGCCCATCGAGGGCGGCGGTCCCTGGATGGTCCTGATCCCAGGCTGCGACCACGAGGCCAGCAGCGGCGAGGAGCACGGCGCGATCACGAGCCACTCGTAGGTCGCCGGTGTCTGCGCGGCCAAGCCCTCGATCAGCCCTCGGACGACGTGCGTTCCCGCCAGCGAGGTGGTCGACATGGCGTTGATCAGGACACGCATGCCGAGTGGTCGCTTGAGGCTTCTCAGGTCAGAAAACAGCCCCCTGCTGCGGCCGCGTCAGGATAGAGAAGCGGGGCGAGCGGACGAGGGGCATTCAAGATAGAGTGGGTGGCGCGCTCCGGGTAGTAGACCTTAGGCTCGTCGTTCTGTCTCCATAGGATCGCGAATCCATAGGGATTACCGGTGTCTCCCGCGCCACGCTCCGGCAGCTAGCAACGCGACGTAGGCCCCGGCGGCGAGCGGGTAGAAATGGGCACTCCGCACTTTGACACGGCCTACCTTCAGGTTCCCGTCGTGGACGGTCCGGCAGAGGACGCGGCCGGAGAAGGGGAGGTCCCACAGCCACACGCTCAGCGGCACCGTGCTGGCGAAGAGCGGACCCACGAGGCGGCGAACCGGCCGGCGGTTCTTCCCTGCCCTGTAGGTGAGCACCGCCGCAGCCACCGCCCAGGGCAGCGAGGGGTCCTCGCGCAGCAGCCGACCCGGATTCGTGCTGAAGCGGTCCGCCCCCTCGAAGGGATTCCACACGCAGGTCCGAGGGAAGAACACCGCGTGGTGCAGCACGGCCGCGTAGGGCACGACGAGCGTAGCGCAGGTCCAGCGCCAACGGTGACGTCCGGCAAATCGGGTGAGAGGCATCGGTCGGCAGACTCCACTTGGTGAGGCCCCGTGGGGCGGGTCTCTCGGTTCAGCGGTCCTGGCGGGAGCGGAGGAAGTCCTCGCGCAGCGACGCGCTCACGCGGTCGGCGGCGAAGGCCGCGAGGCTGGCCAAGCCGCGCTCCATCTCCTCGACTGACAGCCCGGCCAGGGCGCGGGCCGTGACGACGTTGCCCGCCGCCGCCGGCAGTCCGAAGAGGGCGTCGGTGAGCACTTCGCGCTCGCGCAGCTCGTCCTCCCAAATCGTCTTGCGCGTCCGCCCGTCGAGCAGCACCACGTCCGCCTCCACGGCGAAGTAGGTCGCGCCCTCGTACGAGTCGGCGACCAGGCCGATCTCGTAGACCCGGAGGTCGAGCACGAAGTCGGACGCGGCGGGGTCGTCGACGGGGCGGAGGCCGAGGGTCGGGGCGCTGCCTTCGAGCGCGCGGCGGGCGACGATCTCGGCCACGTCCACGCGCGCCGCCGCCGAGTCGAGCCGGGCCTGGGCCTTGCGCGCCGCCTCCCACTTCGCCGCCGCCGTCCCGACGCGCATCGCGGTGCCAACCGGATCGTAGGGGTCAACGAGCGACTCGGTCCACGAGCCGCTGAGCACGCGCGGGCTGGGCGGGATCGCGGCGATGACCGCCACGCTCCGGTCGCCGAAGTCGTACTCGCGCAGCGCGTTCGACGGCCCGCAGCCGGAGACGACGGGCACGGCGAGCGCGAGCAGCAGGGTGAGGCGGACGGACCGAAGCATGGGCGTTGTGATAGACCAGGGAGGACGCAAGGTAGGCGCGCGCGGCGTATTTTCCACACCCGATCAGCCGCCCTGCCCGCGCCGCGAGTAACAGCCGCCTCTCCGTCTCCCTGCCTGCCGCCTCATGCCCTATATCGTCGCCGAACCCTGCATCAACTGCAAGTACACTGACTGCGTCGAGGTCTGCCCCGTCGACTGCTTCTACGAGGGGCCAAACTTCCTGGTCATCCACCCCGACGAGTGCATCGACTGCAACGCCTGCGTCCCGACGTGCCCCGTCGAGGCGATCTACGCCGACGACGAGCTGCCGGCCAGGTGGGAGCACTACACCGAGTGGAACGCCTACCTCGCCGAGCAGTGGCAGGCGCTGGGCTACAACATCACCGAGAAGAAGGACGAGCTGCCGACGGCCGACGCGTTCTCGACCGAGCCGGAGCTGAGCCAGAAGTCCGAGGAGGACATCCTGACCTGGGAAGGCGCGGAATAACGCTGGCGTAGGTCAACGGGCAACTGCTACTGTGGTCGATAGGGTTATACTGGAGCTATTGAAACGCAGAGTGTGTCGCAACGCTGGAGGTCGCACGTCTGCTTTCTGTTTCCCTTGACCCGCCTCTGCTGCTCCGTCTATGCCTTTCACCACAGTCTCTGAGTCTGTCCAGAAACCCCTTCAGAATCAGCTCGGCCTCTTTGACCGGGCGAGTGTAGCGAAACGAGTAGCGCCGGGAAAAGACAGCTTCAGCGACCCGGCCTTCGGGAGCAACAAACTCCTCCCCGTCCACCGCTGGGTTCCGTGGGTGGCGGGTTACTCGAGCGACTTCGTGCGGAGCGTGATTGAGCAGCACCTACCGCGTCCGGGGACGGTCCTCGATCCGTTCGCGGGCGTCGGCACGACGCTCGTTGAGGCGGAGTTGATGGGGCACCAGGCGGTCGGGTTCGAGATCAACCCGTATGCCGCTCTGGCGAGTCGGGTCAAGGTGGGGGCTGTGCACCTAGACGCCGACGCGCTGGCTCGGGAGGTGAAGGTGATGCGGACGTTCTACGAGGGGAAAGTCACCAATGGGTACGCTCCTCAGAGTGTGCCGCCGCCCGGCTTCCGAACACGCATTGGCTTCTATAGCCCCGCCGTGCTCCGCAAAGTGCTCATCATCCAGGATTTTATCAGCCAGCAGTCCGACCCGCTGATCCGGGAAGCCTTCCAACTCGCGTTCGCGGCGACGATGATCGGCTACTCTAACTACTCTTACGAGCCGAGCCTGAGTACGCGGCAGGGTGCGGGCAAGTCCGACATCGAGGACGCCGATGTGCTCTCGCCCATTGTGGAGAAGCTCCAGCAGATCGTGGCCGATGTCCACTGGGTCCAGGCGCAGGACGTGAGTCCAGGCAGCGGCCGAGTGGTTCCGGCGAGCTTCTTCGAATGCCAAGACCACATGGACGAGGGAAGCGCCGACGTGCTCATCACGTCCCCTCCCTACGTCAACAACTACCACTACATCCGAAACACCCGGCCCCACCTTTACTGGCTCGGGTTCGTGGAGAAGCCAAAGGACACGAAGACGCTGGAGCACGCGAATTTCGGAAAGTATTGGCAGACTGTCCGAGACGGTGATCCGGTCGCGCTGGAGACAGAGCTTCCGGGGAGTGAGCTACCCGAGAGGCTCGCCCGGCTGCGCACCCTTCACCCCGAGAAGGGCGTCTACGGCGGGGCAGGCTGGGCGAACTACGTCGCCACCTACTTCAACGACTGCCGCCGCTTTGCCGAAGCCACCCACTACGCGCTGCGTCCAGGCGGGCACGCATTCGTCGTCGTCGGCAACAGCATCGTGCAAGGAATCGACTTCCAGGTGGACCGCTACCTCGGCGAGATCGCTGAGACGGCGGGACTGGAACTCGTCGAAATCAGCGTACCGCGCGAGACGCGCGTCGGCAACAGCATCATCTCGTCCGACGTGCGGGTGACGAAGGCGAAGAAGGGCCACGCGCTCTACGAGGCCGTCGTTCACCTCCGTCGCCCCGAGTGATTCAGAGGATGACGCCCTGCGCGTTCGTGTACGGCCGGTCTTCTTTGTAGAAGATGATGTGGCTCGGCAACGCGGTGGCCTGCCATCCGGGGAGCGCGGCCGAGGCGGCGTGCATCACCTCGCGGACCGTCGGTGCCGACGCGGCGAACTCAACAGTGACTGCTTCTAGATCGTGTTGCCCTTTGTCGTAGCGCAAGAGGTAGGGAAGCTCGGCCTTCAGACTGGCGAGTAGCTCTGATACGTCGTGCTGCCCGGCGGTGACCTGGGTGCAGGGCCAGTCGAGGCGGATGGGGAACTGGCGGTCGAAGGCATTGGGAGACGAAGTATCTCGACGCCTACCCACGTCATGGTTGCCGAACCCGCTGCCGTTCCACTCGCAGAGTTTCTCGTGCCGGAAGTGCCTCACGAGAATCGCTTCGGGCGCATACGCACTCCAGTTCGGGTTGACGGTGAGAAACGTGGCTCCGACCACGTCCGGCGAGATGAGCTGCCGCCCGGCGAGCTTCGCTTGATGCTCCCCGAGGCGCTTGTCCAGACGGTCGGCCTTGCCCACGTAGACCAACATGTTCTGATAATGAAGACCGTAGATGCCGAGGGCAGCTGGCGGAAACAGGGCTTCCCATTCAGACAGGGAGACCGGTGTCAAGCCCGAAAACGCCTCTACGAGTTGGGTGTGAATCGCAACGGGAATGTCGAGATCGAAATGTGCAGCATGGGGCATTTCCAAAATTACGCTTTCCTCCGATGAAACGTAGACACCCTGCCGACGGCCGACGCGTTCTTGACCGAGCCGGAGCTGAGCCAGAAGTCCGAGGAGGACATCCTGACCTGGGAAGGCGCGGAGTAGGCGTCAGCGCACGAGGGTAATTCGCTGCGTTTGCACCGCGCCGCCCGCCGCGAGCCGCGCGAGGTAGACCCCGCTTGGTAGACGGCGTGCATCGAAGCGCGCTCGGTACTCGCCCGCCGGCTGCACCGCGTCCACGAGCAGGGCCACGCGGCGGCCGAGCGCGTCGAAGACCTCCAAGCGGACCGGCCCGCGCTCGGCCAAGCGGTACGGAATCTCGGTCTGCGCGCGGAACGGATTCGGGAAGCTCGCCGCGAGGCCGAACGCCCCCTTCGCCGCGGTACTCGCGGCCTCGGAGGCACCGGCGCGAAAATCGTGGACGGTGCCGGGAGCGAGAAGGGCACCGCTCGCGTCGTAGGCCAGCCAGGCATCGCCTGCGGCGAGCGCGCCGCCGGTCACAGTCGCGTCGAAGTGGTCGCTGGCGAGCACCGTGCCGCCCGGCCCGGCGGTCATTGTGTAGACGTAGGCCCCGGCGGGCGCGCGGCCCGGCACGCGCTGGCTGAACGAGAGCGTCACCGTCTGCGGCGGCGTGACGAAGACGGTATTCGGCCCGAGCAGCGGCCCGCGCACTTGGCCGGTGGGCAGCGTCGCCTCGGTCTGGTACGCGAACACCGCCGGCCCGTCCGGCCCGACGGCGAACGTGGCGTCGAAGAACACGCGCTCGCCGCGCCGGAGGACGACGGGCACCGGAGCCGTCGGCGTGAGCGTGACCGCGAGGTCGGGCACGGCGGTCTCGGTGACGGTCAGCCGGTAGGGCTGCCGCCAGGAGGTCGCGCCGACGCCATCGTGCCGGACCCGGACGAAGTAGCGACCGGCGGGGAGTGCGATGTCGGGAATCGCGATGCTCGTCGTGGCGGCCGGGAAGTCCAACCCGAGTGTCGAGTTGTCAGCCGAGTACGGGGCGAGTGGCGCGTCGTAGAGGTCGAGGCGACCGCCGAGGCTGGCGCTCGGCTCGAGGTCCACGCGGACCGAGCCGCCGGTGGTCTCGACGGCGTACCAGTCGGGGTCGCTCGTCCGCACGCCGTTCGGGATGCCGACGGAGCGGACGGTCGCGGTCCCGGCGTACGTCGTGCCCGGCGCGATGTCGTAGGCGAAGGCGGGGTAGTCGCCCTCGTCGAGGCCGCGGATCACGGCGTCGGTGTCCTCCTGGAGGTCGAGATGGAAGCGGTCGGTCAGGAGCGTGTCGGCGAGACGGTACGGCGTGCCGTCGGACGGGACGGGCACCGGCCCGTCGAAGAGCCACTGCCGGGAGAGGTCGACCACCAGGTCGCCGGAGGTGCCGACGTCGCTCGTGATCCAGGTGTAGCGGACACCGACCGGGAGGGGCATCGCCGGGTTGTCGAGCGTGCCGTCCCAGGCGTCGTCGAAGCCCTGGTTCTGGCCTCGGATGTTGACGCCGGTGATGACGTCGTTCTCGTCGCCGTCGCCGTTGATGTCGTCGGTGTGCCAGCCGAAGCCGTTGCCCTCGGAGCCGCCGAAGAGGTAAGGGCCGGGCGAGTCGCAGAAGAAGCAGGTGTAGCTGTAGCGGAGGTCGCGCGTGGCGGAGCTGTTGATGTCCGGCGTGCCGTCGCGGAGCGCCGTCGAGTCGCCGGGCGTCGCGGCGCGGGGGAAGGGGTTGCCGAAGAAGTTGCTGCCGCGGTGCGGCGTGGCGACGGTGACGAGCTTCGCCACGCGGTGCCCGTCCGGCTCGCCCGGCTCGACCCACCAGCGCGGCACGCCGCCCTCGCGCCGCTGGAGATATTCCCGCCCCGTCAGCCCGCCCATCGAGTGCCCGACGAGGACGACTTTCCGCTTGCCCGGATTGGCGTCGAGCACCCGCTCGATCATCCGCCCGAGCGCGTAGCCCTGCTTGAAGCCCGACTCCTCGTTCGAGTCCGACTCCGAGGCGAAGAACCCGCCCGGCGTGTCGCCGCCGTTGATCTCGATGAGTGGGTTGCTGGGGTCTTCGTTCCAGAAGTTCTCCCAGTTGTCGGCGTAGAGGCACCCCGGCGCGAGCACGTTGTCCTCGTTCACGAACTGGATCAGCACGTCGTCGTCGGCCGTGTCCAGCACGCCGTCTGGCCCGGCGATGCGCTCCTCGTCTTCGTAGGCGTTGAGGACGGCGTGGAACACGTCCGCGCGCGGCCCCCAGATGGCGTTGACCGCCGGTTCGTTCGTGAACGGCACCCAGCTCTCCTGGCTGCCGGTATAGCCATGCAAGAAGAGCATCGGGTACGGGCAGTCGCCAGCCGGTTGCGCCAGCACGGGCGCGGCGGTGAGGAGAAGCGCGAGTGCGCTGTAGCGAAAGAGCATGGAGCGATGAAGTAGGAGGCAAAGATGACCAGATACGCGGTCGCTCTGCCGACCTCGCCTAAGCAGACCGCCCGCCCCGGCATCGTGCCGGAGGGGGCGGATACTGTGCGCTGACAGAGACAAAAGCTAGCGGACGAGGGTAATCCTCTTGGTCTGGACCACGTTGCCTGCTGTGAGTCGGATGAGGTACACCCCGCTCGGCAGGGTCGCGCCACCAAGCACCGCCTCGTGCCGCCCAGCCTCCACCTCGCCGTCGACCAAGCGTGCGACCTCGCGCCCGAGCACATCGTACACCGACAGGGTCACCCGCTGCGACGAGGGCAGCGCGAAGCCGACGGTAGCACTGCGGCTGAACGGGTTCGGATACGCTCCGGCCAGCGTCGCCTCGGTCGGCAGCGCCTCGCTCGATGCCGCTTCGATGTCTCTGGCCTCCGCGCTGGCCGTGACCACCATCGGCTCCGGCAGCCAGTCGCTCACCTCCACCGCCGACCACTCGGTCGCGCCACCTGCCACGACGGCAGGCGTCACCGTCACCGTGAAGCACTTCTCACCCACCACCGTGTTCGGGGACGGCCCAGTCCGCAGGCAGAAGTCGTAGTTCGATACCGGTGCGTTCTTCGGCACGTTCTGAGTGTAGTTGATGGTCACCTGGTGCCTCGCCGGCAGCGTCCCCGTCGTGATCACCCCTTCGGCCGGCGTCGAGCCGTTCTGGAGCGCTGCCGAGAACCACGACTGCCCCGTCGCCGGGTTGCTCGTCTCGTTGGCGACGATGTAGGAGAACGAGAGTTGTCCGCCGCGCGGCACGGTCAGCGGACTCGTCGGAGTGATCGTGAGGGCGAGCGGGGTGCTCATGTCCTCGACCTGGACGGCGAGGCTGAACTCGCTCGTGGCGCCGTAGCCTGCGGGCGGCGGGCCGTTCAGGACGGTCGCGTTGACCGTCACCCAGCTTCCGACCGGGTACGCGCCGGTATCCAGCGGGAGCATGCCCGAGGCGTTGCCTGAGCCATCCGTCGTCACCGTCTGGAGCGCGTTGGGTTCCTCGCATTCGCCGAAGCGGGACGGGTCGGGCTGGTCGTTGCGGCAGAAGCGCAGCTCGAACGTGGTGCCCGGCAGCCCGTCCTCAATGGAGTAGGTGATCGTCGCGTCCGCACCGTTGTTGACGGCGCTCGTGATCACGGGAAAGTTCAATAGTCCGTTCGCGCCGCTGTCGGTGTCGCCCTCGTCGTTCGGCGTCACGCCGTCCGGGGCGAGGTCCACGGCCAGCCCACCGTTGTCGGAGATGACGTTGCCGACGATGGAGATGTCTTGGCAGGCCGAGGCGAGGAAGATGCCGTCGCCGTCGTTGAAGCGGATCGTGTTGGGCTGCCCGTTCTGCCCGATGCGGATGTCGGTGGCATCCTGGCAGTAGATGCCCGCCCGCTCGTTGCCGAGGTCGTCTCCTGCGGCGTTGGTGCCGATGAAGTTGTTCTCGAAGACGACATCGGAGACGCCGCCGGTCAGGATGATTCCGGGGCCGATGTTGCCCGAGATCGTGTTGTTCGTTAGTTCGATTCCCTTGCCTTCACCCACACTGATGCCTCCGCCTCCGGGGTGTTCGCCCCCGTTGGCCGAGACGACGTTGTTCATGATGACGACGTCGTCATTCATACTCGAAGCTATTCCGACTCGACCGTTTCCGAGAGGCCGATTGCCGTCGGCATTGGTCCCGATGAGGTTCCGCGAGATCGTCGTGAGAGTCATGTTGTTTGTGTTCCGACCAACTTGGACTCCGACGAACCCATTCCCGGAGATGAGGTTGTTCCGGACCTCACCTTTGATAATCACGCCCCTGGAGTCATTGCCCCGGTCATGCTGCCCAGTGAAGTCGGTCCCGAGGTAGTTGCACTCCACTACCCCTTTCGTGTCATTACCTTCAGTGATTTCGATGCCCTTGTCGGGGAAGTGCTGGATCACGAGGCCCCGCACGGTAATTCTCTTTTTTCTTTTGGAGAAGTTCGTGCCGAGGCCATCGTCACCAGAGAATCTCGGCAGGGGCCTTCCGTTGAGGACGACGCGGAGGTCGTGCTTCCTCCCGCCGATGAGGTCGCCGCACCGGGCTCCTGGCTGCGTCAGCCCGTCGATGGTTATGTTCGGGTGCTTGATATCCGGGAGCGGCGTCGGGCTGGGGTCAGCGGAGTCGGGGTTAACATAATCGACGGTGATCCTCCACACCCCCGGCGCGATCTGCGCGCCATCAGGGCCGGACCTAATTTTAAACTCAATGACGACCGGCTGCTGGTGGTTCGGCAGTTCGTTCGCCACGTTGATCGCCGCGCGCAATGTGCATCTGCCGAGCCGGTCGGCGCAAAGCCCGTCGCCGCGGATCTCGTCCCGCTCGTCGAGGGGGCTGTCTACGGTGAGGACGAGCGCGCCGTTGCGGTAGGCCGGCTCGGTGGGTGCGGTGCGGTTGGCCGCCAGGCGGTCGGCGGAGCCGCGCTGCTGCGCGAGAGTCGTGGGTGCGGCCAGCGAGGCCGCGAGGCTGAGGAGGAGCAGAGCGTGGAGTCGACGCATGACGAAGGGAGTGGGGTGAACAGAAACCGTGGAGCCAGGGCGTCCGGCCCGAGCAGAGTACTGCAACATAATACCTGGGGGTTTGTCTGATTGCTTTTTTTAACTTCCAACTCAATCCTGTAGAGTCTCTGCCTTCCGGTATGCTGCGTCGGCTGTCCGAAACCCTGTTCCGCGCGCGCCGGTTGGCCCCGTCTCTTCTCACCCAACCCCGCTCGTCATGGCTCAGCTCTCCGACCAAGCCATCGTCATCACCGGCGCGTCGTCCGGCATCGGCGAAGCCACGGCGCGCTTGCTCGCCTCCGAGGGCGCGTCCGTCGCGCTCGCTGCCCGCCGCACCGACCGCCTCGAATCGCTCAAGGCGGAGATCGAATCCGACGGCGGCCGCGCCCTCGTCGTCGAGACCGACGTCACCGACCGCGCCGCCTGCCAACGACTCGTCGACCAGGCGCTCGACGCCTTCGGGCGGCTCGACGTGCTCGTCAACAACGCGGGCGTGATGCCGCTCTCGTTCGTCAAGAACGTTCGCGTCGAGGAGTGGGAGCGGATGGTGAGCGTTAACCTCAACGGGGTGCTCTACTGCACCGCCGCCGCGCTAGGGCATTTCGTCGAGCAGGAGGGCGGCCACATCGTCAACGTCTCGTCGGTGGCGGGGCGGCGGGTGTTCCCCGGCGGGGCGGTCTACTGCGCGACCAAGCACGCCGTCACGGCCTTCTCCGAGGGGCTGCGGATGGAGCTAGGGCCGCGCTACGGCATCCGCGTGACGTGCATCGAGCCGGGCGCGGTGGCGACCGAGCTGGCCGAACACATCGCCGACGAGGAGTTCATCGCCAAGTCGAGCTTCGACGCGACGCCGCTCGAGAGCGAGGACATCGCCGAGGCGATCCGGTACGCGCTCACCGCTCCGCCGCGCGCGACGGTCCACGAGGTGCTCGTGATGCCGACCGAGCAGAAGATGTAGCTACGGGTGGGCCGGGCGTGGTCGTTGGCCTGCAAGCCCTCGACGGTGAAGCGCGGGGCGAGCGGAGCCGGCAAGATAGTGCGGGGTCTTCGGCCAGAACCTCATGCCGAAACAGCACCGATTCGGGGGCGTTAGTGACGAGGTGGCTGTTGCAACGAGTATGCACACGTTGCGCTTCCCTTCTCTGGCCAACCTAATCCCGCTCTAGCTCATGCCGCACCTCGAGACCTCCTCCTCGCCCAAAGCCGAGATCTACTACCAGGACTGCAACCCGTCTGCCCCCAAAACGGTCGTCCTCATCCACGGGTGGCCGCTAAGCCACCGGATGTGGGAGCCGCAGATCAACGCCCTCACCGAGGCCGGCTACCGCGTCCTCGCCTACGACCGCCGGGGCTTCGGCTCGTCCGCGATGCCGTGGGGCGGCTACGACTACGACACCTTCGCGGCCGACCTCAAGGACCTGCTCGACGAGACCGATGTCCGCGACGTGACCCTCGTCGGCTTCTCGATGGGCGGCGGCGAGGTGGCGCGCTACGTCGGCCGCTACGGCACCGACCGCGTCGGCAAGGTCGCGTTCGTCTCGTCTGTCGCGCCGTTCATGCTCAAGACCGCCGACAACCCCGACGGCGTGCCGAAGAAGGAGATCGACACGATCATGCAGGGCGTCAAGGAGGACCGCCTCAAGTTCCTCGACGGCTTCGCCGAGGACTTCGTGAACTGGGGCCTGCTCAGCCACCCGGTCAGCGAGCCGCTCTTGGCCTACACCAAGCAAATCGCGTCGATGGCGCAGCCCTACGCCACGCAGCAGTGCATCACGGCCTTCGGCACGACGGACTTCCGCCCGGACATGGCGAAGATCACCGTCCCGACGCTCTTCGTCCACGGCGACGCCGACCAAATCGTCCCGATCGAGCCGACAGCCAAGCAGGGCCACGAAATGGTCTCAGGCAGCCGCCTCGAGGTGATCAAAGACGGCCCGCACGGCCTGACGCTGACCCACACCGACGAGTTCAACGAGGTCCTGCTCGGCTTCCTCGGCTCGTAAATCCGGGCTGGGGCCGATGCTCCGGGGGCCGGCTCGCCAGGCTGGGTCCGGTGTCTCAAAACGAAGCCGAGTGTGAGAACCCGCCGGTCTCGACGAGGCGCACGAAGAGCCAGATGCCAACGCATCAGGCGACGAGTGCAACGCAGTCGGGAGCGCTGGGGGCCACGCGCAGGCCGTGAGGGAGTTGCCGGACAGAGCGTCAGGTGTGGGGCGGCCCTCGTCGCTACCATCCGACGCGGCTCGGCCGGCCCGGCTCTGCCGTGGAGGCCGACCGAACCGGGATCGGTGCGAGGGGCGTCGTGCGGCCGGGGGCCTCGGCGTAGAGGGGCGTCCCGGTGACCGTGCGCCGGGCGATGCGCGTCTCGGCGAAGTAGAACGCGAGGATGTCGCGGTAGCCGTAGCCCTGGCGGGCCTGCTCGCGCGCGCCGTACTGGCTCATCCCGACGCCGTGCCCGAACCCGCGCCCCTCGAACACGTAGCGCCCGCCCTCGCGCCGGGCCGAGAAGAACGTGCTCCGCAAGAGCCGCGACCCGAAGGCCGCGTTGATCGTGATGCGGAAGCCGTTGGCCGGGACGGTCTGCGGGCGCGGCCCGAGCAGCCGCACCGAGCGCGCCCGCCCCTCCCGGCTGCGCTCGCCGATCTCGATGCCGGTGACGGTCCGCCCGTAGCGCTTCGAGAGCGCGCGCAGCAGCCGGTCGCGCTCGACGCTCGTGGTCCAGTGGTGGTCCGGCGCGGCGCGGTCAAATGGGTCCTGCCGGCCGCGGAGGTAGGGGAGCGGGCGGCCGCTCCAGACGGACTCGTTGTCGGCCGTGTGCCCGCCCGACGACGACGAGTACACAGCCTCGACCAAGCTGCCTCGGTAGGTCAGGACCTCGCCGCGCGTGGCCTCGGCGGCGCGCCGCGTCGTCGCGGTCTCGCTGCCGAGGCCCTGGTAGACTTGGGACCCGACGTGGTCCACGACATCGTGATCCCCGCGCTGGCCCTTCGCCTTGAGCGCGTAGGTCCGGGCGAGCACGGCCTGCGCCTTGACGCCCTCGATCTCCGGGAAGGGATACTCCGAGGCGACGACGCTCGCCACGTAGTCCTCGAGCCAAACGGCGTTGACGAGCCGGAGCGGGTCGCGTCCGCCGTCGCCGTCGGCCGAGACGCGGAGGGTGCCGTGATAGGCCCGCTCGGTCGGCCCGGCGCGGAGGCGGAGGTGGGCACCGGGGTGCGGCACCACGCGCAGCGTCCCGACGGTCTCCGTCTGGCCGAGCCACCGCACGGCGACCCGCCCGCGTGCCGCCTCAGCGGTGACGGCCTCGCCGGTCCGAAGCGTGCCGAGCAGCGCCTCCCCGACCCAGAGCTGCACCGGCCCGCCAACAGCATAAACGGTGGCCGTGCGCGGAGCCTTGCGCTCCAGGACGCGCACCCGGACCACTTCGTCGTGCGTGGTCTCGCCGCGCGCGTCCTCGGCGGGCTGTGCCTGGAGGGCCAGGCTGAAGGCGAGGGCGATCAGTAGAATCGGGAGGAGGCGAGGCATGGGCGAGACGCGGTGGAAAGGGGAAAGCTACGGCGCAGGCGGCCCAGAGGGAGAGGCCAGCTTCCCGCCTGCGGCGGGCCTTCTATCTTCTCCCTCCGCCTTCCGCCACCGCCATGCGTCTCGTGCTATTCGGTCTCGCCGTGTCCGCGCTCGCTCTGCCGAACCGGGCGGCGAGGTGAACCGTTGCCCCGATGAGCCGTTCGGTCTCCTCTTCTCGCCCGCTCCCTCCGCCCGCTCTCGCGCGCATGGCCTTTCTCAACCCGCTCGTCCTGCTCGGCCTCGCCGCGGCGCGGACGGAGAGCACGCGACACGAAGCAGGCGATGGGGGAAGCGTTTACCTGCTAACCTGATAGCGCCATGCCCTACGATCCGCTAGTGATCGAAAACCGGGAGGCTATTCTCCGCATCGCCGAGCGCCACGGCGCACGCAACGTGCGCGTCTTCGGGTCACGGGCGCGGGATGAGGCGACAGCAGCGAGCGACGTAGACCTGCTCGTTGAGGCTGGACCAGAGCGCAGCTTCTTTTTCCCGGGTGGACTCATCGCTGACCTCGAAACGCTGCTCGGCTGCCCGGTCGAGATCGTGACCGAGCGGGGGTTGCATCCGGCGTTGCGCGGCCGAGTGCTCGAAGAGGCCGTCCCGCTATGAGCGACGACGACCGGCTGTACCTGCGTACCATCCTCGAGCGGATCGAGCGCATTGAGCGCTACACGGTGGAGGGGAAACAGCACTTCCTGGCGGACGACAAGACCCAGGATGCTGCGCTCCGCAACCTGCACGTCCTCGCCGAGTCCACGCAGCGACTTTCCGAGGAGGCGAAGGTCCGCCGTCCCGAGATCGAGTGGCGCAGCATCGCAGCCTTCCGCAACGTAGTCGTCCACAACTATCTCGGCCTCGACGCGGGACAGGTCTGGTCCATCGTCGAGCACGACCTGCCACCGCTCAAGCACGCGGTCCGGCAGATGCTCGGCGAGGCGAACTAGCCGGGGCGAGAAACGAAGCGGGCGAGGTGAACCGTTGCCCCGATGAGCCGTTCGGTCTCCTCTTCTCGCCCGCTCCCTCCGCCCGCTCTCGCGCGCATGGCCTTCCTCAACCCGCTCGTCCTGCTCGGCCTCGCGGCGGCGGCGATCCCGATCCTCGTCCACCTCTTCAACTTCCGCAAGCCACGGACGGTGGACTTCTCGTCGCTGGCCTTCCTGCACGAGCTACAGCGCAGCACGATGCGCCGCGTCCGCATCAAGCAATGGCTGCTCTTGGCCCTCCGCACGCTCGCCATCGCGGCCCTCGTCCTCGCCTTCGCCCGGCCGACCGTCGAGAGCGGCTGGGCGACTGTCTTCGGCGGGCAGGTCCGCACCTCGACGGCGCTCGTCGTCGATCACTCGCTCTCGATGACCGCCCGCGACGCGCAGGGCGACCTGCTGACCCAAGCCCGGGAACTCGCCTCGGCCATCGTCGAAACCGCCGAGACGGGCGACGAGGTGTTCGTCGTCGGGACCGCGACCACCGGCCGCCCCGAGGCCTTCCGCAACCCCGGCCCGGCGCTCGACGCCATCGCCGAGCTGGAGCCGGAGGCCGGAGCGGGAACGGCCGGGACCGCGCTCGGCCGGGCGTTCGCTCTCCTCGACGGCGCGGAGAACCTGAATAGGGAGGTGCTCGTCGTCTCCGACCTGCAAGCCTCGACCTTCCTCGACTCGGCGCGGGTGCCGGCTCTGCCCGGCGTCCGCGTGACGCTGCTGCCGGTCGGCGAGCGGATCCACCAGAACGTGGCCGTGACCGACGCGCGCGTCGTCTCCCGAATCGTCGAGGCTGGGCAGCCGGTCGAGGTCGAGGCGACGCTCGTGAGCTACGGCACCGAGCCGGCCGAGGGCTACACGGCGAGCCTCTACCTCGGCGACGAGCGCGTGGCGCAGGCCACGGCCGACCTCGCGCCGGGCGTCCCGGCGACGGTCACGTTCACCGCGACGCCCCACGCGCGCGGCTGGCTCGCCGCCGAGGTCCGCGCCGAGGCCGACGCCTTCGAATGGGACAACACCCGCTACCTCGTCCTCCACGTCCCCGAAACCCGCCGCGTGCTCGTCGTCCGCGGCGAGGGGCAGCGCACCGACCTGCTCGCGCTCGCGCTCGACCTCGGCGGGGAGCAGACCCGCTTCGCCGTCACGACGGTGCCCGAGACCGCCCTCGCGTCCCAAGACCTCGGCGGGTTCGACGTGGTCGCGCTCGCCGGGCCAGAGAGTCTGGCGAGCGGCGAGGTCGCGGCGCTGTCGCGCTTCGTGGCAGACGGCGGCGGGCTGATGCTCTTCCCGAGCGCGGACGCGGCCGGTGCCGACGCACTCCTCGCGGCCCTCGGCGGCGGTCGGCTCGGCGCGGCCGTCGGGACGCTTGGCGGGGCGCAGCCGGTGGCGCAGTTCGGCCGGGTCGATCTGGAGCACCCGCTCTTCGAAGGCATCTTCGACCCCGGAGCGGCGTCCGGGGCAGGCTCGCGGCCCCGGCTCGAAAGCCCCGAGATCGTCTTCGCGCGGCCGTACCGTCCCGGCGTCGGGGACGAGACCACGCTCGTCGCGCTCTCGAGCGGCGGCCCGTTCCTCCAGGAGATTCGCAGCGGCGAAGGCACCGCGTTCGTCTTCGCCGTCGCCCCCGACCCGCGCTGGAGCGACTTCCCTGTGCGCGGCCTCTTCGTCCCGCTCCTGTGGCGGGCGGTCTACTACCTCGCCTCGACCGATGCCGGGGGCGAGGCGTTCAACGTCCGGCAGGCCGGTGCCCTCCGCGTGGCCGGCGCGACCGAGGGCTTGCGGCTCGTGGGGCCGGACGGGACCGAGTTTGCGCCCGAGCAGCGGAGCGTCCCCGGCGGCGTCCTGCTGGAGATCGACGACACGGTGCCGACGCCTGGCGTCTACGACGTGATGCAGGGCGAGCGCCTGGTCCGCCGCGTCGCCTTCAACCCCGACGCCCGCGAGTCCGACCTTGCGACCCTCGCCCCCGAGGAGGCCCGGCGGCGGCTGATCGCAGCGACCGGGGCCGAGGTCCGGCTCCTCGACGCCACCGGCGGGCGCGGCCTCGACGCGGCAGCCCTCGTCGCCGACGAGCGGACGGGCGTCGAGCTCTGGAACGTGTTCCTGTTCCTGGCGCTGCTGTTCCTGGTGGCCGAGATGCTGGTCGCGATGCAGTGGCGGCCCGAGCCGGTGGCGGCGTAGCCAGGGCACGGTTCTGGCTCGGCCTCGGGTAAAGAAACCGTCACGCCTGCAACCGGCATAGCGTCCGCACATACAAGCCGACCCGCCGGACGACGTATCCTCCTCCCAGACCAAGCTCCTCGCCTTTGCAGCCGACTCCGCACCCTCACCACGCCCGAGAGACCGCTCTCCTCGTCGGCGTCCTCACGCCCGACACCGCCCAGCCCGACCTCGACGACGCGCTCGACGAGCTCGAGCAACTCGCCGACACCGCCGGCGCGGACGTTGTGGAGCGCGTGACGCAGGCCCTCCCCCAGATCCACGGGACCACGTTCATCGGCAAAGGCAAGGTCGAGGAGGTCAAGCGGCTCGTCGAGAAGCACTCGGTCGACGTGGTCATCTTCGACGACGACCTCTCGCCGATCCAGCTTCGCAACCTCGAGAAGTCCCTCGGCTGCAAGCTCGTCGACCGCTCCGGGCTGATCCTCGACATCTTCGCCCGCCGCGCCAAGACGGCGACGGCCAAGACGCAGGTCGAGCTCGCCCAGCTCGACTACCTCAAGACGCGGCTGACGCGGCAGTGGACCCACCTCTCGCGCCAGAAGGGCGGCATCGGGATGCGAGGGCCGGGCGAGACCCAGATCGAGACCGACCGCCGCCTCATCTCGCGCCGCATGGCGGTGCTCTCGGAGCAGCTCGACCGGATCGACAAGCAGCGCCAGACCCAGCGCAAGGGGCGCGGCGATCAGACCCGCGTCGCGCTCGTCGGCTACACGAACGCCGGCAAGAGCACGCTGATGAACGCGCTCTCCGACGCCGCCGTCTTCGCCGAGGACCGCCTCTTCGCCACGCTCGACGCGACGACCCGGCAGGTCTTCCTCGACAGCAACAAGTCGGTGCTGCTCTCCGACACGGTCGGGTTCATCCGCAAGCTGCCGCACAAGCTCATCGAGAGCTTCAAGAGCACGCTCGACGAGACGCGGGAGTCCGACGTGCTCCTCCACGTCGTCGACGCGAGCCACCCGAACTTCGAGGAGCACATCCGGGTCGTCAACACCACGCTCGAGGAGTTGGGCGCGCGCGACAAGCCGACGCTGATGGTCTTCAACAAGGTGGACGTGCTCGAGGAGCGCGGGATGATCCCGGCCCTGCGCGACGAGCACGAGCACGCCGTCTTCGTCTCGGCCCTGCGGGGCATCGGCCTGGACGCGCTGAAAGAGGCGCTGCTCGGGGTGATCGAGTCGGACTACGTCGAGCGGACGGCCCTCCTGCCGGTGACCGAGCCCAAGAGCCGCGCCTACGTCCACCGCACCGCCGAGGTCTTGGAAGAGGAGACCGTGATGGCGCAGCAGTACGACGAGGAGCCCCGCCCGGCGGTCCGCCTCCGCTTCCGCACGTCGAAGAAGAACGCCCCCGAGCTGGACCGGATGCTGGCCCGCTTCGAGCAGCTCAGCCTCGCCGTGGGAGGCGACGGCGCGCTCGGCACCGCAGCCGGCCTCGCCGACGAACCCGTCGGCGGAGAACCCGGCGACTGAGAGGCCTAGCCTCTCGCCTGCTCTTTCTCACGTTTCGAGACTGCATTGCGACGAGTCGGCAGGCCGCCGTTGCCATTTTGACCGCCCCGTTCGTAGAGTCTCCCTACCCGCGCCCCGGCTGGGTACCCTTCCCCGGTGGGGGGTATGAAGGAGCCGTGGCACAGGGTTTGCATTTCCCAGGGGCGGTGTCTGGCACCGTATCCTCCCGCCGTTATGACTGTCTCCTCCCTTCTCAGCCCCGACCTCGAGCCACTCGCGCCGACCGACACGGCCGGCCACGCGATCTACCGGCTCGCCGAGCTCGACGTGCAGCACCTGCCCGTCGTAGACGACGAGGGCCGCCTCGCCGCGCTCGTCGCCGAAGACGACGTTCTGGAGGTCGCCGACCTCGGCCTGCCGCTCGGGGCGATTGCCGGGCTGGGGGCGCTCAGCGTCGGGCCCGAGGTCCACCTGTTCGAGGCGGCGAGCTTGCTGGCGGGGCACCACCTCAGCGTGCTCCCCGTCGCCGAGGCTGACGGCGAGTACCTCGGAGCCGTCCGCCGCCGCACACTCTTCGAAGAGCTGGCCGGGATGCTCTCGACCGGGACGCCCGGCACGGTCCTGATCCTGGAGGTAGCCCCGCGCGACTACTCGCTCGGGCAGCTCAGCCACCTCATCGAGCAGAGCGACGCGAAGGTGCTCTCGCTCGCGGCGCAGGACCCGGGCGAGGGCGTCTCCGGCGGTGTCCTCCGCGTGACGATCAAGCTCAACGTCACCGACACGTCGCGCGTCCGGCACGTCCTCGAGCACCACGGCTACCGCGTGACGGCCGTCTTCAACGAGAAGGCTGGCGACGACGAGATGTCGCTCCGCGTACAGGAGTTCATGCGCTACCTCGAAGTGTAGCGCGCCCTCTCGCTGTCAGTGTGTCGTAGGGGCGACCGGTCGGTTGCCCCTGCTTTTTGTCGCCGTGCGGCTGCTTTTACACTTTTGCAATCTCTGGACAGGCCTCCGGCTGCTCGGTTTCGCGTCCTTTGCGGTACGGCTCACCGCTTCCTGGCTCACGGTTCTTTCCGATGTCCTCTACAACCTCTGACGCGCTCCAACTCGACGCGCTCGTGCTCCTCTCCACGCTCCGCACCGCCGCCGAGGTGCGCCACGCCTTCGCCGAGCGCCGCGCCGGGCGCGACCCGTCCGAGCAGGAGGAGATACCGTCCGTCCTCGCCTCTCTCCACACCACCCTACCGGAGCTACGCGACTTCGTCACGCAGCTTCGCCTCCGCTTGGTAGTGGAGCAGGACGACCGTGTGGCGACGCTCCTGGCCTTCGAAGAGCGAACCGTCCTGGCCCGGCTCGCCCGCGAGCTGCACGTCGTCCACCAACGCCTGTTGAGCCTCTACCCCGAGGTGGCCGAGTCGCTCGTCGAGGAAGCGCGGCTGCGGCAGCACGAGGCCGCGCGCCTCACCACCGCCTCCAGGCGCGGCTTCCGGACCGACCTCGGGCGGTGGCTCGACCGGACGACGGACTTCCTCGAAGCCCTCGCGGAGGCCGCCCCGGCGGCGAACTAATCGCGCGCTGCGGCGTGGGACAGGAGTGCGCCAAAATCGGTATATTTGGCCTCCTCGGCGCGAATCTGGCCGCGCCGCGTCCTCCTTCCCCCGCACCCCGAGTATGGCAGACGAGACCCTGAACCTCAACGGCAACAACGAATCCGTCCGCGTACCCATCTCGCCTGCCGCCGGGCAGTACGAGGCCGACAACATTCAGGTCCTCGAGGGGCTGGAGGCCGTCCGCAAACGGCCCGCGATGTACATCGGCGACGTCGGCGTGCGCGGCTTGCACCACCTCGTCTACGAGGTCGTCGACAACTCCATCGACGAGGCGCTCGCCGGCTACTGCGACCGCGTCGAGGTGCAGATCCACGAGGACAACTCGATCTCGGTCTGGGACAACGGGCGCGGCATCCCGGTCGGGCTGCACAAGAAGGAGAACCGGCCGGCGGTCGAGGTCGTGATGACCGTCTTGCACGCCGGCGGTAAGTTCGACAAGGACACGTACAAGGTATCGGGCGGGCTGCACGGCGTCGGCGTGAGCTGCGTCAACGCGCTCTCGAACGTCCTCACCGTCACGATCCGGCGCGAGGGGCACGTCTGGCAGCAGACCTACGAGCGCGGCGTGCCGGTCACCGAGCTTCAGAAGCTCCGCCCGATGGAGGCCGGCGAGGAGACCGGCACCCACGTCCACTTCTGGCCCGACGACTCGATCTTCCTGGCGCGCGAGTACCGCTTCGAGACGCTCTCGGACCGGATGCGCGAGCTGGCCTACCTCAACCGCGGCTTGACGATCACCATCGAGGACCGGCGCGAGGACGACGAGGAGCTCCGCACCGAGACCTACCACTCCGAGGGCGGACTGGGGGAGTTCGTCGAGTACCTCGACGAGACGCGCGAGGCGATCCTCGAGAACACGATCTACATCGAGGGCGACAACGGCGACGTGCCGATCGAGCTGGCGATGCGTTACAACGCGGCTTACACCGAGAACGTCCTCTCGTTCGTCAATAACATCAACACCCACGAGGGCGGCACCCACATCTCGGGCTTCCGCCGGGCGATGACGCGGACGCTCAAGACCTACGCCGACAAGAACGGCCTCCTCAAAAACGTCAAGATCGACCTCTCGGGCGACGACTTCCGCGAGGGCCTGACGGCCGTGCTGTCGGTCAAGGTGCAGGAGCCGCAGTTCGAGGGGCAGACCAAGACCAAGCTCGGCAACTCCGAGGTGCAGGGGGCCGTCGAGAGCCTGGTCTCGGAGAAGCTCGCCGAGTGGCTCGACGACCACCCGAACGACGCCAAGCGGATCATCCAAAAGGTGACGCTCTCGGCGCAGGCGCGGGCGGCGGCCCGCAAGGCGCGCGAGCTGGTGCAACGCAAGAACGCCTTCGGCGGGGCCGGCCTGCCGGGCAAGCTCGCCGACTGCGCCTCGAAGGACCCGGCCGAGAGCGAGGTCTTCCTCGTCGAGGGCGACTCCGCCGGCGGCTCGGCCAAGCAGGCGCGCGACCGGCACTTCCAGGCCATCCTCCCGCTGCGCGGCAAGATCCTCAACGTCGAGAAGGCGCGGCTCGACAAGATCCTCGACAACGAGGAGATCAAGAACATCGTCACCGCGCTCGGCACCGGCCTGGCGGCGGGCGTCGACGCCGAGGCGTTCAGCACCGAGAATCTGCGCTACCACAAGATCGTGCTGATGACGGACGCGGACGTGGACGGCGCGCACATCCGCACCCTCTTGCTGACGCTGGTCTACCGCTACCTCCGGCCGCTGATCGAGCAGGGCTACCTCTACATCGCGCAGCCGCCGCTCTACCGTGCCAAGAAGGGCAAGGAGGAGCACTACTGCTGGACCGACGCCGAGCTCGAGCAGATCGTTGCCGAGTTCGGCGGCAGCCGGGGCGTCGGCGTGCAGCGCTACAAGGGCCTGGGCGAGATGAACCCCGAGCAGCTCTGGGAGACCACGATGGACCCGGCGACGCGCGTCCTGCAGATCGTCACCGTCGAGGACGCCGCCGCCGCCGACCGCGTGTTCTCGACGCTCATGGGCGACGCCGTCGAGCCGCGCCGCAAGTTCATCGAGCGCAACGCCCGCTACGCGACCATCGACACCTAGCCAGAGATTTCATGTCTACGAAATCCGTCGTCCGACCGCGTCGCAAGCACAGGCCGTTGCCCGACGGAGGGTGGCCTTACAACCGCCCGATGACGTGGCAGGACGTGGTCGATCATCCCTCGCTCCGGGACCTTCCGTTCAAAATCGAGCAGGATCGGTACGGCCGCATTGTCATGAGCCCTCCCTTCGCGCCCCACGCTAAGCTCCAGTATCGGCTCGCCCGACTCCTCGAAGACTCCCTCGGCGGAACACCAGCGACGGAATGCCCGGTTGTTACGAACGAAGGGGTTAAGGTGCCCGATGTCGTTTGGATGTCGGACGAGTTCGAGGCGGCTCACGGAGCGGAGAAGGTGTACGCGGTTGCCCCGCCCATCTGTGCTGAGATCGTATCGCTTTCCAACACGGACGCCGAGATGCAGGAGAAGGTCACGCTCTACCTCGCCAAAGGGGCTCAGGAAGTGTGGCTGTGCGACCTCGAAGGCCACGTCACGTTCTTCGGCCATGCGGGTGAGCTGGAGCGCTCGGCGCTTGCCCCGGATTTCCCGAAGCATATCTAGGCGTCGAGGCCGCTTGCCTATGCTGCGTGGCCTCGTCCTGCTCGTGCTGTGTGTGCCAGCGATGGCGCAGCCGTTCGAGACCACCGAGGTTGGGCTGAACGGCGTAGCGACGGCGGCGGACGCGCCGTTTACCGACTTCTGGACGCCCGGTGCCGGGGCCGAGGCGTGGGTGGAGTTTCCGTTCTACGTCGGGCAGGTCCGGCTCGGCGAATCGGTGGCGTGGCACGGCGCCGCAGCGAGCCAGGACGAGGCCGTGCCTGACTTCGTCTCGTTCTACACGTTCGCCGGATGGGGCGTCGGCATCGACCTTCCGGCTGGTCTCCGGGCAACGCCCGGCGTGCGGACCGGGCTGTTCAACATGCGCTTCAACACCGACGACCCGGCGGCGGTCCGCAGCGAGGCCGAGCTGACCATCGGGGCCGACCTGCGCCTGAGTGTGCCCGTCGCCGTAGGGTGGCGCGTCGTGGCGAGCGGCACCGTCGTCCGCATCTTCACCGCCGAGCGGATCGACCTGGGCTTGGTGCAGGTTGGGGTCAGCCGAACGTTCCGCACGCCGGGCTGGCTGCGGGAGTTCTTGCGATGACGGTGGCACTGCTCACTCTCCTCGTTGCCCTCGCCGACACGACGCGGCCGGCAGAGCCGTTGCCCGATCCGGCGCGGCAGGTCGTCACGCGCGCCGAGATCGAGGCGGCCGGGCTCTACCGACTGCCGGACCTCTGGCGGCTGATCGACGGCGTGCGGACGGCGACGGTTGATGGGTTCGCGTGGCGCGCCGGGTTCGGGCACGGCGATCCGTTCTGGGGCGAGACGTGGACGCTACTCATCGACGGCGAACGGATCGAGATGGGCCTGTTCGGCGAGCAGAACCTGTCGCTCGTGCCGGTGGCGATCACGCAGGTCGACTCGGTCGAGGTGTGGACGGTGCCTCGGCTCGTGGCGGGGGCGTTCGCGCAGGGCGGGACGCTCCACATCTGGACGAACCGGACGCAGCTGGGCGCGGCGGCGCGCGGCGGCCTCGCCATCGGCAACGAGATCGGCGACCCCGGCCCGTTCCGCTACGTGCCCGCGCTGACGAGCCGGAATGTGGACAAGTTCGGGGCCGACTACGAGGCGCTCGTGAGTTTCGGCACCGAGCGGCTGCGCGTGCAGGCGCGCTTCAAGCGGCCCACCTTCTACGCGACCGACTTCGCCGTCTTCGACCGCAACCTCGAAGCCCTCGGGGCGAACCCGGCGACGCGGAGCTTGCGACTCTTCGCTCCGGCGATCCGCGTCGAAGCCGACGCTCTTGGTGGGACCCACACGCTCAGCGTGCTCGGCGGTGGAGGCAACGACCTGTGGTTCTTCCAGCCGTTCGGGCGCGAGATCCCGGTCGACCACCGGTGGGTGCAGGCCGGATGGCACGGCCGCGTCCCGGTCGCGCCGGGGACGACGGTCGGCTACCGCTTCGCCGTGGCCGAGCGCCGGGTGGAGGAGCAGGACGATACGGTGCTCGGCCTCGATCCGCGGTGGAAGCGGCGCACGCTACGCGCCGGCTTCGACGGGCAGCGCCGGCTCGGCGCGTGGACGGCGAGCCTCGGCGGCGAGGTCCGGCGGGTCACCGCAGACGGAGCCGAGGGGTTCACGCTCGGCACCGCCACGGGGCAACTCGGCCGGGCCGCCCTGGGCAGCGAGCAGCACCTCAACCTGGCGATCTCGGTCGCCAGCGAGGCGGCGTTCAGCGCAGTCGCAGGCACACGCCACACGGTCGGCGGCTGGACGCTCGGCGCGACGGCCGCCCTCGCGCAGCGGCTCCCCGAGGAGACCGACCGGTTCAGCTTCTGGCAGGGGCGGGGCTACGCCGCGTTCGACGCTGCCGTCGACGTTCAGCGGTCGGACGCGCCGAGCATGACAACCGAGGCGCTGCTTCGAATCGACGCGGCACGCCGCCTCCGACCGTCGCTCACGGTCGCGGCGAACGTGACCCTCCGGCACACGGATGGGTTGACGCTGGAGACGCAGCCGGCGGCTCCCGACCCAAACGCGCTGGCCGCCCTGCGCCTGCTCGTCGTCGAGCCGGAGGCGACGGGGCAGACCGTGAGCGGGCGGGCCGCGGTGCGGTGGACCGAGGGCGGCCGGCGCGCACGGCTGTTCTACGACGGGCAGGCCGTGGTCGGCGGCGACGATGCCTTCGAACGGGCGTGGCGGGCGGTGCCCCGGCACCGGGCGGGGGTCGATGCGGCGCTTACGCTCGAGAGCTTCACGCTGTTCAGCAGCTTGGCGTGGCGAAGCGCAGCGCGCTGGCCGGCCTACGACGCGCTCACGGGCGCGAACGGCGGGCTGTACGACGCCACGGTCCCGGCGGCGTGGCTGCTCGACGCCTCGGTCGAGAAGTGGCTGTGGCGGCGGCGGGTTCGGGGCAGCGTGCTGTTTCGCAACCTCCTGAACCAGCGGGAGCGCTACCACCCCGTCGGCGCGGCGCTCGACCTGCGCTTCTACGCCCGGCTCGAGGTAAACCTCTAGGCTGAGCGCGCCCCGATCCCGCCGGACCCTCGCGCGTATACCGCCCGCTTCTCTCGTCCGCCCGTCCCGTCCTCCGCTCCTGACCTATGCACGTCTTCCTCACCGGAGCCACCGGCTACGTCGGCTCCTACGTCCTCCGCGCGCTCCTCGGCCGGGGCCACACCGTCCGCTGCCTCGTCCGCGAAGGCTCGCTCGACAAGCTCGACATTGACCCGGACCAGATTGCCGAGGTAGACTCCTCGAAGGCGACCGTCGTTGAGGACATCGAGCGCGGGCGCGCTGCCGGGGCCGACCGCTCGGGCCGCCGCGTCGAGGTCGTCTACGGCGACGTCACCGACCTGTCGTCGCTTCAGGGCGACATGACCGGGTGCGACGCCGTGGTCCACCTCGTCGGGATCATCGAGGAGGTCAAGCCGCACGGCGTCACCTTCGAGCGCGTCCACGTCAAGGGCACGCGGACGGTCGTCGAAGAGGCAAGGGCAGCGGGCATCGGCCGCTTCGTCCACATGAGCGCGAACGGGGCGAGGCCCGACGCCGACTCGGCCTACCAGACGACCAAGTGGCAGGCCGAGGAGATCGTCCGCGCCGCCGGATTCGACGCCTACGTCATCTTCCGCCCCTCAATCCTCTTCGGCGACCCGCACGGCCGCGAGGAGTTCGCCGGCCGCCTCGCCGAGTCGCTCATCCGCCCGTTCCCGGTTCTGCCGATCCTCGGCGACGGGCAGTACCGGCTCCAGCCGGTGCACGTCACCGCCGTCGCCGACGCCTTCGCGCAGGCCGTCGAGCGCCCGCCGCCGACCGACGCCAAGGCGTACCTCGCACGCGATGCCTACTGCGTCGCCGGGCACGAGGGCGTCACCTTCGACGAGGCCGTGGACCGGATCACGCGCGCGATGGGCCGAGACCCCAAGCCGAAGCTGCACCAGCCGATGTGGCTCGCAAAGGCCGTCGTTGGGACCGTCGGCGAGGTCGGGATGCTGCCGATCTCGCCGGCGCAGTTCAAGATGCTCGTCGCCGGCAACACCTGCGACGCGGCGCGCTTCTGGGCCGACTTCGACGTGACCCCCATTCCGTTCACGCCGGAGCACCTCGCCTACGTGCAGCAGACGGACGAGGAGTGACGACGGGCCGCCGGGAAGAGTTCACGCACGTCACCGTCTGCGTCTCGTATTTTTTGACATCTACTCCTCGACGGCTATCCCTTCTCGCCATGCTTCGCCTCCTGCTGTTGCTTCCCCTCCTCGCCCTCGCCGCCTGCGGTCGCGGAACCGAGGATCCGCCAGAGTCCGTGCACGAGTCGCCGGTGGAGGCGGCCGTCGTGCCGAAGGAGGTCGTCGGGACGTACCGGCTCGTGGCGGTCAACGACGAGCCGCTCCCGCACGGCGTCGGCATGGCGGACGAGTGCGAGGTGCAGCTCTCGCGCGGCACCCTGATGCTCGGGGCCGACGCGCTCTACGACCTCGACGTGCTCGCCCGCGCCGTCTGCGGCGACGGCGAAGACGACGCGTATACGATGGACCGCGCCTCGAGCGAGGGGCCGTTCACCGTCGAGGGCTTCGAGGTCCGCTTCAACCAGGCCGTCACGCGCGTGGACGAGGAGGAGGGCTTCGACGACGACCAGGAGGAGGACGTCCCGATGCCGGACCTCTACGACGCCTCAGCCTTTGCCGGCACCGGCACGCTGCGCGACGGCACCCTCACCGTCCGCGTCGACGACCTGACGACGTTCACCTTCGAGCGCGAGCAGTAAGAGGCTAGCTATGAATGGAGGAAGCAGGCGAGACCGAGCGCCGGGCAGCACCGACGAGGCGCGCGAAGCAGACGGGGCCCGCCCCGGTGATGCAGCGCCACGCCGTCGGCGGCGTCCGGAGCCATTCGCAGCCCTTCACGTTGCATTCGTAGTCAGCCTCTAAGGGCGCGTCGCCTCGCCACGCCTTGCACGCCTGCCCCACGCCTCCACCGATGAAGAACCTCCTGGCCGACCCCGCCGACGCCACGGCCACCGCCGGCAAGAAGTACGTCGCCATCGCGGGCAACATCGGGGCGGGCAAGAGCTCGCTCACGCGCGTGCTCTCGGACTACTTCAAGTGGGAGGCGTTCTACGAGCAGGTCGACGGCAACCCGTACCTCGAGGACTTCTACGAGGACATGCGGCGGTGGAGCTTCAACCTCCAGGTGTTCTTCCTCTCGAGCCGCTTCGCCCACCAGCGCCGCATCGAGGGCGCGCCGCACTCAGTCGTGCAGGACCGCTCGATCTACGAGGACGCCGAGATCTTCGCGCGCAACCTCTACGAGATGGGCCTGATGGACGGGCGCGACTTCGAGAACTACCAGGACCTCTTCGCGCTGATGACGAGCTACCTCCGCCCGCCAGACCTGCTGGTCTACCTCCGCGCGAGCGTCCCGACGCTCGTCCGTCAGATCCAGAGCCGGGGCCGCGCCTTCGAGGCCGGCATCCGCATCGACTACCTGGAGCGCCTCAACACCCACTACGAGGCGTGGATCGAGCGCTACGACCTCGGGCCGAAGCTGATCGTCGAGACCGACGAGCTGGACTTCGTCAACGCCGACGAGGACCGATTCGAGATTCTGAGCCACGTCGAGAGCCGGCTTTACGGGCTCTTCCCGGAGATGGCAGGGTGAGGACCTGGGAATGGGGGAATGGGAGCATGGAAGAACGAAGGACGACGCAGTGGCGGCATAGGGCGCGCGCGCGCGTTCTCCCACTCGCCCTAGCTCTATGCCTCCTTCCCGCCGCCCGCGCCCAGGCGCCGGACTCGCTCGCGCTGCCGCTCGATTCGCTGACGGTGCCGACCGACTCGATGAGGGTGCCGGCCGACGCGCTCGGTGCCGACTCGAGTGCGGTGCGGCGGACGCCTCGGCGGGTGGTGGCGTTTGCGCCCGGCGGGGAAGGACAGGTCATGAGCGGGGTGCCGGCGCGACGGCCGGTGTTCGGCGCGGCGGAGCTCGTGGCGGACGGGCCCGGCGCGTTTCTCTACGACCTCGGCGTGCCGGCGGCGGCGAGTGGCGTCTCCCTCGGTGGTCTCGATCCGCGCCGCTCGGCGGTGTCACTCGGCGGTGTCCCGGCGTCGGACCTGCTCTCCGGCCGGCCGGCGCTGGAGCTGCTGCCGCTCGACGTGCTCGCCCCGCTCCGGATGTGGGCGGGCTTTGGCGAGGCCGTCGGCGTGGCGGCGGACCTCCGGGCGTTTGCCGCCTCGGTGCCGGTCACCGAGCTGCGGTACCGGACGGGCGGCAACGGGATCCAGTTCATCTCGGCGACCCACGCGCAGACCCGGCGGCCCGGCTTCGTGCGCGCGCTCGGCGGAGACCGGGCGCGCCTGCAAGCCCTCTTCCACGTCAGCGGCCGGAGCGCCGACGGGGAGTACGCGGGCGTCGGCGTGCGCGGATGGCAGGCTATCGGGCGCGTCGGGCTGGCGCTGCCGTGGGCGTCGGTCGAGATCACCGAGCGCCACGGGCGCGACCGGGCCGGGGCGTCGGGCGGCGTCGCGCCGCTCGGACCGTTCGAGACCGTCTTCGACCGCGACGGCGCGACGGTGCTCGACCGGGCGGCGGAGCGCGAGACCATCCGCAACGACCTCGCCGCGACGCTCCGCGTGCCGCTCGCCGCCGAGCCTCTCACCGCGACGGCCTTCTGGACGGCCGAAACCTTTCGGTACGTCGATCCGGCGCTCCTCGCCGAGGCCGACACGGTGGGCGCGCGGGCCGACCGCGTCGGGCTACAGCTCGAGCAGCCGGTCCGCTTCGGGGCACACCGGCTCCGCGCGCGCGCCTCGGGTTGGGTCACGCAGACAAAGCGCGGCACGGCCTTCCCGAACGACGACCGCGCGCGCACGCTCCACCTCGCCGTGCTCGACTCGGTGGCCCTCGCCGGCTTCGGCCTCGAAGCGGAAGCCGGTGTGACAGTTGCGCCGGAGACGACGTTCCCAGTTCTTGGCGCGCGCCTCGGGCGCTCCCTCGGTGCGACGCAGATCTTCGCCGAGGCGCGGCTCGCAGGGGCGACCTACGGACGGATGGAGCGCGACGGGTTCGGGACGCTCGTAGAAGCGGTCGGGCCTGTGGGCAGGGAGCGGACGCTCCGGCTCGCCGCCGGTCTCGACACGGCGCTCGGGCCGTTCGACCTCGGCCTGCACGCCGAAGCCGTGCAGCAGGCCGACCCCCGCGTGCTCCTCGCCGACCCGGACACGGCGCGGTTCGTCACGGTGAGCGGTGCCTTCCGCCGGGCGACGGGTACCGTCCGCCTCGGCTGGCGTGACCGGGCCGCGCGCGGCGTCTACCTCCGCCTCCGCGCCAACGCCTCGGGCCTTCTCAACTCGGGGGAGTCCGAGCTCCACGGGCGTGCCGCCGAGGTGCTGCCTCCGCTGTGGGGCACGATGCGCCTCGGCCTGCGCGCCCTCGGTCTCTTCGACGGCAACCTCGACCTCGACCTCGCTGCGCGCGGCCGCGCCTGGACCGCGTTCCGAGGCCGGAGCTTCCATGCCCCGACGGCCCTCTTCGCGCTCCGCCCGCTCGACGCCCGCCCCGTTGACGCCTCCGGCACGCTCGACCTGCTCGCTGAGGCCGGCATCGGCGGCGGCCGGGCGACGGTGTTCATCGCCTACGAGAACATCCTCGCGAGCCGGGCCTACGCCGGGGCCTACGTGGTGCCAGTGTACCCGCTCCCCAATCCGCGCCTCCGCTTCGGTGTCTTCTGGCTGCTGCCGGGATAGCCGGTTGGCAGGACAACGGGGAGGCCAGGAGGCCCGGCCCGAAGACGGACGCCACCTTCGAGCCTCTCACCGTGCCCCGTCTCGATGCTCACGGGTTATTTTCACGCTATGCAGACTGCCGCCCCGGACCTGAGCCTCGTCATCCCACTCCTCGATGAGGCGGAGTCGCTGCCCGAGCTCGCCGAGCAGATCCGCGCCGCGCTCGACCCAACAGGCCGCTCCTTCGAGGTGTGGCTGATCGACGACGGGTCGGCCGACGACTCGTGGGAGGTGGTGCGCCGGCTGCACCGCGAGGACCCGCGCTTCGTCGGCCTCCGGCTGCGGCGCAACTACGGCAAGAGCGCCGCGCTCGCCGTGGGCTTCGAGCGCGCGCGCGGCCGCTACGTCGCCACGCTCGACGCCGACCTGCAGGACGACCCGGCGGAGCTGCCCGAGATGCTCGCCCGCCTCGACGCCGGGGCGGACCTCGTCAGCGGCTGGAAGCAGAAGCGCCACGACCCGCTCTCGAAGACCATCCCGAGCCGCTTCTTCAACGGCGTCACCCGCCTCGTCTCCGGCATCCCGCTGCACGACTTCAACTCCGGCATCAAGACCTACCGCGCCGAGGTGGTCAAGACGGTCCGCGTCTACGGCGAGCTGCACCGCTACATCCCGCTGCTCGCCAAGTGGGAGGGGTACGCGCGCATCGAGGAGCAGCCGGTGCAGCACCATCCGCGCCGCCACGGCCGGACCAAGTTCGGCATCGAGCGCTTCGTGCGCGGCTTCCTCGACCTGGTGACGGTCGTCTTCGTGACGCGGTTCGGGCGGCGGCCGATGCACTTCTTCGGCGGGCTGGGGACGCTCTCGTTCCTCGGCGGCCTCGCCATCTCGCTGTGGCTCTCGGTCGGGTGGATGCTCGGCACGCCCATCGCCAACCGGCCGCTGTTCTTCCTCGGCATCATGCTGCTCCTGCTCGGCGCGCAGCTCTTCCTCGCGGGGTTTCTCGGCGAGATGATCGTCCGCCCGCAGATGGAGCGCACCGACGACGTGCACCTCCGCGACGCGGTCGGGACGGAGACCGTGGACCCCAGTGGTCGCACCGTTTCGGCGCGGGGATAGGGTCCGCGTCGAGACGAAAAAAGGCGAGGCCCTCGGTGTGCACCGAGGGCCTCGCCGACATCAGCTGACTAGGTCAGCTTCAGCAGAACTACTGGACCAGCGTGAGCCGGCCGGTTTCGACCTGCGTCCCCGTCGTCAGACGGTAGACGTAGACGCCACTCGGCAGGCTCGCCGCGTCGAACGTCACGGTGTGCTGACCGGCTTCCATCATGCCGTCGGTGAGCACAGCGACCTCGCGGCCACGCACGTCGTAGACGACGAGCGACACGTCGGTCGCACGGTCAAGCTCGAAGCCGATCGTGGTGCTGCGGACGAACGGGTTCGGGTAGGCTCCGACCGCCGTGCCGGTGGTCGCGGCCGCCTCGAGCGTCGGGGACGCGCTCAGCAGGGTCCACTCGGTGTCCGAGCCGGCCGGGCGGGCCGCGCTCTGGACGGCGATCGGGACATTGCAACTCCCGATGGACGTGCCGTTGTTCGGGCCAGCGCTGATCCGGACGGTGTAGTTGCCCGTAGGCGCAGCACCGGGGATGTTGACCGCGAAGTTGAGGATCGGTGTCATCCCTCCGTTGCCCGGAAGCGTACCGGCCGCGAGCTGAACCGGACCGACGACGCGGTTGCCACCGCGGAAGACCTCGTAGAAGGACACACCCGAGGCAGGGTTCTGCACGTTGTTGGTCACCTTGTAGGTGAACGTGGCCTGGCTACCCTGCGGGTACGTCATCGCGTTCGAGGCGCACTGGTTGACCACAATCGGGCTAGGGGAGGTGCCTGCCTTGCCGATGATCTGGAAAGGAATGTCCTCCTGGCACGTGCCGTTCTCAATGGTAGCGATGGTCGACAGGTCCGTCAGCCCGGTGGCGATGGTCTGCTTGGCACCCATGCCGCGGAGGGCGGGGCACGTCGGCGACGGGATCGGGAAGGCTACCGGCGGCTGCCACGGACCCGAGAAGGCGTCGTTGCCCGAGTACTGCACGCCGACCCAGTAGGTGCCTGCTGCGAGCACGCAGGTGTTGGCCAGCGTGACCGTCACCTGCTGAATCTGACGGTCGTTGCCACCGTTGGCGGCCGTGACGCGGTTGACGCCCGTGTCGGTCGTCTGGAGGCTCGTGTAGTTCGTGTTGTTGGGGCAGTTCCCACCAACCGGCGTGCCGGGCATGCCACTGCTGTTGGCCCGGTAGATCGTCACCATGGCTTCGTCGAGCGTAGGCGGCGTCGAGAAGCTCTGGTAGGCGAAGAACCGCAGCGACGACACGTTCCAGCCCGAGGCGGGCACGCGGAAGTCGTCGAAGACGGCGTTGTTGATGTCACCCTTCTGCGCGCCGGAGCCGAAGAGGGTCTCGAGCTCGGTCAGGATGCTCTCGTCGTCGCCGCCGGTGCCGGTGCCCTGGCTGTTGGCGAGCGGGCCGTTGTCGTAGAGCAGGTCGCCGGTACGGATGATGACTTGGTTGGGGACCGGAGCCTGGACGTCCTGCATCACCGGGGCGGTCGCGGTGCCGAGCTCAGCAGCGTTCTGCTGGGAAGCTGCGGCGTTTTGTGCAAACGTCTGAGGGGCAAGCGCCACGCACAGGGCGGCCACACAGAGGAAGCGTAGGATGGTGTTCATGGAGAGGGGGGTTGAAGTGAAGGGGCTAGACCGGCCAAAACCGAAGCCGGGTATTTTGTGAAGTGGCAATGAACGACAGCCGTCTGCAAAAAGTCAAGAGCTATTCGAAGAAAGAGACCTTTTCTTAGTGCGCTTTTGGCTCAACCTAAAAAGACAAAGCGAGGCCCTCCGCTTTCGCCGAGGGCCTCGCCGCGCTCCGCCTAGTGTTCAGGCGATGACGCTGGAGTGTCTACCTCCGCTACTGCACGAGCGTGATCCGGCCACTCTGCACCGTCTCGCCTGCCACCAAGCGCCAGACATAGGTGCCGGTCGCCAGGCCTCGGGCCTCGAACGTCGCCGTGTGCGTGCCGGCTTCGACCGACCCGTCGAGGAGCACCGCGACCTCGCGGCCGAGCACGTCGTAGACGGTCAGGCGAACGTTGGAGGCGTCGGCAAGCGAGAAGCTCAGCGTGGTGCGCTCAGCGAACGGGTTCGGATAGGCTCCGGTCTCAGGAGCCGTCGTCGCGCTCGCCGTTGTCTCGAAGTGCTCCGCCCACGGCGTCGCGTCGGTCAACGTCCAATCAGTGACAGCGCTCGCCACGGCGTTCGCCGAGGTCACTTCCACCGAGACGGTGGTACGCGTCACAATGCTCGACGCGTCCGACCCGGCGCTCACCGTGACGGAGTAGGAGCCTGTCGCGAGATCCGAGGGCACCGCGATGCCGAACGAGAGGTTCGAAGAACAGCTTCCGGCTGGGACCGAGCCCGCACCGATGGGCACCCGGCTGGTGATCGGCTGGCCGTTGCGCTTTACCTGGTAGAACGCCCGGCCGGAGGCCGCACCGTTGGTGCCGTTGCAGACCTGGTAGGCGAACTCGGCCGTGCCGCCCTGCGCCACGGTCGGGGTCGTCGTCAGCGCCGTGATGCTAAGCGCGCGGAGCGCGGTCCGGCTGGAGCCGGCTCCGATCTGGTTCGCGCCGCCGGGGAAGGCCCCGCCGAGCGGGCCGACGAGCGCCGTCCGCGCATTGGCCGTGTTGACGGTCCGAAGCTCACCGCGCTGCGTGGCGTTGTTGTAGGCGTACGCGAAGAGCGTACCGTCGACGTTGTCGAAGTCCATCTCCTGCCCGGCGTTCGGGTCGAAGTCGAGCGGGCCGATCACGGTGGCCGCACCCGTCGTCTTGTCGAACGTCACGAGGCGGTTGTACGAGATGCCGTAGGCGTAGAGCGTGCCATCGGCGGGATCGGAGGCGAGCGCGATGCCGCAGATGATGTTGAACAGCGAGGCGGGCTGGCCGACGCGGCGCTTCGTCCCGTTCTCGAAGTCCACGGTGAAGAGCGAGGTCTCGGACCCACAGTCCGCCGCTAGGGCGTAGAAGACTTCATCCTGGTAATCCCAGGTGAGCGCCGTCCACGTCTGGCCCGCCGGCGGGTTGATGCGGCCGAGGCTCGTCATCTCTCCGGTCTCGACGTTGACCGACATGGCGCGGCCTGCCTGCTCGAGGCCGAACCACGTGGTGAGGTCGTTGCCGCGGAAGTCCCCCGCGTTGAGGAAGCGCGACGGGTCGAAGCCGATAACAGGGGCGTAGACCTGCGGGCGGGACTGGGAGAACGCGACGAACGCGGAACGCCGGTCGTCGTGACCGAAGCTCGGGGCGGTGCTGAGGGAGCGGAGCGGCTGGTCGGTCGATGGGACGGCGCAGACCTCGTAGGCCGCGTCGGCAGCTCCTACGAGCTCGGGGATGTTGTCGCAGTCGACGGTGGCGGCTGCGTTTTGGGCGGATACCACGGGGGTGAGGGTGGTGCAGAGGACCGCGACGCAAAGCGTGCGAAATAGGGTGTTCATGGGGTTGGGGTAGTGTGGTGGAAAAGGTGTGCCGATGGTGTGTCAGCACATTTGGGCTAGCGCTTAAGGAACTTGCATTCCTCCCGGAAGTCAAGGGGCAGGCGTGAAGGACATGCGAATGCGTTAGTGATTATGGAAATGTGCTGAATCGACATAGAGGCTATGCTTGGGTCGCATCGGACCTAGGGCTTTCCCCTAGGAGGGGGCGGACGGGAAGTCGGGCCGCGCTGCGCCGGATGGAACAGTGTATAATCTCCGCGCCTGGGTTGCGCTGGCAGGCAGGACCTGGTTATATTTTGCCCAGGCTCACCCAAATCCAGCTTCATCCAAATAACAATCCCGCTAAGGGAACAGATCATGAAAACCTACCAAGCACCTAGCCTCATCGAGTACGGTGACGTGGCTGAAATCACGGCGACGCTGGGTAACCCTTTCACGGGTGACCTCTCGTTTGACGTGGACGGCAACGTTCTCGAGACCGGAGAGAACTCGGTCAACCAGTGCCCGACGATCAACAACGAGTCTTGCTTCTTCAACGAAGGCAGCGCTCCGTAAGGCACGATCTCTACCACGACGGCCCGCTCCGGCGGCCCCCGTGTGCAGGCTCCGAGGAATTTCCTCGGAGCCTGCTCTGTGTGGGCCGCGCTCCTTCATACCCAGAGCCTATCATGAAAACCTACCAAACGCCTCTTCTCACCAAGTACGGCGACGTAGCCAAGGTCACAGCGACGCTGGGCAACCCTTTCACGGGTGACCTCTCGTTTGACGTGGACGGCAACGTTCTCGAGACCGGAGAGAACTGCATCAACCAGTGCCCGACGATCAACAACGAGTCTTGCTTCTTCAATGAGGGTAGCCCTCCGTAAGGTGGTCGCCCTACCGTCGATGCCGGCTCCAGCCGACCCCGCGTGCAGGCACCGAGGAACCCCATCGGAGCCTGTTTTGCGTTGACCCGGCAGCGGTATCTTCGGCGCTCGCGTGCTGCCGCTCCCTCGCTCGTCCATGCCCCCGCCCTCGCCTCGCGTCGTCCTCGTCGGCCCGTTCTTTCCGTACCGGGGTGGAATCGCGCACTTCAACAACCGCCTCGCGCAGGCCCTCGCCGAGCGGTGCGACGTGCGGATGCTGAGCTTCGACCGCCAGTACCCAGCCCTGCTCTTTCCCGGTACCACGCAGTTCGAGGACACGCCGTGGGATCTGCCCGGCACGCCCGAGCGGCTCATCGACTCGGTCAACCCGCTCTCGTGGAAAAGAGCCGGCGACTGGCTTGCGGCGCAGCGACCCGACGCGGTGATCCTCGCCCATTGGATCCCGTTCTTCGTCCCGGCCTATGCCGCGATGCTCCGCCGGATGCAGCGCGTGCTCGCCGCCGAGGGCGCGCCGCGACCCGAGGTCACGCTCTTCCTCCACAACGTCCACCCGCACAAACCCTTTCCGCTGACCGAGCCGCTGATGCGCCTGCTCGTCGGCATGGCCGACTCTTACTTCACCCTCTCCGGCCACATCACCGACGACCTCCGCGCCCTCAAGCCCGAGGCTCGCACGCTCGAAGCCTTCCACCCGGTCTACGACATCTTCGAAGACGAGGTCCCGCCCGCCGACGCCCGCCGGCGGCTCGGCCTGCCGGACCGGCCGACGCTCCTGTTCTTCGGCGTCGTCCGGCGCTACAAGGGCCTCGACATCTTGATCGAGGCGCTCCCGAAAGTCCGCGAGCGCGTCGACGTGCAGCTCGTTGTGGCAGGCGAGTTCTACGACGACGAGGAGGCCATCAAGGCGCGCATCCACGCGCTCGGGCTCGATGCGGGGCCGGAGCCGGCCGTGCGCTTCTTCCCCGGCTACATTCCGAACGAGGAGGTGCACCTCCACTTCTCGGCGGCCGACCTCGCGGTCCAGCCCTACCGCACGGCCACGCCGAGCGGCGTCGTGCAGACGGCCTTCTACTTCGGCGTGCCGATGGTGGTCTCGGACCTCGGCGTGCTCGCCGAGATGGTGCCCGACGGCGAAGCCGGTTACGTCGTCCCCCCGGAGGACCCCGACGCCCTCGCCGAGACCATCGTCCGCTTCTTCGAGGCGGACCCGGCTCCGCTCGTCGAAGGCGCAAAGGCGCAGGGGGACCGCTACTCGTGGGACGCGCTCGTCGACGAATTGCTGCCGTTCGTGATGCGATCCGAGACTCCCCCCAAGCCGAGCATGTGATGCAGAAAGTCCTCGTCACCGGCGGAGCCGGGTTCGTCGGCCGCCACCTCGTCCGCCGCCTCCTAGAGCGCGGCGACGAAGTGCACTGCGTCGATCCCATCGTCGACCTCACCGGGGGCATCCACCCTGGTGGGGACGGCTGGCCGCTCTTCGACCCGCGCGCGCACGACGGCTTTCACTTCCACGCCGAGGACTGCCGCGCCTTCTTCAACCGGCGCGACGATGACGACTTCGACCTCGTCTTCCACCTCGCGGCCATCGTCGGCGGGCGGCTCGTGATCGAGACCAACCCCCTCGCCGTCGCCGACGACCTCTCGATCGACGCCGAGTACTGGCAGTGGGCGGCGAAGGCGAAGCCCGGCCGGACGGCCTGCTTCTCGTCGAGCGCCGCCTACCCCGTAGACCTGCAACGGCGCGGCGACTACGTGCTGCTCAGGGAGGACATGATCTCGTTCGAGGGCGACATTGGGATGCCAGACCTCTCGTATGGCTGGAGCAAGCTGACGGTCGAGTACCTCGCGCGGCTCGCGCACGAGCGGCACGGGCTGAAGTCCGTCTGCTACCGGCCGTTCTCCGGCTACGGCGAGGACCAGGACGACACCTACCCTTTCCCGAGCATCTGCAAGCGCGCTCTTGCGAACCGGGGGGCCGAGGTCCTCAACGTCTGGGGCACCGGCGAGCAGATGCGCGACTTCATCCACATCGAGGACTGCGTCACCGGCATCCTGCACACCGTCGGGCAGATCGACGACGGCGACGCGGTGAACCTCTCGACGGGCGTCTACACCACCTTCAAGCAGTTTGCCCGGATGGCCGCCGAGGCGTGCGGCTACGCGCCCGAGGTGGTCGGCCTCTCGGACAAACCCTCCGGCGTCTTCGCCCGTGGCGGCGACACCGCCAAGCAGCGCGCGCTCGGGTTCGAGGCCGAGACCGACTTCCGCACCGGCATCGAGCGGGCGATGGCGTACTACGAAGCGCAGGCAGCATGATGCTCTTGCTCGTAGCGAATCTCTTGCCTGCCCTTCGACCGCAGACGGCGGACGGCAGACCGCGGGTTTTTTCGAAGAGCGGCGGTCCGCGGTCCGCCGTCTGCGGTCCTCTCTCTCGAAGCACCGTCGCAGAAGCCCAACGCAACGGCTGAGCCTGCGAGGCACCCTAGCCCATGGACTACGACCCGATCAAGGACCGGCTCGGCGACGCCTTCGGTCGCTCGCCGTCGCTCAACAAGGTCTTCTACCGGCTGCTCGACACCGTCTTCCTCCGCTCGTGGTACGTCCGCCGCGAACTGACGGCGCTCATCGGCATCCTCCCGGCGGACCGGCCCGTGCGCGTGCTCGACGCCGGCACCGGCTTCGGGCAGTACGCCTATTTCCTCCTCGACCGGTTCCCTCACGTCGAGGTTACCGCCGTCGACGTCAAAGCTGATTACCTCGCCCGCGCCAAGCGCTTTTTCGAGCAGACCCCGCACTGTAGTCGGATCACCTTCCGCCAGCTCGACCTCACCGAGCCGATGGCGGAGGAGGGCGTCTACGACCTGTGCCTGAGCGTCGACGTAATGGAGCACATCGAGGACGACCGCGCCGTGTTTCGCAACTTCCACCGCGTGCTCCGGCCCGGCGGCTACGTGATCGTCAACACGCCGAGCGACCAAGGCGGAAGCGGCGTCACGGCCGAGGGCGAGGAGAGCTTCATCGGCGAGCACGTCCGCGACGGCTACCCGCCGGCCGAACTGCGCGAGAAGCTGGAGACCGCTGGGCTGAGCGTTGTGGACTGGATGTACACCTACGGGCGGTGGGGGGCGGCCGGGTGGCGGCTGCTCGTCAAGTGGCCCATCGGCCTGCTAAACCGCAGCATGGCGCTCGGTGCCCTCCTGCCGCTCTACTATCTGCCGGCGCTCCCGGCCGGCCTCGCGCTCAACGCGCTCGACCTCCGCGCGCCGAACCCGACTGGCACCGGCCTGCTGATGGTCGCCCGCAGGTCAGAGTAGAACGTCGAGACGCCGGGTGCGTATCACTCGCTCTATCTTCGATGCCGATGCCCATGCCTGCCACGCTTCTGGAACCTCATGCATTTACGGTAGAGGAGTACCACGCCATCGGGGAGGCCGGTATTCTCTGCGAGGACAGCCGGGTCGAACTCATCGACGGAATCATCACCGCCATGTCTCCTGTCGGCGCTGCTCATATCGGTTGTGTCAACCGGCTCACCCGCCTCTTCGTCCAACTGGAGTTGGAGTCGGGCGGTGCCTTCACCGTCAGCGTGCAGAACCCGGTTCGGCTTGGGCCGCACCAGGAGCCGGAGCCGGATGTCGCCCTCCTGCGGCCGATGGGAACGGTGCGGGTGCCCGAGGCTGCCGACGCACTCCTCCTCGTCGAGGTGGCGGACTCGACGCTCGCGACGGACCGGGCGGTAAAGGTACCGCGCTACGCCGCGGCCGGCATCCCGGAGGTCTGGATCGTAGACCTGGGCGGCGAGAAGGTCGAAGTCTACCGCCGGCCGGGTGCGATGGGGTACGCCGAGGACCGCGTGGCCGAGCCGGGCGAGACGCTGACCCTCGCGGCGCTGCCCGATGCTGGGAGCATCGCGGTCTCCGATGTGCTGAGGTAGAGATGTGCTGAGGTGAAAGGGGTCGAGACCCTCGTGCTCTGTGCCGAGGCTCGTCCCCTTCTTCTCACGTTTTATCTCCCTCTCCGCCTGGCCAGAGCCGCGCCGTACCTTAACGCGGCCCCGCTCACTCAACCTCCGGCTCCCGTGCAGACCAAGTACCTCTTCGTCACCGGTGGCGTGACCAGCTCGCTAGGCAAGGGCATCTTCTCAGCCTCGCTCGGTCGCCTCCTGGAGGCGCGCGGGCTAGGCGTCACCATCCAGAAGTTCGACCCCTACATCAACGTCGATGCCGGGACGATGAACCCCTACGAGCACGGCGAGGTCTTCGTCACCGACGACGGGGCCGAGACCGACCTCGACCTCGGGCACTACGAGCGCTTCCTCGACGTGCCGATGAGCCAGGCCAACAACGTCACCACGGGCCGAGTCTACTCCGGGGTCATCGAGAAGGAGCGCGCCGGGGCCTACCTCGGCAAAACCGTTCAGGTGGTGCCCCACGTCATCGACGAGATCAAGGCGTGGATGCGGAAGCTGGGCGAGAGCGGCGAGGTCGACGTGGTCATCACCGAGGTCGGCGGCACGGCGGGCGACATCGAGAGCCTGCCCTACCTCGAGGCCATCCGGCAGTTCGCGCTCGAGGAGGGACGCGGGAACGTCTGCCTCGTCCACCTGACCCTCGTGCCGTACCTCGCCGCCGCCGGCGAGCTCAAGACCAAGCCGACCCAGCACTCGGTCAAGACGCTCCAGAGCTACGGCCTTCAGCCGGACGCGCTCGTCTGCCGCACCGAGCACCCGCTCGACGACGACATCCGCCGCAAGATCGCGGGGTTCTGCAACGTCGAGCGGCGGGCGGTGGTGCAGATGCGCGACGCCGAGAGCATCTACGAGGTCCCCCTCCTGCTGCGCGAGCAGGGGATCGACGCGGTGGTGATCGAGAAGCTCCGGCTCGCCGAAGAGGCGGAGGCGCAAGGCGAGGCGCTCGGCGAGGTCGAGCTCGGCCGGTGGATCGAGTTCTTGCAGCGCCTCAAGCACCCGACGGGTAAGATCCGCATCGCCCTCGTCGGCAAGTACGTCGAGCACCAGGACGCCTACAAGTCGATCTCCGAGAGCTTCATCATCGCTGGGGCGGCGCACGGGGTGCAGGTCGAGGTGGTGCCGGTGCACTCGGAGTCGGTGACGGCGGAGAACGTGGCCGCGACGCTGGCCGAGGTCTCGGGTGTGCTCGTCGCGCCGGGCTTCGGCGAGCGCGGGATCGAGGGCAAGATCGCTGCGGTCCGCTTCGCGCGCGAGCAGGGCGTGCCGTTTCTCGGCATCTGCCTCGGGATGCAGTGCGCGGTGATCGAGTTCGCCCGGACCGTCTGCGGTTGGGACGAGGCCCACTCGACCGAGTTCGCGCCGGCCACGCCCAAGCCGGTGATCGACCTGATGGCCGAGCAGAAGGAGGTCACCGAGAAGGGCGCGACGATGCGGCTCGGCGAGTACGTGTGCCGCCTGGAGCCTGGCTCCCTGGCCCAGGCCGTGTACGGGGAGGAGACGGTTCGGGAGCGCCACCGCCACCGCTACGAGGTCAACAACCACCTCCGCTACAAACTGCGCGAGCACGGCATGGCCTTCACCGGCGTCAACCCCGAGCGCGACCTGGTCGAGATCATCGAGCTTCCGACCGACGGCCCGGCGGGGCATCCGTGGTTCGTCGGGGTGCAGTTCCACCCGGAGTACAAGTCCACGGTGCAGCGCCCGCATTCGCTCTTCGTGGCCTTCATCGGGGCCGCCGTAGCGCACGCGACCGCGGCCGGCACGCTCGGCACCCCCCGCCCGCCGGTCTCGACGCGCAAGGTCCGCCGCGCCTCGGCCAAAGTCCTCCGCAGCGGCGAGCGTAGCGGCGATGGCGAGGCCGGCCTCCCTGCCGACTTGCCGAGCGCGGAGTAGCCGGAACTGGTTTCGCTGGCTGGAGGGACGGGGCCGCAAAAAGGAGGAGAGCCTCCCACCCCACCACAGGTAGAAGGCTCTCTCACCCCACCACAGACGCTGGCCCAAATCAGCGTCCGTGCTCGTAGAAATGGTAAGCCAGGCGTCGTGCTGGCAGGGCCGTGTCACGCTGGAAAACAAGGGGCGTTCCAGCGGACAGGCGGTTTGTTCAGTTGCCCAAAGCGGGGCGTTCTGTTTCCTCCGCCAGAGGGGCAGGGCCGCGCGGCGTCCAGTATACCATTTTCTGGCTGGCGATACTTACACGCGAATGCGCCGTATCGCGCCTCTTCGGTGCGCCAGGGGTCCCTGGCGCGTGTCGCTTCTGGACCATACCTTCTCGCTAGGCCCGCCAGAGACTTCGTAATGCTTTCGCTGAGTCTCGAGAAGCCGGGGCCGGGCCGGAGCTGTTGCAGAAGCGCAGCCCTTCGGTGATTCTGTACGATAGGGCGACCCCTCGGGCAATTATGTCCCCGCTGGCGGTGTCCGGCCATTCCATTAGGCTCCGCCAAAAGCGGAAGGTATGTCCCTTGTCCCCTCTCCCTTCGCCTCCGCCCGGCGGACGCCTCACCGATTCTCTCTGCGCTTCCCGTTTGTCTCTAATGCTCCCTGCGAAAGCTACCTCTGGCATCCCCGTCATCGACGAGACCTGGGGCGGACTCTACCGAGGTGGGGCCTACCTGCTCTACGGCCGCGCCCAGAGCGGAAATCGGTTGCTGGCGCTCCAGCTCGCGCAGGCAGCGGTGGAAGCCGGGGAAACGTGCCTCTTCGTCTCGCCTAGCCCACCGGAGGTGCTCGCCGACCGCGCCGCCCACCTCGGCCTCGACCTGGGAGCGAACACCGAGGACGCGCCGCTCCGGCTGCTCCACGTCCCGCCCGTCGCCGAGGACCTCACCGACGACGCCCTCGCCCAGGCCCTCGTCGATCTAACCGCGCTCATCCGCGCCTACGCGCCGAGCCGCCTCGTGATCGACGATTTCACGCCGTTCACCCGCTTCGAGAGCTGGGAGCGCTTTGCGAGCGCCTTCTTCACGCTCCTCGACCGGCTCACCGACGCTACGCTCGTGCTGGCGATGCACGCGCCGGCCACGGCTTCGGCGGAGCAGCTCGTCGCCTTCGTCAAGACGCAGATGACGGGCGTGATCGAGTTGCAGGACGACGACGAGGCGGCGGCCGGGACCTGCACGCTCGTGCTGCGACCCGGCCGCTTCCACGCCGAAGGCGTCCGCATCCAGGGCTGGAGCTTCGGTCCGCCGCCCCAGTCCGTTGGCGTGACCCCCGCGCCGCGTCCGGCTCCTGGGCTCCCCCAGGCCAGTCGCCAGCCGGAGCCGCTCGTCCCGACGTTCTGGCCGGAGACGCAAGGCACCCCGGTCCTGGCGAGCGCCGCCGGTGACGATTCCGGGGCCGAGGACCCGCCGGGGATCCACTTCTTCGAGTCTGAGGGAGAGAGAGTACCAGGGCCGGAGGCGTCGGACCCACGTGCCGCCTGGTCGGCGGAGCCGCCGGACGAGCCGCCGAGCCCGCCCGAGCGGGAGTCTGCCCGGCCGCCGGCTCCTCTCCCGGACCCGACGATCGATCCTTTCGAATATGCCCTCGGTGGCGCGCCGAGCGGATCGACACAATCGGCGTCGAGCCTGCCGCTGAACCTGCCGCTGTTCTCGAGCCTCTCGACGCTGCTGTCCGAGCCGGTAGGGCTCGACTTCGGCACGTCGGTGCCGCGCCGGGAGTTTATCCGGGCCTTCGACGCTGCGCGCGTGCTGCACGAGGCAGCGGCGCACCCCTTCCTGACGCTCGCGCTCCACATGTCCACCGACAGTCCGGCGGCCGAGCGGTTTCCCCTCGTCGTGCGCGGGCTGCGCGTCGCCCTCGGCGAGGCCTACGTGCTGCTCGCCGACGAGACCCGGCTGCGGCTCGTCGCCCTGCTGCCCGGCGGCACGGCTGAGGAGGCCACCGAGGTGTTTCGGCGGCTCAAGGCGTTTCTGGAGGACGCTTCGCCCGACGCGGACCGGACGGTGGAGGAGACCTCGGCGCTGCTGCTCCCCAACGGCCGCCCGTTCCACACGGCTGAGGCCTTCCTCGCCTACACCTTCGACAGCTAGGGCCGGCACACTTTCACGGGGGCTTCGGCATCTTCGGGCGCGGGGCGGCGTTGAGTCAGCGCCGCCCTCCTCCCGCCCCGATGCCGACTAAGAAGAAGCCCGCCAAGAAAACCACGACCACCGGCAAGGCCGCGCGTGGCGAAACCGCCGCCGGCCGTTTCGTCGGCCGCGACTTGGTGGTGCGCGGCGCGCGGCAGCACAACCTCAAAGGCATCGACCTGACCATCCCGAAGCGGCAGCTCGTCGTCTTCACCGGGCCGTCGGGCTCGGGCAAATCGAGCCTGGTCTTCGACACGATCTACGCCGAGGGGCAGCGGCGCTACGTCGAGAGCCTGAGCGCCTACGCCCGGCAGTTCCTCGAGCGGATGGACAAGCCGGACGTGGACCTCATCACCGGCCTCGCTCCGGCGATCGCCATCGAGCAGCAGACCGGGATCAAGAACCCGCGCTCGACGGTCGCCACCCAGACCGAGCTGTACGACTACCTCCGCCTGCTCTACGCCCGCATCGGGACGACCGTCTCGCCCGTGTCCGGCGAGCCGGTGACGAAAGACGCGCCGCGCGGCGTCGCCGAGGCGCTCCAGGCGGGCTTGGAGGAGGGGACGCGGTTCTACCTCTGCTTCCCGCTGCCCGAGCACGCCGGCCGCAAGAAGGCCGAGGAGCTAGAGGCCCTCCGCGCGCGCGGCTTCTTCCGCCTGCTCGCGCTCCCGACGGCGGCGGCCCGCAAGAAGGGAGGCGCGCCCGAGACCATCGACCTGAACAAGACGCCCGCCGCCCAGGTCAAGACGCCAAAGACGCGGCTGCTCGTGCTCGTGGACCGCCTCGCGGTGCGGCCGGGCGACGAGGACACGACGGCCCGCATCGCCGACTCGGTGGAGCAGGCGTTCCGCGAGGGCGGCGAGCGCGTCGTCGTGGTGACGGCCCCGAAAGAGGGTCCGTTCGAAACGCGGGACTTCTCCGCCCTCTTCGAGCGCGACGGCCTCGTCTTCGAGGAGCCGACCCCGCAGCTCTTCAGCTTCAACTCGCCCGTCGGCGCGTGCCCCGTCTGCCAGGGCTTCGGGCGGGTGCCGGGGGTGGACGAAGACCTCGTCATCCCGAACCCCGACCTCTCGGTCCGGCAGGGGGCCATCGCCCCGTTCCGCACCGACTCGTGGAGCAAGCATCTCCGCGACCTGACGCGCGAGGCGGCCAAAATCCAGTTCCCTATCGACACCCCGTACAGCCGGCTGAGCGACGAGCAGCGGCGGTGGATTTGGGAGGGCGCGGGCAGCTACGCCGGCATCCACGGCTTCTTCCAGTATCTCCAGAAGAAGGCCTACAAGATGCACTACCGGATCTTCTCCGCTCGCTTCCGCGGCTACACGGCCTGCCCCGAGTGCGACGGCTACCGGCTCCGCAAGGCCGCGCTCTACGTCCGGGTCGGCGGCGAGGCTGTTCCCTCTTATCACATCGGCGAGGTGTGCGAGCTGACGACGGCCGACGCGAAGGCGCACTTCGACGCGATGCCGCTCTCCGAGTATCAGCAGGCCGTCGCCGGGCGCGTGATGGACGAGGTCCGCAAGCGGCTCCGGTACCTCGTCGAGGTCGGCCTCGACTACCTCACGCTCGACCGGCTCTCGCAGACGCTCTCGGGCGGCGAGAGCCAGCGGATCAACCTCGCCACGAGCCTCGGCTCCTCGCTCGTCGGCAGCCTCTACGTGCTCGACGAGCCGACCGTCGGGCTGCACCCGCGCGACAACGAGCGGCTCATCAAAATCCTCGAGGGCCTCCGCGACATCGGCAACACCGTCTTGGTGGTCGAGCACGACGGGGCGATGATGCGCCGGGCGGACCAGATCGTCGACATCGGCCCCGGCTCCGGCGTGCACGGCGGCACCGTCATCTTCCAGGGCGGCTTCGAGGCCATCCTCGAAGACCCCGCCTCGCTCACCGGCGCGTACCTCGCGGGCCGCAAAGCCATCCCCGTCCCCGAGACCCGGCGGCTCGTCGACGACGAGCGCGTCATCTCGGTCCGGAACGCCCGGCAGAACAACCTCAAGCGGCTCGACGCCGCCTTCCCGCTCGGCATGATCGTCTGCGTCACCGGGGTGTCCGGCTCGGGCAAATCGACCCTCGTCAACCAGACGCTCTACCGCGGGCTGCAACGCCTCAAGAACGGCGACGTGGCCGGCAAGATCGGCGTGCACGACGCCATCCGGGGGCACGAGCTCGTCGACAGCGTGGAGCTCGTCGACCAAAGCCCGATTGGCCGCAGCCCGCGCTCGAACCCGGTGACCTACATCAAGGCGTTCGACGCGATTCGGGCGCTTCTCGCCGCGACGCACCAGGCGAAGGTGCGCGGCTACCGGCCCGGCACGTTCTCGTTCAACGTCCCCGGCGGGCGGTGCGAGGTCTGCCAGGGCGACGGCGTGGTCAAGGTCGAGATGCAGTTCCTGGCCGACCTCTTCCTCGAGTGCGAGGCGTGCGGGGGCCGGCGCTTCAAGCAGGACGTGCTCGAGATCCGCTGGAGCGGCAAGAACGTCGACGACATGCTCTCGCTGACCGTGGACGAGGCCGTGGACTTCTTCGCCGACGAGCAGCGGGTGGCGAAGAAGCTGGCCGTGCTGCAGGAGGTCGGGCTGGGGTACCTGACGCTCGGGCAAGCGTCCAACACGCTCTCCGGCGGCGAGGCGCAGCGGGTCAAGCTCGCCGCCCACCTCAGCCGGCCGGCGGCCGAGCACACGCTCTACCTCTTCGACGAGCCGACCACGGGCCTCCACTTCGACGACATCGAGAAGCTCCTCCGCGCCTTCAACGCCCTCGTCGCCGAGGGCCATTCGATCATCCTGATCGAGCACAACCTCGACGTCATCCGGGCGTCGGACTACGTCATCGACCTCGGGCCGGAGGGCGGGCGGCGCGGCGGGTTCGTGGTGGCCGCCGGGACGCCGGAGGAGGTGGCCGCCGTCGAGGAGAGCCACACCGGGCGCTTTCTGCGCGACGAGGGGATCGGCACGAGCGCGTTCGGTACGAACGCATAGGGAGGGTGCGTTGTCCGTGCGAAGGCGACGCGCAGGGCATAGTGAGATCGGGTGAATAACTCCAGGGTGTTTGGTATCGCCTTTCTATGTCCTCGTTTTGGCCGAACTTTGGCCCCGAGCGCGTGTTCCTCCCGCCCTTATGCCCGCCCCTGAACGTATGCCGTTCTCGTCCATCGCCTCCTCGCCGCCGCGCCTCGCCACCCGCGAGGCGATGCCGCCGCGTCGCATCGCGCTCTTCACCGGCAACTACCACCACGTGCAGGACGGCGTCTCGCTGACGCTGAACCGGCTCGTCGACCGGCTGCTCAAGCGGGGCGACGAGGTGCTCGTCTTCGGCCCAACCGTCGAGCAGCCGCCGATGGAGCACGTCGGCGACCTCGTCTCGGTGCCCTCGGTGCCGGCTCCGGGGCGGCCCGAGTACCGCGTCACGACGCGGTTCCCGCGCGCGGCGCGCAAGCGGCTGGAGGCGTTCCGACCCGAGATCGTCCACATCGCCACGCCGGACGTCCTGGGCCTCCGGGCGCTGCGTTGGGCGCAGGCCCACGGGGTGCCGGTCGTCGCCTCGTACCACACCCACTTCCCGGCCTACCTCAAGTACTACGGGGTGCAGTCGATGGAGGGGTTTCTGTGGAAGTACGGCCGCTGGTTCTACGCGCAGTGTGCCCACGTCTACGTGCCGTCGCCGTCGGTGGCGGCGGTGCTCCGGGTCCACGGCATCTCCGACGGGCTGCGGCTGTGGGAGCGCGGCGTGGACACGAGCCGGTTCGGCCCGCAGCAGCGCGACCTGGCCTGGCGGCGCGGCTTCGGGATCGGCGACGACGAGGTGCTCGTGACGTTCGTCGGGCGGCTCGTGCTGGAGAAGGGGCTGACGATCTTCGCGGACGTGATCGAGGGATTGGAGGAGCGTGGGCTGCCGGTGCGGAGCATGATGGTCGGCGACGGCCCGGCCCGCGCCGAGATGGAGGCCCGTCTTCCCGAGACCGTCTTCACCGGCCACCTCAGTGGCGACGCCCTCCCGACGGCCTACGCCTCGTCTGACATCTTCCTCTTCCCCTCGGACACCGAGACGTTCGGCAACGTCACCCTGGAGGCGATGGCGAGCGGCCTGCCGACCGTCTGCGCCGACGCCACGGGTGCGAGCGAGCTGGTGCAGCACGCCGCGACGGGCTACCTCGCCCCGCCCGGCGACTCGGAGACGTTCCTCGACTACGTCGCCCGCCTCGCTCGCAGTGCCGAGCGCCGCACGCGCCTCGGCGAGGCTGCCATCGAGCGCGCGTACCATTACGATTGGGACGCCGTGCTGGCCCGCCTGCGCGGTTACTACGAGGACATCCTCGCGCCGCATGCCGCCCGCCCGGCCGCCCTCCCGCTCGGGGCTCTCGCCACGGCCCTGCCCGTCCCGGCGTAACCCCGATGCGGGTCTGCGACCTCACGCACGCCTACACCGAGACGAGCGGCGGCATCCGGACGACCGTCGATGCCAAGCGCCGCTGGCTGCTCTCGCGGGGGCATGAGCACGTCCTGATCGCGCCGGGGGCCGAGGATTCGGTAGAGCGCGACGGCGGGGCGACGACGGTCCGCATCGCCGGGCCGGTCATTCCTGGAGCCGCGCCGTACCGTCTCCTTCTGCGCGTGGACAAGGTGCACGCCGCCCTCGCCGAGGCACAGCCCGACCTGATCGAGCTCCACACTTTTTACACCTCGCCGTGGGCGGCGTTTTCGTACCGCCGCGCGCTCGGCTGGGCCGGCCGGTCTGTCGCCATCACAGCGTTCTACCACACCGATTTGCCGTCGGCCTACGTCCGGCCGGCGGCCGAGAAGCTGCTCGGCGAACGCGCCGCGCGCTGCGCCGAGGGCTGGACCGAGGCGTATGTCCGTGCCGTCTTCGACCGCTGCGACCGAGGGTTCGCCGTCTCGCCGGGGCTGGTCCAGAAGCTCCAGCGGATGGGCGTCCGCACGCCGCTCGACGCCGTGCCGCTCGGCGTGGACCTGGAGCGGTTCCACCCGTCGAAGCGGGACGAGGCGCTGCGCGAGCAGCTTGGCGTGGCACCGGGCGGCCTGCTGCTGGTGTATGCCGGGCGGCTGGACTCGGAGAAGCAGGTCGCTGTCCTCGCCGACGCCGTGGAGCAGCTCCCGGCGGCGCTCCGGCCGAGGCTGGCGCTGGCCGGCGAAGGGCCGCACCGCGCGGCCCTCGAAGCTCGGGCGGGCGACCGGCTCGCCGTGCTTCCCTACATCGGGGACAAAGACGCCCTCGCCCGGTTGCTGGCCTCGGCCGATGTCTACGTCACAGCCGGGCCGCACGAGACCTTCGCGCTCTCGGTCGTCGAGGCGCAGGCGTCGGGCCTGCCGGTCGTCGGCGTGGCGGCGGGGGCACTGCTCGACCGGGTGCCGCCGGCCGTCGGGCGGCTCGGGCCGGTGGGGGACGCGGCAGCGTTCGCCGAGAACGTCGCCGCCGTGGCAGCGGATCGCGTGCGCCTCGGCGCGGCGGCATGGGCCCACGTCGAGGCCGCGTTCTCGTGGGACCGGACGTTCGAGCGGCTGTTCGGGGCGTATGGAAAGGTTCTGCAAGACGGACGTTAGGGGGAGGTCGTAGCTTTGGTCTTTCTGAACCGTCCTTCTACCTGAACCGTCCTTCTACCTGAACCGTCCTTCTACCTGAACCGTCCTTCTACCTGAACCGTCCTTCTACCTGAACCGTCCTTCTACGGCTCGATGACACACCGCTTCCTACCGCTCCTGTGCGTCGCCTGCCTCGCTTGGGCCGGCTGCTCCGCCACGGCTCCGCCCACACGCACCGCGGCCGACTTCGACCCGGCCCAACTCGACCGCGTCGCCGTCGTGTTCGCCCGTGGGGAGATCGGCACCAAGAACTTCACGACGTTTCGGCCCGACACGGCGGCGGCGGTCACGGCCGAAGCCATCGTGCCCCGACTGATGGAGGACTACGCCCGGCACTTCGGCGTGTCGCTCGTCGATGCGCGCGAGACTGTGGCCGACTCGGCGCGGCACGCGGCGGCGCTGGAGGCCTTCGCCGCGGCGGTACAGGCCGTCCGCGACGAGAACGCTGCTGTGGGCGATCTTCCCTACGCCGAGGGGCGGCGCGCCGGCCGAAGTCCGCTTGAAAGCGCCGTGGCCGGCGAGGTCGTGGCGCTCGCCGAGGCTACGGACTGCCGCCATCTCCTCAGCATCGCCGTGATGGGGTGGGAGGCCTCGGCCGGCGAGAAGTTTCTCGACGCGCTACTGCTCGTCGGTGGCGGCATCAACACCGGGCCGAACCAGGCGACGGTAATCGAGACGGCGCTCGTGGACGTAGACCGAGGCGAGGTCGCGTGGTACAGCACGCGCGGGGCCGTGCTCAACCCCCGCGATCCGCAGCACCTCGCGGCGCTCGTTCAGACGGTCGCGCTCGAGCTCTTTGGCGGCCGTTACATCGCGCCGTTCAGTTTCTCCCCGCCGCTCGACCACGACGCCGTGGTCTACCTCACCGACGGCGGCCGCGTCACCGGGCACGTCCGGGGGCCGGAAGACCTCCACTTCATCGTCGAGACCCGTGAGGGCACGCGCCGCGTACCGGTTGAGACCGTCAAGAGCGTCCGGTCGTTCACGGACACGGGCAAGCTGTTCCCCCGGACGAAGTGAAGCAGCTAGCCTTCCGATTTCCACCTGCCGCCGTCTACGATGCGACTGCTCCTCGCGCTTCTCCTGATCGCTCCGGCCGCCCTGGCGCAACCCGCAGACTACGGCGCGACCGACTTCCCGACCTCGGGCGCGGCCGAGGCGCAGGGCGCGTTCCTGCGCGGTCTGCTGATGCTCCACAGCTTCGAGTATGAGGACGCCCGCGAGGCGTTTCAGGAGGCCCGCCGCCTCGACCCCGGCTTCGCGATGGCGGCGTGGGGCGAGGCGCTCACCCACAACCACCCGATCTGGCAAGAGCAGGACCGCGACGCCGCCCGCGCCGCCCTCGGGCCGGACCTGTGGGTCGCCCTCACGTCGGAGCGAGAGATCGACGGCGTCACCGAGCGCGAAGCGTCTTATCTCCAAACGCTCGGCGTGCTCTACGGGGAGGGCGACAAGGAGGCGCGCGACCACGCCTACGCCGAAGCCCTCGGTGCCCTCGCCGCCGCCTATCCCGACGACCTCGACGCGGCGGCCTTCCACGCCCTCGCCCTCCTCGGCACGGCGCACGACGGACGCGACTTCAGCATCTACATGCGCGCGGCGGCCATCGCGGAGGAGGTCTTCGCGGCCAGCCCTCGGCACCCCGGCGCGGCGCACTACCTGATCCACGCCTACGACGACCCGGTCCACGCCCCGCTCGGGTTGCGCCCGGCCGAGGTCTACGCCGACCTCGCGCCGGCCGCGTCGCACGCGCTCCACATGCCGAGCCACATCTACTTCGCCCTCGGGATGTGGGAGCCGGGCGCGGAGATGAACCGCCGCTCGCTCGAGGCCGCCCGGTCGCGCACCCTCGCGCGCGGCGAGCCGCTGGGCGGGCACGGCTGGCACGCGCTCTACTGGCTCCACTACGCCGAGCTTCAGCGCGGCCGCCACGCCGAGGCCCGCCGACTCCTCGACCTGGCCCGCGACCTGGCCGAGCCGCAGCCGCAGCGGCGCGACCTCGTGCTCACGATGCGCGCTCACCACCTCGTGGAGACGGAGGACACGACGCTCGGCGACGGGGCGGAGGCATATCTCGACGAGGCGCATCTCGACGAGGTGGACCTCGACGAGGCGGACCTCGGGGCCGCAGCGCGGTCGCTCTTCGCCGACGGATACCTGGCCCTCGCGCGCGGCGAGCGCGCCCTGGCCGAAGCACGGCGCAACGCGCTCCGCGCCCGGATCGAGGCCGATGAGGACCCGTCGCCGGAAGTCCGTGCCACGGCGCTCGCGCTCGACGCCCTGCTTGCGCTCGACGCGGGCGAGACGGACCGGGCGCTCGGCCTCCTCGCCGAGGCGGCCGAGGTCGAGGACGCGATGCCCCTCGCCTTCGGCCCGGCGCGTCCCACCAAGCCGGTCCACGAGCTCTTCGGCGAGACCCTGCTCGCGCTCGGTCGGCCCGACGAGGCCCGGCTCCACTTCGAGCAGGCCCTCGCCCGGTATCCGCGCCGCGCGCGTTCGCTGCGCGGCCTCGCCCGAACCGGAGGCTAGCAAACCGGAGGCTAGCGAACCGGGAGCGGGCCGGATCGAGGCGTGCCAACGGTGGGAATTCACCGTCGGCCTTCTTGCGCGCCCCGCCCGCGCCCTGTAGATTGACACCCCGCCGGCCGTGCCGCCGGTGGCCGCTGCGCCTACGCGGCAACTCGTTTTCCCTCAACCGGCTACGCCGCCCGTGCTCGCCCTCCTGCGCGACGCCCGCTCCGTGCTCAGCTTCCAGCGTGCCCTCGGTGGCGACGCGCTGCCCGACGCCCGCCCGCCCGCCTCCGACGCTCGCCCCCACGCCATGCCGCCCGACCTCTTCGGTGCCCTTCCCGACCCCTCGCAAGACGCTACGCTCTCGCCCTACGACCGCGTCGAAGCCCTCATCCCGGAGGACTCGCCGCTGCGCGAGCTCGACTCGCTCGACGAGATCTTCGCGTGGCTCAGCGGCACCGTCCTCACCCCCATCGACGAGGACCGGATCAACCCCGTGCTCGGCGTCGGGCCGGCCGATGCGGACCTGATGGTGATCGGCGAAGCGCCGGGGGCTGACGAGGACAAGACGGGCGAACCGTTCGTCGGCCGCGCCGGGCAGCTCCTCGACAAAATTCTCGACGCCGTCGGGTTCCGGCGCGACGAGGTCTACATCACCAACATCCTCAAGAGCCGCCCGCCGGGCAACCGCGACCCCCGCGCCGACGAGGTGGAGGCGCACGTCCCGATCCTCTACAAGCAGATCGCGCTCGTCCGGCCGAAGGTGATCCTGGCCGTCGGCAAGTCGGCCGGCAACGGGCTGCTCGGGCGGTCCTCGTCGCTGGCCTCGCTGCGCGGCACGTTCAACGACTTCTACGGGCTGCCGCTGATGGTGACCTACCACCCGGCGGCGCTGCTGCGCAACCCGCAGTGGAAGCGCCCGACGTGGGAGGACATGAAGCTGCTCCGCACCCGCTACGACCAGCTCGTCAACACGTAGGTCAACACGTAGAGCGTGACGGGTACGACGTGAGGGCGCTCTGCTCGACCGAACCAGAGGCCGCCACGCGTTTTACGCCGTGCGTTTCAGCGGTCATCGGATCCCCCTCGATGTAGCACCCCCATCCCAACGCCCATGCCCGACCCCGACGGCCCCCAGCAACGTCCGCTCCGCATCGAGGAAGCCGGCGCGTTCCCGCTCGAGAAGCTCACCGGCCGCCGCGGGCGCGGGCACGCGAACGTGGTCTCGCTCCACGAGCAGGCGGGCCGCGTCCCGCCCCAGGCCTCGGAGGTCGAGCAGTCGGTGCTCGGGGCGATGCTGATCGAGCGCGAGGCCATCCCCAAGGCCATCGAGATCCTGCCGTCCGAGGCGTTCTACGACGCCCGCCACCAGCGCATCTACGCCGCCATGCTCGGGCTCTTCGAGCGCGGCAACCCGGTCGACCTCATCACCCTGAGCGAGGAGCTGAAGCAGCGCGGCGAGTTCGAGGCCATCGGCGGCTACTACCTCACCGAGCTGACCACGCGCGTGGCGAGCGCGGCCAACGTCGAGTACCACGCCCGGATCATCGCCGAGAAGTCGCTGCTGCGGCGCATGATCGAGACCATGACCCGGACCGTCGGCGAGGCCTACGACCCGACGACCGACGCCTTCGACCTGCTCGACCGCGCCGAGCGCGACATCTTCCAGATCTCCGAGAGCCAGCTCCGCAAGGGCAGCCGCTCGATGAGCGAGGTGGTCTACGAGACCTTCAAGCAGCTCGAGGCGCTCGGCCAGCGCGAGGGCGGGCTCACCGGCGTTCCGTCGGGCTTCCACGCGCTCGACGACATGACCGGCGGCTGGCAGAAGTCCGACCTCATCATCATCGCCGCCCGGCCCAGTATGGGCAAGACGGCGCTCAGCCTCGCGGTGACGATGAACGCGGCGACGCACCCGCGCTACGGCGTGCCGGTCGCCATCTTCTCGCTCGAGATGAGCGCCAACCAGCTCGCCCAGCGCATGCTGACCTCCGAGGCGCGGATCGACGCGCAGAAGGCCCGCACCGGCCGCCTCACCGACGAGGACTGGCCCAAGCTCGCCAAGGCCGCCGGCCGCCTGGAGGCTGCCAAGATCTTCGTTGACGACACGCCGGGCTTGGGGATTCTCGAGCTGCGCGCCAAGTGCCGCCGCCTCAAGGCCGAGCACGACATCGGGCTCGTGATCGTGGACTACCTCCAGCTGATGCACGGCACGCGGGACAACCGCAACGGCAATAGGGAGCAGGAGATCGCCCAGATCAGCCGGAGCCTCAAGGCCCTCGCCAAGGAGATCGACGTGCCGGTGCTCGCGCTGGCGCAGCTCTCGCGCGCCGTCGAGACGCGCGGCGGCGACAAGCGCCCGATGCTCAGTGACTTGCGTGAGAGCGGGAGCATCGAGCAGGACGCCGACGTGGTCGCGTTCATCTACCGCGCCGAGCGCTACGGCATCACGCAGGACGAGCACGGTAACTCGACCGCCGGCGTCGGCGAGATCATCATCGGCAAGCAGCGCAACGGGCCGATCGGCAACGTTAAGCTCGCCTTCGTCAACCAGTACGCCCGCTTCGAGAACCTGACGACGTATTACGGCGGCGACGCGGGCTACGAGTTCGGCGCGCCCCCGTCGGGAGGTGCTCCGCCGCCCCCGCTCCCCGGCGGCGACGGTGGCTTCAGCGACGGCTACCAGGACTACCCCCCGCCCGGCGAAGCACCGTTCTAAGCCCACTCTGACAACGGAAAGCCCCATCGCTCAAGCCGAGCGACGGGGCTTTTACTTCGGACGGCAACACCTTCTTAGCGCACGAGCGTCAGCCGCTGCGTTCCGGTGAAGCCGGAGTCGGTCACGAACCGCACGAGGTACGAGCCACTCGGCAGGCTGCGCCCGTCGAACGTCACCCGGTGTCGGCCCGCTTCGGTCTCGCCTTCGGCAAGCAGCGCGACTTCGCGCCCGAGCACGTCGTAGACCACCAACCGCACGCGCTCCGGCGCGGGAAGATCGAACGACAGCGTGGCGCGCTCGGCGAACGGGTTGGGATAGCCTGCGTGCAGCGCCACCTCGGAGGGCACAGCAGCGCGATACGAAGCGTTCGGGAGCGCGCCATCGCCAGCCGCAATCGCGGCTCCAGCGCGGTAGGTCACGACGAGGCGCGGCGGCATGAAGCCCTCGGCGCTGTAGAAGTCCCACCCGTCGCTCCCGCCGGGCAAGAGCGCCCAGCCGTGGTTGACGGCCCCGTCGGCCCACGCCCGTACGCCCGCCGTCACGTCGAGGCTGACGCTGCCCTTCGGCGCACCGTCCGCTTCCGCATCGGCGACGCCCACGGCCTCACTGTCATCGGTCTGGACGCCGCTGCCGAGGCTGTTCCACGTCGCGCCCTCGCTCCACGGTGCGAGCATCCGGTGGACCTCGCCGCCGCTGCCGCTGTTGGTCACGCGGAGGCTGAGCACGGCGCGCTCGACCTCGGCCCCGGACGGAATCTGACCCGGACCCGAGCCGACGAGGTCGTCGAACCGAATGAGGGCTTGGTTCTCGTCGCCGCTCCACCACGGGTCGGCGCTGTCGACGAGCAGAATCGAGGACGAACCGTAGCTCGCGTTCGCCTTGTGCTCGCGCACGTAGGTGTCCTGCGTGCCGACGTAGTCGCTCAGTCCCTGCTCGAAGACACGCACGGCGAGGTCTCCGGTCGGCGCGACGCGGAGGTCCTGGGCCGCCCCGATCGTCGAGCCTTCGACGGCGGGCAGGCCGAGGAGCGCGAGCGCCAGGTTCGCCGCATCGCCGTTGCGGATGGGCTGGACCGGCTCGCCCCGGTCCGGGCGGCGCGCACCGGGATCGAGGCGGGTACCGACGTTGAGCGCATAGAGGTCGGCCCCCTCGGCTACGCCGGCTCCCCACACGTAGAACGGCACCGAGTAGTTATCGGCGTCGAACGGGTTGATGTGGTTCTCCGTGCCCAGCTCGCCGCCGTGATCGGCGGTCAGGATGATCGCCAGGTTCTGCTGGAGGTACGCGTTCCGGTCGACGGCATCGAACACCTGGCCGAGCAGCCCGTCGACTTCCTCGACGGCTTCGGCGTAGGCCGCCTCCGGGTCGAGCAGCCACTCGCTGGCGTGCCCGGTGCCGTCGGGCTGGCGGAAGTGAAAGAGGGTGTAGGCAAAACGCTCGGCGCGGAAGTCCGCCGTGAACGCCGCCAGGAGCGCGGCCATGTCGGGGTTGTAGCGGTAGATGTCGATCTTGTCGCGCCCGTCGTCCGCCCCGACCTGGTCGGGCGCGCCGGAGAACCCGTTGTACGAGTTGTCGAAGAGGACGAACTTGTCCTTGCCCGCGTAGAGGCCCGTCGAGCGACCATGGTCGTGGACGACATCGAACACCGAGGCGACGTAGCTGCCTTTGTTGAGGTGGAGCGTGATCGGGCCAGGATCAGAGTTCCAGAACCAGCCGTGCCCGTCGCTGCCGAAGGCGTGGCGGCCGGTGATCTGCGTGGTGTGGTTTGGAAGGGTATAGACGAGGTCCTGATCGGTGCGGGCGTTGTCGGTCCAGGCCCCCTCGGTGCGGAAGCGGTAGAAGTTCGGGGCGCGCTCCGCCCCGAGCGACGTGACCACGTCGGGGCGTAGGCCGTCCACGCTGATGTGGAGGACGTGCTTGACGCGCGGCACCGCCGGCTGGGCGTAGAGCGCCGGAACCAGGACGAGGCCCAGCAGCAGCGCCACGCCGACGAGTATCCACCGAGACTCCAGCTTGCTCTCGGCACAGGCAAGGGGAGGTGAGGCTGGAAGGCCGAGGCTGGCGAGGTCGAGCAGGCCGTAATCGGCGACGCGCGGAGGTAGGTAAGGCTTCATGGGACGGTAGGTCTTGTTCGGCTCCGTCCTGGCGGAGCGTGGTGGGCGAGGCTCAGAAACTTAGGCGGCCTTCGCGCCGCAGCCGTTACCAGGCTGTTACGGTCGCCGTCGCGCACGGCCCTATTCAGACGCCCCAGCCTACACTCTGCAATCTTAACGCTCCCGTAAAGCAACGGTAACGTCGGTGCAGCGAGGCGAGCCCTACGTTCCGAGCGTTCTCGTCCTCCAGCCCTCCGTCGCTATGCGCCCCCTGCTTCTCCTCTCGCTCCTCGCCGTGTCCGTCGCTCCGCTCTGGGCACAGCCGGCCGTCACGACCTACGAGCGGTTCGACCCGCTCGACACCCCGCGCGGCTTCGACCCCGCGCTCGCCCCGTTCTTCCACGGCGTCGCGAGCGGCGATCCCCTTTCGGACCGCGTGATCCTGTGGACCCGCGTCACGCCCGACTCCGAAGGTCCCGTCCGGGTGCGCTGGGGCGTCGCCACCGATCCCGAAGGGCAGAACCTCGTCCGCACCGGGCAGGTCACGACCGACGCGTCGCGCGACTACACCGTCAAGATCGACGCGACCGGGCTGCAGCCGGACCGGACCTACTACTACGGCTTCCAGGCGCTCGGGCGGCGCTCGCCGGTGGGCCGCACACGGACGGCCCCGGCCGGCAGCGCCGACCACCTCCGCTTCGCCGTCGTCTCATGCTCGAACTACCAGAACGGGTTCTACAACGCCTACGCCCGCATCGCCGAGCGCGACGACCTGGCTGCCGTGATCCACCTCGGCGACTACATCTACGAGTACGAAGACGGCGGCTTCGGCTTCGATCCGGAGATCGGACGCGGCCACGAGCCCGAGCAGGAGACCGTCTCGCTCGACGACTACCGCGTGCGCTACTCGTTCTACCGCCTCGACGCCGACCTCCAGCGCGTCCACCAGCAACACCCTTTCATCACCGTCTGGGACGACCACGAGTTCGCCAACGACGCCTGGACCGGCGGTGCCCAGAACCACCAGCCCGGCACCGAGGGGCCGTGGCAAGCGCGCAAGCAGAACGCGTTCAAGGCCTACGCCGAGTGGATGCCCGTGCGGATGCAGGCGCCCGAGCAGATCTACCGCAAAATCGCGTACGGCGACCTGCTGGACTTCTTTATGCTCGACACCCGCGTCGACGGGCGCGAGGAGCAGGAGCCGGGCCTGATCGGCCTGGAGCGAGCCTGGGTGCGGACGGACTACCTCCGGCAGCGGCTCGGCCAGGCCGAGGCCCCCGGCACGACGGGCGCCGACCTCCGCGCCTACCTCGACCGCCGCGCCGGTGCCGACAGCGTCAACGTCCACGACCTGCTCGCCTCGGTCTTCGGCGAGAACTACACGCGGTGGGCTCAGCCCGCCCCGGCGGTTTCTGAGGAGCGCGGCGGCCCAGACTACCGCCGACTCATCAGCGAGGCGCAGTACCAGTGGCTCACCGACGGGCTGAGCGCCTCGACCGCCCGTTGGAAGGTCCTCGGCAACCAGGTCCAGATGCATCCCATCGTCGGCTACACCAACCCCGACGCGTGGGACGGCTACCCCGAGGAGCGCGACCGCCTGCTCAACTTCATCCTCGACCACGACATTCGCAACGTCGCCGCCGTCACCGGTGACATCCACTCGACGTGGGTAGCCGACGTGCCGGAGAACCTGACGCTCTACACCCTCTTCTTCGGCGCGACGAGCACGCTCGGCGAGTTCGTCACGCCCAGCGTCACCTCCTCGAACCTCGACGAAATCCTGCCGTTCGGGGCCGAGCTGATCGAGTTCATCGTCTTCCTGCTCAACCCGCACATCAAGGACGTGGAGGTGACGAAGAACGGCTACATGCTGCTCGACGCGACGGAGGACCGGCTCCAGGCCGACTGGTACTACGTCGACACCGTCCGGCGGCCCGACGACGGCGAGACCTTCGGCCAGGGCTACTTCCTCCCCGACGGGCAGCGCCAAGTGCGCCAGGCGAGCGGTCCGGCGGCGCGTGCAACGTCGCCTGCTCCCGCGCCGTTCGCGTCGTCGTTCGCGCCGCTCGGCAGTGACACGGCCGAGGCCGCCGCGACGAGCGACCGGCCGCTCCTGGTGATCGGCAACTATCCGAACCCGGTCCAGGACCGGACGCGCATCCACTATGCCCTAGCCGACGAGCAGCCCGTGCGGATCACGGTCTACGATGCGCTCGGGCGCCGCGTGCAGACGCTCGTGGACGAGGTGCAGCCCGCCGGCGCCTACGGGGTCGTGCTCGACGCTGCCGGCCTGGCGAGCGGGACCTACCTCTACCGCGTCGAAGCCGGCCCGCAGACGGTCACCCGCTCGCTCGTGCTAAGCCGCTGAGCCTGTACGAGCACATACAGCAAGCCCCACCGCTTATCGCAAGCAGTGGGGCTTCCTGTTGGAGGTGACGAGCGGATTCGAACCGCTGTACGAGGCTTTGCAGGCCTCTGCCTAGCCACTCGGCCACGTCACCGGAGAGCGCAAGATACGAAGCACGCCGCCGGAGGTTCTGGTCGACTACGCCAGCGCGCGGCCGGCGAAGCTCGGGGGCAGGCCAGCCAGGACTCGAACCTGGAACCCTCGACTTAGAAGGTCGATGCTCTATCCAGTTGAGCTACTGGCCCAAGCGGCCGTGCGGTCGGGGCGGCCGGATTCGAACCGACGACTTCTGCCTCCCAAAGGCAGCGCTCTACCGGGCTGAGCTACGCCCCGAGATGAGTAGACCCGCAATATATCCATGCCCTCCGGCCAGTGCCCCGGCTCACCGACATTTCGCAGGCGGCGCTATCTTCCGAGCATGGACTCTCGCCCCGCCGACCTCCGCGCGCTCCAACTCGTCTGGTGTGCCCTCGTGGGCGGGGTCGCGCTGATGACGGTCGTGCTCGGCGGCCTCACCGCGGTTGGCTACGGCCGGGCCGTCGACGGCGGGTCGGAGGTGTTTTTCTACGTCAACGCCCTCGCCAACCTCGCCGCCGTCCTCGCGGCCTTCTGGGTGCAGCGCCGGCTCGTGGAGCAGCGGCTCCCGGCGACGGGCACCCGCGCCGAAGCCCTCGGCGCGATCCGCTCGGCGGGGGTCCTCTCGCTCGCTTTTTTGGAAGGGTCGGCCCTGGTTGCAGGGGTGACCGCCTTTCTCACCGGCGAGATCGTCAACCTGCTCTTCACCCTGCCGTTCTTCGGTTTCGCCGCCGTCTTCTTCCCGACGGCCGGTCGGGTGGAGACGCTCGTCGCGATGGCGCGGCAGCCCTGAGGAGCAGCAAAAAGGGACCGCCTCCGATGGAAGCGGTCCCCGGAAAGGTTGCGCGGACGGCTAGCTGCGGGCGGCCTTGAGCTCGTCCTGGACCTGCGAGGCTTCGACCATCTTCTGGCGGAACTCGTAGTGTCCGTTCTGCTTCTTCGAGGCCATGATCACCTTCGCCATGCTGCGCTGGTTGGCGTCGGCACCACGGTTGGTGCGCTGGTTCTTGGAGACTTTCTTCGCCATGACGGGAGGGGGATAGGGTGGAGGAAAGCGGAGGGAGAGACCTGCGACTACTTGATCTCGCGGTGGATCGTGTGCTTGCGGAGGACGGGGTTGTACTTCTTCAGCTCCAGCCGCTCGGTCGTGTTACGACGGTTCTTGGTCGTGGAGTAGCGCGAGGTCCCCGGCGCTTCGGTGCACTCGAGAATCAGCTGGTGACGGACGTCTTTGCCCTTAGCCATGGCGGGAGTCGGATAGCGGTGGTCAGATGCGGACGCCCTGGGCGCGGGCTTCCTTGAGCACGGCCGAGATGCCGTTCTTGTTGATCGTCTTGAGCGTCTGCGTCGAGACGCGGAGCGTCACCCAACGATCCTCCTCGGGGATGAAGAAGCGCTTCTTCTGGAGGTTCACGTTGAACCGCCGCCGCACCTTGTTGTGCGCGTGCGATACGTGGTTGCCCGACATCGGGCCTTTGCCGGTGAGTTGGTCTTTGCGCGCCATTGGAGTCGAGCCGGGATAGTTGGGCCAGTGCAGAAGAGGAAGGTAGCCCCGTCGCCCGGCCGCGTGCAACCCCCGGACCCATCAAAAACCCCTAGTCCGTGCGGATTTCGGGTTAAGGACGAAGAGTTCTACGTTTCAACTGTCCCGTTTAGAACAGCCCGAACTGCATCCGGATGAGGTGGTTGTAGCGCTCGAGCTGTCCGGGCAGGCGGCCGTCCTCGACGCCGTAGAACGCATAGTCGAGCCGGAAGAAGCGCGTGTGCACGCCCGCCCCGACCGTCGGGTAGCCCTGGCTGATGCCCGCCCGCACGGCCAGCAGGTTCAGCACCATCGCCTGACCGCCGAGCCGGAACTTCGAGAGGAACGGCTGATCGGACTCGGAGGTGGAGGTGCTCAGGTAGTCGAGCGCCACGCCTAGCTCGCCGAGGGCTGGGAGCGACGGGATACCCGTCTGCCGGTAAGATGCCCCGAGGCGGAACGACGGGGAGCCGTCGCGGTCCGTGAAGTCGTTCAGGATGTCGGCGATCTCGCGCTCGTCGTCGGTGCCCTCGCCCGTGAGGGCGACCGAGTCGAAGTGCTCGTACTCGAAGCCGCCACCGACCAGGTCGTAGACGGCGAGGCCGAAGTCGAGCGAGCCAGGGAGCGTCGCGACCGCGTCGGTGTACTGGAGGCCGAGGTCGAACGAGACCGTCTGGCCGTTGATGACGTAGAGCTGCTCGCCGTCCGGGTTGATGGCGAGGAGGTCCTCGTTCTTGTAGCCGATGTAGCGCCGGACGTACTTGCCGGTCAAGCCGGCCGAGAGATTGGTCGTCGGGATCTGGGCGGCTCCCGAGAGCAGCACCATCGCGTCGTTCTGGCTGAAGAGGTCGAGCAGCGGGATGCCGCCGCCGGTGTTCTCGAAGCGGTAGCGCGTCGTGCTGCGCCCGAAGATGCCTGCGCCGAAGCCGTAGGGGCCGATGTTCATCATCACCGACGGCAGCAGCAGGGCGGCGCGGCCAACGGTCGGGCGGCGGCCCTGGTCGAGCGCCTCCTCGAAGAAGTCGAACTCCTCGGACGTGGGCAGGCCGTTGGGGCCGTCGCCGATGCCGTCTTCCAGCTCCGGCACCACGCGGTCGCGGACGAAGTCGAGGTCGCCGAAGAACTTGCTGTTGAGCGAGCCCTGCGCGCCGAGAATTTGGATGCGCGGCCCGACGGTGCCGAGGCGGGCGAAGTGCGCCGGGTTGTAGAAGAAGGCCGTCTCCGGCCCGGCGTAGGCGACGCCGGCCCCGCCCATCCCGAGCACCTGGGAGGAGGCGACCGTGGCGCGGGCGTACTGCTCGTAGCGCTGCGCTTGGGCAGGAAGGCAGAGCAGCACGGCGAGGGCGAGAAGAGCGGGGCGAAGCATCGAGTTCGACATAGCGAGAGCGGGGGGTGGGCGGAGCGGGCCAGTCAACCGGGAAGACGGCAGGAGGAGGGCGAAAGGGTCAGTCGCAGAACTGGCTCACGTCTTCCTCGAAGGAGACGTACACGTCGAGCGCGTCGTCGCGCAGCGGCTCCAGGTCCGCAAGCCCCGAGTCGTGGACGAGCAGGTCGATGGAGAAGAGCGCCCGGCCGACATCGCTCACGCGCTCGCCGACGCGGTCGTAGACGCGGTCGAGGCTGAGGGCGTCGGGGGCGCAGAAGGCGAGCTCCTGGTCGCTCTCGGGTCCGACGAGGTACCAGTCCACGTCGAGGTCGTCGGTCTCCTCGAAGATGCCGGTGTAGGAGTCGAGCATCAGGACGACGGCGTTGAGCTGAAGCGCCGTGCGGACGAAGGTCTCGTTGCCCTCGAAGGAGGCGTAGACGTCCTCCAGCACGCGGTCCCGGTCATAGGCCAGGCTCGCGGTGCCGTCGGCGTCGACGACGACGATCTCGCAGGGGCTGAGGTCCAGCAGGCGCTGGGGCAGGATCGCGCCGTCGCCGCCGGAGAGCAGGTCGCGCACTTCGCGGAAGACGGGGAGCGAGCCCTCAATCGAAGCGTAGGCGTCGAAGGCGGTCGGGTCGAAGACCTCGCGCGTCACCTCGGCGTCGCCGTAGGAGCAGGACTCGGCCTTCGCCGAGCCGGGTCGCGCACCGCCGCCGCTGTCGAGGGTCTCGGTGATGAACGTCGCCACCTGGCCGATGGCGTCGAGCGAGTTGATGCCGCCCTCGCGCCGCTCCTCGCGCTGGATCAGCGTGCTGGCTAGCTCGAGGCGGACGACGACGTTGTCCGGGTCCTCGGCGTAGGCGTCGCGGAGGATCCGCTCGGCGGCCTCGAAGTCGCCGTTCGTGCGGGCGAGGCGAGCGTCTTCGACCTTGGTGTCGATGTCGCCGTTCCCCTCCTCGAAGGCTCCCTCGAACACGTTGCATCCGGCGACGAGGAGGACGGCCGCGAGGGCGAAGGCGGGGAAGGCGCGCGTGAGTTGCAGCATGGAAACGGGGTGGGCTAGGAGATCGGATCGGGCGGAGGGACTGTGCCGAGGTATCGCACAGGGGAGGAGAGGCTGAACGCACTCCTCTTTAGACGCCTAGATTGTAACACCATTGCCGTCCTCAGGCAAGCGGACTGAGGCTAGCCGCCGCGCACGGCTTGGGCCGGCTCCACGGCCGCTGCCCGCGCCGCCGGGTAGAGCGCCGCCGCCGCGCACAGGCCGACGGCCACCCCGACGATCGCCACCACGTCCCCGGCGCGGATCGCCACCGGGTAGGCGTCGATGATGAATGCCTCGGCTTGGGCGAGGGGGACGAGGCCGAAGTGCTGCTGCGCGAGCGCGAGCCCGAGGCCGAGCACCAAGCCCAGCCCGCTGCCGACGGCCCCGACGAGCAGGCCCTCGAGCATGAAGATCCGCCGGATGTCTCGGCGGGACGCGCCCATCGCCTGGAGCGCCCCGAGGTCACGCCGCTTCTCGATCACGATCATCGTCAGGCTCCCGACGATGTTGAACGCCGCCACCACGATGATGAGGGCCAGCACGACCGACGCGCCCCACTTCTCGAGCCGCATCACGTCGTAGAGCGAGCGCTGGAGGTCGTACCACGTCTGCACCCGGACCGTCGCCGGGTCGAGCGTCGCTTGGAGCGCGGCCTGGACGTCGTCGGCCCGCTCGAGGTCGTCCAGGCGCAGCTCGATGCCGGTGACCTGGCCGGGGAGGCGGAACAGGCGCTGCGCCTCGGACAGCTCAACGAAGACGTGGCTGGCGTCGTAGACCGGCTCGGCCTCGTACAGCCCGCGCACCGTGAACGGCTGGCGCGGCGGCAGCCCGAACGGCTGCGTCAGGAGCCGCTCGATGCCGGGCGCGGAGAGCAGGGCGACGCGGCTCCCGCTGCCGGCCGAGATGCCGGAGTACAGCCCGAGCCGCAACCCGAGACCGGCCCCGAGCACGATGCCCGCCTCGTCACCGCGCCGCGCGAGGTCGAACGTCCCCGCCATCGCGCGCCCGACCGGACTGCCAGCCGCGAGGCTGTCGCCGAACGCCCCGGCCTCGACCCCCCGCACGACCACAACCTGCGTCTCGTCCGGCGCGCCGGCGTAGGTCAGCAGCGCTTTGCCCTCAACGTAGGCCGTCGCCGACTCGACGTGCTCGAGCGAACGGGCCAGGCCGAGCAGCGAGTCGGCCGCCGCCAGCGACCGCCCCTCGACGGACTCGATGCGGACGTGGGGGTCGAAGGACACGAGGAGGTCGCGGACGATGTCGTAGAACCCGTTCATCACCGAGAGCACCACGATCAGGGCCGCCACGCCGAGGCCGACGCCCGCCACGGAGAGGCTGCTGATGACCGAGACGAGCGTGACGCGGCGCGAGGTGGCGAGGTAGCGCCGGGCGATGAGGGTGCGGTAGTCCACCAGGTCGGGAGTCGAGAGGGCGTCGAAGCTACGACGGCGGCCGTGGGAGCGAGCGGCGTCCGGCCTCGAACAAAATGGCACGGCGTCGGGTAGGCCCCGCCCAACCCGCTGCACGCCCCCGCTGCACGCCCGATGCCCCGTCTCGTCCTCTTCCTTCTGATCGTTTGCGGTGCCACGCAGGCGCAGCCGCTGCCGGAGCCGCCGGACCCGGAGCCAGCGGGCTACGGCACGGGCGTGGGCGCGACGCTGCTGCTGACCAACTACGGGTTCGGGCTGGGCGGGGTCTACCGCACGGCGGTCGGCGAGGCGACCTCGCTGGTGGTCGAGCTGTCGGTGGGGGCCGGCAAGGACGAGCGCGAGCAGGAGTTCTTCGTCGGGTTCTTCGGCGACACCGTGGTGCCGTTCAAGCGGAGCTACGTGCTGCTGGCCCCGCTCTACGTCGGGGCCGAGCAGCGGCTCTTCCGAGCGGCCATCGAGGACAGCTTCCGGCCGTTCGTGCAGGTCCTCGGCGGGCCGGCCCTCGGCTACCAGTGGCCGTACTTCGAGGACGAGAACGGCAACGGCCTCCGCGAGACCGACGAGGCGAAGCTCGGCCTCTTCAGCGGGCTCGACGAGGGCAGCGTCCGGCTCGGGGTCGGCGGGACGCTGGCCGTCGGGGCGTACTTCGGCGAGGGCCGCCGGACCGCGCAGGGGATTCGGATCGGCTACACGGCGGCCTACTTCTTCGAGGATGTGGACCTGCTCGAGCCGCGCCCCGAGGTCGAGAGCCCGGCGCAGCGGTTCTTCGGGACGCCGGTGGTGAGCCTCTATTTCGTGCGCCTCTTCTGAACTAGGCTTCGGAAGCCGATATCGTATACTGTCGCCCGGTTAACGCTGTTAATGCTGCCTGACTTTGGTCCTATGACGTTTTCTGCCCCTCAGCTCGACGCCCTCCGCGCGGCCTGCGACGCCCTCGTCCCGTCGATCCGCCGCGAGCACGACGAGGGCGGCTTCTGGGCCCGCAGCGCCTCGGACCTCGACGTGCCGACCCTCTTCGCCGAGCTGATCGCGTCGCTCCCCGCGGCGCAGCAAAAAGAGTTCGGCCGGCTCCTCGATCTGCTCGGCTCGCGCGCGCTCGGGGCGACGTGGCTCGGGCCGATGAAGCCGATCACGGCGCTCTCGCCGGAGCAGCGCGAGACCCTGTTGCAGCGGTGGTCACTCTCGCCGGTGCCGCAGCTTCGCAAGGGCTTCGCCAGCCTCAAAGGGGCGACGACGCTCCTGTTCTACGGCGTCATGCCCGGCGACGCGCCGAACCCGAACTGGCCCGCCATCGGGTACCCCGGCCCGCTCGCCGCGCCGCCGGAGACCGGGTCGCCAGAGACCGCGCCGACGCTCGACCTGCTGACGCCGGAGGCGGACGTGACGCTGCGCTGCCAGACCGTCGTGGTCGGGAGCGGGGCGGGGGGCAGCGTGGTGGCGGGCGAGCTGGCCGAAGCGGGGGAGGACGTGATTGTGATCGAGAAGGGACCCTACCTCGACCGGGGCGACTTCTCCGGGCGCGAGGTCGAGATGATGGACCGCCTCTACGAGCAGAAGGGCGCGCTGACGACCAAGAGCGGCTCGGTGAGCGTCCTGGCCGGGAGCTGCCTTGGCGGCGGCACAACGGTCAACTGGGCCGGGGCCTTCCGCACGCCGGACTATATCCTCCGGCAGTGGGCGGAGCAGCACGACGCGCCGCACTTCCGCAGCCTAGCCTTCGCGCGCGGCTTTGAGGCTCTAGAGCAGGCGATGCTCGTCCACAAAGGCGCGCGGCACAACCCGCAGAACGCGGCCCTGGTGCGCGGCTGCCAAGCGCTCGGCTACCACGTCGCCGATATCCCGCGCAACCAACGGCCCGCCGAGACCGAGGCCGAGTGGAACCGCGTCGGGTTCAGCCCCTACGGCGACCGCGACGGCCTCAAGCAGGGGATGACCGAGACCTACCTCCGCCGCGCCGCCCGCGCCGGCGCGCGCCTGCTCGCCGACACGACGGTCGAGCGCGTGACGACCGAGAACGGCCGGGCGACGGGCGTGGTCGGCTTTTTCCAGACGCCGGACGGCCGCCGCTGCCGCGTGACGGTCCGAGCCGAGCGGGTCGTCGTCGCGGCCGGGGCGATCCACACACCGGCGCTGCTCGAGCGGAGCGGGGTCGAGCACCCGCACGTCGGGCGGCACCTCTTCCTGCACCCGACCGTCGCGGTGGCGGCGCGCTACCCGGAGCCGATGGCCCCGTGGTTCGGCCCGATGATGAGCGCGGTCTCGAACGAGTTCGCGGCGCTCGACGGCCTCTACGGCCCGAAGCTCGAGACGCCGCCGACGCACGCGGGCATCCTCGCCCTGGCGCTGCCGTGGCGCTCGGGCGCGCAGCACAAGGCGACCATGCAGCACGCCGAGCACGTCGGCTCGTTCATCGTGCTGACGCGCGACCGCGACGCCGGCCGCGTCGAGACCGACAGGCGGGGCCAGCCCGCCCTCCGCTACAGCCTCAGCCGCTACGACCGCGAGCACATGCTGCGCGGCATCGCCGAGGCGTGCCGCATCCACCTCGCCGCCGGGGCCGAGGAGGTCTACTTTCCCCACAACACCGCGCCGACCTACCAGCGCGTCCACGGCGAAGTCGAGCTCGAGAAGCTCCTCGCGGCGGTGCCGGAGTGGGGCTGGAAGGCCAACCGCTTCCCGCTCTTCTCGGCCCACCAGATGGGCACCTGCCGCATGGGCGGCGACCCGAAGCGCCACCCCGTCGCGCCCGACGGGTCGGTGCGCGGCGTGCAGGGCCTCTACGTCGCCGACGCGAGCTGCTTCCCCGAATCCAGCGGCGTCAACCCGATGCTCTCGGTCCAGGCCATCGCGCACTACACGGCGCAGGGGATGAAGGCGACGCCCGCCCACAAGCCAGCGGCCTCGCCCTCTCGGAGCCGGGCGGTGCGGGCCTAACGGCAAGGGGGAGAAGAAGGGAGATGCGCGCTCTGGCCTGAGTGCGACGCGCCTTCGTACCCTCTCTTTGCCTTCCACTCCCAATCGTGCTATGTCTGCTTCCGACGACCTCGTGCCCTTCGTCCGCGACGCCCTCCTCGCCGGCCGCTCGCGCACCGGCATCGCCGAGACGCTCCACCGCGCGGGCTGGACACGCGAGCAGACCGAGGCCGCACTCGGGGCCTTCGCCGAGATCGACTACCCCGTGCCGGTGCCGCGCCCGAAGCCCTACCTCTCGGCGAAGGAGGCGTTCTGGTACCTCGTCCTCTTCACCGCGCTCTACCTCTCGGCGTTCAACCTCGGCGTGCTGCTCTTCCAGCTCATCGACCTTGCCTTCAGCCAGTCCGAGATCGGGCCGCACGCGGCCGGTGCTCACTGCTTCCTGCTCGCCCCGAAACGCGCACGGTAGCTACCGTCCCGCGACGATCTCCGGTCGCGCGCCGCGCAGCAGGCCGAGCTTGTACCGCGCGCTCTCCACCATCTCGCCGCCGCCAGGGCCGGCCAGCGCGAGGTAGCGCTCGTAGTCGGCGACGGCCTCCTCGGCGTGCCCGAGCGCCTCGTGAAGCTGGCCGCGCTCGAAGTAGTAAAAGGCGTGCTCCGGCTGGAGCGCGATCCCGGCGGTGAGCGCCTCGACTCCAGCGCCGTAGTCCTCCAGGTGCATGTGCGCCACGGCGCGAAGGTAGTGCGCCCGCATCCGGTCCTCGACTGGCAGCCCCTCGGCCTGGGCGGCTCGGTCCAGGTCCGCAATCCCCTCCTCGAACCGGCCGAGCTGGAGGCGGGCTGATCCGCGAAAGTAGTACGCCCACGGCAGGTCCGGGTGGAGTGCGAGGGCCCGGTCGAGGTCCATCACGGCGAGGCCGAACTGGTTCGAGGTCCAGTACGCCTGCCCGCGCCCGAGGTAGGCCGCCGCGCTCTCGGGCTCCGCCTCGAGGGCCTCGGTGAAGTGCTCCGCAGCCTCGTCGAAGCGGAGCCGGCCGAGGGCGGCGTCGCCGCGCCGGAGCGCGTCCCCGGCCTCGTCGGAGGCGCACGCCGCGAGGGCGAGCAGAAGCGGCAGAGCAGCGAGACGCAGGATCGAAGGCATGGCCCCAGTGTCGGCCTCCGGCGCGTCGCTCTGAAGTCTCTCAGGCGCGGGGGAAGTCGGCGCGTTCGGTCAGGCGGCTCGCCTGCCCCAGGTGGCGCTGCTCGTGCCGAACGATGAGGGTCAGCCCCTCGCCGACCGAGAACCGGAGGAGGCTCAGCACGGGCGACGGGAACCGGCCGGTGTTGAGGTTTCGCCCGTCGGCCCGGCGGAGCAGGTCCAGCACGATGGCTTGCTGATCTAGAAACCCATCCAGCGCATCGGGCGGTGCCGACGGCCCCGTGCTCACGGGCCGAAACGCCTTGGGGGCCGGCAGCTTGAACGAGGACCCGGGCGAGGCGAAGTCGATGAACTTCCCGTTGAACCAGGACGGTCGGTAGGGTCCGCTCCCCGGCTTCGCGCGCCCGAGGGCGTCGGGGAGAAGCGCGCAGTACAGCGCGTCGGTCTTGCGAAGGTGCTCGAAGCAGTCGGCGACGCTCCATACGTCGGGGGCCGGCTTCCAGGTGAGCTGGCCCTCGGAGAGCGTCGTGCCCAAGCGTTCGGCTCCGGCGCGCGTCGCCTCGGCGTCGGCGAGGAGCGTGCGGAGGTGCGGATGAGTGAGCGGGTCCGTGGGCATGGCAGGATCAGGCGAGCATGGTGAGGGCCGTGGGCAGGGCGAGGTCGGTCCACGCGGCGTACATCGCCCCCGACGGGTGCAGCCCGTCCGAGGCCGTGAGCGACGGCTCGCCCGCGGCGGTGCGCGAAACGGCCGTGATGTCGACGAAGTGCGCGCCCGCCTGCTCCGCCTCGCCTCGCGCCACGTCGTTGTAGGCGTCGATCTCCGCGCCGATCTGCCCAGCGCTGCGGGCGTCCTCGGCCGCGAACGGCGTCACCCCCCAGTCGGGGATCGAGAGGACGAGAACGCGTGAGGCCGCGCCGCCCGCGAACCCGATGGCCCGGTGCAGCAAGCCGCGAAACCCAGGCCGGTAGACCTCCACGCTTCGGCCCCGGTACTGATCGTTGACCCCGACCAGGAGAGAGACGAGCCCGAACGGCCCGGCCGGCTCGGCCCGGTCGAGGGCGGCGGCAAGCTCGTCCGTCGTCCAGCCCGTTTCGGCGATGATCTCGGGCAGGGCGACGGCCCAGCCGCGCGCCTGCAGGGCCTCGCCGAGCAGCACCGGCCAGCGGACGGCCGGGTCCACCTTCTCGCCGATCGTGTACGAGTCGCCGAGCGCGAGGTAGCGGAGCGGGGCGCTCATGACGGCACCGCCTCGGCAGCCAACACGCGGTCCAAGACGGCCTCGGCGACGGCGCGCTTGGGCCGCTGCGAGACCTCGTGCGCCGAGCCGTCGCGCCCGAGAAGGGTGACGCGGTTCGTTCCCGTCCCGAAGCCGGCACCGGGCTCGCCCGCGTGGTTGAGCACGATCCAGTCGAGGTTCTTCCGGTCCAGCTTGGCGGCGGCGTTCGCGCGCCCGTCGTGCGTCTCGAGGGCGAAGCCGACGAGCGTCTGGCCGGAGCGCTTCTGCGCCCCGAGCACGGCCAGGATGTCCGGCGTCCGACGGAGGCGAATCGTGAGATCGCCCTCGCCCTTCTTGACCTTCCGGTCGCTCGGCTCGGCGGGCGTGTAGTCGGCGACGGCAGCGGCCATCACCACCAGGTCGGCGTCGGCGTGCTCCATCGCGGCGGCGTGCATCGCCTCGGCGCTCTCCACCTCGATCCGCTCGACGCCCACCGGCGCGGCGAGAGTCGTCGGGCCGCTGACCAGGACGACCGTGCCCCCGCGCTCGGCGGCAGCCTCGGCGAGCGCGTAGCCCATCGTGCCGGTCGAGCCGTTGGTGAGAAAGCGGACCGGGTCGATAGCCTCGCGCGTCGGTCCGGCCGTGACGAGGACCTTCCTGCCAGCGAGCGTGCCCTCCGCCCGAGCGGTCACGTCGCGCAGCGCCCCGACGATGCGCTCGAACAGGTCCTCCGGCTCGGGCAGCCGCCCGTCGCCGACCAAGCCGCTCGCGAGCGGTCCGTGCGCCGGCTCCACGACCGTCACGCCGTCGGCGCGGAGCGTGCGGACGTTCCGCTGTGTGGCCGGATGGTGCCACATGTCGTGGTCCATCGCTGGGGCCACGAGGAGCGGGCAGCGCGCCGAGAGCGCCGTCGCCGTCAGCATCGAGTCGCACAGACCGACGGCGAGCTTGGCGAGGGTCGTCGCGGTCGCCGGGGCCACGACGAACAGGTCGGCCCACAGGCCGAGGCCGACGTGCTTCGTCCAACTCCCGTCCGCGTTCTCGGGGAAGATCTCGGTCAGCACCTCGCGCTCGGAGAGCGCCCCGAGGGTCAGCGGCGTGACGAACCGCGCGGCGTCGGGCGTCATCAGCACCTGCACCTCGGCCCCTGCTTTCTTCAGCAGGCGCACCAGGTCCGCCGCTTTGTACGCCGCGATTGAACCGGAGACGCCGAGCAGGACCTTGCGGCCTCGGAGTTTCTGGTTGCTGGTTTCTGGTTGCTGGTTAAGCATAACCGACCGGGACCATCAACTAGAAACGAGAAACCAAAAACTAGGAACCCTCCTCTAAGCCGGGGTTCCGGTAGTAGATCTCGTCGTTGAGCATCTCCCGGATGGCGACCTCGGTGGGCTTGTCGCGGCGCTCGTACTCCAGCGAAACGCGGAGCTGGTCCTCGTTCGAGCGGGTCTCGTCGGTCGGCTCGAGGCTGAAGTCCTCGAAGTAGGAGAGCTTGGTGTCCAGCTCCGCCTTGGTGTGCGTCGCGACTTGGCGCGCGCGCCGCGAGAGGATGACGGTCGCCTCGTAGAGGTTGCCGACCTGCTCGGCGAGGTCGGCGGTGTCGATGGTTCGGATAGCCATGCGTGCGGGGTGCGTGTGAGGATAGATGAGGACAGATCAGTTGGCGAGAAACGCGGTCACGAGCGCGACGGTTTCCGCGACCGCCACTTCGAGATCGTCGTTGACCACGACGGCGTCGAACTCGGAGGCGTAGCTGATTTCGAGCGTGGCCCGGTCGAGGCGCTTGGCGAGCGAGCCGGCGTTCTCGGTGCCGCGGCTCTGCAGGCGCGCGGCGAGGACCGCGAGCGAAGGCGGCTCGATGAAGACGGTGAGCGCGCGGTCGCCGTACAGTCGTTTGACGTTGACTGCCCCCTTGACGTCGATGTCGAGGAGCGCGGCCCCGCCCTGCGCGATGCGCTCGAGCTCGGTGCGGAGCGTGCCGTAGAAGGTGCCGCCGTAGACCTCCTCGAACTCGACGAACCCGCCGCTCTTGACCTGCTCGCGGAACTCGTCGTCGGAGAGGAAGAAGTAGTCGATCCCGTTCGCCTCGCCGGCGCGCGGCGCGCGCGTGGTGGCCGAGACGGAGAAGCGCACCTCGGGTATGGCGTCGAGGAGCCGGCGGGCAATCGTCGTCTTGCCGGCTCCGCTCGGGGCGGTGAGGGCGATGATCTTCATGAGGGGGGCGGTCTCGCCTCAGACGACGTTCTGGACCTGCTCGCGGATCTTCTCCAGCTCCTCCTTCATCGCCACGGCGCGGTGGGCGATGCCGGGGTCGTTGGCCTTCGAGGCGATGGTGTTGATCTCGCGGTTGAACTCCTGGGCGAGGAAGTTGAGGCGGCGGCCGACCGGCTCGCTCTGCCGGAGCGTGTCGCGGAAGAGGGCGAGGTGGGAGCGGAGGCGGACGCACTCCTCGTTCACGTCGAGCCGGTCGGCGAGGAGGGCGACCTCGAGCTCGAGGCGGTCGCGGTCGAGGCGCTCGTCGCCGAGCAGGTCCGCGAGGCGCGCGTGCATCGCCGAGCGGGCGGCCTCGATGCGCGCCGGGGCGGCGGTCTCGACGGCGTCGAGCTCGGCTTCGATGGCGCTGAGCCGGTCGTGGAGGTCGGCCGCGAGGGCCTCGCCCTCCTGCCGGCGCATGGCGAGGTGCGCCTCGAGGGCCTCGCCGAGCGCGGCCTGCGTCGCCGCCCACACCTCGCCGACCGTCTCCTCTTCTTCCGAGGCGACGAGCACATCGGGGAACCGGAGAACATGTTCGATCCCGACTGGCTCCGCCACTCCGGCCGCGTCGCGGACCTGGTCGAGGAGTCGGCGGTAGGCGGCCGCAGCAGCGGCATCGACCCGAAGCGGCGCGGCGGCGGTCTCGCGCTGCACCTGCACGCTGACGCCGATCTTGCCCCGGTCGAGAGCCTCCTTGACGCGCTGCTGGAGGGCGGCCTCGTGCTCGGCGAGGCTGCGCGGCGCGCGCACCGTGACGTCGGCGTAGCGCCCGTTGAGCGAGCGCACCTCCACGGTCACGTCGAGCCCCTCGGCGCTCGCCGTGCCGCGCCCGAAGCCGGTCATGGAGAAGATCATTGGGTGATGTGCTGATTCGCTGATTGGGGGACTCGGGCAGCCCAATCCCCCAATCGGTCGATCACCCAATCGGCGAATGAAACGTGCGGAGAGAGAGGGATTCGAACCCTCGGTACCGGAAACCGGCACACGCGCTTTCCAGGCGCGCCCCTTCAGCCACTCGGGCACCTCTCCGGATTTTGGACTGCCGATTGGGGAGTGACAAGATCGGCGAAAAGCGGGAGGGCGACTGTTTAGTTCCCTCCAAATCCAACCTCCAAAATCAGAAATTCAGAACCGCTAGACCGCCATGATGTCGGTCTCCTTCTTGCCGAGCATCTCGTCCACCTTGCCGACGTACTCGTCGGTGAGGCTCTGGAGGCTCGCCTCGCTCTCGTAGCGCATGTCCTCGCTCAGGCTCTCGGCGTCGGCCGCCTTCTTGATCTCGTCCTTGACGGCGCGGCGGACGTTGCGGATCGAGATCTTGGCTTCCTCGCCCTCGTTGCGCGCGACCTTCGCGAGCTCCTTGCGGCGCTCCTCGGTCAGCGGCGGGATGGCGATGCGGACGAGCGTGCCGTCGTTGGTCGGGTTGAGGCCGAGGTTGGCCGTCGTGATGGCGCGCTCGATGGGGCCGAGCGTGGCCTTGTCCCACGGCTGGATCACGATCAGATCCGTCTGCGGCGCGCTCACGCTCGCCACCTGGTTGAGCGGCATCTGCTGGCCGTAGACGTCGACCCGGACCTCGTCGACCATGCTGGTCGAGGCGCGGCCGGCGCGGATGCGGTCGAACTCGTGGGCGAGGTGCTCCAGCGACTTGTGCATCTGCTGGCGCGCGTCGTCGAGGAGCAGTTTCAGCGTGTCGTCGATCATGGTGCGGAGAGGGGTTCGGGTTCGGCGAGGGTGCTGGTGTCGTCGGTCCACTGGATGAGCGTGCCCTCGCCCTCGCCGCGCAGCACGCGGAGGAGCGTGCCCGGCTCGTCCATGTTGAAGACCACGATGGGCAGGCCGGACTCCTGGCAGAGCGAGATCGCGGTGAGGTCCATCACCCTGAGGTTGCGGCGGAAGACCTCCTGCCCGCTGATGGTGGCGAAGCGCCGGGCGTCGGGGTCGAGCTCCGGGTCGGCGGTGAAGACGCCGGCGACGCGCGTGCCCTTGAGGATCACCTCGGCGTCGACCTCGGCCGCGCGGAGGCTGGCCGCGGTGTCTGTCGTGAAGAACGGGTTGCCGGTGCCGGCCCCGAAGATCACCACGCGGCCCTTCTCGAGGTGGCGGATCGCGCGGCGGCGGATGAACGGCTCGGCGACCTCCGCCATCTCGATGGCCGACATGAGCCGGGTGTAGACGCCGGCCTGCTCGAGCGCGTCCTGGAGCGCCATCGCGTTGATCATCGTCGCGAGCATCCCCATGTAGTCGGCGTGCGCGCGGCTCGACATCTCGGTGCCCTGGGGCGAGACGCCGCGGAAGATGTTGCCTCCGCCGACGACGAGCGCGAGCTCGGCCCCGGCCTCGTGGGCCTCCTTCAGCTCCGCCGCGTAGCGGTCGAGCACGCGGTGGTCGATCCCGAACGGCTTGTCGCCGAGCAGCGATTCGCCGCTGAGCTTGATCAGGACGCGGCGGTAGCGGAGAGACTCGGCCATGAGGGGGCGGGGAGGAGAGGGCGCGGCCGGAAACTACGGCGGGCCGGGCACCGCGCGCAACGAAGGCTGGGGGGGATAGCGGGGGGATATGCGTAGGGGCGACCGGCCGGTCGCCCCTGCGATGCTACCTGAGACGGGACGGCGCTTCAGCCGCCGAGGCCGTAGCGGACGTAGCGCGCCACGCCGGTGCCGCCCTTCTCGAGCATCTCGCCGACGGTCATCGAGGAGTCCTTGACGAAGGGCTGCTCGACGAGCACGTTGTCCTTGAAGTAGCGGTTCAGCTTGCCCTCGGCGATCTTGTCGAGGATCTGCTCGGGCTTGCCCTCGGTGCGGGCCTGCTCGCGGCCGATCTCGCGCTCCTTGTCCTGCACGTCCTGGGGCACCTCGTCGCGCGTCGCGGCGACCGGGCTCATGGCCGCCACCTGCATCGCCACGTCGCGGCCCGCGTCGGCCACGCCGTTGGAGCTTCCGATCCCGCCCTGCATCTCGACGAGCACGCCGAGCTTGGCTCCGGGGTGGATGTAGGAGACGATCTGGTTGCCGGCGGCGGCCTCGACGATCTCGAAGCGGCGGACCTCGATCTTCTCGCCGATCTTGCCGGTCATGTCGGTGACCGCCTGCTCGACCGTCCGCCCGCCTTCGACCTCGAGGCCGTGCAGCGCGCCCAGGTCGGCGGGCCGCTCGCGCAGGATGAGGGCCGTGATGCGGTCGGCGAAGGTGGTGAACTCGTCGTTGCGCGCCACGAAGTCGGTCTCGGAGTTGACCTCGGCGATCACGCCGACCGAGCCGTCCTCGGTGGTGGCCGTGGCGATGACGCCTTCGGAGGCGTCGCGCTCGGACCGCTTGGCGGCCACCTTCTGGCCCTGCTTGCGGAGCAGCTCGACGGCCGCCTCGAAGTCGCCGTCGGCCTCGGTGAGGGCCTTCTTGCAGTCCATCATGCCGACGCCGGTGATATCGCGGAGGCGCTTGACGTCTTTGGCGGAAATCGTGCTCATTGTTGGATCGGGGATACGGGTGTTTCTGAGTGCGGTGGGGTAGGCGCGGTGTCAGCCTTCGTCGCTGGCGGCTTCGGCGTCGGCCATCGTGACGACCTCCTCGGCGGCCTCGGCCTCGGCTTTCTCGGTAGCGGCCTTCGCGTCGGCGGCGTCCTGCTGGCGCTTCTCCTGCTCGGCGCGCTGGGCTTCGCGCTCCATCTCGGCGGCACGGCTGCCCTCGACGATGGCGTCGGCGACGGCGTGGGTGACGACCTCGATGGACTTCATCGCGTCGTCGTTGGCCGGAATGCCGTAGTCGACCAAGTCGGGGTCGCAGTTGGTGTCGAGAAGGGCGAAGACCGGGATGTCGAGCTTGCGGGCCTCCTGGACGGCGATGTGCTCTCGGTTGGTGTCGACCACGAAGAGCGCGTTCGGGATGCGGCTCATGTCGGCGATGCCGCCGAGGGTGCGCTCGAGCTTCTCGCGCTCGCGCGTCCGCATCAGGCGCTCCTTCTTCTTGAGCTGGGCCGCGGTGCCGTCCTGCTCCTCCTTGACGAGCTGCTCCATGCGGCGGATCGAGCGGCGGATCGTCTGGAAGTTGGTCAGCATCCCGCCGAGCCAGCGCTCGGTGACGTAGGGCATCCCGGCGCGCTCGGCCTCGGTGCGGACGATCTCCTGCGCCTGCTTCTTGGTGCCGACGAAGAGCACCTTGCGGCCCTTGCCGGCGAGCCGGCCGATGGCGTCGGCGGCCTCGGTGAGCATCGCCTGGCTCTGCTTCAGGTCGATGATGTGGATGCCGTTGCGCTCCATGAAGATGTACGGAGCCATCTTCGGATTCCAGCGGCTGGTGAGGTGCCCAAAGTGGGAGCCTGCACGGAGCAGGTCTTCGACGGATACGCGTGCCATGAGATCGGTGTGTTGGTTGGGTCCACCACCGCCGTCGTCTGCGAGCGGCGATCCCGAGAGCGTCTGCTCCGGCCGGGACACCCGCCGCCGCATCGGGCGATGTGAGTCGATTGGGGATTTTGGATTCGCGATTGGGGGTTTGGAAACAATCCAAAGTCCAAAATCCTCAATCGATAATCGGCTTAGCGCTTCGAGAACTGGAAGCGCTTGCGGGCCTTCGGCTGGCCGTACTTCTTGCGCTCGACCATACGCGGGTCGCGCGTGAGCAGGCCGGCGGCGCGCAGCGGCTGGCGCAGCTCTTCGTTGTACACGAGGAGGGCTCGGGCGATGCCGAGCTGGGTGGCCTCGGCTTGGCCGGTCAGGCCGCCACCCTTCGCGTTGACGAGCACGTCGAACTGGCCCGTCGTGTCGGTGACGGTGAACGGGGCGCGGAGCGCGCGCTGCCGGGCCTCGGTCGGGAGGTATTCCTCGAGCGGCTTCTTGTTGATGACGATGTTGCCGCTGCCGGGGCGGAGGTAGACGCGCGCCACGGCGGTCTTGCGCCGGCCGAGGGCCTGGTACTGGGTGAGGGCCATGGGGATAGTTTCTAGTTTCCGGTTTCCAGTTTCTCGTTTGGTAGTCCCGGTCGGATATGCCCAACTAGAAACCAGAAACGAAAAACCAGAAACTTTGTCAGAGTTCGAACGGCTGTGGGTCCTGGGCGTCGTGCGGGTGCTCGGGGCCGGCGTAGACCTTGAGCTTCTTCGCCATCGCCCGGCCGAGGGGGTTGTGCGGGAGCATGCCCTTGACCGCGTTCTCGACGATGAAGGTCGGCTTCTTGACGCGCATCTCGCGCGGGGTGGCGGTCTTGACGCCGCCGGGGTAGCCGCTGTGGCGGAAGTACTCCTTGTCGGTCTCCTTCTGCCCGGTGAAGCGCGCCTTCTCGGCGTTGACGACGACCACGAAGTCGCCCGTGTCCACGTGCGGGGTGTAGGAGGGCTTGTGCTTGCCGCGCAGCACGGCGGCCACGCGGGCGGCGAGCCGCCCGACGACCTGGTTCTCGGCGTCAACGACGTGCCACCGGCGCTCGACCTCGGCCGGCTTCGCGCTCGCGGTCTTGAAGCTGTTGGGATCCATACCTGAAAAGCAGAAACGTGAAGCCGCGCCGACGGAGCACCGACGGCGCGGCGGGAGCAGGGTAAACTAGGACATCGCAGTCGCGGGCGAAAGCAAATTTAGAAAGAAGCCGCCCGGCCCGGTGAGTCCACGGGCGGGTCCGCTGGATGTGAGCCCCGGCGAGCAGAGGCCGATACCTCCCGCCTCCTCCCGCTCGGCGGACAGGGGGGCACCGGGCCTGATGTCCTTTCGTTATCTTTTCTGCGACCTGCTGCCCCTCCGCCGGCTCTCTAGTTCCCCCGCATCTTCGGCAGCGCCCAGCTTTCCGCTCACTCCCCGGCCGTGCTCTATGACGCTCAAGGCCACGATGCGCTCGCTCGACGAGGTGGCAGCGCGCCTCCCGTTCCACGTCGACGACCTGGACCGGGCCAACGAGGCGTTTCTGCGGTGGCACGCCTCGAACGACGCACACGACCTCGAGGTGGTCGAGCTGTGGGCCTACTGCTACACCCGGCGCTACTTCATCGCGAAGTTTCTCCGGGACAGCGCCTACGGAGCCACGGAGCTCGACGATCTGGTGGCGAAGGCGTTCACGAAGGTGCGCGACAACCTCCGGCGGGTGCGGCAGCCGGAGCGCTTCGCGAGTTGGGTCAGCGTGATCTGCCGCAACGTGTTCGTGACCTTCCTGCGCCGCTACCGCGATCATGCCACCTTCAACGAAGCCCACATGGCGGCGACAGCCCCCGCGGAGCGGTCCGAGAACGACCGGCACGTCGCGCGCCGCGCCGTGGAGCGGGCCGTGGAGCGGCTGCCGCCGTCGCTGCGCGAGGTCGCCCGGATGAAGTTCCTGGAGGACCTCTCCTACGACGAGATCAGCCAGGCCACGGACCGGCCCTCGGCCTCGCTGCGCGCCTTCGCCCACAAGGCCGTCGCCCGCTTGCGCGAGGATCCGGCGCTCGTCGCCCTGCGCCAAGAACTGAACACGTGAACCGAGGTTACGTCGCGCGCACGAGCGCGTCTACCAGAGAGCTAGACTGTCCAATGCCCGCACCGCCGCGCGAGCGCGGCCCCTGCCCGTCATGGAAAACATCGACCACGCCCTGCTGAACTACGACGACCTGACCGCCGCCGAGCGGGCGGTCGTGGACGGCTACCTCGCGGAGCACCCGGAGGCCGCAGCGATGCTCGCCGAGGGCCGCGCCCTCCGTGCGCTCCTCGACGAGGCCACGCAGGCCGGCACCGCCGTGCCCGACGCCGAGGCGCTCGCGCTCTACCTCGCCGCCCGGAGCGCTAGCGCGCGTCCGCTGCCGGCGGACCTCGAGGCCCTGGGCACCCGGATCGAGGACGCCTTCGAGGAGCACCCGGAGTTGGAGCGCCACTACGCGATGATGCAGGACCGACTCAAGCGGCTCACCGCTGCGGCCGAGGCCCCGCTCGCGCAGTTCGAGCGCCTGACCGGCCGCCGCCTCCGCCAGGCCAATGCGCCGGTGGAGAGCCCGGCCAAAGCGAAGACAGTCGGGGCCCAACGGGGACGGCGTTCCGCATGGCGCGCGTCGGCGGCGGACCGCGAGGCGGTCCCCATCCTGCGCCGCCTCTCGGTGCCGCGTCTCGCCTTCGCGGCGGTCCTCGCCGTGGCGCTGGCCTACGGCGGCCTCTTCGTCGCCAGCCAGTCGGGTACGACGCGCTGGGAGCGCCTAGCCGGTCTCGAGGCGATGCCGGCCGAGTTCGAAGGCCTCCGCCTGCGCGGCACGAGCGGGCAGACCGATCCCGTCACGGAGCGCTACGCCGAGGCGCTGCAGGCACTGAGCGCCGCGCGCGCGACCACCCTCGGCCTGTTCCCGAGCTACGACCCGGACGGGCTGGCCCGCGCCACCACGCTCCTCGAAGAGGCCGCCTCGCTCGGCGAACCGGACGGTCCGATCGTGCTCGAGGCGCGGTTCCTGACCGGCAAGATCAGGCTTTACGAGGGCGACCTCGACGCCGCCCGCGAGGCCTTTCAGGCCGTCGCGGACCGCCACGGGCCAAGCGCCCCCGACGCCCGCCGCCTCCTCGACGAACTGGCAGCCGAAAGACCTTAGCGTCGGCGGCACAGTAGAAACACGGTCGTGTCGCTAGGGCAGCGCCGCGAGCTTCCGAGCGAGGTCCCGGAGCGCTGCGTTCTCGCCCCGCCCCTCGTAGTCCTCGACCGTCCCGATCTCGACGCGCTCGACCGCGCCGGTGGGTTCGACGAGGATCTGCTTGCCCGCCGCGGCGAGGCGACCCGCGAGGCCGGCGTGCCCGTGGAACGAGTCGGTCGTGCCGGGCTCGGCCAGGTGCCGGCGGACACTCGCGTGGAAGACCTTGATGCCGAAATCGTCTGCCCGGCTCGCTGGCTCAGCCTCGTCGTAGGCTACGTCTCCGATGCCAACGAGGCGGCCGTCGTGCACGCGCAGCGGGTTCGCCTCGGTCGGCCGGGTGAAGAGCAGCACCGGAGCCTCGGCGGTGACGCGCTCGGCAGCCGCGTGCAGCACGGCGGGGCTGAGGTGGAAGAGCGTGTCGCCGTTGAGGCCGAGGAAGCGTTCGTCGTCCCCGAGCGACGCGAGGAAGTTCTCAGCGTAGGCAAGGTCGCCGCCGTGCTCGAAGCGGTCGGGCTGCCGGCTCAGGGCTACGTCCAGGCCGAAGCCGGCAGCGGTCTCCGGGACCGGCGCGAACTGCTCGGCGAGGTGCCACGTGTTGACCGTGACGTGCTCGATCCCGGCGTGGGCGAGGAAGCGGAGGACGTACTCCAGGATCGGCCGGCCCTCGATCTCCAGAAGCGGCTTGGGCGTCTCGAAGGTGTAGGGCCGGAGCCGCGTGCCCAGGCCAGCGGCCCAGACGAACGCTTTGGTGAGAGGCATGGGGGCGAGAGGCGGTAGCGAACCGAAAAGGTAGGTCAGTCCCTCTTCCCGGCGGAGATCAGCTCGCGGGCGCTGGCGAGGGCGGCCTCGCTGACGGTCTCGCCGCTGACGAGCGCGGCCACCTCGCGCGCCCGCTCGTCGCCCGAGAGCCGCCGGATGCCAGTCTTGGTCCGCGCCCCGTCCGGGGCCTCCTCGACGTGCTTCTCGACGAGGAAGTGGTGGTCTCCGACGGCGGCGATCTGCGGCAGGTGCGTGATGGCGATGATCTGGTGGTAGGCCCCGAGCCGCTGCATGCTCTCGCCCACGCGCCGCGCCACCTCGCCCGAAATCCCGACGTCGATCTCGTCGAAGACCAGGATCGGCAGGCGCTCGCTCTTGGCGAGGATGGTCTTGAGCGCGAGCATGATCCGGCTGACCTCGCCGCCGGAGGCGACTTTGGCGAGCGGGCGCGGGGCCTCGCCGACGTTCGTGGTGACGTAGAACTCGACCACGTCCGCCCCCGTCAGGAAGGCGCGGAGGCGGACCGTGTCGCGGCCGTCGGGCCACGCGATCCAGCCCGCGTCGTCTGGCTCGCGCGCGAAGTCGACCACGAACTGACTGTGGGGCATCCCAAGGTCGGCCAGCTCTTGGGCGATCATCTGCTCGATGCGCTCGGCGACCTCGTGGCGCTTCTGGCTCAGCCGGTAGGCGGCGTCCGAGAGCGCGGCCTGCGCCGTCTCGGTCTGCCCGTCGAGGCGGGCGATGGCCCCCTCGAAGTCGGCCGCGAGGTCGTAGGTCGCGCCGATCTCGCGGCGGTGGGCGAGGACGGCCTCGAGCGAGCCGCCGTACTTCCGCTTCAGCCCCTCGAGCGCCCCGAGCCGCTCGCGGATGTCCTCGAGCCGCGCCGGGTTGAACTCGACGCGGGCGTTGTAGTCCTGCAGGAACTTGGTCGCCTCCTCGACGGCGATCTCGGCGGCCTGCATCTCGTCGAGCGTCGCCTCGAAGGCGCTGTCGATGCGGGCGAGGTCGCGCAGCCCGTTGCGGACCACGACGAGGCGGTCGTAGATCGCGTCCTCGCTCTCGTAGAGCAGCTCGTAGAGGCTCGCCGTGGCCTCGAAGAGCGTCTCGGCGTTTTCGAGAATGCGCCGCTCGGCGTCGAGCGCGTCCTCCTCGTCGGCCTCGGGCGCGACGGCGTCGATCTCGCCGATCTGGAACTCGATCAGCGAGCGCTGCTGCTCCAGCTCGCTCTCGCGCCGGACTAGGTCGGCCCGCTTGCGGTGGAGCCGGGCGACCTCGGCGTGGTGGGCGCGGTAGGTCGCGGCGAGGCCGCCGAGCCCGCCGAAGTCGTCGAGCAGCGCGAGGTGGGTCTCGGTGCGGAGCAGCGACTGGTGCTCGTGCTGCCCGTGCAGGTCGATCAGGTTCTCGGCGACGGCGCGGAGGACGGTGAGGGTTGCGGGCGTGTCGTTGATGAACGCGCGGCTGTGCGAGGCCGAGACCTCGCGGCGGACGACGAGCACGCCCGACGGGTACGGCTCGATCTCGTGCTGCCGCAGCAGGTCCGGCACGCCGCCCTCGTTGGCGTCGTCGAACAGCCCTTCGATGACCGCCTTCTTCGCCCCCGAGCGCACCGCCTCGGTCGAGGCCCGCTCGCCCAAGATCAGCCCGAGCGCGCCGAGCAGGATCGACTTTCCCGCGCCGGTCTCGCCCGTGATGATGTTCAGCCCGCTGTCGAACTCGACCTCGAGCGCCTCAATGAGGGCGTAGTCGCGGATGTGGAGGCTGCGGAGCATGGCGGCGGAGTCAGAGCGTGGACAACTTACGACGGCTCGGCCCTCTCAGCGCCCGATCTCCGGCACCGACAACCCGCGACAGATTTTCCAGGCCAGCACGTTCGGCACCTCCGTGTGTCGAGGTACTGCTTCCGTCTCGCCCGTGCGCGGGTTCGTCCACAGCGAATGACCGCGGCCTTCCCGCTTGAGAATGCACCCGTTCCTGCGGAGGTGCTTCAGGAGCGCGTTCCGCTTCACGCTGACACCGACACCGTCGTGCGCTCGGCGTCTGCCGGGACGCCTCGGAGGCCATCTTCGCGCCGGTCTTCCAGAATCAGCGCGATAGCATCGGCGAGGCTTTCGAGCGCCTCGTCACGCGTCCGGCCCTGCCCATTGGCACCGGGCACTTCGGGCGCGTAGGCAATAAACCAGTCTTCGTCGTGCTCGACGACGGCGGTGAACTCGTGCTGCATGGCTAGCTCCGTCTGTTTCTCTCTAGACGCCGGAGGAGGACAGAGGTTCGACCACCTCGCGTCAGCGCACGACGGTGATCCGCCGGGCCTGTACGGTGCCCACATTGTCGGTGAGGCGGAGCAGGTACAGGCCGCTCGGCACGTCGAGCGAAAGCGGCAGGCGCGACGGCCCGGCAGGGACCGCCACGCCGGAGCGCTCGGCTACGCGCCGGCCCAGCGCGTCGAACACGGCGAGGTCCACCGTGCCCGATTGGGTGCCCGTCCACTCGACGTGGAGCGTGCCGCGCGACGGGTTCGGGTAGATCGTCAGGCCGGTCTCGGTCAGAACGCCCCCATCCTCGACCCCGACCGGCATGGTAATGCCGAGGATTTCGAGGAGTTCATCCAGGCACCAGATCGTGGGACAGCTTCGTCCCAGGTGGTAGCCAAAGTTGATGAGGTCGAGGTCGAGAGCGTAGGCGGTACCGGCCGGCAGATCCGGCAGAGCCAGTGCTTCGAACTCGTAGAAATCAACCGTGGTAGAGGCGGGCGGGTCCATGCCGACACTGTGACCCTCCGCGTTGAGGGTGATAGCGGTGTAGTTGATACCCGTCGGGTTATCCTTGATCATCAACTGCGCGAAACACAGACCTTCATCCCGGGCTTGGTTGATGTTGTTGGTGAAGGCGCTCCGGTCATACAGGATGTGCGCGTTCCAGGTTTGACCACTGGCGGCAGCGGGCCAGGTGGGACCCAGGTTGTAGATGAGACCCATTTGACTCCCGGTGCCAAACTAGGGCTCGAAGGGAGCGTGGATTGCGATCGCGTGGGGGTTGTTGTCAGGCGCGACGTACTCACCAGTCGCGTCAAAGGCGAAAGCGAGGGAGTCGCGTTGATCCGCAGTCACCTTCGACTCCGGCTCATCACCGGGAGCGGGTTGCTCGGGGATGACGGGGAGGTTCTCTACCTGAGCGGTAGCGGAGGCACACACGAGGAGTGCCACCAGGATGAGAGCGGTGCGATAGGGTGTCATGGCGAAGCCTGGCATAGGGAGGAAAATATAAGACGACGACTTTCAGCGAGGCAGGGCCGGGTGTGGGACAAGCTTCTCTCCTCAAAAGCCGGTGCGAATGGGGAGCTCATGAACCCAATACCCTCCCGCCTCTGGCAACACCGCCGCAGATCCATCTCACCCCTCACCCACCCGTCATCCCCGACTTGATCGGGGACCCACCGGCTGCCGCCCTCCTGTGGGTCCCCGCCTGCGCGGGGAGGACGAGTATTGAGGGTTTGAGCCTGAAAGCGCACCCGTCTGTGAACACCTCCCCTTGTCAGTCTCTACGCGGGACCGCGAGCTGTCAGACCGGCGAAGGCAACCAGTGGCGCTAGCCCATGACGTGTATCGAGGCTCAGAGCTTGACATCGTCCCTCTGCGAGAGCCTAGCGAGCGGGCGGAAGACCACCGTCGAGCAGGTCGTACAGGTCACGCCACCCTGGATTGGCCTCTTCGATGAGCCTGATCTTCCACGCCCGGTTCCACTTCTTCAGCCGCTTCTCCCGCGTGATCGCATCGCGGATGTCGTCGTGCTCCTCAACGTAGACGAGGCGGTGAACGCCGTACTCTTTCGTGAACCCCTCGATCACGCCCTGCTTGTGCATCCAGATGCGCTGCGGCAGGTCGCTCGTGACGCCGACGTAGAGCGCGCCGTTGCGACGGCTGGCGAGGATGTAGACGGTGCCTCGCTTCGGCATCGGGGTGCCGGTCCGGTGGGTCCCCGCCTGCGCGGGGATGACTTTCCTAAGATTCGTAAGGGAGGTATAGCCTCCGCTTCTGTCAGCACCAAACTGTCCCCCTCGACGGAGGGGACAGCTTTCGTCGCCTTGAGCGAGGCGCAGCCGAGCGATGGCGGCGGGAGCGGGGGGGCTAACCCTCCGCCTAGTCCTCCACCCGCACGAGCATCCAGCCGTTGCTGAGCTTGCCCTGGGCGTGCTTGTACTTCAGCGTCTCCTCCGCGCCCGTCGACGGGTTCATGATCGTCACGCGGTCGTTGCGGCCGGGCTCCTTCTCGACCACGACCGGCTCGGCGGCGACGCTCGGGTCGCGCTCGGCGGCGGAGCCGTTGCCACCGCCGGCGTTGATGCCGTAGCCCTGGCGCTCCTCCTTCTGGGTCTGGGCGCGGCTCCGGTCGAGGCGACTCTTCGGCGCGGCCGTCTGCGTCTGAGCGCGCTTGCCGTCAACGAGGGGGCCAGCGCGGAAGACGAGCGAGACGGCCTCCTGCTGGATCTCCTCCATCATCGCGGCGAAGAGCTTGTAGGCCTCCATCTTGTACTCGATCAGCGGGTCCTTCTGGCCGTAGGCGCGCAGCCCGATGCCTTCTTTGACCTCGTCGAGGTCGCGGAGGTGCTCGGTCCACCGGCTGTCGATGGTCGAGAGGACGGCCGAGCGCTCGAGCCCGTCGTTGACCTCCTGGCCGTTGGTGGCGATCACGTCCTCGGGGCGGACCACGACGCGCATCAGCTTCCGACCATCCGTGAAGTCGATGAACAGGCGCTCGGGGCGCTTGTCGTCGTCGCGCTTCATGATCTCCTGGATCGACGAGAGGAACGGCCGCGCCAGGCCTTCGCGCTTGCGGTTGTAGTGGGCGACGGCCGCTTCGTAGGCGGCGTCGATCAGGCCGTCCTCGCCCAGCCCGAAGGCGCGCTCGCGGTCGATCTCGAAGTCGAAGGCGAGGGTTCTGAGCAGCTCCTCGCGCAGGCCGTCGAGGTCGCCGTCGCCGAAGTGGGCGCGGACCGTGCGCTCGACGACCTGGTAGAGCATGTCGAGGAGGTCCGAGTGGAGGCGGGTCCCGAGGAGCGCGTGGAGGCGCTGGTCGTAGATCACCTCGCGCTGCGCGTTGAGCACGTCGTCGTAGTCGAGCTGGCGCTTGCGGATGGCGAAGTTGTTCTGCTCGACCTTTTTCTGGGCGCGCTCGATGCCCTTGGTGATCCACTTGTGGGTGATGACCTCGCCCTCCTCCATGCCGAGCTTGTCCATCACCTTGGCCGTCCGGTCGTGCCCGAAGAGCCGCATCAGGTCGTCCTCGAGCGAGACGTAGAAGACCGACTCGCCGGGGTCGCCCTGGCGGCCGGAGCGCCCGCGGAGCTGCAAGTCGATCCGCCGGCTCTCGTGGCGCTCGGTGCCGAGGATGGCGAGGCCGCCCTTCTTCTTGACCTCGTCCGAAATCTTGATGTCGGTCCCGCGCCCGGCCATGTTTGTGGCGATCGTGACCGCGCCGGGGCGGCCGGCCTCGGCGACGATCTGCGCCTCGCTCTTGGCCCGGTCTTTCCGCGCGTTCAAGACGTTGTGCGGGATGTTCTGCCGCTTCAGCATTCGGGCGAGCGTCTCGGACACCTCGACGGACGTGGTGCCGACGAGCACGGGCTGGCCGCCCTCGTGGTACTCGCGGATTTTGTCGAGGATGGCGTTGTACTTCTCGCGCTTGGTCTTGTAGACCAGGTCCTCGTCGTCGGCACGGGCAATCGGGCGGTTGGTCGGGATGATCGAGACCTCCATGTCGTAGATCTTCCCGAACTCCTCGGCCTCGGTCTCGGCGGTGCCGGTCATGCCGGAGAGCTTGTGGTAGAGCCGGAAATAGTTCTGGAGGGTGATGGTCGCGTAGGTCTGGGTCGCCTGCTGGACGGTAACCTGCTCCTTGGCCTCGATGGCCTGGTGCAGCCCGTCGGAGTAGCGGCGGCCGGGCAGGACGCGGCCCGTGTGCTGGTCAACGATCTGGACCTTGCCCTCCTGGACGATGTACTCGACGTCCTTCTCGTAAAGCGTGTACGCCTTGAGGAGCTGGTTGACGGCGTGGATGTGCTCGCTGCGCTCGGCGAAGCGCGTGTAGAGATCGCGCTTGGCCGTCTCCGTCTCGGCGCTCAGCTCGCGGAGGTCGTTCTCGAGCTTGTTGGCGCGCTTCTCGTCGCTCAGCGAGGGGTCGGCTTTCAACGCAGCGCGGAGGTCGTCCTCTTTCTTGCTCTGCTCTTTCTCGATGGCGGCGATCTCCTCGCCGACGTCGGGGATGATGAAGAACGAGATGTCGGAGCCGGCGGCGTCGGCGATGAAGGCGCGGCCCTTGTCCGTCAGTTCCAGCGAGTGCTGCTTCTCGTCGAGCGCGAAGTGGAGCGCCTCGTCGACCTCGGGCATCCGCTTGGCGTTGTCCTGGAGGTAGAAGAACTCGGTCTTGCGGAGGAGCTGGTCGACGCCCTCCTCGCCTTTGAGCTTGATGAGCCGCTTGTTCTTCGGGTAGCCGCGTTCGGCGCGCAGCAGCGTCAGGCCGATCTCGTCTTCGAGCGCGCGCGCGGTCTTCTTGTCACCGGCGGCCTCGGCCTGCTCCTTCTCCTTGAACATCCGCTCGGCGTCGCCGACGAGGCCGGCGACGAGCTTCTGCTGGGCGTAGACGAGCCGGTCCACCGGCGGGCGAAGCTCCATGAAGCGGTCCTCGTCGGCGTCGGGGACCGGCCCGGAGATGATGAGCGGCGTCCGCGCCTCGTCGATCAGCACCGAGTCCACCTCGTCGACAATCGCGAAGTGGTGGCGGCGCTGGACGAGCTGGTTGGGGTCGACGACGAACGAGTTGTCGCGGAGGTAGTCGAAGCCGAACTCGTTGTTGGTGCCGTAGGAGACGTCGGCGCGGTAGGCAGCGCGGCGCTCGGCGGAGTGCGCGGGGTAGGCGTCGATGCAGTCCACGCTCAAGCCGAGAAACTCGTAGATCGGCCCCATCCACTCGGCGTCGCGCTGGGCGAGGTAGGGGTTGACGGTGACGAGGTGGACGCCGCGCCCGACGAGCGCGTTGAGGTAGATCGGCGCGACCGAGGTGAGCGTTTTGCCCTCGCCGGTCTTCATCTCGGCCACGCGCCCGCGGTGGATCACGATGCCGCCGATGAGCTGGACGTCGAACGGCACCATCTCCCACGTGATGGTGCTGCCGCCGGCCTCCCACGTCTTGCCGACGTGCCGGCGGCAGGTCTCCTTGACGACGGCGAAGGCCTCGGGCAGGAGGTCTTCGAGCACGTCCTCGACGGCGTCGAGCCACTCGGCGTCGAGATCGTCGAGCTGCTCGACGAGGGCCTGGCGCTCGCTGTGGCTGAGCACCGAGTCGGCCGCCTGCCCGTCGCCGCCGACGGGCGCGTTGTCCTCACTTGCCGCTTTGAGTTGGGCGCGGATGTCGTCGCGCTCGCGCTCGATCTCGGCGACGGCCTCAGCGATGCGGGCCTTGAACTCGGGCGTCTTGGCCTGGAGCTGCTCGTCGGAGAGCGTGCTCAACTGCTCGACGTGCTCGTTGATCGCGTCGACGAGCGGCTCGAACTGCGCGATGTCGCGGTCGTTGCGGTCGCCGCCGAAGAGGTTCTTGAAGAAGTTCAACATGAGGGGAATTGTTGGGGGATCGGGGGGGTGAGGAATCGTGGGGTCGGCTCTTCGAATCCCCTGCCCCTGCAACCTCTCAATCGCCCGATGGTGTCGGGGTTTGTGCCCGGCCGGCCCCGCCGGAGGCATCGTACCTTACGCGTCCGGCCTGGGCCGGACGAGCTGGCAGAACATACAACGAGCGGCAGCGCCTATCAGTCTAGGGATACTGCACGACGCGCTTTCACAAACGGGACGCCGGGCGCGAAAGCGGCCCGCACGGACGTTCGGCCTAGCACGCGACGCCCTCTCGCCCGTTCCTCGTTTCGGCGCGTATCCTCTCGTTCTTTATTGCGCCCCGTGCCTGCTGCCATGCCACGTTCCGCTCGCCTTGCCGCCCTCCTCCTTCTCCTTCCGCTGCTCGCCACGTCGGTTGCCTCGGCGCAGCCGAGTCGTCTGACCGGGTTCGGTCTGCTGCGGATCGAGCCGTCGGCGCGGGCGACGGCGCTCGCGGGGGCCTACGGCACGGGCAATGGCGAGGACGTGAACGCGCTCTTCGCCAATCCGGCGCTGCTCGACGAGACGAGCCACCGGCGGCTCTCGGTCGGCTACCTCAACCACCTCGCCGACGTCAGCGCGGGCTTCGCCGCGTTCGCCTACGACGCCGAGCGGCTCGGCGGGACCGTCGGCGGCGCGCTCCGCTTCCTCTCCTACGGCGACTTCGAGCGGGCCGAGGCCGACGGCACGCGCCCCGGCGACACCTTCGGGGCGTCCGACGCCATCGTGACGCTGAGCTATGCCCGCCCCTACGGCGAGCGCGTCCGCTGGGGCGCGAGCGCCCACGCCGTCTTCTCCTCGCTCGACGACGCGAGTGCACAGGCCATCGCCGCTGACGTGGGGGTGACGTATGGCGTGCCGGAGCGCGGCTTCGCCGTCAGCGCCTCGCTCCGCAACCTCGGGATCGTGACGAGCAGCCTCGGCGCGGAGGACGACGTGCTGCCGGTGGACCTCCGGCTCTCGGTCTCGAAGCAGCTTCAGTACGTCCCGCTGCTGATTACCGTGGCGGGCTACGACCTGACCTCGTTCGAGAACGAAAACGGCTCGGCGCTGAGCGAGGTCGCCCGGCACCTCTCGGTCGGCGGCGAGCTCCAGCTCGGCCGGCCGTTCGCGCTGCGGGTCGGCTACAACCACCGGCTCCACGAGGACCTCAAGACCGACACGCGGATCGACCTCGCCGGGCTGGGGCTGGGCTTCGGGCTGAACCTGCGGCGCTTCGGGTTCGACTACGCCTACAACGCCTGGAGCTCGTTCGGCGGGCTACACCACCTCACGCTGCGGACCCGGCTCTGAGGCGAACTGCTCTGAGGCGGACTGCTCTGAAGCGAACTGCACGGCGACCGGCCGGCCGTGCAGCTCTTTGTAGAGCAGCAGGGCGTAGGTGAACAGCACGATGCCGGCCATCTCCAGCGCCTCCTCCGCCGTCGAGATCAGCACGTAGGCGAAGTTTCTCGATCCGTTCGCCGCGATGTGCCACCCGCCCACCATCTCCCCGCCGAGCGCTCCGCCGACGTAGAGAATCCCCGAGAGCGCGAAGAGCACCTGGAACCGGCGGGGCAGACGGAGGAAGAACCGGAAGTACGAGGCCGCGAAGACCAGCACGAACCCGACCGCCGGGATCACCCAGGCCGAGCGTGCCCACCCGTCGGTGTCGCCGATCCGGCCCTTGAGCGGAGCCGAGACGGCATTGTGGAAATCGACCGCCTCGTCGACGGACAGCAGGAGGAAGAGCACGGCCAGTCCGCCCCACGCCCAGCGGTCGCGGCGGCGCTCTTGGTCGGCCGTGATGCTCCGGAGGAGCACCGCCGCGCCCAGCAGCAGCAGCGCCGAGAAAAAGGCGGGCACCGTAGCCTCGGCGTCGAGGTCGAACTTGTTAGTCAGGCCGAAGGAGAGGAAGCCGCTCGCTACGGTGAGCCGGTGGTACTGGAAGAAGAGGTGGAGTGCTACGAGGCCGAAGGCAATGGCTCCGAGCCATGCAGCATGTCTAGCAGGACGCAGCGTGACCAAGCGGGGAGAGGCCATATCGAAAGGGAAGGCGAGCCCTAGCAGCGGAGGGCTTGGGGTAGCGGCGGAGATGAGGAAATGGGTAACGATTAAATAACGTACCCCTAAAGAAAATACCACACCCACCGACGATCTTAACGCCTTTCCGCAGGGCTGCTCGTCTCCTCGGTCTCGTCCCCTCGGGGGGATGCAAGCTTTATCTACATGAGCTTTGCTCGTAACTTGAGCTTGGCTGAGTCTAATCCCGTGCCATCGTGAATCGATACATGACCCGCGTGAAGCGCTCCTGCGAGCAGGCGCAGCAGTCCTACGCGGACTTCCAGTTCCAGCGCGTCGCCCGCCGCAAGCGCTTCCACCCGGCCGACGCGCTGCTGCTCTTCAGCGCGCCCCGTGGCGGAAGCTCCTGGCTCGCCGAGACCCTGCACCACATCCCGCGGACGGCCTTGGTGTGGGAGCCGCTCCAGCTTTTTAAGGTCCCCGCCTTTCAGGAGATCGGCTTTGGGTGGCGGCAGCACATTCCCGAGGAGGCCGAGTGGGACGAGGCGCGGCGCACGTTCGAGCAATTGTTGCAGGGCGAGCTGCTCAACGCCTGGATAGGCCGCCGGTCCAGCCCGCGCGACTTCGCTCAGGCCGATCAGATGCTGGTCAAGTTCATCCGGGCCAGCGCGCTGCTGCCGTGGCTGACGCGGCAGTTCGCGTTCCGCCGCGCGCCGATCTTCCTGATCCGCCACCCCTTCGCTGTTGCCGCGTCGCAGCTCCTCTACTTCGAGCCGAGTAAGGGCCTCAGCTTCCTCACCGACCGGTACAGCGAGGCGTATGCGTCCGAGGCGGCGTACGTGTCGGGCCTCGGCAGCCCAGAGGAGGTTATCACGGCGCGGTGGTGCCTGATCAATCTGCCGGCGCTGCGCCACCCCGAGAACAACGAACGCTGGATTACGCTCGCCTACGAGGACCTGCTCACCGAACCGGAGCGCGAGCTGAAGCGGATCTTCGACCGGTGGGGCATGGCGATCCCACCGGGCGTCGAGGCGCAGGTTCGGAAGCCCAGCTCGACCACGAACGAGGCGACCTTCCAGCGCGGGACCGAGTCGCAGCTCCGCAAGTGGCAGGACCAGTTCAGCGACGAGCAGATCGGACGCATGCGGGCCGTGCTCGACCACTTCGAGGTCGAGTTCTACGACGGGGGCGTCAGGCCGCTCGTCTCCTTCGAGGACGCGCCCGTGCCGTGCGGGACATGGGCCTAGCGCATCTCCTACCGGCGGAATTAGATTGAGGCCGGTCCTCTCCTCCAGCTATCGCCTCCCGCCATGCGCTTCGCGCTCCTGCTTCTCGCCTTTGCCGTCACCGCCGCCGCCTGCTCCGGCCCACCCCGCGACGAGCCGGTGACCGACGAGCCCGCGCCGGACGAACCGATGACGGACGAGATGGCTACAGTCGCCCTCGGCGAGCCGCTCACGGTCGAGCTAGGGACCGAGGTCCGGGTCGGCGACGAGGGGACGGTGATCCGCTTCGATGCTGTGGGGGCCGACAGCCGGTGCCCGGCCGATGTCACCTGCGTGCGCGCCGGTGAGGCGACGGCGCAGTTTACCCTCGTCGAGGCCGGCGGCTTGGAGAGGCCCTTCACGCTCCCATTCCCAGGGCTCGTGATCGAGATGCCGACCTACGAGCAGGTCCAGCTCCAGCAGGTCGACCGGTTCATCATCGCCCCGTACCTGCTCCAGCCGTACCCCGGTGTCGCCGAGCAGGAGGGGATGCCGACGACGGCCACGCTGGAGGTCCGGTTCGTGACCCGATGAGCCGGACGAGAGAAGAGAAAGGGGAGAGAGCCGCTTTCTTTCCCCTCTTTTCTATCTCCTCTTTCTTTTCCCTTCCTACTTCCGCTCTTCGATGCTGCGCTTGAGGAGGCCCTGCTTCTTGAAGTAGATCATCGTCGTGTCGAGCGTGCCGTGGCGCATCCGCTGCCGGACGTCGTCGAGGCTCATGCCGTCGTTGAGCCAGATCAGCGCGGCGGTGTGGGTCAGCGAGTGCGGCGTGACGCCGGGGCGCTTGAGGCCCGCCGCCTTCAGCAAGCCGTTGACGCGGCTGCGAACGCTGCGCGTGTTGAGCCGCTCGCCGGCCGAGCGGTGCCCGTGCGACACGAAGAGCGGGTCCTCGGGCCGGACGCGGCCGCGCGCGTCGAGGTAGAGCCGGATCGCGTCCATCACCGGCGGGTCGACGGGCACCTGCTGGTCCTTGACGGTGCGGCCCTTGCCCTGGACCCGGAGGTACCACCCGAGCAAGGTCTGCTCCAGGTCCTGGAGGTCGGCGCGGACGAGCTCGATCTCGCTCAGCCCAGCGTAGAGCATCAGGAAGACGATGGCCCGGTCGCGCTTCTCGATGGGGCTAGTGGCGCTGAGCACGTCGAGGAGGGTGGCGATCTCGGTCTCGGTGAAGACCTTGCGCGAGTGCTCGCTCGGGCGGCGGTTGCCCTTGACGGCGCGCGCCGGGTTCTCCTCGAGCAGGCCGATGTCCACGAGGTACTGGCAGAAGCGGCGGATCGCGGTGAGGTAGGTCGAGACCGAGACTTGGCTGAGGCCGCGGTCTTCCATCAGATACGCCTTGTAGCGCTCGACGTCCTCGGTGCGGAAGCGGAACCCTTTGCCGGCGGGCGCGCGAAGCTCGGTGGCGTACCACCGCTCGAACTCGTTGAGCGAGCGGCGGTACGTGCCAGCCGTCTCGGGGCTTTTGTCCTTGAGGTACTCCGTCACGAACCCGTCGAGCCGGGCGTCGAGTTCGGAGAGCGAGAGGGCGAGGCCGGCGTCGTCGGGCATGACTGTGATGCGTGTTGCGTGATTCGTGAGGGCGAGCGCCGCCGTGGAGAGAGACCACGAATCACGCAACACGCATCATCCATCAGATCGCCTCGCTCGGGTCGATGGTCTCGAGCGCCTCCTTGAAGGCGTGGAGGTAGGACGCGCCCATCGCGCCATCGATGATCCGGTGGTCGTAGGACAGCGAGACGTACATCATCTGCCGGATCGCGATGATGTCGCCTAGCTCGGGGTGCTCGACCACGACGGGCCGCTTCTTGATCATCCCCGGCGAGAGGATGGCGACCTGGGGCTGGTTGATGATCGGCGTGCCCATCAGCGAGCCAAGGCTGCCGACGTTCGTGACGGTGAAGGTGCCGCCCTGGAGCTCGTCGGGCATGAGCTGCTTGCTGCGCGCCCGCGCGGCGAGGTCGGCCACGGCGTGGGTCAGGCCGGTCAGGTTCTTCTGGCCGGCGTCGCGGACGACGGGCACGAGCAGACCCTTCTCGAGCGCCACGGCGATGCCAACGTGGTAGTCCTTGCGCGCCACGATCCGCTTGCCCTCGACCGAGGCGTTGAGCAGAGGGTGCGTCTTGAGCGCCTCGACGGCAGCGCGGACGAAGAACGGCGTGTAGGTCAGCTTGACGCCCTCGCGCTTCTGAAACGCCGCCTTGTGGCGCTCGCGCGCCTCGACGAGCCGGGTCACGTCGATCTCGTTGAACGAGGTCACGTGCGCGCTCGTGTCGACCGACCGGCGCATGTGGTCCGAGATGAGCTGGCGCATCCGGTCCATCTCAATGATCTCGACGCGGTCGCCGGGCGCGGTCTGGGGTTGCGGCGTAGCGGCGGGCCTCGCAGCGGCCTGGGCCGACGGCTGTGCGTTGGGCTTCGGCGTGGCCTGCGGGGCGGGCTGGGCCGTCTTGCGGGTCTCGATGTAGCCGAGGATGTCCTTCTTCGTGACGCGCCCTTCGGTGCCGGTTCCGGCGAGGGCCTCTAGCTCCTGCTGCGAGACGCCCTCGGCTCCGGCGATGGAGCGGACGAGCGGCGAGTAGAACCGGCCGTCGGAGCCACGTCGCTGCAACGGACTACCGGCCGTCCCACTCGCGGCGACCTCCGCAGCGGCCGGCGCGGCGAGCGGGGACCCGTCGCCGGCGAGCGCCTCGCCGGTCATGCCGTAGCTCTTCTCGGGCGGACTCGGCGCAGAGCCGTCGCCGCCGGCGGGGGCCGCCTTTGGGGCGGAGGGCGCAGGGGCCGAACCGACCGAGGCCCCCTCGCCCGTGGCGATGACGGCGATCTTAGCCCCGACCTCCACGGTCTCGCCCTCGGGCGTCAGAATCTCGGCGAGGCGGCCCTTGGCCGGCGACGGCACCTCGGAGTCGACCTTGTCGGTGGAGATCTCGAGGAGGGTCTCGTCGAGCTCGACCTCGTCGCCGACGGCCTTGGCCCACGTCAGCACGGTGCCCTCCATCACGCTTTCGCCCATCTTGGGCATCACCACGTCGACGCGCTCGCCGCCGCTCACGGTGGCCGCAGTCGCGCCGGTGCCGGTGGCTTCGGCTGCGGCCTGGGCGACCGGCTCGATGGTCGGCGCGGCATCCTTCGCCTCCTCCGTGACCACGGCCTCCGCCTCAGCCCCGGCCTCTGCCGCGGCGACCTCGGCTTCGATGTCCGGCCCCGTCCCGGCTCCGTCGCCCCCGATCTCGGCGTTCACGTCGGTCTCGATGACGGCGATCTTAGCCCCGACCTCCACGGTCTCGCCCTCGGGCGTCAGAATCTCGGCGAGGCGGCCCTTGGCCGGCGACGGCACCTCGGAGTCGACCTTGTCGGTGGAGATCTCGAGGAGGGTCTCGTCGAGCTCGACCTCGTCGCCGACGGCCTTAGCCCACGTCAGCACGGTGCCCTCCATCACGCTTTCGCCCATCTTGGGCATCACTACGTCGACCTTAGCCATGAGAGTTTCGGGGACTGGGTGGGGCTGGAAAAGAGGGAGGCGGAATATACGCAGCCGGAACGGTTGGGGACCTCGCGGAGTGGTCAGCGGTAAAGGCCCCCCTCGCTCCGTTCTCGTAGACGGGGCCTCGACGCACCTAGCCTCCACGTCGCCCCGATGCCTGACCTCACGGCCTTCCCTATCCTCTCCGACGCGCAACTGGACCGCCTCCGCGCGGCCGGCCACGAGCGGCCTGTCGCCGAGGGTGACCTCCTCTTTCGCGAAGGCGACGACGCCTACGACTTCTTCGCCGTTCTCAGCGGAGCGGTGAACGTCTACGAGGACCTCGGCTGCGAGCGTCCGATTTCGCCCGAGCCGCTGGGGGCGGGGCATTTCCTCGGCGAGATCGGACTGCTGATGGGCGAGAGCGTCTTCGCCACGGCGCGCGTGGAGGAGGCCGGCCGCGTGCTCCAAGTCCCGGCCGAGCGCTTCCGCCGCCTGATGGGGTCCGACACCGACCTCGCCGAGACCGTCCTCGCCGCGTTCACCGCCCGGCGCGGGATCGTCGCCGAGGGCGCGTCGGGCCTCACGCTCATCGGCTCCCACGCAGACCCCGACGCGGGCCGCCTCGCGGAGTTCGCCCGGCGCAACTATCTGCCCGTCCGCTGGCTCGATACCGAGGCGGACGCTGCCGAGGCCGCTGAGGTGCTCGGGTCGCACGGCCGCACGCTCGACGGGCTGAGCGGCCCCGTCGTGGTCTGGGGGTCGGAGACCGTGCTCGACACACCGACCAACCTGGAGGTGGCGCGGGCCGTTGGGATCGGGCGCGAGCCGGACGCAGACGAGGTGACCGACCTGCTGATCGTCGGGGCCGGGCCGGCGGGGTTGGGCGCGGCGGTCTACGGCGCGAGCGAGGGGCTCAAGACCATCCTCCTCGACGAAATCGGTGCGGGGGGGCAGGCCTCGTGGTCGTCGCGGATCGAGAACTACCTGGGCTTCCCGGCGGGCCTCTCCGGCACCGAGCTGGCGACGCGCGCGACGGTGCAAGCCCGCAAGTTCGGCGCGACCTTCGTCACCCCGTTCCGCGCCGACGCGCTCCGCCACGACGACTGCGGCTACGCCGTGGGGCTGGACGGCGGCCCGCCGATCCGCGCTCGGGCGGTCGTGCTGGCGACGGGCGCGCACTACCGGCGGCTCCCGCTGCCGAACCTCCACCGCTTCGAGGGGGCCGGGGTCTACTACGCCGCTACCGAGATGGAGGCGCGCGGCTGCGCCGGCGTGACGGTCGTCGTGGTCGGCGGCGGCAACTCGGCCGGGCAGGCCGCGATGTTCCTCTCCGAGCGCGCCGAGCGGGTGCTCCTCCTGATCCGGGGCGACGACCTCGCCAAGGGCATGAGCAGCTACCTCGCCGAGCGCGTCGCGGCGTCGGACCGCGTCGAGCTTCGCCGCCACACCGAAGTCCGCGCGCTCTGCGGCGACGGCGCACAGCAGCACGAGGCCCTGGCGGCTGTCGAGATCGAGGACACCGAGGCCGGCAAGACGGAGCACGTCGAGACGCCCGCGCTCTTCGTGTTCATCGGGGCCGAGCCGTGCACGGCCTGGCTGCGCGGCGACGCGGCAAAAGGCACCCTCGGCGTCGAGGCCGACCGCCACGGCTTCCTCAAGACAGGCTCCGACGTCACCGACCTCGACCTCTGGCCCAATGGCGAGCGGCCGTCGACCTTCGAGACGAGCCTGCCCGGCGTCTTCGCCGTCGGCGACGTGCGAAGCGGCTCGACCAAGCGCGTGGCCGGGGCCGTCGGCGAGGGCGCGGTCACGGTCAAGGCCGTCCACGGCCGCCTCTCGGCGCGGCGCTCGCCCGTCACGGCGTCATAAAAAACGGAGGGACCCCATTGCTGGAGTCCCTCCGAAGAAGCTGGAAGCCTGAGGCTAGGGCGTGTGGACAAGTACCGATATCCGCTCTCCCGGTCCAGATTCCGCTTTGGCTGCGTTGCACTCGTCGCCTGATGCTACGGCATCTGGCTCCTACGGGACGCGTCCCTCGCACGCCTTGCCATTTCAGAATCGTGACCTCGTGCGAGCATGAGCCTGCAAATGTCCACACGCCCTAGGGCTTCGCTGTCTGGGGCTTAATTGCGCTGGACCGAGTAGACCTCGTCGAGCAGGCCCTGGAGCTTGGTGCGGCCCCGGTTGATCCGGCTCTTGACCGTCCCCATCGGCAAGCCGGTGATCTCGGCGATCTCCTCGTAGGCCAGGTTCTGCACGTCGCGCAGCACCACCACCTCGCGGAACTCCTCCGGGATCTGCTTCAGCGCCGCCTGGATGTGGCGGTCCTGGATGGCGCGCTCGGCGTCCTGGTCCGGTGAGAAGGTCTCGTCCGGGAGCGGCATCTCGTACTCCTCGCCGTCCCGGCTCTGGGACTGGATCGAGTAGGTCTGCCGGCGCTTGCGCTTGCGGTACTCGCTGCGGGCGAGGTTGCCGGCGATGGTGTAGAGCCACGTCGAGAACTTGGCGACGGGGCGGTAGCTGTGGCGGTTGCGGTAGACCCGGAGGAAGGTCTCCTGGAGGAGGTCTTCGACGCGGCGGCGGTCCTTCGTGAAGCGGTAGAGGTAATGAGAGAGCCGCTCCGAGTAGCGGTCGACCAAGAGGTTGAACGCCTCGACGGTGCCGGCCTGGAACTGCCGCATCAGGTCCTCGTCGGTCATCGCGTCGAGGGTGTCGCGGCGGGCCTGGCGGGCGCGCGTGTGCGGGGCGGTTTTGACGTAGCGGCGGGTTTCGACGGTGGTGTCCACGCGGGTTCCGGTGGGTTCGACGGAGGGAGAGGTGACCGAGTGCGGGTGCACTGAGGCACGCGGCAGGAACGGTCAACAACCGCTCCATAGTACGCGCGCCTGCCAATGCGTCAGGTCGCAGGCCCGTCAATTCTCCTCGAACAAGCGGGCGACCCTCTCGGCAGAGGCCAGAATAGCCACAACCACCCGAACCCGTCAAGAGGGTGGTCCACGGCGGCGAGGCCTAGCGCTTCGGCTTCGCGTTTTTCTCGATGAACTGCACGATCAAGCCCGCCACGTCCTTGCCCGTCGCCTTCTCGATGCCCTCGAGGCCGGGGGACGAGTTGACCTCGAGCACGAGCGGCCCGCGCGCCGAGCGGAGAATGTCCACGCCGGCCACGCGGAGGCCGAGAGCCTTGATCGCCTGGACGGCCGTCTTGCGTTCGGCGGGGCTGATCTTGGCGAGGCTCGCCGAGCCGCCGCGGTGGAGGTTCGAGCGGAACTCGCCCTCGGCTCCGGTGCGCGTCATCGCGGCCACCACCTTGTCGCCGACGACGAGGCAGCGGAGGTCCGAGCCGCCGGCCTCCTTGATGAACTCCTGCACGAGCAGGTAGGCCTTGAGCCCGCGGAACGCCTGGATCACGCTCTCGGCCGCCTTCTTGGTCTCGCACAGGACGACGCCCACGCCCTGCGTGCCCTCGAGCAGCTTGACGATCAGCGGCGGCCCGCCGACGGCGCGGATCACGTCGTCCACGGCGTTCGCGTCGTGCGCGAAGGCGGTCACCGGCAGGCCGACGCCGGCCTTCGCCAGGAGCTGGTGGGCGCGGAGCTTGTCGCGCGAGCGCGTGATCCCGACCGAGCCGTTGAGGCAGTACACCCCCATCGCCTCGCACTGCCGCACGACGGCCAGGCCGTAGAACGTGATCGACGCGCCGATGCGCGGGACGACGGCGTCGAGCCCCTCGATCTTCTTGCCGTCGAGGTGCAGCTCGGGGCCGCCGGCTCCGAGGTGAATCGTGCAGCGGAGCGTGTCGAGCACGCGGGCTGTGTGCCCGCGCGCCTCGGCGGCTTCGAGCAGGCGGCGGGTCGAGTAGAGCGACGGATTACGCGAGAGGATGGCGAGGTTCACAGGCGGGGGAGTCAGTCGTAGAGGTGCGCCGCCCTGCGGCGGCCGTGGAGGTAGGAGGTGCCGGCGTCGACGAGAATGCGGCCCGCGAGGGCTTGGCGGCCCAGGAGCATCCGCAGCCGCATCGTCCGGCGGTCGGTGAGCGTCAGTTCGACTGGCCACGCGGCGTCGCCGAGGCGGAGCACGGTGCCGATCACAACGCGCAGCTCTTCGTGCCCGCTCGAGCTCACGACCGAGCGCTCGTCCACCACGTCCGCGACGGCGCGGACCACCACGTGCTCGTTCTCCTGCACCGGGTGAACGGTGAAGCGGATGCGCTCGCGCCCGCCCTCGCGGAAGGGTTCGAGGTCGAAGGCGTGGAGCGACGAGGTCTTGGCCCCGGTGTCGACCTTCGCCTTGACCGCCGGCAGGCCGAGGTCCGGCAGCGCCACCCACTCGCGCCAACCGACGATGATGCTGGGATGGTGGGACATTCGCTGGGAGAGAGAGGGAGGGGAGAGACAAGATAGAAGAGACGGCGCTCTCTCCTCCGTCTTTTCCCTCTCGTCTCTCTTTTCTCTCCAGTCGCCCTAAATCCCGCCCGAGAGCAGGTACAGGCACGCCATCCGCACGGCGACGCCGTTGGTGACCTGGCTCAGGATCACCGAGCGGTCCGAGTCCACGACCTCGCTCGCGAGCTCGACGCCGCGGTTGACCGGGCCGGGGTGCATGATCCGCAGCTCCGGATAGCGGTCGAGGTGCTCCTCCTTGATGCCGAAGCGGGCGTGGTACTCGCGCAGGCTCGGGAAGAGGCTCGCCTGCGAGCCGTCGCGGCCGGTCTGCCGCTCCATCTGGATGCGGAGGGCCATCGCCACGTCGCAGCCGTCGAGGGCGGCGTCGAGGCGGTCGGTGACGCGGACGCCCATCGCCTCGACTTGGCGCGGGAGCATCGTGCGCGGGCCACAGAGCGTGACCTCGGCCCCGAGCGTTTGCAGCCCCCAGATGTTCGAGCGCGCGACCCGGCTGTGCGCCACGTCGCCCAAGATCGAGACGCGGAGGCCGCTGAAGTCGCCCTGCCGGAGCCGGTCCCCGAAGCGCGGAAGGTCGAGGTCGGCGAGCGTCAGGATGTCGAGCAGGGCCTGGGTCGGGTGCTCGTGCGCGCCGTCGCCGGCATTCAGCACCACCGAGTCGATGCAGCGGGTCAGGAAGTGCGCCGCCCCCGGCGAGGCGTGGCGGATCACGACCATATCGATCTTCATCGCCTCGATGTTGCGGGCGGTGTCCTTGAGCGTCTCGCCCTTCGAGACCGACGAGCCGGCCGCCGAGAAGTTGACCACATCCGCCGAGAGGCGCTTCTCGGCCAACTCGAACGAGAGCCGGGTCCGCGTCGAGGGCTCGAAGAAGAGGTTGACCACGGTGACGCCCCGGAGCGAGGGGACGCGCTTGACGCGGCGGTCGAGGACCTCGCGGAACTCGCGGGCGGTGCGCAGGATGAGGCGGATCTCGTCGGCGCTGTAGTCGGCCAGCCCGAGCAGGTGACGATGTGCGAGAGCTGCGATCTCTGACGTTGGATCTTCGACTGGGGCGCTAGAGAGGGGGGGCATAGCCAATCGCAAATCGTCAATCCGCATTCTAAAATCGCTGGACCAGCCAGACGCCGTCGGCCTCGTCCACTTCGCTCAGGCGGACGCGGACCTCCTCGCCGGGGGTCGTCGGGACGGTGCGGCCGACGAAGTCGGGGCGGACGGGCAGCTCGCGCAGGCCGCGGTCGATGAGCGCGAGGAAGCGGACACTCGCCGGGCGGCCCAAGTCCATCAGCGCGTCGAGCGCGGCGCGCGTGGTGCGCCCGGTGTAGACCACGTCGTCGACGAGCACGAGCCGGCGGTCGTCGATGTCGAACGGGATGTCGGTCGGGTGGACGACGGGCTGGCGGAGGCGCTGGCGGAAGTCGTCGCGGTACATCGTCGCGTCCAGAATCCCGAAGGGCAGCGCGAGGCCCTCGACGACCGCGATCTTGTCGCGCAGGCGGCGGGCGAGGTGGACCCCGCGCGTCTGCATCCCGACGAGCGCGAGGCGGTCGGCCGGCTCGGCGGCGTCGTCGAGGTGCTCGACGATCTGGCGGGCGAGCCGGTTGAGGGTCCGGTCGAGGTCGGCCGCGTCGAGGAGCTGGGCCTTGACGGTATCGTCGGGGGAGAGCAGCATCGCGCGCAAAGGTACGGAGCCGGCCCCCGCCGCTGTCGCCGATTTTCAGTCCGCGTCCTGGCGCAATCCCGCCTGCCTCTTGGCGTTGACGACACGGCGTATCCTCTGCTCGCGTCTCTGCGATCCCCACCGAGGGCCAGGCACGCCGTGCCCCTACGGGTGCCTGCCCGCGCGCTCCCGTTCTCCTCTCCCGTTCGCTGTTCACCGGAATGCCTGACGCCCCGCTCCGCTACCTCGACCCCGAGACCCTGTCGCAGCTCGACACGATGGAGCTGCGCGCCCGGCTCATCGTCGAGGGCTTCATCACCGGCCTCCACAAGAGCCCCTACCACGGCTTCTCGGTCGAGTTCGCCGAGCACCGGCCCTACAACCCCGGCGACGAGCTGCGGCACGTCGACTGGAAGGTGTTTGCCAAGACGGACCGCTACTACGTCAAGCAGTACGAGGAGGAGACCAACCTCCGGCACTACGTGGTGCTCGACACGAGCCGGTCGATGCGCTACCGGGGCGAGGCGGCGCTCTCGAAGCTCGAGTACGGCGCGTACCTCGCCGCCGGGCTGCACTACCTCATGGTCCGGCAGCGCGACGCCACCGGCCTGGTCGCCTTCGACGAGCGCGTCCACACGATCGTCCCGCCCAAGAGCACGCCCGGCGCGCTGCGCCACCTGCTCGGCCAGCTCCAGGGGCTGGTCGATGCCCCGCCGCCGCGCGAGGCCGAGCGGACCGGCGCGGCGGCGGCGCTCCACGAGGTCGCCGAGCGGATCGGGCGGCGGTCGCTGGTGGTCGTGGTGACGGACCTGTTCGAGAACGTCGCGGCGCACGACGACCTCCTGAAGGCGCTCCAGCACCTCCGCTACCGGGGCCACGAGGTCCTCGTCTTCCACGTCCTCGACGGGGCGACGGAGCGGCGCTTCGCCTTCCCCGACGTGCCGATGCTGTTCCGCGACATGGAGACCGGCGAGGAGGTCACGCTCCAGCCCGCGCAGCTCCGCGCGGGCTACGCCGAGGCCGTGCAGTCGTTCGCCGAGCGCTTCCGACGGCGGTGCCGGGAGTACAACGTGGATTTCGTCGAGCTCGACACCGCCGAGCCCTACAACACGGCGCTCTTGGCCTACCTCAACAAGCGTCGTCGGCTCTACTGACTTAAGGAACTATCCAAGGGATGATGTATACGATGTAGGTCCAGTTCGTGCGGCGGTGACATGATCCGAAAGCAGCTTTACATCACAGCGGAGCAAGACCGTGCGCTCAAAGTGCAGAGTCGGGCGCTTGGCGTCTCCGAAGCCGAGCTTGTCCGGCGCGCCCTCGACCACACCCTAGCTGGCGACGGCGCGACCGGCGCGCCTCCGGTACACGGCGCGCTCGCCGAGTTGCTCGCCCACGCGCGCAGCATCGCTGAGACGCACCGGCTCCCCGACGGGTACCGCTTCGACCGGGACGCGCTCTACGGCGAGCGCGGGCAGCGAGGGTGACTCCGGTGGCGCGCTACCTCCTCGACACGAACGTCCTCGTCTACACCTTCGACGCAGGCGAGGTGGCGAAACAGCGGCGAGCGCTAGACATCGTGGCGCGAAGCGGTCAGAGCGCGTTGCCAGGGGATCGGGCGGTGCTTCCGGCGCAGGTGCTCGCGGAGTTCGCCCGCGTCGTGATGGGCAAGCTCGTGCCCCCGCTCTCGCCAACGGAGGCGTACCGGCAGATCGAGCTGTACGAGCGGGTCTTTCCCGTGCTGCCGCTCACCCCGGCGGTGGTGCTCGAAGCCGTGCGCGGCGTGCGCGAGCACGGCTTCGCGTACTTCGACGCGCAGGTGTGGGCCGCGGCCAAGCTGAACCAGGTGCCGGTCGTGCTGAGCGAGGACTTCGCGGCTGGCTCCACGGTGGAAGGCGTCACCTTCCTGAACCCTTTCGATGAGGCGTTCGATCTGGCTGGGCTCTGATCCCGCCGAGCCCTACGACGCCGCGCTGCTGGCCTACCTCAACAAGCGCCGCCGCTTGTATTGAGCGAGGGACCCTACCCTGGGGGCGTGCCCGGTATTTTAGCGCGCTCGTCATTGCAGCGCGCTCGTCCCCGGCTCAGCCCTCCCTCTATGCCTTTCCGTACTCTGCCCTGCGCGGGCCTCGCGCTGTTCTGCCTCCTGGCCCACCCGGCGCTCGCGCAGCCGGCTACCGGCCAGCAGGCCGCGCTCTTCGGCCGCATCACCGACGCCGAGACCGCCGACCCGCTCCCCGGCGCAAGCGTGATCCTGATGCAGCCCGGCACCGAAAACATGGCTGGCGGCACCTCGACGCGGCCCGACGGCTACTTCAGCCTCCGCGCCGACGAGGGCCTCTACGACCTCGTCGTCCGCTACATCGGCTACCAGGAGATCCGCCGCACGCTCGCGCTCGGGCCCGGCGAGCAGCGGGAGGTCAACGTCGTCCTCGAGCGCGGCGTGGACCTCAACCCGGTCGTGGTGACGGTCTCGCGCAACCGCGAGGCGGTCCTCGACGCGCCCGCCTCGATCTCGGTGCTTCGCGGCCTCGACTTCGCCCGCGACCCGGCTCCGTCGCCGGCGGCGGTGCTGCGCAACGTTCCCGGCGTGGACATCGCCCGCGTCGGCGTGGACCGGTACCAGCTTGCGCTACGGGGCTTCAACGAGACCCTCGTCTCGCGCGTCCACGTGCTCGTTGACAACCGCGACGTGACGACGCCCAACCTCGGGCTGAACGCCTTCGCGCTGATGCCGCTCTCGCCGATCGACCTGGCGGGCGCGGAGATCACGCGCGGGCCGGCCTCGGCGCTCTACGGGGCGGGCGTGGAGCAGGGCGTGATCCACTTCCTGACGAAGGGCCCGTTTGCCTACCCCGGCACGACGGTGCTGCTCGGCGGCGGCGAGCGCTCGCTCGTGCAGGGGTCCGTGCGGCACGCGGCCGCCGCGCCGCTGCTCGGCGGGCAGCTCGGCTACAAGGTCGTCGGCTACTACAGCCAGGCCCAGGACTGGGCCTTCGACCCGGCGGACCCGGCGGACCTCGACGTGCTGTGCGAGATCGCGCGCGGGGTCGAGGGCGGGGCCTCGGAGTGCGTGCGCCGCCCGGACGGCACCGTCGCCGAGGTGGTCCGCCTGGCCGCGCGCGACGACGAGTCGTGGAAGGGCTACCTCGCGGGCGAGGCGCACTACCGCTTCGCGCCCCGCCGAACGCTCCGCCTCCGGACCGGCTACGCCAGCATGAAGCAGGTCGTCCCGGCCAACACGGGCGAGAACCAGGTCGACGGGTTCGGGTCGCTCTTCGCTCAGGCGCAGCTCGAGGCCGAGCGTCTCTCCGTCCAAGCGTCGGTCAACAAAAACAACGCGGGCGACACCTACGTCGTCCGCACCGGGGCCGACCTGATCGACGACTCGGTCGAGCTCGCGGCGCAGGCGCGCTACGGGCTCGACTTCTTTGCCGGCAAGCAGACCCTCGACGCGGGCGTAGACTACCAGGTGACGCTGCCCGAGACCGGCGGCACCGTCAACGGGATCAACGAGGCCGACGACACGCTGCGCGAGGCCGGCGGCTACGTCCACTCCCACACCCGGCTCACGCACGAAGTGGACCTGGTGCTGGCGGCCCGGCTGGACTGGAACAACGTCAACGAGACCGTCCAGTTCTCGCCGCGCGCCGGGATGATCTTCCACCCGGACCCGGTCCACACCTTTCGCATCACCTACAACCGCGCCTTCACCACGCCCGCCGGGGTCAACCTCTTCCTCGACCTCCCGATCGCCCCGGCCTCGGCCAACGGGGGGCTCTTCGGGGTGCGGGGCCGGGGCGCGGCCCGGGCGTTCACTTTCAGCGACGAGACGCTCGTCAGCCTGACGCCGCCGCTCGCCGACGCCATCGGGGTGGACCGGGTGCCGTTGGGGGAGCTGCCGCTGGCAGGGCTCTACGGCTACGGGCTGGGCGCGGCCACGGCCTCCGGCGCGCTCGCCACGGCGCTCAGCGACCTGGGCATCACGGGGGGCGACGCCGACGCGGTCCTCGCGGTCCTCGCCGGAGCCGCCGCTCGGCTGCCCGGCACGGTCGGCGGCGTGCTGCAGATCGACGGGCAGGAAGCGCCGCTCGCCGACACCGCCCCGCTCGATCAGTCCAGCACCACGACCGTCGAGCTGGGCTACAAGGCGCTCGTCAGCGACCGGCTCACCCTGGGGGCGGACCTGTACTTCACGCGCAAGCTGGACTTCATCAGCGGCCTCCAGCAGATCACGCCGCTCGCCCTAGCCGGGCCTGACGGAGCCGCCACCCTCGCCGCCGCGCTTACCGAGGCGACCGGCGGCGACCTCGCCGACCTCGGGCTGACGCCGGCGCAGGCCGAGACTCTGCTGTCGCTCCTGGCGGAGACGGCGGCGGCCACGCCCTACGGCGTCGTCGAGCCGGAGCAGAACGTCGGCCGGGCCGAGGGCGGCGCGCCCGAGGTGCTGCTGACCTACCTCAACTTCGGTGAGGTCGACTACTTCGGGGCCGACATCGCCGCCGAGTGGCGGCCCACGGACGCCCTCAGCCTCTTCGGGAGCTACTCGTGGATCAGCAGCGTCTTCTTCGACGAGGGGGACCTGGAGGAGAGCGGCAGCGGCCGCGTCATCGCCGCGAATGCGCCGCGCAACAAGTTCGCCGCCGGCTTCTTCTACCGCAGCCCGTCGTCCGGCATCTCGGTCAACGCCGCCGCCCGCTACACCGGCGACTTCGCGGTGCGCTCGGGCGTGTTCCAGGGCGATGTCGAGAGCTACCTCATTTTCGACGTGGGCGCAGGCTACGACTTCGGCTCGTCCGTGCCGGGCCTGCGGGTCGACGTGCTGGCGCAGAACGTGCTCGACAACCAGCACCGCGAGTACATCGGGGCCCCCCGCATCGGGCGGTTGGCGACGGCGCGGGCGGTCTACTCGTTCTGAGCGTCCTGGCGGGCGGCCTGCCGTTGGGCGAGGCCAAGGAGCGCGACGTAGGCCGGCGGGTCGGTCATCGGGTCCGGCTCGTAGCCCCGGGCGAGGAGGTCGAGGGCCGCGCGCTTGGCCGCCTCGAGCGCGCCCTGCTGCAGGTGGACCATCGCCGTGAGGCGGAGCGCGCGGACGGCGTCGGCCTCGGGAATGCCGTCCGTCTCGAGGCACACCGCGAGCGCCGCGAGCGCGTCGCCGAAGCGCCCCTCGACGTAGTGGACCTCGGCGTCGGCCTGCGTGGCGCGGCAGGGGTTGGGCGCGCTGAGGCCGAAGGCTTCGCGGACATCGTAGACCAGAGCGGCGTAGTCGGGCGGGTCGGTCATCGGGTCCGGCTCGTAGTCCGGCGCGCGGTCGAGCAGGCGGAGCGCGGCGAGCTGCGCCTCGGCGCGCTCGCGCCGGCCGAGGTGGGCGAGCACGGCGAGGCGCAGCGCGCGGCGGGCTTCGGCCTCCGCCAAGGGCTTCTCGGCGAGGCACCGGGCGGCGGCGTCGAGCGCCTCGCCGAACCGGCCGTCGGTGTAGCGCGCCTCGGCCTCCGGGAGGACGGCCGCGCACAGCCGCTGGGCCTGGGCCGGGGCGACGAGCGCCGCGCCGAGCAGAAGGAGAAGCAGGCATCGTGCGGCCATCGCTACAGAATCTCGAAGGTGAGGTAGAGGCTGTGCCGCACCGCCACCGCCCGCCCGCCGACCCGGCCGGGGCGGAACCGCGCCGAGCGAATCACGCGGAGCGCCTCGGCGTTGGCCCCGTGGGGGAGGCCGCGCACGACCTCCGGGTCCTGCACGCGGCCCTCCGCGTCGACCACGAACTGCACGTAGACTCGGCCCTCGACCTTGGCGTCGTAGGCCTCGGGGGGATACCGGATGCTGCGCTGCAAGCGCTCCAGCCCCCCGACGAGCCGGGGCGGCTCTTCGCTGGCGGCATAGATGCCCCCACTCTCCGACGTGCCAGACGCCGACGGGGCCGCCGGCTCGGGCGGTGGCGCGACGGGCTCTGGCGTCGTCGAGGGGGGCGGTTCGGTGGCTACGGTCGGAGCCTCCGGGGGGGTGAGGTCGAAGACGAGGCGCTCGGCGGCACCTGGGGCGAGGCGCACCTCGCGGGTTTCGCTGCCGAAGCCGGGGTGGACCACGCGCACCGTGTGCAGCCCCGGCGGCAGCGACAGCGTGTGCCGGATGTTGGTGTTCGGCTCGTAGAGCGCGCCGTCGACGTAGATCGATCCCCAGGGCCGGACCAGCACGGAGAGGTGGGCCGAGGCGGCTTCGGCAGCAGGCTGGGAGTCGGCAGCAGGCTGGGAGGAGGTCGGGGGCCGGGCCGCCGACGGGGCCCGGCCCGGCCGGCCGACGTCGGCAGCGAGGCCGTCGGTCGGGATCGGCTCGGGCGTGTCGCCGTCTGTCCGTGCGCCCTCGCTCGGTGTGCCCTCGCTCGGTGCGCCGAAGGTGGCCCGCACCGAGCGGACTCCGCCGCCCTCCACCTCGGCGGTTGCCACGAAGGGCTCGAAGCCCTCGAGCCACAGGATCACGTCGTGCTCCCCCGCGCCCAGATCGCTCAGCACGACCGGGGCCTCGCCGATGCGCGTGCCGTCCACCCACACCGCCGCCCCCGCGGGCTCGGAGGTGACCACGAGCCGCCCCGTTCGGCGCGCCGGCCGTTCCCGCGCCGGCTCTCGGTCGCGTAGCTGGGCGGGCTCCGGCGTGCGCGTGGCCGCCGCGTCCGTCTCCGGCTGCTCGGCGACGCGGCCTGATGGGGCCGGGTCGAAGGAGAAGGAGAACGTCTGCGGCGTCGCCTCGTCGAGCACCACGAAGGTGTCCACCCCGAGGCCCTCGGCCGGCAGCACCGAGAGCACGTAGACGCCGGGCGGAAGGGTCTCCTGCCGCAGCGGCGTGTACCCGACCGGCTCGCCGTCGACGTAGACCTCGGCCCCGGCCGGCTCGCTGTAGACGCTGAGCTCGGCCTCCGTACCCGCAACGAGGTTCGTCTGGAAGGGCGGACTGGACGAGGCGAGGTCGCCCTGCACCGGGGGGGCGTCCTCGTCGGCGGTGAGGAAGAGCGCCGCGCTCGCGCCGACGGCCGCGAGGAGCAGGAGCACCGGGCCGTAGCGCGCCAGAGCAGAGCGCGCGAGCGGACGGTCGGGAGAGGCGGGGTCGGACATGGCGGGCAAGCTCGGGGACGGTCCGGGGCGTGAGGTCCCGGCAGGAGAATGAAAATACAGCGGACTGAGGCTGGGCGTCGTGCCGGTGCCAAAGCGAGGCGACCTACAACCGGGCGGCACCCTCTCGTCACCTTTCTCGCGCGACTGGGGGCCAAGAGGAGGGCCTTTGGGCGGATGACACGACCCCTCTCTAGGGATACCCCTTAGGTAAATGTGCCAAAAGTACCCTGCTATGCGCCAAAGGTGCCTTGTGCTGGAGGAGAGCGCGGAGGTAGGTTCCGGGTTAGAGGACGTCGAGTGTCCCTCCCCCACGCGGGATATTTGCTGTTCCACCCGGTGCGCCACCGAGCCGCCGATGCAGGGCGTTGCCGCTTCATGCCGAATCTGACTCCCCGTCCTGGCGCTCCGCTCGCAGTTCCCGACGCGCCAGCCTATCCCTTCCGGATGATGGGGCGCTCTGCTTCCTCGTCCGATCCTGCCGGGCTGAGGTGGATCGTGGCGCTCCTGGCTCGGCACAAGGCCCTCGTGCTCGGCACCGCGCTGCTGGTCGTCGCAGCCACGGCGGCGTTCGTCTTCCTCGTCGATCCGGTGTACCGAGCCACGAGCCTGGTGTACGTCGAGCAGCAGGCGTCGCCGCAGCTCAGCGAGCTGCTCGGGGTCGAGGAGGTGAGCCGCAACGTCAAGAACGAGGTCGAGATCATCGGCTCGCGGGCGCTCGCCGCCGAGGTGGCCGGCCGGCTGCTGCGCGAGGCCGAGGGCGCGCCCGACCGCTTCACCATCCTGCAGGACGACGACAAGGACCGGGCGACGCTCGACGAGGTGGTGGAGCGTCTCCGCGAGGACTACGTCGTGATCGCCCCGGCGGGCCTGGAGGTGGACCTGATCCGCATCCACGCCACGAGCACCGTTCCGGGCGAGGCGCAATGGATCGCCAACACCTACGCTGCGGCGTACCAGGACTACAACCGGACGAGTAGCCGCACCACGATGGCCGCCTCGCGCGCGTTCTTCGGCGAGGTCGCCGCGCAGTACAGCCGTCAGCTCGAGGAGGCCGAGGCGCAGCTCGGGGCGTTCCTGGACCAGGAGCGCATGGCCGAGCCCGAGGGCGAGGTCCAGCAGCTCCTCGGGCAGGTCGGCGACCTGCAGTCGACGCAGTACCGGACGCGGCTGGCACTCGGCACGGCCGAGGCCGAGCTGCGCGGCCTGGAGCAGGCGATGGAGCAGGCCACGACCGGCCTGGCCGGCCGCCTGTCGTCGAACGACGACGTGATGATCGACCGGCTCAAGGAGGAGATGGCGGCGCTCCAGATCGAGCAGGAGCAGATCTACGCCCAGTACCCGGCGCTCCGGGCGCGGGCCGAGCCGCCGGAGGGCCGCCTCGCCGAGATCGAGCGCGAGACGGCCGAGCTGTCGGTGCAGCTCCGGCAGCGCGCGCTCCGCCTGGCCGAGGCCGCGCCGGCCGGCGCGCCCGCCCTCGGCACCGAGGCGACGGGGTCGGCCGAGGCGCGGCTGGAGCCGGTGCAGGCCCTCCGCCGCCGCATCGCGGAGAAGGACATCGAGGTCCGCAGCCTCCGCGCCCGCCTCGGCATCCTGTCGGGCGAGCTGACGACCTTCCAGGGCCGCCTCGCCGAGATACCGGGCAAGGCGCTCACGCTGCAACGCCTGGAGCGGACGCAGCAGGCGCAGGAGCGCATCTACCTCAGCCTGCTCGAGAAAATGCAGGAGGCCCGCGTCGCCGAGCAGAGCGAGCTGGGCTACGTCCGCGTGGTCGACGAAGCCCCCCTCCCGGACGAGCCGTTCCGCCCGCGCCGGGCGCTCAGCCTCGCGCTCAGCCTGGTGCTCGGGACGCTCCTCGGCGCGGCCCTCGCCGTCGCGCGCGGCACGCTCGAGACGACCGTCGAGCAGCCGGACGACCTCGAGGCGCGCGGCTTCCACGTCCTCGGCGTCGTGCCGCCGATCGCCAAGATGCTGGCCAAGATGCTGGAGGAGAGCCGGGGCCGGGCACCGGACGCCCCCGTCCCGACGGGCCGCCTCTCGGGGACGCTCGACGCGTTCCCGGCCCTCTTCGACGAGTACAGCCGGATGGCGACCAACATCCGCTTCGCCCGGCCGGCCGCGCCGCCGGCCGTCATCATGATCACGAGCGCCGAGCCGGAGGAGGGCAAGACCACGACGGCGCTCAACCTCGCCGTGGCGACGGCCCGATCGGGGGCCCGCACCCTCCTGATCGACGCGGACCTCCACACGACCGCGCTCACCGACCGCGCCGGCAGCGCCACCGAGCACGGCCTGGTCGATGTCGTGGCGACGGGCGAGTGGGACCTGGCCCGTGCCCGGATGGAGGGCCTCTATTTCCTGCCGGCCGGCCGCCGCCTGCCGCGGCAGCCCGGCGAGGTGCTCGGGTCGCGCCGGATGGCGGACCTGCTGCGCGTCCTCCGCGAGCGCTTCGAGGTCATCATCCTCGACACGCCGCCTGTGCTCGGCGTGGCGGACCCGCTTCTGCTCGCGTCGCACTGCGACGCCATTGTCCTCTCGGCGTTCGCCGGGCGGACCAACCTCCGGGCCGTCGAGCACGCGGCCGAGGCGCTCCTCGACGCCGGGGGCGAGATCGTCGGGGCCGTGCTCAACGGCCCGGCCGGCTTCCCGGCGTACCCCTCCTACGGCTACTCGCACTACCCGCGCTACGACCGGACCACGCCGGCCGCGCGGCCTGGAGACGGCGTGGACTACCCCGCGCTGGCCGGGGACGTGGGCGCGTGGCACTTCACCGACAGCGACCCCACCGACGATGCCTGATGCCGATGCGTGATGTTCCTGCCTTCCAAACGACCGGGAGCCGCCGCCTCGGGGCGGTCGCCGTGTGGGTCCTGCTGCTGGCGGGCACCACCGGTCCGGCCGAGGCGCAGCGCCCCGAGGACCGCTCCCGCTACGGCGAGGCGTCGTACTACAGCTACGTCGAGGCGGGGCAGACGCCGATCACCGTCAACGTCTGGGGCACGGTCCGCAACCCCGGCCTCTACGAGGTCTCCGACGACACGCGGCTGAGCACGCTGGTCTCGGCCGCCGGCGGGCCGCTCGTGGCGGCGCGCGACCGGCGCGAGCGCCGCGCGATCACGCTCCGGCTGACCCGGTCTGGCGACGGAGCCCCGCGCGTCGTCTACGAGACCGTCATGCAGGACGGCGTGTTCGCCGCCGAGGACGACCCGCTCCTCGAGGCGGGCGACACGCTCACCGTGGACACCGTGCTGCGGCAGGAGTTCTCCTGGCGCGACGCGCTCCCCATCGTCTCGACCGTCGCCTCGGTGGCGCTCGCCATCGCCTACTTCCTGACAAATTGATGGCGGAGACAGGACCCTAGTGACTCAACACGCTTTGAGTATCTTAAGGATTGCTCTGCACATGGCTCTGTAGCTCCGAACGGCATGGCATTCAGCAGCACGATCGGCCTCTGCGCTCACGGAGGCACCCGCAGCGAGACCGCTGCACTCGCAAGCTGAGGAGGCGCGCCCTCCGACTGCTTCTTCTGGCTCCGCTCTCATGGACATGCTCCCCCCCCGAACCGCCGGTGAGGATTCTGGCGGCACGCGCAAGCAGTCGGCCGTCAAGTTCGCCCTCGACCTCGGCCTCTGGCTCGCGGCGACGCCGGCCGCCTTCCTCCTCCGCCTCGAGGGCGGTGTGGTCGACTACGAGACCGCGATCGCGGCGCTGCTCGTGCTGGGGCTGCTGGTCAAGCCCGCCACCATCTGGGCGATGCAGTGGCACCGGCAGTCGTGGTCGCGCCTGGGGATTCGGGACCTCTACTCGCTCGTCAAAGGCATCGGCCTCGCGTCGCTCGTGTGGATCGGCCTGGCCTTCTTCCTGCCGCACGAAGTGACCATCCCGCGCAGCGTCCCGTTTATCGAGGCCCTGCTGGCGCTGATCGCGCTCGGCACGGTCCGGTTCGCGGCCCGGCGGCGGTATGAGGGGTGGCACCGGCAGGACGGCCCGACCCAGGCCGCCACGCAGGTGCTCATCGTCGGCGCGAGCGACGAGGGCGTGGCCGTGGCGCGCGAGATGATCCGCCGGCCCGGCGGCGGCTACGCGCCGGTCGGGTTCGTCGACCCCGAGCCGTTGAAGCAGCCGGCGAGCATCCTCGGCCTCCGCGTGCTCGGCGGGATCGACGACCTGCCGAGCGTGCTGGCGACGCACCGGGTCGATCAGGTGCTGATCGCGCTCCCGACGCAGGGCGGCACCGTGGTGCGTCGCGTCGTGGAGCACGCGCGCGCGGCGGGCGTGGCGCACCGCATCATCCCCGGCGTCTACGAGCTGGTCAGCGGGCAGGTCACCGTGCAGGAGATCCGCGACGTCGCCGTGGCCGACCTGCTGCGGCGCGAGCCGGTCCATCTGCAGGACAAGGCCATCGCGGGCTACCTCCGCGAGCGCGTGGTGCTGGTCACCGGCGGCGGCGGCTCCATCGGCTCCGAGATCGCCCGCCACGTGGCGCTCTTCGCCCCCGAGAAGCTGGTGCTGCTGGGGCGCGGGGAGAACAGCGTCCACGCCATCGGCCTGGAGATGGCGCACCGCCACGCCGAGCTGGACTGCGAGACCGTCGTGACCGACCTCCGCGACGAGGCCTCGCTGCGGGACGTATTTGAGCGCTTCCGCCCGGCGGTCGTCTTCCACGCCGCCGCCCACAAGCACGTCCCCTTGATGGAGGCCAACCCCGAGCAGGCGGTCTTCAACAACGTGATGGGCACGAAGAACCTGACCGATCTCGCCCTCGAGTTCGGGGTCGAGCGCCTGGTCAACATCTCGACCGACAAGGCCGTCAACCCGACCTCGGTGATGGGCGCGAGCAAGCGCGTGGCCGAGCAGATCGTCCACTGCGCCGCGCGCGAGTGCGCCGAGGGCTGCGCCTTCGTGTCGGTCCGCTTCGGGAACGTGCTCGGCAGCCGGGGCAGCGTGATCCCCATCTTCAAGCAGCAGATCGAGCAGGGCGGGCCGGTCACCGTCACGCACCCGGACATGAAACGCTACTTCATGACCATCCCCGAGGCGACGCAGCTCGTCCTGCAGGCCGGCAGCCAAGCGGTCAACGGCCGGGTCTACGTGCTCGACATGGGCGAGGCGGTTCGCATCGTGGACCTGGCGCGCGACCTGATCGAGCTGTCGGGCAAGGAGGTGGGCGCAGACATCGAGATCGCCTTCACCGGGAGGCGGCCGGGGGAGAAGCTCTTCGAGGAGCTGCTCCTGGCCGAGGAGGGGATGGACACCTCCGAGCACGAGAAGATCTTCGTCGCCCGGCAGTCGTCGCCCGACGACGCGGGCCTCGACCACTCCCTCGGCGATCTCCTCCGCGCGGCCTCGGACCGCGACCCGGAGGCCATCCGCGCGGCGTTCAAGGCGATGGTTCCCTCCTACCGGTCGACGGCGCTCGGACTAGACGGGGAGGAGACCGAGGAGCCGCCCGCAGTGCCGGACGCGGCCTCCGAGCCGAGCCCTGTGGAGTACGTCGCCTGACGCTCTCGCGGGACCGAGCGCGGTCCGCTGCCCTCCTTCGCCGTCCTCTTCACCGAGCCACTCTGGTCGCGCCTACTCCCGTCGTCTATGTGCCTGCCGCCCGTGGTGCTCCGGGAGTCGAGGGGGAGCCGGCCTCGCCGGGATCCGGCCCGTGCGCTGTCGCCGCCGACGCTGGTGCGGTCGGAGCCGAGGCTGCCGTTCGTCTTCCTCTGCCTGTTCGTCGCCGCGCAGGCCTACACGATCCCCGTGCTGGCCGTTGGCCCGTCGTGGACCATCTGGCCGACGCTGCCGATCCTGACGGCGGCGGGGCTGGCGGCCTCGGCGTCGCTCTGGAGCCGCCCGCTGGCGGGGGCGGTGGGGAGCCTGCTGGCGGGCCTCGCGCTCGTGGTGCTCGGCTGCGCCGTGTCGTTCGCCGTGGTGACGCTTGGGCTCAGCGGGCAGCTCCTGCCGGACGTCGCGGTGGAGCCGAGTTGGGGCATCTATCAGCTCTACATCCTGCTCGTGGCCGGGGCCGTGCTCTGGGCGGCGGGCCGCGTCGCGCTGACGCCGGAGCGGCTGACGGTCCTCAAGTGGGTCACGGCGGCGACGCTGGTGTGGGTCTGCCTGTCCGTGTTCCTCACCTTCTCCGGGCTCGTGCCGACGGCGACGTTCGCGGGGCACCTGCCGGCGAGCGTCGAGGCGTCGGGGGCGTGGACGCGGTACCTCCACGCGGGCGACCGCGGGCTCGGCACGATCGGGTACGACTACATCTACACGGCGTGTCAGATGCTGCTGCTGCTGGCGTTCTGGCTGTACCTGGCGCGCGGCCGGCACCCGTGGCTACAGTCGGCGCTGGTCGGGCTGGTGATCGCGGCGACATTCGTCTCGGGGAGCCGGACCGGGCTGGGGTCGCTGGCGGTGTTCCTCGTGCTGTTCGGGCTGCGCGCGCAGAAGGCCCCGCTGCTGATCGGCGCGGCGGTGCTGCTCCCGCTCGGGTTCCTGGCGCTGCCGTTCCTGGACGTCGACCTCGCCGAGGTCGGGCAGCGGCAGGCGACGCTGCTGGGCGCGCCCTCCACCGAGACGCTCTCGGCGCGCGACCTGATCTGGGCCGAGCGGCTCGAGTTCCTCAACGCCGACCCGCTGCGGTGGCTCACGGGGACCGGCTTCGGCTCGGCGGTGGCGAGCGGCAAGAAGGCGCACCTGGTGCTGCTCCACACCGTCGTGGAGACGGGCGTGCTCGGGCTGGGGGCGCTGGTGGTGTTCGTGGGGTTCGTGCTGCGGCTGCTGTGGCGGCACGAGCGGGCCCCGCGCATCGTGCTGATGGCGTCGGTGGCGCTGCTGGCGTCGTCGCTCTCGCAGGAGTCGATCTACCCGGTGCCGATGATGGGGGCCTTCATCCCGTTCTACCTGGCGGTGCTGGCCGTCGCCTTGCGGTCGGATCCTGAGACGCCTGAAACACACTGATAGCCCCTAGCCCATGAACGTCGTCGTCTCCATCGAGAACCGCTTCGCGCGCACGCCCGACGGGCGGCTGTGGACGCGGGCGCAGTTCCCGTACCCGTTCTGGAGGCGCTACCTCGAGGTCTTCGACGGCGTCCGCATCGTGGCCCGGGTCGAGGCGGTCGAGGCTCCGCCGGAGCCGGGCCTCCGCGCGGGCGGCGAGGGCGTGAGCGTCCACGCGCTGCCGTACTACGTCGGCCCGCGCGACTACCTGCGGGTGGCGCGCCGGACGCGCGAGGCGACGCGGACGTGCTTCGGTCCGGACGATGCCGTGATCCTGCGTGCGCCCTCGCATCTGGCGAATGTGACCGAGCCGCACCTCCGGCGCGCGGGGCACCCCTATGCGCTGGAGGTGGTCTCGGACCCGCACATGGTCTTCTCGCCGGGCGCGGTCCGCCACCCGGCGCGGCCGTTCTTCCGGTGGTGGTTCGCGCGCCGCCTCCGGGCGCAGTGCCGCCACGCCGAAGCCGTGGCCTACGTCACGCAGGGCACCTTGCAGGCGAGCTATCCGCCCGGTCCCGACACCTACGCCATCGGCTGCTCGGACGTGGAGCTGGGCGAGGCCGCCTTCGCCGCGCCGCGCGTCTACCACCCGGCGGCCGGCCCGCGCCGCGTCATCATGGTCGGCGGGTTCGACGTGCTCTACAAAGCCCAAGACGTGCTCATCGAGGCGATGGCCCGCCTCGCCGAGCGCGGAGCGGACCTCCGCCTGACGCTCGTCGGCGAGGGGCGGCTGCGAGCGCAGCTCAAGGCGCAGGTGGCGCGGCTCGGGCTGGGCGAGCGCGTCGCGTTCACGGGAGGCCTGCCGGGGGCGGCCGCCGTGCGCGACGCCCTCGACGCGGCGGACCTCTTCGTCCTCCCGTCGCGGACCGAGGGCCTGCCGCGCGCGCTCGTCGAGGCGATGGCGCGCGGGCTGCCGTGCCTCGGCACGACCGTCGGCGGCATCCCCGAGCTGCTCGCGCCGAGCGAGCTGGTCCCGCCCAACGACCCGGCGGCGCTGGCCGACGCGCTCGCCGCCCTGGCGCAGGACCCGGCGCGGCTGACGGCGCTCTCACGCAAGAACATCGAGGTGGCCCGCGCCTACCACGAGGACGCCCTCCGCAGCACGCGGCGGGCCTTCTTCGAGGCCGTCCGCGACCGCACCCTCGCCCATCAGCGCGGCCGGCCGGACCGCGTCGCCCCCGTGTAGCTCAGAGAAAAAGGGGGTGAGCAGGAGCGGATGATTTCCGCCGCTCCTCTGTCCCCCACGCCACGCTCCCCCTATGCCCCGACTCCTAATCGCGACCACGGTCGAGCTGTCGCTGCGGTCGTTCTTCCTGCCCTACGGCCGCTACTTCCGCGACCTCGGCTGGACGGTCGACGCCGCCGCGAACGGGGCGACCGACGACCCGCGCATCGCCGAGGCGTTCGACGCGGTGTGGGAGATGCCGTGGTCCCGCAACCCGCTCGCGCCGGCCAACTTCCGGGCGGCCCCGCAGCGCCTGCTTCGGCTCGTCGAGGAGCGGGGCTACGACCTCGTCCACGTCCACACGCCCGTTGCCGGGTTCGTGACGCGGCTCGCGCTCGGGCCGCGCCGCGCGCGCCTCGGGTGCCGCCTCGTCTACACCGCGCACGGCTTCCACTTCCACTCGCACGGCGCGCCGCTCAAGAACGCCCTCTTCCGCGCCCTCGAGCGGCTCGCCGCGCCGGGGGCGGACGTGCAGGTCGTGATCAATGGCGAGGACGAGCGGGCCGCGCAGCGCTACATCGACGCGGGGCGGCTCGTCCGGGTCGAGGGTGTCGGCGTCGACCTGACGGACTTCGCGCCGGCCGGGTCAGGAGAGGCGGCGAGCCTCCGGGCCGAGCTGGGACTGGAGCCGGCCGACGAGGTGGTGCTGATGGTGGCGGAGTTCATCCCGCGCAAGCGCCACCGCGACCCGGTCGAGGCCCTGGCGATTCTGGGCCGCGCCGACGTTCACCTCGCGCTTGCCGGGACCGGCCCGGAGATGGAGGCGGTCGCGGCGATGGCGGCCGAGCGGGGCGTGGCCGACCGCGTGCACCTCCTCGGCTTCCGGCACGACGTGCCCGCGCTGATGCGCGCCGCCGACGTCCTCGTCCTGCCGTCCGAGCACGAGGGCCTGCCGACCTGCGTGATCGAGGCGCAGGCCGCCGGGCTGCCCGTCATCGGGTCCGACATTCGCGGCACGCGCGACCTGCTCGAGGCCGGCTGCGGCGTGCTCGTCCCGCTCGGCGACCCGGCCGCCCTCGCCGAGGCGATGCGCGCGGTGCTCGACGACCCGGACTATGCGGCTGCTCTCGCTGCGCGAGGCCGCGGCCGCGCGGCGCAGTGCGACCGGCGGGCCGTGCTGGCGCAGCACCGCGCGCTCTACGAGCGCCTGCTGCACCCAGCCGCACCCGAACCGGCCACGCCCGAACCGGCCGACGCGTGACGACGACCTCCGAAGGCGCGCGGCCGGCCCGCCCGCTGCCTCCCGCGCCGACCTCGCCGAAGCCGCTTTCGCTGCGGCTCAACTTCTCGTGGTCGCTGCTCGGCAACGTCGTCTACGCCGCGAGTCAGTGGGGCGTCGTCGTGGTCATCGCTAAGCTCGGCACCCCCACGATGGTCGGGCAGTTCGCGCTCGCCTTCGCGATCGCGGCCCCGGTCTTCATGTTCACCAACCTCGCGCTGCGGAGCGTGCAGGTGACCGACGCCTCGCGGGACCACGCCTTCGGCGACTACTTCGTGCTCCGCCTCGTGATGACGGCACTCGGCCTGGCCGTGATCGCCGGGCTGCTGCTGGTCACCGACTACGACCGCGACATCGTTCTGGTCACGGCCCTGGTGGGCCTGGCGAAGGCGAGCGAGAGCCTGAGCGACATCTGCTACGGGCTGATGCAGCAGCGCGAGCGAATGGACCTGATCGCGCGCTCGATGGTGCTCAAGGGCGTCGGCTCGCTCGGGGCCGTCGCCGCCCTCCTGGCCTCGACCGGGAGCCTGGTGTGGGCGGTTGCCGGGCTGGCCGCCTCGTGGCTCGGGCTCTTCGTCGTCTACGACCTGCGGCGGACGCGGCTCTTCGACACGGCCACCGCCGATGGCAGCGCGGCGCGGCGGCCCGCCCGGTTGCGACGGCTCGCGGTGCTGGCGCTGCCGCTCGGCGTGGCGATGATGCTGGTCTCGCTCAACAGCAGCATCCCGCGCTACTTCATCGAGGAGGCCCTCGGCGAGCGGGCGCTCGGCTTCTACTCGGCCCTGGCCTACCTCGTGATCGGCGGGGCGACGGTCGTGCACGCGCTCGGGCAGTCGGCCTCGCCGAGGCTGGCGCAGCGCTGGGCGGCCGGCGACCGGCGCGGCTTTGCGCGGCTGCTTGGGCGGTTGGCCGCCGCCGCGCTCGGGTTCGGGGGTGCGGCGTGGCTCGGGGCGGCGCTGCTCGGCCGGCCGGTGCTCGGCCTCGTCTACACGCCGGAGTACGCCGACTACGCGCCGCTCTTCACCGCGCTCGTCGGCGTGGCCGTGCTGTGGTACGCGACCGACCTGCTCGGCTATGGGCTAACGGCGATGCGTGCCTTCAAGGTGCAAATCCCCATCCTGGCGGTCGCCGTTGCCGCAAACGCCGCGCTGTGCGCGTGGCTCGTGCCGAGCCTCGGGTTGCTCGGGGCCGTGTGGGCGCTGCTCGCCTACGCCGTGCTCTACCTCCTGATGAGCGCCGTCGTCTTCGCGCGCGGGCTGCGGGGTTGAGGGTACCAAACGACCGGCTCCGCTTCGGTCGGCGTGCTCGTCGAGGCGATTCAGCGGGACGGGACGGTCGGTACAGTCGTTGTGGCTCCGGGCGCGGTCCCCTCCGTCGCTAGATTCCGGCCCCATGCGCTACGTCTACTGCGTCTTCTCGTTGGTCTTCGCCGTGTGTGCCTCGGCGCAGGCGCAGGAACGCTTCGAGACCGCCTATCCCGAGCCAGCAGGGACGGTCTACTACGTCTCCGCTGCCGGCGACGACGCGAGCGAGGGCCGGAGTGAGGCGACGCCGGTTCGCACCCTCAGCCGCGCTCACGCGCTGGCCGAGCCGGGCGATCAGATCCTGCTGCGCGCCGGCGACACATTCCGCCCGGACCAGCACCCCGTCTATGCGTTGCAGCCCGAGGCCGCCGTCCTCTACGGAGCCTACGGACCCGTCGCCGACGGCCGGCCGGTGATCGCGGCGAGCCGGCCGGGGAGCGGCTTCGCGTGGCGCGATGCCGGCGGGGGCGTGTGGAGCACGGTGCCTGGGCGCGAGGTCTACAACGTGTGGGAGCGCGGGCCGGGCGGGTCGTACTACGAGTACGCCAACAGCCGCAACAAGGCCGGCGGCGACCTCGCCTGGGCGCGGGCCGACACGTCGCGCACCCACTACGACGGCGGCACGCTCTACGTCCACACGAGCGACGGGGCCGCGCCCGACGCCGACGTCGAGGTCGCCTGGAACCGCAACGGGCTGTACCAGGACGCCGACCGCGACGACACCGTCTACCGCGACCTGCAGATCGGCTTCGCCGCCATCGACGGCCTCTTCTACGCGCTGACGGCCGGCACCTTCACCGGCATCGTCTTCGACGACCTGGCCGTCGTCTACAACGGCTACAACGGGATCGAAGGGGCCGACTTCGACGGGGCGCTCGTGACGGGCGGGACGTGGAGCTACAACGGGCGGCAGCCGGCCGTCGTCGGCGCGCGCAACCCCGGCGGCGGGATCGGGCTTCAGTTCGACGAGAGCGTGGGCGTCGTCGTGACTGGCGTCACGCTCGACCGCAACGGCTCGCACGCGGCGTTCTTCGAGGACAACGACTACTTCACGAGCTGGTCCGGCGGCGTGCAGTTCTCCGGCGGCACGGCCGGCTCGGTCGCCTGGGGCAACCGGTGCGTCTCGGACCCCGGCGTGCGCGGCGCGGTCTGCTACAACATGGAGAACGCCGGCAGCGGCAACGCCTTCCACCACAACACGGCCTACGGCGGCCGGTGGGGCGCGTACGTGACCCAGAGCGGCACCGGCAACGTCGTAGCGCACAACACCTTCGTCGCCTTCGCCCCGCCCGAGGCGGCCGAGGACCTGGACGCGCTCCGCTCGGCCTGCATCGGCCTCTACGGCAACGCGGGCCCCCTCGCGGTCAAGAGCAATGCGTGCGCAAGTGCCTACGACGGGCCCCACATGATCTCCGCCCTCGTCCAGGCCACCGACGGACCCGAGAGCGTGAACCCGGGCGGGAACGTGGCCTACCTCCCGGCCTTCCCCGAGCAGTACGCGAACCTCGGGTCCGGCCCGCGCGACTACCAGGACCTCGCGGTCTGGAACGCCGGGGCCGCCGCCGCGACCGACGGCTCGGGCGATCTGCTCCTCGGCGGCCCGGCCGCCGCCGACTTCCTCCCGCGCTCGGGCAGCGCCGCGATCCAGGCGGGCGTGGAGGTCGAGGGGATCACGCCGGCCTACTCGGGCGCGGCCCCCGACGCGGGCGCGTTTCAGACCGGCTTCGGCTCCGGCAGTCTGCGCGTGGGCGTCGGCGCGGGCTGGAGCTTGGTCGCGCTGCGGATCTGCCCGAACGAGCAGGCGCTCGCAGCCCTCTTCGCCGACGCGCCGGCCCTCGCCCGCGTCGAGGACCGCGACGGGCGCATCTACGACCCGGCGCTCGGCATCGACGAGATCGGGGTGTGGGACTGCGGACAGGCGTACAAGGTCTACGCCGAGGCCGACTTCGTGCTGGAGGTCACCGGCGAGCCGATCCCGCCGGAGACGCCGCTGGCGCTGGAGGCGGGCTGGAACTACGTCCCTTACCTGCTCGCCGAGCCGCGCCCCGTCGGAGAGGCGCTCGGGTCCGTCGCGGCCGAGCTGGTGGCGGCGAAGGACGTCGAGGGCCGGCTGTTCTTCCCGGCCTATGGCATCGAGGAGCTCGGTCTCCTTCTCCCAAACCAGGGTTACCACGTGCACGTCTCGGCCGCCACGGTGCTGGTATATTAACGCTTCCGCCTGCACCTCTTCCGTCGCGGGGGCGGCGGCGTCTCGGCGCGTTTCGCACGGCATCGGATGGCTGGACACCCGCGGTCCTCGTTGCGCCCGAGGCCGCGCTTCGCCGTTTTGTTTTGAAGGAGAGAGTCCCCATGAGGATTTTAGGCCTGTGCCACGACGTGCTGATCTGCTCGGCCTGTCTCGTCGAGGACGGCCGCGTCGTGGCCGCCATCGCCGAGGAGCGGCTGGACCGGGTCAAGCGCAGCCGCGTCTTCCCCGTCCTCGCCGCCGAGCGGTGCCTGGAGCTGGCGGGCACGACGCTCGACGCGGTCGACGAGATCGCCGTCGCCTGGAACCCGGCCCTCGAGATGGAGACGACGCCCTCGGGCTGGCTGGGCGCGCGGCGGTGGCGCTCCGAGCACGCCTACCAGGTCCCGAGCCGGCTCCTCCGCCTCGCCGGCCGCCCCGGCGGCGCGACGATGCAGCACACCGATCTCTGGGACGACGCGCCGCCGGTCACCTACGTCGACCACTACCTCGCCCACGCTGCGAATGCCATCTTCCTCTCGCCCTTCGACGAGGCCGCCGTCGTGGCGATGGACGGGCGCGGCGAGAAACGCACCGGCATCCTCGGCCGTGCGCGCGGGGCCGAGATCGAGGTCATCGAGGAGACCCTCTTCCCGCACTCGCTCGGGTTGTTCTACGGCGCGCTGACGCAATTCCTCGGCTTCCAGCCCGACGGCGACGAGTGGAAGGTGATGGCCCTTGCCTCCTTCGCCGACGCCGAGAACGCCTACCTCGACCGCGTCCGCTCGCTGGTCCGCGTCGACGACCGGGGCCGCGTGCACCTCGCGCTCGACCACTTCCAGCACTACAACTTCTGGGACCCGCGCCTCTACTCCGACCTGCTGGTCGAGCTGCTCGGCCCGCCCCGCGCCCCGAGCGCGGCCCTGGAGCCGCGCCACGAGCAGATCGCGGCGGCCTTGCAGCGGACCTTCGAGGAGGTGATGGCGCGCGTGCTGACCGTCTTGCACGAGCGGACCGGGCTGCGGCGCGTCGCCGTCAGCGGCGGGTGCTTCATGAACAGCGTCTTCAACGGCAAGATTACCGAGTTGACGCCGTTCGAGGAGGTCTTCGTCGGGAGCTGCCCCGACGACTCGGGGACGTCGATCGGCGCGGCGCTCTGGGTCCACGCCGAGCGGACGGGCGAGCGACCGGCCAGCGGCATCCGCCACAACTCCTGGGGCGTGGGCTACTCCGACGCCGAGTGCCTCGACGTGGCCGAGCGCTACAAGCTCCCGAACGCGCGCGTCGTGCCGGACCCCGCCGCCGCCGCCGCCGCCGACCTGGTGGCGGGCCGCCTCGTCGGCTGGTTCCAGGGGCGGCAGGAGTTCGGGCAGCGGGCGCTGGGCAACCGCTCCATCCTGGCCGACCCGCGGCAGCCCGGCGCGAAGGACCAGATCAACGCCGCCGTCAAGTTCCGCGAGAGCTTCCGCCCCTTCGCGCCCGCCATCCTCGCCGAGCGCGTGAGCGACTACTTCGAGTGCGAGCCGGGCCTCGCCGTCCCGTTCATGGAGCGCGTGCTCCCGTTCCGCGAAGAGAAGAAGGCCGAGGTCCCGGCCGTCGTCCACGCCGACGGCTCCGGGCGGCTCCAGACCGTCGACGAGCACGCGAGTGCCCGCTACCGCGACCTGATCCTCGCCTTCGAGGCGCGGACCGGCGTGCCGCTGGTGCTCAACACCAGCTTCAACCTAAATGGCGAGCCCGTCGTAACTTCGCCCGAGGACGCGATCCGCACTTTTTTCTCGTGTGGCCTCGACGTGCTCTATCTCGGCACGGTCCGCATCAGCAAAACACCCGAAGACGCTCAGGTCGACCGCGCGGGCAGCCATCGCTCCGCACAGCCTCTAGGGGCTTGAGCTCGTTTCTGGTAGCTCTCGCGCTATGCCGTTCCTCACGCCCGACGACCCTGGCTGGACGGACGCGCTCGCTCGCCTGCGGTACGACGTGTACCATCTGCCGGGCTACGTCGCGCTGAGCGCGCGGTGGGAGAAGGGGAAGCCACGGGCGTTTCGGTACGACGACGAGGGCTCGGTGGCGCTCCTCCCCCTCGTCGTTCGTGAGATGGGCGAGGGGGTGTGCGACGCCGCTTCGCCCTACGGCTATCCGTCCCCGCTGTTCAGCGACGGAGCCGGGCCGGGTTTCCAGCGCGAGGCGCTCCAGGCGTTCGCTGACGAGGGGCGGGCCACCGGGCTGGTGTCGTCGTTTCTGCGGCTGCACCCGCTGCTCCAGCCGTCCCTGCCGGAAAGCCGTGAGGCCTCCTGGTCGGTCGTCGAGCACGGCCCCACCGTCGCGCTCGACCTGGCGGAGCCGCACGCGGCCTGGCTCCGCCGCCTCTCGCGCAATCACCGTCGCAGCCTCCGCGCCCTGATCGAAGAGGGGTACACCGTCCAGGTGGGCGCACCAAACGCCCTCGCGGACCTGGCGGAGATCTACGCCGAGACGATGGAACGCCTCGGGGCCGCAGCGTCCTACCGCTTCCCCCTGGCCTACTTCCGCGAGCTGGCCGCCTCGCTGGGCGACCATCATCTGGTCGTCACAGTCCGTGCGCCTTTAGGCGGGACGGCGGCAGCGGGCGTGTTCACCCATCTCGGCCCCGTCGCGCAGGCGCACCTCAGCGGGACGAGCCACCGGCACCTTGCCGCGTCGCCGAGCAAGCTCCTGTTCGTCGGCGCGCGGGCGGAGCTGGCGCGGCGGGGGGCAGCGGTGCTGCACCTCGGCGGCGGGTTTCAGTCGAAACACGACGCGCTCCTCCGGTTCAAGCGCGGATTCGCGGGCGAAGACCGTACTTTTGCCTCCGCCCGTTTCGTCCACCACCGGGAGGCCTACGAGCGCCTGTCGCGCGAGGCCCTCGCCCTCGCCCCGGAGCAGCCGATTCCGCCGGCCGACTTCTTCCCCTCCTACCGACAGCACGCCGCCCAGTGACGCCGCGCCACACCGCCTACCGCCGCTGGGGCAAACCGCTGCTCGACCGCACGGCGGCGGCGGTCGGCTTGGCCGTGCTCAGTCCAGTGCTGGCGGGCGTGGCGGTGAGCGTGGGGCTGCGGCTGGGGCCGCCCGTCCTCTTCCGGCAGACCCGGCCGGGGCTGCACGCGCGCCCGTTCGAGATGCTCAAGTTCCGCACGATGACCGACGCGCGCGATGCCGACGGCCGCCTCGCGCCCGACGCCGAGCGGACGCCGCCGCTCGGTCACCTCCTCCGCAGCACGAGCCTCGACGAGCTGCCGAGCCTGTGGAGCGTGCTGCGCGGCGAGATGAGCCTGGTCGGCCCGCGCCCGCTTCTGGTGCGCTACCTCGACCGCTACACGCCGGAGCAGGCGCGCCGCCACGAGGTCAAGCCCGGCGTCACGGGCTGGGCGCAGGTCAACGGCCGCAACGCCATCGGGTGGGACGAGAAGTTCGCCCTCGACGTGTGGTACGTGGAGCACGTCTCGCTCGCCCTCGACCTCCGCATCCTCCTGCTGACCCTCAAGAAAGTGTTCGTCCGCGAGGGAATCAACGCCAGCCAGACGGTGACGATGCCCGAGTTCATGGGCACCCAGGCCGGAGGGCTTACGGCATGAGCGTCATCGTGATCGGCGGCGGCGGGCACGCGAAGGTGGTCGTCGCCACACTCCAGGCGGCGGGCGAGGAGGTCGTGGCGGTCTACGACGACGACGCGCGCAAGCACGGCGGGTCGCTGCTCGGCGTGCCCGTGCGCGGGCTCATTGCCGAGGCGACGCGGGCGGGGGTGCCGGGCGTCATCGCGGTTGGGCCCAACGACCTTCGCAAGCGGATCGCCACCGAGATGCCGGGCATGGCCTGGGCGACGGCCGTGCATCCGGCTGCCGCCGTCCATCCGTCCGCTACGCTCGGGCCGGGGACCGTCGTTCTTGCCGGGGCCGTCGTGCAGCCCGATGCCCGGCTCGGCCCGCACACCATCGTCAACACGGGGGCCAGCGTGGATCACGACTGCACGCTCGGTGCCTACGTCCACGTCGCGCCCGGCGCGCACCTCGGCGGCACCGTCCGCCTCGGCGAGGGCGCGTTCCTGGGGATCGGCGCGGGCGTCCTGCCCAACCGGTCCGTCGGGGCGTGGACGACCGTCGGGGCCGGGGCTGTCGTCGTGCGCGACGTGCCGGCGCAGGTGACCGTCGTCGGCGTCCCCGCCCGCACCCTCGTCTCCTCTTTCTGATCGCCATGACTGCCGACACCGCCACGCTCGCGCCGCCGCGCCTGTACCTCTCGCCCCCTCACCTCGGCCACGCCGAGCGGGCCTTCGTCGAGGAGGCGTTCGACACCAACTGGATCGCGCCGGTCGGGCCGCACGTCGAGGCGTTCGAGCGCGAGTTCGCTGCGGCCGTCGGGGCGTCGCACGCGGTCGCCCTCTCGTCGGGGACGGCCGCGCTCCACCTCGCGCTCCGGCTGTGCGGCGTCGGGCCGGGCGACGAGGTGCTGGTCTCGACGCTCACCTTCTGCGCGAGCGTCAACCCGATTCTGTACCAGGGCGGCGTCCCGGTCTTCGTCGACAGCGAGACGACCTCGTGGAACCTCGATCCGAACCTGGTGGAGGACGTGCTCCGGCAGCGGGCGTCGGTGGGTAAGCTCCCGAGGGCCCTCGTCGCCGTCCACCTCTACGGGCAGAGCGCGGACCTCGAGCCGCTCGGGGCACTGTGCGAGCGCTACGGCGTCGCGCTCGTCGAGGACGCCGCCGAAGCGCTCGGGGCCACGTACAAAGGCCGAGCGCCCGGCACGCTCGGCGCGGCAGGCATCTTCTCGTTCAACGGCAACAAGATCATCACCACCTCGGGCGGCGGGATGCTCGTGACCGAGGACGGCGCGCTCGCGGCCCACGCCCGCAAGCTGGCGACGCAGGCCCGCGACGAGGCCCCGCACTACGAGCACTCCGAGGTCGGCTACAACTACCGGCTCTCGAACGTCCTGGCCGGGATCGGCCGGGGGCAGCTCCAGGTGCTCGGCGACCGCGTGGAGGCCCGGCGGCAGAACTTTGCCGAGTACCGGGACCGGCTCGGCGGCCTGCCGGGCCTCGCCTTCATGCCCGAGGCTGAGTGGGGGCGCGCGACGCGCTGGCTCACCTGCCTCACCCTCGACCCGGCCGCCTTCGGCACCGACCGCGAGACGGTCCGCCTCGCCTTCGAGGCCGAGAACATCGAGGCCCGGCCCGTCTGGAAGCCGATGCATCTCCAGCCGGCGTACCGAGCCTTCGAGACCGTCGGCGGGGCTGTCAGCGAGCGCCTCTTCGAGCGCGGCCTCTGCCTCCCCTCGGGCTCGGACCTGAGGCCGGACGACCGCGCGCGCGTCTGCCGCGTAATCGAGCGGATGCACCGGAGCGCTTAGGGCCTTGACCCCTACAGCCGTTCCTTGCGCTCGAGGTAGAGCGAGCGGAAGAGCATCGTGGCGGTGCGCGCCGTCTGGTCGGTGAACCAGTAGTTGACGCCGGCCCCGATGGCGGCCCCAGCCACGGGGATGAGCTGCCCGAGCTTGCGCGCGGCGAGGTTCTTGGCCAGCTCGCGCGGGACGTGGCGGTTCTGGTCGCGGAAGGTCCCCGAGACGCGGCGGCCTTTGTACCCCGTGTCGTGCGCGAAGGCGGCGGCGGCGACGCTCAGCTCGCGCACGGCGGCCTGCTTCGCCTCCCGGCTCCCGCTCGCGGCGACGTTGTAGATGGCAACCACGAGCGGCTGGAACTCGGGCTTGCGGAGGGGGAAGCCGTAGGCCCCGCCGATCTGCTGGATCACTCGGAAGTTGATGGTGAACAGCAGCGGGATGTCGGCGGCGATGAAGAGCGGCCCGCCCAGGCTCGTGCCGCCGCCCTCGATGGCGGCCAGGATGGCGTTCTGGCCATAGAAGTCCTGCGCGATGGGGTCGAGCTCCTCGAGCGGCCGGTCGCGGAGCTCGTCGACCGTGTTCACGTCGAGGCCTCGGGCGCGGGCTTTCTCGAGGACGTCGTCCTCCTCGTAGGTCCACGCACTCGCGTCGTTGAGCACGCCGAGGCCGTCGATGATGGCGTCCGAGAGCCGGTCGATCAGCTCGTCCGGAATGACCTGGTCGAAGGCCCAGTCGACGGGCTTCATCGCGAAGTCGATGGCCTGCTGGAGAAACGACGACTCGCCGTGCTGCCAGCGGTCGATCTCGCGCTGGGCGTGCTTTTCGTACTCGGTCAGGCGCATGAGGGTAGTTAGTAGGGTGTGGTCAGTTGTTTGTTGTTGGGCCTGCCGCATCCGATGCCGCAAGCGAACCACCAACTACGAACCACGACCCACTAACTAGTCCGTATTGATGTCGTACTTCTTGAGGAGCCGGTACATCGTGGCCCGCCCGATGCCGAGCTCGACGGCGGCGCGGTCCACGTTCCCCTCGCAGATCTGGTACGCCCGCTCGACGGCGCGCTGCTTCAACTCCTCGAGCGGAACGATCTCCTCGTCGCCGAGCGAGAGCGAGGGCGGCTCGTCCGACTCGCCGGCCCCTATACCGTCGCCGCCGGGTGCAAGTTGCGCGGGCTGCGGGGTGGGCGCGGGCGGCGGGGCGGAGGCGGGCGGCCCCCCGGCGCGCTCGGTCCACGGCGTGATGCCGGCGTTCAGCTCCAGCATCAGGTCCTCGGCGGCGATCTGCTCGGCGTCGGAGATCAGCAGCGCGCGCTCGACGGCGTTCTTCAGCTCGCGGACGTTGCCGGGCCACGGATACTTGAGGATCGCCTTGCTGGCCTTCTTCGAGAGCAGCTTGTCGGCGAAGCCGGGGTGCTCGGCCTGGTAGGCCTCGACGAAGTGGTGGGCGAGCACCAGCACGTCCTGCCCGCGCTCGCGCAGCGGCGGAAGCGTGACCGGGAACTGGAAGAGGCGGTAGTACAGATCCTCGCGGAAGCCGCCCTCGGAGATCATCGAGAGGACCTCCTTGTTGGTCGCCGAGATCACGCGGCAGTCGAACGAGATGGTCTTGTCGCCGCCGACGCGGGTGACCTCGCGGTTCTGGAGCGCGCGCAGCAGCTTGGCCTGGAGGTCGAGGTCCAGCTCGCCGATCTCGTCGAGGAAGAGGGTCCCGCCGTCGGCCTGCTCGAACTTGCCGATGTGGCGGGCGTGCGCGCCGGTGAAGCTGCCCTTCTCGTGGCCGAAGAACTCGGACTCCATCAGCTCGCGCGGGATGGCGGCGCAGTTGACGACGACGAACGGCCCGGTCTTGCGGCCCGAGTTGTAGTGGATCGCGCGGGCGACGAGCTCCTTGCCGGTCCCGGACTCACCCTGGATGGCGACGGTCAGGTCGCCGCGCAGGGTCTTCTGGATGAGCCGGTAGACCTCCTCCATCGCCGGGCTGTCGCCGACGATCTCGTCGAGGCCGTACTTCTCGGCGACCTCGCCACGCAGGCTCTCGACCTCGCGCGCGAGCGCCACGCGCTCCTTGACGTGCCCGACCACCTTGTCGAGCTTGACCAAGTCGTCCTGGCCCTTGGTGATGTAGTCGTAGGCCCCGAGGCGCATCGCCTCGACGGCGGTCTCGACGTTGCCTTGCGCCGAGATCATGACCACCGGCAGGTCGGCGCGGCGCTTCTTGACGCGCTTGAGCGTCTCGATCCCGTCGATGCCCGGCATCATGATGTCGAGCAGGATCAGGTCCGGCCCGGCGTCGAGCCGGTCGAGCACGTCCTCGCCGCTGTGGAAGACCTCGACCTCGTGGGCGTCGTCTTTGTCGAGGCGGTACGAGAGGAGGCGGGCGTAGTGCTTGTCGTCATCGACGACGAAGAGGCGGTAGGGCATGGCTCAGAGGACGGGAGACGGAGGGCGAAAGACAGCGCGGCCCGTGGGGGCGAGGCAGGCCTCGCCCTGCTCGACGCCGACGGGCGCGCAGCCCGAGTATCGGCCTCGTCTCAGAGTGATAAAGCCCGGTCTCGCTTTCCGGTCCCGCCCTGATCCACCTCGCCGGGCGGGAACGCGTCCGTACCCGACGGAGCACCCGTTGCGCTTCCGACCTAGATGAAAACCAGCCCCAGCGTGCCGACGGCGAAGCAGTAGTAGGCGAAGTACGCCAGGTTGCCGCGCTGCACGAAGTCGATCACCACCCGGATCGCCCAGATGCCGGAGACGTAGGCCACGGCCGTCCCCAGGAGCAGCGGCACCCAGTCGATGGCCGCGCCCGCGTCGAAGAGCTCGAGCACCTTGACGAGCGTCGCCCCGACGATCACCGGCAGCGACATCAGGAACGAGAAGTCGGCGGCGTCCTTGCGGTTGACGTTCTGGTAGATCGCCGTCGAGATCGTCGCGCCGCTGCGCGAGATGCCGGGCAGCAGCGCCGCGCTCTGCGCCAGGCCGACCAGCACCGCCTTGCCGGGCGAGAGCACGCCGTCGGGGTCCGGCCGGAAGCGGATCGCGAGCAGCAGCACGCCCGTTACGAGCAGCATCCCGCAGACGAAGCGCGGGACCTCGAACAGGTGCTCGACCGCGTCGCCGAACAGGACGTAGACCAGCCCGGTCGGGATCATCGAGAGCAGCACGAAGACCGCCAGCCGGACTGCCCCGCTCGGCGTGTCCGTCGGCCCACGGCGCGCGCCGACCTCGGCCCCGAACGGCTCCGGCGGCGTGTTCTCGATGGGGCCGGGGCTGAACGCGGCGCGCCACACGCTCGGACGCCGCAGCGCCCGGAACACCTCGCCAAAGATCGTTAGGATGCGCCCCCGGTAGACGGTTACGATCGAGAGGACAGTCCCAAAGTGGACGAAGATCTCGAAGGTGATGTCCGGCTCGTCGATGCCGAGCACGTACTGCCCGAGCGCGAGGTGGCCGGACGACGAGACCGGCAGGAACTCGGCCAAGCCCTGCACTAGGCCGAGGATGAGTGCTTCCCACCAGGTCATAGGTCGAGAGTCGGAGGTCGGGGAGTCAGGTCGGACGGAAGGTACGGGGCCGGCGTCACTCGTCACGCGACATTCGTCACGCGCCGCTCGGCCGCCACGGCTCCACGATCACCACGTCCTCGCGGTCCACGCGCACCAAGCCCGGCGGGCCGCCCTTGACCGGGCGGACGTACTTCCGCTCGGTCACGGTGACGGGCACGAGCGACTGCGTCTTGGCCTGGCTGAAGTGCGCCGCGAGCGCCGCCGCCTGCTCGATGACGCGGCGCTCGGGCATGACGGTCTTGCTGTCGCGCCGGACGACGACGTGCGAGCCGGGGACGCCGCGCGCGTGGAGCCACAGGTCGTGCGGACTGGTCCAGCGCGTGGTGAGCGCGGCATTCCCCTTGGCGTTCTTGCCGACCCATGCCTCGTAGCCGCCCGGCAGCGGGAACCGGCGGAACGGCTCGCTCTCCTCGCCCGCACCCTTACGCCCGAGGACCGCTTCGAGCGCCGGCTTTTCCTCGTCCATGAAGGCGTCGAGGTCGGGGAGCGCGTCGAGCGCGCGGAGGCGAGTGAGCAGACCGGCGGCGGATTCGGCCTCGGCCTGCACGCCCTCCCACCGGGCCTCGGCGTGGGTGCGGGCTGCGCGCGTGCGGCGGGCCTTGGCGTAGAACCGCTCGGCGTTCTCGATCCCGGTCAGCGCCGGGTCGAGCGGGATCGTGACCGGGTCGCCGGCGTCGAGGATGTCGGGGAGGATGACCTCCTCGGCTCCGGCGGCCTGCTGCTGCGCCTGCGCCATCAGGAGGTGGCCCCACCGCTCGTAGCCGTCGGCGCGGCTCGCGGCGGCCAGCTCGTCGAGCATCCGGTCGGCGCTGCGGGCGAGCTTGGCGGCAGCGGCGGCGAGGCGTTTTTCGAGCGGCTCATACGTCGCGTCGAAGCGGGCCTGGGCGAGGCGGCGGCGGGCGTAGACGCGCACTGCCTCGTCGACGGTCTCGAAGCGCTCTTCGCGCAGCCCCTCTCCGTGACGGTGCCGGAGCTCGAGGAGCGAGAAATCCTCGACGCGTGTGCCGCGCCAGAGGATGCGCGGGGCCGGTGCGGCAAGCTCCGCCTCGATCCGCTGGGCGGCTGCGAAGAGCGCCCGCCGCTCGGCCTCGGTAGCGTCGACGGGGACGATGGCCTCGATGCCGGCCCGCGCCACGGCCTCGTCGGCGAGCGCCCGGTCGAAGAGCGGCATCGCCGACTGCACGGCCTGCGCGACGGTCTTGCGATTCTCGCGCCACCGCGCCTCGAAGTCCTCGACCGTGCCCACGGCCGGCGCGGCGCGCGGCGCGGGCGGCGGCTCGTCCCACTCGCCCTGAAACGCTTCGATCACTCGGTCCTCCTCGACGAGCCACACGTTCGGGCGCGGGCCGAAGAGCTGGACCTGGAACCGCAGCCCGCCCTCGATCTCGACGAACACGACGCGGTCGCGGTCGGCGGCGCGGACGGCCTCGACGCGGCGGCCGAGGGCGGCCTCGAACAGGCTCGCGCTGTTGCGGCGGGCGCGGCCCCGGCCGGGGTTGCGGAAGAGCAGCCGCAGCTCGGGCCGGACGACGACGGCGAGCGTCCACCGTTCGTCACTCTCCGCGTCGCCCTCGAACGAGAGCGACAGCTCGGCCCGGTTCTGCGAGTAGGCGTCGGCGACGGCGGTGCCGGCGAGGGCGGCGTCCCACTCGGCGGCGAGGGCGCGGAGGGTGTAGTAGGTCAGCAGCACTATGGCACCTCGCGGAGCAGGCAAGCGCGCGTTAAACCGGCTACGGACTTGGCGAGGGCCTCGACCAACTCATCTTCCAACTCGCGCTCTGCCTCTTCGAGGGCGTCGGCGCTGAAGAGGCGGCGCGCGTCGCGGTCCAGGTCGAGCGCGCGAATGCTGCCGCCGTACTCGCCGCGCGCGAGCCGGCCCTGGACGGACCGCTCGACGGTGTGCTCGCAGAACGCGCGGCCCGTGGCCGTCTCGACCAGGTTGAAGGCGACGCTCGCCGAGAGCGTCACCTCCTCCTCGATGCGGGTGTAGCTCGCGCGCTCGCGCGTTCTCGTCCGCGTCTCGACCTCGCTTCGCTTGCGCTCTGCCGTGGTGCGCTCGAAGCGCTCGATCTCGCCTGCGAAGACGACGCCTGCCCCAACGGCCCGACCGATGCGGACCGCCTCGCCCGAGGCGAGCGGACCGGCGAGGTCGAGGTCGCGCAGGGCACGCCGGACGAGCGCCGACTCCACCGCGAGCAGGAACGGCCGCGGCTGAGTCCAATAGTCGATCTCTAGGGCATCGTTGAGGGCACCGACGAAGCCGCGCGGCAGGTCGCGTGCGCGTCGCGTCGGCTGGACCGGCGCGAAGGCCGTGCGGATGCTGCCCAGGTCCAGGGCCTCGGTCTGAATGCGGATGACTTGGGCCGAGGCGGCGGTGTGCGCTGGGATGTACCGGAGCGCCGCACCCGCGTGGTCGTAGGCGTCGAGGTAGCGTCCGGCGGCGAGGTCGGCTTCGGCCCACGACACGTAGACATCGCGGTGAGCGGTGACGAGGGCGTCGCGGGTCTGCTGCGTCGGTTCGTAGCGGTAGACCTGATTGTACGCTTCGAGGGCGTCGGGGAAATCCCCGCGTGCCGCCGCCGCACTGCCCCGGTCGAGGAGCGTGGCGACCGCCGCGTCGAGGTTTGCGCGCCGCCGCTCGGCGTAGCCTGCTGGCAGCGCTAGGGTCACGTCGGCTTTTTGTGCTGCGGCGATGAGCGGTTCGAGTCCCGAACGGCGAAGTTCGGCCGCCCAGACGGGGTCGCCCGCTATCTCGGTCGAGTCGATCTGGATCAGCCACTGCCCGACGGCGATCTTCCCCGCCTCGGCCAGCCGCCCGCGCGCCTTCCGCAAGTCGGGCTGCTTCGCCAGCGCCTCGGCGTAGTGGTAGGCCGCCTCCCCGTAGTCGCCCCGCAGCTCGAGGGTCTGCCCCTCGTTGTAAATCTCGTCGGCGCTCTTGCAGCCGACGGAGAGAAAGAGGAGGCCGACGAGGAAGAGGGCGAAGCGCATGGTGAGGAAGGGAACATGGGAGGCGCGGGAGGAGGCCGCGACGGGGCGACATTCACCGCAGGTCACGAGCCGGTGTCTGCAACGAGGCAGAGGGAGACAGCGTGCGTGCTCGGTATCGCTGCGAGATCGTCCGTTGCCCTTGTAAGATCGCTAGAGACTTGCAAAAGCCTTGAGAAGGTTACCGAATTGCCTGCGGAGCTGTAAGTCGGATCCTGCTAGCCCTTGGCACGTACCTTCACGCCCTACCATCACAACACGCAATGGCCATTCGAAAAAATCGAGTCGTTCGGGACTCAAGCCAGCCCGGCACTGTAAGCCGTGATGACCTCCGAGCTGCTGCGGAGAAGGTCTGGGGTGATAGGTGCCACGTCCACCGTGATACCGTCGGTGGGAAGAAATCCAGCTCCAAGCGCGAGCTCATCGAACCTCACGAGGGCGACAAGCGCTATGTCCGACGCGACGACGAGGGCAAGTTCAAAGAGAGCAACGATGTGACCAAGTCGCTGCGCCAGGACGTCAAGAAGAAGGCGAAGACCACCGTGCCGTCCGGCCAGGGCGATCGCGGCGACCAGAAGCGCAAGGTGAGTGGGGACAGCCGCTATGTGCGGCGTGATAGCTCCGGTCGCTTCTCCGAGGCCCCAGTTCTGCGCAGGAAGAAGTAGGTGGATGACTACGACTACTGATTACGACTACAACGTATTCATCAACTGCCCGTTCGACCGGGACTATGCAGCAATCTTTGATGCCATCGTCTTCGCCGTTCATGATTGTGGGTTTGTCGCGCGGTGCGCACTCGAGGTAAGCGACAGCGCTCAGGTCCGCATCGAGCGGCTGTTTAGGATCATCGAGGAATGCCGGTACGGTGTTCACGACATCTCGCGGACTGAACTTGACGAGGCGAACGGATTGCCTCGCTTCAACATGCCTCTCGAACTCGGCGTGTTCCTAGGCGCGCGGCGATTCGGGGTGGAGCGGCAGCAGGCGAAGGCATGCCTTGTTCTCGACTATGAACCATATAGATACCAGAAGTTCTGCTCCGATATCGCGGGGCAGGACATTAAGTATTATGGAAGCGATCCGGACGAGCAGCCCCCGAAGGCGATCTACGCCGTGCGAAATTGGCTACGGAGCGTACCGGCCTCCCGTGACGTCCGGCTCCCCAGTGGAAAGAAGATCGTTGAGCGGTTCGAAGCTTTTCTAAAGGATCTGCCGCGCCAGTGTGAAGAGTCGAATTTGGATCGGCACGATCTGATTTACAACGACTACACCGGGCTTGTCGTCGAGTGGATACGTGCCTCGCACAGGACGAAGATCTGACCGGCATCCCCTTGCTAAGGGTCGCATCAATCCAATCATCTTGGAGCCTTTGTCCAATCCGTTCTCGCAGGACACTGTCTCGGGCGAGACGACGCAGAAACGGGTGGCCTAGCTCAGACACGCGTGCTCCTCGATGATACACGGAGCGAGGATACACGGGGCGACCAGTCCGTAACAATCGCTATTCCGAAAGCTCCCTGGCGAGCCGGGCGAGGATCGGCGCGGCGGCCTTGACCGAGTGGACGTAGTAGCGCGCCGTGAGGTGCGCCCGCGCCTCCTCCGAAAGATCACCGTGGAAGCCCTGCCGGCGGAGGCGGTCGGCGCGGGCGTGGTAGAGGCCGAGCGCGGCGGCGACCGAGACGTTGTAGCTCTGCACGAACCCGTCGAGCGGCAGGAGGATGTTGAGGTCGGCGCGCGCGAGGAGGGCGTCCGAGACCCCGTCGCGCTCGTTGCCGAAGACGAGGGCGGTCGGGACGGTGAAGTTTATCTCGGCGATGGGCACGGCGGCGGCGGCGAGATGCGTGGCGGCGATGCGGTAGCCGGCGGCGCTCAGCCCGTCGCAGGCAGCCTCGGCGTCGGGCCAGACCCAGAGGTCGAGCCACTTGTCGGCCCCCTGGCTTTGCCGGCGCGCGCGCCCGGTCCCGCCCGCGACCGTTGCCACCGCTTCGCTGTCGGAGGCAGGGATATCGAGCGACGTGGCCCACTCGGCGGCGTCGCCCTGGAGGTCCACGAGGTGGGCCGCGCCGTAGCCCAGGCCCTCGGCGCTGCGGAACACGGCGTTGACGTTGCCGAGGTCGTGGACCCGCTCCAGGACGGGCACCACGCCGGCGGTCCGCGCCGCGACCACGGCCTCGATCCGCGCCTGCCGCTCGGCCCCGACGAACGGCGCGAGGCCGTCGATCACCTCGCCCGGCGTGAAGGGCCGGCCGCCGAAAACGAAGGGAGAGGAGCGAGGCACGGCGGGCTGAACAAAGCGGCAGGGGGTCCGTTGGAAGATACCCGCTGCGGAGTCGGGCGTCGGAGAGTCGAGTGTCGGGCATCCGTTCGCCGACCGAAGCGTCTCGACTTTCCGCCCTCCACCTCTCGACTTCACCTCTCACCTCCCGACCCTTCACCTCATGACCCTCGAAAACAAAGTCGCCGTCGTCACCGGCGCGAGCCGGGGCCTCGGCCGCGCCTTTGCCGATGCCCTCGTGGCGAAAGGCGCGACCGTCTTCGGCCTCGCCCGCAGCACCGACGATCTCGAAGACGCACAGGACGCCCTCGGCGACGCCTTCCACCCCGTCGCCTGCGACGTGCGCGACGCCGACGACGTGGCGCGCGCCTTCCAAGAAGTCGAAGATGAGGCTGGGCGGTGCGACGTGCTGATCAACAACGCCGGCCTCGGCCGCTTCGACCCCGTCGAGGAGATCGGTGACGAGGACTGGAACGTGATGATGGACACGAACGTGACCGGCCTCTTCTTCTGCACCCGAGCCGCCGTCCCGATGATGAAGGCGCAGAACGCCGAGGCCGGCTTCGGCGGGCACATCGTCAACATCGCGTCCGTCGCCGGCCTCCTCGGCAACCCGAGCCTCAGCGGCTACAACGCGACCAAGTTCGCCGTGCGCGGCTTCTCCGAGGCCATCATGAAGGAGCTGCGCGAGGACGGCATCAAGGTGACGTGCCTCTACCCCGGCTCGGTCGAGACCCACTTCGCCGACGAGGCGGGCACGAGCGGATCGAAGAACCCGATGCAGCCCGAGAGCATTGCTGACACCGTGGTTCACGTGCTCGAAGGGCCGGACAACTACCTCATCTCCGAGGTCATGATGCGCCCGCTCCGCCCGAAAGGCTAGGGCCATCGGGAGATCGGAGGATTGAGGGAATGGGGAGCACTCCCCCAACGCTGAGACTTCCAGCTCTTTTCAATCCTCCGATCCCTCAGTTCCTCAATCCCCCGATTCATGGACCCCGTGACGCACGACCCGGCGACGGTAGACCTCACGCACCCGCCGGACCTCCGGGCGTTCACGTTCGAGAGCGCCGGGGACCGCGTGCTCGGCTGCATCTACCTCGCCGACGGGCCGGGGCCGCACCCGACGGTGCTGCTGCTCCACGGCTGCCCCGGCAACGAGCGCAACTTCGACCTCGCCCAGGCGCTGCGGCGCTGCGGCTGGAACGTCGCCACGTTCCACTACCGGGGCGCGTGGGGCAGCGGCGGCACGTTCTCGGTTGCGAAGGCGCTCGAAGACGTGACGGCCGCGCTCGCCTTTCTCCGCCGCCCCGCCGTCGCCGCCGACTTCCGGCTCAACCCGGAGCGGATCGTGCCCGTCGGCCACTCGATGGGCGGGTTCGCGGCGCTCGTGGCGGCGGCGGCCGACCCGCGCGTGCCGGCGGTGGCGGGGCTGGCGGCGTTCAACTTCGGCCTCCACGCCCGGCTGATGCGGCAGGTCCCGGCCATCCACGCCCGCACGCTCGAGGCGTTCGAGGGCCTCGTGCCGCCGTTGCAGGGGGCCACGGCCGAGGGCCTCGTGGAGGAGATGGCGGCGCGGCGCGGCGACTGGAACCTCGTGGACCGCGTGGCGGCGCTGACGGCCCGGCCCGTGCTGCTCGTCGCCGCCGCGCAGGACGAGCTGGCCGTCCCCCTCTTGCACCACCGCCCGCTCGCCGAGGCGTTCGAGGAGACCGACGCGCCAGCCTTCACGGCTCGGACCTTCGACGACGACCACATCTTCTCCCGCTCCCGCATCGCCCTAGCCCGCACCGTGGCCGCGTGGCTCGCCGCTTCGCTGAACGGCTGACTCGCCGACCGGGTGAGTGGGGCGCTTCGTTCTCCACCTGGGCGAACGCGTGGGTTCGCTCCTACGTCTGCTCATCGCGCACTCCTCCGATCCTCCGATGGACCCGGCCTGTATCATCGTTGGCGGCGGACCGGCCGGGGCCATGCTGGCGCTGCTCCTGGCCCGGCGCGGCGTTGCCGTGACGGTTCTCGAAAAGCATGCCGACCTGGACCGGAGCTTCCGGGGCAACACGCTCAACCCGGCCGTCCTGGAGCTGCTCGCGGAGGTCGGGCTGGCCGAGCGCGCCCTCGCCCTGCCACACGCCAAGACGACCCACTTCACCGCCGTCGATGCCGGCGGGCCGGTGCGGTTTGCGGACTTCAGCGGTCTCGCCACGCCGTTCCCGTTCGTGCTGCTGATGCAGCAGGCGGACTTCCTGCCGCTCGTCTTCGCGGAGGTCGCCCGCTACCCGCACGCGCGCTTTGTCACGGGGGCAGATGTGCAGGCGCTCGTCGAGGAGGGTGGGGTGGTGCGCGGCGTGGTCTACGAGAAAGACGGCGAGCGGCATACGCTCCGCGCGCCGCTGACCGTGGCGTGCGACGGGCGCAGCGGCGTGCTCCGCGCCCAGGCCGGCTTAAAACCGAAGGCCTACGGCGTGCCCCTCGACGTGCTGTGGTTCACGCTCCCCCGCCTTCCCGAAGACGATGCGGAGGCCGGGGCCTACTTCCGGTTCGGCCGAGGCGCGATGCTCGCGCTGATGGACGCCGGCACCCACTGGCAGGTCGGTGCCATCCTCCACAGGGACAGCTTCCCCGACCTCCGGGCGCGCGGCCTGGCCGCGTTCCGCGACGATATCGCCCGGACGGCCCCGGACCTCGCCGACCGCGTGGGGGCGCTCGACGACTGGAGCCGGACGGCGCTGCTGCGCGTGCAGATCGACCGGCTGCACCGCTGGCACCGCCCCGGCCTCCTCTGCCTCGGCGACGCGGCGCACGCGATGAGTCCGGTCGGGATGGTCGGCATCAACCTCGCCATCCAGGATGCCGCCTGCGCGGCGGAACTGCTGGCCGACGGCCTCCGCGCCGGGCAGGTCGGCGGGTGCTTGCTCCGGGCGGTGCAGCGCCGCCGCGAGGGGCCGGTGCGCGTGGTGCAGCGCGCGCAGCGCCTCGCCCACCGCTTCGCCCTCGCTCCGCTGCTCGGAGCCGACGAGCCGCGCCTCACGCGCCCTGTGCGCTGGCTGATGGAGCAGCCCCTGCTGCGCCGGCAGGCGTCCCGCCTCATCGCCTACGGGAAACTGGGAGGGAGATAAAAAAAGCACCCGCGGCAGAAAGCCGCGAGCGCTCGGGGGCTAGGTCGCGTGGTGGTCTGCAACCGCGCGCGGCTAGTCGTCCTCCGGAAAGAGCATGACGCTGGTGGTGCGGCCGTGCACGAAGCTGATGTCCACCAGGAGCCGGGAGTAGGCCTGGTTGGCGCGGCCCGATGCCGTAGCGAGCAGGCGGCCGTCCTCGCCCTCGAGGGTGAGGCTGACGTGGCGGCCTTCGCTCAGACTTCCGCGGATCGTGAACGGAACAGGGTCGGGGGCCTCGCCAGAGCCGAGGACCACGCGCCCCTCGGGGATGTACATGCCCTGGCCGGTGAAGCTGCCCTGGCTGGGGCCGGACTTGGACTGAGCGGGCCGCTCCATGTCGTCGAACGACATTTCGTAGTAGACCGAGGCGTCGGGAGCCGACCACGCTTTGAAGAAGGTGCCGTCCGGGGCATCGGGTGCCGCCGCGTGGGCCGGGTGGTCCGTGAGGCCCGAAGCCTCATCGAGCGGGGCGAAGGCGTCGTCGGCGCAGCCGGTGAGAAGGAACGTGCCGAAAAGAAAGAGCGTGAGGAACGAGCGCATGGTGGTCGTGGAGGGATGGGTTGGAGTGAGTAGAGCGCGCCCGGGATTCGCACCGGGACGGCGTCTCTGCCAGGGGATTGGCCACTATTGCGCCGGGCACGAGGGGCCGACGGGCCGGCCGGAATCAACGGGGGAGACCGTAACCCCAGCCACCCCCTAGCGGCTCGGCAAAGGGCCGGCCGGCCCGATTCGCGTTACAGATTTCCCACCTGTCCGGGCCGAGTGCGGGGGCGCTCGGGGGGATCCTGTAGTAGCACCCGGTAGCTTCGTACGTCGGCCGGCGGGCCGAGCCTTTCGGCGAGGCGGCGTATCTTCGGTGGCTCCCGCCCCCCTTGCTTTCTCGCCCCTTCCGATGCCCGTGCTCGCCCTCCACCTCTTCCTCCTCAGCGGCCCCCCTCCCGAGGGCGGCGGAGGCCTCGCCGGGCTGTTCCTGCCCTTCCTGCTCGTCTTCATCGTCTTCTACTTCTTCATCATCCGCCCCCAGAAGAAGCGCGAGGACACCCGGAAGTCGATGATCGGAGGCGTCAAGAAGGGCGACCGGATTGTGACCATCGGCGGCGTCCACGGCACCGTCACGAAGGTGGACGAGGCGAGCGTGCTGACGCAGGTCGACGACAACGTCAAGCTCCGCATCGACAAGAACGCCATCGCCTCGATCGTGACCAAGGACTGAGGCGAGGACGAGGCGGCAGACTCGGGGCCTCCGCTTCTCTCGTCTTCCGCGCTTCTCCCCCGCCTCGCGCGAACCCGCCATCCGAGGACCCGTTACAGCCGGAAACCAGCGCGGAGTTCGCCATGCCCGAGACCCCCCTGTTCGACCGGATCGAAGACGCCCTCGAAGACCTCCGCGCCGGCCGCCTCGTGATCGTCGTCGACGACGAGGACCGCGAGAACGAGGGCGACTTCGTCGGGGTGGCCGAGACCATCACGCCGGAGCTGGTCAACTTCATGGCGAAGCACGGGCGCGGGCTGATGTGCGTCCCGCTGACGCGCGAGCGCGCCGCCGCGCTCGACCTCGGCATGATGGAGCAGGCCAACTCGGCGCTCTTCGACACGCCCTTCACCGTCTCGGTCGACTACAACCTCGGCACCACGACCGGCATCTCGGCCGCCGACCGCGCCAAGACCATCCGCGCCCTCGCCGACCCCGCTGCGAAAACCACTGAGTTCGCCCGGCCCGGCCACATCTTCCCGCTGCGCGCGCAGACCGGCGGCGTCCTCCGCCGCGCCGGCCACACCGAGGCCGTCACCGACCTCGCCCGGCTCGCCGGCTTCGCGCCCGTCGGCGTGCTGATCGAGATCATGAACGACGACGGGACGATGGCGCGCGTCCCCGACCTCCGCCGCATCGCCGACGCCTTCGGGATGCGGCTCGTCACCATCAAGGACCTCATCGCCTACCGGATGCGGACCGAGGCGCTCGTCGCCGAGGTCGCCGAGGTCGAGCTGCCGACCAAGCACGGGCGCTTCCGGCTCCACGCCTTCGAGGAGACGCTCACCGGCGAGGTCCACCTCGCGCTCGCCAAAGGCGCGTGGACCGAGGACGAGGCCGTCCTCGTACGCGTCCACAGCCAGTGCGTGACCGGCGACATCTTCGGCTCCAACCGCTGCGACTGCGGCGAGCAGCTCGCCACCGCCCTCGCCCAGGTCGAGCGCGCCGGCCAGGGCGTGGTGCTCTACATGAAGCAGGAAGGGCGGGGCATCGGGCTCGTCAACAAGCTCCGCGCCTACAAGCTCCAGGAGGAAGGGCTCGACACCGTCGAGGCCAATGAGGCCCTCGGCTTCCAGCCCGACCACCGCGACTACGGCACCGGCTGCCAGATCCTGCGCGCCCTCGGCGTCCGCAAGCTCCGCCTGATGACCAACAACCCGACCAAGCGCATCGGCCTGGCCGGCTACGGCCTCGAGATCGCTGAGCGCGTGCCGATCGAGATCGCGCCGAACGACGACAACGCGGCCTACCTCCGCACCAAGCGCGACCGGATGGGCCACCTCATCCTCGGCGACGGCCACGACGCCGAGGTCTTCGAGGGGCTGCTCGGCGACGAGTAGCGCGGCTCCACGTTCTCCCCAGACCCCATGCTCCGCATCGCTCTGCTGGCTCTCGTCCTTTCGCTCGGGCCCTCGGTTGCAGCCCAGACTACGCCTGAGGACGCGGCGGCTCAGCTCATGGACGCGGTCAAAGACGCGGACTTCGAGCGTGCCGCTACGCTCATGCACCCGGACGCACTCGGAAGTCTCAAGCGGCTCGTTATGGACATCGCCTCTGTTGACTCGTCGGGCACCTTTGCCGCGATGTTCATCGGCGAGACCGATCCCGCCGTGATCGCTGCGCTACCGCCCATGGATGTCTTTGTGCATTTCATCGGGGCCGTTTTCGGAATTCAGCCTGAGATGGGAGAGGCTCTCCGCAACCTGGAGGCCGAGGCAGTCGGCCACGTGGTGGAGGGGGACTCGCTCGCCCACGTCGTGATGCGGAACCGCACCGCGATGATGGGGATGACCATAAGCAAAACCGAGGTGGTCACGGTGAAGCGGTACAGGGGCGAATGGCGCGCACTGCTCTCTGGAGATCTCGACAATTTCGCCCAGGCTATGCGAGCGCAGTTCGGCAGCGGAGAGGACGACGAATAACGGTACTTGGCGCTAGGCCGGCTTGAGGACAGGCTCATGGCCCCCATCGTCGGTGCCGTTGAGGAGCTTGACGAGGTAGACCTCGCTGGTGGAGCCGCGCCGGCGGTACTCGACGCGGTCCACGAGCCGGTGCATCAGCGCCACGCCGAAGCCACCCTTCCAGCGCTCGGCGGCAGCACGCTGGAGGTCCGGTGGGGTGTATTTCGCCCGGTCGAAGGGGACGCCCCGGTGGCGGATGATGACGGTGAACCGGTCGGCGTCCTGCCGCGTCGCCACCTCCACCTCGCCGCCGTCCTGCCCGCCGTAGGCGTGCTCGATGGCGTTCGCGCAGGCCTCGTCCACGGCGAGCTGGACCTCGCCCACGGCGCGCTCGCTCAAGCCGGCGGCACTCGCGCGCTCGTCCACGAACCGCCGCACCCGCGCGAGGTGGCGCGTGGCACTCGGGATCGTGAGCGTAGGAAGGGCGGCGGGCATCGGGTCAGACCGTCTGCATCGGGTCAGGCGGCGTCGAAGTGGGCAACCGCCTCGGCCTCGGAGTCGGTGATGTCGAAGAGGACGGGGAAGCCGAGCAGGTCGAAGACGTTGTAGACGCGCGGCAGGAGCGCGGCGATCTTGATGTCGCCGCCCTGCGCGCGGACCTCCTCGATGTAGGCCATGAACACGCCCAGCCCGGCCGACGAGATGTACTGGAGGTCGCCGCCGTGGACGACGATGCGCGGGCGCTGGTCGTCGAGGCACTTCTGGAAGGCGGCCTCCAGCTCGCCGGACGTGTGGGCGTCCAGCTCGCCCTTGAGGTCGAGGACGCAGACATGGTCGTCGGGCGAGCGGAAGGTGACGGAGAAGGAGCTCACAGGTCGGGGGATCGGAAGGTGAAACAGAGAGGGGGCGCAAGCTACGCCGTGCCGTGAGCGTCGAGTGCGGCAGCGACGGCGGCCGGCCGGGAGGCCCCGTCCCACTTGACCACGACGAGCGTCAGGTCGTCGTCCCACTCGTCGTGACCCGCGAAAGCGTAGAGGTCGGCGAGGAGCGCATCGCGCAGGGCCTCGGGGGCGAGCGGGCGGTGGCGGGCGACGGCGTCGGCGAGGCGGTCGTAGCCGTACTCGTCACCGGCGCGGCTCCGGGTCTCGACCAGGCCGTCGCTGTAGAGCACGAACGTGTCGCCCGGCCGGAGGCGGACCTGCTCCTCGGTGAGCGCGCTGCGGAAGAGCGGGCCGGGGTCCATCCCCAGGCCGAGGCCGCCGACGCGGAGCAGCTCCACGCTGCCGTCGGCCCGCGCCAGCGCCACGGGGCAGTGCCCGGCGCGGGCGAAGGTGAAGATGCCGGCCTCCGTGTTCAAAATCCCGTAGACCGCCGTGATGAAGGCGTTCTTGCCGAGCGACCCGGCGAGGGCTTCGTTGGCCCGCGCCAGCAGCTCGGCCGGCGACTGCGTCAGCCGGCTGGCCGACTGGAAGATGCCCTTGAGCTCGGCCATGTAGAACGCCGCGCTCGTGCCCTTGCCCGACACGTCGCCGACGATCACGCCGAGGCAGTGCGGGCCGATCTCGACGAAGTCGTAGTAGTCGCCGCACACCTCCTGGGCCGGGACGCTCGTGGCCGAGAGGGTGACGCCGGGCAGGGTCGGGAGCGTTTGGGGCAGCAGGCGCTGCTGCACCTCGCGGGCGATCGCCAGCTCGCGCTCGAGGCGCTCGCGCTCGAGGCGCTCGGCGAAGAGGTCGGCGTTGTTGAGCGCGAGCGCGGCCTGGGCGGCGAAGGTGGCGAGCGCGTCGACGTCGTCAGACTCGAAGCCTTCGGCGACGGCGCGCGTGGCGAAGAGCGCGCCCAGCGCTGCCTCGTGGGCCACGAGCGGGAGCACCAGCAGGCTGCCCAACCCGTCGCCGGGGCGGGCGCGGACGCGGTGGTCCGCCGGGGCCTGGCGCAGCAGCAGCGGTGCCCTGCTGTCGAGCGCGTCGCGCGTGAGCGTCTCGACGTCGACCAGGGCCTTGATCTGGACGGGCGTCAGGCCGAGGGCCGCCGTGACGCGGGGCGCGAGCGAGCCGGTGGACTCGTCGACGAGGGCCAACCACGCCGCCTGCGCCACCCCGGCCTCGACCGGGGCGCTCGCGACCGTGTCGACCAGCCGGTCGCGGTCGAAGACCTCGCTCGAGAGCCGGGCCAGGGCGTGGAGGGCCTCCATCTCGCCGGTCTTCTGCTGGAGCGCCGCCGCCGTCGGGAGGTGGAAGAGGAGCGAGAGGACGGCCGTGACGGCGTAGAGAATCCCGAACCCGAACGTCATCGTCACGAACTGGCTCAGCGGCTGGGAGAAGACGGCCGTCAGCGTCAGGTCCTCGTCGAACTCCAGCCCGAACGACGAGCCGGTGACGACCGTGCGCCCGCCGTGGTCGACCAGCAGGCCGAGGCACACGATCAGGCCGAGGCACAGCCCGAGCGTGAGCATCTTCTGGCGGAACGGGAGGTAGACGATCCAGGCCAGGCGAAACGCGTTGAGCACCATCAGCCCGACCGCCCCGACGAGCAGCACGATGTGGGGGATGCTCTCGTTGGCCGAGTCCGTCGCCCCGGTGCCGACGAGCACGAGCGCCGCCGCGGTCATCGCCCCGAGCATCAGCCGCCAGTTGCGGACGCTCCCGGCCGTGCGCTTGAAGAGGATCAGCGCCCGCAGCGAGAACAGCAGCACGAAGGCCACGACGGTCTCGGCGAGCGCGACGATGCCGATCTGGAGCGCGTCGGCGAAGCCCGCCGGCACGCCAGTCTGCGGGTCCACGCTCGCGCCGCCGGCCGTCAGCAGCGTCGCCGCCGCCGCCACGCCGAGGCCGAGCGCCGTCGCCACGAGCGGGTGCCACAGCGCGCGCACCGGGTTGTACGTCCGCCGGCTCAGCACGTCGGCCAGCAGCACCGCCCCCAGCCCGGCGCACGCCACCACGCCGAGGTTGACCAGCACCAGCGTCATCGCCGAGGGCGGCTCGCCGACGGCCGTGATCCCGACGTGGTACACCACGAGCAGCACCCACCCGACCCCCACGGCCGCCCACGGCAGCGCGCGGCGGGCCGAGCCGGCGAGCGCCGGGCGAACGCGCGAGAGCGAGAGCGAGGAGAGCGGCACGGTGGGCAGGGAAGCCTCGGGGCGAGAGCGGACAGGCCGGGGTATCGCAAAGACGCCAGGCAGGGTTGCACCCGGCCTCGATTTCAGCGGCTCCGGTGGGGCGGCCCGCCGGAGCGCACAGGAGCGCGGGGACGCAAGAATATAGCCCCGCCGTCACGGGCAACTTCCCACCGGTCCCGCCGTAGAGCCGCCGACGCCCTCGCCCTCCGCCTCCACGCTATGTCGCGCCGCGACGTGTCCCGTCTGCTCCTCGCCGTGCTCGCCGCGCTTGGCCTCGGCCTCATCGCCCGGGCCAGCCTCGAGGCCAAGGCCGAGCGCGGGTTCGTCGACTTCGGCGGCGGCTGGGACGCCGACCGGCTCCGCCACGAGGCGTTCCGGCTGGACCGGCCGACGCGCCTCGCCGTCGTCGCCACGGGGTCGTTCGAGACGGACTCGGCCCTCGCCGCCTACGGCTGGATCGTCCGCCGCGCCAACCGCGCCGTGGTCTGGCAGTTGACCCCCGAGACTGCGACCCGCGAGCGCGCGACCCTCGCCTCGGCGACCGACACCCTCACGCTCGACGCCGGGACCTACGACGCCTACTTCACGACCTTCGGCGACCCCCTCCTCGCCATCGACGCGGGCGACTCGTTCGCCGAGCGCGTCGCCGGGCTGTTCCGTTTCGGCAACCGCGCCTGGGAGTCGGACGCGAGCAAGTGGCAGTTCCGCCTCCGCCTCCTCGACCCGGACCCGGCGGCCCGCCTTCTCCGCGGCGACGACCGCGACGCGGTGCCTGCCGGGCCGGACTTGGTCTGGGCCGGGGCCGCCACCGACGACGACGAGGCGCTCGCCTATCTCTTCGAGGTGCGCCGCCCGACCCCGCTCCGCCTCCGCGCCACGGGCGAGCTGTTCGACACCCCGGCCGACGTCGGCTGGATCGACAACCTCTCGACCGGCGAGCGCGTCTGGACGATGACGACGACCAACACCGTCCCGGCGGGCGGGTCCATCAAGAACCGCCGGGCCGAGGCCACGCTCGACCTCGCCCCAGGCCTCTACCGCGCGGCGTTCGAGACCGACGGCTCCCACGACCCCGGCCGCTGGCGCGCGAACCCACCCCTCGACCCGGCCGGGTGGGGCCTCTTTCTCTATGCCGACGACCGCGACGCCGTCGCCGCCTTCGACCCGTGGACCCGGCTCCCGACCGTCGCCGCGCTCACCGGCATCGGCGACGACGCCCTGGAGACGGCCATGTTTACCCTCGGCGATTCGCTTCAAGCCTGGGTCTGGGCCGAGGGCGAGATCTCGAGCCGCGACGAACGCTACGACTACGCGTGGCTCATCCGCGACGGCGCGGGGACCGTCTGGGAGATGGCCTACGACCGGACGCGTCCCGCCGGCGGCGAGCGGCGCAACCGGACCGAGGAGACCCCGCTCGCCCTCGCCCCCGGCGACTACACGCTCCACTTCCAGACCGACGACACCCACAGCCCGGACGGCTGGCACGACGACGCCCCCGACCACCCCGAGCGCTGGGGCGTGACCCTCTTCGCCCTCGACCCCACCTTTGCGCCCGTCGCCGTGACGCGCCGCAGCGAGCGCGACGCCGAGACGGCGCTGCCGCCCGCCGGCACGGCCGAGCTCCCGATCCGCCTCGCGCCGCTCGGCAACGGGCAGCGCGTCCGGCGGACCTTCACGCTCGACGCCGAGACCGACCTCCACGTCTATGCCGTCGGCGAAATTCTCCCCTCGGGCCGGTTCGACTGGGGCTGGATCACGAGCGCCGAGGACCACGTCTGGGAGATGACGCGCTCCAACACCGAGCCGGCCGGCGGCGCGCGCAAGAACCGCGTCTTCGACGGCACCGTCACCCTCCCGGCGGGGACCTACACCGTCCACTTCGAGACCGACGACTCGCACGCCTTCAACCGCTTCAACGGCGGTCCGCCGACCGACCCCTCGGCCTGGGGCATCACCGTCGAGCGCCGACGCGCACCGCCGCCCCCACCGCCGCCACGGCCCCCGCTGCCGGACACGACTGCGGCCCCGCCGAACCCGGCGCTGTCCGAGGCGTAGGGCTGGGATGAAAACAGTCGAACTGGTCCTCGACGTCCCGGACCGCTACCACGAGTTCCTCATCGCCGAGCTGGCCGACCTCGACTTCGAGAGCTTCACCGAGGAGGCCGACCGGCTCCGCGCCTACGGCCCGGCGAGCGCCTGGAGCGCGGTCCGCCGCGAGCAGGTCGAGCGCTGGCTCCGCGCCCACGACCTGCCCGACGGCATCGAGGAGCGCCTCGTGCGCGACGAGAACTGGAACGCGCGCTGGGAGGAGACCGTCCGCCCGCTCGCCGTCGGCCGCTTCCTCATCAAGCCCACGTGGGCGGACGTGCCCCCGCAGCACGCCGACAAGCTGCTCCTGGAGATCGACCCGAAGATGAGCTTCGGGACCGGCTATCACGAGAGCACGCGCCTAGCCCTCCGCTTCCTGCCCGGCCTGGTGCGCGGCCGCGAGGCCGTCCTCGACGCCGGCACCGGCACCGGCGTCCTCGGCATCGCCGCCCTTAAGCTCGGGGCGGCCTCAGCCCTCGGCTTCGACATCGACCCGTGGTCCACGACGAACGCCACCGAGAACGCGCTCCTCAACGGCGTCGCCGACCGCTTCGAGGTCCGCGAAGGCTCGCTCGACGTGGTGCCGGAGACCGGCTTCGACCTCGTCTTCGCCAACATCAACCGGAACGTGCTGCTGGACCTGCTGCCCGGCTTCGCCGCGAAGCTCGTGCAGCCTGCCCCTGCGAAGGCGGGGGGCCGGCTCGTCCTCGCGGGCCTCCTGCGGACCGACCGCGAGGTGATGGTCGAGGCCATCGGCGGAGCCGGCTTCTCGGTCTACGACGAGGCGACCGAGGCCGAGTGGTGGAGCGTCGTCGCCTCGAAACCAAGCGAGGCGTGATGACGCGCAGCGTTACTCGCATCGCTACCGTAGACGTGGGAACGAACACGGCGCTGCTGCTCGTGGCCGACGTCGGCCGCAGGCGGCTGGAGATCGTCCGCGAGGCCGACCGCTACGTCCGGCTCGGGCAGGGCGTCGACGCGAATCGCCGGCTCGCGCCGGAGGCCATCGCCCGAGTCGTGGCCGCGCTCGCCGACTACAAAGCCATCGCCGACGAGCTCGGGGCCGAGACTGTGGTGATCGGTGCGACGAGCGCCTCGCGCGACGCCCAAAATCTCGGCGACCTCACGGCGCAGGTTGCTGCGCTCGGGCTAGACTACCGGGTGATCTCCGGCGAGGAGGAGGCGCTGTGGAGCTTCCGCGCGGCCTGCTCGGCCTACCCCGACCTGGACGCCGCCTGCGTGATCGACATCGGGGGCGGCTCGACGGAGGTGGTGGCCGGCCGCGCCGCCGCCGCCGAACCTCAGCGCACGAGCGTGGACATCGGCTCGGTGCGGCTCACCGAGCGCTGCTTCCCGGCGCTGCCGCCCTCACTCGATGCCATCGCAAGCGCCGAGGCCCTGGTCACCGAGGCGTTCGATGGGCTGAACGTAGACGCGAGCCTGCCGCTCGTCGGCTCGTCGGGGACGGTCCGGGTGCTCGGCGCGCTCGCGCAGGCGAAGGACCCGACGGCTCCGGTCTCGGCCGGCACCGTCCGGGCGTGGCGGGACCGGCTGCTCGGGCTGTCGGCGGCCGAGGTGCTCGCGCTCGACCCGGAGGTGCTCGCGGGGCGGGCGGATGTCTACGCCGCCGGGGTGCTCATCCTCCACGCCTTCGTGCAGCGCTTCGGGTTCGCGGCCGTCCGGCCGAGCCCGCGCGGTCTCCGGCACGGCTTGGCGCTGCGGTGGCTGGCGGAGCGGGCGTGAGGAGCGGACCCCCGCTTCGCTCGTGGTCGCTACGCTCCCTACGTCGCGAAACTGTCCCCTCGTCGAGGGGGACAGCCGCGCGCAGCTTGAACGAGCGGAGCGAGTGATTGCAAGCACGGCGGGGGGGCCCCGTGAGGAGCGCGCAAAGCTGGAACCCGTCCCCGCCCTCGCCGTGAACCGCCGCTCCCTCGACCCGCACGCCGTCCGACTTGCACCCTGCGCCGCCATGACGAAAGACCAGATCCTCGACGCCCTCTCGAACGTCATCGAACCCGACCTCGGGCGCGACCTCGTCACCCTGAACATGGTCAAGGACGTGGAGGTCGAGGGGCAGCAGGTTGCCTTCACGGTCGTGCTCACGACCCCGGCGTGCCCGCTCAAGGAGCAGATCCGCAGCGCGTGCGTCAAGGCCGTCCACACCCTCGTCGATGCCGACGCCGAGGTGACGGTCCACATGACCTCGAACGTGACGAGCAAGACCGGCCCGCCGGCCGGCGGCGGCGCGCAGCCGCCCGTGCTCGGCGGGGTCCGAAACATCATCGCAGTGGCGAGCGGCAAGGGTGGAGTCGGCAAGAGCACCGTCGCGGCCAACTTGGCTGTCGCGCTCGCGCAGGAGGGCGCGGCGGTCGGGCTCGTGGACACCGACATCTACGGCCCGTCGATCCCGCTGATGTTCGGGGTCGGGCCGGAGGAGAAGCCGCGCGTGGGGGAGGACCGCAAGATCGTGCCGCTCGAGAAGCACGGCGTCAAGCTCTTGTCGATGGGCTTCCTGGTCGATGAGACGCAGGCCGTCGTCTGGCGCGGGCCGATGGTCTCCTCCGCCGTCCGGCAGTTCCTGAACGACGCCGCCTGGGGCGACCTCGACTACCTGGTCCTCGACTTGCCGCCGGGCACGGGCGACATCCAGCTCACCATCGTCCAGACCGTCCCGCTGACCGGCGCGGTGATCGTCTCGACGCCGCAGGAGGTCGCGCTCGCCGACGCGCGCAAGGGCGTGGCGATGTTCGGCAACGTCAACGTCCCGATCCTCGGGATCGTCGAGAACATGGCCTACTTCTCGCCGCCGGACCAGCCCGAGCGCAAGTACTTCCTCTTCGGCGAGGGCGGCGCGCGGCGGCTCGCCGAGGACCTAGCGCTGCCGCTCCTGGGCGAGGTGCCCATCGAGCAGGCCACGCGCGAGGCCGGCGACCGCGGCACGCCGATCGTGGCCTCCGCGCCCGACAGCCCCAGCGCCCAGGCGTTCCGCCGCATCGCCGAGCTCACCGCGCAGCAGGTCTCGATCCGCAACGCCGACCTGCCGGCCACGCAGCCCATCGAAATCCTCTACCGCTGACCGTATCTTGCCGCCATGCCCGAGACGCTGCACACCGACCCCGCGCTGCACCAGCGCATCGAGGAGACCCTCGACCAGATCCGGCCCTACCTGATGGCCGACGGCGGCAGCGTCCGCCTCCAGAGCGTGACCGACGAGTTCGTGGTCGAGCTCGAGCTCCTCGGCGCGTGCGGAACGTGCCCGATGAGCATGATGACGCTGCGCGCCGGCATCGAGCAGGCCCTCAAGCGAGCCGTCCCGGCCATCACCCGCGTCGAGGCCGTCACGCCCGCAGCGATCTGACCTGCCCCACCTACGCGAAAAGCCCCGACCGCCGAGAGGTGACCGGGGCTTCGTCGTTTCGGACAGGCGGTGCGTCAGCGAGCCGGTTCGAAAGAGCGAACGTGCCAGTCGAGTCGCTTCGTCACGACCAGGCCGCCGTCCCCCGGTTGCCCGAGGTAGGCGCAGCCGATGAAGGCGAACCCCCGGCCGGGGATCAGGATGCGGTCCAGCCGCCCCTCGCCGTCGCTGACAGGGTAGCCGTAGGCCTCGTCCGTGTCTAGCTCGTACAGGATGCCCGAGAAGGTGCCGCTGGAGATCTCGACGGGCACGGCCGTGTCGGCGACGGTGACCGTGAAGTTGGACCTGCCAGGGAGCGTGTAGGTGTCGCCCTCGTCAGCCGGATACGCATAGAGGAGGTAGGGCTCGTCCTCCTCCACGTCCAGCCACTTCCAGACGCCGCTCTCGCGGTTCGTGTACCACCCGGCGGGGATCGACCGGCGGTCGCGCGAGCCTTCGACCTCGGCCCACCGTTCACCGGCAATCACGGTGTCGCGGACGACGGTGAGCGTGTCGGCCGTCGTCTCGGTGACGGTGCCGTCGGTCTGGATGAAGTCGGTGATCCAGCGGTTGCCGACCGCGAGCGGCAGCAGGTCGAGCGCATCGCTCGGCTCGCTCGAATCGTCCGTGTCGGGCAACAGCAGGTCGAGCGTGGGGTCGTTCGCGTCGCAGGCCGCGAGCGTCAGGGCGGCGAGGGCGAGCAGGAGGGCGGATCGGGTCATGGTACCGGGGGCGGATTGAGAGGAAAAGACGGTACCAAGAACCAGTCGGCGCACGGTTGATTTTCGGGCAAACGGCCTTCGAACTCAAGGCGTCGGGCCGCTGAGCGCAAGCTACGCCCATCCGAGTCGGCGTCAGCCGCGCGGCACGGGCCGGTCGAGGGTGCCCGGCTCGGGGAAGGTGACGCCGTCGTAGAGGTCGGCCAGGGCGAGCGTCACGCCGAGCGGCGGCAGGGCGACCTGCGCGTTCTCCTCACTGCGGAGCAGCCAGCCGTCGTCGGTGCGGGTGAGCACGTCCACGGCGGGGCTGTCCTGCGAGACCGTGACGTAGCCTTCGAGCGACGGCATGCTCCGGTAGAGCCGCCCCCTGGTCGTCCGGTCGTAGCGCTCGGTCGAGGGCGACAAGACTTCGACGAGCACGACCGGATTGAGCAGATTTGTTCGTCGCTCGTCCGCAAACACGGCCTCGCCGCAAACGACGGAGAGGTCCGGGTAGGTGTAGAGGTTATGCGCTTCAACCTGAACGCGGAGAGCGTCGGTGTAGCCGGTGCAATCGCTGTCGCGCAACGCGCTGCGCAGCATGAAGTGGAGGTTGCTGATGAGCCGGGCGTGAGTCTCCGTACCTCCGGCCATGAGGAACACCTCGCCCTGGTAGTATTCGTGCTTCTCGTCCTGGCCTTCCTCCCATTCGAGGTAGGCTTCTGGGCTGAGCGTGAGGCGGCGGGCGGCAGCGGCAGTCATGGCGAGGCAGGTGAGATTTCCTACAAGATCGGGCGGTGGCCGGCTCGGCGCAAACCCCGGCTCAGGCCAGCTCCATCGCGTCCCAGCCGAAGGCCAGCAGTGGCAGGAACGCAGTCGCCGTTTCGATCACGGTCTCGGTGAAGGCCGGCGTCATCACCTCGTCGTCCGTCACGTCGCGGCGGACGATGAGCGACTTGGCCTTCAGCCAGTCCGCCACCTCCGACTCGGCCTCGGCCTGGAATCCGCGCGGCATCCGCTTGAGCGAATCGAGCGGCGCGACCGGATAGCCCGCCGCCGCCATCGTGTTCGTCATCTCCAGAAAGCTCGCCGGGTCGTCCACGATCTGCCCGCGCCAGCGGCGGAGCAGGTCGGGCTCGGGGTGCCAGTAGCCGCCGGCCAGAAACGACGCGCCGGGCTCGACGTGGACGTAGAGGCTGCCGGGGTCTTTGCGCCCGCCGTTGCGCGAGAGCACCGCGCTGACGTGGGTCTTGTACGGCAGCTTGTTTTTCGAGAACCGCGTGTCGCGGTAGAGGCGGAAGACCGAGCGCTTCGGGTCGCCGGTGAGCGGGAGGCCGTGCGCCGGCGCGCGGTGGGCCGCATCGGCGACGAGGCACTGAAGGGGCCAGCGGAGCTCGTCCTCGTAGGTCTGCTTGCGGGGTTTGAACCAGTCGCGCTCGTTGTGGCGCTTGAGGTCGCGGAGAAACTGCAAGCCTTCGGCGCGGAAGCCGGGGAAGGGCGGGAAGTCGGGACCGGGCATCGGGACGGGGCTAGGCGGAATCGGGACGGGGCTAGGCGGAGGGGCGAGAAGCTACCGCCGCCGCGTGCCGCCGCCGTGTCAGGGGCGGCGTCGGCTTCGGCCACGGGAGCTTCAGCCACGGAGGCAGTGGGCATCGGCCCCGTGCCGCCACGCGAGGTAGGCCATGAAGCCCGGCCCGAGGCGGAGCGCGTCCTCGTCGATCGTGAAGCGCGGCGTGTGCAGGCCGTGCGTGATGCCGGCCGCCTCGTTGCCGACCCCGAGCACGTAGAACGCGCCAGGCATCCGCTGCGTGTAGAACGCGAAGTCCTCCGCCGCGAACCACTGCGGCAGGTCGACGACCCGCTCTGGGCCAACGTAGGCGACGGCCCCGGCCCGGACCTCGTTCGAGAGCGCCGGGTCGTTCGAGAGCGCCGGGTAGCCGACCCTGATCTCGACCTCGCACGTCGCCCCGAGCGCGGCGGCGGTGTGCTCGGCGACGCGGCGGATCAGCTCGTGCGCCCGGAAGCGCCACGCCTCGTCCATTGCCCGGAAGGTGCCCTCGAGGCGGACAGTCTCGGGGAGCACGTTCGTCGCCCCGTCGGCGGTGACCTTGCCGAACGAGAGGACGCTCGGCACGTCGGGCGGTGCATGGCGGCTGACGATGCTCTGGAGCGCGGTCAGGACGTGCGCCTGCGCGAGCACGGCGTCGGCGGCGAGGGTGTGCGGCGCGGCGGCGTGCCCGCCCTCGCCGCCGACGGTGAGGTAGACCTCGTCGGCGCTCGCCATGAAGTCGCCGCTGCGGACGCCGAGCGTGCCGGCCGGCAGCGCGGGGAAGACGTGCTGCCCGAAGATGGCCTCGGGCGCGGGCGAGCCGTCGGGGAGATCGGCGTCGAGCGCGCCCTCGTCGATCATCACCGACGCGCCGCCGGGGTGCTTCTCCTCGCTCGGCTGGAAGAGCAGGCGGACGCTGCCGTGCAGCTCGTCGCGGAGCGCGTGGAGGATTTTGGCCGTGCCCAGGAGCGAGGCCGTGTGCGCGTCGTGCCCGCAAGCGTGCATCCGGCCGGGGTGCTCCGAGGCGAAGTCGAACTCGTTCGCCTCCTGAATCGGGAGCGCGTCCATGTCGGCCCGAAGGGCGAGCGCCGGGCCGGGCTGTGCCCCCTCGATGGTGGCAACGACCCCGGTCTTGGCGATGCCGGTCTGCACCGTCACACCGTCGAGCGTGCTGAGCGTCTCGGCCACGAGCGCGGCGGTCTCGTGCTCTTCGAAGGCCAGCTCCGGCCGGCGGTGGAGGCAGCGGCGGAGGGTGACGATCTCGTCGAAGAGGTCAGCGTTGAGAGCTTGGATGCGAGATTTCATAGCGTCGGGGAGGAGAGAGCCGAAAATACAAGCGGCGGATCGGGCTTGTCTTGGACACAGCACTGTGTGTATGCTGAGGCCCCGATCACCAAACGCCTCTGCTCCCATGCTTCGACGCTACGCGCTTCTCCTCTTCCTCGCTCCTCTGGCAGCCTACGGCCAGGCCGCGCAAGACCTCAGCCTCCAGACTCCCGACGGCACGACGGTCGAGATCGACCGCGACACGTGGGGCGTGCCGCACATCACGGCCGAGACCGAGGCCGCCGCGTTCTTCGGCCAGGGCTTCGCAGCCGCGCAGGACCGGCTCTTCCAGATGGAGAACTTCTGGCGCGCCTCGGCCGGCCGCCTCGCCGAAGCCTTCGGCCAGGACTTCGTCGAGTCCGACCAGCTCGTCCGCACGTTCTTCTACACGCCCGCCGAGCGCCAGGCGCAGTTCGACGCGCTGCCCGAGGACATCCAGACGATGATGACCGGGTTCAAGGACGGCGTCAACGCCTACATCGACTCGACCCAGGCAAACCCAGCCGCGTACCTGCCGGCTGAGTACGCCGGGCCGCCGTTCACGATCATCGGCATCGAGCGGTGGGACGAGGACAAGATGGTGGCGATCATGCAGTTCTTCATGCGCCGCTTCGGCGAGGCCGGCGGCCAGGAGCTGGCCCGGCTCGCCGAGCTGACGGTGCAGGGTCCGGCGTGGTTCGACGAGAACCGCCCGATCAACGACCCGACCGCCCCGACGACCATTCCCTCTGACGACCCCGTCGCGCCTTCGCCCGCCGTGACCTACCGCGGGCCGTCCGTGGACCCGGCCATCGCCGCCGCCGTCGCGGCCCAGCGCGAGCGCGTCGACCAACGCCTCGACGGCCTCGGCGTGCCGCGCAAGTTCGGGTCGTATGCGGCGCTCGTCGGCCCGTCGCGCTCGGCCTCGGGCGACGTGCTGCTGCTCGGCGCGCCGCAGATGGGCGAGCCGACGGTCTCGGCCCCCGGCGACCCGAACCGCGCCGTGACGTGGGAGTCCGAGCTGCTCGTCGGTGACGCCGACGAGCCCGCGCTCCACATCGCCGGCATGACGGTGCCGGGCATCCCCGGCGTCATCATCGGCCGGACGCCTGACCGCGCGTGGACCCTGACGAGCGGCATCTCGGACAACGTCGACACCTTTATCGAGGCGACCGAGGACAACACCCTCAGCCGCTACTTCTTCGACGGTGCCTTCGTGGACTACGAGGCCATCGAGGAGACCATCCCCGTCCTCGGCGGCTCGCCCGTCACGTTCACCCACCACCGCAGCGTCCACGGCCCGGTCTACGCGAGCGACCTCGACAGCCAGCAGGCCTTCACGTGGCAATACACCTTCTGGGACCGCGAGCTCGACATGCTCGAGGCGTTCTACGACCTGTGGAAGGCCGACACCGAGGGCGAGGTGGACGACGTGATGGCCGCCGTCCCGATGTCGTTCAACTTCTTCCTCAGCAGCAAGGCCCAGGACGTCCGCTACTGGCACATCGGCTTCTACCCCGACCGCCCCGACGGCACCGATCCCCGCCTCCCGCTCCTCGGCGATGGCTCCCAGGAGTGGGACGGCCTGCTGCCCTTCGAGGACCTGCCGAAGGACGAGAATCCGGCGCAGGGCTACTACGTCAACTGGAACAATAAGCCCGCCGCCGACTGGGATCACGGCGACATCATGCCCTGGACCGACGGGGCCGGGCGGACCTACGACGGCGTCCTCGTCATCGACGACTTCGTGACCCAGAACGCGCCGCTCGCCTTCGACGAGATGAAGGAGATCCACGCGCTCATCGACGCCCGCGAGTACCCCGGCACCTACCAGCAGATCGTCCAGTTCTCCGAGACCGGCAGCCGCGCCGAGAACCTGATCCCGCCCGGCCAAAGCGCCTTCTTCAACACGGCCGGGATGCCCAGCCCGCACGTCGCCGACCAGTGGCCGCTCTACCAGAGCTATGAGATGAAGGACTTTACGTTCATCGGCGCGAGCCCGGTGGCGGCCGAGCCGGGTGCGACGCCCGGTGCCGCGCCAAGCCTCGGAGCCGTCTGGCCGAACCCGCCGGTGGACGAAGCTCGCGTGCTCGTCGCGATGCCGGTGGCCGGGCTGGTGCGGCTTGAGGTGATCGACGTGCTCGGCCGGACGGTGGCCGTGCTGCGCGACGGGCCAATGGCTGAGGGCACGCACGAGATCGGCCTGAGCACGCACGGCTTGGCGGCCGGCGTCTACCTCGTCCGCCTCCACACGGGCGAGGTCTCGCAGACGCGCAAACTGACCGTCGTTCGATGAGTGATCGTTGAGGGCTGGCCTCCCCCTTCTCTGCTCGTGGGGAGGGGGCGAGGCCGTCAGCGGACGATGGTCAAATGCCGCGTCTGTCGGAAGCTCCCAGCCGCCATCCGGACGAGGTACGTCCCGGCCGCAAGCGTATGTCCGCCGGCTCCGGTGCCGTTCCATGCGACCTCGTGCGCGCCCGCAACCAAGTCTTCGTCCACCAGCCGAGCGACTGTCCGCCCGAGCGCGTCGTAGACTACGATCCGCACAGGGCTTGGCTCTGCTATCTCTACGTTGAAATACGCCGGACCGGCACTCGGCCGGAACGGGTTGGGGTAGCTCACGCCGAGCGCAAAGCGGCCCGGTACGCCTGCCGAGGGCTCGTTCGACACGGCGCAGCCGGCTTCCAAGACGTCCTCTTCCGAGTTGCACTGCCCTGAGGACCCGTTGTCGGAAATGAAAACGCTCCCGCCGATACCTGTGAACATGGGTGGCTCGCCGGAGATGAGCCCGCTCATCCCGCAGGCGCAGTTGCTCAGCGTGCTGTTGGACTGGATCGTGACGCTGCTGACGACAGAAGCGACGGTTCCGAGTCCGTCGAGCGACGTCAGCGCGTCGTTGGATCTGATCGTGAGACTACCACCAACAGAGGTGAGGCTACCGAGTCCACCGAGCGACGTCAGCGCGCTGTTAGAGGTGAGGTTGAGGCCGCTGACCGAGGTGAGGTTGTCCAGCCCGTCGAGCGAGACTAAGGCGTCGTTGGAGTTGATATTGAGGTTGCCGACCGAAGTGAGGTTGTCCAGCCCATCGAGCGAGGTCAAAGCGTCACTGGAGACGATCGAGAGGAGACCGCTGGCCGAGGTGAGGCTGCTGAGTCCCTCGAGCGAGGTCAGGGCACCGTTAGCGTTGATCGTGAGGCTGCTGACCGAGGTGAGGTTGCCCAGCCCGTCGAGCGAGACTAAGGCGTCGTTGGAGTTGATCGTGAGGGTACCGACCGAGGTGAGGCTCGTGAGCCCCTCGAACGACGTCAGCGCGCTGTTGGAGATGATCGAGAGGGTACCGGCCGAGGTGAGGCTGCCGAGCCCCTCGAGCGACGTCAGGGCGTTGTTGGAGGTAACGCTGGAGCTGCCACCGGCGGAGGTGAGGTTGTCGAGGCCTGTGAGCGAGGTCAGCGCGTTGTTGGAATCGATGATGAGCGCGCCCCCAACGGAGACGAGATCGTCGAGCTCTGCCAGCGACGCCAGCGCGTTGCTGGAGCGGATGATGAGGTTGCCGTCTACGGCGGGCAGGTCGAGGCCTTCGAGTGAGGTCAATGCGGCGTTGGAGTTGATGGTGAGACTGCCGGCCGAGGCGAGGTTGCTGAGGGCCGCGAGCGAGGTCAGCGCGTTGTTGGAACTGACGTTTAGGCCACCGACGGAGACGAGGTCTTCGAGTCCATCCAGTGCCATCAGCGCATTGTTGGAGAGGATCGAGAGGACGCCGTCCACGGAGGAGAGGTTGGCGAGTGCTGAGAGCGAGCGCAGGGCATTGTTGGAGTCGATGGTGAAGCCACCGCCGATCAGCGTAAGGCCGTCGAACCCATCGAGCGACATCAGCGCCGCGTTAGAGCGGATGACAAGGAGGCCATCAAGAGACGTGAGGTCGTCGAACGCCGCGAGCGACTGGAGGCCATTGTTGGATTGGATGGTAAAGGTGGCGTCGACGGAGGTAAGGTTCTCTAGCCCACTGAGCGACCCCAGTGCCGAGTTGTTCTGGATGGTGAGGCTGCCACCGACGGATACGAGTTCCGAGAGGGGCGTGAGATCCGTGATCGTGTTGCCGCTGATAGACAGCGTGCCCGTCACCTCACTACAGTCGAAGGTGTTGACCTCTGACTGCGAGGAGAGCGTGACGTTGCCGCTGCAGACCTGCGCTCGAACGGGGTAGGCGAGTAGCAATGTAGCGAGTGCGAGGAGGCCGAGGCCTCCAAGTTGAAGTCGGTTTTCCATGACGAGAAAGTCTGTGGTGGTTGGGAGGTGCGCACCATAGAGCACGTAACGAGCGGCTATTAAGGGTCACGAACGGCATGTTATATTTTTTGCCTGTCACGTGCCCTGCCTCAACCGAGTTGGAGACTTCTGGAGACCTCTAGGCATACGGCGTGAGCAGCCTGCGTCGTCGTCGAGAGGCCCGGCGATGAGTCGATGCGATTGGAAGTCATCGGACGTGCTTAGGCGGACAATTGCCGTGCTAGCAGACGGGCCGCACGGTGAGGGGATGCACCAAGTCGAGGTAGGGACGCACGAGATCGGCCACGGCACGCGCGGCTTGGCGGCCGGCGTCTATCTCGTCCGCCTCCGCGCGGACGGCCGGACGCAGACGCGCAAGCTGACGGTGGTGCGGTAGCGGTCGCACGGCAGCAACGCGGCAGGCCCCGAACCGGCAGCGCTGGTTCGGGGCTTGCTTTTGGCCGCGTGAGAGACGACCTTTGGCGCGCCAACTCGTGCCGTCTCAGCGGGTCCCCTCGTCCCCAGAACCTACGCTCCATGTCCCGCTCGTTGCGCCGCCTCGCCCCCGCCGTCCTCTTGGTCGTCCTCGCCGCGCCGCTCGGTGCCCAGCCCGCGAAGACACCGCCCCCCGAGCGTCCCAGTCAGGAGCGCCACAGCGAGGTCCGCCTCGCCGTCCCGGCCGACGCTCGGCGCGCCGCTGAGCGCCTCGCCGCGCACGGTGTCCACCTCGACCACGTCCGCCTCGAGGAGACCCCCGCGGGGCGCTTCCTCCGCACCGTCCTCTCCCAGACGGAGCTGGCCGCTGCCCGTGCGGCCGGGCTCGGGGTCGAGGTGCTCGTCGAGGACCTCGCCGCCGAGGTCGCCGCGCGGCCGCCGATGACCGAGGCCGAGCGCCGCGCCGCGCTCCGGGCCGGCGGCATCCAGGGCAACGTGTTCGGCTCGATGGGCGGCTTCCCGACGTTCGCCGAGACGGTGGCGATCCTCGACGACATGCACGCGCAGTACCCGACGCTCATCAGCCCGAAGGTCTCGCTCGGGCGAAGCCACGAGGGGCGAGACATCTGGATGGTCGAGGTGTCGGACCACCCCGGCCAGGACGAGGGCGAGCGCGAGGCGCTCATCAACGCGCTCCATCACGCGAGGGAGCCGGCGGCGCTCACGACGACCCTCTACTTCCTCTGGTACCTCCTGGAGAACTACGACACCGACCCCGAGGTGCGTCGCCTTGTCGACACCCGCCGCGTCTTCGTCGTCCCCGTGCTGAACCCCGACGGCTACGTCTACAACGAGACCACAAACCCCAACGGCGGGGGCTTCTGGCGCAAGAACCGCCGCAACAACGGCAGCAGCCGCGGCGTCGACCTCAACCGCAACTACGACTGGGCCTGGGGCTTCAACAATAGCGGTTCCAGCCCGACGCCGTCGAGCGAGACCTACCGCGGGCCGGCCCCGTTCTCGGAGCCCGAACTCGTCGCCCTCCGCGACTTCTTCGAGGGCGGGCGCGCCATCCGCACCGCGTTCAACTACCACACCTACGGCGACCTCCTGCTCTACGGCTGGGCCTACGACTACGTCCTCACCCCCGACGACCGCCTCTTCGAGCTCTACGCCGAGCGGCTCACCGACGCGAATGGCTACGACTACGGCTCGAGCCCGTTCGTGCTCTACCCCTCGAACGGGAACGCCAACGACTGGATGTACGGGCAGCAGACGACCAAGCCGAAGACGATCAGCTTCACGCCCGAGGTCGGTGCCGAGTTCTGGCCCCTGGCCTCGCAGATCGTCCCCCTCGCGCAGGAGAACGTCGCGGCGAACCTGGAGCTGCTCCGCCTGGCCGGCTTCCCGACCTCGCTCGCGGCCGACCTGGTGGGGAACGCTCGCGCGGAGGAGCCGCTCGCGCTCCGCGCGCCGAACCCGGTCTCCGGGACCGCCCCGGTCGCCTTCGTCCTCGCCGAGGAAGGGGCGGCGCGACTCGCGGTCTACGACCTGCTCGGGCGCGAGGTGGCCGTGCTCGTGGAGGCTTCGCTCGCGGCCGGCGCGCACGAGGTGGCCTTCGAGGCGGGGCGTCTCGCCGCCGGGGTCTACCTCCTCCGTCTCACCGCCGGCAGCGAGGCGGCCACGCTCCAACTGGTCGTGACGCGCTGACGTACGAAACCCCGAACCGGCGGCGGCTGGTTCGGGGCTTCGGGGTGCGGTGGCCGGGGACGGACTCGAACCGCCGACACACGGATTTTCAGTCCGTTGCTCTACCACCTGAGCTACCCGGCCGGGGCTGAAACGTGCTCGATAGCAACGTGCTCGATAGCAGATCCAGAATATACACAGCCCCCGCCCCGGCGACGCGTAGGAAACTCGGTGAAGACCCGTCGCCCGAGCGGCTACCGGTACCCCGCCGCTTGCAGCTCGAACAGCTCGGCGTAGCGCCCGCCGGCGGCCAGCAGCTCGTGGTGCGTGCCGATTTCCTCCAATCGCCCGTCGCCCAAAACGAGGATGCGGTCGGCCATGCGGACCGTCGAGAAGCGGTGCGAGATCAGGACGGCGGCCTTGCCCTCGGTCAAGTCCTTGAAGCGCTGGAAGACCTCGAACTCGGCGCGGGCGTCGAGCGCGGCGGTCGGCTCGTCGAGGATCAGGAGCTGCGCGTCGCGCATGTAGGCCCGGCCGAGCGCGACCTTCTGCCACTCGCCGCCTGAGAGGTCCACGCCGGTCTTGAAGCGCCGGCCGACGACCTGCTCGTAGCCCTCGGGCAGCTTCTCGATCACGCTGTCCGCCAGGCTGCGCCGGGCCGACTCTTCGATGCGCGGTCGGTCTTCGCGCTCGGCGATCCGCCCGACGGCGATGTTCTCGGCGGCCGTCAGGTGGTAGCGGACGAAGTCCTGGAAGATGACCCCGATGTTGGCGCGCACCTCGGCGAGGTCGTAGTCCCGCAGGTCGTGCCCGTCGAGCGTGATCCGGCCCTCGACGGGGTCGTAGAGCCGGGCGAGCAGCTTGACGAGCGTCGTCTTGCCTGCCCCGTTCTCGCCGACGAGCGCGAGCGCTTCGCCGGCGCGCAGCTCGAACGACAGGTCGCGCAGGATCCACCGCTCCGCGCCGGGGTAGCGGAAGCCGACGCGGTGGAATCGGAAGCCCTCCTCGATCGGCTTGGGGAACGGGCGCGGGGTTTCGGGCGAAGCGACCTGCGGCCGGATCTCGAAGAACGAGAACAGGTCGTCGAGGTAGAGCGCCTGCCCCGCGACGGTCGAGAAGCTCGTCAGCAGGCCCTCGAGCAGCGACCGCAGCCGGCCGAACGAGCCGGCGAGGAACGTCAGGTCGCCGATCGTGAACTCGCCCCGGACGGTGCGGAAGACGATCACCGCGTAGGCGACGTAGTAGCCCAGACTCCCGACGGCGGCGAGCAGCCCGCCCCACCCGGCGCGGCGCACGGCGAGCGAGCGGTTGGCGAGGTAGAAGGCGTCGGCGAGGGTCCGGTAGCGCTCGGTGAGGAAGTCGTTGAGGCCGAAGATCTTGACCTCCTTCGCGGTCTCGTCGCTCGCGCCGGTGTAGCGGAGGTAGTCGAGCGTGCGGCGCTCGGGCGTCCAGGCGTAGGTGAGCGAGTATGACTGCGCGTTGAAGTGCGCCTCGCCGAGAAACGCCGGGACGAGCGCGAGCACCAAGAGCGCGATCAGCCACGGGGCGTAGACCACCAGGCCTACCCCGAAGGTGGCAATCGTGATGAGGTTCTGGGCCTGCCCGAAGACCTGGCTCATCAGCACCATCCGGCCGGTCGTCTGCCGCCGGGCGCGCTCGAGCTTGTCGTAGAAGTCGGGGTCCTCGAAGTGGGCGAGGTCGAGCGTCGCGGCGTGGGCCATGAGCCGGACGCTCGTCTCGTTCGTGAACAGGTCGCCGAGCAGGCCGTCGAGGAGCGCGACGGCGCGGGCGAGGGCATCAGACAGAACGGCCAGGCCGAGCTCGGCGAAGAGCAGCGTCGTGATCCGGAGGCTCGGCGCGGTGTCGAACCAGTGGCCGAGCTCGCGAACCGCATAGTCGCCGGTCGTGAGCGTCACCACGTCGTCGATGATGAGCTTGCCGATCCACAGCATCGCCACCGGCAGGACCGCGCGCACCAGGCGGAGGCCGAGGTTGGTGGCGGTCATCCACGGGCTGACGGCCCAGACGAGCCGGAAGAGCGGCGGCAGGTTGCGGAGCGCGCCGAAGCGCTCGCCGAGCGAGAGGTCGGCCTGTTCGGCCGCGCTGCGCCGACCGCGCGGGGGCGCGCTTCCACTGGATGACCCTCCCGAGAACAGTGCCATGCTCGGCACACCCCCTACGGGGCGGGAGGTTTCGCAAGCCCGTCGGGGCGAGGTTCTCATCAAAGGGTCACATCGGGCGGACCGTGAAGTCTGCGTCGGCGGCAGGGGCTATGTTCTTTTCGTCTCAGCCTTCTGCCCTCGTCATCAGCCCCTCGTACGCCATGCGCTTGCTTCGCTACCCCCTCCTGCTGGCCTTCCTTCTCCCGTCGCTCGCCTTCGCCCAGAGCACGGCCACCTACCGCATGACCTTCGAAAGCGTCTGGAGCGCCGACACCCACCCGGTCGGCTTCCCGCCCAACCCCCACTACTCGCCGCTGATCGGCGCAGCGCACAGCGCGTCGGCCTCGCTCTGGGAGGTTGGCAGCCTCGCTTCGCCGGGGATCGAGCAGATGGCCGAGACCGGCGGCACGTCGCAGCTTCGCAGCGAGATCAACGGACTGATCGGCGACGGCACGGCGCGGTCGGTGCTGTCGGGTGCGGCCATCAACTCACCGGGTTCGACGAGCTTTACGTTCGATCTGACGGAAGACCACGCCCTCGTCTCGCTCGTGACGATGGTCGCGCCGAGCCCGGATTGGTTCGTCGGCGTCAGCGGTCTCGACCTGCGCGAAGGCGGGGCGTGGGTGGCCGAGCGGGTGGTCGAGCTGTACGCCTACGACGCCGGCACCGACAGCGGGGCGAGCTACACGTCGCCCAACCAGAACACGAACCCGGCGGAGGCGATCGTCCGCCTCGAAGAGTCGCCGTTCGTCGTAGGCGGCGCGCTGACGCCGCTCGGGACGTTCACCTTTCAGCGCCTGAACGCCGTCACGCTCGCCGCAACAAATGCCACGTCCCTCGCCGTGGCTCCCGGCGGTTCGGTCTCGTTCGACTATACCGTCATGAACGGCACCGCCGCCGCCGTCTCCGGCGACCTGTTCTACACGGCTACTCCGGGCGGCGTCTCGGGCACGATCGCCTCGGGCAGGGTGAATGCCGGGCAGAGCGTGAGCGGGAGCTACACCCAGAACATCCCCGCCACGGCCCCCGCGGGCACCTACACCTACACGCTCCGAGTCGGCCAATTCCCCAGCACGACGAGGGGGGCGCAGGCGTTCACGGTCACCGTGTTGCCGGCGGCGCGGGTGAGTGACGCCGACGCGTGGAGCGTGAGCGGGGCCACGCCGTGGGGCCAGACGGTGGTCGCATCGAGCGAGGATGCTCCCTCAGCGGTAGCGCTGGACGCGGCCTATCCGAACCCCTTCGCCGCGACGACGACGTTGGGCTTCGATCTCTCGGCAGCGAGCGAGGTGACGCTGGAGGTGCTCGACGTGCTGGGCCGCCGGGTGGCGGTGCTGGCTGAGGGCGCGTGGGAGGCCGGTTCGCACAGCGTGGCCTTCGACGGGCGCGGGCTGCCGGGCGGAACGTATCTCGTTCGGCTGGAGGCAGACAGCGGCTTCGCTCAGATGCAACGGGTCACGCTGGTCCGCTAGTCCAACCTGGACAGACCGGCGAGCGGTGCCTCTTCGACCGAGGGGGCACCGCTCGTTTTGGCTAGTCGCGCTTGCTCCGTTGCAAACTTCTCTACGTCGTCATCCCGAGCGAGACGGAGTGGAGTCGAGGGATCTCTGCGGGTATCTCGCCAACGGTATGCTGCCCAATAGCATGCTGCGGGTTTCCCCGGAGAGATCCGTTCGACTCCGGCCTGCGGCCTCCGCTCAGGATGACATCCACTTGAGCTCAACAGCACTTGAGCTCAACACAGCAGGTCGCGTTCAGCGGTAGCGTTCGAGCGCAGCGGCTTCGTCATCAGGCAGCGCGGCGCGGACCGCCGGGCGCGCGGCTTGGGTTTCGAGCCACGCAGGGACGCCCTCTCGCTTGTTCAGCGCCGAGGCGGTCTTCTCCGGGACCCAACCAAAGATCGGCGTCTCGCGGTAGGCCTTTTTGCTGTCGCCGAAGCCCCAGCGGATGCCGCCGTAGGTCGCCGCGTCGCGGCCGTCGAGGCTGAGGCGGTCGTTGAGGTAGCACGCCGTGGCGAAGGCCGTCTCGGGCGTGGCGCACCACGGGAGGATCTGCTTGACCCAGTACATCCGCAGGTTGTTGTTCATCCAGCCGTCGAGCAAAAACTGCTTCTGGGCGGCGTTCCAGACCGGGTCGGCAGTCTCGCCGTGAACGAGCGCGTCGAGGGACTGGAGGTCCGGGCGTGGGTCGTCGGCGTGCGCGGCGAGGGTTTCGCGGGCCCACGCCGGGAGGCCAGCGTAGCGCGAGAAGGCGGCGTCGTGACGGCAGCGGTGGTAGTAGTATTCGCGCCACGTCAGCGTCTCGTCGAGAAACTTCCACTTGGCGGCGCTGTGGATCGCGCCGGCCTCAGCGGCATCGACCACGGCGCGGGCCACCTCGCGCGGCGAGAGCACGCCGAAGTGCATCCATGGCGAGAGCTTCGAGGTCCCGTCCGGCGTCGCCGGGTTGTTGCGCGTCCACTTGTAGCGCCCAACCGTCTGCTCGACGGCGAAGGCCAAGCGGTCGAGCGCGGCGGAACGGTGCCCCCGGAAGTCCGGTGCCGGCGGCACGGTCATATCCACGTCGCACGCAGCGATGAAGCGGTCCAACGCCTCGGCGTCGAGGTCTTCGATCTCGACGTGCTCGACGTCCAGGTCGCCCTCGAACCGCTCGGCGGCTAGCTCCTGCCGAAGCTCGGTGTCGAGGTGGAGCGCCCGCTGCGGCGTGTGGGCTGCCCGAAACGCCTTCGTCGCGCCGAGCCTCTTCTCGAACCCATTCATCGGCACCAGGCAGCACGCATCGACGGCGAGGACGGCGCGGTCGAGCGCCCCGGCGAGCGCGTCGGCATAGGCGCGGGTCACGAACGTCGGCACGTCGTCGACGATCACGGCAGCGGCGCGCTTCGCCAGCCGGGCGGCGATCTCGACGGTCCCGGGCGCGTCGCCGTCCACAGGGCCGAGGCGGACGTAGCGGACGAACCGCAGGTCGCGCGCCCGGACGCCCGGTCCCAACGCTTGGCTCGCCTCAAGCATGAACCGGTGGATGCGGTGCGAGGCGTAGGGGTAGCGGTTTTCGAGCGTGTGCAGCACCACGACCGGCAGGCCCCGCTCGTTGCCGAGCGCGATGGCGGCGTCGAGCGCGGGGTTCTCCTCGGCGCGCAGCGCCTGCATCAGCCAGCACAGCACATAGTCGCGTCCGCGTGTAATGATGCGGCGATCCGTCAGGCGGCGCGTGCGGAGGTCGAGGATCGTGCGGGCGTCGTCAGCCATCGGCGGGAGGGGGCGCTTTCTCGATCCACCAAAGGACGAGAGGCTCGGCAAGCGAGGAGAGAGGTGCCGGGTCAACCGTACGAGCCGGCGAGAGGTTCGCGACCCCTCGCGGTGTCAGCGTCTCACGAGTCCGTCACATCGACCGGCCCGCCGGTTGTTCGGCGGAACTCCCGCGAGCACAGCGAGTCAAGAGGTCTACTTCGCCCCAGCCTCTATCCTATGCGTTTGCTACGGTCCGCCCTCCTCCTCGCGTTTCTCCTCCCCACCCTCGCCTCGGCGCAGAGCACCGCGACCTACCGCGTGACGTTCGAGAGCACCTGGAGCGCCGCTACGCATCCCAATGGGTTCCCGCCGAACCCGCACTTCTCGCCGCTGATCGGGGGCGTGCACGACGGCACGGCGTCGCTCTGGACGGTCGGCGGCCTCGCTTCGCCGGGCATGGAGCAGATGGCCGAGACCGGCGGCACGTCGCAGCTTCGCGGCGAGGTCAACGCGCTCGTCGGCCAGAACAAAGCGCTCGCGGTCGTCTCCGGCGGCGGGATCGCCAACTCACCCGGCTCGGTCTCGCTGACGTTCGACCTGACAGAGGCGTACCCGCTCGTCTCGCTCGTCACGATGGTCGCGCCGAGCCCCGACTGGTTCGTCGGCGTCAGCGGGCTGGACCTGCTCTCCGACGGCGGCTGGCTGCCCGAGCGCACTGTAGACCTCTTCGCCTACGACGCCGGCACCGATAGCGGCCCGACCTACACCTCGCCCAACCAGGATACCAACCCGCCCGAGCCAATCGCCCGCATCGAAGAGTCGCCGTTCGTCGTGGGCAGCGAGCTGGTGCCGGCCGGGACGTTCACCTTCACGCTGCTCAACACGGTCGACAGCGAAGGGACGGTGCCCGCCGCCGCCTTTGCGCTCGACGCGCCGGCCCCCAACCCGGCCACGTCGCGCTCCGTCTTCCAGCTTCATCTCGACCGCCCGCAGCCCGTCCGCGTCGACGTGTTCGACGTGCTCGGCCGCCGCGTGGAGACGCTGCACGACGGGACGTTGCCTGCCGGTGTTCACCCGCTCACGCTCGACGTGCAGAACCTGCCGGCCGGCCTCTACGTCGTCCGAGCGCGCGGTGCCGACGCCCAAGCCACCCGTCGTCTCGTGGTGCAAGGACGCTAGCTAGAACACGGCGCTGAGCTGGAGGCGGAGGTTGTGAATGGCGGGAGCCTCAACCGGGGCGCGGCCCTCGTAGTTCAGGCTGGCACGGAGGAAGCGGTTGAGGGTGTACTGCCCGCTCACGCTCCACAGGTACGACACCCCGGCCCCCCGCCGCTCGGTCAGCTCGAACGTCGCTCGGCGAGGACCCTCCGAAACGCTTCGGCTGAAAGGACCGTCACCGAAGGGAAACCGAGAGTTTTGAGTGTGTCGAAGTGGGCGTCGTATGTGACGAGCGCATCGGCACCAGCAGCGAGATAGGCATCGACGAACTTGTCATCGTCGGGGTCCGCTGTGATAAGGCCCCAACGAAACCTCGGCTCAACGCGCTCCACGTTGGGGAGGGCCAGGAGGGCGCGCAGAACGTTCTCCGCAATTTGCGGCGTCGCCTTGGCTCCGATCAGCTCCTCATATTCGAGCAGGATAGGCGTAGAGGCGGCAAGGGCGAAGTCGCCGTCGAGAAGCGCGTCGAAGAGCCAGCGGAGCCGGCTGTGCCGCCGGATCGATGGGAGCAGGATGTTGGTGTCGAGGACAACACGCACCGGGAGTCACCGACCTCAACGCCCGTCTGAGGCGGAGGCCCCGTCGCCGCCGTGAATGGAGGCGCGGTGGTGTTCCGAGGCCCAGGCGTCGGTGTCCTCGACCGAGAGGCCGCGCTCGTCGGCGAACCCTTCGAAGCCAGCCGTCGCTTTCTCGGCGAAGTGGCGGGCGAGGAGCCGCTTGACCTCGCGAAGCTCCTCGTCCCGGAGGTCGAGCGCGAAAAGGTCGAGTAGCTCGCGCTGGAGGTTCGTCAGTGGGGAAGTAGCAGGCATTGCACAAGCCAGGGCTGATGTGTCTGCTTCAACAGGACAAATCAGAAGGGGTTCTATCCGCTCAAAACACGGCGCTGAGCTGGAGGCGGAGGTTGTGAATGGCGGGAGCCTCAGCCGGGGCGCGGCCCTCGTAGTTCAGGCTGGCACGGAGGAAGCGGTTGAGGGTGTACTGCCCGCTCACGCTCCACAGGTACGACACCCCGGCCCCCCGCCGCTCGGTCAGCTCGAACGTCGCCTGCCCGACCGCCGGCCCGTCCCCGTCGAGGCGAACGTCCGCGCGCTCGGCCTGCAGCAGGAGCTGAAGCTTGTTCGCGACGGCGACACGGGCGCGGAGCGGGAGCAGGAGGATGCGTGCCGAGAGGGCGTCGCCCTCGGCGTCGCGGTTGCGGACGTAGCGGACCCCGCCGGTCAGCGACAGACCTCGGCCGAACCGCCACGTCGCCTCGGGCTCGGCCTCGACCCCGCGGATGTCGAACCGGCGCGAGGCGAAGGGGCTGTCGGACTCGCTCCGCTCGGCGGCTACGCGCAGCTCGCCGCTGAGGGGGCCGGCGAGCACGGCGCGCGCCTCGGCCTCGAGAAGTTGGATGCGCCGCCGCTCGAGGCCCGTCGCCAGGCGGTTCGTGCTGCGGAGGTGCTGGCCGAAGAGCCGGCCCCCGAAGCGAGGGTCACTCTGGAAAAACGCGACCTCCTGCCCGACCCGGAACCGACCGTTGAGCGTCGTTCCCTCGTCCTGGAGCACGCTCGGGTTCAAGAGATAGACCGCCGCCAGGTCCGGCTCCTCGCTCTTCTCCTGCACGTCGAGCGTGGTCAGCGTCGAGACCTGGGCGAGCGCGCGCCGCCAGCCGGTGGCGTTGCCGACGACCAGCCGGGCGGGGTCGAGGCGGAGGCGGAAGCGGCCCTGGACGCCGATGGTCGGGATCAGCTCGTCGCCGGGGAGGAAGGTGCGGAGGTAGAGGCCCTCGAGCGGGGTGACCTCCTCGCGGAACTCGTCGAGTTGCTGCACGCCGTCGCCGTTCGCGTCCTCCCAGACGTACTCGCCCAGCTCCGGCCCGACGAGGAGGTAGATCTCCTGGAGCACGGGCGAGCGCTCGGTCTGGGCTTCGTAGACGGTGTTCAGCTCGACGGCCCGGGCCAGCGGGGTCCAGCGGTTGGTCCAGCGAAGGACGAGGCTCTCGGTATCGCCGAGGCCGGTTTCGCGGAAGGCCTCGGTCGCCTCCCGCGTGCGATAGGCGATCTGCGCCTCGGTCGTGTAGGTTGCCGACGGGCGGTAGCGAAGGTCGGTCTGGACCGTAGTGATCTGGGCAGCGTCGGCGAAGGTGCCGCCGAGCGGGCGCTCCTCGTCGCGCCACTCGACCGAGGCCCCGGCGGTGAGCGCCGCGCTCGTCCACGCCACGCCGGGGCGGATTTCGACGAAGGCGAGCGCGTCGACGACCAGGCTGTCGGTGCCGAGCGCCTGCTGCGCGCGGCGCTCCTGCTCGACCTCGACGAACGGCACCAGGCGGCTGCCGAGCACGGGATAGTCGAGCCGGCCGAGGTGGCGGAGCCACCGGCCCTCTTCGCCCGCGAACCCGTTTTCCGAGTCTACGACGTCGAGCCGGTACGCGAGGCCGGGCCACCGCGCCCGCCGGAAGGCCGCGTCGAGGCCGCCGCGCCGCCCGTCGAAGCGGTCGCCGAGCGCGATCTGGCCGGCCTCGACCTGGAGCCACATTCCCTCGCCGCCGGCCCACCGGACGAAGCCCTCGGCCGTGTTCTCAGCCAGGGTGTCGATGCCGGTGAAGCCCGCGCCCGCCCGCGCCACGTTCCACTTCCGGTTAAACTCAACCGGTCGGATCCGGCTGAACGGCTCGAAGTCGCGGCCCTTGAGCCGGCCGACGACCTCGGCCGAGAGCGTGCCCGCGTCGAAATCGCCGAACCGGAGCGGGGTCGGTTGGAGGCGGAGGCCGCCGAAGCTCGCGTTGCCGCCGTTGCCACGGGCCCGGTCGAGGCTGTTCGGGTCGTCGGTCGAGCGGGCGATCTCGCCGAAAATCTCCAGGCCGGGCAGCGGCGTCAGGCTGGCCTGCAGGTCGAGGACCTGCTGGAGCGTTGGCTTGGGCAGCAGGCGGAGCGGGACGTAGTCGCCGCCCGCCGGGCCGACCCACTCGTAGAGCAGGCCGTTGACGGCGCGGCCTGCGCGCTGGTAGCTGCCGGTGCCGGGCTCGACGCGCGAGAAGCGGACGCGGAAGACGGAGTCGGCGGCGGCCGTCGCCGGGGCGAAGATCGAAAAGGTCTGGCCGTCGAGGAGCGTGTCCTGCCGGGCGTAGAGAACGAACGGGCTCTCGGGGTCGAACGGCACCGGCTCCTCGCCGGGTCGGACGGCGGCGCCGAGGCCCGAGGCTTCGATCAGGTCGAGGTCGGCCTCGGTCAGGCCGAGCTCGTCGGCGAAGGCGGCCCCGTCGGACTCGCGCAGGAGGGTGCCCCGGACGCGGAGGCGGGACGCGCCCTCGTCGGTCGCCCACAGGCTCGCCTCGGCCTCGGTGCCGATGACGGTCCGCGTAAACTCGCTCGTGGTGTACTCGAAATCGACCGTGATCCGGCGCTCGGCGGTGATGAGCCGGCGCGGGCTGAAGGTCAGCTCGCCGGTCGCGTAGTCGATCACGTAGTCGCCGGCCTCGCCGCGCGTGAGCAGCAGGCCGTCGAGGTAGACCCGCTCGGAGCCGGCGATGACGATGATGAAGGGCTCGCCGCTCTGCCCGGTCAGGCGGTACGGCCCCTGGACGCCCTCGACCGGCGCGATGTCCTGGCTCTGGAAGAGCCCGCGCGCCGTCGCGCCCGCGACCGTCGCCGTCGCGCCGGCGAGGGTGCCGCCGAAGAGCGCCGGGGCGGTCGCGGTGACGGCCGCGCCCTGGAGCTTGCGGACGTAGGGCGCGAACTCGGAGCCGGTGAAGGCAAGGTCGATGTCGCCGAGGCGGGCCTGGCCGCGCCGCGTATCGAGCTGCACGTAGACCCGGTCGAAGTCGGAGAGCCGCTGCGTGGTGCCCTCGGGCTGGATCGGCGTGTTCTCGTCGGTGAGCACGGCCTGCACGGCGACGCCGTCGGCGACCTCGCCGGAGAGCTCCATCCTGAGCCCGGACTCGATCGACACGTCGCGCCGGTTGCCGGCGACGATGCCGCGCGAGATCGAGCCGCGCCGCCGGAGCCGGGGCGCGTCGCCGAAGAGCGGCTCGTCGCCTGCCCGCTCGGCCTCGACCACGCGCCGCCGCCCGAGCGTGTCCACCTCGCCGATCCGCCGCCGCGCGACCGGGGCGTCGAAGGCCCCGAGCGGCAGCGTCCGGTAGACCGCAACGAGCGTGGCCGAGACCTTCGGGCGCGGCTCGAGCCGGAGCGTGAGGTCGCCGGTCCGGGTGTCGAGGGCGTAGGCGGTCGTGTCGAGCGCCGCGCCGTCGAGCCGGAGCGTGAGCGAGCCGGGCAGGACGAACGGCCGGAGCTTGAGCGGCCGGCGGAGGTCGAGGGTGTCGCGCCACGCGCCGAGATCGTCCACGATCCGCTCCGTCGGGACCCCCTGCGCGAAGGCGGGCGCGCAGGCGAGCGTGAGCAAGAGGGGGGCGAGGCAGCGGAGCATCGGTCGCGGAGAGGGCAGGGAGGTACGAACGACCGGAGGGCTCCTCGATTGTTGAAGCAGGTGTTGAAGCAGGTGTTGAAGCAGGCGCGATGGCAGGGCGCGGGAGGCGGGCGGTCGCTCGCCCTACGCGATCCGGGTGCCGTCGGCGACGGGATGGGTCGGGGCGAGAAGTGTCGTGCCGGCCTCGTCGAGCACGCCGAGCACGAGCACCTCAGACCTGGTGCCGGCCACCCGCTTCGGCGCGAGGTTCATCACCGCGATGACCTGCCGGCCGACGAGGTCCTCCGGCGCGTACCGCTCGGTGAGCTGCGCCGAGCTCGTCCGCACCCCAAGCGGCCCGAAGTCGAGGGTGAGCGCGTAGGCCGGGACGCGGGCCTTGGGGTTCGGCTCGGCGCGCCGCACGGTGCCCACGCGGAGGTCCACCTTTTCGAAATCCTCGTAGGCAATCATCGGATGTCGGTGCGGTAGAGCCGGGTCGGGGTCAGGAGCACGAGGCCGTCGCCGGGCGCGACACCGACGAGCGGTTCGGGCAGATCGAACGAGAACGCACCGCGCGGCCGGCCGTCGAGGCCGTAGACGAGGAGCTGCCGGGGGAGGACGATCACGAGCCGGTCGCCGACGACGGCCACGGCGCGGAGGCTGCGGGCGGCCCCGTCGGCGAAGCGGCGCAGGTACGAGCCGAAGGCGTCGTAGGCGAGCACGGCCCCGTGCCCCCGGTCGGCGACGAAGAGCCGGCCCTCGGGACCGAGCGCGAGGTCGACCGGCTCGCGGAGCGCGCCCTCGCCGGCCTCGGTCCCACCGACGACGCGGACCCGGCGCGCGCGGTCGTCCCACCGGAGCACGACGCCACGCAGCGCCTCGGCGGCGAACAGCTCGCCGGTGACGGCCGAGGCGACCGCCACCGGCCGGCCGGCTCCGGCCTCGGCCGTGTCGCCGCCGTCGTCGGCCGCCCCGAGGCGGCCGAACCGCAGTCCGTCGGCGTCTCCGTCGGCCGGGACGCGGAGCGTCTCGAGGAGGCGGCCGTCGTTGGAGAAGCGCTTCACGCGCCCGTTGCCCGCGTCCGCCACCGCGAGGACGAGGCCGTTCGTCGGGTCGATGTCGGCCGGGGCGAGGAAGGCATAGTCGCCCGTGCCCGGCCCGCCGAGGCGGTTCAGCGGGAGCCCGTCCGGCGTGAGCGTGACGACGACGGAGGCTCCGGCGTCCACGACGTAGAGCCGCCCCGCCGGGTCCGCCGCGAGCGCCACGGCGTCCTCGAACGCGGGTCCGAACGGCTCCGCCGCCCGCGCCTCGCCGACCGGCACCGACGCTGCGGGTTCCGGCGGCCGGCCTGCGCACCCGGCCAGGAGGAGTAGGGCCAACACGTAGGGGCACCCCTCGTAGGTGCGCCTACGGACTCCGCTTGATGGCTGGCGGCGGGTCATCGCTCGGCGAGGCGGTGCAGGCCCCGCTGCCCGATGTCACGGCGCATCTGCATCCCGTCGAACGAAAGGGCCTCGGCTCCGGCGTAGGCCGCACCGAGTGCCGCCTGCAGGTCCGGCCCGAAGCCGGTGACGCCGAGGACGCGCCCGCCCGCCGTCACCGTCTCGTCGCCGCGCCGCGCGGTGCCCGCGTGGAAGACGGTCACGCCGTCGGGCACCGCGCCGAGGCCGTGGATCGGGACGCCCGTGGTGGACGAGGCGGGGTAGCCGGCCGAGGCGAGCACGATGCACGCGGCCGAGCCGTCGGCCACCGCGACCGCCGTTTCCCCGAGCCGCCGGTGGGCGAGCGCCTCGAAGAGATCGACCGCGTCCGAGGCCAGGAGCGGGAGCACGACCTGCGCCTCGGGGTCCCCGAACCGGCAGTTGTACTCGACCACGCGCGGCGCGCCCTGCTCGTCGATCATCAGGCCGCAGTACAGCACGCCCCGGTACGGGGTGCCTTCGGCGGCCATACCGCGGAGCGTGGGCCGCACCACCTGCTCTTCGACCGCGCGGAGAACGGCCGGGGTCACGACGGGAGCCGGCGCGTAGGCCCCCATGCCGCCCGTGTTCGGGCCGGTGTCGCCCTCGCCGAGGCGCTTGTGGTCCTGCGCCGAGGCGAGCAGGACGTAGTCGGTCCCGTCGGTGAGCGCGAAGACGCTGGCCTCCTCGCCGTGCATGAACGCTTCGATCACCACCGACGCGCCGGCCTCGCCGTAGGCGTCGTCGAGCAGGACGGCCTGGAGCGCAGCGCGGGCGGTCGCGGCGTCCTCGCAGATGTGAACCCCCTTGCCGGCGGCGAGGCCGTCGGCCTTGAGCACGATGGGGAACGCGCCGGCTTCGACGAACGCCACGGCCGCGTCGAAGTCGGAGACCGTGCGCGAGGCGGCGGTCGGGATGCCGTGCCTCGCCATGAACGACTTGGCGAAGTCCTTGCTGCCCTCGAGACGCGCCGCCGCCGCCGTCGGTCCCACGACGGGCCGCCCGGCGGCCTCGAAGCGGTCCACAATCCCGGCCACGAGCGGAGCCTCCGGCCCGACGATCGTCAGGTCGATGGCCTCGGCTTCGGCAAAGGCGAGCAGGCCGTCGAGGTCGCCCGGCTGGAGCGGGACGTTCTGGGCGAGCGCGGCGGTGCCGGGGTTGCCGGGGGCGCAGAAGAGCGCGGGGCGGCGGGCGCTCCGGGCGAGGGCGTGGCAGAGCGCGTGCTCGCGGCCCCCGCCGCCGATGACGAGGAGGTTCATGGGCGGGTCGTGGATGGCGCGTGCAAGATAGGCGGGCGCGGGACGTTTCGGCGGAGAATAGCCCACCGCCGCACCGCGCGCTTGAGGTTGCCGGCTATATTCCGATGCTCCGTCCAGGGGGCGCTCCGCCTCCGCCTCTCAAGTCTCCGTCCGATGCTCGCTGCCCTTCTGCTGGCGCTTCTGCTGCTCGCCCCACCGGACACGACGGACGGGCTCGGTCCGGTGGCGGCCGACTCGACAGAGCGGGCTCCGGTGGAGATCAAACCGAGGATTTTCCCGAGTGCCTTTTTCTCTGTGACGAAGGGCTTCGGCGTCGGCGGCGGGGTGGTGGTCAAGAACCTCGCGTGGCCGGGGACGCGGCTGACGCTCTCGGCGCAGCCGATGCAGCGGTTCGGCCGGTACCGGGCGTCGTTCTTCACCGGCGACCCGTTCGCCGTGCCGCTCTTCGCGGGGGTCGGCGGGGAGTACGTCGACAACCAGGTGCGCGGGTTCTACGGGATCGGGCCGCGCTCGAGCCGGGACAACAGCATCTTCGTCGACCTCCAGGAGGTCGAGGCCGAGGTCCGGCTCGGGTGGTACCCGTTCGGCACGGCGCGGGTGCTCGTGCAGCCCGTGGTGCGGCTGCTCCACGCCGAGGTGCGCTCGTTCCGCAACCGCGACCAGGACGCCTTCCTGCGGCTCGACCCGGCCTCGCAGCGGGGCCTCTTCGCGTCGGTCGACCGGCCGTCCACCGGCGTCACGTACGGCCTCGAGGCGGCGTGGGACCGGCGCGACAAGCTGTTCTACAGCTCGGACGGGACCCTCACGATCGTGACCGCGCGGCGCTACGACGGCCTCGGTGAGAACGCCTTCCGCTACTGGTCGGGCACGGCGAGCCACTATGCCTTCTTCCCGCTCCCGCCGCGCCGCCACATCCTCTACACCCGCGCCGTGGTTGCGCTGACGCGGCAGATCGGGGACGCGCCGCTCCCGTTCTACGCCCTGCCGCTGCTCGACGATCAGCTCCTGGGGGCGTACACGCGCTACCGCTTCAACGGCAACGACCTGCTCGCGCTCACGCTCGGCTACCGGCTCCCGGTCTACACCTACCTCGACTGGTTCGCGCTCGACGCCAACGCGCAGTTCAGCGTCGCCAATGCCTACGACGACCTCTTCGCGCAGTTCGAGCCGGGCATCTCGTTCAGCAACAACCTCGACGGCGACGGGCGGCGGACCCCGCTGCGGCCGGCGCTGTCCATCGGCCTCCGGCTCGTAGACCTCGGCCGCGACCGCATCATCATCGGCGGGCAGCTCGGCGTGGACCCCGAGGGCTACAAGTTCGGGACGCTTCGGCTCGTCTTCAGCATCCGCGACCTCCGGCCGCTCGTGCGGTGAGGGGGGACGGACAGGGTCGTTTCTGGGCGTGGGGGGAATGGGAGGAAAGGAGGGGTCTTCAGTACCGTCGGCGCAAGCAACGAGAGTTGGCATCCCTCCACGCCCCCAAACATCTGCCGTCTCCACCCTCCATTCCCCCCACGCCCTACAGGGTCCGTTCTCTCCCCTCGCCTATCATCTTTCCGTCTTTCCTCCCCGCTCTACCACCCTCCCTGCCCTCCACACCTCCATCGTGCCCAAGCTCGCCTTCTTCCTAACCAAGCTCGCCCTGGCGGTCGGCACCGTCGTCTACGTCGGGTACCTGGTGGAGTGGGGGGCCGTCGCCGAGGCGGCGCGGTCGGCGAACGTGGGGTGGGCGGCGGCGGCGCTCGCGCTGATGCCGGCCAACATCGGGCTGGAGGCGTACCGGTGGCACCGGCTCGTGCGGCGCATCGCGCCGGGCCTCCGGTTCCGGCAGACGCTCGCCGCCGTGCTGAGCGGCTATCCGCTCGGGCTGGCGACGCCGGGGCGCGTGGGCGACTACGCCGGGCGGGCGCTCTACCTGCGCTTCGCCGGCAAGTGGGAGCTGGTCGCGCTCACGTTCGCCGAGCGGATGTCGACGCTCGCGTGCAGCCTCACGGTCGGCCTGGTGGCGCTGGTGCCGTTTCTGGCGATGCGGACGGCGGCGCCTGAGCCGCTCGTCGCGGCGGTCGGGTGGGGCGGGGGCGCGGTGGTCGCGTTCTTCGTCTGGCTCGTGCTGCACCCCGGCGCGGCGCGGCAGCTCCTCCTCCGCCTCGTGCCGCGCCGCCTAGGGCACCGGCTGGACGTCCTCAAGCCGTTCGACGAGCGCGACGCCCGGAGCCTGCTCGCGCTCTCGGCATTGCGCTACGGCCTGTACTCGACGCAGCTCGCGTTCCTCGTCTTCGCCTTCGATCCGGCCGCCCTCTGGCTCCCGACCGCCGCAGGCGTGGCGATCGTGTTCTTCGCCGGCAGCGTGATCCCGACGTTCACCCTCGCCGACCTCGGGGTGCGCGAGGGCGCGGCGGTCTACTTCCTCGGCGCGCTCGGGGTCGATCCGGCGGCGGCGTTCAACGCGGCGCTCGGCCTGTTCTGCGTGAACCTGGTGCTGCCGGCGCTGGTCGGGGTGCCGCTCGTGCTGAGGCTCGCGCCGGAGGACGCCCCGGCGGAGGTCCGCTCGTGACGGCGGTGTTCGCGGCCGTCCTGCTCGGCTCCGGGCTGCTCTATGCCCTCACGCTCGGCGCGTTCGCCGTCGGGCTCCGCGGGGTGACACGCCAACGAGAAACCAGAGACGCTTCTCCCTTCGTCACCGTCATTGTGCCGGCGCGCGACGAGGCCGCCGGCATCACGCGCTGCCTCGAGGCCATTCTGGCGAATGACTACGACCGGTTCGAGGTGGTGGTCGTGGACGACCTCTCGACGGATGCCACCCCGGACCTCGTCCGCCGCGTGATGGCTCGGGTGAAGGCGGCCGTCCCGGCAGGAGGCGAGGAAGAGGGGGAGGAGCTCCTGCGCCTGCTGTCGATGCCGGAGAACGTGGACCGGCCGCAGGCGCACAAGAAGCGGGCTCTCGAGAAGGGCATCGCGGCGGCGCGCGGCGAGATCATCCTGACGACCGATGCCGACTGCATCGTCCCGGCGGGCTGGATTCGGGCGATGGCGGCGACGTTCGACGACGAGACCGCCCTCGTCTCCGGGCCGGTGCTCTACCCGACCGGCGGGCCGGCCGCCGACGTGCTGGCGCTGGAGTTCCTCGGGCTCGTCGCCGTCGGCGCGGGGGCCATCGGCATCGGCCGACCGAACCTGTGCAACGGCGCGAACGTGGCCTACCGCCGGGCCGTCTTCGAGGCCGTCGGCGGCTTCGGCGGGATCGACCACCTGACCTCGGGCGACGACGAACTGCTGATGCAGAAGATCGCCTACACGACGCCGTGGCACGTCCGCTTCTGCCCCGACCCGCGCGCGGCCGTCCTGACCGATGCCCCGGACGGCGCGGCAGCGTTCGTCGAGCAGCGGCGGCGGTGGGCTTCGAAGGGCGCTCACTACCAGCACCCGGCGGTGACGGCGGTCGTGGCGACGGTCTACGCGTTCTACCTCGCCCTCCTCGGCGGCGTCCTCGCGCTCCCGTTCGCGCCGGGCCTCTGGCCCTGGGTGCTGGCCGGGTTCGGGCTGAAGGCGGTGCCCGAGGTGGCGCTGCTCGGAGCGATGTGCCGGCACGTCGGGCGCGGCCGGCTGATGGCGTACTTTCTGCCGGCTCAGCTCCTGCACCTGCCCTACATCGTCGCGATGGGCGCGGCCGGGGTGCTCGGCGGCTACACCTGGAAAGGGCGGCGGGTCAACCGATAACGACGGGAGGCCGGGCCGAACAGGAAAGCCCGGCGGTGTTTCTCAGCGGGCGTTCGTGGGAACCGTGTCCCCTGTCCTCCGTCTTCCGACTCGTGCTCGTCGACCTGATCGGCAACCGTCTTCCCCGCGCGGCCTCGCGGCTGTTCCCGGACCTCCTCTGGCGGCGGCCTGGCGGCGCGCGGACGCTCTACCTCACCTTCGACGACGGCCCGGACTGCGCCACCCCGGCGCTGCTCGAGCTGCTCGACCGGCATGAGGTCGCCGCGTCGTTCTTCCTCGTCGGTGAGCAGATGCGGCGCTATCCCGACTTCGTGCGGGCGATCCGGTCGGCGGGGCACACGGTCGGGCAGCACACGGACACGCACCCGAGCGCGTGGCGTACGCCGCCCGCTACGCTGGAGCGCGAGCTAGCCGCGGCGACGGCCACGCTCGAGGACCTCACGGGCGAGGCCGTCCGCTGGATGCGCCCGCCGTACGGCTACTTCACGACGGCGATGCGCCAGTGGTGCCGACGCCACGCCCAGCGCATCGCCATGTGGGACGTGATGCCGGGCGACTTCCTCCGCTCCGCGACCTCGGCAAACGTGCTGGCGCGGACGGTTGGGCTGGCGCGGCCGGGGTCGGTGATCGTGCTGCACGAGGGGGGGCACGCGCGGCGCGTGACGCCGCCGGCGCTGGCCGAGGTGCTCCCGAGGCTGAAGGCCGCCGGCTACCGGTTCGCCGTGCTCTGAAAGACTCTGCGGACCCAGCAGGGCCGAGGCTCTGCCGGGTCTTCAAGCCGGCGCGCGGCGCGGGGCGCGTATCATCCCGCGCCGTCTTCTCTCGTCTGTGCCGCCGTATGTGGTCTCTGCTCCTCGTCCCCGCCGGGCTGTACGCCGCTTTCGTGCTGGGCGTGGCCGTCGTCACGGCGCGGGCGCGCTACCGACCCGGCGAGGCCGAGGGGCCGCTCCCCCGCATCGCCGTGCTGGTGGCCGCGCGCAACGAGGAGACCCGGCTGGCGCGGTGCCTCGACGCGCTCCTGGCCCAGGACTACCCCGCCGACCGGCTCGACCTCTTCATCGCCGACGACCACTCGACCGACGGCACGGCGGCGGTGATCGAGCGCTACCGCATGGCCTCAGAGGAAGGCCGGCCGACGGTTCACGCCGTGGCGGTGCCGCTGCCGAGCGGGCACCTTCGCGGCAAGGCCCTCGCTATCCACGCCGCCGTCGAGGCGTGCGCGCACGACCTGCTGCTCGTCACCGACGCCGACTGCGCGCCCCCACCGCGCTGGGCGCGCAGCCTCGTCGCCTACTTCGACGACCCCGCCACCGGCATGGTCTGCGGTCAAACCTCGGTTGAGACCCGCGACAACTGGCTCACCGAGCTGCAAGCGCTCGACTGGGCGTACCTCCTCGCCATCTGCTCGGCGTTCGTCGAGACCGGCCACCCGATCACCGCGATGGGCAACAACATGGCCTTCCGCCGCGACGCCTACACCGCCGTCGGCGGCTACCCGGCGCTGCCGTTCTCCGTCACCGAGGACTACATGCTCTTCCGGGCCGTCTACCAGCAGACCGACTACCGCCTCCGCTACCCGGCCGACCCGGCCCTGACCAACTACACGCTCCCGCTCAAGAGCCTCGGCGACGTCTACCAGCAGCGGCGGCGGTGGGCGCGCGGCGGGACGCAGTCGCAGCTCTGGGTGTGGGTCGTCTACGCGGTGACGCATCTGGCGCACCTGCTCCCGCTCGTGGCCCTCTTCCTCGTACCCGGCCCCGCGCTCGCCGTGATCGGGCTCAAGGTCGGGGCCGACTTCGCCGCGCTGTGGGCGACGCTCGGGCCGAGCCGCCGGCGCGGCCTGCTCCGCACGTTCCCGCTCTGGGAGGCGTACCTGTTCGCCTACCTGACCACCCTCCCGAGCGTGCTGCTCTTCTTCCCCGACATCAACTGGAAGGACCGGAAGCTGTAAAGGACTCTGGCTGGGCGTGGAGAGCAGGAGAGCATCGAGGGCGTGGAGGAAATTGCTAGCCCTCGTTCTGTGCGCCCGGTGCTCAGCCTGAGATCCCCCCAATCCCTCCCTTCCCCCCACGCCAAACAAAAACCCTTTCCTCCCCACGCCTCACCACACGTAGAGCAGGATCGCGACGTAGTGGCAGACGCTGCCGGCGATCACGAAGAGGTGCCAGATGGCGTGGTTGAACGGCAGCTTCTCCCAGAGGAAGAACACCACGCCGCCGGTGTAGCACAGCCCGCCGAGCACCAGCCACCCCAGCCCCGCCGCCGGCACCGCCGCAATGATCGGCTCGATGGCGACGACGATCAGCCAGCCCATCGCCAGGTAGAACGCCGTCGAGTAGCGCGCGAAGCGCTTGATCGAGAGGATCTTGAAGGTGCAGCCGAGCGCCGCCAGCGTCCAGACGAGCACCAGCAGCGTCCACCCCCACGGCCCGCTCAGGCTGATGAGCAGGAACGGCGTGTAGGTGCCGGCGATCAGGAGGTAGATCGCCGCGTGGTCGAGGATGCGGAAGATGCGGCGCATCTTCGGCTCCTTGAAGGCGTGGTAGAGCGTCGAGGAGAGGTAGACCAGGAGCAGCGTCGTGCCGTAGACGGCGAAGCTCGTCGTGTGCAGCGCGCCGCCACGCAGCGCGCCGAGCACGATCAGCACCGGCACACCGGCGACGGCCATCAGCAGCCCCGCCCCGTGCGTGACCACGTTCGCGATGTCCTCGCGGAGCCGCAGCGCGGCGGCTACCTCGGCCGGGTCGCGCTTCACCCGCTGCCGCGCGCGGGTTCGGATGCGTCGGTTACGGACGGCGATGCGGCTCACGGACGGGCGGGCTGGGGAGAAGACGAGCAAGGACATGGCCTGCCTCTTTCTAGGGGGATCGCAAAGCCGGCAGGTTTCGTGCCATCATACGCCATACGAAATTCACCGGCACCGGTCCGGCACCGCGATGTTCCAGGCGTAGTGTACCGACCCTCTATTTAATCCCCTGCTCACACAGCCCGTCCCGCGATGCTCCGTCTCGCCCTGCTCCTCCTCGTCCCCGTGCTGGTGGCCTGCGCCGTCCGCCCGCCCGCCGCGTCGGAGCCGCTCGTCTACACCGTCGCCGACCTCGACGCCCGAGGTGAGGACGGCCACTTCGCCTTCTTCAGCCTCCGCTCGGGCGACCTCGTCCCTGCCGCCGACTCGGCCTCGGCCGGCTGGGACCTCGCCTTCCGGTCGACCACGATCCTCGTTAACGGCGGCGCGTCCGGACCGGGCGACGGCGCGGTGGCCGTGCTCGAGGACACGAGCTTCGCCGCCGTCACCCTCGCCCCGCCCGACGAGGCCTTCGTCCAGGACCGTGGCCCGGGCAAGACCGAGACCGCGATCCCCGGCGGGGCCGGCAACGGGTGGTACGCCTACGACTTCGCCTCGGGCATCGTCTCGCCCCGGCCCGTCGTCCTGGTCGTCCGCACCGCCGACGGGCGCTACGCGAAGGTCGCCGTCGAGAGCTACTACCTCGGCGCGCCGGAGGAGGTGGACCCCGAGGAGGGCTTCCGGCACTACACCTTCCGCGTCCTCTTCCAGCCCGACGGCTCGCGCAGGCTGGAATAGGGATCTCAGGCTAGATCGTCGGCGCGAAGCATGACCAATGGCAATTCCCCACCCTCGATTCCCGCCCTGCTCTCCACGCCCTCAAAAACCTTACAGCCGGCGGCTGAGGCGGGGCAGCACCTCGGCCTTCCACGCGGCGAAGCGGCCGTCGCGAATCGCGGACCGCGCCTCGCGCATCAGCCAGGTGTAGAGGCTCAGGTTCTGCACGCTTGCGATCTGCAACCCGAGGACCTCGCCCGAGAGAATCAGGTGGCGGAGGTAGGCCCTCGAGAAGTGCCGGCTCGCGTAGACGTCGAGGCCCGGATCGACCGGCCCGAAGTGCGCCTTCCACCGCGCGTTCTTGATGTTGACGACGCCCTCGGTCGTGAAGAGCGTGCCGTTGCGGCCATTGCGGGTCGGCATCACGCAGTCGAACAGGTCGACCCCGCGCGCGATGTTTTCGATCAGGTTAGCCGGGGTCCCGACGCCCATCAGGTAGCGCGGCTTCGCGCGCGGCAGCAGCTCGGTCACGACCTCCACCATCTCGTACATCACCGGGGCCGCCTCGCCGACCGACAGCCCGCCGATGGCGTAGCCCTCGAAGTCTAGCTCGACCAACCGCCGCGCCGACTCGCGCCGGATCTCGGGGTAGGTCACGCCCTGCACAATCGCGAAGAGGGCTTGGTGGTGGCCGTACCGTCCGTCCGTCTCGCGGTGCCGCTCCTGGCAGCGTTTCGCCCAGCGGATCGTCAGCTCGTTCGAGGTCCGGGCATAGGCCTCGTCCACGTCCGCCGCCGGGCACTCGTCGAGGACCATCATCACGTCGGAGCCGATGCTCCGCTGCGTGTCCACGACCGACTCCGGGGTGAAGAGGTGGCGCGAGCCGTCGAGGTGGCTCTGGAAGCGGACACCGTCCTCGGAGATCGTCCGGCGGTCGGCGAGGGAGAAGACCTGGTAGCCGCCGGAGTCGGTCAGCAGCGGCCGGTCCCAGCCGATGAAGCGGTGCAGCCCGCCGGCCGCCTCCAGGACCTCGGTGCCCGGCCGGAGGAAGAGGTGGTACGTGTTGCCGAGGATGATCTGCGCGCCGATGTCCTCGGCGAGCTCGCGCGGCTGCACCGCCTTGACGCTGCCGAGCGTGCCGACGGGCATGAACACCGGCGTTTCGACGGAGCCATGATCGGTGTCGAGCCGGCCGAGGCGGGCGTCGGTGTCGGGGTCTTCGTGGAGGAGCGCGAACGGCACGAGCGCAGCGGCGGGGAAGAGGGCGGGGCCGAAGCTACGCCCCCGCAGGCTAGCGCTCAGGCAGCACGGACGAGGCGCTCCACCGGGTCTGCGTCGAGCCGTTCGGCGAGGTGCGCGTCGAGGCGGGCGAGGTCGGCCGGGGCGAGGCCGAGGGCGACCGGGCCGGCGTCGGTGCGGAGCAGCAGCAGCGCGTCGGGCAGGCGGTTCACGAAGCAGCGCGTGGCGGCGTAGCGTCGCCAGTGGCGGTGGTACGCGTCGGCCGTGATGCGCTCGGCGCGGTCGATGGCGTCGTAGCTGAGCACGAGGGCCGTGTCGCCCTGCGCGATCTCCAGGCGCTCGGCGCGAGCGGTGACCGCGATGGCGGGCGTCCAGCCCCACAGCGTGAGCCACCCGAGCAGCAGCCCGCCGCCGCCGTGCGCGCCGAGGAGCCAGAGCGTGAGGGGTGTTCCGAGCGCCGCCTCGCCGAGCAGAATCCAGCTCCACTGACTGACCAGCGACGCGGCGGTCAGCACGAGCGCCACCGCGACGATGTAGACGCTCTCGGCCTGCCGTGCGTCGCGTGCCCGTCGCCCGAGCCACCGCCCGAGCGGGCTGGCCGGCGGGTAGAACGCGCGAGCAATAGTCAGACGGAGCGGCACAGAACGGAGATCGGGTAGCTCACTGAAAATACAGTCTGCTCCCGCACCTGGGGGGCGCGTTAGAAAAGTGTTACTTCTCTGTCTTTCTCAGTCCGCTACGAGCGAGGCGTAGAGCGCCCCGACCTGGGCGCGGAGCGCGTCGAGGTCGCCGTCGTTCTCGACCACCACGTCGGCACGGCGGCGCAAGTCATCCGGCGGGAGCTGGTGCTGCATCCGGGCGAGGACGGCGGGGCGTGTCACCCCGTCGCGCGCCATCGTCCGGGCGATCCGCGTCTCGACGGGGGCGTCGACCACGACCACCGCGTCGAGCAGCCGGTCGGCCCCGGTCTCGAAGATCAGGGCGGCCTCGTAGACCAGCAGCGGGACCTGCTCGCGCCGGGCCTCGTCGATCAGCCGGAGCATCTCGGCGCGCACGCGCGGGTGGACGAGCGCGTTGAGCCGGGCGAGCGCCGCCGCGTCGCCGAACACGCGTCCAGCGAGGTGCGCCCGGTCGAGCGCGCCCGCCCGGTCGTAGCTCTCGGCCCCGAACGCCTCGACGATTCCGGCGCGGAGGTCCGGGTCCTCGTGCATCAGCCGCTTCGCCACGGCGTCGGCATAGACGACGCGCGCGCCGAGGGCGTCGAGCATCCGGCACACGGCCGACTTGCCGCTGCCGATCCCGCCGGTGACGCCGATGGTTTTCATAGAGATGAGGTAGGGGAGTAGGAGCGCAAGACCTTGCGCCCTCGTGAGCAATGGCAGCAGTTCAGACAGGGCGAACACCGTTCGCGCCTACGGGAGGCCGTCGTGCAGCGCCGCGTCGCCGAACCCGTCGGCCATCAGCGTGTCCGTCCGGGCCAGCACGTCCTCGGTGGCGGTGAGGTGGCTGAAGGCGAGCTCGAGCGAGGCCGCAGCGGTCTCGGACTTCAGCGACTCGGCGAGCCTTGGCCGATGATCCGGCCGGCGCGGAGCACGACGACGTGATCGGCGATGCGCTCGACGGCGTCGAGGAGGTGGGACGAGTAGAGGACGGTGTGGCCGGCGTCCGCCCAGCGGCGGAGCAGGGCGCGGACGAGCAGCACCGCCTCGGCGTCGAGGCCCGAGAGCGGCTCGTCGAGCAGCAGCACCGGCGGGGCGTGGAGCAGCGCCGCCGAGAGGAGGACCTTCTGCTTCATCCCCTTCGAGAAGCCGACCATCTTGCGCTGCGCCTCGTCGCCGAGCCGCCAGTAGCGCAGGAGCGCACCGAGGCGGGTCCGCACGAGCGGCTCGGCGAGGCCGTACATCCGCCCGACGAAGAGGAGGTACTCCTCCGGCGTAAAGCTCTCGTAGAGGTGGCCGTGCTCCGGCACGAAGCCGTAGCGCCGCTTCACTTTCAGGGGCTCTGTCACCGGGTCGAGACCTGCCACCAGCACGCGGCCCCGGTCCGGCGCGAGGGTCCCGGTCAGGAGCGCCATCGTCGTCGTCTTGCCCGCCCCGTTCGGTCCCACATAGCCGGCGATCTGCCCGGCGTCGACGCGGAACGAGACATCGTGCAGCACCTCTGTGCCGCCGAGCGTGACGTGGACGTTCTGGACCTGGATCATTCGATTTTGGGTTTCTGATTTTGGATTTCTGATTGGGTGCTGACCGAGATCAATCCGAAATCCCCAATCCAAACTCCAAAATCAGCCTGGGGGCCAGTGCATCGGGCGACCGCCGAGGAGGTGGAGGTGGAGGTGGAAGACGGACTGCCCGGCTCCCGCGCCGTTGTTCATCACCAGGCGGTAGTCGCTCAGCCCCTCCTGCTCGGCCACGGCGCGGGCGACCGTGAACAGATGCCCGACGAGTGCTTCGTCCTCCGGCTCGATGGCGTCGGCGCGCGGAATCGGTTGGCGAGGGACCACGAGGACGTGCGTCGGGGCCTGCGGGTGGAGGTCGCGGAAGGCGAGCGCGCGGTCGTCCTCATAGACGATGTCGGCGGGAATCTCGCCGTCGGCGATCTGCTGGAAGAGGGTTTTGCTCATGGCGACGGGGTGTGGTCGGAGAGAGGCAAACGCGGTGCGAGGGTCCGGCGCGGGGCAATAGCGCCGCGAGGCGGTGCGCGCCGGTGCCCGCGCCGGCCGCTATTGGCAGAGGAACGAAGCCGAGCGGCGACGGGTTCAGCCCCCCTCTTCCATCGCCCGCGCTCCGCCCCGATGCCGACCGTCTACGTCACCCGCACCGTCCGCTTCAACGCGGCCCACCGGCTCCATAATCCGGCGAAGTCTGACGCCTGGAATCGGGAGACCTTCGGCAAGTGCAACAACCCGAACTGGCACGGGCACAACTACACGCTCGAGGTCACCGTCGCCGGCGAGCCGGACCCCGAGACGGGCTACGTGATCGATCTCGGCGACCTCAAGCGGCTCCTCCACGAGCGCGTCGTCGACAAGCTCGACCACGCGAACCTGAACCTCGACGTGGACTTCCTCGCCGGCGTGATGCCCTCGACCGAGAACGTCGCCGTCGCCATCTGGAACCAGGTCGCTGACGCCATCCCGAGCGGGCGGCTCCACAGCGTCCGCCTCCGCGAGACCGAGCACAACGTCGCTGAGTACCGGGGGGAGTAGCTTTAGGGTATGACCGACCCCACCCACACCGATCCGGACGGCCTCGGCTCCGGCGCGTCCGACCTCGCCTCGGAGATCGCCTCGCCGGCGCTCTACGAGCGGCGCGACCTCTACCACCCCGAGACCACCGAGCGCCTCGCCGCGCACACCAGGGACCTGCTCTCGCTCGTCGGCGAGGACCCGGAGCGCGAGGGCCTGCTCAAGACGCCCGAGCGCGTCGCAAAGGCCTACCAGTTCCTCACCCACGGCTACGGCCTCGACCCCGACGTGGTGCTGCGCTCGGCGATCTTCGAGGAGGACTACTCGCAGATGATCCTCGTGAAGGACATCGAGGTGTACAGCCTCTGCGAGCACCACATGCTCCCGTTCTTCGGCAAGGCGCACGTCGCCTACATCCCGGACGGGCGGATCGTGGGGCTGAGCAAGATTCCCCGCGTGGTCGACGTGTTCGCCCGGCGGCTCCAGGTGCAGGAGCGGCTCACGATCCAGATCAGAGACGCCATCGAGCGCACGCTCGAGCCCCAGGGCGTGGCGGTCGTGATCGAGGCGCAGCACCTGTGCATGATGATGCGCGGGGCCGAGAAGCAGAACTCGTGGACCACGACGAGCGCCGTCAGCGGTGAGTTCCTCGACAACCCCCTCACCCGGGCCGAGTTCATGCGCCTCACCCAACACTGATGCCCGGTCTCTCCTACGACGGCCGGCGCTTCCGCGCTACCCAGAACTCCGCCACGGGCGAGGCCGGCGAGGCAACCGTCTTCGCCTCCCACCAGGACGGCTCCGCCGGAACCTCCACCCTCGAAGAAATCGAGACGCCGCTGCTGACATGACCACGGTCGTCATCACCGGCGCGAGCCAGGGCATCGGGGCCGCCCTCGCCGAGGCGTTCGCCGCCGAGCCCGACACGCGCCTCGCCCTCGTCGCCCGGACCGCGTCGACGCTCGCCGCCGTCGCCGCGCGGTGCCGGGCGCTCGGGGCTGAGGCCGTCCCGCTTCCGTGCGACGTGACCGACGAGCGGGCCGTCGCCGAAATGGCCCAGGCCGTCCTGGACCGGTTCGGGGCACCGGACGTGCTCGTCAACAACGCCGGTGCGTTCCGGCCCGGCGGCCTGCTCGAGACTACGCCAGCCGACTTCCGCGCCCAAGTCGAGACGAACCTCACGAGCGCCTTCCTCGTCACCCGCGCCTTCCTGCCGGACCTGCTCGCGCGCGGCCGGGGCGACCTGTTCTTCATGGCCTCCGTCGCCGCGACGCGGGGCTACCCCGGCGGCGCGGCCTACTGCGCGGCCAAGCACGGCCTGCTCGGCCTGGCCCGCGTCGTCCGCGAGGAGACGAAGGGCACCGGCCTGCGCGTCACCACGCTCCTCCCCGGCGCGACGCTCACCCCGAGCTGGGACGGCACCGACCTGCCTGCCGAGCGCTTCATGCCACCCGAGGACATCGCCCGCGCCGTCGTGGAGCTGAGCAAACTCAGTGGCCGAACCGTCGTCGAGGAAATCCTCCTCCGGCCGCAGGAAGGCGATATCTGAGGCACCCGAACGCAGCAGCGCCGCCCGAGCCGGAACCGGGGCGGCGCTGCCTTCTGCATTTGAGGGCGGAGCTAGCGAACGAGCGTGAGGCGGCCGGTCTCGACCCGGTCACCCGCCGCGAGGCGGTAGACGTACAGCCCGCTGGCCAAGCCGCGCGCGTCGAACGTCGCGGCGTGCGTGCCCGCCTCGACGGTGCCATCGACGAGCACGGCCACCTCGCGGCCGGTCACGTCGTAGACCGCGAGCCGAACCGGCGTCGCCGCACCCGTCTCGAACTGGATCGTGGTCATGCGCGCGAACGGATTCGGGTAGGCCCCGAGGCCCTCGGCGCGCGCCGCAGCGGCCACGTCCACCGTGTGCCACGGCGTCGCGTCCGTCACGTCCCACGTCGTCGCGGCATCGGCCAAGGGGGCCGGCGTGCCGGCGACGATGACCTGGAAGGCCTCGGCGTCGATCGTTGTGTTGGGGAAGCGGCCGATCCGCACGGTGTAGGTGTAGGTCCCGGCCGGCGCGCTCGCCGGCACCGGCTGCGTGTAGCTGCCCGACACTGACTGCCCGCCGGGGAGCGTACCCGTACGGACGAGACGCTGAGCGACGGTGTTTCCGTTGCGCTGCGCCGTGTAGAACAGGTCGCCCATGACGGGGTTGGCCGTGTTGTTGGCGACCGTGTAGTTCACCGTGAACGTGCTACCTGGGGTGATGGTCGGCGGGACGCCGGAGGCGGTCAGGTCGATGTTCATCGCGCCGCCGCCGCCGAGCGGTGCCGAGGCGTTGTACGGCCCGCTGCCGATGGGGGAGCTCGGGTTCGTGCAGGCGCAGTCGGCGCTCGTCCTGTTGGCCGAGAAGCTCGGGTCGAAGCCGAGGTTGCCGGCGGTCACGTCGCCCGGCACGGTCACGTCCGAGAAGTAGGCCGTCGAGGAGACCACGAAGGCGAAGGCCTGGATCGAACCGAGGTCGCTCGCGTCGATGCCGAGGTCGGCGAAGGGGATGGCGAACTCGAGGCCGGTGTCGCCCGTGGCGCTGTTGTCGAAGGCGAAGGCGACGGTGCTGAAGAAGACCGGGCCGCCGGAGTTGTTGGTGGCATCGGCGGGGCCGGTGGTCGGCGTGCCGCTCTGGTCGGCGGCCCCGAGGAAGTCGGCCCGCGCCGTGTCGGCGACGACGTAGGTCGCGGCGTCGAAGAAGACGTCGGTGCTGGTGCCGCCGGGATTCGCGGCGAAGGCGTAGTCCACCTCGAAGTCGGCGGTGAAGGCCGAGTCGGCCGCGCCGAAGTAGCTGAAGCCGGCGTCGGGCACGTCGCCGAGAAGCTGGCCGGCGGGGCGGCCGTCGGGGTCGTCGAAGTTCAGCCACAGGCCGATGGCGTCGCCGGAGAACTGGTTCAGCTTGCCCTTGACGCCCACGTAGAGGACCTCGGCCCCGGTGTCGGCGAAGTAGACGATCTCGGTGGCGTCGATGTCCGGGCCGAAGCCGGCGTTCGCGTTGAGCTTGGTGGCGAGGCTCTGGTAGTCGGCGTCGGAGAGGTCACCGTCGACGGTCGGCTGCGCGAAGGCGGCCGGGGCGAGCAGGAGCGCCGCGAGGGCGGTCAGGAGGAGGTGTTTCATGGGAGCGGATCGGGATGGTGAGGGGGAAATGAAAGCGCTTACAATAAACCACATGGTGCGCCCAAATGCAAGCGCCATCGGCGTCTATCCCGTGCGCCAACGGCGATGGCAAGCAAGAGGGGGGAAAGAAGAGCGAGAAGAGAAAGAGGAGCGGCTCTCTCTTCTATCTTTTGGCTCCCCGCCCTCGCCTCTCCCACCTTTTCGCCGTGCCCGACCTCTTCCAGGCCCGCGCCGACGCCGCCCGCGCCGAGCGCGCCCCGCTCGCCGACCGGATGCGCCCGCGTTCGCTCGACGACTTCGCCGGGCAGCCGCACCTCCTGGCCGAGGGCAAGCTGCTGCGCCGCGCCATCCGGGCCGACCGCGTGACCTCGCTCATCTTCTTCGGGCCGCCGGGCACGGGCAAGACCACCCTCGCCCGCATCATCGCCAACACGACTGAGCGCCACTTCGCCACGCTCAACGCCGTGCTCGCGGGCGTCAAGAACATCCGCGAGGAGATCGAGGCTGCCCAAGACCGTCTCCGGCTCCACGGCACCGGGACCATCCTGTTCGTCGACGAGGTGCACCGGTTCAACAAGGCGCAGCAGGACGCGCTCCTGCCGCACGTCGAGAACGGCACCGTGACCTTCATCGGGGCGACGACCGAGAACCCGTACTTCGAGGTCAATAAGGCCCTCGTCTCGCGCAGCCGCATCTTCGAGCTTCGCTCGCTCACCGAGGAGGACCTGGCGCAGGTCGCCCGCCACGCTCTCGCCAACCCCGAGCGCGGCTACGGCACGAGGGACGTCCAGGTCGACGACGACGCGCTCGCCCACCTCGTCTCGACCGCGAATGGCGACGCGCGGAGCCTGCTGAACGCGCTCGAGCTGGCCGTCGAGACCACGCCGCCGGACGAGGCGGGCGTGGTGCGCATCGACTTGGCCGTGGCCGAGGACTCGATCCAGCGCCGCGCCGTGCTCTACGACAAGGAGGGCGACGCGCACTTCGATACGATCTCGGCCTTCATCAAGAGCCTCCGCGGCTCCGACCCCGACGCGGCGCTCTACTGGCTCGCGCGGATGGTCTACGCCGGCGAGGACCCGCGCTTCATCCTCCGCCGCCTGCTGATCTTCGCCGCCGAGGACGTCGGCCTCGCCGACCCGCGCGCCGTCCAGGTGGCGGCGGCGTGCGCCGAGGCGTTCGACTACGTCGGGATGCCCGAGGGCCAGTTCCACCTCGCCGAGTGCTGCCTCTACCTCGCTACGGCTCCCAAGTCCAACAGCGTCTTCGCCTACTTCGACGCGCTCAAGCACGTCCAGAACGAGCAGACCGGCGACATGCCAAACCCGCTCAAGGACGGCAGCCGCGACAAGGCCGGCCTGGGCCACGGAGTCGGCTACAAGTACCCCCACGCCTACCGCGACGGCTACGTCCCCGAGCAGTACCTCCCCGAGGCGATGCAGGGGCTGTACTTCTACGCCCCACGCGACATGGGCTACGAGCGGACGGTGGCCGAGCGCCTGGCCGTCTGGCGCGAACGCGACGCCGACGAGGCCGTCACCAAGCGCGCCCGCCGTTACGCCGAGGACGACGAAGCCTAGCTCAGCGCACCACAACCATCTTCCGCGTCTCGACGTTCGCCCCGGCCGTCAGCCGGTAGACGTAGACCCCCGCCGGCAGCGCGCGCGTGTCGAGGCGGATCGTCTGCGACCCGACCGCGAAGAAGCCGACCGCCACCGCCACCTCGCGCCCGAGGGCGTCGAACACGGCGAGGCGGACGCGCTGTGCGGCCTCGAGCGTGAACGGGACCGTGGCCGTGCCGACGGCCGGGTTCGGGAAGCTCGGGCCGAGCGTGACGCGCTGCGGCGCGGCCCCCTCCTCGCCCGCCACGGCACCGAGCAGACCGTTGACGAAGACGACCCACTGCCGCTCGGCCAGCGGCGGGTCAATCACGGCCAGCGGCGTCGGGTTTGGGATCTCGCACGCCGGAGCGGCTAGTAGCGTCGGCGCGGTCTCGCCGTCGTCGTTGGCTCCGTAGCGGAGGTCGTAGGGCGCGCCGAAGCCGGTATCGTCGGGGTCCCCGCTCGGCGTGAACCACTCGATGGCGAAGAGGCTGTCCTGCCTCAAGACGATGAGGTCCTCCAGGATTTCGACGGTGACGAGCGAGTCGGCCAGGCCTTCGAAGACGACGAACGTCTGCTCGCCGAGGAGGCGGGCATCGGCGAGGTCGAACGAACCGTCGGGGTCGAGCGCGTCCAGGGCGTGGAAGCGGAGCGTCGTCTCGACCGGCGCGTTCCCGTTGAGCAGCACCGAGCCGACGCCCACGTCGACGCTCGTGACGGTGATGTCGTCCGTGTCTTCGTCGAGCGCGCCGAGGTCGAAGGCGCGGAAGTAGCGGTTGTCGAACGTGAACCCGAGGTCTGGCTCGCTACACGCCACGCCGCCGCGCTCCACCGTACCCGAGGCCGACTGCGTGAAGGTCACCCCGCCGCCGCGACCGCCGTGCCCCGAGCGCTGATCGGCCGACGGTACCTCGGGTCCGACCGTGAGCTGCTGCGCGAGACCGACCTGTGGCAGCAGGCACAGCGCGCCGACGAGGAGGGGTAGAGCGAAGCGGAGTAGGGACACGGTTACGCTGAGGGAGGAGGAAGGAAACGCCCGCACGAGCGATGAGCAAAATACCATCGCCGGTTGGCGTTCCCGCGTTTCGCCCTTATAATCACGTCCCTGCCTGCGCTAGACGTAGGCCTCCCCGTTCCTCATTCACCATCCTCCTAGGACCATGAAACGACTTGTTACGCTAGCCCTCTTCGTTGCGCTTTCGGCTGCGCTGTCCGCGCCTGGCGCGCAGGCGCAGTCCGCTGCGTTCTCCGATGTCACCGGCGTGGAGGCGGGCCCTGTTGAGGCAGCAAGGGGAGGAGAGGAGGTCCTCCTCGAGAACTTCGACAAGGGACAGCAGCAGGCTCTCACCTACAGCTACAACGACGGCGCGAGCTACGCCTTCGGCACCAACGTGAACCAACTCCGCTACGCCAGCGGGTACCGGTACGAAGAAGACCCCGTCCCGGCGACCTACACGGTCACGGGAGCCGACCTGTATTTTACTGCGGTCGATGACATGCCCGCCTCTCCCACCTACACCGTGGGCGTCTACAGCGGCGACCTCACGTCCGGGCCGGCCCAAGAGCTTTACACCCAGGAGTACAACTGGAGCGACGTCCAGCTAAACCCGGGAGGGCTCGTAGCTACGACGGTCACCTTCGACACCCCCGTTGAGATCCCCGGCGACGACGTGTTCTTCCTCTACCTCGACTTCGGCGACGGGGGCGTGGGCAGCGGCGGCAGCATCGCTGCCACGGAGGACCTGAATGTCGTGCAGGACCGGGCGTGGATCCTGTTCAACGGCTCGTGGGTGCTCACCGACGGCGTCTTTCAAGACCTCCAGGTGTTCTACTGGGTAGACGCGCGGATCATGCTCCCCACGACGGCGAACGAAGGAACCGCGCTGCCGGGCGTCTCCACAATCTCCACCGTGTATCCGAACCCGTTCCGGTCGTCGGCTTCCCTCACCCTCGACTTCGTCCAGGCGACCGACATGGAGATCACCCTCCACGACGTGCTCGGCCGTGAGGTGGCCGTGCTTTCCAGCGGCGTGCTGCCCGCCGGATCGACCAAGCTCGACATCACGGCTCAGAATCTTCCGTCAGGGCTGTACTTCGTCCGGGCCGAGTCGGGCGGCCAGACCGTCACGCGCAAGGTTGCCCTCGTGCGGTAACCGACGTACCTAAGAGCTAGGTGAGGGGCGCTAGAATCCTATCTAGCGCCCCTCGCTTGTTGTGTTGCCTAGCCCCTATAAGCGCAGGGCCGCTACAGCCTCAGGCGGCGAGGACGCGGAGGTAGAACAGCGGCGAGACGAGCTTCTTGCGCTGGCTCTCGTCGTCGAACATCGCCGAGATCGCGTCGGCCAGCTCGGGCGAGCGGCTGGCCTTGCTGACGACCGTGTTGAGCAGCGTGCCCGCATCCTTTCGTGGACCGGAGGCGTTGCACCGAACGAGGACCTGCCGTAAACTGCTGAACCGAGGCGACAGAACCATGAGCATACAAGAGATCATCGAAGCCGTCCGCCAGCTCCCCCCGGATCAGCTTCGCCAGTTCGAAGCCGAATACGACCGGGTACGCCACAGCGCAGGCGGCGACGGAGCGCAGAGCAATGATGCCGCGCCGACTGAACAGGAGGCGCTGGCTGCATACCGTGAGAAGCTGGCTGCTGCTGCGCGGCCCTATTGGAGTGGCGTGGACGGTCTCGACTATCAAATGCGTATCCGTGCCGAGTGGGATGACCGGCCGGGTTGGGACGATTGATGCTCCTCGATTCGGTTATCGTCATCGATTGCCTCAATGGGACCAAACCAGCTCTTGCGTTCGTGAAGGAAACGCGGGGGCTTGTTGTCTCAGTCGTGACACGGGCCGAGGTCATCGCCGGAACGCCGCCCGGAGGTGAGGCCGTGACAGAGGCGTTCCTGGAGAGTTTCCCGCTGCTTGACATCGACCGCGCCATTGCCGACCGGACCGGGGAGCTTCGCAAAACCGAACGCTGGAAGCTGCCCGATGCCTTTCAAGCGGCCCTGGCGCAGCATCACGGGATCAAGCTGGCAACGCGCAACACGAAGGACTTTAAACCCGACCTTCACAGCTTCGTCGTTGTGCCGTACACCTTCTAGGGCTTGTCACTAAACCCCGAGTGGTTAGGCGGCGAGGACGCGGAGGTAGAACAGCGGCGAGACGAGCTTCTTGCGCTGGCTCTCGTCGTCGAACATCGCCGAGATCGCGTCGGCCAGCTCGGGCGAGCGGCTGGCCTTGCTGACGACTGTGTTGAGCAGCCACTTCCAGTTGCCGAGCCGCTGCATCGCGTGGCTCAGCTTCAGTTCGTCGCCGAGGTAGGCCAGCACGGCCTCCTCGTAGCCTTTGAGGTGGGCCGCCGAGTAGTCGCCGAACGACTTCGCGTAGCCGGCCCACTCGGCCGCCTTCTCGCCCGACACCATCGCGTTGCCGATGCCTTCGCCGGTGAACGGGTCCACGAGCGAGGCGGCGTCGCCCAGCAGCAGCCAGCCGTCGCCGTGCATCGTGCGCGGCTTCGAGCCCAGCGGCAGGCCCCAGCCCTGGATCTTGCCGACCATCTCGGCGTCGGCGAACCGGTGCCGGAAGCGCGGGTGGTCGACGAGCAGCTTGAGCAGCGGCTTGAGCTTGATGTCTTTCTTCTTGATCACGCTCGACAGCATCCCGACCCCGACGTTCGCCATGCCGTCGGCCATCGGGAAGATCCAGAAGTAGCCGGGGATGGCCTCGTCCACGAAGTGGATTTCGACGTGGTTGCGCGGGTGGAAGCCGGTCACGCCGCGCCAGTACGAGCGCAGCCCGGCGCAGTAGTGCTTCTCGTCGAGCTGGTCCATCCCGAGCGAGCGGAGGACCACCGAGTACGGCCCGTCGGCCCCGATGGTCAGCGGCGCGCGGACCGTCTTGGTCTCGCCCGCGTGCTGGACCTCGACGCCGAGCACGCGGCCGGGCGTCGCGGCGGCCTCGTCCATCACCAGGCCCTTGACGGTCGCGTTTTGCCAGATCTCGACGCCGGCCTCGACGGCCTGCTCGAAGACGAGTTGGTCGAACCGCACCCGGTCCATCACGAAGCCCGGCGCGACGGGCTGGTCGAGCATCTTGGTGAACGGGATCGCCACCTCGTCGCCGTAGGGCCCGCTGAAGGTGACGCCCCAGCTCCCGATGGTCTCGTCGCGCGCCTCGGCCTCGACCATCCGGTCGATCATCCCCAGGCGACGCATCACGTCGACGCTCTTGCCGGAGATGGCGTCGCCGCAGATCTTGTCGCGGGGGAAGGTGTCCTTGTCGAGCAGCAGCGGGCGCAGGCCGGCGCGGGCCATAAAGGCGGCGGCCGTCGCGCCGCCGGGGCCGGCTCCGACGATGATGGCGTCGTAGGCGGGCGTGGCGTCAGACATGAAGGCGGGGCGGGATGGGGAGAACGAGGCAGCCGAAAGCTACGCACCACCCGACCCGGCGCGGCGAAGAACGGGCGGAATCGGTCGCCGTAGGGGCGAACGCCGTTCGCCCCGTCACCGCCGGAAGCGCTGGGCGAGGCGGTCGATCTCGGCCTCCGACAGCGGCAGCGCTGAGGTGGAAGGGGCCAACTCGGTGGTGCTCGACTCGGCCGGCCGGTTCGGCGGGGGTGACGCGGCAGCCGGGGGACTGCCGGCGCGGCGGCGGAGCCGGGCCTCGACCTCGTCGATCCAGCCGACGGGCCGTGGTGCGCCGGGTCCAGCATCCCCTCCGTAGAGGCGCGGCGTGCCTCGCCCTGCGTCCGGCACCCCATCCCTCGGCCCATTCAGCGGATTCGTCTCGAACGCCACGCGCTTGACGTTGACGAGGTGCAGCGGCGAGATGTTGTCGCTCGTGATCGAGCCGCCGACGGTGCCCGGCCCGAGCGTCATCGCCGGGAACAGCGCCGTCGTCATCCCGACCGACCCGAGCGCGGCGACGGTGTTGACCACGATCCGCATCGCCGGCTTCTCGAGGGCGAACCGCTCGATCACGGTCTCGCTCTCGGCGTGGACGGCGAGCGTGTGGCCGATCCCGCCGAAGCCCAGAATCTCGATGCACCGCGCGCACCCCGCCTGCCAGCCGTCGTCGGTGTAGAACGAGAGGATGGGCGCGAGCGTCTCCAGCGACAGTGGCTCGGCCGGGCCGACGGCCTCGACCTCGGCGACGAGCGCCTGCGTCTCGTCCGGCACGGCGAAGCCCGCCAGCTCGGCGATCCGCTTCGGACTCTGCCCGACGATCTCGGTGTTGAGCCTGCCGTCCGGCGCGACGGTCCGGCGCAGCGCCGCGGTCTCCGCCTCGGTGCAGAAGTGGCCGCCCCGCCGCCGCATCTCGGCCTTGAGCGCGTCCCGGATCGGGAGATCGGCCACGACGCTGCGCTCGGTCGAGCAGAGCGTGCCCCAGTCGAAGGCGGTCCCGGCCAGGATGTCGGCGGCGGCCTTCGCCACATCGGCTGAGCGGTCGACCCAGACGGGGACGTTGCCGGAGCCGACGCCGTAGGCGGGCTTGCCCTTCGAGTAGGCGGCGCGCACCATCGCGGTGCCGCCGGTGGCGAGGATCACGTCGGTGTACTCGTGCTCCAAGAGCTCATCCGTCCCGGCGAGCGTGACCTCGGTGAGGCACCCGAACAGGCCGTCGGGTGCGCCCGCCCCGTAGGCGGCTTCGGCGACGACGCGCAGCGCCTCGGCCGTGCAGGCGGCGGCGCGCGGGTGCGGACTCATCACGATCCCGCACCGCGCCTTGGCCGCGATGATCGCCTTGTAGAGCGCCGTCGCCGTCGGATTCGTGCTCGGGACGAGCGCGGCGACGACGCCCATCGGCGTAGCGACCTTCCAGGTGGTGTCGCTCTTCTCGATGATGCCGGCGGTCCGCATCCCCCGCATCCGCTCGGCGAGGGTGCGCGTGGCGAAGAGGTTCTTCTCGCGCTTGCTCTCCGGTCGGCCGAAGCCGGTCTCCTCAAACGCCATCTGCCCGAGCCGCCCCGCCTCGGCCGCGCCCGCCTCGCACATCGCCGCGACGATCCGGTCCACGTCCTCTTGGCTCGTGGCGGCGAAGCGCTTCTGCGCGTCGTGCGCGCGGCGGAGCAGGTCGCGCGCCTGCTGCACCGAGCGGAGGTCGGGGTCGAAAGCGTCGGAAGCCATCACATTGCCAGGCCGCCGTCGACGTGGAGGACGTGGCCGGTGATGTAGCTCGCCGCGTCGGAGGCGAGGAAGAGAACGGCTGCCGCGATGTCTTCGGGCGTGGCGGTGCGCCGCAGCGGGATCGCGCTCGTCATCGCCTCCTTCGCCGCGTCGCCGAGCGCCTCGGTCATGTCGGTCTCGACGTAGCCCGGCGCGACCACATTCGCCGTCACCCCGCGCGCGCCCAGCTCCTTGGCGAGGCTCTTGGTGAAGCCGATGATGCCGGCCTTGCTCGCGGCGTAGTTCGCCTGGCCGGGGTTCCCCGTCACCCCGACGACCGACGAGATGTTGACGATGCGGCCGGCGCGCTGCTTCATCATCGGGCGGTACGCCGCCTTGCACGCGTTGAAGACGCTCTTGAGGTTCGTCCCGATGACCGCGTCCCAGTCGTCCTCGCCCATCCGGATCAGCAGGTTGTCCCGCGTCACACCGGCGTTGTTGACCAGCACGTCGATCGACCCCCATTTGCCGACTACATCGTCCACGGCGGCTTGGGCCGCGTCGAAGTCGGCCGCGTCGCTCTGGAGCGCGAGGGCCTCGGTGCCGTTCTTTTCGAGGTCGGCTCTGAGCGCCTCGGCGGTGTCGGCCGAGGCGCGGTAGGTGAAGGCGACGCGCGCGCCGGCCCCGGCGCAGGCTTCGACGATGGCGCGGCCGATCCCGCGCGTGCCACCGGTGACGAGGACGTTCTTGCCGGAGAGATCTAGCTGCATGGGTCTAGGATTGGCATGGGCACACCGCCGGTGTGCCCGTACGGGTGATTACATCGTGTCGAGTTCATCGGCGGTGCCGGCTGTGGCGGTCTCGACCTCGCGGCCGAGCGTGCGTTTCACCAGGCCCGAGAGCACCTTGCCGGCCCCGACCTCGACGAACCGCTCGGCCCCGTCGGCGTGCATGGCCTCCAGGGTTTGCGCCCAGCGGACGGGGGCGGTGAGCTGGTCCAGCAGGCGGCGGCGGATCTCGTCCGGGTCGGTCGACGGCCGGGCGGTGACGTTGAGATAGACCGGGCAACGCGGCGCGGTGATCGCGGCCTCGGCGAGCGCGACGCTCAGCCCGTCGGCGGCATAAGCCATCAGGGGCGAGTGGAAGGCTCCGCTGACCGGGAGCGGGATCACGCGCTTCGCCCCGGCCGCGCTCGCGGCCTCGCCCGCGCGCTCGACGGCCCCGGCATCGCCCGAGATCACGATCTGGCCCGGCGCGTTGAAGTTGGCGCACTGCACGACGCCCTCGCCCGCTTCGGTGACGTCCTCGCACAGCCGTTCCAGTAGGTCCGCGTCGAAGTTCAGCACGGCCGACATCGCACCGGGGCGCTCGTCTCCGGCGCGCGCCATGAGCTGCCCGCGCAGACGGACGAGCTGGAAGCCTTGTTCGAACGAAAAGGCTCCGGCGGCGGCGAGCGCGCTGTACTCGCCGAGGCTGTGCCCCGCCGTCATGTCCGGCACCAAGCCCTTCGCCTGAAGCACGGCGAACGCGGCGAGGCTGTGGACGTAGAGCGCCGGCTGCGTCACGTCGGTCTGCGTGAGCGCGGCCTGCTCCGCCTCGGCGTCGCCGCCGGTCCCGAACATCAGGTCGGCGAGCGAGCGGTCGAAGAGCGCCTCGGCCTCGTCGAACACGGCGCGGGCCTCGGGGAACCGCTCGTACAGGTCGGCCCCCATGCCGACCGTCTGGGAGCCTTGACCGGGGAAGAGGAAAGCGGTTGCCATCGAGAGAGGAGAAAGAGGAGAGGGAGAGGAGAAAGACGAGGGAGAGAAGCTCTCGTTTCCATCTCTTCTCTCTCCTCCTTCTTTTCTCTGAAGCTAGGCTTCTTCCAGCGTCTTCTGCTGCCGGTCGGCGGTGCCGGGGACCTGGCTGCCGTCGTAGGCCCAGGTGAGGTAAGTCGCGCCCCAGGTGAAGCCGCCGCCGAAGGCCGCCAGCACGATCCGGTCGCCGGGCCGGAGCATGGCCTCCCAGTCGTAGAGGCACAGCGGGATCGTGCCCGAGGTCGTGTTGCCGTAGCGGTCGATGTTGATCATCACCTGGTCGCGGCCGATCCCCATCCGGCCTGCGGTCGCGTCGATGATCCGGAGGTTGGCCTGGTGCGGGACGAGCCACTTCACGTCGCCGCCGGAGAGGTCGTTGCGCTCCATCACCTCGGCGGCCACGTCCGCCATGCCCTTGACGGCGAACTTGAACACCTGCCGGCCCTCCTGCTCGAGATAGTGCAGGCCCTGATCGACCGTCTCGTGGGTCGCCGGGCGGAGGCTGCCGCCGGCCTGCATCCGCAGGTAGTCCGCGCCCGTGCCGTCGACGTGGTGGACCGCGTCGCGGATGCCGTGCTCGTCGGAGGGTTCGAGGAGCACCGCCCCGGCCCCGTCGCCGAAGATGACGCACGAGGTCCGGTCGGCGTAGTTCATGATCGACGTCATCATGTCGGCCCCGATCACGAGGACTTTCTGGTGCGCCCCGGACTCGACGAACCGGGCCCCGGTGGTGAGAGCGAAGAGGAACCCGCTGCACGCCGCCGAGAGGTCAAAGCCCCACGCCTTCGTGGCCCTGATCTCGCGCTGCACCAGGCAGGCCGTCGCCGGGAAGAGCATGTCCGGCGTGACGGTCGCCACGATGATCAGGTCGATCTCGTCGGCCCCAATCCCGCGCTGCGCCAGCAACTCCTCGGCCGCGCGGGCGCACATGTGGGCCGTCGCCTTGCCGGGCTCGCGGAGGATGCGGCGCTCGCGGATGCCGGTCCGCGTCCGAATCCACTCGTCGGTGGTGTCGACCAGCTTTTCGAGGTCGGCGTTCGTCAGCTTGGTCTCGGGGAGGAAGTGGCCGAGGGCGGTGATGGCGGCGCGGGGCATAGTCTATTTGCTGATTGAGGATTTGCTGATTGAGTGATCGAAAGACTAATCGGCGAATCAGTCAATCAGCGAACCACCCAATAATGCTAGGCAAGCGGATGCTAGGCGAGCGCCTCGGCGATGGCTCCGTGCACATCCTGGCGGGCGATCTCGGCGGCGCGGTGGATCATCTGGGCAATGGCCCGCGCCGAGGACCCGCCGTGCCCGATCACCGAGGTGCCCTCGACGCCGAGCAGCGGGGTGCCGCCGTACTCCTCGTAGCTGAACGGCCGGACCACGTTTCCGAACACGCGCCGGATCAAGCCGACCTCCGCCTCGCCGAGCCCCTGCGCCTGCACCTCGGCGCGGATGAGCTGGGGGAGGGCCGTGGCGAGGCTCTCGCCGAGCTTGAGGGTGATGTTGCCCACGAACCCGTCGCACACCACCACGTCGGCTGCGTGGCGCATCACGTCGCGCCCCTCGATGTTGCCGACGAAGTTCAGCCCGAGTGCGTCGATCAGCGGATGGGCCGCCTTCGCCGCCTCGTTGCCCTTGCCCGGCTCCTCGCCCACGTTGAGCAGCCCGACCTTCGGCTCCGGGCGCTGCATCACGCGCTCGGCGTAGACGTGCCCCATCCGGGCGAACTGCGCGAGGTGCTCCGGCTTGGAGTCCACGTTCGCGCCGACGTCCACCAGGATGCAGTAGCTCTCGACGGTCGGGAAGACGCCGGGGATCGCTGGCCTCAGCACGCCCGGCAGCCGGCCGAGCAGGAAGAGCGAGGCCGCCATCACCGCGCCGGTGTTGCCCGCCGAGGCAAACGCGTCGGCCGCCCCCTGCTTGTGGGCACCCAGCCCGACGTGGATCGAGGAGCGCGTCTTGGTCTTGACCGCCGCCGCCGGCGACTCGGCCATCCCGATGACCTCGGGCGCGTCGAGCACCTCGAGGTCCAGGCCGTCGGTGTCGTGCCGGGCGAGTTCGGCGCGGACCGTAGCCTCGGGCCCGACGAGCACGACGGCGAGGTCGCCGCCCGCCTGTCGAAGGGCCTCGGTGGCCCCCTCGACGACGACGCTGGGCGCGTGGTCGCCACCCATCGCATCTACGGCTACGCGAACAGCCATCGGATCAGAACCTGGTAACAAACCTGGTAAGAGAGGAGCGCGCCGGCACGCGCGGGGAGCCGCAAAGATACGGAGCCGCCCCAAACCAAGCGCACGCCCCGCGCCGATACCCCGAGGGCATCACGCAGGGCGTGCGGAACGGCTGAGAAAGGGAGACGGGGGCGTCGGATCGGCGGTGACCCTTGCACTCCTCCTCTTTTCCTCTGCTCGCCTTCTCGCTGAATCAGGCGTAGTCCGGGCGCTCGACGACGGTGCGGCCCCGGTAGTGCCCACAGGTCGGGCAGGCGCGGTGGTACATCTTCGCATTGCCGCAGTTGGGGCACTCGTGCACCTCGGGCAGCGAGCGCACCTTGTACTGCGCGCGGCGCTTGGAGGCGCGGGACTTCGAGTTCTTGCGTTTCGGGTTAGCCATGAGTCAGGGGAGTAGGAGGGGCCGGCACCGAGGCCGGACGGGAGCACGTGCTGCGGTCAGTTGGTGTCGCGGAGCTTTCGGAGCGCTTCCCAGCGCGGGTCCAGGTACTCGCCGTCGGCGTCGGTGAGGGCACCGAACTGCACCGGGAGGTCTTGATCCTCAGCACCGGGCGCGACGCGGCGCGACGGGAGGGCGAGCAGGAGCGTGTCCCGGACGGCGTCGGTGAGGTCGAGCGGAGCACCCGGCTCGGGGAGCGGGCGGAGGTCGTCGTCGGCCGCCGCGTCGTAGCCGCCGAGCCGCTCGGGCATCACGAAGAGCACGGCGTACTGGCCCTCGACAGGCTGCTGGAACGGCACGAGGGTGCGGTCACATTCGAGCGTCGCCAGGGCGCGAGCCGTGAACGCGACCAAGTCGCGGTCTTCCTCGTGCTCGAGCCGGATCTCGACCGCGATGTCCTCGAACGCGTCGGCGTCGAGGCCGAGGTCGTCGGGGGCCACGGCGAGGGTCTCCTCGTAGAGGCCGGGCGTGCGGTGGGTGATCTCGAGACCGAACATCGGGGGCGAGCGTGGGCGGAGTGCAGAACAAAAAAGGTACGCCCAACGCTGGCCCATCCGCAAGTCGCCGAGCGCCTTCGAGAAAGGTCCCGATTCAGTTAACGAACCCTTGACAAGCCCTCCGTCCGGTGCTACCGTAGAGGGGACGGAAGGGCATCACCGGGTGCCCCTCGGCCGGGCCGGCGCGACGCTCGCCTGCCTAGGTATTTTTTCGGGTGGGGAGCGGCCGGAGTCGCCCCGCCGCCTGTGAACAACTTGTTGACAAGTGAGACGAGGTGAAAAGTAAAACGGGGGGCCTTCGGCCGGTCGGTTAGACGGAGACGGCGATTTCTGAGCGGTGCGCTTGTTTCGGCACCGTAAGGCCACAGGCGCAATCGTTTGCACGTACCGATGATGCGGTGGACAAGATGTGGAAAAAAGAATCGCCCTCGACGGAGAGCCTGCGTTTGTCGCCTGGAAGAAAACGCGCCCCGGTCCAGCTTGTGAATAACTCCCACGCACCGCCCCACCGACCTTGCCCCGGTTCCGCCGCCGCTCCTATTTTCGAGCACCCCGACCGGCCCACCGGTAGACGCGCTTCCGGCCTCACTCCCGCCCCGCGCCCGAGCACGTTGCCCTAACGCTCGACCCCCTTCTTCTCCCCCGCCTGAAGCGCTGTGTTTTCCGGATGAACGACGCCCCCGAGCCTTTCCGCCCTGTCGATACCGGTACCTCCCCCGAAGCGGTTTGGAACGCGTGCCTCGCCATCATCGGAGACAACATCAGCCGCCAGAGCTTCAAGACGTGGTTCGAGCCGCTCGCCGCCCTCCGCCTCGACCAGGAGGACGGCCTGACCAAGCTGACCATCCAGCTCCCGAGCCGCTTCTACTACGAGTGGCTCGAGGAGCACTACTTCGCTCTGCTCCGCAAGACCGTCACCAAGGTGCTCGGCCCGACGGGCCGGCTCTTCTACGACATCGTGATCGAGAAGGAGGCCGACGGCGAGGCGGGCGGTTCCTCCATGCACCTCCCGGCCCACCCGCCGAGCGCGCCCGAACCGCCCGTCGGCCCGCCCGGCCAGTCCTCCGGCGGCGAGCCGCCACCGGACCGGGCGGGGTCTGACCGCTCCGGCGAGAGCCGCCGCCGGACCTCGCGCCGCGCCGCCCCGCCGCCGCCCGCCGCCTCGGGGCGGCCCACGCCGCCGGGGATGCCGCCGCCCCAGGCTCCGCCGCCGATCACCAACCCGTTCGCCATCCCCGGCGTCCAGAAGGTCAAGGTCGACAGCCAGCTCAACGACAGCTACGTCTTCGAGCGCTTCATCGAGGGCGACTGCAACCGCCTCGCCCGCAGCGCCTCGTGGGCCATCGCCCAGCAGCCCGGCGCGACGGCCTTCAACCCGTTCCTGATCTACGGCGGCGTCGGCCTCGGCAAGACCCATCTCATCCAGGCCGTCGGCAACTACGTCCGCCAGCACCACCGCTCCGAGGCCGTGCTCTACGTCTCGTCCGAGCGCTTCACGACCCAGTTCGTCCAGGCCATCCAGAACAACCGCGCCGGCGACTTCTCGGCCTTCTACCGCCAGATCGACCTCCTGATCGTGGACGACGTGCAGTTCTTCGGCGGCAAGGAGAAGACCCAGGAGGAGTTCTTCCACCTCTTCAACGCCCTCCACCAGTCCGGCAAGCAGATCATCCTCTCCGCCGACCGCCCGCCGAAGGACATCGACGGCATCGAGGAGCGCCTGCTCTCGCGCTTCCAGTGGGGCCTCTCGGCCGACGTCAAGCCGCCCGAGCTCGAGACCCGCATCGCCATTCTTAACCGCAAGGCCGAGGACGACGGCATCGAGGTCGACGGCGAGGTGATCGAGTTCATCGCCCACAACGTCAAGAGCAACATCCGCGAGCTCGAGGGCTCGCTGATCCGGCTCCTCGCCCACTCGACCCTCCACAGCCGCGAGATCGACCTCGACCTGGCGCGCGAGATGCTGCGCGACATCATCAAGGAGACCCACGTCTCGCTCGGCGTCGAGCAGATCCAGCAGATCGTCTGCGCCTACTTCTCGATCCCCGAGGACCTCGTCCGGGCGCGGACGCGCAAGCGCGAGGTGGTCCAGGCGCGCCAGGTGGCGATGTACTTCGCCAAGCAGTTCACCAAGCACAGCCTCAAGACCATCGGCCTCCACTTCGGCGGGCGCGACCACTCGACCGTCATCCACGCCATCCAGAGCGTCGAGAACCAGATCGACACCGACTTCAAGTTCCGCGACATCATCGTGGAGATCCGCCGCACCCTGGAGCTGAACACCCGGTGATTTTGGATTTCTGATTTTGGATTGCTACAGATTGGCACCCAAGCCAAAACCCCCAGTCTAAAATCCAAAATCGGTTGCTTCTGCCGCCGTCGTGTCCGATACTATATAGTCCCCGAACTCTCCGAACTACGCCATGAAATTCACCGTCTCCAGCGCCGACCTCCAGAAAGCCCTCACCGCCGCCAACGGCGCGGTCCCGAGCAAGAGCACCCTCCCGATCCTCGAGTGCGTCCTGTTCGAGAAGGTCGAGGACGGCGCGGGCGGCACCCTCCGCCTCGCCGCCACCGACCTCGAGGTGTCCATCGTGCAGCGCCTCGACGTGCAGTTCGGAACCAACGGGGCCGAGGGCACCGAGCGCATCGCGGTCCCGGCCAAGCGCCTCCTCGACACGCTCCGCGCGCTCCCCGACCTCCCGATCACCTTCGCCTCGGACGCCGAGTTCCAGGTCGAGCTGACAACCGACCAGGGGCGGTACAAGATGGTCGGCTTCGACGGGGCGGACTACCCCGCGCTCCCGGCGCTCGGCGACGCCAAAGAGATCGAGACCTCGGGGGCGCTCGTCAAGCGCGCCATTGGCAAGACGAGCTTCGCCGTCAGTAGAGACGCGCTCCGCCCGGCGATGATGGGCATCTACTTCCAGGTCCGCCCCGAGCACAGCCGCGTCGTCGCCACCGACGGGCACCGGCTCGTCAAGCTCGTCCTCGACGCGATCTCGGCCGAGGAGCCGCTCGACTTCGTCGTGCCCGAGAAAGCGCTCAACCTGACCGGCCGCATCGCGTCGGACACTGCCTGCACGATCCGCGTCGGCGGCGGCTACGTCGGGTTCGACTTCGGCGACGCGCACGTGATGGGCCGGATGATCGACGAGCCGTACCCCAACTACGAGGCCGTCATCCCGGTCGAGAACGACAAGCGCCTCTCGGTCAGCAGCGAGGCTCTCTTGGCCGCTGTCCGCCGCGTCGCGCTCTACTCGTCCTCAATGACCCACCAGATCCGCCTCAAGCTCGAGTCGAACCAGCTCACCATTTCGGCCGAGGACATCGAGCGGGCGAGCGAAGCCAAGGAGACCGTGCTCTGCGAGTACGACGGCCCGGAGCTCGAGATCGGCTTCAACTCGGTCTACCTCACCGAAGTGCTCTCGAACGTCGGGGCCGACGACGTGGTGTTCGAGTTCTCGTCGCCCAACCGCGCCGGCGTCGTGATCCCGGCCGAGCAGCCCGAGGGCGAGGACATGCTGATGCTCATCATGCCGGTGATGCTCAACACCTACGCGTGAGGCGTGTGAGACCGGTAATACGGATTCGCCGTGGTGAAGTCAGGATCGTTGACTCGGCCGTGGGTAAAGACGTTGCAGGCAACGGTTCTACCGGCACAATGGTGACTTCACCACCGGCCCTATTCTGACATTGTCAATCCGAAACAGTATAGTTCTAGAGTGCCCGCTGCGAGGTTAGGTCGCAGTGGGCACTCGTGCGTCTGGCGGCCCGTCAGCACTGACCGAGGAGCCAGAAGAGGAGGATGAAGATGAGGACGGTCGAGAAGCAGCCGCCGCCGAGCTTCTTGGCACCGTAGCCAGCGATGAGCGTGCGGAAGATGTTGTTCATCGGCGTGAGGGGCAGCATGGATCGGGGGGCTGAGGGAGAGGAGGAGTGCGGAGCGGAAGTATAGGACCGATCACGCTCGCTTTGCCACTACCGCACGTCCCGAATCCGTCACGTGACGTGCGGACCGGATGCCGGCGTCGCCCGTACCTTTGCTCGTCGCTGCTCTGATTCACCAACCCGTTCCGCCATGACTCTCGCTTCCGCCCGCGCCGCTCTGCTCGGCGCGCTCGTCGCCCTCGTGCTCGTCCCGGCTGCCCTCGCGCAGCACGACGCGCTGACGCCCTATGACATCGCCCGCATCCAAACCGTGGGCAACGTCCAGGTCTCGCCCGACGGCGAGCGCGTGGCCTACACCGTCAGCGTCCCGCGCGACCCCTTCGAGGAGAACGCCCAGCCCAACACCGACCTCTACGTCTACGACGTGGACGGCGGCGAGCGCCACGGCCTCCGCACCGGCGACGTGTCGCTCAGTGGCCTCGCCTGGACTCCCGACGGGAGCCTCTCCTTTCTCACCAAGAACGACGAGCTAGACCTCCGCCCGGCGCTCTACGTGATGGACCCTGATGGCGACGACCTCGACCGCGCCCTCACCTTCGACACCTCGATTGGAACCTACGCCTGGAGCCCCGACGGCAAGTGGGTCGCCTTCGTGGCGACGGAGCCGGTGGACGAGACCGAGGCCGTGCTGCCCTATCACCCAGATGTCTACGAGGAGGAGACACTCGACCGCAAGCTGTGGATCGCCGAGGCGTTCTCAGGGAGTGCGCCGCGCCTGATCGACGTGCCAGGTACGGTCTACACCATCGCGTGGAGCCCGGACGGGAGCCGCATCGCCGCCGCCATCGCGCCCGATCCCTACGTGGACAACTCGTACATGGGCAAGCGCATCCACATCCTCGACGCCGCCACCGGGTCCGTGCTGGCCCGCATCGACAACCCCGGCAAGCTCGGCGACATCGCGTGGAGTCCGAGCGGGCAGTACCTCTCGATGATCTCGGCGGCCGACCTCAACGACCCGGCCGCCGGGCGGCTGATGGTGGCCGACGTGCAGACGGGGCAGTTCCAGGACCTCCTGCCCGGCTACGAGGGCCACGTCACGGGCATGATGTGGGAGGACGACGACACGATCCGTTACTCCGCCGACCAGGGCGTTCAGACCGTGATCGAACACGTCGGGCGGACGGGGGATTATCCCGAGCCGATCCTCGAGGCCGGTGACGCCGTCTTCACCGGCTTCTCGGCCTCGGACGACGGCGAGGTGGTCGCCTTCGCCGCCGACAGCCCGAGCCACCCGAGCGAGCTGTACGTGATGGCCGACGGCGAGCCGAAGCGCGTCACCGACTCGAACCCGTGGCTCGCCGACAAGCGCCTCGCCGAGCAGGAAGTGATCGCGTTCAAGGCCCGCGACGGGATGGAGCTTCAGGGCCTGCTGATCCACCCGCTCGACCGCCGCGAGGGCGAGCGCGTGCCGCTCATCCTGACCGTCCACGGCGGGCCGGAGAGCCACTACCGCAACGACTGGCTGACGGGCTACTCGCTCCTCGGGCAGATGGCCGCCGCAAAGGGCTATGCCGTCTTCTACCCCAACTACCGCGGCTCGACCGGGCGCGGCGTGGCCTTCTCCAAGACCAGCCAGGCCGACCCCGCCGGGGCTGAGTTCGACGACCTCGTCGACGCCGTCGACCACCTCGTGGCGATGGGCTTGGTGGACGAGGACAAGGTCGGCGTCACCGGCGGCTCATACGGCGGCTACGCGACGGGCTGGCTCTCGACCCGCTACTCGGACCGCTTCGCGGCCGGGGTCATGTTCGTCGGCATCTCGAACAAGGTCTCCAAAGTTGGGACGACGGACATCCCGAACGAGGAGTACGAGGTCCACGCCCGCAAGCGGCCGTGGGACGACTGGCAGTTCTTCCTCGAGCGCAGCCCGGTCTACTACGCCGACCAGTCGAAGACTCCGCTGCTGATCATGCACGGGGCCGACGACCCGCGCGTCCACCCGACGCAGTCGATGGAGCTCTACCGCCACCTCAAGCTGCGCGGGCAGGCCCCGGTGCGGCTCGTCTTCTACCCCGGCGAAGGCCACGGCAACCGCAACGCGACGGCGCGCTTCGACTACACGCTCCGCGCCATGCGCTGGTTCGACCACTACCTGATGGGGCCCGGCGGCGACCCGCCCGCCCGCGACGTGGCCGACCTCGCCGAGTCCGAGCGCGAGATGATGATGGAGATGGACGGCTCCAACTGACCGGAGGCACGTTGCAGAATGCAGCGAGGGGGTGCTTGCCGCTTGGCAGGCACCCCCTCGCTATGAGCTCGCTATGAGCTCGCTATGAGTCGGAGCTGCGGGTGCGCTCGCGCTGCTCCTCGGGGTCCTCGCCGTTGCCGTCGGCCGGCTCCGTCGGCGGGACCTCGGCCGGCAGCGGGGCCGGCGTGCTCACGCCGACCGTCGTGCCGGCGCGCTCCAGGCGCTGCTCCCATTCGTAGAGCTCGCGCTCGCGCTGCTCGAGGGCCTCGTAGGTCTCCTCGAGCGCCTGCTCCCTGATCTCGAAGGGGGCCTTCTCGCGGTAGCCGCGGTCCTCGTAGTAGCCCTTGAAGAACCAGTTCTCCTTGAGCGCCTCCATGTTCTCGGCCAAGCGGAACATGGCGAGCGTGCCCCAATTGGCGGCGTCCTCGGCGCGGTCCGTCACCGTCGCCACGTCGCCTGCAGCTTCGTTGAGCGCGTTCGTGGCCTGGACCACCCCCTGATAGATCTCGTCGTCGTTGAGGATGCGCGCGAGGGTACCCTCGCCCTGGTTGACCTTTTGGATGATCGAGTTGATGCCCTCGGACGCGTCGGAGGCGATCCCGACGAGCGCGTCGGCCTCGGCGGTGAGGGCTCGCAGCGACGCGCGGGTCTCTTGGGCCGTCAGCACGGACTCTTCGTAGAGCCGGTCGTCGTAGAGGAACGCGCCGAGCGTGCCCTCGCCGCTACGGATATCGCCCATGATGCCGGTGAAGGCGATGGTCACCGAGTCGAACCGCGCCACGGACTCGAAGAGGCGGTCGGTGACGGCGGTGAAGTTGAAGGGGTCGACGCCGGTGATCGTCCCGCCCTCGGCCACGACCGGCTCCGTCCGGGAGCCGCCGGTGAGCACCACCATCATGTTGCCGACCAGGCCCTCGGTCTGGATCAGCGCGCGGCTGTCCTGCCGGACCAGCCCGCGCGCCTCCTCCTGAATCGCCATGCTGACCGTGATGGGGCCGCCCGGAACCTGGGGCAGCTCGATCATCTCGACGCGGCCGACGCCGATGCCCTGGTACTGGACGGTCGCGCCGGGCAGGAGGCCGCCGGCGTCGTTGAACTCGGCGCTCACGCGGTACGTGTCCGAGAGCAGAAACGAGCGGTTGGCGAGCACGAAGAGCGCCAGCATGAAGGCGAGGACGCCGCCGAGGACGATGAGGCCGAGCCGGGCTTGGCGAGACATAGCGCGAGGGGTGGTGTGTGAGGCAGAGTATAACTACGGGCGGGGGCGGGATCGTGCCACGAGGGGGTCTGGTTCCTCGTCTGGCGCACTCGGTCGCGCTCGCTCAACTTGGAAATCAGAAACCAGAGACGGGCCGTCAGGCCCCGTACTCCTCCGTGCCGTGGAAGAACTCGTCGAGGACCGGGTTTTCGGTCTCGCGGATGTCCTGGAGCGACCCGCTCGCGATGAAGCGGCCCTCGTAGAGGAAGTGCGCCTCGTCGGTGATGATGGAGGCGGCCAGGAGGTCGTGCGTGATCGCCACCGACGAGATGCCGCGCTCGTCGCGCAGCCGCACGATCAGGTCCGAGACGACGCGGACGCTGACCGGGTCGAGGCCGGTCGTCGGCTCGTCGTAGAGGATGATCTCGGGCTCGAGGATCACGGCGCGCGCCAGGCCGATGCGCTTCTTCTGCCCGCCGGAGAGCTCGGCCGGGTACTGCTCGAGCGTCTGCGAGAGGTTCACGTTCTCGACGGCCGCCTCGATCCGCTCGGTCTTCTCGGCGGCCGAGAGCTTGGTGTGGCGGTCGAGGTAGAACCGCATGTTCTCGGCGACAGTCATCGAGTCGAAGAGCGCGCCCCCCTGGAACAGGTAGCCGATGGAGAGGCGGACGCGGTCGAGCTCGTTGCCGTCGAGCAGGTCGATGCGCTGGCCCTTGACCCAGACCTCGCCCTGGTCCGGCTTGAGGAGGCCGACGACGTGCCGGATCAGCACGCTCTTGCCCGAGCCCGAGCCGCCGAGCACGACGGCGCTCTCGCCCTTCTTGACCGAGAGCGAGATCCCGCGCAGCACCTGCTTCTCGCCGAAGCCCTTGTGCAGGTTGCGGATCTCGATGATCACGTCGTCCGGCGGCGGCGTGGAGCCCCCGGTGACGGCCTCGTCCTCGTCGGTGGCGAGGTGGTCGTCGGAGCCGAAGGTTTTGAGCGCGTCGAACATAATCGAGGGATTGAAGGATCGGAGGAGTGGAGCGGCGGGCGAGATGCCGAGTCAGGAGGCCCACTCAATCCCCCGATCCCTCAGTCCTCCGCTGGCATCAGTTGCCCGACACGTCGCCGAAGACGAGCAGCGAGATGCGGACCACGACCACGTCGGCGATCAGGATCAGCAGCGAGGAGAGGACCACGGCCTGCATCGCTGCCTGCCCGACCTCGCGCGTGCCGCCGCGCACCGTGTAGCCGAGGAAGCACGCCACGATGCCGACGATGAACCCGAAGATGCTCGTCTTCAGCGTGTCGACCGTGATGTCGACGAAGCGCATCGAGGAGAACGCCGTGTCGATGAACACGCGCCAGTCCATCCCGGTGGAGAGGTTGCTCTCCAGGAAGCCGCCGGACATCGCGATCATGTCGACGAGGATCGTCATCAGCGGGAACATGATCACGCACGCCAGCACGCGCGTCACCACGAGGTAGTGGAACGGCTTGAGCGCAGCGGCCTCCATCGCGTCGATCTGCTCGGTGACCTTCATCGAGCCGATCTCGGCGGCGAACCCGGCCCCGAGCCGGCCGGCGAGCACTAGGCCGGTGATGACCGGGCCGATCTCTTTGAAGACCGAGAGCGCGAGCATGCTCGGCAGGAACGCCTCGGCCCCGAAGCGCGCCAGCGTCCCCCGGCTCTGCATCGCCAGCACGATGCCGATGGCGAGGCCGCAGACGCTGACCAAGAGGAAGCTCTTGCTCCCGACCTCGTCCATCTGGTTGAGCAGCTCCTTGAACTCGAACGGCCGCCGGAAGAAGCGCCGGAAGAAGCGGCCGATGAAGGAGAAGAGCGCGCCGGCCTCGTCGAGGAACGCGTAGAGCACGCTCTGCGAGTGGCGGATGCGCTCTATCGTCCGCTCGGCGAGGCTCTTCTCGCGGAGGATCTTCTCGTTCGCCCGCGCCTTGCGCGCCTCGCGGGTGCGCTCGGTGAAGGAGCGCGTCGGGGCGTCCGGGTCGCGGCGCGGCTCGTCGGTGAGGCGGGGTGGCTCCATAAGGCGTGGGGCGAGAGGCGTGGGGCGTGAAAGCGGGCGAGGCGGCGTGTGGTTCCGCAGCGTAGTGCGTGAAACGTGAGGGGGCCGGCAGCGAAATGCCGAGACGGACCCCATCACGCAATCACGTATCAATACGTGAACTCGACCTGGGCGCTGCCGCCCTCGCCGCCCTCGTTGCGGCGCTCGAGCTGGAGCGCGAGCCACTTCAGGAGCTGGTACTCGAGCGTCGCCTCGAAGCGCGACTGGCTCTCGCTCTGGTCGTCCGTCGGCGACGGCTTGATGACCGGGCTGAACGAGGCGAAGAGCCGGCTCGTGACGTACGTCCCGAACGTAGCGACGATGGCCCCGTTCGGCTGCTGGGTGATCTCGACCACGTCGAGGCCGATCCCGTTGGCCGCGAAGCCCTCGACGAGGGTGGAGAGCTGGCCGACGGCGGCACCGGAGAGGGCCCCGCCGAGGCCGCCGCCGTCGCCGGCGCCGCCCTGGAAGGCCTTGCCGGCCGGCCGGCCGGTGGCGATGTACGACAGGATGTCGGTGCTCTCCATCTGGGGGTCCGACGAGAAGGTCAGCGTCGGGCCCTCGCCCAGGATGCCCTCGAAGGTGAGCAGGATCGTCGCCTCGGTGCCGCCCTCGGGCCGGAGCACCTCGTAGGCGGCCTCGAGGTCGACCCGCGTTTCGGTCACCGGGCCGTTGAAGGTCAGCACGCCGCGCTGGATGTCGAACCGTTTGCCGAGCGTGGCGACGCGCCCGCGCGTGATTTCGATGGAGCGGAAGATCTGGTTCTCCCCGCCGGGCTCCTTCTCGACGAGGAGCGTGCCCGAAAACTCGATGTCCAGCTCGGGGTTCTGCTGGCTGCGGAGCCACACGTTGCGGTCGATCACGATGTCGAGGTTGAGCGCGAGGTTCTGCACGAACACGGACCGCGCCGTGTCGGCCTCGGCGACGCGCACCCCGAACGTGGCCTCGACCTCCTGGATCTCGGCCTCGGTCAGCTCGACCTCTTCCAGCTCCGGCCCGGTCAGCTCCTCGGTCAGGAAGATGTCGCCGGACTCGAGCGTGATCGCGCCGGACAGGCTCGGGAAGTCGGTCGTGCCCTGGAAGAGCAGCGGCAGGTCGCGCGTGCTCAGACGCAGTTCCTGGTACGTCTGAGTGTCGATCACGTTGAAGTCGTCCATCTCGAGCGCGATGGCGAGCTCGCCGACCGAGAGCTGGGGGAGCGTGATGGTGCCGTCGGCCTCGAGGCGGCCGTTGTCGCCGGCTCCCGCTCGGGCGGTTTGGATGCGGACGATGTTGCGGTCGAAGACGAGGGGGATGTCCACGCCGCGGACGGTGCGGCCCATCGCAACGAGCCCGAGCGCCCCGTCGCGGAGGCGGGCGGTGCCGCCGAGCTGTGGATCGCCCTGGGAGCCGGAGATGGTGAGGTCGATGTCGAGCGCGCCGGCGATCTCGGTGATGGTCTCGGGCGGGAGGAACGGCTCGGCCCAGGCAACGGGGAACGAGTCGGCGCGGACCACGAAGTCGACTTCGCCTGGGGCCGCTTCGGCGGTTTCGCCCGGCGCGGCCCCGAGGCGGAAGTCGAGCGGGAGGAAGCCCTCGGCGGTGAGCGTCCGCCCGGAGACGTGCGTCAGGAGCGTCTCGAGCGTCAGGCGCGAGTCGTCGTAGTCGATGTCCGCCGCGAGCGCCCCGACGGCCTGCCCGCCGGAGACCAGGCTGTCGAGCCGAAGCGACCCCTGGATCGTCGGAGCCGCCGCCGGGCCGGCCAGCACGAGCGTCGTGGTGAGCGTCCCGCCGACGCCGTCGTACCCGACCAGGTCGGTGACCGCGTCGATCCCGACGTTCTCGACGGTGAGCACCAGGTTCTGCTCGCCGCCCAGGTCCACGACGCCGTCGATGGCGATCTGCTGGTCGCCGGAGTAGAGCAGCAGGTTGCGGAAGCGGACGCGCTCGCCGTAGCTCACCGTCGCCTCCTGCAAAAGCTGCCACGGCTCGCCGTCGACGTTGAAGGTGAACGCTTCGAGGCGGATCTCGCGGTCGTCGGGGTCGAGGTCGGTGCGGATGCGGAAGTCGAGGTCGCGCCGCCGGTCCACGCCGACCGAACCCTGGGCGGCGAGCTCCTGCCCGTCGTAGGTCAGGTCGATGTCGCCGCCTTCGATGTTGACGCTCGGCAGCGAGAGGAAGCCGAACTCGACGCGGGCCGTCCCGCGCACGCCCAAGCCGAACGCGCTCGTGTCGGCCTCGGCCGGGTCGGAGACGCCGACGTATTCGCCGTTGACGGCGAGGTTGAGCGTCGACGCCCGCGTCTCGCCGTAGGCGAACTGCTCGGCCTCGACGCGGAGGTCGACGTAGAGCGGACCGCCCGGTTCGCCCGTCGCCCGGCCCTCGACGCTGCCCTGCTGCAACGTCAGCGGTTCGGCGAGCAAGGCGTTCAGCGGCGTGGTGTCCTTGATTTCGGCGTCGAAGGAGAAGTCCGTTTGCGCGCCCGTCGCCACCTCGGGCAGCGCGATCTGCCCCTCAGCCGTGGCGTTGGCGAAGGACGACTCGAGGAGCAGGTCGGGCACGCGGACGACGCCGCCCGCGAGGGCGAAGTCGGCGCGGAGCGTGTCGAGCGACGCGCCGGCGAGGTACGAGTCGCGCCCGCGCACGGTGCCGTCGAGCGTCATCGTGGCCGGGTCGAAGCCCCGGCCCTCGACCTCGAAGGCCATCGTCAAGCGTGTCACCTCCGGCTCGCGCCCGACCCCGAGCGTGTCCGCCACGAGCGAGTCGCGGACCGCGCCGCCCGCGAGCGCGAGCACGTCGAGGTCGACGAGGCGGGCCTCGGCGTCGTAGGTCGGCGTTTCGTCGAACAGCCGGCCGGTGAACTGGGCGTCGGCCGTGCCCTGCGCGAAGTCGAGATCGCCGACGGCCTCGGCGAAGCCCTGGCTCAGGTCGAGCCGGATCGTCCCGTTGTCGAGCACGGCTTCGTTGATGCGCGACTCGGTGAGAACGATCCGGCCGTCGATGTCGGCGAGCTGCGGGTCGAAGCCCGCCGCGTCGAGCTCGATGCGGCCGTTGAGGTTGGTCTGGAGGCTCGGGTTGCCGGTGAGGCGGGCGAGGTTGAGGCCGCGAAAGCTGCTCTCGCTCAGCCGGAACGTCGGGGTCGCGTCGAAGAGCCGGCCGCTCGCGAGCAGGGTGAGGTCGCCGTCGGGCGTGCTCGCGTCGACGCTCAGCTCGAGCGCGCCGCCGCGGAGCGCGCCGACGACCGTGCCGTCGGTGATCTGCTGATCGCGGAAGCGCGACGCCTGGAGGTCGAGCCGCAGGTCGGCCGAGAGGGTCTGCGGGTCCACGCCGGTGCCGGAGACGGCGAACGCGCCGCTGAGGTCGCTCGACTGCGTGGTGTCGGCGGCGAGCGCGCCGAGGTCGAGGTTGCGGACGGTACCGCGCGCGTCGTAGCTCAGCGGCTTGGCGAAGGGCCGGGCGGTGCCCTCGGCGTCGAGGCTGCCCGCTGCGCCGAGGTCGGCCCCGAGGTCGAAGGTGAGCAGGCCCGCACGCAGATTCGCCGCGAGGTCGGCCGCGTCGATCCGGTACTGAGCGTAGCGCGACTCGTCGAGGCTGGCCGAGAGGTCGAGCGCGAGCCGGGCCGGGTCGGTGCCCTGGCCGGAGAGCGCGAAGAGGCCCGTCAGGTCGGTGTGCGTCGTTTCGCCGGTGACGGCGGCGAGGTCGAAGTCTTCGAGCCGGCCCTCGGTCACGCGGTAGGCGAGCGGCTCGGCGAAGGGCCGCGCGGAGCCCTCGGCGGCGAAGAGGCCGCCGCCGGGGAAGGTCGCCTCGGCGTCGTAGCCGAGGACGCCGTCGCGCAAGGTGGCGTCGAGGCGCAGGCCGTCGAGCCGGGCCTCGCCGAAGACCGCCTCGCGGAGCCGGACGTTCGCCGTCAGCCGCGCCGTCTCGGGGTCGACGCCTTCGCCCTCGAGAGCAAAGGTCCCCGCGAAGCGGCCCTGCTGCTCCGGATTCTGGAGAAGGGTGGCGAGGTTCACGTCGCGCACCTCGCCGTCGAGCGCGTAGCTCGGCACGTCGGCGAAGGGCCGGGCCGTGCCCTCGGCCAGGACGCGCGCGCCGGGGACCGCCGCGCCGAGCGTGAACTGAAGCCGCCCGTCGGTGAAGTGCCCGACGAGGTCCGCGCGCTCGATCGTGCGCTCGCCGAGGCTGCTCGGCCGGAGCTGGAAGTCGACCCGGCCGTCGAGCGCGTCGCGGCTCGGCCCGTTCAGGTCGATGTCGAGGTCCGCGCTTAGGGCACCGGCGAGCGCGGGGTTGCCGAGAATGCGGCCGGGATCAAGCTCCCGGATTTCCCCCTCGGCGACGTAGCGGACCGGGCCATCGGCCCCACCGCCCGAGAAGGCCCCGCTCAGGTCGACCGTGCCGCCGCCGTCAAACTCGGCGTCGAACCGGGCGAGGATATCCTGCGGCGTGCCGTTCGCCTGGAGGCGGAGCGTCGAGGTGCCGTAGAGCGGGACCGGCGCGAAGGCGCGCACGTCCGCGAAGGCGATCGGCATCGCCTGGAGGTCGGCGTCGAAGGTCAGCTCCTCGCCGCCGTAATCGACCGTCCCGCTCGCGCGCACGTCGCTGGAGTCCGACGACAGGAGGAAGCTGTTCAGTGTCACCCGGTCGTCGCCGAAGGCCCCGGCGGCGGCGAGGCGCACCGGCCCGCCGCCGCTCGGAATCGCCGTGGCGTAGAGCGTGTCGAGCGCGCCGCGAAGCACGTCCGGGCCTTTCTCGAAGTCGCTCAGCGCCGCCATCGGCAGGTCGAGGGTGAGCGTCGAATCGGAGTCTGGCGAGTAGAACCGGGCCTCGACGCGCCCGCGCACGAGCCGCGCCCGGTCGAGCGTGATGACGAAGGTCGAGGGGGCCGCGGCGGTGTCCTCGACCGCCGGCTTGAGCATCGTCGCGACGTTCCACACCGAGTCGGCGTTTTGGCGGGCGTAGACGTCGAGGCCGGCGGCCCGGACCTCGCCGAGCGCCAGCCGCTTGCGGAGGAGCGAGAGCAGGTTGTAGTCGACGACCGCCGTGTCGAGGTGGATCACGGGCTCGTCGCCCTGCACGATGTCGAGTCCGATCAGGCGCGCACCCGAGAGGAAGCCGCCGTCGAGCCGGTCGATGGTCACCGTCGTCCCCTCGGCGAGGAGGTTCTGGATTTGGGCCACGGCGATCTCCTGGACCTTGCCCCGCCCCCACTCGGTCCGCAGCAGCAGCGCCACCACGAGCACGAGCCCGACGAGCACGGCCACGGCGATGCCCAGCCACGTCGCCACGCGGCGGCCGAGGCTCCGCGTGCGCGGGGTCTCGGGTGCGTCGTCTAGGTTGAGATCGGCGTCAGCCATGTAGGAGAGATCAGCAGGAGCGAACGGAGCCAGTTAAGGCAGGAGGTGGGCCACCGCTCAGAACGTTTGTCCGATGGAAAAGTGGAGGTGGAGGCGGTTCGACTCGGGGATCGTGAGCAAGCCGAAGGGTAAGGGAAGTTCGGTTGGCTCGACGGTGGAGAGGTCGTCGCCGTTCTCGAGGGCCGTCAGCACCTCGTTGGGGTCGCGGAGGTCGAAGTAGTCCGGGTTGAGCTTGTAGCCGACCGAGAAGCGGATGCCGCCGACGGGCGTGGCGAACTCGATGCCGGCCCCGGTCGCGTAGAAGAAGCGGTCGGGGTTTACGTCGAGGTCGGCGAAGCTCGGGTCCGGCTCGTCGTCCGTGAGGAAGCGCTCGTCGTCGGTCCAGACGCGGCCGGCGTCGAAGAAGACGAACGTGCCGAGGTTTGGGAAGCCGGGGAACGGGAGGCGCATCTCGACCGTCGCCGCGACCTTCGACAGGCCGCCGATGCCGACGTAGCGGTCCGAGACGAGGCTCGTGTCGGCCGGGACGGTCTCGGTGCCCCGAGTGATGACCTGTTCCACGTTTGGGACCTTGGGGCCGAGCAGGCCGCTGGCCCAGCCGCGCACGTCGCCCGTGCCGCCGCCGAGGAAGACGACGTTGCGGAGGCGGACGAACTCGATGAGCGCGTCGTCCTCGCCGCTGCCGGGAACGCTCTGGCCGAAGGGGAGGAGCGTGCCGCCGGCGACGCGGCCGTAGAGCCCGAGCGTCTCGCCGAGCGGGACGAAGCCCGAGGCGGAGCCGCCGAGGCGGCCGTACTCGATGCTCGTGATCGGCAGCGGGAGGGCGACCTCGACGGTCGGGCGCAGCAGGAAGCCGAGGCGCGGGTTGAGGTCGCTGTCGAGGCGGCCGTAGGTGGCGCTGAGCGCGAGCGTGCTGCGGTCCACGCGCCCGGCGAGGCGGTTCTGGAGCTCGGCCTGCGCGTCCGGGTCGAGCAGGCGGCCGAGGTCGAGGTTGGGGGTCGTCACGGTGCGGTACTCGCGCACCTCGCGCAGCTCGACGCCGTACTGGAGCGAGGCGCTCTGGAGCTGGTCGAGCTCGTAGAGCAGCGTTGCGGTGCCGCCGTAGGAGGTCGAGGCGTTGCGCTCGTCGTCGCGGATCTCGGCGAAGGGCGAGCCGAGCAGCGCCAGGCGGCGGTTGAGGAAGTACGGCTGCCGGAGCGAGACCGACGCCCGGTAGAGGGTCTGCGGCTCGGACGCGATCGACCCGAAGCCGGTGTTCGCCACGGCCGAGGCGGTGAAGGTGCGCGCGCCGCCGAGGAAGTTGCGGTGGGTCCACTGCGCCTGCGTCGTGAAGCCCGCCTCGGAGAGGTAGCCGACCGAGCCGCTGAGCACGCGCGCGTCGCCCTCGCGGACGCGGAGGCGGACCACCACGCTCGAGTCCTCGGCCTGGCCCTCGGGCACGTCCGCCAGGGCGATCTGGAAGAGGTTGAGGCCGAACACCTCGCGCTGGCCCTCGACGAGCTTGCTGCCCGAGAAGCGGTCGCCCCGGCGGAACGGCAGCTCGCGTCGGACGATCTGCGGGCTGACCGACTCGGTGCCCTCCACCTCGATCTCGGCGATGCGCGCGCGGGGCCCCGCGTCGAGCCGGATGGTCACATCCGCGCGGTTCTCGAGCGAGTCCGGCGCGCTCGTCGCCTCGACCTGGGCGAAGGCGTAGCCCCGGTCGCGGGCCCAGGAGCGCGTCTCGTTCTCGAGCTGGAGGAGCTGGAAGTCGTCGAGCCGTTTGCCCCGGCGGAGCGCGATGCGGTCGCGGAAGTCGGCCCACTCGTCGCGCAGCTCGGCCGGGAGCTGCGCGGCGACGGCCTCGCCGGTCGGCCCGACGAAGTCGAGCTCGTCGAGCAGCAGCGGCGGCCCCTCCTCGATCGTGAAGAGCACCTTGACCGTGTTGGACGCCGTGTCCAGCCGCACCAGCCAGTCGACCTCGGGCTGCAAGAACCCGTTGCGGTTGTAGAACCGTCGCAGCCGCACCACGTCCTTCTGCATCTCGATCGGCGCGAACGGGTGGACGCCGAGGTCCGGCACGAGCGGCACCCAGCCGAGCTTCTTCTGGAGGCCGGTGCTGAGAAAGGGCACGCGGTTCTGCTCCGTCATCGCGATCTGGAGCTTGAGCAGGTCCGCGTCGAAGCTCTCGGTGTCGGCGAACTTGAAGCCGATGGAGCGGACCTGCGTGCGGTCGTCGACGAGGAAGAGCGGGTCCTGCGCGGCGGCCGCACCGGCCCACAGGAGAAGGGCGAGGGACCCGGCGATGGCAAGAGGCCGAGACGAGCGGCGGCGCATAGGCCTAAGGAGGCGGCGCAAGAGGCTAGTCAAGAGGCAGACGAGCGGTTGGGGACGGGCGACGCGCCGTCTCCGATGGGAGCGGTACGTTTGTCCGGCGAGACGGTCGCGGAGTCGGTCGTCTCCTCTGCCACCCCCGGCGTTTCCCTGTGGAACAGCCGGCGGATGTAGCCGCCGATTCGGCTTCGGGCCGGGTGGTTGCGCTGCTCGTGCAGGCCGGTCATGATGGCCCCGATGATGAGGACCAGGCCGGAAAAGTAGACCCAGAACACGAACGCCAGCAAGACGCCAAAGATGTTGCCGAGCCCGCCGAGCGCCTCGTCGGCGGAGTCGACCGCAGCCTTCACCGTGGCGTCAGCCGCGGCGGCGGGGACGCTCGTCTCGCTGTAGCGGGAGAAGGTACTCGTGTAGGTGGCGTAGATCGTGAAGCCGTTCTTGGCGATTTCGAACAGCACGGCAGCCACAGCCGCGCCGAAGAACGCGCTCCGCGATGGCGGGGCCGGGCGCGGGATGAAGTAGAAGATCTGCACGAACATCAGCACCGACACCGCATACGGCACCAGGAGCGACACCAGGCGCAGCACCAGCCCCCAGCCGCGCTTGAGGAAGTCGGGGTCGAACCCCCAGCCGGCCAGCAGCCCGGTGCTCGCCTCGCTGATGTAGCTCAGCCCGAAGGTGAGCGCGAACGAGAGGAGGAAGAGCAGCCCCACCTGCACCGTCATCCGCAGGTCGAACACGTAGCCGCCGACGATGGGCCGGTAGGCCGGGTTGTCGCGCACGGCCGTCGCGACGATGTAGCGGAGCGCGGTGAAGAGCGTGACGACGGTCACGAGCAGGAACACCGAGCCGAAGATGGTGATCGCCGACGAAGCCTCTTGGATCTTGAAGAGCAGCTCGACGAGCGCGTCGCTCTGGCCCGGCGGCAGGAACGTCGTCAGGTAGCCCGCAACGGCGTCGAAGGGGTTCTCCTGCTTCAGCACCAAGCCGAAGACGCCCGTGGCGAGCAGGATCAGCGGCAGGATCGTGACGAGCACCTTGAAGGCGATCGCCTGTGCCCAGATGAAGACGGGCACCTCGTTGATGCGCGTCCACAGCCCCGCGAGGTAAAACTTCGCGGCGTCGACGAACGAGCGCACGGGCCGGGGGAGAGCGGCGGACACGGGGCGGGAACGGGTGGGAGGACCGTTCTAATATAGGACGCACCCGTCGGAGAGATAGCGAAGAAAGAGGAGAGGGAGAATAGAAGAAAAGAGGCGCGCGCGCCTCTCTTTACTCTCCCGCCCCTCCTTCTTTCTCGTCCCTTTATGCCGTCGCCTTGCGCTCCTCGAAGACGGGCGGGGCCAGGCCGCGCGCCATGCCGCCCGAGACGCGGCACAGGCCGACCGAGTGGCGGCTCGGGAGGTCGAACATCACGTCGAGCATCGTCTGCTCCATCACGCTGCGGAGGCCGCGCGCGCCGGTGCCGAGCGCCTGGGCGCGCTCCACGAACGCGTCGAGCGCGTCGTCGTCGAAGACCAGGTCCACGCCGTCCATCGCCAGCAGCTTCTGGTACTGCCGGACGAGCGCGTTCTTGGGCTCGGTCAGGATGCGCTTCATCGCCTGCGGCGTCAGCGGGTCGAGCGCGGCCAGCACCGGCAGGCGGCCGACGAGCTCGGGGATGAGGCCGAACTTGAGCAGGTCGTCCGGCTCGACGTGCTGGAAGATGGCCGGGTCGTTCTTGTCGAAGCGCGCCTCGGCGTCGGCGGTGAAGCCGATCTGGGAGGCGCTGAGGCGGCGGGCGATCACGTCCTGCAACCCGTCGAACGCGCCGCCGACGATGAAGAGCACATTCCCAGTGTCGAACGGGACCAGGCTCTGCTCGGGGTGCTTGCGCCCGCCCTTCGGGGGAACACCGGCGACCGTGCCTTCGAGCATCTTGAGCAGCGCCTGCTGCACGCCCTCGCCCGAGACGTCTCGGGTGATCGACGCGTTGTCCGACTTGCGGGCGATCTTGTCGATCTCGTCGAGGTAGACGATCCCCCGCTGCGCCCGGTCGAGGTCGTAGTCCGCCGCCTGGAGGAGGTGGCTCAGGATCGACTCCACGTCCTCGCCGACGTAGCCGGCCTCGGTGAGCGCGGTCGCGTCCGAGATCGAGAAGGGCACGTCGAGGATGCGCGCGAGCGTGCGCGCGAGGAGCGTCTTGCCGGTGCCCGTCGGGCCGATGAGCAGGATGTTGGACTTCTCGAGCTCCACGTCGTCGTGGAGGTACTCCTGCGCCTCGAGCCGTTTGTAGTGGTTGTAGACGGCGACGGCGAGCGCGCGCTTGGCCCGGTCCTGCCCGATCACGTACTCGTCGAGCGAGTCCTTGATCTCGACCGGCGCGAGGCGGTGGGCCCGCGAGGCGACCGGCCGGCTCGGCGGCGGGCTGAGCACCAAGTCGCCGCGGACGATCCCCGAGGCGTCGTGGATGCACCGGTCGCAGATGTAGACCCCCGGCCCGGCCACCATCGAGGCGACTTCCTGCGCCGTGAGGTTGCAGAACGAACAGCGGATGATGTCGTCGTCGCCGCCGGAGAGCATCAAGACGTGGGCAGAGTGAGCGTAGGCTAGTAGATACTCACATCGGCCGCCGAAAAGCAACCGTTAAATAGGGACGAGGGCCGGGGGCGAACATCAAAAGATCAACGAGGAAGCTGTAGGGGCGCACAGCACGCCGCGCCCGAAGAGTGCTGCGCTAGTTGAAGTAGAACCGGACGTAGACCGCCCCGAGCGTGGAGAGGGAGGACTGATCGATCTCCTGCTCGTCGTCTTCGTCAGTATTGACAGACCGGTATTCGAGGCCGGCCTCGCCACCGAGGCTGAACCAGTCCGAGAAGAAGTACTCGCCGCCAGCTACGGGGGCGATCCCGAAGGACGAGTCTGACCTTTCGTCATCGCCACCGAAAGGGCTACCGACCTCAACCGTCCGCTTGAGCTGGTAGAAACGCACGCGCCCGCCAGCGTACAGAAACGTATCATTGCCGCGCCTTAGGAGCGGCATCACACCGACGCCGAGCGAGAGGATCGAGGTCGTCGCCTTAAAGTCGAAGTCGTCCCGATCACGGCTTGCCGAGGCACGCCCGTACCCGATCTCCGGTTCGATGCGGACGGTCCCGTTGATGTTGATGGGCACGAGCAGAGTCGCACTATCGATAAAGAAGGCGTCTCCGGATAAGCCGAGGTCACTGGCGACCAGGTTGCTGAGCAAGTCATTGACGCGGACACCGACGCCGATTTGGGTGCCCTGGTCCTGCTGAGCGTAGAGAGGGGCCGCGACGAGCAGCAGCAAAAGGGGAAGGAATCGCATGAGGAGAAAGGGTTGCGGGCGAGGGAGGGTCCGGCGGAAAGGTAGGAACGGGGGACCATACCGAAGGGAAACAACAAAGCGGCAGGCCCCCGGATAGAGAGCCTGCCGCCGTGCTCGGTCTCGAACCGGAGCGCTACTGCATCAGCGTGATCCGGCGCGTCTCGGCGAAGCGCTCGCCGGTGACGCGGACGAGGTAGACGCCCGAGGCCAGGCGCGAGCCGTCCACCTCGAAGCTCTGCACCGCGTTTGCCGCGAGCAGGCCCTCGTGCAGCGTCGCCACCTCGCGCCCCATCACGTCGAAGACGACCACCGAGACCTCCTGCGCCTCGGCCACCTCGACCGAGAAGCGGGTGCGGCCGGTGAACGGGTTCGGGTAGGCGGCCGAGACGGCGTAGACGCCCGGCACGGCGCTGCCCTCGCTCGCCACGGTCGGCGGCATGTCGAAGGCCTGGGTGCCATCGGTGACGGAGGAGGACAGGCCCTGGTCGGCGCTGAAGCCGAGGCCGCGCTTGGCGAAGGCGGTCCAGATGATGTCCGAGTAGGCCCCGTCGTAGAGGACCGTGTCGGCCTCGAGGATCGCATCGCGGCCGTCGACGAAGCCGGGCGAGCACGGCTGCATCTTCATGCCCTCGGTGACGAGCTGCAGGGCAATGTTGTTGCCGCTGGTGCCGTTGACGAGATCGGCGTCGAAACCTTCCGCCTGGACGAGGCCCCAGTTCATCTCCCAGAGCATCGCGGCCCAGACGCTACCAACGCCGTGGGGAATAGAATAGACAGCCTGATTACCGATCTGCCCATAGGTGCTCGGGTTGATGTCCATGTTGGTGCTGTAGGGGAACGGGCGGATGCCGTCCCCGTCGGGGTCCTCGAAGATGACGTAGGTGCCGATGCCACGGCGCATCTCGGGCGTGTCGTCCTCGCGCTGCGTCATCATCAGGCCGTACCAGTCGCTCCAGCCCTCGCCCATCTGCTCCGGGGTCGTCTGGGTGTTGAGGCAGCCCGACGCCGATGGGCCGCCGGTGAGGCGGTTCGAGACGCCGTGTCCGTACTCGTGGACGATGATGCCGTTGTCGAGGTCGCTGTCGCGGTTGATGGTGGGGACGAGGAAGCCCTCGGCCGGCGCGGCGCGCACGAGCCGGAAGCCGGTGCTCTGCTGCACGAAGGCCGACGGGATCGTAACGACGGGGGTGCCGTCGCCGCCCATGGTGATGAGGTCTTCAGGATCGCCGGTTTCGCCGTCGCCCGTCCGGGAGTTGTTGTGGATAATGGCAGCCACAGCACCGGCTTGCTCAGCGGCGAAGACCTTCTCGTCGAACTGGCAGTCACCTCGCTCGATCAGCGCGATCTTACCCTCAAGCTCGTCGACATTGAAGATCTCTTGGCAGGCACGCCCTGCCCCTTCGTCGCCGTCTTGGCCGCCGTCATCGCTGATAACGGGGACGACCTCGATGGACGTCATATCGGGACTAAACTCGGGCCCGAAGGTGGAGGGTGCCGTCGGATAGCCCCCGGCGATGCTGTCGGGCGAGGTCACGGTGAAGGTCGGGGGACCTTGCCATTCGAACATCTGCATCCGCGGACGCGAGCCGTCGCCGGGCGTTGCGAAGTTGGCATTGTTGAGGCAGGGCCCGTCACCGGGTTCAGGAGTAGAGGGGCAATCCTCCGCACTGGCTCCGTCCTGCGCCTCGGCCTGGACGTAGTCGTTGCCGAAGCCGCCGTTGTCGAAGTTGTTCGCCTGGAAGTTGCCGCCGGCCTCGTCGAAGCCGTAGGCGTAGAGCACGTCGTGGAAGACGTTGTTCCAGTAGAACAGGTTCGTGATCGCGATGTCCTCGTACTGACCCGGCGTCTGGGTGCTAAAGTCAATCTCAAAGTCGAAGACGAGGTCCTCCCCGCCGTCGGGGCTGTAGCCGGGGGCGTTGTTGGCGTCGCGGTCCTCGTAGGCGTGGACGTTGTTGCCGCGCGTGATGGTGTACTGCTGCGCGCCGGTGTCGTGCCAGCCGAGCGGCGAGGCCGTCGGGTCGGCGGGGTCCACCTCGAGGGTGCGCTCGCCGTGGATGGGCGACTCGACCGGGACGGCCCACACGTTGTAGGACGCGCCGCCGCCGCTGCGCGCGCCGACGAGCGGGGTGGGGGCGAGCGGGCGGAAGTCTTGCAGAGCCTCCGTGCGCTCCCACTCATCGTGCACCACCCAGTCGAACGTCTCGAGCACCGAGCCGGTCTCGGCGTCGACGAGCAGGTTCCACCAGTGCTGGGCGTCGAGCTGGTAGATCGCCAGGTCCCAGGCGAGGCGGAGCGTGCCGTCCTCGGTGGCGAAGTAGACGAGCTGCGCCGGGATGGGCTCGAGCGAGACACCGGCGTCGCTCAGCACCAGGCGGTGGCGCTCGTCCATCGGCTCGATCACCGACGCTGCGCCGGTCAGCGCGAGGCCGAGGTGCTGCGCGGCGGCTTCTACCGCAGCGGCCGGGGAGAGCGACGGCTCGGCGGGCGTCACGCTGCGCGCCGCGCTCGGGATGAAGCCGACGTGAACGCCGGCGACGCGGCCCGAGGTCGTTACGTGGGCGCTCGCGCGGGCGTTGAACACCTCGACGCCGTGCACCGTCTGGCGCAGGTAGAGGTGGGTCGTCCCGCTGGTGCGGCTGACGTACTCGTCGGTGACGGCGACGTCCGCGAAGTCGGCCTCGCTCAGGCCGAGAGCCGCGCGCTGGGCGGTGAGGTGCTCGAGGGCCGTGGTGAGCGCGGGGCTGGGCGCGGCGCGCTGCGCGAGGGCCAGAGGAGCACTCATGGCGAGCAGGGCGAGCAGCAGTAGAAAGCGTTTCATGAGCCGAGGGGGAAAAGGGGAGAGGGGAGTGAGGAAGAAGAGAATACAAAGAAACACTGCCCCTTGCAAGAAACGACCCCGCTTCCACCGGCTCGTTATTCTTTCGTGACGACCAGATTCTTTCGTGACGACTAGGGACTCGCTCGGCAGCGTCGTGGCTAAGCGGACCGAGTGGCGCTGCCCTGCGGCTGGCTGCTTCCGGAGCCGCCAGGAGAAAACCAGAGACCTCGGAGGCTACAGGTCGGGATTGACCCAGCCGCTGCCAGTCTCCCCGTCCTGCTCAGGACCGGAGTCACCGAGCGGCTCGTCCGCCGTGTCCATGATGAAGCCCCCCTCGAGGGCCTCGTCGAGCTGGCTCTCGAAGTCGTCCTCGATCTGCTCCTCGACGTGTTCGAGGATCTCGTCGGCGGCCTCGCCGCTGCGCTCGATGATGACGAGCGCGGCGAAGCGCACGCTGTCGCCGCTGCCGGCCCCGCCCATCGGGACGACCTGCGCCACGCGCCAGCCGTTCTTGAGATCGGTGTTGAGCGGGCTCAGGCCGGTAGTCCCGCCGGTGCCGGTAGTGACGAGGAGAGTCTTCTGGATCGTGGACATACAGGAGCAGGCTGGGCAAATTGGGGTGAGGTGCGCTAATCACCCGTCTGCCTCAGCGGTTCCCTTGGGCCGGGTCTCGATGATATAGCCTGTGCTCGGTTCGATACGCTCCTCGGAGCGATCTTTCTAAAAGTCGGCGGCATATCTTTTAACACGGTCTGGCCCGCGTTGAATGTTTACTCCCCAACCTTTATGAGTGCCGCCACAACCGCCAGCGGTCGCTATGCCGAGGACTCGTCCTCCGGCGAAACGGCCCGCGCCTTTGTTCCCGCGCCCCTGCCGCCTACGCTAGCGCTCACGCTGGACGATTACGGCCTCATCGAGGAGGCGAACCGCGCCCTCGGCCGGCTCGATGCATTCTACTCCGTCGCTGCTCTCCCCGAGGGGTTCGCGGACCTGATCACCTACCACTCAATCCGCAAAGAGGCCGTTCTCTCGTCTCAGATCGAGGGCACGCAGTCGTCCTTCGCCGACCTTCTTCTGCACGAGGACGGGCGCGCCCCCGGCGTCCCGCTGGACGACGTGCAGGAGGTGTCGAGCTACGTCGCGGCACTGACGCATGGGCTGGAGCGCCTACGCGGCGGCTTCCCGCTTTCGCTCCGGCTGATCCGCGAGGTCCACGCGAAGCTGCTCGCGCACGGACGCGGAGCTGACAAGGCACCGGGTGAGTTCCGCCGCACGCAAGTATGGCTGGGCGGGCGGCGTCCGAGCCAGGCCGCCTTCGTGCCCCCCCACCGGGCGAGGTGATGACGTGCCTCGACCCGTTCGAGCACTTTCTCCACGACCCGGCGTACCCCGTGCTGCTGAAGGCCGGACTCGCGCACGTCCAGTTCGAGACGATCCATCCGTTCCTCGACAGCAACGGGCGCGTGGGCGGCTGCTCATCACCCTCCTTCTGTGCGAACAAGGCGTGTTGGCGGAACCGGCCCTCTACCTCAGCCTCTATTTCAAGACAAACCGGCAGGCGTACTACGATCACCTCCAGCGCGTCCGCACCGAAGGCGACTGGGAGGGCTGGGTCCGGTATTTCCTCGAAGGCGTCCGGGACACCGCACGCGAAGCCCTTGCGACGGCCCAGGAAGCGCTCGCGCTCTTCGACACCGACCATGCCAAGATCGAGGCGTTGGGCGCGGGGCGGCATCGGCGCAAACCGTCTTCGCGATGCTCCAGCGACATCCGCTCACGACGATCTCCGCAGCGACCGAGCGACTCGATCTCAGCTATCTGACCGTGCGGGACGCGCTCGGGCGGCTCGAAGAAGCCGGGATCGTGCAGGAGGTGACGGGCGAAGACCGAGGGCGGCTCTACGTGTACGCGCGGTACCTCCAACTGCTCAGCGACGCCACCGAGCCGCTCTAGCCCACCCTCGCGAAGCCGAGGCTCTTGGGGGCGGTGCGGGCGAAGTGGCGACGCGCCTCGGTGTGTTCGGCCTGCCGGAGGGCGGGGTCGCGCTCGGCGAGCAAGAAGGCGGCGTCGCGGGCGAGCGCGAGCAGGTCGGCGTCCTGGACGATGTCGGCGAGCTTGAAGGCCGGCAGGCCGGACTGCCGGGTGCCGAAGAAGTCGCCCGCGCCGCGCAGACGGAGGTCGGTCTCGGAGATCACGAAGCCGTCGTCGGTGGCGAGCATGGCTTCGAGCCGCTCCTCGGCCTCGGCGCTGCGCTTGTAGTCGGCCATCAAGAGGCAGTAGCTCTGGTCGGCCCCGCGCCCGACGCGGCCCCGGAGCTGGTGGAGCTGGCTCAGCCCGAAGCGCTCGGCGTGCTCGATCACCATCACGCTCGCGTTGCCGACGTCCACGCCGACCTCGATGACCGTCGTGGCGACCAGGATGTCGGTCTCGCCGGCCTTGAAGCGCTCCATCGCCTCCTCCTTCTCGTAGGCGAACATCCGCCCGTGGACCAGGTCGACGCGGTACGGCCGGAAGCGCTCGGTGAGGGTCTCGAAGCCGGTCTCGGCATCTTTCAGGTCGAGCTTTTCGGACTCCTCGACGAGCGGGTAGACGACATAGGCCTGCCGCCCTTCGCGGAGCTGGTCCTTGATGAAGGCGTAGGCCTCCTCGCGGCGCTTCTCGGTGTAGAGCTTGGTCTGGATCGGCTTGCGGCCGGCGGGGCGCTCGTTCATGACCGACACGTCGAGGTCGCCGTAGACCGTCATCGCGAGCGAGCGCGGGATGGGCGTCGCCGTCATCAGGAGCATGTGCGGGCGCTGCCCCTTGCGGAACATCCGCGCGCGCTGCATCACCCCGAAGCGGTGCTGCTCGTCGACGACGGCGAGGCCGAGGTTCTGGAACTCGACCTTGTCCTCGATCAGCGCGTGGGTGCCGACGGCGACGGCGGCGCGGCCCTCGGCCAGGTCCTCCAGGATCTCCTCGCGCAGCTTCTTGCGCTGCCCGCCGATGAGCAGGCGGACCTCGAGGCCGAGCGGCTCGAGGTAGGACTTGAGATTCGCGTAGTGCTGCTCGGCGAGGATTTCGGTCGGGGCCATGAAGGCACTCTGGAAGCCGGAGTCGAGCGCCTGCATCATCGCGGCCACGGCGACGACGGTCTTGCCGCTGCCGACGTCGCCCTGCACGAGGCGGTTCATCTGCCGGCCGTCCATGGTGTCGGCCGCGATCTCTTCGATGGCGCGGAGCTGCGCGCCGGTGAGCGTGAACGGGAGCACGTCGTTGACGAACCGCCGGGCGAACTCGCCGGGGGCACCGAAGGCCGGCCCGGCGACCTCGGCCCGGCGCTCGCGCGTGAGCGCCAGCAGGAGCTGGAGGAAGAAGAGCTCCTCGAACTTGAGCCGCCGCAGCGCCCGCCCGAGCTCGGCCCGGTCCTTCGGAAAGTGGATCGCCCGGAGCGCGACGTTGCCGGGGATGAGGTCGTACTGCTCGCGCACCGCGTCGGGCAGTACCTCGGGGATGGCGAGGCCGTGCTCCTTGATGAGGTCATAGATCAGCCGCCGCAGCGTCCGGCTGTTGAGGCCGACCTTGTCGAGCGCCGCGCCGCCGGGGTAGAGCGGGATGATGCGGCCGGTGTCGAGCGCCGCGCCCTCCTCGCCGAGCCGGTCGAAGTCGGGGTGGGCGAGCGAGAAGGTGCGGCCGTACTGCTCGGGCTTGCCGTGGAAGGCGAACCGGCCGCCGGTGTCGAAGAGGCGCTGGAGGTAGTTGGCTCCTCGGAACCAGACGCACTTGAGCGTGCCGCCACTCTCGTCGGTGACGTGCAGCTCCAGTCGCCGCTTGCCGCCGCGCCCGGGGATGAGACCCTTCTTCTTGACCGTCCCGACGACGGTGACGGCCTGGCCGGCTTCGAGTTGGCGGATCGGGGTGACGGTCGAGCGGTCGAGGTAGCGGCGCGGGTAGGTGCGCAGCAGGTCGCGGAAGGTCTTGACGCCGGCCTTGCGCAGCGGCTCCGCCCGCCGCTCGCCGACGCCCTTCAGGTCTTCGATGTCCGTGTCGAGAACGCTCATGCGCGGAGTGGCGGTCGGGGAACGACCCGGCGGCAGGGGCTGAGGCCTACCGCCGGGCCGGCTATGGTACGCCTCCCGCGCGTCTTCTTCAACCCACCGGCTAGCTGGAGGGCGCGCCGCCGGTGGCGTAGTAGAACCGGGCGTCGACGATCTTGCCGTCCTCCCACACGTAGCGCTCCACCTCCTCCAGCTTCGTCCGGTTGCCGTCGGCGAACGTCGCGTCGATCCACGACTCGACCATGGACACGCCCTCGTCCTCGTTGGCGGTGACCGCGTGGACGCCGCCGCCGTGCATCTCGCGGATGGAGGATTCGAACTCCTTCATGCGGCCGAGCTGGGCCTCGCGGCCCTGGGCCGTCTCGCCCGTCGCCTCGGTGATCGTCACGTCGTCGGCGTAGTACGTGCTGACAGCCTCCTGCACGTGGCCGGTGTCCGCGAGGCGGGCGAGGTCCTGGGTCGTTTCGAGAATAGAGGGCATCGGTCTGGGGGTTGGGGGAGAGAAAAAGGCCTCGGCCGAGCGCGCACCGGTACGGATGAGAGCGAAGGCCTGGGTAGCCAACAAGCCCAATAAACCCAAGGTCTGTGACAATAGTGTGGCGTACCTGAGAGAAGCCACTACCATCGAGGGCGAGAGGGCTTTTCGGAGAGGCCCTTAACTCGCTCCGAGCCGGAGCCGACACTGGAGCGGGGCACTTTTGCCCCTGTCTAACCCCGCGCCGCACGATGAAAAACGAGACCGCCCACGACGATCAGCCGGAGACGCGCGAGTCGGAGCCACCTGCGCCGAAAGCTATTCCCCCATTGGCGCTCGGGATGCTCGACGGCCTCGCCGCGCCCGAGGCGCTGCCCGACGCCATGGGCACGCGGCTCGAAGAGGGGGGCGACGAGCGGAGCGAGGCCGTAGGCGAGGATGGGCAGGGCGGGTTCTCACCGCTCGACATCGAGGACCGGGTGGTGATCTCGCTGCTCTTCAACGAGGTCATCACCATTGAGCACGTCGAGCGGGCGTGGCATCGGATGCAGGTGGGTGCCCAGGCCGGCACGCCGGTCAAGCTGTGGCGAGCGCTTGCCGAGGACGAGTCGCTGGACCGCGCTGCGGTCTACGCCGAGGCGGCGAGCGTCTTCGCCTTCAAGACGAGCCAGGTCACGAAGTACGCCGCCCTCGCGTGCCTGCGCCAAGTGCGGAAGCTGTTCTCGGCCGAGCAGTGGGGCCGGATGCGCGCGCTCCACCTGCTGCCCGTTGCCGTCCGCGAGGTGAACCCCGTTAAGCGCAGCAAGACCGACGGCAAGAAGCCCGGCTGGGAGAAGCCCGAGGAGGACCCGAGGGCAGACCGGCGCTGGATCTTCGCCACGCACGACCCGACCAACCCGGAGGTCCACCACCTCCTGAACAAGCTCAGCCTGCACGCCTACGACCTCCAGTACGCGACGGAGACCTTGCTCGCCGACCTCATCGCCGAGACCAACCTCCCGCGCAACGAGTACCTCGAGCGGGTCCAGGAGCACACCGACTACGCCTTCGACTTCGGCCACGAGGAGGCGGACACCCCGCTCGTCGAGGACGAAGAGCTCGAGGCCGAGATCAACCGGAGCGCGCTGATCAACCTCTTCGAAGCGGCGCTCTTCGAGGGCGTGCGGCGCGGCGCGTCCGACATCCACTTCTTCCCCGACGCCAACGGGCACGTCAGCATCAACTTCCGCATCGACGGCGACCTCGCGCCGTGGTACGTCGAGGAGAAGGCCCCGCCCGAGGCGTTCCTCGCCGTCGCCAAGGACCGGAGCCGCAACGTCGACCGCTTCGAGCGCGAGCGCGGCCAGGACGGCTTCATCCAGCGCGTCGTCGACGGGGTGCTGATCCGCTACCGCGTCAGCGTCCTGCCGATCGCCCACTCGGACCAGCAGACGCGCCACGAGAGCATCGTCATCCGGATCCTCGACGACAGCAGGGTGGTCGAGAGCCTAGCGAAGCTCGGTCTCTCGGAGCGCGGCCTGCGGCTCTTCCAGGAGGCCATCCACCAGCCGCACGGCATGGTGATCCTGACCGGTCCCACCGGCTCGGGCAAGTCGACCACGCTCTACGCCGCGCTCCACGAGGTCCGCTCGCCCAAGCGCAACGTCCTCACCGTCGAGGACCCGGTGGAGTACGTCCTGCCCGGCATCCGGCAGATCAAGGTCAGCCACAAGTTCACCGTCCGCGAGGCGCTCCGCTTCATCCTCCGGCACGACCCCGACGTGGTGATGGTCGGCGAGATGCGCGACCAGGAGACGGCCGAGCTGGGCATCAAGCTCGCCAACACGGGCCACCTCACGTTCTCGACGCTCCACACGAACGACGCGCCCTCGGCCGTCAGCCGGCTCTACAAGATGGGGATCGAGCCGTTCCTGATCGCCAACTCGGTCTCGCTCGTCGCGGCGCAGCGCCTCCTCCGCGTCCTCTGCCCCGAGTGCAAGGGGCCCGACCCCGAGCCGGACCTGGACATCGCCAGACGCATGGGCTTCGCCCCGGACGAGGACGCGACGTTCTACCGCGCGGCTCAGCGCGAGGGGTGCCAGACGTGCAACGGCAACGGCTACCGGGGCCGCCGCGCCATCGCCGAGGTGATGCCGATGACGAAGGCGCTCCGCGCCCAGATCGTCGCCGCCGAGGGCAACCTCGACGAGGACGCCCTCCGCGAGACGGCCGTCGCCGAGAAGATGACGACGCTCAAGGACGCGGCCTGGGCCATCGTCGCTGCCGGGGATACGAGCCTCGAGGAGATGGTCCGCGTCGTCGGCGTGTTGCGCTGATCAGCCAAGTATGGTGAAGGGCAAGTATGGTGAAGGGAAGGGAGGCCCGTCGCCGTCATCGTTCGGCGGCGGGCTTTTTACGTGCGGCGTCGGCTGGGTGGCCCGTACCGGTCGAGGTGCCACCGCAGCGGGTTGTCGCGGACGTACCGCCGGGCGATGCCGAGTTCGCGCTCGTCGCGGAGGACGCGCTCCCAGTAGTTCCGCTGCCACACTGTCGCGCCGGGCGTCCCACGCGACGCGTTGATCCGTTTCGTGACAGCGGATTTGAACGAACGGACGATGGTTGGCAAGGTCCCCCGGTGGAGTTAACTGAACCGTCGCGTAGGGGCACGGCATGCCGTGCCCCTACGGTCGGGATCATCGGGAGGCAGAATCCCGAGGATGCCATGGAAATGATTTGGCATCACCACAGCTGCGTCGAGAACGACCTGTGGAAAATGATCGGGGACCGCCAGCCAGCAATTCCACGCAGCCTCACCCGGCACAGCCAGCATCATCTCTCCGCCCACGACCTCGCCGAAGAGATGCCCGCCATCGTGGGTGCAGAGCGTCACGAAATACACCCCGCCCGCGTAGTCGTGGAACGGCAGGCGGACCGAGCGGCGGCGGTGCCGGCGCAGGTCGAAGCGGGGAGCGGGTTCGGAGACGAGCAAGGGCGACGGGTTCCGGAGATAGACACGCCGTCGCCCTGGGCGTAACCCGTCACCCCGCCGCGCGCAGCACCTCCAGCGGCGGACGCTGGAGAATGCCCCGACTTCCAGCCAGGCCAATCGCCACGGTCAGCGCCGGGACCACGAGCAGCGCCACGAGCACGCCGCCCCACGCCGGCGCAAAGGGCACCTCGAACACGAACGCCGAGAGCGCCCACCCGCCGACGAGCGCCAAGCCCATACCCACGGTTGCCGCGAGCAGGCCGAGCAGCAGGTACTCCCAGAGCAGAATCCACCGCACCTGCCTGCGCGCCGCGCCGAGCGTCCGCAGCAGCACGCTCTCCTCGATCCGCTGGAAGCGCGACACGAGCACCGCCCCGGCGAGCACTACAAGACCGGTCAGGATCGAGAACAGCGCCATGAACTGGAGCACGAACGACACCCGCCCGAGCACACCCTGCACCAGACTCAGCACGAGCCTGACGTCCACGACCGACACGTTCGGGTACGCCTGCACGACAGCGCGCTGGAGACGGGCGGACGCCTCAGCATCGCCGCCGCGCGTGAGCACGATGTCGAACTGCGGCGCGCCGTCGAGCGGGCCTTCGGGGAAGACGACGAAGAAGTTGGGCTGGACCCGCGCCCAGTCGACGGCGCGAAGGCTCGCCACCTCGCTCTCGATGCGGACGCCCTGCACGTTCCACGTGAGCCGGTCGCCGATCCCGACGCCGAGGTCGCCCGCGATGTCGGTCTCGAGCGAGATCGGGACGACGGCGGTGTCGGCCGGGACGCGGGCGGCGACCGCGCCTTCGACGAGTGTCTCGGAATCGACGAGGGCCGGGCGGTAGGTCGAGCGGTACTCGTGGCGGAGCGTCCAGGCCGGAATCTCCGAGGTCGAGTCCTGCCGGATGTCGTCGGTGTCCCGGCCGTTGATGGCGGCGAGGCTCGTGGTGACGACTGGAATCTGGCCGAGCACGGGTTCGCCCTGCGCCTCGATCAGGGCGACGAGGCCTTGGCGCTGGTCGGGCTGGATGTCGAAGAGGATCAGGCCGGGCTGCTCGCCGCCGCTGGTGACGGCGATCTGGTCGAGGAGCGAAGTCTGGACGAGCCAAAGCGTGGCGATGAGGAAGGTCCCGAGGCCGAGCGTGAGCATCAGCACGAGGGTCTGGTTGCCGGGGCGGTACAGGTTCGCCAGCCCCTGCCGCGCCGGGTACGGCCACGACGCCGGGACGGCCCACCGCACCGCCGCCATCGCCCCCCGCGCCGCGAGCGCGAGCAGCCCGAGCACCGCCGCGATCCCGAGCGGAAAGCCGACCGCCGCCCGCGCGTCACCCGTCTGCGCCCACGCGAAGCCTGCGACCCCGAGGGCGATCACGCTGAAGAGCACGAGGCGAAGCCAGTCGAGGCCGCCCTCGTTCGAAGCCGTGGGGCGGATCGCCCGGAGCGGCGGAATCCGGCGGACGGCGACGAGCGGCAGGAGCGAGAACACAAGCGCCACCGCGAGGCCGATCCCGACGCCCTCGGCGATGGCCTGCCACGAGACGACGACCTCGACCTCGACTGGCAGGAACGGCCCGAGGACTTTCGGCAGCACCGTCTGCACCGCCACCCCGAGCGCCGCGCCGAGCAGTGCGCCGGCCAAGCCGAGCACCGCTGCCTGGAGCACATACGCCCGGAGCGTCTGCCCAGCCGTCGCCCCGAGGCAGCGCAGCGTGGCGACGGTCTCGGCCTTCTGGCGGACGTAGACCGTGATCGCGCTCGCCACGCCGATCCCGCCGAGCAGGAGGGCCACGAACCCGACGAGCGAGAGGAACCGCCCGAGGTCGCCGAGCGCGTCGTTCCAGTCCTGCTGCGCGCCCTCGGGCGTGACCCCGCGCAGCCCGAGCGCCGTGAGCCGGGGCTGAATCTGGGTGAGCACCGCGTCCTCGTCGGCCTCGGCAAACCGAAAGTGGCGGCGGACCTCGACCCGGCTGCCGAAGCCGAGCAGCGTCGTGTCGAGGTCGGCGAGCGGGACGTAGACGCGCGGCCCGACGAACGCCCCGACGCCGGTCTGCCCCGCGATCTCGTCGATCCCGCCCGCGATCCGGTAGGTCCGCTGCCCGACCCGGACCGAGTCGCCGGGGGCTACGTCGTACTGGAGCAGGAGGGAGGCATCAACGAGGGCCTCGCCGGTTTGCTGGTACGTGTCGGCCCTGCCGGCCGGGGTCGTGACGATCTCGCCGTAGAACGGGTAGCCGCCGCGGACGGCCCGGACCTCGGTCAGCCGCGCGCCGCCGGTCTTCGGGAAGAAGGCCATCGACGCGAAGGCCAGCTCCTCGGCCTGCTCGCCGGGATGGGCTGCCGCCACGGAGTCCACGAGCGCGCGGTCCCGGTCGCCGAAGTCGCGCCGCGCCCACACCGTGAGGTCGGCCCCGGTGAGGGCCTGCGCCTGCTCGGCGACCGCGGCCTGGAGGCTCTCGGAGAACGACCGGATCGCGACGAGTGCGGCCACCCCGAGCGCCGCCGAGGCGACGAAGAGCAGGAGCCGGCGGCGCGCGGTCCGGCTGTCACGCAGCGCGAAGGTAGAGGCGAAGGGCACGGGGAATCAGGGCGTGGAGAGAGGCGAGGAGGAGGAGGGTTTAGCGAGAACGGTGCGTCACCGATCTCTCCATTCCCTCCACGCCGTTATGCCCACCCGTCGCCTCGTCCGACACGAGCCGCCCGCCTTTGAGCCGAAGCACGCGCTCGGTGCGCGCAGCGAGGGCCGGGTCGTGGGTGACGACGACGAGCGCGGTCCCGGCCTCGGCGTTGAGGTCGAAGAGGAGGTCCTCGACGCGGTCGCTGGTCTCGGTGTCGAGGTTGCCAGTCGGCTCGTCGGCGAAGAGGATGCGGGGGCGGTTGATGAAGGCCCGGGCGAGGGCGACGCGCTGCTGCTCGCCGCCGGAGAGCTGCCCCGGATAGTGGCTCGTCCGGTCGCCGAGGCCGACGCGGTCCAGGAGGCGCGCCGCCTCGACGTCCCCGCGCTCGCCGCGTAGCTCGAGCGGGACGGTCACGTTCTCGAGCGCCGTCAGGGTCGGGATGAGGCGGAACTGCTGGAAGATGAAGCCGACGGAGGCCCCGCGCACGCGGGCACGGTCGTCTTCGTCGAGCGCCTCGAGCGCTTGGCCGCAGAGCGCCACCGAGCCGGAGGTCGGCCGGTCGAGGCCGGCCGCGAGGCCGAGGAGCGTCGTCTTCCCGCTCCCGCTCGGCCCGACGACCGCGCACGTCGCCCCGTCGCCGAGGTCGAACGAGACATCGTCGAGCACCGTCAGGCTGCGGCTCCCGCTGTCGAACGTCTTGGTGAGGTGGCGGACGGAGAGGGCGAGCGACACGGCGTTCCGGGCTGGAGAAAAAGGGAGGCGGGTACGCCCGGCCCCGCCGCCTGTTGCAGGGCCTTGCAAGGAGGTGCAGGGAGCGGGGCCGAGCGAGAAACCCGAAAGCGGCCGGCCGGGTTGGCTGCCCACGTTCCGCAACGCTCGACTCTATGCTCCGCGCCTTCTGCCTCATGCTCCTCCTCACGGCCCTCCCAGCCTGCACCTCGTCGCCCGACGTGCCCGCGGCTCCCGTCCCCCCCGACGCCTCGCCCGCTGCCCCTCAGACCGAGCCCGAACCCGGCGAAGCGATCACCGTCGTCTACCTCGGGGACTCACTCACCGCCGGCTACGGCCTGCCGCAGGGAGAGGACCAGGCCTACCCCGCGCTCCTCGCGGCGAAGGCGGACTCGCTCGGAATCGCCGTCCGCACCGTCAACGCCGGCGTCAGCGGCGACACCTCGGCCGGCGGCCTCCGCCGCATCGACTGGCTCGCCGACCGGCAGCGGATCGACGTGCTCGTGCTCGCGCTCGGGGCCAACGACGGGCTGCGCGGCCTCCCCACCGAGGCGCTGCGCCAAAACCTCGAGGGCACCATCGCCCGTGCCCGCGCCGCCAACCCGGACGTCCGCATCGTGCTCGCCGGGATGATGGTGCCCGCGAATATGGGCGGGGCCTACGGCCAGCGCTTCTCGGAGGTCTACCGCGCCGTCGCCGAGGAGCAGGACATCGAGCTGATCCCGTTCCTGCTCGACGGGGTCGGCGGGGTGCGGGCGCTCAACCAGCCCGACGGCGTCCACCCGACCGCCGCCGGCCAGCGCGTCATGGCCGAGACTGTGTGGCGGGCGCTCGGCCCCGTGCTCGAAGAAGTCCGCGCAGAAGCCACGTCGTCGTAGCGACCGGCGAGTCGCCCCTACAGGCGATCGCTAGAAGTTGAACTTCAGGCCGAAGCTGGTTTGGTAGCCGGGGCTGGCGGCGAATGGGCCGTTGCCGTAACGCAGTGCCGGCTCGAAGACGAGCTGCTTGTTCTCGAACACGCGCACCGCTAGCGGCAGGCGCAGCTCGAGACCGGCGTTCGCACGGGCGAGCGGGAGCCGGTTGCCCTCAGCATAAAAGGTCTCGGTGAACACGCCCGACTCGCGGTTCCAGAACCGGGCCACGTCGAGGTAGACCCCGGCGCTCGGGTAGAGCGCGAGCCGCCCGCCGAGCGGGACGTGCCGGTACAGAGCAGCGGTCAGGTCCAGTCCGGTCTCCCGGAGTTCGAGGTCGCCGTCACGGATGCCGGACCGGCCGCCGCCGTCGTAGTAGAGGGCGGAGAAGCCCGTCGAGAGGCGCGCGTCTCCGCGCAGCCCGGCGCGCCCGGTGAGCGGAAGGGTGTAGCCGGCGAGGGCGTCCACGCCGAACCGGGTGACGCCGGAGAACGCCGAGCGCTCCAGGCCGAGGCCCACGCCGAGGTCGAGGCCGCTAGCCAGGCGGTAGCCGATGTCGCCATCGAGCGCGAAGAAAAGGCGGCTGCCGTAGTCGATCCGGTCGAGCGAGACGTAGACGCCGGGGTCGGTTTTGTAGAGCGTCTGCGCCGACAGCGTCGGGGCGGCGAGGACCAGAAAGAGGCAAAGCACAAAGCGCTGCATGGGACACCTCCAGGGTTGAGAGAAAGACAGAAGATGCAGAGGCACCGCGCGCGACCTGTTTCCAGGGGTTTAGCGGTCGCGGCGAGCGCAAGCTAAAAACAAGGCCGCCCCCGCAAGCACGAGGACGGCGCTGTCTGGAAAAAAAATTTTAGTACGCAGCCTCAGCGGTGCTTGCGCTCGACGCGGCTCTCGGTGCCGTGGAGCAGCCGGCCGATGTTGGCCCGGTGCGTGAACAGGATCAGGAACGGCACCACGACGCAGAACCACATCGTCGGGGCCGAGACGTCGACGCCGAAGACCTCCTCGCGCAGGAGCTGCGTCAGCGGCAGCGACGCCGCCGCCGCCATCGACGCCAGCGAGACGTAGCGCGTCGTCCACACGATGAGCGCGAACAGGCCGAGCCCGACCAGCACCGGCACCGGCGCGAGGGCCACGACCACGCCCGCACCGGTGGCGACCCCCTTGCCGCCCTTGAACCCCGCGTAGACGGTGTAGATGTGCCCGAGCACGGCCGCCGCTCCGGCGATCACCATCAGCCAGCCGTCGCCGTTCGGGAAGAAAAACGCGGGCTCCGGTCCGACGCGGAGGTAGGCACCGATGACGACGGCGATCACGCCCTTCAGAAGGTCGATCAGCATGACGGCCAGGCCGGGGCCTTTGCCGAGCGTGCGGAAGACGTTCGTCGCCCCGGCGTTCCCGCTGCCGTGCTGCCGGATGTCGATGCCGCCCAACCACCGAGCGGCGAGGATGCTCGTCGGGATTGAGCCGACGAGGTAGCTGAGGACCAGGATCAGGGCGAGCGAAAGCATGGCGTTCTCCAGGAAAAGCCTTTAGCGCAGCAGCGACAGCGGGCGCGTGTGCGTCGTGCCGGCCGCATCGAGGCGGGTAAAGTAAGCACCGCTGGCGAGCGCGCGCCCGTCGAACGATACGGTATAATCCCCGGCCGGCCGGTGCCCGTCCACGAGCACGGCGACTTCGCGGCCGAGCACGTCGTAGACGGCGAGCCGAACGTGCGCAGCCTCGTCGAGCGAGAACGGGATCGTCGCCTCGCCGGTCGCCGGGTTGGGAAAGCTAGCACCGAGGGCGAACCCAGTGCCCGGCGTCGTGCCCGGCTCCTCGGCCACCGGGTTGCTGAGCCGGAGGACGAAGAGGCCGCTCTGCATATCCGAGGCGATGATCTTGCCCGAGGGGAGGTACGGATACACGGTCCAGTTACCGACGTAGCCCGACTGCGACCCGGTGTAGGTGTCGTAGAAGGCATCCGCGACGGGGTTCTCCGGGTCGCTCACATCGAAGACGCGAACCCCGTCGGCATAATGAGCGACGAAGAGGAGGTCGTCTTTGACGTAGCAGTTGTGAACCGGCTGACCCGGCGTCACGATGAGGTCCGCCACCTGCTCGACGTTGTCGGGGTCGCGCACGTCGAAGGCGCGGGTGTGCGGCTCGCTGCCGATCTCGTCGCCGACGAAGACGTAGTCGCCGTTCTCGGTGGCGCAGACGTTGTGCGCGCCCTGGTAGCTGCTGGCGGCGTACTGGAAGTTCGAGGTGACGGCCGGGCTCGTCTTGTCCGAGATGTCGAGGATGTCGACGCCCTGGTCGTAGATCGCAGCCGCGTAGAGCACGTCGCCGACGATGTCCACGTCGTGGTAGTAGGTCTGGCCGTTCGTCCCGGCGATTGCCCCGACCAGGGTCGGGTTCTCGGGGTCGGCGAGGCTGAAGATGCGCAGCCCGCCCGGCGAGCGCCCCCCGACGACATAGAGGTAGTTCCCGTCGACCAGGATGTTGTGCGAGCCGCCGTCGCTCCCCCCGGTGTCGAGCGTGTTGACCACCTGCGGGTTGGTCGGGTCAGCAAGGTCGATGATCTGGATGGGAGCGTACTCGTTGACGAGATACGCGTAGGTCCCGTAGGTCTTGATGTCCTTCGAGTCTCGCCCGTCGGGAATGAAGCCCACCTGCACGGGCTGGTCCTCGGTGAGATCGATCACGAAGAGGCCGTCGTCGCGCGCGCACAGGAGGGCGTATTCCGTCCCGGTGTTGGGATCCACGTAGCCCCAGATGTCACCGTAGCGGCTCGCCGGATCGAGCGTGCCGACGAGCGTCATCCCGAACGAGCGGACCGGCGACGACAGGACTTCCACGCTCCGGTCGATCACGACGCCGTCGGCGTTGCGGGCTTCGGCGCGGAAATAGTACTGCGCCGTCGGATCGGCGGCCACGGCGGTGTAGCTCGTCGCGTCGGGCGAGAGGATGGCGAGGGCCTCGGCAGCGGGCGTGTCGGTGCCGCGGTAGATGACGAGCGCGTCGGCCTCGGGCGGTGCGTCGTAGCTCCAGGTCAACTCGACGGCGCTGTCGCCAGGCTCGGCGGCGAAGTCCCGAATCTCAGCCAGGAGGAACGAGAGCGTGGCGGGGTCGGTCTCGAAGAACGAGCGACCTGGCTCCACCCGACCCTCCCAGACGTAGAGAATGTCGAGGTCGTCGGCATCGGCCACGATGTCGTTTCCGGCGTAGGTCTCGCCGGTGCCGTCGTAGTCGCTCGCCATGATCCACAGGTACTCGCGCTTGCCGTCCTCGGCGTCGCTCGGGTCCCAGGTCATGTTAGGCGGGCCCTCGCGCCCGTCCTCGGTGAGGCAGACGTTGAGGCGGCGCGGGTCGTCGGGGTCGGACACGTCGTAGACGGCTCCGGGAAACGTGCCGACGCCCACCGACTCCCAGCCTTCGTCGGCCCGAAAGACTTGGGCGAGCGTCGTCTCGCTCTCCGACAGGATGATCTCGACCGGGACATCGCCGTCGGGGCCGATGGTCGAGCCTCTGAAGTGGCGGCCGCGCGAGACGGAGCCGAAAAAGGTCTCTCCGGCTACGTCGCGGCCCGTCATCCAGCGCGGGTCGTTCTCCCAACGCCAGGTGAGATCGGCTTCGTCGCCGGGGCGAGCGGTGGGAGCCGGCCAGCCCTCGGCCTGTGGCGCGCGCGTCAGCGCGGGGTCGAGCTGGGCGAAGGCGGCGGTGCTACCGAGCAGGAGGCACACGAGGGCGAGGAGCGAGGCGTGGCGGAGCATGGCGGGAGTATCGGCGATAGGGGACACAAGATGAATGGCATAGATATTAACTCTCGCGCGAGGTGTAGAGGTCCCCCGATGGCTCCGCGCGTCGCTTTTCCCATTCGTCGCCAATCTGCGGCGCAGTGAGATCGTTCACCTCTTACGCGAACTCATCGCCTTCGAGCGCGTGCTATGCGCGATTTTCGGCCACCTGCCCGCCCCGCCATGCCCCGTCTTCTGATTGTCGTCCTCGCCCTGCTCGCGTTCCCTGCCACCGCGCAAGATATTCCGCAGTCCGAGCGCGGCCATGCCGCGCGCTACGAGTCCGGCGCAACCGGCCGCCCGACGGCCAGCGGCGAACCGTACAACCCCGAGCGCGCCACGCTCGCCCACCCGACCCTCCCGTTCGGGACGCTCGTCCAACTCACGAACCTCGCCAACGGCCAGAGCATTACCGCGCGCGTCAGCGACCGCGCGCCGGCGGCGGCCTCGCTGCGCGTGCTCGTCTCGGCCGCCGCCGCCGACCGCCTCGGCCTCGGCGCGCGCGGCGGCGAGGTGGTGCTCCGTCTCGACGAGGACGAGATCGCCCTGCTGCGCGTCCGGGCGATGCGCGAGAAGGACCGAGCCGCTGCGGCGGCGGTAGCGGCCCCGCCGGTCGCACCGGCGTCGTCCCGAGGCTTCACCGTCCAGCTCGCGTCGTTCTCGGATCCCGCCCGCGCCACGGCCACGGCCGACGAGCTGCGCGGCGCGTGGGTGCTCCCGGTAACCGTCGGCGGCACTCAGGTGTACCGGGTCTGCTACGGCGTCTTCCCGACCTCCGAGGGCGCGGCCTCCAGCGCGTCTCGCCTCCAGGCGCGCGGCATCGACGGCTTCGTCAAGTCGCTCGACGCTCCGCCCGCCCGGACAGTGGCTACCGGCGGACGGCTCTGACGATAAGGCTTAGGCTGCCAGTTCGCTGCCCGCCAGTTCGATCTTGAGCGAGAGGTCGAGCGCTCGCACCGAGTGCGTCAGCGCGCCCGACGAGATGAAGTCCACGCCCGTCGCGGCAATCGCCGGCACCGTGGCGAGCGTGACGGTGCCCGAGGCTTCGGTCTCGATGCGGCCGCCGATGCGCTCGACGGCCTCGCGCAGCATCGTCGTGTCCACCGAGCCGCCGGTCTCGACGCGGACCATGTTGTCGAGCAGCACCCGGTCCACGCCGCCGACAGCGAGCACATCGTTCACCTCGCCGAGGGTTCGGGTCTCGATCTCGATCAGCAGGTCCGGCGCGTTCGCCTCGCGCCAGGCGCGGGCCGCGTCGATGGCCGCCCGGACGCCTCCGGCAGCGGCGATGTGGTTGTCCTTGACGAGGATCATGTCGTACAGCCCGGCCCGGTGGTTCGTCCCGCCGCCGAGGCGGACGGCCCACTTATCGAAGACCCGGAGGCCGGGCGCGGTCTTGCGCGTGTCGAGGATCTTGGCGCGCCCGCCGGCCGCGTCCACCATCTGCCGGGTCGCAGTCGCGATGCCGCTCATGCGCTGCATCAGGTTGAGCGCGAGCCGCTCGCCGACCAAGATCGGCTGCGCCAGGCCCTCGATGGTCCCGAACCGCGTGCCGGCGGCCACGGCGTCGCCGTCGGCAGCGGTCCACGCCACCGCGATCTCCGGATCGAGCGCGGCGAACACGCGCTCAGCTACGCCTAGGCCCGCGAGCACGCCGTCGGCCTTGACCAGAAAGTAGGCGGCAGCCCGCTGCTCAGCAGGAATGGTGGCGAGCGTCGTCGCGTCGCCTGTGCCGAGGTCTTCGGCGAGGGCACGCTCGATGAGGCCGTCGATGACGTCGGGGGCAGGGGCGAGCACGCCGTCTAGCGTTGGAGGGTGATCGGCTGCGAGGCCGTCCGGCCGTCGGCCTCGAGGCGGGCGAAGTAGACCCCGTTCGGGAGCGCGGCCAGCGAGCGCGCTACGGCCTGCGCGCCGGCCGCGTAGACACCCTCGGCGAGGACCGCGACCTCGCGCCCGAGCACGTCGTAGAGCGTGAGGCGCGCCGCCCCCGTCTCGGCGAGCGAGAAGCGGAAGGTCGCCTCGCCGCTCGCCGGGTTCGGGAACGGAGCGTCGAGCGCGAAGGTCGGCGCGGCCGGCTCGCCACCGCTCGACACCGTCGGCCGGTCGATCTCGATCACGGACAGACCGCCGCTGAGGTTCGAGACGATCGTGCGCCCGCTCGGGAGGTAGGGGTAGGCCGTCCACGCGCCTTCGAATCCGTAGCCCGGCTCGGTGTAGGTGTCGTAGAACGCGACGCGCTCCGGGCTGGCCGGGTCCGCCACGTCGAACACCTGGTAGCCCTCGGTGTAGTGCGCGATGTGGAGCAGCTCGTCGTCGGTGACGTAGCAGTTGTGCACGATGGCATTGGGGTCGACGATGATTTCGGCGATCAGCTCCACATCGTCCAGGTCGGACACGTCGAAGGCGCGCGTCCACCGGCCGGAGCCGATCTCGTCGCCGACGAAGATCGTCTGGCCGTCCGGCGTGGCGCAGACGTTGTGCGCGCCCATCGAGGTGGCGGGGTAGATGATGGTCGTGATCACCTCGGGCGCGGTGCGGTCCGAGAGGTCGAGCACGTCGATGCCCTGGTCGTAGATCGCGGCCGCGTAGGCGAGGTCGCCGACCACATCGAGGTCGTGGTAGTAGGTCTGCCCGTCGGCCCCGTTGATCTCGCCGATGAGCGGCGGGGCCGTGGCGCTGTCCGCGAGGTCGTAGATCCGCAGCCCGCCCGGCGAGCGCCCGCCGACGACGTAGAGGTAGTCGCCCTCGACCAGGATGTTGTGCGAGCCGCCGAGTTCCGTGTTCGGCTGCACGTCGATCACCGCGACGGCTTCGGGGGCGGCCGGGTTGCTCAGGTCGATCACCTGGACCGGGGCGTACTCGTGGGCGAGGTACGCGTAGCGGCCGTAGGTCTTGACGTCCTTCGCGTCGCCCACGCCGAAGCCGCCCGCCGACAGGCCGGGCACGAAGCCGACCTCCTCGGGCGCGTCCCCATCGAGCGCGATCACGCTCAGCCCGCCGAAGCGAGCCGTGAGGAGGGCGTACTCCGCGCCGGTCGCGGGATCGACGTAGCCCCACACGTCGCCGTAGCTGTCGCGGGGATCGAGCTGCCCAACGAGCCGCGCGTTCTGCGAAACGAACGTCTGCACGGAGATCAGGCTGCTCACGTCGATCACCGTGCCGCCCGCGTCGAGCGCCTCGAGGCGGTAGGTGCGGAGCTCGGGCTTGGGGACCTCGTGCGTGTAGCTCCGCGCCGAGATCGGCAGCTCGGCCAGCAGCACGTCGGTCTCGCTCAGGCCGGTGTAGAGCCGAAACCCGATGGCCTCGGGCGGCGCGTCGTAGCTCCACGACAGGTCCACCTGCCCGTTCGCTGGGAGCGTAGCGGTGAAGTCGGTGATCCGCGCGAGGTCGATCTTGAGCGACGACGGGTCGGCCTCGAGGAGGTCATAGCCAGGGGCAAGGCGCGACCAGAGGGTGTAGAGCACGTCCTGGCCCGGCGGGAAAAGCAAGTTGGTACCGGCATAGGTCTCGCCCGTCCCGTCGTAGTCACTCGCGAAGACGTAAAGCCACTCGACGCCGCCCTGCGTCTCCGCGTCGGGGTTCCACATGAAGTCGGGGGTGGACGTCGTGTTGCCCTCGAGGAAGCCGACGTTGAGGCGGCGCGGGGCATCCGGGTCCGAGGTGTCGTAGGCCGCGCCGGGGAACGTCCCCACGCCCGCTGCCTCCACCCCGCCGGTGAGCCGGAACGTCTGCGCGAGCGTCTCGATCTCGCTGCTGAAGACGATCTCGACGGGGAGATCGCCGTCCGCCCCGATCGACGACGCGCCGAGGATGAAGGAGCGGCCTCGGCTGAGGCCGCCGCCGAAGGCTTCGCCCTCGCTCTGGACGCCGATCAGCCACTGCGGGTCGCCGGACCACTGCACGAGGAGGTCGGCCTCGTCGCCGCCTCGCTCGGCGGCCTCGCTCGGCGGTCGGAGAAAATCCTTGGGCGACTGCGCGGCGGCGAAGCCGGCCGTCAACATGACGAGCAGGACGAAGCGGAAGGGGGCGGGCATGGTCGGGGCGGGCAAGCGAAGAGAGAGGGATAATACTACCCCCGTCCGGGGCTTCGTACACAGCACCCTGAACTAGACCTCCGTGAACTAGGCGTCCAGGGCGCGGCCGAAGACGGCGCGGACGATCTCCGGCGCGCGGACGGTCCGGCCCCGCGCCGGGTCGAAGAAGCACAGCGTGACCGCGCCCGAGACCAGCACCGTCGCCTCGTCGGCGCGCCGCACCTCGTACTCGAACCGGGCGCGGGTCTCCGGGGTCTCGATCCGGACCGTCACGTCGAGCCGGTCGTCGTAGCGGGCCGGGCGGTGGTAGCGGACGGCGAGCTCGACCACGGGCATGATGACGCCGCTGTCCTCGAGGGTTTTGTACGCCAGCCCGTGCGCCCGCAGCGCCTCGGTGCGCGCGGCCTCGAAGTAATCGATGTAGTGCGCGTGGTAGACGACCCCCATCGGGTCGCACTCGCGGTAGCGGACCCGCTGCCGGTGGACGTACTCGATCATCCTTCGGCCCACGCCCCCATGCCGTCGAACTTGGCGAGGCGCGCGGCGAGCAGGTCGTCCGCGCCCAGCCCGTCGAGCTCGTCGAGCGCAGCGGTGATGGCGCGGCCGGTGGCGTCGAAGGCGGCCTGCGGGTCGCGGTGCGCGCCGCCGCGCGGCTCCGGGATGATGGTGTCCACGATGCCCTGCTCGACCAGGTCCGGCGCGGTCAGGCGGAGCGCGCGGGCGGCCTCCTCCTTGTAGTCCCAGCTCCGCCACAGGATCTGCGAGCAGCTCTCGGGCGAGATCACCGAGTACCACGCGTTCTCGAGCATCAGAATCCGGTCGCCGACGCCGATGCCGAGCGCCCCGCCGCTCGCGCCCTCGCCGATCACGACGACCACGATGGGGACCGGCAGCCGCGCCATCACCATCAGGTTGCGGGCGATGGCCTCGGCCTGCCCGCGCTCCTCGGCCTCGAGGCCGGGGAACGCGCCGGGCGTGTCGAGCAGCGTCACGATGGGCTTGCCGAACTTGGCCGCCAGCCGCATCAGGCGGAGCGCCTTGCGGTAGCCCTCGGGGTTGGGCATCCCGAAGTTGCGGTACTTGCGGCTCTTGGTGTCGCGCCCCTTCTGCTGCCCGAGCAGCATCACCGTCCGGTCGCGGCCCCCCCAGCGGCTGCCCTTGAACGTCCCGAGGCCGCCGACGAGCGCGCGGTCGTCGCCGAAGAGGCGGTCGCCGTGCAGCTCGCGGAAGCCGCGCGTGAGGCCGCCGACGTAGTCGAGCGTGTAGGGCCGCTCCGGGTGGCGGGCGAGCTGCACGCGCTGCCACCGCGTCAAGCCCTGGTAGATGGTGGCGCGGAGGGTCTCGACGCGCGCCTCGAGCGCCTCGATCTGCGGCGAGAGGTCGACCGCGCCGTCCTCGGCGTCGTAGGTGCGGAGCTCGCGGAGCTTCTCTTCTAGCTCGTAGAGTGGCTTCTCGAAGTCGAGCAGATGCATAGTGGGGCGGTGTGGTTCGTGCGGGGCCGGGCTCAGCCTCGCGTCTTACGCTTTACGGAAGAGGGCGCGCAGGAGGATCTCGAGGTCCAGCGCGGCAGACTGATTGCGGGCGTAGAACCAGTAGGCCCGGTGCGTCTCGACGATGTCCTCCGGCGGCGCGCCGAGCGTGTCGAGGATCGAGACCAAGCCGGGGCGGAGGCCCCAGTCGGACGGCGGGTGGGCGCGCCCGGCGTCGTAGCCGACGAGCGCGCGGCGGCCGGCGAGTACCGACGGCATCCGGGCCGTCGCCGTGGCGAGCCGGCGGAGCCGGCCGTGCGGCCGGAGCCCGACGCCGAGCCGGACGAGCGGGTGGACCACCATCCCGACGAGCGCCACCGGCACCTCGACCGCCCGCCGCGCGGCGGCGGAGCGGAGCGGGGCCACGAAGCGCTCGGCCTCGCGCAGGGGCGTCGAGAAGTCGTCGATGGAGGCCTTGCCGATGATGCGGTCCTGGCCCTGGGTGAGAATCTTGAACTGCACCGGCAGGTCGCGCAGCCGCCGCATGTGGCTCAGGATGGCCGTGTTGGTCAGGCTGTCGGCGGCGAAGACCACGTCGTCGATCTCGCGCAGCCGGACGAGGTCGCGGAGGTGGCGCACCGCCCCGAGGCGGGCCACGGCCGGCGCGGCCTCGGCGGCCTCGGCGGTGTCCACGAACCCGACGAGCCGCAGCGGCGGGTCGATCCGCCGGGCGAGCAGGCCGCCGAGCCGCTCGGCCTCGGCGGGGCTGCCGACGAGCAGCGCCCGGCGGTTGCCGTACTGCCGCCGGTTCACCACGAGCCGCCACGCGACCAGCACGACGGCCACCAGCAGGAAGCCGAACAGGATGGTCGCCCGCGAGAACGCGAAGCTCCGGGCGAAGAACGACACCGTGATGACGGCCAGAAACGCCATCCCCACGCCCGAGAGCACGCCCCGGACCGGGTAGCGCCGCCGCGTCCGGTAGCCCCCGGCCGCCGCCACGCCGAGCACGGTGGCGAGCGCGTAGGCCGGGACGAGGGCCGTGTAGTAGAACGACTGGAACGCGATCCCCTGCTGCGCCGACCACCCCAGCGCGACCGCCATCCCGATCAGCAGCGCCAGGCTGAAGTCGAAGAACGGCACCGCGAGGGCCGCGGCGGACTGGGCGGCCAGGCTCAGCCCCGCGCGCGCCAGAATGCCGCCGCGGATCAGCCCGGCCAGCACGCGGGAGTGGTCGTCGGCGAAGTGCTTCTCGGCGAACTGGAGCATCGCGCCGTAGAAGAGGCGGACGTAGCGCAGCTCGCCCTTGCGCGTGCACTCGCCCTTGTAGTGGATGATCTGGGTGTCCGGCGTGTAGTAGATGCGCCAGCCGGCCTGCTGGATGCGGAAGCACCAGTCGAGGTCCTCGCCGTACATGAAGAACTCCTCGTCGAACAGCCCCGCCCCGCCCGCCTCCGTCTCGTCGCTCGTCCTGGTCTCGTACAGCGCCGCCGTGCGGACCATCATGCACGAGCCGGAGAGCGCGTCGACCTCGCACACCGCGTCGAGCGGCAGGTGCGTCATGTTGTAGCGCCCGAAGGTGCGGCTCCTCGGGAAGAGGCGCGAGAGGCCGAGCATCCGGTAGAGCGCGACCGCCGGGGTTGGGAAGGCGCGGCGGCTCTCGGGGGCGAAGGTCCCGTCGGGGTTGAGGATCTGGCAGCCGGCGGCACCCGCCTCGGGGTGGGCGTCCATGAACGCGACGAGCGTGCGGAGCGTGTCCTCCTGCACGAGGGTGTCCGGGTTCAGGATCAGCAGGTAGCGCCCGCGCGCCTCCCGAATCGCCTGGTTGTTGGCCCGCCCGAAGCCGACGTTGGCCTCGTTGGCGATCAGGCGAACGTCGGGGAAGCGCTCCCGGACCATCGCCGTGGAGCCGTCCACCGAGTTGTTGTCGACCACGAACGTCTCGACCGTCAGGCCGGCCGAGGCGCGGGCGACGGAGTCCAGCGCCTGCTCGAGGAACTCGCAAACGTTGTAGTTGACGATCACCACCGCGACGTCGGCGACCGCGACGTGGGGGGCGGGGCGCTCGGCCAGGGCCGAGGGGGGGAGAGCGGGCAGGGCAGGGCGCATAGCGGGGCAAGATACGACGTGGGGCCTGCGCAACTGACCCCAACGCCGTGCCCCTAGGCTGCTCGGGAGGCCGGGGGCCGCGCCTATCCCACACTCGGGGTGGGCAGACTGGGTAGGGAGACCGGAGGCACGGACTCCAGCCGCTCGGCCGGGCTGCCCCACGTCCGCTCGAACGAGACGGTGAAGGTGGTCCCCAAGCCGGCGGCGGTCTCCACCTCGATGTGGCCCTCCATCAGGTCCACGAGCTGGCGCGTGATGGCGAGGCCGAGGCCGCTGCCCTCGTGGCTGCGCCGCATCCCCATCGAGCCTTGCTCGAACTCGGTGAAGAGCGCCGGCACGGCAGCCTCGTCGATCCCGATGCCGGTGTCGCGCACGCGGACGGCGACGCGCGACGCGGTGGCCTCGACCGTGAGGGCGACCTCGCCCTCGGCGGTGAACTTGACGGCGTTCGAGAGGAGGTGCGTCAGGATGCGCCGGAGCGCGTCGCGGTCGAGCTGTGCGCGGGCGGCGGGGGCGGCCTCGAAGCGGAAGGCCAGCCCTTTGGCCTCGGCCTCGGCCGCGAACGGGGCGGCGACGGCCTCGGCCTCCTCGCCGAGGTCCACGACCTCGGTCGCGAAGTGGGCCTCACCACTCTTGAGGTGGGCGAGGTCCAGCAGCGCGTGGAGCGTGGCGCTGAGGCGGCGGGCGTTGTGGTTGAGCGCGTCGACCATCTCGCGCTGCTCGTCGGGGACCTCGTCGGCCAGGATTTCGGCGAAGCCGAGGATGCCCACAAGCGGCGTCCGCAGCTCGTGGCTGACGTTCTGGAGCAGGGCCGTCTTGAGGCGCAGCATCTCCTCGGCGCGGGCGCGGGCGGCCTCGGTCTCGGCGCGGACGTGCTTCTGCTCCGTGAGGTCGTGCGCCGTCGTGCAGAAGACGGTGCGGCCGTCCTGCTCGACGACGCTGACGCCGATGCTGAGGTCCACGGGCGTGCCGTCATTACGCCGGTGCTGCTGCTCGCCGATCGTGACGTGGCCCAGCGCCGGGAGCGCCCGCGCGCGCTCCTCGATGAAGCCGGGCGGCGCAACGACGACGTCGTGGAGCGTGAGCGCGCACAGCTCGTCGAGGGTGTAGCCCGTCAGGTCGAGGTACGCCTGGTTGGCGTGGAGGAAGCGGTGCGTCTCGGCGTCGGAGAGGAAGAGGCCGTCGGTGGCATGGTCGAAGACGGTGCGGTAGCGGACCTCACTGGCCTCCATCTCGGCGCGCATCCGGTGCCGCAGCCAGAGGCCGAGGCAGATCGACACGGCGGTGCAGGCGATGGCGACCAGGAAGATCCACACGTCGGTGCCCGGCGCGCCGACTGCCGCCACGACCGCCACGGCCACGACGACGGTGTAGGCCGCGATGCCGAGCGTCGTCCGCAGCGCGCTCGTCTCCGGCGTGGCGACCCCGGTCATCACGACGACGAACAGATAGCCGAGCGCGTAGTCCGGCGAGAGGCCGTTGAGCGCGGTGAGAATCCCGAACCAGGTGACGAGCACGTAGATGACCGCCGCCGCGAGGGCCTCGAGCCGCCCGCGCGCCCACGCGCTGACGTAGCTGGCGACGACGAGCGCGAGCGGCAGCCCGCCCATCACCCACCGCACCGACAGCGGGTCGATGACCGCCGGGTCTCGCCAGTGGTAGAGGTACCCGAAAGCCGGGATGAGGGCCGCGGCCAGTAAGCTCACCACTCGGTAGACCTGGAGCGAGCCCTCCGCTTTGGACGAGGAGAACGGCATACAAATAAAGTACGAGCAGGCCCCGATAGGTACGGGTGCGGGTAATGGTATCGGTCGCCGCCCGATGAACCTTTATCGCGTGTCGCCGTGGGGCGCAACCGGGGACTCCCCACGCCGTTGTGTTCGCTCCTCTCCTCGGTCCCGCGGCTCCTCCTGTGCTCCCCGTCTCTCTCCTTCGCCGCGAGGTGCGCGCCACGCTCGCGCTCGCGGTGCCGCTCGCGCTGACGCAGCTCACCCAGATGGCGATGGGCTTCGTCGACGTCGTGATGATCGGCCGCCTCGGGGCCCAGGCGATGGCGGCGGGCGTGATCGGGACCTCGGTGTACTTCTCGCTCCTGCTCGTGTGCATGGGCGTCGTGATGGCCGTCAACCCGATGGTGTCGCAGGCCGTCGGCGCGGGCGACGAGGCGACGGTCGGGCGCTCGCTGCGGCAGGGGCTCTGGCTGGCGAGCATGCTGGCGGTCCCGCTCCTGATCGTGCTCTCGCAGTTCGAGCGGCTCCTGCTCTGGACCGGGCAGGAGCCGGCGACGGCGGCGCGCTCGGCCGCCTACGTCGGGGCGATCCTCTGGGGCACGGTGCCGCACCTGTGGTTCACGGCGCTGCGCGGCTTCGCCGAAGGGCTGGGCCGGCCGCGCCCGATCCTGGTTGTCACCTTCGTTGCGGCCTTCGCCAATGCCGGGCTGAACTGGGTGCTGATGTACGGGCACTTCGGGTTTCCCGCGCTCGGCCTGGTCGGGGCCGGGATCAGCTCGGCGATCGTGACGGGGCTGCTCTTCCTCGGCCTGCTGGCGGTCGTGCTGCTCGACCCGGAGTTCCGGCGGCGGGCGGGGCTGGGGCAGCTCCGCACGCCCGATCCGGCCGCGCTCCGCAACCTGTTTCAGCTCGGCTGGCCCATCGGGGTCAGCTTCGGGCTGGAGACCAGCCTTTTCGCGGTCACGACGCTCCTCATCGGGCGGCTCGGGACGACGGCCCTGGCGGCGCACCAGGTCGCCATCAACGCGGCGTCGGTGACGTTCATGATCCCGCTCGGGGTCGCGTTCGCCACGACGGTCCGCGTCGGGCAGGCGGCGGGCGCAGGCGACCGGGCCGGGGCCGAGCGCGCGGGCTGGACGGGCGTGGCGATGGGCGCGGCGTTCATGGCCCTCGCGGCGCTGCTGTTCTGGCTCCGCCCGGAGTGGGTGGTGTGGGTCTACCTCGGCACCGGCGGCGACGCCGAGGTGGTGCGCTTGGCGGCGCTGCTGCTCGGCGTGGCGGCCGTCTTCCAGATCGTCGACGGCGTGCAGGCGACGGCGGCGGGCGCGCTGCGCGGGCTCAAGGACACGCGCGCGCCGATGGTCGTCGGGGTGGTGGCGTACTGGGGCATCGGGATGACGGCGGCGCTCGGGCTGGGCTTCGGGCTGGGGCGGGGCGCGGTCGGCATCTGGTGGGGGCTGACGCTCGGGCTCGGCGCGGCGGCCGTCGGGCTGACGGCGTGGTTCCGGTGGCGCGTCCGGCAACATGGCCTGTTCGAGCAGGCGGCAGAGGCCAAGCGGGTCGCCGTGTCGTAATTATGAAACGCCTTCGGCCAAGTGCTCGCGTAGGCGGTTGGAGGTCGTGGGTGGGAGGTTCGCGGCGACCCAGCCTAGAGGGTCAGCTCAGCCCCTCTCGCCAACGCGGCCTCCGTCATCGTCGCTCACAACCACCCCTCGGGCAACGGCGAGCCGAGCCGGGAGGACGTTCAGATCATGAAGAAGCTCACCGCAGCGGCCGAGTGCTTGGATATCCCGCTACGCGACCACCTCATCATCACCGAGGAGGGGTACACGAGCTTGGCCGAGCGAGGGTTGATGAAGTAGAGCGTGCCGTCGCAGCGCAGCTCAAACGGTCTCCCGAAGAATTCTTCGGAAGGTCGTTTTCTCTTTCGTGACGAAGAAGTTTTTGAGACACTCTAGTGTTTCCTAACTAGTCCATAGTTGGTTAATTCTTGATGCTATGTAGCAAAATATGTGTTTAGCGACTCACCAGTTAGCGTTGTATCTGAACAGATACTTGCATCTTTCATTCTGTCTCCTTACATTGAAGACGAGAGCGCGCAGTACCCCGCTCTGATGCTCGACGGTGACACCGAAGCAGGCAAAGGGTTCACGGATCCTTCGACGCAACGTGCCGCGAAGTCGGAGGCTGTTGCCGGTGCATTCCGCCTCCGGGCTCCGTTCCCGAACCCGGCGGTCGGTAGCGTGACGGTGCCGTTCGAGCTTAGTCGCAAGGCTGACGTCTCGATCACGGCCTACGACGCGCTCGGCCGCCGGGTGGCCGTGCTGGCCGAGGGGCCGCACACCGCCGGCCGGCACCGCGTCACCCTCGACGCCCACGGTCTCGCCAGCGGGGTCTACCTCGTGCGGGCCGTCGTCGAGGGCGGGACCACCCAGACCGCCACGCAGCGGCTCACCATCGTGCACTAGCCGGCACGGGCACTTGCCGCATTCTATGCCATGCCCCTCTTCTGCCTTGCAGCGGAAGGGAGGGCATGGTTCTTTCTTGGGACAGCTCCAGAATCAACTTCCTCAGCCGATCAGATGACGATGTACTCCGCGATACTTCGAATCCTGTCTCTAAGGGTGGTCCTCATCCTACTAGTCCTAGGGGTTCCTGCACGCGCTCAGCTCGCCGACACCCTCGCCTGGGAAACCGTGGGGGGGCAAGGTGTCACACCGCGAGATCTCGCCTTCGCGCCCGACGGCGCGCTTTGGGCGGGCGACGTTCCAGTAGTTCGGCTCGAAGAGGTGAAACCAGGAGGCGTGTGGGAGGAGCCGTGCCAGTCACCCGGGACGATGTGTAACGGTGATCGTCTCCTGATTCTCTCGCTCGACACGCTGCTGTGGTCAGGAACGCGCGGGTTCATCCGGCGCTCCACCGATGGCGGAGCAACCGTCGAGCGCGTCTCGGCCGAGGGGGGCGTCCTGTTCGAGGTCCCACCGGAGAATCCTCACGGCGGCCTCCTCCTGGCCGGCTCTACCGAGCCTGCTAACCCCAGCGGCGTGCTCTACTCGCGTGACCGTGGCGCGACGTGGAGCTTCGCCACCGCGCCCGACGCGCCGTCGCCGCCCTACAGCGCCCGCGCTCTCCTCGCGCTGCCACAGGGGCACCCCCAGGCGGGCCGTTTGATCGCGGCTGGCCGGGACGGGTTTCGCTACTCCGACGACGGCGGGCGGACGTGGCTGCGCGGCGATCCCTATGCGTCGTTCGGCTACATCATCGAGCACCTCGCGCTCGGGCCCGACGGGCGGGTGTGGGCCACCGGGACGAGCACCCGCGATGTCCCTCTTTTCGCAAGCTCCGATGGCGCGCAGTGGGTGCAGGTGACGGCCTTCGATGCTATCATCGAGGGCTTAGTCGTGGTTGAAGGCGGCTCCAATCCGGAGGTGGGTGTGCTGCTCGTGGTGACGCACGGAGGTGAGGTGCGCCGCTCCGATGACGGCGGGCAGACGTGGCGCGCGGTGGGGCAGCTCCCGTTCGACGAGGAGCAGGACGATGTTGGGGCGGTGGAGCTTGGCCCCGACGGCCGGCTCTACGTGGCGGGCAACGGGTACCTCTCGGGTGACGAGAACGACCAGGTCTACCGGACGGTGGAGCGGGCGGTGTCGGTGGCAGAGGTGCCCCCGGCAGCGGGAGCGTTCGCGCTCGGAGCGCCGTACCCGAACCCGTCGGCCGGCTCGGTGGTGGTGCCGCTCTCGCTCGGCCGGGCTGCCGAGGCGCGCGTGGTGGTCTACGACGTGCTTGGCCGCCAGGTCGCCACGCTCGCCGAGGGCCTACTCGAAGCGGGCGCACACACGCTCACGCTGGAGGCGGCACGGCTGCCGGCGGGGGTGTACCTCGTGCGCGCTGCGAGCGAGGAGTTCACAACGTCACAGCGAATTACGGTAGTGCGCTGACGCTCGGGCTCGGCGCGGCGGCCGTCGGGCTGACGGCGTGGTTCCGCTGGCGCGTCCGGCAGCGCGCACCGGCCGGGGCGGGAGAAGTGCCGGCGGCTTGGCCGGCGCGCGAGAGCGGCCGATCCGGGCCCGGCATGGGGAGGGTCTGGCGTGGGTGATGCAGAGGTCTGGATAGGCCCTTCGCGCCATTTGGGAGACCTTTTCTATGTATCTTCAATGCCGGCCCGAGGGGTCCCATCTACTTTCGTTCCGGCCTGTCTGCGCCCGCCCTCCATCTCTGCGCTCGCCCGGCCCCGAACGCTCACCCGAACGCTCCGCCTCTGATGGCTCAACTCTTCCCCCGCAAGGCGAACGCGCTCCCAGCCGTCTCGCTGCTCGGTGCCCTCGGCGGCGGCCTCCTGCTGGTCGGCGTCATCTGGTACTACTTCTCGCCGGAGTTCTACGAGGTCGGCTACCAGCCCGACCAGCCGGTGGCCTACAGCCACGCCCTCCACGCCGGCCAGCTCGGGATGGACTGCCGCTACTGCCACAACCACGTCGAGCAGGCGACCTACGCCAACATCCCGCCGACCCAGACCTGCATGAACTGCCACGCGCAGATCAAGACCGAGTCGCTGGCGCTCTTGCCGGTCCGCGCGAGCTGGGCGACCGGCGAGCCCATCGAGTGGGTCCAGGTGAACCACCTCCCGGACTACGCCCACTTCCCGCACAACGCCCACGTCGCCGTCGGCGTCGGCTGCGAGAGCTGCCACGGGCGGATCGACCAGATGCCGGTGGTCTACCAGGAGAGCCCGATGTCGATGGGCTGGTGCCTCGAGTGCCACCGCAACCCCGAGGAGCACCTCCGCGACCCGGCCCTCGTCACCACGATGGGCTACGCCGAGAGCGTCCGCGCCTCCGGCGAGACCTACGCCGCCTACATCGAGGCCAACCTCGCCCGCATCGCCGCCGAGGGCATCAACCCGCCCGAGAACTGCTCCGCCTGCCACTATTGAGTTTGAGGTTGGAGATGTGGGTCCGAAACCCATAACCCCGAACCTCGCAACCTCAAACCCTCACCCATGATCGACCTCGACGTTCTCTCCTCGGCTGACGTGGCCGCCGACCGGGCTGCCGCTGAAGGTGAAACAGGAGCCCAGCCCCTCTTCTGGCGCAGCGCGGCGGACCGCGCGCGGACCCCGGCGCACCGGGCGCTCCAGAAGGACGAGTTCCACCCCGCGGCTGACCTCGACAGCGCAGTCTCCGAGGGCGACGCCGGCCCGAGCCGCCGGTCCTTCATGAAGATCATGGGCGCGTCGATGGCGATGGCTGGCCTGACCGGCTGCCGCCGCCCGGTCGAGCACGTCTTGCCCTACGCCCGCAAGCCCGAGGACGTCGTCCCCGGCATCCCCAACTTCTACGCGACCGCGATGCCGATGGGCGGCTACGTCCAGCCGCTCCTAGTCGAGAGCCACGAGGGCCGGCCGACCAAGGTCGAGGGCAACCCCGAGCACCCGATGAGCCTGGGCGCGACCGACGCCTTCGCCCAGGCCTCGGTGCTGAACCTCTACGACCCCGACCGCTCGCGCCTCGCCCGCCGCACGGCCAGCAGCACCGCAGGCGGCGACGCCGACTGGCTCTCGTTCGTCCGCTTCGCGCGCGGCTTGCGCGGCCAGCGGATCGTCGTCCTCGCCGAGCCGACCTCGTCGCCGACCGCGCTCCGCCTCCGCGACCAGCTCGAGGCCTCGGGCACCGCCGAGTGGATCACCTACCGGGGGCTGGGCGACGACACCGCCGGGCTGGGCGCGCAGGAAGCCGCCGGCCGGCCGCTCCGCCCGCTCTACCGCTTCTCCCAGGCGCAGACCATCGTCTCGTTCGACGCCGACTTCCTCTCGGGCGAGAACTCGGTCCACAACAGCCGCGAGTATGCGGCGAGCCGCCGCGTGCTGGACCCCGGTGACGGAATGAGCCGGCTCTACGTCGCCGAGAGCGCCTTCACCCCGACGGGCGGCATGGCCGACCACCGCCGCAGCCTCAAGGCCGGCGCGATCCCGATGCTCGCCGCCGCCGTCGCCGCCCGCCTCGGGATCGGCGAGGCGGGGTCCGCCGGAGCTATGTTCTCGGACGACCCGTTCGTCGACGCCATCGTCGAGGACGCGCGCGGCGGCACTACGGTCTTCTTGGCCGGGGCCACGCAGCCGCCGGCCGTCCACGCGCTCTGCGCTCGGCTCAACGCCCGCCTCGCCGGGGGCGCGGTGACGTACCTCGACCCCGGCACCGAGCCGGCCGCGCCGCAGTCGCCCCGGATGCAGCGGCTCGTCCGCGAGATGGGGAGCGGGGCCGTCGACGTGCTCGTGATGATCGGGGTCAACCCGGCGTACGACGCCGCGCCCGGCTTCGGCTTCGCCGACGCCCTCGCCCGTGTGCCGACCTCGATCCACCTCGGGCCTCACCTCGACGAGACCGCCCTTCTTGCGACGTGGCACCTCCCGCGCGCCCACTACCTCGAGCAGTGGGGCGACGGCCGCGCCTACGACGGCACCTACTCCGTCATCCAACCGCTGATCGCGCCGCTCTACGACGACGCCCGCTCCGAGATCGAGCTGCTCCACGCGCTCGCCACCGGCGAGGCGACGACGGCCTACGACCTGGTCCGCGACACCATCCGGCAGCAGGGTCTGGTCTCGGGCAATTTCGAGGACGGCTGGCGGACGCTCCTCCACGACGGCTTCCTCCCCAACTCGGGCTACCCGGCTGCGAGCGGAACCGCTGCCGGCGCAACCGGCTCGCTCGCCGGCCTCGCCGCGCCGGTCGACACGGCCATCGAGGTCGTCATCCGGCCCGACGCCAAGCTAGGCGACGGGCGCTTCTCCAACAACGCCTGGATGCACGAGCTGCCCGACCCGGTCACGAAGGTGACGTGGGACGCCGTGGCGCAGCTCAGCGAGCGCACCGCCGAGGCCCTCGGGATCGACTACACCGAAGGCTCCGTCGAGGGCGGCGCGGTCGAGGCCGGCCGCGTCTACACCAGCATCCTCGCCATCCGCGTCGGCGACCAGGTGATCGAGGTGCCGGCGTGGATCCAGCCCGGCCACCCCGACGGCTCGATCACGGTGACGACCGGCTACGGCCGCGCGCTCGAGTCCGAGCGCGTCATCACCGACCGCAGCCTCATCGCCCGGCTCTTCGACCGCGACGTGGACATGTACCGCCCCGGCCCGGTCACCAATGGCATCGGCGCGAAGGCCAACGCCTCGCTCCTGCGCGGCCTCGACGGCGGCGCGGTGCTCCCGGCGGCCGACGTCGAGGTGATCGGCGACGGCTACATGATCGCGACCACGCAGGATCACGGCGCGATGGAGGGCCGCCCGATCGTCCGCATGGCGACGCTCGGCGAGTTTAGGGCGAACGAGGACTTCGCGCGCGAAGCCGTCAAGCCCATCGAAGGCATCCCGTGGGAGGTCTACCCGCCGCTGTGGGGCGACGGCAACAGCCCGCCGGCCGACCCCCGCATCGGCGAGGCGATGTACTCCGACCACCAGTGGGGGATGACGGTGGACCTCAACGCGTGCTCGGGCTGCAACGCGTGCGTGGTCGCGTGCCAGAGCGAGAACAATATCCCGGTCGTCGGCAAGGACCAGGTCGCCCGAGGCCGCGAGATGCACTGGCTGCGGCTGGACCGCTACTACGTCAGCGAGCGCACCGACGACGCGCTCGACACCGACGGCGTCGGCGAGATGGCCTCGCCGATGATGGTGATGCAGCCGATGATGTGCCAGCACTGCGAGTACGCCCCGTGCGAGTCGGTCTGCCCGGTGGCCGCCACGACGCACTCGCCGGACGGCATCAACGAGATGACGTACAACCGCTGCATCGGCACGCGCTACTGCGCCAACAACTGCCCCTACAAGGTCCGGCGGTTCAACTTCTTCAACTGGACCAAGACGCTCCCGCTCGAGCTCCAGATGCAGCAGAACCCGGACGTGACGGTCCGCTTTCGCGGCGTGATGGAGAAGTGCACCTTCTGCGTGCAGCGCGTCCGCGCCGCCGGGCGGGTGGCCCACATCGAGAACCGCAAGATCGCCGACGGCGAGGTGCAGACGGCGTGCCAGCAGGTCTGCCCGGCCGACGCCATCGTCTTCGGCGACCTCACCGACCCGGAGGCGCGCGTGAGCGCGCTCAAGCGCAACGCCCGCCGCTACGAGCTGCTCGAGGAGCTGAGCGTCAAGCCGCGCCTGAGCTACCTCGCCCGGCTCCGCAACCCGAACCCGCGCCTCGAGGCCCTCTTCGGGCGCGACCCCGAGACCGTGCAGCCCGTCCCCGATCACGATACCGGGGCCTGATTCCGATCTGTACGGGCACGGCGCGCCGTGCCCCTACCGTACCCTCATCGCCACCTCGCGCCTCCATCGCCGCCCCGCGCGCTCACCCACCGCCTGATCCCGTGGCAACGACCGTATCCCACCCGCCCCGCCCCGACGGCGAGCACTTCCTGCTCGAAGACGAGCGCCTCGTCAAGGGCGACCTCTCGTTCCACGACATCACCGAGCTGGTCGCCGGCCACTCGGAGAAGAAGACGCCGCTGCTGTGGTTCGTCGCCTTCTTCGCCGCGCTCGGCGGGCTGGGGATTCTCGGCCTCGCCGTGACCTACCAGATTTGGAACGGCGTCGGCGTGTGGGGCAACAACAACCCCGTCGGCTGGGGCTGGCCGATCGTCAACTTCGTCTGGTGGGTCGGCATCGGCCACGCCGGGACGCTGATCTCGGCGGTGCTCTTCCTCTTCCGGCAGCGGTGGCGGACGAGCATCAACCGCGCCGCCGAGGCGATGACGCTCTTCGCCGTGGCGTGCGCGCTGCTCTTCCCGACGTTCCACGTCGGCCGCGTGTGGGTGATCTACTGGACCCTGCCGATCCCGAACCAGATGGCGATGTGGCCGCAGTTCAAGAGCCCGCTCTTGTGGGACGTGTTCGCGGTGAGCATCTACGGCACGGTGTCGCTCCTCTTCTGGTACGTCGGCCTGCTGCCGGACCTCGCGACGCTCCGCGACCGCGCGGTCAAGCAGGGCCGGATGCTGCGCGCCCGGATCATGCAGTTCTTCTCGCTCGGCTGGACCGGCTCCAACCGCCACTGGCGGCACTACGAAAAGGCCTACCTCATCCTGGCCGGCCTCGCGACGCCGCTCGTGCTCTCGGTCCACTCCGTTGTCTCCTTCGACTTCGCGGTATCGATCGTGCCGGGCTGGCACACGACCATCTTCCCGCCCTACTTCGTCGCCGGGGCCATCTTCTCGGGCTTCGCGATGGTGGTGACGCTGATGGTGGTCGCGCGCAAGGTCTACAACCTGGAGAACCTCATCACCATCGACCACCTGGAGAAGATGAACGTGGTCATCCTGGTGACGGGCACCATCGTCGGGTTCGCCTACATCACGGAGTTCTTCATCGCGTGGTACTCCGGGGTCGTCTACGAGCAGTACGCCTTCCTCAACCGCGCCTTCGGGCCCTACGCCTGGGCCTACTGGCTGATGATGACGTGCAACCTGGTCTCGCCCCAGCTCTTCTGGTTCAAGAAGCTCCGCCGCTCGATCCCGGTCATGTTTGCGCTCTCGATCGTAGTCAACATCGGGATGTGGTTCGAGCGCTTCGTGATTACGGTGACGAGCCTGCACCGCGACTACCTGCCGTCGTCGTGGGACTACTTCAGCCCGACGCTGCTCGACCTGGCGATGTACATCGGCTCGTTCGGCCTCTTCTTCACGCTCTTCCTGCTCTTCCTCCGCTTCGTCCCGATGGTCGCCATCGCCGAGGTGAAGGGCGTCACCCCGCAGGCCGACCCGCACTTCTACCACACGCACGGCGACGGGCAGGGAGATGGGCACGGCACCCTCCCGCCGGCGACCCCGAACGTGGCCTACCGCACCGCCGCCTCGGAAGAGGACAATGCCTAAGATTCCACGCGCTGTGTACAGGCGACCGGGCGGTCGCCCCTACGGTGCCTCGGTCAACCCAACACGCTCATGGCTCTGATCCCCGCCGTCGTCGAGAACGCGCTCCGCTCGCGGGCTGACAAAAACGTCGGCCTGCTCGCCGAGTTTTCCAACCCCGGCGAGCTCGTCGAGGCCGTCGAGGCCGTCCGGCGCGAGGGCTACACGCGCCTCGACACGTTCAGCCCCTTCCCGATCCACGGGATGGACGCCGCGATGGGGCTCAAGCCCTCGCTGCTGGGCTACATCGTGATCGGCGGCGGGCTGACCGGCTGCGCGCTCGGCTTCCTGATGCAGTGGTGGATGGGGGCCGTCGACTACCCGCTCAACATCAGCGGCAAACCGTTCTTCGCCGTGGAGCCGAGCGTGCCGATCGCGTTCGAGCTGACGATCCTGCTGTCGGCGCTCGGCGCGGTCGGCGGGATGCTGGCGCTCAACGGCCTGCCGAAGCCCTACAACCCGCTCTTCTTCTCCGAGCGCTTCGGCCGCGCCACCGACGACGGGTTCTTCCTCCACGTCGCCGCCGCCGATACGGCCTTCGACCGCGCCGGCACGGCCGGCCTGCTCCGCCGCTTGGGCGCGCTCGGGGTCGAGTACGTCGACCACGAGGGGGCGTACGAGATAGGCGTCGACGGCGACCTCGTCCGGCCGGAACCCACCGCCGAGCCTGCGCCCCTCGCCGGATGACCTCGTACGGGCGCACGGCCGTGCACCCCTACCTAGACTGACATGATGCGACTTACTGCTCTGCTCGCCGCTGTGCTCGCCCTGGCCGGATGCCGGGGGATGCACTCGGACAACCCGCCGATCCACCCGAACCTCAACATGGACTTCCAGGAGTCCTTTGAGCCTCAAGAGGCCAATCCGTTTTTCGAGGACGACGCGGCGATGCGGCAACCCGTCCCCGGCACCGTCAAGCGCACCGGCCTGCGAACGACCCAGAACGCGCCCTACTTCGCCGCCCGCACCGCCGACGGCGCGCTCGTCGAGACGATCCCGATGGAGGTCACACCCGCCGTCCTCGCGCGGGGCCAGGAGCGCTACACCATCTACTGCACGCCCTGCCACGGCGGTGCGGGCGACGGGCAGGGCATCATCATGACCGGCAATGGCGGCCAGGGCTACGGCTACACGCCCGCGCCGAGCTACCACACCGACGTGCTCCGCGCCCGCCCCGACGGCTACCTCTACGACGCCATCGCCAACGGCATCCGCTCGATGCCGAGCTACGCGCACCAGATCTCCGTCCCGGACCGGTGGGCGATCGTCGCCTACATCCGCGCGCTCCAGCGCTCCCAAAACGCGACCGCCGAGGACGTGCCGGCCCCGATCCTGAGCCGCCTCGAGACCTACAACCCGAACGTCTCGCTCGACTGATCGCCCCTGTCATGTACGGGCGACCGGCCGGTCGCCCCTACAACTGTCACCTCCGAACCGCCAATGGCAAATCCCCTCTCCCGTCTCATCGACCCGGTGGACGACGACCGCGACCGCGTCGCCGGGCGCTACCGGTTCCTGGCCGACTCCCGCGCGTGGATGATCCCGACGGCGCTCGGCGTGGCCGGCCTCGTGGTCGGCCTGATCGGCGCGTTCGGGGACCACTACTCGTTCTGGTACTCGTACCTCACGGCGTGGGTGTTCTGCCTCTCGATCGCGCTCGGTACGCTCCTCTTCGTCATGTTCCAGCACCTGCCGCGGGCCAAGTGGGTGACGGCCGTCCGCCGCGTCCCCGAGCTGCTGATGGCGAACTTCTGGGTGCTGGCGCTGCTCGGCCTCCCGATCTTCCTCTTCGGGATGCACGACCTCTACCACTGGACCCACCACGAGCTGTTCGACCCGGCCGACCCGCACTACGACCCGATCCTCGCCGGCAAGCAGGGCTACCTGAACCTGCCGTTCTTCTACGCCCGGATCGCCTTCTACTTCGCCGTCTGGATCACCGTCTCGACCAAGCTCTACCGCCTCTCGGTGCGGCAGGACACCGAGCCGCGCGACGACGTAGGCGCGGACCTCCGCCGCGTCAGCGCCTGGGGCGTCCCGCTCGTCGCCCTGACGACCGCCTTCGCCGGGTTCGACCTGGTGATGAGCCTCGACCCGCACTGGTTCTCGACCATGTTCGGCGTGTACTTCTTCGCCGGCGGCTTCGTCGCCTCGATTGCGGCGATGACGCTGATGGTGCTGGCGCTTCAGAAGGCCGGGATGCTGCCCGAGGTCAACGCCGAGCACCACCACGACCTCGGGAAGTACCTCTTCGCGTTCACCGTCTTCTGGACGTACATCGCCTTCAGTCAGTACATGCTGATCTGGTACGGCAACCTCCCCGAGGAGACCGTCTGGTTCGAGCACCGCTTCACGCACGGCTGGGAGACCGTCAGCTGGGCGCTCTTCTGGTTCCACTTCATCCTGCCGTTCTTCATCCTGATCCCGCGCTTCACCAAGCGCGTCGTCCCGATCCTCGCGGTGATGTGCGTCTGGACCCTCGTGATGCACTGGATCGACCTGTGGTGGCTGATCCGGCCAAACCTCTACGTCGCCACCGACAACGAGCTGTATCAGCACGCCGCCTTCGCCTGGACGGACTTCGCGCTGTGGCTCGGGATGGTCGGCCTCGTCGTCGGGGCGACACTCTGGCGGGCGACGCGGCACAGCATCACCCCGTACAACGACCCCTACTTCGCGTTCTCCCTGCGCTTCCAAAACGTCTAGGCTCAGAATGTCTAGGCACGGAGAGACCGGCCGTCGCACGAATCACGTTACTTTCACTCTAGACTGAAAACCGAGCCACGTCCTCGGCGTCTCACCTCCCGCTATGGCTGACTCCAATCTCCCCGAGAGCGAGCGCCCCATCCGGACGCCCGATCCGCACCGCGACGAACCGACCCCGCTTCCCGACGCGCACACGCGCCCGGAGGCCGAGGGCGTCATCCGCCCGGACCAACAGGAGTCCGACCTCGGGCCGATCGGTGAGCTGATGGGGACCGCCCCGGCGGAAGCCACCACCGAGGTCGCCGCCGACATGACGGGAGATCCTGCCGCCGAGGCGACCGCCCAGCACACCGAGGCGGAGGGCGTCGAGTCGGCGCAGATCTTCTCGATCATGCTAGCGACGGCCGTGACGCTCGGGCTCGCCGTCTTCGGCGTGTTTTTCCTGGTGGCCTACGTCGCCGACAACGAAACCGTCGAGCGCGATGCGGTCGGGCTGTACCCCGAACTCCAGGAGACGCGCGCGCGCGCTGCGGCCAAGCTCAGCGACTACGGCCGGGAGGAGGAGGTCTACCAAATGCCCATCGACGCCGCGATGGCGAGTGTCGCCGAGACCTATGCCGCTCGGCAGGGCGACGCCGCCGTTCCGGCTCCGCAGAACTACAGCATGGTCTACCTCGACGCCAACACGGCCGACCGGCTTGGCCTCGAGCCGGTTGGATCCAACGAGGCCTTCCTGCCGACGCAAGAGCCGGACCTAGCGACGGAAGAGGAGAATGGCCCGGCTGACGAGGCTGCGACCGAGGTGAGCGAAGATAGGACCGAAGAGCCGGAGGACCGCTGACACCGATGCTGCTGCGCGCTTCCATCGCCTGCCTGCTCGCCGTCGCCCTCGCGGGCGCGTCCGGCCAGGTCATAGCGCAGCCGGCCGGCGAGATTCCCGACGAGTTCGCGGGCGTCGGCATCGAGGAGCACCTCGGCGAGCGCGTCGATCCGGGCCTCTCTTTCGCTGAGGCGGACGGCTCGCCCGTCACGCTCGGCGACTACTTCGACGGCGAGCGGCCGGTCGTCGTGGCGTTCGTCTACCACAACTGCCCGATGCTGTGCAGCCTCATCCTCGACGGGATGACCGAGGCCATCCGCGAGAGCAGCCTCGCCCTCGGCGAGGACTACCAGGCCCTCGCGGTGTCGTTCGACCCACGTGACACGCCGGCGAAGGCGGCTGAAGTCCGAGACCGCTACGCGGCCCTCGTCGCCGACGGGGCGGCTGACGGCCTGCACTTTCTCACGGGTTCGCCCGAGAGCATCGAGCGGATCACCGAGGCGCTCGGCTTCGGGTTCAAGTGGAACGAGCGGCAGCAGGAGTTCGCCCACAGCGCCGGCCTCTTCTTCCTCAGCCCGGACGGCACCCTCACCCGCGTCCTCTACGGCATCGAGTTTCCGCCCGCCGACTTCCGCACCGCGCTCCTGGAGGCGGGCGACGGCACCATCGGCTCGCCGGTGGACCAGCTCTTGCTCTACTGCTTCGTCTACGACCCCGACGCCGGCGGCTACGTGCTCCACGCCCAGAACGCGATGAAGGTCGCCGGCCTGCTGACCGTCGTGCTGCTCGGCGGCTTCCTGTTTTTCTTCTGGCGGCGCGAGAGCAAAAAGCAACCTGAGCCGATTCCTGTGACCGGCCCTTGACACCGCCGCCGTTTAGCTTCACCTTTGCATCCCCGGCCCTACCGGCCACCCGACGCTAGCTGCTATGGAAGGCACCTTCTGGCTCCCGCCCCAGGCCTCGACAACGGCCCACGAGATCGACTTTCTGTTCTACTTCATCTTCTGGGCGAGCGTCGTCATCCAGGTCGGGGTGACGTACTTCCTGGTCCGGTACGCCTGGAAGTACCGCCGCCGCTCGCACGCCGACCGGCCCGTCGAGGTGCATCCGAGCAAGCTCCTGGAGGCCTCGTGGATCGTGATCCCGACGATGCTCGTCTTCGTCGTCTTCTGGCTCGGCTTCAAGGCGTTCGTCAGCGCGGGCATCCCGCCTGACAACGCCTACGAGATCCGCGTCACCGGCAAGAAGTGGCTCTGGGAGTTCGAGTACCCCGACGGCACGACGAGCGTCGGCGACCTCTACGTGCCGGTCGGCGAGCCGGTCGAACTCATCATGACCTCGGTCGACGTGCTGCACTCGTTCTTCGTGCCCGACTTCCGGGTCAAGCACGACGCGGTCCCGAACCGCTACTCGACGGTCTGGTTCGAGGTCAAGGAGGAGGGCGAGTACCAGGTGCTCTGCACCGAGTACTGCGGCACGGCCCACTCCGAGATGTACGCCATGGTCCACGCCGTCGACCGCGGCACGTTCAACGACTGGCTCCGCACCGGCGGCGGCAACGACAACCTCCCGCTCAACCAACTCGGCGCGAGCCTCTACACCAAGCAGGCCTGCAACACCTGCCACTCGGTTGACGGCTCCGACGGCACCGGCCCGAGCTGGCTCGGCACCTGGGAGCAGAACCGACCCTTCGCCGACGGCGGCAGCGCGGTGATGGACGCCAACTACGTCCGCGAGTCGATCGTCAACCCGATGGCCCACATCGTGCAGGGCTACGAGGGCGTGATGCCGGCCTACCCGAACCTGACCGAGCGCGAGCTGTCCGGGATCATCGCCTACATCCGCGAGATCAACGGCGACTGGACCGCTGCCGACAGCGCCGCTGCCGTCTCGGACAGTACGGCCGCACCCGCCGACAGCCTCGCCGCCCCCGGCGACAGCCTCGCGGCTGAACCTGCCGGACCTGCTGAATAAATGACCTCGATGACCCCCCGTTCGGTTTGCGGTCGCTTCGCTCCCAGCGGCACCGAACTGTCCCCCTCGTCGAGGGGGACAGCTTTTCGGTCCCTGAGCGCTAGCGATGGACCGAAAAGCGGGGGGTCCCGCAACCGCATCCGACTATGAGTACCGTCGCCACCGCCCCTGCGCGGACCTCGCCGAAGGCACCGAGCGCCTACCCGCCGGGCCACGAGCCGCTTCACAACTACCTCCACGAGCCGGGCCCCGGCCCCGACGTGCACGGATTCGCGCGCGTCTGGCCAACGGTCAAGGCCTGGGCGACGACCGTCGACCACAAGCGGATCGGGGTGATGTACCTCTTCACCGTCTCGGTCTTCTTCGCGATTGCCGGGATTGCCGCGCTCGGCGTCCGCGCCGAGCTGATGAACCCCGGCTCGGACTTCATGACGGCCGACGAGTACAACAAGCTCTTCACCCTCCACGGCGTGATGATGGTCTTCCTCTTCATCGTCCCGAGCATCCCGGCGTCGCTTGGCAACTTCGTCCTCCCGATCCAGCTCGGCGCCAAGGACGTGGCCTTTCCCAAGCTCAACCTGATGAGCTACTACGTCTTCCTCGCCGGGGCGAGCCTCGCGGTCTACGCGATCCTCTCCGGCGGGATCGACACCGGCTGGACGTTCTACACGCCCTACTCCGACACGACGAACACGGCCGTCTTGCCGATGACGATGGCGGTCTTCGTCGCCGGCTTCGCGAGCATCCTGACCGGGATCAACTTCATCGTCACGATCCACAAGATGCGCGCGCCAGGGCTGACGTGGAACCGCCTGCCGCTCTTCATCTGGGCGCTCTACTCCGTCTCCATCGTCCAGATTCTGGCGACGCCGGTGATTGGCATCACGATGGTGCTGCTGGCGCTCGAGCGCGTGCTCAACATCGGCATCTTCGACCCGGCCCTCGGAGGTGACCCGGTGCTCTTCCAGCACTTCTTCTGGTTCTACAGCCACCCGGCCGTCTACATCATGATCCTGCCCGCCTTCGGGGTGATCTCCGAGCTGATGGGCACGTTCAGCCGGCAGAAGGTCTTCGGCTACCGCGCCATCGCCCTCTCGTCGGTGGCGATCGCGATGCTCGGGTTCATGGTGTGGGGCCACCACATGTTCGTCTCGGGCCAGAGCCCGCTCTCGTCGATCGTCTTCTCGGTCATCACGTTCCTGATCGGCGTGCCGAGCGGCATCAAGATTCTGAACTGGGTCGCGACGATGTACAAGGGCTCGGTCTGGCTGACGGCGTCGATGCTCTACGCGCTCGCGTTCATCTTCCTCTTCACGATCGGCGGGCTGACCGGCATCATGGTCGGCGCGCTCGCGGTCGACATTCACCTGCACGACACCTACTTCGTGGTCGCCCACTTCCACTACGTGATGATGGGCGGGACCGTGATGGCGATGATCGGAGCGCTGTTCTACTGGTGGCCCAAGATGTTTGGCCGGATGATGAGCGAGACCTGGGGCCGCATCTCGGCGGTCGTGGTGTTCTTCGGCTTCAACATGACGTTCTTCACCCAGTTCATCCTGGGCAGCCAGGGGATGCCGCGCCGCTACTTCACCTACCTGCCCGAGTACCACGACCTCCACATGGTCTCGACCGTCGGCTCGTGGTTTCTCGGGGCGGGGCTGCTGCTGGTGCTCGGCAACATGATCTGGAGCCTGTTCAAGGGCCAGCGCGCGCCGGGTAACCCGTGGGGCGCGGCGACGCTCGAGTGGACCCACACGACGAGCCCACCGGACCACCACAACTTCCACCGCACGCCGCTCGTGACCCACGGCCCGTACGACTACGACGTGCTCTTCTCAGGCGATGGATACGGCGGTGATGGCGCGGGAGGCGACGGGGCCCATCGCGGCGACCCGGCCCCGATCCCGAACCCGGCTGTCGGCGGCCCGCAGGAGATGCAGAAGTCCGTCGACCTGGGTACCTCGCAGCCGAAGCCGAAGCATTAGGCTGTAAGGGGACACCGCCGGTGTCCCACCCCGTCAGACCACTCCACGCCACCTTAACTCATGGCTGTCCATCCGACTCCCATCACGGTCGACGACCCGCACGACGCTACCCACGCGGGTGCGCACGGCGGCGACGGTGCGGGCCACCCGGCCCACCTCAAGCACTACTTCGCCTCGACTGAGCAGCAGTTCGACGCCTCGAAGCTCGGGATGTGGCTCTTCCTCGTCACCGAGATCCTGCTCTTCGGCGGCATGTTCGTCGCCTACGGCATCTACCGCTCGATGTACCCCGAGCTGTTCGCCGAGGCGAGCACCCAGCTCGACACCGTGATGGGGGCCGTCAACACGATCGTGCTCCTCGGCTCGTCGCTGACCGTCGCCTGGTCGATCCGGGCGATTCAGCTCGGCAAGCGGAAGCTCTGCTTCTGGTTGCTCACGGCGACTGTGGTGCTGGCGGGCATGTTCATGGTCGTCAAGTATTTCGAGTACACCCACAAGTTCGACCTCGGCATCCTCCCCGGTCAGAACATGATCTACGCCGAGGGGACCACCTTCACGCTCCCCGGACTCGGCGAGGCCAACCTCGGCCCGAGCGCGGAGAGCGGAGACCATGCCCCCGGCGAGCACGAGGCCGGCACCCACGCTGCCGAAGGCACCAGCCTCGCCGACATGGCCGACGCCGGCATCTCGACCCGCGAAGACGCCCACGCCGTCGATGTCGAGCACGGCTATGTGCCGGGCGACCACGGCCTGGTCAACCAGCGCGCCGGGCTGTTCTTCTCGATCTACTACGTGATGACCGGCATCCACGGCATCCACGTCCTGATCGGCATGATCGCCATCTCGATCCTGGCCGTCAAGACGTGGCGCGGTAAGTACTCCGACGCCTGGTACACGCCGATCGAAAACGTCGGGCTCTACTGGCACGTGGTGGACGTGATCTGGATTTTCCTCTTCCCGCTGATGTATCTGATCTAGATGATTCGTGAAACGTGACGCGTGAGACCGAGCGCGACCGTTTCGTTTGCATCACGAATCACGTTTCACGAATCACGTTTCTGCTATGGCCGAACAGCTCCACCACACGACCGACGCCGACCCCGCCGCCCACGGCGACCACGGGCACCACATCTTGTCGGCGAAGCTGCTGCTGACCGTCTTCGGTGCCCTCGTCTCGCTGACCATCCTGACGGTCGCCCTCGGCCTGATGGAGCAGAACGACGTCATCCACCTCGGCGCGTTCAGCGTGCCCGTCGCGCTCGCCATCGCCGGGGTGAAGGCCACGCTCGTGGCGATGTTCTTCATGGCGCTCAAGTACGACAACAGGGTCAACGTGCTCGCCTTCTCGCTGAGCATCGTCTTCCTGGCGATCTTCTTCATCTTCACCTTCCTCGACACCGGCTTCCGCGACACCTTCGACGACTGGTCCGCCACGCCGATCGACGCGCGCGAGCTAGAGACCCTCGATTTAGAGCAGCAGAACGAGGCCTTACAGCCGGCCTTCGAAGCCCAACCCCTCGTGCTGCCGGGGGACACCGCGCTCCTCGTCCCCGTGCCCTGACCCACGATGCCTTTCGCCGCTGTCTTCACCGCGTTCGCCCTCTTCGCCGGCCCGGCGATGGTCCTGATGGCGGTGTGGGCCTCCGTGACGCTCTTCCGTATTCTCTTCCCGGAGCGTCCGCTTCCCCGCGCTCGTAACCAAACCGCCGAGCGCCGCGCCGCCGTCGAGCGGGGCGAATCCGTCGCCGTCGGGTTCCGGGAGATCCACGAGGACATGCGCGTCCACGCGCGCGACCTCGCCCGGCCGTACCACCACACCGGCGGCTCCTCGGACGGCTTCCCCGACGATTGGCTCGACGATCTGCACCGGCGTCGGAACTAGGCCCGGGGCCACGCGCTCAGACGCCTCGGCTCTGCCACTGCTGCCCCCATGAAAGTCACCGAGCATTTCGAGCGGGCCACCGAGCCGCTGATCTCCTACGAGATCATCCCGCCCGTCCGCGGCGGCTCGCTGCGAGGTGTCTTCGACATCGTCGAGCAGGTGCTCCCGTTCGAGCCCCCGTTCATCGACGTGACCGGGCACGCGGCGGAGGTCTACTACGAGGAGATGCCCGACGGCAGCATCCGCCGGCACGTCAAGCGCAAGCGGCCCGGCACCCTCGGCCTGTGCGCCGCCATCCAGTACCGCTACGGCATCGACACCGTCCCGCACCTGCTCTGCCAGGGGTTCGCCAAGGAGGAAACCGAGGACGCGCTGATCGAGCTGAACTACCTCGGCGTCCGAAACGTGATGGCGCTCCGGGGCGACGACAAGGGCGCGCCATCGGCACCGCCGCACCGCTCGGCGAACGAGACCGCCTGCGACCTCGTCGCGCAGATCGAGGCGATGAACCGGGGCCGCTTCCTCGAAGACCTGATCGACGGCGCGCCGACAGACTTCTGCATCGGCGTGGCGGGCTACCCCGAGAAGCACATCGAGTCGCCGAACCCGACGTGGGACGTGCTCCACCTCAAGCGCAAGATCGACGCCGGGGCGGACTACGTGGTCACCCAGATGTTCTTCGACAACCGGCACTACGTCGAGTTCGTCGAGCGCTGCCGCGCCGTCGGCATCACCGTCCCGATCGTGCCCGGCCTCAAGGTGCTGACCTCGAAGAAGCACCTGCACGCGCTCCCGCGCACGTTCCACGTCGAGATTCCCGAGGCGCTCGCGGCCGAGGTCGAGGCGGCGGACGACGACCGGGTGGCAGAGGTCGGCATCGAGTGGGCGATCCAGCAGAGCGAGGAGCTGATGAGCGCCGGCGTGCCGTCGGTGCACTTCTACGTAATGCAGACCGCTCGGCACGTCACGAGTGTCGTCGAGGCGCTGCGGAAGATGGCGTGAGCGAGCAGGTCACGGTGGCAGCGGACGCTGCCGGACTCGACCGGGCTGGAGCGTCGTGAAGTAACCGAGCAGCTCTCGTTCCGGGTCTGTTAGTACACCCAGGACGGCATCCACGAGTGTTTGTGGGCGTGCCGTCCCCATCCGCAGGTAGAGGACCCCGATAGGCACGTGAGTGTGTTCCGCAAAGATCAGCGTGCCGAAGTCGCGGTCGGCGGTGATCAACAGGCGTGCTTCTTTTCTGGCCAGCTTGAGGACAGAGGGATCGAAGAGGCCTGGAGCAGTTTCGACGATGTACTCGACATCGAAGCCAGCTTTCCGTAAGTGGTCTACTACTGCAGTTGGGATGTTTTCATCAGCAAGTAAATGCATGGACTAGAAGTATTGTGATTTTTAATTCTACACATCGTGCTATTTGGTCTGGTGCATTGGATCCAATCTCGGGGATACTCAAGAAATTATTGCTTGAGCAAATCATGAGGCCACGTACCCACTGAGTTCCTTGAGGTTCCTGCCCTCATCTACGTAGGTTGGACAGCCTCATCCTTCATGACATCGGCAGCGTAAGCGAACACCGCTCGGATCATTTCCGGTGTGAGGTGCGGATAGTTCTCCAACACCTCCTCCTGCGTCCATCCTGCGCCGAACACGCTCAGGATGAGTTCGACGGAGATGCGCGTTCCCTTCAGCGTCGGTTTGCCGACGAGGATATGCGGGTCCGAGACGATGTGGTCGCGCCAGTTCATGCCGCATGATACGCCGAAGCATCCCGCCGGCGCCCCAGCCTGGACGGAGCAGCGGTCCTCCGCAATCTCAGGCCGCCGCGCCGCGTTACCCCGGCGGATCTACAGCGGCTCAAACCTTGTTGCACCGCGCCCAGCTCGGTCCATCCAAAATCGGAAATCCACAATCCCCAACCGCATGTCCCGACGCATCCTCTGGGCCGATGACGAGATCGACCTGCTCCGCCCGCACATCCTCTTCCTGGAGGCCAAAGGCTTCGACGTGACGAGCGTCACCAACGGGGCCGACGCCGTGGACCGGATGCGCGACGAGCGCTTCGACGTGGTCTTCCTCGACGAGCAGATGCCGGGCATGGGCGGGATCGAGACCCTCGGCGAGCTCAAGGGCATGGCCCCGGAGACGCCGGTCGTGATGATCACCAAGTCCGAGGAGGAGCACCTGATGGAGGACGCCATCGGGCGGCAGATCGCCGACTACCTCATCAAGCCGGTCAACCCGAAGCAGATTCTGCTGACCTGCAAGCGTCTCCTGGAAGGCTCCCGCCTCCGCGACGAGACCGTCTCCCAGGCCTACCTCCAGTCCTTCGGCCGCATCGCCGCCGACATTGGCAGCGGCCTGGACCACCAGGGCTGGGCCGAGGTCTACGCGAACCTCGTCCGCTTCGGCGCAGGGCTCGACGCCGACGACGGCGCGCGCCAGATCCTCGACGACCAAGTGAGAGACGCGAACCGCGAGTTCGGGCGCTTCATCGAGCGCGAGTACCCCGGCTGGATCGCCCAGTCGCAAGCAGGCGAGACCGACGGCCGGCCCGCGCTCTCGCACGAGGTCATGCCCCGCTGGGTGCTGCCCCACCTCGACGGCGGCACCGGCTCGGGCGCGGGCCGCCCCGTGCTCTTCTTCCTGATCGACTGCATGCGGTTCGACCAGTGGCTCGAGTTCGAGCGCCTGCTCTATCCGCTCTTCGACATCGAGCGAGACTGGCACTACGGCCTGCTCCCGACCGCCACGCCCTACTCCCGCAACGCCATCTTCAGCGGCCTGCTGCCCATCGACCTCGCCACGCGCTACCCGCAGTGGTGGCAGCACGACACCGGCAGCGACGAGCACTCGCTCAACAAGTTCGAGGCCGAGCTCCTCGGCGAGCAGCTCAAGCGCCGGCACCGCCGCGACACCCGCTTCCGCTACGAGAAGATCGTCTCCACCGAGGACGGCACCGCGATGGCCGACCGCGTGACCGACCTCGCGCAGCACGACCTCGCCGCCATCGTCGTCAACTTCGTCGACATCCTGGCCCACAGCCGCTCGGACTCGAGCGTGCTCAAGGAGATCGCCCCGGACGAGCGCGCCTACCGGGCGCTGACGCGGACCTGGTTCGAGCACTCGTGGCTCTTCCGCGCCTTCGAGGAGCTGGCCCGCCAGGACGTCACCATCGTCATCTCCACCGACCACGGCGCGATCCGCAGCCTGCACGCCACTAAGGTCATCGGCGACCGCGAGACCTCGACGAGCCTCCGCTACAAGCACGGCCGCAACCTCAAGTGCGACGAGCGCCACGCCATCTTCGTCAAGGAGCCGGAGACCTACGGCCTGCCCCGCACCGGCATGAACGAGAACTACATCTTTGCGAAGGAGGACTACTACTTTGTCTACCCGACCAACTACCACCGCTACCTGAACCGCTACAACGACACCTTCCAGCACGGCGGGGCCTCGCTCGAGGAGGTCGTGCTGCCAGTCGTGACGATGCGGCCTCGCTAGCGGAGCGGTGGGGATCATCGTAGGGGCGACCGGCCGGTCGCCCCTACCGCAACCCTGCGGTGCCATGTCCCCGACAGGCTATCTCCCGGCGACCCTCACCCGGCGCGACGACTTCGCCCCGGACCTCGCCACCTTCTGGCTACGCCCGGCTGAGCGGCTCGCCTTCGAGCCGGGGCAGTACGCGACGCTCGCCCTGGAGGCCGGCGGGAGCCTCGTCAAGCGGGCGTACTCGATTGCGAGCGCGCCGCACCAAGCCGAGCTGGAGCTCTACGTCGAGCGCGTCGAGGGCGGCGCGCTGACCCCGAGCCTGTGGGGGATGGTCGAGGGCGACACCGTGCTCGTCCGGCGCAAGCTCGTCGGCCACTTCACGCTCGACGTGGCGCGGACGCAGCACGCGATGGCGGCCACGGTGACGGGTCTCGCGCCGTTCCTCTCGATGGTCCGGCATCAGGTCCACCGGCTGGAGCGAGGGCCGCTCGATGTGGTGCATCGCTTCCTGCTCCTCCACGGCGCGAGCCACGCCGCCGAGCTAGGCCCCTACCGCGCCGAGGTCGCCGCCCTCGCCGAGGCGCACGGCTGGCTCGACTACGTCCCGACCGTCAGCCGCCCGTGGGCGGACGCGGCCTGGAGCGGCGAGACCGGCCGGGTGGAAGACGTCCTCCGCAAGTGGCTCGACCGGCTCGGCTTCGACCCGGCGCAGACGGCGGGCTACGCGTGCGGCAACCCGCAGATGGTCGAGCACGCGAAGGGTATCTTCGCCCGCGCCCGGCTCGCCGCAGAGGCGATCCACGAGGAGAAGTATTTCACGCTGGGCGGCGAGACGCTGGAGCCGGCCGAGGATGGGCCGCCTGTGGCGGAACCCGCCCGCCGGCCTCCACCGGGAGCGCTCAAGCTGAAGACCGTCAAGCGCCCGCCGCCTTTGTGAGACCAGCGGCGTAGCTTCCATCCCCCACGAGCCGCCGGTGCCAATGCGTCGCCTCTCGCTGCTCCTTCTTCTGGTTGTTGCACCCGTGACGGCGCAGCCGCGCTACGGCCTCGCCGCCGATGCGTCGCTGACGGCGGCGGCCGGGGCTGAGACCGTGCTCGCGGTGCACCGCGTCTCGGTGGCGCTCGAGGACCGGGTGCTCCCGGGAAGACTGTTCCGCGAGCACACGGCTGGGCGCAAGGCGCTCGGGATCGGCTACCGGGCCGCGCGGCTCGTCCTGCTCAGCCACCCGCTCGACCACACGGCGCTCCTGCTCCAGCACGAGGTCTTCGGGCACGGCGCGCGCTACCGCGAGTTCGGCACTTGGTCGCAGGCGGGCTACCGAATCGCGCTCCCCGCGCCCTACGGCGACGGCAGCGGGTTCGCCGCGTTCAGGATCTCCGAGGGCGGGCGGACGCGCGACGAGACGATAGCCGCCACGCTCAACGGCTCCTCTGCCTCCGGCGTCCTGGCCGAGCGGCTCCGCCGCAACGCGCTCGCGCGCGGCGCGCTGCACCACCGCGAGGCGATGCTCTACCTCCACGCCGGAGGCGACCTGCTCAACTACGTCCTCGGAACCGAAGAGACCCTTGAGCTGGGCAGCAACGACGTGCTCAACTGGCTGAGCACCGTCAACCAGCGGGCCGCGCTCGACGACATCGACGCGCGGCTCACCCTCGGGGCGGTGCAGGAGCAGGCACTCCTCGGGTTTCTCGATCCGATGCTCTACCTCTCAGCCTTCGTCGTTCTGAAAACGTACCTCTACGACGGCGACACCGCGCTCGGTCTGCCGCTGATTCCGATTGGCAGCGTGGGCTACCTGCCGGCGCTCCGCTTTGGATGGGGGCCGTTCGGGACGGAGACCACATTCGACAACGTGGTGGCATTCGATGGGCGGGTGGTGCGCTTCAGCGTCCGCCGCACCGAGCCGACTCTCTACCGCGCGTGGGGCGCTGGCCTCGACGCGACACGCGTCGTCGAGCGGGGACCGGTTTCGCTCGGCGCGCGTCTCGACGTGTGGAACCAGCCGCCGCTCCACCTAGACCCCAGCACCCCGCCCTCGACGGGTCCGCCCAGGGTGGCCGGTGCGGGGGGAAGCGTGACGGCGTTCTACGGCCTGCCGCTCGGGCTTCTCGGGAGCGAGCTGATGCTCGAGCTCGGATACAAGACCGCCGGCTTCGTCAGCGGAGACCGGCTCGGCGCAGGCGTGATCGCGCGTTTCGGACTCAGCCTCACCGAATAGGAGAGCGCGCCGTAGCAGAACGCGACGCTGGGCCGGGCGTAGAGTCTGCCAGGCCAACAACCGTGTCCATGTTCGATCCCTCCGACAAGCTCAGCGCCAGCACATCGCCCCGCTCGGAGCGCGCGCTCACCGACCTGCTCCCTGCCGAGACGGCCTCGCCCGAGGCGACCGTCGCGCTCGGGCGGCGGCTGGCCGAACGCCTGGAGCTGGGCGATGTGCTGGCGCTCTCGGGCGACCTCGGCGCAGGCAAGACGCACCTCGTCAAAGGCATCTGCGCCGGCCTCGGCGTGCCGCCCGCCGCCGTCACCTCGCCGACGTTCACGATCGTCAACGAGTACCACGGCGACGGGCCGGTCTTCCACCTCGACGCCTACCGGATCGAGCGGCCGGAGGAGTTCTTCGATCTGGGCTACGAGACCTACTTCTTCGGCGACGGCGTTTGCCTCGTCGAGTGGCCCGAGCGCGTGGCGGCCCTGATTCCCGAGCACGCGGTCTGGCTCCGTCTAACCCACAGCGGCGGCGACACGAGGAGGATCGAGAGGGTAGGGGATGGAGGATAGAAGATGGAGGCGCTATCCTCTATATCTTCCACTCTCTATGCTCCATTCTCAGCGTACCCGCGCTCGCATGTAGCGCTCTCGTCCATGAAGTACGCCACTGCCGAAGCAACGCTCCTCGCCCTGCCCCGCTTCGCTGAGCGGGGGGCCGAGGCGATGAAGCCGGGGCTGGAGCGGATGCACGCGCTGCTCGAGGCCACCGGCCGGCCGCACGAGCGCTTCCGCAGCGTGCACGTCGCCGGCACGAACGGGAAAGGCTCGACGGCGTCGATGGTCGCTGCCATCGCTTCGGCGGCCGGACTGCGCGTGGGCTTGCACACCTCGCCCCACCTCTGGGACCTCGCCGAGCGCCTTCGGATCGACGGCGCGCCCGCGCCGCACGACTGGATCGCGGAGGCCGTGGCGCGACTTCGTCCCGCCTTCGACGCCGTGGGGCCGAGCTTCTTCGAGGCCACGGTCGCGCTGAGCCTCCTCTATTTCGCCGAGCAAGCCGTGGACCTTGCCGTCGTCGAGGTCGGCCTCGGGGGGCGGCTCGACGCGACGAACGTGCTCCGGCCGGAGGTCGCGGTCGTGACCCACATTGGGCTGGATCATGCCGATATCCTGGGAAGCACGCGCGAGGAGATTGCACGCGAGAAGGCCGGGATCGCCAAGCCGGGCGTGCCGCTGCTGACGGCCGCCGAAGGGCACACGGTGCTCGCGGCGATGCGGGAGACGGCCGAAGCGCGCGGGGCCTCGTTCGTGAACGTGCGCGACGAGGTGTCGGTGCACGACTTCGCTCTGAAGGATGGCCGCCTCGCGCTAGACCTCGAAACGCCGGTGCGGACCTACCGCCAACTTGCGCTCGGGCTGACCGGCGCGCATCAGGTCTGGAATGCGGCGCTCGCGGTGCGGGCAGCGGAGCACGTCCTGCCTGCCGTCGCCCGAAGCGCGGCCCCGGTCGAGACCGGCCTCGCCGAGGTGCGGGAACGGAGTGGCCTCGCAGGCCGTTGTGAAATCTATCATTTGGCCCCTCTCATCCTGGCCGACGTAGCGCACAACGCCGATGGCCTTCGGGCAGCGCTCGCCGCTGCGCGCCAGGCCCTCGCCTCTCCGCCGGGAACCGTGTACGTGCTGCTCGGCGTGATGCGGGATAAAGACCCGAAGGCGCTAGCCGATATTCTTGCCGACCAGGGCGCGGTTGTCTTGCCCATCGGACTGCCGGTGCCGCGCGCCGCGACGTTAACCGAGTTGAAGCGGACACTAGAGACCAGGGGGGTCCCCGTTATCGACGTAGTGGGGGCGCGCGAGGGCGTCGAGTGGTTCCGTCGGCACGCGGGGGCGTCCGACGGCCTGCTCATCACCGGCTCGCACCTCACCGTCGCCGAAGCGGTTCCGTTTCTCTAGGCCGCGTTCGGCCGACTCGCCTCTCTCCTCTCCCATCTCTTCCGCCTTCCGGCCGCGCCCGTCGCGGCTCCCGTCATGAATATTGCCTCTCTCCAGACTCAGAAGCTCGGCGACCTGCAACAGCTCGCCCGCGACCTCGGCGTCGAGGGCTATTCCCATCTCCGCAAAGAAGACCTGATCTACCAGATCCTCGAGGCCCGCGCCGTGCAGGACGCCGAGCACAGCTCCGAGGAGGTGCCCGACCGCCCGACACCGCGCCGCCGCGTCGAGCGGTCCGGGTCGCCCCGCGCCGGCGCGGCAGGATCAGGCGACCGTGGGGCTGAGCGCCCGCCGCCTGCACGCCAGACCGAGCGCCGCAGCCGGGGGCCTCGTACCCGCCAGCCGCTCTCCGACGCCTATCCGGCCTACATGCGGGCCTTCGACCCCGCCACCACCCCGCTCGTCGGGATGATCCGCAAGGTGGGAGTGCTCGAGATCATGCCCGACGGCTACGGCTTCCTCCGCTCGGCCGAGTTCAACTACCTCCCGTCGCCCGACGACATCTACGTCTCGCCGAGCCAGGTCAAGCGCTTCAACCTCCAGCGTGGCGACACCGTCGACGGCGAGATCCGCCCGCCGAAGGAGGGGCAGCGGTTCTTCGCGCTGATCCACGTCAACTCGGTCAACGGCAACCCTCCCGAGGGCTTGGGCGAGCGCGTCGAGTTCGACCTCCTCACGCCGCTCTTCGCCGAGGAGCCACTGCGCCTGGAGACCACGCCGGACGAGGTCTCGGGCCGGGTGATGGACCTGTTCTGCCCCATCGGCAAGGGGCAGCGCGGGCTGATCGTGGCGCAGCCCAAGACGGGCAAGACGGTCCTCCTCCAGAAGATCGCGAACGCCGTGACGGCCAACTACCCCGAGGTGCAGCTCCTTATCCTGCTCGTCGACGAGCGCCCCGAGGAGGTCACCGACTTCGAGCGCAACGTCTCCGGCGAGGTCATCGCCTCGACGTTCGACGAGGAGCCGAAGCGCCACGTCGAGGTCGCCGACGTGGTTCTGGAAAAAGCCAAGCGGCTGGTCGAGAGCGGGCGCGATGTCGTGGTCCTGCTCGACTCGATCACGCGCTTGGCGCGCGCCCACAACGCCGTCTTCGCCGGGCAGAGTCGGACCATGTCGGGCGGCCTCGAGGCCGGCGCGCTGCGCGGGCCGAAGCGCTTCTTCGGGAGCGCGCGCGCCGTCGAGGAGGGCGGCTCGCTGACCATCATCGGGACCGCCCTCGTGGACACGGGCTCGAAGATGGACGACGTGATCTTCGAGGAGTTCAAGGGCACCGGCAACATGGAGATGGTGCTCAGACGCGACCTTGCCAACAAGCGCATCTACCCGGCCATCGACCTGCTCGCGAGCGGGACGCGCCGCGAAGAGCTGCTCGTACCCGAAGACCGGCTCCAGCGCGTCCACGTCCTCCGCCGCTTCCTCGCCGACATGGCCTCCGCCGACGCGATGCCGTTCCTCCTCGACCGGCTGCGCGGCACCGCCGACAACACCGAGTTCCTGGCGACGATGAACTCGTGAGGGGTACCGAGAGGGGAGAGGGAATAGAAAAGAGAGGCGCTCTCTTCTCCTTCTTCTCTTCCCCCTCTCTTTGGTCACACCTCCGCCACCTCGGCCGCCACCTTCCGCTTGGCCTGCTCGGCGTCGGGCGTGCCGGGTTCGGGGAGGAAGCGCCACACCAAGGCCGCCATCAGCAGGATCGTGACGGCCGAGAGCAGAGTCGTGGCCCGGTAGCCCATCCCGGCGTAGGTCGCGCCGGCCAGGCTCGCGCCCAGCCCGGTGCCGACCTGCCCGACGGCGATGGCTAGCGAGAGCAGCGTGCCGCGCAGCCGGTCCGGGACGAGGGCTGTCAGGAGCGCCTGCAGCGGCGACATCCGCATCGAGAACAGGCCCATGATGGCGATGTAGAGCGGGTACGCCACCCAGCGCTCGGTGACGGCGTACGTCACCGCCGCCGTCACCACCGACAGCCCGAGGCACGACACCAGGATCAGCGGCTTGCGCCCGATCCGGTCCGAGAGCTTCCCGGCCCACGGCCCGACCATCACGCTCACCGCCCCGCCGACGAGGAAGAGCGTCGCGATGAAGTCGATGGACACGCCGCCCACGGCGAGGGGCCGGCCGAAGAGCGACACGTCGAGCGAGAAGTTGGCCGTGAGCCACTGCGGGAGGTAGACGATCAGCAGCCCGAGGCTGAAGTACATCAGGAAGTACGCCGCCGAGGCGACCCGCACGGAGGCCACGCCGAGCAGGTCGCGGTAGCGCCGGAACATGCCCAGCACGGTCACCTTGTCCGACTCCAGCTCCACGTCCGGCTGCGGCACGACTTGCCAGATCAGCACGAACGCCACGGCCATCAGCGCGGCGAACGCGAGGAACGGGAGCCGGTAGCCCGCCGTCGCCGCCAGCACGCGCCCGAGGGGAATCCCGATCACCAGGCCGAAGGCCACGCCGCTCATCACCCAGCCCGTCGCCCAGCCGCGCCGCTCGTACGGGAAGAGGTCGCCGACGTAGGAGACCGCCGCGCCGCTGAGCATCCCGCCCGCTGCGCCGGCCAGGGTGCGGACCACGAGCAGCCCGGTGAAGCTCTGCACTAGCCCGTGCAGCGCCAGCATCGCCGCCAGCGACCCCGAGCCGATCAGGAGCACCTGCCGCCGCCCGATCCGGTCCGAGATCGGCCCCATCACCACCGCCGCCGCCGCCAGCGCAAACGAGTAGACCGTCACGAGCAGTCCCAGCATCGACTCCGGCACCGCCAGCGCTTCCCCGATAATCGGCAAGATCGGGGTGACGATGATGGTCTGGCTCGCGGCCGTGAAGACCATTAGCCAGAGCGAGAAGAGGATGCCGTAGGTGCGCGGCGAGGTCTGGGCCAAGAGAAACCTGTTGGAACGAACGCCGCAAAAGCTCCGGGCGAGGAAAAGTTGCATCTGTGAGGGCAGCAGGGGCACAAGCAGCAGGCACCCCTGCTCAGCGAGTGTCCTCTGTCTAACCCCTCATTGCCTGCACGCTAGGCGAAGACCTTCATGCTCCTTCCCCACCTAGGTAACACTACGGTAACAGCCCGCTAACAGCGTCGTAATGCTGGCTCGCTAGGTTTCGGGTCGAGGATGGAAGAGGGGCTTCCACTCTCACCTCCCACAAACCCAGCGAACCCCATGGCTCCCACTACGCTCGTCGTGCGGCTGCTCCGCACCCTCCGAATGCCGGTCCCCACGGGGCTGGCTGTTCTCTTTTCACTCCTCGCCACGCCCGCCTTCGCGCAAACCGGCACCATCGCCGGCGTCGTCGTGGACGAGGGCCTCGGCGAGTCGCTCATCGGCGTCAACGTGCTCGTCGACGGCCTCGGCACCGGGGCCGCCACCGGCCTCGACGGCGACTACCGGATCGTCGGTGTTCCGGTGGGCACGCACACGCTCGTCGTCTCCTACCTCGGCTACAACACGCAGCGCATCACCGGCGTGGCCGTCGCCGCCGGCGAGACCACGACGCTCGACATCCAGCTTGCCGAGGAGACGCTCGAACTCGAGGGCGAAGTTGTCGTCGAGGCCCGAGCCCTCCTCAACAACGAGGCGGGCCTGCTGCGCCAGCGCCAGCGCGCCGCCGCCGTCTCCGACGCCGTCTCGGCCGAGACCATCTCCCGAAGCGGCTCCTCGAGCGCCGCCGACGCAATGGAGAAGGTCACCGGCGCGAGCGTCCAGGACGGGCGCTACATCCTGGTCCGCGGGCTCGGCGACCGCTACATGAACACCCAGCTCAACGGGGCCACGCTTCCGAGCTCCGACCCGGACCGCAACGCCGTCCCGCTCGACCTCTTCCCGAGTGCGCTGCTCGACAACATCGTCACCTCGAAGACCTTCACCGCCGACAAGCCTGGCGACTTCACCGGCGGCTCGGTCAACATCGCCACGAAGGCGTTTCCCGACGCGCTGACGTTCAAGTTCTCAGCCTCGACGAGCTACGACACTGAGGTCGCACCAGGCAGCGACTTCCTGACGACGCCCGGCGGTGGGGTCGGCCTGTTCGGCTCGCCGAACCAGGACCTCGGCGTGCCGGCGGCGGTGCAGAACGGCGACCTGCCAGGCATCGGCGCGGCGTTCTCGAATCCGGGGGACGCGGCGACGCTCGACGCGGCGACGCGGGCCTTCAGCCCGGTGATGGCTCCGGTGACGGGCAGCGCGCCGGTCGCCCAGAGCTACAGCCTCTCGCACGGCAACCTGCTCAAGCTCGGGGGGCGGCCCTTCGGCTACATCGCCGCGATCAACTGGGGCCGCAGCGTGTCGGGCTACAGCGACGGCCGCTCTGGGCGCTACGAGCTGCCGGGCAACGTCGAGCAGTTCAACGAGCTGGACACGTACTACTCGCTCAGCGACCAGGTGGGCCAGGAGGAGGTGCTCTTCGGCGGTCTCGCTAATTTCTCCTACCGCCCCGCCGCCCGCCACGAGCTGGGCCTCAACGTGCTCTTCAACCGCAGCGGCGAGCAGCGCGCCCGCTACCGCACCGGTGGCTACCCGGAGAGTCTCAACGAAGGTGACGTAGTGGAGTCCCGCGCGCTCGAGTACACCGAGCGCCAGCTCGTCAGCGGCCAGCTTCGCGGCGAGCACGCCTTCTCCGAGCGCGGCGTCAAGCTCGAGTGGAACGGCTCGCTCGGGCGCTCGGCCCAGGACGAGCCGGACCTGCGCTACTTCCTGAGCCACTTCAATGCCGGCGGTGGGGCCAGCGGCGCGGATACCTCGTTCCAGATCAGCCCGGCCGTCTACCTCCGCCCGACGCGCTACTTCCGCGACCTCGCCGAGAACACCGCCTCGTTCAACGCCGACCTGACGATCCCGCTGCGCGGGCTGGGCAACCGCCCGTGGCAGGTCAAGACCGGCGGCTCGTTCCTTCGCAAGACCCGCGACTTCAACGAGCGCTTCTTCACCTACCAGTCCGCCACCAGCTCCTACGGCTACGACGGCGACCCGGCCGCGTTCTTCAGCGAGAACGTGGGCATCATCGACGGCTCGGCCGACGACCCGACGTTCGGCGTCTACATCTCGGATGCCACCTCGGAGCGCAACCAGTACACCGGCGAGATGACCATCGCCGCCGGCTACGCGCTCGGCGACCTGACGCTGACCGACCACCTCCGCTTCATCGGCGGCGTGCGCGTCGAGACCACCGACATGAGCACCGAGAACGGTGAGGCGATCCCCAGGCGCGGCTCCATCAGCGAGGTCGACGTGTTGCCGTCGGCCAGCCTGGTCTACGCGCTCACCGAGTCGATGAACGTCCGCTCGGCCTACGGCCGGACGCTCGCCCGCCCGACGTTCCGCGAGTTCGCGCCGTACTCGGTCTACGACTTCGCCATCGACGGCATCTTCGCCGGCAACGAGGACCTAGACCGGACGCTGGTCAACAACTTCGATCTGCGCTGGGAGTGGTTCTACCGGCCCGGTCTGATCGTCGCCGCCAGCGGCTTCTACAAGCAGTTCGCCGATCCCATCGAGCGGACCATCAACCCCGAGTCGGCGAACCTCGAAATCGAGTACCGCAACGTCCCCGACGCGACCGTCTACGGCCTCGAGCTCGAGGCGCGGGGCGACCTCCGCGTGCTCGGCCGCCTCGGCGAGCGCTTCTCGGTCGGCGGCAACCTGACGCTCGTCCAATCTGAGGTCGACATCGACGCGCGCGAGCTGGCCGTGATCCAGGTCTACGACGCGAACGCCTCCGCTACGCGCTCGATGCAGGGGCAGAGCCCCTACGTGCTCAACCTCGACCTGGGCTTCAACCAGCCGGACTGGGGCACGACGGCCAGCCTCTACTACAACCTCTTCGGCGAGCGGCTCTTCGCCGTGGCCGAGGCCGGCTCGCCCGACTACGTCGAGCAGCCGCGCGGCGTGCTCGACCTGCTTGTCGCCCAGGACATCGGGCGCGGGTTCGCGCTCAAGCTGGCGGCCAAGAACCTCCTCGGCGCGGAGTACAGCGTCACCCAGGAGTTCAAGGGCCGGGAGTTCATCAACCAGCGCAACAACCGCGGCCAGCAGTTCTCCCTCGGCGTCAGCTACAGCCTCTAGAGCTACAGCCAGCTACAGCCTCTAGGCCCCGGTCTGGAGGCTGTGGCCGACCCTCCTTCCCCTGACATCCTTCCCGACTACCCACACGACATGAACTTCCTCCAACGCTGTACCCTCCTCAGCGCCTTCGCGCTGCTCACCCTCGCCTGGGTCGGCTGCGACTCTGACGACCCGGAGCCGACGCCGGACCCGACGCCCTTCTGCGAGGACGCCGACAACCAGAACACCCTCCAGTGCGCCGCCGAGGCGCGCGAGGTCCGCTACGACACGACCGGCACTATCATCACCGTCCAAGACCTCGACCCCGACCGGGACGGCCTCGGCCAGGGCGTCGCGCCCCGCGTGAACCAGGTCACCTGGACCAACGACTTCACCTACGTCCTCGACGGGTTCGTCTTCGTCAACGACGGCCAGACGCTCACCATCGAGCCGGGCACCGTCATCCAGGGAACCGAGGGCCAGGCCGAGGACGCCTCGGCGCTCATCGTCGCCCGCGGCGGGACCATCATGGCCGAAGGCACTGCCGACGAGCCGATCATCTTCACCTCGGTCCAGGACACCGGCAACCTCCCGGCGGGCGCGAACGGGCTGTGGGGCGGCCTCATCGTCCTCGGCAACGCGGGCCTCAACTCGGCCCCCGGCTTCACGGCTATCGAGGGCCTTCCGACGGCGGAGGCACGCGGCCTCTACGGCGTCGGCTCCGGCTTCATGCAGGACGACGCTGACAACTCGGGCGTGATCCGCTACGTCTCGATCCGCTACGGCGGCACCAACATCGGAGCCAACAACGAGATCAACGGCTTGACGCTCGGCGGCGTCGGCTCCGGCACGACGGTCGAGTACGTCGAGGTGATCAACAATGCCGACGACGGGATCGAGTTCTTCGGCGGCACGGTCAACACGAAGTACCTCGTCTGCGCGTTCGTCGGCGACGACTGCTTCGACACCGACGAGGGCTACCGGGGCAGCAACCAGTTCTGGTTCGCCATCCAGTCGCCCGGCGGCGACCGCGGCGGCGAGCACGACGGCGGCACCACGCCTGAGACAGGCACCCCGCTGAGCAACTTCGTGGTCTCGAACGCGACCTTCATCGGCGGCGGGATTGGGTCGGACGCGGACAAAGTGCTCGAAATCCGCGAGTACGCGGCCCCGCGTTACTACAACTCGCTCTTCACCGAGTTCAACTCGGGTCTCCGCATCGAGGACAAGATGGGCGACGATCCGTCCAGCCGCGACCTCCTCGATAATGGGACGTTGGTGCTCGCCAACAACTACTGGTACAACATCAACGGGGCCGACGACTTCGAGGACATCATCAAGGTCTCGACGTTCGATCCCGACAACGATCCAGACACCGACAACGATGAGGATGTAGACCCCGCCTTTCGCGGGTTTCTCGCGGGCTACCTCACGGGTAGCGACAACGTGATTAGCCCCAACGGCATCCTCGCCGGCATCAGCCGGACGCCGAACGGCGGCCTCGACCCGCGCCCGGTGTCGGTCGACGCAGCAGACTTCAGCTACGCCCCGCTGAGCGACAGCTTCTTCTCGACGGTCGGCTACGTCGGTGCGTTCTCGGCCACCGGCAACTGGCTCGACGGCTGGACGGCGCTCGACGCCCTCGGCTACCTCGGCAACTAAGCACGACTGCGACACCTGTGCTGTACCTCGCGGTATAGCCAGTCGGGACGCCGGTTTCCTCGTGGGAGGGGAGCCGGCGTCCCTTTTCTTGTGTCCCGCCGCCGCGTCGCCCGGCGCGCTATCTTGCGGCTCCTCGCACCCAGCCAGAGACTGCCATGACCGTCCGCCGCGCCCTCGCTGTCCTCCTCTTCGCGCTGCTGCTCGCCGCGCCGCTCGTCCACGCCCAGGCTACCTTCGCGGTCGGCGTCGTCCCCAACACCGATCACCCCGATCCTGAGGCTAGGTTCGAGGTCTACGCCATCGACGGCGTGCAAGGCCGGGAGCTGACGCTCACGCGCGGCCAGACCTACACATTCACGACCGACGATGTGCCAGGCAACCACCCGTTCTACATCTCCACGAGCGAAGTCGGACAGGCAGAGGGGGAGTACAGTGACGGCGTCACAGGCAACTTCGCCACGCAGGGCGAGGTCCTCACCTTCTTCGTCCCGATGGACGCGCCGGACCTGCTCTACTATCAGTGTCAGTTCCACCAGCGCATGGGCTGGCGCATCACCGTCGTCAACCCGACCTCGACCACCGAGGGGGAGGCGCAGCCCGTCGCCCTCGCGCTCAGCGCCGCCTACCCGAACCCCTTCGCCGAGTACACCCAGCTCACGCTCACGCTCGATCGACCGCAGACCGTCACCGTTGATCTTTTCACCGCCACCGGCCGGCTCGTGGCGACGCTGCACGACGGCACGCTGGCTGGCCCGACCCACACCTTCGCGCTCAACATCGCCGGGCTGGGCCTCGCCGACGGGACCTACCTCGTTCGCGCCACGGCCGGCGAGACCACCGTCGAGCGGCGCGTGACGCTGGTACGATAACCACCGCACGCGGCGTGGGCTGTCCGTACTTTTTGAGAACCGCCCTCGGTAGACCGGCCGGTCGCCCCTACGCCATTTTATAGCGTCCTGCCATGCCCGACACCACCCTTCGCGAACCGGACATCACCCTCGCCCTGGAGCACGGGCTGACCGAGGAGGAGTACGGCTGGATCGTCGACGAGCTCGGCCGGACGCCGACGTTCGTCGAGCTCGGCATCTACTCGGTGATGTGGAGTGAGCACTGCTCGTACAAAAACTCCATCGCGCTCTTGAAGACGCTCCCGCGAGACGGCGAGCAGCTCCTCGTCGAGGCCGGCGAGGAGAACGCGGGGCTGGTCGACATCGGCGACGGGCTGGCCGTCGCGTTCAAGATCGAGAGCCACAACCACCCGTCGGCCGTCGAGCCGTACCAGGGCGCGGCGACGGGCGTCGGCGGCATCCAGCGCGACATCTTCACGATGGGGGCGCGGCCCATCGCCAGCCTCAACTCGCTCCGCTTCGGCTCGCTCGACAACCCGCGCGTGCGCTACCTCTTCGACGGCGTCGTGCGCGGGATCGGCGACTACGGCAACTCGTTCGGCGTCCCGACCGTCGCCGGCGAGGTCTACTTCGACGACGCCTACCAAGGCAACCCGCTCGTCAACGCGATGTCGGTCGGCCTCGTCCGGGTGGGCGAGACGGCGAGCGCCATTGCGACCGGCGTCGGCAATCCGGTCTACATCGTCGGCTCGGCGACGGGCCGCGACGGCATCCACGGCGCGACGTTCGCCTCCGAAGAGATCTCCGAGGCCAGCGAGGCCAAGCGCCCGAGCGTCCAGGTCGGCGACCCGTTCACGGAGAAGCTGCTCCTGGAGGCCTCGCTCGAGGCCCTCGCCACGGGCGCGGTCGTCGGGATTCAGGACATGGGCGCGGCCGGGATCACGTGCTCGTCGTGCGAGATGAGCGCCAAGGGCGAGGCGGGCATGACCCTCCACCTCGACCGCGTGCCGGCGCGCGAGACCGGGATGACGCCCTACGAGCTGATGCTCTCCGAGAGCCAGGAGCGGATGCTGATCGTCGCCGAGCGAGGCCGCGAAGCGGAGATCGAGGCCGTCTTCGCCAAGTGGGACTTGCACGCCGTCGACATCGGCGAGGTCACGGACAGCGGGCGCGTCGAGGTCTACTGGCACGGCGAGCTCGTGGCCGACGTGCCCGCCGAGCACCTCGTGCTCGGCGGCGGCGCGCCGGTCTACCACCGCGAGACCCAGCGCCCGGCCTACCTCGACGCCGCCTGGGCCTTCGACCCATCGAGCGTGCCGGACGTGACGGCGAGCGACGCGGGCGACGTGCTCAAGCAGCTTCTCGGCAACTCGAACATCGCGTCCAAGCGGTGGGTGTGGGAGCAGTACGACACGACCGTCCGCACCAACACCGTCCAGGGGCCGGGGCAGGGCGACGCCGCCGTGGTCCGCATCAAGGGCACGAACAAAGGGCTCGCCGTCAAGACCGACTGCAACGGGCGCTACGTCTACCTCAACCCGCGCCGGGGCGGGCAGATCGCCGTCGCCGAGGCGGCGCGCAACGTGGTCTGCGCCGGCGGGCGACCGCTCGCCATCACCAACTGCCTCAACTTCGGCAACCCGTACAAGCCCGAGGTCTACTGGCAGTTCACCGAAGCCGTCGGCGGCCTCGGCGACGCCTGCCGCGCGCTCGGCACGCCCGTCACTGGCGGCAACGTCAGCTTCTACAACGAGAACCCCGACGGAGCCGTCTTTCCGACCCCGACCATCGGGATGCTCGGACTCGTGGACGACGTGACGAGCGACACGACGCAGTGCGCCTTCCGCAACGAGGGCGATGTCGTCTTCCTCCTCTCGCCCGACGGGTGGCAGTTCAAGGGCGAGATCGGCGGCACCGAGTACCTCGCCTCGGTCCGCGGCCAGACCACGGGCGACGCCCCGCACCTCGACCTCGACGAGGAGGTGGCCGTGCAGTCGGCGATGCTCGGCCTTATCCGCGCGGGCTTGGTCCAGAGCGCGCACGACGTCTCCGACGGCGGCTTGGCCGTCTGCCTCGCTGAGTGTGCGCTGGGCGGCTTCGGTGCCGAGATCGAGCTGAGTGCCGACGGCCTCCGGCTCGACGCGGTGCTCTTCGGCGAGGCGCAGAGCCGGATCGTCTTCACCGCCCGGTTCGACGACGGCGAGATGGTCCAGGACACGATCGTTGGCACCGGCGCGCGGGCCGTGCCGGTGGGCCGCGTCACGGGCGACCGACTCCGCCTCGCGGTCGGCGGTGAGACTGTCATGGACGAGGCCGTCGCCGACCTCGCCGCGCCTTACCGCTCGGCCATTCCCAAGGCAATGGGGCCGTAGGGGCGAAGCGTGCCTCGCCCGAGGCCCAGCAACATTTCCGAGCAGCGCGCAATGCATTGCGCCCCTACGGTCACCGGAATCGGACGGCCCGTTGAGGTTCGGTGGAAGGACGGCGGAAAACCGGAGGATGGGAAACAGCCTCCCGGCCTTGCCGTTGAACCGCCCGCTCGAATCCTCCGACATCTTCAGCAACGAGGCACCTTCCCATGGCCGACAACGCCAAGTACGTCACCCTCACCGACGCCAACTTCCAGGACGAAGTCCTCAACAGCGACCAGCCCGTGCTCGTCGATTTCTGGGCGACGTGGTGCGGCCCGTGCCGCGTGATCGCCCCGACCATCGAGGAGCTCGCCGCCGATTTCGACGGCAAGGCGAAGATCGCCAAGCTCGACGTCGACAACAATCCGCAGGTGGCCTCGCAGTTCGGCATCCGCTCGATCCCGACGATCATGTTCTTCAAGGGCGGCCGCGTCGTGGACCAGGCCGTCGGCGTCGTCCCGAAGCGCGACCTCGCCGCCAAGCTCGACGCGCTCGCCGGCCAGGCGGCGTAGCACCGCGCCAGGCCCGTAGAAAATGGAGGGGCGGCCGAGCGGTCGCCCCTCCGCGTATCCCCCAAGCAGACCCACCAGCATGACCTCCAACGGCACGAATGCAACGCCCGACCTCTCCGCTTTCGACGGCACCGACTTCGGCGAAGCTGAGCGGCACCACGTCGTCATCATCGGCTCCGGGCCGGCCGGGCTCACGGCGGCGCTCTACGCGGCGCGCGCCAACCTCACCCCGCTCCTCTTCGAGGGCCTGCACCCCGGCGGGCAGCTCACCACGACGACCGACGTCGAGAACTTCCCCGGCTACCCCGACGGCATCCTCGGCCCGGAGATGATGGACGACTTCCGCCGCCAGGCGGAGCGTTTCGGCACCGACCTCCGCCACGGCTCGGTCACCGCCGTCGACTTCTCCCAGCGGCCGTTCCGGCTGATCGTGGACGAGGAGACACCGGTCCTGGCCGAGACCGTCATCATCGCGACGGGCGCGAGCGCCAAGTACCTCGGCCTCGAGAACGAGCAGCGGCTCCTCGGGCGCGGCGTCTCGGCCTGCGCCACGTGCGACGGCGCGTTCTTCCGCGACGAGCACCTCGCCATCGTCGGCGGCGGCGACACCGCGATGGAGGAGGCCCTCTTCCTGACCCGCTTCGCCAAAAAGGTCACCGTCGTCCACCGGCGCGACACGCTCCGGGCCTCGCAGATCATGCAGGAGCGCGCCTTCTCGCACGACAAGATCGAGTTCCTCTGGAACACGGTCATCGAGGACGTGCTCGGCGAGAACGCCGTCGAGGGGCTTCGCATCCGAAACACGGAGACGGACGAGGTCGGCACGCTCGACGTGACCGGCTTCTTCGTCGCCATCGGCCACCAGCCGAACACCGAGCTGTTCCAGGGCTGGCTGGAGATGGACGCGACCGGCTACATCCAGACGCTGCCGGACTCGACCTACACCAACGTCGACGGCGTCTTCGCGTGCGGCGACGCGCAGGACCACGTCTACCGCCAGGCGGTCACCGCCGCCGGCACCGGTTGCATGGCCGCCATCGACGCCGAGCGCTGGCTCGCCGAGCACGGCGAAATCGACGGCCTCCGCACCGAGACGGAGTACCACGCCGCCCCCGCCGAGGACAGCGACGACGGCGTGGCGGTTCAGGCGAAGGTGTAGCGGTGACTGCTCAGACCTCTGCGGCTGCGGACCTTCCATCGCCTCTGGCTATGAAACGACTGTTGCTTCGTGCGTTCGTGCTCGCCGCCCTCGCCGTTCCGGTGCAGGCGCAGACGCTCGCGGAGAACCTAGAGGCCGCGCGCACGGCCGCGCGTGCGGAAGTAGCTCTCGGGCAGGACGAAATGCTCGCGGCGTTCACCTTTCGTCCGACGGTCCAGGACGGTGTGCTGACGGTCGTCGGTGCGGTGGCGACAGCGGAGCAGCGTGACCGGGTGGCAAACGTGGCTGGTGACGTGGACGGGGTAGTGCGCCTCGTCAACAGGGTGCGAGTGACGAGGGCCGCGGGGGAGGGGCGACCGATGCCTCCGCCGGCAGACCAAGCTGAGCCGGACCCCGAGACTGCGCCAGAGCCTGCGCCGCAGGCGGCGTTTCACACGGTCCGCAGCGGAGACACGCTCGGCGGGATTGCGCGACGCTACGGGGTGACGGTCGGGGAGGTGCAGCGGCTCAACGGGCTGCGCGGTAGCCAAATCCGCATCGGGCAGCGGCTCCGGGTGAAGTAAACACCGCTGTGACGCGAACATGCCGACGTGGTACGCTAAAGCGGCCGGCCGGCGAGCGGAACGGGGTTTGGTTAGGGCCGGGCACGCTCACCCTCGTCCTGCTGCCTGTGTCCGCTCCCACCCCGTCTACGCCGCGCCCATCGGGGCCGCGCCGTGCCGCGCTCCTGCTCCAGGGGCAGCGGTACGAGGCTGCGGAGTGCTCGGTGGCCGGCGTCAGCCTCCCGCGCGCTCGTTTTCGCGCCGAGGCGTTGCGCCGAGGCGGGGAGCGCGAGGCGACGCTGTTGCTGGTCGGGCCGTCCGGAGAAGAGGCCTACGACGTGACCGTCCGCCTCGCCGCCCGACGCCCTCGCCACGTCGAGTTTGCCTTCGTCCGCCTGCCGCCGCCGGTCCGGCGCGTGCTGCTGGAGGTCGGACCGATCCGGCCGCTCGAGGCCCCGCCGCGCCGAGCCACGGCGGAGGCTCCGCTGCCCCGGCGGCTGATGCTTCACCTGAGCGAGGCCGTTGCCGAGGTCACGCGCAGCCGCCGCCCCGACCGGCCCGACGCGGCGTCGATCACGTCCTCCCTGCGTGCTGCTGACGGAGGCACCGTATCGGTTGCGCTGCTGCTGGTCCTCGCGGCTGCGCTCGTGTCGCTGGCAGCGGGCCTCGGCTGGCTGCTGAGTTGAACGCAAAAAGCCCCCAACCTCTGCACGAAGCCGGGGGCTCTCGGAATCTACAGGCTAGCCGACGCTAGGCGCGGATAAGTGTAAAAGGGATTAGGATCGAGGAGCCGTCGCTTCCCGTCCCGGTGAGGTTCCCGGTGAAGCTGCTCCCGTTGCTGGAGACGGTCCCCGTGAACGTGAGAGGTACCAACTCCGGGGAGGAGACCTGAAGCGTCGCAGTGGAACCGTTCCGGGTCCCCGCCACGCTGACAGCGAAGGTGTCTGTAGCGTCACCGAACGTGCCCGAGCCCGAGATGGAGCCACCGTTGTCCGTCAAGGTGAGGGAAAGCGTCACGCCGTCAGTAGTCCCGGAGTAGGATCCGGTTAGAACACCACTCGTACTCGTAGGAAGGACAAGAATGGTAAAGTTGAAGCCTGTGTTCTCACCCGCGACAACCTGTTGCCTGTTGGGCACAAAGCCCTCAATCTGGTTGGTGCCGATGACTCCGAAGTAATCTCCTCCGTCAATGTCACTGCTGTTGTTATTGTCCTTCCAGGCAGAGACGAAGTAGGAGCCGGGGTTGATATTGGAAAACGAGAAATTCCCACTTGCATCGGTTGCAGCGGTGAAGGTCGGAATGTTGCGCTCGAACTCGTCGATACTCTCGAAAAGCGCAACGCGTGTGTTGCCAATATCTCCACCGGCACCGGCAGGTAAGCTAATGGAGCCAGAGATCGTCCCCGTCGTTGGCGTCGGCTCGTCGTCGGCGGAGTCGCAGCCGGCGGCGGCGAGCATGAAGAGGGTGAGGAGCAGCACGCTGGAGCGGCGCAGCAGCCTGAGTGCGTCGAGACGGTGTGAGAGAGAAGTCATGGGTAGGGTAGGTCGGTTGGAGGCAAAGGCGCGCGGGCGCGCTCTGGGAGCGGCAGCGCTTGAGAAGACTGAAGAAGCGGACAACCCCGTGGCTGTGTGCTGTAACGTGAAACCGGACCGAAAAGGCTCAGGGAGGGCCGGCGGGCACAAGATAAAATCAGGTTCATATCGGAATAACCGGGGCAGCAGTTTTCAGAGAAGCTCCGCAGGTCGGGGCTAAGCAGGGGGAAGAGGAGGGCACCTTCGGTAAGTCGCTCTACCTGATAAGTACGGAAACCCCTCCTGGATCGGCTGATGTCTTCTGGCGCATTCATATATCTCTCACAGGCTCAAACATCTGGTAATGAATGCAGAGCGAGGCACGCCGGACCTAAGTCCGGCGTGCTGCCTTCGGCACGGGCGAGGCCTGGTGGGCCTCCTGAGAAAACAGCGCGCCCGGCCCTCGCAGGAGAGCCGGGCGCGGAGATCCGAGTGCGAAGTGGCGGATCAGCGGACGAGCTGCATCCGGCCCGTCGTCACGGCGTCGCCGATCGTGACGCGGTAGGCGTAGGTGCCGCTCGGGAGCGTGTCGGCCTCGAAGACCGCCGCGTGGGTCCCGGCCTCGAGCCGGTCGTCGACGAGCGTGGCGACGGCGCGGCCGAGCACGTCGTAGACCCGGACCGTCACCTCGGCCTCCGCGTCGAGCGTGAAGCGGATCGTCGAGGCGCTGACGAACGGGTTCGGGAAAACCTCGGGGGCGGTCGCTGACGCGGCGCGGGCGAAGTCGGGCGGCGGGGCCTGGAGGAAGCCGAGGCCGGGGCGGTAGTAGGAGGTGTAGGTCTCCATGCGGCTCCGCTGCCCGCCGGTGAACTGGTTCATGCAGGCATCGGTGGTGTAGTCCATGAAGTTGCGGATCGGGTCCGGGCCGCCGCCGGAGCAGGTGTCGCGCCCGGTGGGACAGCCGGAAGCCGGGCTGGCCTCGGCCGGAGTGTCGCTGACGTAGTCGCCGCTGCCGAAGCAGCCGCCCTGGAAGGTGTGGTACAGCCCGAGGTAGTGGCCGACCTCGTGGGTCCCGGTGTCACCGCCGTTGTAGGGCGAGAGGTAGCCGCCGGGGAGGGTGCCGTAGTTGACCACCACGCCGTGGCGGTAGTCGCTCTCGCCATACATCCACGGGAACGTGGCCCAGCCGAGCAGCCCGCCGCCGGGCTTGTTGGTGTAGAAGTTCAGCAGGTTGCGCGGGTCGTCGGCGAGGTTCTGCTTCATGCCTTGCTCAGCGGACGAGCCGTTCGTGGCGGTGAACCACGAGCCGTTCGAGGCGAAGCGGTCCACGCTGTACCGGTAGAACGAGAACCCAGACCCGCTGTAGGCGCTGTTGAGCACGTTGATCTGTGCGTCGAGCGCCGAGGTCGAGACGTTGCCCTCGCCGTTGCTGCGCTGGTAGACGACGTGGAACGCGACGGGGATCGACGCGCCTCGCGATGACCCGACGTCCGGGTTCGAGGCGAGCCAGTGCTCCACCTCTTGGTGGACCGCTCGGGCTTCGGCTGGGCTGACCTCGGGGGTGGCGCAGCTCCGGTCGTTGGGGATCACGTCCGGCGCGGCGGTGAGGAGGCCGGGGGGGAGCTCTTCGGCAGCGGCCGAGCGTTGGGCTTGCACCGGGGAGAGGGCGAAGAGCAGGACGAGGAGGGAGAGGAAAGGCTTCATGACAAGATGGGGTGTGGTGGATAGGGCATGAAGAACGGCCCTATGTACACCATCCTTCACGCGATCTCCAAACGCGCGCGAGCGAATTCACAATGGCAAAAAAAAGGGGGGCAAAAGGGGGAAAAAGGGAGCAGAGGGAAAGGCCGCTAGCCGGTTCATGATGGGGGAGAACGAGCGAGCCGTGCGGCGAAGGCGGAAGCGACTGAACCTAAACCTCGGGTTAGGGAGAGGAGGTTTGGCTCAGGCTCTATGCTCTTCGCGCTCTTTACAGTGTTAAGTGAAATATTTTCGCCTCGGGGACTTGCACTTCTCGCCGTTTGTGTTCACCTTGACGATCCCTTCACCAGAAGGTGCCGGTTGCCTCTGCGCCCGCTCTCGGAGCGGCGTTAAGAGGGTGACCGGTTCTTCCATCATCACAACCCACTCCCTCACCATGCAAAAGCTAACTGCTTTCCTCGGCGCGCTCGTGCTCGCCGTCCTCTTTATCGCCGCGCCGGCTTCGGCGCAGGTGGTCTTCAACTTCAACGGCGACACGACGGGCGATCCGACGTTCGCTCGCCCCTTCACCGTGGGTGACGGCACTGCCGGATCGTGCTCGCTTTCCGGTTTTGGCAACGCTGTGCCCTACGAGGCAACGAGCTTCACGCCGGCCAACAGCGGGGTCTACGACATTGAGGTCTCCTCGACGGACGACACCTACGACGAGTACATCCACCTCTACAACGGAGTCTTCGACCCGGCCAACCCGTGCGTGAACCTCATCGCGCTCGACGACCAGGGCGGGGCTGGCTCCCTCATCGAGGACGTGGAACTCAACGGGGGCACGATGTACACGATCGTCGTCGACGGGTTCGGCAACGACGACTTCGGCCCGTACACCGGCACCGTCACGCGGACCGGCGACATCCCGCCGGACCCGGTGGTCGTGTTCAACTTCGCTGGTGACACCACCGACGACCCGACGTTCGCCCGTCCGACCGGCACGACATGCGCGCCGTCTACCTTCGCCGACAGCACACGCTATGAGGTGACGACGTTTACGCCGAACCGCGACAGCGAGTACGCCATCCAGACGGACTACGGCACGCCCGGCTATGACGGCTACCTCGTCCTTTACGAAGGCACCTTCGATCCGACGATGCCGTGCATGAACCGTATCGCTTTCGACGATGACTTCAACGGGCTTAGCTCGTCGCGCATCGAGAGCGTCATGCTGATGGCGAACACGACCTACAGCATCGTTGTGACAGGCTTCAACAACGACGACTTCGGCCTCTACACCGGCTTCGTTGAGGATCTCGACCCGCCTGTTGGTCCTGAAATCGACCTGACGGCGATGGCGACGTCCTCGCTGACCGTAGCTCCGGGCGGCTCCATCATGTTCAGCTACACCATCTCGAACACCAGCGGAGCACCCGCAATGGGCGATCTCTTCTTCGTCGCTCAGCGCAATGGCAACACCGTGCGCCGGGGTCTGATCCGCTCGGGTACGCTTCAGGACGGGCAGACCATCAGCGGGACGTACACGCAGCAGGTGCCAGGTTCCGCGCCCGCTGGAAGCTATGACTACTCGCTCAACATTGGCCGCTTCCCGGGCGTCACCGTGGACTCGGAAGCCTTTACGGTCGTCGTGACCGGTACGGCCCGCGTGGCTATGGTCGACGCCGAAGTGGCGAAGGCTGAGGGCGATGAGTCCTACTTCAAGGCGCTCGAAGCTAGCCTGATGGCCTCGGCCGAGGGCTGGAGCGTCGTCGACGCGACGCCGTGGGTGTCTGAGAGCACTACGCTCTCGGCCGCTGCCCGCGCCGATGTTGTCGGGGCCTTCCCGAACCCGTTCGCCCGCAGCACCGAGATCGGCTTCGAGCTCGACCGGGCTGCTGACGTGTCGCTCGTCGTCTACGACGTGCGCGGCCGCGAAGTCGCCACCCTCGCTGAGGGCACGATGGACGCCGGCCAGCACACGGTGAGCTTCGACGCAGCGAGCCTGCCGAGCGGCGTCTACATCTACCGCCTCACGGCCGGCTCCACGGTCGAGACGGGTCGGATGACGCTGGTGCAGTAACGCAGGACCGTAGCTAACCACCCCGGTGGTTTGAGGGCCGGTAGAGCACACGCTCTACCGGCCCTTTTTTGTGGGCTGACGGAACCGAATCCCGGAGCGGCAGAGAAGCCAAATGGATACCTGCCCTATGCGCTTTTGGCTCTTTACAGTGTTAATCGGAATATTTTTGTTTACAACCCTTGCTATTGTCGTCCGTTGTGTGCACCTTCATAATCCCTTCACCTGCAAGGGGCACCCTCCCGGCGGGGCCTCGATCCCTATGCTCAGGGTGCGTACCTCCTCTTCCATCTAAACCCCCCCCTACCCATGTTGCACAAATTCTCCTCCCTCCTCGTTCTCACCCTGGTGATGATGAGCAGCGCGGCCTTCGCGCAGACGGAAGTCCGAACGGCTACGCCGAACGCGGACATCCCCGACGATGGCTACATCGGCATTCTCGACGGCAACGACGGCACCGGCACGGACGCGGGCATGACCTGCGCGACGGTGAACTTCTCCAACGGCCTCACCGTCTCCTCGGTCACGATGGACTTGGCCGTGACCCACACCTGGCTCGGCGACCTCACCGTGAAGGTGAAGAGCCCGTCCGGCACGGTCGTCGCCCCGATGGTCCGCCCCGCCGGTGACGCCGGAGCGGCCGGGAACGTGCCGACCGACGACGGCGACGGCTGCTGCGGTGACTCGTCGAACCTCGACGGCAACGCCCCGGTCAGCTTCGCCGACGGCAACAGCACGGACGCCGAGCAGATGGGCCTCGGCCTCGGCACCGACGATGTCGAGTCCGGCTCGTTCCGCGGCAACGGCGACGTGTCGCCCAACTCGGGTCTCTTCAGCACCTTCGCTGGCGAGTCGGCCAACGGGGCCTGGCAGGTCTGCGTCGGTGACGGCGCGGCCCTCGACACGGGCGTCTTCAACGCCGTCACGCTGACCGTCATCGGCGGTGGTGCTGGCTGCGCGCTCTCGTTCGTCGGGACGCCCACGGCCACGTACACGGCCAGCCCGCGTCGCATCCGCTTCACCGGCCAGGCTTCCAACGGCGGCTCGGCGACGACGGTCCGCCTCGTGATCAACTACTCGCGCATGGGCGGCAACCCCATGGGTACGCTGCGATTCGGTCCGCAAGCTGTCCCCTCGGGTGGGCCGTTCCCGTTCGGCGTCAACCAGACGATCCCGGGCAACGCTCCGAGTGGTACCTACAACCTGAATTACCAGCTCGTCAGCAACGGTGTCACCTGCGACACGGCGACGGGTAGCGTTGTGATCACTCCTGGGCGCTTCGCGGAGGTCGCCACGGAGCTGGCCGCCGCTGCACCGCAGACGAAGAGCGATCCGCAGCCGGCCCGCACCGCGCCGTCGTACGACGCGTGGGTGGCTAGCCCGGACTTCGAGTTCGGTGCCGCGGCCCCGGTCAGCGCAGCCAAGGCTGACGCCGGTGCCGTCGTGGCCTCGCCGAACCCGTTCGCTAGCCGGACCGAGATCGCCTTCTCGCTCGAGCGCGCGACCGACGTCTCGCTCGCCGTCTACGACGTGCGCGGCCGCGAAGTAGCGCGCCTTGCCGACGGCACGATGGAGGCCGGGCAGCACAGCCTGACCTTCGACGCGGCGAGCCTGCCGAGCGGCGTCTACGTCTACCGCTTGGTGGCGGGCACGCAGGTCGAGACGGGCCGGATGACGCTGGTGCAGTAACGCAGGACCGTAGCGGACCACCTCGGTGGTCGGGGGGCCGGTGGAGCACACGCTCTGCCGGCCCTTTCTGCGTCGTGCCACCGCGGTATCTTCCCGCCCGCCCGCCTCTCGCCCCGCCCAATGGCCATCTCGACCTCCGCTCCGCCGGTCCCCTTCGACGTCTTCCTGCTCCAGGTGGAGAAGGCGGCTCCGGCGGTGCGCCCCGCCCTCGTGGAGACCTTTTGGCAACGGCTGGCGCAGACGCCGGTCGTGGAGAGCAGTACGGCGGCGGTGTTTCTCTACCACGGCGAGGCGGGCACGGTCGACCTCGTCGGGATTCCGGGCGCGAGCGTGTTACCGCTCCGCCGCATCGACGGCACCGAGCTGTGGTACCGCCGCGTCCGCCTCGAGCGCGCGGCGCGGCTGGAGTACGCCTTTCGCGTCGACGGTGCCGGAGGTGTGCTGGACGCGTCCAATCCGCACCGCGTCCCCGGCCCGCGCGGCCTGCGCTCGGAGCTGGCGATGCCAGGCTACGCCTACCCCGCCGGACTCCCGCGCGACGGCTCCGCCGGCTCCGCCGACGGCCTCGACCGGCACGCGCTCCCCAGCGGCACGCTGTCCATCTACCTACCCCCCGACTACTCCCGCAGCGCAGACCGTCTCCCGACGGTCTACTTCGTGGACGGCCCCGGCTACGTGGGCTGTGCTCACGCCCCGGCGATGCTCGACCGGCTCATCGGGCGGGGCGAGATGGCCCCGGTCGTGGCGGTGTTCGCGGAGGTGCCGGAGACGAACGACCGCGTGGCATTTTTGGCGGACGAGGCCGCGCCGTTTGTCGAAACGCGTTATCGGACCCAGCCAGATGCCCAGTCACGCCTCGTCGTTGGACACACCGACGGGGCACGGGTGGCAGTTGCAAGCGTGCTCGAGCGACCGGACGTGTTCGGGTTGGGGGTAGGGCAGTCCGGGCAGTACGGGCTTCCAACCGACGATCTCGTGCGCCCTCTCGAAACCGTCCCTGTTTCCCCCGGCCGGCTCTATATTGAGACCGGTGTCTACGAGTGGCCCGACGGCTCCGGCCCGCTCGCCGCCGATGCGCGCGACCTCACGGCGTCCAGCCGCCGCCTCCGGGCGGCGCTCGAGGCGCGGGGCTACGAGGTCGTCTATGCCGAACACCCCGAGGGGCACACGTGGGGGACCTGGCGCGTGCATCTGATCGACGCCCTCGCTCACTTTTTCCCGGCACCCGACGGCTGACGCGATGCGCTTTGGTATGGACTTCGGTGGGACGAACCTCAAGGCAGGGGTTTTCACCGGGGCCGGTGAGGTCGTCCTGTTCGAGCAGACCCCGCTGCGCGCCTTCCGGCACGGAGAGCTGCTAGATAACCTGATCGTCTACGCCCTCCGGCTGAGCGGCGGCTACGACCTGGAGGCGGCGGGCCTCGCCATCAAGGGCTTGGTGGACCCTGAAGCGGGGCGCGTGGTCGAAGACATCGGCGAGGGCGCGCTGCTGGCGGGGGCCGATCTGGGCAGCGCGTTCGGGCAGGCTCTCGGGGTGCCCTTCGCCGTCGAGAACGACGCGCGGGCCTACGCGTGGGGCGAGTGGCGCTTCGGGGCCGGCCGCGGGGCCTCGGTGCTGGCGTGCCTCACGCTCGGGACGGGCGTCGGCGGCGCGCTCGTGGTGCGCGGCGCACCCTACGTCGGCGGCGACCCACTAGGCGGCATCCTCGGCGGGCACCTCTCCATCGACCGCCACGGCCCGCGCTGCCCGTGCGGCAGCCGAGGCTGCCTGGAGCTCTACTGCTCGGCGACGGCGCTCACCGCCCAGGTCCGCGAGGCGCACCCCGACCTCCCGACCAGCGGCGACATCCTGCCGCTCTTTTTCGAGACCGTCAGCAAGCGCGACTCCGCCTACCAGGCCACGCTCGACGCCTACCTCGACGACCTCGCGCTCGGCGTGGTCAACATCATCCACGCCTACGGCCCGGACCGCGTGGTGATCGGCGGCGGCGTGATGGGGAGTGCCGACCTCATCCTGCCCGGCCTCCGCGAACGCGTCGATCCCCGAGCGTGGACGGTGCCGCGCGGCCGAGTCAAGGTGGTCGCCGCCGGACTCGGCAACCGCGCCGCCGCTCTCGGGGCGGCCTTCCACCCGTCGCTGGACGCCAACTCCGGCGACGAGCAGCCGGCCGAGCAGCGCGAGTCGCTGGGCTAGCAGGCAACTCAGAGACTGTTTGGGATTCCCGATCGTGGGCTGCGAGCGGCTGCACACCGCCCCGTCGACGTTGCGCTCGTCACCCGGTGCGAGGGCATCGGGCTTCTACGGGACACGTCCCTGGCGCGCCTGGACGGGCTCGGTTCTCGCTCGCTCTCGCCTTCTCGCGGCACATCCAAACAGTTTCTCAGAACTGCTGCTCGCCGGCGGGGAGGGCAACGGTCAGCCGGTTCTGAGCCGGTGGAAGCGGGCAGCTAAACGTCGGGTTGTAGACGCAGTACGGGTTGTAGGCGTAGTTGAAGTCGAGCACGTACTGTCCGTCCGGCCGCACATCGAGGTCGAGATACCGCCCGCCAGTGTAGGTGGTCCGGCCGCTCGTCGCGTCCGCGAAGGGGAGGAAGAGGCGGAGGTCGCCGTCGGTGGGCTGGAAGACGGTGAGGCGGGGGCGGCGGCCCGCGACGGGGAACGAGAACGTGCCAAAGGGGATGACCGTGCGCGGCTCGCCGGTCGAGGTGGCGAGGCGGAGCGTGTCGCGCTCCAGCGCTGGGGCGAGCGTAACGGCGAAGGCGAGCGCCGAGTCGTAGGGGAAGAAGGCGAGCCGCTCGAAGGTGGCGCGCTGCGAGGCGAGCAGCGGCGAGTCGGGCGACCGGAAGAGCGAGTCTTTAGCTGCGCGCCAAGCCTGCCACCGGGCGGCGCGCTCGGCGGCGGGTGGGAGGGCGCGCTCGGCGGGCGGCCCCCCGCACGCCGCGAGGAGGACAACGCAGAGGAGGAGAGGCAACCAGCGCATAGTGGGGGCGAGAAGGGAGACGGTGAAAAGCTACGGAAGGTCGTCGCTCGGGGACGTGCCGCACGGACGGGGGGCGAAGCGTGCTGCGAGCGGGGGCAGAATGCGCTATACTTACGCCCGACACGTCTCTCGACCCAGACCCCGCCCCAGGCGAGGTCGCCACCAACCTTCAGCCGAATGCGAACCCTGCTGATCGTCCTCGCCTGCCTCTGCCTGTCGGTGCCTGCGCGCGCGCAGCTCAGCGCCGAGGCCGCCTTCCCGAACCTCTCGTTCACCAACCCCGTCGGCATCGAGCACGACCCGGTGCACCCGGACCGGCTCTACATCGTCGAGCAGGCCGGCCGCGTGCAGATGCTCACCATCGACCCGGACGTGGCCTCGGCGAGCACGTTCCTCGACATCCAGGCTCGTGTAAACGACGCCTCCAACGAGGGCGGCCTGCTCGGCCTCGCCTTCCACCCGGAGTACGACACCAACGGCTACCTCTACGTCAGCTACACCGCCGGCAGCCCGCTGCGCTCGCGCGTCTCCCAGTTTTCCCGCTCCTCCGCCGATCCGGAGGTCGCCGACCCCGACACCGAGCTGATCCTTCTGGAGATCGCGCAGCCCTACGGCAACCACAACGGCGGCGGCCTCGTGTTCGGCCCCGACGGCTACCTCTACGCCTCGTTCGGCGACGGCGGCGCCGGCGGCGACCCCGAGGAGAACGGTCAGGACCCGACCACGCTCCTCGGCTCGATTCTCCGCCTCGACGTGGACGGCGGCGGGGCGGCCCCGGACTGCGGCGGCTCCACCGCCAACTACACCGTCCCCCTGAACGCCATCGCGGACGGGCCCGGCGGAAGCTGCGACGAGATCTACGCCTGGGGCCTTCGCAACCCCTGGCGCTTCTCCTTCGACCGCGCCACCGGCGACGGCTGGATCGCCGACGTCGGCCAGAACGAGTGGGAGGAAATCGACCAGATGCGGAACGGGGGCAACTACGGCTGGAACACCTACGAAGGCAACGCCTGCTTCGACGGGCCGTGCAACCCGGCCGGCTTGCTGTTCCCGGTCTGGGAGTACGCGCACGGCAACGGCAACTGCTCCATCACCGGCGGCTACGTCTACCGGGGCAGCGAGGTCCCGGAGCTCGCGGGCCGCTACGTCTACGCGGACTACTGCTCCGGCCGCTACTGGGCGCTCGACGCCAGGGGCGACACGCCGGAGAATGAACAGCTCGCCATCGAGACACTCCGCTACCCCACCTCGTTCGGCGAGGACGCGGCTGGCGAGCTGTACGTCGCGCTCCAGACCGGCACCATCTACCGCTTCTTCTCCGAGACCGACACCTCGGTGGGGGGCGACACGCCGCTGGACCGCATCCGGCTGGAGCTAGACGGCCCCAACCCGTTCTCCGGCGAGACGGCCTTCCGCTACAGCCTGGCAGAGCCCGGCCCAATGCGCCTCGCCGTCTACGACGTGCTCGGGCGCGAGGTCGCGGTGCTCGCTGACAGAGAGGCTCTGGCCGGCGAGGGGTCGGCGCGGTTTGCGGCGTCGGGTCTGGCGGCGGGCCTGTACCTGGTGCGCTTGGAGGCGGCCGGGACCACCCAGACCCGGCGGGTCGTCCTCACGCGCTGACCTTTGCTCTCCACGCTGCTCTCTCTCTACTACTCTCCCTCTACACGGCCGATGTTTACGCTCAGACTTCTCGGTTTACTCCTCCTCGTAGCCGGCCCCGCCGCCGCTCAGGAGCTGTTCGAGCCGGCGTTCCCCAACCTGAACTTCGAGTGGGGCATCGCGGTCCGCAATGCGGACGACGGCTCGGACTACCTCTACGTGGCTGACATCTACGGCCGCGTCTACGCGTTCCCCAACGACGACGAGGTGGCGGCGGCCGATACCTTCCTCGACCTCTCGAACAACATCCTGTCGGACGCTGCGGGTGGCCTGCTCGGCCTCGCCTTTCACCCCGACTACGAGGTGAACCGCTACTTCTACGTCTCGTACGTCACCGAGGAGGGCGAGGGCCCTTACCGCTCGCGCCTCTCGCGCTTCACCGCGCCGGCCGAGACCGGGCAGCCCGTGGACCTCGAGACCGAGCTGATCCTGCTCGATATCGAGCGGGTCGCTGAGTCGCTGAACCACCACGGCGGTGACCTCCACTTCGGTATCCCGGAGGGGCCGGACCGCGAGCGCTACCTCTACCTCTCGCTCGGCGACGGGCAGTGCTGCTTCGACCCGCTCGGCAGCGGCCAGGACCGCACCACCCTCTTCGGCTCGATCCTCCGCCTGGACGTGGACACCCCCTCCGGTGGACGTAATTATGGCATCCCGCCCGACAACCCGTTCGTCGGCAACGCCGAGGGCTGGCGCGAGGAGATCTGGGCCTACGGTTTCCGCAATCCATGGCGCTTCTCCATCGACCCCGAGACGGGCGACGTCTGGGTCGGCGACGTGGGCGAGTTGGAGTGGGAGGAGATCGACCTCGTCACGGCAGGAGGCAACTACGGCTGGAATACGATGGAAGGACCGGTGTGTTTTGACGCCGAGATGTGCGACCAGGAGGGGCTGACACCGCCCGTCTGGTCCTACGACCATACCGTCGGCAACTCGGTGACGGGCGGGTATGTGTACCGCGGCGGGGCCCATCCTGACTTCTACGGCAGGTACCTCTTCGCCGACTGGGGGAGCCGCAAGTTCTGGAGCTTGGCCTACGACCCCGGCAGCGGCGAGCCGGCCGAGGTCGAGCTGCTGTCGGACTTCACCGGCTACTTCGTCGCCTCGCTCGGGACCGACGAGGCCGGCGAGCTGTACTTCGTCAACCTTTTCCTCGGCGACCTCTACCGGTTCGCGCCGCGCCCAGTCAGCAGCGAGGGGGAAGCAGCGCCCGAGGCCGCGCTCACGCTGCGGCCGGCCTACCCCAACCCGTTCTCGGGCACGACGACGCTGCGTTACGACCTGCCCGTGGCGGGACCGATGCGCATGGCGGTGTACGACGTGCTCGGGCGCGAGGTCGCGGCGCTCCGCGACGGGCCGGCCCCGGCGGGCGATGGGGTGGTGACGCTCGAGGCGGCAGGGCTTCCGGCGGGGGTTTACCTCGTGCGGATGACCACACCAAGCGGAAACGCTTCGCAGACGGTGACGCTGCTGCGGTAGGTAGCTCAGGTCGCGCATGCGCGAATATCTTACGGGCCGTCCCCCATCGCCCCGAGCCCTCTGCCCGTGACGCCTCACATCGACCCCCTCACCACACTCCGCGAGCAGGTCGCGGCCGACCTGCTGGAGATCGGTGCGCTCGTGCTGCGGCCGGACGATCCTTTCACGTGGGCGTCTGGCCTGCGCGCGCCGGTCTACTGCGACAACCGGGTCACGCTGGCCTACCCGGCGATCCGCGCTCGGATCACGGCGGGCCTCCAGGAGCTGATCGGCCGGAGCGAGACGGTGCCCGACGCCGTGGCGGGCGTGGCGACGGCCGGCATCCCGCAGGCCGCGCTCGTGGCCGACCGCTCGGGGCTGCCGCTGGCCTACGTCCGCGCGAGCGCGAAGGGGCACGGTCGCGAGAACCGGATCGAGGGCCGCCTCGCCGAGGGGCAGTACGTGGTGCTCATCGAGGACCTGATCTCGACCGGCGGCTCGGCGGTTGCCGCCGCCGAGGCGCTGCGCGCGGAGGGGATCATCCCGACGGCCGTCCTCGCCATCTTCTCCTACGGCCTCGACGCAGCTACCGAGCGCTTCGCCGAGGCCGACCTCGAGCAGGCCACACTCACGGACTTCGAGACCCTGCTCCGCGTCGCCGAGCGTGCCGCCACCCTCGACGCGGCGGCCCTCGCCACGCTCCGCGCCTGGCGCGCCGACCCCGAAGGCTGGAGCAGCCGATTTTAGGTTTCTGATTTCCGATTTTGGATTGAGAGTCTCTCGCCACGCACGATGTCAAATCCGAAATCCCCAATCGAAATCCCAGAATCGAATGATCGTCTCTCTCATCACCGTCGGCGACGAGCTGCTGATCGGGCAGACCGTCAACACGAACGCGGCGTGGCTCGGCGAGCAGCTCAGCGCGCATGGCATCACCGTGGGCCACGCCGAGACGGTGTCCGACGCCGCCGCTGACATCCGCGACGCGCTCCGCCGCGCCCTCGCGGCCTCCGACGCCGTGATCCTCACCGGCGGCCTCGGGCCGACGCACGACGACATCACCAAGAAGGCCATCGCCGATGAGCTAGGCCGCGCGCTCGTCTTCCGGGACGACCTCTTCGCCGAGTTGCGGGCGAAGTTCGAGGCGCGGGGCCGGCCGATGGCCGCGCGCAACCGCGTGCAGGCCGAGGTGCCCGAGGGTTTCGAGGCGCTGCCGAACCCGGTCGGGACCGCGCCCGGATTGTGGTTCGAGGACGAGGCCGCGCGGTGCGCCGTCGCCGTGCTGCCCGGCGTGCCGAACGAGATGCGCACCATCGTGCGCGACTCCGTGCTCCCGCGCTTGGTCGCGCGGCGCGGCGCGGGCACCGTCGTCCAGAAAACCCTCCTCACCGTCGGGCGGGGCGAGTCCGACCTCGCCGACACGCTCGGCGACTACGCCGACCGCCTCGGCCCTGATTTGCAGCTTGCCTTCCTCCCGCGCTACGGCGTCATCCGCCTCCGCATCACCGCCTTGGGTGCCACCGAGGAAGACGCCGAAACCAGGCTTGCCGACTTCGAGGCCCTCGTCCGCGAGCGCTCCGGTGACGTCGTCTTCGGCGAAGGCGACGACCTCCTCGAGGCGGCCGTCGGGCGAATGCTCGCGGCGCGTGGCCTGACGCTCGCCACGGCCGAGAGCTGCACCGGCGGCCTCCTCAGCGACCGGATCACGAACGTCCCCGGCGCGTCGGCCTACTACAACGGCGGGGTGGTCGTCTACGGGAACGCGACCAAGGTGAACCTCCTCGGCGTGGACGAGGCCGCGCTCCGCCGCGACGGGGCCGTGAGCGAGGCCGTCGCCCGGCAGCTCGCCGCCGGTGCCCGCGCCCACCTCGGGGCCGACCTCGGGATCTCGACGACGGGCGTCGCCGGGCCGGGCGGCGGGACGCCGGAGAAGCCCGTCGGCACGGTCTGGATCGGGTATGCCGACGCCGAGGGCACCTACGCCGTCCAGCTCCGCTTGGCGAGGGAGCGGCTGCTCAACAAGCGCCTCAGCGTGACGGCGGCCCTGAACCTCGTCCGCCGCCAGCTCCTGCGCCGGGACGCGGGACGATGAAACCGTAGGGATGCGGCGTGCCTCGCCCGATGTTCGGCGAGGTGTCTCCGAGAAAAATCCGGGCGATGGGGTTACGGCGCGGGACCTTGCGCGTCTACTCCTGATATGACACAGGGCTGGCAGCACGCCGTCGTATCCTACGCCCGTCCCCCTTTCACCACGCATTGCACCCTCCCAATCATGGCTACAGACGACACCCAAAGTGGGGCGCGCCAGAAGGCGCTCGACCTCGCGCTCAAGCAAATCGAAAAGCAGTTCGGCAAGGGCTCCGTGATGAAGCTCGGCGACGCCCCGCCGGTCGTCATCGACGCCATCCCGACCGGTAGCCTCGCGCTCGACCATGCCCTCGGGATCGGCGGTGTGCCGCGCGGGCGCGTCATCGAGATCTACGGGCCGGAGTCCTCGGGCAAGACGACGCTCGCCACCCAGATCATTGGCGAGGCTCAGAAGCTCGGCGGCACCTGCGCCTTCATCGACGCCGAGCACGCCTTCGACGCGAGCTACGCCGAGAAGCTCGGCGTGGACACGGACAACCTCTTCGTCTCCCAGCCCGACACCGGCGAGCAGGCCCTCGAGATCGTCGACATGCTGATCCGCTCCGGGGCGCTCGACGTCGTGGTCGTGGACTCGGTGGCGGCGCTCGTGCCGCGCTCGGAGATCGAGGGCGAGATGGGGGACAGCCACGTCGGCCTCCAGGCCCGGCTGATGAGCCAGGCGCTGCGCAAGCTCACCGGCACCATCAACCGGACCAAGACCTCGCTCGTCTTCATCAACCAGATCCGCGAGAAGATCGGCGTCTCGTGGGGCAGCCCGGAGACGACCTCCGGCGGCCGGGCGCTGAAGTTCTACGCCTCGGTCCGCATGGACATCCGCCGCATCGGAGCCGTCAAGGACGGCACCGAGATCGTCGGCAACCGGACGCGCGTGAAGGTGGTCAAGAACAAGGTCGCCCCGCCGTTCCGGCAGGCCGAGTTCGACATCATCTACGGCGAGGGCGTCTCGTCGATGGGCGAACTGGTCGACATGGCGGTTGACTCGGACATCATCACCAAGGCCGGCTCGTGGTACAGCTACGGCGACGACAAGATCGGGCAGGGCCGCGACTCGGCCAAGCAGTGGCTCCGGGAGAACGACGACGCCCGCGCCGAGGTCATGCACCAGGTCCGTCAGGCACTCGGCATGATCCCCTCCGAGGGGACGGCGGACGACGCCCAGGACGAGATCGCTGAGGCTACCGAGATCGGCTCCGAGCAGAAGAATGGGGCGGCCGAGGTCTTCGGCTCCTAGCCTGGTCTGCTCCCTAGCCTGGTCTGCTTTTGCGGGACCGCAGCGCCGCCGATACCTTTCGGCGGCGCTGCTTTTTCGTGCGCGCGGCGCTAGCTTGCCCCTCCGCCTCCCCCCTCCCCCGTGCCCATTCGCCCTTTGCCCGTCGCCCTCCTGTTCCTGCTCGCCCTGCCGGTGCGCGGCCAGGACGCGCCCATCGACACGACGGTCGTGGCCGAGGACCCGCCGAGCACGCGCGACATCCGGGCGCTCCACCTGATCTACGACATCGAGGCTCCGGCCTTTGCGGCCGTGATGCGCGGAGCGAACTGGAGCTCGCAGAAGACCTTCCTCGGTGCCGTTCCAGCCCATTGGCTCGGCACGCTCGCCCTCGGCGACGGCGACTACCAGCCGGCCTATCTGATGACCCTCGCCGAGGCGGGCACGGTGGGGGCGGTCTTCGCGCTCAAGAACGTCGTCCGGCGGCCCCGGCCCTACGCCTCGCTCTCGGACATCACGCCCCGCGCGCGCGGCCACCCGACGGCGTTCGACCCGTACTCGTTTCCCTCCGGCCACGCGGCGGTGTCGTTCGCGCTCGCCACCTCGGTCAGCCTGTCGTACCCCGAGTGGTACGTCGTCGCGCCCGCGTTCGGGTGGGCGCTCGCGGTCTCGGTCAGCCGCTCGTGGCTCGGCGTCCACTACCCGGTCGACACCGCGATCGGCGCGGCGATGGGGACCGGCATCACCCTCGGCGTCCACGCCCTCGGCGATCTCATCACGCCCGGCTTTCTGCGCGGGGCCGATCCCCTCGCTGAGCGCCCGGTGCCGCCCTCCGTCCGTTTCGTGATCTCGCTCTGAGAGGCTGACTACGAATGCAACGTGAAGGGCTGCGAACGGCTCCGGACGCCTCCGACGGCGACGCCTCCGACGGCGTGGCGCTGCATCGCCGGGGTGGTGCCCCGTCTGCTTCGCGCGCTTCGTCGGTGCCGCCCGGCGCTCGGTCTTGCCTGCTTCCTCCACTCCTAGTCAGCCTCTGAGATGCATCGCACCCCGTCCGGCTTCGACGTGCAGGGGCACCGCGGCGCGCGCGGCCTCGCCCCCGAGAACACGCTGCCGGCCTTCCGCCGGGCGCTCGAGCTCGGCGTGACCACGCTCGAGCTCGACACCGTCGTCTCGGCCGATGGCGAGGTCGTGGTCTCGCACGATCCCTGGATGTCGAGCACGTTCTGCGCGCACCCCGGCGGCCGGCCGGTGCAGCCGGACGAGGAGGCCGAACTGCTGATCTACCAGATGCCCTACGCCGAGGTCGCCCGGTTCGACTGTGGGAGCCGGGCGCACCCGCGGTTCCCGCACCAGGAGCGGCAGCCCGCCGCCAAGCCGCGCCTCGTCGATGTGATCCGCTTCGCCGAGGCGTACGCCGCCGAGCACGCCCGCCCGCCCGTGTTCTACAACGTCGAGACCAAGTCGACGCCCGAGGGCGACGGGCGGCTGCACCCGCCGCCCGCCGCGTTCGTCCGGCTGCTGTGGGAGGTCGTGAACGCCGAGGGAATCGCCGAGCGCTTCACCCTTCAGTCGTTCGACGTGCGGACGCTGCAACGGGCGCGGCAGTGCCGGCATCCGGTCCGCCTCGCGCTGCTCGTAGAAGACGAGGGGGCCGGGCCGGCCGAGAGCCTCGACGCCGGCCTCGACGCGCTCGGCTTCGTGCCGGACATCTACAGCCCGAACTTCAGGCTCGTGGAGCGCGCCGTCATCGAGTCCGTCCACCGGCGGGGCACGCTCCTCATCCCGTGGACGGTCAACGAGCCGGAGGATCTGGGCCGGCTGCGGGCGCTCGGGGTGGACGGGCTGATCACAGACTACCCGGACCGCGCGCTGTAGCGCTCACGCGGCCTCGTCCTCCTCGACCGGGACGACCAACACCGGGCACGAGGCGGCGCGGACTACGCCGTCGGCGGTGCTGCCGATCAGGAAGCGGGTCAGCCCGTGCTTTCCGGTCCGCGTCAGCACGATCAGGTCCACGCCGTGCGTCTCGGCAAAGGCCACGACGGCCTCGGCCGCCTCGCCCTCGGCGAAGTGCACTTCGGCCGCCACGTCCGGCCCGCCCGCCGCCGCCACGGCCCGCTGAATCTCGGCCTGCGTGCGGGCCCGGATCTCGGGATAGAGGTCGTAGATCGGGTTGGCGATGTCGTCGCCGTAGATCGACGGCAGGTCGATGTCCTCGAGGACGTGGAGCAGCACGAGGCGCGCGCCGTAGCCCGCCGCCATCGTTTTGGCGAGCGCGAGCGCGTGGAGACTCGCCGCCGACAGGTCGAGCGGGACCAGAACGGTGTCCGTGTCGCCGAGTGGGAACGTCGCGGGACTGCGGCGGACGGTGAGCACCGGGCACGGGGCCTCGCGCGTGACCTCCTCCGCGACGCTGCCGAGGAACAGCCGCCGCAGCCCACGCTGCCCGTGCCGCCCCATCACGATCAGGTCGATGCCGTGCGCCGAGGCGTAGTCGCGGATCGCCGGGCCGGGCGCTTCGGCGGCGACCACGGCCTGCTCCAGCGGCAGCTCGTCGGCGTCGCACGCTTCGAGAAAGGTCTCCATCTCCTTCTCGCCCCGAGCCAGCGCCGCCGTGCCGTGCCCCTCGACTACGTGGAGAACGTGGAGCGTCGCGCCGTGCCGCTCGGCGAGCGCGAGGGCGTGGCGGAAGCGCTGACCGGCGGCCTTGGAGAAATCGGTCGGGAAGAGCAGGCGGGCGAAGGACATGGCGGGGGCGTGCTCCGCACGCGGGGTGGTGGGAAGGGTGGGTGTGGGAGGCGTCCGGTTTCGCGGAACCGAGGAAGATAGCAAGTCGGCTCGGCGGGTGCTCGAATGTCAGGTGTGGTTTTCGGGTGCGCCGACGCGAGGGAGCGCCGGAGCCTGGGGCGAGATCGGGCGTAGAACCGCTCCCTTTCACCGATCCCGATTTCCCGATGAGTGAATTCCACACCGCGACCCTCGGCGGCGGCTGCTTCTGGTGCGTCGAAGCCGTCATGCAGCCCCTCCGAGGCGTCGAACGCGTCGTCTCCGGCTACACCGGCGGTAAAGTCAAGAACCCGTCCTACCGCGAGGTCTGCGGCGGCCGCACCGGCCACGCCGAGGTCGTCCAAGTCCACTTCGACCCCGAGGTCGTCTCCTTCCGCGACCTGCTCTACGTCTTCTTCGCCACCCACGACCCGACGACCCTCAACCGCCAGGGAGCCGACACCGGCACGCAGTACCGCTCCGCCATCTTCTACGCCGACGACGAGCAGAAGCGCGTCGCCGAGGAGGTCATCGCCGACCTGACGAAGCAGCAGATCTTCGACAGCGGAATCGTGACCGAGGTGGCTCCGCTAGGCGAGTTCTACGAGGCCGAGGCGCACCACCAGGACTACTTCCGCCAGAACCCCGGCCAGCCCTACTGCCAGGCCGTGATCGCGCCGAAGGTCTCGAAGCTCCGCCGCCACTACCTCGACCGCCTTAAGCCGGAGATGGCGTAGGGGATGCTGCCTCTCGCTCTGCCGCGCCGGGCCACCGTAGCTTGGCGGCATGAAGCTTCAGCGCGTCTACACCGACACCTCTGTCATCGGAGGCTGCTTCGACGCGGAGTTCGCTCCCTGGTCGAACGGGCTGTTCGACGACTTCCGCCTCGGCCGCTTCGTGCCCGTCGTATCGGCCGTCGTCACGGCGGAGATCGAGGACGCACCGGAGCGCGCCCGCGCGGCCTACGACGAACTGGTAGCGCTCGGCGCAGAGGTTCTGCTCGTAAGCGCCGAGGCGCTCGACCTCGCCGACGCCTACCTCGCGCGCGGCGTGCTCACGCCGAAGTACTACGACGATGCGAGCCACATCGCCCTGGCGACGCTGGCCGAGGTGGACCTCCTCGTAAGCTGGAACTTCCGCCACATCGTACACTACGACAAAATCCGCGTGTTCAATGCGGTGAACCTCGAACGCGGCTACAAGCCGATTCAGATCTACTCGCCTCGGGAGGTGACCCACTATGGAGAAGCCGAAGCAGATTGACGCCGTGCGAATGGTCCGACGCATCCGGGACGCCCACTACGAGGAATTGAAAGGGGCGACGCGAGAGGAACGGATCGCCTTCTACAACGGCAAGGTCCGCCGACCAGAAGGAGGCAGCGTCATCCGAACGGCGAACGCGCTCGCCTCTCGAGAGCACAGGCCGTGAGCGCGCCGAAGGTCTCCAAGCTCCACCGCCACTACCTCGACCGCCTCAAGCCCGTAGCGGCGTAGGAGGCCACGAAACCACTAGCTGACCAAGACGTTTTGACGTCGTAGCGTTTCTACGACCCACACCCTTTCGATGCCTACGCCTCCCCCGAAGCGCGCTACGGTCTACTTCGACTCGGCGCTCCACAAGGCCCTCCGCCTCAAGGCCGCCGCTGCCGAGCGGTCCATTTCGGATGTCGTCAACGAGGCCGTCCGCGTGCTGCTAGCCGAGGACGCCGACGATCTCGCGGCGCTCGAAGAGCGTGCAGACGAACCTACGGTTTCCTTCGAGGCGTTCGTCCGGGAGCTGAAGGCCGAGGGCACGATCTGATGCCGGAGCGGTACCGGGTCGAGATCAAGAGGAGCGCGGCAAAGGAGATTCGAGCGATCAGCCGGAAGAAGGACCGGCAGCGCGTCGTGGCACGGATCGCAGCGCTCGCGGACGACCCGCGTCCGCCAGGCTGCACGAAACTCGCGGGACGAGAGGCCTACCGCGTCCGACAGGGGAGCTACCGAATCGTCTACACCATATCGGACGATGTGCTCGTCGTGGAAGTGGTGAAGGTGGGCAACCGCCGGGACGTGTACCGATAGCCGCTGCTGAATTCGCTTGCTAGTGGATTTGAGCAACAAGGGGAACCTGCCCCACACCCCACAGTACGGGCAGGCGATTCAATTAACCAAGCGTAGCCTGATGTTCAGGTGATATTAATACGAGAGTTAAAATAATGCAAAATTGAGGCAAGCAACAGGCTGTTCATAACTATTAAAGTTATGAAAAAATACAAAGACTTCCGTTTCTGGAAATGGCTCAAAAGAACATCAATAACAATGAGCATTCCCCGTAATGTGGAGTGGGTACTCGAGAAGATACAGTATATATTTTAAATGTGTCCGCCGCCGCTCGCTCTTGCGAGTGGCGGCGTTTATTTTATACGAATCGGTCAGTCAAAGAGTCGCATTCTTGCTAGAGAATATACAAATTAGGAGGTATGTTTCTTGTTTAGTTTCCGAATTCAGTATCCGTCAGCCCGGCGAGGTCGAGGAGGAAGGTGTAGTCGCGGGCGACCTCGCGGTAGCGGTCGAAGCGGCCCGACGCGCCGCCATGCCCGGCCCCCATGTCGGTGTGGAGGTAGAGCCGGTTCTGGTCGGTCCTGAGCGCGCGGAGCTTGGCGGCCCACTTCGCCGGCTCCCAGTACTGCACTTGGGAGTCGTGCAGGCCGGTCGTGATGAGGAGGTTCGGGTAGGGCTGCGCGGTCACGTTGTCATAGGGCGAGTACGAGCGCATGTAGTCGTAGTACGCTTTGTCGTTGGGGTTGCCCCACTCGTCGTACTCGCTCGTGGTGAGCGGGATCGTGTCGTCGAGCATCGTCGTCATCACGTCCACGAAGGGCACCTGGGCCACGACGCCGTCGAAGAGGTCGGGCCGCATGTTCATGACCGCCCCCACGAGGAGGCCGCCGGCTGAGCCGCCCATCGCGTACATGCGCGCGGGGTCGGCGTAGCCCTCGGCCTTGAGGTGCTCGGCGGCGTCGATGAAGTCGGTGAAGGTGTTCTTCTTGGTGAGCAGCTTGCCGTCCTCGTACCACGCCCGCCCGAGCGTCTGGCTGCCGCGGATGTGGGCGATGGCGAAGACGAACCCGCGGTCCAGCAGCGAGAGCCGCGTCGAGGAGAAGCCGGGGTCGATGCTGTGGCCGTAGGAGCCGTAGCCGTAGAGCAGCAGCGGGTTCGAGCCGTCTCTCTGGAAGCGGTCTTTCCGGTAGACGAGCGAGACCGGGACCCGCTTGCCGTCGCGGGCCGGTGCCCACAGCCGCTCGGCGCGGTAGGCACCGGAGTCGAACCCGCCGAGGACCGGCTCCTGCTTGAGGAGGGTCCGCTCGCGCGTCGCCATGTCGTAGTCGTAGGTCGTCGCGGGCGTCGTCGGCGCCTGGTAGACGAAGCGGAGCGTGCCGGTGTCGGGGTTCGGGTTCTGGCCGGGGTAGACGACGTAGGCCGGGTCGTCGAAGGCGACGTAGTGCTCGGCGCTCGGCTCGTTCCACGGGCGGACGCGGAGCCGGGTCAGGCCGTCCTGGCGCTCGCTCAGCACGAGGAAGTCGTCGAAGAGCGTGATGTCTTCGAGGAGCACGTCGGCGCGGTGGGGGACGACCTCCTCCCAATACTCGACGCCCGGCATGTCCTCGGGCGCGCGGACCAAGCGGTAGTTGTCGGCTTTGCCGCCGCCCTCGCCCCGGTTGGTGCGGATGTAGAAGTGGTCGCCGAGGTGGTCGACGTGGTACTCGTGGTCGCGCTCGCGGGGGACGAGCACGCGCGGGGCCGTCGCGGGTTCGTCGGCTGGGATGATGCGGTACTCGGTGGCGAGCGTCTGGCTGGAGCCGATCACGAGGTAGGCGTCCGAGGTCGTCTTGCCGACATACGTGATGAAGGTGTCGTCGGTCTCCTCGTACACCAGCACGTCATCGGCCGGGTCGGTGCCGAGCGTGTGGCGGAAGATGCGGTCCGAGCGGAGCGTCTCGGGGTCCTGCCGGCTGTAGAAGAACGTCTGGCTATCGTTCGCCCACGCGAAGTTGCCTGTCACGGCGGATATCTCGTCGCCCAGGATTTCGCCCGTCTCCAAGTCTTTGAAGCGGATCGTGTAGAGCCGGCGACCCGTCGTGTCGGCGGCCCAGGCCAGAGTCCGGCCGTCGGGGCTGACCGAGGCTTCGGAGACGCGGGCGCTGTAGAACTCGTGGTTCCGGGCGAGGGCGTTCACGTCGAGGGTGACGACCTCGGCCTCCAACTCGCCGAGCGGGCGGCGGGTGTAGACGGGGTACTGCTCGCCGGTCTCGAAGCGGTAGCTGTAGAGCCAGTCGCCGAGGCGGTAGGGGACGCCGGCATCGTCCTCCTTGATGCGGCCCTTGATCTCCTCGAAGAGCGCGTCCTCAAAGGCGTCGAGGTGGGCGGTCTCGGCCTCGAAGTAGGCGTTCTCGGCGTCGAGGTAGGCGATCACCTCGGGGTCGTCGCGCTCCTTCAGCCAGAAGTAGTTGTCGGTGCGGGTGTCGCTGTGCATCGTCAGCTCGGTCGGGCGGACGTCAGCGACGGGCGGGGCGGTCTGGGCAAGGGCGGGCATGGCGGCGAGGAAGAGCAGAGCGTGGAGCAGGCGCATAGCGGTGTGAAGGACGAGGGGACGCAAAGGTACGCTGTCCTCTGGTGCTCGCGCATCCCCTCGGAGGCCGGGTTTCAGGAGGCGGACGCGCGCCACGTCCGGGATACCCGGATGGTGAGTGCGAGGGGGTGTCTTGGTGGGTGAGGCGTTACGCCTGTGACGCATGTGCAAATATCCAAAGGTCGTAGGCCGGTTTGGTATGTTTCCTACCGGCGGAGCGGTCTGCCAACCGGCTGCTCCACCGAGTCAGCGACGCAGCCGCCTCCGCTCCTCCGTTGAACGTCCACAACCACCAGTACCGCGAGGTATTCCATGACCGGTCTCTCTACCCTCTGCCGCCTCGGCCTGCTCGCCCTCGCCCTCGCGCTCGTCGGCTTCAGCCCGGCCCAAGCGCAATCCTGCACCACGAACTGGACGGACGCTGGGGGCGGCGTCTGGTCCGACGCCGCCAACTGGTCGGCCGGCGTGCCGGGCGCGAGCGACGACGCCTGCATCACGCTCGCCGGCACCTACACCGTCACGCTCGACGTTAGCCCGACGATCCGGAGCCTCACGCTCGGGCGGCCGTCCGGCGGCAGGCAGACGCTCCTGAACACGAACCGCGTCCTCACCCTCAACAGCCCTGGCGCGGTCCTCTCTCGCGGCGTGTATGACTGGCAGGGCGGCCAACTCACCGGCACGCTCGTCAACAGCGGCCTGGTAGCGATCTCCGGGGGCAGCTTCAAAGACCTCCGAGACGGCACGCTCGACAACCGGGCGCTCGTGACGATGGGCAGCACGGCGGGTATTCGCTTCATCAGCGAGGCGACGTTCGTCAACGCCGCCAGCGGCGTCCTCGACCTCCAGGGTGACGCGAGCCACTTTGCCAATGGCGGCGGGTCCGGCACCAGGGCGTTCGTCAACAACGGGCTCGTGCGCAAGTCTGGCGGCACTGGCATCTCGACGCTCGGCAGCGTCGCCGTCGACAACAGCGCCACCGTCCGCGCCGAGACCGGCACGATCCGCCTCGCCAGTTCTGGCACCCACACCGACGCCACCTTTACGGCGAATGCCGGTGCGACGGTGCAGTTCACTAGCGGCACTCACACCGTCGTCGGCACGCTCTCGGGCAACCCGGCCGGCGCCGTCACCGTCACCGGTGCTATGCTCACCGGCGAGCAACTCGGCTTCGGCGGAACGGGTCTGGAGTGGCAGTTCGGCCGGTTCGTCGACCTCACGAATGTCGGGCTGCTGCGCCTGACGGGGAGCAGCTTCAAGGACGTCTCGAACACGACGGTGACGAACGCCGGCGTGGTCGAGGTCGTCGGCAACACCGGGCTGCGGCTGTTCAGCGGCGGCACCTTCGTAAACAACGCGCTCTTCGACCTCCAGACCGACGCCGGCTTCAGCTTCGGCGGCGGCAGCCCCGCCAGCACCTTCGTCAACAACGGCGTGCTGCGCAAGTCCGGCGGCACGGGCCTCTCGTCTGTCAACTCCGGCTTGGTCTTCAACAACAACGGCACGGTTCGCGCTGAGGTCGGCATGCTGCGCCTCAACACCGGCGGCACCCACACCGACGCGACGTTCACCGCCGCTGCCGGGGCCGAGGTCCGGTTCAGCAACGGCACCCACACCGTCGTCGGGCGCATCTCGGGCGAGCCCGCCGGCGCGGTCGCCGCCGAGGCCGGCACGCTCACCGGCGACGCGCTCGACTTCGGCGGCACCGGGCTGGAGTGGCGCTCCGGCAATGTGCTCCAGGACATCACGAACGTCGGCCTGTTGCGTTTGACGGGGAGCAGCTTCAAGGACCTCAGCGGCGCGACTGTGACGAATGAGGGGCTCACCGAGGTCGTCGGCGCGACCGGGCTGCGCTTCATCTTCGGCGCGACGTTCGTCAACGCCGCCGGCGGCACGTTCGACATTCAGACGGACGCCGACTTCGCTAGCGGCGGCGGCACCGGCACGAAGGCGTTCGTCAACGATGGCGTGCTGCGCAAGTCCGGCGGAACCGGCACCTCGTCCGTCGCCTCCGGCCTGGTCTTCGACAACAACGGCACGGTCTCCGTAGTCAGCGGGGAGATCGACGTCAACGCGGCGTTCAACCACGCCGACGAGGCGCGCATCCAGGGCACCGGCACGTTCGACATCACGAACGCCACCTTCGCCCACGACGGCGACACCGCCCCCGGCACCTCGCCCGGCATCCTGACGTGGCAAAACGACTGGACGCCCTCGGACGACGCCGCGCTCGTCGTCGAGATCGGCGGCGACACGCCCGGCGACGACTACGACCAGCTCGCCGTCACCGGCGACGCCACCCTCAACGGCACGCTCCGCATCGAGATCGCCGTCGGCGACGCCCCCGGCATCGGCGACATGTTCACTGTCCTCACCGCCGGCGGCGAGCTGAGCGGCAGCTTCGACACGGTCGAGGGGCCCTTCGGCTACACCTTCGACGTGACCGTGGATGAGGGCGCCGACGAGGTGACAGTCGAGGTGCTGACCGTGCCCAACTTCGACCTCGTTGCGGTCAACGGCGACCCGGCCGGCTCGCCGGTCGTCGTGGCGAAGCCCGGCACGATCCAGTTTGCCTACGCGGTCACCAACAACACGAACGCCCCGATCACCGGCGACGTGTTCTTCACCGCCCAGCTCGGCTCGACGACGCTGGCCCAGGGCCGCATCCTCTCGGGGACGCTCCCGCCGAATGCCTCCTCGCCGGTGCTGAGCTTCACGCAGCCGGTGCCGGGCTTTGCGCCGAACGGGACCTACACCTACTCGATCAAGATCGGGCAATTCCCCGGCGTGGTCGTCGACCAGGTGGACTTCACGGTCGAGGTTACCTCGGCGGCGCGCCCGATAGCAGGCGGGGAGACCTGGGCCGTGCGCGAGGCGACGCCGTGGCTCGCCGCTGACGGGTCGGTACTGATGGCCGCCACGTCGGACGCCGCAGTAGAGACGGCCGAGGCCGCCGTGTCGGCCGTACCGGAGGCGTTTGGCTTGGCCGCAGCCTACCCGAACCCGTTCCGGTCGAGCACCACCTTCGCGCTCGACGTGCCGAAGAGTGGGCGCGTGGCGGTGTCCGTCTACGACGCGCTCGGCCGCCGGGTGGCGGTGCTCGTCGACGCCGAGGTCGAGGCCGGCACGCACCGGCTGCTGTGGGACGCCTCGGCGCTGCCGAGCGGGCTCTACCTCGTTCGGGCGACGGGTGTGGGCGCGACGGCGGTGCAGCGCGTCACACTCGTGCGCTAGGCCTCGGCCCGTCCAGGCTCAGCGGCCCGGCTTCTCCGTGCGAGAGGCCGGGCCGCTCGCCTAGCGGCGGGTATCTTGGGCGCTCACCCACCACCTGCGCCCGTGCCCATCCCCACCTCGCTGCCCGGCGGCCTCGACCTGGAGTCCGAAGGCTCCGGCATCTCGGCCCCGCTCTCGCGCACCGTCAATCTGCTCGGCTCGCTCCTCGGCCGCGCGGTGCGGGCGCGCTACGGCGACGACGCCTTCGAGTTGGTCGAGACGCTCCGCCGGCTCTGCCGCGAGGGCGAGCACGAGCAGGCCGCCCGCCTCCTCGCCGACCAACCGCTCCCCAGCTTGGTGGCGCTCCTGCGGGCGTTCACGACGTTCTTCCACCTCGTCAACAAGGCCGAGCAGTTGGAAATCCTGCGCATCAACCGGGAGCGGGCGCGCGACGCATCGCCGGAGGAGCCGCGCGCCGAGTCGGTCATGGCCGCCATCGGCGCGCTCAAGGAGGACGGCCGCTCGCTCGACGAGGTGCTCGGCCTGGTCGCCCAGCTCGACATCCAGCCGACGCTGACGGCGCACCCGACCGAGGCCCGCCGCCGCTCGATCCTGTTCCACCAGCAGCGCCTCGCCGACCTGCTCGGTACCCTCCGCGACCGCGACACGACGCCGGCCGAGGACGACGCCCTCGTCGGCGAGATCGAGGACTCGATCCGGCTGCTGCTCGCCACCGACGAGATCCGGTCGACGGCCGTGACGGTCGAGGACGAGGTCCGCCACGGGCTCTACTTCGTCGCGACCACCATCTGGCAGACCGTCCCCCGCATCCACGCCGACCTCCGCCGCGCCCTCACCGCCTACTACGATGCTGAAGCCCCGAGCCTCCCGCCGGTTCTCCGCTACCGCTCGTGGATCGGCGGCGACCGCGACGGCAATCCGCGCGTGACGGCCGAGGTGACGGCCTGGACGCTCGGCGTCCACCGCGAGGACGCGCTCCGGCTCTACCGCCGCGCGCTCGATGAGCTCCGCCTCACGCTCTCGGTCTCCGAGCGGCAGACGCCGGGCGACCCCTTCGCCGCCCTCCGCGAATCCATCGAGGCCGACCCGCTCCTCGACACCCTGCCCGAGCGCCGACGGCAGCAGAACGCGCACGAGCCGGTCCGCCTCAAGCTGTCGCTCATGCAGGCCGAGCTGGACCGGCTGCTCGGCGGCGAGGCCGCCGGCTACGACGCGGCAACCTTCCGGGCCGACCTCGCGCTCATCGCCGGAAGTCTGGAAGCCGCTGGCCTGGAAACCCTCGTCCGAAGCGGTCCGCTCGCCGACCTCCGGGTGCAGGCCGAGGCGTTCGGGTTCCACCTCGCCGCGCTCGACGTCCGGCAGCACAGCCGCGTCCACGAAGCCGCCGTCGCCGACCTGCTCCGCCTCGCCGGGGTCACCGGCGACTACGCCGCGCTCGGCGAGGCCGAGCGGCTAGAGGTTTTGAGTGCTGAGCTTCGGAACCCGCGCCCGCTCCGCGCGCCGGGCGCCCCACTTGGGGAGGACACCGAGCGCGTGCTGAGCGTGCTGGCCGTCGTGCGGCGCGCCGTCGAGGCCGAGCCGGAGAGCATCGGGTCCTACATCATCTCGATGACCGACGCCGTCAGCGACGTGCTCGAGGTCCTGCTCCTGCTCAAGGAGGCCGGGCTGTGGCACCGCGCGCGCGACGGCGCGGTGGCGTGCCCGCTCGACGTCGTCCCGCTGCTCGAGACCATCGCCGACCTCGACCGCGCCGAGGCCCTACTCGAGAAGCTGTTCAGCCACCCGGTCTACGTCCGGCAGCTCGTCGCGCGCGGCCGCGTGCAAGAGGTCATGCTCGGCTACTCGGACTCGAACAAGGACGGCGGCTACTGGCAGGCCAACTGGTCGCTCCACAAGGCGCAGGGCGCAATCGCGAGGGTCTGCCGCCGGTTCGGGCTCGACCTCCGGCTGTTCCACGGGCGCGGTGGGACCGTCGGGCGCGGCGGCGGCCGGGCGGGCCAGGCCATCCGGGCGATGCCGCCGGAATCGCAGACGGGGCGCATCCGGTTCACCGAGCAGGGCGAGGTCATCTCGTTCCGCTACGCCCACCCCGGCATCGCCCGGCGGCACCTCGAGCAGATCGTCCACGCCCAGCTCGGGGCCCTCGCCGACGCCGGGGAGGCCGAGCGCACGGCCGGCTTCGAAGGGCCGGGGGAGGATGCCGACCACGGCCTGATGCAGCAGCTCGCCGACACCTCGATGGAGGCGTACCGCGCGCTCATCGACGATCCGGCGTTCTGGCCGTGGTACCTCGCCGCCACACCCATCGAGCACATCGCCGGCATCCCGATGGCCTCGCGCCCGATCTCCCGCAAGGCCGCGAGCGAGGTCGACTTCGACGGGCTACGGGCGATCCCGTGGGTCTTCGCCTGGACGCAGCCGCGCTACACCGTGCCCGGCTGGTACGGCGTCGGCACGGCCCTCGCCCAGGCGATGACCCGCCCAGAGCACGCCGACCGTCTCCGGCAGATGTACGCCGACTGGCCGTTCTTCCAGGCTGTCGTCGGCAACGCGCTCCGGGAGATGGCGAGGGCACGCTTTGCGATCGCCGAGCGCTACGCCGACCTGGCCGACGGGAATCAGCACGAGCGCATCGCCGCCGAGTTCGACCGGGCGGAGCGCGCCCTCCTCGGCATCACCGGGCAGGACCGGCTGCTGGCGCACAGCCCCGTCATCGCGAAGTCGATCCGGCTGCGCAACCCGTACACCGACGTACTCAACCTGGTGCAGCTCGAGCTGATGCAGCGGTGGCGCAGCGGGGGCAACGAGGGCGAGGACGCTGAGGCATTGCAAGAGGCGCTCTTCGTCTCGCTCAACGGCATCGCCGCCGCGATGCAGAGCACGGGGTGAGACAACGGCCAACCACGGCTCGTGCCCTTTTTCCCCTTCCGACGGATCCGTCTTAACTTGCTAGGCCTCCGCCTGCCCGAGTTGACCCCGGAAGACGCCCGGCGAGCCATCGCGCAGGCACGGCAGGTCATGTAGGTGAGTATCCGAGAGCTATATCGCAGGTCTGCGCTATGTTCGGCCGCAATGCAGGAGGATGGGGTGACGGTGCAGCGAGCCGACCGCGCGGAGAGTTCTTCTGCTCTTCGGTGCGTCTGAGAAATCGGGAGACGGACTGCCGCGTAGCTTGGGTCATCATTCTGATACACCGTTCCCGGTTCAACCCATCGTCTCGGAAGCGGACTTCCCGACTCGCTCCTCGAGACCGTCTCTTCTGGCTCCGTGCCCGCGCCCTACGGCCGGCACCTGCGGCGATCTGATCTGAACGTCCCGATCAGAAGGCTTTGCCCGCGCCGCTGCTCCAGGCTCCGATGTGCCCGACAGCGCTCGACCCATCGCTTCGCGTGCGGCCACACGGCCGCCGCGCCGGCAAGCCTTCTTCGCATGACCACGTTCCAATCGCTCGGCCTCTCCACGCCCATCCTTCGTGGGGTCGTCGAGGCCGGCTACACCACGCCGACGCCGATCCAGGCTGCGGCCATCCCCCTCGCCCTCTCGGGGGCCGACCTCACGGGCTGCGCCCAGACCGGCACCGGCAAGACCGCCGCCTTCGTCCTCCCGCTCCTCGACCGCCTCGCCCAGCGCCCGTCGCAGGCGAAACGGCGTCCGGTCCGGGCGCTCGTCGTCGCGCCGACGCGCGAGCTTGCGCTCCAGGTGGAGGTCGCCGCCCGAGCCTACGGCAAGCACACCGGCCTCCGCACCACGGCCGTCTTCGGCGGGGTCGGGATGGGCGGGCAGATCAGCGCGTTCCGACGCGGGATCGACCTGGTGAGCGCCACGCCGGGCCGCCTGCTCGACCACCTGGACCGGGGCAACCTCGACCTGTCGCACGTCGAGGTGCTCGTGCTCGACGAGGCCGACCGGATGCTCGACATGGGGTTCGTCAACGACATCCGCAAGATCGTCGCCCGGCTCCCGGAGGAGCGGCAGACGCTGCTGTTCTCGGCGACCATGCCGCGCGCCATCGAGGAGCTAGCGGCCAGCATCCAGCGCCGGCCTGAGCGCATCGAGGTCGGCGAGCGGCGCAACCCGGCCGCCTCGGTGACGCAGTACGTCTACCCCGTCGCCCAGACCCAGAAGATGGACCTGCTCTTCCACGTCCTCGAGACCGAGGCGGTCGAGAACGTGCTCGTCTTCTCGCGGACCAAGTACCGCGCCGACCGGATCGCCAAGAAGCTCGGGCAGCGCGGGATCGCGGCGGCGGCCATCCACTCGAACCGCTCGCAGAACCAGCGCCAGCGCGCCCTGGCCGACTTCAAGCGCGGCACGGTCCAGGTGCTCGTCGCCACCGACATCGCCGCGCGCGGGATCGACGTGGACGGCATCTCGCACGTGGTCAACTTCGACACGCCGAACCAGGCCGAGGACTACATCCACCGCATCGGCCGCACGGGCCGCGCCGAGGCGACTGGGGACGCGCTGACGTTCGTCGCCACCGACGAGGAGGCCTACCTCCGGCAGATCGAGCGCCACACCGGGCAGCGCTTCGAGCGCAGCACCTACGCCGACTTCAGCTACGACGCCCGCGCCGAGCCGACGGCCGCGCCGAAGAAGCAGGGCCGCTCGGGCAAGCCGTCGCGCCAGCGCGGGCCGGGCCAGGGGGCGAACCGCTCGAGGTCGAGCGGCTCCAAACCAGATGGTGCCGGCCGCCCGTCCTCGCGCAAGCGCGGCCGGCGCTAGCGGAGGAGCGCTACGATTCGTTTTGCGGAGGGGCGACCGGTCGGTCGCCCCTCCGTTTGTTTATGCCGGGTGCGGCCAACGGGGCGCGGCGAGCGCGTTACCTTTCGGTCTCCCTTCTCATCCCGTCCCCGCCGCCATGTCTGCCCCTGCCATCGCCGAAACCGACGCCGACCGCGCCCGCCTCCAGGACCTCGTCGCCACCACCATCCGCGGCCTCACCATCGACGCCGTCGAGGCCGCCGACTCCGGGCACGCCGGCCTGCCGCTCGGCATGGCCGACGCCGCGACCGTCCTCTGGACCGAGTTCCTCCGCTACAACCCCGCCGAGCCGGCGTGGGCCGACCGCGACCGCTTCGTGCTCTCGGCCGGGCACGGCTCGATGCTGCTCTACAGCCTGCTCCACCTCGCGGGCTTCGAGGACATGACGCTGGGCGAGCTGAAGCGCTTCCGGCAGTGGGGGAGCAAGACCGCCGGGCACCCCGAGAACTTCCTCGCCAAAGGCATCGAGACCACGACCGGCCCGCTCGGGCAGGGCATCGCGACGGCCGTCGGGCTGGCGATCGCCGAGAAGCACCTCGCGGCCACCTTCAACACCGACGCGCACCCGGTCGTCGACCACTGGACCTGGGTCATCGCCTCCGACGGCGACCTGATGGAGGGCGTCTCGAACGAGGCGTGCTCGCTCGCCGGGCACCTCAAGCTCGGCAAGCTGGTCGTGCTCTACGACGACAACGAGATCACCATCGACGGCTCGACCGACCTCGCCTTCACCGAGGACCCCGTCGCCCGTTACGAGGCCCTCGGCTGGCACACGATCCGCGGCGTGGACGGGCACGACAAGGCCGCCGTCCGCGACGCGCTCCGCACCGCGCAGGGCGTCCTCGACCGGCCCACGCTCCTCGCCGTCCGCACGACCATCGGCTTCGGCAGCCCGTCGAAGGCCGGCACCTCGTCCATCCACTCCGACGCGCTCGGCCCAGACGAGGTCAGGCTGACGAAGGAGAACCTCGGCATCCCGCTGGAGCCGGCGTTCCACGTCCCCGACGAGGCGAAGCAGTTCATGGGCCGCGCCGCCTGCGCGAGCGCCGAGGCCCACAGCGAGTGGAAGATCCGGTGGGACGCATGGCGCGAGGCCAACCCCGACCTCGCCCAGAAGTGGGACGCGATGCACGACCCGGCACCGCCGAGCGGCTGGGAGAAGAACCTCCCCACCTTCGAGCCCGACGCGAAAGGCATGGCGACACGGGCCGCTAGCGGCAAGGTCTTGGAAGCCATCTTTGAGAAAGTCCCCGCGCTCATGGGCGGCTCGGCCGACCTGACGCCCTCGAACAAGACCAAGACCAAGGAGGCGCAGAACTTCTCCCACGAGAACCCCGAGGGCCGGTACCTCCGCTTCGGCGTCCGCGAGCACGGGATGGGCGCGGTCCTCAACGGCCTCACCCTCCACGGCGGGCTGCGCGGCTTCGGCGGCACGTTCCTCACGTTCTCCGACTACATGAAGCCCGCCGTCCGCCTCTCGGCGCTGATGGAGGCCCCGGTGATCTGGGTCTACACCCACGACTCGGTCGGGCTGGGGGAGGACGGGCCGACGCACCAGCCCATCGAGCACCTCGCCGCGCTGCGCTCGATCCCGCACCTCCACACCCTCCGCCCCGCCGACGCGAACGAGACCGCCGAGGCGTGGCGGCTCGCGCTCGACCGCACCGACGGGCCGACCGCCTTCGCCTTCTCCCGGCAGGCCCTCCCGACGCTCGACCGCTCGGCCTACGCCCCGGCCGACGGCACCCGGCGCGGGGCCTACGTCCTGGCGGGGGACGGCGAGCCGGACGTGCTGCTGCTCGCCACCGGCTCCGAGGTCCACCTCGCCCTGGAGGCGAAGAAAACGCTCGACGGCGAGGGCATCGCCGCGCGCGTGGTCTCGATGCCGTGCTGGGAAATCTTCCGCGACCAGGACCAGGCCTACCGCGACCACGTGCTCCCGCCGAGCGTCCGCGCCCGCGTCGGCGTCGAGGCGGCGAGCCCGCTCGGGTGGGGCGAGTGGGTCGGCCTCGACGGGACCGTGATCGGGCTGTGGCGCTTCGGCTCGTCCGCCCCCGGCGACGAGGTGCTCCGCAAGCTCGGCTTCACGGCCGAGGCCGTCGCCGAGGCGGCGCGGGCGCTCGTGGCCCGCAAGCCCGGTTGACAGCGAGCCCGGCTAAACACTAGCCCGGCTAAACAGCAGACGCCGATCCGCCGATAGTCCCGGCCTACCCTGCCGCTCACCCACGCCCCAGCCCGATGCGCTCCCTCCTCTGCCTGCTCGCCCTGTGCACCCTCGCCCTCGGTGCCTGCGAGTCGCCCGACAGCCAGACCTACGACCCCGTCCTGGACGAGGCCCCGCTCGGCGACGCCGACCTCCCCGAGGTGCCGGACAAGCCCGACGATGAGGACGAGGGCGAGGCCTTCAGCACGCCCGTCGTCCGCTACGCCTGCGCCGGGGGCGAGACCTTCCTCCTGAGCCTTTCGCCCGACCGCAGCACCGCCGCCGCCGTCGTCGGCGACAGTCAGGAACCGCTGCTGATGGTCCGCACCGGCGAGACCGCCTACCGCGACACCGCCGGCACGGCCACGGCCGAGGTGAACGGCGACCGGGTGAGCCTCGTCCTCGACCGCGCGAGGGCCTACCGCAACTGCGCGCGGCAGGACGAAGTGAGCGGGTGAGGCTGGAGGCGGTGAACCGTTCGGACGGTGAGGCATACCGAGCCCACCGCGCCCCGCTCACCGACTCCGCCTCCCCAATGACGCTCTCCGCCTCGATCCTCTCCGCCGACTTCGGCCACCTGGAGCGCGACGCCCGCGCGGCCGTCGAGGCCGGCTGCGAATGGCTGCACATCGACGTGATGGACGGGCACTTCGTGCCGAACCTCTCGCTCGGCGTGCCGGTGATACGCGGGCTGCGGGCGCTCGCCGACGAGACCGGCGTGCGGCTCGACGTCCACCTGATGATCGCCGAGCCGGAGCGCTACGTCGAGGCGTTCGCCGAGGCCGGGGCGTCCGTCATCACGGTGCATCAGGAGGCGACGCCGCACCTGCACCGCGTCGTGCAGCAGATCAAAGAGGCCGGCGCGCAGGCGGGCGTCGCGCTCAACCCGGCGACGCCGCCGTACCTCCTCGAGGAGGTGCTGTCGGACCTCGACCTGGCGCTCGTGATGTCCGTCAACCCCGGCTTCTCGGGGCAGGCGTTCATCGAGTCGTCGGTCCGAAAGGTCGGGCGGGTCCGGGGGCTGATCGACACGCTCGGCGCAGGCGCGCTCGTCGAGGTCGACGGCGGCGTCAAGCCCTCCAATGCGCGCCGGCTCGTGGACGCGGGGGCGGACGTGCTCGTCGCGGCGAGCGCCATCTTCCGGGGCGAGGGGACGATAGCGGAGAACGTCGGCGCGTTCCAGCAAGCCGTGACCCGGACGGCCTAGCCCGTCGATGCGGGGCGAGGCCGGCACAGTATTGGCACTTTCTGGGCCGTGCCTCCGCCGAGGCATGGGAGAGGATCGGCTGGCGCAGCATGTCTACGTTCCGACACGCCGTGTTCGGAATCTCCCTCACTTCGCTGCCGAGAAATGGGGATGAGTGGTACACCAATCGAAGTCCTGATCGTCGAGGACAACCCCGGCGACGTGGAGCTGGCGAAGCAGGCGCTCGCCGAGACCTCGTTCCCGCTCCACCTGCACATCGCGGGCGACGGCGAGGAGGCGATGGCCTTTCTGCGACGCGAGGAGGGTCACGAGGAGGCCGTCACCCCGGACCTGGTCCTGCTGGACCTCAACATGCCGAGGAAGAGCGGGCACGAGGTGCTGGCCGAAATGAAAGCCGACCCCGCGCTCCGCAAGATCCCGGTCGTCATCTTCACCTCGTCGGCGGCGCGCGAAGACATCGACCAAGCCTACGCGCGCTACGCCAACTGCTACATCACCAAGCCCGCCGACCTCGACGAGCTGATGGCCGTCGTCCGGGCGATCGAGGGCTTCTGGTTGACTGTCGTCCGTCTTCCCCGGCAGGCCGCGTCTGCCTGAGGGCGCGTCGTAGCTTCCGGCCCCGCCGAAGCCGCGCCATGCCCACTGCCCGCGTCGTTCCCCTCACTCCCGTCGACAAGGTCTACACGTACCTCGTTCCGGCGGAGCTCGAGGCCGAGGCCGTACTCGGCGCTCGCGTCCTGATCCCGTTCGGGCCGCGCACCCTCACCGGCGTCGTCACCGAGCGCACCGACGAAGCCGGCGCGCGCCTCCGGCCGATCCGCGACGTGCTCGACGAGGTGCCGTCGTTCTCGCCGGTGCTGCTCCGGCTGACGCGGTGGATCGCCGACTACTACGTGTGCGCCTGGGGCGAGGTGCTCAAGTCCGCGCTCCCGGCGGGTGCCACCGTCGAGAGCCACCGGGTCGTCCACCGCACCGAGCGGCCCGCCCTCGGCCTCAACGGCGCGGCCGGGCAGGTGCTGGCGACGCTGGAAGCGAGCGGCCCGCAGCCGGTGGGCACGCTGCAACACAGCGTCGACGGGGTCACGGCGAGCCTGCTCCGGCGGCTCGAGCGGGACGAGCTGGTCCGCGTCGAGAAAGAGCTGGCCCCGGCCTCCGCCTCCGTCAAGACCGAGTGGCACCTGCGGCTGGCCGACGGCGTGGGCACCGAGGAGGCCGCGTCGCTGCGCGGGGCGAAGCAGACGGCGGCCCTCGAGACGCTCCTCCGGCTGCGGTCCGACGGCGAGCCGGAGCCTCGGCAGGCCGACGTGCTCGCCGCGAGTGGCGCGTCGAGCGCGACGGTCAAGAGCCTCGCCGAAAAGGGACTGGTCGAGCGGGTCGAGCGCGAGACCGTTCGCACGCCGTTCGGCGACGCGCCGCTCGAGCCGCCGCCGGTGCACACACCGAACGCAGGGCAGGCGAACGCTCTCGCCCGGATCGGCGCGGCGCTCGAGGCCGGGGAGACGGCGACGTTCCTGCTCCACGGCGCGACGGGCAGCGGCAAGACCGAGGTCTACATCCGGGCGCTCCGGCAGACGCTCGACGCCGGGCGGACCGGGATCGTGCTCGTCCCCGAAATCGCGCTGACGCCGCAGACGGTGCGCCGCTTCCGCGCCCACTTCGGCGACCGCGTGGCGGTGCTCCACAGCCGGATGAGCGCCGGCGAGCGCTACGACGCGTGGCGGCACCTGAACGGCGGCCGGTTCTCGGTCGCCATCGGCCCGCGCTCGGCGATCTTCGCGCCGCTCCGCGACGTCGGGCTGATCGTCGTCGACGAGGAGCACGAGGGGAGCTACAAACAGTTCGACCCGGCCCCGCGTTACCACGCCCGCGACGTGGCCGTGATGCGCGCCCACCTCGAGCGCGCCGTCTGCGTGCTCGGCAGCGCCACGCCGAGCCTGGAGAGCTACCTCAACGCGAAGTCCGGCAAGTACGACCTCCTGCCGATGCCCGCCCGCGTGCCCGTCCCCGGCGGGGCCGCCGAGCTGCCGCCGGTCGAGATCGTGGACCTGACGTGGGAGAAGAAGGTCCGGCGGCTCAAGGGCGCGCTCTCGCACCCGCTGCGCGAGGCCATCCGCGACCGGCTCGGGAAGGGCGAGGGCGTCATCCTCCTCCAGAACCGGCGCGGCTACTCGCCCGTGGTCACGTGCGACGACTGCGGCCACACGCCCGAGTGCCGCGACTGCGCCGTCACGCTGACCTTCCACAAGAGCCACCGCCACCTCCGCTGCCACTACTGCGGCCTGGTCGAGCCGCTGCCGAGCGCGTGCCCGGCGTGCGGCTCGCCTGACCTCGCCCGCGTCGGGGCCGGCACGCAGCGCGTCGAGGAGGAAATCGCCGAGGTGTTTCCCGAGGCGCGCGTCCTGCGGATGGACCTCGACACGACCGGCCGCAAGAACGCCCACCAGAAGATCCTCGACGCCTTCGGCCGGGGCGACGCCGACATCCTGATCGGGACCCAGATGGTGGCGAAGGGGCTAGACTTCGCCCGCGTCACGCTCGTCGGCGTGGTCGATGCCGACACGGGCCTCCTGCTGCCGGACTTCCGCGCGGCCGAGCGGACGTTCCAGCTCCTGATGCAGGTCGCGGGCCGGGCCGGGCGCGGCGCGCTTCGCGGCGAGGTCATCCTGCAAACCCGCAGCCCCGAGACGCCCGCGCTCCAGCACGCCGCGCGGCACGACTTCCTCGGCTTCCTCCGCACCGAGCTCCCCGACCGCCGCGCCTTCGGCTACCCGCCCTACGGCCGGCTCGCGAGCGTCGAGTTCAAGGGGCCGAACGAACGGGCCGTACAGACGATCGCCGAGCGGTGGACACGGCTGCTCCGGCAGCACGCCGGGGCGGCCGAGGTGCTCGGCCCGGAGCCGGCGTTCATCGGCCGCGTGAAGAAGCAGTTCCGCTTCCACACCATCGTCAAGAGCGGCGAACCGGGGCACCCCTACGCGCTCTCGCGGCTCGTCCGGTCCGTGACGGCCGAGTTCGGCGCGCCCCCCAAAGGCATTCGGATCAACCTCGACGTGGACCCGGTCGGGCTGTTGTAAAACAGCGCAGCCGTTGAAAATCGCGTGACGCGGATCCGGCCTACGGCGTCTGTGTATATTGGCATCACTGGAGTCCGGCCGCCCGAGCGTGTGGGCCTGCCGGCGGCATAAGGGCAAGTCCCGTACGGCCAGCTCCCTCTGAACTCCGTCAGGGCCGGAAGGCAGCAGCGGTAGGAGGTCGTAGCGGCGCGATGCGGGTCGCTTGCCCTTATTTCGTTTCCAGAAGCCCCTGGCGTGGAGGCGCTCGGCGAGAGCTGACGGCATCGCTTTGTTGGGAGGTCAGCCGATCCGACGCACGGCACGCGCGTATAGAAGGCGACCTCTACTCGCTTTGCCGCACGCCGTGCCGTCCTCTAGCTCCACGCCTCCCCACGCTCGCTTGGCCGTCGTCGGGACCGGTTTCGCCGGGGTCGGCCTTGCGGCCCGGTTGCTCGTCGACGGCGTCGAGGACCTGGTCGTGTTCGAGCGTTCCGATGAGGTCGGCGGCGTCTGGCGCGACAACGTCTACCCCGGCGCGGCGTGCGATGTCCACTCCCACCTCTACGAGTTCTCGTTCGCGCCCAACCCCGGCTGGAGCCGGAGGTTCTCGCCCCAACCCGAGATCCGAGATTACCTCCGCCGTGTCGCCGAGCAGTTCGGCGTGACCGAGCGCGTGCGGTTCCGGCACGAGGTGACGGCGGCTCGGTGGGACGACGCGGCGGCGCGGTGGCATATCGAGACCAGCCAAGGCGCGTGGACGGCGGACGTGCTCGTGGCCGCGCCCGGCTCGCTGGCCGAGCCCCGGCTGCCGCCGCTTCGTGGACTGGAGCAGTTCGAGGGCGTCGCCATGCACACCGCGCAGTGGGACCCGGACCTCGACCTCTCCGGCCGGCGCGTCGCCGTCATCGGCACCGGGGCGTCGGCGATTCAGGTGGTCCCGGCGATCCAGCCGCAGGTGGCGCACCTGACGCTGTTCCAGCGGACGGCTCCGTGGGTAATGCCGCGCCGCGACCGAGCCGTTGGCGAGGCCGCGCGCCGCCGGCTCCAGCGGTGGCCGTGGCTCCACCGCCTGGTGCACGGCGCGCTCTACCGCTACCGCGAGACGTTCGGGCTCGCCTTCCGTCATCCGCTGATCGCCCGCGCCGTCGAGGCCGTGACGAGGCTCCACCTCCGGCGGCAAGTCCGCGACCCCGACCTGCGCCGCGTGCTTACGCCGGACTACCTTTTCGGCTGTAAGCGCGTTCTGCTCTCGGACGATTACTACCCGGCCCTCACCCAGCCCAATGTTACGGTCGTCGACGGGGCTGCGAGCGAGGTCCGGCCGCGCGGTGTCGTCGGGCCGGACGGGCGCGAGCACGCCGCCGACGTGATCGTCTTCGCCACAGGGTTTTACGTCACCGAAATCCCGTTCGGCCGCCGCGTCGTCGGGCGCGAGGGGCGGCGGCTGAGCGACGTCTGGGGGACCAGCCCGGCCGCCCACCTGGGCACGACCGTCGCAGGCTTCCCCAACTTCTTCCTGCTCTCGGGGCCGAACACGGGACTCGGGCACTCGTCGGTGCTGCTGATGGTCGAGGCTCAGACCGAGCACATCGTGGCCGCGCTCGGGGCGATGGAGGCGCGCGGACTGGCGGCGATCGAGCCAACGGCCGAGGCGCAGGCGGCGTTTCTCGCTGAGGTCGACCGCCGCGCCGAGGGGACGGTGTGGACCGCCGGCGGGTGCGCGAGTTGGTACCTCGACGATGCCGGGCGCAACGCCGCGCTCTGGCCCGGCTCTGTGGCGTCGTTCCGCCGCCGTGTCGAGCCGTTCCGCCTCGCCGAGTATCACCTCCGCGCTGCCGCCGCTGAGTCGGCTAATCCCGAGCCTGCCAATTCCTCGCCTACCGGCGCTGAGCCTGTCGATGCCTAACGCCGTCTACCCGGACTCTCTGCTCGCCGAGCCGATGCTCACCGAACCGACACTCACGGAGCGGCTGCGCGGGCAGGCTGCCGCGCTCTTGGACCGCCTCCCGGTCGCGCTCCGCCTCGTCCTTGCTGGCGGCGTGCCGACTCAGGTCGACGGGCAGACGTTCGACCCGACGCTCCAGGCTGCGCTTGCGCTCAACCCTCGGCCCGACCAGGAGCGGCTCACGCAGGAGCAGCCTGCCGCCGGCCGCGCCCGGTTCCGCCGCGAGATTCTGGCGACGCGCCCGGCGCTGACGTCTGTCGCCGGCGTTCGGGACCTCACCGTCGAGGGAGCAGCCGGTCCGCTCGGCGCGCGGCTCTACACCCCGCCCGGCGGAGGTCGCCCGCCACTTCTGGTCTACTTCCACGGCGGCGGCTTCGTGTACGGTGACCTCGACACGGTCGACGACCTGGCGCGCGTGCTGTGCTGCGAGGCTGGGCACGCCGTTCTCAGCGTCGCCTACAGGCTCGCGCCCGAGGACCCGTTCCCGGCCTCGCCCAATGACACCCTGGCCGCCTTCCGCTGGGCGCAGCGCCATGCCCTCGCCCTTGGGGCCGACGACGCGCGCGTGAGCGTCGGCGGCGACAGCGCCGGTGGTACCCTCGCCGCCGGCGTCGCCCAAGCCGCCGGCTCCGAGCGCCCGCCCGCTGCCCAACTCCTCGTCTACCCCGCCACCGACACGCCGACCGACCGCCCCTCGCGCCACCTCTTCGACGGGTTTTTTCTGGCTGACGCCGAGCGTCGCACGTTCCACCACACCTGGACCGCCGGCACCGGCACGGCCGACGACGACCCCCGTGTCTCGCCGATCTACGGTCGGCTCGGGGGCCTCGCGCCCGCGCTCGTCGTCACGGCCGGGTTCGACGTGCTCCGCGACGAGGGCGAGGCCTACGCCGCTGCGCTAGCTGAGGCCGGGACGCCCGTCGAGGCATACCGGGAGGACGCGCTGCCCCACGGGTTCATCCACATGACAGGGATCAGCCGCACCGCGCGGCGCGCCGTCGTCGGGCTCGCCCACCGCTGGCGTGCCTTCGCCGCCGACCACGCCTAGCATACTCGCCCAGTCATGCGTCGTCTCGACCTCACACGTGGTGTTGCCGTTGTCACCGGCGCGGCCTCGGGCATCGGCCGGGCCACGGCGCTCGCCCTCGCCCGGCGCGGCTGCGCCCTCGCCCTGGCCGACCGCGACGCTGACGGCTTGGCCGAGACCGCGCGCCAGACGAGCGCCTGGGTGCCCACCACGCAGCACGTCTTCGACGTGGCCGACGCCCGAGCCGTCGCGGCGCTCCCCGACACGGTCCTCGCCGCGCACGGCCGGGTGACTGTCCTCGTCAACTGCGCCGGCGTCTCGCTGCTCGGCCGGGTCGAGGACGTGTCGGTGGACGAAGTCCGGTGGCTCTTCGAAATCAACTTCTTCGCCGTCGTTGGCCTTGCCAAGGCGTTTCTCCCGCATCTCAAACGCGCGCCGGCAGCACAGCTCGTCAACGTGTCGAGCCTGTTCGGGCTCATCGCCCCGCCGGAGCAGGCGGCCTACGCCGCGTCAAAGTTCGCTGTGCGCGGCTTCAGCGAAGCGCTTCGCCACGAGCTGGCCGGGACGACGGTCGGCGTGACGACGGTGCACCCTGGCGGCGTGCGAACGGGCATCTCGCGCAACGCCCGCGTCGCGGCAGCGGCCGACGCCGACGCCGAGCGGCACCGGAGCGCCGCCTTCGAGCAGTACTTCCTCACCACGCCGCCTGAGCGCGTCGGCGAGGCCATCGCCCGGGCCGTAGAGCGCCGGACGCCGCGCCTGCTCGTGGCAAGCGGGTCGCGCTCGGGCGCGCTGCTCCAGCGTCTCCTCCCGGTCCGGTACGGCCGGGTTCTCCGCCTCGTCCTCGACCGGGCGCTGCTCGCCTCATGAAGGCGGAGGCTACGAGGCGGAGGGACGCGGCGCGCACGAGCCGCAGGACCAGCCGAAGCGGTGGAAGACGGTCAGCTTCAGGACGCCCATGCCGACGCCGAAGACCGTCCACCACGCCCATGCCGGGACGGAACCGACGAGCGCGGGCAGAGCCGCGACGGTTGGGGCGAGGGTCGCCCACACGATACGGCCAAACACGATAGTCGCGAGGGTCGCAAGGACGAGGACGAGCACAGCCTGAGAACGGCGCATGGGCGCGGGGGTTAGTGGGTCGAATTGACGGGTGCTAAGATAGACTACTATCTGAGCGCTGCCAAGTTGCGCCATCTGCGAAAAATGTCTGACGCCTACCACCACGGCGACCTCCGCCGCGCCCTGCTCGACCACGCCCACGCCGTCCTCGCCGAGCGCGGCATTGGCGCGCTCTCGCTGCGCGACCTCGCCCGCCGCGCCGACGTCAGCCCCACTGCGCCGTACCACCACTTCAAGGGCAAGGCTGATCTCGTTTGCGCCCTCGCCGAGGACGCGCTCGACCACCTCGACCGAGCGCTCGCCGACGCCGACGCCGCGCACCCCGATCCGCTGGACCGGCTCCGCGCGCAGGGCGTCGCCTACGTCCTCTTCGCCGTCGACCACCCCGAGCGGTTCCGCGTCGCCTTCCGCCCCGAGATCGGCGACCCGTTCGCTGCGCTCGGCGCGGACGCGGCGGCGCTGCCGACCGACCTGCCCGGCTTCCGCCACCTCGTCCGCGTCGTAGCCGACCTCAACCCCGATCCGTCGCGTCAGGTGCCGCTCGCCATCGCGGCGTGGAGCGTGGTCCACGGCCTCGCTGCGCTCCTCGTCGACGGCCCGCTCCGCGTACTCGCCGACGACCGCAACCGCGTCGAGGCGCTCGCGCGCGAGGTCACAGCCCACCTGGGGACGGGCGTCTAGGGCCTGTTCGGAAACGCTTCTGCGGGCTGCGCGGGGCCGGTCGGACGACGCTGCGGCGTCGCGCTCCATCGGCGTAGCCCCGCTACGCCTGCTTCGCGCTCCTGGCTGCATCGCCGGCCGGCTCCCGCTCGCCTCCACATCCGAGTTTCCGAACAAGGCCTAGCGTATCCGCACGAGGGTCTCGGCGTGCACCGTGCTGCCGGCACGGAGGCGCACGACATACAGCCCCGCCGCAGTGGCTCGGCCCGTTTGGTCGCGGCCATCCCACCGCGCCTCGTGCGGCCCGCCAGCCTGCTCGCCGGCTACGAGCACCGCCACCTCGCGCCCGAGCACGTCGTACACCGTCAGCGCGACCGAGCCGGTCTCCGCGAGGGTGTACCCCACGGTGAGGCCGTCGCGGAACGGGTTGGGGAACGCACCGAGCAGGCGCGTGCCGGTCCCTTCGCCACTGCGCGACGCGGCTCCGGCCTCGAGGTTGTTGCGGGCATCGACGCGCGTGACCCGCCCGACCGCTAGGCCCTGGACGAAGACGCTGTCGGCAGCGCCGAGATCGGCGAGGGGCAGGAGCGTTTCGGCGACGCCGTCGGCATTGGCGGAGCCGCGGAAGAGGACACGCTCCGGCGCGAGGGCGATGCCGACCTGGCCGAACGGCGACGGGCGGGCGGCGCGCGCGTCGGACCACGCCAGGACGGCCTCGGCCCCAGGTTCACCGGCGGTGCCGACGACGAGGGCGGCGTCGCTGACGCTCGGGCGGACCCACAGCGGCGGGTCGGTGCAGACCGCCTCGAACTCGACGGGTTCGTCGGCGATGCCTGCGCCCAGAATCTCGGCGTAGAGGTTTTCCTCGCCTTTTACTTCGGCGCGCAGGAGGCCCGTGACGAGGCGGCGGTGGAGGCGCTTCTGGTCCGCGGCGGAGAGCGGTTCGTTCGTCGGCACGGTGTCGGTCGGGCCGCTGTGGCCCATGCCCTGGACCTCGAAGTAGATGTCGCGCCGGGCGTCGTCGGCGACCCGGAAGTAGCGCACGACCTGGGACGCGGGCACGATGCGGTCGACCGAGCCGGCGACCTGGACATGCGTGCCGGTGAACGCTTCGAGGTTGTCGATCCGCCCGTCGCCCACGTACGCCGACTGCAGCCCGATGATCGTCCGTACCCGCGGCTCGATCCCGATCAGCAGCGGCAGCACGCCGCCGCCGAGCGAGTGCCCCGCCGCCGCCCACGGCCCGTCGTCGACCATGCCGGAGAACGACCCGGCGGCGTCCGACTGGTCCTCGACGTAGTAGAGCAGCGAGCGCGTGTCGCGGGCGTACTGCTGCTGGTTCGGGAAGAACCCGGTCTGGGTGCCGGTCGAGGCGACGACGAAGCCCCAGCTCGCGATGTGCTCGCACAGGTCGTCGTAGTTGCTCGGCCGGCCGAGGAAGCCGTGCTGGAAGGCGACGAGCGGGAACGGCCCGGCACCCCGGTTCGGCCGCGTCTCCACGCCGGCCGCCGTCGCCGGGTAGTAGATGCGCCCCCGAATCGTGCCCTGGCCGAAGACGGCGTCGTCGAACACGACATCGGTGCGTCCGACAGCGAACGGCCCGTCGGCCTCGATGGGCTGGGCGGGCTGGGCCATCGCCGAAGCGGCGAGGACGAGCAGCAGGGCGAGGAGGGACAGACGGAAAACCGGCATGGCGAGAATGGGGATGGGGAAGGGGGAGCTGCGGGAAAGATACAGGAGCGCGCCCCCTCAGCCAGGCGCTGGCATCAGCCACTCCGCGACCTGGTCGATCACGGCGGGGTCGCTCAGGAGGTCGAAGTGGCTCGTGCCGTAGGCGATCCACTGCGCCGCGAAGCCCAGCCGGTGCCGGTCGTCGTCCAGGGCACTGGGCAAGGGGACGAGGCCGTCGCCGAGCAGCCGCCTCGCCCTGGGGTCGGCCGAGCGGGTGGCAGCGACCGCGTAGCACGCGACCCCGGCCGGCAGCGGGACGATGTGCCGGGCGTCGGGGCGTCGTCGGAAGCGGTCGTGGCCCTGCCAGTCGGCGTCGAGGAGGAAGCCGTGGCGGAGGTCGGTGATGCCGGCGCTGCGGACCTTGCCGAGCGCGGCGAACGGCGCGGTGAAGGCGGTGCGGGCGAGGATGGTATCGACCCAGTTGCCGGCGCGCTCGAGCGGCGCGCCGTGGTGCGGGGTGCCGAGGAAGACGATGTGCCGAAGGGCCGCCGGCCAGCCCTGGGCCTCGCGCCCGGCGTAGTGGAGCGCACTCCGCGCCAGCAGGCCGCCCATGCTGTGCGCCACGACCGTCAGGTCGGTGACCGCCACGGGCCAGTCGGCGACCAGGCGGTCTAGCTGGGCGGCGAGGGCGCGCCCGTTCTGCGAGATGTGGAGGCCGGAGTTGTAGCGGACGTAGACCGGCGTGTAGCCGAGCGCGGTGAGCGCCGCTTGGTAGCCGTCGCGCGGCCAGTGCCCGTCGCTCATGCACAGGCCGTGGATCAGGACGGCGATCTTGCCCGTCGCCTCCGGCACCGGTGTCTCGGCGTCGAGCGGGGCACCTCGGAGGCGCAGCGTCATCGGGAGCGCGAGCGGATTGTCGTCCTCGGCAAGCCGGTCGCCCAGCACGCCGTTGAGGACGGCGACCAGCGTCTCGCGCCGGGGCGTATCGGGCAGCGCATCTTCCGACTCCAACCGGGCCAGGACGGCGTCCACGCCTCGCCCCGTCGAGAGCGTCAGGCCGTGGACGCGCTGGTAGACGAAGCCGGTCAGCCCGCGCGCGCGTCCGGGGGCCGCGCCGCGAAACCCGAGCGTGCTCCACACCGCCTGATGCACACCCTCGGCGATGCGCGTCACCCCCGCCGCCGCCTGCGTCGCCAGTCCGGCCAAGCCCCGAAGGTCTGAAATACGCACGCGAGCGGGGGAGAGGAGGCAGGCCGAGGGTCCAAGCTACGACCGCTGCCCGTCGGCCACCTGCCGCGAGACGGCCTCGAGCACGTCGAGCCGGTACTGCGGCTGCCGGTGCGCGGCGAGCGGGCGGAACCGAGCGTCGGCCAGAAAGGAGGCGTGGACCTCGTCGCCGGTGAGCGCGCAGCCGGGGACGGGCGCGAGCCAGTGGACGAGGACGAGGTGCCCACCCGGTCCGAGGTGCTGCACGAGGCGCTCGCGGAGCCGGTTGAGGTCGGGCGGGGAGAGGTAATACCCGACTTCGGAGAGGAGGACGAGGTCGAAGAGGCCGTCCGGGAAGGAGGCCGGGACGGTGCGCTCCTGGAAGCGGACGTGCCCGAGGGCGCGGCACCGGGCGCGGGCGTGCTCCAGGGCGCGGGCGGCTCCGTCGAGCGCCAGGAGCCGGCCGCACCGCGCGGCGAGGCGCTCGGTCAGCACGCCGATCGAGCACCCGATCTCGAGGGCTGAGGCGTAGCGGGGGCGGGGCAGCGCGCCGAGCGTGGCGTCGTACTTCGCCTCCTCGTAGGGACTCGTCTCGTACGCCCACGGGTCGTCGCGCTCGGCGTAGAGCCGCTCGAAATAGTCTTCGGAGAGGGTGTGCTCAGGCACGGGCGGCGGGGTCGAGGTACAGCTCCCACGGGCGGAAGGCGCGCGCGAGCATCTCGGGCGGAAGGCAGAACGGGGCGGTGCTGTCGGCGATGAGGCCGGTGGTCTGCGAGCGGTGGGCGGCGACGGCGCGGCGCTTGGCCCCGAGGGCCGTGCGGATGTCGAGCCGCCACGGCGCGACCTCGCCCGGCTGCGGTGCGCCGTCGTGCTCCCGCTCCCACATCCAGACGGGGTATTCCAGGGTCCGGCACGGCGGCGCGGCGGCCTGCGTGAGGTGCCACGCCGCGCGGTGGTCCGGGTGCGAGTCGCGCCGCCACGGGACGAGGACGGTGTCGGGGCCGAAGGTGCGGAAGGTGGACCCGAGGGCAGCGGCAGCCTGCTCGAAGCGCGCCTCGCCGGGGTGCGGCACGGCTCCATCAGGGAGACGCAGGAAGCGCGCCGCGCCGGTGAGCCCGAGGGCCTCGAGGGCGCGCTGCGTTTCCTGCTCCCGGAGCGCCCGAAGGCGAGGCGGGGGCCAGGCAACCGAGCCGGGGTGCGAGCCGGTCCCGTCGCTGACGACGACGACGCAGGCGGGCTGCCCGCGCTGAGCCAGGAGCGCGAGCAGGCCGCCGCAGCCGAGCGATTCGTCGTCCGGGTGCGGGGCTACGACGAGCGTCCGGCCGAGCGCGGCGACGGTCTCGGGCGGGCGAAGGGGCGCGCTCGCTAGCGCGCCGAGGACCGAGGGCCGGGCCGGCATCAGCGGACCTCGGAGCCGAGCGCCCGCCCTGGCCTCGCGGCGGCGAAGTGGCCGGCGGCCGTCAGCATCGCGTCGGGGCCGGGCTGGCGGAGGAAGAGCCGGAGGTCCCGCCCGATCCGCTCCACCGGGGAGGGGGGGAGCAAGCCGCGCGCTCCGAGGCACCGGTCGACGAGCTCGAGCACGTCGAGGCAGACGCGCTCGGTGGCCGTCCGCGCCATCCGGGCGTAGGCGATTTGGGAGGCCGCGTCCGCCCCGCGCTCGAAGAGCCGTGCCGCGCCGAGGAGCCACAGCGCGCCCGTCTCCAGCGCCGTCGCGGCCTCGCCGAGCCGGGCCTGCTGGAGCGGATCGCCGAGCCGGTCGAGGCGGCGGAGCGTGGCGGCGGCGGCGTCGAAGAGCGCCTCAGCCCCGCCGAGCCAGACGGCGCAGAACCGGACGGCCCCGGCCGTGAAGAGCGGCTCGCGCACGCAGTCGCCCGGCCCGCCGATGAGCGCTCCGGGACCGAGCGTGACGCCTGTAAAGTCAGCGCGCCCGCTGACGGAGGCCCGCATCCCCTCGGCCTGCCACCAGCCCGGCTCGACCGTCACCGCCGTTTCGTCGAGCGGGACGAGCGCGAGCTGCCAGTCGCCTTTTGCCCTCGGAGGCCGGCCGTTGATGAGCGCGCGCGTCACACCGCCGGCCCCGGAGCAGAACACCTTGTCGCCCTCGATCCGCACCCGGCCCCGCTCCGGCACCAGGCGGAGGCCGCGAGTTCCATCGGTGTGCCAGACCCCAAAGAGGTGCCCGGCGCGGGCGTCGGCAAAGGCCGCGGCGCGCTGCCGAGCATCCCCGTACGCGTTGATGAGATCGAGTGCCCCGAGGTGTCCTTCGTAGATCCGGCCCACCGGCAGGCTGCCCCGGCCGACGGCGCGCAGGACGGCGTAGAGCGGGTGGAGCGTGCCCGGCTCCTGCCCTAAGCCGGCCCCCCCTGCGGCGGTTGGTACGGACGCGGCTAGGAGACCGGCGGCCCGCAGCGCCTCGATGTCCTGCTCTGGAAAATCGCGCCGGTCGGACGCAGCCGACACCGCGAGCCGGGGGGCGAGGGCCTCGGCTGCGCGCAGCAGCTTCGCAGCGGGCGACGGCGTGCCAGCGTCGGTGGGTGCAGAGCCGCCGCGCGTCGCCCGGTCTGCGGAGAGGGGATAGGGAAGAGGCATACGCTACGGGCAGAGGGCGAGGGGCGGGACGGCGGAGTACACGCGGAGCACCCCGACGCGCTCCCGAAGCGTTCGGGTCGCTTGCTCGATAGGCTCGGGTGGGAGCACTGCGTCGTGCCGGCGTCGCTGATCCTCGGTGAGGGCGGCGGCGGCGGTGGCCGTCGGAGCACCGGCGAGCGTGCCGAGCAAGGCGCGCGCCGAGAGACCTAGCTCGCGCGCGAGTGACGCGGCCTCGTCGGGGTCGGGGTGGGGCTGCGCGTGCCAGAGCCGGCGGACGCGGCCCCGCAGCGCCAGTCTCCGCTCGGTGACGGCTGCGGCCTCGACTCGGAACGTGTGTGTCCCGCGCTCCTGCACTTCGGCCGTCCAGGCCCCCAGGGCAGCGCTCAGCCCGTGCGGGGCGCGCCCGCCGCGCCGCGCCGAGGTGTAGACCTGGACGCGCGGGCTGTGACGGAACCGACCCCCGACCGCCTCGACGGCGTCGAAGAGCGCGACGTCCTCGGCGTGCGTCACCAGCGGCATCCCGCCGCACCGGGCGTAGGCCGCCGCCGTGACCGCGAGCGAGGCCCCGAGGTGCTGGTGGTGCCGGGGGAACGGGTCGTGCGCGTCGGGGTCGAGCAGGGTGTGGAGCTCCTGCACCCACCGGTGGTACCCGACGTCGAGCAGGACCGAGCGCCGGATGCGAGCGTCGAGCGCCGCCCGGTCCCGCAGCAGGATCCGGCCCCCAACCCCGTCCACGCCGTCCCCGAGCTCCGCAAGCGTGGCCGCGACCCAGTCCGGCGCGACCTCGGAGTCGGCGTCGGTCGAGAGGATCGCGCCGCCGAGGCGACCCGTGGCGATCAGGCGGTAGCAGGCCGTGTTCATCAGGAGCCGGCGCGCGCGGCCAACGCTGGCCTCGCCGGGCGCGAAGAGGCACTCGGCAACCCAGAGCCGGAGGTCGTGCGCCTGGCCGACCTGCCGCGCCACCTCGGCCGTGGCATCGGTGCAGTTGTTCGCCAACACGATCACCTCGTAGCGGTCCGGGCCGAGCGGGCGGCCCTCGAGGTCACACTGTCCTGCGAGCGCGGCGAGGGCGTGGGGCAGGAGCGCCTCCTCGTCCTTCGCCGGGATGACGACGCACGCCTCCAACGCCGGGTGCGGCGGCGGCAGACCAGAGAGAGTGGGCTGGGGGAGGACCAAGAGATTGGCGTCTAGACGAAGGTGGCGCGCTCGGCGAGGACCCCGTCGAAGAGCGCCTCCCACTGACGGACGACGACGGGGACGGCGTACTCGCGCTCGACCTTACGCCGGAGCGCGCGCCCGAGCTTCTGGCGAAGCCCAGTGTCGTCGAGGAGTCGGGCGACGGCAGCCGCGACGGCTTCGGGGTTTCGGTGCGGGACGAACAGGCCGGTCTCGCCGTCGGTGATCTGCTCCAGCGTGCCGTTGTCGCGCGTGGCGACGACCGGCAGCCCGGCGGCCCCCGCCTCGGCGATCACGTGCGGCATCCCCTCGCCCTGCGCCAGCCACACGAACACGTCGAGGCCGGCCAGCAGGCGCGGCACGTCCGGCCGGTCGCCGGTCCAGGTCAGCCGCTCGGCCAGGCCGAGGCCGTCGGCGAGCGCCCGCAGCTCGTCGGCGTACTCGGGCATGAACGCGTCCGGCCCGCCGACCACGACGAACCGGGCTTCGGGTCGGTCCTCGGCTAAGAGCGCGGCGGCACGGACGAAGTCCTCGACCCGCTTCTTCCGGTCGAGCCGGCCGACCCACCCGACGAGCGGTGCCTCGCCGAGGACGCCTAGCTCGGCGCGGACGTTGGCTCGGGGGGCCGGGTCGAACTCGTCCAGATCCACCATCGACGGAATGGCGCAGGCCGCCTCGGGCCGGTCCGGCATCGCCTCGGCCGCCGCCTGCCGGATCGTGTCGCAGACGCCGACGTAGCGCGCGGTCCGGTGCTTCGGCGTCTGCCCCGCCTCGACGACCAAGCCGCCGTGCTCGATGAGCGGCGGCGGGACCTCGCCACGTGCCGCGAGGCGGTCGAGCGCCGGGACGATGTCGCGCACCGCCTGGCAGGCGACGATCAGGTCGTAGCCCGGAATCTTCTCGTCGGCGAGGTACGCGACCGTCTCCTCGAGCGAGAGGCCGTAGGGCGTCCGGTCGATGTCGACGCCGAGCGCTTCGAGCTGATCGTGCGTCTGCTCCGGCATCCCGTCCTTGCGAAAGCAGGCAACCACGTCGATCTGCCAGCGCGCAGGGAGATGACGGGTGAGGTGGCGGACCTCAGTCTCCTCACCGCCGACGACGAGCCAGCCGAAGACGAAGAGCACGCGGCGCGGGTGGGGCGTCTCCATCACGACACCTCCCCGCTGGGGCTACCCGTAGGGGCTCCGCTCACGGCGAAGACGGCCTGGACCACGTGCCGCTCGCGCTCGGCCAGGGCGCGCATCAGCTCGGGCGCGTCCTCGAACGGGACGATGTCGGTGACGACGTGCTCCCGGATCGCCTCGCCATTGGCGACGAGGAACCGGACGGTTTCGTGCATCAGCCGTCGCCGGGTCCAGTTCGACGTCAGCTCGCGCGGGACGCGGCCGATCTGGGCGCATTGGAGGCGGAGGCCGTTGTGGTGAAAGGCCTCGCCGAGGCGGACGTTCGGGCTGCCGCCCTGGTAGAACGCCAGGTCGATGACGGTGCCCTGGGGGCGGAGCGCCTTGAGCGCCGCCTCGAGCGCGGCGTCCTGGCCTCGGCACTGGAAGACGACCTCGGCCCCGCGGTCGCCGTCGCCGAAATGCCAGTGCTGCTTGCACCACGCGGCGGCCTCCTCGAAGCCGGGGAGCGCGCGCAGGCCGAGCGCCTCGGCGGCGGCGCGCCGCGCCGGAGTCGGGTCGGCGAGCACGACCTCGGCCGCGCCGAGCCACTTCGCCCACCGCCCAAGCAGCAGGCCGATCGTCCCACCGCCCATGACCAGCACGAGCCGGCCGCGCACGCCGTCCCCGAGGTCGGAGGCGCTCGCGCCGTGGAGGTCGGCGGCGGCGTGGAGCAGGCCATTGGCGCAGATCGGCCCCATCTGCGCGGCGTAGATGCCGAGCACCGGGTCGAGGCCGTCGGGGAGGACGGCGAACTGCTCGTGCGCCGGGTCGGCGGTGTGGCCGGTCTTGTGGCCGTAGGTCATCCCGACGATCTGGCCGGGGCGCACGGCGTCGGTGCGGCTCTCGGTGACGCGGCCGACCTCCATGTAGCCCAGAAACGGAACAGGGTAGGCAGCGCTCGGCTCGCCGTCGCGGAAGACGCCCCACGCGCCGTCGTAGCGGCTGTGGAGGTACGGATTGGTGCCCTTGAAGAACGTCAGCTCGGTGCCTGCCGAGAGGCCGGTGTAGAGGGTCTCGACGCGGAAGCGGCCGTCCTCGAGCGGCCCCTCGTCGTAGCCCCAGATGTAGGCCGCGCCCTCCCGCTCGACGCCGAGGCTCTGGACGGGGCGGGTCCCGCTCTCGGGGGTCTGCTGTTCAGGCATGGGCACCCTCCCCGACGGAGTGGGTCCCGATCTCGACGGTCTCGCCGGTCTCGAGCGCCTGCTGAGCCGCGACGCTGAGGCGCTGCGTCTTGAGGGCCTCGGCGTAGGGCACGCGGATCGCATTGGCCTTGCCCTGCACGGCGTCGACGAAGTCGCGGTCTTCGAAGACCACGGGGTCGCCCTCGCCCGGCGTGACCGGCCGGCCCTCGCCGACGTCGATCATCACCTCGTGCTCGCCGACCTCGACGGCCAGCCGGTCGCCGAAGAGATGCAGCCCGACGCGGTGCGTCCAGCCGAGCAGGCACGTCGAGGCGAAGGTCCCGACGGCCCCGCTCTCGAAGGTCACGAGCGCGGCCGTCGCGTCGTGCACGTCGAGGTGGGGGAAGGCGGCGCGGTCCGTGCGCCCGCCGACGGCAGCGACGCTCGTCGCCTCGCCGACCAGGTGGCGGGCCAGGTCGAAGAGGTGGGTCGTCTGCTCGAGCATCTGCCCGCCCGAACCATCTTGCTTGCGCCACCACATTGCCGGCGGCGTGTCGCCGAGCCAGGTGCCGAGCGCGAGGCGGGCGGGCCGGCCGTCGAGCGTTGCCTTCGCCGCTTCGACGTGCCGCATGTAGCGCCAGTGGTAGCCGACAGCCGTCACCAAGCCCGCCTCTTCGACCGCCTCGGCAACCTCCTCGGCGGTATCGAGGTCGAGCGCGAGCGGCTTCTCGACGAAGAACGGGAGGCCACGTTCGATGAGCGCCTGCTCGGGCTCGCCGTGTGCGAAGGGCGGGACGCACACGTAGACGGCGTCGAGGTCTTCGGCGTCGAGCATCGCCGCGTGGCTAGGGTAGGCCGTCATGCCGAAGGCGGCGGCGGCCTCCTCGGCGCAGGCAGGGTCGGCAACGGCTGCGAGCACGACGTCGTTGAAGTCGCTGAGGACGTGGAGGTGGCGGTGGGCGATGCCGCCGCCGCCGACGAATCCGATTCGGGTCATGGAGAGGGGAGAGAGGAGCGGACGGGAGAGGGGCGGGAAGTTTACGACGGAACCTCCGGGTTGGGTTGCCTCAGGGCCGTCCGAAGGGGGATGCCGGGGAGAGCAGGAGGCTGGGCTGGGAGAATCCCTAATTCTCCGGGCTCCGGGCGCGCAGTAGAACCGGCCAGCTCCGCCGCTAGTTAACCCCGTCCTCTCACCTATCTCTGCTCCCGCCATGCGCTTTCTTCCTACCCGCATCCACGGTGCCCTCGACTACCTCACAGGCGCACTCTTCCTCGTCGCCCCCTGGCTCTTTGGCTTCGCCGGCGAGGCCGACGGCATCGCCACGTGGCTCTTTGTCGTCCTCGGTGCCGGCGTCCTTCTCTACAGCCTCTTCACCGACTACGAGCTCGGCCTCGTCCGGAAGCTCTCGATGCCGGTCCACCTCATGCTCGACCTCGGCGGCGGCCTCCTCCTGCTCGTCTCCCCGTGGCTGTTCGGGTTTGCCGACGAGGTCTGGGTCCCTCACGTCCTCTTCGGGCTGCTCGAAGTCGGTGCCGCGCTCGTGACGCAGCGGGTCCCCAGCGACGTGCGCAGCGCCGGGTCCCACCGTCCGGGCTTGGCATGAGTGCGAAGGCGCTGCCCCCGCCTTCAGCACCGGATCGTACGGAGGCTTGACACTCCGGCAACGGAGCCTCGGCGCTCTAGCAGAGCCGCCTGCTGGCGTAGCTTGTGGGCTCTCCGAAAAGCCGGAAGCTGTACTTCTGGGGGCGCCGCGCGACCTCTCGCGGCTCCGAGTAAGGGGGCGGGCGGGTCGGCACCCCGCGATACGGATCTTGCCTCCGGGGTTCAGCTCGCCGACCTCGTGCGCTCCAGCGCCGACCATGGACCCGTACAACCTCGTACTGGCAGCCCTCGGGGGGCTCGTGCTCATCCTCGGGCTGGGGATGCCGCTGATGTGGGCCGCGAGCACGCTCGTCGTCTGGGCCACGCTCGGGGTGGAGTTCTGGCTCGCGGCGCTCATTGGGGCCATCGGCGGGCGGCTCGTCGGGAGCTCCTCGTCGTCTTCGCGGCCGGGGCGGCGTTCGTCCAGGTCGTCGGCGAGGACGAGCCGGAGGGAGAGGAGCACAGGCAGGAGGCGGTGAACCGCTTTTTCTCGGTCCCCGTCTTCGCGCTCCTCGGCCTGGCGATCCCGTGGTCGGGGTGGGCGGCGCTCGGCTGGAGCGGCGTCCCCCTCCCCGCCGGCGATCCAGGCCACCGCGTACGCGCGGAGGTGTCAGGTGGAACGGCTTTCGGTCGGGGCTGCCGGAGCGGGGCTACCGAGCGTCGCCCTCGGACGCTCGCCGCTCGGCACGGGTGCGCGCGTCTTTGGCGTCCGCGGCAGAGTACGATGCGGACCTGCCGGGCGTGGCCTTGCCGCCGGTGTAACCGGGCGGGTCGCTCGCGGGGAACGACTCCAGCGACGCCTCTTCCACGACGCTTTCGGGGTCGATGGTTTCTCGGATGTCGGCCGGGTCCTGGCGGGGCGGGGTGGTCTTCATGGGCCTTGCGAGCGGCGGTGGAGAAAGCGAACGTCAGGCGCGGGCGATCCGGCCCCTTCGTATCCGGCCCCTTCGTGAGGGCGTCGGCCGGTCCTACGGAGGCACGGGGACGACACCCGACCGGTTCCCGATGTACGGGTTACGCCCACGACGAGAGGACGACCGTCCAGTCTGGAAGCAGGCGAGGTAGAGGAGGTAGGGCTCGGGCGGGAGGTCAGGCATCGTCGGGGGCTCGTCGTCGAGAGGCACGCGGCCGAAGGGGCGGACGACCGTGACCCAGACGGGCGTGATAGAGCCTGGAGGCGGAGCTAGAGCGCGTCGATGGCGATGAGCTCGACGGACTCGCCGCCCGGCCCGCGGACGAAGCTGTACCGGCATTCGACCGGCGGGTCGCCTTCGAGCGTCATCGTCGCCGGGCCTTCCTCGACGGCGGCCCCGGCGGCGCGAGCGCGTTCGGTTGCCGCGTCGCAGTCGGCCACGCGCAAGGCGAAGTGGAAAAGGGCCGGGCCGCCGGGCACGGGGCCGCCGGCCGTGCTCGGGCCGCGCTCGGTCGGCTCGAAGAGCTCGACGTAGGTGCCGTCGCCGGCGTCGAGCATGGCGACGCGCAGGACGCCCTCCGGCGTCTCCTCGGGGAACCGAAGGCGTTCGACGAAGCCCAGCCCCTCGACGTAGAACCGGAGGCTGGCCTCGAAGTCGGCCGCCTCGACGGCGACGTGGTGGAGCCCGCCGCCGCCGAGCTTGGGGTTGAGCCCGCGCCTCATCGCGCTACCTCGGCCGCAGCCGTCTCGGGTTCGGCCTCCGCCTCGGGCGGGAGCACCTCGAAGTCGATGGGCTTGAGCGCGCCGTTGTTGGTGCCCTCGGCCGCGCACGCCGTGAGCCCGACGACCAGGTCCATCTCGGCCCGGAACACGACGTAATCCCCCGGCCGGCTCGTCGGCGGCTCGACGGAGAGCGAGCCGTCGGGACGGACTGGCACGTTCATGAAGATGTTGAACGTGGTCGGCACGCGGTCGCGGCCCATCCCGAACGGGCCGAGGTGACGGGCGAGGTTCATCAGGCAGCTCGCATGCTCGTGGCCCGGCGGGAGGCCGTAGAGGAGCGTGTACATCTCGGGCGAGCAGGGCGTGAGGAGGAAGTCGTGGACGCCGCACGTGTCCTCGGTGATGGTGAGCATGGGCTCGCTCCGGTTGCTCCAGAGCCGGTGGCCCGTCGTGAGCCGGATCGTCTCCTCGTAGTCGAACGTGCGGCCGGAGCTGAGCCAGTGGCCGGGGTCCGGCCCGTCGGGCGGGTCGGCGAAAACCATCAGGTCCGAGACCTGCTGACCCTCCGGGTCGGTCACGCGCAAGCGCTGCCCGCGGCGGAGGCGGAAGGCGGTCCCGCTGGAGGGCGCGATCCGGCAGCGGCCGGCGAGGGGCGTGAGGGCGGGTTCGGGCTCGAGGTCAGGCATCGTCGTCGAGGGGCTCGTCGTCGAGGGAAACGCGGTCGAGGGGGCGGACGGCGGGGCCGTGGAGGATGCGGCCGTCCACGTCGTAGCGCGAGCCGTGGCAGGGGCAGTCCCACGAGCGCTCGGCGGGGTTCCAGTTCACGTGGCAGCCGAGGTGGGTACACGTCAGGGAGACGGCGTGGAGCCGTCCCTCCGCGTCGCGGTAGGCACCGACGCGCCGCCCGCCGGCCTCGACGACGGCGCCCTCGTCCGGTCCCAGCTCGGCCGGGTCGCGGCCGACCAGGTGGCGGATGCGGTCGCCGGCGAAGCGGGCGGCCACGTCGAGGTTCTCCTTGACGAACTCCTTCGCCGAGGCCGCGAGGTCGGCCCGGTTCGCGTCGAACGTCTCGGCCCACGGGTTCGGCCGCCCGGCCACGGCGTCGGCGAGGATGAGCGCGGCGACGGTGCCGTTCGAGAGCCCCCACTTGTTGTAGCCGGTGGCAACGAAGACGCGGCCGTTCCCGAACGGGAGCTTCCCGATGTACGGCATCTCGTCGACGGGCACGTAGTCGTGCGCGCTCCAGCGGTGGGCGGCCGGCCCGACGCCGAAGTGCTCGCGCGCCCAGCGCTCCACCGCGGCGTAGCGGGCCGGGGTGTCGGCCTCCTCGCCCGTCTTGTGGCTCTGGCCGCCGGCGACCAGGTAGCGCCCGCCCTCGGCGCTGCGGAGCGTCCACGACGGCCCGCCGCCCTTGCTGAGGTACATGTTCTGGAGGGCGGGCTCGGGCGTCTCGAACGCCATGAGGTAGGTCCGCTGCGGGTGCGTCTTGGCGAAAAAGCCGCCGCGGTCGAGGATCGGGAGGTGCGTGGCGAGGACGACGTGCTCCGCCTCGACCGTGCCGCCGCTCTCGGTCATGCATCGCCCCTCGGCGGTGTCCACGTCCACGACGCGGCTCTCCTCGAAAATCTGCCCGCCCCGCGCGCGGAACGCCTCGGCCAGCCCGAGCCCGTACCTCCGCGCGTGGAACTGCGCTTGGTCCTCGACGCGGACGGCCCCGAGGACGGGGAAGGGCAGCTCGGTCTCAGTCGTGAACGAGGCCGCCAGCCCCGCCTGCTGGGCCGCCTCGACCTCGCGCTCGACGGCGGGCAGCGTCTTTTCGTCGGTGGTGTAGGTGTAGTTCGGCCGCCGCTCCCAGCCGCAGTCGAGTCCCAGCTCCTCGACGAGCGCGGCGACCTGGGCGACGGCCGCCTCGTTCGCCTCGCCGTAGACGCGGGCGGTCTCCTCGCCGAATTTCTCCTGCAAGGGGCCGTAGATGAGGCCGTGGAGCGAGGTGACCTTGCCCGTCGTGAAGGCCGTGACGCCGGCGCACACGCGCCCTGCCTCGACGAGCGCCACGCGCGCGCCGTCCTGCTGGAGGAGGAGAGCCGTCGTGAGCCCGGTGATCCCGGCCCCGACGACGACCACGTCCGCCGCTATTCGCTCGCCGGCTCCGAGCGTGTCGTAGTCGGTGCGGGGGGTGTCGGCGATCCAGAGCGAGGGGTTGACGGCGCGGAGGCGGGACATGACGAGGGGGGATGAGGAGAGGGAGGGTGGATGCGGCCGGCGCGTAGCCGCACGTCAAAAGTGGAGGGACGGGGCGGCGTCTCGGCGTCGGCTTCCGCCTCGGCTTCCGCCTCGGCTTCCGCCTCGGCTTCCGCCTCGGCTTCCGCCTCGGCTTCCGCCGCGAACGGGCACTGCCAGCCCTCCCCCACGGCCCGGCCGGCGTACTGCCGCGCCTCGCTCCGCACGCCGAAGTCGTCGAGCATCGGGTTCACCGAACCGGCGAGCGCGCGGTCGCGCTCGCGGATGAGGCTGCGGACCTTCGCGTAGCGCCCCTCGCGCCGCAGCTGCTCGAACTGCTCGTGCGGGTTGAACACGAGCGCCGGGTGCCCCAGCCGGCGAGCCGGCCGCGACGCGCGCGGGTGCATCCCGACGACGTAGAACGCCCGCCCGGCGAACGAAAACGAGAACTCGGGATCGGCGGGGTCGGCGGAGACGGCCGGATCCCAACCTGCGCCGTCGCGAGCGTGAAGGGCGGAGAGCATGGCCCACAGCCGCTCCTCGAACGCGCGTTCCGAGGCGGGCGCGTCGCCGCCGAAGACGGCCACGAACGAGCGTACCCCCCGCTCCGGCTCGGGCGCGTGCGCAAACAGGGCGAGGTCGCGCGCGAGCGCATCGGCCGCGGACGCGTCGAAGGTCGGGTAGGCGTGGAAGGCCACCTCGCCGCGCCGGAGCGCGGACTTCGCCATCACGCAGGGGTAGTCGCCGTCGCCGACGAGCGCCCGGAACGCGGTGCGAAGAGAAGAGGGAGAGAGGGCAGGCATCGGAGAAGCGCGCGGGGGCGCGCCGTTAGCGGCGGAGTGCGAGGGTGAGCCCGACAGCGGCGGCCCCGGCGACGAGCCACGCGGCGAGGCGCGGGTCCGGCGGCGGCACGGCCACGACGCCGCGCTCGTCGGCCACGGCCGGGTGTCCCACGTAGCGCCCGCGCTCTGGCACGGCGGCGCGCTCGAAGTCGTCGGCCAGCCGGCCGAGGGCCATGCGCATCGCCGGCCCCCGGAGCGGGACGCCGTGGCCCGTCGCCGCGACCTCCGGTTCGAGGGCCGCCAGCGCCCGCGCGGAGGCTGCGGCAGCCTGCCAGTCCGGGGTGAAGTAGGCCGGCGGCCCGTGCACCTCCGGCCGCTGCCGGAGCACGGCGAGCGCCGACTCCTGCTTCACGGTCACAAAGGCGTCGCCCGCGATGAGCGTGCGGTCGGCCTCGCGCCAGAGCGCGACGTGGCCCGGCGTATGGCCCGGCGTGTGAATCCACCGCCAGCCGGGCATCCCCGGCACCGTCCCGTCCTCCGGGAGCGCGCGCACGCGCCAGCCGAGGTCTATGGGCCCCTTCGGGTAGGCGAACGAGAGCGCTGCGAGGGCACCGCCGCCGACGGTCGGGTCGGGTGGGGGATAGGCCGAGCGGCCAGTGAGGTAGGGTAGCTCGAAGGCGTGGGCGTAGACGGGCACGTCCCACGCGGCGGCGAGCGCGCTGAGCGCGCCGACGTGGTCGAAGTGTCCGTGCGTGAGGACAATCGCGGCGGGGGGCGCGCCCTCGCCGAACCGCTCGGCCGCCGCCTCGCGGATGTGCCCCGCCGCGCCGTAGAGCCCGGCATCGACCAGGACCCACGCGCCGTCGCCAGCCCGGGGCGGCCCGTAGAGGTAGACGTTCACCATGACCGTGCGGAGGTAGGCGAGGTCGTCGGTGACGGGATGAACCGGGCTCAGCGGCTCGGTCAGCGCTGGGAGCATGTCGGGGTGGTCGGTCATGGCAGGCGACTCTGTGAGGCGGGGTTAGGGCTCCGCGTTTGGGATGGCTGGCGCGCTCGCGGACCGGGCGATGGACCACCCCAGCGCGCCGACGCCGACGCCGCCGATAAGCAGGAACAGCCAGTCGTAGACGGGCATGTGGTACGGCACGTCGCGGACGTGGTGCAGCTCCAGCAGGTGGTGATTGGTCGCGCCCTCGACCAGGTTGAACAGCCCGCAGCCGACGAGCAGCATCCCGACAAACCACCGCATCGGCGGGAGCGCCGGCAGCCGCCGGGCGGTGCTGTAGAGCAGCAGCAGGCCGCCCAGGGTGATCCCCCAGACGCCCGCGTGGAACCACCCGTCGGCGACCATGTTCGTGCTCATCGCCTCCATCGTCGTCGGCGGGAGCACGGCCGAGAGCATGTTGTGCCACTGCGCGATCTGGTGCAGCGCGAAGCCGTCGACGAAGCCGCCCATGCCGGCCCCGAGCAGAAGCGCGGCGGTGCGGAGCGAGCCGAGGGTGCGGTCCGTGTTCATAGGGCGGTCCCCGTTCATAGAAGGGAGAGGAAGGTGGCGCGCGAGCGGCGCGGCGGCGTAGCCAAGAGGTCATCGTAGACGGCGGCGGTGTCGTCGGCCATCCGGCGGGCGGTCCAGCGGGCCTCGAAGTCGGCGCGCGCTGCCTCGGCGCGGCGGTGCCGGAGCCCAGCGTCCTGAAGCGCCGTGATGACGGTGACGGCGAGGGCCACCGCGTTCTCGGGCGGGACGAGCCATCCGGTCTCGCCGTCCAGCACGGCCTCCTTGGTCCCGACCACGCGCGTGGCGACGACCGGCAGTCGCGCCGCAAGCGCCTCGAGCACGGCCAGCGGCAACCCCTCGAACCGCGACGGCAGCACGAACAGGTCGGCCGCCGCCATCAGGTCCGGCACGTCGCTCCGGCGGCCGGGCAGCAACACCTGCTCTCCCAGCCCGCGACGCGCGACCTCGTAGCTGGTCTCGGCCCAGAGCGGCCCGTCGCCGACCCAGAGGAACCGCGTCTCGGGGACATGATCGAGCACGGCCGGGACCGAGTCCAAGAGCACGTCATAGCCCTTCTGCTCGGTGAAGCGCCCGACGGTGAGCGCGACGAGCGCGTCGGGTGCAAGTCCGAGTCGGTGCCGGACGCCCAGGCCGTCGGAGCCAGCGACCGGCTCGGGGATGCCGTTGCGGACGACGCACAACTTCTCGTCGGGAACTCCAGCCTCGGCATAGCTCCGGCGCGCGCCCTCGGAGACGCACAGCACGCGGTCCACGGCGTCAAGCGCGAGGTGGTAGTCGCCCTGCTGCACGCGGTCGGTCAGGAGGTAGGGCAGGTGCTCGGTGCGGAGCACGCGCGCGCCCCACGCCCCGGCGAGCCGCGCCCCGGCGTGCCCTTCCCACCCGATCCCGGCGTGGAGGTGGACGAGCGCCGGCGCGTGGGCATCGAGAAACGGGACGAGGGCACCGAGTCGGTCGAGCGCGAGCGTCGGCAGGCCGAGGGCGTGGGCTTGGCCGAGCAGCGCCGTCCCGCCGGGGCCGGGGGGGCAGGCGAACGAGAGCGCGAACCGGTCGCGCAGCCGCTCGGCGAGCGCGAGCATGTGGCAGCCGACGCCCGAGGGCGCAGGGCTTTCGGTGTAGAGGCAGACTGAAGGCCGGCTCATGCCATCGCCTCCGCACGTGCGCGCTCGCCCACGAGGACCTGCTGCCGGGCCAGCTCCTCGGCGAGGGGCGCGTAGACCGGCCGCTCGCCCGTCACACCGGCGAGGCCGAACAGCCCGGAGGTGCAGACACGCCCGTCGTCCCAGCCAGGGTAATCGGTGACGGGGTAGAGGCACAAGCCTTCGAGCGGCACGCCCGCCTCGCGCGCCGCCCGCGCCTCGCGCCCAATCTTGGCGAGCCACGCCGGACGCGCGGGGCCCTCGGTGCCGGTCTCGGCGATCACGAGCGGGCAGCCGTAACGGTCCCACACCTCGCCGAGGATGTGGCGAAGCGGGCGGTACGCCGGGTGCTCGTCGCCGAAGTGCGGCCCGCCGTGCGTCCACTGATTGTGGTCGTAGTAGTTGACCCCGATCAGGTCGAGGAGCGCTGGCCGGCCGCCGATCTGAGGCCAGAGGCGGCCCGAGAGCAGGTCCCACGACTGGAACTGCGCCAGGCGGCGGGCCTCGGCCTCGGCCGCATCGTCGGGCCGGGCCGGGGCGATGTGGATCACAGGGTCCGCCGCGAGCAGGCGCGCGCGCGGGTCGACGCTGCGGAGCGCGCCGGCGGCCGCAATCGTGGCGCGGGCGAGTTGAACCTTGAGCTCGAAGCCGCGGCCGGTCGTGCCGGGGTTGAAGTGGGCTTGGTCGCCGCCGGCCCACGACCAGTAGCTTGGCTCGTTGACCGGGCACCAGACCGGCACGGCGTCGGTCTCGCTCTGAAAGACCTCGGCGGCGGCGCGGGCGAAGGCCGCGAAGCGGTCGACGAACGCGGGCGTCCAGATGTCGAGCCCGTCGGGCCAGCCGTAGTGGCACAGGTCCCAGGCGACGGTTACGCCCGCGTCGCGCGCGGCACCCAGTCGCGGCAGCCACCCGCTCCAGTCGTAGCCCTGCGCGGTCTCGATGCGGTGCCAGCGCAGGCCGTCGCGCGCCCAGCCCAGCCCATGCCGGCGCGCGGCGGCATAGTCCTGCTGCGCCCAGCGGTCATGCCCCGTGGCGGCGAGCAGGTCGAGCCGGAGACCGTCGGCGCGGCGGTGCGTGGAGCACTCGAACCCGGCCCCGAAAAACGTCGGGAAGGGAGGAGTTCGGTCTAGCTGTTTATGGGTGCTAGGCGGCTCCATCGGCCGAGGGGCTGTCGGGGTTGGTGTCGCGACCGTCGCGCGCCGGGCGGTCGTCGCCGTGCGTGACCAACTCGCTTGCTGCGACGGGCTTGCTCGCCGGCTTGGCCGTCGGCTTGGCCGTCGGGAGCGACGCCTTGCGGACGCCGGCAGGCCGGCTCGCCCCGTCGCCGCCGACCGTCGGCGCGTCGGCCACGATCCGGTCAAACGTCGCCAGCGCCTGAGCCACGACCTGGTCCATGTTGTAGTAGCGGTAGGTGGCGAGGCGGCCGACGAAGTGGACCCCGGCAGTCTGGTTCGCTAGCGTCTCGTAGCGCCGGTAGAGCGCGGCGTTCTCGGGGCGCGGGATCGGGTAGTACGGGTCGCCCTCAGCCTGGGGGTACTCGTAGACGACCGACGTCTTCGGGTGGACCTGCCCGGTGAGGTACTTGAACTCGGTGCAGCGCGTGTAGGCGTGCTCGTTGGGGTAGTTCACGACCGGGGCCGTCTGGAACCGCTCGGTCTCGTGGGTCTCATGCTCGAAGCGCAGCGAGCGGTAGGGCAGCGTGCCGTAGCAGAAGTCGAAGTACTCATCCACCGGCCCGGTGTAGACCAGCTCGTCGTAGGCCACGAGGTCCTGCACCTCGCGGAAGTCCGTCCCCAAGAGCACCGAGATGTTGGGATGGTCCAGCATCCGCTCGAACATCCGCGTGTAGCCCTGGGCCGGCATCGCCTGGTAGGTGTCGGTGAAGTAGCGGTCGTCGCGGTTGGTGCGGATCGGGACGCGCGAGATGACCGAGGCGTCGAGCTCGCTCGGGTCGAGGTCCCACTGCTTGCGGGTGTAGCCGCGGAAGAACTTGCGGTAGAGCTCGGTCCCGATCCGGCTGACCACCACGTCCTCGCTCGTCGCGATCTCGTCGCGCGGCTCGGCGCGGTCCTGGAAGAAGGCCTCCACCTCGAACGACGTCAGGCTCAGCCCGTAGAGCGCGTTGACGGTGTCGAGGTTGATCGGGATCGGGACGAGCTGCCCGTCGACGCTCGCGCGGACGCGGTGCTCGTAGGGCCGCCACGCGGTGAAGCGCGAGAGGTAGGCCCAGACGCGCTCGGCGTTGGTGTGGAAGATGTGCGGGCCGTAGCGGTGGACGAGGAGTCCGTCGTCGTTGTACTCGTCGTAGGCGTTACCGCCGATGTGGCGGCGCTTTTCGACGATCAGGACGCGCTTCCCGGCGTCGGCGAGGCGCTCGGCGAGCGTGGCACCGGCGAAGCCGGCACCGACCACGAGGTAGTCAAACATGAGGGGAGAGGTGAAGAGAGGAGAGGGCAAGATCGGGCGGCGCGGTGCCAAAGGCCTGTCAGCCCATCACGTGATGCCGATAGGCTCCTCTTCCTCGAGGGCTCTGTCCTTTAGCACCTCGCCGAGCAGCCGCTCCATCGCCGCCGCCGTCCGGTCCCACGAGGTCGCGGCCAAGACGGCCCGCATCCGTCCGGCGCGCTCCGCCCGCTCGGCTGGGTCCGAGGCGAGGGCCGATTCGCAGGCGGCGACGAACGCGCCGGGCGTGTCGCCGAGGTAGACCGTCTCGCCGTAGAGATCGGCCACGTCCGTGATCGGGGTCGAGACGACAGGCACCTCGGCTGCGAAGTACTCGAGCGTCTTGGTCGGGCTGATGAACTCGGTCGACTCGTTGCGGGCGAACGGCAGCAGCGCTAGGTCCCACCCGGCGAGGTAGGCCGGGAGGTCGGCGTAGGCCTTCTGCCCGAGCCAGTGGAGGTTGGGCGCTTGGGGCAGCGACGCCGGGTCGATCTTGACCACCGGCCCGACCATCACGACCTGCCACTCAGCGTGCGTCTCGGCGAGGGCGCGGACGACGTCCAGGTCCATCCGCTCGTCGATCACGCCGAAGTAGCCCAGCCGCGGACGCGGAATGCCGCGCTGATCCTCCGGCTCGGACATCCCATCTTTCGCCTGCGCGCTATACCCGTCTTTCGCCTTGGCGAAGTGCTCGGCCTCGACCGACGACGGGAACAGGTGCACGTTCGGGTGCCGGTCCTCGACGCTGCGGTGCAGGCTCGGGCCGCCGGTGAAGACCACGTCGGCCGCGTCCAGCAGCCTGCTCTCGTTGCGTCGCATCTCGGGCGGCGCGTGGGCGAACTGCGCGAGCGCGTCCATCCGGTCGTAGACCAGGGCGGTGGGGTCGAGCCGGCGGGCCAGGTCGAGCGCCATCGGCGTGTAGAGCCACGCGACGGCCCCGCGCAGAGACTGCGCCTCGGCCAGCTCGTCGAGGAGCACCTCGAGGACCGGGGCTTGCTCGTCGTTGAAGCCCCACGGCTCGACCGGCGTGTGCGGCCGCAAAACGGTGACGCCCTCCTCTGGCTCCGACCGCTCCCAGTGCGGCTCGGTCTCGTCGCGGACCGGCTCCTCGATGAACAGGACGGGCCAGGTGCGAGCGAGGCGGGTGAGCAGATGCTGCGGGCGTTGGTAGACGAAGTCCCACCGGAGGTGGGAAAAGACGACGAGGGGACGGGGCACGGCAATGCCAGGGTGGAGAGGGGCCGTCACACGCCGTCGCCAGTTGGAGTGTCCGGTGCGCACTCCAAACGGAAAGGAAAGCAGCCTCGGGTGATGCTCGTCGCGGAGGCCTCAGAAAAGGACAGCAGGAGGCGTGGCGCAAAGCAGAGAGGAAGGGAAGGTAGGTCCCGGCCGGTGATATGTGTATAGGGGCGAGCCTGAAACAGATGTAGTGGATTCCTGGACAGCGTGCTCTAACATGTTTATGTGTAAAACGGAGAACGCCTCCCTGCCTCGCACCGCACTAGGCGGTGGAACATAGTGTCACTGAAACGTGATCTCCGGGCCGCGCTCCCGACGGTGGGCGACGCTATCTTCCACCCCCTTTCGTCGCACCAACTCTCGCCCGCCATGAGCCAGCACAAAGCCGACCACCAAGACCCAAACGCACCGACCCTGACGACCGCCTTCGGCCGGCCCGTCGCCGACAACCAGAACTCGGAGACCGCCGGCAACCGCGGGCCGGTGCTGATGCAGGACGTCTGGCTCGTCGAGAAGATGCACCACTTCAACCGGGAGCGCGTCCCCGAGCGGGTGGTCCACGCCAAGGGCTACGGCGCGCACGGCACCTTCACCGTCACCAACGACGTGACGCGGTACACCAAGGCCGCCTTCCTCTCCGAGGTCGGCAAAGAGACCGCGATGCTCGCCCGCTTCTCGACCGTCGGCGGCGAGAGCGGCTCGGCCGACACCGCGCGCGACCCGCGCGGCTTCTCGCTGAAGTTCTACACCGAGGAGGGCAACTGGGACATGGTCGGCAACAACACGCCGATCTTCTTTCTGCGCGACCCGATGAAGTTCTCCGACTTCATCCACACCCAGAAGCGCGAGCCCGGCAGCCACCTCAAGCCCCACTGGCGGCGCTGGGACTACTGGAGCCTGTCCCCCGAGGCCCTCCACCAGGTGATGATCCTCTACTCCGACCGCGGCACGCCCGTCTCGGCGCGCTTCATGAACGGCTACTCGTCCCACACGATGTCGATGTGGAACGACGCCGGCGAGCGCGTCTGGGTCAAGTGGCACTTCAAGACCGACCAGGGCATCAAGAACTTCACCGACGACGCCGCCACCCGGATGGCCGGCGAGGACCCCGACTACTCGACCCACGACCTGTGGAAGGCTATCGACGACGGCGACTTCCCGACGTGGTCCGTCTTCATCCAGGTCATGACCGAGGCCCAGGCCGAGGCCTACGCCTGGCACCCGTTCGACCTGACCAAGGTCTGGCTGCACGACGACTTTCCGCTCATCGAGGTCGGCACGCTCGAGCTGAACCGCAACCCGGTGAACTACTTCGCCGAGGTCGAGCAGGCGGCGTTCCAGCCGTCGAACCTCGTCCCCGGCATCGGCATCTCGCCGGACAAAGTCCTCCAGAACCGGGTGCTTTCCTACGCCGACGCGCACCTCTACCGCATCGGGGTCAACTTCCACCAGGTGCCGGTCAACCAGCCGCGCGGCTGCCCCTTCCACAACACCTATCACCGCGACGGCTTCATGCGCGTCGACGGGAATGGGGGAAATCAAGTGGACTACGAGCCGAACTCGTTCGGCGGACCCCAGGCCAACCGCGCCCGCTACGACGAGCCCGCGATGCCGGCCAACGGCGACGGCAAGCGCTGGGACTGGTACGACTGCACGGACAAGGACTACTTCGGCCAGCCGAATCTGATGTGGACCAAGGTGTTCGACGACGGCGCGCGGCAGCGGCTCGTCGACAACATCGTCGGCTCGATGACCGGCAGCCCGAAGCGGATCCAGCTCGCGATGCTCCCGCAGTTCTACCTCGTCCACGAAGACTTCGGCCAGGGCGTCGCCGACGGCTTGGGCATCGACAAGAGTGAGGTCCCGGACTTCCGCGAGGTCTTGAAGAACAGCGGCGTCGACCCGGTCTCGCCCTCGATGACGACGACCGGCGCGACGGGCGACGGCGTAGGCGGCGACGGGGCCGGACCGGCGGGGCTGGTCTACACCGACGCCGTGCTGAACGAGGCCATCCCCCCCGCCCCCGAGCCGATGGACGGCGAGACGATCGAAGGCTGAGGCAGCATCGGGAGCGAGATGGAAGCGCGAGATGCCTTGAGTCGGACGTTCGGGTCAAAGTAGATTCGCGATTTCACCTTGCCCTCTGCGCCCCATGAACCGCCTTCTGCTCGTCCTCCTGCTCCTCTCGCTCGCCGGGTGCTCGCTCCTGAGCGACGAGCGAAACGAGCCTGCCCCCGTAGAGAGCCCCGAGCTTTTCAGCGGCACCAGCTTCGGCGAGTGCTTGGGCTACTGCGTCACTGAGTTGGCCGTCGCCGGCCGAACGGCGACGCTGGTCTACTTCGGCTGGAGCTTCGGCGAGACCGTCCCGGACGTCCGCCACACCCGTACGCTCAGCGCGGCAGAGCGCGCTGAACTCGACCGCGCCCTCGACCGCCAAGCTCTCCGCCGTGCCGAGGCCCAGTACGGCTGCCCCGACTGCGCCGACGGCGGGGCCGAGTGGGTCGGAGCGCAGCTAGGCGAGGACGAGGAAAAGCGCGTCACGTTCGAGGCCGGCAAGGAAGTGGACGGACTCGACGCCTACATCGAAGCGATGCGCGCCCTCCGCGCCAGCTTCCCCGCCCCGCCGCAACGCTAGACGTAGGCAACCGCTGCTAAGCGCCGAAACGACCGAGGACTGAAGCGGGCGCTCCACTTTCGACTGGGGGCCACAACGAGCGAATCGGTGCACCCCTCGTGCTGACCCTGTTGGCCGTCGGTGTGCGCCCCGGCTCTTGGTTTCAATCTCGGAGCAGGGCGCTGACATGCTCGATCAGCGCCCAGGCCCGCACGAGCTCGTCGGCGCAGGCGCGCTCGTCCTGAAAGGGGCGGTCCTCCACGATGAGCAAATCTACGTCCGACCCCGGCCCGGCCTCACCCGTGGCGTGGGAGCCGAAGAGCACGACGCGCCGGGGCCGCACCGCCTCGGCGACGGCGGCGACCATAGCAGGGATCGGAACCGGAATAGGGGATGCCATGAGGGAGAGGCTACGAGCGCGCACGAGGTAAGCCGGTCGTGGAGTATATCACGGCGGCGACGCGCTCGCCGAGCCGCCAGCGGTGAGATCGAAGACGTAGGCCTCGCCGACGTGCCGGGGCGAGCCGAAGGCGACAACGATCTCCGCAGGAGGCTCCCTCCAGGACACGAACATCTCGATGTCCTCGGCGACCAGCTCGTCACGGAGCGGCCCCGGCCTCGCCGACGTCGGGAGGCCCTAGTACCGGCAACCCAGTTGGAGGCACAGGATCGCCGAGCGCTGCCAATAGTCCGCAGAGGCTACGCGCCGGCCGTCCAGCGGGAGCACGGCGGCGACGGCCTCGCCCGTCGCGTGGAGGCGCTCGCCGGAGCGCCACCGCAGCGCCAGCCCCTCGGCCGCGGGCCACCCGGTGCCCAGGACGAGGAGGAGGGCCACGGCAGGGAACGCGCCCCGCCTCCTGCGCGCGGCGTCGAGCGCTACCCCGGCGAGCGGGGCGAGGCACAGGACCGGAAACCACAGATAGCGCGGCTCGACCCACAGCACGAGGTGGCCCGCCGCGAAGAGCGCGCCCGCCAGCGCGGCCCGCTCGGCCACACGCCGCCGCGATCCTGCCTCGACGCGCGCGGGGAGCCACAGCGCGCCCAGCCCCAACAGCGCCAGCGCGGGCACCTCGGCGGCGAGGGTCCGCCACGTCTCGAGGGCGTTCCGCCTCGCGTTCTGTCCGACGCGGCGCAGAATGGCCGGCAGGCTGTGGTCCAGCCACGGCTGCTCCACGACGGGGAGCCGGCTGGGGTCCTCCCAGACGCTCACCGCCTCCTCGTGCGGCGGCGCGAAGAGGCCGCCGAACTGGATCGGGTTGCCTTTCGACTCCGGGGCCACCAGCGCGAGGTTGTGCGAGGCGGCGGTGCTCCACGTCGGGCGTCCCTCGTGCGCGCTCAACACGCCGACCCAAACGCCCACGACGAGGGCCAGCCCCCCGAGGCAGGCCAACGCAAACGCGGGCCGGAGCGGTTGCCGTCGGAGCACGCGCCACGCGAGGCGCGCCGTCTGGTGCGCCAGCACGAAGGGGAGCGCGATGGCTTTGGAGAGAAACGCTACGCCTCCCAGCAGCCCCGCCCGCGCGCCCGCGCGCCGCACCCCGTCCGGCATCTCGCCGAGCACGACCACGAGGTAGCCCGCGAGGACCGCCGCCAGCACGAGGTCTGCGAAGACGCCCAGGAAGACGGCGTTCAGCAGAAACGGCACGAGGGCCATGTTCACGACCAGCGCCGACCCCGGCCGGGTGCCGGCCGCCCGGTGCAGCCGGCGGAGCGCCTCCAGCGCGAGCGCGCCCGACGCCAGCGCCACCACCTTAGCCGCCGGGATCAGCGGCACCCCCAGCCAGGCGAGCGGGGCCGTGAGCCACGGCAACAGGGGCGACCAGTACGCGCTGACGGCCAGCCCCAGCTCTCCCTCGGCGTAGTACCGGGCCAGCGAGACGTACGAGATGCCGTCGATCCCGATGTGGTAGCGGTAGCCCGGCAGCAGCGCCAAGCCCGTCACGACGAGCAGAACCGCCGGCGCGAACGACCTCACCTTCCTCCGCTCCACCCTGTCGTCGGTTCGCGCCTCGTCGAGCGTCGGGCTCACTTCAGGGTCTCGCTGGACGGTTTTCTGATCCACGCAGTCGGCGTGTGGCGGCGGACGCCGAAGATACGCCCGCGGCGCGCCGGCCCGAATCTGCCCGAAGAGGTGAAGAGCCGCTCCGCGCAGTGCGAGCCGGTCTTCTCTCCGCGCTCGGTACCTTCGGCGCGGTGCAGCGTTGACGCCTCCTCTCCATTTCCCCCGCGCCATGCCCACGCTCGAACTCCCACCCCACGTCGATGAGGCCGTGAACACTCTCTGCTTGCGAATCTCTTCAAGGAGGTGATCGCGCCGGCGGCTGTTGCGAGCGCGTACGCGCGCAAGCGAAAGGCACCTCTGCCCGATCGGCTCCGCGAAGTAGAGGGTGAGGACCGACCGGGAGTCCGTCGCCTGATGCTCCGGGGCCTCGATAGAGGGCCGCCCCGCGCGGTGCGAGACGGCCCTCTCGGTCTGTGGACCTCGGACAAGCTAGACTCCGCAGTCGCCAATCTAAAATCGGCTCAGGTGCCGGCCGAGTAGTCGGTGGCGTAGGCGACTTGCTCGTCGGTGAGCGCGTCGATGGCGAGCCCCATCGTCTCGAGCTTCACGCGCGCGATCTGCTGGTCGAGCTCCTCGGGCAGGTCGAGGACCGTGTTGGGCATCTCTTCCCCCGCCTCGTGCGCCCGGATCAGCGCGAGGTGCGCCTGGAACTGGTTGGCGAAGCTCATGTCCATCACCTCGGAGGGGTGCCCCTCGGCGGCGGCGAGGTTCACGAGCCGGCCGTCGGCGAGGACGTAGACCTTCTTGCCGTTGTCGAGGGTGTACTCGCGGTTGTCGGTGCGGATCATGCGGGTGTCCTGCGACAGTTCGGCGAGCTCCTTCAGGTTCAGCTCCACGTCGTAGTGCCCGGTGTTGCAGACGATCGCGCCCTCCTTCATGCTGACGAAGTGCTCGCCGCGGATGACGTCCTTCATGCCGGTGGCGGTGACGAAGATGTCGCCGACCTGGGCGGCCTCCTCCATCGTCATCACGCGCATCCCGTCGAGCGTGGCCTTGAGCGCGGCGGTCGGCTTGATCTCGGTGACGATGACGTTCGCGCCCATGCCCTTGGCGCGCATCGCGACGCCGCGCCCGCAGTGGCCGTAGCCGGCGACGACGAAGTTCTTGCCGGCAATCAGCACGGACGAGGCGCGGAGCACGCCGTCGAGCGTGGACTGCCCGGTGCCGTAGACGTTGTCGAAGTCCCACTTCGTCTCGGCGTCGTTGACGGCGTAGACGGGGTAGAGCAGCTTGCCGTCGTCGGCCATCGCGCGGAGGCGGTGGACGCCGGTGGTGGTCTCCTCGGAGCCGCCGATGATGTCCTCGGCCTTCTCGGGGAACTGGCTGTGGACGCGGAAGATGAGGTCGGCCCCGTCGTCGAGCGTCGTGTCGGGCGTGGTGTCGATGGTGCGGTCGATGGACCAGTAGAAGCCGTCGGTGTCCTGGCCGTACCAGGCGTAGATCTCGACCCCGTTGCCGTCGCCCTTCGGCCCGGCGGCGAGGGCGGCGGCGACCTCGTCGTTCGTCGAGAGCGGGTTGCAGCCGCTCCAGGCGACCTCGGCCCCGCACGCGGCGAGGGTCTCGATCAGGACTGCGGTCTCCTTGGTGACGTGGAGGCAGCCGGTGATCTTGTAGCCCTCAAACGGCTTGGTCTTCGAGAACTCGTCGCGGATCCGCATCAGCACCGGCATCCGGCTCTCGGCCCACTCGATCCGCATCCGGCCGGCGTCGGCGAGGCTCAGGTCTTTGACTTTGTAGCGTCCTTCTTTGTGGTCCATGTCGGGTCGGGGGTTCTGGGTCGGGGGTTTCGGAGTCAGATGGGAAAAACGCGACCGGTAGCATCAGGTTCGGCATTGTTGACTTCTTAACGTGTCCCGTCAGTCCACCTCGAACGTCGTGTGGACCGTCACGGTGATCTCCTGCCGGCGGGTCGCGGTGTTGTGCATCCCGTAGCTGCTGACCTCGGTCGAGTACGGCTCGGTGATTTGGAAGACGCCCGCCCGCGCCGCCGTCATGTGCTCGACCTCGGCCCCGACGATCTCGGCGGCTCGCGCCCGGGCGTCGTCCGTGGCCCGAGCGAGCAGGCTGCGCTTGAGCCGGTCGAGGTCGGAGTAGAAATACTCGAGCGAGGACGACTGGAGCGAGGCCCCGCCGGTCTGGAGCGACGCCGGGTCGAGCGCGAGCCGCTCAACCTCGTCCACGTTCTCCGAGACCACGAACAGGGTCTGCTGGACCTGGTAGCCGGTCGGGGTGCCGTTGTAGCCGTAGGTCGGGTTCGCGCTCGGCGGCTGGACAGTGACGCTGGTGTCGGGCAGGCCGAGGCCGCGAAGCTGGGCGCGGAGCGACTGCACGTCGGTGGCGAGCGCGCGGTAGCCGGCCTGCTGTCCGTCGAGGTCGGTCGGGCGCATCAGCACGAGCCGCCACTTCGCCACGTCCGCGGTGAACAGCTCGGTCGCCGCGCCGACGGTCTGCACGGTGTCGCCCGTGTCACGCGCGTTGTAGAAGAACGTCCCGAAGACGAGCGCCGCTACGACGAGGCCGAGCGCGAGGATGGCGGCCGGCAGGAGCGAGGCGCGTTCCATCAGGCGTGCGCGCTGATGGCGTCGCGCAGGGCGTCGACGGCGTCGAGCTGCTCCCACGCGAACTCGTCGCGGCCGAAGTGGCCGTAGGCGGCGGTCGGGCGGTAGACGGGGCGGAGCAGGCCGAGCCGCTCGATGAGGGCGCTCGGGCGGAGGTCGAACGTGTCGCGCACGGCGGCGACGAGCGCCGCGTCCGGGACCGCGCCGGTGCCGTAAGTCGTCACGTCGATGCTCACCGGCTGAGCGACGCCGATGGCGTAGGCCACCTGGACGAGCACCTCCTCGGCGAGCTCCGCCGCGACCAGGTTCTTGGCTACGTGGCGGGCGGCGTAGGCCGCCGAGCGGTCCACCTTCGAGGGGTCCTTGCCGGAGAACGCGCCGCCGCCGTGCGCGCCCTTGCCGCCGTAGGTGTCGACGATGATCTTGCGCCCGGTCAGGCCGGTGTCGCCGTGCGGGCCGCCGACCACGAACCGGCCGGTCGGGTTGACGTGCAGGATCAGGTCGTCATCGAGCAGGTGAGCAGGCAGGACGGCCGGGAGGATGTGCTCGCGGACATCGGCCTCGATCTGCGCCAGGCTCACGTCCTCGCCGTGTTGCGTCGAGACGACGACGGTGTGGATGCGGCGGATAGTGCGGCGGTCGTCACCGTACTCGACCGTGACCTGGCTCTTGGCGTCGGGCCGGAGGTAGGGCATCGCCTCGCCGGCCTTGCGGATCTCGGCCAGTTTCTTGACCAGGCCGTGGGCGCAGACGAGCGCGAGCGGCATCCGCTCGTCGGTCTCGTTCGTGGCGTAGCCGAACATCATGCCCTGGTCGCCCGCGCCCTGGTCCGGGTCCAGGCCCGCGTTCTCGTCGACGCCCTGGGCGATGTCGCTGCTCTGCTCGTGGATGGTGACGAGCACGCCGCAGGAGCGGGCGTCGAAGCGCAGCGCCGGGTCGGTGTAGCCGATCTCCTCGATGGTCCGCCGGGCGACCTCCTGCACGTCGACGTAGGTCTCGCTCGTGACCTCGCCCGAGACGACGACGAGGCCCGTCGTGCAGAGCGTCTCGATGGCGCAGCGGCTGTGGGGATCGTCGGTGAGGAAGGCGTCGAGCAGGGCGTCGGAGATCTGGTCGGAGACCTTGTCCGGGTGGCCTTCGGAGACGGATTCGGAGGTGAAGAGGTAGGCCATGCGCGTAGCGGTGGGAGCGGCGAGAAAGAAGAGGTCGAAAATAGCCCATGCTGCAGGCCACGCCAACTGCGAGGCTGCAACCCAGCCGCGCGGGTCCCGTTCTAACCGGAACTTCGCGGCCTGAGCGCCCGCCGGTGGCGGCAGCGGATTGCTTTCGAAGGGCCTCCACCGTAGCTTTTCCCCTTCACCCACGGCGTGCGCCCCTGCCGCCCGCGCCGCCCGCCTCTCCCGCTCACCCCCTCCCAGACATGGCTGATACCAAAGAACGCGTCACTTCCATCATCGTCGAGAAGCTCGGCGTCGACGAGAGCGAGATCCGCGACGACGCCTCCTTCCAGGACGACCTCGGGGCCGACTCGCTCGACACCGTGGAGCTGATCATGGAGTTCGAGAAGGAGTTCGACATGACGATCCCCGACGAGGACGCCGAGAAGATTGCCACCGTCGGCGACGCCGTCTCCTACGTCGAGGCCAACCGCACGGCCTGAGCGAGCGCCGGCCGCGCGCCGGCACCTCGCGTCTCAGAGGCCTCGCGCTTCAGAGGGGGCGTGGAGAGCGGAGCACGAGGGTTCGCCTCGCCGCCTCTCCCCGTCCCCGTGTTTGTAGCCCCCGTCGGAGCCGCCCGGCCCCGGCTCACCCCCGCTCGCCATGGACGCTTTCCCCCCCGGCCGCCGCGTCGTCGTCACCGGCCTCGGTGCCCTCACCCCGCTCGGCCTCACCACCGAGGCCTTCTGGGAGGGCATGATGCGTGGCGAGAGCGGGGCCGCCCCGATCTCCTACTTCGACACCGAGGACTTCGCCACGACGTTCGCCTGCGAGCTCAAGGGCTTCGACCCGGCCGACTACCTCGACCACAAGGAGGCCCGCCGGATGGACGCCTTCACGCAGTACGCCCTCGTGGCCGCCGACCAGGCCCTCGCCGACGCCGGCCTCGACAGCGCGGCGATGTCGCAGGAGCAGAAGCAGCGCGTCGGGGTCGTCTTCGGCTCGGGCATCGGCGGCATGAAGCTCTTCCAGGACCAGACCATCGTCTTCCACGAGCAAGGCCCGCGCCGCCTCTCGCCGTTCTTCGTGCCCTACATGATCCTCGACATCGCGCCCGGCCTGATCGCGATGCGCCACGGCTTCCAGGGGCCGAACTACGCGACCGTCAGCGCCTGCGCGACCTCCAACAACGCCATCGGCGACGCCTTCATGCTGATCCGCAACGGCATGGCCCACACCGTCGTCTGCGGCGGCACCGAGGCCCCGATCACCAAGATCGGCGTCGGCGGCTTCGGCGCCATGCGCGCGCTCTCGACCCGCAACGACGAGCCGGCCACGGCCAGCCGCCCGTTCGACGCCACGCGCGACGGCTTCGTGATGGGCGAGGGGGCCGGGGCCCTCGTGCTCGAGAGCCTCGAGCGCGCCGAGGCGCGCGGCGCGACGGTCTACGCCGAGCTGACCGGCTTCGGCATGAGCGCCGACGCCTACCACCTGACGGCCCCGCACCCCGAGGGCGCGGGCGCGCGCCTCGCCATGCAGATGTCGCTCGACACGAGCGGGCTCGAGGCCGAGGACGTGGACTACCTCAACATGCACGGCACCGCGACCCCGCTCGGCGACGTGGCCGAGACCGAGGCCATCAAGAAGGTCTTCGGCGCGCACGCCTACGAGATGAACCTGTCGTCGACCAAGAGCATGACCGGCCACCTCCTCGGCGCGGCCGGGGCCATCGAGGCCATCGCCTCGATCCTCGCCGTCCGGCGCGACCGCATCCCGCCGACGATCAACTTCGAGACGCCCGACGAGCGCTGCGACCTGAACTACACGTTCAACGAGCCCGCCGAGCGCGAGGTCAACGTGGCGATGTCCAACGCCTTCGGCTTCGGCGGCCACAACACGACGCTCGTCTTCCGCAAGTTCGAGGCGTGAACCCCCTGCCCATCGCACCATCGCTCGGCTCCCCCTCGCTCAGGGTGCAACGGGCTGTCCCCCTCGGCGAGGGGGACAGTTTCGCGTAGCAGGGAGCGTAGTGACCGCAAGCGAAACGGGGGGTACTCACCGCCCTAACGCCTCGTCGATCTCGGCCTTGATCTGCTCGACGAAGGCGGCGGTCGGGACGGCTCCCCGGTCGCCCTCGCTCCGCCGACGGACGCCGACGGAATCGGCCTCGGCCTCCTTCGCCCCGACGATGAGCATGTAGGGCGTCTTCTGCACCTCGGCGTCCCGGATCTTGCGGCCCACCTTCTCGCTCCGCTCGTCCAGCTCGGCCCGCAGCCCGGCGGCGCGGAGCGTCTCGGCGACCGACCGGGCGTAGGCGTTGAAAGCGTCTGAAACGCGGAAGGGTTATATTCGGGTAGGGTTCGCGTCTGGTATATTAGAAACCAGATATTAGAAACCAGAGTGTGTTAGAGATGGAACAGGAACGTTCAATCCAAGAGCTTCAAGCCGAGTGGGGCTCGGGGGGGTAAAGAAGTGAGCGAGATTCTAGTCGGAGTAGCTGTTCGGCCCTCCGTCCTCCAAGTCGGTTTGTTCAAGGTGCTGGAGGACGCGGACGGCACGCGCCCAGTGGAGCTACTTGAGGAAATGACTGGGGAAGGACGAGACCTGCCAGCCCTCGGGGGCAGTCCATGCAGTCTCGCTATCGTCGATATGCTCGGAGAAGACTGGGCAGGGATGCTGGCAAGGCTGGAGCGAGCCGGACTGCCCCCTAACAAAGTGCTCGTCGTTCAGACGGTCCGTAGCGTATCGGAGGCTGCCGATCTGCTGGCGCTCAACGTCGCCGGATGCGTGGGAGCGAGTGAAGCGCCCGAGTCGCTCATGGAAAAAGTGCAGGCCGTAGCCGAAGGGGACTGGCGGCGAAGCCGGTCTGACCTCTTCAAGGCTGTCAGGAAGGTGCTAGAGGCACGGCCGTTGGAGCTTCCATTGAGCCCGGGGGAATCCGAAACCATAAGTTTGCTCGCGCGGGGCTACAGCAACAAGCGCATCGCCGAGCGCCTCCACCTCGCAGAAGGAACCGTGCGGAACCGGGTGTCAGCACTGTACGAGAGGATTTGCGTCAAGAGCAGGGGGGAAGCGATTCTATGGGCGTGGCAGCATGGGCTAGGGCCGAAGGACGAGCACGCCGACAATTCGTGACAGGTGTCATGGCAGGTCGTTACACCTGTCACTATGCCACCATTAGCGGCGTGGCTACTCTTGGTGTGACGCCCCGCCCTTCGGGGAATCACTCCACTATTTCGGGCCCTCCGGGGTCAAACATCCATGTCGTACATCAAAGCATCTGTCGCCAGTCTCTGCGCCGGCCTCATTCTTCTCGCCGGTCGACAACGCCGCTTGGACTGTTTCTGGACACAACCCCGAGAATGGTAGTGCGAACACGCTGAATCCGCACACGTGGGCGTACAACCAAGTGCTCTGGTTCCGTGCGGCAGACGTGAACTATGCTGGCACAGACTATCCTTTCGGAGCTGGGTTGTTTTACGACTGTGACTACTACGTCCAAGGTCCAACACGGTGCCGACCGGTATATCAATCACACGACTTCCCTGTCGTTCAACTCACGTCTTCGAATACCTACTACCGTGCGTATATGAACGAAGATGATTGGGGCGTGAACCACCTCAGCCGGCGCAGCGGCGACTGGCGCGGCAACATCCGCACGATCAACTTCAGCACCGGTGGGTTCGAGACGCGCTACACCAAGCTCGACGCTAACAACCACGCCTTCGTCTCGAGCGATGACGTGTTCACCCAGTCAGGCATCCGGCGGGTGAACACCACGACGGTGAACAGCCGCACGATTAACGGGACCATCGTCTATGCAACCGACAGCTACGGGCTGCGGTACTCGTTCACGAAGCAGAGCATCACGATCTAGCCTCTCACTGCTGGAGCCAGCCGCTCGGTCAGAATGAGCGACCGAGCGGCTGGCCTGTTCACCTTCCCACGGTTGCCTGCTGCCTACCATGCGTACTGCCCTCGCCCTCGCTTTGCTGGGCCTCCTTCTCGGGGGGTGCGATACCACGGCCCCCATTCCAACCTGGACGACGAAGCTCGTCCCCGACTCTACGGTCTTCATCGTCTCCACGCTCGAAGCTTCACCCGACACTTCGTTCCACCACACCCAAGTCTACGTCGGCCGACTCTCCGATCCGCTTGACTTCAACTACCAACTCTTCGCCGACCGCGAGCACAAGCCGAACGAAGAGATGTGGATGCCGATCCAGTGGTGTCAGGTGGGAATGAAGCTTCGGAACCTTCAGCTTCGCCCGCACCCGGATAACACGGCAGAGGTGAGCATCACCGGACCGCTTGGACAGGCCGGCGAGCAGACCGTCCGGTTCCAACACGAACGGCGCGGCGTCTACGGCGACCTCGACGAGGAACTGGTCCGCGTTCCACACGGGAGCTACCGGCTCGACGTGACACTCGCCGATGGTCGTCGCTATACGGCGGAGACGACGCTGCCCGGTCTTGCCGAGTGGGCGGTGCCGGACACCTTCCGGGTGCCGGTGGAACTGGAGCCGGATGACCGGAGCGGGTATCGTGGCGAAGGTGGAATCTTGCCTATCGAATGGAAAGCAGACGAAGAGGCTGTCGTGACGGTGTTCGGGTACAACCGCTCGCTTACTGCCGACCGAGCCATTTTCGGTCTCCAGTCTGACGAGAGTTTTCCGCATGAAGACCGGGGTGACTATCTCCGTATGGGATCACTCTATTTTGTATTCACACCCAGTTTTAGTGATATCGGTCCTGCGCTAGCTTGGTACGAATCTTCGGTTGACCCGCTCGTCTACTTCCATGATCTCTACCTCCGACTTTACCAGCTCAGCCCGGAGCTCTCGCGCTACTACGCACCCGAGGACTACGAGTACAGCATCGTCGACGGAGACCCATGGGCGCAGGCGCAGTGGAACACGGCGGCTGTCGTCGCGGACCGAGATACAATGTACTTCCCGTCCATCTCGAACGTCTTCCGTGTCTCTCCCAGCGGGCAGGTGCTCCCGAAGGAGCAGAGCGACGCCGTCGGCATCTTCGGTGGCTACACCGCCCGCTACGCCCGCAGCGCGATGGTGCCGGTGCGCAACTTTGATCCCGACTCTCTCGGGTGGACGCGCTAGCTGCGCCACCCTCAACGCTTCCTCGTCACGAACCATGAAAACGATCCTCACCGCCGCCGCTGTTCTCATCGCGGCACCCGCCCTCGCCCAGCCCCACGTCTCGCTGAGCGCGTCGGCCGCTTACGTCTCCCCGCAGCTCGCCCACTCGCACGGCGTCGCCGCAGACTTCGCCGCGAACGTCAGGTGGGGCCGTCTACTCGTCGGAGTCCACGCCGCCGAGCTTACCCACACCCGCGTCACTGTCGGTCGCCAGGTCGAAGACCCGGTGACGGGCGAGATCAGCATCAGGGATAGGCGCGAATCCGACCTCGACTATGGGGTCGTCTTCGACGCGAGCTATGTGCATCCAGTGGCCGAACGTGTCGCACTCTTCGGTGGCCTCGGTGTACGCTTCCAACAGGGAAACGACTTCGCCTCATCGGCTAACCAGCCCGATGAGGGACCGGTGTTCGGGGTGCAGGTCCCCCACCTCCAAGCCGGCGCTCTGCTCGGGCGCACGGATGCGGTGCATACCGTCGTGCGGGTCCTCGGCCGGCGCGGCGTTGAGCAGGTGCAGGTGGGTGTTGCCGTCCCGTTGCGGTTCTAGCTCGTAAGCGGACTCGGCGGTGCCCGTCAGCCGCCGAGTTCCTCGTCGATCTCGGCCTTAATCTGCTCGATGAACTCGGCGGTCGGAACGGCCCCTCGGTCGCCCTCGCCGTGGCGGCGCACGGCGACCGAGCCGGCCTCTTCCTCCTTCGCGCCTACGACGAGCATGTAGGGCGTCTTCTGCACCTCGGCGTCGCGGATCTTGCGGCCGACCTTCTCGCTCCGCTCGTCGGTCTCGACACGGAGCCCGGCGGCGCGGAGCTGATCGAGCACGGCGCGCCCGTAGCCGTTGAAGGCGTCCGAGACGGGGAGGACTTTAGCCTGCACGGGCGCGAGCCAGACCGGGAAGTCGCCGCCGGTGTGCTCGATCATCACCCCGATGAACCGCTCCAGGCTGCCGAATGGCGCGCGGTGGATCATCACCGGGCGGACGCGCTCGTCGTGCTCGTCGGTGTAGGTCAGGTCGAAGCGCTCGGGGAGGTTGTAGTCCACCTGCACGGTGCCGAGCTGCCACTCGCGCCCGAGGGCGTCGCGGACCATGAAGTCCAGCTTCGGCCCGTAGAACGCCGCCTCGCCGAGCTCCTCGACGGTCTCGAGGTCCATCTCGGCGGCGGCCTCGCGGACGGCGGCCTCGGCGGTCTCCCACTGCGCGTCGCTGCCGATGTACTTCGCCGTGTTGGCCGGGTCGCGGAGCGAGACCTGGGCGGTGAAGTCGGCGAAGTCGAGCGCGCGCAGGACCGTCATCGTGAGGTCGATGGCGTCCTTGAACTCGTCCTTGACCTGCTCGGGCGTGCAGAAGATGTGGGCGTCGTCGACGGTGAAGCCGCGCACGCGCGTCAGCCCGCCGAGCTCGCCGGACTGCTCGAAGCGGTAGACCTGCCCGAACTCGGCCAGGCGCACCGGGAGGTCGCGGTACGAGTGCGGCGCGTGGTCGTAGATCTGCGTATGGTGCGGGCAGTTCATCGGCTTGAGGAGGTAGCCCTCGCGGTCGTCGCCGACGATGCCCTCGTTGGCCTCCTCGGGCCGGAGCACCGGGGCCTCGCCGGCCGAGCGCTCGAACATCGGCGGGAACTGGCTCTCGGCGTAGTACGGGTAGTGCCCGCTCGTCTTGTACAGGTCGAGCCGCCCGATGTGCGGGGTGACGACCGGCTGGTAGCCGCGCCGAAGCTGCTCCTCCTTGAGGAAGTCGACGAGCGTCTCGCGCAGGACCGCTCCCTTCGGCAGCCACATCGGCAGGCCGGGGCCGACCCGGTTCGAGAACATGAACAGGCCGAGCTCGCGCCCGAGCCTGCGGTGGTCGCGCTGCCGGGCCAGCTCTAGGCGCTCCAGGTGCTCCTCGAGCATCGAGAGCTTGGGGAAGCTGACGCCGTAGAGGCGGGTGAGCTGGGGCCGCGACTCGTCGCCGCGCCAGTACGCCCCGGCGATGTTCAGGAGCTTGGGATACTTGATCAGCTTGGTGCTCGGGATGTGCGGTCCCCGGCAGAGGTCTACGAAGTCGCCCTGCTGGTAGAACGTGATGGTCCCGTCCTGAAGCTCCTCGATCAGCTCGATCTTGTAGCCGTCGCCCTTCTCGGTGAAGTAGGCGAGCGCCTCGGCCTTCGAGACCTCGCGGCGCTCGTAGCGGTTGTCCTGCTTCGCCAGCTCCTTCATCTTGGCCTCGATGGCCTCGAGGTCGTCGGGCGAGAGCGTGTCGACGTCGGTCCGGCTGAGGTCGACGTCGTAGTAGAACCCGTTCTCAATCGCCGGGCCGATGCCGAACTGCACGCCGGGGTAGAGCGCTTCGAGCGCCTCGGCCAGGAGGTGCGCCGAGGAGTGCCAGAACGCAGCCTTGCCCTCGGCGTCGTCCCAGGTCAGGATGCTGACGGTCGCGCCGTCGGGGAGGGGTCGGTGCAGATCGCGCACGGCCCCGTCGACCGTCACGGCGAGGGCGTTGCGGGCGAGGCCGGCCGAGATGGCCTGGGCGAGGTCGTGGCCGCTGCTCCCGTCGGGGAGGTCGCGGGCGGAGCCGTCGGGAAGCGTGATCTGCATGGGAAGCCGGGGTAGAAGAGGAGAGGCTACGATACACGAATAGCGCCCCACCGGACGGTGAAGCGCTATTCAAATCGGGCGATGGGCTTTCTGTGGGCTCTACTGGATTCGAACCAGTGACCTCGTCGATGTCAACGACGCGCTCTAACCAACTGAGCTAAGAGCCCGCGCGGGGCAGACGCAAAATATACTCTCGCCTGCACAGGGCAGGCAACACGCGGCGCGGCCGGCGGCCTGGCTCCGCCGTGAATCTTCGGTGGACGGATAGTGCACCGCGTTACGATTCGCCCCTGGCCGAGTCTGACCTTCACAGAAGTCTTCATGCCGGCGCACGGCGGGTGCGGTACCATCAGGCGTGTGGTTTCCGTTCCCTGCTCGTCTCTCCCCCTTGGAACGTCCTCACCACGCCTGTGCGTCCTCGCCACGCCTGTGTCGCGGTCTGCGCCTCAAGATGACCTTCCTCTCCGCCGATACTCGCCGCAGCCCGACCGCTCTGCCTCCGATGCCTCTATCCCTCTCTCCTCGCTCTCCGGAGCCGACAGGCCCTTCGCAGGCGGCGCAGCAGGCGGCGCTCACGCGCGCGTTCGAGGCCGCGCGCGATCCGCTGGGCATCGTCGATCCGGTGCCGTGGCACTACTACGTGCTCGGCCCCGAGACCGTCTCGGCGCTGGCGTGGCGCTACGCCCACCACCTCGAAGCCGAGGTCGGGCCGGAGGGCGCGCGGGCAGCCTACGAGCAGTGGCGGACCGTCCCCGGCTGGATCGTCGTCACCTGCACGCGGTTCGCCGACGCGGCGACGATGGAGCGCGCCGTCGAGGACTGTCTGACCTCGGTGCAGCGCGCCTCGCTCTCGCTGTGGAGCGACAACGTCCCGACCAACTGGGTCACGGACCTGATCACGGAAGAGGACGGGGTGCACGGCCTGGTCGAGATCGACGAGGCCGCCGAGCAGATCCTCGGGGTGCTGTGGTACGGCCACCCGGAGCGCGGGTAGCCGAGGAGAGGAAAGAAGGGAAGAGCCCAGGCGAAAGAGCCGATCTTCCCTCCGACTTGCTTTCTCATCTCCCGCCCCGCGCATCCATCGCCATGCATCTGCACCACGAGCACCCGTGGGACGTCACCCCGAAAGAGGCCGTCGCCATCCAGCGCGACCTCGCCGGGCTCGTCCGCTTCGAGCCGCTACCGGACGACCTCGAAACCGCCGCGGGGGTCGACGTGAGCGTGCGCGACGACCGGGTGCGCGCGGCGCTCGTCGTCCTTCAGCTCTCCGACCTCAGCGTGGTCGACCAGGCGATCTGGGAGGGGCCGACGGCGTTTCCTTACGTTCCCGGTCTGCTCTCCTTCCGCGAGATGCCGGCCATCCTCCCGGCGCTCGATACGCTGACCGTCGAGCCGGACGTATTCGTACTCGACGCCCACGGGTATTCGCACCCGCGCCGGTTCGGGCTCGCCTGCCACCTCGGGGTGCTGCTCGACAAGCCGGCCATCGGCGTGGCGAAGACGCGGCTCACCGGCCGCCACGACGAGCCGGGGCTGACGAAGGGCGACCTTGCGCCGCTCACCGACCGGGGCGAGCCGATTGGAGCCGTCGTGCGGACGCGCGACGGTGTGCATCCGGTGTTCGTCTCGGTCGGGCACCGGGCCTCGCTGCGGACGGCGGTCGCGCTCACGCTCCGCTGCGCCACGCGCTACAAGCTCCCGATGCCGACCCACCTCGCCCACCGCCTCAGCAAGCACGGATCGTTGTAGGAACGAAGGTCGGCACGGGTTGGAGATAGTACCGTATGCGGTACCACAACGCCCAGCAGACAATGCGCAGTTCGTCGTCACGGCTCCGGCTTTCCCCAGTCTCTCGGCTTTGGCCAAGACGCCCGACGAGGCCGTTCGCGAAGCCCTGGTCGTGCTGGAGGGATTCATCGAAGGCTATCAGGAAGACGGGTGGCCGCTCCCGGAACCCGATGCCGGTGCCTAGGCTCCGGCCTCTTACAGCGGTCGTCTCAACCTCCGTATGCCGAAGAGCCGGCACGCTTCGTTGGCTAGTGTAGCTGAAGAGGAAGGGGTCAGCCTCAACCAGCTTATCGTCGCTCGCCTCAGCAAGCACGGCGCGCTCTAGGCGGGGTCAGTATAGAACGGGGTTGCTGATCGAGGTACCGCCCCAGACGACGAACAAGGAGTCGCCCGGTGCGAACCCGAGTGCCGGGCCGAGCGGAGTCGCCTCGGACCCTAGGCACCCGAAGCAGGCATCCGCCGGGTTGTGCATCCCGACGGCGCAGGTCACGCTGTAGCGCCAGCCTGGGCGAAGCGGGAGCCGCACGGTCTCGGCCGCCACCGAGTGGCCGCTGCTGTCGAGGATGCTGCACGCGAGGCGGAGGGTGCCAGAGGTCGACGTCTCAAAGGGGCCGGCGTCGAACTGCACGCCCTCGTGAGAGGCGAAGTCCGAACGGCCTAGCGTGCGAGTGCGCGGCCCGTCCACGAAGCTAATGCGGAAGTCAGGGTGCTCCTGCATCTCCGACCGCGCGAGGAACATGAGATCGAGTCGGGCCTCTTCGTCCGATCCGAAAAGGGAGCAGCCAGCAAGCCCGAAGGCGAAGAAGACGAGAGCGGCAATCGGTTTCATGGCGAGGCGTGATTGGGGTATCAGAAGCGCAGGCGCATCCGGACGTTGACGGTGCGCGGCGTGAGCCGGCGCGGGACGCGCTGCCAGATGCCCTGCGCGTCGTCGACGTAGGAGTACGAGATCGTGTTGGTCATGTCGAACACGTTGAGCACCTCGCCGGTGAGCTCGAGCCGAACCGGGTTGCCGGTCGGACTCTGCTGCGCGAGCGTGGCCTCCTTCGTGATGCCGAGGTCGATCCGGCGGTACTCGGGGTAGCGGGCCGTGTTGCGCTGCCCCGGCTCGCGGAGCTGGACGCCGCCGATGGTCTCGCCCGGCGCGGGCGGGGTGTAGGGCGTGCCGGTGCCGAAGAGCGCGCGGAGGTGCACCTTCCAGCTCGTGCTGTTGGGGACGTAGTCCTGCACGAAGAGCGCGAAGTTGTGCCGCCGGTCCGTCGGCCGGGCGATGGCGGACCCGAGCCCGTTGCGGGCGAACTGGACCGAGTCGGCGAACTGCCCCGCGTCCTGCGGGTCGTCGAAGCCGGCGGGGCGGTAGAAGCTCTCGCTGGTCTTGAGGAAGCCGTAGTTGAACCAGCTCTCGAGGCCCGGCACGAACTCGCCCCGGAGCTGGAGGTCGAAGCCGAAGACCGAGCCGTCGGCGTCGTTCTCGCCGGAGTAGACCGTGCGGACGTTCTCGACGTCGTAGGTGATGAGGTTCGAGAGCGACTTGTAGTACGCCTCGGCGCGGCCGTAGAAGCGGACCTTCGGGAAGAAGCGTTCGGCACCGGCGATGAACTGGAGCGCGCGCTGGCTCTTGATGTCGCGGTTGAAGGTGACCGCGCGGTCGTCGTCGCTGGAGACGGCGTAGATCGGCTCGCCGCGCAGCTCGCGGTAGGTCGGGGCCTGGTGGTAGACGCCGGCGGCGGCGGTCACGGTCGTCAGCTCGTCCCACACGTAGCGGGCCGAGAGGCGCGGGCCGATCGTGAGCTCGTCGTTGAACGTGAAGTAGTCGCCGCGTACCCCGCCGGTGACGATCAGCCGGCCGCGCTGCGGGAACACGTCCACGGCGTCCTGGAGGTAGGCCCCGTACTGGGCCTCGCTGAAGGCGCTCGTCTCGTCGATGCTGGCGAGCGCGACCGGCTCGGGGTTGCCGTTCTGCTGGCGGCCGGCGACGGTGCTCTCCTCGAAGAGGCGGTCGCTAAAGTCGAAGCGGCGGGCGGTCCAGCCGGCCTCGGCGGCGTGGCGGCCGGCGCTCAGGCGGTAGCGCCCGCCGCCGGAGAGCGTGGTGACGCGGACGTTGTTGTCGGCCACGTCGCGCTGGCTCGCGGCCCCGGTCTGGATCAGGTTCTCTGAGTCGTCCGGGTCCTCGAACGGGTTCAGGATGTCGAAGATGGCGACCTGCCCGGAGATGTCGAGCGTCTCGTACTCCTCGACGTCGAAGTACGACACGTCGTGCTCGACCCGGAGCTTGGACGAGAGACGGTTGACCAGGCGGAGGCCGCCGAAGCCGAGCGTGTAGCCGTCCTCCTCGAGCCCGTTGAAGCCGAAGGTGACGCTGCGCAGGTCCTGGAACGTCCCGAAGAACGTCCGCCGGCTCGTCGGGACCAGGCGGAAGCGGTGGTTAAGGTAGAGCCCGAGGCCTTGGATCTCGTGCCCGTCGGCGATGCGGTAGGTGACCGTGCCCTGGGCGTCGGCGAACTCGGGGTCGTACTCGCCCTTGAGCTCCTGCGTCCCGAAGAAGCTCTGCGGCCGCGCGCTCCGGCCCGCAAGCGCGATCCCGAGCTTGCCGCCGAGCAGCCCGACCTTGAGGTGGCCCCCCGCGTCGAGTGTCGAGGCGTAGGCCCCGCCCTCAACGCCGTCCCGGTCCGGCCGGCTGTAGGCCACGTCGAGCGCCGAGGAGAGCTTGCCGCCGTAGCGCGCCGGGAAGCCGCCGGCGTAGAGCGTCAGCCGGTCGGTCAGGTCGAGGTTGACGATCCCGAGCCCCTCCTGCTCGCCCTGCTTGGTGCGGAACGGGGTGTAGACCTCGAAGCCGTCGAGGTAGTACAGGTTCTCGTTGTAGCCGCCGCCGCGCACACTGTATTGGTACGAAGTCTCGTTGTTGCTCGTCACGCCGGGCAGCACCTTGATCGCCCGCAAGCCGTCGTTGAGCGGGCTCGGGATGTCCTGCGCCGTCCGCGGGTCGAGCGTGTAGACGCCCGCGTCCTCGGCCACCGACTCCTCAGTCACCTCGACGCCCTCCATCTGGATGTCGGTCTCTTCGAGGGCGAGGTCGAGCCGCACCGTCTGGCCCTTGCTCACGGTCATCGACCTGGACTGTGCCTGGAAACCGATCGCGGAGACCTTGATCACCCAGTCGCCGGTCGGGAGGCGGAGGCTGAACGTGCCGTCGGGGTCGGTCGCCGTCCCGAACGCGGTGCCGTCGACGACGACGCTCGCGCCGGGGATTGGGCCGCCGACGCCGCGCTGCGTGATGCGGCCCTCGATCTGGCCGGCGTTGCCTTGGGCGAGCGCGCCGGGCGAGAGCAGCAGAAAGGCGACGCCGAGGAGGCCGAGTGCGCGAAGGAGTCGGGGCATACCGTCAGGGTGCAGGGCACCGGAAGTGGAGGAACGGGAACGGACGGTAGCCAGTCGCAGCGGCGTCGGGGGTTTGGTGAGGCAGGGCGGCAAATATAAGGCCTGATGCTGCCCTGCCTTAAAACCGCTGGAGAAGGGGACGCGATTCTACCCTTTCGTTACACTCGCCCGGCTATACCAGCCCGAGCACGCGGACGATGACGAACAGCTCGGCCGCCGGCATCGCCAGGCCGAAGAGCGCGCCGGCCGCCACCTGCCCCGGCGTGTGCGCCCCGACGCGGACGCGCGCCCACATCAAGAGCGGCACGAGCACCAAGAGCGGGGTCACGGTCAGCGCCGTCAGCGCCAGCTCCGTGTCCGGCGGGAGGTCGCGCCAGACGGTGAGCGAGACGAACAGCAGGATCGAGACGAAGCCGGCCAGGCTCGTCATGTGGATCGAGATCTTCCAGCGGAGGTTGACCAGCAGCAGGATCGCCGTGTTGACCGGATAGATCAGCGCGAGGGCGACGAGGAGCGGCCCCGCCGTCGTCCCAACCAGCGCCATCGCGACGATGCCGACGACGTAGGACGCGATCCCAACCAGAAACGGCCGCAGGCGCTGATCCTGCCGCCGCACCTCCAGCGAGTCGGCCTGGCCCCGGCGGATCATCCACACGACGTGCGCGAGGGGCACCAGGCAGAAGAACACGAGCGAGATGGCCGAGATGAGCGCGATCTCCCACCCCGGCGCACCGAAGTGCCACAGGATCAGCCCGAACCCGACGGGCGGTAGCACGAGCGGGTTGATGAGGTACGACAGCAGGTTCGCCGCCCGGTACGCGGCGGTTCGGCGCGTCTCGTTTGCTGGTGCGCTGCCGGATCGCATTTCTGTGAGAGGGAGAAAGGGAGAAGAGATGAGATAGGCTGTAACGATACGGATGGAGGCTCCTCGTTCTGCCCCCCGTTCTGCCCCTCGTCCCTTCCCAGCACGACTTCAGTACGACCGGGCGAACACCACGCGGCCTTCCGACGGCTCGCCGGTGAGCAGGTCCGCGCCTGGCTCGTCGTCGCGCTCGAAGGGAACGACGCGAATCGTGGCCTTGGTCTCGTCCTTGATCCGGGCCTCGGTCTCGGGCGTGCCGTCCCAGTGGGCGAGCACGAACCCGCCGCCGTCGATGGCCTCTTTGAAGGCGTCGTAGCTGTCCGCCTTTGTCGTCCGGCTGTCGCGCCGGTCCTTCGCCTGGGCGAAGAGGCCTCGCTGGATCTCGTCGAGCAGGTCGGTCACCGTGGCGGTGAGGGTGCCGAGCGGGACGGACGTTTTGCCGTCGCGGTCGCGGCGGGCGAGCTCGGCGGTGCCGTTCTGGACGTCGCGCGGGCCGACGGCGAGGCGGAGCGGGACGCCCTGCACCTCGTACTCGTTGAACTTCCAGCCCGGACGCTGCTCCTCCCTAGCGTCGACGTGGACCCGGACGCCGGCCACGTCCAGCTCGCGCCGGATGGCCTCGATGGCGTCGAGCACGGCGCGCTTGTCGTCCTCCTTGTTGGCGCGGTAGATCGGGACGATCACGACCTGCGTCGGAGCCAAGCGCGGCGGGAGGACCAAGCCCTGGTCGTCGCCGTGCGTCATCACGAGCCCGCCGACGAGCCGCGTCGAGACGCCCCAGCTCGTGGCCCAGACGTGCTCCTGCACGTTGTCCTTGTTAGTAAAGGTGCAGTCGAAAGCGCGCGCGAAGTTCTGGCCGAGGAAGTGCGAGGTCCCGGCCTGGAGGGCCTTGCCGTCCTGCATCATCGCCTCGATGGCGTAGGTGTCGACGGCACCGGGGAAGCGCTCGCTCTCGGTCTTGGCCCCTTTGATGACCGGCATCGCCATCCACTCCTCGGCGAAGGTCGCGTAGACGTCGAGCATCCGGCGGGCCTCCTCGACGGCCTCGGGCTCGGTGGCGTGGGCGGTGTGGCCCTCCTGCCAGAGGAACTCGGCGGTGCGGAGGAAGAGCCGCGTCCGCATCTCCCACCGGACGACGTTGGCCCACTGGTTGATGAGGATCGGGAGGTCGCGCCAGCTCTGGATCCACCGGCTGTAGGCGTCCCAGATGATCGTCTCCGAGGTCGGGCGGACGATCAGCGGCTCTTCGAGCTTGGCGTCGGGGTCTACGATCAGGGTGCCGTCGTCGTCGGTCTTGAGGCGGTAGTGGGTGACGATGGCGCACTCCTTGGCGAAGCCCTCGACGTGCGCGGCCTCTTTCGCCAGAAAGCTCTGGGGGATGAAGAGCGGGAAGTAGGCGTTGCGGTGGCCGGTCGCCTTGAACATGGCGTCGAGGGCGCGCTGCATGTTCTCCCAGAGCGCGTAGCCGTTGGGCGGGATGATCATCGAGCCGCGCACGGGCGAGTACTCGGCGAGGCCAGCGGCACGGACGACGTCGACATACCACTGCGCGTAGTCCTGGGAGCGGGGCGTGATGGCGTCTGCCATAGGGGGCGGGGGCGTGTCGGAAAGAGGGCGAGAACGGCGCGCGCCCCGGACGGTCGGGGCGCGAGGGGCACGCCGAAGCCGTCGGCGCGTTTGTTGCACGTGTTACTTCCGGATCGGGCGCGGCGGCTTGCGGGTGAGGCTGCCAAATATACCCTCCCCGGCCGAATCGCGGCAACGCGCCGGCTCGGGCGGGGGACCTTCTGAGCGCCCCGTCGGTACACCGCTGACCGCTCTGCGCCGCCGCCTTCCATCGACTCGGCTGACCATGAACACACGCTCTCGCCTCCTCGTCCCGCTCGCGCTCGTCGCCCTCACCGTTGGGCTCTCGAGCTGCTACACCCAACTCGGCCCGTCGTCCCACGCCGCGAGCGCCGATGCCTACCGCCTCCCGGCCGAGCGCGCTCCAGAGATCCCTGACGCGGCACCGACGTGGAGCGGCGAGACCGCCCGCCTCGGCCTCGGCTACGACGCGGGCTATGACGAGGCCGTCTATTTCGAGGACGAGGCGTACCGCGAGGAGGTCTACCAGGAGGGACAGTACGACGATCCGCGTTCCGACGACCCGGTCCGCGTCACGCGCTACCGCTACAGAGACGAGGTCTACCAGGACTACGACCCGTACTACGACGGCTATGGGGACTACTACGGCGGGCGCTACTACGATCCATACTTCGTCAGCTACGCGCCGTACTACCGGCCGAACCGCTACCGCTGGCACCACTTCTACTCGCCCTACTACCCGGCTCCGTCCTGGGCCTACGGCTACGATCCGTTCTTCGACCTCCGCTACCGCTACGGCGCGGGCTTTAGCATCGGCGTCCACTTCGGCTCGCCGTACTACGCGGGCTACTACGACCCCTTCTACTACGATCCCTATTACGCGCCGTACTACGGCTACCGTCCGTCCTACTACGGCGGCGGCTACTATGGCGGTGGCTATCACAACAGCTACGCGGCGGGCTTCAACGACGGTTTCTACGCCGGAGCAGGGGGGTACAACAGCGGGTACGGAGACGGCCACGGCAGCGGGATTCGGGACCGCCGTCCCCGCGGCAGCATCCGCACGGCGCTCGGCACCGGGCGCACGCGCCGCCAAGCCCTCTCAGCCTACACCGATGGGCGCACCGACAACGTCCTGCTCGACGCCCCGCTCGGCGTGGGCAGCATCCGCACGCTCGGCAATACGACGCGGCAGCACGTCCTGGCCCAGCAGGGGACCACGAGCACGTCGATCCGCACGACGGCTCCGACGCGCACGCCTTCCGCCTCGATCCGCCCCTCGGGCATCAGGACGGACCGCGTCCGCGACACCTCGGTACCGCCCACGACTCGCACGCCGCGCGTGACGACGCCCGACGCCACCACGCGCGTCCAACCCGACCGCACCGTCCGCACCCAACCGGACCGCACCACGCGGGTTCAGCCCGACCGCACGCCGCGCACGACGCGCGTACCGAGCACGCAACCGGATCGCACGCCACGCACCACACGCGTCCAGCCGGACCGCACCGTTCGCACCCAGCCCGACCGCACGGCACGGACACCGCGCGCCCAGCCGGACCGCACGCCCCGCACCCAGCGCGCGCCGACCCGCCGGACGCCGCGCACGGAGCCGTCGCGCCGCTCAGGGGACGATGACGGGGCGCGCTCCGGTTCGTCCAGCCGCCGCCCGAGTGCTCAGTCAGGCTCGTCGAGCCGTCGCCCGAGCGCCCGGCCCAGCGCGCCCTCGCGGCCGTCGCCGCGCCCGAGTGCCCGGCCAAGCTCGCCGCCGTCGCGCTCCGGCGGGTCCAGTGCCGGCTCCTCGCGCAGCGGCTCCTCGTCGCGCGGCTCGTCGAGCCGAGGCGGGAGCCGCTCCGGCAGCTCGCGGCGCGGTGGGGGCGAGTAGGACGCCCTGACCTAGCCCTGACAGCCAAACGTATCAGAGGAGGCCCGTGCGCCCCGTGCGGGCCTCCTCTGTGTTCAGTTCCCACAGCCAGCAGACGCTATGAATGCTCGTGCCCTCTCCGTCGCCGCTCTCCTGACGGTCCTCGCTGTGCTTCCGGCGCGCGCGCAGACGGGCGAGGACGTGCTCCGCTACAGCCAGCGCCTCCCCGCCATCGGTGCCCGGATGACAGGCCTAGCCGGAGCGTCCGTCGGCGGCGTCGGCGACTGGGGGGCCGCTTTCGCCAATCCAGCGGGACTGGGCCTGGTCGGCCGCACGCACGCGGTCGGCTCGTTCGCCGGGGGTTCGCTTCGGAGCGAGGCTACCTATTTCGGCGAGCGCACCTCGGCGACGGCCACGCACGCCACGCTCGGCAGCGGGGCCTACGTCGCCGTCGCGCCGGTGCGGCGGGGGGCGCTCGTCTTCGGAGCGGGCTACCACCAGACGGCCTCGTTCGAGCGCGAGCTGTCGTTCGTCGGGTTCAACCCGGAGGCCGACGGCGAACGCGGCCTCGATCAGTTCGGGGACGTGTTCGAGGAGGGCGAGCGCGGGGAGCTGTCGGTCGTCGGGGCGGTCGAAGTCGCGCCGCGTGTGCTGGCCGGGCTCTCGCTCAGCCTCGTCGGCGGGACGTACCAGTTCGAGCAGTTCTACGACGAGTTCGACCGGGGCGGCGCTCTCGTCGACCGCTACGACCTGCTCTTCGGCGACCAGTTCATCGGGTTCCTCGAGACGGAGCTGGGCGGCGTAAACCTCCGCGCGGGCGTCGTCGCCGAGGTCTCGCCCGGTGTCCGCCTCGGGCTCGCGGCTGAGACGCCCACCTACTTCCGCATTGAGGAGTCGTTTGAGACCCTCGACTTCGATGGCGGCCTGCTCTTCGCCGACGGGTTCGACTATTCGATCACGACGCCGTGGCGGCTCGCCGGCGGTCTGGTCTACGACGCCGGCGGTCTCCTGCTGGCAGCCGACATCGAGTTCGTCGACTGGTCCCAGGCGCGGCTGCGCCCGAGCGACGACTTTCCCGAGGGCAACCTCGACCTGCGCCGCGCCTACAGCGAGGTCTTCAACACGCGCTTCGGGGCGGAGTACGACCTCGGCCCGTGGGCCGTCCGCGTCGGGGCCGCCTACCAGCCCGACCCGCTCGGCGAGGAGTTCGACCGTCTCGGGATCGACCTGGACCGGCTGCGGACGACCTACACGCTCGGCTTCAGCCTGGAGACGCTGGACCGGATCGCGCTCGACGTAGCCTACGCGTTCACGGCGTTCGAGGACGAGGTGGTGCCGTACAGCATCGAGAACGTAAGTGGGTTTCTGGACGAGCCGGTCGTGCGCGAGGACCTCGCCCGCAACCGCTTCCTCGTCGGCGTCCGCGTGGACCTGTGACGATGCGCGCGCTCCTGCTCCTCGTGGTGCTCTGCGGTGCCGGGTGTGGCTATACTATTCTGATGCCACCGTCCGATGATGTCGGCCCGACGCACGTATGGATCACACGAAGCGTGGGGTGCAGTCGGACGGGCGTTTCAGGTGCGCACATCGTGCCGGGTGTTCGCGATCAATTAGAGGCCGCCGGCGTCGGGATCGTGCGGTTCGAGGAAGAGGGCAACGTAGCGTGCCAGTACTCAGGCCGCCCCGGACCCTTGCCGGCAATACTCTACGTCCTCATTCCGCGTGCGGACCTGGCGGCTGCCAAGAGGCTGGGCTTCCGGCGGGAGTACGGGTTCGAGCGCGGCGTGGCCCCACCCGGCTACGAGTCGCCGGCGAGAGGCGGCTAGGGCAGCTCTAGGCGTCCGCCTTCGGCACGAGCGACGAGGCTGGGTGCCATGCTGAGGGCGAGCGCGCCCGGTCTGGAAACTGGGAAGCTGACCCAGCGCGGCGTGGACGACGCCGAGTCCGGCGAGCATCAGCGCAGCGCTCGGCACTGAGGCGAAGGCGACGGTCTGGAGGAGCAGGAACCCGATGGCGGCCGGGATCGAGAGGACGAGCGGGACGAAGCGCTCGGCCAGCGAGAAGCGGTCCGAGCGCTGCGAGAACGGCGGGCGGCGGTGCGTCAGCGCCTGCACCCGCGTCGTGAGCGCGCACGCCGCGAGCCAGAACCCGGCGTGGAGGAGGGCGTGGCCGAGCGGCACCGAGAGCGCGAGCAGCCCTGCCAGCGCGAGGTGCAGCGGCACCAGCACCCGCGCCACGAGCGCCGCCTGCGCCCCGACCTGCAACGCCCGTCCGCTCCGCACCGGAAGCGCCTCGAACAGCCAGGCCGCCTGCTCGTTCGCCGAGAACTGGACGGCCTGCACGAGGGTCTGCGCGCTGAAGAGCAGCACGACGAGCACCGAGAGGTGCATCTGCACGGCCGAGTGCAGCAGGATGTGCTCCGCACCCCACACGAAGAGGTCGCCCAGCCCGCCGCTCCACCAGCCGAAGCCGGCGAAGAGCAGCGCCAGCAGGGCCGACGGCCACGCGCGCCCGCGCACCAGCCGGTCGCTCCGGAGGGCCGCCACGGTGAAGCCGAACGCGGCGCGGGCTTCGGGGGTGCGGACGACGAGCCGCTCGAGCCGGTTCGGAGCGAGGCGAGGTGTGCGGCTGCGCGTGGTAGTCGCCTCGCTGTCGGCGGCGCGTTGGAAGAGCGCGAAGTAGCGCCGGGGAAACGCGAGGCCGAAGCAGACCGCGAGGCCAGCGGTGAGCACCGCCATCCCGGCCGTCGCGCCCCCAGCGCCCTCGGCGAGCCAGAGGCCGTCGAGAATCCATCGGGCGGGCCACCAGGGGACCTCGGCCGAGAGCGCCGCCTGGGTCCCGATCCACTGGTACCCGATCACGAGCGCCCCCACGAGACCGGCCCGCCCGACTGCGAGCGCCGGCTTGAGCGCGCGCGGCGGCAGCGCGAGCGTCAGTCCCCACACCGCCGCCAGCACGGCGAAGACGGTCCCAAGCACAGTGCCGATGAGCAGCCCGCCCGCCGCCAGACCGGTCCCGACCCCACTCGCCCAGCCGACGAGCGCCGCCAGCGGCCCCGCCGTAGAGACGCCCACGAGCGCGGCAAACAGGCCGACGTTGACGAGCCGGGCGACGTACTGCGTCGCCTCGGAGGCGGGCAGCGTCACGGCCCACGCGTGGTCGCGAGGCCGTCCCATCAGATCGTCGTACGTCCCCACCACGGCGAACGCCGCGAGGATGACGGCGAACGACAGCCCGGCGAAGAGGACGGCCTCGGTATCGGCCGCCTGGGACTTGAGGGAGAGGGCAAGGAGGAGCGACGAGACGCCGTAAGAAATCACCGTCAGGAGGACGCGCGAGGACCGCGCCGCCCCCGTCTTGGGGTGCCGCAGGTCCAGCCGGAGCTGGGCCTGGACGAGCGCAAAGACTTGATCCCAGTTGAGGGTCACGGTGAGATTCGTAGGGGCAAAGCACGCTTCGCCCGAGGGTTTATCCTAACTAGCTCTGCTCCTCGCGTCGTTCGCGCATCAGGGCGCGGTAGCGCTCGGCGGCGCGGTTGTGCTCGGCGAGGGTTCGGCTGAAGGTATGCGTCCCGTCGCCGGTCGCCACGAAGTAGAGGTACTCGTGCGCCTCGGGGTCGAGCACGGCGAGGACGGAGGACTCCGACGGGTTGTTGATCGGGCCGGGCGGGAGGCCGTCGATGAGGTAGGTGTTGTAGGCGTCGGGGAACGCGTAGTCGGCGAAGAGGAGGCGGCGCATCCGACCTCCTTCCTTTCGCATGAGGGCGTACTGCACCGTCGGGTCGGCCTGGAGCCGCATCCGGCCCGCCCGTGTCCGCCCGAGCAGGCGGTTCAGGTAGACGCCCGCAATCCGGGGCCGCTCCTCCGGCTGCCGCGCCTCCCACTCGACGATCGAGGCGAGCGTCACCACCTCGTCGCGGCTCAGCCCGAGCGCGTCGGCCTTGCGCTGCATCTCGTCGGTCCAGAAGCGGTCCCACTCGCGCTTGAGCCGCTCAACCGTGCCGCGCGCGTCGGTCGTCCAGTAGATGTCGAACGAGTTGGGCCGCATGTAGCCGAAGAGGTGCGTCGTGTCGGTCCCGAGGTCGTCCGCGAAGGCAGGGTCGCGGAGGGCCTCGCGGAAGGCGGCGGAGTCGACGGCAAGGTCGCGGCGGAGGACGGCGGCGAGGACGGCGGGGCGGGTGCCGGGCGGGACGGCCACGCGGACCGGGTCCTGCCGGCCCTTGCGGATTTTGTCGAGGAGGTCGTAGTTCGACGCGCCGTCCTCGAAGCGGTAGTAGCCCGGCTTGAGCTGCCGCCCCCAGCCCGTCGCCGTCGCCGCCCACTCGAACCGGGAGCGGGAGGCGAGCAGCCCCGCGCTGCCGAGCGAGTCGGCGACGGTCTCGAAGGACGAGCCGGCGGGCAGCTTGGCCCCGCGGAAGCCGTCGTAGTCGGGTGTGTTCGGCATAAACAGGAGCCAGTAGACGGCGAGGGCGGCGAGCAGCCCGAGCGCGAGGCCAGCGAGCAGGAGACGGACGAGGAGCTTCATAGAGGGCGAGGCGGTGGGAGGAGCCGGCAACACTCCCGGCGCACCGCGCTGGTTTCCATTGCACAAACCCTGCCCGGCTGCGGACACCGTTCAGCGACGGGCGATATCACGGTCAGCGTTCCACCACACCGCCCTGAAGGCTCCTCTGACCCTGCGCGTGTCAGGCTGAGACAGCCAGGCTCGGCACGGCCGAGAGCGAGAGCGGGCTCTCGATGCCGGCGGCCCACTTGATATGCCCCGTCACCGCGATCATCGCCGCGTTGTCCACCGAGTACGCCGGCTTCGGGACGAACAGGCGCAGGCCCTCGGCGTCGGCCATCGCCTCGGCCTCGCGTCGGAGCTGCCGGTTGGCCGAGACCCCACCGACGACCGCAACGGCCTCGACGCCGCGCGCGCGCGCCGCATCGCGCAGCGCCCCGACGAGCACCTCCACGACGGCCGTCTGGAACGACGCCGCGAGGTCGGGCCGGTGCTCGGCCAGCAGCGCCTCGCGCTCGGACGGGGAGAAGCGGTTGAGGTAGTAGAGCACGGCCGTCTTGATCCCGCTGAACGAGAAGTCGAACGGGCCGTCCGCCCCGCCGAGCCGGGTCCGGGGGAAGTCCTGGAAGCGGTCGTCACCGGTCTCGGCGAGGCGGTCGATGGCCGGGCCGCCGGGGTAGCCGAGGCCGAGCATCTTCGCCACCTTGTCGAACGCCTCGCCCGCCGCGTCGTCGCGCGTCGTCCCGAGGACGTCGTGCCGGAAGCCGTCGCGCACCAGGACGAGCTGCGTGTGTCCGCCGGAGACTGTCAGGCAGAGGTACGGCAGCGGCGGGTGCGGGGCTTCGATGAACACCGAGTAGAGGTGCCCCTCGAGGTGGTTCACCCCGACGAGCGGAATGCCCAGCCCGAGCGCGAGCGCCTTCGCAAACGACAGCCCGACCAGCAGCGACCCGGCCAGCCCCGGCCCGTACGTCACCGCGACGGCGTCGAGGTCGCCCTTGCCGACGCCCGCTTCGGCGAGCGCCGCCTCCACCACGGGCACGATCAATCGTTGGTGCGCCCGGCTCGCCAGCTCCGGCACGACCCCGCCGAACGCCGCATGCTCCGCCTGGCTCGACACCACGCTCGACCGCAGCACGCCGCCCGCCACGACCGCCGCCGCCGTGTCGTCGCACGACGATTCGATGCCGAGAAGAAGGGGAGAGGGAGCAGCCATGACGGGCAGAGGAGACGCTGGAAAATACCCCCCTGTGCTTGCGTGGGTAGGCTGTTCGTTGTATATAGAAGCGTAACCAACCGATGAGGGACGCTATGCGACTCGCTCCCGCGCTTTTCCTGTTCCTCTTCTGCGGCCCCGCCACCGCCCAGCCCTGCGACCCGGCGTCCGTCGGCGAAGGCGAGGTCTGCCCCGACACGACAGACTGGCACCGCTACGCGCCGCTCGCCGTCGGGAACGTCTGGCAGTATCAGGCAAGCAGCCGGTTCGGGCCACCCTACGAGCACGGGACGGAGCTTATCGGGGAGACCGAGATCGACGGCGAGGCGTACGTCCTCGCCCTCCGCTGCGAGCGCGAGGGCTTCGACGGGAGCGGGACCGTGGTCTGCGACGCCCCGTTCCCGGTCCGCTACGACGAGGACGCCCGGGCTGTGTTGCGCCGCGTCGAAGACGCCCAGGGCACGCCCTCGTTCGAGCTGTACCACGCAAGCGACTATCTCCCCTTCATCGTTTCCGCTGTGCCGTGCCCCCTCGACGCGGCGTTCAGCGAACCCGACGCGCGAGACTGCGGGGCGTTCGGGTCCGGTGTCTATGGCGTCAGCGGGGCCTACGGCGTGGGCTTCGAGGGGCTGGGCGACACGGAGAAGGTCTTCGGCGACATGTCCGGTACCGTCACCTCCGTCGCCGGGGTCGGGGCTGTGGGTTCAGAAAACAAGGAAGTAGGCGATTTCTCCGAAACCCTCGTGTACGCCCGCGTCGGGGAGGAAGAGATCGGTGAGGCCCTCTTCGAGTTTCCCGTGGCGGGCGAGGGCGAGGCTCCGGTCCCTGCTGCGTCCGGCTTCACGGCCGTCTTCCCGAACCCGGCACACGAGGCCGTGACGGTGCAGTACGTGCTGGACGCTCCCCAAACGGTGACGCTGGAGGTGGTGGACCTGCTCGGCCGGCGCGTCCGCACGGTGGAGGCGGGGCGACAGGCCGCCGGGCCGCACGCCGTATCCGTCGGAGTGGCCGGGCTGCCGGCGGGGCCGTACCTGCTCCGGCTGCGCGGCGACGCTGGAGCCGAGGCAGTGCGCCGCGTGGCGGTGGTGCATTGATGGGGCGTTGAGGCGAAGGCGGCTGCGTGAACCTCGGGCGGGGGTTTTGCGTGAAGGGTGGCGGGGCTAGCTTTCCCCCCTTTCCTATCACCCTCGCACCCGATGAAACGCTACCACCCTTTTCTGATCGGCGGGGCCGGCGGCGCGGACGCCGTGGCCGATGCCGGCCTCCTCGTGCTCCGGCTGATGGCCGGCCTCGCGCTCGCGTTCGCCCACGGGATCGGCAAGATCCCGCCCGCGCCCGGCTTCGTCGAGCTGACGGCCGGCCTCGGGTTTCCGGCTCCGGGCCTGTTCGCGTGGGCGGCCGGCCTCGCCGAGTTCGCGGGCGGGCTGTGCCTGGCAGTGGGCCTGCTGACGCGGCCGGCGGCGTTCTTCGTCCTCTTCACGATGGGCGTCGCCTTCTTCCTCCAGCACGGCGCGGACCCGTTCTCGGACAAGGAGATGGCGTTTCTCTACGGGACCATCGCCCTGACGCTGCTGCTGACAGGGGCCGGGCGGTTCAGCCTCGACGCGCTGCTCCGCAACCGCGTCGGGGGCCATACCGTGAGCCGCTACTCGCGCTGAGCCTCACCGGGCGAGTGTGACGCGCCGAGTTTTGGAGAAGCCCTGGCCCGAGGCGCGGACGACGTAGAGCCCGGCCGGCAGCGTGCGCGCCGTGAACGTGAAGTGGTGCTCGGCAGCCGAGAGCGGCCCGTCGTGGAGCGTCGCCACGCGGCGGCCGAGCAGATCGTACACTTCGACGTGCACTGGCCCGGCCGTCGGAACGGTGAGCGCGAACGAGGTCGAGGTCGTGAACGGGTTCGGGCCGGGCGCGGTGAGGATGGGGGCGTCGAGCGACGCCTCGCCGTAGGTGGGGTCCGGCGTCGTGATAGGCGGGGAGCCTCCGTTGGGATAGATGGAGCGGCTAGCCTCGATATAGCGGAAACGCGGGTCGTCCTCATAGCTGGCTATCGCGTCCTCCAACGTCGTCCCCGAAATCTCGACGAGGTAGCTGTTGTAGAAGCCTCTCTCGATCAAGACGGCGTTCAGCGCCTGCGCTACGTCTTGTACGTCCGCGAGGGCTACCCCATTGGCGAGGCCCACCTGGAGCCGGCCGCCGAGGTACTGTGGGGCCTGGAAGGAAGCCGCAGCGGGGAGAAGGCTACCGCCGAAGTCGGCCGTGATCGTCTGCTTCCCGCTCGACACCGGAACCCCATACACATTGGGGATGATCTCCCACACCCAGGTCCGGGACGAGCGCGGCGCAAAACGGAACGGGAGTTTTGCTGTGATGCACTGCTGGACGCCAGGGAGGGGGCCGTAGGAGATGTTGGCTGGGATGTTGGGACAGCCAATCACGAAGCGGACCGGCTCATCGGTCACGTTCGTGATCGTGTAGCGGAACAGGATGGTCTCACCGTAGGCGTAGGTAGCCTTGTTCGTCTCCGCAGAGGAGACAAGCCCATCTTGGGCAAAGGCGGTGGGGGCGAGAAGAAAGAGAAGCGGAAGCAGGAGTAGTCGGCGCATAGCGGTGCGTGTTTGAGGAGGGAGCCGTCTCTAATAAAACACAAAAACCTGGCCGCTCCAAATCAGACCGTAATCACCCGCCGAAGCCGCTGAGCCTCTTGGAGAGGAGGCAGCGATGTCTTATAATAGCGATGTCTTATAATAAAGCAACCCTAACAAACTATGCCTTCAGCGCTCACTGAGGCCGTCCCCATGCACCCCCGCCTCCTTTTCATCGCCCTCACGCTCCTCGCCACGGCCGGCTATGCGCCGGCCCAGGACGCGCCGCTCGTGGAGACCGTCGTCTTCCGGGTGGACTTTCTCAGCCTCCAGCCCGAGGTCCACTACGGGATCACGCAGCCGTATCAAGGAACCCTCACCCCGTCCGGCTACCGCCGTGCGGCCGGGCTGTACTACCGGGTAGAGGCACCGGCAGACTTCGGGTACACAGAGATTTTCAGCACGCTCTCCGGGCAGCGCCTGGTGCGGGCAACGACATGGTGGAGCGGCGTGGGGGAGTTCGAGGCCCCGGCGGACTCCGCCGGTTCTACGAACTTTGGAGAGACCGGGCCGCCGGTCGTCGCCGACACGGTGGTCGCCGTCCTCTCGGGTTGGGACGAGAACAGTACGGTCGAGAACGCCCGCGCCGCGTGGGACGCCGTAGCTACGACCGAGCCGGCCCGCGCCCTGGCGCAGCACGGCCCCGTCGAGGTCGTCGTGTTCGAGCACTTCTACCAGGTTGGGCTGGCGAACCCGGCGACCGCCGAGTGGCTCGTCGTGGCCTATGCCCGGCCCACCGTGCGCGACTTCGCCGTAGTCGACATCGCGTGGCCGGGGCCGCTCGTGACGGCCGGGTTCCCCTTCGAGCCAGAGGTGACCCTGCACAACTTCAGCGGCGCGGCCGACAGCGGGCGGCTCGTGCTGGAGACGGACGCAGCGTCGGTCTACGAGGAGACCCTCCCCCTCGCGCCGGGCGAGTTCACCACCAGGACCCTCCCGCCGCTCTCGCTCGACGGCCCCGTCACCCTCACGGTTCGCCTCGACCCCGTGGGCCTGCCGGCTGACCTGGACCCCGACGACAACGCGCTCACGCAGGCGGTCGAGACCACGCCACTCCCTATCTTCCGCCGCCGCCTCTCCAGCGAGCTCGGCGAGGGCTTCTCGCTCAGCGGCACCCCGCTCGACTACGACGGTGACGGCGACGCCGACCTGCTCAGAGAATGGCAGGGCGACGGGCAGCCGATCTTCGCCGCCCTCTGGGAGCAGCAGGACGACGGCTCCTTCGTCGATGTCACGATGGCGGCGGGCCTCGACCTGCCACCCTTCCCCGGCGACGCCTTCGCCGAGGACTTCACCGGCGATGGGGTCCCCGATCTCCTCATCGGCTACGCCTCGCGCCAACGCGCGCCCGTGCTCCTCCGGGGCACCGGCGGCGGGACCTTCGAGGACATCTCGGCCGAGGCCGGACTGGCCGGCGTGGCCGGCTACGAGGGCCTGGAGCCGGCCGACCTCGACGGCGACGGCGACCTCGATCTCGTCGTTCCGTCGGAAGGTGCCGAGCCGGTCTTCCGCAACGATGGGAGCGGGCGGTTCGACCAAGTCGCGCTCCTCGATGATCCGGCGACGACGCTCGACGTGGCGGCGGCCGACCTCGACGGCGACGGCGACCTCGACCTCGTGCTGGCGAACGAGCAAGCTCTAGCTACGGTGTTCCGCAACGACGGGGCCTCGGGGTTCACCTCGGTCCCCGGCCCGTGGCCCGGCGGCAGAAACCGCTCCGTCCTCCCCTTCGACTACGACGAGGACGGCGACCTCGACCTCCTCTTCTCGCGGACGACCACCGACCGCTCCGTCCTCCTCCGCAACGACGGCGCGCTCGCGTTCGCCCCGGTGGCCGACTCCGCCTTCGACATCCCGACCTACAGTGCGGACGCGGCCGACTTCGACGCGGACGGGCGGCTCGACGTCGTCCTTCAGGGGTTCGACGGGATCGTCCTCCTCCACCGAACCGCCGACGGGTTCGAGGAGCGCACCGCCGTGCTCATCGGAGCCTCGGACTTCGGGCCGGGCCTCGGCGCGCTGGAGCCTCGCTTCCTCGACTTCGACGCCGACGGCGACACCGACCTGTTCTTCCGGAGCCTGTACTATGAGAACCAGGGAGCGCCGGAGCCGGGCACTGCGACCGGCCCCGACCCGGAGCCAGCGCGGACGAGGTTTGTGGTCTTCCCGAACCCGGCGTCCCACACCGCCACCGCAGCGCTCCACCTCGCGCGGGAGAGCCGCATCACGCTTCGGCTCTTCGACGTGCTCGGGCGCGAGGTCGCCACGCTTTCCGACGCGCGTCGGCCTGCCGGGGAGATGGAGGTGGTGCTCCCGCTCGCGTCGCTCCCGAGCGGAGTCTACTTCGTCCGCCTCGACGCCGGGGCGCACACCGAGACGCGCCCGATCACCGTGCTCCGTTGAAGATGCTCAGCGCGTGAGTGTGACGCGGCGGGTCTCGGCGAAGCCCTCGCCCGTGGCGTGGACGACGTAGAGCCCGGCCGGCAGCGTGCGCGCCGTGAACGTGAAGTGGTGCTCGGCGGCCGAGAGCGGGCCGTCGTGGAGCACCGCCACGCGGCGGCCAAGCAGATCGTAGACCTCGACGCGCACCGGGCCGGCGTCGGGGACAGTGAGGGCGAACGAGGTCGAGGCCGTGAACGGGTTCGGAGCGGCCGCGGTGAGGCGGGGTGAGCCGAGGGAGGGTGCGCCCTCGTCCGCATCGGTGACAAAGACATTCGTGTAAGAAAGATCGCGGGAGGCCGCGAATACTCTGAAACGCGGGTCAGACTCATACGTGGCTACAGCCTCAGCAAGAGTAATCCCTTCGATCTCTATAGAGTACCTAGGTCCTCCGCCACTGAGAATCACGGCGTTGAGCGAATCCAAGACGTTTTGCACATCGTCGAGCATGAGTCCATCTTCGAGTCGGACGATTACGCGGCCACCGAGATACGTTGGGGCAGTAAAGGTGGTCTCGGTTGGAAAGAGGGTGTCGTGAGGAGTACCCCAAAAGGCAGTGATCGTCTGCTCCCCGTTAACCTCCGGCACCCCCAGTTCGCTCGGAACGAGGGACCAGACCCAAGTGCGCGAAGCGTGCGGCGGAAAGTCAACACGGACGATTTCTAGATCGCAAACCATCGGATAGAAGAGCGAGCCGTACTCAAAACCGGCCTGACAGGAATTGCTGCCCGTCAGCGTGAACGCCTCGTCGCTCTCGTTCGAGATGGTATAGCGAAGCTCGATCGTCTCACCGTAGGCATAGGTGGCTTGGTCGGTCTCGGCGAAGGAGACCGCTCCCTCCTGCGCGAGCGCAGCGGAAGCGAAGAGCAGCGGGAGCAGTAGCAGTCGGCGCATGATGCGTACCGTTGAATGAAGGGGGAGTGAATGAGGGGGAGCCATCCCCAATTAAACACATCGCCTCCAGCTTTCCAAACGAAGGAACCGTTACCCGCCGAAGCCGCCGAGCATCTCAGCGAGTGCCGCCGGCCCCAGCCCGTCGGCGCCGGTGCGCAGGCGGAGCGTGCAGAACAGGTCGATCAGCAGCATCTGCACCGCGTGGATCGGCACGGCGATCCAGAAGCTCCGGCAGCGCCACACGAGGGCGCCGAGGGCCAGGCCGCCCAGGACCGAGAGGTAGGCCTCGGCCGGCGGCTTGCCCATGTGCAGGATCGCAAACGGCACCGTCTGCACCACGACGGCCAGATACCCCACCGCCGGGGCCGTGCCGAAGAGCACGAACCCGCGCCACAGATACTCCCACCCGATCCAGTAGAAGACGTAGAGGAGTTCGTAGAGCACGAACGTCTGCCAGTCGGCAGCGGCCAGCCGGAGGTGTGGATACTGCGCCTGGAACGCCGGGTCCGCCGAGAGCACCCATGTCCCGACGGCCACCAGCGGGAGGTACAGCCCGCCGACGAGCACCGCCAGCCGCCAGTCGCCCAGCCCGAGGCCGATCTCGGCCGGCCGCCGCTTGAAAACGACGGTCAGGAGCGCGACCGGAACCGCGAACCCGAGCAGCCCCTGCATCCCGAACCGCCACGCCCACGAGCCGAGCGCGGCGTCCTCCGCGTCGAGCGCCGCGCCGAAGGTCTCGCGGAAGAAGCCCTTGCCGCCGAGCTGCGAGTGCAGGATCACCAGCGCCGCCGCCGCCACGAGCACCACCGCCGCCTGCCGGTCCACGGTCCCGACGTTCCGCCGAAGCATCGCCCACTCTCGCTGCAGTCGATCACGCATGGTTCAGAGGGAAGGTGGCAAGGTGGGAAAGGTACCGAGATCGTTGCGACCCGTAGGGGCGCTCCCATGTGGTCGCCCTGGCCGGGAATGGCATCCCGTTTTTGCCGACGCCCGTAGGGGCGACGAGGTCACGCCGCCGTCCCCACGGCCTCGCCGACCGAGGCGAAGCCGTCGCGTTCCAGGAGCCGCACCAGCCCCCGGTTGATCCGTCGCACCAGCCCCGGCCCCTGATAGACCAGTCCGGTGTAGACCTCGACCAGCGACGCGCCGGCCCGGATCTTCCGGTACGCAGCCTCGGCCGAGTCCACGCCGCCGACGCCGATGATCGGGGCCTCGGTCCGGCGATAGAGGTGGCGGACGAGGGCGGTCGCGCGCGCCTCGAGGGGCCGGCCGCTGAGACCGCCGCGCCCGATGGCCTCGAGCTGCGCCGCGTCCGCGCGAAGGCCCGTGCGGTCGGACGCCGTGTTGGTCGCCACGAAGCCCGCGACGCCGTGGCCGAGCGCCAGGTCGATCAGCTCGTCGACGGGGGCAGGGTCGAAGCGCGGCGTGGCGGGCGGGGAGAGTTTGACGAGGACGGGAACGCTGAGGTGGAGCGCCGTGCGCTCGCGCATCACGGCAGCGAGCAAGCCATCGAAGGCCGCCGGCTCCTCAAAAGTCTTGCCTTCGGCGGTGTTGGGGCACGAGACGTTGAGCGCGACGTAGTCCGCCTGCGGCGCGAGCCAGCGGAACGACTGGAGAAAATCTTCCGTCGCCGCGTCGCCGAGGACGGCCGGGTCGTGGGTCTTGGCGAGGTTGATGCCGAGCGGGATCGCGCGCGCCGCAGTTCGGAGCCGCGCCGCGACGGCCTCAGCCCCGTCGTTGTTCAGCCCCATCCGGTTGACGAGCGCGCCGTCCTCGGCCAGGCGGAACGCGCGCGGCGTCGGGTTGCCTGGGCTCGGCCGCGCCGTCACCGAGCCGACCTCGGCGAACCCGAACCCGAGCGCGGCCCACGCCCGCACGAGCGCCGCGTTCTTGTCGAACCCCGCCGCGAGCCCGACGGGGTTGGCGAACTCGCATCCCCAGAGCCGCTGTCCGAGCGCCGGGTCCGCGAACCGAAACGGCCGGAGCAGCGTCGGCGCGCGCTGCCCGAGGTGCGCCGCGCGCACCGCCGCCCCGTGCGCCGCCTCGGCATCGAGCCGGAAGAGAAGAGGCCGAAGAAGGCGGTACACGAGCGACGGGCTAGGAACGACAAGTGGGTGCCCGAAGGTACCACTCGTCGCTCGCTGTTCGGAGCTCGTCGCTCGCCTCACCAGCCCGGCGAGAAGTTGAGGCCCCAGACGCCCGGCGTGCCCTGGCGCGAGAATGGCACGGCGTAGTAGACCTCCAGAATGAGCGCCCCGAGGACGTTGACGCGGGCCGACGCGCCCGCGCTGTAGATCGGTTCGGCCTCGGAGAAGGGGTTGCCGAGGATGTTGTCCGACGACAGCGAGAACGGCTCGCCGGTGTTGCCCCACGCCATGCCGGCGTCGGCGAAGAGCGTCAGCTCGGTCGGGAGGTAGGGAAAGTTGATTAGGCCGAACTGGCTGGTCCCGAGGAACGGGAGCCGGATCTCGGCACTCGCCACGCCCAGCTTGCTGCCGTAGAGGCGGTCCAGGAGGAACGAGAGGTCCCGGTCGGTGAGCGTCGAGGAGCGGTAGCCGCGCACGAGCGTGCCGTAGCCGAGGTAGAGCGGGAAGAGCGCCCCGTTCTCGGCGTCGGAGCCGTAGCGCCCGTAGTGGAGCGCGCGGGCGGCGAAGGTGAACGGCTTGGCGTAGACGTAGCGCCGGTAGTCGGCCGTGGCGGTGAGGTAGTTCAGCGAGCCGGCCGTCGCGTCGAGCCCGAAGCGGTAGCGCCCGCCGCGCACCGGCGAGGTGAAGCCGAAGAACGAGTAGTCGCCGACGTAGGCCGCGCCGACCTCGCCGAGGTGGAGCGTCGAGAGGTCCCCGCCGAGCGCGTTGGCGTCCAGGCTCTCGCGCTGAATCCGAATGCCGCCGCTGGCGTCGAGCGAGGCCCGGTCGATCTCGAAGTCGTACCCGATGCGGCGGTAGCCGGCGCTGCCCTCGAACCGGCGCGTCTGCGAGAGCGGATAGGTCGCGATCCCGGCGGCCTGCGAGAGGTAGATCCGCTGGTACAGCCGCGTGGTAATCGGGCACGGGTTGCCGTTCTGGTCGACGCAGTTGTCGATGGTGTCCCGGATGCCGAAGACCTGGAGGAACGGGAGGTGCGAGACCGTCCCGCCCCAGTTGAGGCGGCGGCGCTGGTTGAGGTAGAACACCTGCCCGCCGATGTCCTTGAACGAGCCGTTGGCCTGGATCGACGCGCCGACGACGTTGTTGCCGAGCACGTCCGAGAAGCGCATCGCCACGCCGCCGCCGACCCCGACGCCGTAGTACGGGTCGTAGCCCGCGCCAACCGACGGCTGCGTCACGAAGTCGAGGCCGAGCTTGGGGGTGTATTTGTCGTCGGGGAAGCTCCGCGTGTCGGGCAGGCCGGTGCCGGCATCGGCGAGGTAGCCGTCGACCTTGCTCCGGCTGAGCGCGTCGGTCGGCGGCAGCAGGCCCGCCGCTTCGGTGCCCGGCCGGCCGTCCCCCACGTCCTCCATTACGGCGGCGAGCGGCTCGATGGCGGTGCCCTGCGTCTCGGCCGCGTCGAGGGCGTACATGTTGTAGCCCTGCGCCTCGAACACCGAGAACAGCACCGTGCCCGACTGCGCCGCCACCGACAGGGCGGGCGAGAGCGACGTGATGCCGCTCACCCCGGTGGCGATGTCGGTCACCTGGAACACGTCGCCCGAGGCCATCTCGGTGCGGTAGATGTTCGAGAAGCCGCTGCGGTCGGCGATGAAGTAGAGGCTCTCGCCGTCGGGGCTGAACTGCGGGTTGATGTGCTTCGCGCCCTCGAAGAGCGAGAGCAGGCGGACCTCGCTGGTCCCGAGGTCGAAGAGCGCGAGGCGGGCGGGGGCCGTCGTGAGGCGGTCGAACGAGGTGCCCGGCCCGCGGTCGGTCGAGAAGGCGAGCGTCTGGCCGTCGGGGCTCCACGCCGGCTGGAGGTCGAGGTAGCGGTCGTTGGTGAGCTGCCGCGCCGTGCCGCCCTCGACGTCGACGAGGTAGAGGTCCGAGAGCCCGCCCTTGATGCCGGTGAAGGCGATGCTCTGGCCGTCGGGGCTCCACGCCGGGTCCTTGACCGCGCCGACGCCGGTGACGCGGATGCGCCGCTCGATCTCGCGCGAGTTCACGTCGAGCACCGCGATCTCGTTGTCGCCCTCGACGAAGACGACGAAGGCGAACTTCTCGCCGTCGGGGCTCCAGGTGCCGGCCGAGTTGATGAACCGGAGCGCGTCGAGGTGCCCGTCGCTCGACACGTCGCCGAGCTTCTTGAGGACCTCGCCGGAGCGGGCGTCGGCCAGGAAGAGGTCGATCCCGAACAGGTCCTGGTCCGAGAGGAAGGCGACGTAGCGGCCGTCCGGGCTGAGGGCGGGCGAGATGTTGATGTCGCCGCCGGAGAGCTCGCGCGCTAGCAGCCGCCGGCCGGCCATCTCGGTCACGCCGAGCGAGTCCAGCCGGGCGTCGATCTCGTCGCGGTCGGCGTCGACGTTTGCGTAGGGTGGGGCCTCCATCGTGCGCACGAGCGGGCTGTAGGTGCTCGCGACGGCGCGGCTCCAGCGCGCGCCGAGCGAGTCCGGCGTGAGCCCGGTCACGCTGACAATCGCCGAGTCGAGCTCCATCGAGAGCGCGGTCTTGAAGAGGTTCACCGCGCCCTCGTCGCCGTAGGTCCCGCCGACGTAGGCCCAGAATGCCTGGCCGTAGCGGTAGGGGAAGTAGCGCGGGTCGCGCGAGAGCTGCTCGAGCGTCGGGAAGTCGTCGCGGAGGACGGCGTCGCGCAGCCACATCGCCGTGTGCACGTCCTCGCGGCCGACGGACAGGTATTCGGCGAAGCCCTCGATGATCCAGAGCGGCAGGCGGATGAAGCCCGAGAACAGGCCGTCGCGCTGCGCCATGTCGTACTGGAACTGGTGGACGAGCTCGTGGCCGAGGACGTGGTCGGTGTCGGCGTAGGAGCCGGTGAGCGGCATCACGATCCGCTGCTTGAAGCCCTCGGTGACGCCGCCCGTGCCCTGCCCGATCTGCCCGCTGATGACGTTGGTCTGCTGGAAGTCGGCGTCGTCGGCGTAGAGGATGATCGCCTTGCGCTCGTCGAACTCGTGGCCGAGAATCGTCGAGAGCCTCGTGTACCAGCGCTCGGCCATGCGGGCGGCGTCGCGGACGCCCTGCTCCTCCTCGGGGTAGTAGTGGATGTCGAAGTGCTCGGTCTTGAGCACGCGGAAGTCGAAGTCGTCGTACTGGACCTTGTTGCGGCCGAAGTACTGCGCCGCGGCGTCGGGCACGGCGAGGAACAGCGCGAGGGCGAGGAGGAGCGAGAGCCGGAGGGCAGTCATAGAGCCGGGGTCAGCGTCGCCGCTTGGGGGCGACAGGTCGAGGGTGGATCGGCAAAGCCGGGCGCAAGGCGGCGGCGAGTAACAAGGAGACCGGGAACTGCCCTCTGAGGTCGGAGGAGACGGACGGCGTGCGAGAGATAGCGATGTACCCAATATCTTCTGTGGGGTTCTTTCCACCCGGCCCAAAGCGGCCGGACGGCCTCGGGCGGTCGGTGACCGGTGGAGAGCGGGCGGTGAGTCGGTGCGTGGGCAGGGAACGAGCGTGGGGGCAGAGACCGTACCCGAAAGAGTATCAAAGATGTGTAACGGGAGAATCCCCACCCAGCACGCCGCGTGTAAGCTCGGCCTTGGAAATACGGGGGGCGGTTTTTGCGTTCTTCCGGTCCCTGATCCCTCCTCGCTCCCGACCTGATGAAAGCAGATACCACGGCCGTTCAAGAAAGAAGTGGCCTCCGGCTGAAGATCTTCTCCGGGGTCGTCCTCGTGCTGCTCGGGCTGCTGACGGCGCAGCTCGTCCAGATGCAGCTCCTCAACCGCGACCAGTACACCGACGAGGCGCTCGCCAACTCGGTCGACCAGAAGGTCGTCGGCCCGGCGCGCGGCCTGATCTACGACCGGGGCGGGCTGCTCCTGGTCGACAACGAGCCGATCTACGCGATCACGCTGACGCCGCGCTACTTCGAGCGCGAGAAGCTCGGCTTGCTGGCGGAGTTGGCCGGCGTCTCGGACTCGCTGGCCGAGGCGAAGTACGCCGAGATCAACGACTACTCGTCGTACAAGACCTCGCTCTTCCTCAAGGACATTCCGTTCCGGGCGTTCGCCCGCGTCCGGGAGGAGAGCTGGCGGCTGCCGGGCGTCGGCTTCGAGATCGCCCAGAAGCGCGGCTACCACACCGACGCCCGCGCGAGCCACGCGCTCGGCTACGTCCGCGAGATCACCGAGGGCCAGCTCGACCAGATGCGCCAGCAGGGCTACCGGCTCGGCGACATCGTCGGGCAGGCGGGCGTCGAGAAGGAGTACGAGACCGTGCTGCGCGGCCGGCCGGGGCGCGACTTCGTCCTCGTCAACGTCCACGGCATGGAGGTGATGCCCTACGAGGAGGGACAGGAGGACATCGACCCGCAGAGCGGCTACGAGCTGCACCTCACGATGGATGCCAAGGTGCAGGCCTTGGCTGAGAGCCTGATGGTGAACATGCGCGGCGGGGCCGTCGCCCTCGACGTCAACACCGGCGGCATCATCGCGATGGTCAGCGCTCCGGATTACGACCCGACGCGCTTCGCCGGCCGCCTGAACCAGGAGTTTGTCGACTACATCTACCGTAACCCGGACAAGCCGCTGTTCAACCGCGCCACCCAGAGCAGCCAGCCGCCGGGCTCGACCTGGAAGCCGTTCATGGCAGCCATCGCGCTGGAGGAGGGCATGATCACCGAGGACACCCAGCTCTACTGCCCCGGCGGCTACCGCCTCGGCGGGCGGCTCTTCAAGTGCCACGGCGGCGCGCACGGCAACATCGCGGTCAAGCGCGCCATCCAGGTGAGCTGCAACACGTTCTTCTTCCGCCTGATGAACGACACCATCAACGGCAAACGGTTCGACCTGACGACGTGGGGCAACTGGGCGCGCCGGTTCGGCTTCGGGATCCTGGCCCCGCTCGACTTTCCCGACCAGAGCCCCGGCCTGATCCCGGACTCGTCGTACTACGACCGCATCTTTCCGCACGGCTGGGGGCCGGGCTACACGGTCAACCTCGGCATCGGGCAGGGCAACATGGGCACGACCCCGCTCCAGCTTGCCCGCATGACGGCCGCCGTCGCCACCGAGGGCAAGCTCGTCACGCCGCACCTGGTCGCCTACGAGGTCAACACCGAGACCGGCGAGCGGATCGAGCCGCGCCACCGCGCCGAGCAGATCCCGATCTCGGAGCGCAACTTCGAGATCGTCAAGCGTGGCATGGAGCTGGTCGTCGAGGCCGGCACCGCGCGACGCGCCCAGATCGACGGCATCCCGGTGGCCGGCAAAACCGGCACGTCCGAGAACCCGCAGGGCAAGGACCACTCAGTGTTTATCGCCTACGCCCCGGCCGACGACCCCCAGATCGCCGTCGGCGTGATCATCGAGAATGCCGGCTACGGCTCGACGGCAGCGGCACCGATCGCGAGCCTGATGATCGAGCAGGCCTTGACCGGCGAGATCAAGCGGCCCGAGCTGGTCGCCTTCACGCGGGCGCAGAAGAGTGCGCCCATCGAGACGAATTGACTTTGGTTAGTAGATAGTGGGTAGTTGTTAGTGGAGGGCGCTCGCGTCTCTGCTGCTGCCAGCGCTCGACCCACAACGAACCACGAACCACATCCACCCTTTATGAACCGCACCTGGTACCGCAACATCGACTGGACCGTGCTGCTAGCGTGGGCCGGCCTGGTCTCGGTCGGCCTGACGGCGATCTACAGCGCCACCCACGGCCCGGCCTCGGAGTTTCTGCTCAACACGGTGCAGCGCAACTTCGACCGGCAGTTCATGTGGTTCGGCATCTCGGCGGTCGCCTTCGCGGCGATCCTGCTGGTCCCGGCGCGGGTCTGGGACCGGACGGCGTACCCGGCCTACGCCATCGGCATCGCCCTCCTGGTGGCGACCAAGCTCTTCGGGCGCGAGGTCAACGGGGCGACGGCCTGGCTCTACATCGGGCCGTTCGGCTTGCAGACAGCAGAGCTGGCGAAGATCGGCACCCTGATGGCCGTGGCGAAGTACCTGGCCTCGAAGCAGGCGCGGACCGGGCGGCTCCGCTACGCCCTCGTCGCCGTCGGGATCGTGCTGCTGCCCGTCGTAATCATCATCTGGCAGAACGAGACCGGCACCGCGCTGATCTACCTCGCCATGATCCCGTTCGTGCTCTTCTGGGGGGGCGTCCCGCTCTCGCTGATGGCGCTGATGGTGGCCCCGGCCTTGGCGGGCTACCTCGCGGTCGTGCAGAACGACGCGGCGTTCCCCATCTACGTCCTGATCTTCGCGCTCCTCTTCACCGCCGCCATCCTCGCCGCCACGCGCGACCGGTGGCTGACCACGGCGGCCTTTCTCTTCACCGGCGTCTTCGGGATCGCGGCGTGGATCGGGCTGACGAAGATCCTCCGGCCCCACCAGGTCAGCCGCATCATCGCGTTCACCAACCCCGAGGCGTTCGCCAGCACGGCCGGCTACCACGTGATCCAGTCGAAGGCGGCCATCGGGTCGGGCGGTCTGCTCGGCAAGGGCTACATGCAGGGGACGCAGACGCAGCTCGCCTTCATCCCGGAGCAGTCCACCGACTTCATCTTCACGGTCGTCGGCGAGGAGTTCGGGTTCCTCGGGACGATGCTGGTGCTCGGGCTGTTCGGCTACCTGCTGATTCGGCTGGCGGCGCTCGGGAGCTGGGCGGCGCACACGTTCATCAAGGTCTTCGCCGCGGGTGTGGCGGGCATCTTCCTGACGCACGTCGTGATCAACGTCGGGATGACGATCGGCGTGGTGCCGGTGATCGGGATCCCGCTGCCGCTGGTGTCCTACGGCGGCTCGGCGCTCCTAGCGAACACGGTTCTGGTCGCCATCGCCACGAACCTCTATGCCCGGCGCGACGAGTTCTCGATCTACCGGGTGTGAGGGCTCGCCTACCGCTCGTAGATAGTCCGCCGGCCGCGCGGGTCGGTCAGGACGAGGCGGCCGTCGGAGCGGAGCGCAATCAGGGCGGCACCGGGCAGGCCGTCGAACTCGATCCGGTCGCCGGAGACGCGGCCGTCGTAGACCACCGGTCCCGTCTCGGCGCGGCGGTCCTCGCCGGTGAGCGTCGCCCCGCCATCCGGCTGCAGGACGAGGCTCTTGACGAGCAGCCCGGTCCGCAGATCGCGGTCGGCCTCGGGCTCGTCGAGCGCGCCGACCGCCGTCCATTCGCCGAGGATCGACACGCCGTCGAGCAGCAGGTCGCCGTCCGGTGCAGCGGAGGAGGCGTCGCTGGAGCTAGGAGGTACGACGACGGCACTGCCGCTGGAGGAGGCGCAGCCGAACGCGAAGAGGGCGGCGAGGAGGAGGAGGAGGGAGACGCGCATGAGAGCAGGGTGGGAAGAGATTAGCGGCCGGCGAGGGCGGCGACGGGGCCGGAGCGGGTGAGCACGTCGCCTAGATCGGCGTAGGCCCACGTCACCTCCTGCGGGCCGGCGGCGTAGGGCGCGACGGCATACGGACCGAAGAATACGGTCAGGCTGTCGGCCCCGAGCGTGACCACCGAGAACAGGTCCGGCTCGGCAGGCACGGCCCCGCCGAAGAGGGCACCGGGGAGGCGGGCCGCGAGCCGCTCCGTCGCGCGAGCGGCCAGGGTGTCCGTCACCGCCGCGCTGGGGCGGAACACGTCTGCGGGGCGAACCGGCTCCCCCGTGGTAAGGTCGAAGGTGAACGGGAAGGCGAGGGTCAGGCCGTGCGCGCCGCCGGTGTAGAGGTAGACATCGACCCGGCTGCTGAAGACGCCGCCGCCGAGAAAGGTGCGGGCCGGGCCGCCCTCCGCCTCGCCGACGTGGAGGCGGTCCTGCTCCGGGTCGCCCGTGAAGCCGTCCGGGTCGGGGCGGACCTCCATCGTGAAGGCGACGAGCGTGTCGCGGATGGCGCGGTTGATTCGGGCGACGGCGGGATCGGCTGAGCCCTCGATCTGCGGGTACGCGATTGCGATGCGGTAGTTGATGGCCGGGTCGTGGGTGACGAGGCTGTCGGTCACGACGCGCAGCTCCGGCGCGGCGTCTGGCGGGGGGGCGGTGTCCGACGTGGCGTCGGGCGAGGCGCAGGCTGCGAAGGCGAGGAGCAAGGTGAGGCAGGCAGGGCGCATAGAACGGGCACGGTGGCGGAGGAGCAAAAGTACGCCGCCCGCCTAGCCGGGGCGCGGCGGGCGCAGCCGGCGAATTCACCGAATCATGCGGGCGGGTACCGGGCCAGGGGCGAACGGCTGCTGCGTGCGTGCCTATCATCCTCCCCTCGCTCTGCCCGATGCCCCGCATGGAAGCCACGCTCACCCAGCACCTCCGCACCGCCCTCGCCGCGCTCCCCGACCTCCCGGCCGACTTTGACCCGGCCGGCTTCGCGTTCGAGTTCCAGACCCCCGCGCAGCCGGAGCACGGCGACCTCGCCACGAACGCTGCACTCCAGCTCGCCCGCCCGCTCAAGCGCGCGCCGAGGCAGATCGCCGAGTCGCTCGTGGCGGGCCTCGACCTCGACGAGCGGGAGATCGCGGCCGTCGAGATCGCCGGGCCGGGCTTCATCAACTTCCGCTTCGCCGACGCTTACCTCGCCGACGGCGTCGCAGAGATTCTAGCACAGGGAGCCGACTTCGGACGGACCGAAGCGACCGGCCAGACCGCCATCGTCGAGTACGTCTCGGCGAACCCGACCGGGCCGCTGACGGTCGGGCACGGCCGCAACGCCGTCTTGGGCGACACGATCGCCACCCTCCTCGATTGGGCCGGCTACGGCGTCACGCGCGAGTACTACTTCAACGACGCCGGCCGCCAGATGCGCGTCCTCGGCCAGAGCGTCCGCGCCCGCTACCAGGCGCTCGTCGATCCCAGCGCGCCGACTAGGCCGCTCGGCGACGGCACCGTCGTCCCCGCTGATTTCCCCGAGGAGGGCTACCAGGGCGCGTACATCACCGACATTGCTCAGGCGCTCTTCGAGGAGCACGGCGACGCGCTGCTCGGCACGGACGAGACGCCGTTCCAGCAGGCCGCTCAAGCCGCCATCTTCGCCGACATCGAGGCGACGCTGCGCCGCCTCGGCGTGGCGATGGACGAGCACTTCAACGAGCGCTCGCTCTACGACTCGGGCGCTGTGTGGGACGTGGTCAAGCGGCTCCGCGAACGCGACCTCGCCTACGACCGCGACGGGGCCGTCTGGTTCAGGACCGGCGCGCTCGGCAAGACGGTCACCGACGAGGAGGGCGAGCAGCCAGTAGACACCGTCTTGGTCAAGTCCTCCGGCGAGCCGACCTACCGTTTGCCCGACATCGCCTACCACCTCGACAAGCTCGACCGCACGTTCGATCTCATCGTGGATGTCTTCGGGGCCGACCACATCGCCACCTACCCGGATGTGCTGCGCGGCGTCGAGGCGCTCGGCGGCGACGCGTCCCGGATCGACGTGGTGGTCTACCAGTTCGTGACCCTCGTCCGCGCCGGCGAGCCGGTCAAGATGAGCACGCGCAAGGCCAACTTCGTCACGCTCGACGACCTCATCGACGAGGTCGGGCCGGACGTGGTGCGGTTCTTCTTCCTGATGCTCAGCCCCGGCACCCACCTCAACTTCGACCTCGACTTGGCGAAGGAGGCCGGCGAGAAGAACCCAGTGTTCTACCTCCAGTACGCCCACGCCCGCATCCGCTCCATCGAGCGCAAGGCCGAGGAGACGGTCGAGACCACGGACGCGCCTCGGTGGGACCTGCTCACGCACCCGAGCGAGACGGCGCTGATGAAGGAGCTGCTCCGCCTGCCGGGCCAGATCGCCGATGCCGCCGCGAGCTACCAGCCGCACCGCCTCGCCACCTACCTCCGCGACGTGGCGACGGCCTTCAACGGGTTCTACCGCGACTGCCACATCGTCGGCGAGGAAGCGCCGCTCGCCGCCGCCCGCCTCGCCCTTGCCCGCGCCGCGCGGACGGTGCTGGCGAACGGCCTCGCCGTCCTCGGCATCGACGCACCAGAGAAAATGTGACTATAATGTGACTATGACGATCGCCTTTCAGGGAGACGCCGCCCGAGCCGCCGCTCGCGCGTTCGAACCGGACGCCCGTCTGCTTCCGCTGCCCCGTGCCCGACGCGTGGTCGAGGCCGTCGCCTCGGGCGAGGCCGAGCGCGGCGTGGTCGCCGTCGAGGACACGGCCGAGGGCAGCCACCGCGCGGTGCTCGACGCGCTCGTAGAGATCGAGGGCGTCCGCATCGTCAGCGAACGGTGGGCCGAGGGCGAGGCCGGAGCCACGCGCTTCCTCCTCCTCACCCACGCCGACGCCGAGCCGGAGCCGGGCGCGGTGACGAAGACGACCCTCGTCCTCACCCCGAACCCGGATGTTCCGAACGCGCTGTTCCGCAGCTTGACCGCCTTCGTCGGCCGCCGCCTCGCCGTCCACAATGTGGACCCGCGCCCGCGCCCCGACCGGCCGGGGCACTACCGCTACGTCGTCGATGTGGAGGGGGACGCCGAGGCGGAGCCGCTCGTGGCGGCGCTCGTCGATCTCGCCGCGCTCAACGAGGCCGTGCAGGTGCTCGGGTCGTATCCGACGCTCGGTTAGCCAGAGGCCTAGTCAGGGTCAAGGGGGGGCTGTTCAATCGAATGAGGATGGAGAGTAGAGGATCGAGGATGGCAGAACGACGCGACCCCGCCGGCTATCCTCTCTTCTCGATCCTCCCTCTTCTGTGTGGGGCGAGCGCCCTGCTCACTTCCAGCGTGACTCTGCCACCCAAGACCCGGTGTGGAAGCACTACTGCCGTAGTCATTTGCTCGTGAGCGGACCGTCCGTCGGCCCATCGCTGCGCTCAACGGGCTGACGGACTGTCCCCCTCACACGAGGGGGACAGCTTCCGCTGCTCGGAGCGCAGCGATGGCAGTGGAAGCGGGGGATAGCCTGCGAGCAACCGTCTTGCACTCTAGCAGCTCACCGCTTTCACCCGCAGGCCGTCCGGGTCGTGCAGGATCAGGGCATTGGCGCGCCGCGTGTAGCCGACCGCCTGCGTGTCGAGCCGGGCGCGGAGGGCGTACCACGAGCGCTTCGGCAGGCGGAAGCTGAGCTGGTTCATCGACGACTCGCCCCGCTCCGACGCCGTCTCGACAAGCTCAATCATGTCGTGCCCCTCGGCGTCGATCAGGACCGCGCGGAGGCGGGTGGGGTGGAGCGGGTGGCGCTCGACGGTCCGCATCGAGAGGCCGAGCGTACCCGAGTAGAACCCGAGCGCGTCTTCGAAGCGCGGCGTCACCACGCGGACCGGCCCGAGCCACACGGTGGACGACGGATTCCTGAGCGCCCGGTCGAGCACGCTGGCGGGGGAGGTGAGCGAAGAGGCGTCGGCGACGTGGCCCATAGTCTTGGTTTCTCGTTTGACGTTTCTCGTTGATCGAGAGCGACCGGGACTGCTGAACTAGGAACGAGAAATCATCAGAACAGAGTCCATGCCGCCGCCGAGAGCGCCTGTTCAAGCCGGGCTGGAGGAACGGACGCACGCCGAGGCCTAACGCAAAAGCCGCCGGACGCGCCCTAGCCGGCGGAGACCGTGCGCCGTCTCGTCAGGGCCGCGTGCGCGAAGCGGAGCGCCTCGGCCAGCCGGTCGGCGTCGCCGAGGGGGTTGTAGACGTAGGCGCTCGCTCGGAGCGAGGTCGCGGGCCAGGCCCCCCCCGCCTTCGCGGGGGCAGGCTGTGCGGAGAGGTGGGCGTGGAGCGGCATCGTGCAGTGGTGCCCGGCGCGGCACATCACGCCCTGCGCGTCGAGCAGCACCGCGAGGTCGTGCGGGTGCAGCCCCTCCATCTGGAGCGCCACGATCCCGCCCTCCGGTGGGGCGTCGCTCGGCGGCCCGACGAGCCGGACGCCAGGGATATCCCGAATCTGCTCGATGGCGTGTGCGCCCCACGCCCGCTCGTAGGCGGCGACGGCCGCCATGCCGGTCTCGCCTTCGTAGGTCAGCTCGCTCAGATACTCGCACGCCGCCGCGAAGCCGACAGCCCCCGCCGCGTGCGGCGTCCCGGCCTCGAAGCGGTGGAAGCCTTCGAGGTACTCCGAGCCTTCGACCGCCACGATCCGGATCATCCCGCCGCCGGTCTGATACACCGTCATCTCGTCCAGCACCTCGGGCCGCGCCACGAGCGCGCCGATGCCGGTCGGGCCGAGCATCTTGTGGGCGCTGAAGGCGAGCGCGTCGCAGTGGAGATCGGCCACGTCGACGGGCCGGGTCGGGACGCTCTGCGCGCCGTCGAGCACCGTCAGCGCGCCGACCGACTTTGCGGCGGCGAACACCTCGCGCACCGGGTTCTCGACCCCGAGCACGTTCGACACGTGCGCCATCGCCACGAGCTTCGTCTTCGGCCCGATGAGGCTAAGTGCGCCCTCGGTGTCGATGGTGCCGTCGGGGTGGAGCGGGAGGAAGCGGAGCGCCGCGCCGGTGCGCCGGGCCAGCTCCTGCCACGGCAGAAAGTTTGAGTGATGCTCCTGCGGCGAGACCACGATGTCGTCGCCCGCCCCGAGCCGCTCCTCGGCCCACGACCGGGCGACCAGGTTCAGCCCCTCCGTCGTCCCCCGCGTGAAGACGACCGACTCGGCCTCCGCCCCGACGAACGCGCCGACCGTGGCGCGGGCCTGCTCGTACAGATCGGTCGCCTTCGCGCTCAGCTCGTAGACGCCCCGGTGGACGGGCGCGTTCTCGAAGGCATAGAAGTGGGCGATCCGGTCGACGACCGCGCGGGGCTTGAGCGAGGTCGCCGCCGAGTCGAGGTAGCACGGCCGCTCGGCGGTGGGCACGTCGAGCAGCGGGACGTCGGAGGGCGGAAGCGGAAGCGAGGGCATCGGGCAGGAGGAAACGCGTAGGGGCGACCGGCCGGTCGCCCCTACAGTCTGTGGCCGGCGAGCGGCAGACTACATGAACCCGAGCGTCAGCTTAGCCTCGTCGCTCATGTAGTCCGGGTGGTAGGGCGGGTCGAACGTGATGTCCACCTTGCAGGCGCGCACGTCCGGGATCAGCGCGACCTTCTCCTCGACCTCGGCCGGCATCGACTCGGCGGCGGGGCAGTTCGGCGCGGTCAGCGTCATCTTGACGTAGACCTCGTTCTCGTCGTCCACGTCGATGAGGTAGATCAGCCCGAGGTCCCAGATCGGGACCGGAATCTCGGGGTCGTAGATGCCCTTGAGGACCTCGACCACCTGGGCACCGATCGGGCCGAAGGTCTGGTCGCGGTCGAGTGGAGAATCCATTGCATCGGGGGATTGGAGGATCGGGAAATCGGGGGAGTGTGGAGGTCGGGCGAAACGTACCAGGCAAGCGGCCAATCCCTCAGTCGCTCAGTCCCCCGAGTGCTATGCATCGAGTCGCCGTTCGATCAGGCCGTCGAGGTAGTCGCGGAGCGCGGCGTGCGGAAGCTCGGTCACAATGTCGTGGGCGAAGGCGTAGAGCAGGAGGCCTTTCGCCTGGCTCTCACTCAGGCCCCGGCTGCGGAGGTAGAAGACGTGCTCCGGCTCCAGCTCGCCGGTGGTCGAGCCATGCGAGCACTTCACGTCGTCGGCGTAGATCTCCAGCTCGGGCTTGGAGTGGTGGTGGGCGTCGTCGCTGAGCACCACGCCCTGGCTCGACTGGTAGGCGTTCGTCTGCTGGGCGTCGCGGCGGACGAAGACCTTGCCGTTGAACACGCCCGTCGCCCGGTCGTCGACGATGCCGCGGTACAGCTCGTTCGAGAAGCAGTTCGGCGCGGCATGATCGACGAGCGTGTGATTGTCGACGTGCTGCTCGCCGCCCAGGATGTAGAGGCCGTAGAGATGTGTCTCGCAGCCCTCGCCGCCCGGCACGGCGTTGACGTTGTTGCGGACGAGGTCGCCGCCGAGCGTGTAGGTGTGCGCGCGGAAGTGGCTCTGCGCCTGCTGGTAGACCTGCACCGTATTGACTTGGGACGCGTCGTCGTCCTCGGTCTGGAGCTGGAGCAGGTTGACGCGCGCCGCCCGGCCGACCACGACCTCGGACACCCGGTTGGCGAACGCCTTCACTCCGCCGCGCGAGTGGTAGGTCTCGACCACGAGCGCCTCGCTGTTCTCGCCGAAGAGGTAGAGGTTGCGCGTCTGCACGAGCGCGTCCTCGCTGGCGTCGGTGACGTGGACGATCTGGACCGGGCGGGCCAGCGTCACGCCCTGGTCGATGCTGAGAAAGACGCCGTCGAGGTCGAAGGCCGTGTTGAGCGCGATGAAGGTGTCGCTGTCCACGTCCGCGTACTGCCCGATGTGCGCCTCGATCATCTCCGGGTGCGACTCGACCGCCGCGCGGAGGCTGCCGACGTGAACGCCCGCCGGCAGTCCGTTCGCATCGCCGAGATCGGGCGCGACGACGCCATTGACGACCACGAGCGTGAAGGCGTCGAGGCCATCGATCCGGTAGCCGGCCACGTCACTCGCGCTCAGGGTCGAGGCGATGTCGGAAGCCACCGCGTAGTCGTGGCGCAGGGCTTTCTCGATGCGGGTGTACTTCCACGCCTCGTGCTTGCGCGTCGGGAGGCCGAGCGTCCCGAAGGCGGTGCGGGCGCGGGCGCGGAGGTCGCCGGGCGCGGTCGAGCGCTCGAACGCCGTAGCGATCCGGTCTTCGAAGGTGGCAGCTTGTTCCAGCGTGTCGATCATAGTCAGCAAATCGGTCGGTCGTGGGTAGGGGCGACCGGCCGGTCGCCCCTACAGAAAAACGGTCAGGCCGGGACCGCGTCGTCGGCGTGCTCCCTGATCCAGTCGTAGCCTTTCTCCTCCAGCTCCAGGGCCAGCTCCTTGCCGCCGGACTTCACGATGCGGCCGTCCATCAGGATGTGGACCACGTCCGGGACGATGAAGCCGAGCAGCCGCTGGTAGTGGGTGATGAGCACGAACGCCCGCTCCGGCCCGCGCAGCTTGTTGACGCCCTCGCTCACGATCTTGAGCGCGTCGATGTCCAGGCCGGAGTCGGTCTCGTCGAGGATCGCGAGCTTCGGGTCGAGCATCGCCATCTGGAAGATCTCGGCGCGCTTCTTCTCGCCGCCCGAGAAGCCCTCGTTGACCGAGCGCTGCATCAGCCGGTGGTCGAGGTTGACGAAGTCGGCCTTCTCGCGCATGAGCTTCATGAAGGCTGCCACGTTGAGAGCCTCCTGGCCCCGGTGCTCGCGCATCGCGCCGACGGCGGTGCGGAGGAACTGCATCGTGCTCACGCCGGGAAGCTCGACCGGGTACTGGAAGGCGAGGAAGACGCCGTCGCGCGCCCGCTCCTCGGGGTCCATCTCTAGGAGGTCCTGCCCGTCGTAGGTGACCGAGCCGGCGGTGATCTCGTACTCGTCGCGTCCAGCGAGCACGTTCGCGAGGGTCGACTTGCCGGAGCCGTTCGGCCCCATGATGGCGTGGACCTCGCCCGCGTTGACGGTCAGGTCGATCCCTTTCAGGATCTCGGTGTCCTCGATGGAGACGTGAAGGTTGGTGATGTCGAGCATATCGCTTGGGAGATTCTGAAGAGGGGAGGTGGGGCGACCGTAGGGGCGCACGGTCGTGCGCCCCTACAACGGCGGCGTCTAGCCGACCGAGCCTTCGAGCTGGATCGAGAGGAGCTTCTGGGCCTCGACGGCGAACTCCATCGGGAGCTTGGCGAGGATCTGCTTGGCGAAGCCGTTGACGATCAGGTTGAGCGCGTCCTGCTCCGAGATGCCGCGCTGCTGGCAGTAGAACATCTGGTCCTCGCCGACCTTCGAGGTCGTCGCCTCGTGCTCGACCTTCGCCGTCGCGTTGTTGATCTCGATGTAGGGGAACGTGTGCGCGCCGCACCGATCGCCGAGCAGCAGCGAGTCGCACTGCGAGAAGTTGCGGGCGTGCGCGGCCTTCTTGTTGACCTTGACGAGGCCGCGGTACGCGTTGTTCGAGGTCCCGGCCGAGATGCCCTTCGAGATGATGGTGGACTTCGTGCGCTTGCCGAGGTGGATCATCTTGGTCCCGGTGTCGGCCTGCTGCGCGCCCTTGGTGAACGCGACGGAGTAGAACTCGCCGACCGAGTCGTCGCCCTTCAAGATCACGCTGGGATACTTCCAGGTGACGGCGCTGCCCGTTTCGAGCTGGGTCCAGGAGATCTTCGAGCGGTCGCCCTCGCAGATGCCGCGCTTGGTGACGAAGTTGTAGACCCCGCCCTTGCCCTCCTCGGTGCCTGGGTACCAGTTCTGGATGGTCGAGTACTTGACCTCCGCGTCGGCCTTGGCGACGATCTCGACGACGGCGGCGTGGAGCTGGTTCTCGTCGCGCATCGGGGCGGTACAGCCTTCGAGGTAGGAGACGTAGCCACCGTCCTCGCAGACGATCAGCGTCCGCTCGAACTGGCCCGTGCCGGCGGCGTTGATGCGGAAGTAAGTGCTCAGCTCCATCGGGCAGCGGACGCCCTTCGGGATGTAGCAGAACGAGCCGTCGGAGAAGACGGCCGCGTTGAGCGCCGCGTAGAAGTTGTCGGTGTGCGGCACCACGCTCCCGAGGTACTCGCGCACCAAGTCGCCGTGCTCGGCGATGGCCTCGCCCATCGAGCAGAAGATGATCCCCCGCTCGGCCAGCTCCTTCTTGAACGTCGTCGCGACCGACACCGAGTCCATCACCACGTCGACGGCCACTTGGGGCGTCTCGTCCTCTATCCCGACGAGCCGTTTCTGCTCGACTAGCGAGATGCCAAGCCGCTCAAAGGTGTCGAGCAGCTCGGGGTCGACCTCGTCGAGCGAGTCGTACTTCGGGCGGCTGCCGGGGGCGGAGTAGTACGAGATGTCCTGGAAGTCCGGCTCGGTGTAGTCGAGATGCGCCCAGCGGGGATAATGCTCGTCGGTGGTCTCGAGGAGGGTTTGGACGTGGCGGAAGGCCTTGAGCCGCCACTCGAGCATCCACTCGGGCTCGCCCTTCTTCTCGGAGATCAGGCGGACGACCTCTTCGCTCAGGCCCTTCGGGATCGTGTCGGCCTCGGTCTCGGTGACGAAGCCGTATTTGTAGCCGCCCTCCTCTTGTTCGAGGTCGGCGACGAGGTCGTGTTCGGTGTACGTCGGCATGGCGTGGCGGGGTCGCAGTGGGGAAACTCAGTCGTCAGGTGGGTGGTATGCTGCGCGCCCGGAACGGTTGCTCCGCGCCCTGTTAAGAGGGTGTTGAGGTTTGGGACTCGTAGGCGAGCGGGAGCGGATGGAGCCGCCGGCAAGGCGGCCGAGGAGATCGGGGCTGGTGCCCCGGCCGACGAAGTCAACGCAGCCGACGGTTCCGACCGCCTCGCGCAGTCCGAGGGCCTGAACCTCAACACCCTCTACGTTCTCCCCAAGTCACGCCTGTTTCAGGTCCCGTTATGGAAGGCATCACGATCACCGACTCGGCCGCCAGCCGCCTCCTCCAGATCGCCGAGCGTGAGGCCATCGACGCGGGCGAGCAGTTCCTGCGCGTCGCGGTCGTCTCGGGCGGGTGCTCGGGGCTGACCTACGACTTGGGCTGGGATTCGGTCTTGCAGGAGAAAGACCGCGTCGTCGGCGAGGCCCCGTTCAAGGTGGTGATGGACCTCAAGAGCTACCTCTACCTCGACGGCACGACGCTGGACTTCTCGGATGGGCTGGAGGGGCAGGGCTTCCATTTCCACAACCCCCAGGCCGCCCGCACCTGCGCCTGCGGCGAGTCATTCTCGCTGTGAGGGCGCCCCCCTGACGGGGTAGGGTCACCCTCCACCCGCCGCAGGTGCCCTGGGCCATCAAAGACGAGACCTAGGGCGCAGCGGGGCTACTCGACGAGCGAGAGCCGCCCGGACGTTACGGCTCCGTCCCGTTCGAGGCGCCAGACGTAGACGCCCGGGGCAAGCCCGCGGCCATCGAACTGCGCGGTGTGCTCGCCGCCCTCGGCACGCCCTTCGGCGAGGACCGCGACCTCGCGCCCGAGCACGTCGTAGACGGTCAGTCGGACCTCGGCGGCCTCGGCAAGGCGGAACCGGAGCGTAGTCGCCTGCTGGAACGGGTTCGGGAAGGCCGTGATGGTAGCGTCCCCAGCGGGCGACGCCGCAACGGGCTCCTCGAACGCGGGCACGTCGAACTCGAACGGCTCGCTCGGCGGTGCATCCCGGTCGGATGGAGCGGTTAGGCTAGGGCTCTTGGTAAGGGCGAACGTGCCGACATCGAAGAAGTCACCGGGAAAGGTTCCGGAGAAGCCGGTATAGACGTACCGGCCAGCGGGCGCCCTGGCGGGAACGCGGAAGGAGACCGCGCGCTCGACCGAGGCTCCCGCACCGACGGTGGCACGGACCGGGCCGAGGCGGCCTACGACGGCACCCTGGGGGCGTGAGACCTCCGCCCAATAGTCGAACGTGCGCGCCTCGGCCGTCGTGTTCTCGACGCGGACGCGGTAGCGGACGGTGCCTCCCGAGGCCGGCACGGTGCGGTCGAGCGGCGTGACCGTGAGATTGACCGAGCCCCCGACGGGCTTGAGCAGGAACCCGAAGTTCTCGGGGCGCCCCTCGCTGTCGACAAACCCGGCGCGCTGGCCGGCCCCAACGATCCATCCGAGGTTATTCACGTCCGAGGCGTACTGGAATGTCCAGCCATCAGCCGAGCTGTCTACCAGGTCGCGCAGGAAGTACAGCGTCTCGTCGAGCCAGACCGTCGCCTGGATGCGGCTAGGCGAGGAGAGGTCGCTGCACTGTCCGACAACGGTGGCTAGGTCGTTGAAGCCGTTGGCGGTGCAGTCGACGACGCCCGCGAGGACGGGGTAGCGGCGGCCGGTGCCGTCGGGCTCCCAGACCGCGGGGGCAAGCCCGTTGCCTGGCCCGAACGCCTCGCCCATCACCTGGCCGACGGCGTTGACCTCCTTGGCCTCGGAGAAGTTGTCGCCGGGCGCGACTAGGCCGAGGTCTTCAATCTCGCCGAGCGCCCCGCTCCCCGTGGGGCGCCAGCGGACGGCCCGGATGATGTCGTCGCCCTCGGCTGGGATCGCTGCGCCGACGACCACGCCGGCGTTGTTGATCCCGACGGCGCGGCTGTAGCCGCCGCCGAGCGTGCCGAGGTCAGTGACGGCGTAGGTCCCATCGCCACTCGGCGCCCAGACGACGGCGTGGTACGCATTATAGAGGTCGGGCCCGTACGCGGGGTCGTCGGTGCGGGCGTTGCCCACGACGATGCCGGCGTCGTTGAGTTTGTAGCTGTAGGAGACGCGGTCGAAGCCAGGCGAGAGGGGGAGGGCCGGGAGGGCGACGGGTTCGCCGCCAGCTAGGCGAGCGAAGGCGCGGAACTCGCCGTTGAAGCCGTCGGTGGCCGAGGCCGCCACCCCGGCGGCATCGCCGCTCGCGTTGATGTCAGCGACCCCTGCGGCGTCTAGTCCGAGCGATCCTTGCCAGTAGACTTGGCCACCCTGCCAGAGATACCCTTCCGAAGGGTCGAGGAGGCCGGGCGTGTCGAGGAGGACGATGGAGCCGCCGACGATGCCCTCGTCGGTGACGACGTTGGCGTTGCCGCCGCCGTTGGTATCGGTGACGAGCGTGAGCGAGTAGGTGGGGGGCTGCTGGGCTGCGGCCGGAGCGGCGAGCGCCGCGACGAGAGCGGCGAGCAAGGCGAAGCGTGGCATAGTACACAGGGGTTGGTTGGAAGGGAGGGGTCCGCTGAGCGGACGCCTACGAAAGTAGAGGCCAGCCGTGAGGGAGTCCTGAGAGGGACTCTAGGCATTCCTGAGGTTTCGGTAAGGGGTGTCGGCCCCTCGCCGTTGCACCATCCGGGCGATGACCTAACCTCACGCGCTCAGGTGGGGCTACCGGACGATCGTCACCCGCCGTGTAGTGTGTTCGGTCTCGGTGCGGAGGTGGACGAGGTAGACACCGCTCGGAAGCATCCGTCCCGTCGCGTCACGCCCGTCCCACATCACCGTGTGGGCCCCGGCAGGGAGCGGGCCAGCGCGGAGCGAGCGGACGCGGCGGCCCCGCACGTCGAACACTTCGACGGAGGCTTCGCGCGCGGCGGGGATCGTAAACGACAACCGGGTGCCGGAGCGTCCGAGCGGGTTGGGCGCAGCGACGAGAGCGAGCGGGACCGCCTCGGCCACCGGCTCGGTCGCCACGGGTTCGGTGGGCTTGAGCAAGAACCCGAAGTTCTCGGGGCGCCCCTCGCTGTCGGCAAACCCGGCGCGCTGGCCGACGCCGACGATCCACCCGAAGTTGTTGATCCCCACAGCGCGCTGGAAGGTCCACCCCTCGGCGGAATCGTCGACGAGGTCGCGCAGGAAGTACAGCGTCTCGTCGAGCCAGACCGCCGCCTGGATCCGGTCGGGGGAAGAGAGGTCGCTGCACTGCCCGACGACCGTGGTGTCTTCGTTGAAGTCCTCTGCGGTGCAGTCGACGACGCCCGCGGGGACGGGGTAGCGGCGGCCGGTGCCGTCGGGCTCCCAGACTGCTGGGGAGAGTGTGTTGCCCGGTCCAAACGCCTCGCCCATGATCTGTCCCTTCTCGTTGACCTCCTTGGCCTCGGAGAAGGTGTCGCCTGGCGAGATGAGGCCGAGGTCCTCGATCTCGTACGTCCCACTGCCGTTCTTCTTCCAGCGGACGGCGCGGATGATGTCGGGGGCCGGTCCGTTCTGAGGCGGGACGGCCGCCCCAGCGATGACGCCAGCATTGTTGATCGCTACAGCGCGGCTGTAGCCGCCGCCGAGCGTGCCGAGGTCAGTGACGGCGTAGGTCCCATCGCCACTCGGCGCCCAGACGACGGCGTGGTACGCGTTGAAAGCGCCGTTCGGCCAGTCGTCGTCGTCAGTGCGAGCGTTGCCGACGACGAGGCCGGCGTCATTGAGGTCGAAGCTAGACGAGACGAGGTCGAATCCTGGCTGGAGCGGGAGCGCGGGCAGGCCCACAGGATCGCCGCCGGCAGTGCGGGCAAAGGCTCTGAACTCGCCGTTGAACCCGTCGCCAGCCTCGGCTGCCACACCGGCGGCGTCGCCGGCGGTATTGATGTCACCGATGCCCGCGGCTTCTAGCCCGAGCGAGCCTTGCCAGATGATCTCGCCGTCCTGCCAGAGATAGGCCTCAGTCGGGTCGATGATGCCGGGCGCGTCGAAGAGGGCAAGGGAGCCGCCGACTAGGCCGTTGTCGGTGACGACATTAGCATTGCCGCCGGCACTGTTAGTGGTGACGAGGGTGAGCGAGTAGGTGGGAACCTCCTGAGCTCGGAGCGGGACGGCAAAGAACAGGAGGGCGAGCGCGACGTGGAGGCGAGCCATGGCGTCTGGGAGAGAGTTCGGGATACGGAGACGGTCCCAATCTCGCGAGCGGGGCGAGGCCTACGCCTGAGGCCCGTCGAAGATGGAGCTGAGGGACCGCTGAGGCCCGAGTCGGAGCCCCTCGCGCAGCCCCAGGTCGGCGCGCCGCGCTGAGCGCTCACCGCGTGCGCTCCGACCCGGCGAGGTCCGCGAGCGCGAGGTCCACCTCGCGCCGGTCGATCAGCCCGGCGATCGCCGGGCCATCGTCGGGCGACCACGACAGCGTGTGGACGGCGCGGCTCTCGGGAAAGCGGAAGAGGGGCTCAGCCGAAGTTGTCGAGCGCAGCGTCTCGTACTGCGCCCCTGCCGGTCGATCTACGTAGACGAGGCCGTCGTCCGCCGGTGCCCAGCGGTGGAGGTGGAAGTAGCGAGGCGCGAGGTCGGCGAGGAGCCGTGTGTCCTCGCCCCCGTCCCCTGTGCGAACCCACACCCCCGGTGCGCTGGGCTTCATCGTGTAGAGGGTGCGGCCGTCGGGCGAGGGCTGCACCACCACGCCGCCGTCCGCCGTCAGCTGCACGCCGCCGCCGCCGCCGACAGGGACGCGCCAGATCTGAAGGTCGCCCGAGCGGTCGGAGGCGACGTAGAGCCAGCGCCCGTCAGCCGACCAAGCGGGACGCACCTCGTTGCCGGCCACGGCCAGCCGTCGCGGTTGCTCCAACGCACCCCCGACATGGTCGAGCACGAACACGTCGGCGCCGTCGGCGTCGAGCGCGGTGAAGGCGAGGCGGAGGCCATCGGGCGACCACCGCGGCGGGCTGAGCGCGATGCCGGGGAGGTCGGTTACGGCGCGGGGGCGGGAGCCGTCGCGCCCGCTGACCCACACCTGAAGCGAGCCTGAGCGCTCCGAGAGGAACGCCACGCGCTGCCCGTCGGGCGAGATCTGAGCGTGGGCGTCGAACGCTGTCGACGGGGCGAACGGGGTGAGCTCGCCCGGTCGCTCAGGGTGGAACGTGGCGAGCCCTCCGTCGACGCGCCACCGCTCGAATACGAGGCGTCCGGCGGCGACGTCCGGCCTCAAGCCGGGGTCGAGCACGCGGAGCCGCTCGGGGGCGGAGGCCCCATCGGCCGCGGCGAGCCGCCACAGCTCACCGCGGAACGCCTGCGTGACAGCGTAGACGACCCCGCCGTCCGGCAGCCAGTCCAGCCCCACCACGCCTCTCGCGCTCGACGCCAGCGCGGTGACGCGCTCGGCCTCGAGGTCGAGCACGCGGACGGTCGTGGCACTGCCGCCTACGGTGCGGAGGAACAGCACGCGGCGCCCGTCGGCCGAGACGCGGGGAGTGTCGTCGATGGCCCCGCCGGGACGCTCGTACGCGAGCGCGCGCGCGGCCCCGCTCGCGCGCTCGACGCGGGAGAGGGTGGGCGCGCCGGCCTCGTCGCCGCCTACGATGAGCGCCTGCCCGTCCGGGGTCCAGTCGAGCGTCCGGGCCGCTCCCCCGGGGCAGGGCCCGACGACGCGCTCCGGCCCGCCGAGCGCGGAGACCTCCATAATCAGGCAGGCCTCGTCCGGCAGGGTCTCTGCGCTTCGGTCGTGGTCGATGTAGGCGATCCGCGTGCCGTCCGGAGTCCAGCGAGGGGAGGTCAGCGCGTCCCGGCCCTGCACCAGCTTTAGCGCCTCGCCGCCATCGGTGGGCAGCACGAAGAGGCCCGATGGGCCGCGTTCGCCGCCGACGTAGGCGACGCGCTGCCCATCGGGCGCGAGGGCGGGCTCCATCTCGTAGCCCGGCGTCGCGGTAAGAGGGCGCGCGAAGACCTCGGACGCGGCGGAGCCGGCGTCCGGCGAGCGCACCGTCCAGGCGTACCCTGCGACGAAGAGGGCGAGCGCCGAGACTCCTGCTGCCCACCAGAGCGGCTTTAGCGCCTCGCGTTGCGGAGCGCCCGGCGCGGTGTCCCGTGCCGGGCTCGGCTCAGGCTTCGCGTCCGATTCTGCGCCGCCCAGCTCGGCCCTGTCCGGTTCCCATTCGACAGGCGCTAGGAGCCTGTACCCGATGCGGGGGACGGTCCCCACTACGGTCGGTGCGCGAGCGTCATCGCCAAAGGCTTTGCGAAGCTCGGAGACACACCGCGTGAGCACCTCGTCGCCTACCACGGTGCCCGACCAGCCCCGGTCGAGCAACTCGCGCCGCGAGACGGTCTTACCCGGCCGCTCGGCGAGGTGGCAGAGCACTCCCATCACTTTTGGTTCGAGCGTGCGGACCTCCCCACCGAGCTCGACTTCGAGGAGCGACGGTCGGACCTGGTAGCCGGCGACGCAGAAAGGAGCAACGGTGAGGAGGTAGGCGTCAGAGGCTGTCATAGTGGTCAAGGCGAGTAGGAGGACGTTACGGCACCGCTCACTTCTGGATCCTAGGAGAGCGCGCCAGGCGGTGCGTGCTCCACGGTACCTCCAACCCTCGATGGGCTCTCTGTAGCTCGCACACCGTCCGTCCGCCGCGGTCTCGCCCTCTGAATCAGTCCTCCTGCCATGCCCTCGCCGCCTTTCCACTCCGTTCGTAGCAAAACCTCAGGGAACCGTCAGGTCTTGCCCATGGGATTATTGCGACGCGAGTGTAACATACGCCCCCCTGTGTCAGCAGAGACCCCACCCTTGCTTCCATCGTAACTTCGCCATGTCTAGACTCCTCTTTGCGGCTGCCCTCCTTGCCTTCCCGCTCCCAGCCCTAGCCCAGGTCACGGCCTTTGACGTGACTTTCGAGCAGGACCCCGTCGGCAGTGCGCCGGAGACGGTGCGCGGGCTGGGCGGCCTGCGCCCCACGAGAGCCTTCGGCGAGGTCGAGGCTCGCGTCCGCGTCGCGCCCGTCTTCGGCAACATCGGAGCCTCGACGGCCTCAGGGAACGTTGCTCGCGTGGACGCCTCCACGGCCGGCGACTACTACCTGCTCGACTTCGACCACGCCCTGGTGGCTGGCATCGTGACTGAGGGCATCGTCCGGGTCGGGTTCGACCTGATCGCCGAGGGGCCAGGCGACGGGTTCGCCTTTCTCCGGCTCTACGACGAGACTGAGGAGGACATGGGCTCGACGATCCTGAGCTTTTCCGAAACCGGTCTCTCGGTCGGCCTGCTCGACTACGACACGGCGACGGGCGAGTTCGAGGGCGTGGTCTACCCCGACAACGCGGGGCTGGACGCCGGGACGTGGCACCGAGTTGGGCTGGTCTACGATCTGGACGCCAACACGCTTCGGCTCGAAATCGATGGCGTGGACAAGGGCATCGAGACGAGCCTGAACCGGGCGACGGGGACGGGTGCGCTCGGGGCCTTCTTCAACTGGGGCACGGCCTATGCCGGGCGCTCCGCCATCGACAACGTGACGGTCGAGACCCCGGAGGAGACTGGCCTGCCCGCTCCACCGCCGGGCTTCACCGCCCTCCTCGACGTCGACCCGCAGGGCGGCACCGTCCTCCGCACACCCGACGGCGACCTGCGCGCGCGTGGTCTCGCCTTCGACAACAGCACTGCCGTCCCGCTCCGCTGGGCGCCGGTCTACGACGGCGTAGCGACCTACGCCCTGAGTGTCGCCGACCCGGACGGCATCGACGAGGCCGACACCCGGCCCGAGTTCGTCCGCACCATCCCGATCCGCCCGAACCGGACCTACGAGGTCTCCACCCTCATCCGCGCCGACTTCCCGCGCGCGACCTGGGAGATCAGCGCCATCATCTGGGGTACGGAGGAGGCCGATGCGCCGGTCGATGCCAACCTCGAAGGGGCACGCTACGGCGGGATGCCGGCCATTACCGAGGGGCCGGACGGCTGGCAGCGCTGGACGTGGCGCTTCACCCCACACTGGCCGGCGGCCGAGCACGTCCGCCTCGCCTTTGGCATCCACGAGTACGGCCCCGGCTTCGACGACGACGTGGCCTTCGAGATCGCCGACTACGTTATCACAGAGCTTCCCGAAGAGCCCCTCACGGCATTCGCACCGGGCGAGGGCGTCACCTTCCCCGGCGGTCCGGGCGAGCTCGCCATGCAGATCGACGGCGTCGAGGACGATGGGGCTGTGATTACGGTCGAGACGCTCGGGGCCGCGTTCGCGTTCGACCGCGCGGCCGGGACGCTCGCCGTCGGGCAACGCGCCGGGGTGGAGCGCGAGCTGTCGCTGGTCTCGGGTCTCGATCTGTCAGGGCTGAGCGTGCAGCAGCAGTCGGACGACGTGGTGGTGCTCGTCGGGAACGCGCTGACCGTCGGGGTGCAGGCCGACGGCGCGGCGGTCATCAGCCCGCATACCGAGCTTTCGGCGACCGTCGAGAGCCGGCTCGGGGGCGACTTCAACCGGCTCGAACGGGGCGACCTCTTCTCGATGGACGACTTCGGCGGCTTCACAGCGAACGTCCACGTCCCGCTCGGCACCGGGCGGATGCCCCGGCTGAGCGCGCTCGGTGCCCTCCCGTTCCTCGGGATTGCGCCGGACGACCTCAACACGCCGGGCGACGCCGCGCCGGGCTGGCGGGCTCGGGCCGAGGTCAGCCCCGGCGAGCGCCTCTTTGTGAGCGCCTTCCCGAGCCGCGCCTACGACTGGGCACAGTCGTTTGACTTCGCCTGGAGCCTGATCGGCTTCGGCGAGCCGGCCGACGACTACTCGACGCCGGAAATCGTCAGCGACTGGCTGCTGTGGAACGTGAGCCAGCGCGGGTGGGCGATGAGCTTCGGCCCGCGCTACGAACCCCGCACCGACAACGCTTACACCAACTACGTCCCGGCCGTCCAGGCCGCCGGCGACCGCTGGGCCTCGTACTTCTCGCAGTGGTTCTACTTCAGCCGCGACCCCAAGGTCTTCGCCGACGAGATCGCCCGCTGGCGCGACGAGTACGGCATGGAGGGGATGTACTCCGATGGCCTCGCCCAGGACGACTGGCTCTCGGCCTACATCGCCATGCGCCGGCTGCGGGGCGATGTCTATCCCGGCGGGACCGTCATCATCCACGACAGCTTCCCGCAGTCGGGCGTCGCCGGGGCGGCGTTCCGCCCGTTCATCTACACCTACGCCACGGCGACCTACATGGCCGAGAACGCCCAGGCTGATGCCGGAGCCGACTGGTCGTGGGCGCGCTACGTGACCGGGCAGTTCCGCCGCGCCAATGCCGTCGGCGTGACCAAGGGCGACGGGTGGACCGGCTTCGAGGGCGTCGAGAAGTACCTCGTCGCGCTCGTCTGGGGCGGGCGTGGCAACCCGGACGTGAGCGGCTTCGACGCGCAGTACCTCCCGATTCTCGCCGAGCTAGAAGAGCTGTGGGAAGAGTATGGGGACGACCCCAACTTCTTCGACCGTTACTACCACCCGCGCGCGCAGACGCTCACCGGCTATGAGATCGGCCGCGCCGGGATGCCGTTCATCGAGCGCCGCCCGGCCGGCCCGGCCTCGGTCCGCGTCTCGCTCTCCACGCTGACGCCGGGCGCAAGTCTGCGCTACACCACCGACGGCGCGGTGCCGGGCGAGACCTCGGCGCTCTACGACGGCCCGTTCGAGGTGTCGGCGGCGACGCCGGTCCGCGCCCGTGCCTTCAAGCCGGGCCTCGACCCGAGCGCCGTGGCCTCGGGCACTACACCGATGCCAGTGACATCGCCGCCCGTGCCGGTACCGGGTGCGTTCGTAGGGCTCAAGGTCTATCCGAACCCTGCGCGTGGGGCCGCGGTGCTCCGCTACGGCGTGCCCGCTTCCGGCCCGGTGAAGATCGAGGTCTTCGACGCGCTCGGCCGGACGGTGGCGACGCTCGTCGACGAGGTGCAGCCCGCTGGCAGCTACGCCGAGCGGGTGCCCCTGGCTGGCGTTCCGGCCGGCGTCTACCTGGTTCGGCTTCGCGCCGCCGGACGCACCGAGACGCAGCGCGTCACGGTTCTTCGCTAGTCCCACTCGCCTCTGACGCTATGCGCATCTCGACGTTCGTCCTCGTCCTCCTCTTGCTCGCTCCGGCGGTTACGGCGCAGGTCCGCACGCCGAGCCCGGCCCACCAAGCCGGCGACAAAACCATGATCCACTCCGGCTGGTCTTCGCCGAGCGTCGACCAGCTCCTGGACTACGCTGCGTCCTGGCAGGGCCGCCCGTTCGACGGGCTGATGTTCCACTTCGGCGACGGGCGCCAGATCGAGGCCGTCGACCTCGGCGCGGTCGGGCAGCCGCTCCTCACGTTCTCCAGCATCCCGTGGGACCCGGCGGACTTCCAGTTCGACCGCCTCGGCGACATCGACTGGGGGCAGTACACCGAGAACTTCGTCTACCAGCAGGGCACCGGCATCGAGGGGTTCGGGTGGTACGACGACGCGCTGTGGAGCACGGTGCTCTCGAACGCTCGGCTGCTGTCGCGCGGCATCGCCCTGAGCGAGGCGCGCGGCGTGTGGTTCGACCCCGAGTTCTACGGCTTCAGCGACTTCAGCCCGTGGGTCTACTCGGCCGAGCTCTACCCCGGCAGATCCTTTGCCGACGTGCAGGCGCAGGTGCAGGCGCGCGGGGCGTCCTACGTCCAGGCCCTCCAGACCGAGCGCGACGCCTTCGTCTTTCTCTCGCTTTGGGGCTTCGGTATCGCCTACGCCCAAGCTCAGGTCGACGGGACGCTGGAGACCGTGCAGTATGCCCTGCTGCCCTCGTTCCTCGGCGGGATGATCGAAGCCGCCGCGCCGGGCTTCACGCTCATCGACGGCAACGAGGGGACGTACTACCTCGACGAGACCAGCCTGGTGACGGACAACTACGACTTCGTCCGCTACGAGTCCGCCGCCGTGATTCCGCCTGAGGTCCGCGACGCGTTCCAGCGCGAGCACCAGGTCGGGTATGCGCTGTACCCCGACTACCTCTTCGAGCTCAGTGGACTTTACGCTTGGGGCCACCCGGCCGACTTCCAGCGCGACTGGGCCGAGCACAACACCTACCACGCCCTGCTGACGACCGATGAGTTCGTGTGGGTCTACGACGAGCTGGCCAACTGGTGGGCCGAACCGGGCAATCCGCCGTGGCAGGAGCGAATCCCCGACGGACTCGAAGAGGCTATCGCCTCGGCCCGCGCGAAGTATGCGGCCCGCGCCGCGCTCGGCTTCGACCTTGCCAAGCCCGGCGCATTCTGGTTCGACCCCACCGTCGCTGCTGACCGCGTCGGGTCGCCCGAGGCTACGCTCGTGATTGCGCCTGGGCTGATCCAGCCGGGGCAGTCGTTCACTGTCGGCGTAGACGTGGATGGCCCGGCCAGCGCCGTGGCGGTCTTCGCCAACGGCGCGTTCGTCGGGGCAGACACCTCGGCTCCGTTCGAGGTCGAGGTCGCGGGCCTGCCGCCGGGCAAGGTGACTGTCTGGGCGCGTGCGCAGACCGGGCCGTACCAGCACGTCACGACGGCGCCGGTGACGCGTCCTGTCCGCCCCTCGGTCGGCGTGCCGGTCGGGCCCGGCGTGGTCGGCGCGGCGACCGAGGTCTTCCCGAACCCGGCGCGCAGCGCGGCGACGGTGCGCTACGGCCTCGCCACGGCGGGCCGAGTGCGGCTCGACGCGCTCGACGCGCTCGGACGGACCGTGGCGGTGCTCGTCGACGAGGTGCAGGCGGCCGGCAGCTACGCCGAGCGCGTGCCACTGGGCCGCGTGCCGGCCGGGGTCTACCTCGTCCGCCTGCGCACCGACGACCGGACCGAGACGCGCCGCCTCACGGTCGTCCGCTGACCATCGACCCCGGCAACCTCTGCTGCCAGGCGAAGCCTCATGCTTGTTCTCGCGCCCGCCCTCTCCTTCGCCGCTCGCTCCTAGACAGCTAACGAACGCGACCGGGCCGAAGAAATGCCTCCTTCTCGTTCGCCAATCCTTCTAACCAAAACCGCTCCAACCATGCCTACACTTCGCCGCGCCCTATGCGCGCTCCTCCTCGTCGCTCTCAGCCCCCTAGCGGTTGCTCAGAGTAGCCGCCCGCTGACGCCTTCTACTCAGACTCTGGAGAAGAAGGCTCCCGAGGTCCGTCCCGGTTCCGCCCGTGGTGGGGTGGAGGTCTTCACGAGTCGTCCCGCATTCGCAGCATCGTGCGGCGTGCTCCTAACCGAGGGCTATGAGGAGGGAGACCTCTCCGACGGCACGGCCGAGACGATCTTCAGCCCGCTCGACAGCAGGAGTGAGCGCTTCGGGCTCTTCGGCAGCGGCCTCATCTTCCAGCCCGGTGACATCCTGCCGGGGATCACAGCCGCTGCCGTCAGCGCCGTGGACGGCAACCTGGGCGAGCTCTTCGTCTCCGGGCAGGGCTTCAGCGGGGCCTCCTCGATCGAGGTTGGGAACAGCGGAAGCAGCCAGGACCTCGTGTTCTCATTCGCGCCGTTCGTCGACTGCGCTGGCGGGTTCTTCGATCCCCTCTTCGACGTGCCGACGCCCGTGCAAGTGCTCGACGCCTCCGGAGCCGTACTGGGCGAAGCTACAGTCTCGACGCAGGGTTTCGTCGGGTTTCGGTCGCCAGCGGTGAAGATCGCTAAGCTCGTTGCCCGCTCGTCGGAGTCGGACTTCGTAGACTCCGACGACATCGCGTTCGGCGACGTGCCAGGCGACCCGCTCTCGGTCGCGCTCGCGGCGCAGAGTCCGACGACGGTCGAACCGGGCGGCTCGGTCTCGTTCGAGTACGAGGTGATCAACGGGACCTCGGGTGCCCTCTCCGGAGGGCTGTTCTTCTACGCCGGCTTTGGAGGCCGCCTCGTTGCTCAGGGCACCGTCGCAACGGGAAGGCTAGCGAGTGGGGGGCAGGTTGCGCGGACGTACAGCCAGACGGTTCCAGGCGCCGCAACGGTTGGCGAATACGACTACTTCGTCTGCGCCGGCCCGTCGGCCAACGCCCCGACGGCGTGCTCAGAAGCCATCTTTGTCAGGGTGACACCTGCGGCGGAAGCCGTGGGCGATCCGGCCACCACGTGGAATGTTGCCGCCGAGCGTTGGGGGGCGGAGGCTGACCCAGTAAGTGCCCAGGTGTCGTCGGGTTCTGCCGGTGCGTACCCCGCTGGGGCCTACCCCAACCCTTTCACGCGGAACACGGAAATTACCTTCTCCCTCGCCGAGGCGTCGGACGTTGCGCTCGTGGTCTACGACGTGCAAGGCCGCACCGTCGCCGAGCTCGCCGACGGGCCGATGGGGTCGGGTGAGCACCGTCTGCGGTTCGACGCGGCAGGTCTTCCCAGCGGCCTCTACGTCTACCGCCTCGTGCGGGGTGCCCAGGTCGAGACCGGGCGGCTCACGCTCGTCCACTAGCCGGAGCGGAGGGTCCCCTCTCGGCAGGAGCGCGGAAGCCAGGCATACCAGTTCGGCACGTCGACACCCGTCACGCGGCCCGTGCGCCCGACGGTCGGCGTGCCGGGCGTGGTCAGCAGCCGGTCGTCGAGATCGTTCATAGTAGGCAGGTGCCAAGGCATCGGGTCGGAAGATAGCTAGCGATGCGGGTGAGGACGACCGCGGCGGTCGCGCGTTCTCAGCGACGGGAGGTAAGACTCCCCACTGGCGGGTACTAGTAACGATTGCCGAACGCCGCCGAGCTGCCATCCGGCTCCGACGGACGCACTTCCAGTACAAAAGAGCACGACGAGCGTCCCTTGGACAACCATCGTAGATCTCTCGCGATCTTAGGCGGCGACTGCCAATAGTCTCCGTCGGTAGCCTCGTGCTCTCCATCTGTTTTCTCTGCTCTCTATCCTGGACATCCTGATGCGCCTGCTCCTCCTCCTGCTCTTTGCCCCGTTCGCCGCCACCGTCCAGGCGCAGCTTGGCCCGCTCTACACCTTCGCCTCGCCCGACGAGGCCGACGGAGGCGGCTTCGGCATCGCCCTCGCCAGCGTCGGCGACCTCGACGGAGACGGCGTCTCCGATGTCGCCGTCTCGGGACCGGACGAGGACACGCAGGTGGGCGGCCCCCTCGTCATCGACGCCGGCCAAGTCCACCTCTACAGCGGTGCCACGGGTGCCTTCATCCGCACCTACGCCTCGCCTCGCCCCGAGACCGACGCCTACTTCGGCGACGCCATCCTCCCGGCCGGGGACCGCGACGGCGACGGGACGCCGGACTTCTACGTGCCGGCCTCGCGGGAGACTGTCGGAGGGGTCGAAAACGTCGGCCGCGTCTATCTCCTGAGCGGGGCCACGGGCGAGGAGATCGCCTCGTTCACCTCACCCAACCCTAGCGACGGCGGCGAGTTCGGATTCGACCTCGGACGCCTCGGCGACCTCACCGGCGACGGCGTCGGCGAGGTCGGCGTGAGCGCGCGCGGGGAGACGGTGGACGGGCTAGCCCTAGCTGGCCGGCTCTACGCCTTCGACGGCGCGACCGACGCGCTCGTGCTGACGATCACTTCGCCCAGCCCCCTCCGCGAGGCCGGCTTCGGCTACACCTCCGACGACGCCGGCGATGTGGACGGAGACGGCGTTCCTGATATCGTCGTGGGCGCTCCGTTCCGCGACACCAGCGCCGGTGACCTGGCCGGCCTCCTCTACATCGTCAGCGGGGCCGACGGCTCGGCGATCCGCACCATCGCCTCGCCCAACGCGGTCACGCTCGGCTTCTTCGGCCGCTGGGCCGCCGGCCTCGGCGACGTGACCGGCGACGGCGTGCCGGACGTGGCGACCGGCGCGAACGGCGAGCCAACGCAGGGCACCTATCTCGGGCGGGCCTATGTGATCTCGGGCGCGACCGGCGAGGTCGCCGTCGAGCTCCGCTCGCCCGACGAGCAGCCCCTCGGCTTCTTCGGCGAGCTTGTCGAGGCCGTGCCCGACCTCGACGGCGACGGGCTCGACGACCTCATCGTGAGCGCCCGCGCCGAGGACGCGGACGCCGTGCCGATGGCACTCATCGGCCGCGTGTACCTCTTCTCCTCGACGGGCACCCTCCTCGCCACGCTCGAGCCGCCGGTGCCGGACCCCGATGGTGTGCAGTACTTCGGCTACGGGATCGCCGCGCTCGACGACCTCGACGGCGACGGCCTCGCCGAAATCGGCGTTGGCGCGTTCGGGGAGAGCCTGCCGGGCAGCCCGCCCAACGCCGGCCGTGCCTACGTCTTCTCGACCGGGAAGACGACGGCGACAGCGAGCGCTCCCGAAGCACCGGGGCTAAGGCTCACTGTCGGGCCGAACCCGGCGCGCGCATCCGCGACCGTGTCGTATGCCGTGCCCGAGGGCAGTCCAGTCCGGCTCGACGTGTTCGACGTGCTCGGCCGCTCCGTGGCCGTGCTCGCCGACGAGCGGCAAGCGGCCGGGGTCCACACCGCGCAGGTACCGCTGGCCGGGCTGCCTGCCGGTGTGTACCTCGTCCGCCTCCAGGCCGGCCCGCACACCGAGACGCAGCGCCTCACCGTCGTCCGCTAACCTCTCACCCCGTCTCTGATGAAACTCCTCGCGCTCGTCCTCGCCCTTACCGCATCGGCTTCGTCGGCCCAAGTCCGCACGCCCAGCCCGGCGCACCAACCCGGCCAGAAAACCCTCCTCCACTTCGGCTGGAGCACGCCGGGCGTCGACTTCCTCCTGGACCACCCCGCCGAGCTGCAAGGCTCGCCCTTCGACGGCATCGCGTTCCACCTCGGGACCGGGCGCTGGCACGAGGCGATCTCGTACCCCGGCATCTACGACCAGCCCCTGCTGGCCTTTGCCGACCGGCCCTGGACGGCCGAGGAAGTTCGACTCGGCGAGTTGAGCCAGATCGAGTGGGGCGAACTGGAAGACAACTTCATCGTTCAGATGGGACAGAGCTTCGAGACCCTCGACTGGTTCGACGACGACCTGTGGGCGACGATCTCGGCGAACGCCCGGCTCGTCTCCCGAGCCGTCGCGGCGAGCGGAGCGCGCGGCATCCTCTTCGACCCCGAGTACTACGACTTCGCCGACTACAGCCCGTGGCGCTACTTCCCGTGGGCCTTCCCGGACCAGACGTTCGAGGAGGTCGAGGCGCAGGCGCGGCGGCGCGGGGCCGAGTACGTCCGGGCGCTCCAGAGCGCGCAGCCCGAGATGACGGTCCTCTCGCTGTGGTGGATGGGCGTCGTCTACGCCCAGACCCAGGCCAACGGCGGCCTCGAAGGGTCGGGCTACGAGCTGATGCGCGGCTTCCTCGACGGGATGCTCGACGGGGCCGCGCCAGGCTTGACGCTCATCGACGGCAACGAGGGCACGTACTACATCGACGAGTCATGGCTGGTGACCAACAACTACGACTACGTCCGCTACCAAGCGACGACGCTCCTCGATCCCGTCCACCGCCCGACGTGGCAGGCCCAGCACCAGACCGCCTACGCCGTCTACGCCGACTACCCGCTCGGCCTCGACCCGGCCTACAACTGGGGCCACTCCGAAGACTTCCGGCTCGACTGGTTCGAGCACAACGTCTACCACGCGCTCCTGACGACCGACGAGTTCGTGTGGGTCTACGACGAGGAAATCAACTGGTGGGACGAGCCGGACGCGGGATGGGCGCTCTACGTCCCGCCTGGCACTGCGGAGCGGATCGCGAGTGCCCGTGCCAGGCTCGCCTCGGGCGAGGGGCTGGGCTTCGACCTCGCCAAGCCCGCCGAGTTCTGGTACGACCCCGCTGTCGCCGCCGACCGCGTCACGTCGCCCGAGATTGCCCTCGCGCTCCCGCTTGGCCCGATTGCGCCCGGCGCGTCCTTCACCGTCGGAGCCGAGGTCGATGGGCCGGCGAGCTTCGTCTCGTTCGTCGTCAACGGAGCCTACGTCGGCGACGACTTCGCGGCCCCGTTCGAGGTCGAGGTGGCCGGGCTGCCGCCGGGCAAGGCGACCGTCTGGGCGCGGGCGCAGACGGGACCCTACCAGCACGTCACGAGCGCACCGGTGACGCGGCCGGTCCGCCCGACGGTCGGCGTGCCGGTCGGGCCGGGCGTGGTCGGCGCGGCGCTCGAGGTCTTCCCGAACCCGGCGCGCGGCACAGTGACGATTGGCTACGGCGTGCTCGCGTCGGGGCCGGTGCGACTCGACGTGCTCGACGCGCTCGGGCGGACGGTCGCCACGCTCGTCGACGAGGTGCAGCCGGCCGGCCGCTACGCCGAGCGCGTCCCGCTCGGCCGGGTCCCGGCGGGCGTCTACCTCGTCCGCCTCCGCGTCGGCGAGCGGACCGAAACGCAGCGCCTCACTGTCGTCCGCTAGCGACTATTTGCTAACCTCACCCCGACCGTCATGCGTTTTCTTGCTCTCGCCCTCGTTTTGGCCCTGCCCGCTGCGGCCCAGGACGGCCCGAAGCTCCTCGTCCACCAGCAGCCGAGCTTCCCCGAGACCTACCCCCAGGACCTCGCCGAGCACCTCGACCACCTCGAGGCGCTCCCGTTCGACGGGATCACCGTCACGGTCTTCGCCTCGTGGCAACTGATGAAGCCGGGCTGGACGTTCACCGCTGACGAGGTCGCCCAGAGCCTCTCGGCGGTGGCGGGGCAGTTCGAGGTGCTCGACTACAACTTCCTGCTCGTCACGATCAACGACCCCGGCGACGTGTTCGACGACGCGGCGTGGGGGCCCGTCTTCGCCAACTGGAGTGCGCTCGCCGAGGCGGCCCGCGACGCTGGGTTCGCAGGCATCTTCTTCGACGTCGAGGAGTACGGCACGCCGTGGCTGAACTTCCCCGAGGACTACGCAGCCCCGAGCCAGAGCCTCGACGCCTACCGCGAGCAGACGCGGCTGCGCGGGCGGCAGATGATGGAGGCCGTCGCCGCCGTGTGGCCCGAGGCCGAGGTGCTCTTCACCTTCGGGCCGTGGCTCTCGGAGCCGGCCACGCCGGACTACGTCCGCCTTTTGCAGGTCGCCGGTGCCGACGAGTACGAGCTGCTCGGGTCGCTCTTCGTCGGCTTCCTCGAAGGGGCGGGGCCGGGCAACCGCGTGATCGACGGCGGCGAGTGCTACCAGTACCGCACCGACCAAGACTTCCAGCTCGCCTACGACTGGCGCGAGACCGGCATCGCCTCGGACGAGACCGACAGCGCCTTCATCCCGCCGTACCTCCGCCCGGACTGGGGCGACCGCGTCTCGAACAGCTTCGGCGTCTACAACATCGCCTGGAAACAGGCCGAGGGCTACCCGATGAACCCGGCGATCATGGAGACTACGCTCCGCAACGCGCTCGAACACACCGACGACCTAGTGTGGTATTACAACGAGGAGTTCGCCGACGGCAGTGGCAACTGGTACGTGCCCGGCTCGATGCCGCACGCGTGGACCGACGCCGTCGTGGCGGCCCAGCAGACCCCCGTCTCGGTGCCGATTCTGCCGGGCGTGGTCGGGGACCGCGTCGAGGGACCATATCCAAACCCTACGCGCAGGCACACAGCGCTCGGGCTGAGGCTGACGCGCCCCGAGCACGTCCGGATCAGCGTGCTCGACGCGCTCGGCCGCACCGTGGCCCGCGTCCACGACGGAGTGCTCGCTCCAGGAACACACCGGCTGGGCCTTTCAGCGCAGCCGCTTCCAGCCGGGAGCTACCTCGTCCCTGTCTGGATCGGAGACTGGGTGACCTATCGTCGCCTTACCGTCGTTCGGTAGCGCAACGAGCAGCGCAGCAACAAGTAGCGTAGCTACGACTCGTCCACCACGTCGTCGATGGCGCAGGCAATGGCGAGCCAGAAGGTGCCGCCGTCGAGCGTGCCGCCCTCGAAGGTGCCCTGCCCGACGAGCGTGACCGTGCCGTCGCTGAGCGTCAGCGGGACGCCATCGGCCTCGAGCTCGGCTTGGCGAATGGTGGCCTCGGACGAGAGCGCGAGCCGCACGCGCGAGGTCCGCGCCAGCAGATGCTTCGGGTCGATGGTCAGCTCCACCTCGATGCGGACGTGCCCCGTTTCGCTGTCGAACGCGCCCTCGGGGTCGCCCTGAATCGTCACCGTGGCGGTGACGTGGCCGAGTGCGGTGCCCACCTCGTCGGTGACGGGCGGGAAGTCGAGCAGGCGGACGGTGCCGGCGTCGCGGTCGAGGGCGGCGCGGAAGTGGAGCGGCGGGTCGCCGGCGTCGGGCTCGCGGACGAGTTGCCGGTCGCCGGTGAGGATGGAGTGGGCGAGGAGCGCGTAGACATCGGCGTCGAGGCGAGCGGAGAACTGAGGCGGGAGGTCGGCCGTCATGCGGAGGAGGGGAGAGGAGGGGCATAAAAAACCCCGGCGGCCTTACGGGGCCGTCGGGGCGCTGCTTCGGTGCAGCCTTACGGGGCTGCGAGCATGGTGATAGTCACAACGAGAAATCTCGGTTTTTAGTTTCCCGGCAGGCGGGTTTGACATATGCTTCATGCTCATCACAAAACGATGACGAACAGCGGGGCGTGGGGCTAGTCGCGGCTCCATCGCACACGGTCCCCGGCGGTGAGGCCCCACGTATCGGCGAAGCCGGCCGGCGTCTCGAGAACGAAGCGCGACAGGCCGGTGGCGGAGACGGAGTTCGGGGAGTAGGGCGTCGTGTACTTCGCCGTGTTGAGCACCACCGAGTCCGGCGAGATGAACGTGATGTCGAGCGAGAGCGGAGTGTTGGCCATCCAGAAGCTGTGGCGCTGCGTGGTCGGCATGAGGAAGAGCATCCCGCTCTTCTCGGGCAGCGAGGTCCGGTCCATCAGCCCGCGCTGCGTCGCCGAGTCGCCCTCGGCGATCTCGATGGCGAGCGTGACGATCTCCTCTCCGTCCTCGCGCGCGACCGTGAGCGTGCCGTCGCGCCGGAACGGGATCGGGGCGGCGGTCTCTTCGCCGGGCGTCGGCGTCGGGCGCGGCGGCGGGTCGGACTCGCAGCCAGCGAGCAGGAGGACGGCGAGCACGGGCAGGAGGCGAAGCATCGAGCGGGCGTAGGGTTAGCTGAGCAGACGCGCCGTCACGGCGTCGGCGACGAGCGCGCCTTCGTCGGTGAGGCGGACGGTGCTGCGGCGGATCGGGTGGATGAGGCCGGCGGCCTCGAGCTCGGCGAGGGCGTCGAGCTTCTCAACGAGGAGGTCCACGCCGTAGTCTGCCTCCAGCACGTCGAGGTCGAGGCCGTCCTGGAGGAGCCGGAGGCGGAGCAGAAGGTACTCGTCGGCGAGGTCGTCCGCCCCGAGGCGCTCCTGCGACTCGACGGGCCGCTGCCCCTGCTGAAGCAGGGCCTGGTAGCGCGGCAGGCTGCGGACGTTGGCCCACCGCCCGGCGAGCGACGGGGTCTGCCGCCAGAACGAGTGCGCGCTCGGGCCGAAGCCGAGGTAGTTGCCGTGCCGCCAGTAGACCTGGTTGTGCCGGCTCCGCGCGCCGGGCTGCGCGAAGCTCGACACCTCGTAGTGCTCGTAGCCGCGCACCCTGAGATAGGCCATCGTGTCGAGAAACCGCTCGCGCATGGCCTCGTCGGGCGCGGGCGTCACCGTCCCGCGTGCGACCATCTTGGCGAGCGGCGTCCGCTCCTCGACCGTCAGGCCGTAGGTCGAGAGGTGGGGCGCGCCGAGCGCGACGGCCTTCTCCAGGTTCGCCATCCAGTGCTCGGCCGGCTGCTCCGGCACGCCGAAGATGAGATCGACGGAGTACGAATCGAAGCCGACCTGCTGAATGACCTCGACGGACCGCACGGCCTGCTCGGCGTCGTGCACGCGGTTCATGAGCGCGAGGTCGGCGTCGAAGAACGACTGCACGCCGAGCGAGAGCCGCGTCACGCCGAGGTCGCGCAGGCCGGTCAGGTAGTCGCGCGTCGCGCCCTCGGGGTTGACCTCGAACGTCACCTCCTCGAGGGCCGCCGTGTCGAAGTGCCGCTCGATCTCGCGCACGAGCAGCGCCACCTCGTCGAGCGGCAGCAGCGACGGCGTCCCCCCGCCGACGTAGACTGTCTCGACGGCCTCGCGCCCGCCGTACTCGCGCCCGTAGGCGTCGATCTCCACGAGCATCGCATCCACGAAGGGCCGCGTCAGGCGGTGCGTCGTCGTGAAGTAGAAGTCGCAGTAGACGCAGCGCTGCGTGCAGAACGGGATATGGAGGTAGAGGGCGGCGATGGGGGATCTCCGATTTTGGACTTCGGATGGGGGATTGGCTTCGCCGAGCCTTCGGGTTTTGGAGGAGAGCCACCGAGCGTAAGTTTCCGGCGAGCCGACAAGGTCAGTCCAAAACCCAAAATCACCAATCCAAAATTGCTCGATTTTCACCGGCTCCACCCGCAGCTCTCGGACTTCAGCGCCTACCGCGTCGGCGAAGACGCGCGCCGCGACGTCAAGCTCGCCCTCGCGCTCGACGCCTTCCGCGCCTGCGCGCCCGAGTGGGAGGCGCTGCGCGACCGGGTGACGCGGGAGCGGCCGCGCACGCTCATGGCCGGCCTCCGCGAGCGGCCCGACGGCTGCTGCCCCGGCGGCCCGCGCCCGCCGCTCGTGACGGTCGTCGCCACCGACGGCTCGCAGATCTACCCCGACCGCCACGTCGAGCCGGCGTGCTACCTGCTCAACGTCAGCCGCATCGCGTTCCACTACGGCACCGAGGAGCCGCCGCTGATGGTCGCCGAGCCGGAGCTGCGCTTCCGCCGCCGCGACCTCGACGACCTGAACGCCGACGGGGGGGAGGAGGCCCTCTTCGACGTCTCGACCGAGGTCGTCTCGGCGCTGCGCGACGAGCAGGAGCTGCACTGGCTCTTCGAGACAGCCTACCACGAGCGCCAGAGCGCCCGCCCCATTCTGGCGATGGCCGACGGCACGCTGATCCGGTGGATGCTGCGCGGCATGAACCACCGCGCGCTCGAAGACAAGCTGATCGGCCGCTACCTCGCCATCCTCGAGCGGTTCTACGACGAAGGCATCCCGGTCTGCTCCTACATCTCGATGCCCGGCAACACCGAGCTCGTCAACCTCCTCGGTCTGCACCGGAACGAGACCGACGCGACGCCCGACGAGGACTCGGTGCAGGGCGTGCTGGACCGCCTCGTGTTCGAGCAGACCCTAGTCGTTGGCGAGCGCTCGGCCCTCTTCGAGTCCGGCTCGCGGATTCAGCGCGAGTACGGGCCGCACCACCGCATCTGCTACTTTTACGTCCGCCTCCCCGAAGAGGTCGGCCGGGTCGAGCTGCCGGCGTGGGTAGCCGAGCAGCCGGGCTGGCTCGATATGATCCACGCGGTCGTCGTCGACCAGGCCGAGAAGGGCGGCGGCTACCCCGTCATCCTGACCGAGGCCCACGAGCGCGCCGTGATCCGCGCCCAGGAGAAGGCCATGTTCTACCGCATCCTCGAGCGCGAGATGCAGCGCGCTGGGCTGACGGGCTATGCCGGCTCGCAGAAAGCCGCCTCGAAGCGAGCGCCTAGGATTTAATAGGTTTCTCGTTCCTAGTTTCTGGTTTCTAGTTGGGCACACCCAGTCGCTTCTGCCCAACTAGAAACCAGAAACGGAAAGCCAGAAACCCTATGCCCGACCCCATCGCCGAAGTCATCGAGTCCAGCACGCGGCACATCGTGGCCGAGGTGCACCGCGAGGCTGAGCCGCCGGACTTTGGCGCGTGGGTCGAGATCGAGGTCGAGGACGGAACAACGCTCTTCGCCGTCGTGGCGCACGTCGAGGCCGGGAGCGTCGAGCCGGGCCGCCGGGCCGTCGCGCTTGGGATGGACCGGCAGACGCTCCGCCGCGAGATGCCTCAGGTGATGGAGCTCGTCCGGACGACGTTCCGCGCCCAGGTGCTGGCCTACCGGGACGCGCGGGGGACGGTGCATCAGACCCTCCCACCACGGCCGGCCGCCCTCCACGACATGGTCCGCGCCTGCGGCGACGCGACGGTCTCGGCCCTCGCCGCGCCGTTCGACTTTCTCCGCACGCTCGTCCGCAACCCGGAGATGGGCGTCCCGACGGACGACCTCTTGGTGGCCCTCCTGCGCCGCCTCTACCAAGCCTACGGCGCGGGCGACGAAGGCACCACCGCGCTGCTCGCCGCCGGCCGCGCCCTCAGCCGCCTCCTCGACGACGACCACGAGCGCCTCCAGTCCATCCTTCGCCGGGTGAAGTAGGATGCGGTAATGGAGGAAGGTCGATATTCTTCAGGTACCCTACTACGCCGCCCTCATGCCTCCCTCGTCCAGCCCCGCTGCTTTCATGTCTTACGTCCGCCTGGACGATGAGCATGAAAACGGGCGTCTGACCACGCTCCGGGAGCGCCTCGAAAGCGAGGTGCGAATGCAGACCGGTCTCGCCTTTCCCATTTTCCAGGACCGGAACGACATCGCGTGGGGGGACAACTGGAAGGTCCGGATCGAAGAGGGGATCGACGCAGTCACCTTTTTCATCCCCATCATCACTCCAGGCTTTTTCCAGAGCAGCGCGTGCCGGAGTGAGTTCGAGCGGTTCCGGGAGCGGGAGCAGGCGATGGACCGGGCCGACCTGATCCTGCCACTCTATTACGTCGAGGCCGACGAGTTCAGCGACGAAGCTGCCCGTGAGGCCGACGCGATGGCGCGCGAGCTGGTGCAGCGCCAATACTTCGACTGGCGTCCGCTGCGCTTCGAGCCGTTCACCTCGGCTCAGGTGGGGAAGGGACTCGCTAGCATGGCGCGGCAGGTCAAGGCGGCGTTGCCCAAAGCACGGTCCCGAGCCGCGCAAGCGTCACCGCGCTGGAAAGCCGGGCAAAATGACCGGATGCAAGCGGTCGTCAAGTCACCCCAGTTGGAGAAACACACTCCGTCGCCTCGCACCGAGCCGCCTACGTTCGTCGTGGACGCCATGCACCGAGGGGACTACCCGACGCTGACTAAAGCAATTGCGGCTGTACCTCCCGGTGCTCGTCTCCTCGTCCGGCCCGGTTACTATGCGGAGGGGATCGTGATGGACAAACCCCTCGAGATCATTGGGGACGGCCCACGCGAGGAGATCATCGTCGCTTCGAAAGGGAGCAGCATCCTTCTATTTGATACTACGATGGGACGGGTGACTAATCTCACCCTCCGCCAAGAGAGCGGAGGAAAATGGTTTGGCGTACACATTGTACAGGGGCGGGTTCGCCTTGAGGGTTGTGACATAGCAACTGGGGTTCTAGCTTGCGTTGCCATTGGGTGCGGAGCTGACCCAGTTGTACGAAACAACCGCATCCACGACGGGAAGAGAGAAGGCGTCTTTATCTATGACAAGGGTCGGGGAACCTTCGAGAACAACGACATTTTCGGTAATGCTCTCACCGGATTCGCGGTGACAGATGGCGGCGCCCCAGTTGTGCGGGATAACCACATTCACAGAAATGGCGGCGAAGGCATTTCGATCATTAGAGGTGGGCACGGCACATATGAGCGGAACGTCCTTTGGGATAACGCTCGCGGCGCGTGGTTCATCGACGACGACGCGGGGGAAGTGGTGAGGCGCGACGACGTGGAGGGACCGCCGGACGGTGGAATCTGAGGTGACCTCTCGCCGCGTTACGCTAGCGCAGCCAGCAGTTCGGCGGGGGCGTAGATCGGCAGCGAAGCTGCCGCGAAATCCCTCCCGTTGCGCGTCACGATGCCGTCGCACCGCGTGGCTCGTGCGGCCTCGTGCGTTACGCCGTCCTCGTAGTCGGCGAAGCCGGAGGCGAGTGCGCCGGCAAGCTCCGGCCCACCGGGGCCACCTCGAAGAGGTCAAGCAGGCGGCCCACACCGGCCTGGGCCTCAGCGGTATCGCGTCCAGCACGGAACACGTAGTACACCGTGGTCACGGCATGGCCTGCGAGGAGGCCGACGAGACGACGGTCAGCGACGGCCTCGAAGAGGGCGGCGGCCTCCCGCACCCACGGCTCGCGGTCGAGCAGTACGTCGAGGACGACGTTCGTGTCGAAGAGGATGCGTGGGCGCTCGGCGGCAGGCTCCGTCCCGGCGCGCTCCGTCATCGGTGCTTCTCTGCGAGGTAGGCGCGGTAATCGTCTTCCGTAACGCCGGGGGTTGCCCCGCGTGCGCTCCCGAGAAGCTCGCGAACGCGCGGGCTGAGCTGGTCGCGCCAGCCATCTGGATTCCTCAGTGTCCTGTCGGGAGCGCCGTCGCCTCCGGGGTCAGAGGACGCGAGAAGACGGAAGTAGCTCTCGACGAGGACCGAGACGCTCGTGCCACGCTGCGCGGCGTAGGTCTTTGCGTGGTCGATCACGTCGTCGTCCAGGCGGAGAGTCAGCTTCGTTTTCATCGCGGTAGTACGTCTGTCAGTGCGGTCTGTGTACGTCAGGCGTAGGGGCAGGGTCCCTGCCCACTCGTCATTCGACGTTCGCAGCTCGTCACTCAAAAGATCACCCCGACGCGGGCCGGGAGCACGAGCGCCGTCCGCGTCTCGCCGATCACGAGGGCCGGGTCGATCTCGACGTAGAGCGAAGTCTCGCTCAGCGGGCGCACCCACCCGAGGCCGAGGTGGAGCGCCGGGCCGCCGTCCTTCGGGCTGCTGCCGAGTGGGAAGTAGCCGCCGACCCCGCCGATCAGGTAGCGCGCCCACCGCGGCGAGCGCGGCAGCGTGAGCACGCCCGAGACCTGGGGATTGAAGAGGTACGTCGCGTCGTCGCGCCCGCCGAGCAGGAAGCCCGCGAACCCGGCCCCGACGGCGACCGAGAAGTCGGCGTTGATCGGGAACGAGGCGCGGCCCCGGACGCCGAGGCCGAAGCCGTCGTCGAGCACGTTGCCGCTGGCGACCGAGAGGAGCGCGTCGAAGCCCGCGCCGAAGCGCGGATCGACGGTGCCCTGGGAAAGGGCGGCGGGCGCAGCGAAGAGGGCGAGGGCGGCGAGCAGGACGAGGCGGGGCATAGAGCGTCAGAGACCAGGAGGGCGTGGTGGAAGCGGGCGGCGGCGCGGGAGGAGGCCGCGCGCCGGCTGCGAGAAGTTACTTTCGGGGGACAGGCCCGGCGCGCGGTCCGCAACTCCGGCCGGCTCCTCGGCGTAGCCCGACCGACACTCACCCGGTGCTGCCCGATGGATTTCTTCGAGTTCGTCCTCGTCTTCTCGCTGGCGTTCGTTCTGCCGATCACCATATTCAAGACCGTGATGGAGCACAAGCGGAAGCGGCTGGAGGTCGAACGCGGCTCTAGCGAGGGCATCACGGTCGGCGAGGTCAAGGCGATGCTGGCCGAGGTGGTCCGCGAGGCCAACGAGCCGCTCGCCGCGCGCGTCGAGCGGCTCGAGCGCGGCGCGCTGCCGCTTCACGGTCCAGACGAGTTCTACGATCCGGACGACCCCGCGTTCGGGGACGAGGCGGAGCGGACGCTGGGCCGCCGCGTCGGCTGACCGCAGACCCTATGCTCCTCGACCGCGACGATGCCTTCTGGGAGGCCCTCGCCGAGTGCCCGTGGCGGCGCGCCAAGTGGCACCGCTCCGACGGGACGCCGGCCACCGAGCGCTGCGCGGTCTACGGCACGCCGCTCCACCGGCTGGGCACGTACTACCTCCGGCCCGCCTACACCGACGGCGAGCGGTGGCTGAGCCAGCGGGCCTACGAGGAGATGGTCCGCCGCACCACCGGTGACCGCCCGAGCCGCCGCTACAGCCGCCCGCCGAAGCCCAGCGACACGCCGTGAGGCGACCTCGGGAAAACGCAGGGCGGTCGCACTAGCTCGCGCAGGCGGTGCGTTTTTCCGACACGCTCCCGGCACGCGCTTCGCATCCGGTGCGTGTACCTTCCCCGCCACTTCTCTCCACGCGCTCTCGCTCCATGACCTGCCGGCCCCTCGCCCTCCTCGCCGTCCTCCTCGCCCCGCCGCTAGCGGCCCAGACGCCGGTCGAGTTCGTCTGGTCGGGCGCGCTTCAGCCGACCTCGGTCCGCGTGGTGGCGGGCCTCGCGCCGGGCACCGACAGCGCCCGCCTCGCGCTCACCGCCGGCGACGCCTTCGACGAGCCGTTCTTCTCGGCCTTCCAGCCCGCCGATCCCGACAGCCGGACCGTCTCGTTCACGCTCGGCGCGCTCGAGCCCGACACGCCGTACCGCTACGCGGTCGAGGTGGACGGAGCGCTCGACACGCTTCGGGTGGGGCGCTTCCGCACGGCCCCCGACGGCCCGGCCTCGTTCCGCCTCATCGCCTCGGGCTGCGCCCTCACCGGCTCCGACCGGCCGGTCTTCGACGTGATCCGCCGCCAGGAGCCCCTGTTCTTCCTACACCTCGGGGATATGCACTACGAGAACATCGAGGCGGCGGATGAGGAGGTGTACCGCGACGCCTACCGCGAGGTGCTCGCCTCGCCGGCCCAGGCCGCGCTCTTCCGCGATACGCCGCTGGCCTACATGTGGGACGACCACGACTTCGGACCCAACAACAGCGACCGCCGCGCGCCGGGCCGCGACGCCGCCCGTGAGGTCTACCAGGAGATGATCCCGCACTATCCGCTCGCAGCCGGCTCCGGCAACGTTCCCATCTTCCAGTCCTTCGCCGTCGGCCGCATCCGCTTCATCCTGACCGACCTGCGCTCCTCGCGCCGCCCCTACCGTCGCGGCTTCCGGCGCGTCCCGACCATGATGGGGGGCCGACAGAAAGACTGGTTCAAGCAGGAGCTGCTGCGCGCGCACCAAGCCGGCGAGGTCATCGTCTGGGTCAGCAGCGTCCCGTGGATCTACCGCCGCAACCCCGAGAGCGACAGCTGGGGCGGCTACGCCGAGGAGCGCGAGGAGATCGCCAACTTCCTCAAGGAGCACGGCATCGCCAACATCGCCATCATGGCCGGCGACTCGCACATGATCGCGATGGACGACGGCACCAACAGCGACTACGCCACCGACGGCGGCGCACCGATTCCCGTCATCCAGGCCGCGCCGCTGGACCAGGCCGGCTCGACCAAAGGCGGGCCGTACAGCGAAGGCGAGTTCCCGACGCTCAGCCTCTTTCCGCCGCACGACGGTCAGTGGGTGCTGGTGGAGGTCGAGGACGACGGGGGCGACGAGGTGTGCGTGGCGTGGACGGGCTACCAAACGCGGTGGGACCGCCCCAGCTCGCGCCCGCTAGTGGAGATGGAGCGGTGCTTCGAGATGCCGACCTTCCAGCCGGCCCAGGAGGCGGGCGAAGACCTCGGCCTAGGGCAGTGACCCGGCCGGCGCAGGGGGTGCGGCGCGTGCTCTCCCGTTCGCTCCTCGTCGCGCTTCTGCTCGCCTCGGCGGGCTGCCGAGAGCCGGGCGGCGGCGCGCGCCTCGCGGCCAGCGTCGTGCAGCCGCCGGCGGCCTTCGCGTGGTCCGGGTCCCTCACGCCGACCTCCGTGCGCTTGGTGGCCGGGCTGAGGACGAGCAGCGACAGCACCACCCTGCGCCTCACGTCCGAGGCGGGGCCGGGCGCTCGCTCGGACGGCTTCGCCGTCGCACCGGGTGGAGCCGTAGTCGCCGCCCAGGTCGAGGGGCTGCGGCCGGGCGCGCGCTATGCCTACGCCTTCGAGAGCGACGGAGCCCTCCTTCAGGAAGGCACGTTCCGCACGCCGGAGCGCGGCCCCTTCTCCTTCGAGGTCGCCGTGGCCGGGTGCGCCGTCACCGGCTCCAACCGCCCCGTCTTCGACGCCATCCGCGAGGCGGACCCGCTCTTCCTGCTCCACGTCGGGGACATGCACTATCTCGACATCGCCGTGGACCACCCCGATGCGTTCCGCCAGGGCTACGGCCGCGTGCTCCGCGCCCCGCGCCAGGCCGCGCTCTTCCGAAGCACCCCCATCGCCTACGTGTGGGACGATCACGACTTCGGCCCCAATGACAGCGACCGGACGGCTCCGGGCCGCGCCGCTGCGTGGCGCGTCTACCGCGAGCTGGTCCCGCACTACCCGCTCTCCAGCGACGGGGCCGTCTACCAGGCGTTCACCATCGGCCGGGTCCGGTTCATCCTGACCGACCTCCGCTCAATGCGCGACCCGCCGGGCGTTGAGGGAGCGCGGACGATGCTGGGGGCCGAGCAGAAGGCCTGGTTCAAGCGCGAGCTGCTCGCCGCAGCGGACCGCCACGCCCTCACCGTCTGGGTGAGCACGGTCCCGTGGATCGCCCCACCGTCCGCCGGGGCCGACCATTGGGGCGGCTTCGCCGCCGAGCGCCGCGAGATCGCCCACTTCCTCGCCGATGCCGGGATCGAGAACCTCGTGATCGTCTCCGGCGACGCCCACATGCTCGCCATCGACGACGGCACCAGCAGCGACTACACCGGCGGGCGCGGCGCACCGATCCCCGTCCTGCAGGCCGCGCCGCTGGACCAGACCGGCTCGGCGAAGGGCGGGCCGTACAGCGAGGGGGCCCACCCCAACCCGTCCACCTTCCCGCCGCATCCCGGCCAGTGGGCGACGATGGCCGTCCGCGACGACGGCGGGCCGGAGGTCTGCCTGGACTGGACCGGCCACCGCACCCGGCGCTCGGCCGAGACCTCGGAGGTCGTGCGGTGGGGGCGGTGCTTCGCCACTGCGGCGGCAGTGCCTACCCCGGCGCCGGAGCCTGCTCCTCGCCCCTCGATCACCCTCGCCCCGGAAGGAGGCGCGCGCGCGCGGCCGAGGCCGCGCTGAAATGCCGTGATCCTTCACGGTCTGCGCGGCCCGCGCGTGCTACCTTGAGGGCCTCTGTCCCGACGCGGACCCCGACCGCCGGGGCCGCGTTGCTTTTTTACCCCACCACTCGCCCTCTCCCGTCATGGACGCCACCATCACCGAGCGCACGCCCGTCGACTTCGACCTCGACATCCGGGTCTCGCACGAAGAGCTGGAGCCCCGCATCACCAAGGCGCTCAAGGCGCAGCGCAAGCAGATGAACCTCAAGGGCTTTCGCCCGGGCCACGTCCCGCTCTCGATCGCCCGGAAGATGCACGGCGAGGAGATCGCCGCCCGGATCGTGGAGGAGGTCATCGGCGAGGCGTACCGCGACGAGGTGGCCGAGGACCCGGACCGCGACGTGCTCGGGCAGCCGCTCCTGGCCGAGCTCGACTACGCCCTCGACCAGGACCTCCACGCCGTCGTCCACTTCGGCGTCCGGCCCGCCGTCGAGATCGCCGACCTCTCCGGCGTGCAGATCAACCGCCTAGTCCGGCCGATCACCGACGAGGACGTCGAGGACGAGCTTCGGCGCCGCCTCCGCCGGCACGCTGTCCTCACCCCGACCGACGCCGCCGCCACCGAGGACGACGTGCTGGTCGTCGACATGCAGCGGCTCGACAGGGAGACCGACACCGCCATCATCGGCGAGCGCCAGGAGGGGCAGGAGGTCTCGCTGGACGACGAGCGCCTCCGCGCCGAGATGCGCGAGGGCCTCCTGGGCAAAAAAGCCGGCGACAGCTTCAAGCTCGACCTCGCGCTCCAGGGCGAGGACGGCGAGACGACCGGCGACACGGACCGCTTCCTCGTCACCGTGCAGGAGGTCAAGACGCGCGACCTGCCCGCGCTCGACGAGGCGTTCGTCAAGGAGCAGACGGCCGACCAGGTCGAGACCGTCGAGGGCTTCCGCGACACCGTCCGCTCGGAGATGGAGCAGGCGTGGACCCGGATGTCCGGCGAGATGATGCGCGAGGAGATGATCCGCGCCGCCCTCGAGGCGCACGACTTCGCCGTGCCCGAGACGCTCGTCGAGGGAGCGCTCAACAACATGGTCGAGGACCTCGCGAAGCAGAACGAGGGCGAGCTGCCTCCGGGTTTCGACTACGCCGGGTTCCGCCAAGCGAGCCGCCCGCAGGCCGAGGCCCAGGTCCGCTGGATGCTGATCCAGGACAAGCTGACGGAGGAAGAGGAGATCAAGCTCGAGGAGGCGGACTTCGAGGCCGAGTTCGAGCGGATGGCCGCCGGCGGGCCGTTCGACACGGCGGCGCTCAAGCAGTTCATCGGGCAGCAGCCGCAGCTCCTCGAGGGCATCCAGCAGCGCGTGCTGTCGAACAAGCTCTTCGAGGCCCTCGAGAAGCGCTTCGAGGTGGTCGAGAAGACGCAGGAGGAGCTCGAGGCCGAGCACGAAGCTCAAGAGGCGTAGCGCCCCGGCCGATAGGTGGTAGTGTTGTCTCGACCCCCGTTCAGACCGCGCATCCCTTCGGTCAAGCGCGGCCTGAACTGTCCCCCTCGACGAGGGGGACAGCCGCGTGAAGCCAGGAGCAGAGGCACGAGTCCTGTAGCCTCAGTGACCGCAAACGCGGCGGGGGGTAGGAACCCTGCCCGACACCTCCGGTATTCCCGCCCGCTTTTTTCACCCCCGCACCCCGCCTCTCATCCCCTCGCCTTCATGATTAGCGACTTCGTCACCTTCGCCAAGGGCATCTCGACCGCGCCCGGCGGCATCTACTCCGGCGGCCCCGACGCTGCCCCGATCAACGCCCTCGTCCCGATGGTGGTCGAGCAGACGACGCGCGGCGAGCGGTCCTACGACATCTTCAGCCGCCTGCTCAAGGACCGCATCGTGCTCTTCGGCACCCCGGTCAACGACACCACCTCGAACCTCGCCGTGGCGCAGCTCCTCTTCCTCGCGGCCGAGGACCCCGACAAGGACATCAACCTCTACATCAACAGCCCCGGCGGCCAGGTCTACAGCGGCATGGCCGTCTACGACACGATGCAGTACATCAAGCCGGACGTGGCGACGATCTGCGTCGGCCTCGCGGCCTCGATGGGGTCGATCTTCCTGCTCGGCGGGGCGGCCGGCAAGCGCGCGGCGCTCGCCAACAGCCGCATCATGATCCACCAGCCGTCGAGCGGCGCGCAGGGCCAGGCCTCCGACATCGAGATCCAGGCGAAGGAGATCCTCTTCATCAAGCAGCGGATCAACGAGATCATCGCCCAGCACACCGGCCAGCCCATCGAGCAAGTCGAGCGCGACAGCGACCGCGACAACTTCATGAGCCCCGAGCAGGCGAAGGAGTACGGCATCATCGACAACGTCCTCGCCGCAGGCGGGGGCGAGCCGGACAAGCCCGTCGACGAGCAGGAGACGACGGACTAGCGAGGTCCGATCTCGAGGCCCGAGATCCTAGGGCACGGAGCGGGCGCATCCTCACCGGGTGCGCCCGCTCTCGTTTCGTCCGGCTGCGTTCTGGCCGGCTGTGTTCTACTCGAGCGTGCCGAGGCGGGCGACGAGGGCGTCGCGGCGGCGGCGGCTGACGCGGAGGTGCGTGCCGAGAAGCACCCAGAACCCGAGGACCGCCAGGCTCTCGGCGGAGCGCGACCACGGGGGCGTCACCGTCGTGAAGGGGAGAAGCGGTCGGCATCGAAAGAGGCGAGGGCGTCCCCCCAAGGTAGGCGGTTCCCAAGGTAGGCGGTAGCGAGCGAGCGGATCGGCCGCCCGTGCCTCGCGCCGTGGCGTTGGTGACGCGCGCGTGCCGTTGGTGCGGCCGGCCGGATCTTCGGAGCGCCGCCCCGCGAATGAGGGCCTCGGTTCCATCCACCACCGGTTCCATTCACCAACCTCCAGACCCATGATCTCCCCAATGCGTTCCCTCCTTCGCCGTGGTCTGCTCACGGCCCTCGCCGTCCTCTTCGCGGTGTCCGCCCAGTCCCAGGACCGCCCGGCCCGTCTCATCGAAGCGCTCGACTTGTCCGACACGCAGGCCCGCCTCGTGACGGAGACCTTCGCGGACGCTGAGCTCGGCGACCTGTGGACCCTCGCCGCCGCGCTGACCCCGACGCTCACCGAGGAGCAGAGAGAGAAGCTTTTCTCCCGTCCCGCGCGCACCCACGGGTACGGGGAGCAGCGGCTTCGCAACCGGCGCGGCGACGTGCGGGACCTCCGCCGGAGCAAACCCGAGGACCGCGACGAGAGGGCCGAGACCGTCGCTCTCGCAATGCGCGACGCGCTCGGCCTCTCGGCCGCGCAGGTGGAGCAGCTCGAGACGCTCCACGCCAAGCGCCGCGCCGAGCGAGAGGCGCGCCGCGCCGAGCGGCCGGAGCCGGGGGCGGTCCGCGCCGATCTCGCCGCCATCCTCACGCCCGAGCAGCAGCAGGTGGCCGCCGTCCACGAGGCCCTCGCCGTCTACTTCGCGCGGGCACGCTCCGGCCGGCAGGCTCGCGACGGGCAGGAGAGCGGCACGCCTGACCGGCGCTAGCGGGCCGCTAGCGTGAGAGCAGCAGGGCCCCCGCATCGAATTGTCGAATTACGGTGCGGGGGCACTTCGCACCGTATGCCTCGTTCAGCGTGTCTCGTTAGCCTCCCTTTTCTCGCCTCGCGCCGATGCTTCGCTCTCCTCTGCTCGTCGTAGCCTTCCTCTTAGTCCTCCTCGTCGGCTTTGCCTCGTCGGCCGAGGCGCAGCAGCGCGGCCGGCAGCGCCCTGCGGCGATGCCCACCGGCACCCTCAGCGGGACCGTCACCGACGCGGCCGCCGACACGCCGATCCCGTCCGCGTCCGTCGCCGTGTGGCGCGTGCCCCAACGCGCGGGCCGCGACACCACGCTCGTCACCGGCACCATCACCGACGCCGACGGCACGTTTCGGGTCGAAGGGGTGCCATCCGGCCTTTTCTACGTGGACGTGAGCTTCGTCGGCTACACGTCGGAGCGGATCGAGGAGGTCCGCATCGGCCGCGAGGCGCGTACGGTCGACCTCGGCCGGATCGCGCTCGCGCCGGACGTCGAGCAGCTCGAGGGCGTCGAGGTCCGGGCCGAGCGCGAGCAGGTCTCGGTGCAGATCGACCGGATGGTCTACAACACGGCCGACGACCTCGTGGCGGCGAGCGGGAACGCGACGAACGTGCTCGAGACGATCCCCTCGGTCGACGTAGACGTGGACGGCAACATCAGCCTGCGCGGCAGCGGGAACGTCGCCGTGCTCGTCAACGGCAAGCCCGCGCCCGTGGCGTCCGAGTTCGTCGCGGCCTACCTCAAGAGCCTGCCCGCCGGCAGCATCGAGCGCGTCGAGGTGATCCCGAACCCGTCGGCGCGCTACGAGCCGGAGGGGATGAGCGGGATCATCAACATCGTGCTCAAGGAGAACGTGGACCGCGGCCTCGGCGGCACCGTCGCGGCGGGCGTGAACTCGCGCGGCAGCACCGACGGCACGGCGACGCTGACGTGGGGGCGCGGGGCCTGGAATCTCTCGGCCTCCTACGGCTTCCAGCTCGAGAACGACGTCGGCGGCGGCAGCTCGTTCGCCGAGAACCGCTTCGAGACGCCCGTCACGTTCCTCGACCAGGTCGAGGACGAGGAGCAGGACGAGACCGCGCACAACCTCAACCTCTCGGCCGACTACGCGCTCTCCGAGCGGACGAGCCTCAGCGCGTCGGCACAGCTCGGACGGCAGGCCGAGACGGAGGTCGAGACCAACCGCTTCCGCGAGCTCGACGCCGACGAGGACCCGACCCTCGCCTACGAGCGGATCGTGGAGGAGGCCGGCGACCGCGAGCGGGGCGACCTCCGCCTCGGCCTCCGCCACGACTTCGGCCGCACCGACTCCGCCGGCGAGACCGCGCACACGCTCGGCATCGAAGCCCGCTACAACCTCTCGACGAACCGCGACGACGAGGTCTACGACCAGCGCCTCACCGGTGGAGTCGTCGACTCGACCGGGCGCGACCTCCGCGAGTTCCAGACCTCCGACCGCGACCGCGACCGCGACGAGGCCTCGCTCGAAATCGACTACGTCCGCCCGCTCGGCGGGCCGCTCGCCGGTGTCCGGCTCGAGGCGGGCTACAAAGGCGAGCTCGAGACGCAGCAGCAGTCGCTCTTCGCCGAGACGCGCGACTCCACGGGGGCCTTCGTGCCGGACGCGGACCTCAACAACACGTTCGACTACGAGCAGCAGATCCACGCGGCCTACCTCCAGCTCGCCCGCGAGTTCGGGCCGCTCGGGGTCCAGGCCGGCGTCCGCGCCGAGACCGCGCAGACCACCTTCTCGCTCCTGACTACCGGGGCCGACTTCGACAACGACTACACGAGCCTCTTTCCGAGCGCGTTCCTGAGCTACGAGATCGGCGAGGCGACCGTGCTCAAGGCCAGCTACAGCCGCCGCATCAACCGGCCGCGGACGTGGTTCCTCAACCCGTTCCCCAGCCTCGACGACCCGAGCAACCCGCGCGTCGGGAATCCGGCGCTGCGGCCGGAGTACGTGAGCGCGTTCGAGCTCGGCGCGGTGCGCTACACGCCGTGGGGGTCGCTCACGCTCACGCCGTACTACCGCTACACGAGCGACGCCATCGACCGCATCAGCGCGATCTGCGCCGACGGGCCGACCGGCGTCGCGGGCGAGCTGTGCGGCCCCGGCGTCGTCACCGTCCGCACGGTCGAGAACGTAGCGACCAACACCTCGTACGGGGTCGAGCTGATCAGCGCCTTCAGCGGGCGCGCCGCGCTCGGCGGCCTCCGGGGGTACGTCAGCGTCGAGGGCTTCCGCTTCGTCAGCGACGGCTCGACCTCGGCCGGCGACCTCGAGAGCGACGCCTTCGGGTGGGGCGGCCGCGCCAACGCGAGCTACGCCCTCGGCGAGCGGCTCGGCATCGGAGGCCTCGACGTGCAGGCGAGCGTCCGCTACCGCGCGCCCATCGAGACGGCGCAGGGCCGGCGCGGCGCGTTCACCTTCATCGACTTCGCCGCGCGAAAGGACCTGCTCGGCGAGCGGGCGAGCGTGACCCTGCGCCTCCGCGACCCGTTCGGCCTGGCCGGGTTCAGCTACACCATCGACCGGCCGTCGCTCTACCAGGAGTTCGAGCGGGACTGGAACGCGCAGCAGGTCGGCGTGACGCTCCAGTACACCTTCGGCCGGCAGGAGCGCCAGCAGCGCCGCGACCGGGGTGAGGACGGCGACTTCGACGGCGAAGAGTTCTGAGCGAGCGGCGGGGAGGAGGGACGCAGAGGCGATGGCCGTTGGGGCAGGGAAATTTCGTATAGCTAGACAGTCCGGCCTCACGGAATACACCGCGCTAGGTGTCTCGGCCGGGCCTCCCGTCTCATCTCACGTTTTCTTATGACTGCTATGCTGAGCCTCGCCAAACCCCTCGCCTTTTTCCTCGCCCTGCTCCTCGTCAATTTCACCCTCGTCGGCTGCGACGGGGGCGAGGACGACCCTGTCGTCGACGACGTCATCCTGATCGGCACCAACGTCCCCGACGACTTCGTCGCCACCGGGGTCTTTTCGCTGACGGCGACGCCGCTCGACGAGGAGAACAACGGTATCCTCGACGAAGGCGTGGTGGCCGCCGTCACCATCGACCAAGTCAACGGGGACCCCGTCTCCGTCGTGGTGGCGCAGTCGACTCTCGGAACGGTCAACACGCCTTCGGGCAACCCGCTCGCCGTGGCGATCAACCTGGACGCCAGCAGCAGCATGAGGACTACGGACCCGCTGCGGACCCGCGTCGACGGAGCCCTCGAGTTCGTCAAAACCCTGGAGGAATCGGGCGTGAACTACGAGGCGTCGGTGTCTGACTACGGGTCGGGACGCACCGAGCCGTTCCGCGCGACCCGCCTGTTGCAGGACTACTCGAGCGACTCGACGGCCCTCAACGCAGCGATCCGTCTCGTCGGGGCGAGTGGGTCTACCCCGACCTACGAGTCCCTTATCGAACTGATGACCTACTCGGAAGGGGAGCGCCCGACGGCCTCCTACGAGAGAGGGGTGGTGTTGCTCTCCGACGGAAGTCCTGGAGACGGAAACCGGCGGCCGGAGGCGTGCGCGCTGGCTGTCTCGCTGGACAGCCCCGTGTATGCCATCGGCCTGGGACCGGCCTCGGACCTCAGCCCGAACCCGACGACAGGGGCCACGGGCGAGATGCGCGCCATCGCCGAGTGCAGCGGGGGGACCTACGCGGGAATCATCCCGGGGGACGTGTCCTCGGTCCGGAACATCTTCAGCAACATCGCCACGGCGAACGCGGAGGGAAGTGTCGAGGTCGAGGTGCGGCTCAGTGACTTCGAGAACGTCATCGGGATAGGCGACAGGGTGGAGGGAACGCTTACCCTCTCCTTCGGAGGAGGCGAGGCCTCGGCGTCGTTCGGCTTCACGGTTCCGGGTCCCAGCCGCCCCGCCCCCACGGGCTTTCAAGGCATAACGGACTGACTTGGCGGAGGCTGAACGCACGAAGCGCCGACGCTGAAAGCTAGCGGCGGCGCTTCGGTGTGGGTGGTACCGCGTACGGGATTTGAACCCGTGTTACCGCCGTGAGAGGGCGGCGTCCTAGACCCCTAGACGAACGCGGCGAGGTAGACCCCCAAGGTACTGCTTGGATCGGTCATTTCAGCCCGCTGCACCCGTTTTTCACGCCTGCGGGCTGGCCTCGCCGTCGTCCCGTACCATCGCTAGGTGCGGGATGCCAGCTTCCTCAAACGCCTCGCCGACCGGCACGAACCCGAACGCCGCGTAGAAGCTTTCGAGGTGTGTCTGGGCGTAGAGCACGAAGGTTCGGTGCCCGGCCGCCTGCGCCTCTCGGATCGTCGCTGCCACGAGCGCCCGTCCCAGGCCCTGTCCCCGCGCTTCGGGCAAGACGGCGAACCGCTCCAGCTTCGCCGCAGTCCGGCCTTCGCGCGCTACGGGCCGCCACCGCGCCGTAGCGATGGGCGCTCCGTCCAGCACGCCGAGCAGATGATGGCAGGTCTGTCCCCTCGCCTCAGGCGCGTCCCAGGCGTCCCATTCTTCCTCGGGCGGGCACGCCTGCTCCTCAACGAACACGCGCTGCCGGATGCGCCGCGCCGCCTGCCAGGCCGCTTCCGTCTCGATGCGCTCCACGTCCATCGGTCTGCTTCGGCCTGTCGAGAAAGGAGGATGGCTGGGCTACGGACGGGCACCATCACGCTCCATCGTACCATGACGCTTCATAAAGGACAGCGTCCGGTCGATGTGCTCTGGCATCTCGCTAAAGCCGTGAAACTGGCGGCCGAGAACGCCATCAGGGCAGCCTCGGTCGTAGCTGTACAGCTCGCTCGCGGCCCCGATCTTCTTCTGCTGCACCTCGAGGGCCTGGAAGTGCTCGAACGGGACGAGGCTGTCGCACTCGTGGTGGTGGGCGATGGTGTTCGGGAGCAGGTGCGGAAGCCAGGCCGCGGAGCGCCGGATCATCTCAAACCGCGCCTCCTCGTAGGAGATCGTGCCGTCGGCGACGGGCTGCAGGGCCGTCTCGATCAGGTAGGGGAGGATGTTTCGCAGCGAAAGCTGAGCGGCCAGCACGTCGGCCGGCGTGCCGGCCACATACTCTTCTGCTATGGCGCGCGACGAGGCGGAGAAGAGGTTGGTCGGGCCGAAGTAGTCCACGGCTACGCGGATGCGTGGCTCTCGCATGGCGGCGAGCAAGGCGACGGCTCCGCCCCGGCTCCCTCCCATGCTGACAAACGTGCCGTCGTCGGTGAGCGCTGAGAAGGTCTCGAGCGTGGCATTGAGCAGGGCGAGCATGTCGTCCACATCCCGGTCCCACACGCTAGGCGCGCCCTCCGAGCGCAGCTCACCCATCGGCGTGTTGGTCATCGTCTCCGAGCGGAAGGTCGGCATCACCACGACGCTCTGGCTGCCGATCTCCGCAAACGGCCCGGTGACGAAGCGGCCCACCAGGTCGACGAGGTCGAAGCCTCGGGCCCCGCCGTGGTTGTAGACGACCACCGGCCAACCGTCCGCGGGCGCGTCGCCCGGAGGGAAGCGGACGGCCCCGTAGTGCCGGAACGAGGCGTGCCCCGTCGTGTGGGAGAGGAGGACGATGCGGCTCCCGTCACCGAACACATCGCCCTGGTACTCGACGCGAATCGAGCCGGGCTCGTAGGCTCCGCTGTCGCGGCGGGCCTCCCACGCCCGCTCGACGGCTTCTACCTCCAGCGCTGTCGGTGGAGCGAACAGGAGGTCGAGATCGACCTGGTCGGCGTCGGGGCTGTCGCAGCCGACGAGCGACAGGGCCGGCGCGAGCAGGAGGGCGAAGAGAAGAGCAGGGAGACGCCGGAGGGTGCAGACGGGACTAGGCATGGCGGTCGGAGAGTGTCGGTGGTGGACAAGAGCCCCTCAGCCAAGCAAACCCTGGGCCAGGGAACCAGGGTTCCCCATCCAGCCCACAGCGGACGGATTCTGTACATACTGCCCACTCCGCTCGTCAGACTCCGCTCGTCAGAGCAGCTCGTCAGAGCAGCTCCTCGCCAGGGTCCTCGTGCGTGTTCAGGCGCACCACTTCGTGGTGGAGGCGGTGGAGCATGGCTGCGGCGAGGCGGCACCGGGCCGGGTCCTCGGCGCACGTCTCCTCCAGCAAATCGAGCGCGCTGCGGAGGGCACCGAGCGCGTCGGTGAAGGCGTGCGCGCGGCAGACCCGGACGCGCTGAGGTCGGACGTGGAATACGGTAGCCATAACTCTTCTGAAGAGGACCCCCTGGGTGTCGGGCCTAGTCGCTCCGGTCCTGAGCCGTGGGCCATTCTGTCACCTTTTCTATCCCTCCGCGCCGGAGAAAAACCGTTCGAATCGGAACGCGAGGGGGCCGTAGCTTTGGGGCCTCTCGGGCGTGGCTGCCCTCGCCGAGGGTCTCTTCGTCTCGCCCTGCTCGCTCGTCTATGAACCACGTCGGTCTGATCTACGGAGGACGCTCCCCGGAGCACGAGGTGTCCATCCTCTCGGCGCGCAACGTGTTCGCCGCGCTCGACCCGGCCCGGTACCGCGTCACGCCGATCCGGATCGACCGCGCGGGGCGCTGGCACATCGAGACGGCTGGGGCGAGCGGACTGCACGGGGCTGAACCGGGCGGGGACCGCGCGCTCCTCTCCCCCCGCGAGGCCGGGGCCGAGATGCTGCGCGGCGCAGGAGGCAGCTCCTCGCGCCTCGAGGCCCTCGATCTCGACGTGGCCTTTCCCGTCCTCCACGGGCAGAACGGCGAGGACGGCCGGGTGCAGGGCGTGCTCCAGACCTTGGGCCTGCCCTACGTCGGGGCCGATGTCCTCGGCTCGGCGGCGTGCATGGACAAGGAGGTCACCAAGCGCCTGCTCCGTGACGCCGGCCTGCCGGTGGTGCCGTTCCTCATCGCTCGGCCGCACGACCGCCCGGCCTTCGCCGAGGTCACGGCCGCGCTCGGGCCGGGACTCTTCGTCAAGCCGGCCGGCTCGGGCTCGTCCGTCGGCACCTCGAAGGTGGACGCGGAGGCGGACTACGTCCCGGCGCTCGACCATGCCCTGAGCTTCGACAACAAGGCGCTCATCGAGCAGGCCGTCACGGGCCGCGAGGTCGAGTGCGCGGTGATCGGCAACGAGGAGCCGCGCACCGCCCCGCTCGGCGAGATCGTCTCGACGGCGGCGTTCTACACCTACGACGCCAAGTACCAGGACCCCGACGCCGCCCGCATGGAGGTCCCGGCCGACGTGCCCGAGGCGGTCTCGGACCGCATCCGCGCGCTCGCGGCCGACGCCTACCGCGTGCTCGGCTGCGAGGGCATGGCGCGCGTCGACTTCTTCGTGACGCCGGAGCACCACCTCTTCGTCAACGAGATCAACACCATCCCCGGCTTCACGGCGCGGAGCATGTTCCCCGTGATGTGGGAGCACGCCGGCCTCCCCCTCGGCGCGCTCCTCGACACGCTGCTCCAACTCGCGCTCGACCGCCACGCCCGCGACGCGCGCCTCCGCACGGCGCGCTGACGCCCCGCTCCTTCTGGTCCTCACGATGGCTTACTCGACCGACACCCGCACGCTGCAACCCGGCGACACCTACGTCGCCATCCGGGGCGAGACGCACGACGGACACGACTTTGTCCCGCAGGCCGTCGAGGCCGGCGCGACCGCTGTCGTGACGGAAATCGACCTGGAGGTGCCCGAGGGGGTGGAGGTGGTGCGCGTCGAGAGCGCGCTGGACTTCCTGATCGGGGAAGCCACCGAGAAGCTGCGCCGCCTCGGCCCGGACGTCGTGGCGATCACGGGGTCGATGGGCAAGACGACGACGAGGACGGCGGTGCTCGCCGTGCTCCGCGAGGGGTTCGCGGTGGTCGCGTCGGAGGGCAACAAGAACACGCCGCTCGGCCTCTCGCTCCTGCTCCTGAACCGCGCCTTCGACGCCGACACGAAGCTCGTGCTCGAGATGGGGGCCCGGCTCGAAGGGGACATCCGCGAGCTGTGCCACGTCTTTCCGCCGACCGTGTCCATCGTGACGAACGTGCGGGGCGTCCACGTCGAGACCTTCGGGAGCATCGACGGCGTGCAGCGCGAGAAGTCGGAGCTCGTCCGCGCCCTCGGTCCCGGCGGCACGGCGTGCCTCAACGGCGACGACCCGCGCGTCGCGCAGATGGCCGACCTCAACGCCGGCCGGACGCTGCGCTACGGCACAGGCGCGGCCTGCGACGTGCGCCCCGACCGCATCACGGCGACGCTGCCGATCTTGGGGGAGCACGCGGTCTACACGGCGCTCGCCGCGTTCAGCGCCGGCCTCGCCCTCGGGATGTCCGACGAGGCGATCAACCGAGGGCTGGAGCGGATCGAGCCGGAGAAGGGGCGGCTGAACCGGCTCCGGGGGCAGGGCGGGAGCACGCTCATCGACGACACCTACAACGCCTCGCCGGACGCTACGCTCTCTGCGCTCCGCGTCCTCGAGACCCTGGACGGCACCCGCCGCATCGCCTTCCTCGGCGACATGCTCGAGCTAGGCGAGACGGAGGTCGAGGAGCACGCCCGCGTCCTCGCCGCTGCCGCCCGCGCGGCCGATCACGTCCACGCCGTCGGGGCCCTCATGGCCCAGGCCGTCGAAACGCTGCCTCGGGAGCAGCGCGCGGCCATCACGCTGCACGACGCCTCGTCCGACCTCGCCGCCTCCATCCGGTCCGGCCAAGTCTACGAGCCTCGAGCAGACGACGTGGTCTTGGTCAAAGGATCGCAGGGAACGCGGATGGAGCGGATCTCGGAAGCGCTGCTCCACCCGGACCTCGACGCCGCCAACGTGCTCCCGCGGCAGACTGAGAGCTGGAAGCAGATTGCCTGAGCTCGCTTTCACTCGGTGTAGACGACCTCGACGAGCACCTGCCCGACCTGCCCGAGGCTCGCCGGGCTGACGTGCTCCGGGGTGTCGGCCGTCGTGTGCCACGTCGCCGGGAACGGCTGCTGGATCAGGTCGATGACCGGGATGCCGGCGCGGAGGAAGGGGACGTGGTCGTCCTCGATGGCTCCGCCCGTCTCGTCCACGAACGCCTCCGCCCCGACGGCCTCGGCGGCCGCCCAGACCTTCTGGACGATGGCGGGCGCGTACCGCTGCGAGAAGCCCTCCTTCGGAATCCGCAGGCTCTCGTCGCCGACCATGTCGAGGAGGATTCCGAACGTCGGGCGGTAGGTCGGGTTGTCACGCACGAAGGCGGCGGAGCCGAGCGCGAACGGGGTGCGCGCCGTCGTCGTGTCGGTCGCCCCGTAGTCGCCCGAGTCCTCGAGGTCGAAGAGGACGAGGTCCACGCCGACGGCCGGCGGGTCGGTGGCGAGGAGGCGGGCCATCTCCAGAAGGACGGCAACGCCCGAGGCCCCGTCGTTCGCGCCGGGCACCGGGTCGCGGTGGTTGGCCGGGTCGGGATCGCGGTCGGCGAAGGGGCGGGTGTCCCAGTGCGCGGCGAGCATGATGCGGGTCCCGAGGCCGGGGTCGAGACCGAACGACGCGATGAGGTTTGTCCCCTCGACCGCTGCCGAGTCTCCGAGCATCGCCGTGAACGGCTGCTCGGTCACCCGGTCGGCGAGCGGTTCGAGGGTGTCGACGAGCCACTGCCGCGTCCGCTCGTGCCCGGCGCTCCCCGGAACCCGCGGGCCGAAGGCGACCTGTTGCTCGACGTCGGCGAAGGCCCGGTCACCGTCGAACGCTGGCCGGACATCGCTGAGGGTCCGCACGCCGAAGACGAGGGCGACGAGGAGCGCAACGGCGGCGGCGAGCACGACGGGACGTCGCCACGGCGGCGGTGCGTGCCGGGTCTGCTTCTGCCGCGCCCGTTGTTGCCGAGGCTTCGTCGTCGTCCGCTTTGCCATCGGCTAGAATCCGCCGCAGAAGGCGTCTACGTCCGCGTCGTCGGCGAGGCCGCCCTCGGCGAGACTGAAATACTGGAGCGTGCCCAGCTCGCCGTCGAGCGTCGTGGGCGGTGCCTCGTCGGCGAACTGCTCGGCGAGGGCGTGGGCTTCGTCCAGGTAGCGGGCGTAGCGCTCGGCGCGCGCGGCGGCCGGCGGGGCCTCGGGCGGGACACTTCGGTCGAGGGCGGCCGCGAGCGAGAGCGAGGGCGGGGCGGGGCGGCCGTCGCGGTGCGCCCACGTCCCGGAGCGGACGTGGAACTTGTACAAGGGCAGAAAGCGCTCGCCGTGGCGCGCCACGAACTCGACCGCCGCGATGAGGTAGTTCGCCTCGGCGTCGTCCATCGTGAAGTGGAACCCGACGCGGACCCAGCCGGGCTTGACGCCGTGGACCCCGTCGCGCGAGAGCGCCAGGAGCTGCCGCGCCCGGTCGAGCCGGATGCCGAGCAGGCGGTGGGCGTAGGGACCGGCGCACGAGCACCCGGCGCGGCTCTGGATTCCGAAGAGGTCGTCGAGCAGCGTCGTCACGAAGCGCGGGTGGAGATACCGGCCGGGCGCGCTCCGCAGGTTGAACGAGACGATCCCGACGCGCGCCTCCGGCTCGGCCGGCCCGAGAATCTCGACGCGCTCGCCCCAGCGTCCCAGCGCCCGGCGCAGGAGCGCCTGCTCGCGGTGCTCGATGGCCTCGACCCCGACGGCCTCCTTGACCTGCATCGCGAGCGCCGCGCGGATCGTCTGCAAGATGCCCGGCGTCCCGGCCTTCTCCCGCGCCTCGATGTCCGTCGTGAACTCGTGCCCCTCGGCGTTGACGTAGACGACGGTCCCGCCGCCGCCGACGCTCGGGGCGAGGTCCTTCGGGTAGACCCGTTCGTTGAAGACGAGCAGGCCGCACGCCCCCGGCCCGCCGAGGAACTTGTGCGGCGAGAGGAAGACCGCGTCGAGCGCTGCCTCGGGGTCGCCCACCGGGTTCATGTCGATGGTGACGTAGGGCGCGCTCGCGGCGAAGTCGAAGCACGCCAGCGCATCGTGCCGGTGGAGCAGGCGGGCGACGGCGCGGACCGGCGTCTTGACCCCCGTCACGTTCGAGGCCGCCGAGAACGACCCGATCCGTCGGCGGCCGTGCCACTGCGGGTCCTGCAAGAGCGCGTCGAGGTGGCCGAGGTCGAGCCGGCCGTCGGCGTCGAGGTCCACCTCGACGACCGTCGCCAGCCCTTCGCGCCAGGTGACCTCGTTCGAGTGGTGCTCGTAGGGGCCGACGAACACGACCGGCTGCTGCGCGCGGAGCGCGGCCTCGAAATCCTCGCCCGCGCACTCGCGGAGCCGCTGCCGCGTGGCCGGCGGGAGCGCGACCCCGAGGAGCTGCTGGAGCTTGTCGATGGCGGCGGTCGAGCCGGTGCCGCAGGCGATGAGCCGGCCGTCCGGCCCGGCGTTGACGGCCGCCTTGATCGCGTCCTCGGCTTGGTGCAGGAGCCGCGTCGTGGCTCGGCCCGTCGTGCTATCCTCGGTGTGGCTGTTGGCGTAGAGCCGGGCGAGGTCGCAGACGTAGTCCTCGACGAACCGGAGGCACCGCCCCGAGGCCGTGAAGTCGGCGTAGACGAGCAGCCGCTCGCCGAACGGCGTCTCGACCGGCGTGTCGATGCCGAGCGTCTCGGCGCGGAGCGTGGCGAAGTCGAGCGAGGGGAGCGTCATGGCGTCGGGCGTGAGCGTGGGGGAAGATAGGCCGCTCGCTCGCCCTCTCCTCCGAGCAGCTCCTCTCGCTACAAAAACTCGACGTGGTTTCGCATCTCGGCCGCCCCGTACACCTCGAACACCAGGGTCAATCCTCGGATGATGTCGCCGACGCGGGTACCCTGCTGTGCGTAGACGATGCCGGCGTGGGTTATCCCGGTCGCGTGCAGGCGCAGAAAGTCGTCGTCTTTGGTGAAGAACACCCGGTCCTCCATCGCAGCAAAGGCCGGTTGCTCCTCGTCTGAGGTTCCGAGCCGTCCTGCCTCGTAGGTCGTCATCACGCCGATGCCGCGCCGCCTCAGTCCCTTCGCCACGGCCATCGCGCTGTGCTCGTCGGTGTAGAATCTAAACGTCTCGGCCATGCAGCTTGTCTCTCACCTTCGACGGGGTCCGTGCCCGCATGACCTCGGCGAACGCCTCGCCTTCCCGGATGGAGGCGTCTATTTCTTCGCGGTGGTCGTAGTAGTAGGCGAGGGCCGCGTACACGTCTGACAGTGTCAGGTCGTACTCGGTAGCGATCTCGTCGGCACTTACGCCGAGGCGTTCGTGCCAGACCGCGATGTCGCGCACCGTGATGCGGCGACCGGCGATGCGCGGCTTTCCGCCTGCGACGCCGGGGGTCTGTTCGATGTGATCGTCTAAGGTTTGGGCTTGCATAGTCTCGCTCAGAAGGCTCTGGTGCTTGGCAAGCTACGCCTCGGCCTCCGCTTGCTCCGCCTCGACGAACTGCCCGTTGTTGTAGATCGCCCACGCCCGGCCGACCATCTCGGCCCCGACGAACGGGGTGTTCTTGCTCTTCGAGCGGATGTGTTCCTTCTCGAACGTCCACTCGGTCTCGGCGTCGAAGACGGTCAGGTTCGCCGATTCGCCTTCCTTGATCGTGGGCTGCGCCAGCCGCAGAATCTGGCGCGGCTCGACGGTCAGCTTCCGCACGGCCTCGGCGACGCTCAGCACGCCGGGGCGGACCAGCTCGCGGCCGACCAGTCCCCAGCACGTCTCCAGCCCGAGGATGCCGAACGGCGCGGCCGCGAACTCGACCTCCTTCTCGAAGCTCGCGTGCGGCGCGTGGTCGGTGGCAATCACGTCGATGGTGCCGTCGGCCAGCCCGGCCTTGAGCGCCGCCACGTCCTCGGCGGTGCGGAGCGGCGGGTGCATCTTGGTGTGGGTGTCGTAGTCGCTAGTCTCGACCGCGGTGTCGGTGAGGGCGAGGTGGTGGGGGCAGACCTCGGCCGTGATCGGCGTGCCCTCGGCTTTCGCGCGGCGGACGATCTCGACGGCCTTCGCGGTCGAGATGTGGCAGACGTGGACGTGCCCGCCGGTGAACTCGGCGAGCATGGCGTCGCGCGCGATCATCACCTCTTCGGCGAGGCCGGGGATGCCGGGCACACCGAGGCGCGTGGCGACGGCCCCTTCGTTCATGTGCCCGTGCGGGTTGAGGCCCAGCTCCTCCTCGTGGCCGAGGATCGGGCGGTCGAGCGTCCGGGCGTACTCGAGCGCGCGGCGCATCAGGCCGGCGTCCTGCACCGGCGCGCCGTCGTCGGAGAACGCCACGGCCCCGCCCTCGGCCATGTCGCTCAGCTCGGCGAGGTGCTCGCCGGTGCGCCCCTTCGAGACCGTGCCGATGGGGTGGACGTCGACCGGCAGCCCCTCGGCGCGCTTGCGGACGAACTCGACCACGTCGCGCGTGGCAATCGGCGGCTCGGTGTTGGGCATGCAGGCGACGCCGGTGAACCCGCCGAAGGCCGCGGCGCGCGCGCCGGTCTCGACGGTTTCTTTGTGCTCCTGCCCCGGCTCGCGGAAGTGGACGTGCATGTCGAACCACCCCGGCGAGATCGTCTTACCGCTCGCGTCGTAGGCGGCGGTGCCCTCCTCGGCCTCGATCGCGTCGGCGATGCGGGCGATCTTGCCGCCCTGAATGAGCAGGTCGGCGCGGCGCGTGTCGCCGGTCTCGGGGTCGAGGAGCGTGCCGTTCTGGATCAGCAGGTCGGGAGTCATCAGGGAGAGGCATAGGGGCGCGGCGTACCGTGCCCGGTGTGCGGGTGCCGGGGCGGTCGGGAAGGTACCACGGCCGGCCGGCTCTCATTTCGCCACCCACGCGGTCCGCTCCAGCCGGTAGCTCCACGTCTCGCCCCGCTCGGCGCAGCCGCACGGCACGACCTCGGGCGGCAGGTCGACGCGCCGGAAGCACGCCTTCTCCAGGACACGCGCCGAGCCGGGGTTGTGGGCCAGGACGTGCGCGTAGACCGACCGCAGCCCCAGCCCCTCGAAGGCGAACCCGAGCACGAGCCGGAGCGCCGCCGTCGCGTAGCCGCCTCCCCAGAACGGCCGCCCAATCCAGTAGCCGACCTCGGCCTCTCCGCGCGCGCGGTCCACGTTCTGCACCGTGATGTGCCCGACGACCTCCTCCGCGTCCTTGACCACGAATGCGTACTGCGTCCCCGCCGCCCGGCCCGGCCGCACGATGTCCTCGACGAACCGGACCGCGCCGTCGGTGGGGTACGGGTGTGGCACGAGCGTCGTCGCCGCAACGTCGGGGTGGGCGGCGAGGCGTTGGATGGCGGGCGCGTGCTCCAGCCCCGTCGGTTCGAGGGCGATGGTCGCCGGACTAGTGGTCATCGGACCGGCGGACTCGGGGCGACGGGCGCGCCGAGTGGGACCCTGCTCGTGTCGTCCACCGGCCGGGGCGGGTCGGGGCTGTCGAGGTTGTCGAGGCTGAGGACGCGGCCTTCGCGGAGCGCGACGCTGCCGACCTCGGTCTCGACGCGCACGGCGGCTTCGCCCCGGCCGAGGCGGCCTTCGAAGCGGTTGCCGAGCGCGTTCAGGGTGCGGTCGGTGAAGCGCAGGCCCTCCACAGAGATCGTCCCGGTCTGCGTCTCGACCTCCACCTCGGCGTTCGCTTCGGAGGGGAGCGTGAGGGCCACGCTGCCGTTCTCGGTCTCGATGCTCACCTCAGCGTCGGCCGGAATCTCGGCGAAGGCCGCGTCGACGGAGCCGAGCTCCGTGGTGATCGACACGGCGCGGCCTGCTAGCCCGGCCGCCTCGACCGAGCCGAGCTGGTTCTCGACGGCGAGGTCGCCCGCCGTGCCGGAGAGCCGGACCTCGCCCCGCTCGAGCGCGATGTTGAGCGTGGCCCCGCGCGGCACCTCGGCGACGACGTCGATGCGCGCGCCCTCGACGCCGTTGCAGCGGAGAACGTACTGGTAGATCTCGCCGTCGCCGGCCTCCTCGACGGTGAGCCGCCCGAGCCGGGTCTCGGCCGAGGCGACGGTCGCCCCGCGCGCGATGCGCTCGAAGCGCAGCCGCGCCTCGTCGCTGTCGGTGCCGACGACGGTGATCGAGCCGGTTTCGGAGTCGAGTACGAGGGTCCGGGTGCCGAGGCGGACGGCGCGCTCGGTCACCTCGCGCGCCTCCTCCCGGCCGAGCTGGAGGGTGCCGTCCTCGCCGCGCGCCACGTCGTCTTCCGAGCGGCAGGCGGGGAGCGCGAGGAGGGCCAGCAGGCAGAGGAGGGCGGGGCGCATGGGAAGCTGGACAGGTGGTGGTGGATAATTGTGTTTATGCCCATCGGCGTCGCTACTTGCTACCATCAACTCATCACGATCCGCGAACCGCTCACGACAGGTGGATGTGCTTGATGAAGCGCCGCACCGCCAGCCACGAGCCGAGCCAGCCCAGCCCGATGCCGAGCGCGAAGACGGCCGCGAGGGTCCACAGCGGGGAGCCGCCGGGCCAGCCCTGCGCCTGCGGCACGGCGCGCAGCAGGAACTCGTAGACCGGCCACACGAGCAGGCACGCGACGGCTCCGGCCACCACGCCCTGCGCGATGCCCTCGACCAAGAACGGCCGCCGGATGAACCCGTTCGTCGCCCCGACGAGCTTCATCGTGCGGATGAGCATGCGCCGTGCGTAGATCGTCAGCCGGACCGTGTTGCCGACGAGAAAGAGTGCCGCCGCGACCACGACGAACCCGAGCCCGAGCGCGATCGGCAGAAAGACGCGGAGGTTGCGCTGCACCTTCGCCAAAAGGGGCTGGTTGTAGATCACCTCATCGACCCGGTTCCACGCGCCGAAGCGGGCGGCCAGGCCGCCGAGGCTGTCGGCGTTCGCCCAGCGGGGCTCGAGCTGGACGCGGAACGAGGCCGGCAGGAAGTCGCCGTCCGGCAGCGCGCCCGCCTCGTCGCCGAACTCGCGGCGGAACTCGGCGGCGGCCTCCTCGCGCGAGACGTAGTCGACGGACTCGACGCCCGGCGTCGCCTCGAGCTTGAGCCGGAGCGCGTCGGTGGCGCGGGCGTCGGCGGCGCTAGAGACGAAGACCTGCACCTCGCCGATCCGCTGCTTGAGCCAGTTCGTGACCTGCGCGCCCTGCCACGCCAGCAGGCCGAAGACGGCGATCAGGACCAGGGCCACGACGAGCGCGCTGGTCGCGGTGAAGGCGGCCACGCGCGCGCGGCGGAACCCGGCAAGCCCTTCGCGGACGGTGTAGGAGAGCGGCACAGAGAGAGGGAGGGCGCGGAGGAGGCGCGCAAAATACGCCCGAACCAGACTGCCCTGTGGGCCCGGACGCGAGCGCAACCGCGCCGGGCGTGCAGAACCAGCGTCCGGGTCTAGCCCGGCGTAGACCGCGCCACGCCATCGTGCCGAGTCGCGCTGGGGTACCGGCCGGAGCACCCCGCTGCCGGCTAGCAGGATTCTACTAAACGCAGCGCCGAACCCCGAATGGGGAGCGGTCGGTGGATCCCTCGGCTCGGGACTCGGTTCGGAGGCTGGAGCGCGGCCGGACTCCGGTTTCCTCCTCACTTCCCCTCTCCCTGGTCAGACTTCCTTCCCTCACGCGTCCCTATGAAAAAACTTCAGGCTCTTGCCGTGACCCTCTTGCTCGCCGCCCTCTCGGTCACCGTCAGCGCTGGCTGCGACAGTGACAGCACGGCCAGCCCGCTCCCTGACGAGGGCTTCGTCGAGCTCAACGACGCCCGCATCTACTACGAGCGCACCGGCGACGGGCCGGCGATGGTGCTCGTCCACGGCTACCCGCTCTCGGGCGGCCTCTTCCGCGACAACCGCGACGCCCTCGACGACGACTACACCGTCGTCACGCTCGACCTGCGCGGCTACGGCCAGAGCACCGCCCCCGACTCCAGCGCCACGATCGAGACCTACGCCCAGGACGTGCTCGACGTGATGACCGCGCTCGACGTGGACGAGGCCCTCATCGGGGGGATGTCGATGGGCGGCCCGATCGTCTTCGAGATGTACCGCCGCGCGCCGGAGCGCTTCCGGGGCATGATCCTGATCGACACCACGCCCGCCCCGGCGACGCCGGCCGAGGCCGGGCTGTGGCGCGGCGTCGCCAATCAGGCGCGGCAGCAGGGCGTCGCCTCGCTCGTGCCGTTCCTGATCAAGGACATGCTCACCGGCCGGACGCGGATGGAGGAGCCGGCGCTCGCCGCCTACCTCAGCGGCATCATCGAGGAGGCGTCGCTCGAGGCGGCCGTCGCCGGGGCGAACGCGCTCCGCACGCGGCCCGACTCCCGCCCGACGCTGCCGACCATCGACGTCCCGACGCTCATTCTCACCGGCGTCGAGGACTCGATCTACCCCTTCGAGACGGCGCGCGACCTAGACGCGGCGATCCCGAACTCGACGCTCTCGCTGCCGTCGGGCGCGGCTCACGCCGCCATCATCGAGGCCGCCGACCGCGCCAACGAGGCCATCCGGTCCTGGGCCGATGGCCTCGACGACTGACCTGGTGAGGAAAGAATCAGCCCTCACCCTCTCCTGTGCAACCCTCCTCCTCTCTCCTCATGCGTTCTCTCCCCGTGCTTGCCTTCCTCCTCGTGCTCCCGCTCATCTTCTTCCTCGGCTGCGACAGTGACGACGACGACGGCAGCGACGACCGCGAAGCCCGCGCTGCGATCACGTCGCCGCCGGACACCACGACCGGCGTGGCCGGCACCGTCACCTTCACCTCCACCGACGACGGCGTCCGCATCGAGGTCGCCCTCGGCGGTCTCAGCGCCGGCGAGCACGGGGTCCACCTCCACACCGCCGGCTCCTGCGAGCCTGGCGACTCCGACGGCGACGGCGTCCTCGAGATCGCCGGGGCCGCCGGCGGCCACTACGACCCGCGCGGCACGAACGACCACGGGGCCCCCGACGACGACGAGGGCGAGAAGCACCTCGGCGACTTCGGCAACGTCACAGCCGGCGCGGACGGCCGGGCGGCGAAGACGCTCGCGGTCGACGGGCTTGCGTTCTCGAGCGTGCTCGGTCGGGCGATGATCGTCCACAGCGGGCGCGACGACCTGGAGACCGACCCCGGCGGCGACTCCGGCACGCGCATCGGCTGCGGCGTCGTCGCCGAAGACTGAGCCCGCTGCCCCTCCACCGCACCTCTGTCCACCTCCAATCTCTCAACCCCCACCTCCATGTTCTACCACGACGGCGGCAAGCTCCAGTACCCGGTGCGCGTCGACGCCCCGAACCCGGTCTTCGCCAAGGCGCTCCAGCAGGCCATCGGTGGCATCCAGGGCGAGATCCGCGTCTGCCTCCAATACCTCTTCCAGGCATGGGGCGCGCGTGGCCCGGCCAAGTACCGCGACATGCTCCTCGAAACCGGCACCGAGGAGATCGCCCACATCGAGATGCTCGCCACGGCGGTCGCGCTCAACCTCGAAGGCGCGCCTCTTGAGCAGGACAAAGCGGCGAACGACCCGGTGGTCGCCGCCGTGATGGGCGGGATGAACGTGCAGCATGTCATCACAACGTGCATGGCGGCGATGCCCGTCGACGCCTCGGGCGTGCCGTTCAACTGCTCCCACGTCTACGCCAGCGGCAACACCGCCGCCGACATGCTCGCCAATGCCCTCGCCGAGTCGACCGGCCGGATGCTCGCCGTCCAGCTCTACAAGATGACCGACGACGCCGGCATGAAGGACATGCTGGCCTACCTCATCGCCCGCGACACGATGCACCAGAACCAGTGGCTCGCGGCGTGGGAGGAGCTCGGCGGGCGCGAGAACCACCCGATCCCGAACAACTTCCCGCAGGACCTCGAGCCGGACGAGTTCAACTACAGCTTCCTCACCTTCGGCAAGGACGAGTCGGTGCCGCAGCCCGAGGGCAATTGGTCGGGCGGCCAGAGCTTCGACGGGCGCGCCGAGTTCTCGATCGAGCGGATGACGCCGCGTGGCGAGAAGCCGGACCTGGGGATGGCGAGCCCGAAGGCCGCCGTCCAGCAAGCGCAGGAGAAGTAGCGCAGCACCTCAACCCTTCACCACCTCGCCGGTGGGGTTCTCTGAGAGGCTGCCTACGAATGCAACGTGAAGGGCTGCGAACGGCCCCGCACGCCTCCAGCAGCGTTGTGCTGCATCGCCGGGGCGCTGCCCCGGCCCCTCCTCATCTCGGGCGCACCGTAGCCGCTCGGCTGCGGTGCGCCATCCTAGCCTCTCCCTTTATGACCAAGCCCATCTCGCGGCGTCAGCACGCCGCCACCGACTACAGCTACATCCCCCTCGTCGCGCTCGCCCCCGGCCTGGCCGACTTCAAGGACGAGTCGACGGCCGCTCGTCTCTGCCAACTCGCCAGCGGTACGATCGCGCTCTCGACGCTGTTCACGCGCGCCGAGTGGGGGACCTTTCCCGTGATGCCCTACAGGGGCCACCTCGCGGTGGACGCGGCGCTCGGCGCGTTCGCCCTCGCCGCGCCGTGGCTGTTCGGGTTCGCCGGCCACCGCCGCGCGCGCAACACCTTCCTCGCGATGGGGCTGGCCGGCCTCTCGGCCGGCCTCTTGTCGCGGCCCAGCGAGATGCTCGATCCCTCGTAGCTCCGCTCTCGTAGCTCTCCTCCCGAAACACCACCTCCCATGTCGGTCTCCCTCAAAAAGCTCGAAGACCAAACAATCGTCCTCACCGGCGCGACCTCCGGGATCGGCCTCGTGACTGCACGCAAGGCCGCCGAGCGCGGGGCGCGCCTCGTGCTCGCCGCCCGCAGCGAGGACGACCTCCGCGCGCTCACCAACGAGATCATCAGCCAGGGTGGCAAGGCGGTCTACGTCGCCGCAGACGTTGCCAAGCAGGACGACGTGCGCCGGATCGCCGAGAAGGCGCAGGAGGCCTTCGGCGGGTTCGACACCTGGGTCAACAACGCCGGGGGGTTCATCTATGGCAAGCTCGACGAGGTCCCCATCGACGACATGCGGCAGCTCTTCGAGGTCAACCTCTGGGGCCTGGTCTACGGCTCGCTCGAGGCGGTGAAGCACCTCGAGCAGAAGGGCGGGCCTCATGGCGGCGCGCTCATCAACATCGGCAGCGTGCTCTCGGACCGCGCCATCATGCTCCAGGGCATCTACTCGGCCTCGAAGCACGCCGTCAAGGGCTTCACCGACGCCCTACGGATGGAGCTCGAGGACGAGGGCGCGCCGGTCTCGGTGACGCTCGTCAAGCCGAGCGCCATCGACACGCCGTACCCCGAGCACGCCAAGAACTTCATGGACGAGCGCGCCGACATCCCCCCGCCGGTCTACGCGCCCGACGTGGTGGCGCGCACGATCCTCCACTGCGCCGAGCACCCGCAACGCGACGTGCTCGTCGGCGGCGGCGGCAAGCAGATGTCGATGCTCGGCTACTACGCGCCCGGCCTGATGGACTGGCTCATGGAAACCGTCTTCGCCCCGCTCTCGAAGAAGGACCGCCCGCCGCGCCCGCTGGGGCAGAACAGCCTCGACGACGCCTCGGGCGGGCTGCGCGAGCGCGGCGGCTACGACGGCCACGTCGCCGAGTCGAGCCTCTACACGAGCGCCGTGCTGCACCCGTGGCGGGCGCTCGGCGTGGCGGCGCTTGCCGGGGCGGGCCTCGCCCTGGCCGCGCGCCTGCGTGACGGCTCCCACTAACCCCTCTCCCTTCTCCTTCTCGCACCCATGTCGCTCACGCTCTCCTCCGGCTCCGCGCCCTCGCCCAGCGAGCTCAGCCGCCAGCTCCGCCTCGGCGACACGCCCGACCTCGGCCGCCGCCGCAAGGTCCTCGGCCTGTCGATGGTTGGGGCGACGGCCGGCATCCTGGTCGGGCTGTACCAGACCGGCGTCATCAAGCACCTCCCGGACCCGCCCGTCGGGCCGTTCGACTCCGACAAGGTCGACGCCTCGGACTACGCCTACAAGCGGGCGCGGACGCCGGATGGCCTGGCCATGCTCGTGACCTACGGCGTGACGGCGCTCCTCGCCGGGGCCGGCGGCCAGGACCGCGCCGAGCGCGCACCGTGGCTCCCGCTCGCGCTCGCGGCGAAGGTGGCCTCGGATGTGGCGACGAACCTGACGTTGGCGCGTGAGGAGTGGGCTGAGAACGAGGCGCTCTGCGCCTACTGCCAGGCGGCGAACCTGGCCTCGCTGGTGTCGCTCCCGCTCGTGCTCCCGGAGGCGCGCAAAGCCCTCGGCCACCTCTTCGGGCGAGACCGTATCTTCGGGCGCGACGGAGCCTGAACCTTTCCCCTCCATCTCTTCCCCATGCGGTATGGTCCTTCCGTCCTGAAGTGCACTTCAGTGCAAACAGGGCTGGGACGCAGCTACCTGTCGGAGACCCGATGACCTACGAGACCACGCTCCTCCTGCTCTACGTCGCCTGCATGGCGGCTGGGGCGCTCTTGTTCGCGGTGTGGGCTAGGAACCCACGCGGGGTCCACCGCGAGGAGTATCTCGTCGCCATCCTGATCCCGGTCTGGTCCGGGATCGCCTACCTCGCGATGGCCCTCGACCTCGGGACGGTCGAGGTGGCGGGGCAGACGACGTACTGGGCACGGTACGCGGACTGGGTCGTGACGACCCCGCTGCTGCTGCTCGCCCTCTCGTTCACGGCGATGCACCGGCTCCCGAAGCGGAACTACGTTTTGGTCGGCTCGCTCGTGGCCGCCGACGTCGTGATGATCCTATGCGGGCTCGTCGGCGACCTCTCGCCCTACCCGACGCGCTTCGTGTTCTTCTGGATCGGGGTGGCGGCGCTTTGCGTGGTGTTCTGGCTCGTGTGGGGTCCGCTCCGCCGGCTGGCCCAGAGCCAGGGCGACGACTTGGGGCGGGTCTACACGACCGTGGCCGGGTACCTCACCGCGTTCTGGATCGGATACCCGACGGCGTGGGTCCTCGGGCCGTCGGGGCTGGGCCTGTTCGGGCAGCCGACCGATACGCTCCTGTTTGTCGTGCTCCCGGTGTTCTCGAAGGTGGGCTTCAGCATCCTCGACCTCGCCCTTCTCCGCCGGCTCTCGCCCACTCCGGCCGCGAATCCGGCGCTCGCCGTCTGACTCGCCGGTGCAGAACGGATAGCCTTTCCCACCTTAATCCCTGCTGCGGCCCCCGTCGCAGGGGAGACGGAGAGCCACAGCAGGGAGGGGACAGGTCGGTTGCTCTAGCGGGAGCCGGCTTTCGAACCGCTCTTCGAGCCACTCTTCGTGCCGGCCTTCGAGCCGCCTTTCTGGGGCGAGGTGCCGCTCTGGGAGCCAGCCTTCGAGCCGCTCTGGGAACCGCCCTTGGTACCTTTCTTCTGATCAGCCATGACAGACCTCAATCGGTGGGGTTGGAGAACGTGAGGGTCGTCGGTTGGGACCGGCGGCCAGCGTTCGCACCCACCCGCGAGCCGACCGTTCCCGCTAGAGATCTGCATCGGAGAATCCTGCTACTCGCTCGCTCGTCCGGCGCTGCACGCTCGCGAGGCGAGGTGGAGGTCGGGGCGGAGGAAAGCAGGCGGCGACTGCGCTATAGCACGATCCTGCTATGCCACGCCGCGGGCCGATTGGATACGTTCTCTCTCTGCCCGCGAGGCGCTCCCGCCCGTGGGCGCTCCCCTTCCAACCGAGGACCCTACCATGCCGCTCAACACTCTCCCCGACCTCTACCTCGAGCAGCTCCGCGACCTCTACGACGCCGAGCAGCAACTCACCAACGCGCTCCCCAAAATGGCCGAGGCCGCCAGTCACCCTGAGCTCGCCCAGGCCTTCCACGACCATCTCGACCAGACGCGCGGCCAGGTCCAGCGCCTGGAGCAGGTCTTCGACCGCCTCGGCGAAGACCCCTCTGGCAAGACCTGCCAGGCCATGAAGGGCCTCATCGAGGAGGGCGAAGAGCTCATCGGCAAGAAGAACCGGCTGCTCGGCCAGGACGCCGATCCGGCGGTGCTTGACGCCGGCCTCATCGCCGCCGCGCAGCGCGTCGAGCATTACGAGATCGCCGGCTACGGCACCGTCTGTGCCTACGCCGAGATGCTCGGGCACAGCCAGGACCACGACCTCCTCGGGCAAACCCTAGAGGAGGAGAAGGACACCGACGACCGGCTCTCGCGCCTCGCCCGGCGGGTGGTCAACCCCGACGCGGCGGCGGTCTGAGTGACCCAATCGACCCCGCTACCTGATCGAACGGGGTGCCTCGCTCTCTCGTCTTAGCCGCGGCGCAAGGCTCGCCAGGGTCTCACGCCGTGACCGAACGGGGCACCTCGTTTTCTCCCTCTCGCCTCTCCCGCTCCCGGAACCAAACCATGAAAACTGAACGCCCCGACTCCTTCCCCGCCCAGCACCAGGACCGGCAGCCCGGCCACGAGACCGACATGGAGCCGCAGCCGCAGGAAATCGCGCCGAGCTACCGGGGCAGCGGCAAGCTCAGCGGCAAGGTGGCGATCGTCACCGGCGGCGACAGCGGGATCGGGCGCTCGGTGGCTATCCTCTTCGCCCGCGAGGGGGCCGACGTCGCCGTCGTGTACCTCGACGAGCACGAGGACGCCGAGACGACCCAGCGCCTCGTCGAGGCCGAGGGGCAGCGCTGTCTCCTGCTCCCCGGCGACGTCGGGCAGAAAGCGTTCTGCGAGCGGGCCGTCGAGCAGACCGTGAGCGCGCTCGGCGGGCTCGACGTGCTCGTCAACAACGCGGCGGTGCAAATCGTGCAGCAGGACCTCGCCGACATCTCGGAGGAGCAGCTCGAGACCACCTTCCGCACCAACATCTTCGGCTACTTCTTCATGGCGCAGGCGGCGCTCCCGCACCTCGGCGAGGGCAGCGCCATCGTCAACACGACCTCGATCACGGCCTTCGAGGGCCACCCGACGCTCCTCGACTACGCCTCGACCAAGGGGGCCATCCTCGCCTTCACCCGGTCGCTCTCGCAGAACCTGGCCGAGAAGGGGATCCGCGTCAACGCCGTCGCGCCGGGGCCGATCTGGACCCCGCTCATTCCCGCCTCGTTCTCGGCCGACGAGGTCGCTGAGTTCGGGCAGGACACCCCGATGGGCCGGGCCGGACAGCCGGAGGAGGTTGCGCCCTCGTTCGTCTTCCTCGCCTCGCAGGACGCCTCCTACATGACCGGCCAGACCCTCCACCCGAACGGCGGGCAGGTCGTCGGGGGATAGGGCGCACGGGCTCCCCGTCCCGTGAGTGCTGAGAGTGAGTGCTGAGAGACTGTTCGTAGGTGCAGCGAGAAGGCGAGAGCGCGTGAGAAGCGGCGGGCCGAGGCGCGCGAATACGAAGCATCGAGGCGAGGAGCGACTCCACCGGACGAGCCGCTTCGCAGCCGCTCGCAGCCTACGATTGGGAATCACAAACCGCCTCTGAGCCCTGCCGGAGTCGGGACGAGGCGAGCAGCGCCGAGGGCACCTCGTTCAGCGTCAGGGCGCACATAGCTGGGGCGGCTTCTCGTATCTTTAGGTACAACGCTGCGCGCGTCTGGTCGGTGCGCCGGAAGGATGAGCGCCTAGCGGCCCTCACCTCCAGCCCTCCGCTGCGTCGCATCCACCCACCGGGGACGCGAAGAATGTCGGACGACACCCATTCAGAGAATTCGCACGCCGCGACGGGCGAGGCTGCGCCGGCGCAGACCACGCGCTCGAACGGGGTGCCCGGCGCGGCGAGCGTCGTGGTCGGGCTCGGGGCCTCGGCGGGCGGCATCGAGGCGCTCGAAGCGTTCTTCGCCGGCCTCCCTGAGATCGACGGCATCGCCTTCGTCGTCATCCTCCACCTCGCCCCGGACGAGGAGAGCTACCTCGCCGACGTGCTCCAGAGCGGCCTCCCGCTCCCGGTCACCCAGGTCACCGAGTCGGTCGCCGTCGAGCCGGGCCACGTCTACGTCATCCCGCCGAACAAGAACCTCCTGATCGAAGACGGGCACCTCGTGCTCGAACCCATCGAGACCGAGCGCGTCGAGCGGCGGCCCATCGACCACTTCTTCCGCACCCTCGCCGACGCTTACGGCCCGCACGCCGTCGGCATCATCCTCTCGGGCACGGGCGCGAACGGGACCGTCGGGGCGCGGCGGCTGCGCGAGACGGGCGGCTGCGTGATGGCGCAGGACCCCGAGGACGCGCAGTTCGACGAGATGCCCCGGACAGCGATCGCTGCGGGCATCGTCGACGTCATCGGGACGGCGGGGCAGCTCGCGGCCGAGGCCACGGCCTACGCCGAGCGGCTCCACCGGGTCCAGCTTCCCGAGACGCCCGAGGCCCTCCCCGAAGACGGCCAGAAGGCGCTCCAGGGCGTGCTCGCCCAGCTCCGCGCCCGGACGGGCCACGACTTCGCCCACTACAAGCGCTCGACCGTCCTGCGCCGCCTCGACCGCCGCCTCCACGTCACCGGCACGGACTCGCTCGCCGCCTACCTCGACCACCTCCGTAGCGACGCGGGGGAGGCCGCCGTGCTCCTCGACGACCTGCTGATCTCGGTCACCAACTTCTTCCGCGACCCCGAGGCGTTCGCCGCGCTCGAGGCCGCCGTCCCCGGCCTGTTCGAAGGCAAGGGGCCAGGGGGCGAGGTCCGCGTGTGGGTCGCCGGGTGCGCGACCGGCGAGGAGGCGTACTCCCTCGCCATGCTCCTGCTGGAGCACGCCCCGGCGCTCGCCGAGTCGCCCCGCATCCAGGTCTTCGCCACCGACCTCTCGGAGGCCGCCGTCCGCACGGCGCGGGTGGGGATCTACCCCGCGTCCATCGAGGCCGACGTGAGCGCCGAGCGGCTGCGGCGGTTCTTCGTACACGGGAACGGGCACTACCGCGTCGGCGAGGCGCTCCGCGAGGCCGTGCTCTTCGCCCCGCACAGCCTGCTCAACGACCCGCCGTTCTCCCGCCTCGACCTGGTGAGCTGCCGGAACCTGCTGATCTACCTCCAGCGCGACCTCCAGAAGCAGGTGCTCGCGCTCTTCCACTACGCCCTCCGCCCCGGCGGCCTCCTCTTCCTCGGCACCAGCGAATCCGCCGACGGGGACACTGACCTCTTCGGGACGCTCGACAAACGCGCGCGGCTCTACCGCCGGCTCGACGTCGAGACGCCGGCCCCCCAGTTCCCGCACGTCCCGCGCGTGCTCGCCGAGCCGCCCCGCCCGCTCGCTGCGCCGGGGCTGCTCCCCCCGCGCGCGGAGCCGCTGCCGGACAAGTTCGAGCGGCTCCACCAGGTGCTCCGCGCCGAGACGGCCCCGCCGAGCGTGCTCGTCAACGAGGCCAACGAGGTGGTCCACGTCTCGGACGGGGCCACGCCGTTCCTCCAGGTCACCGGCGGCACGCCGACGCGGAGCCTCGCGGGGCTGCTCCGGCCCGAGCTGCGGCCGGGCGTGCAGGCGGCGCTCTTCCAGGCCCGCCACGCCGGGCGGTCCGTGGAAGCGGGGCCGGTCGGTCTCACGGTCGGGGGGGAGGCAGTGAGCGTCGGCTTCCAGGCACGGCCGGCGGAGCCGCACGGCGGGAAGCCGCACGGCGGGAAGCCGCACGGCGGGAGCGGCGGTCTCGTGCAGATCGTCTTCGAGACGCACCCCGCCGAGCAGCAGCCGGTCTCCGTCTCGGAGCACGACGCCGACCTCGCGGCCGCCCTCGAAGCGGAGCTCGAACAGGCGCGGGAGCAGGTCCGGGCGACGATCGAGGAGTTCGAGACGAGCCGGGAGGAGCTGCGCTCCCAGAACGAGGAGCTGCAGTCGGTCAACGAGGAGCTGCGGAGCACGGGCGAGGAGCTCGAGACGGCCAAGGAGGAGGCGCAGTCGATCGCCGAGGAGCTCCGGACCGTGAACGACGAGCTCAAGGCCAAGGTGGACGAGACCGCCCGCGCCAAAGGCGACCTCGAGAACCTCATCGTCTCGACCGAGATCGCGACCCTCTTCCTCGACCGCGGGCTGCGGATCAAGCGGTTCACGCCGCACGTCCGCGACCACTTCCGCGTGCTCGCCTCGGACCTCGGCCGCCCGCTCGAAGACCTCGCCCAGAAGTTCGGCGGCGTCCGGCTCGTCGAGGACGCCGAGGCCGTGCTCGAACGCCTCGAGGTGAAGGAGCGCGAGATCGAGGGCGCGGGCGGCCGGTGGTACCTCGTCCACCTCCGCCCGTACCGCACGCCCGAGGACCGGATCGACGGCGTCGTGATCACGTTCGTCGACATCACCGAGCGCAAGCGCAGCGAGGAGGATCTCCGGCGCAGCGAGGAGCGCTACCGGCTGCTGGTCGAGGGCACGACCGAGTACGCCATCCTGATGCTCGACGCCGAGGGCCGGATCGCGGCGTGGAACACCGGGGCCGAAGCCGTCTTCGGCTACGCCGAGCGCGAGGCCGTCGGGCAGCCCGGTACCCTCCTGTTCACCGAGGAAGACCGGGCGGCGGGCCGGCTCGAAGCCGAGATGGAGACGGCCCTCCGCGAGGGACAGGCCGCCGACGACCGCTGGCACGTCCGCCGGGACGGCACCCGGTTCTGGGCCTCGGGCGTGATGACGCCGCTGCGCCGCCCGGACGGCAGCCTCCGCGGCTTCGCCAAGGTGCTCCGCGACAACACCCTCCAGAAGGAGGCCGCCGAGGACCTCCGCGCCTCCGAAGAGCGGCTCCACCTCGCCCTCGAGGCCTCGGCCATCGGCACGCACACCTACTCCGTCGCCGACGACCGCCACGAGCTCGACGACCGCGCCCGCGAGATCGTCGGGGACGACGCCTTCACGCTCGGCGCGTGGTTCGACCGCATTCACCCGGACGACCGCGACCGCGTGGAGGCCGCCGCCGCCCGCGCGCTCGCCGGGGGCGACGGTGTCTTCGACGAGGAGTACCGGTTGACCTTCCCCGAAGGCGAAGTCCGGTGGGTCTACGTCCGGTCCCGCACGGTCTTCGCCCCGGCCGGGGCATCGGGCGAGGAGCGCCGCCCCGAGCGCGTCGTCGGGACCGTGCAGGACGTGACGGAGCAGCACCGAGCGGAGGAGGCCATCCGCCGCCTCAACCAGACGCTCGAGGAGCGCGTCGAGGAGCGGACGCGCGAGGTCCGCGCGCTCTCGGCCCGGCTCGCCATCGCCGAGCAGGAGGAGCGCCAGCGCGTCGCCCAGCTCCTGCACGACGACCTCCAGCAGCAGCTCTTCGGCCTGGGCCTGACCCTCGGCCTGGTCCGCAGCGCCCGCTCGGAGGCCGAGGCCGACGAGCTCTTCGACCAGATCGAGCAGATCCACGACCAGGCGACCGCGCTCACGCGCTCCCTCGTGGTCGAGCTGAGCCCGCCCGTGCTGGAGTCCACGCAGCTGGAGGACATTCTCCGGTGGCTCGCCTTCCACAAGGAGGAGCAGCACGGGCTGGCGGTCGAGGTGGAGGTCGAAGGGCCGTGCGAGGTCCCGTTCCGCCCCGCGCGCGTGCTGCTCTACCAGGTGCTCCAGGAGGTGCTCTTCAACGTCGTCAAACACGCCGGGACGCGGCACGCGCGCCTCCGCGCCTGGCAGGAGAGCGGGCAGGCCGTGGTCGAGATCGGCGACGACGGCGACGGCTTCGACGTGGACACGCTCGAGGACCGGCCCCAGGCGGGCGGCGGGTTCGGCCTCCCCAGCGTGCGCGAGCGCGTCGAGCAGGTAGGCGGGCGCGTCGAGATCGTGTCGGTCCCCGGCGACGGCACGCGCGTGACGATCCGCGTGCCGGTGTCTGGGCCGGAGCACAGAGACGCGTAACGGGCGGAGACGCCTAGGGAAACGCCCCGGACTCCGGTTAGGGGTCCGCCTGAATTGCGGGAGACGCCGGACCCCTCCCGACCACGCCGGGGTAGGAGTGAGGTGCGTGGTCGGGATGCAGCGGCGGCGAATGTGCTTACCTCAGAAAACCCATGAGCTACCAGCTCTTTCTCGTCGAGGACCACCCGGTCATGCGCCGGGCCTACACCCAGGTGCTGGCCCGCGAGCCGGACTTCGAGCTCTTCGGGTCGGCCGCGAGTGCGGAGGAGGCGCTCGACGCCCTCGCCGAGACGGCCCAGGCCCCCTGCGACCTGCTCCTGACCGACATGGCCCTGCCGGGGATGGACGGCGCGGAGCTCGTCGAGCGGCTGCGCGCTGCGCGCCCGGACCTCCGCGCGCTCGTCATCTCGGCCCACGAAGACGAGGCGTCCGCCCGCCGGGCGATGCAAGCCGGCGCGCTGGCCTACCTCAGCAAGCGGGACGCCGTGACCGACCTCCTTCCGACCATCCGCCGCCTTCTGGCAAGCGAGGCTCCCGCGCCCGCTGACCGCTCTCCGGACTGACGACCGCTCCTCGGACTGACGACGCCATGGCTCCGCCAAGCCACACCGATCCTGCCCGTACCGTCCTCGTCGACGACCACGCCCTGGTGCGGCGCGGCCTCCGGCAGCTCTTCGAGCGCGAGCCGGACTTCACCGTGTGCGGGGATGCCGCCACCGAGACCGAGGCGTTCGACCTCGTCGAGGCTCTCGCGCCCGACCTCCTCGTGACCGACATGACGCTCGAGGGGCGTAGCGGGCTCGACCTCATCCAGCGCGTCCACCGCTACCACCCGGCCCTGCCCGTGCTCGTCGTCTCGATGCACGAAGAGGACCTCTACGCCCACCGCGCGTTCGCTGCCGGCGCGCGCGGCTACGTCATGAAGCGGTCTGCCGACGGGGAGGTGCTCCGGGCCGCCCGAGCCGTGCGCGACGGCAGCGTCTACACTGGCGGGACTGTGCGTAGTGACCCCGGTCCCGAGCTGCGCCTCGGCAACGGGCGCGACCCGCTAGCGGCGCTCACCGACCGCGAGTTCGAGGTCTTCCTGCTGGTCGGGCGGGGGTTCACGCCGCGCTACATCGCCGAGCAGTTGGCGCTGAGCGTGAGCACGGTCGAGGTCTACCGCGAGCGGCTCAAGGAGAAGCTGGACCTGGCGAGCTCGCCGCTGCTGCTCCGCTACGCCGTGCGGTGGTGCAAGGACCAGAACGAGATTTGAGAGCCCGTACTCATACCGGTTCTGAGAGTTTGTGTAGCACGCTGTCGCGCTTCGCCTCCCCCAGACGGGAGAGGCTGGGAGGGGGTGATGAGCCGAGCAGAGGATGTGCGTCGCGCGTCGCCCTCCCCCCAGCCCCTCCCGCCCAGCGGAGGTGACCTCCAAACTCAGCGATCCGGTATCAGACTGCAGGGAGGTTGCAAACGGCGCAGCACTCGTTTTCGCTTTCTTCCCCCTCCGGGTCCCGCAGCTACGACTTGAGGGTAGAGCGGGCCCCATCTCTCCCCCCTTCCCCTCGTCCGCACTCTGCTGAGCGCCGCCTCCTAGTCCTTCCGCAGTCGGAGGCCGTCCGGCAGCTCGTCGGTGTCGCCGGGGCGGAGGGCGACGCCCTTCGCTTCGAGCAGCGCCCCGCACATCCCGATGGCCTCGACCAAGCCGTCGGCGAGGTGGCCGTCCTTGACCCCGCGCCGGATCGTGTCGACGATGTCCACCCACTCGTCGGCGCTGACCTGTTGGTTGATGCCGGCGTCGCCGAGGACCTCGATGCGGTGCTCGAAGAGCGAGACGAAGAGCAGGATGCCGGTGCGGTCGCGCGTCGAGAAGACCTCCTCGTCGAGGAACGCCATCGCGGCGCGGCGGTGGACCTCGCGCGCCAGCCCGGCCTCGCCGGCCAGCAGGCGTTTGACCGGCGCGAGCAGCGCGAGCAGCGCCCCCCCGGTGCCGGCGAGCGCGACGAGCAGCGCCATCCCCCAGCTTGCGTACAGCCAGCCCAGCGCCCACCCGTCGTAGAACTGAAGCACGAGGACCGCTACCAGCATCGTCGCTAGCGCCGCCAAGGACGCCCCGCGCCAGACGGCGGCGGGGTAGCTCCCGCTCCGCTCGACGAGGTAGGGCACGATCTCGCCCGAGGTCCGGCGCTCGGCCTCGGCCACGGCCGCGCGGATGCGGTCCAGGTCAGCGTCGGAGAGGAGGTCGGGCATGGGTCGGAGGTCGGAGGTCGGAGAAAGCTGGGAAAGGTACCCATCGCCACGCGCGGCACCGTAGAGGCGAGGCGTGCCTCGCCCGAAGTCTACCTCTCTATTCCCCCTCGGGCAGCAGCGTCACCTGCACGTACCGGTTGAGGTTGAGGTAGTACTGCGCCGCGCCGCGCACGGCCCCGTAGCTCAGCTCCTCGATCAGGTCGCTCTGGTCGGCGGCCGCCATCGGGGCCTCGCCGTAGCGGTAGGCCTCGCCGAGGGCGGCGATCCACGCCTCGTTCTCGCGCAAGGCCAGCTCCTGGGCGCGGCGGTCGCCCTCCTTGACTTTCTTGAGGACGGCAGTCGTCGGCCCCTCATCCTTGAAGCGGGCGATCTCGTCGAAGACGGCGGCCGTCAGCTCGTCGACGCGCCCCGGATCGCAGCCGAAGCCGATGGAGACGGAGTAGAGGCCGGTCATCCGGTCGGCGCTGGCCCCGACGCCGACGCCGTAGACGCCGCCGAGGTCCTCGCGCAGCTCCTCGCGGAGCCGGATGCGGAGCGCGTCGGCGAGCGCGCTCAGGAGGAACCGCTCGCTCCGTGCTGCGAGCTGCCGCGCGCCGTAGACCGAGTCCGCCACGGCGATGCGGCGGCCGTTGATCTCGATGGTGGCGTCGGCGTCGAGCGTGTCGAGGCGCACGCTGAGGTCGCCGGAGAAGACGAGCTGCACGCGGGCCTTCGGCTCGATCCCCCGGCGGACGGTCTTCTCGACGATGCCGGTGGGCGGGCGGATGCCGAGGTCGCGCGGCTCCTCCGTGCGGCCCGACGCCGGCAGCGTGGCGAGGTACTGCCGGACGAGCGGCTCGATCTGCTCCGCCGTGAACGCGCCGACGAAGACGAAGGTGAAGTCGGAGGCGTCGCCGAAGCGGTCGCGGTAGAACGCGAGCGCCGGGCCGAGCGCGACCTCGCTGAGCGCCTCGGCGGTGAAGGGCGCGCTGCGCGGGTGGTGCTGCGCGAGCGTCACCTGGAGCGTGTCCGCGAAGGCCGACTCGGGCCGGGCGCTGCGGTTCTGGAGCACGCCGCGCAGCCGTTCGGTATAGGCCCCGAAGGCCTCGTCGTCCGGGCGCGGCGCGGTGGCGTAGAGGTGGAGGAGCTGGAAGAGCGTCTCCAAGTCCTCCGGCGACGCGCTCCCCGAGAAGCCCTCCTCGCGGCTCCCGACGTAGGGCTGCACGCGGACGGCCGCGCCGGCGAGCTTCTTGTCGAGCGCCACGGCGCTGAAGGCCCCGACGCCGCCGACGTTGACAGCCGCCGACGCCTGCTCGGCCGAGCGGAACGCAGCGTCCGGCGCGAGCGACGTCCCGCCCGGACTGAACGCCGTCACCAACACCTCGTCGGCCTTGAAGTCGGTCGGCTTGAGGACGACGCGGACGCCGTTCTCCAGCTCGATCTCCGTCACGCCGCTGCCGTCGGCGTAGACCGACTGCCCCGCGACGGTTCCCGGCGCGGGCGGACTCGGCACGAGCGGCTCGGCCGAGAGCGTCTCCGTGTACGGCTCGATTCCCTGTCGGTCGAGGCGTTTCTCGACGGCCTCGAAGACGGCCGCGAGCTCAGCCTCGGTCGGGACCGCCACGCCGTCGGCCTCGGGCGCGCTGACGAGCACGACGCGGTTCTGCTCGCCCACCACCTGCTCGGCGAGGGCGTCGAGCTCGGCGAGAGACACCGTCGGCAGGAGCGTCTGCGCGAGGGCGTACTCCCGCTCGATGCCGGGGGCGGGCTCGTCCTCGAGAAACAGGCTCACCAGCTCGCTCGCGAAGCGCCGCGACTCGGTCGTGGCGCGCTCGTTGTAGGCCACCTCGAGCTCGCGCAGCAGGTCGGCCTTGGCCCGGACCAGTTCGGACGCCAAGAAGCCGTGGCGGCGGACGCGCGCCGCCTCGGTCAGGAGCGCGTCCAGGCCGGCCGGGATGCCGCCGTCGGCGACGAGCGCCTGCATCAGGTAGAGGTCCGAGGCGCGAACGAAGCCGGCCTTGCCGGTGAACGCGCCGAGGAAGGGGGCATCGGCCTGCTGCGTCCGCTCGTAGAGCCGGGCGTTGAGCATCCGGTTGTAGAGCCGGTCGAGCAGGATGCGGCGGTAGGCCCCGACGGTCGCCTCGCGGTCGGGCGCTTCCTTGTAGAGGACGGCCACGCTCGTCGTCGTCAGCTCGGGGTCGGTGGCGATGGCGAAGCGGGTGTCGGCGTGGCCCGGCAGGTCGAAGCTCGGGCGCGGGGTCGGGGTCGGCGGGTTGTCGAGCCCGCCAAAGGTCTCGCGGATGGTCTGCTCGACGGCGTCAGGGTCGAGGTCGCCGACGGCGACGACGGCCATCAGGTCGGGGCGGTACCAGGTCTGGTAGAACCGGCGGAGCGCGTCGTGGGGCGCGTTCTGGAGGACGTCGGGGTCGCCGATGGGGAGGCGCTCGGCGTAGCGCGACTCGGCGAAGAGGACGGGGAACTGCGCGTCGCGCACCCGCGCCTGCGCACCGCGCCCGCCGCGCCACTCCTCGAGCACCACGCCGCGCTCCTTGTCGATCTCCTCGCCCTCGAACGTGATCGCCGAGGCCCACTCCCGGAGCACGTCGAAGCCGGTGGCGAGCAGGGCCGCGCTGTCGGTCGGGACCTGCAAGAGGTAGACGGTCTCGTCGAACGAGGTGTAGGCGTTGAGGTCCGGCCCGAAGCGCATCCCGAGGCCCTCGAGGTAGTCGACGAGCTCCTGCTTCGCGTAGCGCTCGGTGCCGTTGAAGGCCATGTGCTCGACGAAGTGCGCCAGCCCGCGCTGCTCTTCGTCCTCGAGCACGCTCCCGGCGTCGACCACGAGCCGGAGCTCGGCGCGGGCCTGCGGCTCGGCGTTGCGGCGGACGAAGTAGGTCAGCCCGTTCGCGAGGGTCCCGGTCCGCACCGCCGGGTCGAGGCCGAGCGGCTCGGCCAAGAGAGCGGCATCGGGCAGGGAGGCGTCGGGCGGCGGCGCGGCGCGCTCGGACGAGGCGCAGGCAGCCAGGAACAGGAACGGCGCGAGCAGAAGGGCGCGGTGGCGCAGCGGTCGGAGCATCGGGAGCCTCGGTGGTGGGCAGGACGGGGCGAAGCTACGACGCCGGTCCGTGCTTCGTCTTGGATGCTTGGCGGCAGCGCTCGCTGCAATAGACGACCTGCTCCCAATCGCGCGCCCATTTCCTGCGCCACGCGAACGAGCGCTTGCAAACCGGGCATGTCTTGGTCGGCAGATTCGGCTTGCGGTGGGCCATCGCGGCGAAGTGTCAGAGACTGTTATTCCCGAGAGGGTAGCGAGCGAGAGCGAGAGGCCGGGTCTCTAGGAGCGCGAAGCGGGCGAGCACGCGCAGCCCGTCGTGGTGAATCCTCAACAGTCTCTCAGAGACGCTCGAGCGTGCGGACCGTCCGCTCGTTCTCGGCCTCGCCCGTGTTGAGCGTCCCCGCCGGCTCGAAGAACAGAACGTGGCACTCGGCCTCGGCGACGGGCAGGTGCTCGACGCCGCGCGGGACGACGAACAGCTCGCCCTCCTCTAGCTCGATGTCGCGGTCGCGCAGCCGCAGCGTGAGGTGGCCCTTGACGACCAAGAACAGCTCGTCTGCGTCGGCGTGGCGGTGCCACACGAACGGCCCCTCGAGCTTGGCGAGCCGGACCTCCTGCCCGTTCAGCTCGGCCGCGATGCGCGGCGACCAGGGTTCGGTGAACGAGGCGAAGGCGTCGGCGAGGTTGACTTTCTGCATGGCTACCCTCAAAGAAAGGTGACGACGAGCACGTCGTAGAGCGCGTGTGCCCACGCGGCGATGCCGAAGCCGCGCACCAGAAAGACCGCGTTGAGCGCCAAGCCGAACAGGAAGCGGAACGTGAACGACGACAGCGCGAACGGGTCGCCGAGCGCGCCGAGGTAGTGGACCGCGCTGAAGACCAACGCGCCCACGACGGCTGCTACCAGGTAGGCCCGGCCCCGCTCCCACGGCCCGAGCCGGTGCAGCGCCACGAAGAGCCCGCCGACGAGCACAACGCGGAACACCAACTCCTCGTAGATCCCCGCGCCCAGCGAGAGCGCCACGAGCGTGAACCGCCCCGGCCGGCCGACCTGCGCCGCCATCACGTCGGGCGCGACCACGCCGGGCGCGAACGCGAAGAGCATCCCCACCACCCACCCGATCGAGAGCGCGAGGAGCACGGCGTAGACGGCGCTCTCCGCGACCATCCAGCCCAGGTAGTGCCGCCGGATCGGGATGTCCTTTTTCCGCTCCCACACGAACACCCCGATCCCGACGAGCAGCACGGCGATGCCGAGCGCGAGCATCCCCGTCGCACCGACCGCCGCGAGGAGCTGGGTGATCCAGACCTCGGCCCCGACGCGGACGCCGGTCTGCCCGCCGTTCGCCAGCAGGATCAGCGCGTGGTAGCCGACTAGGAGCGGGAGCGCGGCAAGGAAGCTGTAGGTCGCCGTGCGCGAGAGGCGGAGGTAGTCGCGCCGCTCGGGCGAGAGGCCGAGGCGGTTCAGCCACGCGGGGCGGAGGGGGACGTCGGCCGACGGCGGGAGCGGGGCGTCAAGCATGGGCAAAAAGGGAGGGCGCACCGCGCGATACGCCCTCCGGTCTACAGAGATGCAGGCGGGGTTAGTCGCCTTCGGTGATGGTGACCGTCCGCATCACGTCGCCCTGCTCGACGGCGTCGACCACGTCCTGGCCCTCGGTGACGGAGCCGAAGACGGTGTGGCGGCCGTTGAGGTGGGGCTGCGGGCCGTGGGTGATGAAGAACTGGCTGCCGTTGGTGTTCGGCCCGGCGTTCGCCATCGAGAGCGAGCCGGTCTCGTGCTTGAGCGGGTTGTCGCGGACCTCGTCCTCGAACTTGTAGCCCGGCCCGCCGCGCCCGGTGCCGTCGGGGTCGCCGCCCTGGACCATGAAGTTGGGGATGACGCGGTGGAAGGTCAGGCCGTCGTAGAACCCGTCGCGCGCGAGGGCGACGAAGTTGTTGACCGTCTTCGGGGCGTGCTCCGCGTAGAGCTGGACCTCGATGGTGCCCTTGTCGGTTTCGATGGTCGCCCGGTAGGAGCTGTCCGGGTCGATCTGCATGGCGTGCGGCTTGGCGTAGGAGGCGGGCATGGGGGTGTGGGGATGGGGTCGAAGGAAAGCAGGAAGGTACCGAAGCCGTCGTGCTCGGGGTGTAGGGGCGAACGGCGTTCGCCCGGTTCGAGGCCGGTACCATTCCCGGTCAGGGCGAACGCCGTTCGCCCCTACGTTTTTTCGTTCACCGAACGGCGGGCGGTCACGATGGCGACGGGGCGGCGGCGGTCTCGCGGAACTGCAAGTCGGCGAGGCGACGGTAGAGGCCGTCGGCGGCGGTCAGCTCCTCGTGGGTGCCGTCCTCCACGATCCGGCCGCCGTCGAGGACCAGGATGCGGTCGGCGTCGCGGACCGTCGCGAGGCGGTGGGCGATCACGAAGGCGGTGCGGCCCCGAAGCAGCCGGTCGAGGGCCTCTTGGACGAGCGCCTCGGACTCGGAGTCGAGCGCGCTCGTGGCCTCGTCCAGGAGCAGGATGCGCGGGTCCTTGAGCAGCGCCCTGGCGATGGCGACGCGCTGCCGCTGCCCGCCGGAGAGCTTGACCCCGCGCTCGCCGACCTCGGTGTCGTACCCGCTCGGCAGCGCCTCGATGAAGCCGGCGGCGTTCGCGGCTCGGGCGGCGGCCTGGACCTCGGCGTCGGTCGCGTCGAGCCGGCCGTAGCGAATGTTCTCGCCGATCGACGCGCCGAAGAGCTGGATCTCCTGGAACACCAGCCCGATCTGGGCGCGGACCGAGAGGAGCTGCACCTCGCGCAGGTCATGCCCGTCGAGCAGAATGCGGCCGGCGTCGGGTTCGTAGAAGCGCGGGATCAGGTTGAGCAGCGTCGTCTTGCCCGCCCCGCTCGGCCCGACGAGCGCGACCGTCTGGCCCGGTATGGCCCGGAGCGAGACGCCGCGCAGGATCGGCTGCCCCGGCTCGTAGCCGAACGTCACGTCGTCGAAGACGACCTCGCCCCGGAGCACCGGCAGCGGCTGGGCGTCGGGCGCGTCGCGCAGCTCGGGCTCGGTGTCGAGCAGCTCGAAGACCCGCTCGCTCGCTCCGGCGGCCGAGCTGTACGAGGTGTAGAGGCGCGAGAGCACGCCGACGCTCTGGGCGATCGAGAAGGCGTAGAAGATGAACGCCACCAGGTCGCCCGCCGTGAGGCGGCCGGCCAGGACCTCGACCCCGCCGAACCAGAAGATGACGACCAGCCCGCTGAAGAAGAGCAGCCCGATGAGCGACCAGAACGCCGCACTGATGAGCGCCTGCCGCTTCGCCGTGCCGAACAGCTCCTCGACGGCCGCGCCGTAGCGCCCGGTCTCGTAGGACTCGCGCGCGAAGGCCTGGACCACGCGCACCGCGCCGAGCGCCTCCTCGGCGATCGCCGTCGTGTCGGCGAGGCGGTCCTGGATGGCGCGGGCGTAGCGGCGGACGATGGCCCCGAAGTAGCGCGAGAGCAGCGTCACGGCCGGGACCGTGGCGAAGACCACGAGCGAGAGCCGCCAGTTGAGCACCACCATCAGCCCGAGCGAGCCGACGAGCGTCAGCGCCTGGCCGACGAGCTGGCTGAGGTCGCTCGTCGCGGCCGACTGGAGCTTGCCGACGTCGTTGGTCAGCCGCGAGGTGATCTCGCCGATCCGGGTGCTGGTGTAGAACCGCAGCCCGAGCCGGTGGAGGTGGGTGTAGACCTGCTGCCGCAGGTCGGCGATGATGCGCTCGCCGACCCACGCCATCCAGTACGACCCGAAGAACCGCAGCCCCGTCTGGAGCACGAAGAGCGCCAGCAGCGCCAGCGCGAGGGTGTCGAGCATCCCCCGGTCGCCGTTCTGGAAGACGGCGTCGAGCAGGGCGCGCAGCCCGAGCGGGACGACGAGCGCGGCGAGCGAGCCGAGCACCGAGAGCACGAGCGCCGCCGCGAGCCGCCGCCGGTGCGGCCGGGCGAAGCCGAGGATGCGCCGCAGCAGCCGGCCGAGCGGTGGCGGCCTCAGCGCTTCGGCGAGGGTCTTCGGAGAGTCGTCAGCCACGCGGTGCTACTCCTCGTACTGCTCGCGCTCGATGGCGATGCCGGCGGCGGAGAGCTTGCCCTCGAGGTCCTCGTAGCCGCGGTCGAGGTGGTAGACGCGGAGCACGTCGGTCTGGCCCTTCGCCACCATGCCGGCCAGCACGAGCGAGACGCTCGCGCGGAGGTCGGTGCTCATCACCGTCGCGCCGCTGATGCCGTTGCGGCCCGCGCCCTGGACGACGACCTTGTTGTCCGACACCTGGCACTCGGTGCCCATCCGGTTGAGCTCGGGGATGTGCTTGAAGCGGTCGGTGTAGATCGTGTCGGTGATGGCGGCGGTGCCGTCGGCCTGCGTCATCAGGACCGTCCACTGCGCCTGCAGGTCGGTCGCGAAACCGGGGTACGGGTCGGTCACGACGTCGACGGCCTTGATCGTCTCGGGGACGGTGACGGTCACGACCTCGTGCGGCCCTTCGGCCTCGGGCTCGACGGAGAAGGCCGCACCCGTCGCGCGGAACGCCTCGGGGAACGCCGTGCCGAGGTGCTCGGCGCGGGCTCCGGTGATGCGGAAGGTCGAGCCGGGCTCGCCCGCCATCACGGCCGCGATCATGTAGGTGCCGAGCTCGATCCGGTCCGGGCAGTTCCAGAAGTCCACCGGGGCGAGGCGCTCGACGCCCTGGATCGTGATCGTCTTGGTGCCCAGCCCGTCGATCTGCGCCCCCATCTGCTGGAGCATCTCGCCGAAGACGACCACGTCCGGCTCGGCGGCAACGTTCTCGAGGACGGTCTCGCCCTCGGCGGTGACGGCGGCGAGCATCACGTTGATCGTCGCGCCGACCGAGACCGGCTCGAACCGGAAGTGCCCGCCCCGGAGCCGGCCGCCGGGGGTGGTCGCTACGACATCGCCCTGCTCCAGGTGGATCTCCGCGCCGAGGGCCTCCATGCCCTTGATGTGGAGGTCGACCGGGCGGGGTCCCCACGCGCAGCCGCCGGGGAGCGAGACGCGCGCTTGGCCGCAGCGCCCAAGGAGGGCACCGAGCATGTAGAACGAGGCCCGCATCTTCTTGACGAGGTCGTAGGGGGCCTCGGGGTGGTTCACGTTCGAGGCGTCGATCACCATCGAGTCCGGCGTCGAGGGGTCGTCGTCGGGCTTGTAGGTGACGCCGCAGCCGGAGACGCGGAGGACATTGGCGAAGGTGTGCACGTCGCGCAGGACCGGCATGTTGTGGAGCGTCGTGGCGCCGTCGGCGAGCACGGCGGCGGCCATGAGCGGGAGCGCGGTGTTCTTCGAGCCACCGACGTGGATGGTGCCGGTGAGTGGGTGGCCGCCCTGGATGACGAGCTTGTCCATGAAAGAGTCGGGTGGAGGAGCGAGCGGAAAAAGGGGAAAGACGGTCCTACGGACACGGCATGGTCCGGGTCCGGCCTTGCGATAACTTCGAGAACGGCCGGGGAGGAAAACCGAGAAAGTTAACCCTCATCGTTGCGCTGCGCGCCTAGCTTGCTGCCCGCTGCCCGCTGCCCGCTGCCCGCTGCCCACCGAAACATGTCCGACGTCTATCTCGATCACGCCGCGACCACGCCGCTCGACGAGGCGGTGCTGGAGGCCATGCTGCCGTACCTCCGGGCGGACTACGGCAACGCCTCGTCGGTCCACGCGCTCGGGCGGCGGGCGCGCTTCGCGGTCGAGTCGGCGCGCGAGTCCGTGGCCGCCGTGCTCGGGGCCGAGCCGGGCGAGATCGTCTTCACGAGCGGCGGCACCGAGGCGGACAACGCCGCCCTGCGCGGCGTGCTCACGAGTCCAAGCGCGCGGCCGGGTTTGGTGACCTCGGCGGCCGAGCACGAGGCCGTCCTCCGACCCGCCGAGGCGCTGCGCGACGCCGGCCACCCCGTCACGATTCTCACTCCGCCGCCGAGCGGAGCCGTGACGCCCGAGCAGGTCGCCGAGGCGATCACGGACGAGACGGGCCTGGTCTCGGTGATGGCGGTCAACAACGAGCTTGGCACGCTCAGCCCGATCCGGGAGATCGCCGCGGTCTGCCAAGCGCGTGGCGTCGCGCTCCACACCGACGCGGTGCAAGCCGCCGGACTCTACCGCCTCGACGTGAACGACCCTTCGGCAGGCTCAGGGCAGGCTCTCGGCGTGGACCTGCTCTCGCTCTCAGCGCACAAGGTCTACGGGCCGAAGGGCGCGGGCGTGCTCTACGTCCGCACCGGGACGCCGTTCGCGCCGCTCGTCGTCGGCGGCGCGCAGGAGCGGGGGCGGCGCGGGGGGACCGAGAACGTGGCGGCGGTCGTCGGCCTCGCCGAGGCGCTGCGGCGGGCGAGCGCGGCGGCCGAGGCGGAGCACGACCGGCTGACCGGGTTGCGCGACCGGCTCGCCGCGTCGATCCGCACGGCCTTCGGCGAGGCCGTCCGGTTCAACACACCGCTCGGCGACGAGCACTCGGGCTGTGCGCCGCACCTCCTCAACGTGTCGTTCCCACCGCTCGGTGGACGGCCGCTCGACGGCGAGATGCTCCTGCTCGGGCTCGACCTCGCCGGGGTGTACGTCTCCAGCGGGAGCGCGTGCACGAGTGGGGCCGTCGAGCCGAGCCACGTCCTCCGCGCGCTCGGCGTCCCCCGCGAGACCGCGAATGCGACGGTCCGCTTCTCGCTCGGCCGAGGCACGACCGAGGCCGCCCTCGACGTCGCCGCCGCGCAGCTCGCCGTGGTCGTCGGCCGGATGCGGGGCTAGGTCGCTCTCTAGGTCGCGCCTTCGGCCTCGCGGGCCGCCTGCTCGGCCTTCTCCTTCGCTCGGGCGGCAGCGTTGACCCGGCGGAAGGACTTCTGGAAGAGGAGGCTGTTGGGGACGTAGAGCGTGTGCCCGCCCGGCTCCTCCAAGACCACGAAGAGCGGGCGGATGTCGAGGACCTTCCCGGCGAGCTCGCCGTCGGGCACCTCGATCTCATCGTTGATCTTGAACGGGTCCGAGAGGAAGAGGAACAGCCCGGCGATGACGTTCGAGAGCAGGCTCCAGACGGCGAAGAAGCCGATGGCGACCAGTCCGAGGAAACCGGTCAGGAAGAGCCACAGCTTCTCGGGGTCGAAGCCCCACACATAGGCCAGGACGAAGGCGGCGAAGACGACCGTGAACACGCGCGCCATTCGGTAGACGAAGCGCCCGCGCAGCCGGTGCATCTGCCGCACGCGGACAAAACGGACGAGTGACGCCTTGAGCGCGACGAGCACCAAGACGGCGAGCACGACGACGCCCGCCGTGACCGCGCCGCGCAGCAGCAGCGTCGTGTTGACGACCTCTTCGACGGGGAGCGTTTCCACAGGAGAGAAGGGCGGACAGGAGCGGGCGAGATAAGCTCGGCAAGATAGTGTTCCCGGCGAAAAAGCCCCAGAGAGGTAGCGCAAATGTAGCCCTTGCAGAGATCAGGGCCAAGTGCTTATGTTGTCGGGGTCAACTCCCAACAGACTCTACGCAACCATGTTTATCACTCGCTCGCTCAGCCTTGCTGTCCTCGCGCTTGTCTGCCTCGCTGCGGCGCTCCCGCTCCGCGCGCAGACGACCTACACTGTCACCAAGACCGGCGACACCAACGACGGGGTCTGTAACGCGGACTGCTCACTGCGCGAGGCGATTGCCGCCGCCAACGCGAATGCCATCCAGGACCGGATCGCGTTCGCGCCGGCGCTGGCAGGGCGGACGATCTCGCTAGCGCCCGGCCGCGGCCAACTCGCCATCAGCCAGCGGGTGACCATCGACACGGAGGGGGCGGACATTACCGTGGACGCTCGCGGGCGGAGCCGCGTCTTTTTCGTCGGGCCCGGTTTCAACGAGGTGTCGATGGTCGGGCTGACGATCACGGGGGGGCGAACCGCCGGCGCCGGCGGGGGCCTCCTGGCCAGCGACGACAGCGAGATCGCCCTCACCCGCTGCACGGTCACCGGCAACGAGTCGGCGGGCGGCGGTGGCGGGGTCGCCGGCGGCTTCGTCTTCGTGTACGACAGTACGATCAGCGACAACGCGACCGCCGGCGAGGGCGGGGGCCTGCTGAGCTTCTTCGGCCTGATCGTGGACGAGACCACCGTCAGCGGCAACAGCGCCGGCGGGAGCGGCGGGGGCATCCGCTTCCCCAACTTCTTCCAAGGCGGCGAGCGCCTGTTGGACGTTACTGTCACGCGGAACGACAGCCAGGGTCAGGGGGGAGGCGTCGCGATAGACGGTACCGATTTCTTCTCGACGGCCGCCCGTCTGCTCGTCGCCGGCAACACCCGCAACGGAGATCCAAGCGATCCGGCTGCCGACTGTGCCGAGCCGCTCGTCGGCGTGGGGAGCAGCCTGGCGGGGGCCGGAACCGGCTGCGGCAACACCGCCGCCACCGTTGCGCCGGAGGAGGTCTTTACGCGCGTGCTCGACCCCCTGCTGGCCGACAACGGCGAGCCGACGCGGACGCACGCGCTTCTCGCTCCCGGCGGCGATCCCAGCCTGAACCCGGCCATCGCCCTCGGAGCTGGCGCGGGGAGCTTTCCGCCGGGGGGCAGCGCGCCGGCCGTCACGGTCTCGCTCGTGCCCGAGGGCGCGCCGGTCACGGTCCCCGCCGGCGGCGGCGCAGTGACGTTTACCGCCACGCTCGCCAACACGACGGGGCAGACGCTGTCGTTCGAAGTGTGGAGTGCGGCGGCGCTGCCGGACAACACGCTGCTTGTGCCGCTGTTCGGCCCCGTGGCGGTGACGCTCGGGCCTGGGCAGACGCTCAGCCGCAGGCTCATGCAGACGGTGCCGGGGATCGCACCCGCCGGGGCCTACACCTACGTCGGCTACGCCGGAGACTTCGCGACGCGCCGGGTCGAGGACCGGAGCAGCTTTGGCGTCTCGAAGGCAGCCGCCCGGGGGACGGCCTCGGCTAGGTATGCCGATTGGACGGTGGTGGACGCCGGGAGTGCTCCGGGCGTCACGGAGGCCGTGCGAGGTCAGGTGGGAACGGCGGTGCCCGGGGCGCGCTGGCTCGGGACGGCGTTTCCGAACCCGTTCAGCCAACGGACCACGCTCGCGCTCAGCCTTCCCGAGGCGGCGGAGGTGCGGCTCGCGGCCTACGATGTGCTCGGGCGTGCCGTCGCCGTGCTGGCCAGCGGCTGGCACGAGGCCGGCCAGCACACCGTGACGCTCGACGCGGACGGACTGACCGGCGGAGTCTACCTGGTGCGCCTGACGGCGGGCGAGCACGCCGAGACGCGACGCGTCGTGGTGGCGAAGTAGCAGACCGGCCCCCGACCGCAGTTCGTCCGCAGCGCCTCAGTTCATTTGCGCAGCGCCTCAGTTCATCTGCGGGTCGTCCGGGTAGGTGGAGAGCAGGGCGTACTCGCCGCCGAGGGCGCGCATGGTCTCGCGCCAGAGCGCCGCCGGGTCGGCACCGAAGACCTGCGCGGCCGAGGCCGGCAGCACGATCCAGCCGCCGTCCTCGACCTCGGCCTCGAGCTGGTCCTCGCCCCAGCCGGCATAGCCGACGAAGAACCGGACCTCGCCGCCGTCGAACGCGCCGCTGCGCAGGCCCCGCGCGACCTCGTCGAACGGCCCGCCCCAGCCGACCCCGTCGAGCACCGGCACGGCGTGGTCCAGGTCGTCGGCGTAGGCGTGGAGGTAGTGCAGCGTGTCGGTCTGCACCGGGCCGCCGAACCAGAGCGCGTGCTCCAGGCCGACCGGCGCGTCGAGCACGTCGGGGAGGCGGAACTCGGTCGGCCGGTTGAGGATCAGCCCGAACGAGCCGGCGGCGTCGTGGTCGCAGAGCAGGACCACGGCGCGGCGGAAGTTGGGGTCGAGCAGCGCCGGCTCGGCCACGAGAAGGACGCCGGGGGCGAGGTCCATCGCACAGGGGGATAGGCTGCGAGGGCCTAAACTACGCGTGCCGTTTCGTCGGCGGGGCGGTGGTCTGGAGGACAGAGGGCGCGGGGGAATGGAGGGAAGGGGAAGAGTGGAGGGAAGGAGGGCTTTTCGGATAGGCCTTAAAACCCCCGCTCGCCGAGGTCGCGCGCCAGCCCGAGGTAGAACGCCTTCGCGTCGAAGGAGCCCCGTGCGAAGCGAAGGCCGACCTGCTGCCCGTGATCGGCGTCGAGCGTGCCGAGGACCTCGCCCCACCGGGCGCTCTCGACGGCGACAAGGCCGTCGTTGACGCCGGTGGCGGCGTAGAGGATGCGGTTCGGGACGGCGAGCGCCGGCGAGATCGGCACACCCGTGCCGCGTCCGGCCCGGCCGGCCCAGGAGGCATAGTAGATGTCCGGGTGGTCGGGATGGGCCGGGTTGAACGTGTCGCAGACCCAGACCGGCGTCAGCTCGCGGAGGGCGTCCTCGGTGCGGGGCGCGGCCGGCTCGTAGGCGGCGCGGCCGACGAAGTCCATCAGCCCGACGGCCCAGGCCCGCAGGCGCTCCGGCCGCGAGAGCAGGTAGTCGGCGACGGCGCTGCCCCGGTGCGGCGTCGAGACTGTCACGAGCGCCGCCACCTGCGCCGCGCGCCCCAGCGTGCTGATCAGGTAGCGCGCGTCGAGGCCGCCTGAGGAGAACGCGACCAGGCTAACCTTCTCCGCCCCGGTCTCGGCGAGGACGGCGTCGAGGCGCTCGGACCAGGCCGCGGCGCGGACGGCGACAGTGTCGTAGGGGTTGACGTGGGGCGCATAGGCGAGCACGCCGTGCCCGCGCAGGTGCATCGCCTCGGCGTGGAGCACCCCGCCCTGCATCAGGTTCGCGAGCGCCCCGAAGCCGTGCATCAGCACGACCGGGTAGCGCGTCCGCACGAGCGGCGGCTGCGGCAACGGCACCAGTTTGATGGCCCGCCGGGCCAGGCGTTCAGCACGTTGCGCGATCGAGGGCATGGCAGCAAGACGGTGGGCGACGATGTGGCGAACGGCGGTCGCCCTCGTCTAAATGGGGAACCGGTCAGCCAGCCGCGAGCATCATCACGGCCCCCGCCACGAGCGGCACCCGGACGTTGTCGTTGATCGGCACCGGGAGGGCCTCGACGAGCGCGGCCACCGCCGCCCCGAGCGCGAGCACGGGCAGCCCGACGCCCTCAGGCGGGAGCAGGCCGAACGGCACCGCCGCCGCGAAAGCGGTGACGAAAAACGCGGCCGACCCCTCGACGGACTTCGGCGAGAACGGGTAGCGCGTCCGCCCAAACCGCCGCCCGACGACCGCCGCCGCGCCGTCGCCCACCATCAGCATCGCCAGCGCCGCCGCTGCGATGGGCTCGGGGAACAGCAGCGCACACAAGGCTCCGGAGACGCACATCCACGTCGCCCCATTGATCACCACCGGCCCGCCGAACGGGGGCTGCTCCTCGGGCCGCATGATCGGCGCGAAGACCCAGTTGATGAAGCGGTGCACGGCCGGGACGCGCGTCCGCAGCACGTCGCACGTCACCGCGAACACGGCCAGCGGAGCGAGCAGCCACACCGCCGCGGTCCGGCCGAGCACGAGAATCCCGGCCGGGATCACGAGCGCGCCGAGGTGGAGCGCCTTGCGCTTGAGCTCGGCGGCGTAGGAAATGACGGGCGGTGCGTCGCTCACAGCGAGGCCAGGGGAAGGCGGGGGGCCAAGCTACGAGCGCGCACGCTTCGGCAGCCGAAGGGACCGGCGGATCGGAAGGCGGAAAGAGCCGGTGCGCCAGACCCAGCGGGTGGAAAGCGCTGGAGCCCCTTGGCGCGGTAACGCTCTATTGTGTATCGTAATTAGGGTGTGTTGGGCTCACCGCGCACGGGACTCGATCTGTTCACAACTCCCTAGCGTCATGCCACTCCTCAGCATCAGGTACGCCCTCCTCGGCGTGCTTTCTTTCGCCTTGCTCTCCGCGCCCGCCGTGGCGCAGACCGTCTACTACGTCGACCAAAGCGCCGGTGGCACCGGCAGCGGCGCCTCGTGGAGCAACGCCTTCACGGATCTCCAGGACGCCCTCGCCGTTGCGGCCGCCGGCGACGAGGTGCGCGTCGCCGAGGGCACCTACACGCCGAGCGCGACCGGCGACCGCTCGGCGTCGTTCGAGATCGACAACGGCGTGCGCGTCCTCGGTGGCTATCCCTCGGGTGGTGGCCCGCGCGATCCCCCCCTCAACGAGACGACCCTCTCGGGCGATCTCAGCGGGGATGATAACGGGGCTGCTGACTCTTTAGGGATTGACGAGAACAGCTACCACGTCGTACGGATGGACCTGGAATGCACGAACGCTCAGCCCGACCCGGCGGTCTTCGACGGGTTCACTGTCACCGGTGGGAATGCTGACGGGAGTGGGAATGACCTGAACGGTGGTGGGCTTCTCTATTTGCCCGGTTCCCAAGACATCATTGCATGTCGTCCTACACTCCGCAACCTCATCTTTGTGGGCAATCGCGCTGCTTCGAGTGGTGGGGCCGTTAGACTCGATGGGTCTGGCATGTTCTACCCTGGAACGGTGCTTTTTGAGAACGTTCTGTTCTCGAGAAACACTGCAGGCACTGCGGGCGGAGGTGCTGTGGATGCCACTGGCATCATCGCTTCGAGATTGTTTTTCACGGAGGCAGTTTTCGAGCATAACACTTCCGACAGGAATGGCGGGGCCGTGCGCCTCTTCCCGATCGGCTTCGCGGAGACCAATACGGTGTTCACGAACACTGCGTTCTACGGAAACAGGGCTGCACAAGATGGAGGGGCCGTTCAGATATTCGGATTTGACCTTGGACAGCCGGGTGTGGAATTCATCAACACAGTATTCTCTGGAAACAGAGCGTTTGATGATGGGGGTGCTGTCTATGTTGTCGGTCAGACCGGGGCAGGCGACGTACTATTTTCGAACGTCACCTTCGCGGGGAACGTCGCCTCAGACACGGGGGGTGGGGTGTTCGTAAGCGGCGGGATTGGGGATGGGACTACGGCGGTATTCAACAACTCTATTCTCTGGGACAACAGAGCCTCGGAGGGGACGGGTGTGTTTGTAATGGGCCCGGCCAACGTGGAAGCCACGTTCCGCCATAGCCTTGTGCAAGAAGCCGTTGCGACCTTCGCGTCAGTCGTCACCGACGCTGGCGGCAACTTCGTCGCCGACCCACTCTTCGCCGACGCCGACGGCGCAGACGACACGGTGGGCACAGCCGACGACGATCTGACGCTGCTCGCGGCTTCGCCCGCCGTGGACGAGGGCGACCGGACCATACTCCCCGACGATACCGCTGACCTCGACGGCGACGGCAACACGAGCGAACCGCTCCCGCTCGACCTGGCCGGCGGTTCGCGCGTGGACGGCCTCGAGGTCGACCTCGGGGCCTACGAGCGGCCGGCGGCTGGCCTGCTCGCCCGGGCCGAGCTTCAGGGCGATCCGGTCACCGTCGGGGCTACAGGCGGCGCGCTCACCTACCGGGTGACGCTCGCGAACGAAACCTCCTCGGCCCGGACCGTCGACGCCTGGGCGATGGTGCGCCTGCCGAACGGAGCGCTCTTCGGGCCGGTCGAGGGGCCGCGCACGGTGACGTTGCCGGCCGGCCGGACCGTCGGGCCGGTGGCGCTGAGCGCCTCGGTGCCGGGCGGCATCGCGTGGGGCGAGTACACCGTGCTGGTGCGGCTGGGGGATTTCCCCGACGCGGTCGAGGCGCAGGGCGCGTTCTCCTTCGACAAGGCCGGCGCGGCGCGGTCCGCCGCGACAACGCCCGAGCGGTGGCAGACGACCGGCGGGCTCGACGCCCTCGCGACGGCCACGCTGGAGACCCAGGCCGCCGCCGAGGCGTTGCCTGCTGAGGTGACGCTCGCTCCGGCGTTCCCGAACCCGTTCGCTCGAACCGCCACGCTGAGCTTCGCGCTGCCCGAGGCGGCCGAGGTGCGGCTGGTGGTCTACGATGTGCTCGGGCGCGCCGTGGCGAAGCTGGCCGATGGCACGTGGGAGGCAGGCCGGCACCAGGTCGCGCTCGACGGCCGAGGCTTGGCCGGCGGGACCTACCTGGTACGGCTCGAGGCCGGCGGGCAGGTGGCGACGCAGCGGCTGACGCTGCTGAAGTAGATTCGCCCACGCCGTTTTCTGTCGTCTGGCGCGGCGGCGGCCTCTGGGCTGCCGCCGCGTTGTCTATCCCCCGCCTGCCATGCGCCCCCTCTTGCTGGTCCTCGTCCTCGCCCTTACCGCCTGCACGCGCTCCGGCGATGACTACGGCGACGCCATGGCGCGCGAGCACGCCGGCGACACGCCGGTGGCGACGCCCCTGGCCGCCTCGGCCGACGACGACCTCGTCACCGGCCGGCCGGTCTACGCCACCGTTGGGGGCGAAAGTGTCACCGGCTACCTCGCCCGGCCGGCGTTCGAGGGGCAGGCAACCGGCGAGGCGGCCCCGACGCTCCCTGGCCTGCTTGTGATCCACGAGTGGTGGGGGCTGAACGACAACATCCAGGCGATGGCCCAGCGCTTCGCCGCGCAGGACTACGTCGTCCTCGCGGTTGACCTCTACGGCGGCGAGTCGGCCGAGACGCCCGAGCAGGCCCGGAGCCTGATGAGCGCCGCGATGGAGCGCGAGGCGGGGCTGACCGACAACCTGACGCAGGCGCTTGCCTACCTCAAGACGCAAGAGAACGCCGGCCGGGTCGGCGTGATCGGGTGGTGCTTCGGCGGCGGATGGTCGCTCCGCGCGGCGCTCGCGCTGCCGCAGGAGATCGACGCCGCAGCGATCTACTACGGGCAGCTCGTCACCGACCGCGACCGGCTCGCCGCGCTCGACATGCCGATCCTCGGCATCTTCGGGGCCGAGGACCAGGGGATTCCCGTGAGCCAGGTTCGGGAGTTCGAGGACGCGCTTAAGGGCCTCGGCAAAGAGGCCGACATCGAGGTCTACGAGGGCGCAGGCCACGCCTTTGCGAACCCGTCGGGCGAGCGCTACGTCGCCGCCGCCGCCGAGGACGCCTGGCAGAAGACCCTCGCCTTCTTCGACGAGCACCTGCGCCGCGACGGCTGAGGCGCAGTGCTCGCCCATCCGACCTCCCCCTCTGTATGAAATACGCCCTGCTGCTCCTCGCCCTCGCGGCCGCCACGCCACACACCCAGGCGCAGGTCCGGCTCGACCCCGTGTTCAGCGGCCTCGTCCGCCCCGTCGATCTGCAAGCTGACGAAGAGGGCCGGCTCTACATCGCCGAGCAGCGCGGCCTGATCGGGACCTTCGAGGTCGGGGCGGGGGGCGATCTCACGCTGGCCCGGCTGTTTCTCAACATCGCCGACCGGGTCGGGGAGGCCGACCTCGAGGGGGGGCTGCTGAGCTTCGCCTTCCACCCGGACTACGCCGCCACCGGCTTCGTCTTCGTCCACTACTACGCCACCGGCCCCCGACGCAGCGTCATCGCCCGCTTCGCCCGCGACCCCGGCGATCCGCTCACGGCCGAGCCCGCCTCGGAGGTGATCCTGCTGGAGGTCGAGCAGCCGCTGTTCAACCACAACGGCGGCGGCCTCTCGTTCGGCCCCGACGGCTTGCTCTACATCGCGCTTGGCGACGGCGGCTGCTGCGGCGACGTGTTCGGCAACGCGCAGGACCCCACGACGCTGCTCGGCTCGGTGCTGCGGCTCGACGTGGACGCGCCCGACGCCGGGCTGAGCTACGGCATCCCCGAGGGCAACCCGTTCGCCGACACCGGTGGGCCGGAGCGCGGAGAGATTTACGCGTGGGGGGTGCGCAGCCCGTGGCGGATGTCGCACGATCCGGCGACGGGCGACCTGTGGCTCGGCGACGTGGGCGAGGCGCGGCGCGAAGAGGTCAACCGCATCGAGGTGGGCGGCAACTACGGCTGGCCGGTGCTCGAAGGCACGCTGTGCTTCGAGCCGATGGAGGGCTGCTCCACCGAAGGCCTGGCGCTGCCGGTGTGGGAGTACGGCCGCGAGGACGGGCGCTCGGTGACGGGCGGCAGGGTCTACCGCGGGTCGGAGGTGCCGTCCCTCGTGGGGGCGTACGTCTACGGCGACTACGTGACGGGTCGGCTCTGGGCGCTGGAGATCGACGCGGCGACGGGCGACACGACCAACACCGAGCTGCTCGACACCGACCTGCTCATCTCGTCGTTCGGAGTCGACGAGGATGGCGAGCTGTACGTGCTGAACTACATCGGCCCCGACGGCGAAGGGGAGGTCTACCGCGTCCGGTCCGCGCCCGTAGCCTCCGAGCCGTCCGGCGCGCCCGACCGCGCCTTGCAGCTCCGCCTCGCCGGGCCGAACCCGTTCGCCGGAGCGACGGCGCTGACGGTCGAGACCTCGCGCGCCGGCCCGGTCCGCGTGGCGGTCTACGACGTGCTCGGGCGCGAGGTCGCCGTGCTCGCCGATGGACCGGGGCCGGCCGGCGCGCGCACCCTCCGCTTGGACGCGCGCGGGCTGGCCGCCGGGGTGTACGTCGTCCGCCTCGAAGCCGCCGGGCAGGTCGAGACGCAGCGCGTTACCCTCGTGGAGTGACGCTCCTCGCGCCCCGACGTGCGTGTAAGCAGTTTCTAAGGAGAATCTCCCCGGCCTGAACCTCGCGGACGGCTTAGGCATTTTTCCTCCTCCCCCTGTTCCTCTTTCCCGATCCTCCAGCCTTACAGATGACCGACACCCTCATTGCCCCGCATGGCGGCACCCTCTGCGACCTCGTGGCCGACACCAACGACGACGCTGCCCGCGAGGCCGCCCACGACCTCCCCTCGATCACGCTCACCCCGCGCCAGACCTGCGACATCGAGCTGATCCTCAACGGCGGCTTCTCCCCGCTCAAGGGCTTCATGACCGAGGCTGATTACGAGGGCGTCGTGAGCGACATGCGCCTCGAGGACGGCACCCTCTGGCCGATGCCGATCACGCTCGACGTAGACGAGGAGACGGCTGGCGGCCTGAACGAAGGAGACCGCGTCGCCCTCCGCGACAACACCGGCCTGCTGCTCGCCATCATGACGGTCGAGAGCAGCTGGACCCCGGACAAGGAGCGCGAGGCGAAGGAGGTCTTCGGCACGACCGACAAGAAGCACCCCGCGGTCGCCTACCTCATGGACCAGGCGGGCGAGGTCTACCTCGGCGGCACGCTCGAGGGCGTCCAGCTCCCGGTCCACTACGACTACAAGGACCTCCGCCACACCCCGGCCGAGCTGCGCGCCGAGTTCGAGAAGATGAACGCGAGCCGCGTCGTCGCCTTTCAGACGCGCAACCCGATGCACCGCGCGCACTACGAGCTCACGAGCCGCGCCGCTGAGGAGATCGGCGGCACGCTCCTGATCCACCCGGTCGTCGGCATGACCAAGCCCGGCGACGTGGATCACTACACGCGCGTCCGCTGCTACCAGGCCATCCTGAAGCAGTACGACGACAACCAGGCGATGCTGAGCCTGCTGCCGCTCGCGATGCGGATGGCTGGCCCGCGCGAGGCCGTCTGGCACGGCCTGATCCGCAAGAACTACGGCTGCACCCACCTCGTCGTCGGCCGCGACCACGCCGGCCCGGGCAACGGCTCCGACGGCGAGCCGATCTACGGCCCCTACGACGCGCAGGAGCTGTTCCAGAAGCACCAGGACGAGATCGGCGTCGAGATGGTGCCGTTCAAGCTGATGGTCTACGTCCCCGAGGACGACGCCTACATCCCGATCGACGAGGCCAAGGAGCAGGGCAAGTCGTTCGAGAACATCTCGGGCACGCAGCAGCGCGAGATGCTCGCCAACGGCGAGGACATCCCCGGCTGGTTCACCTACCCCGAGGTCGTCAAGGAGCTCAAGCTCAGCCACCCGCCCAAGAGCCAGCAGGGCTTCACGGTCTTCTTCACCGGCCTCTCGGGCTCGGGCAAGAGCACCGTCGCGAATGCTCTCGTCGACCGGCTGATGGAGTCGGGCCGGAACGTGACGCTGCTCGACGGCGACGTGGTGCGGACGCACCTCGGCAAGGGGCTCGGCTTCTCGCGCGAGGACCGCTCGACGAACGTCCAGCGCATCGGCTACGTGGCGAGCGAGATCACCAAGCACGGCGGCATCGCCGTCTGCGCGCCCATCGCCCCGTACGAGGCCGACCGCCGCGCCAACCGCGACGCCATCGAGGCCGGCGGCGGCTACGTCGAGGTCTTCGTCTCGACGCCGCTCGAGGTCTGCGAGGCGCGCGACGTGAAGGGCCTCTACGCCAAGGCCCGCGCCGGCATCATCAAGGAGTTCACCGGCATCTCGGACCCCTACGAGGCCCCGACCGACGCCGAGATCGACATCCCGACCCAGGAGATGGAGGTCGGCGAAGCCGTCGACAAGATCATCGGCGACCTGACCGAGATGGGCTACCTCTCTCAGAACTAGGCCCTGCGGCCCGCCGTCCTCGCGGATGGCGGGCCGTTTTCTATTTCGACCTTCTCCTTTTTCAGCCTCTTCCAGCAGGGACGCAATGAACAACGCAACCAACGGTTCGGACCACTCCAAGACGAAGGTTCTCGTCACCGGGGCCGGCGGCTTCATCGGCCACCACCTCGTGAGCTACCTCAAGGACAAGGGCTACTGGGTCCGCGGCGTCGACATCAAGATGCCCGAGTTCGAGGCGACGCGCGCCGACGAGTTCGAGCTGCTCGACCTCCGCCGCTGGGCCAATTGCCTCCAGGCCACGCGCGGCATCGATCACGTCTACGCGCTCGCGGCCGACATGGGCGGGATGGGGTTCATCTCGAAGTACCACGCCGAGATCCTGCACAACAACATCCTGATCAACACGCACACGATGGAGGCGGCCCGGCTCGCCGGGGTCTCGCACTACCTCTACACGTCGAGCGCGTGCATCTACCCCGAGTACCTCCAGACCGAGGCCGAGGTCAAGCCGCTCAAGGAGGAGGACGCCTACCCGGCGCAGCCGCAGGACGCCTACGGCTGGGAGAAGCTCATCACCGAGCAGCTCACCTACCACTACCACAAGCAGTACGGCATCGAGACCCGGACCGTCCGCTTCCACAACGTCTACGGCGAGATGGGCACCTGGGAGGGCGGCCGGGAGAAAGCGCCCGCCGCGATGTGCCGCAAGACGGCCTACGCCAAACTCCTCGGCGGCAAAGAGGGCGAGCCGGGCGGCACGCCCCGCGTCGAAATCTGGGGCGACGGCGAGCAGACCCGCTCGTTCATGCACGTCGACGACTGCGTCGAGGGCGTCTACCGCCTGATGATGAGCGACTGCACCGAGCCGCTCAACCTCGGCCGCGACCGCATGGTGACGATCAACCACCTCGCCCAGATTGCCGCCGACGCGGCCGGCGTCGAGATCGAGCAGGCCCACATCGACGGGCCGATGGGCGTGCGCGGACGCAACTCGAACAACGAGAAGATCAAGCAAGTCCTGGGCTGGGAGCCGAAGATCGCGCTCGAGGAAGGGCTCGACCGGACCTACCAGTGGATCGAGCAGCAGGTCCAGCAGAAGCTCGCCCGCCAGGAGGCCGAGGCGGCACTGGCCGGCTGACCGCCGGCTTCATCCCGAACGACTGTGGGGGCGACCGGCTGGTCGCCCCTACTTTTTTTGCCCAGCCCCAACGAAAAACCGGCGGCTCCTCGAGAGGAACCGCCGGTTGAGGCGAGAGGCAGCCTGGACTAGCGGACGCGCGTCGAGCAGCTTCCCCAGCCGTAGGAGGCCGTGATGGTCTGGCCGGGCTGCCAGCCGAGGAAGAAGTAGTCTTCGGCGTTCGGCCCGGCATTGGCGGCGTTCCCGGCGGCGCGGCGGGCACTCGCTGCGAGGTCGCTGTCGCCGGAGCTGGCGGCGGCGTTGGCGGCGCGGCTGTACTGGTCGGCGGCGCACCAGTAGCCGGCGGCGGCGCGGGCGTCGCCCCGGCCGACGGAGCGCTGGATGAGGCCGGCGATGAGGTAGAGCGACGGCCCGTGGTTCGAGTCGAAGTCGAGCGCGGCGCGGGCGTAGTTGGCCGCCCCGGCGCGCTGGCCTTGCGAGTCCTTGAAGACGGCGATGGCGTAGTTGATGTCGCGCTTCTCCACCGGGTCCTCGGCGAGCGCGAGGGCGCGGTCGTAGAACTCCTGCGCGGCGGTGTAGTCGCCGTCATCGGCCGACTGGCGGGCGAAGCTGAGCAGCAGGCCCGGCGTCGGGTCGAGCGTGAGCATCACCTCGCGGAGCGTGCGGTTCAGCTCGGGGTCCTTGAGCTCCTCGTTCTGGTTGAGCGAGTAGAGCGTCTTCAGCTCGTCCTCGGAGAGCTGCTCGGCGTCCTCCTCGTAGCGCTCCTTGAGGAAGGCGTACTGCTCGCGCGGCGTCGTGATGAGGCTCTCCATCAGCCCGTCGATGTAGGCCGGGTCGTCGGCCTGCGGCTGGAGCTCGTCGACGAGGTACTCGCGCGCGGCGACCTTGGCCTCGGGCGTGTCCTCCTCGAGGGCGCGGCGGACGCGCTCGCCCGCGATGTAGTTGACGTAGTAGTCGCTCAGCGAGTCCGGCTGCATCTCGAAGGCCTCGACGAAGAGGTCGTAAACCATCGGCTGCCGGTCGGCCAAGACGTCGGGATAGCTCTGGATGAAGCGGCCTTTGCGGAGGACGTACTCGTGCGGCTCGACCGCGACGCCGGCCTCCTGCAAGATGGACGGCGCGGTGTCGAGCACCGCAAGCGCCTCGTCGAGATACGCCTTCTGCTCGGCCGGGGTCGCGGCCCGCGCGGCGAGGCTGTCGAAGAGGGCGACGGCGCGGCGGAGGTTGCGGCCGTCGGGGTCCCGGCCGGTGAAGGTCGGGTCGCACTCGAGGATCCACCGCAGCTCGGGGAGCGCGCCCTCGTAGTCGCCGGCCTTGAACGGCTCGGCGTAGAGCGTGTAGTGGATCGCCTTCTCGTTGCGATCATCGGAGCACTCGATCTCGCCCTCCGGCTGAGCGGAGGCCGCCGGGGCGAGCCCGACGACGAGCAGGGCGAGGAGGACGAAAGGGGCGAGGAGACGGGTCATCGGTCGGTCGGTTGCGGTCAGAAAAGCGGACAGGAGGGGTTCGGCAAGGGGGCGGCTAGCCCAGCTTGCGCCGTCGGAACCAGCGCTCGCCGAAGTTAATCGTGGCCGACCCTTTGATAAACAAATCGCGGACCAAACCGCGCTCGGTGGTGCCGCGCGTGCCGACCTCGAAGCCGAGGTCGAGGCGCGCCGTCGGGAGCACGGCCGGCAGGCTGAGGCCGCCGGTGAGCGCGAGCGTCGTGACGGAGCCTGGGGTGCTGCCGGCGTCGTAGTAGGCGCGGTCGGCGTAGCCGCCGAGGCGGTAGGCGGTCCGGGCAAGATAGCCCCGCGCCCGCTCCGAGCCGGCCGGCACGAACTGGACGCCGCCGCCGACCCGGAGCCGGTCGCGAAGCTGGTCGCAGCCCTCGGTGCAGGCGGTGGTGGGATCGAAGCCGCCGAAGGCGAAGTCGCTCTCGAAGGCGCTCCACGGCTCGTAGCGGACGTCGGCGGCGAGCGTCCACCGCGCGTCGGGGAGGTAGGAGAGGCCGGCCACGACCTGGAGCGGGACCGTTACCTGGCCGTCGCCGCGCGTGGTGAGCGTGTCTTGGTCGAGCGAGAAGCCGCTCGTGCGCGAGCGCTCGCCGCTAAGCCGGGTCGGGAGCGAGAGCGTCGCCCCGACCGAGAAGGCGTCCTGCTTGCCGAAGACGCCCACCTTCGAGCCGAGGACGCCGACGGTGCCGCTGACGCCGCTGAGCGTCGTCGTCCGCGTCACGCGGGCCTCGGCGATGGCCCCGCTCTCGTAGTCGATCCGCTGGACGTAGTCGATGGCCCCGAAGAGCACGTCCACGCTCGCGCCGACGGCCAGGGCCGGGCCGAGCCGGTAGCCGAGCCCGAAGCGGACCTGCTGGAGGCCGCCGTCGCCCTCGAGGTTCTCGCGGTAGGGGAGCGGGTCGTCGAGGAGCGTCGTGTCGGCCACGACGCCGTCGCGCGCGGTGAGGTAGTTGACGCGCGTGAACGGCCGCAGGGCGAGCGTCATCCCGAGCCGCCCGGCGAGCAGCGGCACGCCGAACTGCAGCCCCTCGAGCGCGCCGCTCGTCAGCCGGCCGGTCTCGCCGGTCGCGTCCTCGGACTCCAGCCCCTCGACGGCGGCGCTCGCGCTGAACTGCGTCAGCGCCAGGTCGCTCCACAGGGCCGGGTTGCCGATCCCGTTGTAGAGCGGCGAGCGGAGGGCGACGCCCGCGCCGCCGAGCATCGCGGCCTGGGACGACTCGAACGAGTGCCGCTCGCCGAGGCCGAAGCGCGAGTAGGCCGTGCCGTAGTTCCGGTTGCTCTGCGCCTGCGCGGGGAGGGCGGCCAGGAGCACGAGCGCGAGAGCGAGAAGACGCATGGACATAAAAAGCGGAGGGTACGAGAGAGACACGCGGCGCGCCGTTGGGTTGCCGGAGCACTGCCCTAGCCGTCGCCCGGGATCAGGACGAGGACGGCGCGCGGGCCTCGCGCCTCGCCGCCGAGGCCGAGGAGCGGGACCACGTCGAGGCTCGGCGGGGCCGTGGGGAAGCCGATGGCGAAGCCCTCGAGGCGCGAGGTGCCGAGCACGAGCTGTTGCAGCACGGCCGTCAGCGCCGCCGAGTTGAACGAGAACGTCTGGCCGTCCTCGTCCCGCGTGGCCGAGGCCAGGAAGAGCGGCGCGAGGGCGGCGGCGCTGTTCGTCGAGTCTGGTCCGGGGAGGCCGAAGAGGGCCAGCTCCTCGGCGACGGGGCGGGCGAAGCCGGGCTGCGCGTCGGGCGTCTCACCCACGTCGACGCGGACGAAGGCGGTGTTGAGCGCCGTGCGGCCGAGCGCGCCGAGGTCGAAGTTCAGCTCGAGCCCGAGGCCGGTGCCGTCCTGGAGCCGGACGACGCCGTCGCCGAGCGGCACCGTCGGCGGCTCGGCCTCGATGTTCGAGAACAGCTCCGAGGCTTGGTAGCGCACCGTGTCGCCGTCGGAGATGAGCTCGAGCGACGAAGCGCCGGTGAAGCCGTAGGCCGCCGTGCTCCCGTCCTGGGCCCGGAGCTGGAAGCCGTGGAAGAGCGTCGAGAACTGGGTGCTCCGCAGCGTCGTGTCGTTCGCCGCGATCCAGTCCTCCGGCATCGCCACCTCGACGAGCGAGTCCCCGGCGACCTCGAAGCTGGTGATGATCTCGTCCTGGACGGGGAAGAGCGTGTCCGACGTCACCGACCCGCCGTCCGACCCGATGGCGTTCCACTCCTCGGCCACCTGGCGCAGGTCGAAGACGGTCGGCAGGAGGGTGTCCCCGTAGACGTAATCGCGCACGAGCCGGAGGGTGACCTCTTCCACCGGCCGGTCGCGGAAGCCCTCGGGGAACGTCGCCGGAGCGAGCACGTCGATGTAGCCGAGCGCCGTGACCGCGCCGAAGTCGGGATCGTCCGCCTGGCCGGCGAGCAGCCGGAAGGTCGTGAAGCCAGTGTTGGAGACGAACGCGCCGGTGAAGTCGTCGAGCGGGGCGAGGAAAGCCGAGTCGGCGCGGAGCGGGGTGGCGGTGGGGTCGCTCGCCCCGTCGTCGCCGAAGCCGTCGGGGAGGCCGGACGGGTTCTCGCAGGCCGCTAGCAGAAGCAGGGTAGCCACGGGAAGGCCGAGCCGGAGAGCGCGGGGGAGCCGAAGTCGGCGCATACGGGGAACGCGGTGGATGGGTCGGGCAGACAGCAGGATCAACGCCGAGGCTCCGGTCCTAGTATGGCCGGCGCGGCGAGGGGGGAAAGACAGCGCGCTAAAGAACGCCCGGCCGGTGGGGCGCAGCGGGAAAGAGTTGGCGAAAAGCGAGGGGCCGGGCCGGCCGAGAGCGGACGGGCAAAACCGGAAACGCCTTGGTGGCGTGAAGTTTTCTCTAGACTGGACTTTCGCGCGCCTCGATTTTGCCCTAGGTTAGGGGACTTCCCCCTTCCAACTCAACCAGATCGACCATGACCTTCTCGCTTCGTTCTCTTGCGCTGACGCTCGTCGCGGCGCTCCTCGTCGGGCTGCCCCACGTGGCGCTCGCGCAGACGGCCCCGCTCGTCTCCCACGTCGAGCGCTACGCCCTCGACTCGGGCGTCCACGAAAACCAGCGCGCGGCGGCGGCCGTCGAGGCCTACAGCGCCGTCGTCGAAGTCCCTGACGCGCCGTGGCTGCGGCTCGCCTTCAGCGACGCCGCCCTCGGCACCGGCAGCTACCTCACGGTCACCTCGCTCCAGGACGGGGCCGTGCAGCACCTCGACGCCGCCGCGCTCGCGCAGTGGGAGAACACGAGCGCCTACTTCAACGGCGACGCCGTCGAGGTGAAGCTCTTCGTCGCCCCCGGCGACGAGGGCGTCTTCGCGCGCATCGAGGAGGTCACGGTCGGCGACGTCCCGCCGGTCGACGGCCGCTCGCAGTGCGGCTCGCAGGACGACCGCACCGCGTCGAGCGACCCGGCGGCCGGGCGTCTGCTCAGCGTCGGCTGCACGGCGTGGCTCATCGAGAGCGGCATGTTCGTCAGCGCCGGCCACTGCGTCGCCTCGGGGGCGAGCGTCGTGCAGTTCAACGTGCCGCCGTCGCTGCCCAACGGGGCCATCCAGAATCCCCCCCCGGCGGACCAGTACACCGTGATCGGCAGCAGCATCGTCTCGGCCAACGGCAGCATCGGCAACGACTGGGGCGTCTTCCGCACCCAGCCCAACACGCAGACCGGCCTCACCGCGCTCCAGGCGCAGGGCGCGTTCTTCGACGTCGTCCGCGACCGCAGCCCGACCACGATCCGCATCACCGGCTACGGCGTCGACGACACGCCGCCCGGCTCCACCGGCGGGCGCAACGCCCAGAACCAGACGCAGCAGACCCACACCGGCCCCAGCATCAGCAACACCGGCACCACGGTGCGCTACCAGACCGACACCGAGGGCGGCAACTCCGGCAGCCCGGTCATCGACGAGGCCACGGGCCGCGCCATCGGCGTCCACACCAACGGCGGCTGCTCGACCGCGGGGACCGGCAGCAACAGCGGCACGAGCACCTTCAACACCGCCTTCTGGGACCAGATCGACGGCTCGATGCCCGTCGCCTCGTTCGACCCCGCCCCGAGCGTCGGGCTGGACCTGACGCTGGCCCCGAGCACGAGCGGCACCGCCACGCTGACGATCAGCAACAGCGGCAACGAGGACCTGACGTACGACTTCCTCCAGTTCTCGCGCAGCGCCTCGGCGGCCCTGCCGCACCTCGAGCTGGGCAAGGGCGAGGCCGACCCGCGCCAGGGCACGGCCCCCGCGCGCGGGGCCGGCGGCCCCGACGCCTTCGGCTACGGCTGGATCGACTCGAACGAGCCCGACGGCCCGGTCTTCGACTTCGTCGACATCTCCGGGGTCGGCACGGCGCTCAACCTCGGCGATGACGACGGCCGCTTCGTCCCGCTGCCGTTCACGTTCGAGTTCTACGGCGACGCCAAGACGCAGGTCGGCATCTCGTCGAACGGCTACCTCACCTTCGACCCCTCCGACAGCACCCCGTCCGACTTCACCAACGACCCCATCCCGAACGGCAACACGCCCAACAACCTGATCGCCCCGTTCTGGGACGACCTCGACCCCGGCGACGGCACTGGGCAGGTCTACTACCAGAACCTCGGCGACGGCCGCTTCGTGGTGCAGTGGGAGAACGTCCCGCACTTCCCCGGCCCCGGCACGGGGGACAACTACACGTTCCAGGCCATCCTGAACGACGACGGCACCATCCTCTTCCAGTACGAGTCGATGGACGGCGACCGCACCTCGGCCTCGATCGGGGTCGAAAACGCGGACGGCTCGATCGGACTGGAGGTGTCTTCGTTCGCGTCCTACGTCGAAGACGGGCTGGCCGTGCTGATCGGGCAGGTGCCGGGCTTCATCACGGACGTGACCCCGGCGATGGGCTCCATCGCGCCGGGCGGGTCGGCCACGGTCACGGTCGCGGTCAGCGCCGACGGGCTGCTGCCGGGGACGTACACCAACACGCTGGCCCTCTCGACCAACGAGCCGGCGAGCTACACCTACCCCGTGCGCCTGACCGTGACGGGTGTCGGTGGGCTGATCGTCGACGCCGAGGCGGTCAACCCGCCCGTCGTGCTCGGCCCGCCGGGCGGCGCCTTCAACTACGACGTCACGCTCACGAACGGGACGGTGAGCACCCAGCGGTTCGATGCGTGGGTGGTCGCGCAGTTGCCCGACGGCAACATCGTCGGGCCGGTCGAGGGGCCGCGCTCGGTCGGGCTGCCGGCGGGCCGGACGGTCGGACCGGTACGGCTCCGGGCGAACGTGCCGGGGCGTGCTCCGGCCGGCGCCTACACCGTGCTCGTGCGCGTAGGGACGTTCCCGGATGACGTCCGGGGCGAGGACTCGTTCACCTTCCAGAAGACCGGCGCGCGGACCGCGAGCGAGGCGACCCTGGAAGGCTGGACGCTGGCCGAGGGTCTGGAGGTCCTGGCCGCCGAGGCCAACGGCGTCACCGAGGCCGCCGCCTCGACGGCGGTGCCGACCGAGGTCGCCCTCGCGCCGGCCTTCCCGAACCCGTTCGCGCGCGCCGCCACCGTCGGCTTCGCGCTGCCCGAGACGGCGACGGTGCGCTTGGCCGTCTACGACGTGCTCGGCCGCGAGGTCGCGGTGCTGGCCGACGAGCGCCGCGAGGCGGGCTCCCACGAGGAGGTCTTCGACGGGTCGGGTCTGGCCGGCGGGGTGTACCTGGTGCGGCTGGTGGTCGGCGGGCAGGTGCAGACGCAGCGGGTGACGCTGCTGAAGTAGGCTGGCCGTAGGTCGATGTATCGCGGCGGCGGTGATCCTTCGGGGTCGCCGCCGCCGCTGCGTTGGGGCGTGATGCGCCCTGATCCGCTTCCTTTTGTCTACGTGGTTCACCGTCTTTACTTGCAAATTGGGAGGCTGTCTTTTATCATATAGGGAGCGCGTAAGGCTCGACGCGCCTCCAAACCTTTCTTTTACCCAACCTCCCAGACCGATGCGCCGACTCAGCGTGCTATGCCTTTTCCTCGTCCTGTCCCTCGCTACGCCTGCCTTGTCCCAAAGCATCCTCTACGTTGATGAGGGTGCGAGCGGGGCCGGCAACGGCTCCTCGTGGAGCGACGCCTTCACCGATCTCCAGGACGCGCTCGGAGCGGCCGCCTACGGCGACGAGGTGCGCGTCGCTGAGGGGACCTACGTCCCGAGCACGACCGGCGACCGGGACGCCTCGTTCGACATTCTCGACGGCGTCGAAGTCTACGGCGGCTTCCCCTCCGGCGGCGGCACCCCCGCGCAGCGCGACCCGGCGCAGTTCGAGACCGTTCTCTCCGGCGATCTGGCCGGCGACGACGCGAGGCAGCGCAATCCGGCTTACGAATCGTGGCGCGAAGACGTCGCGGCCCGGCTGGCTGCGCTGCCCGAGGCCGAACGGGCCGACCTGCAACGCGACGCGGAAGCGATGAGCGCCTTCGCGCGCGCCGCAGGCCCCATTCCGACGGCCTTCGCCGGAGCCGACGAGAACAGCTACCACGTCGTGCGGATGAGCGAGGTGACGTGCACCCAGAGTCAACCGGCTGCACCCGTCCTCGATGGATTCACCGTCACCGCCGGGAACGCCACGGGGCGTTCGGGCGGCGGGCTTGTCTTCGAACAGTCAGGGTTTGCCGGCAACAGCATAATCTGCATCCCGAAGCTGCGCAACCTGGCCTTCGTCGGCAACAGCGCTGATAGCAAAGGCGGAGCGTTGAATACGGGGGACTTGGCAAACGCATCGGTTCCTACGGCGATCTTGGCCTCCGACGTGGTGTTCTCAGACAACGCAGCCCTGACTGGCGGCGCAGTGCACAGCGACGCGGCCTCGGTCCGGTTCGAGTTCACGAACGTCCGGTTCTCTGGGAATACGGCCGCAGGCTCCGGTGGGGTGGGAGCCTTCTTCTACCAGAGTACGCCTCTGAACAACACCATCCAAATCACAAACGCTCGGTTCGAGGGCAACAGTGCCGGGTTTGTGGGCGGGGGCCTGTACGTGCGCCCTGGCTTCTTCGTCGGCCCTGTGCAGCTCAAGGTCACCAATACCGTCTTTACCGGCAACAACGCGGGGTCCGGCGGGGGCGTTCACCTCGACTCTGATCTCGGCAGCACCTTGGCTACCTTTTCTAGCGTCACGTTTGCGGGCAACAGCGCTACGAGTCAAGGCGGCGGACTGTACGGCGATGCCCACTCGGTTGACGGTACCTTGGAAGTTGCCCTCGACAACACGATCTTCTGGGGGAACACAGCGGCGAGCGGCCCCGGTGCCTATTTCTACGATCACGTGGAGGCCACCTTCCGCCACAGCCTGATGCAGGGCATCGGAACCGGCTTCTTCAGCGAGGTCATAGACGAGGGCGGCAACTTCGTGGCCGACCCGCTCTTCGCCGACGCCGCCGGCCCCGACGGCACGGTCGGCACGGCCGACGACGACCTCACGCTGCTGCCCGCCTCGCCCGCCCGCGACGAAGGCGATGCCACGCTCCGGCCCCGCGACCGCCAGGACGTGGACGGCGATGGCAACACGAGTGAGAAGCTCCCGCTCGACCTCGCGCTCGCCCCGCGCGTCGAGGGCCTCGACATCGACCTCGGAGCCTACGAGGCCGCCGAAGCTGCTCTGCTCGCCCACGCCGAGGTGCAAGGCGACCCGGTCACGATCGGGGCCTCGGGCGGACAGGTCACGTACGAGGTCACGCTCGCCAACACCACCTCGGCGGCGCAGTCCGTCGACGCGTGGGTGATGGTGGTGCTGCCGAACGGTGGTCTCTTCGGGCCGGTCGAAGGGCCGCGCGCGGTGAGGCTCCCGGCAGACCGGACGGTCGGGCCGGTGAGGCTGCAAGGAACGGTGCCAGGCGGGCTCGGCAGCGGCGACTACACGCTGCTCGTTCGGCTCGGGACGTTCCCGGACGCCGTGGTGGCGCAGGGCGCGTTCAGTTTTGAGAAAACGGGCGCGGCGCAGACGGCAGGTACGGTGGCGTTAGCCGAGTGGCACTCCGCCGAGGGCTTGAGCGCCCTCGTCGAGGCGGCTTCGACCCAGAGCACCGAGCCCGTCGCCTCGACGGCGGTGCCGGCCGAGGTCGCCCTCGCGCCGGCCTTCCCGAACCCGTTCGCGCGCGCCGCCACCGTCGGCTTCGCGCTGCCCGAGACGGCGACGGTGCGCTTGGCCGTCTACGACGTGCTCGGCCGCGAGGTCGCGGTGCTGGCCGACGAGCGCCGCGAGGCGGGCTCCCACGAGGAGGTCTTCGACGGGTCGGGTCTGGCCGGCGGGGTGTACCTGGTGCGGCTGGTGGTCGGTGGGCAGGTGCAGACGCAGCGGGTGACGCTGCTGCGGTAGCCTAGCGGTAGAGCGAAGAAGTACCAGCGGCGGCGCTCCTCGCGGGGTGCCGCCGCCTGCGTCTGGATGCTGCCGTATGTTGCAGCCTGTCTCACGGACCAAGACCCCGATGCACCTCGACTCGATGCACTGGACGCGCTACCACAAGGCCAAGAAGCTCGCCTGGGACCCGCAGACCCTCGGTCTCGATCAGGACCGTCGCGATTGGGAGGCGTTCGACGATGACGAGCGCGACGCCACCATCCGCGCCTGTGCCCTTTTTCTCGGCGGGGAGGAGGCGGTCGCCTCGGACCTCGCCCCGCTGCTCGTCGCGCTCCGCCGCAAGCCGGAGCAGGAGGCCGCCTGTGCGTTCCTCGCGTCTCAGGTCTGGGAGGAGACCAAGCACGCCGAGTTCTTCCGCCGCTGGCTCGGCGAGGTCGCCGGGAACCCGGGCCTGAGCGCGTACACCGGCGCGTCGCACGCCGCCCTGTTCGAGCGCGTGCTGCCCGAGCGCCTCGACGCCGTGCTCACCGACGCCTCCGACGAGGCCCTCGTCCGCGCCCTCACGACCTACCACCTCTTCGTCGAGGGGACGCTCGCCGAGACGGGCTACCACGGGTTCTACCAGATCTTCGAGCGGCGCGGCATCCTGCCCGGCCTGGTCGAGGGCATCCGGCTCGTGCAGCGCGACGAGGCCCGGCACATCGCCTTCGGCATCGACCTGCTGCGCGAGGCCTTCGAGCGCGACGGTGCCCTGCGCGAGGTGCTAGAGGACGAGGCCGAGGTTCTCTTCCCGCTCGTGGTCGGCGTGCTCGGCGACTACTTCGCCCCCTACGGCGGGGAGTGCGATCCGTTCGGGTTGACCGCGACGGAGCTCCTGACCTTTGCCTCGGCGCAGCTCGGCAAGCGGCAGGCGGCACTGGACCGCGCCATCGCCTAAATTGGCTGCGACTCCCTTCGCCTGCCCATGACCGACGAGCAACGCTACAGCGAGGCCGAGCTGCACGCCATCTTCGGGCGGGCAGCGAAGCGGCGGGAAGAGGCCTACCGTGCCGAGGCCCCGGCGACCGTCGCGGCCACCGCCCGCGAGCTGATCGTCGAGCCGCCCAAAGTGGTGCCGACGTTTCTCGGCGCGCTGCCCGAGGCGGAGAAGGAGACGGGACCGGTGCCGCGCAGCCGGGCGCGCCCGTGAGGATCGGCCTCGTCTACGACCGCTTCGGCGACACGCTGCCGCCGCCCGGTGCTCCGCCCGATTGGGACGCGGAGTACGAACCCGAAGAGACCGTCGCCGCGCTCGAAGCCGCCGTGCGGGCGCTTGGGCACGCGCCGGTCCGCATCGGCTCGGCGCAGGCGCTGCTCGAAACCATGAAGCACGGACCGCTCGATCTCGACGCGGCGATTACGATTGCCGAGAGCTACGGGAGCCGAAACCGCGAGGCTCACGCCCCGGTCCTGCTCGAGCTAGCCGGCGTCCCGTGCCTCGGCTCCGACGCGCTGACGCTGTCGGTCTCGCTCGACAAGGCGCTCACCAAAACCCTCGCCCGCGCCGTCGGTGTCCCGACGCCGGACTGGACAGTGGCGACGGAGAGAGATGCGATCGACGAGGCGCGTCTCCCGCCGTTTCCGGTCTTCGCCAAGCCGCGCTACGAGGGGACCGCGAAGGGCATCGCGCCGAGCAGCCGGTGCGACGACGGGGCTGCGCTCCGGACCGAGGTCGAGCGGCAGGCGCGGCTCTACCGGCAGGACATCGTGATCGAGCGGTTCGTGGCCGGAAGCGAGTTCACGGTCGCCGTCGTCGGCGAGGGCGAGGCGCTGCCCGTCCTGCAACGGGCGACGGAGCGCGAGACCGGCATCGGGCTGCACGCCCTCGAGCGCTTCGAGGAGGCCGGCGCGCCGTTCGCCTACGACCTCGGCACGCTCGACGCCGCCCTCGAGGCGCGCCTCCACGACCTCGCGCTCCGCGCCTACCGCGCACTCGACTGCCGCGACTTCGCCCGGCTCGACTTCCGCGTCGACGACGCCGGACACCCGTGGTTTATCGAGATCAACCCGCTCCCGACCTTCGCCCCGGACGGCACCTTCGCCATCATCGCCGAGCTGGCCGGGCAGGCCTATCCCGACTTCCTCGCCGACCTGCTCGGGCGCGGCCTCCGTCGCCTCGGGCTGGGCTGAAAGCCAGGCGCTGAAAGCCAGGCGGCGAATCCGGGTGCGTCGTCCGGCGTAGGGGGCCTATGGAACCGAACGACTCCGGCCGCCCGACGTGCGCGTGCGGGCACGACCGCTACCACCACTTCGCGCGGCCCGACCTGCGCTACGGCCTGCTGGGCTGGCTCAATTTCTTCAACGGCATCTCGGCGCAGCCCAAGTCGATCACCTTCCGCTGCGGGAGGTGCGGCCAGGCCTTCGAGACGACCCGCGACCCCGCCGTGCTCCACGCCTTCCGACGTTACCCCAACCTCGACGGCCGCCCGTAACCCCGATTCAGGATGGAAGTCACTCCCCACTCCCCGATCCTCAATCCGAAATGGACGGATTGGCGGTGGCAGATGCAGAACCGCGTCCGCGACGAGGCCGCGCTCCGCGCCTACATCGACCCGACGGAGGATGAGCTCGCCGCCCTCGCGGCCACGCGCGACATCTTCCGGTGGACCATCACGCCGTACTACGCGAGCCTGATGGACCCGGCCGATCCAGGCTGCCCCGTGCGGCGGCAGGTGGTCCCGAGGATGAGCGAGCTAGCGCCCGACATCGTCGGCGTCGCCGACCCGCTCGACGAGGCGGGGCACTCGCCGGTCAAGAACCTGATCCACAACTACCCGGACCGCGTGGCCTTCTGCGTCACCTCCGAGTGCGCGATCTACTGCCGCTACTGCCTCCGCAAGCGGATGGTCGGCGACGCGGACTTCATGATGCGCCGGGACGAGCTGAGCGACGCGCTCGCCTACCTCGCCGCGCACCCCGAGATCCGCGACGTGCTCTTGACCGGCGGCGACCCGCTCGTCTTCAACGAGGCCAACCTGGGCTGGCTGCTCGGCCGGCTCCGCGCGATCCCGCACGTCGAGGTCATCCGCCTCGGGTCGCGCCTGCCGGTGACGCTGCCGTGCCGGATCACCGACGCCCTGTGCGATCTCCTCGAGGCGCACCATCCGGTCTGGCTCAACACCCACTTCAACCACCCGAAGGAGCTGACGCCCGAGGCCGCCGCCGCCTGCGCCCGGCTCGCCGAGGCGGGCGTGCCGGTCGGCAATCAGACCGTGCTGCTGCGCGGGATCAACGACGACCTCGCGACCATGAAGGCGCTCGTGGAGGGACTCGTGGCGATGCGGGTGCGGCCGTACTACCTCTACCAGGCGCAGCTCATCGGCGGAACGGCGGCGTTCCGCACGCCCATCGAGACGGGGATGGCGCTGATGCGCGGGCTGCGCGGTCACACCTCAGGCTTCGCGGTGCCGAGCTACGTCCTCGACACGCCCTTCGGCAAGGTCCCCCTCACGCGCGACTACGTCCGGGGCCGGGCCGGCGACCACGTCCTCGTCGAGAGCACGCGCGGCGACCTCTGGGCCGAGCCCAATCCTCTCGGTGGACAGACGCCGGCGCTCGCGCTTCCCAAGGTCGACCTGCCGGCTGGCACTGCCACGCTGCCGACCGGCGCGCCGACGTTCGTGCCCGTGCCGGAGGGCTACGCCGAGAGTCTGTAGTGAAGCCTTCATAAAGAGGAAGCGCCCGGCCCCCTCACTCCTGAGGGGCCGGGCGCTTCTGCCTGTGGCAGGCACGCTCGGAGAGGAACCGAGCAAGCCGGGCACCCTTTCCGCGAATCGGCGATTAGGGAGGGGCCCTTGTCACCTCCGCGCGACGTATCGTGGGAGATAGAGCACTCACGTGGGAAGATGCGCCGTTCTGAGAACGGCTGGGCGAGGCAACGCCTTCTGGTTGACATTGGACAGGGGTACCGGTAGATTCAGCCGTCTTCTCTCCTTCGTGTGCGCGGTCGGCGCAGAGCCTTATGGTCTGGGTGCTTGTCCCTGTCCTCGCCGCGCTCGCGGCCATTCTGGGATATCTGATGGACAACGTCTGGCTTCTGAGCGCCGGTGCGGCCGTGCTCGCGCTCGCGCTGCTTGCGCTCCTCGTCCTCGCCATCGGCCGCCGCCGCCGCCGGGCTGCCGCGCAACAGCGGCCGGCCCCACTCTCGCGCGAGGACGAGCTCCGCTCGCTCGGCATCTCGGACATCCGCCCAAGGGGAGAGTCCCTGCCCGACCCGGACCCGGCGGCGAGTGCAGAGGTCTCCGGCGGGGCCGCCGTCACGCCCGAGGACGGGCCGCTGCCGGAGCGAGCGAGCGCGGCTGCGCGCCCTCCGAACGCTCCCGCGCCGCGTGCTCTTGCTCCGCGTGCCTCCACCGAGTCCACGGCACCCACGGAGTCAGTGCCGCCGCCGGTGCCGGCGCTGCCGCTCATGCTGGAGGCGCGGGACGACTCGCCGTTCTGGCACACCCACTCGCCGACGGCCGTGACCTCGCTGCTCCGCGCGCTCTGGGCCGCCACCGACGTGCAGACCGTCGCGCTGTTCTCTACCGATGCCTCCGGCCTCACGCTCGAGGTCGCGCTCTCGCACAACCCCGCCGCGCACCGCGAAGGCCGCTTCCCGAAGGGCAACGCGTCGTTTCTCGATGCCGCCTCCCCGGACCGGCCGCTGACCGTTCTCGGCGAGGGCGATCCGCTCCTAGCCGGGCTTCCGCACTACAAACACCCGGTGCCGCTCGGGGGGGCCGCCGTGCTGCCCGTCGCCACGCTCCCTGGTGGGCCGGTGCACCTCGTCGTGGACCTCGCGCCGGATCAGCTAGGCTTCAGCGAGCGGCAGCGCGGCCTCCTGGTGCAGTACGCCGGTCTGCTCGGAGCGATGCTCGACCCGGCCGGCGACGACGCTCCGGCCGCCGCGCCGACCCGGCGCGAGATCATCGCCGCCGAGATGGAGCGTGCCCGAGACTCGGACCGCCCGCTCGCCCTAGCGCTCGTCTACCTGTCCGACGCCGAGCGCCTCAGCGCAGAAGGCGCAGCGGCCGTCGCCGAGGCGGAGCGTCACCTTCGGCAGCACCTCGAAGCCGTCAGCCCCGGCAGCCGCGTCGAGACGTTCGGCGAGCTGATGGCCGGGGTCTTCCTCTACGCCGACGCCGAGGCCACCGAAACGTGGGCGGCGCGCGTCCACGCCGACGACCTGCCGCTCGCGGTCGGCATCGCCCGCCTGGCCCCGCACCACCGCGACGCCGACGCGCTCCGCGCCGACGCCGCAAACGCCCTCCAGGAAGCCCTCGCCGCCGAAGAGCACTACGTCATCGGCTGAGCATCGGCTGAGGGCCTCCCGCGCGGGAGCTACAGCCCCGGAGCTAGAGCCCTGGCGGCGTGCCGACCTGTCCGTCGCCCGAGAGCGAGGGGTTGGCGGGGCCGGAGCGGCTGAGGCGGTGCTCCGGCGGCGCGTGCCGGTCCCACACCTCGCCAAACACCTCGGCGAGCCGGTCGATGTCCGCCTCGGTGTGCGTCGCCATCAGGCTGATGCGGAAGCGCTCCTCCGAAGGCGGCACCGCCGGGTACTCGATGGAGTTGAGGAAGATGCCGCGCTCGTTCAGCTCCACGACGGCCTCGCGGATCGGCATGCCCTGCGGCGAGCGGATGGCGATGATCGCCGACTCCGGCTCGGGCAGGTCAAAACCGATCTGCCGGAAGGCACGGGCCGTGTAGGCCATCAGATGATGGAGCCGCTCGATGCGCCCAGGCTCGCGCTCGATCACGTCGAGCCCAGCGAGGACGGCCGCTACGCTCGCCGGCGGGAGCGACGACGAGAAGACGTAGCTCCGGGCGTAGTACCGCAGAAAGTCGGCGAGGGGCCGCGAGCAGGAGACCGCCGCGCCGGTGACGCCGAACGTCTTCGAGAACGTGTTCAGGATCAGGTCTACGTCGGCGGTGACGCCGAACTCGGCCGCCGAGCCATGCCCGCCGCCGAGGACGCCCGTGCCGTGCGCGTCGTCGACCATCAGCAGCGCGCCGTGCTTGCGGCAGAGCGGCGCGATCCGGTCCAGCGGGGCCGCGTCGCCGTCCATCGAGTAGACGCCCTCGACGCCGACGAACGTCTCGCCGTCGTGCTCGCCGATCCGGTCGAAGAGCTGCTCGAGGTCGTCCACGTCGTTGTGGCCGAACTTGTGGTTGTGGGCGAGGCTCATCCGCAGCCCATCGCGGAAGGAGGCGTGGCTGAGCTCGTCGAAGAGGATGTGGTCGTGCCGCCCGGCCAGGAGGGAGAGCACGCCGACGTTCGCGCCGTACCCGCTCTGGAAGATGACCGCGTCCTCCTTTCCTTTGAAAGCGGCGATCCGCTCCTCGAGCTCGACGTGGAGGGCCCCGCGCCCGTTGAGCAGCGGGGACCCGCTCACCCCGACGCCGTAGTCGTCGATGGCGTCCTTCATCTTCTGCCGCACGTAGGGGTGCGACATCAGACCGAGGTACGAGTTCGACCCGAACATCAGCATCGGGCGCATCGCGTCCGTGTTGTGGTTGCCGACGTGCGTGATGCGGTCGGTGACCGAGCCGATGGGCCGGAGGTGGAGGCTGCCGCCTCGTTGGTGCAGTCCGCGGATCCACGTAGAGAAGAAGCGGGTCCGGTCGGCGAGCCGCATCCGGCTGGCCCGCGTCAGCATTTCGCGGAGGTCTAGCTGTTCGAGGTCGTCGCAGCTAGCTGCGGTGGCCGGGGGCGTCCCGACCGCGTGGTCTTGGTTGCTCATAGGTTCGAGGGGGTGGGCAAGGACCCCTGAGCCATAGGGGAATCCTTGGAGGTGACCTAGAGGAAAACACGAGTCTTAATAAACGCACGTTCTGTTGCGAAAGAAACCCATGTGAAAGAAATAATGCCGAATGTGACTTATCTATTTGAAACGAATAAACTAGTGTCAAATTCAGCATGAGGGAAGTCCTGTCACCGGGGGTTAGCTTGGCAGCCGACCCGGACAAGGCAACGTAGCCGAGGGCGAACCCTCCAACACCTAACTCTAGGGATGGCGAACAACAGACCGAGCACCCGGCGGCGTACAGAGGGCGAAGACGCCGGCACGGATTTAGGAAGGCAAGCGGCTGAACCACGTCAGCCCTCTTCTCTACCGCCCCACCCTACCGCCATGTCCGCCTCTGCCGCTCCCGCCACCGCCTCCAGCCGCGTCCATCTCACCACCCGAATGCTGCGTCTCACGGGGGGCGATCCTGCCCGTACAGCCCAGATGCGCGCGATGATGTGGAGCGAGTACTGTGACGCCGGGGCCCCCCTCGGCCGCTCGGAAGACGGGATGTTCGCGTGGTGGGACCAGGAGCTGAGCCGCTAGCGACGTGCGCTCCGGGGGGCAGATTTTACCCGCCTCTGCTCCCTTTCTACCACCCGCTCGCAGCCGCTTCAGCCCCTCGGCCTGTCACGCCAGGACGACTGAAAGCAGGCTTGCACTCGTCTATCAGTCTGAATACACAGACTGGTTAGACCGGGCAGACTAGTTAGACCAGTTCAATGAAGCTCTATCAGAAGCTGCTGCTCGGGTTTGCGCTCGTCGCCCTGCTCGTGGGGTGCGTCGGCTACGTCGCCCAGGTGATGAACGGGCGCGTCGAGTACGGCGTGCTCCAGCTCACCGAGGGCGCGGCGCGCGAGACGAACTACGCCATCGAGATGGCGCTCGCGCTCCGGGAGAGTCAGACCCTCGCGCGCGACCTCGTCGCCCACAGTGGGTCGGCCTCGCCGGACGTGCTGCGCGCGGCGCTCGCCCGGTTCGAGGGGTACCTCGCGTCGAGCCGCTCCGTGGTGGCCGGGGCCCGTGCGCGCGCCGAGGCGTGGGGCCAGGCCGAGGACCAGGCCGAGGCCGACGAGCGGCTCGCGTGGATCGACGAGCTCGCGAGCGGCTTCAGCACCTACCAGCAGCAGACCGAGCGCCTCATCGGCCTCGCGGCCCGGCAGCCGGCCGAGGCGCGGATCTTCCTGGCCGAGACCATCACGCCCCAGGTCCAGAAGGGGATGCTACCGCCACTCACTCAGTACCGCAACCACGTCAGCCTCGCCTTCAACACCGAGACCGAGTCCGTCCGCGCCCAACTCGCCCGCGCCGACCGGCTGCTGTTCGTCGCCGTGCTGCTCGCCATCGGGATGACGCTCGTGCTCGGCGTCCTGATCGCCAACTCGATCTCCGGGCCGATCCTCTCGCTCACGCGCGCCGCCGAGATGATCGGGCGCGGCCACCTCGACTTCCGCCTCGACGTCCGCTCCGACGACGAGGTGGGCGCGCTCACCACGGCCTTCAACACGATGGCCGAGGCCCTCAGCCACACGACCGTCTCGAAGCACCACCTCGACACGATCCTCCGCTCAATGGCCGACCCGCTCTTCGTCGTCGCCCCGAACGGCACCATCGAGATGGTCAACGGGGCCGTCGTCGACACGCTCGGCTATGAGGAGGCGATGCTCGTCGGCCGCCCGCTCGGGTTCGTCTTCAAGAAGGGGCAGGTCGAGACCGACGCGCTCTTGGCGGACGTGCTCCGGCGCGGCGTCTCAGGCAACCGCGAGACCGTGCTCCAGCAGCGCGAGGGGGCCGAGCTGCCCGTCGCGTTCTCCGCCGCCGCCATGCGCGGCGATGACGGCGCGGTGCAGGGGATCGTCTGCGTGGCAAAGGACGTGACGCAGCGCAAGCTCTTCGAGGCCGAGCTGATCCGGGCGAAGGAGCAGGCCGAGGAGGTGAGCGCCCTCAAGTCGAACTTCCTGGCCAACATGAGCCACGAGATCCGCACGCCGCTGACCGGCATCATCGGCTCGGCGCAGGTGCTCACGGGCGAGCTCCAGGGCGAGCACCTCGAGATGGTCGAGACGATGGGCCGCGCGGGCATCCACCTGCTCAGCACCATCAACTCGGTGCTCGACATGGCGCGGATCGAGGCCGGCGAGCTGCACCCGCAGGCCGAGCCGCTGGACTTGGCCGACGAGGTGGACGACGCCGTCAGCGTGCTCCGCCCGCTCGCGCTCGGCAAGGGCATTCGGCTGGCGCTCCACCAGGCCACGCCCGGCGTCTGGGTCGCCGCCGACCCGGACTGCCTGCACCGCGTCTGCGTGAACCTCATCGGCAACGCCATCAAGTTCACCAAGGAGGGCGAGGTCATCGCCGAGGTCGACGCCGAGCCGGAGGCGGCCGTGCTCCGCATCCGCGACACCGGCATTGGCATCGCGGAGTCGTTCCTGCCGCACCTCTTCGACAGCTTCAAGCAGGAGTCCACCGGGATGCAGCGCAGCCACGAGGGCACGGGCCTCGGCCTCTCGATCACCAAGCAGCTCCTCGACCTGATGCACGGCACCGTGGAGGTGAAGAGCCACAAGGGCATCGGCTCGACCTTCACCGTCCGCCTCCCGCTCGCGGTGCCCTCGGAGCCGCACGCGCGGCCGGCTGAGGCGCGGGGGTGAGGGAATGGAGGGAATGGAGGGAATGGAGGGAATGGAGGGAATGGAGGGAATGGAGGGAATGGAGGGAATGGAGGGAATGGAGGGAATGGAGGGAATGGAGGGAATGGAGGGAATGGAGGGAATGGAATAAAACCCAGCAAGGTAGCCCCGCCGTTACCTTCTGCTCTCTGCTCTCTGTCCTCTCGGCCATGCCTCTGTCCAACCCCACCGCCGGCCTCGCCGAGCGCCTCGGGATCGTCTTCGAAGAGGTCGGGGACGAGCGCGCCGTCGCCACGATGCCGGTGACGCCGGAGCACCACCAGCCGCTCGGCTACCTCCACGGCGGCGCGAGCGTCGTGCTCGCCGAGACGGTGGCGAGCGTCGGGGCGACGGCGTCGAGCCTGCCCGAGAAGGTGGCGTTCGGGCTCGAGATCAACGCCAACCACCTCCGCCCGGTGCAGGCCGGCACGCTGCGCGCCGTCGGCGAGCGCCTCCACGCCGGCCGCACCACCCAGGTCTGGCAGGTCCGCATCGCCGACGCCGACGGCCGGCTCGTCTGCGTCAGCCGCTGCACTCTCGCCCTCGTCCCGGCCGACGAACGGTGAGACGGGTGTAGCTTTGGGGACTCGGTTCGTTCGCCTCTCGCCCTCGGTTTCTCACTGCCCGTACCCATGCTCCTCGGCAAAGTCATCGGCACCGTGTGGGCCACGCGCAAGGACGAGCAGACCGTCGGCATGACGTTCCAACTCGTCCGCGAGGTCGGGCTGGACCTGGAGGACCAGGCGAGCTTCGTCGTCGCCGTGGACTCGGTCGGGGCGGGCGTCGGCGAGATCGTGCTCGTGGCGCAGGGCTCCAGCGGGCGGCAGACCGCGCTGACGGCCGGCAAGCCCGTCGACGCGGTCATCATGGCGATCGTCGACCGGCTCGACGTGGACGAAGACGCGGTGGTGGCGCTGGGCACGTGAACCTCGGCCACGTCATCGGAAGCGTGTGGGCGACGCGCAAGGACCCGTCGCTCGAGGGCAAGCGGATGCTCGTCGTCCAGCCGCTGCACTTCGACGGCTCCCCGAAGGGCGGCCCCCTCGTCAGCCTCGACACCGTTGATGCTGGGCCGGGCGACACCGTGATTTACGTCACGAGCGCCGAGGCCGCCATCCCGTTCCGTCCCCCCAATGATCTCACGGCGACCGACGCCACCATCGTCGGCGTCGTGGACGAGGTCCACCGGCCGGGCTAGGCGCGGCCTATTCGAGGCGGGCTTCGATCTCCTCGTGCTCCTCGGCCAGCACCTCGTCGGCGGCGGCGAGGCGGCGGCGGCCGACCCAGGCGAGCGCCGTCACGAAGGCGAACCCGCCGAGCGCGAGCGCAAGGGCGAGGGGCCACTCCGCCCCCGGCGCGAGCAGCACCGACGGATCCGGGACGGCTTCGACCGTGCCGTCCGAGTGTGCGTGCTCAACGGTCCCGACCCACGGCCAGAGCGCCCGCAGCGAGCCGGTCAGCAAACCCACCAAGACCGCCATCGTGAGGTCGTGGTGCCGGTCGAGGAGCCAACTCAGACCCTTCGCCGCCGCGCCGAGGCCGAGCGCCGCGCCCAGCCCGAAGATGGCGACGTAGGCCAGGTCGAGGCTCCGGAGGGCCTCCAGCGTCGGTCGGTAGAGCCCGAACACTTCGAGCAGGAACGCCCCACTCACGCCGGGCAGGATCATCGCGTTGATCGCCACCGCGGCCGTCAGGCCGATGCGGAGCGCCGAGGGGTCCGCCAGGTCCGGGCTGCGCGGCAGGCCAACGAGCACGAAGGCGACGAGCGCGGCACCCGCCGCGACGGCGTAGTGCCATGCGCGGTGGGCGTGCCGCTCGCGCCACGGGATCGCCAGCGACCCGGCGACCAGGCCGAAGAAGAGCGCGCGGCAGGCCACCGGGTAGCGCGTCAGCAGCTCGGGGATGAAGAGGGACCCGATCCCGATCGCCACGAGGATGCCGCCGGCCAGCGGGAGCAGCAGGCCCCACTCCAGCGCTCGCACCGCCGCCCACGCCTCGCGCCACCGCCCGCGCACGACGAGCAGCACCGCCGTCACCGCCTCGCCGATGGCGTCGATCAGGTTCCGGTAGACCCCGACGATCAGCGCCATCGTGCCGCCGCTCACGCCGGGGATGATGTCGGCCGACCCCATCAGCAGGCCCTGGGCAAAGTGGACGAAGGGCGTGCGCGTACGCCGGGGCGGGGAGAGCATAGAGGGGGAGGGAGGATGGAAGAGGGAGGATAGCGATTCACGCGCCCCGGAACCGGCTGTCCTCCATTCTCGATCTTCTATTCTCTATTCTCCAGCTGTCCGCCCGCTCTCGGCGACGAGCGGGACGAAGCGGCAGTCGAGCAGCTTCTCGCGCTCGAACGCCTCCGGCCCGGTGCGGGTGAAGCGGAACATGGTCTGCTTGTCCGCCTCGCCGATGGGGATCACGAGCCGGCCGCCGCGCCGCGCGCCCTCGGGCAAGCGGAGCTGCTCCAGCAGCGGGTCGGGGACGGCAGTGCCGCCGGCCGTCACCACGATGCCGTCGAACGGGGCCGAGCCGCTCCAGCCGAGGGTCCCGTCGCCGTGGCGGGCCAGGACGCGGTAGCCGAGCCGGTCGAGGAGGGCGCGCGTCCGCTCCAGTAGCGCCTCGTGCCGCTCGACCGACAGCACGCGCACGCCCAGCTCGCAGAGGATCGCGGCCTGGTAGCCGCTGCCGGTCCCGACCTCGAGCACCCGGTCGCCCTCGGACACGTCTAGCAGGCTCGTCTGGTAGGCGACGGTGAACGGCTGCGAGATGGTTTGCTTCAGGCCGATCGGCAGGGCCTCGTCCTGGTAGGCGCGGTGCCGCAGCGCCGGCTCCATGAACTCGTGCCGCGGCACCGACCCCACGGCGGCGAGCACGCGCTCGTCCGAGATGCCCTTCTCGCGCAGGAGCGCAACGAGCGCGCGGCGCTGACGGTCGTAGGAGGGGCGGGCCATCGGGAGAGTGGGAGAGTGGGAGAGTGGGAGAGTGGGAGAGTGGGAGAGTGGGAGAGTGGGAGAGTGGGAGAGTGGGAGAGTGGGAGAGTGGGAGAGTGGGAGGAAAGCTGAGAAAGATACCGAGACCGTTGCGCCTCCTTTTTCGGGTTCTCCCTTTCCTCCTTCCTCTAGCCCTCAGGGTGTGTCTATGAAGAGGAGGATCGAGGCGAAGGCGAGCGAGTCAGCCGCGACCGAGGCGCGCGAAGGGTCGAGACCCGGAGCAGCCGTAGCGTCCGCTACGGCGATGCAGCGCCACGAAGGGACCGGGCGACGCAGCCACTTGCAGCCCGTGTCCGACTTCATAGACATACTCTAAGAGGCTGTTTGGGGAAACGAATTCGGGCTACGCGTGGCCGCTGGATCCGCTCGCTGCGTTGCACTCGTCGCCCGATGCTACGGCATCTGGCTCCTACGGGACGCGTCCCTCGTGCGCCTTGCGAAGCGGCTCCATCGGCTCCCGCTCATCTTCGGACCTGTCCCCCAAACAGTCTCTAAGCCTGGGCGAACTCGTCCTCGGCGTCCTCCGCGCGGCGGTGCATCAGGGCTTCGCTGAGGCGCTCGTGCAGCGTCTCCGGCGAGAGGTTGGTCTCGATCTGGCCGTCCTCGGCCACCGAGATGCGGCCGGTCTCCTCGCTCGTCACGACCACGAAGGCGTCCGTCCGCTCGGTCAGGCCGACGGCCGCGCGGTGGCGCAGCCCGAGGTGCGGGTCCAGCCGGCGCGCGTCCGAGACCGGGAGGATGCACCGCGCCGCCGCCACCTTCTGGTCCTCGATGATGACGGCCCCATCGTGCAGCGGCGAGTTCGGAAAGAAGATGCTCGTCACCAGGTCGCGCTCGACGTTCGCGTTGATCGCCGTGCCGCTCTCGATGTAGTTCCGCAGCCCCGACGACCGGGCGAAGACGGTCAGCGAGCCGATGCGGCTCTCGGACATCTCGCGCACGGCCGCCACCATCTCCTCGACGGCCTTCTCGCGCGCGGGCGTCGCCACGAAGCGCCGCACCAGCGGGTTGCGACCGAACATGAACAGCAGCCGCCGGATCTCGGGCTGGAACAGGATGATCACCGCGATCACGAACACTTCGCTGACCGCGCCGAAGAGCGCCTGCAGCGTCGTCAGACTCGCCGCCCGCACGGCCACGTCGACGAGGTAGAGGCCGAGCAGCAGGAACGACACCTGCACCGCGATCGTCCCCCGGATGAGCCGGTAGAGCTGGTAGACGAGAAACGCCACGATGGCGACGTCGAGCGCGTCTTTCCACTCGAACGGGACGAAGCCGATCTCCAGGGCGAGCGTCACGGGACCTCCTCCCGGCGGGCCTGGCCCACCGCCATCAACCCGCTGAGCATCTCGGCCGTCTCGCGCACGTCGTGGGTGCGGACGATGGACGCCCCGCCGAGCACGGCCGCCGCCGTCATCCCGAGCGTCCCGAACAGGCGCGCGCCGACGGGCACCGGCACGCCCTCGGTCCCGAGCACGGCCCCGACGGTGCTCTTGCGCGAGACCCCGACGAGCACCGGCCGGCCGAGGCCGCGCAGCGTCTCCACCCCGCCGAGCAACCGCAGGTTGTCCCGCACCGACTTCCCAAACCCGAATCCGGGATCGACCAGCACGTCGCGCACCCCGGTAGCCTCCGCCGTCCGCACGGAGTCCGCGAGCGAGGCGGTGACCTCCGCGAGCACGTCGTCGTAGCGGTGCGCCTGCGGCATCGCGCCGGGCCGGCCGAGCGCGTGCATCACGATAAGCGGGGCCCCCGCCCGCGCCGCCGCTCGCGCCGTGCCGTCGCCGTGGCGCAGCCCGGAGATGTCGTTGACGACGTGCGCGCCGGCCTCGAGCGCCGCCGCTGCAACGTCGGGTTTGTAGGTGTCCACCGACAGCAGCGCCTCGGGCAGCCGCGCCGCGAGGGCCTCGACGACCGGCAGCACGCGCTGCTTCTCCTCGTCGGCGGCGACCGGCGCGGCCCCGTCGCCGTAGACGCTCCCGCGTGGGCGCGACGACTCGCCCCCAATGTCGATCAGCACAGCTCCCTCGTCGAGCATCGCCTCGGCGCGGCGGAGGGCGTCGTCGGGGGCAAGAAACCGGCCGCCGTCGGAGAACGAATCCGGCGTCACGTTGAGGATTCCCATCACGTGCGCGCGGCCCGGCCGGCAGTCGAGGGCGCGGCCCCGACAGTCGAGCACGAACGGATCGGGCGTGGGCACGGAGGCGGGCAGGGACATGGCAGCAGGGGACGAGGCGAAAGCTACGCACGGGCGCGCGGCGCGAGGGAGCCCCGAGCGGTGGGCCACCCGGGCTGCGGGGAACCCGAGGCCCCGGCTCGCCCGTCTAACTCGCCCTCTCTCGCGCAAGCGCCCCCGCCATGTACGCGTCCCGCCAGCAGCGGATGCTGGACCACTACCTGCAGGAGATCGGGACCATCCCGCTCCTGACGGCTGACGAGGAAGTGGCGCTCGCCCGCCGAATCAAAGAGGGCGACGACCAGGCGCTGCACACGCTCGTCCGCGCCAACCTCCGCTTCGTGGTCACGGTCGCTAAGAAGTACCAGGGCCAGGGACTGACGCTCGCCGACCTCATCAACGAGGGCAACTACGGGCTGATGAAGGCGGCGCAGCGGTTCGACGAGACGCGCGGGTTCAAGTTCATCTCCTACGCCGTGTGGTGGATTCGGCAGGCCGTGCTCCAGGCGCTCGCCGAGCAGAGCCGGATGGTCCGCCTGCCGCTCAACCGCGTCGGGACGCTCTCGAAGATCCGCAAGGCCAGCGCCCTCCTCGCCCAGCGCTTCGACCGCGACCCGAACACCGACGAGCTCGCGGCCGAGCTACAGATCGACCCCGAGAAGGTCCGCGACGCGCTCCGCCACGCCGGGCGTCACCTCTCCGTGGACGCCCCCTTCCGCGAGGAGGAGGACCACTCGCTGCTCGACGTGATCCCGAGCGACGCGGAGGTCTCGCCCGACGAGGTGCTCGTCGACGAGAGCGTGCGGCTCGATGTGGAGCGGGTGCTGGCGTCGCTGCCGGTGCGCGAGGCGGAGATCACGCGGCTCTACTTCGGCATCGGCCGCGAGGAGGCGCTCACGCTCGAGGAGATCGGGCAGCGGTTCGACCTGACGCGCGAGCGGGTCCGGCAGATCAAGGAGAAGGCCCTCCGCAAGCTCCGCCAGCAACACCGCCGCGAGGACCTGCGGACGCACGCCGGCTGAACGATCGGACCTAGTCACAGACCAGCGGCCATCAGCGGGCCGCTACGTCTTCGGGCAGTGTCTGGAGGTACGTGTCGATGACCGCGTAGGCCGCGTCGAAGGCGTGCCGGAGCTCGGTGACGAGGGACCGGGTCTCGGGCGTCGGCTGGTCCGCCGGGGCGGTGCGGCAGTGGGCCTCGAGGGCGGCGGCGGCGGTGTGGACGGCGTCGGACCCGCAGGCGTGGCTGCTGGACTTGAGCGCGTGGGCGGCGTCGCTGACCGGGCGGAGGGCATCGCCGTCGAGGGCGTCCTGCATCTCGGCGAGCAGCGGCGGCGTGTTGGCGAGGTAGGTCTCGAGCAGCTCGCGGATGAACTCCGTGTCGCCATCGGCGAAGTCCTCGACGCGGGCACAGTCGAACGTCTCCGTCTCGTCGGTCTCCGTCTCGTCGGTCTCCGTCTCGTCGGTCTCCGGCTCGGCAGGGGGAGCTGCACCGGCGGGCGACGTGGCCCCGTCGGGCGGTGCCGCGGCGATGCAGGCACCGATCACCTCAGCGAGCTCCTCGGAGCGGACCGGCTTGGCGATGTAGCCGTCCATGCCGGCGTCGAGGCACTGCTCGCGGTCGCCCTCCATGGCGTTGGCCGTCATCGCGACGATGTGCGGCTGCCGGCCGGGGGGGAAGTCGGTGCGGATGCGGCGCGTCGCGGCGAGGCCATCCAGGACGGGCATCTGGACGTCCATCAGCACCAGGTCGTAGGGCGATCGGTGGAGCGCCTCGAGGGCCTCCTGCCCGGTGGCGACCACGTCGGCGCGGACCCCGAGCCGCTCGAGCATCCGCACGGCGACCTTCTGGTTGACGACGTTGTCCTCGGCCAGCAGCACCCGGAGCGACACGTCGCCGGGGTTCGGCGGCAGCGCGCGGGCCGGGGCCGCCGCGACCTGCCGGTGTCCGAGCACGCGGCCGAGGGTGGCGTAGAGCACGTCCTGCTTGACCGGCTTGGTCATCCAGGCGTCGAAGAACGCGTCGGCCTCGGGCGGGTACTCGCCGAGGGAGGAGAGCATCACGAGCGGGAAGGCGACGGCCCGGTCGCGGAGGTCGCCGGCGAGGTCCAGGCCGTCGCGGCCGGGCATCTGCATGTCGAGCACCGCGAGGTCGAAGTCCGGCGTCTGCGCGGCGGCGGCGAGGGCCGCCTCGGCGGAGTCGGCCGTCCGGACGAGGGCACCGGCGGTCTCGAGCTGCCGCCTCAGCATCCGGCGGTTGGTCTCGTTGTCGTCCACGATCAGGATGCGCCGGCCGCGGAGGTTGGCGTGCGGAGTCCGCACCCGGTCCGAGGCCGGGACGGGCGTGGCGCGGATCGAGAAGTGGAACGTCGAGCCGTCGCCGGGGACGCTCTCGACGCCCACCGCGCCGCCCATCAGCTCGGCTAGGCGCTTCGAGATGGCGAGGCCGAGGCCGGTGCCGCCGTACTTGCGGGTCGTCGAGGCGTCGGCCTGGGTGAAAGCCGTGAAGAGCTTGGCCTGGTGCTCGTCCGTCATCCCGATGCCGGTGTCGGACACCGAGAAGCGGAGCACGCAGGCCGCGCCCTCGGTGAGCGGGGGGCCGTCCGGGCAGAGCTGGGCGCGGACCGTGACCTCGCCGGCCTCGGTGAACTTGACCGCGTTCGAGAGGAGGTTGACGAGGATCTGACGGACGCGCGTGACGTCGCCGAGGACCGCCGCTGGCGCGCCCTGCTCGACGAAGTAGGCCAACTCCAGCTTCTTCTCCGCTGCTTTCTGCGAGACCAGGTCGAGGCTCTCCTCGATGACCGTGTGGAGGTCGAACGGCTGCTCCTCGAGGTCCACCTTGCCGGCCTCGATCTTCGAGAAGTCGAGGATGTCGTTGATGATGGTCAGCAGGGAGTCGCCCGAGACGCGAATGGTCTCGACGTAGTCGGTCTGCTCGCCGTCGAGCGGGGTGTCCAAGAGCAGGCCGGTCATGCCGATGACGCCGTTCATCGGGGTGCGGATCTCGTGGCTCATCGTGGCGAGGAACTCGCTCTTGGCGCGCGCCGCAGCGAGGGCGTCCTCGCGGGCGGCGGCAAGGTCGCGGTTGGCGGCCTCGACCTTTTCCTTCTCGCCGCGCAGCTCGCTCGTGCGCTCGGCCACGGCGGCCTCGAGCGCGGCGCGGCGGCGGCGGTGGGCGCGCGTCGAGAGCCGCCCGCCCCCGACGACGAGGCCGAGCGCGAGCAGCGCGCTCAGCCCGAGGAACCACGGGGTCTGCCAGAACGGCGGCGTGATGGCGAAGGCGAACGTCGCGGGCTGCGGCGTCCACGCGCCGCCGCCGGTGCGGGCCTGCACCTCGAACGTGTAGTCGCCCGGCGGGAGGTTAGGGTAGGTGGCGCGGTGCTCGGCCATCGCCGGACTCCAGCCGGCGTCGAAGCCGGCGAGGCGGTAGCGGTAGCGGACCGAGGTGGGGTCTTCGAGGCTGACCCCGACGAAGTCGAACGTGAGGTGCTTGCGGTCATGCGGGAGCGTGAGGCTGGCGGGCAGGCCGTCGGCGCGGACGGAGTCGGCGAGGAGGCTCCAGTCGGGCGTCTCGAAGGAGAGGCTGAGGCTGGTGAGGTGGACCGGCGGCGGCGCGTCGGCGACGTGGTCCTCGCCCTGATCGTAGCGGTAGACCCCGTCGACGGTCCCGAACCAGAGGCGGCCCTGGCTGTCGGTCGTGACGGCCTGGGCATTGGTCTCGGTCGCCCGGAACCCCTCGGCAGGCCCATAGTGGCGGATGGGGGAAAGGGTAGGGCCGCCGTCATAGGCTGCCGGGTCGAAGCGGACCACGCCCCGGTTCGTGCCGATCCACATGTGGCCCTCCGGCCCGCCGGTCATGAAGTAGATCTCCGCGCCCGCGAGCGCGCCCTCGAGCCGCGAGATGGTGATCTCACGCTCCGGCGTGACGCGGCCGATTCGCCCGCTGCGGTCGGCGGCCCACACGTTTCCGTCGGGGTCCTCGGCGAGGGAGGTGATGTAGCCGAGCGGCGAGTCAGCGCCGCCGAGGGTCTCGAGGTCGGTGCCGTCGTAGAGCGCGATGCCCTGATCGGTCCCGATCCACAAGACGCCGTCGCGGGCCTCGAACAGAGGCGATACGCCTGCGCCGGGCAGGCCGTCCGCTGCCGTGATGCGCTCGGCGATCTGCCCGTTCGCGTCGAGCCGGAGCAGACCCTCGCCGACGGTGCCGACCCACAGCCGCCCGGCGCGGTCAGCGAGCAGGGAGGGGACCGGCGCGTCGAGGGCGGGGACCGAGGTGTAGCGCCCGTCCGCAAAGCGCCCCACCCCGTCCTCCCACGAGCCGACCCACAGCCCGTCGTCTGCCGGGGCGAGGGTGGCGGCCCGCAGAAAGGGAAGCCCGTCCTCGGCGGTGAAAGCGGTGAACGGCCTGCCAGCCGCCTGAGCGTTCTCGTGGCCGGGTTCGTAGCGGCTGATACCTCGATCGCTCAGGACCCAGAGGCGGCCCTCGGTGTCTTCGGTGATGTTCCAGACGTTGCGGTCCGCCAGGCCGTCGGAGGTCGTGAACGCGACGAAGCGCGCGCCGCCGTACCAGCCCAGCCCGAGGTCGGAGCCGAACCAGAGGTTGCCCTCGCGGTCCTGCATGAGCGCCGTCACGAGGGCGGCCGGCAGCCCGTTCGCCGTGGTGAGTGTGGTGACGCGCTCGCCGCGCGGCGCGGCTTCGTCGAGGACGGTGATGCCGCTCTGGGTGCCGGCCCACAGCCGCCCGTCGCGGTCGCGCGTGAGTGCCGTGACGATGTCGTGGCTCAGCCCGTCGGCGGCGGTGTAGTGCGTGGTGTCGTCGCCGTCGAGACGCACGAGTCCGCCCGTCGTCCCGACCCAGAGCGCGCCGCCCGAAGCTGGCGCGAGCGCCGTCGCACGGAGACCGTCGGCCAGGGTGTGGCGCGTGGTGATGCGCCCGGCGGCGAGCCGGTCCACGCCTGCATCGGTGGCGAACCACACGGTGCCGTCGTCCGCGACGAGGAGGTCGTTGACGCGGTTGTCGCTGAGGCCGTCGGCCGTGGTGTGGGAGGTGAAGGTGGTGCCGTCGAAGAAGCTCGCGCCGCCGGCCGTCCCGAGCCACAGCCCACCGCCGGGAGCAGGGCGGACGACGCGGACGCTATCGTGCGGGAGGCCGTCGGCCGTGGTGAACACGCGGAAGGCGCGTCCGGCGCGCACGGCGAGGCCGCGGCTCGTGCCGAACCAGAGGCGGCCGTCGGCATCCTCGGCGATGGCCTGAACGAAGTTGCTCGGGAGGCCGTCGGCGGTGGAGAACGTCTCGAAGGTGGTACCGTCGAAGCGGCTGAGGCCGCCCTCCGAGCCGGCCCAGAGCACGCCGTTGGCGTCCTGGTAGAGCGAGAGCACGTCGTCCTGCACGAGTCCGTCAGCGACGCCGTAGGTGCGGAAGTGGTACTGTTGGGCGGACGCCGCGCCCGCCGCGAGGAGCAGGAGCAGGGCAGAGCACGGAAGGCAGCGGCGAGGCATCCGGGTAGAGGCAGGGGAGCGGAGGGTGAAGTATCGTCGGGCGCACGCCGAACCCTAAGAGCGCATCTCGGGAAGGTAGGCCGGAGGAGCGAGACGAGAGGGGCAGCGCAGACTCGGCAGCGACGGGGCCTATCCGTTCTGCCGTAGTCCGCCCTCCAAGCCTCTTCCACGGGATTTCACCGCCTCTCCCCGGCCTCTCCAAACCCCCCTCCCGTAGTTTTGCTGCCCCGCTCACCGCCCTGCTTGCTGGAGCGTCCTGCGCCGCCGCACTCCCCCCGTCATGACCCCAGATATCGCACTCGGTCTCGCGCTCGGCGTCGGCATCGGGCTGGCGAATGCGGCGGCGAGCTACGGGCTGTACCGGCTCGTCCGGGGCCGCTCCGACCAGGCGTTCTACTCGGTCGTTCTGATGGGCCTGTTGGGACGCCTCGGCCTAGCGCTCATGCTGGTCGCGGCCATCGTCGTTGCCGTGCCCGTCCACCTCGTGGCTTTCGTCAGCGCCCTCCTGGCGAGCGTGGCCGCCGGCCTCGCCGTCGAGACGGCGCTGATCTACCGGAGCCAGCGGCGGACCGCGCGCGGCCCCTCCTCCTTCCCCCAGACGTCGCTGTGACGAACGACCGCGTGACGATGCTCCGAGTGACGACGCTCCGCTTCCTGTTGGGGAGCGCCCTGCTCGCGGCGAGCACGGCCGCTCCGGCCACCGCTGCGGGCGAGGCCGAATCCTTCGACGCCGTCGGGCACACGCTGGACGGCAACTACCTCGACTTCTCGCCCTTCGCCATCGTCGAGCTGCCGCGCCTCTTCCTCGTCCGCGAGGCCGACGGCGGGCTGGGGTTCGAGTTCTTCAGCAGCACCGAGGCCGCGCTGCGCTCCGGGCGCTACGCGATGGTCGGCGGGCACGGCGAGGCGCACGGCGACGGCGAGGTCCACGCCGAGGACGACCTCCACGGCGAGGCGGCCGAAGTGGACGGCGGCGCGCACGGCGCGGCCGAGTTCGGAGCCGGCGAGCCGTCGGCCAGCGAGCTGACCGTCATGCAGGAGGTCTTCGACCAGCACGAGTACCTCCACGCCGGCATGGCCCGCACCGAGGGCGAGGTGCTCGTCGACTTCTCGATCACGCGGCACCTGCTCTTCGCGCTCCTGGCGATCGTGATCCTCTGCGTCCTCTTCATCCCGATGGCGAGCAAGTACAAACAGGGCATCGGCCGGACCGAGGCCCCGCGCGGGACTAAGCAGAACCTGCTCGAAGTCCTGGTGCTCTACATCCGCGACGAGGTGGCCCGCCCCAACCTCGGCGACAAGGCCGACAAATACCTGCCGTATCTGCTGACGATCTTCTTCTTCATCCTCACCTGCAACCTGCTCGGGCTCGTCCCCTTCGGCGCGACGGCCACGGCCAACATCACGACGACCGCCGTGCTGGCGCTCTTCACGTTCTTCGTGACGCAGTTCGCCGGGACCAAGGACTACTGGATGCACATCTTCAATCCGCCCGGCATCCCGTGGTTCGTCAAGCCGATCATGGTCCCGATCGAGTTCCTCGGCCTGTTCATCAAGCCGTTCGCGCTCGCCATCCGGCTCTTCGCCAACATGCTGGCGGGCCACCTGGTGATCCTCAACCTGATCGGGCTCATCTTCGCGATCCGCCTGCTCTTCGGCGACGCCGCCGGCTGGGGCACCTCGGTCCCGAGCTTCGCGCTGACGGTCTTCATCTACGGCCTCGAGGTGCTGGTCGCCTTCATCCAGGCCTACGTCTTCACGATCCTGAGCGCCCTCTTCATCGGCATGGCGACGGCCGAGCACGAGCACCACGGGCATGAGCACGAGCCGCACAGCGCCCACGACCTGGCGGTCGCCGCCTCGGCCCCGCTCGTTCATGGCAACGGCTACCCGCTCAGCGAGCGGACGGTCGGTACCGAAGCTGTGATCTAACCCTGTACCAACCCGCGGGCTTGGCCCGCACCTAGACCCACCCTTCACCCAACACGAGTTTTATCATGGACGCAGTTTCTCTCGCATGGCTTGGTGCCGGTATTGGAGCCGGCCTCGTCGCTATCGGCACCGGCATGGGCATTGGACGGCTCGCCGCGAGCGCGCTCGAAGGCTCCGCCCGCCAGCCTGAAGCCGGCGGCGACCTCCGCACCACGATGATCATCGCCGCCGCCCTCATCGAGGGTGTGGCCTTCTTCGGCCTCGTCGTGTGCATCTTGCTCGCCCTCAAGGCCTGACCGGGCCCTAGGCGACGCACCTGAGCGAAGGGGGCGGCCGGGTCTTCCGGTCGCCCTAGCTTTGCCCTCTCCGGTTCTCACGGCGACGCTCGGCCCCGGCCGGCGCGCCCTCCGCCGCTTTGACCATGACTTTGTTTCTCGCCGTGGACCTGCTCGCCCCCAACGTCGGGCTGGTGTTCTGGATGGGGCTGGCGTTCCTGATCCTGCTCTTCATCCTCAGCAAATACGCGTGGGGACCGATCACCTCGGCACTCGCCGAGCGCGAGCAGACCATCGAGACCTCGCTGACGCGCGCCGAGAAGGCGCTCGCCGAGGCCAAGCAGCTCGCCGCCGACAACGAGCGCGCCCGCCGCGAGGCCGAGGCCGAGGGCCAGCGCATCATGCGCGAGGCCCGCGAGGCCGCCGAGGCGGTGCGCACCGAGCAGGTCGACAGGACGCGCGAGCAGATCCGCACGATGCAGGCGCAGGCCGAGGCCGAGATCGGGCGCGAGAAGCAGCAGGCCCTCGCCGAGCTGCGCGCCGAGGTCGCCGACCTCGCCATCCAGGCCGCCGAGAAGATCCTCCACGAGACCCTCGACGCCGGCCGCCAGAAGAAGCTCGTCGACGAGTTCATCGCCGACCTCCCGAAAAACTAGTTCGAGGGCCGAGGTCACGGGTTCTGAGTAAGACACCCCCGACCTCGAATCCCAAACCTCCAACCCGATGAGCGACGCGATTGTAGCCCGGCGCTACGCCCAGGCCCTCTACCAGGAGGCCGACGCCACCGGTGCGGTCGAGACCGTGGACGAGAGCGTGGTCAGCCTCAAGGAGAGCCTCGACGCCTCGCGCGAGCTCGACCAGTTCTTCCGCAGCCCGATCCTCTCGCGCGAGAAGAAGGAGTCGGTCATCGGCACCCTCTTCGACGGCAAGGTCGATCCGGTCGTCGTGCGCCTGATGCGGCTGCTCGTCCAGAAAGGCCGCGAAGACATCCTGCCGGCCGTCGTCCGCCAGTATGCCGAGCTGCGCGACGAGCGCCTCGGCCAGGTCGAGGCCTCGGTCAGGACGGCGATGCCGATGGAGTACGACGAGACCGAGACCCTCCGCCAGGCCCTCGAGGCGCGCACCGGCAAGACCGTCCGCCTGCGGATCGAGGTCGAGCCAGCCCTCATCGGCGGCGTCGTGGTCCGCATCGGCGACCAGGTCTACGACGGCAGCGTCCGCCACCAGCTCACCACGCTCCGCGAGCAGCTCGAAGAGCGCGCCTACCTCAGCAACTAATCCAATCTGTAGGGGCACGGCGCGCCGTGCCCCTACGACGAACACGAGATCATCATGGCAACGGCTATTCGCCCCGACGAAGTCACCTCCGTGCTCCGCTCCGAGCTCGGCGGCTTCTCCACCGAGACCGACGTCTACGAGGTCGGCACCGTGCTCCAGGTCGGCGACGGCATCGCCCGCCTCTACGGCCTCTCGAACATCCAGGCCGGCGAGCTGATCGACTTCCCCTCGTCGGGCGTCACCGGCATGGCGCTCAACCTCGAGGAGGACAACGTCGGGGCCGTGCTCTTCGGCGAGGTCGACGAGGTCCGGGAGGGCGACGAGGCCCGGCGCACCGGGCGCATCGCGTCCATCCAGGTCTCCGAGGAGATGCTCGGCCGCGTCATCGACCCGCTCGGCAACCCGATCGACGGCAAAGGCCCCATCGGCGGCGAGAAGCTCGAGATGCCGCTCGAGCGCAAAGCGCCGGGCGTGATCTACCGCGAGCCCGTCACCGAGCCGCTCCAGACCGGCATCAAGCCCATCGACGCGATGATCCCCGTCGGCCGCGGCCAGCGCGAGCTCGTCATCGGCGACCGGCAGACGGGCAAGACCGCCGTGCTGCTCGACACCATCATCAACCAGAAGCGCACGCACGAGGCCGGCGACAAGCCGGTCTACTGCATCTACGTCGCCATCGGCCAGAAGGCCTCGACGGTGGCGCAGGTCATGCGCTCGCTCGAGGACGAGGGCGCGCTCGAGTACACGGTCATCGTCAACGCCCCGGCCTCGGCCCCGGCCCCGCTCCAGTTCATCGCCCCGTTCGCCGGCGCGTGCATCGGCGAGTTCTTCCGCGACACCGGCCGCCATGCCCTCGCCATCTACGACGACCTCTCGAAGCAGGCCGTCGCCTACCGGCAGGTGTCGCTGCTGCTGCGCCGCCCGCCGGGCCGCGAAGCTTACCCCGGCGACGTGTTCTACCTCCACAGCCGCCTCCTCGAGCGCGCCGCCAAGATCACCGCCGACGACGACATCGCGCGCGGCATGAACGACCTCCCGGACTCGCTCCAGGGCAAGGTCAAGGGCGGCGGCTCGCTGACGGCGCTCCCGGTGATCGAGACCCAGGCCGGCGACGTCTCGGCCTACATCCCGACCAACGTGATCTCGATCACCGACGGCCAGATCTACCTCGAGCCGGACCTCTTCAACGCGGGCGTCCGCCCGGCCATCAACGTCGGCATCTCGGTCAGCCGCGTCGGCGGCAACGCGCAGATCAAGGCGATGAAGAAGGTCTCGGGCACGCTCCGGCTCGACCTCGCGCAGTACCGCGAGCTCGAAGCCTTCGCCAAGTTCGGCTCCGACCTCGACCCGGCCACCCAGCGCCAGCTCAAGCGCGGCGAGCGGCTCGTCGAGGTCTTGAAGCAGGGCCAGTACCAGCCGGTGCCGGTCGAGGAGCAGGTCGCCATCATCTACGTCGCCGGCCAGGGCCTCCTCGATGACGTGCCGGTCGACAAGATCCGCGCCTTCGAGCGCGACTTCCGCGAGCGCCTCCGCACCAAGCACGCCGACGTCCTCGCGTCCATCCGCAGCACCGGGAAGATGTCCGACGAAGCCGCCGCCGCGCTCCGCCGGGAGACCGACGACCTTGCCAGCGTCTACACGTCGTAATCGAACCCGTAGGGGCGACCGGCCGGTCGCCCCTACCACCTGACACCTGATGGCCTCTCTCCGCGACATCCGCACGCGCATCGCGTCGGTCCAGAACACGCAGCAGATTACGCGCGCCATGAAGATGGTGGCCGCCGCCAAGCTGCGCCGCGCCCAGGAGCAGATCTTCCAGACCCGCCCCTACGCCTTCAAGATCCGCGAGATGATCGCGCACCTGCGCGAGTTCGTGGACCCGGCCAGCCACCCGCTCTTCCAGCCGCGCGAGGCCGTGGGCACCGTCCTGATGATCGTCGTCACGAGCGACCGTGGCTTGGCCGGTGCCTTCAACACCAACATCCTCAAGGCCGCCGAGGCCGCCATCGACGAGCAGTACCCCACACTCCGTGGCACCGAGCGGCTCAAGGTGCTCGCCGTCGGCCGCAAGGCGCACGACTACTTCCGCAAGCGCGACGTCCCGCTCGAAGGCGACTACCGGGGCTTCTTCAACGACCTCAAGTTCTCCCGCACCAACGCCATCGCCGACCTCGCGGTCGAGGGCTGGCTCGACGGGCGGTGGGACGAGGTCGTGGTCGTCTACAACGAGTTCAAGAACACCATCTCGCAGAACCGCATCGTCGAGCCGTTCCTCCCGGTCCCGGCCGGCACCTTCTCGACGCCCGTGATGGAGGCGGACGAGAGCTACACCGACGAAGCCGTCGGCCGCGACGTGGACTACATCTTCGAGCCCGACGCCGAGACGATCCTGCGGCAGATCATCCCGCAGTACCTCAGCTACCAGCTCTGGCGCGCCGTGCTCGAGAGCAACGCCGCCGAGCAGGGAGCCCGCATGGTGGCGATGGACAACGCGACGAGCAACGCCGGCGAGTTGCTCGACCAGCTCAAGCTGACGTACAACCGCGCCCGCCAGGCCGCCATCACGACCGAGATCATCGAGATCTCGTCCGGGGCCGAAGCGCTTCAAGGAGGCTGAACCGATTTTTGATTTCGGATCGAGGAGTTTGGATTTATCTTCCCACCCTTCGGCCCGATATGCCCATCGGCAATCCGAAATCCAAAATCCAAAATCGGGAGAGGTGGCCGAGTGGCTGAAGGCGCGCCCCTGCTAAGGGTGTATACCGTTTATAGCGGTATCGAGGGTTCGAATCCCTCCCTCTCCGCCGCGAGCTAGCCGCTCGCCAAGCCCGGCACTGAGCCTCTCGGTGCCGGGCTTTTCTTGCGCCTCGTGCCGAGTCTGCCTAACACCGGATGCGGGGTATAAATCGCTGTGCAGCAAACCACAACAGATAAGAAGGCCACTGCTACCGGAGCGCGAAAGAACGGCGAAGAGTAAAAAAAAGTTAGCCCGCGCCGGCAGTTTGGGAAACGGATCGGGCTTTTCACCATAGGAGGGAGGGTTGCAGCCCCGGTACCCTTCCCACCCCCAAACGAACCCTGACGACTATGTACGTCCCCCGACAGCAGCGGATGCTGGACCAGTACCTCGATGAAATCAGCCAAGTCGAGCTACTCACGCCGGACCAGGAAGTCGACCTCGCGCAGCGGATCAAGAAGGGGGACCAGGAAGCGCTGCACACGCTCGTCCGCGCCAACCTCCGCTTTGTCGTCTCGGTCGCCAAGAAGTACCAGGGCCAGGGGCTGACGCTGACCGACCTCATCAGCGAGGGCAACTACGGCTTGGTCAAGGCGGCGCAGCGGTTCGACGAGACGCGCGGGTTCAAGTTCATCTCCTACGCGGTGTGGTGGATTCGGCAGTCGATTCTGAAGGCGCTCTCGGACCAGGCGCGCACGGTGCGCCTGCCGCAGAACCGGATCGGGACGCTCTCGAAGATGCGCAAGGCCTCCGCCCGCCTCGCCCAGGAGCACGGCCGTCCGCCGACCGTCGACGAGCTGGCCGGCGAGCTCGAGATGAAGCCGCACAAGGTCGAGGAGGGCTTCCGCCACGGCCGCCGCTCGCTCTCGATGGACGCGCCGTTCTCCGACGACGGCACCCAGAGCCTGCTCGACGTCATCCCCGACGACGAGCTCGTTTCGCCCGACGAGCCGATCACCGCCGAGTCGATCAAGATCGACGTCGAGCGGATCCTCTGCCAGCTCCAGCCGCGCGAGGCCGAGATCACGCGCCTGTACTTCGGCATCGGCCGCGAGCGCCCGCTGACGCTCGGAGCCATCGGTGAGCAGATCGGGCTGACGCGCGAGCGGGTCCGGCAGATCAAGGAGAAGGCCCTCCGCAAGCTCCGCCGCCACCACGCCCACGCCGACATCCGCGCCCACCTCAACTAGGGCGAGTCAGAGAGCAGGGAAGAGATAGAAGAGAGGGCTACACCGTCCTCTTTCTCCTCCTCTTCTCTTTCTTTCGTCCTTCCTCTCCTGGATTATGTCCGAGCTTCCCCGCCCGCCGGGCGCGCCCACGGCCCACGACGCCGAGCACCATCACGGGTCCGATCCGGCCCCGCTCTCGCTCTACGAAGACAGCTTCTACGACAGCAAGCAGTCGGCCCTCATCCTCGGCGGGATGGGCCTCGGGTTCGTCGTGCTGATGGTGATCCTGTTCGTCGTCGGATCGTAGCGGAGGCTCGCGGCCGAAACAGGCGGCACGTTCTCCGGCTGTGTGGTATTCTGGGTTTCCCCTGTACCCAGACGAGATACTCCATGCAGCTCGAAGCGTTTATGGCGGAGCTGGAGCGCCGCAATCCAGGCCAGCCGGAGTTCATCCAGGCCGTCCGCGAGGTCGCCGAGACCGTCGTTCCGTTCGTCAACGAGCACCCGAAGTACGAAGAGGCGCGCGTACTGGAACGCCTCGCCGAGCCGGACCGGGTGCTGACATTTCGCGTGACGTGGGAGGACGACGACGGCGCGCTCCACGTCAACCGGGGCTACCGGGTCCAGCAGACCAACGCCATTGGGCCGTACAAGGGCGGGCTGCGCTTCGACCCGTCGGTGACCCTCGGCGTGCTCAAGTTCTTGGCCTTCGAGCAGGTCTTCAAGAACAGCCTGACCGGCCTGCCGATGGGCGGCGGCAAGGGCGGCAGCGACTTCGACCCGAAGGGCAAGAGCGACCGCGAGGTGATGCGCTTCTGCCAGGCCTTTATGACCGAGCTGCACCGCCACATCGGGGAGGACACCGACGTGCCGGCGGGCGACATCGGCGTCGGCGGGCGGGAGATCGGGTACCTCTTCGGGCAGTACAAGCGGCTCCGCAACGCCTTCACCGGGGCCTTCACCGGCAAGGGGGCCGGGTGGGGCGGTAGCCTGATCCGCCCCGAGGCGACGGGCTACGGCAGCGTCTACTTCGCCCGCGAAATGCTCGCCCACCGGGGCGAGAGCCTCGAGGGCAAGCGGTGCCTCGTCTCCGGCTCGGGCAACGTCGCGCAGTTCACGGCCGAGAAGCTCCTCGACCTCGGCGCGGTCGTCCTCTCGCTCTCCGACCGTTCCGGCACCCTCCACGCCGCCGGCGGGCTGAGCCGGGCCGACCTCGACGCTGCGATGGACCTCAAGAACAATCGTCGGGGGAGCCTGAGCGAGCTAGCCGACCGCGACGGCCTCGAGTTCCGAGAGGGCGTCAAGCCGTGGGGGATCGCCTGCGACGCCGCCTTCCCCTCGGCCACGCAGAACGAAATTCAGGAGTCCGACGCCCGGACGCTCCTCGGCAACGGCTGTACGCTCGTCTGCGAGGGCGCGAACATGCCGAGCACGCCCGAGGGCGTCCACCGCTTCGAAGAGGCGGGCATCCTCTACGGACCGGGCAAGGCCGCGAACGCCGGTGGGGTGGCGGTCTCCGGCCTGGAGATGACCCAGAACTCGATGCGGCTCTCGTGGTCGCGCGAGGAGCTCGACGGCCGGCTCCAGGAGATCATGCGCGGCATCCACGCGACGTGTGTTGAGTACGGCTCCAACGGCGGCCGGGTGAGCTACGTGCAGGGCGCGAACGTCGGCGGCTTCGTCAAGGTCGCCGATGCGCTGCTCGCCCACGGGACGATGTGAGGCGGGCCGAAGCGTTCGTACCTTTCGGACCCCGGAGGGGTGGCGGAGTGGTCGAACGCACTGGTCTTGAAAACCAGCGTGCCGCAAGGTACCGTGGGTTCGAATCCCACCCCCTCCGCCCTCGAAAATCAGCGGTGAAAACAGGGTGCCGCGAGGAACCCTGCTCGAACGCGAAGCCTCGCCCCGTCCTCCCTTGCCAGCGGCTCTGCCATGCGCCCCGTTCTGCTCTGCCTCTTCCTCGCCGCCCCAGTGGCCGCGCAGCACGGTGACCACCACGCGCATCACCCGTCCCCCGACACCGCGCGCGCCATCAAGGCTCTCTCGGCCGACGAGGTCGCCGGGCTGCTCGAAGGGCGCGGCCTCGGGTTCGCCCGGGCGGCGGAGCTGAACAGCTACCCCGGACCGCTCCACGTCCTCGAGCTCGCCGACGACCTCGCGCTCTCGCCCGACCAGCGTGCCGAAGCGCAGCGGCTCTACGACGCGATGCAAGCCGAGGCGCAACAGCTCGGAGCCCAGGTGGTCGCGATGGAGCGCCACCTCGACCGACTCTTCGCCGGTGGAGAGGCGGTGCCGGCGGACGTGGACCGCATCGCGGCGCATCTCGGCGAGACGCGCGGGCGGCTTCGCGCGGCGCACCTCCGCGCGCACGTCGCCATGCGGGAGGTCCTGACGGCGGACCAGATCGCGCAGTACGACCGGCTCCGGGGCTACGCACCGTAAGAGGGCACGCTAAGGGGGGAGCGTGTAACAAAGCGGCGTGCGCTCCCGTCAAAGGCCGCAGTTCCGGTTCCGCTCGTCTCCTCCGCCGTGCCCCATGTCCCGCCTCCTCTGCCTGCTCCTCGTCCTCGCTGCCGCCCCGCTCGCCGCGCAGCCGCAGGAGATCACCTTCGACGAGGCGCTGCGGATTGGGCTGGAGCGCAACACCGCGCTCCGGCAGGCCACGAACACCGCCGAGGCGCGGGCGCTCGACGTCGGCCGCAACCGGGCCGAGTTCCTGCCGGACCTCAGCGCCTCGGTCCGCCCGACGCAGCGCTACGGCCTCGCCTTCAACCAGACCACGGGCGAGCTGAACCAGGAGACCTCGGAGTCGCTCGACGCCTCGGTCTCGGCGAACCTGAACCTCTTCAACGGCTTCCGCGACCAGGCGTCGCTGGCCCAGGCCCGCATCCAGAGCGAGGCCGGGGAGCTGAGCCTCGGCCGCTCGCGGCAGGACGTGCTCTTCAACGTGGCGAACCAGTTCCTCCAGGTGCTCCTGAACCGCGAGCTCGTCGGCATTCAGGAGGAAAACCTGGCTGCGGACCGGGCGCAGCAGGAGCAGATCGAGCAGCTCGTCGCGGGCGGCGTCCGCGCGCGGGCCGATGTCTTGCAGCAGGAGGCGCAGGTCGCCGAGCGCGAGCTGTCGCTCCTCCGGGCCGAGTCCGACCTCGACCTCGCCACGACGCGGCTCGTCCAGATTCTCCAGCTCGACCCGTTCGGGGCCTACACCTTTGTCGCCCCGTCGCTCGACGCGGTCCCGCTCCAGCCCGAGGCCGTCGACCTCGAGGCGCTGCTGACGGCGGCGCTCGACCGGCGCGAGGACGTGCGGGCGCAGGAGCTTCAGATCGAGGCCGCCGAGGCCGGCGTCAGGGTGGCAAAGGCGGGCTACTACCCGAGCGTCAACCTCTTCGGCGGCTACGGCACGAGCTACTCCAGCCTCGCCACGCGCGCCACCGGCGCGCCGGTCCAGATTCCGGTGACGACGGGCAGCGGCGAGGTCATCTTCATCGGCGACGAGCCGCTCCTCTTCCCCGGACAGGGCGACCGCGAGAACACCCCGTTCTTCGACCAGTTCTTCACCGACAACCGGGGCGGCTCGGTCGGCCTGAGCGTGAACATCCCGATCTTCGACCGCTTCGTGACGCGCTCCCAGGTGCAGCAGGCCCAGCTCCAGGCGGAGAGCGAGCGGATCGGGCTCGACAACCTCCGCCAGGACGTGGCCCTCCAGGTCCGCCAGGGCTGGCTCGACTACCAGAACGCCGCCAAGCGCCTCGACGTGACGGCCCGCCAGGTCACCGCCGCCCAGGCCGCGCTCGACGCCGAGCAGGAGCGCTACGACCTCGGCGTCTCGACGCTGACCGAGCTGACCCAGGCCCGCGCGCGCTTGGTCGAGGCCCAGAGCAGCCGGGCGCAGTCCGTCGCCCAGTTCGTCTTCCAGAGCAAACTCCTCGACTACGCCACGGGCACCCTCGACCCCTCGGAGCGCCTCTTCGACTGAGCCGGCGTGACGCCATCCTCGTACGGGCGTAGCGCGCTGCGCCCCTAGCTCGGCACCGCCGCGTGCCCGCACCCTGATCTGAAACCATGACCACAGAGCCCAAAAAGAACACCACCAAGCGCCTGCTCATGGGCCTCGGCGTCGCCCTCGTGGTGCTCATCGCCGTGCTCTTCGTTCGCGGCCAGGGCGGGCCGGAAGGGATCGAGGTCGAGACCGCCCCGGTTGAGGTCCGCACGCTGACGCAGACCGTGACGGCGTCCGGCAAGGTCCGCCCCGAGGTCGAGGTCAAGATCTCCTCCGACGTCTCGGGCGAGATTCTCTTCCTCGAGCTCGAGGAGGGCGACCGCGTCCAGCAGGGCCAGCTCCTCGTCCAGATCCAGCCGGACTTCTACGCCGCGCAGCGCGAGCAGGCCCAGGCCGGCCTCCTCCAAGCCCAGGCCGACGTGTCGCGCTCCGAGGCCGAGCTGCTCCGCGCCCGCGAGGACTTCGAGCGCAAGCAAATGCTCGCCGAGCGCGGCGTGATCGCCCAGCTAGAGATGGAGACGGCCAAGACCGGCTTCGACGTCGCGACGGCCGCGCGGGAAGCGGCCCAGTACCGCGTCCGCAGCGCCCAGGCCTCGCTCAGCCAGGCCGCCGACCAGCTCCGCAAGACCTCGATCTACGCCCCGATGAGCGGCATCGTCTCCCAGCTCAACGTCGAGCTCGGCGAGCGGGTCGTCGGGACGAGCCAGATGAGCGGGACCGAGATCATGCGGATCGCCGAGCTGGCCGACATGGAGCTCGAGGTGGACATCAACGAGAACGACATCGTCGCGGTCGCCGCCGGGGACTCGGCGCGGATCGAGGTCGACGCCTACCCCCAGGCCCCGTTCCGAGGCGTGGTGACGCAGATCGCCAACTCCGCCCGCGTCTCCGGCATGGGGACCCAGGAGGAGGTCACCAACTTCCCCGTCAAGATCCAGATCCGAGGCGACTTCGGCGACGCGGCCGCAGTCACGCGCACCGTGGCCGCCGGCGAGCAGGAGGAGATGCCGGCCCGCCGCCGGATGCTCCGCCCCGGCATGAGCGGCACCGTGGACATCTTCACCGAGACCATCGCGAACGCCGTCGTGGTCCCGATCCAGGCCGTCACCGTGCGCGACTTCAACCAGCTCGGCAAGGACACAGACGGCGAAGACGGAGGCGAGGAGGACGCGAACGACCGGCCCGCGCCGCTCGTGGAGGAAGACCTCCGCCGCGTCGTCTTCCTGATGGCCGACGGCGAGGCGCAGATGGTCGAGGTCGAAACGGGGATCGCCGACGACACGCACATCGAGGTGACGCGCGGGCTGACCGGCGGCGAGACCGTCATCATCGGCCCCTTCCGCCTCCTCCGCACCGAGCTAGAGGCGGGCGACGCGGTCTTCGTCGGCGAGGAGCTAGGAGGGGATTGAGGGATTGAGGGATTGAGGGATTGAGGGATTGAGATAAAAACCGATCAAATTACCCAGACCGTCGCGCTGCCGCTTCACCGTCCTCTGTCCTCTGTCCACCGTCCTCTGCCATGCCCAACCCCATCATCCACATCGCCGACGTCTGGAAGACCTACCAGATGGGCGTCGAGCAGGTCCACGCCCTCCGCGGGCTGTCGCTCGAGGTAGCGCGGGGCGAGTACGTCGCCATCATGGGGCCGTCGGGCTCGGGCAAGTCCACGCTGATGAACATCGTCGGCTGCCTGGACATCCCGACGACGGGGCAGTACGTGCTCAACGACCGCGACGTCTCGACGCTCTCCGACGACGACCTGGCCGCCGTCCGCAACCGCGAGATCGGGTTCGTCTTCCAGACCTTCAACCTGCTGCCGCGCGTCAACTGCCTGCAGAACGTCGAGCTGCCGCTGATCTACTCGGGCCTGGGCAAGCGCGAGCGGCGGGAGCGCGCCGCCGAGGCGCTCGTCAGCGTCGGCCTCGGGGACCGGATGGACCACCGGCCCAACGAGCTCTCCGGCGGGCAGCGGCAGCGCGTGGCGGTCGCACGGGCGCTCGTCAACCGCCCGGCCATCCTGCTGGCCGACGAGCCGACGGGCAACCTCGACACGGCGACCTCGGAGGAGATCATGCGGCTCTTCGAGATGCTCTACCGCCGGGGCAACACCCTGCTCGTGGTCACCCACGAGGAGGACATCGCCGCGCACGCCCGCCGCATCGTCCGCCTCCGCGACGGCGACATCGAGCGCGACGAGGCCGTGGCGACTCCGACCCTGGCCGGGCTGGGTGTTGAGGCACTGGAGATGGCGTAAAAAGATCTACCTGCTAATAATTTAGAATGAAAGGCTTAGCGAGAAAGTGTATTAGAGAAGAGCTAAGAATCTGTGTGACGGGGTTGCTCACACATAGGGATAACCCCTGTACTGCCGTCCGGGTTTACGATGATCTTAAACAGAGGCTATGCGTTCTGGACATGTGCTGGCAGGGGGCCTGGTTTGTCTCCTTACCGTGGTCGCTCCCGTCTCGGCTCAAATTACCATTGAGGAGCGCATAGAGATCAGCGGCAGTCAGAGCACGGCGGCGCGAAGCGGCGATGACGTGTACGAATTAGTCGTTCGAACCGGTTGGGCACTCTCCTCGTGCGGGTGGGACAGTTGCTTCGAGCCACTTGATGGGGGCGAGGCCTTCGTCTTCTCCGGCCTCCGCCCGGACAGCTCTGCCTTCAGCGAGACGATTCTGCTGTCCGACTATCTATTCTTAGACCGACAGTACGAGCAGGAGGGAGGGTGTGCCGTGTGGGGATCCGGCGGTCCGAAGTCGCGAGGGTGGATGATCTAGGAGTCATCGGCGGAGCCAGTCTCGCTCGGCGAGGTGCTCGCCCGGTCGAGGTCTCGACGACGTTCGCCGATTCGTCGTGGAACACCATACTTACTGACGACAGCTTCGACTTCTACGACCACGCGGAGCTTTGGGCCGCCACCTATCCGAAGAACCACGCGTACCCGTACTGCTACACCGGCACCCGGCGGCGCGCAAGCATCAAGACCTACCGGATCCGAGAGGTAGACCTCGACTTGTTCGTCACGCCCGAGGAGGCTCGCTACGGTGGTTCAGTCAAGGTTGGTGTCCACGCAACCGATGCCTCGGGGCGCGACCGGGACCTCTCTCCGGACCTGCCCCTCGAAATGGAGGCCCACTTCTACGGCGAGCGCCTCCCCGGCAGTCTTCACGACACTGCCTCGGGCGAGGAGGGGACCACGCTCAGCGGCGTGCGCTACGGCGACCTCGAAGACGGAGCCGTGGAATTTCACGCCGACCGTAAGGTGTATGCCTTCGACGACCTCGCCTCGGTTACGACGACCTCCGAGGACACGACGGAGATCGCCGGCGGTGGGGTCGCCTTTGAGGTCCTCGGCGCATGGGCCGAACTGGTCCTCGATCGCAACACCATCCGCACGGGTGAGGCGAGCGTGCTAACGATGACAGTCCACGACCGGCTCGGGGAGCTACCGCTCGACCCGGAGACGGAGTTCGCCGCCTTTGCCGACTACGACGGACTGCCGGCGGGCGATCTCGTCAACACGCGGACGGGCGAGCGCGACCCCGACGAGGTCTCCGCGACGCTGGACGACCTGCGGAACGGGCGGGTGCGGTTCGAGCCCGGGGCGTGGACGGTGAGCCGAGAGGCACCCCCCGAACTCGGCAAACTGTCGGTGCTCGAGAAGGAAGCCGACGCGGCAGTGCCTCCGCGCAGTGAGGCCGTGTGGCGGGAGCACCTGTTCGAGCGGCTCGGCCCGCTCCTAGAGGCACGGCGCGAGGGGCAGCCCCTGGCCTACCGCCGCCTGGACCTGGAGCCGTGGGAGCTGGAGACAAACGACGGCCCCATCGTGCCGGTCCCGCTTGCCGGACACGGTGCGAGGACCTCCACCGACAGCACGGCAGGGCGGAGTCAGCTTCGGGAGGTGCGCCTTGGAGCCATCGGCGGGAGTTGGTTCCTGAGCGCGCTCAACGCCGAAGCCGATCTCTCCATCGAGGAGGTCGAGATCGAGGGCCTCATTGTGTCGGCGTCGCCGGAAACCGTGACCTACGGGCAGGAGGCCGTGCTGGACGTGATCCCGCTCGACGTCGAGGGCACGCCTTTCGACGCGCCGCCCAACACGGCTTTTAACCTCTACCTCGACGGGTGGGGCGCGCAGGCCGGCACACTGCGGCGCACCGACACGGGCGAGCGGCGGCCCTTCCTGGACCAAGTGCCGCTGAGTCTGCTGCAGGCCGGCGGGGTGATCTTCGAGGTCTATGATCCTGCCGAGCCTTCGGCAGCTCGACCTGCACCCGACGAGCGGACCCCACTGGAGAGACGGGAGGGGCCGGAGCAGAACACTGCGCGAGGAGACCTTCCGGAGGCGATGATCTTTGCCGAGCTAGACGAAAATCCCGGTGTCACGGGCATCGCAAGCGTAGGGCTTGCGATCCCGTACCTCGACATGGAGATAGAAGACGCGGAGCTTGAACCGCTTCAGGAGACTACAGTGCGGCTGCGACTGCGGGTACCGCTCGAGCTAGAGTGGCCCCTCGATGTCAGCGGGACTCTCTGGCCGTCCATCCACGCCTTCAATCTGACCTCCTCGACCGGAGGACCGACCGCCGTCGCGGCGGGTCAGTTCGTGGACCCTATCACGGGAGAGACCTCTACCTGGGACGGAGGGACGATCACGTTCAACTTGCCCGCCACGGACTACAGTCTGCTCGATAGGGACGAAACGTGGGAGCTTCGCTTCATAGCAGGGCCGTTGGAGGGAACGGGAGGACTTGAAAGCGGGACCTATTTCGCGTCGTTCTACGGCGTTCTGCTTGACCTGGACCAGCCCGCTACGTACATCAGCCACCAGGGAGCGTTCGTCGGGGTGCCCATTGAGGTAGAAGAGCAAGGGGCGCTTCAACTCGTACTTCCTGCGAACGTCGTACCGGCAGGCACTTTGGAGGGGGTGACTGTTCGCGCCGCCAACTCCGATGGACCGCTGGCCGACCACCCGATCACGGTCACGGCGAAATGGGTGGAGGGGTCTGGGAATCACCTCCACAACGGGAGCGGCAGGCGCTCTCCAGAGCAGAACGCGATGGGGGAGTTCGAGGCACCGGACGGCAGTAAGAGTAGGGGCTCTATAGTCTCAAACACCAACGGTGCTGGTGTGCTATTGCTGGACTACCTCGCTCCAGCGTGGGGAGGCGAGGTGCTCATCAAAGCCGAGGCGACCATCGACGGACGAGTGCGAAGAGCAGCGGACACCCTCAGGGTGCATGTTCCCGGTCTTCAGGAGCTGCAGGCCGGAGCAGATTGGGTACTCATCGGGGCTACCCCTAATCACAACGATAACCATTGGGGAACAGCCGAGGTCGTCGAGGCCATGCAGAACATTGCACAAGACTGGCGGAGGGACTTCCCTGATGAGCACGTTCTACAGATCAACGACATGAGCTTGCCTTGGGGAGGGATGTTCGACATCAGCGGTGAGTGGAGTCCATCACATCACACCCACCGGGAGGGACGCGACGTGGACGTGAGAACTGCACTGTCGGGCGTTCGAGATGGTATCCCTTTGGATTATGCTAGAGGCTTGCCCGAGAATAGACCGTTCGAGAGGATTGCTAGGCGCTCTGGAGGAGACGCAGAGGTTCATGGCGCTGGTACATCCAACGAGCACTATCACATTGATTTCGACTAAGCGCTTTCTCACGCAGTAGAAGTCCACAAAAAACCTTATATGACCATGAAGTGCATACCGCTAGCTCAGCTTGCGCTCGTAACCACAATGCTGTTCGCTATCTCGCAATGGGCTCACGCTCAAGGGGAGACGCCCGCCACCCTCACCTACGATCCGGCGAGCGGGAATTACATCATCCGCTACGAAGGACTTCTCTACAACGAGGACGGCGACATCGATTGGGGGATCATGCATGAGGTGGTGTTCGAGCCCGCTACGAAAGTAGATCCAGCGGTGAGGGCTGTAGTGATGAGAGAATCGGACCGATACCAATACGAATATCAGGTCACGAATGGTGCGTCAAGCCAACAGCGTCTCGAATCGTTCGCTGTGGAGCATTTTGCGTCCTTTGAGGATGTAAGAAAACCTGACGAGACTTGGAACCAAGGGGCGTATCGCTTTGCGCCCTTAATTGATTGGGCTGAATTAGGAAATCATCCCAAAGGATTTGGAACGCCCTACGATGGGATCGCCCCAGACTCTTCAGAGGCAGGCTTCTCCTTCGTCAGCAGGGGGTTGCCAAGCATCGTGACGGCGTACTTCCAGGGTAGGACAGGAGTGCTCGCGTTCCCTGATGAACCGCCCCCAGAAGTCAAAGCTCTGTTGCGCCCGCTCAGAAAGTTCCCCGCCGATTATGTTCTCCGAAGGACTGTCGGGCCGCGTGCTGTGCCCGATCCGCTCGATGGCCTGGTGTTCATCGACACGCTCAGCACATACGTCGCTGAAGCAGCGGAGCTGGATTGGATCACCGACGCAGCAGTGCGTGCGGACATCGAGACACACCTTGCTGACGCTCGCAATGCCCTCGCTGCCGCCGACTCGGCGGCGGCGCGGCAGCCGCTCGCTGACCTCGTGAGCCTGGCGCAAACAAGTTCTGCGATGACGAGCGAGGCGCAGGCGCTCTTCCGCTTCAACGCCGAGTACCTCTTAGCCCGTCTCCCCACGCCGCCGGACGACGGGCGGACCTGCGCCGGCCTCGCCGCCACGGTCTACGTGGACGCGGGCGGGGTCGTCCGCGGCGGGGCCCTCGATGGCGAGACCTTCACCGGCACTCTCACGGGTACGACCGGCTCCGACATCATCGTCGGCACCGACGGGGACGACATCCTCATCGGCCGACAGGGGGACGACATCCTCTGTGGTCTCGGCGGTACCGACCTGCTGCGCGGCTCGGCGGGTGCCGACTCCCTCTACGGCGGCGCAGGCAGCGACGAGCTTCGCGGCGACAACGGCGAAGACGCCCTATTCGGCGGCGACGGAAACGACCTCCTTCTCGGCGGCGCAGGCAACGACATGCTCGACGGGGGGGGCGGTGACGACGACCTCCGCGGTGCCGCTGGCGATGATCTTCTCTCAGGTTCGGAAGGCGACGACGATCTTCGCGGTAACGGTGGCCGCGACGACCTCCACGGTGGCTCCGGCAACGACAGCCTCGAAGGCGGCGACGGCGACGACACCCTCATTGGAGGTGCCGGGACGGATGAGGCCCGAGGCGGAGGGGGAGTGGACGCTTGCGACGCTGAGACCGAACTCTCGTGCGAGAGCGACCCCATTGACGATCTCTCGGACGACCAGTGACCCGCAGGCCGTGCATCTGCGTCTCCACCTTCTAACTCAACGAGACATGCTCATGCTCTCCCGCTCACGCCTCGTCCTTGGCGCCATCCTGGTGGTCTTCGCGGTGTCAGTCCAGGCGCAGCCCACCGCTGAGGGTGAAGACACGGCGCATCGCATCCCTTTCGGGAGTTCGGGCAACACGCTGGAACTCATTATCGCCAATGCGGCTGAGACTACGGCTGAAACGGTGACCGCCGTCGTGGTGGAGACCCCACCGTGGGTCACGTTTGCCATGCGCAATGTCAGTCTCGGGGATGTCGCACCGGGGGCGGAAATCACCGCGGCTTTTCAGTTCGATCTGTCCGAGGCTGCACCTGTAGAGGAGGCCGGAGCCGTGCGAGTTGAGATTCGTGACGCCGATGGTGCGCTTTTGAGCGAGCGAGTGGTGCCGGTAGAGGCAGCGGCCCCCGCCGCGTTTCGCCTCGTCGGGGCGTATCCAAACCCCTTCCGGGAGCGGATGACCATAGCTTACGAGCTTCCGCGCGAGGCCGAGGTCACACTCGTGCTTTACGATGTGCTAGGCCGCCGGGTAGCCGAAAGCCGTGAGCGCCGCGAACCGGGACGACACGGCGAGGTGGTCACTGGTCTAGAGTTCGCAAGTGGCGTCTATCTCTGGCAGGTTGCCGTGAATTATGGTGATGGGGCGCGGCGTGTCGAGCGGGGCCGGATCACCCTAGTGAAATAAACGGCAACACGCTGCTGGTGGTCACCCACGAGGAGGACATCGCCGAGCACGCCCGCCGCATCGTCCGCCTCCGCGACGGCGACATCGAGCGCGACGAACAGGTTGCGACCCCAACGCTGGCCGGTCTAGACGTTGGGGCGCTGGAGGTGGCGTAGGGGTGCCGCATGCCGCCGCCGTGTGAGGAGCGAACCCAGGCACGGTGAAGCTTCGTCGAGGCGAAGGGGAGCCGGAACAGCAGCCAGCGTGTCGGATAAAGCGCGGCGAGACCGGTCGTATGCCGGGTTCGTCGTCCTTCGTTCTCCGTCTTCCGTTCCTCGTGGCTTCCGTCTTCTCGCTCGACGTATTCATCGCGGCGTTCCTGCCGCTGTTTGTGGCACTCAACATTCCCGGCGTGCTCCCGATCTACATCGGGATGACCGAGGCGATGGAGGCGCGCGCGCGGCGGACGCTGCTGCTGCGCGCGATGACCGCGGCCGTGGCCGTGGCGCTGCTGATGCTCTTCGCCGGGCGCATCATCTTCGAGACGCTCGGCATCACGGTGCACGACCTCCGTGTCGGCGGCGGGCTGATCCTGCTCGTGCTCTCGATCACCGACCTCGTCTTCGGCGACATGAAGAAGCGGCGCGGCGGCAGCAAGAAGGACTTCAAGGCCTCGCTCGACGACTCGGCGACGGAGATGGCTGTGGTCCCGCTCGGGATTCCGCTCATCATCGGGCCGGCCGCGATCACGACGATCCTGGTGGCGCAGGGCCAGTTCGGGTTCGTCCTGACGCTCGGCTCTATCTTGCTCAACATGGCGCTCGTCTACACGGCGTTCGCTTTCGGGCCGCAGCTTTTGGGGTATCTCGGGGCCGGCTTTTCGAAGGCCGTCGCCAAGGTCGCCAGCCTGTTCCTGGCCGCCATCGCGGTCGCGATGATCCGCGCCGGGATCGTCGGGATGCTGGTCGAGCTGGGCGTCTACGGCTGACCTGCCATGTACCCTACACCCCATGTACCCTACCGCCGAAGTCCGCTGGTTCCTCGACGGCCCGCTCCCGGCCGAGGTCGAGGCGTGGTTCCAGACCGTGGCCGGTGAGGCCGCGTGGGAAGCGCGGACGGACCACTACGTCCGGCCCGCGACGCCGGACGGCCTCGGGGTCAAGGGGCGGACGGGGAACCTGGAGGTCAAGCGGCTGGCCGAGGTCGTCGGCGAGGAGCAGCTCCACGCTCGGGTCGCCGGGCGCGTGGAGCGCTGGCGGAAGTGGAGCTTCCCGCTCGACGCTGGGGCCGCGCTGCGGAACGGGGCCGGCGACTGGGTGGCCGTGGCGAAGCGGCGGCGCAAGGGCACGTTCGTCGTCCGGGGCGGGGCCGTGGAGCGGACGGCGCGCGACGAGTCGCCCCAGCAAGGGTGCTCGCTGGAGATCGCCGAGGTCCGGGCGGAGGGGCGGACGTGGTGGGGCGTGAGCTTCGAGGCGTTCGGGCCGGAGGCGGAGCTCGTGGGCCTGCTGCGCCGGGCGGCGGCCCACGTCCTGGCCGAGGCCGAGCCGCCGGAGCTCGCAGCGGCGCAGTCGAGGAGCTACCCGCGCTGGCTGGCCGAGTGCGCCTGCGGCAGACAGGAGAGCCGGTGACCGCGCCGGGCAGGGAGCGCACGCTTATGAAACCCAAGTTGTGAGGTACAGGCTTGGGAGGCCAGAGACCGCAGACGACGGACCGCAGAACGCTGTTTTTCGTCTCCCCGCGATCTGCCGTCCGCGGTCTGCGGTCCCCGCACCTCGGCGCATAGGACGCAGCTTGGGTTATGAAATAACGTTGTCTTACCTCATCGCTCTTGAAACTTTAGAGTGGGAGGCTTATGATGGGACTCCTTCTCCGCTTCGGGGAGCGGACCCTGTATCACCAAACCCTTTAGGACCTTGTCATGACTTGCTCTCTCACCCAACGCCTGGGGCTCCTCCTCGCGTTTCTCCTCGTGGCCGCGCCCTGTGCGTCGGCCCAAACCACCTTTACTGTCTGCGCCGTCGGCTGCGGCTTCACGACCATCCAGGCCGGCGTCGACGCGGCCAGCGACGGTGACGATGTGCTCGTGCTCGACGGCACCTACACCGAGAACGTCGTCGTCGACAGCAAAGACATTACCGTTCGGTCCAAAGGCGGCCGCGCCACCACGACCATCGAGGGCCTCTCGAACGTGGGCGCGCTCGGCACCCTCGTGGTGCAGGGCACCACGACCGGCTTCACGCTCGACGGCTTCACCGTCATCGGCATCGACAACGGCAACCCGGCGTCAGAGAACGCTGCCGTCTATGTGCGCGGCACGCACACGGACTTGATGATCCTCAACAACGAGATTCAGGCCAACGGCGACGAGGGTTTTCTCGCCCAGTTCGCCGCGATGATGACCGACCCGGTCCTCGACAACAACCTGTTCACCGGCCAGGCCTTCGTCGGCACCCCGAGCGGCAACGGCTTCTCCGATCAGTTCACGCAGCCGAACCGGCCCCGCCAGCTCGTCGTGCTCGGCAACGGCGGCGGCGACGCGGCCAGCGCGAACGTGACCGGCCTCGTGTTCACCAACAACGAGGTGACCGGCACCGCTGGCGGCATCAACGACATGGGCGAGGAGCAGGGCAACTCCCTCACCACGCTCGACGCCGCGAACGCGACGATCACCGACAACCTCTTCGCCGGGACCACGACGCGCTTCGGCAGCCAGCTCCGCGTCCGCCGGCCCGGTGCGACGATCACCGGCAACACGTTCGAGTCCGACGGCCTCGGGGCCATCACGAGCCACGTCTTCATCGAGAACAACGGGACCCCGCTCCCGATGATCGCCGCCGACAACACGTTCGACCGCGGAGCCTACGCCGAGCTCGGCCTGGCGATCACGGTCAGCGTCAACCCGTCCGTCTTCGGGGCCGCCTCGGGCGACACCGTGAACATCTTCCCGGCGAGCTACAGTGAGCAGGTCTTCGTCGACGGCAAGGTGCTCACCATCGACGGCATGGACGCCGACTCGACCACGATCATCGCGCCCGACGCGCCGGCTACGCTCGCGAACTGCTTCGGGTCGAGCCAGGCCGTCGTCTGTGCGACCAACGATGCCGACCTCACCCTCCAGAACGTGACGGTGGACGGCAACGGGCGCGGCGCGGCAGGCTCGCTCATCGGCGTGGCCATCGTCGAGTCCAGCGGGACCGTGCGTAACAACGTCGTCCAGGCCGTGCGCGACACGCCAGCCAACGGCAACCAGCGCGGCATCGCCGTCTTCGCTGACAACTTCGACGTGGGGTCCCGCACGGTCCTGATCGAGAACAACACCGTCCGGGACTTCCAAAAGAACGGGATCAACGTCGGTGGCAGTGGGATGACCGCGACCGTCACCGGCAACACCGTCATCGGCGAAGGCCCGGTGGACTACACCGCGCAGAACGGTATCCAAGCGGCCTTCGGCGTGACGGCCACGATCTCGAATAACACCGTCACCGGCTTCTCCTTCGACCCGGGCATGACGGGCAACGACGACTTCGACGCTGCCGCCATCCTGCTCTTCGACGCCGAAACCGTCGCCGTCAGCGGCAACACGATCTCGGCCTGTGAGGCGTGTGTCCTTGCCGACGACTCGCCGGCGACGATCTCGGGCAACACGATCACGACCTCGGAAGCTGCTACCGACGACGACGACTACAACGGCCTGTTCCTCTACAGCTTCAACGCCTTTCCCGCTGCCCGGATTGCGGCAGGCGAGGAGGCGGCGCTGCGGCCGCCCTCCGCCCAGCCGGTGCTCTTGGACCGGGCGACGGGCGCGCTCGCCCCGTTCGACCGGGCCGCCTACAGCGGCAGCCGAGGCGGTGGCGTGGTCATCTCGTACACCGTCCTCGACAACACGGTCACGGGGGGGGCGGAGATGGACCCGCCCGGCGACGGCCTGATCGCCCTGGCCTTCGCCGACGGGGACGCCATGACCGTCGACCCGATGCTCGAGCTCCGCATCGAGGGGAACGACATCAACGGGTTCGACGATGGCATCCGGCTCTGCGAAAGCCTGCCGGGCTTGGTGCTCCCGGTAGACCTCGACGGCTTCAACGACCTCAGCGGCAACAGCACGACGCTCGACACCTGCCTCGAGAACGACATCGAAGCCGAGAACAACTTCTGGGGCCCGACGACTGCGGCCGGCATCGCCGCCACCATCGACTTCGATGGTACGGGCGAGGTCGACTTCGTGCCGTTCATCGGCAGCCCGCTCCAGGTGGACCTCGAGTCGACGGCGCGCACCTCGCTGACGGTCCCGCAGGGCGGCTCCATCCAGTTCGACTATACGATCACGAACTTCAACTCGAGCTCCGTCCGGGGCGACCTCTACTTCGTCGCCCAGCGCGCCAGCGACAGCCTGCGTGTCGCGACCGGGCGGATCGTGAGTGGGAGCGTCCCGCCCGGCGGCACGCTCGGCGCTTCGTTCGTGCAGCGCGTGCCGAATAACGCCCCGCCGGGGCAGTACCTCTACCGTTTGCGGATCGGGCAGGCCCCGAACTTCGTCGTGGACGAGGAGGTCTACCTCGTGACCGTCCAGAGCGGGCCGGGTGGCGGTGCGACGGCGTGGTCGGTCGAGGCTGAGCCGTGGGGTGGAGTGGAGGCCGGCGCTACGGCCGACGACTTCCCCGTCGCGGCCTCAACCGCGCTGCCGACGGAGTTCGCGGTGTCGTCGGCCCCGAACCCGGCGACGCACCGGGCGACGCTCGGGCTCGCCGTGCCCGAGGCTGGGCCGGTGACGGTGACGGTCTACGACGTGCGCGGTCGCACGGTCGCCCTGCCGCTGGACCGCGAGCTGGAAGCGGGCCACCACAGCGTCGACCTCGACGTGGCGTCGCTCGCCTCGGGCATCTACATCGTGCGGGCGCAGAGCGCCTCCCACGTCGCAGTGCGCCGGATCACGGTCGTCCGCTAGACACCGAGCGCAGGACGACGAACGCGGGGCCGCTCGGAGCACACCGGGCGGCCCCGCGCTGCGTTCGGCGCGCCTCAGAAGCTGTAGGCCACGCGGAGGTAGACGAAGTCGTTGCGGTCGTAGCTGGCGAACGAGAACGCCGGCTCCCGGAGCAGCCCGGCGAGGTCGGCCGCGCCGCCCGGCCCGCCAAAGACGTGCGCGCCGACGGTGGCGTTGAGCGCGTCGCGGACGGCCCAGGTGAGCGACGGCTGGAGCCAGTAGTCCGCCCCGAGGTTGTAGTAGGCGAACGCCTGCGCCGTCAGCGTCTCGCGCCGGAAGCGACCCGTCCAGAAACCGGTCACGGCCCCCTCCACGCGGTCCTGCGCCACGCGCTCGTCCCAGCCGAAGACCACCGTGCCGAGCGCCTGCACCCGGACGAGGTGCGCCCCGAACGACCGCTCCAGCCCGAGCGCGGTCTGGCCGAGCGGCTTCTCGATCAGAAAGCCCCGCTCGATGGCGGCCATCAGCTCAGGGTCCAGCAGGTCCAGCGGGGACTCGGGGATCTCGATAGGCTGGTCGAGGAGGTACGACGTGTGGAACGCGGCCTCGGCGCGCACGACGAGCGGGTCGAGCGCGAGCGTCTCGGCCGTCAGCCCGAGCACCTGCCGCCGCCGGTACGTCGGCTCGATGGCGACGGCCAGGGTCGGAAGCCCGAGCTGAAGCTCGAGGCCTTTGCGGAACGCCGGGAGCCGGTTGAACCCGTTGACCCAGAGCAGCGCCACGTCCGTACGCGGCAGCCCGGTCCAGGTCACCCGGAGCGCCGTCTCGGCACCGCGCAGGGTCGAGTCCTGCGCCGCCGGGTCGGTGAAGCGGACGGGGACGCCGAGCACGCCGGCCGGGAGCGGATTCCACGGCGAGGTCGTGGGCGGGAGCCGCGTCGTCGGGCGGCGCGGGATGGCGACGCCGGTGAGGCGAACGTCGCCCGCGTAGAGGGTCGCCGTCGCGGCCGTCACGCCGAGGCGGAGGTCGTCGAAGGGCTGCGCCAGGAACTCCGTCAGGTCGAGCGGGGCGAGGAGGTCCGTGACGAACGTGCCGTCGGTCTCGCCCCAGACGATGAGCTGCCGCCCGAGCCTGAGGTCGACGCGGCTGAAGTAGACGTCGATAAAGGCCTCGCGGAGGTCGCCGCCGAGGCGCTCGCTGAGGGCGTCGTAGTCGAGCCTCGGATGCAGGACGATCCGACCGCCGTCGTAGTCGAACGCGAGCCGCACCTCGGCCCGGTTCCGCACCGTGAGGAAGTCCGGCGCGCCGCCGAGCCGGAGGCCGGCATAGAACCCGTAGGAGCCGCCGAGCCGGAGCCGGTCGTCGAGCTGCGCGTGTGCAGGGCCGACCGCGAGCAGGAGGAGGAGGAGGCAGCGGCGCACCGGCTCAGTGGCCGGCGCGGACCATCTTCTTCATCAGCAGCGGGAAGAGCAGAAAGAACACGCCCATCGCGAGGAAGAAGTAGTTGGCCTCGCCCGACCGAAAGAGCCGAAGCCCGAACGCGATCAGAAACAGGATGCCGGCAACGACGCCGATGACATCGGACACCTTGCGGATCGTGCTCGCCGACTGGCGCGAGAGGTCGGGGTCGTGGTGGTCTTCGTGTTGGGGCATCATGGGCGTCACCGGAGGGGGGAGCCGGAAGATACCGACGCCGCGTTACTGGGCGAGGTTGAACCCGACCAGCAGGCTCAGCCGCGCCCCGTCGCCGGAGAGCACGGCCGAGAGGTTGACCGGGATGTTCAGCCCGCCGTACTGCTGCGTCACCCCGACGGCCGCCACGTAGGCGGCCCCGGCGAGCGAGACGTTCGGGCCGAGGCCGAACTCGAGGCCGGCCGCCGTCCGCAGGCCGACGAGGAAGCTGAAGCTCGGCAGGAAGAGGCTCTGCTCCAGCCCGCCGATGAGCGGCACGAACTCGGTGATGCCGCTCAGCCCGGTGTCGGCCACGAAGAGGCGTCTCTCGAACTGCCACCCGAACTGCGTGATGACCGGAGCGATGTCGCGCTCGCCGTCGAGGCCGCCGCCGAAGTCGTCGTTCAGGCGGTCGACCAGGTCGCCGCTGAGGTAGGTGACCCCGATGCGCGGACCGGAGAGCGAGAGCGGCTCGGTGGAGACGCGGTCAGGGCCGGGCTGGGCAAAGGCGGCCGGCAGGCCTAGGAGGGCGAGCAGCAGGACGAGGCGCATAGTCAGCGACGGGAGGGGCGGGAGCCGCAAGAAACGACCGGCGACGCTGCCGGATCAAGGCCTAGCGGAGTCCGCGCTGGAGCTGGCGCTCGGTGAAGAGGTCGTCGCGGAGGGCCGCGCCGGTGTCACGCTCGGTGAAGGTGAGCACGGTGCGGCGGCCGGCCTGGCCCTCGTTCTTCGGGAGGGTCTCCATCGTGAGCGTGCCCGCGCGCCACGCGCCGGGTGCCACCTCGTCGAAGTCGCCGGCCGTCAGCACCTTGACGAGGGCACCCGCTCGGTCGTAGTGCTCGGCGCGGAGAACGACGTAGCGCGCGCGGTCGACGGTGAGCAGGAGGCGGCTATACTTCGAGTCGCCATCGGTCGGGCGGGCGTCGAGCACGAAGGCGTCGGGGGTGGTCTCGGCCAGCGTCACGTCGTAGGCGTCGGGGTCGCGCGTGCCGAGGTCCTCGTAGGTGAAGTCGCTGCCGGCGAACCGCTCGCCGCGCCCCGAGCCGGCGATGCGCTGCACGCGGCCGAGCGCCGGGAGGTACAGCTTCTGGTCGTCGCCGCCCTTGGCCTCGATGGTGAGGAGGCCCAGGCCGCGGATGTCGGCCGGACCGGTGAAGACCAGGATCGAGCGGAGCCGGTCGTCGCCGCCGACCTTGGTGCGGACGTCAAGGGCCCGCGTCCGGGTGCGCCCGCGCTCGTCCACGATCTCCATGCGGATCGAGGCCGCCTCGGTGCGGACCAGGTTCTGCCGGCGCTCGACCTCGTCGAACACATCGGACGCGGAGGGCTGCGCGTGCGCGGCGAGCGGCAGCAGGCCGAGCAGGACAAGGGCGGGCAAACGGAGGAGGCGGGACATAGTCAGGGCCGGTAGACGCGGAAGGACAGGAGCACGGTCCTACGCAAGGCTCGCGCCAGAGACTCCGCCTCGGCGAGCAGATGCGACGTTTCTCGAAAAGGTCAAACGGCGGGCGGTGCTCCCCGAGCCGGTCCGCCCCTTCGACGGGCTGAGGCGATCCCCTGCGCGCCCTGCCCGACCCTGCGTACCTTTCCCTCAGCCGGTCCTTGCCCGCGCTGCCTCTCCCTCTCCGACTCGCTCCTGCCATGAATCGCCTTTTCCTCGCGCCCGTCCTCTCCGTTCTCGTGTTGGTGGCCGCCGCGCTACCGGTCGCCGCGCAGTCTACGGGAGACACGGCCGAGGCCGTCGAGCTGTCGCTCGAGAGCCTGTTCAACTCCTCGGCCTTCAGCGGCGACTTCTTCCGGGGCGGGCGCTGGGCCGAGGCCGGGCCAGTCGTCCGCTACATTGAGCGCGACGGCGACGCGACGCACCTGATGGAGTACAACCTCGAGACCGACACCCGCACCGTGCTCATCGACGGCAGCGCCCTGGCGAAGCCCGACGGCGAGGGCAACGTGCAGATCGAGGAGTACGACTACAGCGCCGACCGGAGCAAGGTGCTGCTCTACACCGACTCTGAGCGCGTCTGGCGGCTCAACACCAAGGGCTACTACTACGTCTACGACCTCGCCTCGGGCACCGTCACGCCGGTCGCCGACCGGGACGCCGGCTTGCAGATGTTCGCCAAGTTCAACCCCGCCGGCAGCCACGTCGCCTTCGTCCGCGACCGCAACCTCTTCGTCGTCGACCTCGCCTCGCGGGAGGAGACGCAGCTCACCGACAGCGGCGCGCCCGGCGGCGTCATCAACGGCACCTTCGACTGGGTCTACGAGGAGGAGTTCGGCCTGCGCGACGGCTTCCGCTGGAGCCCCGACGGCCGCCACCTCGCCTTCTTCCAGCTCGACGAGACGGCCACGCGCGACTTCCAGATGACGGACTTCCGCACGCTCTACCCCGAGTACACCAAGTTCCGCTACCCCAAGGCCGGCGAGACCAACTCCGAGGTCCGCGTCGGGGTGATCGACATGACCGCAGAGCAGATGGGCGAGACCCGGTTCTTCGACACCGATACCTGGGAGGAGGGCGGCGAGACCACCGAGTACATCGCGCTGATGGACTGGACGCCCGCCCTCGACGGCGCGCCCCGTGTCTGGATGGCGCGGATGAACCGGGACCAGAACGTGCTCGACCTGCTCTACGGCGACCCGGCGACGATGGCCGTCGAGACCGTCCTCACCGAGACCTCCGACACCTGGATCGACGTCGAGACCGGCTTCTCGGACCTCGACATGGGGACGGTCACCTACCTCGACGACGACCGCCACTTCGTCTGGCGCAGCGACCGCACCGGCTACAGCCACCTCTACCTGTACGAGAACGACGGCACCTTCGTCCGCCAGCTCACCGGCGGCGACTGGGACGTGACCAGCTTCCACGGCATCAGCGCTCCGACAGATGGTGGGGGCGCGGGCGCGCTCTACGTCACAGCCACGAAGGAAAGCCCCCTCGAGCGGCACCTCTACCGCGTGCCCTTCGGCACCGAGGGCACAAACGGCAGCGCGGAGCCGACCAAGATCACCGACGCTGCCGGCTGGCACGGCGCGGGCCTCTCCGGCGACCTGCGCTACTTCATCGACACCTACTCGAACGTCACCACGCCGCCCGTCACCTCGCTCCACCGGATCGACGGTTCCGAGGTCAAGGTGCTAGAGGCCAACCAAGAGCTTGCCGAAAAGGTGGCCTCGCTCGGCCTCGCGCCAGTCGAGTTCCTGACCGTGCCGGGCGCGGACGGGACCCCGCTCAACGCCTACCTCATCAAGCCCGCCGGCTTCGACCCGGACGATGCCTACCCGCTCCTGATCCACACCTACGGCGGGCCGGGCAGCCAGGAGGTCCGCAACGCCTGGGGCGGGACCGAGCGGCTGTGGCACTATATGCTCGCCGAGGAGCACGGCATCCTGGTCGCGGGCGTCGACAACCGGGGGACCGGCGGGCGCGGCAAGCGCTTCAAGAGCCAGACCTACAAGCGCCTCGGCCCGCTCGAAGCCGAGGACCAGACCGCCGCCGCCCAGTGGTTCGGCGACAAGGACTGGGTGGACGAGGACCGGCTCGGCATCTGGGGCTGGAGCTACGGCGGCTACCTGTCGCTGCTCTCGATGCTCTACGAGGACGGCCCCGAAACCTTCCGCCTCGGCGTGGCCGTCGCGCCAGTGACCAACTGGCGGCTCTACGACACGATCTACACCGAGCGCTACCTCTCGACCCCGCAGAAGAACCCCCAGGGTTACGACGGCGGCAGCCCGGTCACGTATGCCGGCAACCTCCGCGACGACCAGGAGCTGCTGATCGTCCACGGCGACTTCGACGACAACGTCCACGTCCAGAACACCGTCATCATGGCCGACGCGCTCCAGGCCGAGAACAAGCAGTTCGAGATGATGCTCTACCCCGGCCGCAACCACGGCATCTACGGCGGCCCGACGCGCCTCCACCTCTTCACGATGCTGACGGACTTCATCACGGAGAACCTGTAGACCCCCTGCTTCGATCGTGCATCGCTCCGGGACTGTGTCCCTGCACTCAGGCACGACCTAAGCTGTCCCCCTCGTCGGAGGGGGACAGTCGCGCGTCGCTGGAAGCGAAGGCGAGGCCAGAGCGACCGCGAGCGCGACGGGGGTGCGCCTCCGGCTCCGGTGCGCTGCGCCGGAGGCCTGTTTGCAGAGGCAATGTCATGCCGTAGCTTAGGCAAGCATTCAACCCCGGCTCCGATGAAGACCCCACTGCGGCTCCTGGCCGCTTTCTTTTGCCTCGCCCATGTAAGCGCTTACGCACAGCCCGCCCGTGCGCCCGCAGGCGAGCCCGACGTGCTCCTGCAAGGCTTCCACTGGAACGCCCACCCCGGCGACCACTCGCAGAACGCGAACGGTCTGTGGTGGGACTCGCTCCGCGTCGTCGCCCCGGCCCTCGCCGACGCCGGGTTTGAGACGGTCTGGATCCCCTCGCCCGCAAAAGGGCAGGGCGGGCGCTTCTCGATGGGGTACGACCTCTACGACTACTACGACCTCGGGGACGTCGAGCAGAAGGGCACGCGGCGGACGCGCTTCGGGACCGACCGTGAGCTGGAGCAGATGCTCGCCGAGTTTCAGCGGGTCGGGCTGCGGACGATGGCGGACGTGGTGCTCAACCACCGCGACGGCGGCGACGCGCGCTCGGACGTGGCGTGCGTGCCCGGCGGCGGCGCGCCGTTCCGCAAGTTCAACGTCTTCACCCCCGGCAGCAGACGCTTCCCGGCGACGGCGGCGTCCTTCCACGCGAACGCCACCCACTGCGACTTCGACGGGCCGTACCACAGCGACATCTTCGGGCAGGACGTGTGCTACTTCGACGGCACCGACCTCGCACTCGACGCGGCGGCCCCGAACGGCGGGTGGTATCGCGGCCCGCACAGTCTCGGGCACGTCGGCGACTCGCTGATCGTGTGGGGGCGGTGGCTCCTGGACGAGGTCGGGATCGACGAGGTCCGGATCGACGCCGTCAAGCACATCGAGCCGGGGTTCCTCGCGCCGTGGCTGGTCGAGCTGAGCCAGGGCGGCCAACCGTTCGCCGTCGGCGAGTTCTTCGGTGGGACGTCTGAGATCATCGACTACCACACGGACGTCGAGCGCTTCAACACGACCTTTGGGAGCGGCAACGCCGATGCCGCGCTGTCGCTCTTCGACTTCGGCCTTCGGTACGCCCTGAAGGACATGGCCGACGGCGGTGGGTTCTTCGACATGCGGAGCCTCAACGGGGCCGGCCTCCATTTCAGCGGGCTGGACGCCGAGAGCGCTGTCACGTTCGTCGAGAACCACGACTTCGACCGGATCGGCTGGGCGGCGGCGAGCTGCGGCACGGCGGGCGCGGTGCCCTACGGAAACACGTGCGTCCGGCTGACGCAGGACGTCGGGCACGCGCCGGTCCTCAGCCGGAAGCATCTCGGCTATGCGTATCTGATGGCCGCCGAGGGCCGCCCGACGGTGTGGTGGAAAGACTATTTCTGGCATGGCCTCGACGACGAGATCCGCTGGCTGATGAACCTCCGCCGGTGGACCGCGCAGGGCGAGTCGGCCCCGATGAGCGCCCTCCGCCCGAACGCCGAAATCGACCAGGCCGACTTCTGGGCGCTGAGCCGGCAGGGCCTCGGCAACCCGCGCTACGGGATGGTGCTCGCGATCAACGACAGCGAGGCGGGCGAGGAGACCGGCTACGTCGACACCCCGCACGCGAGCTACGAGCTGCGCGACTACTCGGATTCCTACCTCTTCGAGACCACCCAGGCGTTCGCCGATGGGCGGATGTTCGTCAAGGCCCGGCCCGGCAACTACGCCTGGTTCGCGCCAACCGGCCTCTACCCTCGCCCGCCCGACGAGCCGGCGAGCGCCTTCACGCTAGAGGCCGAGCCGGGCGGCAAGCTCCACTTCGTCGTCCTCCGCGCCGCCGACGCCGCGCAGCTCTTGGTCAACGGCGCGCCGATTCAGCCGGGCGACGAGGTGGCGGTCCTCGGTCCGACCGGCAGCGGAGCCGCCGGCCTCGGGCGCGTCGGGCAGCGGCTCCGGTGGGACGGCGAGCACGACCTCCTCATCGAGGTCCTCGGCAACGACGATGGCACAAACGCGAAGGGCCGCCTCAAGGCCGGCGACCCGCTCCGGCTCGTCGTCTCCGACCAGAGCGCGGGCGTGACCGTCGAGGCTGGGAGCATCGCATGGGCCGCCTCTGGCTCGGCGTTCGCCTTCCACCCCGACCGCCCGGCCTCGCGCGGCGGCGCGCTTGAGGCGACCGTCACCGACGCCGACGGGGCCTTCTCCGTCAGCGGCCTCTCGCGCGTCGCAGGCTTCAGCGCGGGCGGCAGTGCCGTCGCCCTAGCCCTCACCCCGCTCGGCGCGCCGGTCACCGTGCTCGGCAGCGGCGGACAGCTTTCGTTCGAGATCGACGTGCAGAACCTCACCGGCACGCCCCAGAGCTTCGAGGTGTGGACGGATGTGCTCCTCCCAAACGGCAACGTCTTCGGGCCGGTCATCACGGCTCGGCCGGTGACGCTGCCGGCCGGAGGGGCGGGCGGGCGGACGGTCCGCCAGAGCGTGCCGGGCGCGGCTCCGGCCGGGGCCTACGTCTACCGCGCTTACGCCGGGACCTACCCCGACGTGGTGATCGCCTCTGACAGCTTCCCGTTCACCAAGTCGGGCGCGGCGCGGCCCGAGTCGCCCGTCGCGGTGGGTTGGGACGCGGCCGACCGCGCCACCGGCGACGCGCCGAGCTTCGGCGTGGCCGAGCCAGTGGCCTCGGCGGCTACGCAGGACTTCCGCTTCGAGCCGGCCTATCCGAACCCGTTCGGCGCATCCGCCACGCTCCGCTTCGCCGTGCCAACCGCGCAGCCGGTCCGGGTCGAGCTGTACGACGGCCTCGGCCGCCGCGTCCGAGTGCTCTACGACGGCACGCCCGCCGCCGGGTCCCACGCCGTCGCGCTCGACGGGCGCGGCTTGCCGAGCGGGGTCTACCTCGTCCGCCTCGTCGGCGAGGGCGTCAGCGCGACGCAGACGCTCGTGCGAATGCGCTAGGCCTTGTTTGGAAACTCGGATGTGGAGGCGAGCGGGAGCTGGCGGGCGATGCAGCCAGCAGCGCGAAGCAGGCGTAGCGGGGCTACGCCGATGGAGCGCGACGCCGCAGGGCCGCCCGACCGGCCCCGCGCGGCCCGCAGAAGCGTTTCCGAACAGGCCCTAGCCTCGTCAGTGGTCCGGGAGCCTCTCGAACACGAAGCGTTGCCAGTGTGCCCGTGCTTCCTCGTGATGCTGGTCGTCCAACGCTTCGAGCGCGATCACGTATCCGGTGTCGAGGAAGACGCGCCTCATTCAGCCGGTCCGTAGAGGTAGCGGTCGTGGCCTTCGGAAGCGTCCGGCGCGCCGCAGGCAACCGGGCTTTCGCCCAACGAGAGAATGGGGTCCTCGACCGGGAGCAGGGCGATGACGATCGTTCCGTTCTCTCGTCGGATTTCGACTTCCTCGGCGTCCCCGAGGAGCCGTCGCGGCACGGTCACACCCTGCTCGGTCACTTTGGCTTTCATCGCTCTGGGCTCTGGCGTTGGATCAGGTAATGAATACGCCCCGCCCGCCGTGCGGTTCGTCGTGCCAGCGCGACGCAGACGCTCGTGCGGATGCGGTAGGGCGGGGAAACCGGAGTGAGGGTTCGCTGTTCGCTCAAGCCCTCGTCGTCCACTCAGCCCTATCGATCCGATGGCTACCGTTAAGGTTTCACCGAAGTATCAGGTCGTGATCCCCCGCGAGGTCCGAGAGTCGCTGGACATCTCGCCGGGTCAGGAGGTCGAGGTGCTCGCTTTCGACAATCGGATCGAACTGATCCCGATCCGGCCGATGCGCGAGATGCGCGGCTTCCTCCAGGGGATCGACACCACCGTCGAGCGCGAGCCGGACCGTGAGCTATGAACGTGGTCGATTCGTCGGGCTGGCTCGAATAGTTCGCCGACGAGCCCCGCGCCGGTTGATGTGCTGCCGGCAATAAAGCGGGAGGAGTTCCGTTGAGGAACAGTGAAGGGGCACGCGCCGGTGCCGGGGGCGCGATTGGGCTTGGCGGGTAGCGTGCCGCGCCGGTTGATTGAGGCAACGCCGCTCGGCGTCCCGTGTCTCTCGTCCACCCACACCCCGAGGTCCTCATGCGATTCCGCATCGTGCTGCTCCCGCTCGCTCTGCTTCTGCTCGGACTACTCACGCTCTCCGACACGCCGAGTCCCGACACCGGCAAGCTCTACGGCCAGGTCACCGACAGCCTCGGCCAGCCGCTGCCCGGTGCGAACGTCATCGTCGAGGGCACCTCGCTCGGCGCGGCGACCGATCTCGACGGCAAGTACTTCATCATCGGGATTCCGTTCGGGACGTACACCGTCACCGCGTCGTTCGTCGGGTTCGAGCCGGCGTCCGCCGATTCGGTCGTGATCCGCGAGGGCTTCACGACGGAGCTGAACTTCGACCTCGGCACGGGACGGCTGGAGGAGACCGAGGTCGTCTACGAGCGGCCGATCATCCAGAAGGACGCTATCGGCACGCCCCGACCGGCCAGGGGAACGATCTTCGGTGCGCCGGCGCAGGCCCCGCAGACCGAAACGCTCTCCATCCGGGGTGGCCGGGACGAGGAGGTGCGCTACCACGTCAGCCCGCCGCCGACCGACCGCGAGGGCTACGACGCCATCGTCGAGAACGACTTCCGCCGGCCGACCGACGCTCCGCTCTCGACCTTCTCGATCGACGTCGACGCGGCGAGCTACGCGAATGTCCGCCGCTTCCTCGACGGCGGGCACCTCCCCGTCAAAGACGCCGTCCGCATCGAAGAGCTGGTCAACTACTTCGCCTACGACTACCCCGACCCCGACGGGGCGCACCCGTTCGCCGTCGTCACCGAGGCGTCCGAGTGCCCGTGGGCACCGGACCACCGGCTCGTCCACATCGGCCTCCAGGGCCAGCGGATCGACACGGCCGACCTGCCGCCGAGCAACCTCGTCTTCCTGCTCGACGTCTCCGGCTCGATGGACAGCCCGGACAAGCTGCCGCTCCTCAGGCAGGCCTTCCGGCTCCTCGCCTCGAACCTCCGGCCGGTGGACCGCGTCGGGATCGTGGTCTACGCCGGGGCCGCCGGCGTTGTCCTCGAACCGACGAATGACCGGACCGCGATCCTCGACGCACTCGACCGGCTCCAGGCCGGAGGTTCTACGGCCGGCGGCGCAGGGCTGCAACTCGCCTATGACCTCGCGCGCACGCACTTCGACGCCGAGAAGAACAACCGCGTCATCCTCGCCACCGACGGCGACTTCAACGTCGGCCCGTCGTCCGACGCCGAGATGATGCGGCTCATCGAAGACGAGCGCGAGAGCGGGGTCTTCCTCTCGGTCCTCGGATTCGGGACGGGCAATCTCCAGGACTCGAAGATGGAGACCATCGCCGATCACGGGAACGGCCACTACGCCTACATCGACTCGATTCACGAGGCGCGCAAGGTGCTCGTCAACGAGATGGGCGGCACGCTCGTCGCCATCGCGAAGGACGTCAAGGTCCAGGTCGAGTTCAACCCGGCGCACGTCGCCGCCTACCGGCTCGTCGGCTACGAGAACCGGCTCCTCAACGACGAGGACTTCAGCGACGACACGAAGGACGCCGGCGAGCTGGGCGCGGGGCACTCGGTGACGGCGCTCTACGAGATCGTCCCCGTCGGCGTCGAAGTCCCGACTGGCACCGTCGATCCGCTCAAGTACCAGGATCGCGCCGTCCGGCCCGAGACCGGGTCGAGTCCCGAGCTGCTGACGGTCAAGCTCCGCTACAAGCGGCCGGACGGCGACACGAGCCGCCTGCTCGAAACGACGCTCGCCGACCGGGGCGCGGCGCTCGGCGCGACCTCCGAGTCGTTCCGCTTCGCCGCCGCGGTCGCCGAGTTCGGCCTGCTGCTGCGCGACTCGCAGCACAAGGGGCGGGCGAGCTTCGAGAACGCCCGGATGCTCGCGCAGTCCGCGCGCGGCACCGACGAGCACGGCTACCGCGCCGAGTTCGTCCGCCTGCTCGAAACCGCCGAGGCGCTCGCGCAGGCGGAGATGGCTACCCGATGAGGGTGAAGGGGGAAAAGGAAAGGGGGCTGGGCGCACCACGCGCTCAGCCCCCTTTTTTTAGCACGAGCCGGCTAGCGGACTAGCGGACGACGGTGAGCCGGCGGGTCTCGACGCTGCCACCAGCTTCGAGGCGGACGACGTAGACGCCGCTTGCCCAACCGGCCGTGGCGACGGTCGCGGTGTGAGCGCCGGCAGCGAGGCTGCCCTCGGCCACGAGCGCGACCTCGCGCCCGAGCACGTCGTAGACCGCGAGCCGCACCGGAGCCGCCGCCGCGAGGTCGAAGGTGACGGTCGTGGTCTCGGTCGCGGGGTTCGGGTGGACGGACCGGAGCGCGGCCTGCGCCGGGGCCGCCGTCTCCTCGGCCGCCGTGGTGCCGGGACCCGCCAGCACCCACACCTTGCCCGTCGCCGACTGGAACAGGTCGATCCCCGGCTCGAGCACGCCGAGGTCCACGATCAGCAGCACGTCGCCCATCGGGACGAGCGAGACGGGCTTGTTGAAGCCCTCGGGGATGAACAGCTCCTCGGCCGTCTCGCCGTCGTTGACCACGAACTCGACCTCATCCCCGGTCTCGCGGTCGATGCGGGAGACTTTGTAGCCCGTGAAGGAGAACGCGCCGGTCTGGGGCGAGAACGAGCCGGACTCGGTCACGAACAGGTCGCCGGCGAAGCCGAACGCCTCGCTCGTGGACGGGGCGAAGCCGGTGACCGAGACGTACTGCCCGACCTCGGCGAAGGCCGGCGCGACCGTCAGGCCGTCGCGGAAGTCGGCGTCGAAGATCGGGGCCGGGCAGTCCTCGGGGTCGAGCACCGGCGAGTCGCAGAAGCGCGCGTCGCCGACGCTGAGCGGCTCGTTTGTCTCGGGGTTGTGCATGAAGTCGGGCCAGCCGAAGAACTCGACCTCGCCGCCGACGGCGATCTCGAACATATCGTCCTGGTCCCCGGCGATGGGGCGGTTGCCGCGGATGACGTAGGTGTCCGGGTCGAGCGGGTTATCGGGGTCGCCGGGTTGGCCGCGGATGTCAGAGCCGTTGTTCGAGATGAAGAGCCGGCTGTCGTCTTGGCTGTCGAAGGCGAGGCCGAACGGGTTGCGCAGGCCCCAGGCTTCGAGCCGGAGCGTCGCCGCCGCGTCGTCGGCGTCGAACGAGTAGACCGTGCCGGAGCCGGCGATGATGCCGTCCTGCGGCGTCGAAGGCGTCGCGGCCGGAACGACGAAGCCCGGCTCGATGTCGCCCGTGTCGAAGGCTCGGTACGGGGCCGTCACCGCATCGCCCTCGGGATCGACCTCGGTCGGGACGCGGGCCGTGAACGACTCGCCGTTGAGGATGATCTCGACCGGAGCCATCTCGCGGAAGCCGGGGTACTCGGCCACCCAGTCGGCGTTGTCCGCGCCGACGACGGCGGAGTTGGTCGCCGAGCCTTGCCCGAAGTAGGCGCGCCCATCGGCCCCGAAGACGATGGTGTTGTTCTGGTGGTCGCCCGTGGACGGGAGGTTCGTGAGGACGGTCTCGAACGTGCCGGCCGGGTCGTCGGGGTCAAAGCGCGAGATCGCGCCGACGAGCCACTCGCTCGCGCCCACCTGCCGGTGCGCGAGCCAGAGGAGGCCGTCGCGCCAGGTCGCGTCGGTGAAGGGCGGCGCGAGCATGCCGGGCGGCAGCATCGCCGGGGTGAGGACGACCGATGCCGTGCCCTGCCCGGTCTCGGGGATCGTGATCTCCTTGACGGTCGGCGGGACGCCGGGGAAGCCGGCCTCGGTGATCCAGATGCGGCCGTCGCCGAGGGCGATGTTGCTGGGATAGTTCAGCCCACCGACGCCGAGGCGGAGGTCGTAGCCGCGCTCGACGAGCGTGCCGGGCACGTCGTCGTCCGGCACGAGGTCTTGGGCGGCGAGGGGGCCGGCGCACACGAGGAGGCAGGCCAGCAGGAGGCGTGTAGCGTGAGACATGGGGGTAGAGGGGAGAGAGGAAAGAAGGGACCCGGCATACGGCCAGGCCCGAGCGCCGCCAGAGTAAACAAGGTGTCTCCCCCCGGTCATCGCGCCGAAGTCACATTCTTCTAACATCGCGCCGCCCGCTTGAGCGGATCGCCGCGCCGCCGTCAATCCACCCCCCTTCCGCTCTTCCTCTCTTCCGCTCCTCCGTTCCTGAACCCCTGCTGGATGACGGCCTCGGCGGGCTTGCCCTGCGGGGTGAAGTCGCCTGCGTGGGAGCGGTCGCCGGGCGGGTACCACTTCCAAAGGACGGCCCCGGCGAGCCAGGGTTCGGGCCAGACCTCGTCGAAGAACGCGGTGAAGAGCCGGGCTTGCAGGGCCTCGTCTGTCTCGGCGGCGGGCGCGTGGTGGTCGGGCCATTCCCATGGGCGGGCGGCGGCGTGGGGCACGTCGCGGTAGCCGATCTCGGTGAAGAGGACGGGCTTGCCGGTGCGCACGTGGACGGCGCGGAGCGCGGCCTTGTGCCGGTCCCACCCGGCGCGGAGGTCGGCGGGGCTTGGGACTTCCATTTCGGAGAGCGGGAAGTAAGCCTGAACGCCGACGTAGTCGAGCGCGTCCCAGAACGGCACGTGCTCGAAGTCGTCGTACCAGTTGGCGGCATAGGTGAGGGCACCGGGGTAGATGGTGCGGACCTCGGCGATGAGGCTGCGCCAGAACGCCTCGCGGGCGCGCACCGCTTTCCCGAGTTCGGTCCCGACGACGAAGAGCGGCGCGTCGATTTCGGCCGAGAGGCGGGCGTAGAACAGCGCGAGGTCGCGGTAGCGGGCTTCCCACGCCTGCCAGTCGGCCTCGGTCTCGAAGGCGATGTCGGCCGACCAGCCGCCGCGCATCCACACCTGCGGTTTGATGACGAGGCGGAGGCCGAGCGTGTCGGCCTGGCGGGCGAGGGCGCGGATGCCGGCCTGCCCCTCGGTGTACCACCGGGCGTCGACGTTCGATCGCAGCGCCGGGTCGTCGGTGCGGCGCTGGAAGCCGAACGGGACCACGGCGACGTGCGTCGCACCGAGCGCAGCGATCTCGGGCAGCGTCGTCGGGGGCGGTTCGCGGCGGGCGTCGAGTGTGACGCCCCGAATCCGGCCCGGCGTGTCGGCCGGCGGCGCGGCGACGGCCGCCGAGCGCGGAGCAGGCGCGTCGGGCGGCGCATCGGCGCAGGCGGCGAGCAGGAGGAGCACCCAGACGAGCGAGCGGAAGCGCATGAGCGAGCGGAGAGGCCGGGCCGGAGTATACGCGGGCCGCTGCCTCAACAGAAACGGGGGCAGCGCGCGCGGCGCTGCCCCCGTTCTGCCCGCCTCCATTCTGCCGGAAGCGGGAGGGACCAACAAGCAGCCGGGATCAGGAGCTGGACTCCGACTTGCTGCCCGACGTGCTCTTGCTGCCGGACGACCCCTTGCTGCTCGACGAGCTGCTGCCGGAGGAACCGCTGCCCGAAGAGTTCGAGTCGTTGTCCTCGTCCTCGTCGGTCACGCTGAGGCGGTTGTGGACGTCGGAGACGCCGGAGACGGACTCGGCGGCGTCCTCGGCCATGCGCTTGGCACGCCGGCTGCCTACGGTACCTTCGAGCGTCACCTCGCCATTGTCGGCGCTGACCTTGATGTTGGCGGCGTCGAGTTCGCCGTGCTGGGTGAGGCGGTGGTTGACATCCTCGGTGAGGCGGTCGTTGGAACGCTGGTAGCCTTCGGGACCCTGGCCGGTGAACGGGCCGGGGATGAGCCAGTATTCGGTGTAGGTGTAGGTCGTCCCGACGTCCTGCCCCTGGCCGTAGCCCATATTCTGGCCCTGCCCATAGCTGCCCTGGCTGCGCCCGGAGCCGCCGCGATTCCCGTAGGCGCCGCGGTCATAGTCCCGGCCTTCGGAGAAGTAGCGGCCGGAGCTGTAAGCGTCGCGGTCCCGGTCGGAGCCTCGGGAGGAGCGACCATAGTCGCGGTCGCCATAGCGGTCGCCATAGTCGCGGCTCATGCCGGAGTCCCGGTCCATGCCACGGTTCCGGGAGCGGCTACCGAAGTCGCGGTCGTCGTAGTCGCGGTTCATGCCGAAGTCGCGGTCTCCGCCGTAGCCTCGGTCGTAGTCGCGGTTCATGCCGGAGTCGCGGTCGTAGTCCATGCCGCGCCCCTGGCTGCCGGCGTAGCCGCGGTCGGACTGGCGGTTGGCGTAGTCTTGGTCCCGGTCAAAGTCGCGGCCGTAGCGTGCCCGGCCGGAGTCGCGGGAGCGCCCGTAGTCGCGGGAGCGGTCGTTGTAGTCGCGGGGGCGGCTGCTGCCCATGTCGTAGTCGCGATCGTAATCGCGGTCGTAGGTGCGGTTCATGATAGGGGAGAGGTGAAGAGGGGGATGTAAAAAGAAGTCCCCGGAGCCAGGCGGCTGCCGGGGGAGTTGGGGGCTAGTTGTAGTCGCGGTCGTAGCGGCGGGAGCGTCGGCCGTAGCCAGAGTCGCGGTCACCAGAGTCGCGGTCGTAATCGCGGCTGTAGCCCTGGGAGCGGCGGCTGTAGTCGCGGTCGCCGAAGTCTCGGTCGTAGTCGCGCGAGCCATAGCTGCGGGAGCCGGAGTCGCGGGCGGGGCCGCGGCCCTGGTAGTCCCACCGGACGCGGCCGTCTTCGCGCTCGTAGCCGTCCATGTCGTTGCGGTCGTAGGACGAGCGGGAGCGGCGGTCGTAATCGCGGTCCGAGTCGTAGTCCCGGTTGAAGCTCCGGCCGGACCCGTAGCTGCGGTCATCGTAATCACGGTTGCCATAGCTGCGGTTGCCGTAGTCGCGGTCGTCGTCGCGGTTGTAGCTGCGGCTGTACCGGCGGTTGTAGCTCCGGTCGTCGTCGCGGTCGTAGCGCTCGTCGCGCTGGCGGCGGCGCTGGGCGTCGTCGTCGCCGAACCAGGACTGGACCTCGTCCGAGGTCCGGTCGAAGAAGCCCCGGTCGTCGCGGTCGTAGCCCTGGCTCCGCCGGTAGTCGGAGCGGTCCGAGTCGTAGCGGCGGTCGTAGTCGCGGTCATACATGCGGTTCATGGTGTCCTCCTGAAGTGAAGTGAGATGAGCGGCGGCGGAGGCGAGGCGCGGCCGGGCGCGTGAGGCCGGGCGGCGCTTCGAGAAAGGATGCTGGCCGCTCCGCCGAGGAAGCGCACGCCGAAAAGGACGAGACGCTCCGGGTATGTGCGCCAGCATGGATTCGTCTAAACGAACGCACGGGGCACGGGTTCGCCGGTCCGGGGGGATCGGCTTAATTTCAGGGATTCCCCGGGGGAACCCTGGGAGAGCTCCGGTAGCTGCGCCTCCGGCAAACCGGGGGCGGCGGTCGGCGAAAACCGGAGGCCGAGCCCGCCGATCTGGAACAGTGTTAACCGGAAAGGGGTGCATAGGTATGTGAGGCCGCGCGGTATAGAAAGCAGCGTGCGTGGCCTCGCGCAAGGTTCGCCCTGGCAGGAGCTCCGCCCGTGCCCTGGTGGACGGCCGAGCGCTTCCTGCGTACCTTCCGGTCACGCTCCCAATCCACGACCCGCATGGATACCACGCTCCCACGTTCCGAAGCCGCCCAGGTGTCGGCGAGCCTGCCGCTGTCCGAGTTCCTGGACCGCTACCAGGAGGCGCTCCGCCGGATGTTCCGCCGCCGGGCCGACGCCAACGACCTCGCGCTCGACCGGGGCCTCCCGGCCTTCGTGATGCGCGAGTTGTTCGCCTGCGACCCGCTCTCGGCCTTCATTCCGAGCGAGTACGGCGGGCGCGGCGGCGCGGTCCGCGAGGGCCAGAGCGTCCTCGAGGCGACCTCCTACGAGTCGCTCGGCCTCGGCCTCACGGTCGGGATCAACGGGGCGCTCTTCCTCCAGCCGCTCGCCAAGTACGGGCAGGAGGAGGCGAAGGCCGCCGTGTTCCAGCGCTTCCTGCACGACAAGGCGCTCGGCGGGCTGATGATCACCGAGCCGGCCTACGGCTCGGACGCGCTCAACATGAAGACGGCCTACACCGAGACCCGCGACGGCTACCACCTGCGCGGCACCAAGCACTGGGGCGGCCTCACTGGCTGGGCCGACTTCTGGCTCGTCACCGCCCGCCGCCGCGACGAAAGCGGCGAGCTCGCCCGCGACATCGACTTCTTCCTCTGCGACGAGAACGCGCCCGAGCAGGGCATCACCGTCGAGGAGTTCTACGACAACCTCGGCCTCTACATGATCCGCTACGGCCGCAACCGGATCGACTCGCGCGTGCCGAAGACGCACCGCCTCGTCCCGACGACTACCGGCATCAAGATGATGCTCGACACGCTCAACCGCAGCCGGACCCAGTTCCCCGGCATGGGCATGGGCTTCATCAAGCGGATGCTCGACGAGGCCCTCGGCCACTGCAAGGAGCGGCTCGTCAGCAACCGGCCCCTCTTCGACTACGACCAGGTCCGCGCCCGCATCGCCCGGTTGCAGGCCCAGTACACCACCGCCTCGGCGATGTGCCTCTACGCCAGCGAGAACGCCGGCATCGAGCGCGACCTCGCCAAGGAGTCCGTCCAGGCCAACGCCATCAAGTCGGTCTGCTCGGACATGATGCAGAGCGCCTCGGACTCGCTCCTCCAGCTCACTGGGGCCAAGGGCTACCAGCTCAGCCACATCGCCGGGCGCAGCTTCGTCGACAGCCGGCCGTTCCAGATCTTCGAAGGCTCCAACGACATCCTCTACCAGCAGGTCACCGAGTCGGTCGTCAAGGGGATGCGCCGCCTCAAGGAGACCAACCTCTACCAGTACCTCAAGCAGGACGACCTCACGGCCCGCGCCGCCGAGTACCTCCGCGAGGCGCTCGACTTCGAGATCGACACGCAGATGCCGCAGCGCAAGCTCGTCGAGCTAGGCCAGGCCCTCAGCCGCATCGTCTCGATGGACCTGACGATCGAGCTCGGCACGCGCGGCTTCCGGGGCGACCTAGTCTCGAACGCGCTGACCACGCTGAAGCAGGACGTGGAGGGGATCATGAGCACCGTCCGCCAGAGCCGCCTCGCCGAGGTCGTCGAGGAATACAAAGAGGAGAGTGGCTGGCTGAGCTTCGTCAAACCGAAGCTGGCGTAGTGCGCTGCCTTACCGCTCCCCGTCGGTGGCGAGGAACGGATTGGTCCGGCGCTCCTGCCCGACGGTCGTCTCGGGGCCGTGCCCGGAGTAGACGACCGTCTCGTCCGGCAGCGGCATCAGCTTGTCCTGGATCGCGCCGAGCAGCGTCGGGAGCGAGCCGCCCCACAGGTCCGTCCGGCCGATGGACCCCCGGAAGAGCACGTCGCCGCCGACGACGAAGCCGTTGGCCGCGTCGTAGAAGCTCACCGAGCCGGGCGAGTGGCCGGGCGTGTGGAGCACCTGCCACGTCGCGTTCCCGAAAGCGACGCTCCCCCCCTCGGCGAGCGAGGTCTCCGGCGCGGGCGGCCGCTCGAGCTCGACGCCGAACATCCGGGCCTGCAGCTCCGCCGCCTCCAGAAGCGGCAGGTCGGCCTCGTGAAGCTGCCACGTCATCCCGAAGTGCTGGGCGAAGAAGGCGCAGCCGAGGATGTGGTCGAGGTGGGCGTGGGTGAGCAGCAGGTGGCGGACGGTGAGGCCGTTGCGCGTGACGTAGTCGAGCACGGTCTGCCGCTCGGCGTCGGAGGCCGTGCCGGGGTCGAGGAGGACGGCGTCGCCGGCGTCGTGGCACACGTAGCAGTTCTCGGCGAAGGGGCTGACGACGAAAGGCTTGACGGTCATCGGGTATCAGGGAGCCGGAGAAGGGAGGGGTCGGGGAACGGTCACGCGCAAACGGCGAAGCGGGGGCTGCGTTCTGCCCCGCCCTGCAATCCTCCGATCTTTCAGGACCGGCGTGCCCGTGGGCTCTGCGAACCTGCGGCGGGTAGCAAGCGTTCGGCATCGCCATGAAGCGCCTGCACCGCCTGCTCCTCCGCTCGCTGCCGGGGCCGTTCACCGCGGCCTTTGGGACGCTGCTGTTCCTGCTGCTGATGCAGTTCCTGATCAACTACCTCCCGGAGCTGGTCGGGCGCGGGCTGCCAGCCGGGATCATCGCCGAGCTGATCGCCTACAGCCTCGCCTACATGGTGGTGCTGGCCGTGCCGATGGCCGTCCTGGTGGCGACGCTCCTGGTGGCCGCTGGCCTGGCCGAGACGCAGGCCTACGCCGTCGCCAAGAGCGCCGGCATCTCGCTGCTCGGGCTGACGTGGCCGGTCTTCGTCGTCGCCGTGTTGACGGCCGGTGGGATGACGTACTTCAACAACGTGGTGCTGCCGGAGGCCAACTTCCGGATGAAGGGGCTGTGGCAGGACATCCGGCAGAAGAAGCCCGGCTTCGAGCTCGAGCCGGGCGTGTTCTACGACGGCATCCAGGGCTACGCCATCCGCGTCGCCGACGCCCCGGCGGAGTCGAACGCCCTCCGCGAGGTGCTGGTCTTCGACGACTCCGAGGCCGGGCAGCGCGCCACCATCACCGCCGCGCGCGGCACGATGGCGGCCGGCGATCCCGGTGCCCTGGAGATGCTCCTGGACGATGGCGAGATCCACCGCCTCTCATCCATCCGCGACGACGGCGAGCGCACGGAGCGCTACGAGCGCATTGCCTTCGCCCGCCACCGCCTCCGGCTCGACCTCTCCGACCTCGGCTGGGAGCGCTCCGACGCCGAGCGCACCTCGCGCAGCGACCGGACGATGCGCACCGGCGACATGATCGCGCTCGTCGACTCGCTCGACGCTACCATCGCCTCCCGCACCGCCGACCTCCGCGAGGACCTCGCCACGCTCGGCCGCCGCGAGACGGACCTCGGCCCGCCGGTCCACTCGCTCCCCACCGTGACCGCCGACACCGCGTCCGCTGACACCGCGTCCGCCGGTACCGAGCGGGGCGACTCCTCTGGGGTGGCCTCGCCCCTGCTCAGCGCGCTGCGCGAGCAGCAGGCCAAGCAAGAGGTCAGTGGAGAGGCACTGCCGTTACTCGAAACGCAGGTCCTGACCGACTCCGCGACGCAGGGCGACTCGGCTGCCGCCGGGGCCACGGCAAACGTGCGCCCTAGCCTCGCCGGCCTCGGCTCGGCCGAGCGGCTCGCCGTCTACACCCTCGCCGTGCAGCGCGCGCGCACGGTCCGGAGCAGCCTCGACGCGGCCGAAACCTCGGTGGCCTGGGAGCAGCAGCGCGCCGACCGCTACCGGGTCGAGATCTACAAAAAGTTTTCGATGGCCGTGGCCTGCATCGTGTTCGCGCTCGTCGGAATCCCGCTCGGGCTGTCGGTGCGTCGCGGCGGGCTGGGGCTGATCGGCGTGCTGGCCGTCGGGCTGTTCCTGTTCTACTGGATCACCCTCGTGCAGGGCGAGAAGCTGGCCGACCGCGGCCTGCTGGCCCCGGGGGTCGGGATGTGGGCCGCGAACGTGCTCATCGGCGGGCTGGGGGTGTATCTCTTTGCCCGCGAGAGCCGAGACCCGGCCGCGCGCGACCCGCTCCGCCGCCTGCTAGCCCGGCTCCGGCGGTAGGAATGGAGGAAGACCGAGAAAGGTAACGAGACCGTCGCGCGCTGCGCCGCGCCTTCGGCTGCCCGCTGACAAACTGCCCGCTGACAAACTGCTCGCCGTGCTCATCCTCGTCCCGACGCCCATCGGCAACCTCGAAGACATCACGCTCCGCGCCCTCCGCGCGCTGGGCGAGGCGGACCTCATCGCGTGCGAGGACACGCGCACGAGCAGCGTCCTGCTGAGCCACTACGGCATCGAAACGCCCCGGACGAGCTACCACGACCACAACGAGCGCCAAAAAGCCCCGCGCCTCGTCGAGCGGATGCAGGCGGGCGAGACCGTCGCGCTCGTCACCGACGCGGGCAGCCCTGGCGTCTCCGACCCCGGCTTCTACCTCGTCCGGGCGTGTCTGGAGGCCGGCGTCCCGGTGGAGTCGCTGCCCGGCCCGACGGCGCTCGTGCCGGCGCTCGCCCTGAGCGGCCTGCCGACGGAGCGCTTCGTGTTCGAGGGCTTTCTCCCGGCCAAGAAGGGGCGGCAGACGCGGCTCCAAGCTCTCGCCGAAGAGCAGCGGACGATGGTGTTCTACGAGTCGCCCCACCGCCTGGTCAAGACGCTCGGGCAGTTCGCCGAGGTCTTCGGGGCGGACCGGCCGGCGGCCGTCGCGCGCGAGCTGACCAAGAAGTTCGAGGAGGTCGAGCGCGGGAGCCTCGCCGACCTGGCCGCGCGCTTCGGCGACCGAGCGAAGGTGCGCGGCGAGATCGTGCTCGTGGTCGGCGCAGCCCCGTAGCCGTCGTACCTTTGCGGCCTCGCGCTCTTTTCTGCCCATGAAGCTCCTGCTCCTCGGCCTGCTCCTGACCGCCGCGCCGACGCTCGCGCAGACGCCGGCCGAGGCCTCCGATATGCCCGACCACACGACCCCTCGTGACCCCGGCGCGACCGTTCTGCCGGACACGACCGCCGGGACGGCACCCTCGATGACCGACGCCGAACGGCGCGTCGCCGACCGCATCGAGGCCGGCGGCCTCCACGTGGTCCACTTCTGGGCACCGTGGTGCGACAACTCGGTGGCCGAGCTGCGCGCCGGCTGGTACGAGCTCGTCGAGCGCCACCCCGAGGTGCACTTCACGTTCGTCACCGTCTGGAACGACGGTGAGAGCGGGCGCGAGATGCTGGACCGGTACGGCCTGCCGGCGCGCGTGCTGGAGCTGACGCAGCCGGACCTCGGCCCGAGCGACGACAAGGCGCAGCGCCGCCGCGCCTTCCTCGGCCTGCCCGTGACCTGGATCCCGACGACGTGGGTGTTCCGCGACGGCGGGACCCTGGCCTACGCCTTCAACTACGGCGAGCTGGAGATGGGACAGCTTGACCAGGCCATCGCTGGAGCCCGCTCCACGTGGCCGCACGACTAGACGCGATGTCCACGCCTTCCACGCCGCCGGTTTCCTCACCGGACGCCGTCGCCTCCGCTGACGCGCCGTCCCGCGTTGCCGTGCAGCGGCGGCGGTGGGTGCTCCTCGGGATCGGCGGGTTCTTCCTGGCGCTCGCGCTCTGGAGCGCGCTCAACCCCTTCGGCGACCGCGGCTACGTCGGCATCTCCCACGGCGACCACACGCACTACATCCCCGAGGACCGCGACCCGGAGGTCTCCATCTCAAACTTCCCCTCGACGCCACCCGGCCCGGACGAGCGAATCCTTCCCGATGGACGTGTCGTGAGCCGGCCATAGCGGGGTCTCGAAGCGCTCGAAGACCAACTCGCGCGCGGGATGGGTGCGAGGGAACGCCTGGAGGCGCTCCGCGAGGCGCTCGCGAAGGACTTCGGAAAACGCCTGCGAGCCGGCCCGGTTGAAGTGGTCGCCGTTGGCGAGGTAGCGCACGGGGTCCGACTGGATCGGCTCGTAGTACCGAAGGTCGACGTAGATCACGTTGTCGTGCTCCCGGTCGAGCTGCGCGGCGTAGTATGCCGGCGTGCAGGTGGCGAAGGGGCTGGGCGGTTGGTTGGCCTGCTCGAAGGCGTCCACGTAGGTCGGGTGCGCCGGGTCGGAGTAGAAGACCGTGATCACCTCGGGGCCGAGGTTCTGGCGGACCTTCTCGACGATGCCGTCCATCAGGGCGGGTCCGATCTCGCAGATGCCGGGGCGTTCCTGGAGGAGGCCCTCGCGCCGCTCCAGCCGCCCCGTCGCCACCTCGAGCGCGTTGGCCATGAGGCTGTCGGGGGTCAGGCGCTCGCGCTTTTTCCGCTCTAAGCTCATCGTCCCATTGGGGGTTCGTCTGTAGGGCTTGATGCCGGGGTTGCGGAGTCGCTCGAAGACGCCCTCCCAACTGTCGAGGCGGGAGACCGGCCGAACGCGCGCCTCGAGCAGCTTCTTCCAGTTGCTCTCGATGGGGATATCGCCGCGCATGAGGCGGAGATACCCAAATCCCTCCATCCGTGCGCCGAAGATGTACGTGTTGATGTGGGCCTCGCCCTCGGCTCCGAACTTGGCTGCGATGAAGTTCTCGCCGTAGATCGTGATGTCCGCCGGGATGAAAACGAAGCGCACGTTCGGGAGGCGGCCGTCCAGCAGGTCGAGGATGTAGTTGACCTGGTAGTAGTCCATGCCGCCGCTCCAGAGCGGAAGCCCGTCCAGCTCGAGGGCGTAGAAGTCGACGGCGCTGGTGTGCGAGCTTCCGACCGAGATGGCCTCGAAGCGCGCCCCCTCCTCCTCGATCAGCCGGACCCGGTCCGTCACGGTGCTCTCGACGGGTCGGAACCGTTCGCTGAAGGTGTAGGCCGCGGCGAACAGCCCGACGAGCAGACCGCCGAAGAGCACGAGGCGCAGGACCATCGCCTGCACCGACGGCTCCTCGGGGACGGGCCGGTCGTCGACGGAGGTGCCGTCGGCGAGAAACTCGGTAGACTCGGAAGACATAGCGGTGGAGAAATAGAGGCTCGCGCAGCCCAGAAGGGGAGCGGCCTAGAGCGGGAGCCTAAAACTGGAAGTAGATGAACTCCTTCGCTCCGTACTCGCCGAACATCAGAATGGCCAGCACGAGCGCGGCGTAGATCGGGAAGCGAACCCACACGGGGCGGCGCTTGAGGAACGAGCGGATGTTCTCCCGCAACTCGATCAGGTCCACGAACAGCAGCACCGCGATCCCGAGCAGCAGCAGGTTGAACTCGTAGTGGTTGATACCGACGACGGCGTTAGTGGTCGTGGTGGTAAACAGGTGGGTGAACATCGTCCAGGCGTCGCCCATAGAGCCGGCGCGGAAGAAGACGAGGCTCAGGATGATGAGGTGGTACCCGATGAGGGCGCGGATGAAGCGGCGCGGCTTCGGGATGATCCACGTCTGCATCTGCTGCCAGAACCGGGCGACCGGCACCGGCACGGCCGGCCCCATGCGCTGCACGGCCGTGGTGCGCGGCGTGAGGCGCGCGAGCGCCATCTCGGCGCGGTCCCACAGCCCGTCGCGGTACCGGGCGGTGATGGCGGCGAACGAGAGGTAGACCCCGTTGACGACGCCCCACATCACGAAGGTCCACGACGCCCCGTGCCACAGCCCGCACACCGCCAGCACGAAGAACGTGTTGAACGCCCACCGCCACTTCGGCACGCGGCTGCCGCCCATCGGGAAGTAGAGGTAGTCCCGGAACCACGTCGTCAGGCTGATGTGCCACCGCCGCCAGAAGTCCGCGATGTCGATGGCGTAGAGCGGCTGCCGGAAGTTCTGCATCAGCTCGTAGCCCATCACGCGCGCTGCGCCGCGGGCGATGTTGGTATAGCCGGCGAAGTCGCAGTAGATCTGGAACGAGAAGATGACGATGGCGAGGTAGGTCGGCTGCCCGAAGTGCGCCTCGGGGTTGGCGTAGACCGTGCCGACGTAGAGCGCCGCCCGGTCGGCCACCACCAGCTTCATGAAGAACCCCCACGCCATCAGCTTCAGCCCGTCGACCGCCAGCGACCACCGCAGCGGGTGCCGCTCGCGGAACTGCGGCAGCAGCGACTGGCTCCGCTCGATGGGCCCGGCCACCAGCTGCGGCCAGAAGCACACGTAGAGCGCGAAGAGGCCGAGGTGCCGCTCGGCCTCTTGCCGCCCGCGGTAGACGTCGATCGAGTAGGCCAGCGTCTGGAAGGTGTAGAAGCTGATCCCGACCGGCAAGAGGATCTCGAAGGCCGGCATGTCGACCAAGACGTTGAACGGGCGGAAGGCGGCCTCGACGGAGTCGCCGAAGAAGTCGGCGTACTTGAAGAAGAAGAGGATGCCGAGGTTCGAGGCCAGGCTCAGCAGCAGCAGCGGCCGGCGTGCGTCGCGGGAGTCGCGGCGGGCCATGGCCAGGCCGGCGGCGTAGTCGATGAGCGTCGAGACGAGGATGAGCGCGAGGTACTCGAGCTTCCAGCAGGCGTAGAAGTAGTAGCTGGCGGCCAGCAGGAAGGCCCAGCGTGCGCGGTGGGGCAGCGCGAAGTAGAGCGCGACGACGGCCGGGAAGAAGACGACGAAGTCGATCGAGTTGAATAGCATCGCGCGCCCGAGCCGTATTGGCGAAGAGGGGGGGAACCGCAGAAGCGGGATAATAGAATCGTCCGAGAGCGGACGCACGTTAAGATCGCTTTAGAACGCGCGCTAGCTTCGATATGCGCTCCCACCAGGGCCGGCGCGAAGGCCTCGGCGTACGTGCCTCGCGGGGTGGTCTCAACCAGCGTCGTGCCGGTGAGGGCCGCGCGGTACCACATCCGCCCGAAGGCCAAGCTGTGGCTAGGCGTATACTGGCCGTCACATCACGCTTCCTTCCTGGACTTTCGGCAGGAATACTCCTGCGCAGGTGGTTCCAGACTCGGCGAGTCCGCGTCGAGGCGCTGCTGCCTAATCCCGTTCCCCATGCACCGTCTCCTCAGTTGCCTCGCCCTCGCGGCACTTGCCGCGCCCACCCTCGCTCAACCCACCGGCGCGCCCGTCGTCTTCGCTGTGCACGGCGGGGCGGGGACCATCGAGCGCAGCAGCATGACGCCGGAGCGTGAGGCCGCCTACCGAGCCGCGCTCGAGGAGGCCTTGCGCGCGGGCTGGGCCGTGCTCGACGCTGACGGCTCGGCCCTCGACGCGATTACCGCCGCCATCCTGCTTCTCGAAGATTCACCACTCTTCAACGCCGGGCGCGGGGCCGTCTTCACGGCCGCCGAGACCGTCGAGCTCGACGCCTCGATCATGAACGGCGAGACGCTCGCGGCCGGGGCCGTGGCGGGTGTGACGACGATCAAGCATCCCGTCCTCGCTGCGCGCCTAGTGATGGAGGCCTCGCCGCACGTCCTGCTGACCGGCGATGGGGCCGAGGCCTTCGCCCGCGCCCACGGCCTGGAAGAGGTCGAGAACAAGTATTTCCACACCGACGAGCGCCGCGACGCCCTCCACCGCGTCCAAGAGCGCGAACGGTCGGGGCGCGGCGACGCTGGCCACGTGCCCGAGGCCTGGCAGATGACGGGCACCGTCGGGGCCGTCGCGCTCGACCAGGCCGGCCACCTCGCGGCCGCCACCTCGACCGGCGGGATGACCAACAAGCGCTGGAACCGGGTCGGCGACTCGCCCATCGTCGGGGCCGGCACCTACGCCGACGACCGGACGTGCGCCGTCTCGGCGACGGGGCATGGCGAGTACTTCATCCGCCTCGCCGTCGCGCACGACATCTCGGCCCGGATGATGTACCTCGGCGAGACCGTCGAGCAAGCCGCTGACGCCGTAGTCCTCGACCGCCTCGACGCGCTCGGCGGCACCGGCGGCGTGATCGCCCTCGACGGTGCCGGAAACGTGGCGATGCCGTTCAACACACCAGGCATGTTCCGCGGCACCATCGACGACGAGGGGACGGTGACTGTCGAGATGTACCGGGACTGACGGGCGTGGGGGAACGGAAAAAACCGAGTAAGTTAACGAGGCCGTCGCGGCTGCTGGTCGGGACTGGCACCACGTCCACGGTCTCCTCGCCCACCGTTTCGCCGTGCTCTACGACCTCGATGATGCCGCCGCCCACCTCGCCGCCGCCGACCCGGCGATGGCGAGCCTGATCGAACACGTCGGGCCATGCCGGCTCGTGATCGGGCGGATGAACAGCCCGTTCGAGGCGCTCCTGCGGGCGATCGTCTACCAGCAGCTCTCGGGCAAGGCGGCCGGGACCATCCACGGCCGCCTGCTCGGCCTCTTCCCCGGCGAGCACCCCGACCCGGAGGAGATCCTCGCCACGCCGCCCGAGGACCTGCGCGGGGTCGGACTGTCGCGCGCCAAGGCGCTCGCCGCGCACGACCTCGCGGCGCGGACGCTCGACGGGACGGTGCCCGACCTCGCTGCGCTCGCCGGGATGGGAGACGCCGAGATCATTGAGCGGCTGACGGCGGTGCGCGGCGTCGGGCCGTGGACGGCCGAGATGCTGCTGATCTTCCAGCTCGGCCGGCCGGACGTGCTGCCGACGACCGACCTTGGCGTGCGAAAAGGGGCCGCGCGGCTCTGGGGGCTCGGCGAGCTTCCGACGCCGACCGAAGTGCGCGCCGCCGGCGAGGCGTGGCATCCCTACCGGAGCGTCGCCGCGTGGTACCTCTGGCGCGCGGCCGACGCCGACGAATGGTTCACCCCGGCACTCCGCAAGAAAATCAGCCGCCCGAGGTTACGCTAACCCCTCGAGTACGTCTACTACTGCATCCGCCCTTCTCGACCAACCCGACGAGACCGATGCATCCCCGACTGCTCCTGCTCAGCCTCCTCGCCTTCGGACTGATCGCCTGGCCCCTCGCCGCGCAGCCGGCCGACACCCTCTTCGCGTGGCAGACCTACGGGCGCGACGCCCAGGCCCGCGTCCAGACCTTCGCCTCCGAGGACGACCGCCGGCCCCACACCGTCGTCGTGGACGAAATGCCCGAGAACGAGAGCCTCGTCACCGACGACGCGCGCTACTTCGTCGACACGCTGGGCCGCGCCGTCGGCCTCGACCCGACGGAGGCGACGTTCGTGTTCCGCCTCAGCGGTCGCAGCTTCCACGCGGACGCCGGGGACGACAAGACGCTGCTCCTGCGCGCGACCTTCAACCGCACCAAAGCTGGCAATCTCGGCTCGCCCTCGTGGCGCGTCCTGACTCGGGACGAGCTTGCCGAGCTGACGGACCGGGCGCTGTATTGAGCGCGACGGCGGACCGCAGACGGCGGACTGCGGATTCTGCTGCGCTCGGGATGACCGGGAAGGGAATCTGTGGCGAAGCAAAGGGCGGTCTGCCGTCCGTTGTCTGCGGTCCAAACTTCCGCGCAGGCGAAGGGCGCGTTGAGAACGCGGGAGGTAAGAACACCGGGGCAGGGGGGACGTACATCGGCCGGACATGACCTATCTGCCTGCCCCTCTGCCCGTGCTCCGCTTCAAGCTCTCGCCGCTCGTCCTCCTCGTCGCCCTCCTACTTCCACTCGCTGGCTGCGGACAGTCCGACGGCGACGCCACCGCCTCCACCGATGACGGCGCGCCCATCCGGCAGGACCGCACCTACGAGGGGCCGGACGACGCCGCGATCGCCCCGGCCCTTCGGTCCCGCCTCGACAGTGGCAACGCGCCGTTCAGTGGCGACCGGCTCGCGGAGGTCGAGGCGTTCTACGCCGGGCGCGACTTCCAGCCCGTCTGGAGCGGGAGCGACGCGGCGCTCAACCGCACCGGCGTCCTGCTCGAAACTCTCGCGCGTGCCGACGAGCACGCGCTCAACCCCGGAGCCTACGACCTTGTGCCCGTCCGCGACGCGCTCCGCGAGGCGTACCGCGACAACGACGCCGGCCCTGCCCGCGCTGCCGCCCTCGCCGAGGCCGACCTCCTACTGACGGACCTCTTCTTCACCTTCGGGCGCGACCTCGCGAACGGCCCGTTCTCGCCGCGCGAGGCCGGGGCCGACTGGCACGTGAAGGACCCCGACGTGGACCTCGCCGCTGCGCTCCGCCGCGCCGCCGAGGGCGACGACATGGCGACCGTGCTGCCCCGCCTCGCCTCGGCGCACGAGGGCTACGGCCGGCTCCAGAGTGCGCTTCGCCGCTACGAGCGCCTCGCCGCCGACGGCGGCTTCCCGAGTGTCCCCACCGGCGACGTGCTCGAGGAGGGCGACCGCAGCGACCGCGTCCCGGCCCTCCGCCGCCGCCTCGCCGCCGACGGCACCGAGCTGCCCGGCGCGGCGAGCAGCGACGTCTTCGACCGTTCGCTCATGGCCGCGCTCGCGCAGTTCCAGCAGCGCCACGGCCTCGCCGTCGACAGCGTGCTCGGGCCGAACACCGTCGAGGCGCTCAACACGCCGGTCGAGAGCCGCATCCGGCAGATCGAGGCCAACCTCGTCCGCTGGCAGTGGCTCCCCAAAGACCTCGGCGGGCGCTACGTCTTCGTCAACCTCCCCGAGTACCGCCTCCACGCCTACGACGACGGCGAAGAGGTCCTCTCGATGGGCGTTATCGTCGGCAAGGAGTACGACGACCGCGCCACGCCCATCTTCAGCGACTCGGTGGAGTACGCCGAGTTCCGGCCGTACTGGAACATCCCGCCGGGCATCGTCGAGGAGGAAATCGTCCCGAAGGCGCTCCGCAACGCGGGCTACATCGAGGCCAACGACTTCGAGGTCATCCGCACCTACGGCGTCGCCCCCGACAACACGATCCCGGCGACGGCCGCGAACCTCCGCGCCGCCGCGCGCGGCGAGTACCGGATGCGGCAGGAGCCGGGACCGGAGAATGCCCTCGGCCTGGTGAAGTACATCTTCCCCAACGACTTCGCCATCTACCTCCACGACACGCCCGCCAAATCGCTCTTCGACGAGCGCGTGCGCGCTTTCAGCCACGGCTGCATCCGGGTCGAGGACCCGCCCGCGCTCGGGGCCTTCGTCTTCGAGGACAAGGGCTGGACCGAGGCCGACATCGAGCAGCGGATGCAGGAGGGCGAGCCGGTCAACAGGGTCTACCTCGACGAGCCGCTGCCGGTCTTCATTCTCTACCTCACCGCCTTCGTGGGGGACGACGGGGCCGTCAACTTCCGCAACGACCTCTACGGCTACGACGAGCCGATCCTCGCCGCGCTGCGGCAGCGCGAGGTGACCGCGCAGGACGTGGACGTGGACGCGCTCGTAGCCCTGCTGCCGGAATGAACGCGGACACCACCCACGTCGGCCTCCCCCGGTGGCTGCGCCGGCTCGGGGCGGCGCTCGCGCTCGCCGGGGTCGGCCTGGCGATCTGGCTCGGGCGCGACGTTCTCACCGGCCGCGAGCTGGGCGAGACGCCGGGCGACCTGGTGGTCGAGCGCCGGGTCGAGGCGATCCTGGAGCAGGCGGCCGGCGAGACCCCGCGCTTCGAGGAGGGGCTGGCCCCGTTCGCGCTCACGGTCGGCGGCGAGCTGCTGCCGTACCGGGTGATGATGACGGCGGTGCTGCCGGGCGAGACGGTCGCCGTCGAGGCCGTGGCTCCGGACCTCGGGACCGCCGGGCCGGGGCAGTTCCGGGCAGCGGCCGGGGCGGGCGCGCTGGATGAGGTCGGCCCCGACCGGTGGAGCTGGACGGCTCCCGACTCGGCGGGGGTGTATCCGCTCCGCGTCGAGGGGCCGGGAGGCGGGGTGACGGTCCACGCCTTCGTGCTCGTTCCCTACGAGCGGATGCAGGGCGAGAGCCTGAACGGCTACCGGATCGGCAGCTACCCCACCGAGCCGTACCGGGGCAACCCCGTCTACAACCAACCGCGCGGATTCATCGAGGTCACGCCGAACCTGCTCGGTGTCCCGGTCAGCCCGCACTTCACGCTCGGGCAGTTCGTCTGCAAGCAGCCTAGTGGCTATCCCAAGTATCTCTTGATGGAGCCGCGCCTGCTCCGCAAGCTCGAGGGGCTGCTCTCCGAGGTCAACGCCTCGGGCCTCGCCGCTGACGGCGCGCCCGTCACCGGTTTCCACGTCATGAGCGGCTACCGCACCCCGGTCTACAACCGCTCGATCGGCAACACGACCACCTACAGCGCCCACCTCTACGGCATCTCGGCCGACCTCTTCGTGGACCGCGACGCCGACACCTACATGGACGACCTCGACGGCGACGGGCGCGTGGACGTGGCCGACGCGCGGCTGCTCTACGACACCGTCGAGGGCGCGGACCACGAGGCGTGGTACGACGGGCTGGAGGGCGGGCTCGGCCTCTACGGCCCGGCCCCACACCGAGGCCCGTTCATCCACGTCGACGTGCGAGGCGAGCCGGTGCGGTGGGGGATCTGACAAGGTCCGAATGCTGAGCGCCGAGCACCGAGTAGCTGCAAGGTGCCCCCATTCGGCGCTCGGCCCCCGGTGTTCTCTGGTGGATCTTTGTGCGGCGTTTTCCGTGTAATGGTTCTGCATCAAAAACCGCTATTGAACCCCGAGGATTTCGCATGACCGGCCCTTCCACACTCGATACTGATGCTCAGGAGCTCGACCTCGACAAGCTCTCCGAGGACACGCGCATCTCGAAGCAGACCCTCGTCCGCTGGTCCGACCGCGGGCTGATCGACGCGGAGCTGGCGTGGGGCATCTCGGATGACAACGAGGAGACACGATTGATCCACATCACCCCGCGATCGCTGGAGTTTCTGCGGAGCTTCGCCGAGGAGTACCGCGCCGACACCGTCAGCCGCACCGAGGCCCGGCGCATCCTCAAGATGATCGACCGCAGCCAGGTCCAGAAGCTCCTTCGGCAGGGGGACCTGGCCTCGAAAAAGGTCGATGACGAAACGCGCGTCGTGATCGGCAGCGTCGAGGACTACCTGATGCGGCAGGAGAGCGATGAGGACCCCGCGTAGCGCGCGGCTTTTGCTCGGTGATGGGAGGCGGCTAAGGCCCTATCCTCTCGCCCTCATCCTCCCTCCTAGGCCCCTTTCTATGCATCGTTCTACCGTTCCGCTTCTCGGCCTCCTTGCCGGTGGTGCCCTCTCCGGGTGCAACATGTCGGACCCCGCTGAGCCGTTCGGACTTTCGGGCGTGTGTGGCGGGGCGGTACGGCCTCACGTCCGGCAGGGCAATGGTCGCTAACACAGCGGCACCTCCCCGCCTGCTTCTGTGGACCGGGCGGTTCGGCGGCTTGGTCCGGCTCGTGCGCCCGCTCAACGTGGTGATGTTCTTCGCGGGCGTCGCGCTCGGCGGCGTGCTGGCGGCGGGCCTCGACGCCTTTGCTGGGGCGAACGCGGCGCGTATCGGGCTGGCGGTGGGCAGCGCGGCGCTCATCGGGGCCGGCGGAAACGCGATCAACGACGTGTTCGATGTGGAGATCGACCGGATCAACCGGCCGGGCCGGCCGCTGCCCTCGGGGGACGTCTCCCCGGCGGCGGCGCGGACGCTGTGGGCAACGTGTTCGGCGCTGGGCGTCGGGCTGAGCGCGTTTTTGTCGGCGTGGCATCTGGGGATCGCGGCGGGCTCGGTCGGGCTGCTGTGGGGCTACAGCGCGCGGCTGAAGGCGCTGCCCGTGGTGGGCAACCTCGCCGTGGCGCTCGTGCTCGGGCTGGCAATTCTCTACGGCGGCCTGGCCGTTGCGCCGGGCGGTGAGACGGTGGGCTGGGCGGCTCCGCTCTTGGGCGCGGCCTTCGCTTTCGGCTCGACGCTCGCGCGCGAGATCGCCAAGGACATCGAGGACGCGGCGGGCGACGCCGCCGGGGGCGCTCGGACGCTGCCGCTCGTGCTCGGCCCTGGGGCGGCGGCGTGGGCGGGTGCTGCGGCGAGTGGGCTGACGCTGAGCCTGTTCCCCCTCGCGCTGCCGGCGGGGCTGGGGTCGGACTTTCTGGCGCTCGGGCTGCCGGCGGCGGGGCTGCTGCTGGCGGGGGCATGGTATCTTCTCGCCGCGCCGCCCGCCGCCCGCGCTCGGTGTGCCGGGACGGCAAGTGCCCTGCTCAAGGCCGCGATGCTCGCCGGCATTCTCGCCCTCGCCGGGGCGCGGCTGCTCGGCTGATGCGCCCGCACGGGCGGCCGGTGTGACTTCGGACCGGCGCGCGGCGGCTCCCTCCCCGAACGCCTCTCCGCCGGAGCCTCCGGCGCGGCTCCCTCGCTCATGGACCCACTCGACCCGGCGGCCGTCCTGCGCGCCCAAGCGGGCGACGAGGCCGCGCACGCCCGGCTGCTGGCCGCCCTCGACCCGGTCCTGCGCCGGTTCTTTCTGAGCCGCCTCGGCGGCCGACCTGACGTCGACGATCTCGTGCAGAACACCCTCGTCCGCGTGCATACGAGCCTCGGCGCGCTCCACAACCCGGCGCGGCTCAAGGCCTTTGCGATGAAAGCCGCCGTGTTCGAGCTTCAGGACTTCTACCGCGGTCGGTACAGCGGGCGCGAGCACCTCTACGACCCGGACCGGCCGCCGCACGACCCGGCCGGCACGCCGGCCGCCGGGCTGCGCGTGGACCTCGACCGGGCGCTGGCGGTGCTGACCCCGAAGGCGCGGCGCATCCTCGAGCTGCGCGAGATGGGCTACCCCTACAAAGACATAGCCGAGATGGTGGACACCACCGAGGCCGCCGTCAAGATGCAGGTCAAGCGCGCCTTCGAGCGGCTTCGCAGCGTCCTGACCGCCCTCCTCGTGGCCCTCGCCCTCGGCTGACGACTATGGCATACGACCCAACTCTCTTCGAGGCGCTCGCTCCGGCCGAGCAGGACGCCTTGCGCCGCGCCCTCGGGCACGACGCGGACACCGCCGACGCGCTCGCGCTCTGGACGGCCCTCCGCGCCCGCCTCGGGGCCGACCTCCGGCGCGACTTGCCGGAGTTCGACCTGCTCGTCCTCTGGGCGCTCGGTGAGGACGACCCGGCCGTGCTCGCGCCCGAGGAGGAGGCGCGGCTGATCGCCGCCCGCCCGGCGCTCGAGGCGGCGCTCGAACAGCACCCGGCCCTCGGCGACGTGGTCCGCCGCGTCCGGGCCGACCGCGACGCGTTCGAGGCGGCGTGGGGGGAGCCGGCTCGCGCCACGCGCCCGGCCGGTGGACGCGTCGAAGACCGAGACCCAGTCCGCCCGTCCGTGCGCCGGTGGGCGTGGCGCTCGGCCGTGGCGCTCGCCGTGGTGGCCTTTGCGGCGGTGCTGCTCTTCATTCTGCGACGCGACGCGGGCTTCGAGACCTACGAGACGGCGGAGGGCGAGACCGAGACGGTGACGCTCACCGACGGGTCGACGGTGCGGCTGGCGTCGGCGTCGCGGCTGCTGGTCGAGGCGGAGGGCGAGCGCCGCGTTCGGCTCGTCGGCGAGGCGGTCTTCGAGGTGCAGCCGAGCGGCGCGCCGTTCGTGGTCGAGACCGCGACGGCGCTCACGACGGTCCTCGGGACGACGTTCGGCGTGACGGCGAGCGAGCTGGAGACCGAGGTGGTGCTGGCGAGCGGGGCGGTGGAGCTGGCGACGCGCCTCGAGCCGGAGCAGGCGGTACGCCTGGAGCCGGGGCAGCGCAGCCGCGTCGTCGGCGCGCAGCCGCCCGACGCGCCGACGCGCACCGACGTGGCCGAGACCCTCGCCTGGACCGGGACGTGGTACTTCCAGGCGACTCCGCTCGACGCCATCGCTGAACGCTTGGCGGCACACTACGGCGTGCCGGTCGAGGTCGCCCCGGCGCTCGCGGCCGACCGGGTGACGGGGCCGTTCTCCTCGGCCCGGCCGGTCGCTGAGACGCTGCGCGCGCTCGCCATCGCGCTCGACGCGAGAGTCGAGGGCGGGGCGGCGGACGGTTACCGCCTCGTGCCGTCGTCGCCGTAGCAGGTGCGTGCCCCGTCCGGGCGGGCTGGGGCCATAAACGGCCGCCCGGCGCGTTGAGGGGGCGTGCTCTTCGTGCGTCCGTAACCCGTCGTCTCCCGCTCCGTCCACCCGCGTCATGCGCCGCCTCGCCTCGGTCCTGCTCGTCCTCGCGGCCCTCGCGGGTGGGGACGCGCGTGCCCAGACGATCCGCCTCGTGGCCGACCGGACGCCGCTCGACGCCGTGCTGCACCAGCTCGCGGGGCAGTCGGGGGTGGACATCGTCTACGCCGAACGCCTCGTCACGGGCCGGGCCGTCACCGGGCGGTACCTCGGCGACGACCCGGAGAGCGCGCTGCGAACCATCCTCCGCGGCAGCGGGCTGCGCGCCGAGCAGCTCCGGCCGGGGCAGTTCGTCATCGTCAGCGCCGTCCCGACGCCCGGCCTCCAGCCCATCGCCTACCGGGGGACGCTCACCGGCACCGTCGTCGACGCCGAGACGGGCGAGGTGCTGCCGGGCGCGCACGTCGTGCTGGTCGGGCTCGAGCTCGTGGCGGTGACGAACCCGTCGGGCTACTTCGCGCTGCCGGACCTGCCGGCCGGCGCGTACCGCCTCCGCGTCTCCTACGTCGGCTACCAAAAGGAGGAGCAGGAGGTCTCGGTCTACCCCGAGTCCCCGGCGCTGCCGCCGACGATCCGGCTGCGGCCGGTCCCGCTCAGCAGCGGCCCGGCGGTGGTGGAGGGGACGGAGGGCGAGCGGAGCGACCTGGAGTCCGTGCCCGGCAGCGACCCGCTCGACGTGCGGCGGGCGGCGGCGGTCCCTGCGCTCTGGGGCGAGCGGGACCTGGCCGGGGCGCTGGCGTGGCTGCCAGGCGTCGGGCGCGAGGCCGGGGGCGAGCTGGTCGTGCGCGGCTCCGAGGCGTCGTTCAACCGCTACCTCCTGGACGGCGCGCCGGTCCTCCACCCGTGGCACGCGGCAGGGCTGTTCTCGACGTTCCAGGCGGAGGCGCTCAAGAGCGTGCGGCTCTACAAAGGCTCCCTCCCGGCCGAGTACGGCAGCGGCCTCTCGGCGGTGCTCGACGCCGAGATGCGCGACGGCGACGAGCGCGAGGCGGCGGGCGTGGCCGCGCTCAGCCCGGTGGCGGTGCGGGCCGTGGGCGAGGTCCCGCTCGGGCGTGGGGCGTCGCTCGTGCTCTCCGGCCGGCGGACGTACCTCGACCTGCTCTTCTCGCCGCAGCAGCAGCCCGGCCAGACCGTGCTCGCGGACGAGGCCGAGGCGGCGCGCGCGCTCGGCTACTCGTTCTTCGACCTGAGCGCGAAACTCACCCTCCGCCCCTCGCCGCTCCACCGGTTCTCGCTGAGCGTCTACGAGGGCGGGGACGACCTCGACGCCCGCCTCCCCGACGCCGCCGAATCAGCGCCGGCCCGGCTGCGCCACCGGTGGGGCAACCGCGTCGTCTCGGCGCGCTACCGCTACCTCGCCGGCCGGCGCGTCTTCCTCACCGCAGCGGGCTACTTCTCCCGCTACCGCGCCACCGAGCAGGCGCTGGCCCCGCTCGGCCGGAGCTACCGCGTCCGCCTGGCCGAGACCGGGGCGACGGTCGATGCCGACTACTACTACTCGCTCCAGCACCAGATTCGGGCGGGGGCCCGGCTCGTCGGACGGTCCTTCGAGGGAACTCTCGAGGAGGCCGCTGCGCCGGCGACCAACGCGTTGGGGACCGATGCGCCGGAGACCGATGCTGTGCGGGCCGTCGAGGCGGTCGCCTACGTGCAGGACACGTGGCAGCCGAACGCCCAGTGGCAGGTGCAGCCCGGCCTCCGCGCCGAGCTGCTCGGGCCGTCGGCCGTGCTCTCGGTCAGCCCGCGCCTCAACGTGCGCTACGTGGTGGCGCGCGACCTCGCCGTCGTCAAGGCGGGCCTGAGCCGGCAGACGCAGACGCTCCACCGCCTGCGGGAGCGCACCTCGGCCGCCTACGACCTCGCCCTCAGCCGGTGGGTTCCGGCGAGCGCGACGGTGCGCCCGGCCGTCGGCTGGCAGGCCGCCGCTGGGCTGGAGGCGACCCCGCGGCCGTGGCTCGCGCTCAGCCTCGACGTCTACGGGCGGCACTTCGGCGACATCCTGCTGCCGGTCAGGGAACGCGCGGCGGACGAGGCCCCCGGCGCGGCGCTCGCGGCCTTCGCGCCGGGCTCCGGCCGGTCGTTCGGGGTGGAGGCCACGGCCGAGGCCGAGCGCGGGCGGTGGCGGCTCGGGCTGTCATACGCCTTCGCCCGGTCGCAGGTGCGCCCGCTCGGCGAAGTTTACCGCCGGGCCGACTACGACGCGCCGCACGCAGCGAAGGCCCTGCTGCAAGGCCGCGTGCAGCGCTGGAGCCTGTCGCTAGCGACGACCGTGAGGAGCGGCTACCCCGTCACGGTCCCCGTCGTGGCGGTCCCCGTCGCTGGCGATCCGCTGCGGGCGCTGCCCGTCAACAACGGCCGCCTGCCGGTCTACGCGCGCGTAGACCTCGCCGTCGGGTACGGCTTCCGGGCGCTCGGGCTGGCGTGGGACGCCAGCCTCCAGGCGTACAACCTGCTCAACCGGCGCAACACGGTCGGGCAGCGCTTCGCCCCCGACGCCCCGGCCGCGCCGGTCGCCGAGGTCTATGGCCTCCCGATCCTCCCGATGGGCAGCCTGACGGCGCGGTGGTAGCAGACGGGCAGGAGCCGGGGCAACCCACGGTCGGTGCGAAGCGGACCCCAGCCCTTCGTATCCTTCTGACCTCCATTCAGCCACCGCCATTCAACCACCGCGATGCGACGAGGACGAGACCGGCGAGAGCAGGACGGCGACGAGCCGGAGCGCGACCTCCGGCCGGGGGCGGTCACGCGGCTGGCGCAGCAGAAGCGCGACGCCGAGCGGGTCTCGGTCTTCATCGACGGTGCGTTCGCCTTCGGCCTGGCGCTCGATCTGGTGGCGCGGGCCGGGCTGTGCAAGGGGCAGGTGCTCTCGGTCGACGAGCAGCAGGCGCTTCTCGACGACGAGGAGCGGCTCCGCGCGAAGGCCGCCGCGCTCGACTACATCGCCTACCAGGCCCGGACCGAGGAGGAGGTCCGCCGCAAGCTGACGCGCAAAGGCTTCGCCGAGGCCGCCGCCGAGGAGGCCGTCGCCCGGATGCAGGAGCTGGGCTACCTCGACGACGAGGGCTACGCGCGGGCCTACACGCGCGGGCGGCTCGCCGGGCGGGGCCACGGCCCGCAGCGCATCCGCAACGACCTCCGCCGCCGGGGCGTCGCGCCGAAGACCATCGACGCCGTCCTGGACGAGGTGGTGGAGGCGGACGACCTCCGCGAGACGGCCCTCCGCCACGGCCGCAAGCGCTGGCTCCGCCTCGCCTCCGAGGACGACCCGCGCAAGCGCCGGAAGAAGCTCTCCGACTTCCTCGTCCGCCGGGGCTACGGCTACGACCTCGTCCGCGAGATCGTCGAGACGTTGGAGGCCGAAGGGCCTGTCTAGCGGGCAGCCTGCGTTTCCGAAGAGCGACAGGCAGACCGTCTGGCTCTATCTTCCAAGGCTGCTAGGTTTCGTGCTGTCCGTCTCCGTTTCTGTGCAGGGTTCACCCTCTCCTCCGGTCGCCGCTCATGCCGATGCTCTCTCGTGTTCTCCACGTAGCGGCGTCTCTCGTCGCCCTCGCCCCGGCTGCGCTCGCTCAGCCCAACGCTGCTGCGCCGGACAGGGCGTCCCGTGATGGGATGACGATGTACGCGACGCGCGCGGCCTTCGAGGCAGACTGCGGGAGCCTCCCCACCGAGACCTTCGAGGAGGCCACGCTCGCGCCCGGCACCTCGGCCACGTTCGTGGGGCCGCTCCGCGCCGCGACGGACAACGGCCTCTTCCGCCGCCGCGACATCCTCCCCGACATGCAGGTGAACGTCGACTCCGCCGGCCTCAGCGGGACGCTCTTCGTCTCGGGCGTCGGGTTCGCCGGGGCCCCGTCGGTGCAGGTCGGCAACGCGAACGTCGAGGCCGACCTCGACCTCGAGTTCGGCCCGGCCACCGACTGCGCCGGCTTCGAGGCCGACCTCCGCAGCGGCGCGCCGACGGCCATTACCGTCTTCGGCCCCGGCGAAACGATCCTCGGCGACACCCTGATCGCCGGCCTCGGCGTGGCGTTCTTCGGGTTCCGGTCCACGGCACCGCGCATCGCCCGCGTCCGGTTCGGGACCGCCGCAGTGGCCGAGCGGGCCGAGGTGGATAACGTCTCGTTCGGCACCATCACGCCGGGCATCCTGTTCTCGGTCGGGCTCGCGGCGCGGAGCGCGACGACGGTGCCGCCCGGCGGCTCGGTCACGTTCGAGCTCACGGTCACGAGCAACTCGTCGAACGTCGAGACGCGGGGCCTGTTTTTCTACGCCCGCCGGGACGGCCGGCCGGCCGCGCAGGGAGAGCTGGTGACGACGACGATCGTCCCCGAGCAAACCATCCGGCGGGTCTATCCGCAGCCCGTGCCCGGCGCGGCACCGCCGGGGCGCTACACCTATACCGTCTGCATCGGCCGGAGTATCGAGATGCCAGTGGACTGCGCCGAGGCCGTCGAGGTCACGGTGGCGCGGCCCGCACGGGAGCCGGAAGCCGGTCGGGCGGCGGCCGGGGCGTACCCGAATCCGTTCACGCGGCGCACCGAGATCGGCTTCGAGCTAGACCGGGCGGCGGCCGTGTCGCTGGTGGTCTATGACCTGCAAGGCCGCGCCGTGGCTACGCTCGCCGACGGGGCGATGGACGCTGGGCCGCACCGCGTCGCCTTCGACGCCTCGCGCCTGCCGAGCGGGGTCTACGTCTACCGCCTGGTGGCTGGCGCGCGCAGCGAGACGGGGCGGCTGACGCTGACGAGGTGACGAGGCCGTCGGCGAGGCGGTCGTCTGGGTTGTAAACTTGCGGCGTGCTGTCACCGCGTCGAACCGCGATACCACCGCCGGAGACCTGCTGCAAGCGATGATCGCCGATGTACTGCGGCACGCCGGTGGCGTCCGTCGCCGCTGTCTCGTAACCGTGCCATTCCGAAACAGGGCACACACGCCGGTGTGTCCCTATGCCTGCCCTGATGCCTGAAGCTGCCGAAACCGATTCCCTCGATGCCGCCGTCGCCGCCGTCCGGCAGCACACCGACGCCGTGCCCGAGATCGTCCTGATCCTCGGCTCCGGCTTGGGCGCGCTCGCCGACGAGGCCGAGGCCGCCACGCCGATTCCCACCGAAGACGTTCCGGGCTATCCGCGCTCGACGGTCGCCGGGCACGCCGGGCGGCTCGTCTTCGGGACGCTCGAGGGCCGGTCGGTGCTCGTCGTGCAGGGGCGGGTGCACCTCTACGAAGGTCACGCACCCAGCGCGCTCGGCTTTCCGGTCCGCCTCGCCCACGCGCTCGGGGCCGAGCGGCTGCTCGTCACGAACGCCGCCGGCGGGATCGACCCGACGATGGGGACGGGGACGCTGATGTTCATCACCGACCACCTCAACCTCGCCTTCGCCAGCCCGATGTCCGGCCCGTTGCGCCCCGGCGAGCCCCGCTGGCCCGACCTCGCCGCGCCCTACACGCCGGCCTGGCTCGACCGCGCCGAAGCGCTCGCCCTCGGACGGGGCATTCCGACGCGGCGCGGGGTCTACCTCTGGACGAGCGGGCCGAGCTACGAGACGCCGGCCGAGATCCGCTTCTTCCGCACCATCGGGGCCGACGCCGTCGGGATGAGCACCGTCCCGGAGGTGATCCAGGCGGCGGCGCTCGGGATGCCGGTGCTCGGCATCTCGGCGATCACGAACGCCGCCGCCGGCCTCAACGCCGAGCCGCTCAACCACGACGAGGTGATGGCCGTCGGCCGCCAGGTGCAGGCCCGCTTCGCCGCCCTCGTCCGCGCGATCGTGGCGGAGGGGTAGGAGGCGTGACCGCATGGTCGGTTGTCTAGAGGTGGCACGGGGTTGGAGAGACGGCGTGCCGAACACGCCGCTTATCTTCCGGCTCTCCCCACCCCCCCCGCCCCGATGCGCCGCTCTCTCTGCCTCCTGTTCCTAGCGCTGGTCCTCGGAGCTTGCGACCACGCGGTTGTCGAGCCGTCCGAGACGGCCGCCGCGCCGAGCGTCGTGGCGATGCCGGGGGCCTTCGCGCGCGGCGTCACCGTCGAGCGCGCCCCGGCGTGGACTGCGCTCTTCGACCGGACGAGCGGATGGACCGGGGCCGACGGCATCTACTCGGTCCCGGTCAGCGGCGTCGAGACGCCTGGCACAGCGGGGCAGACAAAGACGGTCTTCCTCTTCAGCGACACCGTCATCGGGGATGTGCGCCCCGACGGCAGCCGCGTGCCCGGCGCTACGTTCGTCAACAACTCCGTCGCCCTGCTCGACGGCGGCGCGCCCAACCCCAACGCCATCGGCTTCTTCTGGCCCGGTGGGCGCGAGAACCCCCGCGCCGTCGTCGTCCCGGACACGCCGGACGCGGAGCCGGGCGACTGGTACTGGAACGCCGACGGCGTCGTGATCGGGAATACGCTCTGGGCGTACTACCTCCGCACCCGGAGCACCGGCGGGGGCGGGGTGTTCGGATTCGAGCAGGCCGGCGTCGCGCTCGTGCGGACCTCGCTCGCCGGCGGCCGGCCCGGCCCGGTCGCGCAGCTCGACGCGCCGCTCTTCCGCCCGGCCTCGGGCAGCCGGGGCGACCTCAGCTTCGGCGGCGCGATCTTCCCGAACCTCGCTGAGGCCGGCGCGCCCGACCCCGACGGCTACCTCTACGTCTACGGCGTCCGCAACGACCCGTTCGTCAAGAAGCTCCTCGTCGCCCGCGTCCGCCCCGCCGACATCGCCCGCTTCGGCGCGTACTGCTACTGGAACGGCACGGCGTGGGTGCCCGACCTCGACGCGGCGGTGCCGGTCACGAGCCGGGTCTCGAACGAGCTGAGCGTCAGCCCGCTGCCCAACGGCAAGTACCTCCTCGTCTTTCAGCGCGACGCGATCTCGCCCGTCGTCGCGGCGCGCGTCGGCGACACCCCGGTGGGGCCGTGGGGGTCAGTGATCGACCTCTACCGCTGCCCCGAGGTGGACCAGGACCCCGACTATTTCTGCTATAATGCGAAGGCCCACCCGCACCTCTCCGCGCCGGGGACGCTGCTGATCTCGTACAACGTCAACACGTTTGACTTCTTCGGCGACTTCTTCCGCGACGCCGACAGCTACCGCCCGCGCTTCATCCGCCTGCGGTTTTGAAGAAGGCTCTTAGCTCTTGGCTGTTGGCCCGCAGCCTGAGAAGTCAAAAGCCAATAGCTACAAGCCAGTAGCCCCTACCGCCCACCCGACGCGATCGCCTCGGCGACGCGGTTCTGGGCGACGGCGATGAGGCTGGAGCGGCTCGTGAAGTTGTTGGCGAGCGCGACGAACGCGTAGGGCGTCTCGTCCGGCCCGGCCGCATAGCCCGAGAGCGCCCGGACGTGGTCGAGCGCGCCGGTCTTGGCGCGGACCGGGAGGCCGCCGAGCCGGTAGCGCAGCGTGGTCTCGGCCTCCCCGCCCTGCGGCAGGGTCGCCACGAAGGCGTCGCGCATCGGGCTGCGGTAGAGCCAGGCGAGCATCTGCCCGAGGGTCTCCGGCGCGATCAGGTTCTTGCGCGAGAGGCCGGAGCCGTCCCGGATCGCCAGCCCGTCGGTCTCGATGCCGGCTTTCTCGAGGAAGGCGAAGACGCGCCGCTCGCCGCCCGTCGCGCCGCCGTTGTCGGAGAAGGTGCGGAAGACCTGCTCGGCGTAGAGGTTGTTGCTCCTGTGGTTGATCGTGGTGAGGATGTCGAGCAGCGGCGGCGAGAGGTGAACGAGGACTGGGTCGGCGTCGTAGCTCGGGGCCGGGTCGAGGTCGTCGGCATCGACGATCTCGGCGGCGACGGTGATGCCGGCGTCGCGGAGGCGGGCGGCGAAGGTGTGGAGCGCGAAGCCCGTCGGGTCCTGGATCGGGACGCGCGCCTCGCCCCGGTACGCGGCTGAGACCGAGCCGGCGACCTGAATCTGGTTGGTCCCGACGGTGCGGCGGATGCGGAGGGGCTGGTAGCCGCGCCGCCCGCGCGTGACGAGGTCGCTCTGGACCTCGGCGTAGCCTGCCGGCTCGGCGGTGGCGGTGGCCGGTTCGCCGGCGCGCGTGCCTTCGAGGCGGAGCGTGACGAGGTTGTCGCCGAACGTCAGCCCGCCCGCCGGGGCGGCCCAGTCCTCGGTGGCGACGTAGCTGATGTCCCAGCCGCTGGCGTACGGCAGGTCGTCGATCACGTCGTCGTCGCCGATGAGCCGGCCCTCGATCCGGTTGACGCCGAGCGCTCGGAGCCGCTGCGCCCAGGCCGCGAGCGGGTCCGCGTCGGAGAGCGCGCTGCCGAAGGTCGGGTCGCCGGAGCCGCGCAGGATGAGATCGCCGCGGAGGGTCGAGTCGCCGGCCTCGCCGCCGGCGGTGCCGGCGAAGTAGAGCCGGGTGACGTAGCGGAAGTCCGGCCCGAGCGCGTCGAGCGCCGTGGCCGTCGTGACGAGCTTGAGGTTCGAGGCGGGAACCAGGTTCTTGTCGGCGTTCTGGCTGACGATCACCTCGCCGGTCTGGAGGTTCTGGACCCAGAGGCCCCAGAACGCGTCGGGCAGGTTCTCGTCGCCCATCGCCGAGGCGACGGCGTTGCGGATGGCGGCGTCGGCGGCGGTCGCCACCGCCTGCGTCGGGCGGTGGGCCCACAGCGTCACGCCGAGGGCGACCAGGAAAACGAAGAGGAGACGAGAGGCGCGCATCGAGTCGGGCGTTGAGGAGGCCGAAATCTAGGAGGCCGAGTCTATCGGCAACCGGCTCGGTGCGGTTCCCTCTGCGCGGGGCATATCGGGGTGAACGTGCCGGTTGGGTATATTCCAGGTCTCTCCGTCCAGCCCCGTTTCCGTCATGGCGAAAGCCTCCCGCCCGTCCCGCCGCCCTGCCGCCCGCAAGACCGCCCGCCTGGTGTTCGACCGCACCAACTACGTCATCCTCGGCGCGTGCCTCGCGCTGATCGTGGTCGGCTACACACTGATGCGCGTCGAGAACGAGGTCGACGGGTTCCTCTCGCTCTACCTCGCGCCGCTGATGATCCTGGGCGGCTACCTCGGCGTCATCGTCGCCATCCTGCGTCGCCCTAGAGAGGCAGCGGAGTCTAGTTAGCGACGGTGCTCATCTGATTTCACGTCGTTCGCTTTTCCGTCTGCGGCCTCTAGGTACTCTGAACTCTAGGTGCTCTGAAAAGGATGACCGGTCACGCCCCCCACACCGGCGCGAAATCGGGGTCGATGAGGCGGCCGTCGGGGGTGGCGAGGTTGGTGATCTCGGCCATCTCGTCGGCACCGAGGGCGAAGTCGAACACGTCGAGGTTGGCGGCGCGGTGCTCGGCGGTGGCGGCCTTGGGGATGGCGGCGACGCGGTCCTGCTGCACGAGCCACCGCAGCGCGACCTGCGCCGGACTCCTGCCGTGCGCCTCGGCGATCTCCCGGATCACGGCGTCGTCTAGCACGGCACCGCGTGCGAGCGGGCAGTAGGCCGTCAGGAAGAGGCGGTGCTCTCTTGCGACACCGAGCAGCGCGCTCTGGTCGAGGTAGGGGTGGTACTCGACCTGGTTGCAGACCAAGCCGGGGGCCAGGCGCAGCGCCTCGCCGAGCAGCGACGGGGTGAAGTTGGAGACGCCGATGTGCCGCGCCTTCTGGGCGTGCTGCACCTCCTGGAACGCGTCGAGCGTCTCGGCCAACTCCACCTCCTCGCTCGGCCAGTGGACGAGGAGGAGATCGACGACCTCGACCTTCAGCTTCCGCAGGCTCTCGTCGGTGGAGGCGAGGACGTCGCGGTAGGCGAGGCGGTCGCGCCAAACCTTCGTCGTCAGAAACACGCCGTCGCGGTCCACGTCCGCCGCCCGGAGGCCGTCGCCGACCGCCTGTTCGTTTTCGTAGATCTGCGCGGTGTCGAGGTGCCGGTAGCCGAGCTCGAGCGCGTGGGTGACGGCATCACGCGCCGCGTCGCCCTCGAGCTGCCAGGTGCCGAGGCCGAGGGCGGGGACGCGCTCGCCGCCGCGGTCAATCGTAGTCATGGGACGCGGTAGGAAGAGGGAGCCGGAAGGTAGCAGCGTCGAGGGTCTTCTCTCAGAGACTGTTTGATGAGAGAGTTCGCAGGCGAGAGCGAGCGAGGCAGCCGCCGCCAAGAAGCGCGAAGCAGGCGATGCGTCCGCATCGGCGATGCAGCGCGACGCCGGAGGGGGGGCGCCGGAGCCGCTCGCAGCCCGAGACTCACCTTACCAAACAGTCTCTCAACCCCGCCACGTCCCGTCTCAAAACGGCAGCGACGCCTGAATGCGGTAGTAGAGATCGACGGCGTCCCACTCGACCGTCTCGCCGAGGTCGCGCCAGCGCTGGGCGACGCCGACGGCGTGGACGAGCGGGAAGCCGCCGAGCGTGACCCGGTTCTTCAGCTCCGCTCCGACGCCCGTCCGCCGGACCGCCTGGTCGAGCTCCGCGCCGGTCCACACGGCCGCAGCGTCGAGGAAGAGGGCCGGCGAGACGCGGCCGAGGCCGACGATCCCGAGGAGCGAGGTGTTGAGGTCGAACACCGGCGGGAGGCGGTACTCCAGCGTCCCGAAGAGCAGCCGGTCGCCGACGGCGTAGCGGCGGTAGCCCCGGACGCGCTCGGTGTCGGAGAGCGTCACCGGATCGACGAACGGGAGCTGGAGGTCGATGTCGTCGTAGCGCGACAGCCCGACGATGTCCTGCGCGAGCGTCCGGCCGAGCTGCGCCTGCGCCCGGCCGTATACGTAGAACCGCCCGATCCCGAGCGGCGGCGACACCCAGAACGCCGCGAGGTCGGGCCGGACGAAGGCCCCAGGGCTGCCGAGCACCGCCGCGCCGCCCGCCACGCGCGCGCGCACGCCGATGCCGTCGAGCGGGTAGATGTCGTTGTAGCGGTAGGGCCGCTGGCGCTTGGCGGTGAAGCCGAGCCGGAGGTCGGCCCGCGTGCCGGCTTCGGGCTGCGGCAGGCCCGTCGTCGCGAGGTCGTCGAAGGCGCGGTCGCCGAACGGCTCGGCGTAGGCGTAGCGGAGGCGCACGTCGGCTGTGGTCCGGGTGTAGGGCGCGTCGGTGAGGTCGAGCGGCCACGTCGCCGTCAGGTCGGCCCCGAGGAGGTCTTCGACGAGCACCGACGAGCCGTACCACCGCGCGGGGCTCGGCGAGCGGTAGGCATTGAGCGTCAGGCTCGGGCGGAGCTGGTTGTTGGTGTAGGAGACCAGCGCGAGCGTGTTGTCGGCGAACTTCGGGACCGAGACCGAGACGAGCCCGAGGAGGAGGTGCTTGCCGAGCGGCTCGAGCCAGAGCGTGGTGCCGAAGAAGCCGTAGTCGCTGCCGTCGAGCTCGGCGTAGGGGAGCGCGAAGGAGCCGGCGTGGGTGACGTTCGCCCACGAGCGGTACGGCCGCCGCGCCCGGACGAGGCCAGGGTCGGCCACGGTGCGGAACGGCACCTCGCGCGGCGGCCGGTGCGCGGTCCAGGCCGCGTAGGCGTCGGGCGCGGTCGCCGGCTGGGCCGTCACGGTCCGCCCCGCGTCCACGGCAAAGGCCTTCTCGCGCTGCTTGCTCTCGCTCGTCACGAGCACGATCCGGCCCTCCGGGTGGAGCGAGTCCGGCGGGAGCCAGTCGCGTGCCGTCGCCCCGCCGAAGAGGTGGGTGAGGCGGCGCTCGGACCCCCCGTTTGGGCGTGCATCGCTTCGCTCAGGCACACCCAGACTGTCCCCCTTGAAGGGGGACAGCTTCTCGAAGTCTGAGGGCGTAGCCCGATGCGAGAGAAGCAGGGGGTCGGCGTCCAAAACAAACACGTTCGGCACGTCGTCGCGGAGCGAGGTAAAGGCGAGCCGCCGGCCGTCGGGACTCCACACCGGGTAGCGGTCGTCGGTGCCGCTGACCGAGACCGTCTCCACGGTGCCCGAGGCCAAGTCGAGCACGGCGAGGTCGCGGGTACCCTCGGGGCCGAAGCGGGCGAAGGCGAGGCGGGTGCCGTCGGGGCTGAAGCGGAGCGTCGTGAGCTGGACGTCGCCGGTGAAGTCGGTGAGTTGGGTCTCCGTGCTCGTGGCCGGGTTGAGCAGGAAGACGTTTGCCGTGCCGGCCTCGCTGCCGATGAACGCGAGCCGGCCGCCCGGCGCGAAGGTCGGCGACGAGGCGCGGCGGTCGCGCGTGAGCCGCTGCGTGTCGCCGGTCTCCACGTCCACGGCGTAGAGGTCGTTCACGAGCGAGCCGTAGCGCCCGCGCACCGTCCGGGCATAGGCGATCCGCTCGCCGTCTCGGCTCCACGCAATCGGTGCCTCGATGGAGCCTTCGGCGAGCACGCGGACGCGGCGGGCGACGGTCGTGTCGCTCAGCCCCTCGATCACGGCCAGCCGGCGGACGGGCCGCGCCACCGACGAGAGCACGAGCGCCGCCACCTGCGTCGTGTCCGGGCTGTAGGCGACGTCGTAGAGGTACTGCCCCGGAACCGGGAGCGGCACGCCGAGCGAGTCGACCCGCTCCATCTGCCCGGCGAGGGTGTTGTAGTAGACGTTGACGTGCTTCTGCCACTCGTCGTAGAACGCGCGGTACGGCGTGCCGACCTCGGCCTTGAACGCGCTGTAGAAGTCGTGGACCTTGATGCCGGGCAGCAGCGTCTTGCGGTGCTTCAGGATGTTCGCCAGCGTCGAGTCGCCCCTGCTCTCGGCGAGGTAGCGGACCTGGCTGTTGCCGACGGCGTAGCGCAGCCGCCCGTTCCACGCCGAGGTGCCGTCGCTGTAGCTGAGCCGGTCCTCGAAGACGGCGGTGCGGAGCCAGCGGTCGCCGCGCTGCGCGTCCCACCGCTCGGTCTGGTACTGCGCGAAGCCCTCGGCCCAGAAGCTCGGGATCGGGTTGGCGAAGACGTTTTGCAGCAGGCCGATCGGGGAGCGGATCGCGCGGTAGTGGAAGATGTGGGCGATCTCGTGGGCGAGGACGGTGCGGAGCCACTTCGCGTCGCCGGTCCAGATGTCGGCCGTCTCGTTGACGTGCACCCAGACGTTGGTGAACCCCGCGCGCCCGACGCTGAAGGCGATGCCGTTGGCGATCTCGTCCTCGTCCGAGAGGTAGACCCGGATCGGCCGGTCGAAGCTCACGTCGAGATTCGCTGAGAGCGCCGCATAGGTCTCCTCCGCGACCGCCGCCGCCTCGGCCTCGATCCCGGCGAGGCGCTCGGGGTAGACGATCTCGAAGTGCTCGGTCTCGGCCACGCGCCAGTCGATCTCCGGGTGGTTGCGCCCGTTGAAGGTGCGGAAGCCTTGCGCCTCGGCAGCGACGGGAACGAGCAGCAGCACGGCGAGCGCGAGGAAGCGCATGGGGAGAGGGAGAGTGGAGGTGTGAGAGAATGGGGGAAGGGCCGTCCATCTTTCTTTGGCCCCCACCCCTTCTCTATCGACGGACCGGGTCCGAAAATTAGTGCCACGGGCTATGACACAGCGGTGGCACCCGGCCTTGGTATTCTACGCACACGCGCGCGCAGAGAAGGATAAGCGTGCGTCCCCCGACACCGAATCCCCCGATCCGATGATCCGACTTTCCAAACCCGACGCCCGCGCCTTTCCAGGTCGAGACCTCCCAGGTCAGGACGTGCAGGGCCTGCTCTCCGGCCCGGCCTACGAGCCGCCCTACGACGGCGCGGTGCAGGATGAGTTCGCGTGGCACATCGTCAAGTACCTCCGCGAGGACGCCATCCTCCACGCCGAGGTAGAGCTCGAGACCTCCGCCGCGTTCTTCACGGCCGACTTCGTGGTCGAGGTCCCTGGGCCGATCCGGACGCGGCGCGTCGCCTTCGAGTGCAGCGGCGGGCGGAGCCTGCGCGACCACCAGCGCCGCCTCCGCCGCGACGCGACCCTCATCGCCTCAGACCGCCCCGCCGCCGATGGCGGACCGGCGGGCCAGCCGGTGATCGACGCGCTCTACCGCCTTCGCGGCTCCGACCTGCTGGACCACATGGACGACTGCCTCTACCTCGTCTCGCAGTGGGAGGCCGCCGCGCCTGGGCAGCCGGACCTGTTCTCCGAGCGCGGCCGGATCAACCTCGACACGCTCGCCACGCGCGAGGCGCACAACCTCCGCCTCCGCCCCGAGCAGGCCGCCGCGATGGTGACCTATGAGATCGACCCGTCGCAGGAGGAGTACTTCTCCGAGCGGCACCTTTGGCATGCCGCAAACGGAACGAATCCGTTCATCCTACTCCGCCGATTCGACCGGCGCTACAGGGAGGCGTGGAGTGTGCACGTGGACGAAACGGTCGCTCGGCCGCAGCGTTTGCGCCCGACCGGCTCGTGAGAGGAGGCCGCTGGGGGGCAGGGGTGTCCCCGCAGCGTCACAGAAGGCCGCTTTCCCAGACTGGGGAAGCGGCCTTTTTTATATGGAGCATGTCGAGGTCACCCGCAAGGTCACCCGCGCATCTCCACCTGCTCTTTCTCTAGAACGCTGTGACATAGAGGTGTCACGGACTAGGGGTATCCTCTCGCATCCCAACCTGACGGAGACCTCCGATGGAAGCACCCCGCCGCACCGCTATCGACTGGCAGCGCCTCACCGACCCCTTCCCGCCGCGCGACATCGAGTGGAAGCCGGGGGCGGTCACGCGCGACAAGAAGAAAGGCCTCGCGATGGCCTACATCACCGCCCGCGCCGTGCAGGAGCGGCTCGACGAGGTCTTCGGGCCGGGCAACTGGAAGAACGAGTTCCGCGCCGGCCCGGAAGGCGGGGTGCTCTGCCGCATCTACTTCAAGAACGACGACGGCGAGTGGGTCTGGCGCGAAGACGGGGCCGACAACACCGACGTCGAGGCCGTCAAGGGAGGGCTGTCCAACTCGATGAAGCGAGCGGGTGCCGCGCTCGGGATCGGGCGCTACCTCTACGACATGCCCGCGCAGTGGGTGCCGCTCAACGAGAAGGGACGCTTCGCCGAGGTGCCCCGCATCCCGCCGCAGTTCGCGCCCAAGGCGAACCGAGCGCCGTCTCCGTCGCAGCGCCCGTCGCCACCGCAGCGCCCATCGGGGAATCCGCCCTCGGGCGGGCGGCCGCACAACGGGACGGCGCGGAACGGCGAGCGGGCCCCGGCGCAGGCGGCCTATCCAACCGGCGAGATGATGCGCTGATGCGCGTCGGTGCGGGGGCCGCACGGTGCGGGGCCGCAACCGGGGGGCGTCTCGCGGGTTGACGCAGACCGGCCGGGGGGCTACCTTCGGGGCCGCCGTGGCGGCAGGCTCGCCACCGCTCAGTCGTTCCACTACTGTCGCTTTCTCTTGGGCCGCATACGCTCTTTTGCTACGCGTTGCCTGCTCTGTGCCGTCCTGCTCTACGCGCCTCGCGCGCTCGGGCAGCTCAGCGTGGCCTGGCCCTCGGGGCCGGTCGACGCGGGGCAGCAGACGAACGCGTTCCTGCGCTGGGACGGTATCGAGCCGCTCAACGGCCTCCGCCTCAGCCTTCCGGTAGGCTGGCGCGTCGAGCGCGCCGCAGCGGTCCACGCCGGGGCGCTCGTTCCGGTGCCGCTCTACGTGACGACCGAGGGCGAGGCCGTCTTCGTGACGGCCGGCGAGGCGCTTCGGGGCGCGCAGACGTTCGTCCTGCGCCTCACGGTCGGGCCGTCCCTGGGCTACCGAATGATGCGGGCTACGCCGGTGACGAAAGGCAAGGCGCGGCCGGCGTGGAGTGCGGACTGGTCGGCCTTCGTCCGTGAGGCCACGGCGGCCGGGCCGGGCCTTGCCTTTCGCCTCGCAGACGGTACGTCGCCCGTCGCGCTCCGGCGGCGCGCGCTCCCGAGCTTCGCCGCGCGCGACCCGTTCACGGTCGAGCTGTGGCTCAAGACGGTCGGGCTGGGCGAGGTCGTCCTCTCGGCGTGGGACGGGGACGAGACGCGGGCGTACCCGGTAGAGCTCGTCGTGGACGGGCTGGGGCGGGCGGTGTTCTACCGAGGCCGTCCGGGGCGGCACGAGTCGATGCACAGCCGCGCCCCGGTCGCCGACGGGCAGTGGCACCACCTCGCTGTGGTAAGCGATCCATCTGAGGGCTGGACGCGGCTCGTGGTCGATGGCCTGCCCGCCGACTCGCTCCGCAGCGCGGACGCGACCGGCACGCTCAACGCGCTCCCGCTCGCCCTCGGAGGGCGGCCGAGCGCGACGCGATCTGCGAGCGCGACGCCGTCCGAAGGCACGTCGCAACCGGCGTTCTCCGGGCTGATCGACGAGCTGCGCTTTTGGCCGGAGGCCCGGTCGCGCGCCGCCCTCCGCCGCACGATGCGCGTTCCGGTCTCCGAGCTCCCCGGCGGCTCACTCCGGCTGAGCTTCGACGAGCCGCTGCCGGTGGACGCCCTCGTGGCCGTACCGGAGGAGCGGATCCGGGTACTGTCCGACCTCTCCTTCGCGTCCCCCGTCGAGGCGCTCGAGGCCACGGCGCAGGACGGGATCGTCACGCTGACGTGGCAGACGAAGGACCGCCGCGCCGAGGAGTTCCGCGTGGAGCGCTCGTCCGATGGGCAGCGCTTCGAGACGGTGGGCACGGTCGAGGCGCTCTCGCCGGTGGGCGAGACGGCCGGCGGCGCGGTGCGCTTCGCCTTCACGGACCTCCCGCCGGACGGGCAGGTGCTCTACTACCGCATCCGGCAGCGCACGTCCGACGGGCCGGAGCGCGTCTCGGGCGCGTTCAAGCTCGGTCTCGGCGCGGGCGAGGCGGCGGCGGCGGTCATCGTCGGCAACTCGCCCAACCCGTTCCGGGGCCAGACCACGATCACCTACGAGCTGGCGCAGGCGGCCCCGGTCCGGCTTTCGGTGTGGGACGTGGCCGGCACGCGCGTCGCCACGCTCGTCGACGGAGCGCTGCCGGCGGGCCGCCACGAGTACCGCTTCGCGGCGCAGGGCCTCCCGAGCGGGGTCTACTTCGTCCGCCTCGAGACGCCCGGCGGCAGCGCGGCCCACAAGCTGACATTGACCCGGTAGGTCATTCTTGACTGGGGAGGGTGCTTGGGCGCATGGACGAGGCGGGGTACGACGCGCACACGCTGGAACCTGGAGAAACGCTTACCTTGTAAGGAGGTACCCACGCCGGACTTCCCTATGCCTCGTTTCCTCGCGATCCGCTCGCTTCGCCGCCCGGTCCGAACCGCGCTCCTCGTGGTCGCCGCTCTGCTCGTGCTGCCGGGCCTCGCCCTGGCGCAGCGGCCGTTCGAGGTGCTCGACCCGTTCTACCAGGAGGAGTCGGCGCAGCGGACGTTCTACGACGGGTTCGCCTTCTCGGGCGAGGTCGGGTACCGGTCGTCCGGCCCGTTCCGGCCGTCCCCCGACGCCGACGCGCGCGGCCCGCTCGCGCTCTCGTTCCGGCTCGACTATGCCCTCACCCGGCAGCTCGATCTCAGCGCGGTGTTCGACGTGAGCGGCGGGCTGGTGAGTCAGCTCGGCGGCGGGCCGGTCGGGCTGAGCTGGATCGTGGTCAAACCCTACTGGCGCAACGAGGACACCGACTATGCGCTCCGCATCGCCGTGGACCCGGTGAGCGAGGGCGGCCTCGGCTTCCGGCAGACCGACATCGCCTTCATCTCGACCTCCAACCTGTCGCCGCGCGTCTCGTCGGACTTCGCGGTCGGGCTGCGGCGGGCGCACGTCGGGGTCGAGCGCTTGCAGGTGATCGAGGCACCGGGCGAGGGGCTCGGGCTCGGGGCGGCCGAGACGGCGCTCGTGCGGACGCGCGCCATCGGCCGGGAGATCCACGCGATGTGGAGCCATAATTTTCACTTTGACCCCGCCGGCAGCAGCGTTTTTATCACCGCCCGCGTCGAGGCGATGGACTACGACCTGGTCGCGTCGCGCCCGTTCGACGAGGCCGACGAGGAGGCCGAGGACGAGCCGGGCGAGGCGAGCAGCCGGTACCGCGGCGGGGTCGGGTGGGTGCGCGTGGGGATGGAGCTGAACCGGCCGGGCTACCAGTTCTCGCCGTTCGTCGGCGTCCCGATGGCGGCGTGGCTGGACACGGCGGGCGAGTCGAACACCTGGGGGCCGCGCTTCCAGAACCTCCGCTTCGGCCTGCGCCTGACCCTGAGATAAACGACGGGCGTCGGCCCTCCTATGACGCTCGGCATCGTCTCAGACACCCACGGCTGGCTCCACCCCGCGCTGCCCGACGTGCTGGCCGGCGTCGACCTGATCCTCCACGCCGGCGACGTGGGCACGCCGGAGATCCTCGACGCGCTCGAGGCCGTCGCGCCGGTGAAGGCGGTGTACGGCAACATCGACGGGCGGGCGGTGCGCTACGGCGCGCCCGAGCACCAGCGGCTGCGGGTCGAGGGGCTGCGGATTTGGATGACGCACATCGGCGGCCGGCCGGGGCGGTGGGCCAAGGGCATCGGCCCGATGCTGCGCCAGGAGCGGCCGGACGTGTTCATCTGCGGGCACAGCCACATCCTGCGCATCGAGCGGGTGCCGAGCCTCGGCCGGATGCTCTACCTCAACCCCGGCGCGGCCGGCCGGCAGGGCTTCCACACGGTCAAGACGTGCGTCCGGCTCCACGTCGAGGCCGGCGCGGCGCGGCAGGCCGAGGTGGTGCACCTGGACGAGGAGTAGGTTGACGAGGAGTAGTTTCTCGTTCCTCGTTTCTGGTTGACTGAGCACGACCGAATAGGCCAAACCAGAAACGAAAAGCTAGCCCCCCTCATGTCCCAGGCCCGTCAGCAGAAATTCGACCTCCGCGCGCTGCTCGAGACGAGCCGGCTCCTCAGCTCGTCGCTCGAGATCGACTTCGTGCTCGGCAACCTGCTGCTGACGGCGATGAGCAAGCTCCTCGTCACGCGCGGCGTGGTGCTGCTCGACGACCCGCTCGCGGGGGCCTACCGGGTCGAGGCCGTCAAGGGCGTCCCGGCCCTCAAGCGGGACGCGCTGCTGCAGCTCGGGGTCCCGCCGACGACCGTGGAGCAGGGCGACGCGCTGCCGCCGCTGCTGCGCGAGCGGGGCATCGTGCTCGGGCTGCCGGTCGTCTACCACGGCCGCCCCATCGGCCTCGTCGGGCTGGGCGCGAAGGCCACGGGCGACGCCTTCTCGGACGACGAGATCGCCTTCGTGGACTCGCTCGTCCACATGTCGGCCACGGCCATCCACAACGCCCGGATGGTCGAGGAGCTGCAGGAGGCCAACCACGACCTCGGCCAGAAGGTGCAGCAGCTCGACACGCTCTTCGACCTCTCGCAGGCCTTCAGCCGGACGCTCGACGTCGAGCGCTCGGTCCGGCAGCTCTCGCTCGCGCTGATGGGGCAGCTCCTCGTCGGCCGCTACGTCTTCCTGCTCCGCGACGAGGCGGGCCCGCTCGTCCCCGTTGCCGCTCGGGACGCGGCACCGTTGGGCGAGGACCTGCTCGTCCGGCTCGGCGGCCTCCGGCGGCTCCTGCTGCTCGACGAGGCGAGGCCGGAGTGGGCGGGGCTGGACGGGTTCGCGCTCGCGCTGCCGCTGCGGATGCAGGACGAGACGCGCGGCGTGCTGCTGCTCGGGCCTCGCCAGACGGGCGCGCCGTACGGGATGGACGACGTCGAGTTTCTGACCTCGCTCGGCGCGCTCGCGCTGACCTCCATCGAGAACGCGCGCGGCGTGGCGGCCCGCATCGAGAAGGAGAAGCTGGAGGAGGAGATGCAGCGCGCGCGGAGCATCCAGGAGCGCCTCCTCCCGCAAGAGCTGCCTACGGTCGAGCGCCTCGACGTGGCCGGCCTCGCGCTCCCGAGCCGCTTCGTCGCCGGGGACTACTTCGACCTGCTCGCGCTCGACGAGGACCGGCTGCTCGTCGCCATCGCGGACGTGTCGGGCAAGGGGATGCCGGCGTCGCTGCTGATGGCGAACCTCCAGGCGTGCCTCCACGTGCTGCGCGGCAGCCTCGCCGCCGGGACGCTCGGCCTCGCCGCCGCCACCGCCCGGATCAACGACGTCATCCACCGCAACACCGGGACGACAGTCTTCATCACGTTCTTCTGGGGCGTCTTCGACCGGCGCAGCGGTGCCTTCCGCTTCGTCAACGCGGGCCACAACCCGCCGCTGCTCGTCCGCGCCGACGGGGCGGTGGCGCGGCTCGAAGCCGGCGGCGTGCTCCTTGGCGCGTTCCCCGGGATGCCCTACGACGAAGGCACCGCTGCGCTGGAGCCGGGCGACACGCTCGTGCTGTTCACCGACGGCGTCACCGAGGCCTGGAGCGCCGTGGACCCCGACGACGAGTACGGCGAGGACCGGCTCCTCGGCACCATCGGCGCGCACACGGCGGAGACGGCCCAAGCGATCCTCGACGCCGTCCGCGTCGACGTGGAGCGCTTCACCGGCGGCGGGCCGCTCGACGACGACCTCACGCTCGTCGTGCTCAAGCGGACGTAGCGGACTCCCCTACGGCTGATTTTCGCTGGGTAGCTCGCACACGGCTCCCTCAATGGCCGGGCACTGGCCGACCGAGTTCATCCCCGTCTCCAGCACGTTGCCGTCCACATCGAACGAGGCGTCCCCGGTGAAGGGGTTGCCGAGCGTGGCTGTCACCTCGGCCACGGCACCGTAGTCCGTTATTTCCGGTGCACAGTAAGAGGAGGTGCGAGGCGTAGCCATGAGGGCGACAGGTTGAGGACAGGACTGGGGCGGTCAATATACAGCGTTGACCAATTGAGGTACGTCTGAAGATTCGATTGCCTCAGCCTCTTCGGTTCATCCCCACGCGAGTGGGGAGAGGCCGCCGCCGAGGTGGGAGAGGATGGTCGCGCCCGGTTCATCCCCACGCGAGTGGGGAGAGGCTTGCGCGGGTCGTCGACGATGGCACCTTCCCGGCCTTCTCCTGGCCGGTTCATCCCCACGCGAGTGGGGAGAGGTGGGCGTCAAGCGCTTGCGTGATCACGCGCTGCGGTTCATCCCCACGCGAGTGGGGAGAGGGAGCGCGTCCTGCTGCTCTTGGCGGGAGCGAGCGGTTCATCCCCACGCGAGTGGGGAGAGGCACACCGAGTGCCACGAGACCGACCAGGCCGACGGTTCATCCCCACGCGAGTGGGGAGAGGCACTGGCGGCTTCATCACGTCGTCGCGCTCGCCGGTTCATCCCCACGCGAGTGGGGAGAGGTGTCCCCTCGCCGTGTCCTCACGCCGCGTCCTCGGTTCATCCCCACGCGAGTGGGGAGAGGCCCATAGCGCCGTCACCGGCGCTTTCGGCCAGCGGTTCATCCCCACGCGAGTGGGGAGAGGGTACCACAGCGGTGGGAGACGAAGGGGCGGATCGGTTCATCCCCACGCGAGTGGGGAGAGGGCGGCCGATGGCAGCGAGGACGGTGTCCACAGCGGTTCATCCCCACGCGAGTGGGGAGAGGTCAGCGGTCGAGAGCCCGAGCGCCTCGATCTCCGGTTCATCCCCACGCGAGTGGGGAGAGGCATGGGCGATAAACTTCCAGACGAGCAAAGCCCGGTTCATCCCCACGCGAGTGGGGAGAGGCGGAACTGGCGCTCCACCTTGCCCTGCGCCTCCGGTTCATCCCCACGCGAGTGGGGAGAGGGTGAGGCCGGCACCAGGAGCGAGGAGCCGTGGCCGGTTCATCCCCACGCGAGTGGGGAGAGGTACACGTCGAGCGGTGGCCGGTTCATGCAGTGAAGCGGGCGAGAACTCGGTTCATCCCCACGCGAGTGGGGAGAGGTCGAAAGATCGGACTTAACTCGCAGCATGTCAAAGAGCGCACCGCCCCAAGGGTACGACCTCGCGCGCAACAAGTGGACCTGATATGTCGAGGGTGACGATGCCCTCGTCCCATCTTGCGCCCGAACCCTGTCAACCAGCCGCTCGCCGACGATGCCTGAGAACCTACGTGCGCTCCCCAAGCTCCGCGATAGCCTTCCGACCCTCTACCTCGAACGAGGCCGCCTCACCCAGACGCAGAACGGGGTCGAGTTCGAGAACAAGCTCGGCCGGATCGCCGTGCCCGTCGCCTCGCTCTGCGCCCTCCTGCTCGGCCCTGGCACCTCCGTCACCCACCGCGCCGTCGTGACCACGGCAAAGTCTGGCTGCTCGCTGCTGTGGGTGGGCCAGGAGGGCGTCCGGTTCTACGCGCACGGGCACGGCGAGACCCGCAAGGCCTACGCGCTTCAGAAGCAAGCCGAGGCCGCGAGCGACCCCGACAAGCGCCTCCGCGTCGTCGAGCGGATGTACCGCCTCCGGTTCTACGAAACGCTTCCCCCGAACCTCTCCATCGAGCAGGTCCGGGGGCACGAAGGGGCCCGCGTCCGCGCCATGTACCGCCGCGTGGCGTCGTCCTACGGGCTCGACTGGACCGGGCGGGCCTACGACCGGGGCGACTGGGGCGCTGCCGACCCGCTCAACCGGGCGCTCAGCGCGGCCAACGCCTGCCTCAACGGCGTCTGCCACGCCGCCATCGTCTCGGCAGGCTACGCCCCCGGCCTCGGGTTCATCCACCAGGGCAAGCAGCTCGCCTTCGTCTACGACATCGCCGACCTCTACAAGACCGAGCTCACCGTGCCGGTCGCCTTCGCCACCGTGGCCGAGGCCCAGGACGCCGAGGCGGCCGGCGAGCCGTTCCGCCTCGAGCACACCGTCCGGATGCGGTGCCGCCAGGCCTTTCGCAACCTCCGCCTGCTCGAGCGCCTCCTCCCCGACATCCGCGCCGTGCTCGACCTCGACCCGAGCGCCCCGCTCCCCGAGCGCTTCGACCCCGACGACGACTTTGCCCACCCAACCGCCTGGTGGGATCCGCCGCCCGAGACCACCCTCTCGCTCGGCGACGGGGCCTACGGCGAGCGCCCGCCGCCCGCCCCCGACGCCTTCCCTGATTTCACCCCGGACGGCCCCACCCTCGACGACTAGAGTCCGATGACGGTACTGATCTTGGAACGGACCGCGCCGGGCCTGCGCGGCGAGCTCGGCCGGTGGATGATGGAAGTCTCGGCCGGCGTCTTCGTCGGCCGCCTCAGCCGCCTCGTCCGCGAGCAGCTCTGGGCGCGCGTCGCCGACGAGGCGGCCGGGCAGCGCGCCTCGGCCCTGCTGATCTGGCGGACCAACACCGCGCAGGGGTTCGACGTGCGCGCCGTCAACCCGAAGGGCCGCTACGTCGAGGAGATCGACGGCCTCTGGCTCGTGCGCCGGCCGCCGAAGCCGAACGCCTGAGTTGCGCCGCCAACGGTCTAGGCCGTAAGGTTAGGTCCCGCTCTCTCCCTCCCGCAATGGACGCTGCTTCCGACTCACTCCCGCCGAAGGCCCGCCGCCTCCGCACTCTCTTCGACCGAGACCACCGCCTCACCAAGAAAGAGATCGGCGAGCGGCTCGGCTGCTGCGCGCGCCACGCCCGCCGGCTGGTCGATGCGCTGCGGGAGGCCGGCATTCCAGTTGCCGACGAGAAGGACCCGGCCAACCGGCGGGCCAAGCGGTTCTACCTCCCCACCGAGCACCAGCGCCGGAGCCTCGTGCTGGACGAGCTGGACGAGGAGGCGCTCTACGCGCTCACCGTGGCCGCCCAGGCCGCCGAGGGTGCGCTCTCCGGGACGGCACTCCACGCGCCGCTCCGCCGCGCCTTCGCCATGCTGCTCAACGCCTACAGCCACGAGGACATCTTCCTGTTCGACGAGGACGCCCAGGCCGAGGCGTGGCACTTCGGAGCGCTCGCCGCGGCCCCCGTCGAGGCCGGCGTCTGGCAAGCCGTGACGACGGCCATCGACCGGGGCCACGGCCTCCGCGTGGACTACCTCAACGGGGCCGGCGAGCGCAGCTTCAAGCGCCTGCTCGATCCGCTCGCGCTCGCCCCGCTCGGCGGCGTCTGGCTGCTCGCCGCCTTCTGCCACCAGCGCCAGGCCGTCCGCGACTTCAACCTCGCCCGCGTCTCGAACGCCAAGGCCTTCCCCGAGCGGCGCTTCGACCGGCCCGCCGGGTTCGACCCGCACACCCACTTCGCCGGCCGCTTCGGGGCCCTCGCCGGGCAGGAGCGCTACAGCGTCCGCCTGCGCGTCGCGCCCGAGCGCGCGGTCTACTTCGAGAGCAAGCGGTACCACCCCTCGCAGACCGCCGAGCGCAGCGCCGACGGCGCGCTCCTGGTCACGTTCCAGGTGCGGACGCTCGACCCGGTGCGCGCCTTCGTCGCGAGCTGGGGACCGTCCGTCGTCGCCCTCGCCCCGCCCGAGCTCGCCGACCGCCTCGCCGCCGACGCCGCCGAGACCGTCCGGGCCTACCGCGACCTGCCGTAAGTTGCCGTCATGCCTGCGTCTCTTCCCGCCTCGATGCCGCCGCACGTGCGCGCCGCCCTCGCCGAGGCGAAGGCGCGGCTCGAAGCGATGTACGGCGAGCGCCTCGACCGCCTCGTGCTCTACGGCTCCCACGCCCGCGGCGACGCCCACGCGGACTCCGACGTAGACCTCCTCGTCGTGCTCCACGGCGAGGTCAACGCCCTGGCCGAGATCAGACGCCTGGCGCTGTTCTCGTTGGAGGTGCTCGGCCGTCATGGCGCGCTCCTCTCAGTCCACCCCCTCGCCCGGCGAGGCTACGACGACGGCACGCGCTCGTTCACCAACACCGTCCGCGCTGAGGGCGTCGCGCTGTGACGGCGGAACAGGCGGCCCTCTTCGCTCGGGCTGAGCGCGTCCTCCGAGCCGCTCACCTCCTGCTGGACGCTGGCGACCCCCTCTCGGCCGTCAACCGGGTCTACTACGGAGCCTACTACGCCGCCTCGGCAGCCCTCCTCAGCCGGGACGAGGCCCCGAAAACCCACAGCGGCACGCTCCACCGCTTCTATTTCCACTTCGTAAAACCGAACCTCCTCGAAGCCACAGCCGCCGCTTCGCCGAGCTAGACCCCGATGTGGCCGCGGAGATTCTGGTCGACGTGGAGCACTTCGTCGACGCCGTCCGTAGGCTGGTCGAAGAAGAGAGGCCGCCCGCCCCGCCGCTATGACGACTGCGCTCCCCGCCTCGATGCCGCCGCACGTGCGCGCCGCCCTCGCCGAAGCCAAGGCGCGGCTCGAAGCGCTCTACGGCGAGCGCCTCGACCGGCTCGTGCTCTACGGCTCCCACGCCCGCGGCGACGCCCGCCCGGACTCCGACGTGGACCTGCTCGTCGTGCTCCGTGGGGATTACGAGTCGTATACCGAGATTCGGCGGATGGGGACGATGCGTTTGGAAATCGAGATCAGGCATCGTATCGCGCTATCGCTTCAGCCATACAGCGCGGACGAGGTCGCGGACGAGGGGAATCTGTTCATGCGGAACGTGGCCGCCGACGCCACGGCGCTATGACGCCTCGCCAGGAAGCCCTCATCGAGAAAGCAGACCGGGCGCTCACGTCTGCTCGTCGCCTGCTCGATCATGAGGACGTAGACGGAGCCACGAACCGAGCTTACTACGCGTGCTTCTACCTCGCTCAAGCCGCCCTTCTCGGCGTCGGTGAGGAGCCCAGAACGCACACTGGCACCCACACCCGCTTCCGGTTGCACTTCATCGCCAACGGGCTGCTCGCGCTAGAGCTAGGCAGCATCCTGGCCGACGCCTTCGCAGCCCGACAGCGCCTTGACTACAACGTCTTCGCTGTCACCGACACGCGCGCCGCTGCGGACCTTCTCGTTGACGCCGAGCGCTTCGTCGCAGCAGTGCGGGAGGTGGTGGAAGGATCGAGATAGGCCTCTTCGGTAAAACTGGACGCGGAATGTCCTGGCATCAGAGTGGACGGGCGCATATTCTCGGGACCCATCGAAACTATTTCCAGCCGGCCCCCCTTATGTCTTCCGACCGAGCCGCACCCACCGAGCCGTATCCGTCGTGGCTCGGCCACTATTGGGGAAAGACCAATCACAAACGGGACTATGAACTCCACGACTGTGACGGCGCGCTGCTGTGGAAGAGCGACACGGATGAGGAAGGCTATCCCCTCCGCTACCACCTTCTCGCCTACCACAACCTCGACGTGGCGGCCTGCGGGAAGGCCATCATCGAAAGCGACCCGCTGCTCTGCAAACGCCTCGCGGCCAGACTCGGGGTGCGCGAAGAGATCGTGGCCGACTTTGTGGCGCTCTTCCTGATGTGGCACGACCTCGGGAAGTTCTCGCGCGAGTTCCAGAACCTTACTCGGCTACTGGCAGAACGGTTCGCAGACCCACTCGGCATCGAGCTTCCGAAAGAAGGGCACTACCCCGTCCACCACTCGACGCTCGGCTACCTCGTCTGGCGCGACAAGGTGCATCCCGCACTCTCGGAGGAGGACTGGTTCGGCATCGAAGCACCGCCTGTTGACTTGTGGGACTACTTCGATCCCATCGCGCAGGCCATCGAAGGGCACCACGGACGGCCGCCCAGCGAGGTCCACCATCGGGACCGGCAGCACTTCGTCAAAAAAAATAGAGAGGACGCGCTCGCCTTCGTCCGGGCGACGCGCGAACTGTTTGATTTCGAGCGGCCCTTCGTGTCGTGGAACTACGACGAGCGTGTGCCGCAGGCCGAGCGGGCGTCGTGGCTGCTCGCGGGCGTCGCCGTGCTCGCCGACTGGATCGGGTCGAACGCGGGGGACAAGCCCGAGGAGCACTACTTCAAGTTCGAGGAAGAGCCGCGCGATCTCCGTGCCTACTGGCAAGACGCGCAGAACCAGGCGCGCGCTGCCGTGCAGGAGGTGGGCATCCTCCCGGTCGTCTCGTCCGGCACGTCTGGCCTCACTCACCTCTTTCCCAAGCTTCCCGGCAAAGCCAAGCCGACGCTGCTCCAGCAGTTCGTGTGCGATGAGGAGAAGCTCCCGCTCGACGGCGGGCCGCACCTGTTCATCCTCGAAGACGCCACCGGCTCCGGCAAGACCGAAGCCGCCGTGCTCCTCGCCCACCGCCTCATGCAAGCGGGCTACGGCAACGGTCTCTACCTCGGCCTCCCGACGATGGCGACGGCGAACGCGATGCACGACCGCCTCACGAAAACCGTAGAGCGCCTCTACGACGGCGACAACGGAGGCCCTTCCTTCGTCCTCGCCCACAGCCGCCGCGACACGCACCCGTCGTTCCTCGACATCGTGAATGCGAGTGCGGACGGCGAAGAGGCTTACGACGGAAGCAAGAGCAACGGCGAGACTGAAAAGGATCAGACCGGCGAGGCGCAGTGCGCAGCGTGGCTCGCCGACAACCGGAAGAAGGCGCTCCTCGCCCATGTCGGTGTCGGCACGATCGACCAGGCACTGATCGGGGCGCTCCCGGCGAAGCACCAGTCGCTCCGTCTGCTCGGCCTGGCCCGCAACGTGCTGATCGTGGACGAGGTCCACGCCTACGACGAGTACGTCTCCGAGCTGCTCGCCCGCCTGCTCCGGTTCCAGGCGACGATGGGCGGCAGCGCGATCCTCCTCTCGGCCACACTCACGCAGCGGCAACGGCAACATCTCTGCCAAGCGTTCCGTGCTGGGCTGTGGCCCGAGGTGTCTGCCGACGACGCAGCCGAAGAGGCACGAGAGAACGCGCTGCGCGTCGAGCTAGAGGAACGCGGCACGTTCCCCCTCGTCACGCACTGCACCCGCACACACCTCGATGAAAGCGACGAGCGCTCACTCCCGCCGGACGAACGCTCCAAGCACCACGTCACCGTCGAGTTCATCGAGCCGGAGTTCGTAGCGCTGCCGGAGGCGGGCAAAGCCAGCGAGCTAAAGAGTAAGCTGAAGAAGCGCCTCGCCAACGAGGTGCCGCCGACGGTAGAGGCAGCTTTCGACACGGTGCGCGACCGGCTCCTCGCCGTGGCGCGAGCCGGAGGGTGCGCGTGCTGGATTCGGAACACGGTGGACGATGCCGTGGACGGCTTCAAGTTGCTCGGGGGAGAGGACAACGACAGGGTCACGCTCTTCCATGCCCGCTTCGCCCTGAGCGACCGGCTGAATGAGAAAGAGGCATTCGTGCTCGAACACTTCGGCCCAGGCAGCACGCCGGAGCAGCGGCGCGGGCAGATCCTCGTCGCCACCCAGGTCGTCGAGCAGTCGCTCGACCTCGACTTCGACTACCTCGTGAGCGATCTCGCGCCCATTGACCTGCTCATTCAGCGGGCTGGCCGCCTTCACCGGCACCGGCGAGGCAAGGACGAAAACGAGCGGCCCGACGGCCTCCGCGCACCGACGCTCGGCGTCTTCGCCCCGGCCTACACCGACGACCCGCACGAGACGTGGTTCAAAGAGATCTTCCCGAAGGCGCGGTACGTCTATCCGCACACCGGCATTCTGTGGCGCACCGCAAAAGCGCTGAAGCAGACCGGCCGCGTCCACATCCCCGAGGACGCCCGCCCGCTCCTCGAAACCGTCTACGCCCCCGACACGCCGGAGGGCAAAGACCTCGCGCTCTGGGCGGAGGCCGCTAGCGAGCGGGGCTGGGAGTCGGAAGCTGCTGAGCCGTCGGCGTGGGCCATCCCGTCCGCTCTCGAAAAGGCGTGCAACGAGGCGCTCAACGAGATGAAGCGCGCCCGCTCCGAAGCCCACCACAACGCCCTCCACGTAGACGGCGGCTACGGCGGGCTCAAAGCCGGGGCCGCGCACTGGTACAGCGACAAGCACACCCCGACCCGCCTCGGCGAGCCGACCGTCACCGTGCGCCTCGCCCGGTGGGAAGGCCACGGCGGCGAGGCCGAGATCGTCCCGCTCCGCTGTAACGACCTCGGCGCGTTCCGGCAGGCGCAGGCAACCTTCGAGACCGAAAGCGGCGAGGCGAGGAAGGACGCACGTCGGACCCTCCTCCACGAGTGGCACGGCAGCGAACTCACCGTGCGTCAGCACCTCGTCGCCGAGGCGTCCGATTGGAAAGCCGAGATCAAAGCGTCGGAAAGCGCTCGGAAGGAGGCAGAGAAAGCGAGGGGAAAGGCGGACAGTGCACCCGATGAGATCGAGAAACAGCAAGCCGCTACTGACGCCGAACAGGAAGCACGAGAGGCATTCTGGCCGTCGGCGGCGTCCGTCGAGCACGCCCGCGCCGCCATGCCCGACGGGTGCAAGTGGAGCGTGCTGCTGTTGCTCAAACGACAGGGAGACGACTGGATCGGCCCCGCACTAGCGAACCGGTGGGGCGATACGAAGCCCGCTACCGTGACCTACTCCACCTCCACCGGCCTGCGCGCCGAGGTCGCCAAGTGACGATGCCCTGCGAGCCTTACAATCTCCTCCGCGAAGCCTGGATACCGGTCCTCCGCAAGGACGGGAGCCGCGCCGACATTCGCCCCTGTCAGATCAGCGAGAAGGAAAATCCGCCCGTCGCCCTCGCTGCCTCGCGGCCCGACTTCAACGGCGCGCTCATCCAGTTCCTGATCGGCCTCGTCCAGACCGCCTTCGCCCCGCGCACTGAACGAGACTGGCGCAAGCTATTCAACGAGCCGCCCGCGCCCGACAAACTCGACAAAGACTTCGATCCCTACGCTCGCGCCTTCAACCTCGACGGTGACGGACCGCGCTTCATGCAGGATTACGAGTTCTCTTTGGATCCGCCGGAAATGAAGCCGGAAGATATACAGCCGGTTACTCACCTCCTCCTCGAGACGCCGACGGGAAAGACTCTCGATGACAACAACGATCACTTCATCAAGGCGAGAAGCGAAAAGATCAAGAGCAAAGTGTGGAGAACGGACCAAAGGTTCTCTCAGTCCGAAGTCGCAATGGCACTCCTGACGATGCAACTCAACGCACCGGGAGGAGGCGCGGGGTACAAGGTCTCCTTGCGAGGCATGGGGCCTTTGACGACCGTTGTGATCGGGCCGACGCTCTGGAGCACCGTCTGGCTCAATGTTCTGCCGCGTCGGGACTTCGAAGCCCTGGGCGGTCGAGGGCGAACGTCGGAGAGCGTTGTGCCCCCGTGGATATTCCCGTGGATGCCCCCGCCCGACGGAGAGAACCCGGCAGCTACGAGTCAGAGCGACACCCTCACGACTCCGCACGCGGTACACGCGGCGCAGATGTATTGGGCCATGCCCCGCCGCAAGCTGCTCCTCCGAGAACCGGACGGCACTTACGCGAGCTACTACCGCGAGGTCCGGGGGATCGACTATGACAACGAAAGTGCGTGGCTCCACCCACTGGCACCCCAAAAGGGGAAACGACCGGCCAAGGTCGAGAGCGCGCTGTCGTACAGCGACTGGTCGAGTCTGGCGACGATGGAGGGGGCAGACGGCGTGCAACCCGCCCTCGTCGTGAGCCAGTTCTACAAACGTTTCGCGGACCGGGGATGGCTGAAAGATGAAAGCGAGCGGTCCGAGAAGGGAGACCTGGGCTTCACCCCACGGCTCTGGTCCTTCGGCTACCACATCGTCAACAACAACAAGACACAGGCTTACCACGAGGTCGAGATGCGGCTTTTCGTGGTTCCTCCCGCGATGCGGCCGAACTTCGAGGAGTTCGCCAATCAACTCGTCGGCGCGGCGGATGAGGCTGCAAACGCGCTGCGGCCTGCTTTGAAAAAAGCGTTGTTCGGTACGTGGAAGAAGGACAAGGGGAAGTGGGACTACCCGACGAGCAAAGAGTCGGCGTCCACGAAACAAGAGTCTGCAAGGTCACAGATCGCGGATGTCCCAACGCGCTTCTGGCGCGGTACCGAACAGGAGTTCTACGCAAAGCTGGAAGAAGCGAAAGGGGTCCTCAACGAACTGCCCGACGCGGAGTACGAAGAGGCACAGGAAGCACTCGAAGCGTTGCGCGGCAAGTGGTACGACCTTGTCCGCGAGCACATCCTGGACCTGTTCGACGAGGTGACGCTGTGGGGCACGTTCCGCGCGTCGAACCCTCGATCCGTCGGCCGGGCACGACGCGACCTCTCAACCCAATTGCCTCGTGGTTTTTCCCGTGCGAACTCGGCAGAGGAGGCGACCGATGAGCGATAAGAGGCTCCCCTTCGACGCCGAACTCCGGGCGTGGTGGAACGAACTGGACGAACGGCGCGGTGATCGCGCAAAGCTCCGGCACGCGAAATCGCCGACGGAGGTGATGAAGCTCACCGGATTCCACCGGCTCCGTAGCCGCGTCGGAAAGAACGTGAACCCGTACCCGCTTGCCGCCATCGCTGGGCTGCTCGCTCACGTCAAGAGCGATACGGGCGGAGCAAGCGTGGGGCGGTACCTCGCTACGGCCGGCAGCGACGGTCTCGATGGACTCAGCGAATCACGATTCCGGCGGCTGCTGGGTCTCGAAGACCGCGACGACCTCTACCTCCAATTGCTCCGGGCGCTCCGGCAACTCGGTCACGCCGTGCCCGTCTCGGCGTTCGCGGAGAGCGTCTACCGGTGGAACGACCAGACGAGGCATGAGTGGGCGAGCGGGTACTACGACGCTCTTCTCAAGAACGAGGCACCCGACCCGCCGGCCGACCTGTCTGACCGGGACCATTTCCGCTGGGCGGCGAAAGAGTGGTGGGCGGACCTCCAAAACCACTCCGGTGAGCGCGCCGAACTGGAACGGTGCGGCGACGATCTCCACGCGGTACATCTCGCGCGCGGCTTCCACCGGCTCCGCCGGTACGCGGAAAAGGTCGGGAAAGACGAGCGGAAGAGCCGGCAGCAGCTTGCCGCCGTCACCGCCGTGCTCGCCCACGTTCGCACCCCGATCTCCGACGACGCACTGAAAGCCCGACCGACTTGGAGGCACGGGATCTCTCTCGCTGAGCTAGCTGCGAGCGATGGTGACCGCACTGCTGCGCTGCGTACTGGCGAGACGCCTGAAGACGAGTCGGACAAGGAGAAGAGAAAGACCGAGTTCAAGGCTCGACTCAAAGAGGACCGCTTCCGCCGCCTGCTCGCTGCCGAAGACCGCCGAGACCTCGTCCGTCCGCTCATCCGAGCCGTCATCCAGTTAAACCATGAAGCCGACGTAGCGCGCCTCGCCGAGGACGTGTTCTTCTGGAATAGGAAGACGCGCGGCCATTGGGCCGAAGACTACTACCGCATCGCCAAACCCGAATAGCCTCCCTCACCCGTACCGCTGAACCCATGAGCGATCCCAAACCGAAGTTTATCCAGCTTCACGTCCTCACCTCGTACCCACCCTCGAACCCGAACCGCGACGACCTCGGCCAGCCGAAGTCCGCGTGGATGGGCGGGACCCAGCGCCTCCGCATCTCATCGCAGAGTCTCAAACGCGCCTGGCGCACGTCCGACGCGTTCCGAAACGCGCTGTCCGGTAACATTGACGGAGAGGATATCGGGCTTTCCGTGCCGTTCCAGAAAGCACTCAAAGATGCGGCCGTGCAGCCGCATCCGTACCTCGGCCTACGCACGAAAGACATCGGCATCGTCTTGTGCCGGGCGCTCCAGAACTGGAAAGAGGAGTTGGAGAAATCCAAAAAGCAAGAGTCGGAAGAGGGAGAAGAGGCTGGAAAGGAGAAGCCGAAGAAAGAGATGAGCGATACAAATGCCGCTACCTGGGCGCGTGAGATAGCGGACAAGTTCGCCGTCCTCAAGGAGACCTCATGGGGCAAGAAGGAGCAGGATGAGTGGACGAAGCAGGGGGAGGATGAACGGAAGATGGCCTACCTGAAAAATGATCAGATGGTCCACTTCAGCGTCCGAGAACTTCGGCATTTGGACTGCCTCGTGCGGAAGATAGCAAAGCGCAAGGAGGGACCTCAGGGTGGGAAGAAGGGAAAGGAATTGGACATTATCGCCCATGCTCGCGAGACGGTAGACATCGCCCTCTTCGGACGAATGCTGGCCGGGAAAGACAACAGAGCCAACATCAGGGACGATGGATCGGTACAGGTGGCGCACGCGCTCTCCGTCCACGAGGTGCAGATCGAGGACGACTACTTCACGGCCGTAGATGACCTGAACCTTGATGAGGACGCCGGAGCCGGGTCCGGCTTTCTCGACATGGCGCAGTTCGGCGCGAGTGTCTACTATCAGTACGTTTGCATCGACCGCGAACTGCTCAAACAGAACCTGACACCCGAGGCGAAGAAAACAGAGGAGACCAAGTCGTCAGACGGCGCACAGGCCGGAGGAGGGGAAGGCAGCGAAAGTGCTGCCGAGGACAAACCCGAACGCCCGGACCCGGAAGAACTCACGCAGCGCACGATCAAAGCCCTCGTCGAAGCCATTGTCAAGGTGACGCCGTCGGGAAAGCGCGCCCCCTTTGGGCACCACACTTACGCGCACTACGTCTTCGCCGAACGCGGCCATCAGCAGCCGCGCGGCCTGCACGTCGCGTTTCTCCAGGCCGTAGGCGGAAAGCGGGAGGATTGGCTGAAGCAGTCGAGGGAGGTGCTGAGGGAGACGTGCGAGAAGATGGATGCCGTTTACGGAGCATGCGCTGACGAGCGCTATCAACTCGACTTCGCCGGTCTGGAAGGCAGTCTGGACGAGTTGAAAGCCTTTGTTGCAGAGTGCGGCGACGGCAACTGGACGCCGCGCAGCGCCGGCGAGCTCAGAGCAGCCGCAGCGAAGGAGGAGGCCGATGCGTAAGCAATTTCTCCTCTTCCAGCTCTACGGCCCACTCGCCTCGTGGGGCGGGATCGCCGTCGGCGACCAGCGCCCTTCGTTCGACCGGCCCTCGAAGTCGGCGATTGTGGGGCTGCTCGCCGCTGCGCTCGGGCTCCGCCGCCCGGACTGGCGGCTCGCTCCCGAGGAAGCGGAGCTGCTGGACAGGCAGCACCGCGCGCTGGCCGATTACTTCTACCTCGCGCTCCAGGTCGAGGCGCAGGGCGTCTACCTCAAGGACTACCACACCGTGCAGGTCCCGGAAGGGGGGCCGTATCCGAGCCGGACAAGCGAGCTTCAGCGGGTGCGCCCCGGTTCGGGCGGGAAGCAGACCTACCGCGAGTATTACGCGGGGATGCGCGCCATCGTCTGCCTCTCAGAGCGAGTCCCTGGCGGCGAGCCGGTCGAGATCGAGGGCGAGCCGCTAACGCTCGACCGGGTGTGCCGGTGCATCGAGCGTCCCGGCTTCCTGCTCTACCTCGGACGCAAAGCCTGCCCGCCCGCGCTGCCCCTCACTCCCTACGTTGATGACACAGCCTCTGATTTTGGGGAAGCGCTGGAGAAAGCCGCTCGTCTTTATCGACAGCAGATCGACCAACTGACCGTGAACCGAAAGAACGGGCTATCGGAACTGCTCACAGCCGCTCAACCCCGAGTTTTCTGGGATCACCCCGAAGAATGGGAACCGGGGTCCTCGCATACGTTGGTCCAGCGCCGGGACGAGATCGGCAGTCGGCACCGGTGGCAATTTCAACCTCGCCAAGAGAAGACGATCACACGGGAAAGCCCCTGACGCATGTACCTCACCCGACTCTTACTGAATCCGGCTAGTGCCGATGCTCAGCGTGACCTCGCTTCGCCGTACCAGCTTCACAAGACGCTGGCGAAGGCGTTCCCCGATCCCGAGAGCGAACAGCACCGCGCACGCCACGGCATCCTCTTCCGCATTGAGCAAGCGACTTCAGAGGGCGCCCCCGTCCTCGTGCAGTCTGCCACCGAGCCGAGCTGGGACCTGCTGCCACAGGGTTATGCGCTCCGCGTTGATGGTCCGAAGGCCTTCGACCCCACACTTGCTGAGGGTCAGCACCTGAGCTTCCGGTTCGTCGCCAACCCGACGGTGCGGAAGACGCCGCCGGGCAAAAAGAACGGTCGCCGCGTCCCGCTGTCGCATCGGGTCCGACAGCACGACGGCGACCGAACGTATTTCGACTGGCTGGGGGATCAGGCCGAGCGGTGCGGGTTCGCTGTTCTCGATGTGCGGGACGCTCCGTTCCGCCTCGCGCCGCGCCGTCGGAAGAAGGACAGCGAGCGGCAGAACTACGAGAAGTCTCGCATCCCCCACTTCGGCGTCCGCTTCGACGGGGTGCTGACGGTCACGGACCCGGAGGTGCTGAAGAAGGCCGTCCGGCAGGGCATCGGGCCGGCGAAGGCGTTTGGGTTCGGGCTGCTCTCGCTGGCTCCAGCCTGACAGACGAGAAAGGGCAGACCGCTGAGAAGCAGCCTGCCCTCGGTACGCCCGGCAGGATTCGAACCTGCGACCTTTGGTTTCGGAAACCAACACTCTATCCAACTGAGCTACGGGCGCGGATAGATAGATCGCCAAACTACGAAACCCGCGCGCCGCTGCCAACCGCCGCCGCCGCCGGCATCGGTTTTTCATGGACCCCCCCACCCAAGCCGGCGTACCCGCCGCCTACCGATCCCTCGCGCTCCTATGCCCGTCCGCATCACCGACGTAGCCCCCGGCTCGCTCGCCGACGAGCTCGGCTGGCGGCCCGGCGACCAGCTCCTCGCCATCAACGGCGAGACGGTGCAGGACGAGCTCGACCTCCGCTTCAAGGCCGCCGAGGAACGCTTCCTCGTCAAGCTCCGCATGGGCGGCGACCTCCGCGAGCAGTCCGTCTCGCGCGACCTCGCCGAGCCGCTCGGGGCCGACTTCGAGGAGTTCCGCATCAAGACCTGCGGCGACGACTGCGTCTTCTGCTTCGTCGACCAGAACCCGGTCGGGCTCCGGGACACGCTCTACTTCCGCGACGGCGACTTCCGCATGTCGTTCCTCTACGGGAACTACATCACCATGACCAACCTCCGCGAGCGCGACATGCAGCGCATCGTGGAGCAGCGCCTGAGCCCGCTCTACATCTCGGTCCACTGCACCACCGACGAGATCCGCCGCCGCATGATGGGCCACCGCACGCAGCAGGACCGGCTGATGGAGAAGCTCCAGTTCTTGCGCGCGCACGGCATCGACATGCACGCCCAGGTCGTCCTCGTCCCGGGCTTCAACGACGGCGCGGCGCTCGTCAAAACCGTTGAGGATCTAGGCGCGATGCACGACCGGATGCAGTCGCTCTCGGTCGTGCCGGTCGGGCTGACGCGGCACCGGCGCGCGCTGGCCGACCTCCGCACGCTCCGGCCGGACGAAGCCCGCACCCTCGCGGCGCAGGTCGAGGCCTGGCAGGCGCGGTTCCGGGCCGAGATCGGGCGCGGGTTCGTCTACCTCTCGGACGAGATGTACCTCCTGGCCGGGCTCGACTTTCCCGACGAGGACGACTACGACGGCTACCCGCTGATGGAGAACGGGGTCGGGATGAGCCGGGACTTTCTGAGCGAGCTGAACTACCAGCAGGAGTATCTGCCCACAGCCCTCCCCGAGCCCCGGACGCTGACCCTGGTGACGGGCACGCTCACCGCCCCACTCCTCCAGGACCGCGTGGCTCCCACCCTCCGCGCCGTCGAGAACCTCGACGTGCAGGTCGTCGCGGCCGAGAACCTGCTCTTCGGCGACTCGGTGACGGTGAGCGGGCTGCTGAACTTCAAGAGCTTCGAGGCGGCGCTCCGGCCGCGCGCCGACGCCGGCCGCCTCGGCGACCTCGTGCTGCTGCCGCCGGACTGCGTCAACTTCGAGGGCCTGTTCCTCGACAACCGCCCCGGCCGCAACACCCCCGACGAGCTCTCGGCCGCGCTCGGCGGCGTCCCCGTCGAGGTCTTCGGCGGCGATTGGGTGGAGCTGGTCGAGAGCCTCGGCGATGCGGTAGCCTGTTGACTTCGGAAGCGGTGGTGCCGATACTCGCTCGGTGCACCCGGTCTTGGAGTGCTTGGTACGACCCACGATAGAGTCATCCCACGATAGAGTCATCCCCGCGCAGGCGGGGACCCACAGGAGAGCCTACTCCGCTGAATTGGCTTTCGCCGCGGTTTCGCCTGCGCGGCGATGACGAGAGATAAGGGTTTCTCGGGGACTACCCGTCGCCAAATAGCCGATGTCCGATCTTCCCACCCGCTCCCCTGAAGCCGTCGCCCCGGTGCTACCGGACTCGACGCCTGCCCTCCGCGACGCCGTGCCGTGGGCGAAGCCGGCGCGGCTGACCAGCGTCCTGGAGCGGCAGCGGTTCCACCCGCTGCTGACGGCCCTCGTGACGTTCGTCGGCGGCTTCGTGGTCTACCAGCTCGTCGGGACCGTCGTGATGGTGGCCGCCGCGCTCGGGGCGACGGGCGGGGTGCCGGACGTGGAGACGGTCCTCGAGTCGCTCGAGGGCAACGCGGTGGCGCTCTTCGGCGGGAACGCGCTCGGGCAGGTGGCGGGGTTTCTCGTCTTCGTCGGCTTCGTGACGTGGCTGCACACGCCGGACGTGGCGGCGTACCTCCGGGTCCGGCGGCCGGACGGCGCGCAGCTCGGGCTGAGCGCCGTCGGCCTGCTGGTCCTGCTGCCGCTCGTGGCGTGGCTCGGGACGCTCAACGCCGCGCTCCCACTGCCCCCGTCGTGGCAGGCGTGGGACGAGCAGCAAGCGGCGCTGATCGAACAGGTCTTGGGGGCGGACATCAACGTCGTCCTCGCGCTCCTCTTCGTCGCCGTCACGCCCGCGATCTGTGAGGAGGTGATGTTTCGGGGGTATCTGCAGCGGCAGGTCGAGCGCAGCCTCGGGGTGGGGTGGAGCATCGTGCTCGTCGGCCTCGTCTTCGGGGCGTTCCACCTCCGCCCGACGCAGGTGCTGCCGCTCGCCACGCTCGGGCTGTACCTCGGCTTCTCGGTGTGGGTGACGGGCAGCCTGTGGGCGGGCGTGCTCGTCCACCTGCTCAACAACGGCCTGGCGGTCATCGTGAGCGACGTGGTGCGCCGCCGCCCGGACCTCGACCCCGTCGCGCTCGAATCTATCGCGGTGCCGTGGTATCTTGCGGCCCTCAGCGCGCTCGCCGTTGCGGCGGTCGCCGTCGCCCTGCTGCGCCGCCGGCAGGTGCTGCTCCTAAAACGTACAGAGTAAAACGTACGCTCGCTTGCTGGCGCTCTTCGCTGCGGGCACCCTCCTCCCTCCGCTCCGCTTCTCCCTCCTGCCATGTCCGACGATCCGCGCGTCTACCAAGACTGGGTGTCCGTCTTCAGCACCTCCACCGACTACGAAGCCGACCTGCTGCGCGACCGGCTCGACGCCGCCGGCCTGGCCGCGGTCGTGCTCACGCAGCGGGACCACGCCTTCAACCTCAACGTCGGCGACATGGCGGCGGTGCACGTGATGGTCCGGCCTGAGGACGTCGGGGCGGCGCAGGAGGTCCTCAACGAGAAGCCGTTCACCGACGCCGAGCTGACCGAGGCCGCCCTCAACGCCGACCCCAACGAGGCCGACGCGCACACCGCCGACGAGGAGGGGATGCTCGACTCCGGCCCCGACGCCATCCGGTTCTCCGCCCCCGACGACGACGACCCGGTGAAGCGGTAGGCGGTCTGAGGCTCTAGGTCGGCGGTCCTGGCGTCTCCAGACTTCCCACCTCTCGCCCACGACCTCGACCCGATATCCCCTCCGCATGGGAAACCTTGGGCAGCGCGTCCTGACCTCGCTCCTCGGCGCTCCGATCGTGATCGGGGCCGTGTACCTCGGCGGGTGGTTCTTCGCGGCGCTGATGGTGCTGGTCGGGCTGCTGGCGCAGTGGGACGTGTACGGGCTGGCCGAGGCGGGAGGGCACCGGCCGCTCAAAAGCGTGGGCCTCGCGGTCGGTGCCCTCGTGATCGGCCGGACGCTGTGGGCCGGGGCGGTGCCGCTCGCGGTGTTGCTCCTGCTCGCGGCCTTCATCGCCGAGCTGTGGCGGCGGGGCGACGCGCCGGCCGGCCCGGTCCCGAACCTCGGGGCGCTGCTCCTGGGCGTCTTCTACCCGGCCGTGCTGGTGGGCTACTTCGTCGAGCTCCGGGTGGGCAGCGCGGCGACGCTCGGGGAGGCCGACGCGTTCCTGCTCACCGTAACGGTCGTGATGGCGATCTGGGCGGCGGACACGTTCGCGTACTTCGCCGGGCGGGCGTTCGGAAGAAGGCCCCTCTTCCCCCGCGTCTCGCCGAAGAAGACTTGGGAGGGCTCCGCCGGCGGTGTGCTCGGGGCGGCGGCGCTCGTCGCCGTGATGAAGGCCGCGCTCGTCCCCGCCCTCGGCTGGGCAGACGTGCTCGCGCTCGGCGTCATCTGCGGGGCGGTCGGGCAGCTCGGCGACCTGGCCGAGAGCCTGCTCAAGCGCTCGGTCGGCGCGAAGGACTCGGGCACCTACCTCCCCGGCCACGGCGGGATGCTCGACCGGATCGACGCGATGCTCGTCGCCATCCCCGTCGCCGTGCTCTACCTCGAGCACGTCCGGGACATTTGGTGATTGATCGGTTGACTGATTGGGACGACGAAATCAGCAAATCGCCCGCTAGCACTGACGGAACGGTGGCAGTGCGCTCCGGTATACTCGGGCCGACCCAAAACGCGCACCCGTGCTCACGCCGAGACACCGCCCCAAACCGCGCCGCTTCACCTACGAGCCGCGCTTCTACGACCCGAGCAGCGACGAGCGGCTGAAGCAGCGGCTCCACTTCAAGACCAACACCCGGCGCGGCAAGCAGCCCGCGTTCATCGCGGTGGCCGTGCTGCTGCTGCTCGCGCTCTACGTCTACACCAAGCTCTGACGCACTCAGCTCTGAGCCGAGCCATAACCTTGTGTTTACGGGGCCGCCCGCTCTCGGCCCTAGCTTCCGGTTTCCGCCCGCTCCCTCTCGCATGGCCCTGCCGCCCGATCCTGCCGACGTGACCACCGCCCCGGACGGCTTGGTGCGCGTGCTGCCCGAGGCGCTCGCCAACAAGATCGCGGCCGGCGAGGTCGTGCAGCGCCCCGCCTCGGTGCTCAAGGAGCTGATGGAGAACGCCCTCGACGCCGGGGCGCGGCAGATCACGGTCGTGCTCCGGCAGGCGGGCAGCGAGCTCGTCCAGGTCGTCGACGACGGCTGCGGGATGGGGCCGGAGGACGCCGCCGTCTGCTTCGGCCGCCACGCGACGAGCAAGATCGCCTCGGCGGACGACCTCGAGCGGATCCGGACGCTCGGCTTTCGCGGCGAGGCCCTCGCCTCGGTCGCGGCCGTGGCGCAGGTCGAGCTGAAGTCGAAGCGCCGCAGCGACGCCGCCGGGACGTGCGTCCGCATCGCCGGCAGCCGGATCGAGGACCAGTCGCCGTGCGCCGTCGCGGACGGGACCTCCATCGCCGTGCGGAACCTGTTCTTCAACGTCCCGGCGCGGCGCAACTTCCTCAAGTCCCCGGCGACCGAGTTCAAGCACCTCGTCGAGACCTTCCAGTTCCTGGCGCTCTCGAACCCGACGGTCGGCTTCGCGCTCGTGCACGACGACGCCGAGGTCTACCGCCTCGCGCCCTCCGCCGCTGGCTTCGAGCCGGCGCTCCGCGCCCGCATCGCCGACCTCCTCGGGGACCGGGCCGAGGGCGCGCTCGTGTCCGTCGCCGAGACCACGAGCTACCTCTCGGTGCGCGGCGTGGTCGGCCGCCCCGAGGGCGCGCGCCGCAGCCGGGGCGAGCAGTTCTTCTTCGTCAACGGCCGCTTCGTCAAGAACCGCTCGCTCGAGCACGCCGTCGCCACGGCCTTCGGCGACCTGCTGCCGAAGGGGAGCCATCCGCTCTTCACGCTCTTCTTCTCGCTCGACCCGCGCCACCTCGACGTGAACGTCCACCCGACCAAGACCGAGGTCAAGTTCGACGACGAGCGCGGGGTCTACGGCTTCATCCGCGCCGTCGTCAAGAAGGCGCTCGGCGACGCGGACGTGACCCCGAGCCTCGGCGACGGCTTCGCCGGCCGCGCCCGGTCCGGCTCGGGACTCGAGGCCTCGCCCCTCACCGTCCGCCCGGTTCGGTTCGACACGCCCGCGACGCTTTCCCGTCCCTCGACCATCGAGCTGCCGGCTGTCGGTCTGCCGACGCCGGTCTCGTTCGAGGCCGCCCCGGACGAGCTGCCGGACGACGCCCCGCGCCCGGTGCAGGCAGCGACGATCCCGTCGGGGGCCGAGCCCTTCGCCGAGGACGAGGAGGGCGCGCTCGGCCTTGGAGAGCGGCCGCCGGTGTGGCAGCTCCACAACCGCTACGTCGTCACCCCAATCCGCTCCGGTCTGCTGCTCGTCGATCAGCGCGCCGCGCACGAGCGCATCCTCTACGAGCAGGCCCTCGCCGCGCTCGACGGCGGGATGTCGCTCTCGCAGCAGCTCCTCTTCCCGGTCACCATCGAGCTCCCCCCGGCCGATTACCAGCTCGTCCTCGAGCTCGCCGACGACCTCCGCAAGCTGGGCTTCGACCTCGCGCCGTTCGCCGGCCGGACGGTCAAGGTCGAGGGCGTCCCGGCGGACGTGTCGCGGGACTCCGTGCAAGGCCTGATCGAGGACGTGCTCGACCGCTTCAAGTCGTACCGCAGCGACCTCGCGCTCGGCGCGCGCGACAGCCTCGCCAAGAGCGTCGCCCGGCGGCGCGCCATCGCCCCCGGTGCCCCGCTCGCCGAGGACGAGGCGCGGACCCTGATCGACGAGCTGTTCGCCTGCGCGACGCCCACCACCTGCCCCCACGGCCGGCCGACGATGATCAAGGTCTCGCTAGACGAACTGGAACGGCGCTTCGGTCGGTGAGTCGGTTACCACGTCATGCCGCCCGCCGACTCATGCTAGAACGATTTGCCAAGTTCGTGACCGAGCGCGGGTTGCTCGCCGACGGGGCGCGCGTTGTGGTCGGAGTCAGCGGCGGGGTGGACTCAGTCGTGCTGCTGCACCTGACGCACGAAGGTGGGTTCGAGCCGGTTGCGGCGCACGTCAACTACGGGTTGCGGGACGATGCCGATGCCGACGAGGCGCTCGTGCGAAGGCTGTGCGCGCAGTGGGACGTGCCGCTGCGGGTGCATCGTGCCACCGTCGAGGGCTCGGTGCAGGCGGCGGCCCGCGAGGCACGGTACGCGTTCTTCGGCACCGTCGCGGCCGAGGTCGGGGCTGCGGCCATCGCCACGGGGCACCACCGCGACGATCAGGCGGAGACGCTGCTGCTGAACCTGCTGCGCGGGGCGGGACCGGTCGGGCTGGCCGGGATGCCCGTCCGCCGGCCGCTTGCGGGAGAGTCCGACGTCGAGGTCATGCGGCCGCTGCTGTGGGCCTCGCGGGCGGAGATCGAGGCCTATGCCCGCACCCACGCCCTGACGTGGCGCGAGGACCCGTCCAACCAATCATCTAGCTACCGGAGAAACGTGCTGCGCCATCAGGTGCTGCCGTTGCTCGAGGCGCACTTCGGGGAGGGCGTCGGCGAGCGGATCGCCCGCACGGCCGAGTTGATGCGCGAGGCGCTCGACGCCGGGGCCGCACTCGGGCCGGACGAGGTGTTCGAGGAGATCGCCGACGGCCAGACGCTTCGGCTCGACGCGCTCTCCCGGCAGCCGGCGGCGGTGCAGCGCGCGCTCCTGCTCGAGGCGCTCCGGCGGTGGCTTCCCGCTGCGCCGCGCTCAGTCGTGACGGTGCGCGAGGTCGAGGCGCTCCTCGGCGCGCAGCCCGGCCGCCGTGTGTTCTGGCCCGGTGGGACCGTCTGGCGCGACCGCGAGCACGTCGTCTTCGAGACTGCGACGGCACCGGAGGCGTTCGAGGCAGCCGTGAAACCGGGCGAGACGATGACGCCGCTCGGCACGCTCGGCGTGGAGCTGCTGGAGACCGTGCCGGACCGCTTCGACGCCGCGCCGACCGTCGAGGTCGTGGACGCCGACCGGCTGCGTTTTCCGCTCGTGCTCCGGCCGTGGCGGGCGGGCGACGCGCTCCGGCCACTCGGCCTGGACGGTCGCAAAAAGGTGAGCGATCTGCTCACCGAGCGCCGGGTGCCGTCGCACCGCCGGAGCCGGGCGCTGGTGCTGCTCTCCGGCGGCGAGATCGTCTGGGCCGTCGGGCACCGACTCGGGGCCGTGGCGGCGGTCGGGTCAGGGACGCGGCGCGCGGCGCGGCTGACGTGGACGGCCTCGCCCGAGGCGTTGGCGGAGGACGGCGGCGGGGCATAACTTCGGCGCTCCTCTCTTCGCCCGCCCGCGCCGCGCCATGTCCGACTCCGCCGTCTCTGTCGCCCAGACCGTCACCTGCCGCGGCGAGCGCTTCCGCCTCTACCTCGACCCCGACACCATCGCCGCCCGCGTCTCCGAAATCGGCCGCGCCATCGACGCGGAGTACGAGGACGAGCGGCCCATCCTAATCGGGGTCCTCAACGGCGCGTTCCTCTTCCTCGCCGACCTGATGCGCGCCGTGACCATCAACTGCGAGGTGGACTTCCTCAAGCTCTCGTCGTACGGGGCCGAGAAGGTGTCGAGCGGCACCGTGACCGAGCTGAAGAAGATCGACGCCGAGATCGAGGGGCGGCACGTCGTCGTGGTCGAGGACATCGTCGACACCGGCCTGTCGATGCAGTTCATCACGGAGAAGCTCCGCGAGCTGAACCCGGCGTCGGTCCGGACGGCGGCGCTGCTCCACAAGAAAGCCGCCACCAACCCCGACCTCGACCTGCGGCTCGACTGGGTCGGCTTCGAGATCGAGAACCTGTTCGTGATCGGCTACGGGCTGGACTATGGGCAGCTCGGCCGCAACCTCCCCGCGATCTACGTCCTCGACGAGTAGCGAATACCGGCGCGGCCGCCGAGGCGAAGAACCCGGTGCGGATCAGCTTGAGGGCGACCTGCCCCTCGAACGCGCCGTCGGCCCGCTCGGCGAGGTAGACCACGCCCATCCCCCCGCTACCGATCTCGCGCACGACCCGGTACGCCCCGATCTCCAGGCCCTCGGCCGAGACGGCATCGAGCGCGGCGGCCTCGTCGGCGGCGCGTCGCTCGGGATCGGCGGCGCACCGCTCGTCCAGAAAGGCGGTGCGTTGGGCAGGCGGGAGCGCGGCGGCGACGAAGAGAGCGAGGAGGTCGCGGTCGTCGCGGGTAGACATGGGGCGAGGGGCGGGGTGAGCACATCGTAACCTACCCCTCCAACCTAGAGACCCGCAACCTCTTAAATTGCTATACTCTCAGTTCGCCAACTCTCCGGCGTTAAGTACGACCTCCTTCGGCGCGCAGACGTAGTGCCGCACCACGGCCCCGGCGACGGCCCCCACGACCGCCACGTCGTCGGCGCGGCTCAGCTCGCGCACCCGGCCGTCGCGCTCCAGGATCGAGATCGAGTCCCCCGTGCGCTGGTAGGCGTCGAGCGCGGAGGAGCCGATCGTGAGGTAGAACGCGGCGTCGCGCCCCGCCTCGTCCGGCGTCGCGAGCCCCTCGGCGACGAGCCACGCGGCGACGGCTTCGCGCCACACGGCGACCTCGGTCTCGGTCGGCTCGGCCGGGAGATAAGTCGTGCGGAAGAGGTCGCGCTCGACGAAGCGGCGGGCGAGGTCGGCGAGCACGGGGTCGGCGGCGGTCTGCCAGCGCTTGAGGCTGTAGAGGATGTCGGTGTCGTCGAGCCGGCAGAAGGCGTCGAGCACGGCGGCCTCGCCGAGGTCGTCGGCGGTGACGCGGCGGTCGAGGAAGAAGCGGAGCGCGGGCGAGGAGGCGCGCACGGCCGGGTCACTCGCGGCCTGCCGGGCGCGGGCGAAGGCGGCGCGCAGCAGGTGGTCCCCCGCGATGACCGTTTTGTGGAGATAGACCTGCCAGTACATCAGCCGCCGCGAGAGCACGAAGCTCTCGACCGCGTACGCGCCCTTCGCCTCGATCACGATGTCGGCCCCGACCCCGCCATCGGGCGGGTGGACGCGCATCGTCTTGATGATCCGGTCCACGCCGACGACCCCCTCGGCCACGCCGGTGTAGAACGAATCGCGGCGGAGGTAGTCGAGCCGGTCCATGTCGAGCTGCGACGAGAGCAGGCTGTGGAAGAACGGGCGGTCGTAAGCCCCGTCGAAGATCGCGAGCGTGAGGTCGAGCGCCCCGCCGAAGCGCCGGTTGAGGCACTCGGTGATGGTGCGGCTCATCGCCTCGTGGTGGAACGGGCCGCGCGCGCCGGGCGCGATGAGGTCCTCCTCGAGCGTGTGGGAGAACGGCCCGTGGCCGACGTCGTGGAGGAGCGCCGCGGCGAGGGCGGCTTCGTGCTCGGCCTCGGAGATCGGCGTGCCCTTCTCGGCGAGACTCGCGAGCGCCTGCTGCATCAGCGCCATCGCGCCGAGGCCGTGCTGGAAGCGGGTGTGCTCCGCGCCGGGGAAGACGAGGTGCCCGAGGCCGAGCTGCCGGATGCGCCGCAGCCGCTGGAACTCCGGCGTCTCGACGAGGCCGAGCAGCAGCCGCTTCGGCACCGAGATGAAGCCGTGCACCGGGTCGGAGAAGATCTTGAAGCGGCTCGGCACGGAGGTGAGGAAGGGCGTGGAAGGGATAGGGAGAGGATGGGGGCGAAGGTAACCGAGACGCCCGTGGTGAGATCGTAGGGGCGCAGCACGCTGCGCCCGAGGCCCGTGCTACCACCTCGGTCTCACAGCTCGTAGACGCCCAGCTCCTCGCCCAGCTCCAGCTCCGTGAACCAGTGCCGGCCGGCCTCCAGGTCGGCGTCGGTCAGGCCGGGGGGGAGGTGGACCAGCAGCAGCCGGTGCGCACCCGCCTTGGCGGCGGTCTCGGCGGCGTCCTCGACGGACGAGTGGACGCCCGGCAGGTGCCCCGTCGCCTCGTGCACGAGCACCCCGGCCTCGCGGGCGAGCGTGACCACGTTCTCGCACGGCGACGTGTCGCACGAATACGCCACGACCCGGCCCGAGGCGTGCTCGATGCGGAGGCCAATGGTTGGGACCGGGTGCTCCACCGGGGCGGCGGTGACGTGCCACACGTCCGTCCTCACAACCTCGGCCTCGGGCGCGTCGTCGACCTCGTGCCACGCGACGGTCGGGACGCCGACCCAGCCCTCGGTGTTGAAAGACGCCCACAGCGTCTGCGCCTGCACCAGCGCCGGGGCCGGCCCGTAGACCGGGATCGGCCGGCGGCGGCCGGCCAGCCAGAGCTTCTCGACCACGAGCGGGAAACCGCTGACGTGGTCCGGGTGCTCGTGCGTCAGCACCAAGCCGTCGAGCGTGGCGAGGTCGATCCCGGCGGCGAGGAGGCGCTGCACCAAGTCGCCGCCGCAGTCGACGGCGAGGGTCGAGGAGCCGTCGGAGACGGCGAGCATGGTGGTCGTGCGGTGCGGGTCCGAGATGGCCGCGCCGGTGCCGAGCAGGTAGAGCGTCATGAAACGGGCGATGGGTGAGGGGACAGTCTACGCCCGCGACCTAGAACGCACAACCGTCTACTTCTTCCGGGCCACGACGTAGGCCGTCAGGTCGAGCAAGGCGTCGCGGGCCTCGGTCGGGGGGAAGGCGCGGAGCAGGGCGGCGGCCTCGTCGGCGAGGGCCTGCATCGTCTGCCGGGCATAGGCCAGGCCGCCGCGCGTGCGGACGAAGTCGCCGACGGTGCGGATGTCGGCGCGGCTCTTCTTCCGCTGCCGGACGATCTTGAGGACGGCCTTGCGCTCGGCCGCGTCCGCCTCGCGGAGGGCGACGATCAGCGGCAGCGTCATCTTGCGCTCCTGCAGGTCGATCCCGAGCGGCTTGCCCACGTCCACCTCGCCGAAGTCGAAGAGGTCGTCCCGGATCTGAAACGCCAGGCCGAGCTTCTCGCCGATGGCACGCAAGGCCTCAATCTCCTCGGCGTCGTCGGTGGCGGAGATCGCGCCGCAGGCGGTGCAGGCCGAGATCAGCGAGGCCGTCTTGTCGGAGATGATGCGGAAGTAGGTCGCCTCGTCGATGTCGAGCCGGCGGGCCTTTTCGATCTGGAGCAGCTCGCCCTCGCTCATCCGGCGGACGGCGTCGGAGACGGTGTGGAGCAGGTCGTAGTCGCCCGCGTCGAGCGCGAGCAGCAGGCCGCGCGAGAGCAGGAAGTCGCCGAGCAGCACGGCGACCTTGTTCTTCCAGAGCGCGTTGATCGAGAACATCCCGCGGCGGCGGTCGGCGCGGTCGACCACGTCGTCGTGGACGAGGGTGGCGGTGTGGAGCAGCTCCACGAGCGCGGCGGCGCGGTAGCTCTTCTCCGTGACGCCGCCGCAGAGCCGGGCCGCGAGCAGCACCAGGACGGGCCGGATCTCCTTGCCCTTCTGCCGGAGCACGTAGCGCGTGACCTTGTCGAGCAGCCCGACGCGGGAGCGCATCGCGTCGCGGAACGTGCCGCGGAAGAGGGCGAGCTCGGCCTCGACGGGCGCGCGGACGCGCTCGAGCGAGGGCGCAGCGCGGCGGCTCGGGATCAGAACGGGAGGCTCCATCGGTATTTTCAATTATAACTGAAAGCTCGTACCCGAGGCCCGCCCGCAGGTTGCACCGGCCGGGAGATTCGGGGCCCGCGCAGCCATTCGCAGTCCTGCCCGTCCTTCATAGACAGACTCTCAGAACTGCCAGCGGAGCGAGGCCGCCGCGCCGGTCGGGGTGGGGGCGAGGCGGAGCGAGAGGTCTTCGCTCACGTCGAAGTCGGCGAGGTGGGCGCTGACGTAGGCGTCGAGCGCCTGGAGGGCGTAGGCGAGCGCGCCGAGCAGGACCGAGAAGTCGCGGTTGCGGCGGCTCTGGTCGCGCAACGTGCGGTTGGCGTTGGCCGAGAAGCCGCCGGCCTCGAGCCACGCGTCCACCAGCTCCGGGTTGGGGTTGCCAGGGTCGGGCGTCTCGTCGAGCGTCGCTGGGGTCTCGCCGTCGGCGTAGATAGCCGCGCGGCGGTAGAGCGACGCGCGGCGGTGGTTGACGACGGCAAGCGCGACGGCTCCGCCGACCCCAGCCAGCACCACGGGGACTTTGAGGTAGTCCCGGTTCGTGACCTGCCCCCAACCGGGGAGGATCAGGCTCCGCCTGAGCACCGTGCTCGGCGGCACCGTGCTCGGCGGCGGTTGCCCCCGGCCGAGCGCTACACCGGCGGCCGTGTCCGCAGGCACGGGGAGCACCGCTGTCGTGTCCGGCTGCGCCGAGGCCGGGGCACCGATCAGCACCCCGACCAGCGAAGCCGCAAGCAGGGCACTGACGGCAAGGAGAGAGGAGACGCCCCGGTCCCTTCGTCCGCTCGTCCGCTCGTCCACGCCTAGCCGATCAGCAGGTCGAGGACCCGCTCCAGATCGTCCTGCGAGTAGTAGGCGATCTCGATCCGCCCCCCGCCGTCGGCCTTGTGGCGGATGGCGACTTGGGTGCTGAGACGGTCCCGCAGGTTGGTGGTGAACGCGTCGATCTGGAGGGCGTCGCGGCTCGGGGCGGTGACCGCTTCGGCCGCGTCCTGGACCGCGCTCGCGGCCTCGGCGGGCTCCTCGTCGAGGCGGCGGCGGTACTCGCGGAGGAGGGCCTCGACCTGGCGCACCGACAGCGCCTCGGCGACGACCTTGTCGTAGAGCTCGAGCTGCGCGTCGGGGTCGTCGACCGAGACCAGCATCCGGGCGTGCCCGCCGGTCAGCGTGCCGTCGCGCAGCGAAGCCAGCACCGGCGGCGGCAGCCGCAGCAGCCGCAGCGCGTTCGCCACCGTCGAGCGGTTCTTGCCGACCTTCTGCGCCACGTCCTCCTGCGTCAGCCCGCACTCCTCGATCAGCCGGTGGTAGCCGAGCGCCACCTCGACCGGGTTGAGGTTCTCGCGCTGGATGTTCTCGACGATCGCCATCTCGAGCATCGCCTCGGTGTCGGCCTCGCGGACGTAGGCCGGGACGCGGCCCAGCCCGGCGAGGCGGGCGGCCCGGAGGCGGCGCTCGCCCGAGATGATCTCGAAGCGGCCCTCGCCGAGGGCGCGGACCGTGATCGGCTGGATGATGCCGAGCTGCCGGATCGAGCCGGCCAGCTCGTCGAGCGCGGTGGGGTCGAAGTCCTGGCGCGGCTGGTAGGGGTTCGGGCGGATCGCGTCGAGGTCCAGCTCGGCCACGCGGCCGAGCAGGCGGACCCGGTCCTCGAAGTTGTAGAGCCGGCTCTGGACGCCGCCGCCGTCCGCGCGCGTGTCGTCCTCCACCCGCTCCGAGATCGACGGGATGAGGGCGTTGAGGCCCTTGCCGAGCGCCGCTTTCTTGGTCGCCATGAGAATCGGTGAGGTGAGCCGGAGGGGGGAAGGGTTAGGGTGCGTCGGAGGCGACGGCCGGGGCGTGGACGCCGTTGCCGGCGCGAAGGCCCGCCGCAACGGTGCCGTGGGCGTGCCCGGCGCCGGCCTGCTGCGCGAGCAGGTAGGCGCGGTTGGCCTCGATCACCTCGCGGGCCAGGCCGATGTAGTTGCGCGCGCCCATGCTCGTGGCCTCGTACAGGAGGACCGGCTTGCCGAAGCTCGGGGCCTCGGAGAGCCGGACGTTGCGCTGGATGACCGTCTTGAAGACCTTCTCGCCGAAGTAGCGCCGCACCTCGGCCGCGACCTGCTTCGAGAGTCGCAGGCGGGTGTCGAACATGGTCAGCAGCACGCCCTCGATCTCGAGGTGCGGGTTGAGGTGCTGCCGGACGATCTTGATCGTGTTCAGGAGCTGGCCCAGGCCCTCGAGCGCGAAGTACTCGCACTGCACCGGGACGACGACCGCGTCCGAGGCCGTCAGCGCGTTCAGCGTCAGCAGGCCGAGCGACGGCGGGCAGTCGATCACCACGAAGTCGTACTTCCGCCGGGCCGTCTTGAGCGCGCGCTTGAGCACCCGCTCGCGCTCCATCACGTCGATCATCTCGATCTCGGCCCCGACGAGGTTGATGTGGCTCGGGACCACGTCGAGGAACGGCATCTCGGTCGGGAGCGTGGCGTCCTCGAGGGCCACGTCGCCGGTGAGGACTTCGTAGGTCGAGCGCTCGACCGAGCGCTGGTCCACGCCGACGGCTGAGGTGCCGTTGGCCTGCGGGTCGATGTCGAGCAGCAGCGTCGGGTGCTCGGTCGCGGCGAGCGAGGCGGCGAGGTTGACGGCCGTCGTCGTTTTGCCGACGCCGCCTTTCTGGTTCGCTACGGCGATGACTTTCCCCATGTCCTCGCTGCGTCGGTGGAGGTGATCCGGTGGGGCGCGGCCTGCGCCTCGGTGAGGCCCGAACGGGCGGTGGCAATATACCTGTGTGGTGATACGCTCGCAAATGAAACGATGAGCGGTCCCCCTCCATGAGAGAGACCGCTCTCTAGCGCGGCGCTCGGTGCGGACGACGCTCAGTAAGCGCGCGGATGCCCTTCGGAAAGGCGGAGGGCCTGCGAAAACCACACGTCTATTGGAGATGCCTCCGGTAGAATCGGCATCACCGTCTCGGCCTCCACGTCGAGGTAAGACGTGTGATTGAGCATCAGCACCCCTGGTGCAACAAAGCCGAACGCGGCCGTCGCATCCCCTGCCGCGGAGATGTCGATCGTGCCGAGTGATCCGAGTGTTTCGGCCGAGCGTACCTGGATGAAGTCGTCGCCGAAGCCGCCTAGGTAGAGGCGATCACCCTCAACAGCGATCAAGTCGTCCCGCTGCTGATCCACGCCCATGCGTTCCGCCTCGCCGAGCGTTTCTTTGTCGAGACGAACGACGACACGCCTAGACAGGCCTTGCTGATTGCCTAGGACGTAGAACGCTTCGTCATCGAAGGCGAAGCTCCCAGACAGTGCCGACGTCGCGATGATCTCCCCCGTCTGAAGGTCGATTCGGTCGGTGGAGTGACGGTTGGCCCGGCTATTCGAACCACTAAAGGAATAGAGTGATTCGCCGCTGATGTGGAGCACCTGCTCCGGCGTGTTGCCGACATCGCCGAGCTCGGTGAAGAACTCGACCTCGCAGCGGGTCTCGTCAAAAACGCATTGCCGGTCGACGGCTCCGATGCCACCGCTGAACCCGTTGCGCCATGCCCGTAGATAGACCTTTTCGGGCCCGACGAGGAGGGCTGCGGTGGCGCGCAACTCGCTAGGCAGTGCGAGCACTCGGTGGACCGTTGCGGTGTAAGGATCTACGACGAACGACTCGCGGATCGGACCGCTTCCAAAATCTCCGCCCCGGTCCGGGGTGGCGATCCAGACAAATCCGTCGCGGTCTATCTGCGCGTCGTACATCACCCGGCCAGGGACGCGGATCGAGCGGAGGATCCGGGGTGGATCGTCAGGCCCCGTGCCGGGATCGAAAACAACCACCCGGCGCGAGATGACGAACGTACCCATCCCGGCGTAGGCCGCGCGCGAAGCCGGCTGCGCGTCGTCATACTCGACGACCTCCAACTGCTGGCCCTCTTCGAGGGGATCGAGCTCGTCGTAGGCGAACGGGTCGCAGCCGCTGACCAGCAGCGGAAGGACGAGCGAAACGAGGACGGCGAGGGGCATCTGCGAGCGCTTAGCCATTGTCGGAGTTGATGAAGTGGTAGACCGACCGGAGGTGCCCACTGGCTTCGAGGTCTCCTGGCGTGACCCAGTAGCCCCAGTCCGGGTCGAGGTCGTCGCCGGTGGCCTGGTCGTAGGCGACCCACACGAGCTTCGAGCAGTACCACGCGCCCTGGGTCCACTTCGGGGTGAGCGCGCTGTAGTGGTCTGGGTCCTGGCCGCGGGCATAGTCGACAGCGTGCTGCCGCTCGCTCCACTGGGCGTCCTTGTGGAAGCGGACCTTGACGTGCTTGACCTCGTGCCCGAGGTCGTGCCAGTAGGTGCGGGCTGCACGCTCCAGGACCTCGTCCTCCTCGTTAGGCTCCTTTCCGATGGCCTCCATCACCATCGTGCCGAAGTTCATAAAGTTGCCCCGACCCCACTGGTTCTCGTTATTGTCGAGCACGGTAACGATGGAGCTGTGACCGAGGTTACCGGTACCGGCGGAGCCTTTTCCGTTGTCCGTATCGCCGGAGATTACGTCGCCTTTCCACATCTTAGGCCAATCCGGTGTGCTGCCGTACGATGGAGCCGCGTTATGCGTGGGTCGGTAGGGCCAGTTCACTCCCCCACCGCCACCCCCACCACCGCCGCCACCGTTGCACTCAGGGTCGAAATCGTCGCACGGCGGCGGTGGGATGCTCGGGTTCGGGTTTACGTAAGGGTCGAAGACCTCCACGTGGTACGACGACTGCGCGTTCTGCGACGCTTTCCCGTTCTGCTGAGCGGCCTGCACGGGTATACGGCCTCGCCAACTGGCGGCGTAGAGGGCTTCGAGCGCCGGGTCACCTGTGAGAGCAGCCCTGAACGTGACAAGATCAGTGAACAAGACTTCCGGCTCTTGGACGATGCGCCCTCCGCGCTGCGCCGCCATCAAGCGGTCGGTGAGGGCCTTGAAGCTGTGCGGCGAGTGGAGAAAGCCGTCGTCGTCGAAGACGAGCGGGACCATCACCTGAGCGTCGGCCCCGGCACCTCGCCGTAAGGCCCCGGTAGCGAGCAGGCGTTCTGCCTCGGCGGGTTCAAAAAGAGACGCCGCAGGGAAGGCGGCACGAGCAGGACCACGCATATCCTGCTGCGCGCTCTGCGACTCTAGCTCGCTTGCAGCTCGAGGTGCCTCTGGGTCGGCGGTGTCACAGGCACCAAGTGAAACCGCGAGCAGGGCGCAAACGGCAGCTAAACGTTTAAAACGGGGGGGGGGTGAGCCATGGTTCTATAGAGTCGAGGACGGAGGGGACAGTTGCTGAGCACGTAGTATATGCTACTATGTGAGACACCACAAGTGCGACAGATTTTAAAGTTTGGTGAGGTAACCCCCTCCCGTACCTTAACCCCGCTGCCCCGACTCCGCTCTCGCACGCCGCTGTGGCCCGCCGCTTCGTCCTCAAGAAAGAGCCGCCCGCCGCCCCGGCGACGCTCACGATCGACTACGCAGGGGCGCTCAACGAGCAGCAGCACGCCGCCGCGACGGCCGGGCCGGGGCCGGGGCTCGTCGTGGCCGGTGCCGGGACGGGCAAGACGCGGACGCTCGTCTACCGCGTGGCCTACCTGATCGAGACCGGCGCGCTGCCCGAGGAGATCGTGCTGCTGACCTTCACGCGGCGCGCGGCCAAGGAGATGCTCGGCCGCGCCGCCGCGCTCCTCGACGGGCGCTGCGAGCGCGTGCGCGGCGGCACGTTCCACGCCTTCTGCCTCCAGGTCCTCCGCCGCCACGCCGCCTCGGTCGGCTACCCGCCGAGCTTCACGATCCTCGACGCCTCAGACGCCGCCGACGTGATCGACCTGCTCCGCTCCGAGCGCGGACTCCACCAGTCCAAGAAGCGGTTCCCGAAGAAGCGGACCCTCCAGGCCCTCTTCTCCGCCGCCGCGAACCGAGGCCTCGACATCGCCGATGTGCTCGAGCAGACGGCCCCGCAGTTCCTGATCCACCTCGACGAGATCGACGACCTCGGCCGCGCCTTCGCCGCCTACAAGCGGCGGCACGGGCTCGCGGACTACGACGACCTGCTCGCACTCACCGTCCGCCTGCTGGAAACCGACGAGGCGGCGCGCCAAAAGGTCGCCGGCGCGTGCCGGTGGGTGCTGGTCGACGAGTACCAGGACACGAACCGCGTGCAGGCCCGGCTCGTCGGGCTGTTCGCGAGCGCGCACGGCAACGTGACCGCCGTCGGCGACGACGCCCAGAGCATCTACCGCTTCCGCGGCGCGGACGTGGGCAACATCCTCGCCTTCCCCGAGACGTTCCCCGGCGCGCGCCTCTTCAAGCTGGAGCAGAACTACCGCTCGACCCAGCCCATCCTCGACCTCGCCAACTTCGTGCTCCGCCAGGCGAAGCGGAAGTACGACAAGGAGCTGTTCACCGAGCGCGAGGGCGGCGAGAAGCCCGCGCTCGTCGCCGCGCCCGACGACCGCTGGCAGAGCCGCTTCGTCTGCCAGGTCCTCCTGGAGGAGCGCGAGGCCGGGACCGACCTCAACCGGATGGCGGTGCTTTTCCGCAGCGGGTTCAACTCCTACGACCTCGAAGTCGAGCTCGACCGGCGGCGCATCCCGTTCGTCAAGTTCGGCGGGCTGAAGCTGAGCGAGGCGGCGCACGTCAAGGACGTCGTCGCCCACCTGCGGGTCGCCGAGAACCCGCTCGACGTGGTCGCCTGGAACCGGGTGCTGCGGCTGGTCGAGGGCATCGGGCCGCGCACGGCGCAGGAGCTGGTCGACTGGGTGCTGGCGGCCGAGCAGCCGTACACGCTCGCCGCGCCGGCCGTCTCGCCGCGCTTCGAGGCCCGGCTCCGGCAGCTCGGCGCGCTGCTCCGGCGGATGCGCGCCGGCACGCTCGGCCTGCCCGCCCAGGTGGAGCTGCTGCTCCAGTATTACCAGCCGACGCTCGAGCGGGTCTACTTCGAGGACGCCGCCAAGCGCGCCCAGGACCTCGAGAGCTTCGCCGGCTTGGCCGAGGGCCGAGGCTCCCGCGCCGCCTTCCTCGAATCGCTCGCGCTCGACCCCGTCGACCTGACGGCGACCGACGTCGAGGGCACCCACAAGGACGAGCCGCCGCTCATCCTCTCGACCATCCACAGCGCCAAGGGGCTGGAGTTCGACACCGTCTTCGTGATCCAGGCGCTCGATGGCATCCTCCCGAGTCAGTACGCCGCCAAGAGCGAGGAGGAGCTGGACGAAGAGCTGCGGCTGCTCTACGTCGCGCTCACGCGCGCCGAGCGCAACCTGTTCGTCAGCTACCCGACGGTCCAGCGGGGCCGCCGCGCCGGGGACTTCTTCACCAGCCCAAGCCGCTTCCTCGCCAACGTGCCCGAGCGCCTGCTCGAACCCTGGACGCTCGCCGAGGACGAGGAAACGCCGCCCGCGCTCGGCGCGTCGCCGCGCCCGGCCCTCCCGCCCGGCGACATGGGCGACGGACTTCCGTTCTGACATTCTCTTTGTGTATTCTGCGCTACGCCAACCCGACCCCGCTGTGCAGACCACGACCGAGCATCTCCACGTCGCCCGCGTGGGCATGGAGGACTTTCCGACGATCCGGCGGCTCAACCGGACCGTCTTCGGCGAGGCCCGCGTCATCAACCAGCTCGACCGGCGCGACCTGCTGCTGTTCCTCGCCTGGATCGACGGCGAGCCGGTCGGGTTCAAGGTCGGCTACGGGCTGGACCGGGCGAAGTACTACAGCGCGAAGGGCGGCGTGCTCGAGGCGCACCGGGGGCGCGGGATCGCACGGGCGCTGCTCCGGGCGATGGAGCGCGAGGCGCGGGACCTGAGCTACGCCCGGCTGGTCTACGACACGTTCCCCAACATGCACCCCGGCATGACGGTCCTCGGGCTGCGCGAGGGCTTCGAGGTGACGGCCGCCGGCTACAACGCGACCTACCAGGACTACCGCATCCGCTTCGAGAAGGTGCTGTAGCGAGGAAGGTGCTGTAGCGAGGAAGGAACCGTCGGGGCGGGCGGCGGTTTGGTCTGGCTAGTTGCTCGTTGCAACAACTATTCACCTATCCCGACCGCCATGACCACCGCCGTCACCGTCGTCCGCTACCTCCTCGGCGCGATGCTCTTCGTCTTCGGCCTCAACGGCTTCCTGCACTTCATTCCGCAGCCGCCCCCGCCGGCCGACGGCGGGGCGTTCCTCGGCGCGCTCGTCGGGGCGGGCGTGCTCCCGATGGTGAAGGTCTTCGAGGTCGTGATCGGCGCGCTCCTGCTCGCCGGGCGCTTCGTGCCGCTCGCGCTCGTGATGCTCGTCCCGATCGCGGTCAACATCGTCTTCTACCACTTCCGGTTCGACCCCGCCGGCGGCGCTCCGGCCTACGCGCTCGGCGCGATGCTGGTGTTCCTGCTCTGGGGCTACCGCGCCTGGCTCCGGCCGCTCCTCGTGCAGCGCGCCGCTCCGCTCGCCGAGACGGTCCCGGTTGCGGCCCCACGCCGAGCGGCGGCGCTCTGAGCGAGTCGAGGCCAGGCTAGCCCGCGCAACTCCCGCCCGGCTCGGTCGTAGGCGCTCGCATCTGTCGCCCTCCGCCCGCCCCGCCCCTCGTTGCGCGCTGCTCTCCTCGAATTCGCCGAAGGCCTCCGCATCGCGCTCCGCGCGATCTGGGCCAACAAGCTCCGCGCGGTCCTCACGACGCTCGGCATCATCATCGGCATCGTCTCGGTGACGGCGATGTTCACCACCATCAACGGCATCGAGCGCGGGTTCGACCGCTCGATGGCGATGCTCGGCACCAACACCTTCTCGGTCGACAAGAACCCGCAGACGTTCGAGAACGACTGGTGGAAGTACACCAACCGCCCGCCGATCACCGAGCGCGTGGCCGACGCCATCGGGGCGCAGTCGCGCTACGCGGTCGCCGTCGCCCCCGTCACCGGGACGATGCGGGGGGTGCAGTACCAGGACCGCGAGCTCTCCACCGTCTTCATCCGGGCCTCGACGCCGGCCATCGCCGACATCAACGCGCTCGGCCTCAGCGCCGGCCGGTTCTTCGGCGACGTCGAGCAGCGGGCGGCGCGGCCGGTCTGCGTGATCGGGAAAGACGTGGCCGAGGAGCTGTTCATCGGCGAGACACCGGTCGGCAAGTACGTCCGGGTCGGCGGCAAGCGGATGGAGGTGATCGGCGTGCTGGAGGAGCAGGGCAAGTTCCTCGGGCTGATCTCGTTCGACAACCAGGTGCTGATGCCGCTCTCGGTCTTCGAGAACGCCTTCGGGCTGAGCCAGTGGCGGCAGATCTCGGTGCAGGTCAAGGTCGACGCCGCCGAGAACATGGACGCCGCCGAGGACGAGCTGACGGGCATCGTCCGGGCCGTGCGCGGCCTCGACCCGCTCGAAGACGACAACTTCGCCATCAACCGGAACGACGCCTTCGCCACGCAGATGGCCGGGGTCAAGGGCGCGATCTACGGGGTCGGCCTCTTCCTGACCGGCCTGGCGCTGTTGGTCGGCGGGATCGGGGTGATGAACATCATGTTCGTCAGCGTGCGCGAGCGCACCCGCGAGATCGGCATCCGCAAGGCCGTCGGCGCGAGCCGCCGGGCGATCCTGACGCAGTTTCTCCTGGAGGCCGTGATCGTGTGCATGATCGGCGGGGTGATCGGCGTCCTGATCTCCTTCGGGGTGACCTACGCCATCAACCTGGTCTTCACCGCCGTGCTCTCGCCGCTGACGGTCGCGCTCGCCTTCGGCATCTGCGTCGGGATCGGGATCCTGTTCGGCTTCATCCCCGCGTGGTCTGCCGCCCGCAGCCGGCCGATCGACGCGCTTCGTTACGAGTAGATAGTTGTTAGTGGATAGTTGTTGGTTGTCCGAAGACAACTTTGACGTTGAGACTATTGCCAACCACCCACCACTAACAACTCGCCACTATCCACCCCCATGCTCTTCCTCGAATACCTCCGCATGGCGCTGGAGTCGCTCCGGAGCAACAAGCTCCGCAGCGCGCTGACGCTGCTCGGCATCGTGATCGGCGTGTTCTCGGTGATCGCGGCGGTGACGGCGGTGCAGGTGATCGACGTCTACTTCAACGACACCTTCCGCGGGATGGGGGCCAACACGTTCTACGTCTCGAAGGTCGGCGGCGGCTTCTCGGTCGGCCCGACCGACCGCAGCCTCCGCAACCGCCCCGACCTGACCTACGCCGACATGGAGCGGCTCCGTCGCCGCGCCGACCTGCCGGTCGCGGTCTCGCCCGACGGCTGGTTCGGCCGCGTCGCGGTCAAGTTCGGCGGCGAGGAGACCGACCCGAACGTCGCCCTCCGGGGGATCGACCAGAACTGGGCGGTCAACAACGGCTTCGAGGTCGCCGAGGGGCGGTTCCTGACCGAGGACGACGTGCGCTCGGCGCGGCCGGTGGTGGTGCTCGGCGCGCCCATCGTCAAGCGGCTCTTCGACGTCGAGCAGGCGGTCGGCAAGACGGTCCGCATCGAGGGGCGGCGGTTCCAGGTCATCGGCACGTTCGAGGAGAAGGGCGCGTTCCTCGGCGACGTGCCGGACAACATCGTGATGGCCCCGATCACCCGGCTGTTCGACGTCTACGGCGATCCCGGCCGCAACATCTCCTACGACATCCGCGCTCCGAGCGCGCCGATGCTCCAGGCGACCATCGACCAGGTGACCGGCCACCTCCGCGTCATCCGGGGGGTCGCGCCGCAGGACGAGGACAACTTCGACGTGGTGACGAACGACGCGATGAAGGGGCCGATCGAATCGTTCACGGCGACCCTCACGCTCGGCGGCGCGGCCATCGGGCTGATCGCGCTGCTGGCCGCCGGCATCGGGATCATGAACATCATGCTCGTCAGCGTGACCGAGCGGACGCGCGAGATCGGCATCCGCAAGGCCCTCGGCGCGACGCGGCGCGACGTGCTCCGGCAGTTCCTCCTCGAGGCCGTCTTCCTGTGCCAGATCGGCGGCCTCGTCGGGATCGCCCTCGGCGTGCTCGGCGGGAATGTCCTCGCCTTCATGTTCGACTTGAGGGCGACGTTCCCGTGGATGTGGGCGCTCTTTGGGGTCGTCGGCGTGACCGTCATCGCGCTCGTCTTCGGGGTGTATCCGGCGTACAAAGCGGCGCGGCTGAATCCAATCGACGCGCTGCGGTACGAGTAAGACGAACGACGAGCGACGACTAACGAGCAACGAATGCCCACCGACCAGGACACCGCCAAACGCATCGTCGGCGAGGCTGCCGCCGCGCTCGTCGAGAGCGGGATGCGGCTCGGGTTGGGGACTGGCTCAACGACTGCGTGGGCGCTCCGCGAAATCGGCCGCCGAGTCGGGGAGGAAGGCCTGTCGGTCGTTGGCGTGCCGACCTCGTTCGCCGCCGAACGGCTCGCGCGCGAGCACGGGATTCCGCTAGGGACGCTCGACGAGGTGGAGGCGCTCGACCTCGCGCTCGACGGGGCCGACGAGGTGGCGGCCTACGACGGGGCGATCCATCTCATCAAAGGGCGAGGCGGGGCGCAGACGCGGGAGAAGATCGTCGCGGCGGCGGCCGAGCGGTTCGTGGTGCTCGTGGACCCGTCGAAGGAGGTGCACCGACTCGGCGAGACGATGCCGGTGCCGGTCGAGGTGCTGCCCTTCGCGGCGGCTCCGGTGGAGCGTGCGCTCCGCGCGCTCGGCGGTGAACCTACTTTGCGGCTCGCCGAGAAGAAGGACGGGCCGCTGGTGACCGACCAGGGGTTCTGGATTCTCGACACCCGCTTCGCGCCCATCGACGATCCGGCTGCGCTCGACGCCGGGATCCACGCGGTCCCCGGCGTGCTAGACCACGGCGTGTTCGTCGGGATGGCGACGGATGTGCTCGTCGGCGAGGCGGACGGCACGGTCCGGCACCGGGCGGCGGGCCAGGAGGCGTAAGGGCGAACGGCGTTCGCCCTGGTTGGGAATGATACCGGGACCGGACACGGCACGCCGTGTCCCTACGGACCGCACCCACCGTCTCGCTGCCCATCATCTCACCGTGCTCGGTCTGCGGGAAACGCCGGGGCGCGACGGCCGTTGAACCGCCTCGCATCTCCGCAACCGCCAATCACCCACCCCCTCTTTCCCGATGGCTCAGTTCACCCTGCCCGACCTCCCCTACGCCTACGATGCCCTCGAACCGCACATCGACGAGCAGACGATGCGGATCCACCACACCAAGCACCACCAGGGCTACACCGACAAGCTCAACGCCGCGCTCGACGGCACCGAGTGGGCCGGCAAGCCCATCGAGGAAACCCTCGGCGACCTCGACGCGCTCCCGAAGGACAAGCAGACGGCCGTCCGCAACAACGGCGGCGGCTACCTCAACCACGGCATCTTCTGGACCACGATGTCGCCGAATGGCGGCGGCAAGCCAACTGGCGATTTGGCGAAGGCCATCGACCGCGACTTCGGCTCGTTCGACGCTTTCAAGGACAAGTTCGAGACCGCCGCGAAGGGGCAGTTCGGCTCCGGCTGGGCGTGGCTCGAAGTGGGCAAGGACGGGAAGCTGCAGGTCCACGGGCACGCCAACCAGGACAACCCGGTGATGCACGGGGCGAAGCCGGTGCTCGGGATCGACGTGTGGGAGCACGCCTACTACCTCAAGTACCAGAACAAGCGGCCCGACTACGTCAGCGCGTGGTGGGACGTCGTTAACTGGGACGAGGCCGAGCGGCGCTACAAGAAGTACGCGTAGCCGGCATGATGGCTGGAACAGGGGCGGCGGGCCGAGTGCTCGCCGCCCTTTTCTGTGCCCGTTGCCCCGGTTGGACCCGTGCGACGCAGGGCTGTCACCCCCCTCGGCGTAGCCTGCTGCATCGCCCACCAACCGCAGGGTTCTATGAGCTACCTGGTCGTCACCACCCTCGACGTTGCCGAGACCGACCGCGCGTTCGTCGAGCGCACGCTGGCTTCCCTCGGACTGCGAAATCAGGTGGAGGGCGGGCGCTCGGCGGACGTGCTGCCGCGCAACGTCTACGCGGGGTTCTTCGACGGGCCGACGGCGCACGCGCTCCGCCGCCGCGTCGTCGGCGAGGTGCGGGCGGCGGTCGGGCGGTTCGCCTCGGACGCCCGCGTGCTGGTTTCGGTGGGCGGGCACGGCGGGACGCGGCGGGCGGCCTAGCCGCGAGGCGCTAGCGCCCCCGCGCGGCGGTATACTCCCGCCGTGCTGCTCCCCGACGACATCGCGCTCCGCTTCGCCACGCGCCTAGCGACGGCCCCGCCCCTGCTCGACGCACTCGCCGACGTGGAGCGCGACAGGCTCGCTGGCTTCGGCAGTGCCAAGCGCCGCCGCGAGTTCGCCCTCGGCCGCGACACGGTGCGGCACCTGCTGGCCGAGCAGCTAGCCGTCGCCCCCTCGGTGGTACCGCTCTGCGTGGCCGCCGACGGCGCGCCCGAGGTAGGCGGCACAGGACGGTACCTCTCCATCGCCCACGGATCGACCGAGACGCACACAGTGGCTGCCGCCGCAACCTCGCCCCGGCCCGTCGGAGTCGATCTCGAAGTCGTCCGGCCTCGCCGTGCGGACCTCTACCGGTTCATCTTACACCCGGACGAGGTGGGCGTGCTGGGGGCGGTGCCACATGAGCACGACGCGGCGCAGGTGCTGCTGTGGACGCTCAAGGAGGCCGCGCTCAAGGCCATGCGGACCGGCTTCCGCGTCTCGCCCAAGGCGCTCCGGTTCGCCGCGCCGCCGGCGGACGGATCCGCCGTGCTGCGGCGCGGCGCGGAGACGTGGCACCTCCGCTACGCCGAGCGCGACGGGTGCTTTCTGGCTGTCGCGTTTTAGGGGCAGCCACCGGCAATGGGCTGGGCGGCTGGCACGGCTTTCCACTTCACGAACCCGCGCACGTTGAGCCCGAAGAAAACGACGTTGCCGGTCAGAATCCCCCAGCTCCCGGCCAGGCTCCCGACGGCGATCCACAGCGCGTTGGAGACGAGGAAGCAGGCGAACCCCCACCGGTTCTTCTGGCCGAGGAGGTAGACTGCCAGGAGCGAGGTCCCCATCGCGATCCAGTCGAGGAAAAAATAGTCCATCACATCGCCTCCTGAACGGTGGCCCCGGCCGGCATTGCAAACAGGCTGTCCGGCGCGTCGGGGACGAAGCCGAGCTCGGTGACGGTGCCGGTGGCGGCCGACTCGCCCTGGCCGGCCTCGGTCCAGGCGAACGAGCGGAAGCCCTGCTGGAGGGTAATCCCGTCGGCCGTTTGCGCGCCGTCGTAGAGCATCAGCCTCTCGGGCGTCGCGCCGCCGTCGGGGAAGAAGCCGGGGTAGGAGACGACGTAGCGGACGCCGCCGACGCGCCGGGTCTCAGGCTCGAGCAAGAGGTAGTAGTAGTCGTCCGGCGCGTCGCCGGTGCCGGCTTCGAAGCCTGCGCGGACCAGGTCGTAGGTCGCGCCCTCGGCGGTCATCTGCTCGGCGGTTTCGAGGTTCACGCCCGGATCGGCGAGGACGAAGGGCATCGCCACGAAGTAGTAGGGCGTGAGCGACCAGAAGCGGGCGTTCGTCGGGAGCGAGTCGGTGCCCATCACCCAGGCGTCTTCGCCCGTCCAGCCGAACTCGGCTTCGCCACCGGGCGCAGCCGAGTCTGAGAGGAGCGTGTGACGCGCCCGCGCCGACCAGGTGTCGACCGTCTGCTCGGTGTCGATCGGCGGCTCCCCCCCGCCGCGTTCGTAGACGTAGCGGAAGTGCACGGGGCCATTCGCGTACCAGCGTTCCAGCCCGCCGTGCGCCTCGGTCGCAGCCAGCACCAAGCGGCCGGCCTCGGTGGCTTCGAGCCGCTCGGTTGCCTCGGCGACGCGTTCGGCGATGACGGCATCCGACGGGCGGGCGAGATCGACCATCGGCTCGGCGCTAGTCGCCGGGTCGGGCTCGGCGGTGCAGCCGGCGAGCACGGCGAAGAGGAAACAGAGGGCAGCGCGCATAAGGTTGGGAGGTCTCGGCGATGGGGGAAGCAAAGAAACGGTGGGACTAGGCGGGCTGCTCGGCGCGCAGCTCGACGCCCTCGGCGGTCCAGATCGGGTAGTCGGTGTAGCCCTCGGCCCCGCCGCCGTAGAACGTCTTCGGGTTCGGCTCGTTCAGCGGCGCGTCCAGGCCGGCAGCCTGGGCGGCGAAGCGGATCGGGAGGTCGGGATTGGCGAGGAACGGGCGGCCGTAGGCGATCAGGTCGGCCCGGCCGTCGGCGAGGGCCTGCTCGCCCTCGGCGCGGTCGAAGCCGCCGTTCGCGATGAGCGCGCCGTCGTAGTGGGCGCGGACGACGCCAAGCACGTCGGGCGCGTCGCCGCTGTCGGTGCCCATCTGCGCGTTGGGGCGGATGGCGTGGACGTAGGCCAGCCCGGCCTCGGCCATGCGCCGCGCCGCCAGGCCGAACGTCTCGGCCGGGGCCTCGTCGACTACGCCGTTCGCGCCCTGCCCGAACGAGAAGCGGACCCCGACGCGGGCCGGGTCCCACACCTCGAGCACCGCCGCCGTCACCTCGCTCAGGAAGCGCACCCGGCGCTCGACCGAGCCGCCGTACGCATCCGCCCGGTGGTTCGAGCCGGAGCACAAGAACTGCTCGACCAGGTACCCGTTCGCGCCGTGGATCTCGACCCCGTCGAACCCCGCCTCCTGCGCGAGCCGCGCCCCGTGCCGGAACTGCCCGACCACCTCGCCGATCTCCTCGACGGTGAGCGCGTGGGGCGTCTCGAAGGCGGTCATGCTGAAGTCCGGCAGCATCACCTGCCCCGAATCCGGGGTGAGGGCTGACGGGGCGACCGGCAAGGCCCCGCCGTGGTACGCCGAGTGCGAGACGCGGCCGACGTGCCAGAGCTGGAGCACCATCCGCCCGCCGACGGCGTGGACGAGGTCGGTCACCGCGCGCCACCCGTCCACCTGCTCGTCCGAATGGAGGCCCGGCGTGATCGGATAGCCCTGCCCGCGCGGGTCCACCTGCGTCGCCTCGCTGACGATTAGGCCGGCGCTCGCGCGCTGCGCGTAGTAGGTCGGCGCGAGGCGGTTTGGGATGGTCTCGGCGTGGCGACTCCGCGTCAGCGGCGCGAGGACGACGCGGTTAGGGAGCAGCAGCGGGCCGAGGGCGAAGGGGGAGAGGAGCATGGCGGGCAGAGGGGGGAGGCAAAGGGCCGGTTGAATTGTTGTTGCAACAAACAAGTTTCCAGCAGACGAGACAGCCCGGACCGCGCTGAGGCGATCCGGGCCGTAGCCGTCCGGGCCATAGCCGGCAAGGCGCGGGTCGTCTAGAAGACCGCTACGCCGACGGCCGTCGCCGGCAGACCGGTCGCGTTCCCGATCCCCGTCAGGCTGCCGTCGGAGCCGATCCGGTAGATGCCGATCTCGCGGACATCGCGGTTGTGGACGTAGAGGTAGCGGAGCGCGACGCCCATGTCGTGCGGCGCGCTGCCCTCGCCGGTGACGGCGGTCAGGCCGTCCTCGTCGAGCGGCTCGAGCCCGCCGTCGAGGCCGATGCGGAAGCCGGAGATGCTGCCGCTCGCCGTGTTGGTGACGTAGGCGTAGCGGCCGATCACCCTCGTCCAGCACGCGGCCGTCTCGTTCGTCGGCACCGAGGCGTCGATGACGGCGACGCGGTTGCCGACGCGCCCGTAGGACGAGAGCGAGCTGCCGTCGGGCACGGGGCTGACGGCGGCGTTCGCCTCGCTGACGAACATCCGGCCGTACAGGTCGAAGTCGAACCCGAACGGGGTGACGCCGGCCGATGGCGTTACGAGGGGGCTGCCGAGGGTCCCGTTCGGGCGGACCGGATAGGCGACGAGCACGTTGCTCGGCCGGTCGGTCACCATCAGGGTCCGGCCGCCGGGCGCGAAGCCGACCTGCGGCGGGGCCATCACCCCCTCGGGAAGGGCGCGGACGCCGTTGGTAAGCGGCGTCAGCGTGCCGGCCGGGTCGAGGCGGAAGCCCCTGACGTTGCCCGGCTCGCCCTCGCGCCCGCCGTTGAGCACGTAGACCAGGTCGCCGCTGAGCGTCAGGCTGAGCGGGAGCGGCCCGCCCGACGCCACGCGGCCGACCAGGTCCAGCGAGCGCGCGGGCTTGTTGATGCGGAAGACCGAGACCTCGTCGCTGCCGGCGTTGACGGCGAGCAGGAGCGAGCGGCTCGGGGTGATGAGGACCGGGTTCGTCGTCCCGGAGATCAGGCCGCCCGAGCCGGTGCCGCCGGTGGCATAGGAGCCGGCCGGCGTGAGCTGTCCGTCGGCGTCGCGCAGGAAGGCGACGACCGCGTTGCCGGCGGCATCGTCGGTGATCGAGAACGCCGCGCCGACGGTGCGGTCGGCGAAGCGGGACTCGAGCTCGGGGGCGTTCAGCGCCTCGGCCAGCGGGGCGTCGCTGAGAATGGTGCGCTCGAGGACGTCCGGCGCGAGCGCCTCCTCGTCGTTCAGGGTTTGCGTGAGCGCGGCGGGTGCGCCGGCGGCGGCATCGGGCGAGGTGGCATCGCCCGCGTCGCAGCCGTTGAGGAGGAAACCGGCGGCGACGAGGACGGCCGCGAGCCGGGAGGGAAGGAAGAAGCGGTGCATGACGGAACGGGGTTGGATGAGTGGAGCGGTGGCGTGGGTGGTCCCAACCTAGCCCGCTGCCCGGCTCGACAAGTCACACCGCGGACCCCAAGCGGTTACAAATGGATAACGCTTCAGTCACGGCCGGGCGCAAACCCAAGGCGGGACCGCTCCCCGAGAGGAACGGCCCCGCTGCCAACGGTGTCGGTGCGGCGCCTACCGGACGAGCGTCACTCGCTGCGTCTCTACTCGGCCCTCGGCTTCGAGCCGGACGACGTAGCTCCCCGCCGGCAGTCTCGCGCCGTCGAGTGTCACCGTGTGCTCGCCGGCTGCCATCGGCCGGTCGGCGAGCCGTGCCACCTCGCGCCCGAGCAGGTCGTAGACCACGAGCCGCACAGGGCCACCTTCGGCGAGCGCGAAGCCGAGTGTCGTGCTCCGAGCAAACGGGTTCGGATAGGCCGGGCTGAGCAGGCGAGCAGGATCGCCGGGAGCGGACGGCTCGGCAGCGACAGGCTGACCGCCCTCATCGTCGAAGAGATAAACGGCTCCGTTGTTTTCTCCGGTTATGGTGGCGCGGGTGTCGCCGAGTACCACGTCGGAATCAGTTAGAGCTACCGAAAAGCTAACAGCTTCCTGAAATAGAGTCGTGGACCAAACTTCATCTGACTGTCGCTGTGCCAGAACGGCCCCACCGTCCTGGTTGATGAGCAGCCGGTCTCCATCAAAAACGAGGGAGGAGCCGAAGCGGTAGGGCGATGTTCCTAGAGGTCGTTCGATGCTAGCGACCTCCGCCCATCCGCCTGCTTCGTCTTGTTCGTAGATTTTGTCTTGTTCGTAGATGATGACGCGGTCCTCAGCCAGCGCCGTTACGGCAAGGCGGCCGTCGTCGTAAGCGAGCGGAGGAAACTTGACGAGAGGCACATCCACAACGAACACATCGGTGATACGCCAGGCCCCGGTATCGTCCGGCTCGTAGGTTACCACGCGGCCCCCGGTGCTGCTGGCGATGACGAGGTCGTCGCCCATCGCGACGGTTCTGAAGGTGAATGCGGTGATGCCGTTGTCATACACGAACGGCTGGAGGATCGTCTCCAGACCCCACTCGCCCTCGGCATCGCGCCTGAACAAGAAGCCGAACTTGGGATCGCTCGATCCTCCTTCAACGGCGGCGACGGAAATGAGCGCTCGGTCTCCATGCACGGCCATCGTGCCGTTCTTGGCTATCCGGTACGTCGGACCGCTCAAACTTAGGCTCGACGTCTGGGGCCATGCGCCGCCGTCGCGCTCGTAGACCAGGATGTGAGATCGGGAGGAGCCGTCACGGACGAGGGCGGTCGTCCCATCGAGCGCCACGTCGATTCCGAAGAAGTCGTTTTCTCCGGAGCCTGGCACGCGCAGCAGCGCTTCCTCTTCCCACGCGTCTTCGCCCGTGCGACGAAAGACTGACACGAGGCCGGGAGGGGCGGGCAGACCGAGCCCGAAGGGTTCGTAGACGAACTGCCCTGGTGCCCCCACGACGATGAAATCGCCATCGGCGGCGAGAGCAGTGCCGAAGCTCTGGCGGACCTCACTGCTCTCACTCGGAAGCAGGACGACGGACTGCGCGGCGGCCGGGGCGAGGCCGGCGAGGACCAGGAAGAGCGTGAGCAGGTAGGCGGGGCGGGAAGGTGTCATGGGTTGATCCCCTTTGAGAATGTTCGAGACGTTTAGTCGTAAAGGTAAGCCGTGAGCTATTTCCCGCAAGCCGTGGCGCTCCAGGTGCCTCCCGGAGCGAATCCCTCGGACCGTGCCGCGCGTTCCCTATCTTGATCGCCCTCCCCTGCTCTAGCCGCCAGCCGCTCATGGAAACGACGCCCTACACGCCGACCCACCCCGTCCGCTTCGTCACCGCCGCCAGCCTCTTCGACGGGCACGACGCCTCGATCAACATCATGCGCCGCATCCTGCAAGCCTCCGGCGCGGAGGTGATCCACCTCGGGCACGACCGGTCCGTGCTCGACGTGGTCAAGACGGCCGTCGAGGAGGACGCGCAGGGCATCGCGATCTCGTCGTACCAGGGCGGGCACGTCGAGTACTTCACCTACATGGTCGACCTGCTGCGCGAGCGCGACTGCGCCCACATCAAGGTCTTCGGCGGTGGCGGCGGGGTGATCGTCGCCGAGGAGATCGCGGAGCTCGAGGCCTACGGCGTCGAGAAGATCTTCTCGCCCGAGGACGGGATGCGGCTCGGCCTCCAGGGCATGATCAACCAGATGCTCCGCGCCTGCGACGTCCAGGCCGTGGCGGTGCTCAACGGCGAGGAGACCGAGCTGCTGCGCGACGACGAGGCGACCGCGTCGCCGCGCGCCCTCGCCCGGCTGCTGACGGCCGTCGAGCAGGAGCAGCTCGACGAGCTGCCGGAGCAGATCTACCTGGAGGTCGAGGGCGACGGCGCGCCCGCCGAGGCCTACGCCGAAGCCCCCGTCGTCGGCATCACCGGCACCGGCGGCGCGGGCAAGAGCACCCTCACCGACGAGATCGTCCGCCGCTTCCTGAACGATTTTCCCGACCTCGAGATCGCCGTCCTCTCCGTCGACCCCACGCGGCGGCGCACCGGCGGCGCGCTCCTCGGCGACCGCATCCGGATGAACGCGACCTACGGCGAGCACGCCGACCGGGTCTACATGCGCTCCTTCGCCACGCGCCAGGCCCACCGCGCCACCAGCCAGGCGCTCCAGAACTCTATCGACGTGTGCCGCGCCGCCGGGTTCGACCTCGTGGTCGTCGAGACCGCCGGCATCGGCCAGAGCGACACCGAGGTGGCCGAGCTGGTCGACCTGTCGCTCTACGTGATGACCCACGACTTCGGCGCGCCGACCCAGCTCGAGAAGATCGGGATGCTCGACCACGCCGACCTCGTGGCGCTCAACAAGTTCGAGAAGCGCGGCAGCCAGGACGCCCTGCGTGACATCAAGAAGCAGGTCCAGCGCAACCGTGCCGCCTTCGACCGCAGCCCCGAGACAATGCCCGTCTTCCCGACGATGGCGAGCCACTTCGACGATCCGGGCGTCTCCCGCCTCTACCTCGCGCTCCTCGGCCGGCTGAACGCCGACTTCGGCTTCGACCGCACGAGCCGGCTCTACGACGCCGACGGCCTCCCCGAGCCGGACCCGAGCGAGCAGGCCGTCATCCCGCCCAAGCGCCAGCGCTACCTCGCCGAGATCGCCGACACCTGCCGGAGCTACCGCGACTGGGCCGAGCAGCAAGTGAAGGTCGCCCGCAAGTGGGGCGAGGCGGCCGGCGCGCGCGCCCAGGTCGAGGACTGGCAGCCCGAGGACCGGGACGCCCTCGCGGCGCGGCTCGACGAGATGGCGGCGCACTGGTGGGGCAAGCTCGATCCGCGCAGCCGGACTATCCTGGAGCGCTGGGACGAGACGGCGGCGAGCTACCGCCAGGACGAGCTGGTTTACGAGGTGCGAGGCCGGGAAATCCGCCAGCCGCTGACCCACGAGACGCTCTCCGGCACGAAGGTACCGCGCGTCGCCGTGCCGCGCACCGAGGCTCCGGGCGAGCGGCTCCGCTACGCGCTCCTGGAGAACCTCCCCGGCTACTTCCCCTTCACCGCCGGCGTCTTCCCGCTCAAGCGCACCGGCGAGGACCCGACCCGCATGTTCGCCGGCGAGGGCACGCCCGAGCGGACCAACAAGCGCTTCCACCTCGTCAGCCTCGGCCTGCCGGCCAAGCGCCTCTCGACGGCCTTCGACAGCGTGACCCTCTACGGCCGCGACCCCGACGAGCGGCCCGACATCTACGGCAAGGTCGGCAACGCCGGGGTGAGCATCTGCACGCTCGACGACATGAAGAAGCTCTACTCCGGCTTCGACCTCGCCGACCCCAAGACCAGCGTCTCGATGACGATCAACGGCCCCGCGCCGACGATCCTGGCCCTGTTCATGAACACCGCCGTCGATCAGCAGGTCGAGGCGCACCTGCGGGCCGAGGGCCGGTGGGCCGAGGCCGAGCGCGCCATCGCCGAGAAGCTAGGCGACGAGCGGCCGGTCTACACGCCGTATCAGAGTTCGGGGGCAGAGGCCCGTTCGGGGTCTTCTGCCCCTCACCTCGAACGGGCCTCCAACCTCCAACTGCCCGAAGGCCACGACGGCTCGGGCCTCGGGCTGCTCGGCTGCACCGGGCAGGACCTCGTCGACTGGGGCGTGCTGGAGCAGAGCGAGTACGACGAGATCAAAGAGCGCACCCTCAAGGTCGTCCGCGGGACCGTGCAGGCGGACATCTTGAAGGAGGACCAGGCCCAGAACACCTGCATCTTCTCGACCGAGTTCTCGCTGCGGTGCATGGGCGACGTGCAGGAGCACTTCATCGCCCACGACGTCCGCAACTACTACAGCGTCTCGATCTCGGGTTACCACATCGCCGAGGCCGGCGCGAACCCGATCACCCAGCTCGCGCTCACGCTGAGCAACGGCTTCACCTACGTCGAGTATTACCTCTCGCGCGGGATGGACATCGACGCCTTCGCCCCGAACCTATCGTTCTTCTTCTCGAACGGCATGGACGCCGAATACTCCGTCCTCGGCCGCGTCGCCCGGCGCATCTGGTCCGTGGCGATGCGCGACCGCTACGGCGCGAACGAGCGGGCGCAGAAGCTGAAGTACCACATCCAAACGAGTGGCCGGAGCCTGCACGCGCAGGAGATCGCCTTCAACGACATCCGCACCACGCTCCAGGCCCTCGTCGCGATCTACGACAACTGCAACTCCCTCCACACGAACGCCTACGACGAGGCCATCACGACCCCGACCGAGGAGAGCGTCCGCCGCGCCATGGCGATCCAGCTCATCATCAACCGCGAGCTGGGCCTCGCCAAGAACGAGAACCCGATCCAGGGCGCGTACGTGATCGACGAGCTGACGGACCTGGTCGAGGAGGCCGTGCTTGCCGAGTTCGAGCGGATCAACGACCGCGGCGGGGTGCTCGGCGCGATGGAGACGATGTACCAGCGCGGCAAAATCCAGGAGGAGTCGCTGGTCTATGAGCACAAGAAGCACGCGGGCGACCTGCCGATCATCGGCGTCAACACGTTCACCGCCGGCGACGGGCTGATGGAGACCCCGCAAACGGTCCCGCTGATGCGCTCGACGGACGCCGAGAAGCAGCGACAGATCGCCAACCTCCGGGCCTTCCAGGCGCGCAACGCCGACCGCTCGGGTGAGGCGCTGACTCGGCTCCAGGACACCGCCCGCGCGGGCGGCAACGTCTTCGCCGAGCTGATGACGGCGGCGCAGGTCTGCTCGCTCGGGCAGATCACGACGGCGCTCTTCGAGGTCGGCGGCCAGTATCGCCGCAACATGTAGCATCACTCTATTTTCGAGGTTAGCAGCGGCCCGCCGCACCACATGAGATTTCCTATGCCGACGACGCTTGTTCCGCCCCGCGACGCCTACTCGACGACCGTCCGCATCATCCCGAACCGGACGCCGGCCGACCTCCGCGCCTTTCCCGAAGGCACGCTTGCCCAACTCATCGACGGCACCCTCGTCATGGCTCCTGCTCCGACCACGTATCACCAACGCATCGTCTCCCGACTTGACCGCACGCTAGGCGTTTTCGTGGAAGACGAGGAGTTGGGAGAAGCCTTCGTCTCGCCCATTGATGTGTTCCTCGACGACTCGCACCAGGTGCAGCCCGACTTGGTCTTCGTCGCCGCCGACCGGAGGCACCTGGTTTCAAAGCGCGGAATCGAAGGCGCGCCGGACCTGGTGGTGGAGGTGCTCTCGCCGAGCACAGGCTACTACGATCTCACGCAGAAGCGCGAAGCCTACGAGCGCACCGGCGTGCGGGAGTACTGGATCGTGGATCCGGAGCGGCAGTCCGTCGAGGTGCTGGCGCTGGAGGACGACGGCTATCGAACCGCTGTCAAAGCAGCACGCGAAGGGCGCGTGGCGTCGGTGCTGCTCGGCGGGTTCGAGGTAGACCTCAACCGGCTCTTCGAGGAGAGGAGGTAGCACCACCACGTCACGGAACGTTACTCACTCCCCAAGCGCACCGCCTCGAAGGAGGCTTCGAGCTGCGCGTTCGGCTCGTCCGACTCGTGCACGAGGGCGGCCGAGATCGTCCCGGCGATGCGGTCGCCGTCGACCTCGGTGATGGTGAGGGTGCCGCTGACAGAGTTGGCATCGTCGTCGTCGCTACCGTTGATCCCATCCTCGTTGATGTAGTCAGCATAGATCCCAAACGCGTCGCCGATCTCGTAAGTGGCGGGCGCGAGGGCGGACTCGGCCGCCTGCACGACGAGGTACTCAGGGGGAAGGTCGTCGTCACTCTCAAGCATCGAGAAGTCGGTGTCGGCGATGGTGATTCCGAAGCCGCCGTCTTGGAAGAGATAGAAGATGGCGCCGCCGTCGATGGATGTCTCGATGTCGCCAGTGACGGTGACGGTGCCGTCGCCGAGCGTAGTGCCGGGGTTGTCGCCGGGGTCACCGCCTGCGCCATCGTCGCTCGCGGCCGAGTCGCAGGCGGCGAGGGAGAAGGCGAGGCAGAGCCCGAGGCAGAGGCGGGCGAGGAGGGTGTGGAAAGGCATGTCCGTAGCGGAGTGTGATTGAACGAAAGCGGGACGGAAATATAGTAGCAACAAGGCTTGTCGCGTAAATTGAGAGCAGGTGAAAGCGGTGGGAGGTGGCCCTGCGAGCAGGGGCGTCGTCTCCGCCGGGTCGGTGGTCGCGGCTGCTCGCGCACGCGGCTGCTCGCGCCCTCGGCCGCCGGCACTCGGTCTCACCGGGCGTCTCAACGTGAAGCGAGGCCCAGCGTGAGGCGATTGGGCGGCGCGGCTGAAACAGCGCCGTGACAAAGCCGGAGGGCTATTAAGATTCAGCGTGCGCTGCATGGGGTTTGTACCCTAGCCTCCCATCGCTCCCCCGCCTCCAGCCTTTGTTAGGTATGACCTCTCCCGACCGCAAGTCCTCCGCCTACGTCGAAGCCATCGTCCGCGAGGCCGTCGCCCGGGTGCTCCACTCGGTGCGCCGCCCGCTCCGCGACGCCGGCTACAGCGGCCCCCGCACGGCCCTCGAGCTCTCCGACATCCAGCACGACTTCTTCGCCGGCTACCTCTACGGCGCGCTCCAGCGCCTGCTCGAGCTCGGCGAGCTCAACGAGGAGGAGGACATCGGCAAGGCGACCCACCGGCTCTACTGCGGCCTCTTCGGGTTCGAGGACAACGAGTACGGCCCGTGGCACGTCTGGGTCGTCCGCGAGGGGCTGCACAACCTCCAGCGCCCCCACGTCTTCCTCGGCTACTGCACCGGTCGCAACGACGTTCTCAACCAGCTCCGCCACGGCGGGGCCCACAACGCCCTCGCCGACGCCCTCCGCCACCTCGGCGACGAGGGCGGCTCGGAGCCGCTCTTCGGCGTCGGCTAAGGCGGATCGGCCGGATCACGAGACATCACTGGGCGTAGCGGGGGCAACCCTCCCGCTGCGCCCGTGCCGTTTCCGCCCGATTCCGTCCTGCTCGACACTGGCTGGGGCGACGGTGCCCCGCGCCCGGCCCGGCTCTTCACCGCCCCCGCGCACGTTCTGATGGCGCACACGCTGGATGAGGTCGCTCCGCTTCTGGCCGAGCTAGACGGCATCACCGGGGGCGGTCGCTTCGCCGCCGGGTACCTCGCCTACGAAGCGGGCTATGCCTTCGAGCAGATCGCGCCGCTCAGACCGCTCGCCGGCCCGCTCGCATGGTTCGGGGTCTACGACGCGCCGGAGGATCTGGACGAGGATGAGGTCGAGGCGCTGCTCGCCGAAGGCGGGGCCTACCGGCTGACTGAGCCGACGTTCGCGCTCGACCGCGAGACCTACCGGCGGCGCGTCGAGCGCGTCCGCCACCACATCCGCGAGGGCGATGTCTACCAGATCAACCTCACCGCCCCATTCCAGTTCGGGGCCGCGGGCGATCCGGTGGGATTGTACCGGGCGCTGCGGCACCGGCAGCGCGTCGGCTACGGCGCGCTCCTCCGCACGAGCGACGGCACGGGCGAGGCCTGGGTGCTCTCGCGCTCGCCCGAGCTGTTCTTCCGGCGCGACGGGGACCGGGTCACGACGCGCCCGATGAAGGGCACCGTCCGCCGCGGCCCCACGGCCGCCGAGGACGAGGCCCAGGCCGCGTGGCTGACGGCCGACGAGAAGAACCGCGCCGAGAACCTGATGATCGTCGACCTGCTGCGTAACGACCTCTCGGTGGTCGCCGAGCCTGGTTCGGTGGTCGTGCCCGCGCTCTTCGAGGCCGAGCGCTACGACACGCTCTGGCAGATGACCTCGACGGTCGAGGCCCGGCTGCGGCCCGGCGTCGGGACGGCCGATCTCGTCCGCGCGCTGTTCCCGTGCGGCTCGGTGACGGGCGCGCCTAAGATCCGGGCGATGCAGCTCATTCACGAGCTGGAGGACGAGCCGCGCGGGGTGTACTGCGGGGCCGTCGGGGTCGTCGCACCGGGCGGCCGGGCGGTCTTCAATGTGCCGATCCGCACGGTCACGGTGCGCGATGGGGCGGGCACGATGGGCAGCGGCAGCGGGATCGTGTGGGACTCCGAGCCGGAGGCCGAGTACGCCGAGTGCCTCCTCAAGGCGCGCTTCCTCACCGACGAGGCTCCCGCCTTCGCCCTCCTCGAAACGATTCGGTGGGACGCCGGCTTCGCGCTCCTCGACCGCCACCTCGACCGGATGCGCCGCGCCGCCGCCTATTTCGACTTCCCCTTCGACGAGGCAGCCGTCCGCGAACGCCTCGCCGAGACCGGAGCGCGGCTCGGAAGCGAAGTCCACCGTGTCCGCCTCACGCTCGACCGGCGCGGGCGCGTCGAGGTCCAGACCATGCCGCTCGCCGAGGCTCCGCTCCGGCTCCGCCGCGTCGCCGTCTATCCCGAGCCAGCCGACTCCGCCGACCCGTTCCTCCGCCACAAGACGACGCACCGCCCCTTCTACGACCGCGCCCTCGCCTGGGCCACCGAGCGCGGAGTTGACGAGGCGATCCTCACCAACGAACGCGGCGAGATCACCGAGGGCACGCGCACGAACCTCTTCGCCCGGCTCGACGGTCGGATGTGGACGCCGCCGCTCGCTTCGGGCGGGCTCGGCGGCGTGCTCCGCGCCCACCTCGTCGCCACCGGCGAGGCTGGGGAGCGCGTGCTGCGCCCCGAAGACCTCGAGCGTGCTGACGCCGTGTATCTTGGCAACGCGCTTCGGGGCTTGCAGGCCTTGGTGGTCTCGTCCCCGCTGTCTGCGGACTGACGCCCGCCCTCCATTCCCTCCATCCAACACCGAGTGCGAAGCACTCTCAACCCCTCCCCGTTCATGGCAGGCATCCTCGATATGCTCGGCCCCGCGCTCAGCGGCGGCACCCTCCAGCAGCTCAGCGGCACCGTCGGGGCCGACGAGCAGACCACGCAGCGCGCGATGATGGCGGCGCTCCCGCTCATCCTCGGCGCGATGAACAAGAACACCAACGACCCCCAGGGCGCGCAGTCGCTCGCGAGCGCCCTCGAAAAGGACCACGACGGTGGCCTCCTCGATAACCTCGGCGGGTTCCTCGGTGGCTTGACCGGCGGCGGAGCGCCGGCCGCCAGCTCCCGCGCCGCCGACGGCACCGGCATCCTCGGCCACGTCTTCGGCAAGCAGCTCCCGCAGGTGCAGCAGGGCGTCGGCCAGGCGACCGGGCTCGACAGCGGCCAGGTCACCCGGATGCTCGTCGCCCTCGCGCCGATGGTGATGGGCTACCTCGGCCGGCAGAAGCGCGCGCAGAACCTCGACGCCGGCGGCCTCTCGGCGATGCTGAACCGCGAAGCCTCGACCGCCCGCGCCGCCGCACCGAACGACCTGATGGGTATGCTCGGCGGCTTCCTCGACCGCGACGGCGACGGCAGCCCGATGGACGATGTCGCCGGGATGCTCGGCGGTTTCCTCGGCAAGCGCTGAGTGGGAGAGGGGGAGAGTGGAATAAACCGATCAAGCCGCCGAGGCCGCCGTGCTCCCTTTCCTCTTTTTCCTCTTTCCCCCCCGCTCATGACCATCGACCTCGACCGCTACCGCGTCGCGGCCGGCGACGCTCCCCGCCTCGACGAGCGCGACACCGCCGACACGCAAGGGCTGGACGAAGACGCCGACGGCGACCGCATCGATGAGCAAGTCGATGACAACCTCGACCGGCTCAGCGACCTCCAGGAGCGGCTCTACGCCGAGGGCGAGCAGTCGCTACTCGTCATCCTGCAGGCGATGGATGGGGCGGGCAAGGACTCGACCATCGAGGCCGTCTTCGGCGAGCTCAACCCGCAGGGCGTCCGCGTGTGGAGCTTCAAGGCACCGACCGACCAGGAGCTGGCCCACGACTTCCTGTGGCGCGTCCACAAGCGCGCCCCTGGCGCGGGCTACATCGGCGTCTTCAACCGCTCCCACTACGAGGACGTGCTCATCGTCCGCGTCCACGAGTGGGCCGACGAGGAGACCATCGAGCGCCGCTACGAGCACATCAACGCCTTCGAGGCCCTCCTCGCCGACGCCGGCACCCGCGTCGTCAAGATCATGCTCCACGTCTCGAAAGACTACCAGCTTGAGCGCCTCCGCCGCCGCCTCCGCAAGCCGACCAAGCACTGGAAGTTCAACCCCGACGACCTGAAGGAGCGCGCCCTGTGGGACGACTACCAGGACGCCTTCGAGGTCGCCCTGGAGCGGACCTCGACCGACGACGCGCCGTGGTACGTCCTCCCCGCCGAGGAGCGGTGGTTCCGCGACCTCGCCGTGAGCCAGCTTCTGCTGGAGACGCTCGAAGACCTGGACCCGCAGTTCCCGGCCCCGAGCTTCGACCCGGCCGACTACCCGCCGGACTCGCTCTCCTGAGGTGCCTCGGAGCCGTCCGGTTCGGGGGCCTCGGACGGCGGCGTGAGGGCGTAGCGCAGCACCGCCTGCACGATCAGCAGCACGCTGTAGACCGTCGCGCCGACGCCGACTGTGAGCACGAGCGTTCGCTCCAGCGGCGCGTCGCTCCAGAGCTGGCTCAGGAGCATGAGCAGCGCGCTGATCCCGCTGAGCTGGAAGAGGAGCGGCTGCATCGGGCCTAGCGCGGGAGTCTGGAGAGGAGGGGGAAGCGCTCGGGCCGGTGCGTGACGACGGCGTCGGCGAGGGCGTCGAACGCTTGCCGCATCGCGCCGGGCGTGCGGACGGCGGGCGTCTGCGTGGCGACGGCGCGGCGCATCGGCGCGGCGTAGGGCACCCAGCCGAGAAACATCGGCGCGCGCCCGGTGAACCGCTCGGTGATCGCCCCGAACCGCTCGCTCACGCTCCGCGCCTCGGCCTCGGTGTCGGACAGGTTGACGACGGCGTGGAGCGGATACTCCGGGTCGGCCTCCCAGACGAGCCGGGCCAGCCGGTAGGCGTCGGCGACGGCGGTCGGCTCGCCGGCCAGGACGAGCAGGCCGAGGTCGGCCGCGTCGAGCGCCCAGCGCACGGGCGCGTCGAGGCCGGCGGGCGCGTCGATCAGGACGTAGTCGTGCTCGGCACGGAGCGCCCCGACGACCCGGCCGAGGTCGGCGAGCAGCGCGGTCGTGGCACGTGGGGCGAGGGCACCGGCGGCCCCCTGCACGAGGGTGACGCCCGCGCTCGTGCGGAGGCAGGCCGCGCCCACGTCGCCGTGCGTCTGGGCGCATTCGTAGACTGTGCTCGGCGGCGTCTCGTTGACGAGCACCGCGCACGCGCCCTGCCCTAGGTCGGCGTCGAGGAGCGCGACGCGGTGGCCCTGCGCGGCCAAGGTCTCGGCGAGGTTGACGGACACGACGCTCTTGCCGACGCCGCCCTTGCCACTGACCACGGCGAGGGTCGTCGGCCCAGCGGTTCGGACTAGCTCCATGACGGGAAGCCTCCGGCCGGCGCGGCGCGCTCAGCGATCTGTTCGACGAACCAGCCCGGCGAGAACGTGCGCACGCCGTCGGGGACGCCCGGCCCGGTCGAGGCGAACTGCACCGGCAGGTCGAGCGCGAGCATCCACTCGGCAATGCGCCCCCACCCGGCGACCTCGTCGAGCCGGGTCAGCGACGCGGAGACAGGCTGGACGGGCAGCGATTGGAGATAGGCGGCGTCGAAGCTGCCGAGCGCGCGCGTCGCGTCGAGCACGAGGTGCGCGTCGAAGGCCCCGATCTCGGCGAGCAGCGGGGCGAGCCACGCCATCGTCTTCCGTGCCTCGGCCGGGTTCGGGTGGAGCGGCGGCGTGTCGACGATGATCTGGTCGGCGCTCGCCATGTGGGCCAGGGCGTAACGGACCTCCTCGGGCGTGCTCGCGGTGCGGACCGGCAGGTCGAACCGGTCGTACAGCGCGGCCGGACTCTGGTGGCTCGGGTCGCCGTCGGTGAGCGAGAGGGCGGCCGTGCGCCGCCGCCCGAAGAAGCCGGGGTGCCGGGCGAGCTTGAGCAGGAGCGTGGTCTTGCCCGCGCCGCTCGGGCCGAAGAGGACGAGCGTGCCCGTGGCGTCGGAGGCCGGGGCCGGTCGGTCGAGCAGGTCGCGCAGCGCCTGCATCAGCGCCCACCGCAGGCGGTCGAGCGTGTCCGGGTCGCGGTCGTCGGCGCGGACGCCGAGGTCGGCCGCTGCCTGGAAGAGCCGGTCGACGGTCTCGGATCGGAGGCCGGAGGCGAGCAACTCGGCATAGAGCGGGTGAGCGATCCACCGCTTGTCGGCGTGGAGCAGCACCTGCCCGGCCTCGAGCGCGTTGAGGCGGTGGTGAAGCTCAGCGAGCCGGGTGTTGAGGAGGGCTTCGATCCCAGCGAGGGCGTCGGCAGGCGGAACCTCGGGCGTGAAGAGGCGCGGCCGAGGGGCGGACCGGACGGCCGGGCGTGCGGCAGGACGTGCCGGCCGGGCGGCACCCTTTTCCTCGAGCAGCGCCTCGGCGAAGCCGCCGGTGCTCGCCGCGCCGACCGGCTCGGGCACGGCATGGGCGGCGGAGAGCGCCGGCGCGGCGGCGAGGGCCTCGTCCACCATCACGGTGATGCGGGCCGGCTCGTCGCCCCGCGCCGCTACGGACTCGAGCAGCATCACGTCGTCGCCCAAGAGGAGGCGCGCCTCGGCGAGGGCGGCCTGTACGCTGGAACCGGTCAGAGTCTTCATATCCATATCGTCAGACGATTTTGAGTTGAGCGTCCACGTCCACGGCGGCTTCGGGGACGAGGTCGTTGTAGGAGACTACGGTGATGTCGGCGAGCAGCGGCGCGAGGAAGCCGAAGAGCGCGGCGCGGAGCACCGGCGAGGTCAGCAGCACCGGGGCGTGGCCCTGCCCGATCATGTTCTTCGCCAGGGTGTCGGCCTCGGCGATGAAGGCCTCGGCGCGGGCGTGCTCCAGGCCGAGCGTGTTCGGGTTGAGCGTGCCGGCCTCGGCATGCTCCAGCAAGTGCTGTTCCAGGACCGGGTCGAGCACGAAGCAGTGGACGCTCGGGTTGCCGGCGCGGAGGTGCCGCGTGATGGTCGGCGCGAGCGCGGCGCGGGCGTACTCGACGAGGACGTCGAGGTTTTTCGTCATCGGCGCATGGTCGGCCAGGCTCTCCAGAATCGTGACCAGGTCGCGGATGGGAATGCGCTCCTGCAGCAGCCGCGCCAGCACCTTCCGCACCGCGCCGATGGGCAGCACGCCGGGGACCAGCTCCTCGACGAGCGCCGGGGCCGTCTCCTTCACCTTGTCGATGAGCTTCTTGGTCTCCTGCCGGTCGAGCAGCTTGTAGGCGTGCTTGCGGAGCACCTCGAGCAGGTGCGTTGTCACGACGGCCGGGGCCTCGACGACCGTCAGCCCGAGCCGCTCGGCCTCGCCCAGGTTCCGCTCGGCGACCCACACGGCAGGCAGCCCGAACGTCGGGTCCTGGCAGCGGATGCCCGGCGGCACGTCCGCCGCGCCCTCGGGCAGCAGCGCCAGGTGGTAGCCCGGCATCACCTCGCCCTCGGCGACGGCGTTGCCGCGCAGCTTGATGACGTAGGTGTTGGCCCCGACCGCGACGTTGTCCCGGATGCGGACCGGCGGGATCACCACGCCCAGCTCGACGGCGAGCTGCTGCCGCAGCATCTTGACCCGCTCCAAGAGGTCGCCGTTCTGGCCGGGGTCGACGATCGAGATGAGCGAGTAGCCGATCTCGAGCTCGAGCGGGTCGACCAGCAGGAGGTCGGCCGGGGCGGTCTCCTCCTCGACCTCGGCGGCGGCGGTCTCGCGCAGGCCGTCGTGGTAGACCTCGACGGCGTCGGCGTGCTCGGCGTCGCTCCGCTTCTTGCCGAGGAAGAGCGTGCCGGCGGCGAGCATCCAGAACGGCAGGATCGGCAAGCCCGGCATCAGCCCGAGCAGCACCAGGAACCCGCCGGTGAGTAGGATCGGCTGCGACTTGGTGAAGAGCTGCCCCTGGAGCTCGCCGGCGAGGTTGCCCTCGCCCGAGGCGCGGCTGACGATGATGCCGGCGGCGGTCGAGATCAGCAGCGCCGGAATCTGGCTCACCAAGCCGTCGCCGATGGACAGGAGCGTGAACGTCGCCGCCGCCTCGGAGACCGTCATCCCGTGCTGCGTCGCGCCGATGATGAGCCCGCCGACGATGTTGATCGCCGTGATGATGAGGCCCGCCATCGCGTCGCCGCGGACGAACTTCGAGGCCCCGTCCATCGCGCCGTAGAAGTCGGCCTCGCGGCCGACGTCCTCGCGCCGCTGCCGCGCCTCGGCCTCGCCGATCAGCCCGGCGTTGAGGTCGGCGTCGATCGCCATCTGCTTGCCCGGCAGCGCGTCGAGCGTGAAGCGCGCGCCGACCTCGGCGATCCGCCCGGAGCCCTTCGTGATGACCACGAAGTTGATGAGGACGAGCACCAGGAAGACGATCCCGCCGACGACGTAGTTGCCCGCCACCACGAAGTCGCCGAAGGCCGCGATCAGCGCCCCGGCCTTGGCCTCGCTCAGGATCAGCCGCGTGCTCGCCACGTTGAGCGACAGCCGGAAGAGCGTCGTCATCAAGAGCAGGCCGGGGAAGATGGCGAATTCCAGCGGCCGGTTCGCGTAGAACGCCGTCAGCAGCACCGCCAGGCTGACCGCGATGTTGGTCGCCAGCAGCAGGTCGAGGATGAACCCCGGCAGCGGCACCACCAGCATCAGCAGGATGAACACCACGCTGGAGGCGACCACGACCTCGCTGCCCATCCGCAGCGCGGGCGGGGCGACGGGCGCGCCGGAGGGAGCGGGAAGGTTGGGCACGGGAGTGGGCTAGATCAGTAAGGCGGAGGCTCGGTCGGGAGAGGAGAAAGAGAGGGGTAGGAAGCCGGTCACGGCAGGTCGCTATTCTCCATCCTCTGTTATCCCTTCTCCGCATTCTCGCGTTGGCGGTAGACCTCGGCGAGCACGGCGGCGACGGCGGGGTACAGGTCCTCCGCGATCTCCTGCCCCTCGGCGACGGACCCCCACAGCGCGCGCGCCAGCGGCCGGTCCTCGATGGTCGGAACGGCGTTTTCGGCGGCGAGGGCTTTGATGCGGAGGGCGCGCTTGCGGACGCCCTTGACGAGCACGCGCGGCGCGTTGCCCTGGAGCGGGTCGTACTTCAGCGCGACCGCGTAGTGGGTCGGGTTGGTGATCACGACGTCGGCCTGCATCACGGCATGGTCGAGGCGCGGGCGGCGGGCGATCTCGCGGGCGACCTGCCGGCGCTTGCCCTTCATCTCGGGGTTGCCCTCCTGGTTCTTGGACTCGTCCTTGACCTCCTGGTCGGTCATCTTGAGGTCCTGCTTGTACTTCCACTTCTCGAACGAGAAATCGACCGCCGACAGGAGCGCGAGCGCGAGCAGCATCTGGAGCAGCAGCGCCGCAATCCAGCCGCCGGCCGCTGTGAAGATGGCCGGGAGCGGGACCGCGTGGAGCACCAGGATCTCGGCGAGGTGCCCCTTGATCGCCCAAAAGGCGAGCGGCCCGACGACGGCGATCTTGGCGAGCGACTTGCCGGTCTCGAACAGGCCCTTCGAGGAGAACAGCCGCTTCAAGCCCTGCGCGGGCGAGACGCGGTTCGCCTTCGGCATCAGCGGCTTGGCCGAGACGTTCCAGCCGGTCTGCAGCACGCTCAGCCCCACGCCGGCCACCATCAGCGCGCCGAAGAACGGGGCGAGGATGAGCAGCACCTGCGAGCCCGTCTCGGCGAGTAGCGTCTGCATACTCTCCGGGCTGAACTCGACGAAGGGCGCGCTGAGAAAGGTGTGCGCCATCAGCGCCTGGAGCACCCCGAACGCGTACGGCATCCCCCCGATCAGCAGCGAGCACCCGACGGCGAGCATCCCGACCGACGAGGCCTCCTTCGAGCGAAAGAGGTTGCCGTCCTCGCGCGCCTTTTTGAGGCGCTGCGGGGTCGGGTCGTGGACCTTCTCCTGGCGGTCGGGCTGGTCGCTCACGGGGCGGCGGTGGGTTCGCCCGCGCTAAGGAAAACAACGTGCCACCCCGCCGGGCTGCCCGTGCGCGTCGGGAGGGCAGGTTCTGAGAACCGGGAGCCCGCCGCCAGGAAACGTTTTCCGGCTCGACCTGCGATGTCAATGATTGACGTTAGGGCGATTTTGAGGAGCTTCGTGCGCGTAGTCAAGAAGGCCTGGACAGCGGCCCGGCGGTGCCCTTCGACGGGGAGAAGATTCGGTCCCTGGTTCTGAAGCGGGCGGCGGAGCTTCGCGCCGGCGAAGCGGCAGAAACGACGACCTAGGATGGCCCGCTCCATCATCCTCCCGCGCGCCGAAGAAGACATCGCCGCGATCTTCGAGTACCACAGCGACCAAACCGCCAACCGATTTGTTGACGCCGTGATCTCTGTCGTCGAGCGCTTGGAGCAGTTCCCAGAGAGCAGGAGTCCGAAGAACGACCTCGGAGGGGGACTGCAAGCCGTGGTTCTCGGCGAGTACAAGACTACCCTTTACTACCACTTCACCGGAGGCGAGGAGACGGTCATTACGGTGCTCCGAATCCTCCGGCAGGAGCGGGATGTCAACCCAGACATGTTCTCCGGTGGATGAAAATAGGCGTTATTGCAGACGCCGGCCCCCAGCTCAGAGCACAGGCGCGAGGAGGCGGCCGGCGCGGGCGGCGACGCGGAAGGCGTAGGACTTGTCCTCGAGATCCTGCCGCGTGATCCGGGTCGCTTTCGCAAAATCGGTCTCCAGCATCTCACCGAGGTCGCCCGCGAAGCGCTCGTCGCAGAAGAGGACGGTGATCTCGAAGTTGAGCCGGAACGAGCGGTTGTCGAAGTTGGCCGTCGAGACCCCGGCGTAGGCGTCGTCGATGAGGATGATCTTCTGGTGCATGAAGCCGTCCTCGTAGAGGAAGGTCTTGACGCCTGCGCGCTCGATCTCGGGGAGGTAGGTGTAGGGGACGAATTGGAAGAACACGCTGTCCGACTGCCGCGGCATCAGGATGCGGACATCGACGCCGCGCAGCGCCGCGAGCTGGAGCGCGGCCAGCACCCGGCCGTCGGGCACGAAGTACGGCGTGGCGATCCAGACCCGCTCCTCGGCCGACTCGATGGCGTGGGTGTAGAGCAGCCCGCACGTCTCTAGCTCGTCAGCCGGGCCGGAGGCCAGCAGCAGCGCCTCGCGGTCCTCCTCCGACGGCGTCGGGGTCCACTCGACCTCCAGCAGCTCCTCGGTGCCGTAGTACCAGTCGCGCAGGAACGAGAGTTGCGCGCCCTGCACGAGCGGCCCGGTGACGGCGACGTGGGTGTCGCGCCACGGGCTGAGCTTCGGGTCGCGCCCGAGGTACTCGTCGCCGACGTTGAGCCCGCCGACGGCTGCCCAGACGCCGTCGACGACGACGACCTTGCGGTGGTTGCGGAAGTTGAGCCGGAAGCGGCCGAGCCAGCTTCGGTCGCCGCCGAAGTCGGAGACCCGGACCCCAGCTTCCTCCAGCGCCCGCTTGTACGAGCGCGGCAGCTTGTGCGAGCCGACTTCGTCGTAGAGCAGATGCACCCGCACGCCCCGCTTGGCCGCAGCGATCAGCTTCTCCTTGAAGGCGGTCCCGATCCGGTCGCCGTGGATCGTGTAGAACTGCGCCAGGATGTAGACCTCGGCGCGGTCGAGCGCAGCGAAGATGGCCTCGAACGTCTGCTCACCGTCGATAAGCAGTTGCCCCCCGTTCTTGCAGGTCAGCGGCAGCGTCGCCATCTCGTCGAAGGCGCGCAGCTCGCCCCGCTCGCCGTCAGGCTCCACGAGGAACTCGGCGTGGACGCCGGTGCGGGCCTGGTCCAGGTGCTCGGCCACCTTCCGGTCGAAGTCGCGCAGCGTTTCGACGTAGGCGTCGAACTTGGTGCGGCCGAAGATCCAGTAGAGCGGCAGCGCCCCGAGCGGCATCAGCACGAGGGCGAGCACCCACGCCGTCGCGCCCTGCGGCGTCCGCGTCTTCATCACCGCGTCGAGCGCGCTCAGCACGCCCAGGACCTGCGCCACGCCGAGGACCGTCGGGATCAGCCAAGCGGGGAGGTCGATGAAGGGCATGGGGGAGGGAATGGAAAAAGACTGGACAAAGTAACCCCGCCGGTGAGGTGCTCTCCGCCTTCTGCCTTCTGCCTCAGCGTTTGCCGACGCGCTGCACGGCGCACATCGCGTGGAGCCGGGAGACCGTCCGCTCGAACTTCTCGGCCACGGCGCGCTCGACGCCGGCCGCGGCCCGCTCTGCCGGGAACCACTGCTCGGGCGGCGTCTCGGAAGTGAAGTGGAGGACGGGCGGCGACGGGTGCGTGTAGAGGTCGTCCACGACGCGGAGCAGGCGCAGCGCGTCGTCGGTCGAGGCCACGGCGAGGTCGGCGAGGTAGAGCCCGTCGGGCGCGGCGAGGGCGGCGGTGAGGACGCGCCGCTCGGTGTCGGTGGCGCGCTGCATCAGCTCGGTGCAGGACAGCCAGAGCGTGGGGCCGGGGTCGCGCTCGAAGGCGAGGCGCATCGCGGCGTCGGCGGCGTCGAGCGGGCCGACGAAGGCGCGGCCGGGTTTGTCGAGGCCTTTGCGGAAGTCCTCGCCGGGGACGAAGACGACGTGGTACCGGCTGCGGAATTCCTCCGAGATGAAGCGCTCCAGCCGGTCGCGCCCGAACTCGGCGGACAGGAACTTCTCCGGCTCGGCGTTGCTCGTCGCCGCCACCGTCACCCCGAGCCGGCCGAGCGCCTTGAGCACGCCCGTCAGCCGCACCTCGTTGGCGGCGTCGTCCAGCTCCACCTCGTCGATCAGCAGCACGCGCACGCGCTCGGCGAGCTGCTCGGCCCAGACCTCGGGCCGCTCGCGCGCCCGGAACAGCGCCGACGAGTGGAGGAACGCGCACGGCACGGCGGGCGAGAGGGCGCGGTAGGTCGAGACCAGCAGGTGCGTCTTGCCCGTCCCGACCGGCCCGACGAGGTACAGCCCGCTGCGGAGCGAGTCGTCCTTCTTCAGCCAGCGGAGGAGTCTCGGCCCGGTGTAGCGCTCGCGTACGCGCTCGGCGAAGCGCTCGGCACTCGCCAGCGCCTCGGCCTGCGCCGGGTTCTGCGGTCGGTAGGTCTCGAAGCGCGCGGCGTCGAAGCGTGGCGGCGGGGCGAGGTCGGTCATGAGGCGCTCGGCGTCGGGCGCGTAGCCAGGACCGAGGCACCGAGCAGCAGCACGCCGCCGACCAGCGCCCACGCCCCGAGCACCTCGCCCAGGAGCGTCCGGCCGGGGCCGGGCTGCCCGACGAGCAGCATCGCCCCGAGCGCCGACAGCGCGACCGCCGCCCAGGTCATCGGGCCGGGCCGTTCGCCGTCGAACCACGTCGCCGCGAGCGCCAGCATCGGCGGGGCCGTGGCGACGAGCAGCGCCGCGCTCGACGCCGTCGTCCGCGCCAGGCCCTCGAACTGAAGCAGAAACATGAATGGACCGGCTACGAGGGCGCACGCGAGCACGAGTCCCGCCGTCCCCCGGTCCCAGCGGAGCCTGCGCCACCCGACGAACGGCAGCATCACCGCCGACGCCAGGGCGAAGCGGTAGAGGATCAGCCAGCTCGGCGGCACCTCGGCGAGGGCGAGCTTGCCCAGCGGGAACGACGCGCCCCACAGCACCGCCGCCGCCGCGAGCGCTGCATACGCCGGGCCGGTGCGCGCCGCACGGTCAGCGCTCATCGGCCGTCCACAAGCGGGAGGCTGACGAGGTTTGCGAAGAGCCGAGTCGCGCCCGGATTGGAGGCCGCGAGCTGCCGGTACCACCCGAGCGCCGTGTAGAGGTACGTCCCGTCGCCGACCTCGGCCAGCAGCGTCGAGCGCGTCAGCGGAGCCTCGCCCGGATCGTGCATCGAGAGCAACTCGGTGTAGCGCTCGTCGACCTCAGCCGGGAAGTAGAGGCCGCGCTCCTGCACCCAGCCGTCCCAGTCGCCCGGCGCGATCTCGTTCGGCGCGTGGAAGAGGATGTGCTCCGGCTCGAGGACCGTCACGGCGGCGTCCTCGTACGTCACCCGGTCCCGGCCGAGGAGCAGGGGGTAGGGCGCGAAGCCGGCCGGGTTTTTCTGCGCGTCGTCGAAGGGGTCGTCGTACTGCGGGTTCCACTCGAACGTCTTCTGGTAGGTCACGACGAGGTGGCCGCCGCCGCGCACCCAGTCCAGCAGCGCGTCGTTGTAGCGGCGGAGGTCGGAGCGGACGAGGTAGGCCCGGATGTCCACGACGATGGTGTGCAGCCCGGCGAAGTCCGCCGCCGCGAGGGCGGCCGAGTCGAGCGGGACGACCGTCGCGCCTAGCTCGCGGAGCGCGTCCTCGGTGGTGTCGTCGTAGCTCTCGACGAAGCCGATCCGAAGGCCCTGCGGCACGTCGACGGGCGGCAGCACGCGCGCGGAGCGCGTCGCCGTCGCGGGCGTCCACGCCGACGGCGTCGGGACGGGGCGGGCTTCGAGGCGAAGCTCGTAGTCGCCCGGCTCCACGTCGTCGGGGAGGGTGAAGGAGAAGGTCTCGTCGGTCCACCCGGCCGCCTTCGCCACAGTCTGCTCCTCGAGCACGAGCGGGCGGACGCGGACGTTCGCCCCACCCGGCGGGGCGATCACGAGTTGGACGACAGACGCCGTCGCTGCCGGGTCGTCGATGCGGATGCGGTATGAGAGCGTGTTGGTGCCCGGCCGGAGCCGGACGACCCCGTCGGCGAGCTCTACCGTAATCGGCTCCGTGATCTCGAGGGCGAGGTGCTCGGCGGTGTAGATGGCCCCAGCCTGGCCGGGGAGGCGGACGGCGTACTGGATCGGCGGCGTGCTGAGGAAGCGGTCGTACTGCCGCTCGGCCTTCGGGAGCGACGGTGCGGCGTCGGCCGGGATGTGGAGCATCGCGATCGGCTCGGTGTTCGAGGCGTTCTCCGGCGGGACGGTCACCACCGTGTCGACCGCGCCGGTGAAGACGACCTCGACGGGGACCGGCTCCCCGTACGGAGCGAACTGCGTCCCGAAGCGCCAGTAGACCGGCAGCGTCTGCCCTGGAACGGCGCGCTCCGTGTCCGGGCGGAGGCCCTCGCCACTTTGGAGCGAGGCCGTCAGCCGGCCGGTGTCGAGGAGCGCCGCGAGCGGGAGGTCGGCTGCGCTCTGGTTCGGAGCCAAGCCGGCAGCCAGGTCGGCCGCGTTCGGCGGGAGGGGCGGGACGCCCGGCGCGGCGCGGAGCAGTTGGAAGTAGGTCGTGTCGGCGCGGAAGCGCGGGGCGAACTTGTCGAACCCCTGCGAGCGGTGCTCGGCGGCGGCGCGCACGGCGAGGTCCGCTGCCGCCTCGTCGCGCTCCGGGATGCGGTCCCCGACGGGGACTTTCGCGTCCACGCGCTCCCCGTCCGGCCCACGCCAGAACCGGAGGAAGAGACGCTTTGGCTGCCACAGATCGACGCCTGGTTCGGCGAGCTGCTCGGGGTGGTAGCCCGCGTCGGCGGCGAGCGCGAAGGCGTCGTAGGCCGACAGCCCGACGGCCTGGTGCTGCCCGTGCTGCGTCCGCGGCCCGACGGTCAGCGTGTCGTGGTTCGTAAAGATCACGTCCGGCTTGAGCGTGCGGATGACCTCGACGAGCCGGGCCGTCACCGCGTCGCGCCCGCCCCACCGCTCGAAGGCCTCGGCGGCGAACTTCGAGTAGCCGAAGTCCTCGAAGTTGAGGAACCGGACCTGGGAGCCGAGGATGCGCCCGGCGCGCTCGGTCTCCTCGGTGCGGAGCGCGCCGAGCCGGGCGTAGAGGTCGGGGCCGATCTCGTTCTGCCCGCCCTCGCCGCGCGTGTAGATCACCGAGTAGGCGGCGGCGTCGTGAGCCCAGCGGTAGTGGGCGAGGGTCAGGCCGTCCTCGTCGTCGGGGTGGGCCGCGAGGTTCATCACCACCAGCGGCTCCGGCGCGTCAATGCTCTGCGCCCAAGCCGGCGCGGCGATGAGGAGGAGGGCGAACAAGAGGAAACGGCACATAGTCATGGGCGCGATATTCGGGTCGCGCCTTCCACAGACCTCACCCCGCCGGGTTCCACCTGACCCCTCTCGCCCCGATGACCGACGCCGACCGCACCTTTCTCTTCGACCTCCTCTCCACGCCCAGCCCGACCGGTTTCGAGACGCCCGGCCAGAAGAAGTGGGCCGCCTACGTCCAGCCCGTCGCCGACCGCGTCGAGAGCGACGCCTACGGCAACGTCTGGGCAACCCTCAAGGGTGACGGCCCGACGGTTCTGCTCGAAGCCCACGCCGACGAGATCGGGTTCATGGTGAAGTACGTCACCGACGAGGGCTTCATCCACCTGGACCGCATCGGCGGGAGCGACCACGCCGTCGCGCGCGGTAAGCGCGTCCGCATCCTCACCCCCGGCGGCCCCGTCCTCGGCGTGGTCGGCAACACGGCGATCCACCTCCGGGACCGCTCGGGCGAGGAGAAGGCCCCGAAGCTCGAAGAGCTGTTCCTCGACGTCGGCGCGTCGAGCAAGGAGGAGGTGGCCGAGCGCGGTGTCCGGGTCGGGCACCCGGCGGTCTACGCCGACTCGGTCGAGGCGCTGACCGATACGCGGCTCGTCGGGCGCGCGCTCGACAACCGGCTCGGCGGGTTCGTGGTCGCGCAGGCGCTGCACCAGCTCGCGGCGTCGAAGGAGCAGCGGCAGAGCACGGTCGTTGGGCTCAACGCAGTGCAGGAGGAGATCGGCGGGCACGGCGCGCGGATGGCGGCCTACCGGCTCGAGCCGGACGTGGCGCTCGTGCTCGACGTGACCCACGCCACCGACTCGCCCGGCATCGAGAAGGCCAAGCACGGCGCGGTCACGCTCGGCGGTGGGCCGAGCGTCACGCACGGCACCGTCAACCACCCGAAGGTCGTCGAGCGGCTCGTCGAGATCGCCGAGCACGAGGGAATCTCGCTCCAGCACGAGGCGTCGTCGCGCTTCTCCGGCACCGACACGGACGTGATCTTCAACTCGAAGGCCGGCGTCCCGAGTGCGCTGCTCTCGATCCCGCTGCGCTACATGCACTCGACCGTCGAGACCGTCGACCTCGGCGATGTCGAGCACGCCGTCCGCCTGATGACCGCCTTCGCCCGCTCCGTCACGGCCGGCGACGCCTTCCGCGCTGACATTCTCTGATGCAGTTCAGCTAGACGGCGGCTTCGATGTCGGTCTTGGCAAAGTCGTTCTCCGCCTGCTCCGGCGTCACAGGCTCGATGGTCACGTCGATTTCCCGGAGGAGGTCGTCCGCATCGTCAGCTATTCCACGTGCTCGCTTCCTGACAACACCGCGAAAGCCTCGACGTAGGAGGCCGCTGACATGAAAACAGCCGGTGACTGCTCAAGCCACGTCATGTATTGAGCAGCATTCTCTTCGCCAAGTAAAACTGCTACCAGGTCTGAGGGGGCGACCACAATCATTTCGGCAACCGTGCTCGTCGTAGAGGATCTCATCTCCGGGTCTGTCATCGAGCACAGGACGTCGTCTAGCCTGTGCAATGATTGGGGCTAGCCGGCCCGCTAGGTCGCCTCGTTCCTCGTCCTTTCGGCGGCGCTCCTTTTCGAGCCGCTGCTCGATGGCCCGGGTCACGGCTTCGCTGATGCTCTCGCCCGTCAGGCGGGCCAGCTCTGCCGCCATCGGGTGCGCGTCGTCCTTGATGGTCAGTTGCACAGAACTCCTCGTTTTTCTGTCCTCTACCACGGATGCACGAAGGGTTCCCCGTGCCGCCGGTGAGGTCGGGGCAGCTCGGTCAGAGTGAGACGCCGTAGACCGCGCCGAACTTCTGGCGGGCGTAGGCCAGCCACGGCTCGGCGCGGAGCGGGCCGCCAGTCGCCGACTCCAGGATCTCAGACGCCGAGCGCGCCCGGCCCCAGCGGTGGACGTGCGCGCGCAGCCACCCGAGCAGCGGGGCGAACTCACCGCGCGCAAAGGCTTCGCCCAGGTCGCCGAGGTCGCGCTCGGCGGCCTGGAAGAGCTGGACCGACATCAGGGTGCCGAGCGAGTAGGTCGGGAAGTAGCCGATCGCGCCGAGCGCCCAGTGGACGTCTTGCAAGCAGCCGTCGGCGTCGCTCGGCGGCGTCAGGCCGAGGAGGTCGTGCATACCGGCGTTCCACGCCTCGGGCACGTCGCGCACCGCGAGGCGTCCGTCGATGAGCGCCGTCTCGATCTCGAAGCGGAGCATGACGTGGAGGTGGTACGTCACCTCGTCGGCCTCGACGCGGATGAGCGACGGGCGGACGCGGTTGACGGCGCGGTAGAACGCCTCCTTGGCCACATCGCCGAGCGCGGCCGGGAAGGTCTGCTGGAGGCGTGGATACGCCCAGTGCCAGAACCCACGGCTGCGCCCGACCAGATTCTCCCACAGCCGCGACTGGCTCTCGTGCATCCCGAGCGAGGTTCCCTCGGCGAGCGGCGTCCGCGCCAGCGCCGGGTCGACGCCCTGCTCGTAGAGCGCGTGGCCGACCTCGTGGATCGTCCCGAACAGACCGGTCGGGAAAAAGCTCGCGTCGAGGCGCGTCGTGATGCGGACGTCCGTCGGGGCGAAGGCGGTCGAGAACGGGTGGGCCGAGCGGTCCTGGCGGCCGTGGCGGAAGTCGTAGCCGAGGGCGCGGGCAACCTCGAGCCCGAAGTGCCACTGCCGCTCGGCGTCGAAGGCGCGGCGCAGGAGGCTGTCGTCCGGCGGCTCGGCCTCGCCCAGGGACGAGTCCCGAAGCGCTCGCACGATGGGCACGAGCTCGGCCTTGAGGTCGGCGAAGAGGGTCTCGACCTCGGCGGTCGTCGCGCCGGGTTCGTAGAGGTCGAGGAGCGCGTCGTAGCGCCGGTCTGGGTAGCCAACGGCTTCGGCCTGCTCGATGTTGAGCGCGACGATGGCGTCGAGGTGCGGGGCGAAGCGGGCGAAGTCGTCGTCCTGCCGGGCGTGCTTCCACGCTTCGAGCGCGGCGGCCTTCGCCCGGGCGAGGCGGGCCACGAAGTCGGCCGGGAGCGTGTTCGCCCGGTCGTAATCACGGCGGGCGATGCGGACGAGGGCGCGGCCGGCTTCGTCCTCGGGCGGGTCGGAGTCGAGCGTGTCGAGCAGGGTGCCGACGGCTTCGTCGGTGAGGTGCTCGTGGGCGAGGCGCTGGAGCGTGGCGAGCTGGTGGGCGCGGGCCTCGGCCGCGCCGGGCGGCATGTAGGTCTCCTGGTCCCACTCCAGGAGGGCGGCCGCCGCGCGGAGGTCGCTGACCGGCGCGAGGCGCTCTTTCAGGATGTCGAATGGCATCGTCACCCCTCGTCCGTGCCAGGCACCACGATCTGCCCGTCGTCGTCGCTGCTGCCGTCGCCGGTGCCGTCGTAAAAGCGCCTGGGCAGAATCTCGTCGAGCCGCTCGCCGCCGACCACGCCGAAGTCGAGCGTGCGGATCGGGAAGGGGATCGTGACGCCGCCCTCGTCGAAGGCCTTCTTGATGGCGATGATGGCCTCGCTCTGGGCGGTCAGGAAGTCCGTCTGCTTGCCGAAGCTGACCCAGAAGCGGAGCACGAAGTTGATGGAGCTGTCGCCGAACTCGTTGAAGTAGAGGTCGACCGGCCGGTCAGTGTCGACCACGTCCAGCCCGTTGACGGCACCGAGCGCGAGCGCCCGGGCCTGCTCGAGGTCGTCGCCGTAGGCCACGCCGCAGCTCAGGTCCACGCGCCGGTGCCGCGTGCTGAAGTTCTCAACCGGGTTCTGGAAGACCATCGCGTTCGGGATGATCGCGATCTGCCCCTGGAAGGTGCGGATGCGGGTCGAGCGGAGGTTGATCTCGTCCACGATCCCCATGTAGTCGTTCGTCTCGATGATGTCGCCCTCGAGGAACGGACGGCGGATCGAGAGCAGGATGCCGGCGATGAAGTTGGCCGCCAGGTCCTGGAACGCGAAGCCGAGCGCCAAGCCGAGGATGCCCGCCCCCGCCAGCAGCGACGTCACCGCCTTGTCCGCCCCGATCACCCCGAGCGCGATGAACGTCCCGACGGCGAAGACGACCACGTAGGCGATGGTCGCCAAGAGGTGGTTCACCTGCTCGTAGGACGAGGTCCGGCCGAGCAGCCCCTTGACCACGCGCCGCACCAACCGCGACACGAAGACCGTCACGATGACGATCAGGACCGCCGCGACGAGGTTGGGCAGCAGCAGGATGAGCTGCTCCAGCCAGCCCTGCATTTTGTCTGCGAGGTCGCCGAAGGTCTCGGTCAGGTTCATCGGGAGAGCGGTAGGAAGAAGGGGGAAACGGCCGGGTCGTAAAGACCCCATGCCGAGGCCGGGCACGGGCCGGAGCCGGAAGGTACAGACAAGCGTAAAGAGCAATTCCCGGCGCGGCGAGGTCTATTTCGTTCCATTGTGCGCGAGGACACGCGCGCTGTGGCTTGGAGATTGTGGTATACTCAGAGCCATCGGCACATTACCAAATTGTTAACAAGCGCGACGGAACGCTCGGAGGAACAGCTATGCACGCCTACGTCAGAGGATTTGTGTTGGCCCTCGCGGTGCTGCTCGCCGGCTCGGCAAGCGCGACTGCGGACGCGCCGCGCGTCCAGGTTTTCTCGTCGGTCAGCCGCACCGTCGCCGCCCTCGGCGAGACGTTCGTGCTCGACGCCGAGGTCATCGTCACGAGCGCGGGCTCGGACGGCATTGCCATCGAGGTGGATCCGGGGGGCGGCGCGTTCGAGCTCGTCCGCGCCGGGGCCATCCAGGCTGGGCGCGGGACGGTAGCAGGGGGCTCGGTGGCGGTGCTCACGCGGCGCTTCACGCTTCGCGCGCTGCACGCCGGGACCCTGCGCGTCCCGCCGGTGACGGTGTCGGTCGGCGCGGTGCAGACCGCGACGCAGCCGCACACGCTCCACGTCTACGCCGAGGCGCGGCGGGTCTACGCTGCAGCGCGGTCCGTCCTTCCGGTCGCGGCCGAGGGCGACGGGTTCGTCCGCATCGGCTCGGCGTTCCTCGTGGCGGAGGACGCCCTCGTGACGGCGTACCACGTCGTCGTCGGGACCGACCGGGTGCGCGTCGAGCTTCCGGGCGGGCAGCAGCTCACGACGGACGAGGTGTGGGCCATCGACCCGGTGCGCGACGTGGCGGTGCTCCGCGTCGACCCGGCGGCGGTGCGGCGCGCGGGGCTGACGCCGCTCCCGCTCGCGCCCCTGAACGAGCAGGGCGCGGCCGGCGACCCGGCGTTCACGGCTGGGTGGCCCGATGGGGCGCAGCAGCCTGGCGTCGGCCTCCGCTATCCGACGCTCCACCCTGGCGAGGGTGAGGCCATTCTGGTGTCGTCCAACCGCGTCCGCCCGGGCGACAGCGGCGGCGCGCTGCTCGACCGACAGGGCCGCGTGCTCGGCGTCGTCACCTCGGGCCGGACGGCCGCCGGGGCGGACCTCTTCGTCGAGGATGTGTGCCTCGCCACGGACCCGCGGCCGGCGCTCGCGCTGCGGCGTGGGGTCCGACCGTACGGGCTGAAGGCGGCACTCGCCGTCCACGCCCGCGCCGGGGCGCAGGCCCACGCGGCCGTGCTCGCGCTCGCCACGAACCTGACCCAGACGACCGGGTGGCGGGCCGGCGAGCGCGAGCGCCAGGAGCAGGCGCTCCGCCGCGTGGCGGCCGAGGCCCCGCACGACCCGGCGCTCCAGTTCCTGCTCGGGGCGACGCTCGACCAGATCGGCGACCGGGACCGCGCCGCCGCCGCCTACCGCCTAGCGCTCGACGGCGACGCGACCTACTTCCCGGCGGCCTACGCGCTCGGCCACCACTACCTCCGCACCGGCGACTTCGCGGCCGCGCGCGCGCTCTTCGGGGCGATACAGGACGGGACGCCGTACGCCACGCTCGCCGCGCTCGGGCAGGCGCGCATCGACGCGGCCCAGCTCCGCTACGCCGAGGCGGAGGCGTCGCTGCGCGAGGTGCTGCGCCGCGACCACCGCTTCGCGCCCGCGCTCTACCTCCTCGGCTACTGCCTGCTGGCGCAGGGCCGCGCCGATGAGGCGGGCGGCCTCGCGGTCCGCCTCGACCGCCTCGACCGGCAGTGGGCCGAGCGGCTCCGCCTCCACGTCGAGCAGCCGATCCTCCAGCCCGTCGCGCTCGCCACGCTGCCGCCCGTCACGCCCCGCGAGCCGTAGGGAATGGAGGGAATGGAGGGAATGGAGGGAATGGAGGGAATCAAAGAAGACCGAGAAAGGTAACGAGGCCGTCGCGCTCCGTGCCGCACCTTCCGCTGCCCGCTGCCCCTGTTGTTTTTGTCCGGCGGCGGGGTGGATATTGCCCGCGCGCAGGTCGCCTGCGCTCCGCCTACGAACCGCACGGACTCTCATGGGACAGGACACCCCCGAGCACGACAGCCGCGACGAGGTCTACTCCAAGCGCGTCCCGGCCGGCCGCCGGACCTACTTCTTCGACGTCAAGACGACCCGCTCTGGTGAGGACGTCTTCCTCACCATCACCGAGAGCAAGCGGGTCGACGAAAGGCGGTGGGAGAAGCACAAAGTCTTTCTCTACAAGGAGGACTTCGGCAAGTTTGCCCACGCCCTCCACCAGGCCATCGACTACATCCGCGAGAACCACCTCCCGGACTACGACTTCCGTAACTTGCCCGAGGTCGAGGTTCGCTACGACGAGGAGGACGTGCGGGAGTAGACTCACGTCGCCCGTTCGCTTGGCCCGTCGCCCGTGCAGCGTCAGGTCCTTCTCGTAAGCCGGTGGCGGTTCGGGGAACCGCGACGGAACCGGCGTCGCCGCGCCGCGTGGGTCTTCCTCCTCTTCCCGATCCACGCCGCCGATGCCCCCGTCCGCTCCGCCCGCCGCTCGCCGCGTGGCTGACCTCCTCGACCTCGTCCGGCCCGAGGTGCGCGCCGAGCGGGCCTACCGCGTCGCCACCAAGCTGGACCGCGCGGCCAAGCTCGACCAGAACGAAAGCCCCTACGGCCTGCCGTCCGAGATCGAGGCCGCTGCCGCCGAGGCGCTCCGGGCGACGGACTGGAACCGCTACCCGCCGGACCGGCCGCACCGCCTGATCGCCGCGCTCGCCGAGGCCGTCGGGTGGCCGGCCGAGGGCATCATCGTCGGGCGCGGCTCGAACGAGCTGACCCACACGGTCGGCCTCGCCCTCATCACGGCCGGAATGCCGGTCGTGCTGCCGCGGCCCATGTTCGCGCTCTACGCGAGCGTCGTGCGCGTCTTCGGCGGCACCGTGGTGCCGGTCGACCCGGGGCCGGACCTCGCGCACGACCCCGAGCGCATCCTCTCGGCGATGCAGGAGGCGGAGGCTCCGCTCGCGGTCGTCTGCTCGCCCAACAACCCGGTGGGGCAGGCCTTCTCGCACGACGAGCTGCGCCGGATGGCCGCTGCGGCACCGGGCCTCCTGCTCATCGACGAGGCGTACTTCGAGTTCGTCGAAGGGCCGGCGGCCGCCGACCTGCTGCACGATTTCCCCAACGTGCTCGTGATGCGGACCTTCTCGAAGGCGATGGGGCTGGCCGGCCTTCGCCTGGGCTATCTGATGGGGCACCCCGACCTCATCGCCGAGCTCGAAAAGCCGCGACTGCCCTTCCTCGTGGACCGGCTCAGCGAAGAGATCGGCCTGGCGATGCTGGCGCGCCCCGGCCTGGTCGCCGAGCGCGTGGCGGTCTTGAAGGCCGAGCGGGTAAAGCTCGTGGCCGCACTGGACGACATCGAAGGAGTCGAGACCGTGCCCTCGGCCGCCAACTTCTTCCTGCTCCGCACCCCCCTGCCGCCGGCCGACCTCCTCCCGGCGCTCCTCGCCGAGGGCGTCCGCCTCCGCGACGTGAGCGGCTACCCGGAGCTGCGCGGCTGGGTCCGCGCCTCAGTCGGGCTGCCGGCCGAGAACAGAGCCCTCGTCGCGGCGTTAGAGCGCGTCGTTTCCTGAACGGCCTCCCGTCGCCGGGGTGGGCTTCTACGCTCGGCGGTCTGTCATTATCTTCCTGGCCCTCCGCCGGATCATGGACTACATCCAAGTCGACATCATCGGTCTCTCGACCAGCCCTTCCAGCGGCGGGGCCTACGCGCTCGTGCTCGGCGAGCTCGACGGCAACCGCCGCCTGCCGATCATCATCGGGGCCTTCGAGGCGCAGGCCATCGCCCTCGAGCTCGAGGAGATCCAGCCGCCCCGACCGCTCACGCACGACCTGCTGCGCGACCTCTTCGAGGCCATCGAGGCCGACATCACGGACATCGTCGTCGACGACCTGCGCGAGGGCACCTTCTTCGCCAAGATCCGCTACGTCTACGCGGGCAAGGAGCACCAGCTCGATGCCCGGCCGTCGGACGCCGTCGCGCTCGCCGTCCGCAGCAAGGCCCCGATCTTCGTCGCCCCGGACGTGCTCGACGAGGCCGGCATCCCGGCCGACGACGAGGACGAAGCGCCCGTCGCCCGCACCGAGGCCGAGCCCGAGGAGGTCCGCGCCGCTCGCTCGCCGCTGGCGCGGATGCAGGCGCAGCTCGACAAGGCCATCGAGTCCGAGGACTACGAGCGCGCCGCCCAGCTCCGCGACGAAATCGAGCAGCTCCAGAAGGAGAACTAGCGATGCCGTGCCGCTGCCTCTAGTTCACCTCGGCCCAGGGGCGACGCCTACGTCGCCCCTCCTTTTTTGCCCGCTCCATGTCCGCCTCTGACGCCCCGCCGCTCGTCGCCCGCCGCCTGCCGTTCGGCGACCTCGGCGGCTTCCCTGACCTCTTCCGGCGCTATGCGAAGGGGGACCCGGCGGCGCTCCGCTTCTTCGCTCGCGATTGGACCGACGCCGGCAGCCGGGCGTCGGCCGCAGCCGACGCGGCGGCCCTCGGCCGGGACCGCGAGACGCTCGCCGACGTGCTCGCCGAGCAGAACCAGGCGTGGGGGAGTCTCGACGCGGCTGTGCGCGCCCACATCGAGGCGCTGCGCGACCCGGACAGCGCGGCCGTCGTGACCGGGCAGCAGCTCGGCCTCTTCGGCGGGCCGCTCTACACCGTCTACAAAGCCGCCACCGCCGTCCGCCTCGCCCGGCGGCTCGCCGACGAGACCGGCCGGCCGGTCGTCCCCGTGTTCTGGCTGGCCGGCGAGGACCACGACTTCGATGAAGTCCGCGCGACCCTCCTCCTTAGTGGCAACGATCCGGCGAGGATCGAGCTGCCCGCCTCCGACGACCGCACGCCGGTCGGCCGCCGCGTCCTCGGCGACGAGATCGGGGCGGCCACCGACGCGCTCGAGGCGGCGCTCCGGCCGACCGAGTTCACCGAGCGCCTGATGGCGGCCGTGCGCGACGCTTACGGCCCTGGACAGACGATGCGCGATGCCTTCGCCGCGCTGATGCAGCACCTCTTCGCCGGGACCGGCCTGGTCTTCATCTCGCCCGACGACGCCCGGCTCAAGCGACTCGGCGCAGACGTCTTCCGCCAGGAGATCGAGCGCTGGGCCGAGACCCTCGAACGGCTCGAGTCGGCGAGCGCCGCGCTCGACGACGCGGGGTTCCACCGGCAGGTGACGCCGCTGCCGGTCAACCTCTTCCTGATGGAGGACGAGGGGCGCTTTACGCTCGATCCCGACGGCGACGGCTTCGCGCTGCGCGGCCTCGGCCGGCGCTACGCGAAGGGCGATCTGCTCGCCCTGCTCGACGCCGAGCCGGAGCGGTTCAGCCCGAACGTCGTCCTTCGCCCGGTCCTCGAGGCGCGCCTGCTGCCGACGGCGGCCTACGTCGCCGGACCGGGCGAGGCCTCATACTACGCCCAGCTCCGCGGCGTCTACGACCTCTTCGACGTGCCGATGCCCGTCGTCTTCCCGCGCGCGAGCCTGACCCTCGTCGAGGGCAAGGTGCAGAAGATCCTCGAACGCTACGGCCTCACCGTCGCCGACCTCGGCGGGGACCTGGAGGCGCTCTGGCAGCGCGTGGCGCTCGACCGCTCGGCGCACGACCTCGACGGCGCGTTCGGCGAGGCGGCGAGCCACATTCACCAGGCCGTCAACGCGCTCAAGCCCGTCGTGGCTGGCGTGGACCCAACCCTCGGCAAGTCGGCCGAGGCGACGCGCGCCGGACTGCAAAAGGAGCTGGACGCGCTAAAGGACCGCGCCGTCCGCGCCGAGAAGCGCAATCACGAGGTCGTCCGCGACCAGCTCGGCAAGGCCGCCGCCGGCCTCTACCCGACGGGCGGGCTGCAGGAGCGCACCCTGTCGGCGCTCTACTTCCTGAACAAATACGGCCCGGACCTCGTCGCCCGCTGGCTCGGCGGGCTGAGCCTCGACACGAGCGAGCACCAAGTCCTCGAGCTGTAGGTTGCCGTTCTTGGTTTCTCGTTTAGCAGTCCGACCGTTCATGACAACGAAAAACGAGAAGCCAGGAACCAGAGACGCCATGCTCCTCTTCTCTCCCCTCGTCGAGCAGGCCATCGAGATCGCGGCGGAGTGGCACGACCGGACCTACCGCAAGAGCCGGTGGCGGCAGCGCCCCTACGACCCGCCGCCCGAGGCCGTGATGCGGATTCCGGTGATGGCGCACCTCAGCGCCGTCGCCCTCATCACCCAGCGCGCCGGGTGGGACGACGAGACCGTCGCCGCCGCCTTCCTGCACGACATGCTGGAGGACGGCAACCAGCACCGCCACACGATGAGCCACGAGGGCTTGGTAGCTCTCATGGGCGCGGCCGTCGCCGACCGGGTGCGCGGCGTCACCGAGCCCAAGATCGGAGACGACGGCCACTTCCTCCCGTGGCGCTTCCGCAAGGAGACGTACGTGCGGACCCTCCGTGCCGGCTCCACCGAGAGCATGGCGATCTCGCTCGCCGACAAGCTCCACAACGTCTGGACGATGAACCAGGGCATCGAGGCCGGCCTCGACATTTTCGGCGACGGCCCCGAGGCTCTCTCGGCCGGACCGCCTGAGCAGCGGTGGTACTTCCACGCCGTCCTCGCCGCCTCGGACCGCTTCGACGACCCCCGCCTGGAGCCGATGCGCGTCCGGCTGCGCGAGGAGGTCGCCCGCTTCGAGCGGCTGACGGGTGAGCAGGCCAGACCGTAAGTTGTCGTCACGCGGGAGACGCCCCGCCGTTGGAGGGCCTGGCGCTGGTGATCGGGAGGAGAACGGGGTGAGGGACCGGGATACGACCTGTCAAAATCAGCGAGTCCGTTGCGCGTCGCGCCGAGTGTTCTGTCCTCTGCCTCACTGCTTCCGAATGGTTCGCCGTCTGCTCGTCGCCTGGTCCCTCGGCCTCGCGCTCGCGGCGTGCGCGACGGAGCCGCAGCGGGAGGAAGCGCCGGCGGACCGAGCGCCGCAGACTACGGAGCCGGAGGCCACGAAGCCGGAAGCCGCTGCGTCGGAAGCCACTGCGTCGGAAGCCACTGCGTCGGCTCGTCCCGGCGTGCCCCTTTCGGATCTGCTCCGAGGGGCGTACCATCGTTGGGAGGACGGCTCGCTAGCCGTGCTGAGCCGCCTCGCCGTGCCGCAGCGGACCGAGGCGCGGCCGGTCGAGAGCCGCGAGGTCGCCGGGCAGGTCGACACGCTCCGCACGCTCGTCTACGACGGGCTCGCCCTCGACGTCTATGAGGCGGCGGGCGGGGAGGAGACTCTCCGAGAGGTCCGGGTGACGGGGACGGACTACGAAACCGCCGAGGGGTTGCACGTCGGGATGCGGCGCTCGGCGGCGCGGCGGCGCTTCGGGAAAGCTGTGCTCACCGGCGATGCGCTCGTCGAGCTAGTCGAAAGCGTGCCCGAGAGCCCGACCCCGGTGGTCCTCCGCCTGCGCTTCGCGGGCAACGACCTTGCGGCGATGACGTGGCGCTACGGCGTGGACTGACGCGCCGAGCGGTCATTCGGGGTCTGTCCGGGAAGTCGGTTTGACCAGCGGAGCCTGAGCGAGCGGTCCCTGAGCAGGGCGCGCGAAGCAGACGATGCGTGAGCATCGGCGATGCAGCGCAACGAAGCACGGGGGCGTGCCGCCAGGCGCAGCGAGCGGGCTTTTCGGACAGGCCCTTAACCGAGAAGCCGGGCGTGCTCGACCATGATGCAGCGGTTGGCGACGTAGGGCACGTCGTGCGCGGCGGCGAGGCGCTCGGCCTCGCGCGAGGAGACGCCGAGCTGGCTCCACACGAGCGGCGTGTGCGCGGTCCGCTCGCTGCGGTCCACGGCGTCCTGCACGACGCCCTCGGTGAAGCGCGGCTGCCGGTAGACGTTCACGATGTCGATCTCGGTGTCCTCGGGGACGTGCAGCAGGTCGGGGTAGCACGGGAGGGCGAGCAGCTCGTCGTGGTTCGGGTTGATCGGGACGACGGTGTAGCCTGCGCCCTGGAGGTAGCGGGCGATGCGGTGGCTGGTCCGCGTCTCGCGCGGCGAGCAGCCGACGACGGCAATCGTGCGGGCGTTCGAGAGAGCGGCTTTGAGATCCATCGTTCCGAGGTCGTGGTGCTTGGCTGGGGTCCTGTGAGATGCACAAAGGAAAGTAAGGCCACCCGCCGCTCCGTCGAGTAGATTCCGCATCCCACCCACCGCTCCGCCTGTGGAACCGCCCCGCTCTGTCTCTCCTGAGCCGCTTCCGGCGGTCGAGGCTACGTCAGCCGACCGGCTGCGCGGTCTCGTCCCGGCCGTGCGAAGCGTCGTCGGCAAGGTCCGCGCTGTCGGCATGGTCTCGGCCGTGGCGGCGGTAGCGCTGTGGGGGATCTGGCTCGGGGCGGCGGTGTGGCCGCTGTCGGCGAAGACGCCCTTCGCGGTGCTCGCGCTCGGGGTGCTGCTCGTGCCGGCGGCGGGGACGTGGCTGGCGGTGGGCACGCTGCGCGAGGTGCTCGACCTACCGGCGCGGCTGCGGGCGGTGCCCGGCGCGGTTCGGGAGACCGCAGCGGAGGCAGCGTCGCGGGCCTCGGGGTCTTCCACCGAAGGCCGAGCGGGGCGGCTCGTCGGCGTGGTCGGGGTGCTGTGGCGGCTGCGGGGAGTGGTGCTGGACACGCGCGGGTCGTGGCTGCGGACCGTCGCGCTGGCCCGGTTCGCGCGGCTGGCGAGCCTGCCGTTCGCGCTCGCGCTCGTCGCCGCGTTCGGGCTGAACTTCGTCGTCATCGCCGTGGCGGCGGTGGTTCTGATCGGCGTCGTGCTGTGACGGTGGACGCGCAACCGGTCAAGGGGTGGCGCGTAGTCGGCCCCCTTCCCGTCTCTGCCATCCGGCCTCTCGCTGTCATGCGCCTCCTCGCTCCGGTCCTTGTCCTCCTCGTCACGCTCCCGGCCTCGGCCCAGGTCTCGGCCGATCTCGCCGAGGCGTACCTCGACGCGAGCGGGCTGCCGGATCAGCTCGGAGCCGTCGGCGAGCAGATCGGTCAGCAGGTGCATGGGCAGGCGGCGGGTCAGCTTCCCGAGCCGGCTCGGGCCCCGCTCCAGGCGATCTACGCCGGAGCGCTGAGCGCCGACGCCCTCACGGCCCGAGCGCGGGCCTATGTCGAGGCGGAAGGCGAGGCCGATAGCCTGGAAGCCGCGCTGCCGTGGTACGACCAGCCGCTCGTCGGGCAGATGCAGGCGCTCCAGGAGGCGGCGTCGGAGGACGCGGACGCGCAGGTGGCGATGCAGATGTACGCCATGACCGGCAGCTTCGCCGCGACCGAGATCAGTCCCGAGCGCGAGGCGCAGATGGACCGCTACCTCGCCCTCACCGGTGACGCCGAGGCGGGCGTGGAGCTCTACCTCGACATCATCGTGGCGATGCAGGAGTCGACGGCCGCGCTCTCGAACGAGGCCCCGACGCCGGCCGACTCGGTCCGCGCCCGGGTGCGGCCGATGCTGGAGGCCAACGTCGGCGGAGCCATGCGCGGCAGCGCGCTCTACGCCTACCGCGAGGTGCCGGACGAAGACCTCGACGCCTACCTCGACCTGGTCGAGATGCCGACGGCGCAGTACGGGCTCCGGCTCGGGCGCGAGGCGGTGAGCGCGGCACTCGTCGGGGCCATCACGGACGCCGGGCAGCGGTTCGCCCAAGCCCTCCTCGACCTCGACGCGGCCGGCGAGATCGACCTCGACACGATGCGTGCCAGCGACGGCTGACCGTTTCTCCATCGAGCAGCAGATTGACCGGGGGTTGAGCGCTCGATTGCCGACGGTCAATCCCTCAATTCTCCGATCCCCCGATCCATAAATACACATGGCCGGTTACCCCTTCGACGAGATCGAACCCCGCTGGCAGCGCCACTGGGAGGCGCACGAGACCTTCAAGACGCCAGGCCCCGGCGACGCGGGCTTCGACGCGAGCAAGCCGAAGTACTACGTCCTCGACATGTTTCCCTACCCGAGCGGGGCCGGCCTGCACGTCGGCCACCCGGAGGGCTACACGGCGACCGACATCCTGGCGCGCGCCCGGCGGATGCAGGGCTTCAACGTGCTCCACCCCATCGGCTGGGACGCCTTCGGGCTGCCGGCCGAGCAGTACGCCGTCGAGACCGGCACGCACCCGCGCGCCACCACCGAGCGCAACATCGCCCGCTTCCGCGAGCAGCTCAAGATGCTCGGCTTCTCCTACGACTGGAGCCGCGAGGTCGATACCACCAACCCCGGCTACGTCCGGTGGACGCAGTGGATCTTCCTCCGGCTCTACGAGAAAGGGCTGGCGTATCAGGCCGAGGTGCCGGTCAACTGGTGCCCCGCGCTCGGGACGGTCCTGGCGAACGAGGAGGTCATCGACGGGCGGAGCGAGCGCGGGAACCACCCGGTCGTCCGCCGCCCGATGCGGCAGTGGATGCTCAGGATCACGGCCTACGCCGAGCGCCTGCTGAGCGGCCTCGACGAGCTGGGCTGGCCGGAGTCCTTGAAGGAGATGCAGCGCAACTGGATCGGCCGCAGCGAGGGGGCGGAGGTCGACTTCTCCGTCTTCGGCCACGCCGAGCGGACCCTCCGCGTCTTCACCACCCGGCCCGACACGCTCTTCGGCGCGACCTTCATGGTCCTCGCCCCGGAGCACCCGCTCGTCGGCGAGATCACGACGCCGGAGCAGGCCGAGGCCGTCGAGCAGTACCGCACCCTCGCTGCGCTCAAGAGTGACCTCGAGCGGACCGAGCTGCAAAAGGACAAGACCGGCGTCTTCACCGGCGGCCACGCCCTCAACCCGGCGACGGGTCAGCACATCCCGGTCTGGATCGCCGACTACGTCCTCGCTAGCTACGGCACCGGCGCGATCATGGCCGTGCCCGGCCAGGACCAACGCGACTGGGACTTCGCCGACAAATATGGCTTGCCCATCGTCCGCACCGTCGAGCCGCCGCCCGACTTCGACGGCGAGGCCTACACCGGCGACGGCCCCGCTACCAACTCCGACTCGTCCGGGAGGGCGATCCCCGGCATCGCCGAGCAGGGCATCGACCTCAACGGCCTGGGCGTAGACGAGGCGAAGGTGAAGATGACCGAATGGCTCGAGAGCGAGGGCGTCGGGCGGGCGACAGTCACCTACAAGCTCCGCGACTGGCTCTTCAGCCGGCAGCGCTACTGGGGCGAGCCGTTCCCCATCGTCTTCGTCGACGGCGAGCCGACGCCGCTGCCCGACGACGCGCTCCCGGTGACGCTTCCCGCCGTCGAGCGCTACGAGCCGACCGGCACCGGCGAAAGCCCGCTCGCCGGCATCCCCGAGTGGGTGAACACCGAGCTCGACGGGCAGCCGGCGGTGCGCGAGACCAACACGATGCCGCAGTGGGCCGGCTCGTGCTGGTACTACCTCCGCTACCTCGACCCGGACAACGCCGACGCGCTCGTCGATCCCGAGAAGGAGCGGTACTGGATGCCGGTCGATCTCTACGTCGGCGGCGCGGAGCACGCCGTGCTGCACCTGCTCTACGCCCGGTTCTGGCACAAAGTCCTCTTCGACGCGGGCGTGGTCTCGACCGACGAGCCGTTCGCCCGGCTCGTCAACCAGGGCATGATCCTCGGCGAGATGGAGTACACCGTCACGCGCGACGGCACCGCCTCGACGGTCGACGCCGACCGCGTCGAGAAGCGCGGCGACGGTTTCGTCCTCACAGCCGAGCCGGAGGTCGAGGTCGAGGCGCGGGCGCACAAGATGTCCAAGAGCCGGGGGAACGTCGTCAACCCCGACGACGTGGTGGCGGAGTACGGCGCGGACTCGCTGAGGCTCTACGAGATGTTCATGGGGCCGCTGGAGCAGACCAAGCCCTGGAGCACGAGCGGTGTCGAGGGCGTCCACCGCTTCCTCAATCGCGTCTGGCGGCTGGCGACGGAGCAGCCCGTCACGGACGGCGAGCCGACGAAGGAGCACCTCCGCACGCTCCACGCCGCCATCAAGAAGGTCACCGAGGACCTCGACGGCCTGCGCTTCAACACGGCCATCTCGGCGATGATGGAGTTCGCGAATGCGGCCCTCAAGTGGGAGGCCACGCCCCGGCCCGTCCTCGAGGCGTTCGTCCTGCTGCTCGCCCCGTTCGCGCCGCACCTCGGCGAGGAGCTGTGGCACCGCCTCGGGCACAGTGAGAGCCTGACCTACGCGCGGTGGCCGGAGTACGACGAAGCGCTCCTGAAGGAGGACGAGGTCGAGATCGCGGTGCAGGTCAACGGCAAGCTGCGCGGGACGATCACCGTAGCGGCCGACGCCTCGAAAGAGGCGGTGCTCGAGGCGGCGCGGGCCGAGGAAAACGTCGCGCGCTACCTCGCTGAGGGCACGGTCCGTAAGGAGATCTACGTGCCCGGCCGCCTCGTCAACTTCGTGGTGAGCTAACCCGACGCCGTCCTCGGCGCGGGCGAGGCACGCCTCGCCCCTACGGGACTCTGCATTCTCCCTCTCGCCGTCCTCCCATGTCCGATCATCCAACGCTCGACGTGCTCGCCCTCGCCGCCCACCCGGACGACGTGGAGCTGTGCGCCGGCGGGACGATGTGTGTGCTCGCCCGCGACGGCTACCGAACCGGGATCGTGGACTTCACGCGGGGCGAGCTCGGGAGCCGGGGCACGCCGGAGGGCCGGCTAGAGGAGGCTGCGGCTTCGGCCGAGATCCTCGGTCTGAGCGCGCGCGACAACCTCGGCCTGCCCGATGGCGACATCCAGAACACCAAGGCCAACCAGGAGAAGCTCGTCCGGCTCGTCCGCCGCTACCGGCCCCCCATCGTCCTGGTCAATACCCTCGAAGATCGACACCCGGACCACGGCGACGCGGCTCGGCTCTCGGTCGATGCGCTCTTCTACAGCGGCCTGGTCAAGCTCGAAACCTTTGACGGCGAGGAGCCGCAGGAGCCGTGGCGGCCCCACCACGTCCTGCACTACATGCAGTCGATCCCGTTCGAGCCGACGCTCGTGGTCGACGTGTCCGAGGTGTGGGAGCAGCGGACGGCGGCGCTCCAGGCCTTCCAGAGCCAGTTCTTCAACCCCGACTACGACGGCGCGGGCGAGCCGGAGACGTTCATCTCGAACCCCGACTTCTTCCGGTGGGTCGAGGCGCGGGCGCGCGTCTACGGCTACCGCGTCGGGGCGACGTTCGGCGAGCCGCTGCTCTACCGGCACGGGCCGGTCGGCGTCACCGACCTGGTGGGGATGCTGGGCACGGAGAAGCGCTTCCGCTGAAGCGCCGGCTAGAGCCAGGCGATGTCGTCGTTCGTAGAGTGGGGGCGCGCAGAGACCGAGAGCCGCTGCCGGGCCATCCAGCCTGCGCCGACGATGAGGACGGTGCCGAGCGCGAAGGTCACATAGGAAGTCATAGGAGCTAAGCGGTTGAGGGTGGTCTTCTCCAGGCACGCACAGATCGGGCCAGAGAGTGCGCGGAGCCTGTCCTCGGAAACGCGATGCCATGCAGCGAGGGGCAACGGAGAATGGAAAAGGCGACGGGTCGAATCGCCCCAGCGCGCGCCTGTTGCTTCCGGCCCGTACAACGGCTAGCTTTGCCGCACGGCTGCCCGAGCCCGTTCAACCTCCGCCGACCCACCACTGACCGCTTTGCCGCTCTCCACAGGGGGACCCCTGCGCGTGCTCGTTGCCCTGGCGCTGTGCGGCGGGGTCTCGGTCGCCGAAGCTCAGGTCCGGTTCGACCCCTACCGCTACGAGCTGGGATTCGACCTCAACATCCCGGCGGACTGGGAGACCGAGCACGACGTGGGCGGGGCCCACCTGCTAGCGCTGGCCCCGTCCGCCGAGGCCAGCAGCGGGTTCCGGGAGAACCTGAACATCTCGGTCGAGGGCGTGGAGCGCGGGGAGGGCCTGCCGGAGGTCTACCGCCGCGGCTTCGCCGTGATGAGCAAAGGGCTGGTTGCGTTCGAAGTGCTCGAGTCCGAAGAGGCGACCGTTGGCCGGCTCCCGGCGCGGCGGCTGGTGTACGAGCACGTCTACGACGGGCGGAGGCTGCGCGGGCTGGCCTACCTCGTGCTCACGCCGGGGCGCTGCTACACCCTCACGGGGACGGCTCCAGCGCGCCGCTTCGACGCGTTCCTGCCGGCCTTCGAGGCGATGGCCCGGAGCTTCCGCCCGCGCTGAGCCGCTAGTCGTGCTGAGCCACCAGTCGTGCTGAGCCGCTAGTCGTAGAGCAGGTAGGGCTGCCGCGCTAGGTCGAAGGCTTCGACCTCGGCCTGCCAAGCCGCGACGACGGCCTCGGGCCGCTCGCCTGCTTCGAGCATCCGCTGGAGCCGCCGTGTGCCGGCGAGCTTGGCGAGCCAGGCCGCCTGGAAAAATCCGGGACCGGACCGCGCGTGGTACACCGCGTGCAGCAGGTGAACCCCGACCGCGACCGGCCGGACGGAGGATGCGTCGGAGACCAGGAGGCGGACGCCGTGAAGCGCCTCGCCCTCGTGCTTCGGACGGGCCGCGACGCCAGGAATCGAGCGCGGCGTGAAGCGGGCCGCCTCGAACCGGAGACCGGGCAGACGGCGGGCCGCGAGCGTGTCGGCGAGCGCGGCGGCGTCGAGGTCCGGCGCGCCGACGACGAGGAACGGCGTCTCGGTGCCGCGCCCCTCGCTGGCCGTCGTCCCCTCGAAGAGCGCGACGCCCGGATAGACCAGTGCGGTCTCGAAACTCGGGATGTTGGGACTCGTCGGGGTGAACGGCAGCCCGGTGTCGGGCCACGGCATGGCGCGGTGCCAGCCCGCCATCTCGACCACGCGGAGGCCAAGCGAGTCGAGGCCGGGAAGCCAGCTCTCGCCGACGATCATCCGGGCGAGCTCGCCGGCCGTCAGGCCGTGCTGGACCGGGACCGGATAGAGACCGACGAACGAGGCGTGCTCCGGCTCGCGCACAAACCCGTCGGCGCGTCCGCCGAGCGGGTTGGGCCGGTCGAGGACGACGAACACAAGGCCGGCCTCAGCGGCGGCCTGCATCGCGCGTCCCATCGTGGCGGTGTAGGTGTAGAACCGCGCGCCGACGTCCTGCATGTCGAACACGAGCGCGTCGAGGCCGGCGAGCGCCTCGGGGGGCGGCGTTTTCGTCGCGCCGTAGAGACTGAAGACCGGCACGCCCGTCGCCGGGTCGCTCCCGTCTTCGACGGCGGCCCCGGCCTCGGCGGTACCGCGCAGCCCGTGCTCTGGCCCGAAGAGCACCGCGAGCCGCACGTTCGGAGCCGCGTGCAGGCGGTCGATCAGGTGGCCCGGCCCGCCGTCCGCCGTGTCGACCGTTGCCGTGTGGTTGGTGACGAGGCCGACCGCCAGCCCGTCGAGCGCGGCGAAGCTGGAGTCCACGAGCCGCTGCGCCCCGGTCGTCACCGCCGGCCGGGTGGCTGGCTGCGCGGTCGCGCACGCGGCGAGCAGGAGGAGCGGCAGGAGGGCACAGCGCATCGGCGAGGCAGTGAACGGTGAGACGGCGGACGGCGAAGGTACGCAGCCGCCCGCCGCCTATATTCCAAGCTCCCGATCCCTCCATCCCCCGGTCCCCCGATGCCCAAGCCCCTCGCCGCTCGCACCGACGCCCTCCGCCAGAGCGACATCCGCGCCGTCACCTTCGCCGTCAACGCTGCCGGCGGGATCAACCTCGGCCAGGGCATCTGCGACCTCCCGACCCCCGACCCGATCAAGGCCGGTGCAAAGGCCGCCATCGACGGCGACCAGTCGATCTACACCTCGTATGCCGGCATCCAGAAGCTCCGCGCCGGGATCGCCGAGAAGGCGCGGAGCTACAACGGTCTGCCGGTCGGGAGCGACGACGAGGTCGTCGTCTCGGTCGGCTCCACGGGCGCGTTCGTGGCGACGTGCCTGACGCTCTTCGAGCCGGGCGACGAGTGCATCGTCTTCGAGCCGTTCTACGGCTACCACACCGGCCTGCTCGACCTGTTCGGGGTCGAGCGCGTCGTCGTCCCCCTCCACGCGCCGGACTGGCGCATCGACTTCGGCGAGGTCGAGGCCGCGATCACCGAGCGGACGAAGGCCGTGCTCGTCTGCACCCCGTCGAACCCGTGCGGCAAGGTCTGGAGCCGCGCCGAGCTGGAGCAGATGCTCGGGCTTCTGGAGCGGCACGACCTGTGGGCCATCACCGACGAGATCTACGAGTACATGACCTACGACGGGCGCGAGCACGTCTCGCTCGGCTCGCTGCCCGGAGCCTACCCCCGGACGGTCACGCTCTCGGGCTTCTCGAAGACCTACAACATGACCGGGTGGCGGCTCGGCTACGCGGTCGGGCCGGCGGAGGTGACGGCGCGGATGGGGCTCATCAACGACCTCGTCTTCATCTGCGCCCCGTCGCCGCTCCAGCACGGCGTCGCCGAGGCGTTCGCGATGGACCCCGCGTACTTCGACGAGATGCAGGCAGCATATGTCGACAAGCGGGCGCTGATGTGCGAGACGCTGGAGCGCTGCGGCTTCACCTTCGCGTGGCCCGAGGGGGCATACTACGTGCTGGCGAGCTTCGAACCCATAGCCGCCCGGCGAGCCGGTTTCGAGGACGATCAGGCCGCGAGCCGAACGCTGATCGAGGAGGCGGGCGTCGCGGCCGTACCGGGCACCTCGTTCTTCGCCGACCCCGCCGACGGGCGCACGTTCCTCCGCTTCTGCTACGCGAAGAAAAGGCCCGTCCTGGAGGAGGCCTGCCGCAACCTGCGCCGCGCCTTCGGCTAGCCGTCGACAGCCGACCCGCCCGATCCGCTAAGCCGTAACCTTTGATCCTCAGGCGCATACGCTTTGCACCCGAGGCGCATAGCTAGGTTCTCGGCAGGTGCTCTATCCTCCCAGCGCGGGCCGTCGTCCGCAGCTTTTCCTCTCTCTGTCCAGTATCTCGTGGGGTTCACCGTGGTTACTCGCACCAACCTATTCAGCGGCGCGCTTCTGCTCGCCTTCTTCACGCTCGCAGCCTGCGACAACGTCGCCGACCAACCCGCCGCCGCGTCCGCCCCGGACCTCTCCGCGCTCGAGCAGGTCACCGACGAGTTCGCCGCGCGCGGCCTCTCCGACGACGCCGAGCAGGCGCAGGGGCTGCTCGACGGCCTCGCCGCGCGCTACCTCGGCCAGGACGCGCAGGCCCGCGTCTTCGGCATGAGCACCATCGACCTGTGCGACAAAAAGGGCAACCGAAGCGTCCTGGGCGCGCCGTTCCCGGATGACTTCGACGTGTACGAGGGCGACATCACCGGCGGGACGGGCACGTTCATCGCCGAGGTGGAGCTGCTCATCCCGGGGACCCAGGTGGCCGCCCGGCTGTGCATCGACAGCGCGTGCCAGACCATCGTCGAGCCGGACGAGAACGCGCTGTTCATCGTCCCCGACGTCGAGGCCCCGGCGACGGCCACGTTCTCGGTGGTGTACCTGGAGCCGGGTCCGCCCGACACCCACCAGGTCCCCTACCGCGTCGCGGCTGAGTTCACGAACGACTCGTGCACCCCGTAGAGCGGTCAGAAACGAACGAAGCGGGCGGCGTCGAGGTCTTCGACGCCGCCCGCTTTGCGTTGGCTGTGCCGAGCCCGAAGCCCGGTCTGCGAGCGCCCGATCTGCGAGCTAGCTCGTCTGCGAGTTGGCGACGATGACGTGCTCGGGGAAGAAGTAGGTGCTCTCCAGCTTTCCGTTCTCGGCCGAGTCCGAGCCGTGGACGGCGTTCTCGCCCATTGAGGTGGCGAACTGCTTGCGGATGGTGCCCTCGGCGGCGTCGGCCGGGTTCGTAGCGCCGATCACCTCGCGCCACTTCGCAACGGCGTCGGCGCGCTCGAGGACAAGCGGGAGGCAGGGGCCGCTCGACATGAAGTCGGTCAGCTCGCCGAAGAACGGGCGCTCGCGGTGGACGGCGTAGAAGCCTTCGGCCTCGGCCTTGGAGAGCCTGACGAGCTTGAGGGCGCGGACGGCGAAGCCCTCCTGGAGGATGCGGTCGAGGATCTTGCCGGCGTGGCCGTTCTGGACGGCGTCGGGCTTGACGATGGCGAGCGTGCGTTCCATGCTGAGTCGGGAGTCTGGAGAGGGGAGGGCAGGGCCAGGGAATATGCCGGTGGGCGCGGGGCGGGAGCGCGAAGACTCTGTGCGATAGCTTCGACGCGGTAGCTTCGACGCTACAGATTCGTAGTGCCCGGCAGCGTGGCGAGCGGGCAGAGGCCGTAGTAGACCGCCTGCGCCTCGGCGAGGGCGAGGTCGAACTGGACCACCTCGAAGCGCTCGCCCTCCCGGAGGTCGTTGGCCCCGGCGGGGACGACGCCGAGCGCCAAGCCGCCGCGCTGCAGGTTGCCCACGAGCAGGTCGCCCCGGTGGGGGGCGTAGTCGGTGGTGGGGCGGAGGACGGCGTAGCCCGCGCCGGGCGTCTTGGCGGTGAAGTACGGGCAGCCCGGCCGCGCCACGAAGACCGAGTGCGCCGACTCGATCGCGGTCTCGGTGCCGAACAGGCCGGCGCACGCCGGCAGCGACAGCGCGGCGAGCACCGCGAGGAGGAGACGGGCGAACCTTCGACTCTCGCGACTCGCCATGCGCTAGACGTGCCGCTCGGCGTGGTAGGACGAGCGCACGAGCGGGCCGCTCTCGACGTGCTCGAGCCCGAGGGCCTCGCCCTGCTCCTTGTACCACCGGAACGTGTCCGGGTGGACGAAGTCCTCGACCGGCAGGTGCATCCGCGTCGGCTGGAGGTACTGCCCGATCGTCATCACGTCGAGGCCGACCCCGACGAAGTCGCGCATCAGGCGGAGCACCTCGTCCTCGGTCTCGCCGAGGCCGACCATGATGCCGCTCTTGGTCCGCAGGCCGAAGTCCTTGGCGCGCGCGAGCACGTCGAGCGAGCGCTGGTAGCTGGCCTGGGGCCGGACGCGGCGGTAGAGGCGCGGGACGGTCTCGACGTTGTGGTTGAACAGGTCCGGCCGGGCGTCGATCACGAGGTCGGCCCCGCCCTCCATGATGCCGCGGAAGTCCGGGACGAGGACCTCGACGGTGCAGCCGGGGACCTCCTGCCGGAGGAGCCGGATGGTCTCGGCGAAGATCGGCGCGCCGCCGTCGGTGCGCTCGTCGCGGTTGACGCTGGTCACGACGACGTGCTGGATGCCCATCAGGCGTGCGGCCTCGGCGACGCGGCGCGGCTCGTCGTAGTCGAGGTCGGCGGTGGGGCGGCCGGTCTTGACGGCGCAGAAGCTGCACGAGCGGGTGCAGACGTCGCCGAGGATCATGAAGGTCGCCGTGCCGGCCGTCCAGCACTCGCCCATGTTGGGGCAGCGCGCGCTCTGGCAGACCGTGTGGAGGTCGTGGGTCTCGATGATCTCCGAGACGCGGCGGAAGGTCTCGCCGTAGGGGAGCTTGACGCGCAGCCACTCGGGGCGCTGCCCCGGCCGGCTCTGGGCGAGGGGTTTCTCGACGACGGGGAGCTCGAGGAAGCCGTCGCCGGACCCGTCGCCACCGGCGGGCGCGGTCGTCTTGAGGGCGATGTCGCCGGGGCGGCGGGGGGCGGAGGCAGCCATCGGTTGGGGCTGAGGGAGCGGGGGTGCGAGTCGCCGCAAAGGTACGACCGGGCGCGGGGGGCACGAACCCGGCGGTGTTCACGGGGTTTCCTCCGCCCCGCCCGGCCGCGCGCTTGGGCCGCGCTCGGAGGCGGTGCTATACTCCGCTCCTCACCCCGCCGAAACCAGTCTGAACCACGCTCTCCGCACTCCTTCTATCGACCGCCCGACACGCGCATGACGACCGAGACCCTGGTGCCGAAGCACCTCCCCGCCGCCGCCGACACCCGCGACATTCTGAGCCGCCACCTGCTGGCCGACGGCTTCGAGATGGTGCTCGACATGGAAAAGAGCCGGGGCGTCCTCCTCCACGACGCCCTCACCGGGCGCGACTACGTGGACTTCTTCACGTTCTTCGCCTCCAACCCGCTCGGGATGAACCACCCGAAGCTGCGCGGCGACGACGCGTTCATCGCCAGGCTCGTCGACGCGGGCGTCAACAAGATCTCGAACTCGGACGTCTACACGCCCCACTTCGCGCGCTTCGTCGAGACCTTCGGCCGGGTCGGGATCCCCGACGAGCTGCCCCACGCCTTCTTCGTCGCCGGCGGCGCGCTCGCCGTCGAGAATGCGCTCAAGGCGGCGTTCGACTGGAAGGTGCGGAAGAACTTCGCCAAGGGGTACCGCAGCGAGCGCGGCCACCAGATCATGCACTTCGAGCAGGCGTTCCACGGCCGCTCCGGCTACACGATGAGCCTGACCAACACCGACCCGAGGAAGGTCGCCCTCTTCCCGAAGTTCGACTGGCCGCGCGTCCTGAACCCGAAGATGAACGGGCCGGAGTACGAGGCCGACGTCGAGCAGCGCGAGGCCCTCGCGCTGCGGCAGGCCGAGGTCTACTTCCGCGAGAACCCCGACGACATCGCGGCCCTCATCATCGAGCCGGTCCAGGGCGAGGGCGGCGACAACCACTTCCGCCCGAGCTTCCTCCAGAGCCTGCGCGACCTCGCCGACGAGAACGCCGCCCTCCTGATCTTCGACGAGGTCCAGACCGGGGTCGGGCTGACGGGCACCTTCTGGGCGTGGCAGGGGCTCGGCGTGACGCCGGACGTGCTCGCCTTCGGCAAGAAGGCGCAGGTCTGCGGCATCCTGGCCGGCCCGCGCATCGAGGAGGTCGACGGCCACGTCTTCGAGACGTCGAGCCGCATCAACTCGACCTGGGGCGGCAACATCGTCGACATGGTCCGCTTCGACCGGATCCTGGAGGTCATCGAGGAGGACGACCTCGTGGAGAACGCCGCCACGCAGGGAGCCTACCTGCAGAGCCGCCTCGACGGCTTCGCCGAGCGCTACGACGCCGTCACGAACCCGCGCGGCCAGGGCCTGATGTGCGCCTTCGACCTGACCACATCAGGCATCCGCGACCTGGTCCGGAAAAAGGCCTACGAGCACGGCCTGGTGATCCTCGGCTGCGGCGAGCGCACGATCCGGTTCCGCCCGGCGCTGACGGTCTCCCAGGACGACCTCGACCAGGGGCTCGCGCTCCTGGAGCGCGCCCTCGCCGACGTCGCCGGCTAGCTCGTCTCCACCATCTACCCTCTGTGGGGGCGGCCGCTCGGCCGCCCCTACGCATGGATACGCGCCATGCCCGTTCGCAAAATCTCCGTCCCCACGCGCATCCCCGTGCCCGGCGGCAAGCTGATCGAGGAGCACGTCGGCCGCGTCCACACGGGCACCCAAAGCCTGAGCGTGGCGCACATGGTCGCGCCGCCCGGCTGGGACGAGCCCTTCCAGACGCCAGCGTTCGACGAGGTGACGATCGTGCTCCGGGGCACGATGCGGGTCGAGCACCCGGAGGGCGAGGTGGAGGTGAGCGCCGGGGAGACCGTGCTCGTAGAGGCCGGCGACCGCGTGCGCTACTCGAATCCGGCCGACGCGGAGTGCGAGTACTGGGCGGTCTGCGCGCCGGCCTTCAGTCCAGCAGCGGCGCGGCGGGAGAGCTGAGACGAACTCCGATTTGTGGAGACCCTCGTAGGCGAGGTGCGACGGTCCGCCTCGCTCGAACGGGCTCCTCGTGCTCCGTCGAGTTGAGTTCAGTTGTCGCATTTTCGTAACGACGCCAACGTTGGGTGAAACCGGGTGTATCATCGGGGGTGCCCCTATAGCTCTGTCGGACATGCGCCGATAGCGTAGCTAGGGCACGCGGCGCGCCTCGCGGCGTCGCCCTCGGGCGTCTCACCAGCGTCCGAGCCTCGCGTTCGACCGGGTGCCTCACCAGCACGCGGGCCTCTCTTCGTTTTCCTATCACCCCATTCGCGCAGCAGCGGTCCCACCACACCGGCCGACCCTGCGCTGCCCACCATGCCCAAATCGATGCTGCTCGCGCTTCTGGCGCTGAGCCTACTCTCCGTTGTACCCACCGCCCACGCCCAGACCCCCCACTTCCAAGACTGCCAGATCGAGACGGGGCAGAACGCCTCGCTCGCGGTGCCGGCCCACGCGAACCTGATTATGGTCTCCGCTCCTTCGCGTCATGCCGCAGTAGGCGTCGGGATGGGGGACGAGGTCGCCGCGTTTACACCGGAGGGCCTGTGCGCCGGTCTCCTAGTGTGGGACGGGACCTCGACGGTTCTGTCGCTGTGGATAGACGACCCCACGACCCCGGCGAAGGACGGCTTCGCGCCGGGCGACGAGATCGGGTTCCGCCTCTGGGACCGCTCGGTGGGCCGCGAGTTTGTCGGCTTCAACGTGAAGTATGACGGGGTCCCTCGCGTGGAGGCCGTGGCGTCCCGAGACGCGGTATACGTCCTCAAGCGGATCATCGCGGTGCCGGAGGAATTTTCGGCGCAAGTGGCTGCCGCGATCGCGGCCAAGTTCGGCGAGGGGCCGCAGGAGGAGGAAGCTCCGCTCGTCGGCGCATCCGCCTCGCAGCCGGCCGAGGTGGTGCTGGAGCCGGGCTACCCGAACCCGTTCCACACCTCGGCCCGGTTTCGCTATGGGTTGCCGGAGGCTACGGAGGTCCGGCTCGAGGTGATCGATCTGTCGGGCCGTCGCGTCGCCACGCTCGTGGACGGGACGCAGGCACCGGGCTGGCACGAGGCCGACCTGTCGGCCAGAGACCTCGCCGCCGGGGTCTACGTCGTCCGCCTCCGCGCCGGGGACACGCAGGTGCTCCGCCGCGTGACGCTCGTGCAGTGACGCGCGGGCTGTGCGGAGATAAGACCAACGCTCGGCACGCTCGGCAGGAGTGGGTACCTTTGGGGCGTCTCGCCGGTCGGCCCCGCGCCGGCCGGCCCCCTCCGCTTCCCGACCCGATGACCGACCCGTCCAGCTTTCCCGACGTCGCGGACCGCCTCGCCGAGGCGCGCGAGCAGGCCCTGCGCCACACCGAGCAGTCGCTGGCCCACATGGCGGCCTATGGCATCCGGCCCGAAGGCCAGGTCGGGCTGTTCCTTCCGCCCGAGGCGAGGCAGCGGACCGTCCACCGGCTGCCCTACGCGCACGCGGCGCGGCAGGTCGTGGTGTATGAGACCGAGCCCGGCGAGTTCAGCGCGCTCTGCCCCTTCTCCGGCCTCCCCGACTTCGGCACGCTCCGCCTGGAGTATGTCCCCGGCTCCGCCGTGCTGGAGCTGAAGAGCCTGAAATACTACCTCATCTCGTGGCGGCACGTCGGCGCGGCGCAGGAGGACATCACGGCGATCCTCTACGACGACCTCCGCCGCTGGCTCCCCGACGCCGAGTACCTCGTCGTCACCACGGTCTACAACGTGCGCGGCGGCATCAACACGACGTGCACCGTGGACAGCCGCGTTCAGGTAGAAGAAGGCAGCGACTGCCTGTAGGCGAACGCCGGTCGCCCTGCCCGAGAGGTGCTCACGCTTTCGGTGCCCGCAGACGAATCAGTCCTTCCTGCGCGACGGAGGCCACGAGGGCATCGCCTTGGTAGACGGCACCGCGCGTGAAGCCGCGCGCGCCCGAGGCGCTTGGGCTGTCGAGCACGTAGAGCAACCACTCGTCGGCGCGGAAGGGGCGGTGGAACCACATCGCGTGGTCGAGGCTGGCGATCTGGAGGTCGGGCTGGAGGAACGAGAGCCGGTGCGGGCGGAGCGCCGTCGGCAGGAGGCCGTGGTCCGAGGCGTAGGCGAGCAGGCTCTGGTGGACGGCGCGGTCGTCCGGCAGCCGGTCCACGGCGCGGAACCACACCGCGTGCTCCGGCGCGCGCGCGGTCGGACCAAACGGGTCCACCGGATCGGCGGGCCTGAACTCGAACGGTCGGTCCTGGGTGTAGAGGGCTCGGAGGGGCTCGGGGATGCGGTCCTCGACCGAGCGGATGAAGCTGATCTCCGATTCTAGCGCGTCGGGCTCGGGCGCGTCCGGGCGCGGCGTCTGGTGCTCGTGCCCCGTCTCGGCGCGCTGGAACGAGGCCGACATGTTGAAGATCGGCGTGCCGTGTTGGATGGCGCGGATGCGGCGGGTCGTGAACGAGCCGCCGTCGCGGATCCGGTCCACCTCGTAGACGATCGGCGCGGCGATGTCGCCGGGGAGGATGAAGTAGGCGTGGAGCGAGTGGGCGATCCGGTCGTCCCCGACGGTCCGGCTGGCGGCGACGAGCGCCTGCGCCAGCACCTGCCCGCCGAAGACCCGCTTCGAGCCGAGGTTGCGGTTGGTGCCGCGGAAGATGTTGTCCTCGATCGGTTCGAGGTCGAGCGTATCGAGGAGCGAGTCCAGGGCAGGGCGCATCGGGCAGCGCGGGGTAGGTGGTCGGAGGAAAGCCCAAGCTACTGAGCCCCCGGTGAGCGCACCGTGAACCGTCCGGTGCTTGGCTTCGCGCTCGGTACACGACAGAACTTGAAATCGTCCGAATGAGACGGCAGACCGCGGACAGCAGACCACACTTTTCGCATCGAACGGCGGTCTGCCGTCCGTCGTCCGCGGTCCATACGACCTATGTCGTGTACTGAGAGGCCGTTCGGGATTCACAATCGCGGGCTGCGAGCGGCTGCGAAACAGCCCGTCGGCGTTGCGCTGCATCGCCGAGCCTACAGGCTCGCGTGCTTCGCGCGCCTTGAAGGGCCATTTCTCGCTCACTCTCGCCTGCACGCTCCAAATCCGAACAGCCTCTGAGGGCTTCGCGTAAGCGATTGGCTCTGCATAACGAGCGCGGCCCAGGTCGCTTAGAAGCAACCTGGGCTGCGGTGTTTGTGCCCGGGACTGGAGTCGAACCAGCACGCCCTTTCGGGCACACGCCCCTCAAGCGTGCGTGTCTACCAATTCCACCACCCGGGCAGACGGAACTACGAGGGTCGAGCGCAGAGCGACGAACGAGTGAGTATCCGAAACTCGCCGCTCGAGGTGACTCCGGTAGGGCTCGAACCTACGACCCGCTGGTTAAAAGCCAGCTGCTCTACCAACTGAGCTACGGAGCCGACGGACCGCAAGGTACAAAGCCGAACGAACCGGTGTCAATCAGACCGGCGCACGCGCCGGACGAGGGGCCGCAAGTATACCGCGCCGTGCGGGACCCCGCCGCGCGGCGGGTGCGAAGTTTGGGCAAAACCAAATCGCGAGGGTACATTGCCTCGCCCCCCGTCCACCGGTCCACCCCGCCAACGCCATGAACCGCCTCCTCTGCCTCCTCGCGCTGCTCGCCGCCGCGCCCGCTCTCGCGCAAGACGTGACGCTCGACTTCGTCGGCGAGGTCTCGTTTCCCTCGTCCGCAGCCGGGAACGGCACCTCCGACGTCTGGGGGTACACCGCGCCCGACGGGGCTGAGTACGCCATCGTCGGTGTCCTGAGCGGGACGGCCATCGTCTCGGTGCCGGACCTCGAGGTCCGGCACACGATTCCCGGCCCGACGCAGAACGATTTCTATTACCACCGCGACATGGTGGTCTACGAGAGCTACCTCTACGTCGTCGCCGAGATGCGGGGCACGAACGAGGGCCTCCAGGTGATCGACCTCAGCGGGCTGCCCGAGAGCGCTCCGCTCGTCCGCACGGTGACGACAGCGAGCGACGTCCGCTCGCACAACATGGACGTCGACGCGGTCACGGGGTTCGCCTACGTGCTCGCGCAGAACTACCGCGGCGTCCGCGTCCTCGACCTCGCCGACCCGGCCGACCCGCAGGAAGTCGGGTTCGTGCCGCTGCCCGAGGGGCACGATGTCCACGCGCGCGGCGACACGCTCTACGTCGCCGAGGGCTACGACCCGACGTTTTCCATCTGGGATGTGTCGGACAAGCAGGCCCCGCAGCTCCTGGCCCGGCAGGCGATTCCGAACTCGGGCTACGTCCACAACATCTGGCCGAGCGACGACGGCCGCTACGTCGTCACCACCGAGGAGACACAGGCGAAGACGGTCAAGGTTTGGGACATCTCCGACCTGGACGACATCGAGCTGGTCGGCGAGTACCTCGGCGACAACGGCCTCGCCCACAACGCCCACGTCATGGGCGACCTCGTCGTGCTCTCCCACTACGGCGCGGGCGTCACCGTCGTCGACATCTCGGACCCGGCCGCCCCGGCCGAGGTGGCCGACTACGACACGACGCCGAGCACCAATGCCGGCGGGTTCTACGGGACGTGGGGCACGTACCCCTACTCGCCGAGCGGCTATGTCTACGCGAGCGACTTCGACGGGCGGCTGACCGTCCTGCAACTCAACGACGGCTCGGTGTCGAACGAGACGGTCGCGCCCGCCGCGCCGCTTCCGGCCGAGGTCTACCCCAATCCGTTCGGCGACGGCGCGACGCTGCGCTTCGACCTCGCCGAGGCAGGGCCGGTGCGGGCCGTCCTCTACGACGTGCTCGGCCGCGAGGTGCTGGTGCTGGAGAACGGAGCTCGCGCGGCGGGCTCGCACACGGTCTCCGTGCCCGGCCGAGCGCTCCCGCCGGGCGCGTACTTCCTCCGGCTCGAGACCGCCGAGGGCGAGCGCACGCTCCGCCTCTCGCACACGCGCTAGGACGGCTGCTTGACCGCCTTCGTCTCGCCGTGCTCGGCTGCCGGCTCCTCCTCTTCCGGCAGCACGGTCTGAATGTGGAGGTCGGCGAGCTGGTGGGCGTCGACCACGTCCGGCGTGCGGCTCATCAGCTCGGTCGCGTTCTGGGTCTTCGGAAAGGCGATCACGTCGCGGAGGGATTTCGCTCCGGTCAGGTGCATCACGATGCGGTCGAGGCCGAAGGCGATGCCGCCGTGGGGCGGCGCGCCGTAGCGGAAGGCGTCGAGCAGGAAGCCGAAGCGCTCCTCGGCCTCCTCGGCGTCGATCCCGAGGGCGCGGAACATCCGGCTCTGCACGTCGCGCCGGTGGATGCGGATCGAGCCGCCGCCCAACTCGGAGCCGTTGAGCACCAGGTCGTAGGCCCGCGCCCGGACCGCGCCAGGGTCGCTGTCCAGCAGTGGCAGGTCCTCATCGCGGGGACTCGTGAACGGGTGGTGCATGGCGAAGAAGCGGTCGGCCTCGGCGTCGTGCTCGAGGAGCGGGAAGTCGGTCACCCAGAGGAACTTCCACGGGCCGTCGGCACCATCGGGAAGGAGGTCTAGCTCACTCGCCATGTGCAAGCGGAGCGCGCCGGCTTGCTCGAAGACCTTCGGGGAATCGCCCGCGAGGACCAGCACCAGGTCGCCCGCCTCGGCCCCGACGGCTTCGACCGCGCGGTCCACGAACGCCGCCGGCAGCACCTCGGATTTGACCGAGGAGGAAGGTTCGGAGCCGTCGCTCGGAAGGCGGAAGTAGATCAGCCCGCCGGCCCCGATCTTCTTGCGGACTATGTCCTTGTCGAGCCGGTCCATCGCGCCGCGCCCCCGGTCGCCCTCGCCCGGCACCCGGAGGCCAACGACTGCCCCGGCGCTCTCGAAGAGCCGGAAGCCGGAGCCTCGGAAGGTCTCCGAGAGGTCGTGCAGCCCCAGCCCGAAGCGGAGGTCGGGCTTGTCGGAGCCGTAGCGCCGGAGCGCCTCGGCGTAGGGAAGCCGGGGGAAGGGCGTCTCGATCTCGACGCCCTTCAAGTCCTGCCACACCTGGGCAATCAGCCCTTCCATCATGGCGTAGATCGTCTCCTCGGTCGGGAACGTCATCTCGACGTCGATCTGGGTGAACTCCGGCTGGCGGTCGGCGCGGAGGTCCTCGTCGCGGAAGCACTTCACGATCTGGAAGTAGCGGTCCAGCCCGGCGATCATCAGGAGCTGCTTGTAGGTCTGCGGCGACTGCGGCAGCGCGTAGAACCGGCCGGGGTGGACGCGGCTCGGCACGAGGTAGTCGCGCGCGCCCTCGGGCGTGGATTTCATCAGGACGGGCGTCTCGACCTCGACGAAGCCCTCGCCGTCGAAGTAGCGGCGGACGCTCTGGTAGAGCTTGCTCCGCAGGAGGAGGTTGCCCTGGAGCCGGGCCTGGCGGAGGTCGAGGTAGCGGTACTGGAGGCGCAGCTCCTCGCTCGTGTTCTGCTGCTTCTCCTCGTGGGTGGTCACCACGAACGGCAGCGGCTCAGCCGGGTTGAGGAGGTCGAGGCGGTCCACCCACACCTCGACCTCGCCCGTCGGCATCCGGTCGTTGGCCTCCTCGCGGGCGCGGACCGTGCCCGTCACCGAGATCACCGACTCGGCCCGCAGCTCGGACGCCTGCTCGTAGGCCGCCTGGTCGGCCTGGGGCGAGAGGACGACCTGGGTCAGCCCGTAGCGGTCGCGGAGGTCGATGAAGACGAGGCCGCCGAGGTTGCGCCGGGTGTCGACCCAGCCTTTGAGCGTGACGGTCTCGCCGACGTGCGCGGTGCGGAGGTCGCCATTCGTGTGGGTGCGGGGGCCGTGCTCGGGCATGACGGTCGGAGGTTGCATGGGCTGGGGAAATTAGGGGGACCGTGGTGGGGAGAGTAGGGAGAATGGGAGGAATGGGCCGGACACCCGTGGGGCGGTGCCGCCTATCTTCCGGCGATGACCCGACTCCACCCTACCGACCTCGCCGCCGCCGTCCGTGCCGGGCACCGCCGCGCCATCGCCCGCGCCATCACGCGTGTCGAGAACGGCCTGGCCGGGGCCACCGACCTGGTGGACGCGCTCTACCCGCACACCGGCGGCGCGTGGCGCATCGGGATCACCGGCCCGCCGGGTGCCGGCAAGTCGACCCTCACCGACCGGCTGATCGGCGCGATGCACGAGGCGGGGGAGACGGTCGGCGTGGTGGCGGTCGATCCGTCGAGCCCGTTCACCGGCGGCGCGCTGCTCGGCGACCGGATCCGGCTCTCGGAGCGGCTCGGCGACGGGGTGTTCTACCGCAGCCTCGCGGCGCGCGGGGCGGGCGGCGGCCTGAGCGAGGCCACCGAGGCCGCGTGCGACGTCCTCGACGCGGCTGGGTTCAGCCGCGTCGTCGTCGAGACCGTCGGCGTCGGGCAGGGCGAGCTGGACGTGGCCGAGGCGGCGGACACCGTGGTGGTCGTCCTGGTGCCCGAGAGCGGCGACGCGGTGCAGGCGATGAAGGCCGGGCTGATGGAGATCGCGGATGTGTTCTGCGTCAACAAGGCCGACCACGCCGAGGCCAACGCGCTCGTCGGCGCGCTCCGCGCGATGCTCCGGCTCCGCGCGCACGACGAGCAGACGTGGATGCCGCCGGTCGTGAAGACGGTCGCCACCCAGGCCGAGGGGCTAGACGGCCTGGTCGCGGCGATGCAGGCGCACCGCGCCTGGCTCGGCGAGGCGCGCTGGCAGGCCGCCCGCGAGGCCCGGCTCCGCCGCCGCGTCCGCCGGCTGGTCGAGGCCGACTGGCAGCGGCGGTTCTGGACGCCGGCGCGCCGCGCCGCGCTCGACGAAGCCGTGGCGAGCATGGACGGGGCGGACCGGGCTCCGCACGCGCTCGCGGAGCGGGTGGCCGTGGGGGCCTTCGACGCGCCCTAGTGCAGGGCCGACGGCCCCTGCCCTCGATCCTGGAGACGAAGGCTGCACATCCGACCGGTTCTTGCTATCTTCTCCCCGTTTGCGCCGCGCGCCGCCGCCGGCCTCCCTCCCATTCTACCGAGCACACGTTATGGCAAAAGGTCCTAATGCAGAAGCCTCCTCCGACCTCGCCGCGCGCGAGATAGCCGCTGCCGGAGGCGGTACCGCCGCCGGTGCTATCGGCGCGAACGACACCCGCTTCTTCGGACACCCGCTCGGCCTGTCGAACCTCTTCTTCACCGAGCTGTTCGAGCGCTTCTCGTACTACGGGATGCGCGCCCTCCTGGTGCTGTTCATGACCGCCGCGACGGTCGACGGCGGGCTGGGCTACGACGTGGCGACGAGCGCCCTGATCTACGGCCTCTACACCTCGCTCGTCTACCTCGTCAACCTCCCCGGCGGGTGGATCGCCGACCGTCTACTCGGACAGCGGCGCAGCGTGCTCGTCGGCGGCATCATCATCGCCCTCGGCCACTTCACGATGGCGGTCCCCTCGACGGTGTTCTTCTTCGGCGGCCTGGGGCTGATCGTGATCGGGACGGGCCTCTTGAAGCCGAACATCTCGGTGATGGTCGGGCAGCTCTACCCGGCGGAGGACGCCCGGCGCGACGCCGGCTTCACGATCTTCTACATGGGCATCAACATGGGCGCGTTCGCGGCCCCGCTCGTGTGCGGTGCCCTCGCCGTGAATTACGGCTGGCACTACGGCTTCGCCGCGGCCGGCGTCGGGATGACGGTAGGCATGATCGTCTACCTGCTCTTCGGCAAGCAGCTCGGGAATGTGGGGTCGCTCACGGCCGAGGCCGAGCGCGAGAAGGCGTCGTCGCGCGGCGCGCTCGTCAAAGGCCTGGGCGGCGTGCTGCTGCTGATCGCGGTCCTGGGCGGGCTGATGGCGGCGGGCGTGATCGCCTCCACGGCCGAGTCCATCACAACGATCTACACGGTCATCCTGTTCGCGATCGTGGCGGGCCTCTTCGGCTGGCTCTTCACGCGCGACTACTGGACCGACGCCGAGCGCAAGCGGCTCTACCTGATCGGCCTGCTGTTCGTCGGCGCGGCGATCTTCTGGGCGGCCTTCGAGCAGGCCGGCTCCAGCCTCAACCTGTTCGCGCAGGAGTCCACGGACCGGGGCGTGGCGAGCTGGCTGTCCTGGGTTCCCGGCCTGGGCAGCGGCGAGGTGCCGGCGGCGTGGTTCCAGTCGGCGAACGCCTTCTTCATCTTCACCATTGCGCCGGTCGTGGCGGCCCTCTGGGTGTGGCTCGGGCGGCGCGGCCAGGACCCGTCGAGCCCGACCAAGTTCGGCATCGGCCTGGTGCTGCTCGGCCTCGGCTTCGTGGTGATGGTGGGCGCGGGCGCGGCGGCGGCCGGCGGCGCGCAGGTCTCGCCGATGTGGCTGATCCTGACGTACCTGCTGCACACGCTCGGCGAGCTGACGCTGTCGCCGGTCGGCCTGAGCGCGATGACCAAGCTGGCCCCGGCGCGCGTGTCGTCGCTGATGATGGGCGTCTGGTTCCTCGGCGCGTCGGTCGGCAACTTCATCGCGGGCTACATCGCGTCGTTCTACGAGGTGATGGAGCTGCCGTCGTTCATGGGCCTGGTCGCCTCGATCGCGATTGCCGCCGGCGTAGTGTTCTTCTTCATCGCCGGCCCGTTCAAGCGGATGATGGCCCGCGCCGAGGGCGCGTCCGTCGCCGCCTGACCTCACCCGTAACGTTCACGTCCGTAGGGGCGGCCGGCCGGTCGCCTCTACGCATGTCTCCCCGCCATGCCCGAGCCCATCCGCGTCCCCGTCGAGGTCCTCCCGCACGGCGAGGGCCTGGAGCTGCCGGCCCACGCCACGCCGGATTCCGCTGGCCTCGACCTGCGCGCCGCCGTCACCGAGCCTGTCGCGCTCGCGCCCGGCACGCACGCGCTGATTCCGACGGGGCTGCGGCTCGCCCTCCCGCGCGGCACCGAAGGGCAGGTCCGTCCTCGCAGCGGCCTGGCGGCCCGCCACGCCGTCACGGTTCTCAACAGCCCAGGCACCCTCGATTCAGACTACCGGGGCGAGGTGAAGGTCATTCTCATCAACCACGGCCTGGAGACGTTCACCGTCGAGCGCGGCGAGCGCATCGCCCAGCTCGTCGTGGCGCGCGTGGCGCGCGTCGAACTCGTGCCACAGGCCTCGCTGGACGAGACGGCACGTGGCACCGGCGGGTTCGGCCACACCGGGCGCGGCTAGCTCCGGCGAACGAAGGTGTATTCCTCGCCGCGCGGCGAGACGTGGGCGATCTGAAAGCCCGCCGCCGCGAGGCTCCGGACGGCCTCGGCCGTGCGCTCCGGCGAGACGGTGTCGAAGCGGTGATGGAACTCGACCAGGAGCTGCCGCACGTCGAGGTCGCTCGCGGTCAGGTCGGCGATGGCGGCGTACTCGGTCCCCTCGATGTCCATCTTGAGCAGGTCGATGTGCGTGTGCCCGAGCATCGCCATGACGGTGCCGAGGCGGTGCACCGGCACCTCGAGCGCCTCGTCGCGGGTGTGCGAGGCCGAGAGCATCGAGTGCGAGACGTGCTCCGGGTGGGCCGGCACGTAGAACGGAGCCGTCCCGTCGTAGTCAGCCAGGCCGTAGTCGTGGACGACGAAGGCGTCGGGCGTGGCCTGCGTCGCCAGCCAGCGGTGCGAGGCCGGCGTCGGGTCGAAGGCATACACTCGTACTCCGTAGCGGCGGATCAGATCGAGGTCGAACGATATGTCGTTGCCGATCCCGAACGAATAGACCACACTGTCGGGGGCGAGGCCGTCGGGGCAAAGCGTCCAGGCTCCGTAGTCGGCACCCGGACGGCCGCCGACCCGGAGGAGGGAGCACCGGACCTGGGGGCGGAAGTGGACGTCGCGGCCCAGCAGCGCGCGGAGCCGCCACTGCCCGCGTCGCAGGGTGTCCAGGGTAGCAGCTTTGATCGAGGCCGTCGTAGGCATTGGGGGAGGCGGAGAGAGCGGGGTCAGGCGGCGCGGCCGAAGAGGGCGTCCATCTGCGTGATCAGGCCGCGCGCGTCGGTCAGCACGTCGACCGGGCGCAGGAGGCGAAAGCCGCGCGCACGGAGGAAAGTATACAGTTCGTCGAAGTGAGGTTCGTCTTCGTAGGCTTCCTCGAAGGCGATCTCCAGCAGTACGTGATCGGTTCGGCGTAGGGTTTCCTCCGCGCCGGACAGGGCGGCTAGCTCGTACCCCTGGAGGTCGAGCTTCAAAAGGACGGGGGCTTCTAGGGCCTCGCCGTCCAACAGATCGTCCAGCCGCCCGGCGAGGACCTCTGTTTGCTGAGCTGTGGCCTGAGTCGGTTGGAGCGCAGACGAGGCGAGCGAGTAGTCCGTTCGGAAGAAGCGGATCGACCTGGCCTCTGCACCCAGCGCGCTCTCGACCACGCGCGCGCGGTCCAGGTCGGCCAGGTGCTCGCGCAGCCGGGCGGCGATGTCCGGCAGGGGCTCGAACGAGACGATGCGCGCCGTGGGGAACGTCTCCGCGGCGGCCCGAGCGAACTGCCCGATGTTGGCTCCCCCGTCGAGGACCGTCCGGGGCCGAAGCCCGAGGGCGTGGAGCCGGCGGAGCATCTGGAACGCCGTGATCGAGAAGGGACGCCAGGTGCGGAATGCGCGCAACGCCCCAGGCTGAGGGAGAAGGCGAGCAAGCTCGAGGGCTTGGCGGAGACGGCTCATGCAGGTAGTCAGGCGGTGGAAAGGCGAACGCACTACGAAGGGTCGGGCAGATTGAGGAGGGCCGCCCACTGACGACGCACGGCCACCGGGCTGAAGAGGGCCTCGAACCGCGCCCGCGCGCCCGCCGAGAGGTGCTCCCAGTGCTCCGGCTCATGCATCCGCTCGACGGCCGCAGCGACCGCAGCCGGGTCGCGTTTTGGGACGACGTGTCCCTCGATACCGTCCTGCACCATCTCCGGTAAGCTGGCGTGAGCGGTCACTACGACGGGCGTGCCCGCATTCAGTGCCTCGATCACGGTGAGAGGCTGGGCTTCGGTGGGGTAGTACGTCGGAAGCAGGAAGACATCCGCGTCAAGATAGAGCCGCCGGGCTGCAGGGCGGTCGCGAAGGCCACCGTGGTAGATGACGAGGTCGCCGACGGCCTCGGCACGCACCGATTCCTCAAAGGCGGTCCGGCCCGCCTCCGAGTCCCACCGGCCCACAAAGTCCGCGCGTACGTCGATGCCGCGGCGGCGGAGAAGCCCTACCGCGTGGACGACATCGAGATACCCCTTGGAGGGGATCATGTGGCTAAGGAAGAGGAGGCGGAGCGGTCCGCCCGCGCGGCGGCGTGCCCGTTTGGCCGCGAGGTCGTCTCTGGAGCAGAGCAGGGCCTCGTCGATCGTATTCGGGATGACGGCGCGCTGCGCTTCCGACACCCACGGGACGCACTGATGCGCCAGACCATCGCTCAGAAAGACGAGACGGGTGACATAGCGGAGCAGGCGGCGGGCGGTCGGAGCCGTCAGCGGGGAGCGAAAGAGCCGGTCGAAGTCGCCGTGGTGGACGACGGCATAGACTCGCTGTCCCCGCTGGAACGCCGGAGCCACGGTGAGGAGGTCGCGGGCGTGGCCGAGCGGAACCGGGGAGACGGTGGTCCAGACTACCGGCGCAGCCGGGGCGTCGGCGAGGCGCTCGCGGAGGGCTCGCCGCATCCGCACGGAGTGCCACACCGCGTGCGCGCGGAAGCGGCCAGGCGACTGGACAAAGGCTGCGCCCCCGGGGTTGAGGTCGAAGCGGCGCACCGTTCCCACCGGGGCCAGCAGCGTCGCCAGGCGCTCCGTCGCCAGCGACTGCCCGTCGATGGGAGGCGGGAACCGGCCGAGAAGGTGGAGGGCACGGGGCACGGGTCAGTCGGGGACGCTGTGGAAGGCACGGACGTCGCGCGCGGCGTGGCGAAGCACCCAGAGTAGCGCACGCGCCAGCGGCGCGAGCCCGCGGTCCGCGTGGCGCCGACCGGCCTGGAGCGCCCGCCACAGCCCCTCGGCAAAGGCGTCCGGCGACCAGCCTTGAACGATCTCGCGCGAGCGCCTGCCCATCGCCGCCCTGTCGGTTTCTGAATCCGCCAGGCGTTCCAACAGGTGGGCCAGCGCGGCCGTGTCCTCGGGGTCGAAGGTGAACCCGTTCTCGCCCTCAGCCACTAGGTCCTGCGCGCAGCCGGCCCGCTCCGAGACCAGCACCGGCAGCCCGGCCGCCATCGCCTCGTTGACGACGAGCGCCCACTGGTCCTGGTAGGTGGGGTGGACGAACGCGCCGGCCAGGCCGTAGTAGGCCGGTAGGCTGTCGCGCTGCTGAAACCCGCACAGGGTGACCCCCTCGATCTGGTCGTCGTGAACCATCCGCTCCAACTCGGCGCGCTCGGGCCCGTCGCCCAGCAGCAGCAGCGGCCACGCCGCCGGCACCGCGCGGCGGTAGGCGCGGTAAGCGCGCACCAGCCCGCCGAGGTTCTTGCGGGGAAGGAAGCGGTTCGAGGCGAGGAAGAAAGGACCGCCCGCCCCGAGACCTGGGAGGGTGGAAAGAGGCGCGGCGCGTGCGGCCTCAGCCTCGTTTCGGAAGAAGTCGTTGTCGACGGCGTTGTAAGGCTGGAAGATGCGCTCGGCTGGGAAGTCGAGAGCCTCCAAGTAGGCCCGCTGCGGGGTGCCACCAATGAGCGCCGCGTCGTACTGCCGGACGAGCAGCGCTTTGACTCGCTCGCGCCAGGCGACGCGCTCGGCGTCGTCGGCCTTGGTGGCGCTCATCAGCACGGCCGTCCGCCGGTGCCGGCGGCACCACGCGAGGCAGGCGCGGGCATCGGGGAAGCTGTACGAGATGATCGCCACGGCGTCGGGGTCGAGCCGGTCGAGCGCGGCCGTAACGCCGGCGTGCATCTCCGTCGCCGGAACCGCCTCGAAAAGGCGCCCTGGGAAGACCACCTCGCGGCGGAACGGCTCCTCGCCGCGCTCGACCTCCCAGTCGTAGGTCGTGTCGTCGCCCGCCGTCTCCAGCCCGACCAGTTCGGTTCCACGTGCAGCGAAGAGGCGGTGGGCGGCGCGCAGCCGGGCCAGATGGTACGGGCCGAAGCGGGGCCACTGGACACAGACGCGCTTCATATGGGCAGGGCAGGCGAGACGACGGGCGCAGAAGATAAGCCGACCGCACGTCCAGCGATGGGTGGCCTATCTTGAGGGGTCACCATCACACCCGGCCCGGAGCGCATGAGCAGCAGGCACGTCACCATCGGAACCTGGATGTACGGCGAGCCGGAAGGGGAGGAGAGCTTCTACCCGGCCGTCGGGGGCAACACCTCGGCTCCGTCGTTTCAGGCGGTCTACTGGCGCTGCGTGGCGACCTTCTTCGCGACGAGCGCTCGCCAGAACCCCCACGCTCACCACGTCCTGTTCACGAACTTCGAGCAGGTGCCCCGCGTCGACGGGTTCGACCTAGCCGCACTCCTGGCCCGGCTCGGCGTCGAGACCGTCCGCCTGCCTTTCACCTACCTCCCGCCGGAGGGCTACTTCGGCTCGTGGCGCAACCAGTTCTACATCTTCGACATCATCCACCACCTCGCCGGCCGCCTCGCGCCGGATGACACCGCGCTCGTGCTGGACTCGGACTGCGTGTGGGTGCGCCCGGCCGATGAGATGGTCGGGGCCACCGCCGCCTGTGGCTTGTTGACTTACGAGGTGGCGTATCCCGAGGGCATGGACGTGCACGGCCTGTCCCGGCGCGATATGGGCGCGCTCTACCGAGACCTGCTGGGCGCGGACTGGACCGGGACCGACGAGCCCGTCGCCGTCCCGGCAGCCCCGCCCTACCACGGCGGCGAGCTGTTCGCCGCGACCGGCCGCGCCGTGCAGCAGGTCGCCGAGCGGATCGACCCGCTCTGGGACGAGATGCTCGGCCGCTTCCGGCGCGGCGCGCCCAAGTTCAACGAGGAGGCGCAGGCCTTGTCGTTCCTGTACCACGCGCTGGGCTACCCAGGCGGTACGGCCGACCCGTTCATCCGGCGCATCTGGACGACGCTCTTCCGCTCCGAACCGGCCTTGCCTTCTGACCAGGACCTGACGCTCTGGCACCTTCCGGCCGAGAAGCGCTACGGCATCCGGTATCTGTTCGAGGGGATGAAGCGCGAGCGGTCGCGGTTCTGGACGACGCCGCTCGGCGAGCCGTTCCGCGCCTACCTCGGGCGGCAGCTTGGGGTGCCCCGCCGGACGCCGCAGAAGCTGATCCGGGACACCGCCAGCGGCCTGGCGCACAAGCTCGGGCAAGGCCTCAGTCGATAGGTCCAGCCTGCTGGGCTAGGGATTGGCAGCAGCCGGCGCAGTCCGGCGCTCCAGCATCCAGGTCGCCAGAAGGGCGATGCCAGGATAATAGAGCGGCGCGGCCCAGAGCCAGCTCCGGTCTTCGAGGCGTGCCCGGTAGGCGTAGAACCCGGAGAAGGTGTCGGCCTGCCCGTCGGTGTAGACGCGCTCGTAGCGTGCGCTCGCTCCGTTCCCGGTGAACGGCGCGCGCTCGACCGGTGTCAGACGGCGGCGGATGGCAGGGAAGACGAGGTCGTAGGGCGTCAGAAGAACCGCTGCCACGAGGGCCGTCGAGAAGAAGTGCGCTAGCCCCGTCAGCGCGTTCATCAGGTGAAACAGCACGACGGTCGGCACGACGAGCAGCAGCAGCGGGCGTCGGAACGCGGCCGTAGCCGCCGAGGCGAGCACAAAGGCCAGCACGACGTAGCCCACCGGGAGCGCCCACCGCACGGCCCACAGCGCCTCTGGCACGGCGAGCGAGAGGTCGAGGCCGCGGTACGAGAGCGCCGCCATCCCCGGTACCGCCGCCGGGTCGAGCCAGGTCATGCCCGGCTTGAGCACGGCGCGGATCGTCATGTCGACGAACTTCCACAGGCCCGCCATCGTGTAGACGAACAGCAGCCCGCCCTGGTACCACCGCACGGTCTCGGCCTCGAGGGCTACCTGCTCCCGGTCGCCGGGCCGGCCGAGGGGCACGAAGAGCGCGTAGAGGTGCCCGAGCAGGAACAGGTGGTTGACGTGCTCGATCTTGGCGTGGCCGAACTCGGTCGCCATAATCAGCAGGGCGCAGGCGGCCACGACCGCACGAGCTACCACGAGCCGGGGCCGCCACAGGCACACGCCCACGCCGGCGGCCATCACGGCTGCGATCCCGAGCCACACGGTGCTCGACACGGGCTCGGGAAAGGCGAGCGCGCCGAGCCACGTCAGCGGCTCGTACAGTTCCTCCGGCCGCCGGGCGATGGCGAGATGCTTGTTCCAGTGGCCGACGAGCCAGCCGAGGCTGAGCACCAGGAAGGCGCGGTCGGCGTAGGTGCCCGACCAAACGGTTCGCCGTGCCGCGTTGTCGCGGCCAGTCGCGCTCAGTCGCACCCGGTCGGGGTCGCTACTGCGCAGCGCGCGGTCGAAGCTGGAGAACCGTCGTGGTGTCATAGTCGGCGACGCCCTGGAGGAGCGCCTGGGGGTAAAGAGTCTCGGCGACGACGCGCACTTCGGCCGCGTCGGGAGCCACGTGGTGCGCGAAGATCGCCAGCCGCTCGGCGGCGTCGGTGCGCCCGAGCGAGTCGCTCAGCGTCCGCGAAACGAGCGAGCCGAACTGCCACCCGTAGTCCTTGGGTGAGTACGCGGAGGTGGCGCGGATCGGGAGGCGCTCCCACGGCTCGCCCGGTGCCCCGCGCGTGTAGAAGCGGTAGGTGCCGCCGAGCTCGGCTCCCACCGGAGCCGAGTAGAGCCGCCAGTGGAAGAACGGATACAGCTCGGGCAGCCCGCCGAGCTTGTAGAGCCCGTAGCTCGTGTAGCTGAGCACGATGCCGACGAGCACCAGGGTCCTAGTCGCCGTGAGCCGTTGGCGGAGAGTCATAGGGTGGCAGCAAGAGTCCGAGAGGGGAAGATAAGCCGGTATGCTGGCCGTCGTCTCAGCCAAGCGCGGCTGGCAGAAGGCCGAGGTGACAGAAGATCGTGCGGGCGTAGGCCTCCGGCGACTGCGTCTCGGCAAAGGCACGGGCACGGTCTGGATCGAACGGCCGCGCCCACTGGCCCGCCAGGAACGACGCTAGCGCCTCGGCGATGGCGGCTGGGTCTTGCGCGTCCACGTCCGCGCCGAGGGCATGTTCGCGCACCTGCTCGCCCATCAGCCCAAAGTCAGTGCTGATGACGGGGCACCGGGCACCGGCGGCTCGGATGAGGACTGAGCTCGTCCGGGCGTGGTCGTGGTACGGCGTGAGCGCCAGGTCGGCCGCCCCCATGAGCGCGTTGATCTCCGGCTCCTGGAGGAAGGCGTCGTGGAGCACAAGCTGGACCGGGTGCGCGCGCCGCGCCGCCTCTAGCGCCGGGCCGAGCCGACGTTCCAGGTCCGGCCGCACCGGCCCGGCGAAGAGCACGCACAGACGCCGGGCCAGGTCGTCGGGCAGTAGCCGGACCGCGTCGAGCGTCGTAAGCACGCCTTTGCGCTCGGCGAGGGCACCGAACAGGAGCGCCAGCGTCCGGCCCGGCTCCACGCCGTAGGCCGCCCGCACAGCCTCGGCCTCGCCGTAGCTCGATACGAGCGGCACGGGGTCAGGCACCGTCGCGGCTCGGGCCTTCTCGCTGAGCGCCCGGACGGCCGGGGCGACGGTCGGGTCGGCCGAAAAGACGACGCCCATGTGGGGGTTGCCCAGCGCGGCCTGGAGCAGCCATCGCTTGCGCAGCCGGGTGAGGCGTTGCCGCGCCGTCTCGCCCGGTCGGGGGCGCTGGTGGGAGATGCGGAGGAACAGGCCGGAGACTTCGACCGGATACGAGAAGCGCAGCCCCGTCGCGAGCGCGAGCTGGCCGTGGTCCATGAACAGGTGCAGGACGCGCTCCGGCTGCAGCCACTCGACGTATTGCTTGAGCAGGTGGCGCTCGGCCCAGCCCTTCCGCACCAGCGAGAGGTCGCGCAGCGCCGGAGCCTCGGGCATCTCCACGAACGAGGCGGCACCGTGCCCGTCGTCGAAGGCTAAGTCCCCGAGGTGCGGGTGGTCGTCGAAGAGCCGGGGTGAGACGGCTGCCGTGACGCGGCCGGGCAGCCCGAGCGACCGCCACGCCGCCAGCACGTGGGCGATGTAGCCGGCGTGGTGCGCCCCGCTGTTGGGGTCGAAGAGGAGCAGGCGGGGAGGAGGCACGGCGAGAGAAGCGGGCAGGACGGGCACCACCAAGGCGGCTAGGCCGGAGCGTGCGCCGCCAGGTTCGGGTAGTCCTTCTTCGCGTAGGCGAAGACGAGGAAGTTCTGCGAGCTGCCAGGCCGGGCCGGCCGCTTGTACGAGGCGTCGATGAGATAGCCGAAGCCGGCCTCTTCGAGCAAGCCCAGCGTCTGGGAGAGCGTGTCCTCGCCCGACGGGACCTGCTCCTGGAAATCCGACAGGTGGTGGTGGTACTCGAAGATCATCGCCCGGATGAGCGGCAGCTTCCCGCTCGACGCCAGGTCGCGCAGCACGGCGTCCTCGGCCCCCTCCACGTCGAGCTTGAGCAGGTCCACCGGCGCGTCGACGAACTCGGAGAGGAGTGCGTTCGGGACGTCGCAAGAGAGGCTGCCGGCGTCCTGACCGACGGTGCTCGCGGTCAGGCTGCCGGCCCGCGCCGGGTCATAGTGGATGGTCGAGGTGCCGGGCTCGGCGGCCAGGGCGCGGTTGTGGATCGTCACGTCGCGCAGCCCGTTGCCCTCCACGTTGCGCCGCAGGATGTCGAAGGTCGGCGGCAGCGCCTCGAACCCGACGATGCGCGCCGCCGGGTAGAGCTTCTTGAAGTAGAGCGTGCTCATCCCGATGTTGCTCCCGGCGTCGATGATGAACGGAGCCGCCGCGCCGGTCTCGAAGAAATAGTCCTCGTGCAGAAAGACCTCCTCGAACAGAAACCGGAACAGGCCGAAGTGGGCGTAGTGCATCGTGTAGCCGAGCAGCTCGACCGGCTCGGTGAGGTCCCGGCGTTGGGCGGTGGCCTGCACGGCGAGCGCGTCGAGCTTGGCGCGGGCCGCCAGCACCTCGGGCTTCGACAGGCCGAGCGCCGGCCGGCGCAGAAACCGTACGATCTCGCGGGCCTCGAGGGCGGCGGTGCGGAGCTGTTTCGTTCCTGGGATCACAGGGGTTGGGCTTTCTCTGAAGAGCGAAGGGGGGCCGGTCAGCTACGCCGTCGGAGCTTCTGGAGGAGGGCCGGATCGACGGCGCGGAAGAGGACGAGCGACCCCGCGTATGTTACGGCACTGAGCGCCACGACCGCCAGGACCGGCCACCCGGCCGCCTGTGCCAGCACGATGGGCAGCGCGACGCCGACCGCCGCGATCAGCAACGCCCGCAGCGCTGGGCGGAGGTAGACCTGGCCGGTGAAGCGGTAGTAGAGCACGCCGAGGGCGACCAACACGACGACCTCGCTGGCGAGCGTGGCGAGCGCCGCCCCGCGAATCCCCAAGGCCGGGATCAGGGCGACGTTGAGCGCCACGTTGCACAGCGCGCCCACGGCGAGGGCCCCGGTGTGGACGCGCTGCTGGTCCCAGGCGATGAGCGCCCCGCCGAGCGTCACGTTGGCGTACATCACGGCCGCCGCGCCGAACAGGATCACGAGCGGAAGCCCAGCCGGCGCGTAGGCCGCCCCGAAGAGCAGCCGCACCAGGTCCGGGGCGACGAGCGCGCCGCCGGTGGCGATCGGGAAGCCGAGCGCGAACATGCTCAGCGCGTAGGAGCGCCCCCGGCCGCGCATCTCGTCCGGCGTGCCCAGGGCGCTCGACAGGGCTGGCAGGAACGCCTGAAACGCGATCTGCGACGGGATCAGCGCCGCCGTCAGCAGGCGGTAGGCGGCGGCGTACCAGCCCACCTCCTGGTCCGTCCGCAGCACGCCCAGCATGAGCTGGTCCATGTTGGTGTTGATCGTGATCAGAAACAGCGAGGCCGCGATCGGGAGCGACGGCCCGAGGATCGTCCGCCACGCCGGCCAGTCGATCCGGAACCGGGGCCGGCCGAACTCGCGCACGTAGGTCGCCAGCAGCCACACGTTCGGCAGCGCCACGGCCGCGACGGACACGGCGGCGGCCCACACCACGTCGCCCGGCGACTGCACCAGCAGGAACACGCCGGCCAGCGTCACCACCGACGCCACGACGTTGCGCAGCGCGACCACGCCCAGGCGCTGGAGCCCGTGGTACACCCAGCCGATCCCGATGAGGTAGGCGAACAGCGTCAGCCCCTGCACCAGCACGACGAGCTTGAAGAGCGGTGGCTTGGGCAGCACCCCGACGATAGCCGCATACAGCCCGAAGACGACGAGGACCGTACCGCTCCGGATCAGGAGCACGTGCCCCACCAGGGCAGGCACCTGCTCGGTGTCGCGCGCGACCTCCCGCGTGCCGTAGATGCCCATCCCCAAATCGGCAGTGAAGCTGAAGTAGGTCAGCAAGGCCAGCCCCCAGCTCAGGATGCCGTACCGGTCCGGCCCCAGCACGTGCGCCAGGTAGACCGTCGTGATGAGGGCCAGGACGGCCGTCACGCCGCGGGCCAAGGTCAGGGCACCCGCGTTCTTGAGGACCTGCGCCCCCGCCGTCACGAGACCGGCGGGGCCGGGCTCCGCTGCCGCAGCCCGCTCGCCAGCCCAGTCAGGGCGGCGAAGAGAAAGAGCTGGTTCATGTAGACGAAGAAAACGGACAGGTTAGCCGCCAGGGCTAGGGCCGCCAGCGAGACCAGCGCGAACAGGGCATAGGTCCGGTGGTGCGTGGAGAAAAGCGCGTCCCGATGCACCCGGAACGCATCGTAGAGCCCTCGCACCCAGAAGAGCAGCAACGTGCCCAGCCCGAAGATCCCGAGCTTGAACCACGCGCCGAGGTAGCCGTTGTGCGAGTCGACGCGGTTGATGGTCCCCATCACGATCACGTTGAAGAACTGGTAGGTCTTGCCGAACCCGTAGCCGAGGATGGGATTCTGCTTGATGTACTCCCAGAGCGCCTCCCACTCCACGAACCGACCGATCAGCGAGATGTCGCCCGAGGCGGCCCCCTCGAGCGAGGCCAGCCGGTTCAGGGTGCCGCTGAAGACGAGGTCGGCGAGCTGGCCGAAGAAGGTCACGGCAAGGAAGAGGAGCGCTGCCGATCCCGCCGTGATGAGGAAGAGCAGGCGCGCGCGCTGAGGGCCGCGCAGGAAGAGGAACGAAAGGCCGACCCCGAAGAAGAAGACCAACCAGAACGTCCGGCCCTTGGTCAGGACGAGGGACGCCAGCAGAAAAAGGAACAGCCCCCCCGTGAGCACCCGGTCGCGCCAGCGCTCGGCGTCGAGGAGGAGGAAGAGCGCTCCGAACGCGGCTACCAGGATGAGGGCTTCGGTCGTCCCGAAGCGCGCGTCGACCACTTGCCAGAGCTGCGAGGCGGAGGAGAGGATCGAGCGAAAGGTGAGCAGGTTCTGGATGCCCAGGAACACGCCCAGCCCGATGAGCGCAAAGACGATGACGTCGGGGCCGCGCCGGTCCCGGCGGCACGCCTCTTTGACGGGAAAGTAGAGCGCCAGGATGAAGAAGCTCGTCAGGTCGCTGCGGAGCAGGGTCGGGTCCGCCCCGAACAGGACGCCGGTGACCGTTCCCAGCGCGCCGAAGCCGAAGATGAACAGAGCCGCCACTCGGTCCGTCATGCTCCGCACCATCCGCTCCCGCCGCAGCAGGCGCACGGCGTACCACAAGAGCAGGTAGCCGTAGAGGTACAGCCCGTAGATCACCTCGGTCACCTGCAACCCAGGGTCGGAGTTGACCGCCAGGGCGAAGCCGCCGAGGACGACGCCGAGGTTGGCGAGCGGGCGGCGGACGAGCGCGGCACCCACGCCGATGCCCACGATGAGCAGGGGCAGAAAGGGGGCTAGCCCCGGTGCCGCCCACGCCAGCCCGAGCGCGAGCGCGAGGCCACCGGCCAGCCCAGCCCACAGCGCGCGCTGGCCCCAGCGCCACACCGCCTCTTGGAAAGAAGCAGGGGGCGCGGTATCGGTCAGGGAGAGGCGTTCGTCGGCCACCGGGTCAGACCGCTTGGTGGCTCGCCTCGTGCAGGCGGCGGGCGAGGTGCGTCCGGTTCCGCTTCAGCCAGCCGTGGGCGAGCACAAACACGCACGCCAGCAGGAAGGCGCTCATCACGGTCCCGATCACGATCATCCGGCGCGAAGGCCGCGCCGCCATCCGGGGCGGGACCGCCGCGTCCACGACCTGCACCGCCGACGCCTCGCTGCGCTCCTGGAACAGCGCCTGCTCGTAGAGCGGGTAGATGCTCTGGATGATCTGCGCCTGGATGAGCTGGTTCTGCATCAGCTCGGCGTAGCGCCGGGTCGTGGCCGGGAGGTCCTGGAGCGCGATGGGGAGGAGCTCATCCCGCCCGCCGAGCGCGCCGCTGACCTGGCGGCGGGCCGCCTGCGCCGCGGCGCGGGCCGCCTGCACCCGGGCGTTGTCGGGGCCGTACTGCTGGGCCAGCGTCTGGTAGCGCACCTCGGCCTCGGCCACGCGCGTCTTCGAGGCGGCCATCGCGGTCATGAAGGCCTGCGCCTGGGACTCCAGCTCGACCACGCCGTTCTCCTCCTGGAACGCCTGGAGGTCGGCGCGCACCGAGTCGAGGTCGGCCTCGGCCTGGCGCAGGCGCTCTTCGATGAAGAGGCGGGACTCGCGCGCGCTCTGCGACGAGAGCCGGGCGTTGGCCTCGTTCAGCTCGGCCACCATAAAGTTCGCCATCGCCGCGGCCCGCTCGGGGTCCTGGTCGTAGGCGAGCACGCCGAGGTAGTCGAACTTGACGTCGACGTCGAAGCCGACGTTCGCGGCGAGCATCTCCACGGCCAGGCCCGTGGGATCCTGTCCGTCCTCGGCCTCGATCCCGTAGACCTCGGCCAGGTCGAACTCGTCGACGACGGCCTCCATCATGGTGCGGCTCGTCAGGATCGCCATGTAGCGGATGTAGTCCCCGCCGCCGCCGCCGAGGAGGCTGCTCAGGCCGCCGGTGGCTTGGCTCAGCACCCCCGTGAGCGACATGCCGCCCTCGGAGCGCAGCACCCGCGCCTCGGCGGCGTACCACTTCGGCAGCAGCAGGGCGATCACGACCGAGGCGATGGCCGCAGCAGTCGTGATGCCCAGGATGAGGCGTCGTCGCTGCCAGAGTGTACCGGCGGTGCTCCACAGCGCGTGCGACGTGCGCTCCCGGCGCTCAGCGTCGCTCAGCTCATCGCCGAAGGCGAGGCCGTCTCCCCGCACCGTCTCTTCCGTCTTGATCGTCATGCTAAAGCGAGATACGTGGATAGAGCCGAGGTTCTTCTCCGCGAGGGCCTAGTTTGAGCTGTCGTTGGGCGGATTGGTGATCAGCAGGTACGTTGTGACGACGCTCAGCGCCGTGCCCAGAACGGCCAGGCCCGTCTGGACGTACCGGAACCGGCGGTCGGCGCTCTCTCGCTGCTGCTGAAACTCGAACTGCCGCTCCTGGAGGGCCAGGGCTTGCAACGACTCGGTGTCGGCGATCGGTATGCGGTCGACGAAGAGCGCGTCGCCGGACTGAATGGGGACGCGGCCCGGCGGCAAGAGCGCGCCGCTGCCGGCCTCGCGGAGATAGGTCTCGGCGGCAGCCGGTCCGCGCCCGCCCGCCTGCTCGACGTAGTGCTCCGCCCCAGCGCCGGGCCGGAACGGCACGTAGCCGGGGTTGAGCACCTGCCCGACGACCAAGACGCCGCCCGGATCGCGGGGAACGACGAAGCGGTCGCCGTCGCGGAGCGGGACTGCCGGGATCGAGGCCGGGTCACTTCCGGGCGTGAGCGAGACGCGCTGGTACTCGATCAGCGTGCGCGTGAGGTACTGCCGGCTCACGAAGGAAAGGTCGCTGAGGCGGGCCTGCTCGGCGACCTCCTGCTCGAACCGGGCGGCGCGGAGCTGGGGGTCGGCGAGGGCATCGAAGGCCTGGCCGTCGGCGGGCTCGGCCTGCTCGCGGCGCTCCAGGTAGGCCGCGCGCAGCAAGCCGTCGGGGCGGATGCCGCCGGCCGCGCCGACGAGATCGCGCAGCGTGGTCTCGCCGACGACGACCGGGTAGGTGCCGGGGTAGCGCACGAAGCCGGCCGCCTCGACTGCGCCGGCCCGCGCCGACGCGCTAGGCAGCAGGAGCCGGTCGCGAGGTTGAAGCGGAACGGCCGGCGCGCGCCCGTCACGGAGGGCGCGCACGTCGAGGCGCACCACGTCCAGCGTCCCGTCGCTGCGGGTACGCAGGAGGCGGACCGAGTCGGTCTGGGCGAGCAGCTCGGGGCCACCGGCCACGAGCAGGAGCGTCGCCACCGTGTCGTCGGGGCGGTAGTCGAAGGCTTGGGGACTCGAGGGGCGGGCTGCGCCTGGGGAGCCGGCCGCGCCCAGATTGCCGGCCTCCCCGCGGTCGATGCCGCCGCGCTCTCGCTCTACGAACACGGCCTGGCCGTTGCTCTGGAACGCGGGCACATAGAGGCGGTCGCCGTCCTGAAGGTAGGGGTTGAAATCGGTGTCGCCGGTGGCGTAGTAGCGCATCAGGTCGACGACCAAGCGCTCGCCGCCGCGCTGGACCTCGACGCTGCGTAGCGCGGGGAGGCTGGCCCAGCTCGGCAGCGTACGCCGCCGGTCCTCGAAGGCCTGGAGCGGGCTGCCGCCCCCCATCGCGGCGGCGAGGGCGTCCTCGACCCGTGCCACGGGCACCGCCACATGGCGGCCGGGCCGCTCGACCTCGCCGGAGACGTGCACGTAGAACTGGCGCGGCTGAGCCAGCGCGACGTTCGTGTTTACGTTGCGGTAGGCGCGCCGAAGCCCGTTCTCGACCAGGGCGCGCGCGGCGGCGAGGGTCAGCCCCGCCACGGCGAAGCTGCCTGTCTCCGGCAAGACGAGCGTCCCATCGGCCGTCACCACCGGCGTGAGCTGAAGCGGCAGGGCACCGCCGATCGACACGCTGAACACGTCGCCGGGGCCGACGACGTAGGCGTCCGGGTCGATGGAGCCTTCCAGGGGAACGCCGCCAGTGGCTAAGATGCGGCTCGTAGCTTGGAGCCGCGCCTGCTCTGACGCCAGCGCCTGCTGCTCTTCCAGCGAGAGCACCGAGTCGGTCTGCGCCGAGGCAACGGCCGGCAGGACGAGCAGGAAAGCGAAAACCAGGTGGCGACGTGCCGTCGCGGGGGGCGGGAGGCGCATGTAGGCAGACGGGTGCGAAATTAGAGTGCCAAGCTACGGGAGGCCTCAAGCCGGGGCAAGACAGACCGGGCCGCCCCGGAGCCTCCTCGCCCCATTTTCGCCGAAAATGAGTACCGTCGCCTCGCCTGCCATGCTTCGCTGCGCTCCCGCAAAGATCAACCTCGGCCTCCACGTCCTGCGCCGCCGCGCCGACGGCTTCCACGACATCGAGACGGTGCTGCTCCCCATCGGCTGGCACGACCGGCTGACGGTGCGGCCCGCCGAGCCCTTCGGCTTCACTTGCTCTGATGCGTCGCTGCCGACCGACGAGCGGAACCTGTGCGTCCGCGCCGCCCGCGCGCTCGCCGCCGAAACGGGCACCGAGCTACGCGGCGCGCTGCACCTCGACAAGCGCGTGCCGCACGGGGCCGGCCTGGGCGGCGGCTCCTCCGACGCGGCCTGGACGCTCCGCCTGCTCGCCGACCTCTGGGACCTGGACCTAGCGCCGGCCAGGCTGCACGCCCTCGCCGCCACGCTCGGCTCGGACGTGCCGTTCTTTCTGCACGACCACGCGATGCTCGCCACGGGCCGAGGCGACCTTCTGGAGCCGCTGGGCACGCCGGCCGAGCCGTACCGCCTGCCGTTCGCGCTCGCCGTGGTGATGCCGCCGGTGCAGGTCTCGACGGCCGAGGCCTATGCCCTCGTGCGCCCGAACGACCGGGCGCGCCCCGCCCTCCGCGCCGTCGTCCGCTCGAACGACCTCGCCCGCTGGCGGCGCGACCTCGTCAACGACTTCGAGGCTCCGATCCTCGCTCGTCACCCCGAGGTTCAGGCGGCCCGGCAGCGGCTGCTCGACGCGGGGGCGGGCTACGCCGCGCTGTCCGGCTCCGGCGCGGCCGTCTTCGGCATCTTCGAGCGGCAGGGCGACGCCGAGAGAGCGGCGGCCGAGGCGTCGGGGGACGGCGCTCAGACGTGGGTCTCCTCCTCCGCCTACTGACTGCCTCCGTCCACCAGGTGCTCGATCTCGAGTGCGGCGGCGAGCAGGTCGTCCCGGAGCGGGGCGAGGTTCTCGTGCTGCGCCACGTACTGGCCCATCGCCTCCTTCAGGCCGGCGTCGGGGCGCACGCTGCTCGTCCGCTTGCGCTCGGCCGGGTCTACGACGCGCTCGACGGCGGCCACGGTGTCGGCCTCGGCGAGGGCGTCGCGGATGGCGCGCAGGTCCACAAGCGGCACCTGCGACTCGTCGACCCGGTACCGGACCCGGACCACGGCGTCGCGCACCTCGCGCCGCCTGATCGCGCCGACGATGGCGCTCGTCGGGTCGGCCGCCTCCGTGGCGTCGACCTCGATGGGGACGAAGCGCCGGGCGGGGGTCGGGACGAAGGTGTAGTCCGTCTTCTTGACTCCGTCGGCCACGGTGATGTCGACGAGCACGAAGCCCTTCTCGGCGTCGTGCTCCTTGAACGAGATCCGCTCCAGCGAGGACGGGTAGACCACCGGCGGGCCGTCGCCGCGCCGGAACGCCTCCTCGTTGCGGTCCTGGTACTTGTGGATGTGCCCGAGCGCGACGTAGTCGATCCCGGCCGGGGTGAGCTGGCCGACGGTGAACTTCGGCTCGTGCGCGATCAGGCTCGTCCGCTCGCTGCCGCCGACCTCGGCCCCCTGCACTGTGAAGTGCCCGGCCACGACCGCCGGCAGCGCCGGGTCGAGTTCGGTCGCCGCCTGCTGCACGAAGCCCGCGTACAGCTCCTCGATGAAGGTGCGGACCTCCTCGGGCGTCTTCTTGCGGTGCTCCTCCTTGGAGAGCAGGATCGAGCGGATCGGCCACGGGAGGGCGACGAGCTGCAGCGGCCCCGCTTTCGTCTCGATCCGGTCGACGGTCGGGCGGCGGTAGAGGTGGACGTCGCCCGAGAGGTAGCCGAAGATGTCCACGCTCGAGGCCTTGCCGAACGACACCGGATGGTCGTGGTTGCCGACGATCATGGCGATCGGGATGCCGGCCGCGGCGACGGGCCGGAGGCACTCGGCGAAGAGCTTCTGCTGGGTCGGCGTGGGGTCGGCGGTGCGGTAGGCGTCGCCGCAGAAGAGGAACAGGTCCACGTCCTCGGCGATGGCGCGCTCGACCATGAACCGGAAGGACGCCGCGAAGTCGTGGAGGCGCGAGTTCAGCCCGGTCTCGGGGTTGAGCCGGCCGTGGGTCTCGTAGCCGAGGTGGATGTCGGCCGTGTGGAGCAGTTTCACTGCTATCGGGGGATTGAAGGATTGAGGGACCGGAGGACTGGAAAGCTATTTCGGCGATGAAGTCCTTTCCCCATTCCTCAATCCTCCGATCATCCACTCCCCCGATGGCGACAGCCTCACCAGCCGATGCGGCCGCTGCCCTCGGTGCGGCGCTCGCGCTGGCGCTGCTCCCAGCGGTCGCGGAGGCGCTGCACGGCGGTGCGGCCGTCGTCGGGGTCGTGGCGCGGCGGCGGGGCGGCGGGGCGGACGTAGCCGCTCGGCGGCTCGAAGCGGTCGCGCTCCAGCGCGGTCGCCAGCTCGGTGTCCGAGGCGTCGAGCCGCTGCACGAAGTCGCCCACGACGTGGAGGGCGTTGTGCGCGCCCTGGCCCCACCAGCCGGTGCGGAAGGCCACGCGGCGGTCGTTCCAGCCGACCCACGCGCCGGCCACCAGGTCCGGGTGCATCAGCATGAACCAGCCGTCGGCGCTCTCCTGCGTGGTGCCGGTCTTGCCGGCGAAGTCCGGCCCGCGCACGCCGAACTTCCAGCGGATGCGCTGCCCCGTGCCGTTGTCGACGACCTCGCGCATCATGTCGACCACCGTGTAGGCCGTGCTCGCGCTCAGCGCCTCGCGGCCCACCGGCTCGAAGCGCGCGATCACGTTCCCCTGCCGGTCCTCGATGCGCGTGATGAGCTGCGGCTCGTTGTAGACCCCGCCGTTGGCGAGCGTCGAGTACGCCCCGACCATCTCCAGCAGCGTCACGTCCGAGACGCCCAGGCCGATCGAGCGGACGGCCTCGACGGGGCTCTCCACCCCGAGCCGCTTGGCGTAGGTCGCGACCGTCGCCGGGCCGACCTCCTGGGTGAGCCGCGCCGTCGGGATGTTCTTCGACTGCCCGAGCGCGGTGCGGAGGGTGACGTAGCCGCCGGTCATGCCGCCCGAGTTCTTCGGCCGCCACGGCTCCAGCGGCGGCTGCCGCCAGACGAACGACGAGTCCATCAGCCGGTAGTACGGCGAGTAGCCGTTGTCGATGGCGGCGATGTAGACGAACGGTTTGAAGGTCGAGCCCGGCTGCCGGCGAGCCGTCTTGACGTGATCGAACTTGTCGGTGACGAAGTCGCGCCCGCCGACCCACGCCTTGACGTAGCCCGTGTGCGGGTCGACGGCGACGAAGCCCGCTTCGAGCCTCGTCTTGACGGTTTTGAGCGAGTCCATGAACGCCTCGTCCTGCCGGAGCTGCGCCACGGCGGCGTCGCGCTCGGCCCCCTCGCGGCGGAGCGCGCGCCAGCGGTCGGTGTCGCGCACGAAAGCATCGACCAGGTTGGCCTTGCTGTTCCAGAAGTAGGCCCACGGGTCGACGTCGTTCGAGGCGAGGTACTCGCCGTACTGGTCTTCGTACTTCGAGAAGAACGACCGCGGGGCCGCCCACTCGACGTCGACGACGTTCTGGAGCTTCTGCGTCTGCTCGGTGACAGCCTGCTGGGCCATCGCCTGGATGCGGCTGTCGATGGAGGTGTGGACCACCAGGCCGTCGGAGTAGATGTCGTAGCCGTTCTCGTCGCCCCAGTCCTTGAGCTGCTTACGGAGGATCTCAGCGACGTGCGGGGCCAGGTTGTCGGTGTGGGAGTAGGGCTTGAAGTCGAGCGCGATGGAGTCGGCGCGGAGCGCGTCGTAGCGGGCGCGGTCGAGCATCCCCTCGCGCATCATGGCGGCCATCACCAAGTCGCGCCGGGCGCGGGCGCGCTCGGGGTGCGAGACCGGGTTGTAGCGGCTCGGGCCCTTGAGCATCCCGACCAGGATCGCGGCCTCGTCGGTGTCGAGGGCCGAGGCGGGCTTGTTGAAGTAGGTCTGGGCGGCGGCCTCGATGCCGAAGGCGTTGTAGCTCCACGGCACGGTGTTGAGGTACATCTCGGCGATCTCGTCCTTGGTGTAGCGCCGCTCGAGCTGGATCGCGGTGAGGATCTCCTTGACCTTGCGCGTGACCGTGATGTCGGTCCCGACGGCTTCGTAGAGGTTGCGCGCGAGCTGCATCGTGATGGTGCTCGCGCCGCGGATGCCCTTGCCGGTGAGCACGCCGACGCCGACGGCCCCCCAGCCGCGCATGTCCACGCCCCAGTGTCCGTAGAACCGCCGGTCCTCGAGCGCCACGAGGGCCTTGGTCATCTCGGGCGAGATCTCGCCGGCGGTCACCCATGTCCGGTTCTGGCCGAGGTAGTAGCGCGACAGCTCGACCCCGTCGGCGGTGAAGGCCACGGTCGACTCCAGGTGCTCCGGGTTCTCGATCAGCTCGGTCGGCGGAAGCGTGAACCAGAGCGCGACGAGCCACAGCAGTACCGCCAGCGCGACGGCCCCGACCCCGAGGCCGAGGACGGTGAACGTCTTCCTCGTGCGGCGGCGGACCTCGGCGTCCGAGGGCGAGCCTCCCGAGGGCGAGCCACCCGAGGGTGCGCCGTGCCGCGCCTCGGGGTCCTCGAAGTAGCGCTGGAGTTCGTCGTCGGTGTAGGGCGCTTCAGTCATGGCGGGCGCAGCGGGTGGCAGCAGCGGGTGGCGGGAGAGCGGCCGGGGCGGGCGGGCCTCAAAACGGCCGGCGCGTCGGGGTTAGTACCGGCGCTCCGGCGGAGGTTCCGCGTGCATGATAAGTTCGGCTTCGCTCCCCGTCCAGCGCAAGAGCGCGAGGCCGTCGGCGTCGAGCCGCGCGAAGGTGCGGTCGGCGAACCAGTAGCCGGGGTTGAGGTAGGTCCCCTCGGGCCAGACGCTCAGCTCGGCCGCGTGCGTGTGCCCGAACACGGCCAGGTCTGCGGCCGTCGTAGCCAGGCGGTGGCGGGCGGCGGCGCGGAGGTCTTTGACGAACCGGTTTTCGGGCGCGCCGGTGCCGCCCGGCCGGCCTTCGCCGCGCCGCGACACCCAGCGGGCGAGGCGGAAGCCCCAGTCGCCGGGCGTGAGGGTCCGATAGGCGCGGTAGGCGAGGGGGTGCCGGAGCAGCGGTTTGACGAGGTTGTAGGTCCGGTCCGAGGCCACCCACCCGTCGCCGTGGGCGAGGTAGGCCTCGACGCCGTGGAGCCGGGCCGTGAGCGCGTCGCGCACGAGCCGGACGCCCAGCTCGGTCTCGAAATAGTCCAGGTGCCACGGGTCGCGGTTGCCGACGAGATAGGTCACCGGCAGCCCGGCGTCGGTCCACGCCGCGAGCGCCGCCTGCAGCCGGACGAAGCCCTTCGGCACCAGGTGCCGGTACTCGATGTAGCCGTTGAAGAGGTCGCCGACGAGGAACAGGCCGCCCCCGCGCCCGGCCTCGACGGCGGCGCGCACCGCCGGCTCCTGCGCGGCGAGCAGGGCGACGGCGTCGCGCTCGGCGGCGCGGCTCTCGGCGGCGGTGCCGCGCCCGAGGTGGAGGTCGGAGAGGAAGAGGTACAGAGGAGCAAGGATCGGGGAGGGCGGAAGCGTGGAAGGATACGGCGCCTGGGGACGTGTGTCCGTAGAGGCGCAAGGCATTGCGCCTGGTCGGGAAGAGCGCCGGACACCGGGTCGGGCGAACGCCATTCGCCCCTACGATCGTCCGCTCTTCCCTCCTCCGTTCTTCTACTCGGGCGGCGCAACCTTCGCTCAGGCGACTCGTTCGAGCACGCCCGACACCCAGAGTCTGCCGCCCCGCTGAATGTCCGCCTACGCCCCGCCGACGTGGTCCGTGATGCCGCCGGTGATCAAGAACCTGCTGATCATCAACGGCCTCGCGTTCTTCGCCACGCTTGCGCCGCAGCTCCAGAGCCTGCTCTTCACCTGGTTCGCGCTGTGGCCGGCCGGCACGCCCGACGTGACGATGGGGCGCTCCGGCGGGCTGCAAGCCGTGCCGCAGTTCTACCCGTGGCAGCTCATCACGACGGCGTTTCTGCACGGCGGGTTCGGGCACATCCTGTTCAATATGTTCGGGCTGTGGATGTTCGGGATGCGGATCGAGAACACGTGGGGCAGCGGGCGCTTCGCGTTCTTCTACTTCTTCTGCGTCATCGGCGCGAGCGTGACGCAGCTCCTCGTGACCTCGGCTCCGTTCCTCTTCGGACTCGGCGACCCGGTGATCGTGCCGACGGTCGGTGCGTCGGGCGGCGTCTTCGGGGTGCTCTTGGCCTTCGGGATGATGTACCCCGAGGAGCGGGTGATGCTGATCTTCCCGCCGATCCCGCTCAAGGCGAAGTGGTTCGTGACGGGCCTGATCGTGCTCCAGCTCTTCGCAGGCGTCACCGGGACGCAGGCGGGCGTGGCGAACTTCGCCCACCTCGGCGGCGCACTGGCCGGATTCGTGCTGATCCAATACTGGCGCGGCAAGCTGCCCGTTGGACCCCAGCCGCAACGCTCGGTATACTAGCAGGGAGTTGATAGGGCGTGGAAGCAAAGGAGAGCAAGGGGGGACCTTTTCCTGAACCGTAGGTGCAAAGAACGGGGGGTCAGCCAGTTCCTCCCCACCCTCCATTCCCACGCCGTCATAGCCCTCCTCTCCACGCCGTCCTTGCCCTCTCGCCCCGCGCTATGAACGGAGAATCTCCCCTCGACCGCTTCCGGCGTTGGTACACCTTGTTGCCGCCCGCGCTGCGTTTGCTGATGACCGTCAACGCGGTCTTCTTCGTGGCGTGGATCTTCGTGAGCCTCTCGCAGCCGGCGGCGCGGTTCGTGGCCGAGTACCTCGCGCTCAACCCGGAGCTGCCGACCCCGCTCTTCCGGCCCTGGCAGCTCCTGACCTATAGCGTGCTCCACCTCGAGCTCGGCTTCTGGGGGCTGATCGGGTTCGCGTTCGACATGCTCTGGCTCTACTGGATGGGGCGCGACTACGAGGAGACCTACGGCAGCCACCGGCTCTTCGGCCTCTACGTGCTGACGGCCCTGGGCGGCGCGCTGCTGGCGGTCCTCGCCGGGACCATCGTGCCCGAGGGCCGGCTGTTCCCGGTCGCCGGTTCGATGGCGGCGGTCTTCGGGGTGCTCTGCTGCGTGGCGACGCTCCACCCGAACCGGGGAATCGGGCTGTTTCTGCTCGGCGTGGTGCCGCTGAAGTGGCTGGCTATCGGCTTCCTGGTGCTCCTGGTGCTGTTCTCGCTGGGCCACCCGGCGCTCGTGTTCGTCTACCTCGGCGGGGCCGGGGTCGGCTATCTCTTCGGCAAGGCGCAGCAGAACGGCACCGACCTGGCCGCGTGGGCGCAGGCGTTCTTCCCCTCGCGCACGGCGTCCTACGGCAGCGCGCCGTCGTCTTCCAGCGCGCGCGCACCGGGCGAGGGCGAGGGCATGCTCTCGCGCCTGGAGCGGTGGCTCGCTGGGCGCGGCGCGAGCGAGCCGGAACCCCGCCGCCGGCCGCGCCCTGACCCGCCGAGCCGCCCGAAACGCCGCCGACCACCCGACCCGGCCCCAACCGGCCCGGCCGACATCGACCGCATCCTCGACAAGATCAACGAGCGCGGCTACGACGCGCTCACCGAGGACGAGAAGCGTATTCTCTACGAGGCCAGTCAGGACGAGTGAGGATGAACGGTGGCGGGGGCATAAACTGCCGTTCTGCTCCACTCGCCGCCGTCTATCCTCCATCCTATGCGCCGCCTCTTCTGGTCCGTGTTCGTCCTGTTCGACGGAGCCGTGCTGGCGCTCGCGGCGGCGGGGTGGTCGGCGGCGTACCTGGACCCCCGGCCGTTCTGGCTGGCGGCGCTCGCCGCGGTCGGGCTGCCGGTCACGGCCCTCGTGCTGGTCGGGCTGGCCGCTGTCCTCGCGCTGCGGCGGCGGTGGGCGGCCGTGGTGCTGCACGCCGTGGTGCTCGGCGTCGTCGCGCTCCGTATCGTGCCGGTCGAGCGGCTCGGGGCACGGCCCGAACCAGCCGACGACGACCTGGTGGTGATGACGCTCAACGCGCCGCGCTACGGCGACAGCGCCGAGCGGCTGACGGCGGCCGTCGCCGACCTCGTCGCGGCCGAGCGCCCGGACCTCCTCGCGCTCCAGGAGGTGGAGGCCGAGCACGACCGACGCCCGCCGTACCGCCCGGTGATCGTCTCCTACGTGCAGCCCGCCGCCGACTCGCTCGGCTACCGGCTCGCGATCCCGGAGGGGGCGACCGAGCTTCCGCTCCTGCTCCGGCTCGGTGCGCCGGGCGACTTCGCCGTGCTGGACCAGGCACAGTACGTCCTCGGCGAGGCGGACCCGGGCGCGTCGCGCTACGTCCGCACCCACTTCCGCTGGCACGGGCGCGAGGGGGTCCACTACAACCTCCACCTCCGCTCGTTCGGCGTCGAAAAGCCGTGGGACACGACGCTGCGCCCCGCGCCGCGCACGTGGATGGCCCTGCTCCGGCGCTACCGCACCGCCTACCAGCGCCGCGCCGCCGAGGTCGAGCAGATCGCCGCCCGCCTCGCCGCCGAGACGCTGCCGGTGGTGCTCTCGGGCGACCTCAACGCGACCCCCGACAACTGGGCCTACCGCCAGCTCGCGGCCGGCCGCACCGACGCGTTCCGCGCCGCCGGCACGGGCTGGGGCGGCACCTACCGCGCCGACCGGCCGCTCGTCCGGATCGACGTCGTGCTGGCAGACCCGGCGTGGGAAGCCGTGGCGGCGCACGTCCCGAAGGTCGAGTTCTCGGACCACCGGCCGGTCGTGGCCCGCCTCCGCTGGCGCGAGAACGACCCGTAGGGACAGGCTCGGTTGTTGTCGTATTTTCCGCCCCGGCCTCACCCACCCGACGACGGTCCTCATGCTCCGCTCGCTCCCCGTGCTTTGTGCCCTCGCGCTCTGTGCCCTCTGCGCGCTGCCCGCGTCCGCCCAGGGCAGCTACCAGCGCACCTACGACCAGGACGACCTCGAGGCGCTCCTCTACGCCCGGCGCGCCGACCTCGCGGCGATCCCGGAGGTCACCTACCGCTACGTCGTCCTCGCCGACCCCGAGAACAACTCCGTCTGGGCGCGGCACCGGCTCTACCGCGACCTCGGCGACGGCGACGTGCGGCGCGGGCGCGACCTGCTCCCGCTCATCGAGTTCATCAACTACGTCCGCGTCCACGACCTCGGCATCGGCGACACGCTCATCGTCCCGAGCCGGGTCGACCTTGACATGCGCGCCTACGCGCCGTTCCCCCGCGTCTACGAGGGGGGAGCCAGCCTCGACAAGATGTTCGTCATCGACAAAGAGGTGCAGGCGTGGGCCGCCTACGAGCACGGCCGGCTCCAGCGGTGGGGCGTGGTCAACACGGGTGCGGCCGGGTCGCGGACGCCCGGCGGGCGCTACAACTTCAACTGGCAGGAGCCGGAGCGCGTCTCGACCGAGAGCCCCGAGGGCGAGGCGTGGCTGATGCGGTGGGTCTTCAACTTCCACTACATGCGCGGCTTCCACGTCCACCAGTACACGATGCCGACCGGCGCGCCGGCCAGCCACGGCTGCGTCCGCCTCATCGCCGCCGACGCGAAGTGGATCTACGAGTGGGCCGACGGCTGGACGCTCGACGAGACCCACAACGTCCTCGAGCAGGGCACGACGGTGCTCGTGCTCGGCGACGGCGCGGAGCCCGACGACCGGCCCCAGCGCTTCGTCCGCACCGCCTCCGGCCCGCGCCCCAACACGGTCGACCTCCCGGCCAGCCCGTGGGACATCCCGCCCGGCACCGAGCAGCAGGTCCGCTTCGACCGCCTCCGCGCCTCGAACTCGTAAAACACCACCTCGTGAAATCACCTTCACACGGCCTTCGTGATGCAACCGGGCGGGCGGCGGTGGCGTGTAGGCGCTCTCCGATCTGAGACCGGCCGATGACCGCGCACTGCCACATCCCCCTTCCGTCCCTGCTGCATCCCCCGTGCGGGCACGCCGCGTGGCTGGCCGCGCGCTGCATCCCCTTGGAACCCGCTGCGCTGTCCACGTAGCCGCCGTCTAGCTCCGTCGGCCCCCCTCGTGCCTGTGGTTTTGCGCGAGGTCTCGCTTCACGCACGTCCCGCGTGAGGTTCCGCGACTCCTGCACTCGGGAGGGTTACGCGTCGCTGCTGCCGACCGCTCCGGTCAGTTCTGCTCCTCTCGACCCGTCACCCGTCATGGAACTCGACCTGCTCAACCTCCTCGTCGTCCTGGTCGTCGCCTGGCTCGCGGGGCTGCTCGCCAGCCGGCTCGGCTATCCCGCCGTGCTCGGTGAGTTGCTGGCCGGCATCGTGCTCGGCCCGCCGCTGCTCGGGCTGCTGCAAGGAGGCGAGGCGCTCGCCGTGATCGCCGAGGTGGGCATCCTGCTGATGATGCTCTACATCGGGATGGAGATCGACCCGAGCGAGCTGGGGCGCGCGTCGAAGGGCGGGCTGCTGGCGGCGGTCGGCGGGTTCATCACGCCGTTCGTGCTGTGCTACCTCCTGGTCACGGCCTTCGGCTACCCGCCGATTGCCGGCGTCTTCGTCGGGCTGGCGGCCGGCGTGACGAGCCTGGCTACCAAGTCGCGCATCCTGGTCGACCTCCAGCTCCTCGACACCCGGATCGCACACGTGATGATGGCCGGCGCGCTCGTGGCCGACACCGTCTCGCTCGTGCTCTTCGCCGTCGTCCTGGGCGTGGCCGAGGGCGGGACGTTCCAGCCGACGGAGCTCGTGCGGGTGCTCGTGGCGGCCGTTGGCTACTTCGCCATCGCGACGGTCATCGGGCTGAAGGGACTGCCCCGGCTCGGGCGGTGGCTGGAGCGGCTGGGCAGTCGGACGGCGAAGTTCACGGCGGTCCTGCTCGTGATGCTGGCCTACGCCGAGGGCGCGCACCTCGTCGGGATGCACGGCATCCTCGGGGCTTTCCTGGCAGGCCTCTTCCTGCGCGAGAGCGTGCTCGGGCAGTCGCTCTCGAGGGAGATCATGCACGTCGTCCGCGACGTGTCGATCGGCTTCCTCGCGCCGGTCTTCTTCGTCACCGCCGGGTTCGCGGTGTCCCTCGACGTCTTCCGCACGGACCTCGGCCTGCTCCTCGGGCTCGTCGCGCTCGCGTCCATCGGGAAGGTCGTCGGGACGGCGCTGTTCTACCTCCCGACCGGGCACGGCTGGCGCGAGGGGACGACCATCGGGCTGGGGATGAACGGGCGCGGCGCGGTCGAGATCATCGTGGCGCAGATCGCGCTCTCGATGGGGCTGATCTCCCAAGACCTCTTCTCGATCCTGGTCTTTATGGCGGTGGCGACGACGGCGCTCGTGCCGGCGACGCTGAAGTGGGGCGTCGCGTGGCTGCGCGGACGTGGCGAGCTGGAGCGGTCGAGCCAGGAGCGACGGGGGACCGTGATCGTCGGCGGCGGCCCGACGGCGCGGCTGCTGGCCCAGGTGCTGGACCGCCACGGGGAGACGGTGTGCCTCGTCGACAGCAGCGCGGCGCACGTCGCCGCCGCCGAGCGGGCCGACCTGCGCGCCGTGCAGGGCAGCGCCCTCGACGAGCGGACGCTCAGCGTGGCGGGTGCGGCCCGGGCTCGCCGTCTCATCGCGCTCACGGCGAATCCGGAGGTCGACGTCCTCGCGGCTCGGCTCGGGCGGGAGACGTTCGCCATCCCCGAGGTGTACCTCCTCAACCGGGGCGAGACGCAGACGCCCCACGCCGAACTGGCCGCCCATCTCGGCGCGGCGACGCTCTTCGACGGGGCGACCCGGATCGGTGCCTGGGACCTCCGCGTCGCGGCCGGCGAGACGAAGCTGAAGCGCTACCCGGTCCAAGAGGAGACGACGCTCGCGGCGCTCGCCGCCGAGCAGCCGGGCGACTGGCTCCCGCTGGCCGCGGTCTACGGCGACACCGCAGTCCCCGTCCGCAGCGACGACACGTTCGGCCCCGGCGACCTCGTGCTCGCGCTCTGCGCCACGACGGCCTCCGACGACTTCCACCGCCTCGTGGCCGAGGCACCGATCCTGGACCTCAGCGGGCCACTCTCCATCGCTGACTTCGCGAAGGCGGTCTCGGCGGAGCTGGCCCCGGCGGTAGGGACCAAGCCGGAGCGGCTAATGGAGCGGCTCATCAGCCGGGAGACGGCGAGCAGCACGGTCATCCTGCCCGGCCTGGCGATCCCGCACGTGCGGATGAGCGGGCGCGGAACCTTCGTCCTGGCCGTGGTGCGGTGCCGCGAGGGCATCTACTTCCCCGGTCACGACGACCCGGTCTGGGCGGCGTTCGTGATCGTCTCCGCGCCGGACGCGCGGGCGCAGCACCTGCGTGCGCTCTCGGCGATCGCCCAGGTGGTCCAGATCCCCAGCTTCGAGGCGCGCTGGCGCGAAGCGGCCGACGCCGAGGCGCTCCGCCAACTCGTCCTCGACGCCCCCCGCCCACAGCTGCTGGACGCGCCGACGGTCGAGACGGCCCCCATCGGGGCCGGCTTCAGGCGCAACTAACCCCGCTTTCGGCCCTCCCGGCGTGCTCCGCTGTCTATGCAGATTGTCCTCTATACCGTCGTTTTCCTCCTCCTCTGTTTGGCCTCGCACCGGATCGGGCAGGTCTTCTCGCGCATGCGCCTGCCCTACATCACGGGCTACCTGTTCGCCGGCGCGCTCGTCGGCTCGTTCGGGCTGGAGCTGCTCCCGACGTCGGCGGCTGAGGACCTCCGCTTCATCGACGAGCTGTCGCTCGGCGTGATCGCGTTCGTGGCCGGCAGTGAGCTCTACCTCCCGGACCTCCGCAGCAGGCTCCACCGGATTCTATGGACGGCAGGCGGCATCCTGGTGGCCGCGCTCGTGCTGGTCGGGACCGCGCTGTTTCTGCTCACCGCGTCGATCCCGTTTACGCAGGGCCTGTCGCTGGGCGGCCGCGTGGCGGTGGCGCTGCTCGGGAGCACGGTGCTGCTGGCGCTCTCGCCGCCCTCGACGATCGCCGTGATCCGCGAGGTGGGCGCGCGCGGCCCGTTCACCTCGACGGCACTGAGCGTGACCGTGCTGATGGACGTGGCGATCATCGTGCTCTTCGCCGTGAGCGCGTCGCTGGCCGGGGCGCTCCTGTTCGGCGAGGCCTTCGGCGTCGGCTTCGTCGGCGTGCTGGCGGTCGACCTCGCGCTCGCGCTCGCGCTCGGCTACGCCGTGGGCCGCTTGCTGAGCGCGCTTCTCGGGACGAGGCTGCCGACGCTGGTCAAGACCGTCGCGGTGGTCGCGCTGGGCTTTCTGATCTTCGAGGTGGCCGGCCTCGTCAAGGGGCTGTCGGCGGAGCACCTCCCCTTCGAGATCTACATCGAACCCCTCCTGATCGCGCTCATGGGCGGGTTCGTCGTCGCCAATTTCACCCCGCACCGCGACCTCTTCGACGCGATCCTCCACGACGTCGGGCCGGCGGTGTACGTCGCCTTCTTCACCCTCACCGGGCTCGCGCTCAAGCTCGACATCCTGTGGGCCACGCTGCCGATCGCGATCGTGCTGTTCCTGGTGCGGATGGGCGGCATCTTCGTCGGGTCCTACGTCGGGGCCACGCTCGCCGGGGCGGGACCGCAGGAGCGACGGCTCTCGTGGATGGCGTTCGTCACGCAGGCGGGGATCGCGCTCGGCTTGGCCCGCGAGGTGGCCGTACAGTTCCCCTCGCTGGGGACGGCGTTCGCCACGCTCATCATCGCGGTCGTGGTGCTCAACGAGGTGTTCGGGCCGCTGTTTCTCAAGGCCGCGCTCAAGCGCGTCGGGGAGGCCGAAACCCCGTCGCCGGCGGCGGTCGGCGAGGGGCGCGACGCGCTCGTCCTCGGCGTCGAGGCCGCGTCGGTGGCGCTGGCCGAGCGCCTCCGCTCGCACGGCTGGAGCGTCGTCATGGCGGACCCAGAGCGCGAGCAGGTCGACCGCTTCGCCGGCTCGGACGTCGAGATGCACCACCTCTCCGAGGTGACGGCCGAGGCTGTGGGCGCGCTCGTCACGCCGCGCACCGACGCCGTCGTGGCCCTGCTGCGCAGCGACGAGGCCAACCTCCGCGCCTGCCGCGCCGCCGAGGGCGTGCCCCGCTTGGTGGCGCGCGCCTCGGACCTGGCGCGCTACAACGAGTTCCGGGCCCACGGCGCGCTCGTCATCGACGGCACCTCGGCGTTGGTCAACCTGCTCGACCAGGCCGTGCGGGCCCCGCAATCGGCCGCGCTGTTGCTGCACCAGAGCGACGACGAGCGCGAGCTAGCGCAGGTAACCATTAGCAACCCGGCCATCGACGGCCTCTTCGTGCGCGACCTCCACCTGCCCTCGGACGTCCTCCTGCTCGACATCCTGCGGGAAGGCGGCTCGGTCGTGCCCCACGGCAACAACGTGCTCCGGCTCCGCGACGAGGTCACCCTCCTCGGCGGAGCCGAGAGCCTCAGCGCGGCGACGGTGCGGCTCGGCTACTGACCCTGCGCTCGCCCCTTCATCACGAAACAGCTCTTCATCACGAATCAGAACGCGGAACCTGCCATGTACCGATACAAGAACCTGCTCGTCGGGCTGGACCTGGACGACAACGACGAGGTGCTGGTCCGCTACGCGGAGCTCGTCAGCTTCATGGGGTCGTCGAGCCGCGTGCGCTTCGCCCACGTCTACCCCGGAGCTGCGGCCTTCAGCGAGCTCTACCCGGAGTTCCTGGTCTCGATGCAGGCCGCCTCGGAGGAGCTCCAAGGCCACCTGGACGCGCTGGCCGCCGATCACTTTGTGGGGCCGCCAAACGTCGAGGTGCTCTGTACGCTCGCCGAGGGCTCGTCGCTGCCCGAGCTGCTCCGCCTAGCGCGGCAGGACGACGTGGACCTCGTCATCGTCGGCAAAGACCAGCACGGCCGCACCCTCGCCGAGAAGCTGGCGCGCAAGGCCCCGTGCTCGGTGCTGGTCGTCCCGCCCGAGGTGCCCGCCGTGATCGAGCGCGTCCTGGTGCCGGTGGACTTCTCGAGCCACGCGGGTGATGCGGTGGACGTAGCCGTGGGGTTCGCCGAGGCGGCGGGGCTGGAGGAGATCCACCTGCTCCACGTCTACAACGTCCCGACGACCTACCTGAGGGCCGGCAGGAGCTTCGATGAGTTCCACGACCTAGTGCAGCAGCGCACCGAGGAGCGGTTCGAGACCTTCCTGGCCGAGCTAGACCTGCGCGGGCTGCGGGCGGTGCCGCACTTCGCCGAGGGCGAGGACGTGCCCAAGACCATCCACGACGAAGCGGAGACGATCGGGGCGGACCTCATCCTGGTCGGCACGCGGGGGCGGAGCGCGAGCGCCGCCGTCCTGCTCGGCAGCGTCGGCGAAAACGTCGTCCGGACCTCCGAGGTGCCGGTCGTCGCGGTCAAGCGAAAGGGCACGACGCTCGGCCTTCTCGACGCGCTCTTCGAACTCTAGCCCGTCTGTGCCCCGTAACCTTCCTGCCCCATGGCACCGCTCCTCTCCTGGTCCGTGTTGCTCGGCTCCTCGCTGATCGGTCTCGCCTTCGCCCGACTCGTACGCGGGCCGGGCCTGCCGGACCGCGTGGTGGCGCTCGACATGATCGCCTACCTGGCGGTCGGCGTGATCGCGCTGTGGACGCTCGCCTCCGGCGTGCCGGCCTACCTCGACGCGGCGCTCGTGCTCGCGCTGATCGCGTTTCTGGCGACGGTCGCCTTTGCGCGCTTCATCGAGTCGCAGCGGGACGACGAGCTTTCCGGGGCCGCCCCGTCTTCCGGCGCGCCCGCCGGTTCTCCGCCTCGCCCCGACGGCCCATGATCTCCGTGCTCACGACCCTTCTCGTGCTCGCCGGGTCTGCGCTCAAGCTGGGGGCTCCGCTCCTGTTCGACATGAGCGTGTTCCTCGTCGTGGTCGGCTTCACGCTCACGATCGTGCTGGCCCTGGAGCGCGCGCAGCCACGCCCGTCCGCCGCTCGGCCCAACACGGCTCTAGACTGATGCAAACGCTCCTTGCCCTGCTCACCGGTGTCCTCTTCGCAGCCGGGGTCTACCTGATCCTGCAGCGGAACCTGCTGCGGATGGTCTTCGGGCTGGTCCTGCTCTCGAACGCGGTCAACCTGCTCGTCTTCGGCATGGGGCGCGTGGCGCGGCTCGCGCCGCCGCTGGTGCCGCTCGGCGCGGAGGTCCCGCTCGTGGCGACGGCCAACCCGCTCCCGCAGGCCCTGGTGCCGACGGCCGTGGTGATCGGGTTCGGGCTGGTCTCGCCCGTGCTGGTCTACCGCAGCTTCGTCACGCTCGGCAGCGTCGAGACCGCCGCCGCCTAACTCGCCCTCTCATCCACGACTCCTCTGGCTATGGCTACGTCTTCCTCCCCTGTTTCGCCGCACCCGATCGTCGGGCCGCTCCAGTCGTTCTTTCGCTCCGAGGCGGCGGGTGGGCTGCTGCTGCTCGGCTGCGCCGTGGTCGCGTTCGCGTGGGCCAACAGCCCGCTGTCGGCGTCCTACTTCGACCTGTGGCAGACCTACGTCACGGTCGGCGTCGGCTCGTTCGTGATCGACAAGCCGCTCCTGCTCTGGATCAACGATGGGCTGATGGCGATCTTCTTCCTGCTGGTCGGGCTCGAGATCAAGCGCGAGGTGCTCGGCGGCGAGCTGTCGAACCCGAAGAGCGCAGGGCTGGCCGTGTCGGCGGCGCTGGGCGGCATGGTGATCCCGGCGCTGGCCTACGTCTTCCTCAACGCCGGCGGGGCCGGCACCGACGGCTGGGGCATTCCGATGGCGACTGACATCGCTTTCGCGCTCGGCGTGCTGGCGCTCCTGGGCGACCGGGTGCCGCTGGCGCTCAAGATCTTCCTGACCGCGCTCGCCATCGTCGATGACCTGGGCGCGGTGATGGTGATTGCGCTGTTCTACACGGCCGAGGTGTCGACGGCCGCGCTGTGGTGGGCGGCGGGCTTCCTCGCCGTGCTGGTCGTAATGAACCGGCTCGGGGTGCAGAAGACGCTGGTCTACATCGTGCTCGGCGTCGGGCTGTGGCTGGCGTTCCTCAAGTCGGGCGTCCACGCGACCGTCGCCGGCGTGCTGCTGGCGCTCACGATCCCGGTCAAGCGCCGGCTCGACGCGCCGGACTTTCTGGAGCGCGCCCGGGCCTACCTCGGCTCGTTCGCCGAGGACGTCAAGCCGGGCGAGACCGAGCCGACGCTGCAGCAGCAGAACGCGGTCTATGCGCTCGAAAACGCGTGCGAGCAGGCCGAAACGCCGCTGGCGAGGCTGGAGCACGGCCTACACAACCCCGTCGCGTTCTTCATCATCCCGGTCTTCGCGCTCGCCAACGCCGGCGTCGCAGTGACGGGCGGCTTCGGCGCGCTCGCCAGTCCGGTCACGCTCGGCATCGTGCTCGGCTTGGTGGTCGGCAAGCCCATCGGGATCACGCTCTTCGCGTGGCTCGCCGTCAAGTCGGGGCTGGCGAGCTTGCCGGCGGGCGCGACGTGGCGCAAGGTTGTCGGCATTAGCGCGCTGTGCGGGATCGGCTTCACGATGTCGATCTTCATCGCCAACCTCGCCTTCCCCGGCCAGGCCGAACTGCTCGACAGCGCCAAGCTCGGTATCCTGCTGGGCTCGTTCGTCTCCGGCGTGATCGGGTGGGTGCTGCTCTCCCGTGGCCCCACCGTCTCCGCCCGCGTTGCCGCCGACCAGCCCGCGACCGGCTCCGTGCCGCTCGCTGTGCCGGTGGAGCGCTGAGGCATCCTCTCCGCATCACCCAGACCACCCAACCACCCAACCAACCCAATACCATGCGACACTCCCTCTCCCTTTCCGCTCTCGCCGTCCTCATTCTCACCGTTGCCCCTGTCCACGCGCAGGCCACGCTCACCCAGATGGCGGTTACCCAGACCGCCGAAAGCCAAGCCGCCCTCTCGCCCGCCGAGGCGCTCCAGATGCTCAAAGACGGCAACGAGCGCTTCGTCAGCGAAGCGATGCTCGACCGCGACCTGATGGACCAGGTCGAGCAGACGGCCGAGGGGCAGTACCCCTTCGCCGTCGTGCTCGGCTGCATCGACAGCCGCGTGCCACACGAGCTGGTCTTCGACCAGGGCATCGGCGACCTGTTTTCGGCGCGCGTCGCGGGCAACTTCGTCAACGCCGACATCTTGGGCAGCATGGAGTTCGCCACGGCGGTGGCCGGCTCGAAGGTCATCGTCGTGCTCGGTCACACCGAGTGCGGGGCCGTCAAAGGCGCGTGCGACCACGTCGAGCTGGGCAACCTGACGCACACGCTCAGCAACATCGCCCCGGCCGTCTACGCGGTGCAGAACGACGTGGCCGGGCCGTACACGTCCGGCAACCCCACGTTCGTCAACGCCGTGGCGCACGAGAACGTGGCGATGACCGTGCAGAACATCCTCGAGCGCAGCCCGGTGATGGCCGGACTCGTGGACGAGGGCAAGCTGATGGTCGTCGGCGCGATGCACGACGTGGCGACGGGCGAGGTCACCTTCCTCGACGCCGACGAGATGCGCTAGCCCGGCGCGCTGGAGGGCGAGGGCAGGCGGCCACCTTCGGCGTGCTCGCCTGCCCTCTAGGTAGAGACTGCCTGGTAAGACGGATGGAGCTATGAGCGGCTCGCTCTCGCTCGTAGACCTGCTCACCGAACAGTCGCTCACACCAAGTCCGGTTGCTCGCTTCACGTCTGAAGAGCCGTCATCCCCGCCCCCGGTCGGGGACCCATGGGCCGGCAAATCCTGTGGGTCCTCGCCCGCGCGGAGATGGCGTTGTGAAGGTCCGTTGCCGAACATGACTCGTTTAACCAGATTCGGCCAGTAACCCCGAGCAATTACTCACACAGCAGCGATGATACACTTCGCGTCCTTGCACCGCGCAGGCCGGTACGGCGCGCTAGCGGTGGCTCTCCTCTTTGCTTCCAGCGCGCGAGGGCAGGAAGAGCCGCGTGCGGTCGAGATGGCCGTGGCGGGCGTAAGCCTTCGCCTCGGCGGGACGTTCCAGCCGCGCCTGAGCTACGGCTTCACCTCCGGCACCGCCGGGACAGAGAACGATCTCCAGCGGCTCGGCTTCGGCACCCGCCGCGCCCGGCTGCGGGCAACAGCCAGCTTCGGCGACGGCTTCGGGGTGCACTACGACGTGGACGTCGGCGGGGGGGCGCTGAGCAGCGTGGACCTCTACGGGGTTTACCGGCCGGGGCCGACGCTCCGCTTCCGCGCCGGCTATCTCGCCGGGGCGCAGCCGCGCGCCTACGTTTTCACCTCCCACACCCGGATCGACGCCGTCGAGCGCGCGGCCATCGCCGAGCGCTGGGCGCGCGGGACCATCGGCTCGTCGGGCCGCGACTTCGGGATCGAGGGGCGCTATCAGACGGACGCGCTCACGGTCGAGCTCTTCCTTCACAACGGCGACGGCAGCTTCGACCGGGACCGGGGAAACTTCCGCGAGAGCGTCAGCGGGCTCTCGGCCACGCGCGGCGTCAACACCGACGGCCTCGCCGCAGGTGGCTACCTCAGCGTCGAGCCGAGCGCGGTCCCCGGCCTGGAAGTCGGCGGCTTCGCCGGCGTCAACGGCGCGCACAGCCCGAACACGGCCCCCGACGGGCTCGACCATGGGCGGCGCTACGCCAGCTACGCCGGGCATCTCTACTGGGGAGCCGCGCCCGGCAGCCAGCCCCTGCGCCTCAAGGCCGACGTGATCGGCATCCGGTACGAAGCCCTCGACCTGGCGGGCTCCGGCAGCGAGCCCGTCCGGCTCGAGGCGCAGCACAGCCTCGGGGTAGCCGCGCTGGCGGCGGTCCGTGTGCTCCGCTACGGGGAAGCCTTCGCCCGCGCCGAGCGGTTCTACGCCGACACCGACAGCGGGGCCGACGACTACGTCACCGCCGGGTTGAGCTACAGCCTGAGCGCCCGGCGCGGGCTGCCCTACCGGCAGGAGCGCGTGACGCTGGCCTACGCGAACGCCCTTCCCGACGCCGCTGCCGTAGCCGACCAACACCTCATCGTGCTCCAGCTCCAGTTCGTCTTCTGACCCGAAGGGGATACGCGATAGAGACTTGCAAGGCCGAGGGGCCATTCGAGCGCGACCTCCTCGGGCGCGGTCCCCACCATTGAGGAGCAAGCGCGCGCGACCGCTCTGGCGAGCCTCCGCGCCCTACGCCGCACCGGCTACTCCCTCACTTCCATCTGCTCCCCCTGCATTCCCCTTCCTCTCTCAACCCCCACTTCCATGCCGACGCTCCAGAACGGACACCCCTCCGACGCGACCACGGCGACGCAGCCGAGCCCTGACACGGTCCCGTCCACGCCCATCCCCATCGCGGTCGCCTACGGCGACGGCATCGGCCCCGAGATCGTCGAGGCCACCCTCCGCGTCCTCGACGCGGCCGCCGCGCCGCTCCGCTACGACGTCGTCGAGATCGGCGAGGCCGTCTACCGGCAGGGCCACACCTCCGGGATTTCGCCCGAGGCGTGGGACGTGCTGCGCCGACACCGCGTCTTCCTCAAAGGGCCGATCACCACGCCGCAGGGCGGAGGCTACAAGAGCCTCAACGTGACGCTGCGCAAGGCGCTCGGGATGTTCGCCAACGTCCGTCCGTGCAAGAGCTACAGCCCGTTCGTGGCGGCGGTGCAGCCCCGGATGGACCTGGTCATCATCCGCGAGAACGAGGAGGACACCTACGCCGGCATCGAGCACGGGCAGACGAGCGAGGTCACGCAGACCCTCAAGCTCATCACGCGGCCCGGCTCCGAAGCCATCGTCCGCTACGCCTTCGAGTACGCCCGCGCCCACGGCCGGCGCAAGGTGACGTGCATGACGAAGGACAACATCATGAAGCTCACCGACGGCCTGTTCCACCGCGTCTTCGATGAGATCGCCGCCGAGTATTCGGAGATCGAGAACGAGCACCGGATCATCGACATCGGCGCGGCGCTCGTGGCGGCGCGCTCCGAGGTGCTCGACGTGATCGTGGCCCCGAACCTCTACGGCGACATCATCTCCGACATCGCCGCCGAGGCGTCGGGCTCGGTCGGGCTCGCCGGCTCGGCGAACGTGGGGTCGGACTTCGCTATGTTCGAGGCGATCCACGGCAGCGCGCCCGACATCGCCGGGCGGGGGGTGGCGAACCCGTCCGGGGTCCTGCGCGGTGCGATCATGATGCTCGTCCACCTCGGGCAGCCCCGCATCGCCGAGACGATCAAGAACGCGTGGCTCGCCACGCTCGAGGCGGGCCTCCACACCCCCGACATCTACCGGCCCCGCACCAGCCACCGGCAGCTCTCGACCGAGCACTTCACCGACGCCGTGATCGAGCGCCTCGGCGAGACGCCGCGCCAGCTGGAGGTGGTGCAGTACGGCGGGGCCGGCATCCACGTCGAGGTCCGCCCGTCGCCGCGCCGCGCCAAGGCCCTCCGGGGCGTCGACGTGTTCCTCGACTGGGACGAGGCCGGGCGCACCCCCGACCTGCTGGGGAGCCGGCTCGCCAAGCTCGGCGGAAACGGGGTGCAGCTCAAGCTCATCACCAACCGCGGCGTCAAGGTCTACCCCGACGGCCTGCCCGAGACGTTCTGCACCGACCACTGGCGCTGCCGCTTCACCGCCGCCGGTGAGAGTGTCCGGCCGGAGCAGGTCGTAGACCTCCAGCGCCGCCTCGTCAAAGAGGGCTTCGACGTGATCAAGACGGAGAACCTCTACACCCTCGACGGCGAGCGGGCCTACTCCCTCGCGCAGGGCGAGTAGCTGCGCCGCGCGCCGAGCAGGGAGGCCGCCGTGCTCTCTGCTCGGCGCGCGGCGTAAGGCGACGGCACGACCAGTACCTTTCACGGTCTCTCATTCCCGCGTCCCATGCCCCTCGCCGTCGCGCTCCCGTTCCTCCGCGAAGTCTCGATCCTGCTTGCGGCCAGCGTGGGGATCGCCTACCTCTGCTACCGCCTTCGCATCGTCCCGATCGTCGGGTTCCTGCTGGCCGGCGTGCTCGTCGGGCCGGGCGCGCTCGGGTTCGTCGACGACGGCGACTTCGTGCGGCAGGCGGCCGAGGTGGGCGTGATCCTGCTGTTGTTCGCCATCGGGATCGAGTTCTCGCTGGCGAAGCTGGCGCGCATCGGCCGGGCCATCGCCATCGGCGGCGGGATTCAGGTCGGCGGGACGATTGCCCTCGTCACGCTTCCCCTGCTCGCGCTCGGGGTCGAGGTCGGGCCGGCGGTCTTCACCGGGTTCCTGGTCGCGCTCTCGTCCACGGCGATCGTGCTCAAGCTGCTCGCCGAGCGGGCCGAGACGGACAGCCCGGCCGGCCGGCTGATGCTGGCGATCGTGATCTTCCAGGACCTGGCGGTCGTCGTGATGGTGCTGTTCGTCCCGATCCTCGCCGGGGCGGGCGGCACGGGGCTGGACGTGGCGTGGGCGCTGGGCAAGGCCGCGCTCGTGGTCGCCTTCGTCCTCGTGGGCGCGCGGCGGGTCGTGCCGTGGGTGCTGGACCGGCTGGCCAGGACGCGGCGGCCGGAGCTGCTGCTGCTGGCCGTGGTGGCGGTCTGCTTCGGGACGGCGTGGCTGACGAGCCTCGCGGGCGTCAGCCTCGCGCTCGGCGCGTTCCTGGCCGGCCTGGTGGTCTCGGAGAGCCGCTACGCCGAGGCGGCGATCGCGGACGTGATCCCGCTCCAGACGGTCTTCAACGCCGTCTTCTTCGTCTCCATCGGGATGCTGCTCGACGTCGGGTTCGTGCTCGACAACCTCGGCCTCGTGGCGGCGGCCGTCGCCGGGGTGTTCCTGATCAAGGCGGCGCTGGCCGGCGGGGCCGTGCTCGCGCTGCGGTGGCCCGTCCAGACGGCTGCGGCCGTCGCGCTCGGCCTCGCGCAGATCGGGGAGTTCTCGTTCGTCCTCGTCCTGGCCGGGCAACCGTTCGGGCTGACGCCGGCTGGGCTGGGCGCGGCCGGCGAGCAGACCTTCGTGGCGACGGCGGTCGTGCTGATGCTGCTGACGCCGTGGCTGCTGGCGGCGGGGCCGAAGGTGGGCGAGCGGCTGGCGCGGCGCTGGCCGGGGGTCGCCCCTGAGGTAGTTGAGGGCGACGAGGTGGAGCTGGAGGACCATGTGATCGTCGTGGGCTACGGCCCGGCAGGGCAGCGGCTCGGGCGCGTGCTCCGCAACACCGACGTGCCGTTCGTGGTGGTTGACCTCAACCCGCAGAACGTCGAGGACGCGCGCGCCGACGGGGTCCACGCGCTCTACGGCGATGTCGGGCGGCATCACATCCTGGAGCACGCGGGCGTGATGCGGGCGAAGGTCTGCGTTGTGGCGATCAACGACCGGGCGGCGACGGAGCGGGCGGTCCGGCTGGCGCGCTACCACAACCCGACGCTCCAGCTCATCGTCCGCTCGCGCTTCATCGCGGACGTGGAGCCGCTGCACGAGGCCGGGGCAGACGTGGTCGTGCCCGAAGAGCTCGAGACCACGGTGCGGCTGTTCAGCCAGGTCCTCGGCGCGTACTTCGTCCCGCCAGACGAGATCGCCCGGCAGGCCAGTCTGATCCGGGCCGGCGACTACGAGGTGCTGCGCGGCAGCATCCAGGAGGCGCACCTGATGGTGCTCCAGGGCCTCGACGAGAACGGCCTGCACACGCGCGCCGTCGCCGTGCGGGCGGGCGCACCCGCTGCCGGCCGAACCCTCGCCGGCCTCGCGCTCCGGCGCGAGCACGGCCTGACCGTCCTGGCCGTCAAGCGCGCCGAGGGGACCATTGGCAGCCCGGCCGGCGACTTCCGCGTCGAGGCCGGCGACCGCTTGGTGCTCGTCGGTGCGGCGAGCCAGTTCGCCGCCTGCGCCGACCTCTTCCGCCCGCCCGAGCCGGTGGACTAGCACGCCTTAGCCGTAATTTCCCGGCTTGTTTCGAACCGCGCTCCGGACGCCCGGTACCAGCGCCTCGTTCGTCCCTCGCCACTCGCCGTTCGTCCTTCATGCAGCGTCCCCGCCGTATCAGCCGCGCCGTCCACGTCGGCGATGTCCAGGTCGGCGGCGGCGCGCCGATCTCGGTCCAGTCGATGACGACCGGCAAGACGCACGACGTCGAGCGCTGCGTCGCCGAGATCACCCGGCTCGCAGACGCCGGGGCCGACATCGTCCGCGTCGCCGTGCCCCGGCCCGAAGACGCCGAGGCGCTGCCCGAGGTCGTCGCCGGGAGTCCGGTGCCGGTCGTGGCCGACATCCACTTCAACTACCAGTACGCGCTCGCGGCCGTCGAGGCGGGCGTGGCGAAGGTGCGGCTGAACCCAGGCAACATCGGCAAGCCCGAGTGGGAGCGCGAGGTGCTGCTCGCCGCCAAGGAGAAGGGCATCCCGATTCGGATCGGGGTCAACTCCGGCTCGCTCGAAAAGGACATCCTCGACAAGTACGGCTACCCCCAGCCCGAGGCGCTCTTCGAGTCCGCGATGCGGCACGTCGAGATCTGCGAGCGCAACGGCTTCGAGGACCTCATTATCTCGGTCAAACACTCGGACGTGTTCTTCATGGTTCAGAGTTACCGCCTGCTCGCCGAGCGGACCGACTACCCGCTCCACCTCGGCGTGACCGAGAGCGGCAGCCTCCAGACGGGCACCATCAAATCCTCCATCGGCATCGGCGCGCTCTTGGCCGACGGGATCGGCGACACGATCCGGGTCTCGCTCGCGGCGGACAGCATCCACGAGGTCGAGGTGGGGCACCAGATTCTGAAGTCGCTCCGCCTTGGGCGGCCCGGCGTCAACATCATCGCCTGCCCGACCTGCGGCCGCCTCGCGGGCGATCTGTTCTCGATCGTCAACGAGGTCGAGGCGGCGGTCAAGGAGGCGAAGTTCGAGAAGGACCTCAACGTGGCGCTGATGGGCTGCGCCGTCAACGGGCCGGGCGAGGCCGCCGGGGCCGACCTCGGGATCTCGCTCGGGCGCGGCCGGGCGCACCTGTTCAAGCACGGCGAGGTCGTCCGCACGGTGCCCGAAGGCGAGATCGTCGAGGCCGTCCTGGAGGCGATCCGGTCGTGGGAGGATGAAGCCGAGCCGGTAGGCGGCGAAGCCTGAGCTTCACCCGGTGCCGAGGCTAAGCTGCGAGAAGTTGTAGAGCAGCATCCCGAGCAGGAGCGCGACCGCGACGCTGTGGAACGCCCTGTTCCGTATGCGCGCTAGGGCGGCGAAGAGGACGAACAGCACGGCACCCGGGATGAGCCCTCCCGAGACCGCTGCAGTCTCGAACGTGCCTGCGATGACGCTCAGGGCGATCTGGACGAGGCGGACGGCGATCAGGAGCCCGACGTAGGCCGCGTAGAGCGACCAGAAAAGCGGGCCGTTTTGGTCGTAGAACGCGCGCAGGTCCAAGCCCTCGGCCGGGACCTCGTCGGGGAGCGCGGCGGCGTTGAGCAGGAAGAGGATGATAAGCTGGGCGGCGAAGAGGAGGAAGCCGCCGAGCGCCGAGAAGAAGGGGTCGTCTTGCGTGGCGTAGAGGTTCCACCACACTTCGAGCACGGCGAGCACCGCCGTGAGGGCTGTGGCGAGTGGGAGCCAGTCCCACCGCACGCGCCGCCGCGCCCGCAGCAACCGGTGCAGGCTCACGGCCAGGTCGGCCACGGCCAGGCCGACGAGCACCGAGATCAGGGGCAGGATGTACTCGAACGGCGTCACCAGCGCTCAGGCAGCCCGGCCGTTGAGGGCACGAACCGTTCGGGCGAGTTGGTGCAGGTGGTGCTCGATGTGGGCTTCGAGGAAGCGCAGCGTGTTGGCAATCGTCATCGGCCCGGCGATGGGGTGCAGCACCAGGCCTTCGTCTTCCAGCCCCGGCGGCAGCGTCTCGGCGACGCGGTGCCACTGCGCGCCCGAGGCACCCCACGCCTGCCGCAACTCGTCCAGGCTTAGCTCGCCCGTCGGGTCGATGGAGCCTGCTCCGGCGGGGACCTGGAACTTGGCCGGCGTCCGCATCGCCGCCACCAAGCCCTCGACGGACTTCGCCGAGGGCGCATCGAAGCGCCGCCGGCCCTCGCCCTTCTCGATCTGCCGCCCGGCGACGCGCGCCAGCCCGCGCTCGACAATCAGGAGGTGTTCACCGATCTCGACCGGCGACCACGCGCTCGCTGTGGGCCGCTGGCGCTGCTGCTCCGGCGGGAGAGAGTCGAGGCCCGCGAGGAACTCGGCGCGGCGGGCGTCGAGGGCGGCAAGGTGCGGGGCGAGAGCAGGCATAAGAGCGGTGGGCAGTGGGCAGTCCGAGCTAAAAGGTACCTCACCTGCGGCCTATGGCACTCGTAGGGGCGAGGCGTGCCTCGCCCGGCTCGAGGGCGGGCTACGACCCCACCGCCCGGATCAGCACCGCCTCGCCGTCCAGTTCGACCAGCACGTCCTCCTCGAAGGTGAGGTACACCGCGTCCTCCGGCGCGAGCCGCCGGCTCACGAACGATACGGAGCTTGGCGGAAGAGGATCGGCGCTCGAGGCTCAGGGTGGTGGAAGGCAGGAAGCCACCGATCATACCCAATCTGGTCATACCCAATCCGGTAGCACGGTCGAGGTCTGTCACTTCGAGCGCAGCCAGAACGCGAAGCCTCGCCGCAGGCAAATTTCCCACTCCGAGACCACGCAAGACCCCACAGAAGAAAATTTCTCCTCGCTGCGCTCGTCGAAATGACAAGGACTCAACCAGATTTGGTAGTACTCGCGCACGGCGGCGGGACGTAGCTTACTGTCACTGCTTACTATCGCCGCTTACTGTGCTGCTTCTCGCTAAACTTTTGCGGTACCGTGAACAAGAGGGAGCTATCTGAACGGGACATTTGCACCAAGTTTATCACCCCGGCCGTCACCGAGGCGCGGTGGGATGTGCAGCGGCAGATCCGCGAGGAAGTCACGTTCACGGACGGCCGCGTCATCGAGCGCGGGAAGCTGCACACGCGGGGAAAGAAGAAGCGGGCCGACTACCTCCTCTTCTACAAGGCCAACCTCCCCCTCGCCATCATCGAGGCGAAAGACAACAAGCACTCCCCAGGAAGCGGGATGCAGCAGGCGCTGGCCTATGCCGAGGCGCTCGACGTGCCCTTCGCCTACTCGTCCAACGGCGACGCCTTCATCGAGCACGACCGCACCGGGCAGGGAGAGGCTGTAGAGCGCGAGTTGACCCTCGACGAGTTCCCTTCGCCCGCCGAGCTGTGGCAGCGATACCGGCGCTGGAAGGGACTCTCTGACGAATCGCTGGAGGTCGTCCTTCAGGATTACTATGCCGAGGCCGGAGGAAAGGAGCCTCGCTATTACCAGCGCGTGGCGATCAACCGCACCGTCGAGGCCGTGGCGAAGGGGGAGCGCCGGCTACTCCTTGTGATGGCTACGGGGACCGGGAAGACGTACACCGCTTTCCAGATCATCTGGCGGCTGTGGAAGGCGGGTCGCGCCAAGCGCGTGCTCTTCCTCGCCGACCGCAACATCTTGGTGGACCAGGCCATCCAGAACGACTTCCGGCCGTTCGGCGGGGCGATGGTGAAGGTCCAGAACCGGGACGCCGACAAAGCCTACGAGGTCTACCTCGCGCTGTATCAGGCCGTCTCCGGCACCGAGGAGCGGCACAACATCTACCGAGAATTCTCGCCCGACTTCTTCGACCTCATCGTCGTCGACGAGTGCCACCGCGGGAGCGCCTCGGCCGACTCGGCGTGGCGCGAAATCCTGGAGTACTTCGAGCCGGCCGTCCAACTCGGCCTGACGGCCACGCCGAAGGAGACCACCGACATATCGACCACGCACTACTTCGGCGATCCGCTCTACACCTACTCGCTGAAGCAGGGGATCGAAGATGGCTTCCTTGCTCCGTACCGCGTCGTGCGCGTTGGGCTAGACCGGGACCTGGAAGGGTGGCGACCCGAGGACGGGATGCGCGACAAGTACGGGCACGAGGTCGAGGACCGCATGTACGGCCAGAAGGACTTCGACCGGAACCTCGTCATCGACGAGCGAACGGAAACCGTTGCGCGGAAGATCGCCGAGTATCTCGAAGGGACCGACCGCTACGCGAAAACGATTGTGTTCTGCGTGGACATCGACCACGCCGAGCGGATGCGTCGGGCGCTCGTCAACGCCAGCCCCGACCTCGCCGCCCAAGACCGCCGCTACGTCGTCCGCATCACCGGCGACAGTGACGAGGGGAAGCGAGAGCTCGACAACTTCATCGACCCGGAGAGCCGCTACCCCGTCATTGCCACGACGAGCAAGATGCTCACGACGGGCGTAGATGCGCAGACGTGCAAGCTCATCGTGCTCGACCAGTCTATCGGTTCGATGACGGAGTTCAAGCAGATCATCGGGCGCGGGACCCGGTTGCGGGAGGACTACGGGAAGCTGTCGTTTACGATCATGGACTTCCGCACGAACACCAACAAGTTCGCAGACCCGGACTTCGACGGCGAGCCGGTCCGGGTTTACGTGGCGGGTGAGCACGACAGCCCCATACCGCCGGAGGAGCCTGACGACGTGGCGGCGGAAGAGGACAGCGGCCCAATGACACCCTCGATCCAGTGGGACCCCGACGCCGAGCCGGACGCCCCCCGGAAGTACCACGTCGACGGCGTCCCGGTGAAGGTCGTCAATGAGCGGGTGCAGTACTACGGACCCGGCGGCAAGCTCATCACCGAGAGTCTGCGGGACTACACCCGCACCCGCGTCCGCGAGCGCTTCGCCTCGCTCGACGACTTCCTCACGCGGTGGCGTGAGGCGGACCGGAAGGGCGTGCTCGTCGCCGAACTCGCCGAGCAGGGCCTGCTGCTGTCCGAGCTAGAGCGGGAGGTGGGCAAGGCGCTCGGCGAGGGCGTAGCTTCCTTCGACCCGTTCGACCTCGTCTGCCACGTCGCCTTCGACCGGCCCCCGCTTACCCGGAGCGAGCGCGCCCGAAAGGTCCGCGAGAGCGACTACTTCGCCCGTTACGAAGAGCCGGCACGGGCCGTGCTCGAAGCGCTCCTCGACAAGTACGCCGACGCGGGGATCGAGGACGTGGAGCAGCTAGACGTGCTGAGGGTCCGCCCGCTGAACGAGTTCGGCTCCCCGCTGGAAATCGTGCGACGCTTCGGGGGGGCAGGGCCGTACCAGAACGCCGTGCGGGATCTGGAGCACGAGCTGTACCGCGTCGCTTAGCCCCGCTCGTCCATGAAGCAGGGTGACCTCTTCACCGATCCCACGCCTACTCCAAGACCCAGACCTTCTGTGTCCGTTTCTACTACGGTAAAAGGCATCCAAGACATCATGCGGAAGGACGCGGGGGTCGATGGCGACGCGCAGCGCCTCTCGCAACTCGGCTGGATGCTCTTCCTCAAACTCTTCGACGACCGCGAGCAGGAGTACGAGCTAGAGCCTGATTACCGCTCGCCCATCCCGGCTCCGCTCCGATGGCGGGCGTGGGCGGCCGACGAGGAGGGGATCACCGGCGACGACCTCCTCGGCTTCGTGGACACCGTCGTCTTCCCCGCGCTGAAGGGCGAGCCGGTCGAGTACGAGGGCGAGACGCTTCACCTCGACACCGAGAGCGAGCGCGGGCTGCTCGTGCGGAGCGTCTTCGAGGACGCCTACAACTATATGAAGTCGGGGACGCTGCTGCGGCAGGTCGCCAACAAGCTGGGCGAGATCGACTTCACGGCGTCGGAGGACCGCCACGTCTTCAACGACGTCTACGAGACGATCCTCCGGGACCTCCAGAGCGCCGGCAACGCGGGCGAGTACTACACCCCGCGCGCCGTCACCCGGCTGATGACCGAGCGCACCGACCCCGCCCTCGGCGACATCGTGCTCGACCCAGCGTGCGGAACGGGCGGCTTCCTCGTCGACACCATCGAGCACCTCCGCCGCGCGGGGATCACCTCCGTCGCCGAGCGCGACCAGCTCCAGCAGACGATCCGGGGCATCGAGAAGAAGCCGCTCCCCCACCTCCTCTGCACTACCAACCTCGTCCTCCACGACATCGAGGTGCCGGACGTGCGGCGCGGCAACTCCCTCGCCCGCCCCTACGCGAGCTACGGCCCGGCCGACCGCGTGGACGTGGTGCTGACGAATCCGCCCTTCGGCGGGACCGAGGAGGACGGGATCGAGAACAACTTTCCGCTGGAGTTCCGCACGCGGGAGACGGCCGACCTCTTCATGGCGCTCATCGTCCGGCTCCTCAAGTCCGGCGGGCGCGCTGCCGTCGTGCTCCCGGACGGGTTCCTCTTCGGCGAGGGCGTCAAGACGCGGCTGAAAGAGCGGCTCCTCGCCGAGTGCGACCTCCACACCATCGTTCGCCTCCCCAACGGCGTCTTCGAGCCCTATACCGGCATCAACACGAACCTGCTGTTCTTCGAGAAGGGGCGGCCAACGAAGGAAATCTGGTACGTCGAGCACCCCCTCCCGGAGGGCTACAAGAAGTACACGAAGACCAAGCCGATCCGCTTCGAGGAGTTCGCCTACCTCGCCGACTGGTGGGACGAGCGCGAGGAGACGGAGTGGGCGTGGAAGGTGCCGGTGGCGGAGATCGAGGCGCGCGGGTTCGACCTCGACCTCTCGAACCCGGCGACGGAGGAACAGGTGGACACGCGAACGACGGGGGACGTGCTGGACAACCTGCACCGCCACCTCGAAGAAGTGGACGGTTTGATCGGCGAGATCCGGCAGATGATGGCGGAGGTGGCTTGATGGAGGTGGTCAAACTCGGGAAAGTTATGAAGCAGGTTAAGCGAGCCGAGGCAGTGGACCCAGACAAGAAGTACCCGCTTCTTGGGGTCCGTCTCTATGGGGAAGGTCCGTTCCACCGGGAGACGAAGAGAGGCGCAGATTCTTCTGCCACGAAGCTGTACCAAGTTCAGGCTGGAGATTTCATTTACAGCCGTCTCTTCGCGTGGCGTGGAGCCTTCGGCATCGTACCACCAGAACTCGATGGGCATTATGTCTCCAACGAGTTTCCGACGTTCCGGCCGAAAGATGGACGGATAGACCCACGCTATCTCTACTACTGGTTCCTGCTGCCGAGCACGTTGGAGCGGGTCGAAGAGGATTGTATTGGAACCACGAAAGCGAGTCGCAACCGTTTCAAGGAGCCGTTCTTCAAGGCGCTGACGCTTGACCTTCCATCGCTCGAAGAACAGCGCGAACGGGTCGAGCACATCGAGCGGGCGGTGTCGCTCACGAACCGCGTGCGGGAACGGCTGGACCGATCCGCCGCCGACCTGTCTGTGCTCCGCCAGCGCATCCTGCAAGACGCCGTCGAGGGCCGGCTGACGCGGCGCGAGCACGACGACGAGCCGGCCGGTGTGCTCCTCGAACGCATCGCGGCGGAGAAGCAGCGGCTCTACGAGGCGAAGGAGATTCGCAAGCCGAAGACCCTGCCGCCCGTCGCTGAGGACGAGCAGCCGTTTGATCTGCCGGAGGGGTGGGCGTGGGCGAGGCTAGGAGATCTCGGAGAGTGGGGGGCAGGAGCCACACCAAGTCGAAAGCAGTCCACGTACTACACAAATGGGACCATCCCGTGGATTAAAACGGGGGAACTCAACGACGGGCTCATCAATTCGGCGGAGGAGCACGTTACCGACCTCGCTTACGCGGAATGCTCGCTGCGACTCAATCCGCCTGGGAGCGTGCTCGTTGCTATGTATGGGGCGACCATCGGCAAACTCGGGTTGCTGGAAATAGAGGCGACGACGAACCAAGCCTGTTGTGCCTGTCGGCCGCTTGGCGGCATCCCCGCTTGGTACCTGTTTTACTTCCTCCTCTCAAAACGGCAGGACTTTCGAGATTTAGGTGCGGGTGGAGCACAGCCGAACATCTCAAAGGCCAAACTGACTATTGAGCCAATCCCACTCCCGCCTCCCGCCGAGCAGCGCCGGATCGTGGAGCGGGTGGACCGGCTGATGGCGCTGTGCGACCGGCTCGAAGCCCAGCTCGCCGCCGCGCAGCACGATGCCGGGCGCCTGATGCGGGCGGTGCTCGAAGAAGCCCTCGCCGCGCCGTCCTCGCCCACCGTCGCCACCTGAACCGATGCACCGGACCCAACCCGAACAGATCGGCGCGGCCGGAGCGACCCGGCGTGCGCGGCCTACCCCGTCCGGTCTGCACGGATGAAATCGTTCGAGACCAATACCCTCGCCCCCCTCCCGCTGACGCACAACGTCGTCCGCACGACGGCGCGGCTCCACGAGCACCTCGGGCGCGAGGCGCTCTACGCACAGCAGGCCCCCCAGGTGCTCCGCACGCTGCGCGAGGTCGCTGTCATCCAGAGCACCGAGTCCTCGAACCGCATCGAGGGCGTCGTCGCACCTCCAGAGCGGCTCAGGGCGCTCGTGCGCGACAAGACGAAGCCGAGGAACCGCTCGGAGCAGGAGATCACCGGGTACCGGGATGTGCTCGGCACCATCCACGCGAGCCACGCAGCGATGCCGTTTACCCCAGGCCTCGTCCTGCAGCTGCACCGCGACCTGTTTAGGTACACCGACGCGCAGGGCGGTGCCTGGAAGTCCACGAACAACACCATCACCGAGCGCCACCCGGACGGCACCGAGGTCGTCCGGTTCGAGACGGTCCCCGCGTTCCAGACGGCTGCCTACATGGAGCAGCTCCACCGCCGCTTCGAGCAGCTCTGGAAGGACGACACCGTGGACCGGCTCCTGCTCATCGCCGCCTACGTGCTGGACTTCCTCTGCGTCCACCCCTTCCTCGACGGCAACGGGAGGATGGCGCGGCTCCTCACACTACTCCTGCTCTACCGCGCCGGCTACGGCGTAGGCCGCTACATCAGCCTCGAACGGGTCGTCGAAGACAGCCGGGAGAGCTACTACGATACGCTCTACCAGTCCTCTCAAGGCTGGCACGAGGGCAAGCACACCCTGCTGCCGTGGACGGAATACTTCCTCGGCGTGCTGACGGCGGCGTACAAGGACTTCGAGAGCCGCGTCGGTACGATGCAGATGGAACGGGGTGCGAAGACCGAGCAAGTCCGCAGCGCCGTGGACCGCCTACCGGACGGGTTCAAGACGAAAGATGTCGGGCGCCTCTGCCCCAGCGTGAGCCGCTCGCTCATCCGCAAGGTGTTCTCCGACTTGAAGGCAGAGGGCCTCATCAGAGCCGAAGGCCGAGGCCCGGCCGCCGTCTGGCGAAAGGTCGGCTTGGGGGCGGGGGGAAATGGATCCTCGCTGGACTCCTGAGTAGTGACACTCGGTAGCTTCGAGTAGTGACAAAAGTAGTGACATCTTCTTCGCGATGGCACTCCCTTCGTACCGCTGGCGCTGCGCGACCGGCTCAACGCAAAGCGCTCGCCTTCGCCCGCGAAACCGGCAGTCTCACGAATGCCGACTACCGCAACCTCAACGGGGTAGAGACGCTCGCTGCTAGCGGTGCGCTCCGGCACCTTCGAGACCTCGACCTGCTCGACCAGCATGACCGGGGAGCAGCCACGTTCTACACGCCCTCAGATATTCTCCTGAGTCCCGCGTCCGAGGAGGCAATAGCACATGGCACAAGAGAAAAGGTACATGGTGGGGGAGCAAGGGCACATGGCGACGACGAAAAGGCACATGGTGAGAGCGCAAAGGCACCCCTCCCAGATGCCATAACCTATCACGATGCATTGCCCCAGAGCCTACGGGAGAGGTTGATCCTCCTGAAAGATTGGGCACCGGATTCTGAGATGCGTCGCCTCATCGTGGACCTCTGCGCTTGGCAGCCCTTGACGGCTCGTGAACTCGCTCAACTCCTAAACAGAAAGCCTCGCTACCTCAAACGCCGATACCTCAACCCCATGATTAAGAAGGGACTGTTGCAGTACGAGGTACCGGACAAGCCCCGCAGTCCCGACCAAGCCTATCGCAGCATCTGAAGCCGGATGGTATAGGAAGCCTGAGCCGATAGCGGAGAAAACGCTAGAAAGCATCATTTGCGCCTTGCACGGTGCCATGGGAGCCGAAAGAGCAGCGCCGGGTCGTGGAGCGGGTGGACCGGCTGATGGCGCTGTGCGACCGGCTCGAAGCCAAGCTCACCGCCGCCCGCCACGACGCTGAGCGCCTGATGCGGGCCGTGCTCGAAGAGGCCCTCGCCGCCCTCGCCGCCCCTGCCGTCGTCGCCACAGTCAAGAAGCATCGCTCCAAAATGGCCGTCCCACCGCTTGGGGCGCGTTTCACGGGAGGTTCTCGGCGGAACACTTGACTTTGAGTTAAGATATACCTTAATTAAGAAAGCAGAGCGCCGATACCCCACCATGTCCGACCCCTTCATCGAGCATCTGCTGACAGGCGACCGACACCGCATCTACTACATCTGCGAGGGCAGCCATGAGACCTTCCGCGACTTGGTCGAGAAGCTCCACGCCACCGGCCCTCTGGCCGCCCGTCTCCGCAAGCTCCCGCGCGTGAGTGGAAAAAAAGACTCGCCCACCGAGTGGAAGAAGCTCTGGGCGCTGATGCAACGCGCAGCCCTACACGGGCTTCCTACCGTGCGCCGCAACAAGACGAAATGCAAGTGCTTCACCCCTCCCGAGGCCCACACCCGGAACGAGCGCATCGAGGTCTGCGAGTTCAAGTCCCCTCCCTACCGCGTCCTCTTCTTTGAAGAAGAGCCCTCCGCGAACGAACCATGTACGACGCTCATCATCACACACGTTTTCTCGAAGAAGCAGGATGAGACCCCACCGACCGAACTGACCCGATTCGCCGACCTCCGCGCCCGCTACTACCAGTGGCGCGACGGCCTCGGCGCTTCCGACGCCATCACCGCTCTCGCTCGCTGCAACCTCTGACCCATCATGAGCCGCACTCTCAAAGTAGCTCCCTGGCTGGCTGAGCACCTCGACTCCCTCCAGACCGATCCTGAGTTCCTCGCCGAAAACCTCGTCCTTGACGTGTGCGAGCAGCTCTGCGTTGCGATGGAAGAAGAGGGCGTGAGCCAGAAGGCGCTCGCCGAGCGGCTGGGTAATTCGCCGAGCGCCGTCTCTCAACTCCTCAGTGGCAACCAGAACGTGTCGCTCCGCCGCCTCGTCGAGGTCGCCCTCACGCTGGGGCGTGGTGTGGAGCCGCCGCGCTTGGTGCCGCTCGATCCTGTCCGCGTTGAGGTAGCTAGCGATCGCTACTACTCGTTCTCGCTCGACATCCCTGTCGAACCGGACCGCTCCGTCGGAGCCTGGGCCGCCGCGACTGGCGGTGCAGGGCCTGCGTTTCAAGCGGCAATCTCCCGGCACGGCCACGAGGCCGTGCCGGAGGCGTTTTGTTCGGGGGGCTCCGATGCAAAAAGTGACCTCCGCACCCCCGTTCTCGCCTAGCCCCGTCGCCCCCCATGCCCGTTCTGCCTCCCATCCAACTTAGAGACTACTACGTCGAGCACCTCAACTACGACGTGCTCACGAAGCCCGACTCAGACGACCTGAGCGCTGAGCGGGGCGCGTTTGTCGACATGGGAATCGACGTCACCTACGAGGACGCGGCTGAGTCGGAGGCCGAAGAGGTCAGCAGCCACGAGGAGCGCGACGAGCAACCGGAACAGACGTTTAAGACGTTCCGCGTTACGGTACACCTGAACCGTAACGCGAAGTCTCCCAAGAGGCTTCACTACCGCGCCTCCGTGCGTCTCGCGGGCCTCTTCGAGATCCAGCCCAGAACGATGCTCGATCCAGTTCCTGACGGCGACGAGTACCTGACGCACTGCCTAGCGAGTGTAGTCTCCACGCTTTACGGCCCCGCCCGCGAAGTGCTCGCGTCGCTGACAGCCTCTTCTCCCTTTGGAAAAGTGCTGCTTCCCTCCGTCGCCCCGTACGCTGTAGCCCAGCAGATGCTTGAGGCAAGACGGGCTACGGAAGGGGGCGCCCCAGAACCAAACCCGTCTGACGGCGACTGACGACGAGGCGGCTCGACAGGAACCGATTCAAGCGTCTGGTGATATTATCGAACGACGTTTACGCGGACGTTGCGGCCAACGACTTCCGCCCTCTGCCGGTCCCCTTCTCTGGGACCTTTCTCTACTGGGAGCATCATGGAAACTGAATCGAACGTTCTGGAGACCCGCGCCGTCCTCCTCCGCGTCCTCGACTTCACGGCCACTCCCGGCCCTCGCCACCGCGCCGAGGGGGACTTCTCGGGCGAGGAGTTCCGCGAGGTGTACCTGGAGCCCCGCTTCAAAGAGGCGAAGGCTCAGGGCAAGCTTCTCCTGGTCGATCTCGACGGGACGGCCGGCTACGCCAGCTCGTTCTTGGAGGAGGGATTCGGCGGCCTTGCACGCATCTACCCCATCGACGAAGTCCTCGCCACGGTGCAGATAAAGTCGGACACCCGTCCCTGGTACGTTGAGGAAGTCAAAGAGGAGCACATCCCTGAAGCCCGCGACTGATGCGGCGGTGGATGCAGTGGCTCGGCCGATTCGGGTGGCTGCTTGCTGGAGCGGGGGTCGGGTTTGCTCTCGGGGCATGGGGCCATGTCAACGTTGAGCCGACAGTCAACGTCTCGGATCTGCTCGAGGTCGTCGCTACTGTCGTCCTGGCGATCCTGGTGGCGTTGCTCGGTCAGAAGAGGTTCAGCGAGGACCGCGCTGAAAAGGACTTGCTCATCGCCGCCGTCCGCTCGTCCATCGAGGCAGCACAGGATACCCTCGGCGTCCTCAACGCGCTTATCAGCGGCAGGAAAACGATTTAGAGGTCACGAACCGGAGTCTCGATGAACTCGGCGCTGTGCTCCTCGAACTTCGGACTCTCCTGAGTGAGGCTGGTCACGATGCGGCTTTCGCCGAAGCAGACGACCTCTACCGCGAGTTGTTTATCAGCTTCCGACGTTCTGCATCGGGTGGCACCTTTCCCGCCCAACCCTATTCAGTCGAGATATATCACAAGGGGAAGCATGAGGCAGAAGAGATGATCCGCCGTCTACGGAAGCTGGTATTCATAGTCAACCGCCGGTAGCTAGCCACTCTGCCGCCTCAACATTCACTAAACAGCACTGCATTAGGGGACGGGGGGGGCGATCTGCGACCGGTTCGACACGACCCTCACCGCCGCCTAGCGCCTGATGCGGGCCGTGCTCGAAGAGGCCCTGCCCTGTTCGAGAGCAGCGACCCAGGGCCGAGCGCGAGGTAATCCCCCGAGTGCTTACGGCTCTACCGCCCGGATCAGCACCGCCTCGCCGCCGAGGGCCACGAGCACATCCTCCTCGAAGGTGAGATACACCGCGTCCTCCGGCGCGAGCCGGCGAGCCAACGCGAAGTAGGCGTCCGAGAACTGCTCGACTTCGGTCGCCGCCTCGGGGTCGGCGTCGAGCAGGCCGGCGTCGACCCACAGGTCGCCGCGCCGGTAGAAGGCTCGGGTGCCGACCGTCCGCACGGTCTCGACACTCCGCGCGCGGCCCTCGGCGTCGTAGGCGATGGCCTCGGCCGGAGCCTGCGAGGCGGCGGCGAGATTCCCGCGCTGCTGCCGCTGCCCGACCGCCGCCGAGCCGCTCACGGCGTCGAGCGACTGGAGCCGGATGCCGGCGTCGCGCACCTGCACCTCGCGCGAGGCGAACGCGGCATCCTCCTCGGCGAGAAACGAAGTGTAGGGCGTCAGGATGCCGTACCGCGTCGAGAGCGCGACCAGCTCCTCGACCAGCTCCTCGTTTTGCCCCTCCAGGTCGATCTGCTCCAGGAGGGCGGCGACGCGGCGGGCGGCCCAGAGCGGCTCGATGAAGTCGGCGCGCGTGCGGTTGCCCTCCTCGGCGAGGTCGGCGCGGAAGGTGACGGTCCGCTCGTCGTCCCCGGCACGGCCGGAGAGGCGGATGGTCACGTCGCCGCCGTCGGTGTAGCGCCCGGCCCAGACGAGCTGGCCGCCTTCGAACAGGTCGGGCAGGTCGCGGGGATAGGCCCGGTTGACGCGCGTCCCGGCGAACTCGAGGGCGAGGTCCGAGAGCACGGGACTCGTCAGGCGGTTGTAGAGACCGGCGACGCTGGCTTCGAGGTCGTCCTCGGGACGGACGTACTCGGTCGTGCCGCCGCTCGACGCGGCCAGGCGCTCGAGCAGGCGGGCGTTGACGTCGTAGCCGACCCCGAACGAGAAGATCCGGGCGTCGCCGCCGTTGGCGTCGGCCGCGCGCTCGGCGATGGCCCTTTCACCAGTCTCGCCGGCCGTCGGGAGGCCGTCGGTGAGGAAGAGGACGTAGGCCGGGTTGCCGGTGTCTGGGATCAGGTCGAGCGCCTCGCCGAGCGCGCCGTCGATATTCGTCGAGCCACCGGGGCGGAGGCCGTCGACGAAGTCGAGCGCGTTGGCTCGGGTTTCGGGGCCGTAGCGTTGCAGCTCCGGGGCGAAGGTCTCGACGCGGTCGTCGTAGGCGACGACGTTGAACAGGTCGCTGTCGCCGAGGTTGCCCAGCACGAAGGCGAGGGCGTCGCGCGCCTGCTCCATCTTGCGCCCGGCCATCGAGCCGGAGCGGTCGATCACGAAGACGACGGTTTTGGCGAGCGCCGCGGTCTCGGTCTCAGCGGCCCCGGTCTCGGGGACCTCGGGCGAGGCGAGCAGCAGGAAGTAGCCGTCCTGTGCGCCCTCGGGCCAGTGGCTCAGGACCGTCGCGCTGACCGGGCCGTCTGCCGCCTCGGGCTCGTAGACCAGCCGGAAGTCGCGCTGCAACCGCGCGTCGTCGGCCTCGAACGTGACGCGCGTCCGGCCACGCGCGCGCTCGGTCTCGACCTCGTGCGACGGGCTGTAGACGGCCCCCACGTCGCCGCTCAGCGTCAGGCTGAGGCGAAGCCGCTCGACGGTCTTCTGCTGGCGGACGAGGCCGAACGGGTAGGCGAACGTCACCCGGTCACCCTCCCTCGGCGAGACCTCGGTGTAGCGGAAGTGGACCGTCGCCTCGCCGCGCGCCGGCACCGGGAAGACGCTCGTGCGGACGAGCCCGTAGCCGGCGTACTCCATCAGCGCTGGGTCGATCATCCGCCGGACGATCTCCTCGTAGCGGCGGCGGGCCTCGTCCTTCGGCAGCACCTCGCCGGTCAGCTCCTGCCCGTTCGCCACGAGGACGAGGTTCTGCACCGCCGCGCCGGGCGGAACCGGAAAGAGGAACTCGGTCTCCACTGGCGTGTCGTTCGGGTTGAAGAGCGTCTGCGTCACCGAGACCTCGGCCACCTGATCCACGATCCGCCCGTCGATCTCGAGCGCGGTGGTTTCGACCGGCTGCTGCGGGACTGGCACCGGGCGCGGCGGCGGCAGGACGATCTGTGCCGAAGCGGTGAGCGGGGCACCGGCGAGCGGCGCGAGCAGGCACAACGCGAGCAGGAAGCGAGGCGACATCGGGGCGTGGATTGGTGAGCCGGAGCCATCGGCGTTCCCAACACCGGCGCGCGTCGCTTTATTGCCGAGCCGACGGGGCGACCGGGCTGCCCGCGCCTCGTATCATCGCTGCTCGCCTCACCCGACCTCTACCATGAGCACTACGGACTCCGATCTCGTTGCCTCCATCCGCGCTCGGGCCGAAGCGGTGCGCGCTCGCATCGACGCAGCGTGCGCCCGCTCGGGGCGCGACCCTGCTGCCGTCCGCCTCATCGCCGTCAGCAAGACGTTTCCGGGCGCGGTCGTCCAGGCTGCCGTCGGGGCCGGGCTGCGGGACTTCGGCGAGAACCGAGTGCAGGAGCTGGAAGAGAAGGGACGGCTGTTTCCCGGCGAGCGCCGCCTCGAGGAGGTCCGCCTGCATTTCATCGGCTCGCTCCAGCGCAACAAGGCGCAGGGCGTCATCGAGTGGGCAGACGTGTTCCACGCGCTCGACAGCGAGCGGCTAGCGAAGGCGCTCGACCAACGGGCCGGCGCTGCGGGCCGCGTGCTGCCGTGCTTCGTGCAGGTCAACGTCTCGGGCGAGGACTCGAAGTCGGGCCTCGACCCCGACGCGCTTCACGCTTTTCTCGACGGCCTCGCCGCCCAGGAGCACCTGCGCGTGCTCGGGCTGATGACGCTCGCGGCCCCGGCTGCGACGCCCGACGAGCTAGAGACGGTCGTCCGCCCGCAGTTCCAGCGCCTGCGCCGCCTCGCCGAGACCTACGACGGCCCGTTCACCCTGGACCGCCTCTCGATGGGGATGAGCGGCGACTTCGAGGTGGCCGTCGAGGAGGGGGCGACGGACGTGCGGGTCGGCTCTGCGATCTTTGGGGCGCGCGGGTGACGGGGCGGGGGGCTCGCGCTTTGCCTTCTGCTCGCTGCCTTCTGCGCGGTGTCTCGTGCGAGCCGCCCCCTGCGCGCTGTTTTCGGTACCTTCACACCATGATCCCCGCCCTCGTTCTCGCCGCCGGCATCGCTGCGCTCGTGCCGCTCGTGGCGCTGCTGCGCCGCCGGCAGCGCGAGGCCGAAGAGCGAGCTGCCCGGACGCTCGCCCGGCTCCACCGCCGCCGCGCGACCTTCGCGGAGCGCCACGCCGAGGCCCTCCACACGCTCGCCCTGTCCGCCCGCCGCCCGCCCGCCCAACCCTGACACCCCCCATGAAGCTGTCGCCGCTCGACATTCGCAACCACGAGTTTGCCCGCGTCTTCCGGGGCTACGACCCCGACGAGGTCCGGGCCTTCACCGAGACCGTCGCCCGCCAGTGGGAGGAGCTGCAGGACGAGGTCCGCCGCGCCGAGGGCCGCGTGCGCGAGATCGAGGGCAAGATCGCGCACTACGAGAAGGTGGAGGAGGCGCTCCAGGAGGCCCTCGTCACCGCGCGCGACGGGGCCAAGCGCACCCAGGAGCATGCCGAGGAGCGCGCCCGCCTGATCGTCCAGGAGGCCGAGCTGCGCGCCGAGCGGATCACGCAGGACGCGGGCCAGAAGGAGCACACCCTCCGCCACGACGTGGCCCAACTCACCCAGCGCCACGACGAGATCACGGCCCGCCTTCGGCACTTCCTGATGTCCGAGCTCGAGATCCTCGCCCGCCACGAGGACGACCGCCCGACCGGCCTCATGAAGCTGATGCCCGCGGCCCCCGCCGAGGCGCTGCCCGAGGCCCCCGCGCCGCCCGGACCGCCCGGCACAGCCTCGTCCGATCCGTCCGAGTCCGCATCGCCTGAGCCTGCCCCGTCAGAGGCGGAGTCACCGCCGCCCAAATCGGCGAAGACGACGACGTACGCAGACCTCTACGCCCGCGCTGCGAAGGCCGACGCTGCCCAGACAGACGAGGCCCCGACCGCGCCACGCCAGGAGGCCCCCGACGAAGACGGCAGCGAGGCGGAGGAAGAGGCCGAGCCGACGTGGACGCTCCGCTCGATCATCGGGGGCGAAGCGGACGACGTCGACGCCCCGTCGGCCAGGGAGGACGGGCCGGCCACGGCCCCGGCCGCCGAGAAAGAACGCATCCGCCGCATCCTCGAAGACCTCGAATGACGGCTATCGGGGAATTGCGAGACCGGAGGATTGAGGGGGGTTAGCTTCGCGGGCCCCTATGCTCCCAGGCTCCTATGCTGCCGTGCTGAGAAGGCGAGGCGGTAGCCCCGTCTGCAGACTCGCCTCCTATCTCCTGCTTTCCGATCTATGTCCAGTTCTCCGGTCCCTCGATCCCTCAATTCCCCGATGGACGCGGTCGCCTACCGCCGCCACGTCGAAGAGGCCGCCGCCGCAATCCGCGAGAGGGTCGGGCTCGACGCCCGCATCGGCCTCATCCTCGGGACCGGGCTCGGGGCGCTCGCCGACGAGATCGACGCCGAGGCGACGGTGCCTTACGAGGACATCCCGCACCTCCCGCTCTCGACGGTCGAGAGCCACCACGGGCGGCTCATCGCCGGGCGGCTCGGCGGCGTGCCGGTGTGGGCCATGCAGGGGCGCTTCCACCTCTACGAGGGCTACGACCCGAAGGCGATCACCTTCCCGGTCCGCGTCCTCGCCGAGCTAGGCGTCGAGACCCTGCTCATCTCGAACGCGGCCGGCGGGATGAACCCGAACTTCCGGCGCGGCGACCTGATGCTGGTCACGGACCACGTCAACCTGCAAGGCGCGAACCCGCTCGTCGGGCCGAACGACGACGCGTGGGGACCGCGCTTCCCCGACATGAGCGCGCCCTACGATGCGGCCCTGCAACGACTCGCCGAGGAGGCCGCCCTCGGCCAGGCGATCAAGCTCCAACAGGGGGTCTACGCGGCGGTCGAAGGCCCCAACCTCGAGACCCGCGCCGAGTACCGCTTCCTCCGGCTCGTCGGGGCCGACGCCGTCGGGATGAGCACGGTCCCCGAGGTCATCGTGGCCCGGCACCAAGGGCTGCGGTGCCTCGCCATCTCGGTCATCACCGACGAGTGCTTCCCCGACGCCCTCGAGCCGGTCTCGATCGAGGACGTGCTCGCCGCCGCCGCCGAGGCGGAGCCCAAGCTGACGGCCGTGATGCGCGCCGTCGTGCAAGGCATCCGCTGAACGTTCGGCTCTCCGGCCTTCGACCTTTTACCCTGCCAGGATGGACGAGATTTGGGACGAGCACCGGTGGGAGGAGTTTCTGCGCGAGAGCGACCGCCGCACGGACCTCTACATCCGCTACTGGGACGAGTACGTCCGCCGCATCCCGCCGCCCGAGCCTACCGCCGAGGCCGAGCACGAGGCCTGGGAGCGCGGTCTCCACGTGTGGCTCGCCCGCAAGATGGGCTGGGACCAGGACGACGCCGGCCTCCCGCTCTGGCTCGAGGACTTCGACGAGGACCCGGACGAGGAGCCCGACGGCGGCGAGGCGTGGAAGGCGGGCCTCGGCGAGGCCTACCCCGAGGCGCAGGACGTGCGCGACCTCCCAATCTACCAGCGCGCCTTCGCCTTCGGGCTCGCGGTGATCGAGTGGGCCGACACCGTGCCCGAGGAGGTCAAGGACGGCAGCCTGGTCGACTTCTGCTCGAACGCGCTCCAGGTCGGCGCGAAGATCGCCGGGGGGCACGGGATGGGCTACGAGATCGAGTCGCTCGGCGGCAACATCGCGGTCACGAAGCGGGGGCTGCACGCGGCCAACCGGGCCCTCGCGGCCCTCCAGCAGCTCCGCGATGCGGCGTTCATGGAGGAGGCCGTCTACCGCCGGCTCTACGAGCAGAGCTACGAGGTCCGCAACGCGGTCGGCCTGCACGTCCAGCACCTCCGCGAGCGCTTCGAGCGCGGCGTGGAGTGAGGGCGACGGAAGGGCTTCCTGGGACTGCGCGCCAGTATGCTGGTCAAGAACTGAGCATAAAGCGGGCTTGCCAAGTTCACCTTCTCAGAGCTACCGTGACGCGCTCTCGTTCCGAATCATCCTGTTGGTTGTTGCAACGAGTGACCCCCTTCTCCTTCCTACCCGCAGATAACGCTATGACTCCCTCTTCTTCCTGGCTCACCCGGCTGCCCCGCGTGCTCGGCGCGCTCCTGCTCGGCCTCAGCCTGACCGCCGGCGTGGCCCAGGCGGCCACCATCGTCGTCACCACCAACCAGGACGAACTGAACGCCGACGGCGACTGCTCGCTCCGCGAAGCCGTCCGCGCGGCCAACACCAACGCGCCGGTCGACAACTGCAGGGCCGGCGACGTCGGCCTCGACCGCATCGTCGGTCCCCAGAGCAGTGCCATGGTGACCCTCACGCTCACGATGGGCGAGATCGTCATCACCGAAGCCGTCACCATCGGCCGTCCCACGGGCACGATGGCGTCCATCGACGCGGGCGGCAACGGCCGCATCTTCCGCGTCGCGGCCGGGGTCGGCCCGGTGACGATCCAGATGCTGCGCCTGACGAACGGGACCCAGTTCAATGGCGGGGCTATCCTCGTCGAGACCGCCGCCACCCTCACCGTGAACAACATGGCCTTCAGCGGCAACACGGCCATCGCCCCGGCGGCCACCGACGGCGGCGGCGCGCTCTACAACGACGGCGGCACGCTCACCGTCACCAACTCGACGTTCAGCGGCAACAGCGCCACGGGCCTCTCCGGCTCGGGCGGCGCAATCCTCAACAACGCGGGCACGCTCGCGGTCTCGACCTCGACGTTCACCGGCAACAGCGCGCAGCGCGCCGGTGGCGGCATCGAAGACGCAGGCGGCACCGTGACCCTCACGAACGTCACGCTCGACGGCAACGACGCGGGCCAGAACCCCGGCAACGGGGGCGGCCTCCACACCGGCGGCGGCGACGTCACGGTCACGAACGGCTTGGTGCAGAACAACACCGCCGTCGAAGGCGGTGGGCTGTGGTCCTCCGGCTCGCTCTCGGTCGAGGGCACCCGGGTCTCCGGCAACACCGCCTCGGGCGACGACGCGGCGCAGGGCGGCGGCGGCCTCTACAACGACGGCGGCACGATGGACGTCACCGACGCGAATGTCACGAACAACAGCGCCACGGGCACCTCCGGCTCGGGCGGCGGCCTCCTCAACAACGACGGCGGCACGCTGACGCTCGGCAACACGCTCGTCGCCGGCAACAGCGCCCAGCGCGCCGGCGGCGGCATCGAGGACGCCGGCAGCACCACGAACGTCAACAACTCGGTGCTCGACGGCAACGACGCCGGCCAGAACCCCGGCAACGGCGGCGGCCTCCACACCGGCGGCGGCACCGTCAGCGTCCTCAACGGCATCGTCAAGAACAACACGGCCGTCGAGGGCGGTGGCCTGTGGTCCTCCGGTAGCCTCACCGTGAGGGGCACCTCGCTCAGCAGCAACGTCGGCACCGGCGACGACGCCGCGCAGGGCGGCGGCGCGCTCTACAACGAGGGCGGCACGATGGACATCGACGGAGCCACGATCGACGGCAACATGGCGACGGGCGCGTCCGGCTCGGGCGGCGGCATCCTCAACAACAGCGGCGGCACGCTCACGGTCTCCGGCTCGATCCTCTCGAACAACAGCGCGCAGCGCGCCGGCGGCGGCATCGAGGACGCCGGCAGCACCACGAACGTCAACAACTCGGTGCTCGACGGCAACGACGCGGGCCAGAACCCTGGCAACGGCGGCGGCTTCCACACCGGCGGCGGCACCGTCACCGTGAGCGGCGGCGAAGTCCGCAACAACACCGCCGTCGAGGGCGGCGGCCTGTGGTCCTCCGGTAGCCTCGCCGTCGACGGAACCACCGTCAGCAACAACACCGCCTCGGGCGACGACGCGGCGCAGGGCGGCGGCGGGCTCTACAACGACGGCGGCACGATGGGCGTAACCGACGCCACGATTGCCGGCAACAGCGCGACCGGCGCGTCCGGCTCGGGCGGCGGCATCCTCAACAACGACGGCGGCACGCTCGCCGTCGCCAACTCGACGCTCACCGGCAACAGCGCCAACCGCGCCGGTGGCGGGATCGAAGACGCCGGCAGCACGACGGTGCTCAACGATGTCACGCTCGACGGCAATGACGCCGGCCAGAACCCCGGCAACGGTGGTGGCCTCCACACCGGCGGCGGTGACGTAGACGTCACCGGCGGCATCGCCCGGAACAACACAGCCGTCGAAGGCGGCGGGCTGTGGTCCTCCGGTATGCTCGACGTCGACGGCATGACGATCAACAACAACGTCGCCTCGGGCGACGACGCGGCGCAGGGCGGCGGCGGGCTCTACAACGACGGCGGTACGATGAACGTGTCGGACGCCACGATCGCCAAGAACCGCGCGACCGGCGCGTCCGGCTCGGGTGGTGGCATCCTCAACAACGACGGCGGCACGCTCACGGTCTCCGGCTCGACGATCTCGGGCAACGCGGCGAACCGCGCCGGTGGCGGGATCGAGGACGCGGCGAGCACCACGACGCTCACCGGCGTCGCGCTGCTCAACAACGACGCGGGCCAGAACCCCGGCAACGGCGGCGGCCTCCACACCGGCGGCGGCACCATCGTCGTCAACGGCGGCGAGGTCCGCGACAACACGGCCGTCGAAGGCGGCGGGCTGTGGTCCTCCGGCACCATGACGGTCGACGGCACCTCGGTGCGGACCAACATCGCCACCGGCGACGACGCCGAGGAAGGCGGAGCGGGCCTCTTCAACGAGGGCGGCACGATGGCAGTCCTCAACGCGACGGTCTCGAAGAACCGCGCTCGCGGCGCGTCCGGCTCGGGTGGGGGGCTGTTCAACAACAGCGGCGGCATGCTCGCCGTCTCGAACTCGCTCGTCACCGGCAACAGCGCCAGCCGCGCCGGCGGTGGGATCGAGGACAACGCCAGCACCACGGTCGTCCTGAACTCGACGCTCAACGGCAACGACGCCGGCAACAACCCCGGCAACGGCGGCGGCCTCCACATGACCGGAGCCGGCACCGTGCGGGTCGAGATGAGCACAGCCAAGAACAACACGGCGGGCAACGAGGGCGGCGGCCTGTGGAACTCGGCCGTCGGCACCTTCGCGGTGGTCCGCTCGACGGTCTCGGGCAACGACGCCCCGACCGGCGGCGGGCTGTACAACGACGGCGGCTCGATGAACGTCACGTACAGCACGCTCTCGGGCAACGTCGCCCAGCGCGGCGGCGGCCTCAACGTCGGCGCGGGCACGGTGACGCTCCGCAACTCGACCGTCGCGCAGAACACGGCCTCGACCGAGGGCGGCGGCTTCCGCAACACCGGCGGCGGGACGCTCACCGTGGGCAACACCGCCATCGGCGACAACAACGCCCCGACCGGCCCCGACTGCCTCGGCAGCGTCACCAACACCGGGTTCAACGTCCTCGAGCAGCGCGCCGGGTGCAGCGCGATGGGCGGAGCGCAGGGCAGCCGCCTCGCCGACCCGATGCTCGGCCCCCTCGCCGACAATGGCGGCCCGACGCTCACGCACGCCCTGCTCGCCGGTAGCCCGGCCATCAACCGCGGCGGCTCCTGCGGCCCGACCGACCAGCGTGGCTTCGACGCGCCCCTCGGGGCCTGCGACGCCGGCTCGTTCGAGTTCGGCGCGACGGCCCCCGTCGTCGCCGCAAGCGACGCCACTGAGGACGGAGCGGCCGAGGCGAAGAACGAAGCGGCTGCGGACGGCGAGGTGATCGAGGCCGCGTCCACGACGACGCCGGTCGAGTTCGCCCTCGCGGCGGCCTACCCGAACCCGTTCACGGACGCGCTCACGCTCGGCTTCGAGACGCCCGAGACGGCAACGGTGCGGCTGGTGGTCTACGACGTGCTCGGCCGCGCAGTCGCCACGCTCGTCGACGGCGAGCTAGAAGCTGGCCGCCACACGGCGCGGCTGAGCGGGCGCGACCTGCCGTCGGGTACGTACCTGGTGCGCCTGACGGCCGGCTCCTTCGCTGAGGTGCAGCGCGTGACGCTCGTGCGCTAGCGCGCTCGGCACGTGGCAAGAGGTAGGACTTCGCGCCCCCGGTCGGCTTCGGCCCGCCGGGGGCGCGTCGTATCTTCGGCCCCGCATTCTGCCCCCGATTCCGCCCGTCCCGCCCTGCCGATGCCGACCTACCCCGACGCCCGCGCCTTCGACCAGGCCGCCGCCGAGCGCGAGACGCTCCGGTGGTGGGCCGAGCACGCCGTCTTCGAGGCCAGCCTGGAGCTCCGGCAAGGGGCCGCGCCGTTCGTGTTCTACGAGGGCCCGCCGACGGCCAACGGCAAGCCGGGGATCCACCACGTGATGGGGCGGACGATCAAGGACCTGTTCTGCCGCTACCGGACGATGAAGGGCTTCCGGGTCGAGCGCAAGGCCGGCTGGGACACGCACGGGCTGCCGGTCGAGATCGAGGTCGAGAAGGCGCTCGGGCTCGAGGGGCGGCACCAGGTCGAGGAATACGGCGTCGCCGAGTACAACGCCGCCTGCCGCGCCTCCGTGCTGAAGTACAAGGACCTGTGGGACGATCTGACCCAGCGCATGGGCTACTGGGTCGATCTGGGGGACCCCTACGTGACGTTCGAGAACGACTACATCGAGTCGGTGTGGTGGTTGCTCAAAACCATCTCCGAGCGGCAGACCGCCGAGGGCGAGTCGTTTCTCTACCGGGGCTACAAGATCCAGTGGTACAGTCCGGGCAGCGGCACCGTGCTGTCGAGCCACGAGGTCTCGCTGGGCTATGAGGAGGTGCAGGACCCGTCAGTCACGGTCCGCTTCCCGGTCGAGGGCGAGGCCGACACGTTTTTCCTGGCGTGGACCACGACGCCGTGGACGCTGGTCTCGAACACGGCGCTCGCCGTCGGTCCGGGCATCGACTACGTCAAGGTCCGCGCCGAGAACGAGGCGGGAGAGACGGAGCAGCTCTACCTCGCCGAGTCGCTCCTGTCGATCCTGAAGGGAGAGGTCGAGGTCGTCGAGGAGATATCGGGCCGCGATCTGGTCGGCAAGACCTACCGGCCGGTCTTCGACACCTTCGCCGATCATCCCGAGGCCGAGAGCGCGTGGCGCGTCGTCGCGGCCGACTTCGTCTCGACCGACAACGGCACGGGGATCGTCCACCTAGCGCCGGCCTTCGGCGCGGACGACTTCGCCGTGGGGCAGCGCGAGGGCCTGCCGCTCTTCAACCCCGTCACGCCCGAGGGCCGCTTCACCGACGCCGTGCCGCTCGCCGCCGGGCAGTGGTTCAAGGACGCCGACAAGGGCCTCGCCCGCGACCTCCGCGAGCGCGGCCTGCTCTACCGCCACGAGACGACGCTCCACAACTACCCCCACGACTGGCGCAAGGGCACGCCGCTGATGTCGTACCCCGTCGAGAGCTGGTTCCTCCGCACGACCGCCATCAAGGACCGGCTGGTCGAGCTCAACCGGACCATCAATTGGCAGCCTGAGGGCATCGGCACCGGCCGCTTCGGGCAGTGGCTCGACGGGAACGTGGACTGGGCGCTCAGCCGGATGCGCTACTGGGGCACGCCGCTCCCGGTCTGGGTCAACGACGCCGACGAGAGCGACTACGTCGTGATCGGCTCCGTCGCCGAGCTGCGCGAACACGCCGGGCTGGGCGAGGACCACGACCTCGACCTCCACCGCCCGTTCGTCGACGCCATTGCGTGGCCCGCGCCCGGCGGCGGCACGTACCGCCGCGTCCCCGACCTGATCGACGTGTGGTTCGACTCGGGCGCGATGCCGTTCGCGCAGTGGCACTATCCCTTCGAGAACGAGGAGAAGTTCGAGGACAACTTTCCGGCTGACTTCATCGCCGAGGGCGTCGATCAGACGCGCGGCTGGTTCTACACGCTCCACGCCATCGCCGCGCTCGTGCGCGACTCGGTGGCGTACGAGAACGTCGTCGTCAACGGCCTGGTGCTCGACGAGAACGGCGAGAAGATGTCCAAGTCCAAGGGCAACACCGTCGATCCCTTCGAGGCGATCCGCCGCCACGGGGCCGACCCCGTGCGCTGGACGCTGATGAGCGCGAGCGCGCCGTGGGAGAACATCCGCTACTCCGACCGCGCCGTCGAGGAGACCCGCCGCAAGCTCTTCAGCACCGTCACCAACACGTACAGCTTCTTCGCCACCTACGCGGACCTCGACGGGTTCGCCTACGACGCCGAGGCTTCGCCCCTCGCCGAGCGCACCGAGCTAGACCGCTGGATTCTGTCGCGCCTCAACACGACCGCTGCCGAGGTCGACGCCGCCCTCGACGCCTACCACCCGACCCAGGCCGCGCGCGCGGTGGAGACCTTCGTGGACGACCTCTCGAACTGGTATCTCCGCCGCAGCCGCCGCCGCTTCTGGAAGGGAGAAAGCGATGCGGACAAGCGCGCCGCCTACGAGACCGTCTGGGAGTGCCTCACGACGCTCGCCCAGCTCATGGCCCCGCTCGCGCCGTTCTACGCCGAGTGGCTGTGGCAGGCGCTGCGCTCCGACGACGACGCCCTGTCGGTCCACCTCTCGGACTTTCCCGTCGTGAACGAGGCGGCCGTGGACGCCGCGCTCGAAGAGCGGATGGCCCTCGCGCGGACAGTCGCCTCGGTGACGCTCGCGCTGCGTAACGAGGCCGGGATCAACGTCCGGCAGCCGCTCGGCGCGCTGTCCGTCGTCACCGGCGCGGCGGGCGTCGACGAGGCCGTGCTCCGCTCGGTCGAAGCCATCGTGCTGGACGAGGTCAACGTCAAGCGCCTCGACCCGATGGCCTCCGGCAGCGGCCTGGTCGCCAAGTCGGCCAAGCCCAACTTCAAGACCCTCGGGAAGCGGCTCGGGCCGAAGATGAAGGCGGCGAACGCGGCCATCCGCGCGCTTGACACCGAGGCCGTGTCGCGCTTCGAGAACGAGGGGACCCTGACCCTGAAGATCGACGGCGAGCACGTCTCGTTTGGGCCGGAGGACCTCGATGTCGTGAGCGAAGGAATCGAGGGCCATGTGGTAGGGCAGGAAGGGAACGTGACCGTAGCGCTGGACACGACGATCACGGGCGCACTCCGAAGCGAGGGCCTGGCGCGCGAGTTCGTCAACCGGGTCCAGAATTTGCGGAAGGTCTCCGGGTTCGCGGTCTCGGACCGGATCGGCGTTACCTTCTCCGCCTCCGAGGCGGTTGCCGACGCCGTTGGCGCGTACGCCGAGTCGATTCAGCGCGAGACCCTTGCCGAGACGCTCAGCGTCGCCGAGACTCCCACGGGCGAAGCCGTCGAGTCGTTCGAGATCGGCGACGAGCCGGTCGGGATCGGGATCCAGCGCGTGGTCTCGGGGGAAGCTGTCGCGCCCAGCACTTGAGCGAGCCCCCTTACTATTTCTCTGTCAGACAGGAGCCGGCCCCGGTGCCGGCACAAACCATGAGCGAAAAAGCACACGTGAACGGAACGGCAACCGACGATGCTACGGGCCGGCGCACGCCCTTCTCGGACGCCGAGCTCGCCGAGTTCCGCGAGATCATCGAGCGCAAGCACGCCAGCGCCGCCGAGGACATCGACGCGATGCGCGCCCAGATCGAGGACAGCAGGGAGCACGAGAGCGACTCGGCCTACTCGTTCCACATGGCCGACGCCGGCACCGACGCGATGGAGCGCGAGAAGCTCTACCTCATGATCGCCCGGCAGCAGAAGTACGTCGGCTACCTCGAGCGTGCGCTCGACCGGATCGAGAACGGGGTCTACGGCATCTGCAAGGTCACCGGCGAGCCGATTGCGAAGGAGCGCCTCCGCGCTGTCCCCCACACCGAGATCTCGATCGACGCCAAGCGCAAGCAGCGATAGGCCGAGCGCAGATTTTCCAGATTTTGGATCTTCGGGTGCCGGTTTGCGATTGGGAAAGCCGTAGAATCCCCCGTCCAACCTCCCCCATCCGGAATCGGAATGCGTGTTCTCTGGGTCTCGTTCGCCCTCGTCGTCGTCGACCAGCTCACGAAGGCGTGGGTGCAGGTGTCGATGGTGCCGGGTGAGTCGATCCCGCTCGTCGGCACTCTGCTGCGGCTGACCTACACCACGAACCCGGGCATGGCCTTCGGGCTGACGCTCGGCTCGAAGCTGTTCCTGACGCTGTTCTCGATTGCGGCGACGGTGATGATCGGCGGCTACCTGTGGGTGGTGCGCCACGGCCCGGTGGGCTACCGGCTCTCGCTCGCGCTGATCCTCGGCGGCGCGGCCGGCAACATCATCGACCGGACGTTCTACGGCGCGTTCCAGGGCGCGCCGCTCTTCTACGGCGAGGTCGTCGACTTCATCCACGTCGACCTGTGGCGCGGCTACCTCCCCGAGTGGGTCCCGTTCTTCGGCGGCAACTTCCTGGCGCTCTTCCCGATCTGGAACGTCGCCGACATGGCGATCGTGGTCGGCGTGACGGCGATCATCGTCTTCCAGCGCCGCTTCCACGAGGGCCTGACGCGCGCCGCCGAGCGGTCGGCCGCTGGGCCGCCGAGCGCCGGGCCGCCGCCGGCCGAGCCGCTGAAGGCCAACCCCGAGCCGGTCGCGGGCGGTCCCGAGGCGTAGAGCGGCGAGGAGGGGCGCCTGCCTCGGCCGAGGGCGTCAAAAATGTCACGCGAGGATCATATCAGCGTCCAGCGCTCAGAATCCTGAGGTGCCGGGCGAGATCCCCGGAACAGCACCCGACGGCGCCCGGTGGGAAATCACCTGAGGCTAGCTGCTCGTCGAGCTTAGGCCACCTCTTCTCCGACCCTTCTCCTCCCAACGCTTCCCCACCATGATCCAGTTACCCTACCGCGTCCTGCTTCTCGGCACGCTCGTGCTCGCCGTCGCAGCCTCGGGCTGCATGAACTCCAGAACGGCCGACGGCTCGGTGCCTGGCCAGATGAGCGCCGACGCCGTCAGCGACTACGTCTCCGACTGGCCCGAAGCTTCCAAGAAAGCCGTCATGGCGACGATAGAGAAGTACGGTGCTCCCAGCGGCGTCACTCCTTCGATGATCGTCTGGGAAAACTCCGGCCCGTTCAAGCGGACCATCGCCTACCGCGAGCCGGTCCAGCACGACTTCCCGATGTCGCACCCAGACGTGCTCGAGACGTTCATCAACTACGAGGTCCCCGAAAGCATGGTGGACGAGCTGGCGATGTACGACGGCAGCGTGATCCTCGAACGGACGAAGGGTGAGATGAGCGCTCGCTGCGACCAAGAGCCGCTCAACATCCTTGCGCTCAACCTCGCCCACGAAATCGCCACCGGCCAGAAGACGGTCGAGGAGGCGCGGATGACCTACGGCGAGCAGGCGATGGCATTCAAAAACGACCAGCCCGCCCGCTACACCGAGCGCCTGCTGTTCACTCCGCCGGCCGACGCCGCGGCCGACGACCCCGACGAGCCGCTCCCGATGGATGGAATGTAGGCCTCGCCGCCACGCTTGAGAGCCTGCGCCGCCGCCCGCACCCCTGCGAGCGGCGGCGCGCGCGTTGCTAGGGCTGCCACGGTATCTTCACGGCCCCGATCGAACCCCCGGCGGGTCGTGCCGTTGACCCCGGACGCGGCACGCCGCGCCCGATCCCTCCGCCCCCGATCCCCGAGGCCCCGTTGGACCAGCAGCGCATCCGCAACTTCTGCATCATCGCCCACATCGACCACGGCAAGAGCACGCTCGCCGACCGGATGCTGGAGGCCACGGGCACGCTCACCAAGCGCGAGATGCAGGACCAGGTCCTCGACTCGATGGACCTCGAGCGCGAGCGCGGCATCACGATCAAGAGCCACGCGATCCGGATGAACTACAAAGCCCGTGACGGGCAGACGTACGTCCTCAACCTGATCGACACGCCGGGCCACGTTGACTTCTCCTACGAGGTCAGCCGGGCGCTCAACGCCTGCGAGGGCGCGATCCTGGTCGTCGACGCCGCGCAGGGCATCGAGGCGCAGACCATCGCCAACCTCTACCAGGCGATCAACGTGGACCTCGAGATCATCCCGGTCCTCAACAAGATCGACCTGCCGAGCGCGCGCCCCGAGCTCGTCGGGCAGACCGTCACCGACCTCATCGGCGGCGACGGGGACGTGCTCCACGTCAGCGCCAAGACCGGGCTCGGCATCGAGGACGTGCTCGAGGCCGTCGTGGCCCGCGTCCCGCCGCCGACGGGCGACGCCGAGGCCCCGCTCAAGGGCGCGATCTTCGACTCGGTCTTCGACCAGTACCGCGGGGCCGTCGCCTACATCCGGCTGGTCGACGGGACCCTCACCGAGGGCGACCCGATCCTGTTCATGGCGACCGACAAGCGCTACTTCGCCGAGGAGGTGGGCGTGCTCAAGATGGGGATGCAGAAGGTCAAGTCGCTCCAGGCGGGCGAGGTGGGCTACGTGATCGGCAGCGTCAAGGACGTCCGCGACGCGCGCGTCGGCGACACGGTGACCAACCCGAAGCGGCCGGCCACCGAGCCGGTGCCCGGCTTCCGCGACGTCAAGCCGATGGTCTTCTCGGGCATCTACCCGACCGACTCGGCCGACTTCGAGGACCTCCGCGCCAGCCTCGACAAGCTCCAGCTCAACGACGCCGCGCTCACCTACGAGCCCGAGACCAGCATGGCGCTCGGCTTCGGCTTCCGCGTCGGCTTCCTGGGTATGCTCCACATGGAGATCGTCCAGGAGCGCCTCGACCGCGAGTTCGGGCTCGACATCATCACGACGCTCCCCAACGTCCGCTACTCCATCGAGCAGACCGACGGCACGACGACCGAGGTCTCGAACCCCAGCGAGATGCCGCCGGTCGGCAATATCGCCGAGATCAGGGAGCCGTACATCAAGGCGCAGATCATCACCCCGACCGACTACATCGGCGCGCTGATGACGCTCTGCCAGGACCGGCGCGGGAGCTACGTCAACACCAACTACCTCGACACCGAGCGCGTCGACCTCCAGTACGAGCTGCCGCTCGGCGAGGTGGTGTTCGACTTCTACGACAAGCTCAAGTCCGTCAGCCGGGGCTACGCCTCGTTCGACTACGAGATCATCGACGAGCGGACCTCGAACCTGGTCAAGCTCGACGTGCTCCTCAACGGCGACCCGGTCGACGCGCTCTCGACCATCGTCCACCGCGACAAGGCCTACGACATGGGCCGCCGCCTGACGGCCAAGCTCCGCGAGCTGATCCCGAAGCAGCTCTACGACGTGGCGATCCAGGCGGCGATCGGCAACAAGGTCATCGCCCGCGAGACGGTCAAGGCGCTCCGCAAGGACGTGACGGCCAAGTGCTACGGCGGCGACATCAGCCGCAAGCGCAAGCTCCTCGAGAAGCAGAAGGAGGGCAAGAAGCGGATGAAGCAGGTCGGCAGCGTCGAGGTCCCGCAGGAGGCGTTCCTGGCCGTCCTCTCGATGGACGAGGGATGAGGACGCGGCGGCGTTGGTCCGGACCCGGTAGGGGCGCAGCATGCTGCGCCCGGACGCTGGCAGTGCTCCTCCTGCTGGTGCCGGCAGCACAGGCTCAGACGCTCGTCGAGCAGCTCCGGGCGCAGCGCGCGGCGGTGCGCGTCGCCGAGGTCGCCGCCGAGCTAGGCCTGGCGGCCGAGCCGCGCGGACCGGTCGAGATCGGGGTCGGGGCGGAGCCGAGCCAGGCGGCGTCGCTCCTGTTCTGGTGGCTGCCCCGGCACCGGACGCCGAGCGTGGCGCTGGCCTTCCCGCCCGTCGTCCCGCCGCCCCCGCCGGAGCCGGAGCCGGAACCCCTCGCTGAGGTCGTCTGGGACCGGGTCGCGCCCGCCGAGCAGGCGGCGTTCCTCGCGCGCTTCCGCGAGGCGCTGTGGACCGTCGAGGGGATGGCCTTCCGCACGGCGCTCGACACCATCCCGACGCCCGCGCTCCGCGCCCGCCTCCACACGACGTTCGGCGCGCCGACCCGGACGGCCGTGGCGCGGGGCGTCCGCGGCTTCGAGGGCAGCAGCTTCGTGCAATTCGAGTACTGGTTCGTCGTTAACGACTCGATCCCGTTCGTCGCCCTCGACGTGGACGGCCCGTTCGGCGACGGCCTGGTGCTGGCCGGCGACCTCGCCCACCGGGCGCACCTCGGCCGCCTCAAGCGCGCTCTCACCGACGAGCTGCTGACCCCGCGCCTGCTCATGCCCTACGTCGATTACTACCAGCGCAGGGAGCGCAACCAGTGGGTGCGGACGGGGTATGACGGCAGCGAGTATTATGTCACCGAAATCAAACGTCCCCGCTGGGCTAGGCACCGCGACGGCGTAGGCAAGTGGTACCTGTTCAGGTAACTGTCAAACTCTCGAGACGCAAGATCCCTCGCCTTTGTGCTCGTCTGCCAGCCCTCGCGTTTTACGTTTCCCGTATCTACTTCCCGAAAGCCGCGTGCTGAAGACTCCGAGTAAAGGCAAGAAGGCCGTCCGCGAGCGGGAGGCTGCCCGCGCCCGCCGCAAGGCCGAGCGCGCGGCGTCGCGCAGCGGACGCGAGGGGGCGAAGCCCGGCTGGAAGGAGACGCTGCGGTTCTGGGGGTGGGCCATCCTGATCGTCCTCACGGTCCGCGCCTTCCTCGTCGAGCCGTTCCGCATCCCGACGCCCTCGATGGAGAACACGCTCCTGGTCGGCGACTTCCTCTTCGTCTCGAAGCTCCACTACGGCGCGCGCACGCCGAACACGGTCTGCGTCCCGTTCATCGGCAAGCCGTGCCTGCCGGGCGTCGAGCTTCCCCAAACGCGGCTGCCTGGTTTCTCCGAGCCGAAGCGCGGCGACGTGGCGGTCTTCAACTACCCGCCCGAGACCGGGCCGGTGGAGCGGCGGACGCCCTACATCAAGCGGCTCGTCGGGATGCCGGGCGACACCGTGCGGCTGCTCGACAAGGTGCTCTACGTCAACGGCGAGCGCTTCATGCTCTCGCCGACGCAGCAGCAGTGGTGGGCCGTCACGCCGAGCGGCAACGCCGGGGTCCCGCGCGCGCGCATCGAGGAGGCCGAGGCCGAGCTGCTCGGGCCGATCCCGAACACGAACCAGGTGCTGGTCAACGCCTCGCCGCAGGCCGCCGAGGCGCTCCGCGCGCTGCCCTACGTCGCCTCCGTCGAGGGGTATGCCTACCCCGAGGGGCGCGGCACCGAGGGCATCTTCCCGGCGGGCAGTGGCTCCAACCGGGACCACTTCAAGCCGCTCGCCGTCCCGAAGAAGGGGCAGACCGTCGCGCTCAACGCCGAGACCTGGCCCGCGCTCCGCGACGTGGTCGTCCGCTACGAGGGCCACGACGCCGACCTCCTCCCGGACGGCCGCGTCCGCATCGACGGCGAGATCGCCGAGACCTATACCTTTGCACAGGACTACTACTTCGCGATGGGCGACAACCGCGACAACTCGCAGGACAGCCGGTTCTGGGGCTTCGTCCCGCACGACCACCTGGTCGGCAAGGCCGTCCTGGTGTTCTTCTCGCTCGACACCGAGCGGTGGTTCCTACCCCGCCTGCGCGGCCTGATGCCGATCCGATGACGACCGGCATCACGGAGCCGCCGCGCCCGGCACGCGTCCGACCGCTGCTGCTCGTGCTCGGCACGGCGCTCGTCGTCGCGCTCGGGATCCGGCTCTTCGCCGCCGAGGCGTTCCGCATCCCGACGGCCTCGATGGAGGAGACGCTCCTGGTCGGCGACTTCCTCCTGGTCTCGAAGCTCCACTACGGGGCGCGCACGCCCGAGACGGTCGGCCTGCCGTTCTCGCATCGCTACCTGCCCGCCCTCCGCCTGCCCTCCGTGCGGCTGCCGGGGGTCGGGACCGTCGCGCGCGGCGACGTGGTCGTCTTCAACCACCCGTCCGGGCGCGGGCCGGTCGAGCGGCGAACGCACTACATCAAGCGCGTCGTCGGGCTGCCCGGCGACACCGTCGCCCTCGTCGGGAAAGAGCTTCGGGTGAATGGAACAGCGGTCGGCCGGGAGCTGGCGATGCTGGCCGACTGGCTGGTGCGCCTCGACCCCCACGCCGCCTTTTCGCTCGACGCCTTCCGCGAGATCGGCGTCGGCCGCGCCATCGTGCGCGAGGGCGAGGGCGTGTGGCGGGCGCGGATGACGCTCGGGCAGGCCGAGACCGTGGCGACGTGGGACGCCGTGCTCGACCTCCGCCCGGCGCTCGCCGCCCCGACCGAGCGGCTGTTCCCGGCGGGCACCCCGCAGTCGCTCGACGACTATGGCCCCGTCGCCGTCCCGAAGCGCGGGCAGACGGTCCGGCTCGATTCCGTCACCTGGCCTGCGCTGCGCGACGTGATCGAGCGGCACGAGGGGCACACCGCCCGCCGCCGCGCCGACGGCCGCTTCGAGATCGACGGGGCCCTCGCGGAGACCTACACACCCGAGCAGGACTACTACTTCGTGCTCGGCGACAACCGCGACGACTCGTCCGACAGCCGCCGCTGGGGCTTTGTCCCGCGCGACCACGTCGTGGGCAAGGCCGTTCTCGTCTATTTCTCGTGGGACACCGAAACTGGCACCCCCCGCCTCGGGCGCATCGGCCGGCCTATCCGGTAGGGGTCGCAGCAGACCCGGCCGAGGTCTGCATTCCCGACGCGGGCGAGGCACGCCTCGCCCCTACGGGAGAACAGCATCCCTGGCGCGGCTATCTTCCCGTCGTCTGCCCGCTGCCCACCGATCTCTGCCCACGGTCGCACCCCCTACCGTCATGGTTCATCCCGAAGTCGTTTCGCTCGACCGCCGCTTTACCGCCGACACCTTCCGCGACCGCCGCGCCCACCTCCGCGAGGCCGTCGGCGGCGGGCTGATCCTGGTCCCCGGCACCGGGACCGTCTGGCGCAACGCCGACAACCCGCACCCCTTCCGGCAAAGCTCGCACCTGCTCTACCTCTCCGGGATCGCCTCCCCCGGCGTCGCCCTCGTGCTCGACGCCGACAGCGGGACCGACACGCTCTTCGCGCCGCCCGACACGTTCGACGACCTCCTCTGGCACGGCCCGCACCCGTCGCCGGACGATCTCGCCGCCGAGGCGGGGATCGGGACGGTCCGCGACCTCGACGAGCTGGGGGGCGTCCTCGCCGAGGCGAAGCGGCAGGGGAGGGCGGTTCACTATCCGCCGCCGTTCATGCCGAGTATGCTCCTCGACCTGGCGGACTGGCTCGGTCAGCCGGTGGAGGCGGTGCGTGAGGGCGCGTCGGAGGCGCTCGTCCGCGCGCTCGGCGAGCAGCGGGCGGTCAAGAGCGAGGCCGAGGTCGCCGAGATCGAGGACGCGCTCGCGGTCTCGGCCGCGATGCTCGCCGAGGCGATGCGCACCACCCGGCCGGGCCTGGCCGAGGCCGAGGTGCACGCCGCGATGGTGAGCGTCGCCCTGCGGCACGGCCGGCCCGTCTCGTTCGAGCCGATCACGACGGTCCGGGGCGAGGTGCTCCACAACCACGCGCGCCACCACACCCTCCGCGAGGGGCACCTCCTGCTGCTCGACTCGGGCGTCGAGACCGCCGAGGGCTACGCCTCCGACATCACCCGGACGCTCCCCGTCAGCGGCACCTTCTCCGATGAGCAGCGGACCGTCTACGAGATCGTCCTGAAGGCCGAAGAGGAGGCCATCGGGAACGTCCGGCCGGGGGTCAACTTCCGCGACCTCCACCTGGCTGCCGCCCGGACGCTCACCGCCGGACTGAAGGACCTCGGGCTGATGACGGGCGACCCCGACGCGGCGGTCGAGGCCGGGGCGCACGCGCTCTTCTTCCCCCACGGCCTCGGCCACCCGCTCGGCCTCGACGTGCACGACCTCCACGACCTCGGCGACGCCTACGCCTACCCCGGCGACGCCCCGCGCAGCGAGCAGTTCGGCCTCGCCTTCCTCCGCTTCGCCCGCGACCTCACGCCAGGCCAGGTCGTCACCATCGAGCCGGGCTGCTACTTCATCCCGCCGCTCATCGACCGCTGGCAGCGCGAGGGCCGCCACGCCGAGTTCATCGACTATGCTGCCGTCGAGCGCTTCCGCGACTTCGGCGGCATCCGCATCGAGGACGACGTGCTGTGCACCGAGGCCGGCCACCGCGTCCTCGGCCCCGGCATCCCGAAGTCCGTCGAGGACGTGGAAGCGGCGATGGCATAGGGTTTCTAGTTCAGAATTTCTAGTCTCTGGCTAGGACCTATCCGAAAAGCCCTCTCGGCTCCGTCGGGCTGCACGGGCACGGCGCGGCGTTGCACTCGTCGCCCGATGCAGCAGCATCTGCCTCCTCGTGCGCCTTGCACGGCACCCGTTCGCTCAGACGCCGCTGATCAAGCCGACTTTCCGGATAGGCCCCTAGGCAGACTCGGCCGCCCGTGCTCAACAAGAAACCAGGGACTAGGAACTAGAAACTCGAAGCGGCGGTGCCACAGCGACACGCCACCGACTCCTCATGCCGGCCATTCCTAACTACTACGAAACCCTCGGCGTTGCCGAAGACGCCTCGGCGGCCGAGATCAAAAAGGCCTACCGCACCCTCGCCCGCACCCACCACCCGGACCGCAACCCGGACAATCCCGAGGCCGAGGAGACCTTCAAAGCGGTTCAGGAGGCCTACGACGTGCTCGGCGACGCGGCCAAGCGCACGCAGTACGACCAGATGCGGCGCGACCCCTTCGCCGGACGCGGCTTCGGCGGCGGGGCCGGCGGCGACGGGCGGTACTACCGGGCCCCCGACGGCACCTACGTCCGCGTCGACCCGACCGGCTTTGGCCCGAACGAGGGGTACCAGTTCTCCGACGACGGCCTCGGCGGTCTCGGCGGGCTAGGCGACCTCTTCGGGCAGTTCTTCGGCGGTGGGGGCGCGGCACCGCGCGGACCCAACCCCTTCGGCGGGGCGCCGCGCGAGACCAGGGGCGGCGACATCGAGACTCGGCTAGCGATCTCCTTCGAGGAGAGCCTGAGCGGCGGCAAAACCGAGGTGGCCCTGCCCGACGGCGAGAAGGTCCGCATCACGATTCCGAAGGGCGTCGAGGACGGCACAAAGGTGCGGCTGCGCGGAAAGGGCCAAACCGGTCCCGGCGGCCAGCGCGGCGACCTCTACCTCACCTTCCAGGTCCGCCCCGACCCGCGCTTCCGGCGTGAGGGCGGCGACCTCGTCACGACCGCGACCATCAACGTCGCCGAGGCCATGCTCGGCACGACGCGGGCCATCACGACGGCCTACGGCAAGACCGTCAAGGTCACCATTCCGCCGGGCACGCAGCCGGGCGAGCGACTCCGCCTGCGCGGCCAGGGCGTCAAGCAAGACGACGGGGCGGGCGCGCTCTTCGTGGAGGTCGAGGTGACGGTCCCGAAATCGCTTCGGGACGAGGCCGGGCTGCGGGCGTGGGCCGAGGCCGAGGGCCTGATGGAACCGGCTGCCCCCGCTGCCTGACGCGCCTCAGTCGGCCCGGTCGGTCGGCACGGCCCGCAGCGTCTTGACGGGCTTCCGCCTTGGAGGCTCGGCGAGAGAGCCTTCCCACCGCACCGCGTCGCCCACGGCGATCCGGCCGTCGTCGAGGACTTCGGCGAAGGCTCCCCCGCGCCAGTCCGGAAACATCAGGGCTCTGAGGCCGGGGAGCGCCTCGTCCATCCGCTCGCACGGCTTCGTCTCGCCCCTGATCCAGAGGCGGCACTCGCCGACGCGCAGCACGCGGCCGCGGCTGCCGGCGAGCGGAACGCCGCGCACGAGCAGGTTAGCCCGCCGCGCGGCCGGGTCGAGCGCACCGCCGAGGCGCTTCATCAGCTCGGCCCACACCTCTTCTTCGAGGAGCGTTACCTGCCGCCGCCGGCCCTGGTCCGCGTTCCCGACGAGGCCACGTCCGGCCACGAGGTCGGCCTCGGCGGCCGGGTCCATCGGGCCGCGCTTCATCCGCTTGATCCAGATGGCCCGGAGCTGTCCAGCCGTCATGCGAGAGGGGATAAGAGACTGTTTGGGTGGGCGGGTCAGCGGGCGAGCGCGACGATCACCAGGAGCCTGAAGGGACCCGTCCCGGAGCCGCCGATGCGAAGGCATCGGCGATGGAAGGCGATGCCGTGAGCGCGCCCGCGTAGCCGCTCGCAGCCCGGAATCAGTCGTACCAAACAGTCTCTGAGGGGTGGGAGAGGTCAGGCGCTCGGCCCGCGCGGTGCCGAAGATACTCGCGTCGCAGTGTGCCTCGGCTACACGAGGCATCGGAAGAGAGGAAGCGGACTGGGCACGGAATAGGCAGGAATCAGGGCGAGATGGGCAGAGGCCGGACAGGAGAGGGCCGAACGGAGCGGGTAGCATTCCGGTTGGAGATCGCGCACGAACGGCCGATACACCCTCGGCCCTCACCGCTCACTCATCCTCTCCCCTCTGCCATGCGACTCCGACTGCTCGCCTCTCTCGCTATCGCCGTCCCGCTTCTCGCCGCCGGGTGGGGAACCGGCACCATCCGCGTTGGCAGCTTTTCTCAGGGGACGCCCGGCGCGCTCCCCGACAAGTGGGAGCCGATGCGGCTCGGCGACGCCGACGCCAGCCGCTACACTCTCACGCGCGACGGCGACAGCGTCGTGCTCAAGGGCGAGGCGACCGATGCGGCCTCAGGCCTCGTCCGCCGGGTGAACCTGCCCGCCGCGCACTACCCCGTGATCGAGTGGCGCTGGAAGGCCGAGAACGTCCTCGAAGACGGCGACATCGACCGCAAGAGCGGCGACGACTACGCAGCCCGCCTCTACGTCACGTTCGCCTACGATCCCGGCGACCTCTCCTTCGGCGAGCGGCTCAAGTACGAGGCCGTCAAAGCCCTCGGCTCCGGCGACGTCCCGCTCCGCGCGCTGAACTACGTCTGGGCCAACCACGCCGACGAGACCGCCATCGTCGAGAACCCCTTCACCGACTGGGTGATGATGGTGCCCGTCGAGAGCGGACCGGCGAACCTCGGCGCGTGGCAGAACGAGCGGCGGAACCTGGTCGAGGACTACCGCCGCGCCTTCGGCGAGGAGCCGCCGCCGATCTCCGGCATCGCCGTGATGACCGACACCGACAACACCGGCGCCACAGCCACGGCCTACTACGGCGACATCGTCCTCAAAAACAACTGACCGGAGAGGGCCAACCGATTCCAGCCGGGGCTTCACCCGTAGCAGGAGCGTCGCAGCAAGAGCGTCGCAGCAAGAGCGCCGTAGCAAGAGCGCAGCGCCCCGGCCTCACGGTGAAGCCGGGACGCTAGCTGTGGCGACGGCGAGAGAGGAGCAGCCCTACAGGTCTACCTTCTCGTGCTCGCCGATGTCGGTCGGCCGCTCGCCGGTCAGCTTGGCCTTGGCGTAGCCGAAGGCGTAGACCACGAAGCTCGAGGGCGAGTCCCAGTACTCGGCGCGGTCCGCCTCGACGTGGATCAGCCGGAGGTCGGGGTCGTCCTTGCCCTCGGGGAACCAGGTCGTCATCAGCTCGCTCCACAGCTCCTCGATCTTCTGCCGGTCGTTCGAGATGGAGGCGCGGCCGGCGAGCGTGACGTAGTCCTGGTCGCTCGGCTTGGAGAAAACGACCCCGACCCTGGGGGTGCGGCGGATGTGCTCAACCTTGTCCGAGTGGACGTCGGTGAAGAACCACAGGTCGCCGTCGAACTCGGCGGCCCGCACGCCCATCGGGCGGCTCCACGGCGTGCCGTCCGTGTCGATGGTGGTCAGCATACAGATGTGAATATCGCCGATCAGCTCGGCGAGGTGCTCGATCTGCTCGGTGCGTGTGGCGTCGTCTTTCATAGGAGCGGAGAGATGGGTGGAGAGGGGAGCCGTTCCTACGTTCGCTCGTTCTGCCTGTTCGATCCTCCACCTACTTCTTCTGAGCCTTCTTCTGAGCACGCCATGCCCGCCCGCTGTCTCTTCGCCGCTGTCGTCCTGCTCGCCGCTGCCGGGTGCGCCCGCCAGGCCGTCCCCGACGCTCGCCTCGCGGACCCGTCGCCCGAGCGAGCCGCCGCGCTGCTCGACGTGTGGGCGGGCTTCGACGACGCCTCCGCCGGCCTCGCTCAGCGCGAGACCGAGGTGTGCGGTCCCGCCTTCGCCACCTGGTTCGCGGACTTCGGCGTGCGCGGGCTGGCCTGCGTCGCCGCGCAGATCGTGACGCCGACGGATCTGATCGAGCGCACCCTGATCGAGCCGTTTCTGAGCGGGCCGCACACCGCGACGGCGCAGCAGGTCCGGCTCGACCTCGACGCGACGCGCGCCTTCGGGCACTACGACCCGGCGTTCGTCGAGTGGCTCGTCGAGAACGGAATCCCGGATGGCGACAACGCCACGATCCGCGCCTTCACGAAATCGGTCTACGACCGACGCTTCCGCCGGATCGCCCGCATCTACTGGCTGACCTACACCGACCTCGACGCCGACGGCTTCCCAGCCTCGACGCCCGACGGCCCGCTCGCCGACTACGCCGCGTTCCTCGACGGCGGCCCCGCTCAGGCCAGCGAGTCCTACGGCTCGGACGACGGCTTCTCGGTCTTCGCCTTCGCGGATCGCAGCGAGACCTTGCTGCCGCAGATCGGGGTGAACCTCGACAACGAGTGGACCGCGAAGTACGAGGCCAACACCGCCTACGGCTTCTGGCTCCGCCGCCGCGCCGACGGCACGCTCTCGCTCTGGCACGACGGGCTGCGGCACCTGCTCCAGACCTACGACGCCGCCTGGCTCTCGTCCTGACAAGGCCGCCTGTCTAACGCCGCTTTCGGGGCATGAAGGTGAGGGCGAGCACGAGCACCGCGAGGATCTCCAGCCGTCCGGCCCACATCAGCCCGATCAGGACGAGCCGGGCGGCCGGTGCCAAGTCCGGCCCCGTGACCCCGACGGAGAGGCCCACCGCCCCAAGCGCCGAGGCGGCCTCGAAGAGCAGGTCGCGCACCGAAAAGGCATCGCCGACGAGGACGAGCAGCGCGAGCGTGCCGAGCGCGAGCGCAGCAAAAAAGAGGAAAAGAACTACGCTAGCCTTTCGCAGCTCGGTCCCGGCCTCGGACGCGTCCCACTCGCTCCCGCCGAACTCGAACGGTTCGTCCAGCGCATCGTCGATCCCGCGGAGCCGCCATCCCACGGCGCGCACGAGCAACGCCAACCGCCGAATCTTGATGCCGCCGCCCGTCGAGCCCGCCGCCGAGCCGACGAACATCGCGGCGACGAGCAGAAACACCGCCGCCCCACTCCACGCCTCAACCTCGACCGAGTTGAAGCCGCACGTCATGAGCGCGCTCGTCCACTGAAAGAGCGAGTCCACGACGAGCCACTCGCCCTCAGCCCGGCGGTTGACGAGCAGCAGCGCGACGGTTCCCCCGACGAGCAGTCCGAAGAGCCACCGCGTCTGGATGTCGCGCTCGGCTTTGCCCCAGGCGCGGGCGACGAGCAGGCGGTAGTGGGTCAGGAAGCTCACCCCGCCGAGAATCATCACGAGCATCGCGGCCAGCTTGAGGTCCGCCCCGTAACCGACGAAGCTGTCCGAGGTCACGCTGAAGCCGCCCGTGGCGAGGCCCGTCATCGCGTGGTTGAGCGCTTCCCACGCGGGCATCCCGAGGGCCCAGAAGAGCCCGGCCCCGAGCACGGTGTAGGCCGTGTAGATGACCCAAATCCAACGGACCGTGTGGTCCGTGTTTTCCTGGAGCGTGTCGATGTTCAGCTCGGTGCCGTAGAGGTCGTAGGCGTCCTGCGTGGTCTCGATGACGGTGAGCGCGACCAAGACGAGGCCGATCCCGCCGGTCCACTCGAGCCAGGAGCGCCAGAACTGCAAGGTTCGCGGCAGCTCCGAGGCGTCGGCGGCCACGCTCAGCCCGGCGCTCGTCAGCCCGGACATCGACTCGAAGAGGGCGTTGACCGGATCGGCGAACGCGACGGTCGTCGCGGAGAGGGGCGTGTCCGCGAGCGTGACAGCCCAGAACGGCACGGCGGCGAACGCGGCGATGAGGAGCCACGCGAGCGCGACCACGGCGAGCGCGTGCGACGACAACACCGCCGGAACCTCGTCGTCCGGCGCGAACCGGCAACTCCGGTGCAGGCCCCACCCGAGCGCGAAGCTGACCGCGCCCATGACCGCTAGGCCCGGCAGGGCAAACCACTCGCCCCACGCCGCGCCGACGGCCAATGCTGGGAGCGCGAGCAGACCGGGGACCTGGAGCAGCTGACCGAGGTCGCAGAGGTGAACGCGGAGCGGTCCGTTCATTCGCGCAAAGTACGGCAGCGAATCGGGGCTCCGTCCGGGCTCACTGCTGAGACCGCACGGTCGAGCGGTGCACCCGGCGGCTTTACGGCCTTCACCGAAGCGGCGCGGTGAACACAGGGTTGCCGGGAGCCGCCCGCCGGCTGATGCTGCCGACCCTCCCCGTCACCCCGGTTTGATCGGGGACTCACCGGCTAGCTGCGCGCTCTGGCTCCCCGCGTTCGTGGGGATGACGAGTGGAGAGGTCGAGAGAAGGCCGCTAAATGTTGATCGGCCGGCCGTAGGCGGCGCGTGTGGCTTCCATCACGGCCTCGGAGAGCGTCGGGTGCGGGTGCATCGCCTCCATCACCTCGGCGGCCGTCGTCTCCAGCGTCCGCGCGGTCACGGCCTCGGCGATCATCTCGGTCGCGTCGTGCCCGATGATGTGGCAGCCGAGCCACTCGCCGTACTGCGCGTCGTAGATCACCTTGACGAAGCCCGACGTGTCGCCGATGGCGGCGGCCTTGCCACTCGCCGAGAACGGGAATTTGCCGACCTTCACTTCGTAGCCCGCTTCCTTCGCCGCCTCCTCCGTGTAGCCCACCGACGCGATCTGCGGCTGGCAGTAGGTGCAGCCGGGGACGTTGTTGTAGTCCACCGCGTGCGGGTGCACCTCGGTGTTGCCGTTCTCCTGGGCGATCTTCTCGATGCAGACGATCCCCTCGTGGCTCGCCACGTGCGCCAACCACGGCCCGCCGACCACGTCGCCGATGGCGTAGAGCCCGTCGACGCCCGTGCGGTAGAACTCGTCCACCTGAATCGCGCCTTTCTCGACCTTCACGCCGGCCGCCTCCAACCCGAGGTTCTCGACGTTCCCGACGACCCCGACGGCGGAGAGGACCTGGTCGAACTCCAGCGTCTCATCGCCCTTGCCGGTCGTGATGGTCGCTTTGACCTTCTTGCCCTTGGTGTTGACCTCCTTGAGCTGGACGCCGGTCAGCACGGTGACGCCCATCTTCTTGTAGGCCCGCTCCAGCTCCTTCGACACGTCCTTGTCCTCGACCGGCACCAACCGGTCCTGCACCTCGACGATGGTGACCTCGGTGCCCATGTGGTGGTAGACGTAGGCGAACTCGACCCCGATCGCGCCGGCACCGACGACGAGCAGGGAGGCGGGCTTCTCGGTCTGGAGCATCGCCTGGCGGTAGTCGATCACCTTCTCGCCGTCGACCGGCAGCGGCGGGATCTCGCGCGCCCGCGCGCCGGTGGCGATGATGATGTGCTTGGCCGTGATCTCCTGGGCCTCGCCGACTGTCTCGCCGTCCATCGTCTCCGACGGCTCGACGGCGATGGTGCCGCCGCCCTTGAGCGTGGCCTGGCCCATGACGACGTCGATCTTGTTCTTCTTCATCAGGAAGCCGACGCCCTTGTTCATCTTGTCCGCCACCCCGCGCGAGCGCTTCACGACCGCCGCAAAGTCCGGCTCGGCGGTCGGCGCGCCGTCGCCGCCGAAGCTCAGCCCGTAGTCCGAGAGGTGGTTCATCTGCGCCATCACCTCAGCGCTCTTGAGCAGCGCCTTCGTCGGGATGCAGCCGATGTTGAGGCAGACGCCGCCAAGCTTGTTGCGTTCGATGACGGCCGTCTTGAAGCCGAGTTGGGAGGCGCGGATCGCGGTCTCGTAGCCGCCGGGGCCGGAGCCGATGACGACGACGTCGTAGGAGGTTGCCATGGTAGGAAGTCGTTGGGTGAAGGTCGCGCGCCAAGATAGCCGAGCGCTCCGACGAGCGGAAGAGCAGAGGAGGGGAAGAGCGGGAGAAAAGAGAGCAGGGGAGAGCCAGGCTGTCCTCTGTCGCTCGTCTGTCCCCTGCTTTTCCCGCGTCTCAGGACAGCGCCCAGTCGTCCACCACGCCGATGATGATGACGTTCGCGGGGATGCCGCCGGGCAGGTCGTCGTCGGACATCAGTTGCGCGACGACGGCCCCCTCCTTCGCTACGAGCACGACGTCCCCGAGACCGGCATCGTAGCGCGGGTCGAGCGCAAGCAGGTCGCTCGTGCCGAGCAGCGCGCCGTGCTCGTCGATGCGGTGGACGATCAGGAGCTTGGCCGCGCGGAAACGCTCGCTCTTGCGGGTCGATACCACGGTGCCGGTCACTCTGCATAGAAACATGAGGGAGGGAGAAAAGGCGCAAAGAGAGTGCGTGAATGGATGAATGCGTACTGCGCCCGATACCCCGGTGAGTCGATCTTCTGGCGTGAATCAGCAGGTTCCGGCTCGAAGCGCACGATCTAGCAGGAGGCACCGAGCAAGAAGAGCAAGGCAGGTCGCTAGCCGGGCGATTCGTGTGAGGGATACGTCGTATACTCCTGGCACACAAAGGCAGAGCGTATGGTCCGGTGTTCATCGACCAACGTACTCCTCTTTCCGCCTCTCACCACACACCACCTACCTCTATGTACAGCACTGAAGGCATCGAAGCCGTCGCCACGATCACCGAGCTGCGGTCCGACACGTCCGGCCTCGTGGAGCAGGCTAAGAAGATGAAAAGCGGCATCTTGATCCAGAAAAATAACGATCCGTATGCCGTGCTCATCTCCTACGATCTCTACAAGGAACTGAGCACGCTACGGGACAGGAAGAAAAAGTAACCCTAGGCGACGAGAGGCGGACGACAGGCTGCGAACGCGCGCTCCGCGAGGACTCGTAGCCCGTCATGTGCCGGTCTTCATTCTCGTAAGATTCATTCCCGCAAGAGTGCCTTGAGCTGCTCGACGCGGCGGACGATCTCCTCGCGCTCCATCGTGCGGTACCGCTCCGGGAGCATCGCTCGGCTCGTGCACTCGAGCACGGCCACCAGGGCCTGGAGCTCGACCTGGAGCGGGTACGTCGGGGGGATGAAGTCGTCCACGACGGCCTGCACGATCTCGGGCGTGACCGTAGCCTTCTTGCGGCCGTCGGTCGAGGCGGCGGCGCGGAACTTGGCCCGCGTGAAGAGCGCCTCCATGTCGGCCCCGCTGAGCGTGCGCTCGCCGTTGAGGAGCGCGTCGGGGACCTCGTCCATCGGGAGCTTGACGCCGGTGCGCTTCATCATCACGGCGAGCAGCTCCTCTCTGGCCTCGCGCGTCGAAGGATAGAACAGCGCGATGTGCTCCTCGGCGCGGCCCTGCCGCTTGAGGTCCACCGGCATCAGGTCCGGCCTCGCGGTGACCAGGAACCAGATGATCTTGCCCCGGAACCGGGTGTCGCTCATCGCCTGCGCGATCTGCCCGAAGACGCGGGACGAGACCCCGCTGTCGCCCGAGGCGTTGCGGTCGCCGAGCGCCGCGTCGGCCTCGTCGATCATCACCGCGACGGGGTTCATCGCGCGGAGGAGGTTGAGGATCTTCTCGAGGTTGCCCTCGGTCACGCCCTGCCACTGCGAGCGGAAGTTCTTGAGCTTGACCATCGGAATCCCGATCTCGCCCGAGAAGCAGGTGATCAGGAACGTCTTGCCCGTGCCGACCGGCCCGGCGATGAGGTAGCCCATCGGCATCACGTCCGGCCGGCCCTGGCGGATGGCGCGCGCCGCGTCGCGGAGGTGGTCCTTGGCCTCGGCGTGCCCGGCGACCAAGTCGAGCGTGAAGTCGGTGTGGACGAACTCGAGCAAGCCGTAGGCCTCGGCCTCGATCAGCTCCTTCTTGCGCTCGGTGAGCGTCTCGAACGTCAGCTTCCGCCCGTTCTCGAGGACGTCGGCCAGGACGGTGCGAAGCTGAACGTACCCGAGACCGGCCGTATTCCCGACGAGCGCCGTCCGGCTGACAGCGCTGCGCTTCTCGAACGTGGCCCCGTGCTCGGCGCGAAGCATCCACTCGACGAAGTCGGCGCGCCCGGCCTCGCTGGGCAGGTCGATCTGGATCTCCTCGGTGTACGGGCTTTGGACAAGCTGCCGGTTGAGGTCGTTCAGGTTCTCGGCGACGAGGACGAGCGTAAAGTCGGCCTTGAGCAGGTGGGGGTCGTGGCTCCAGCGCTGGAGGAAGACGAGGGCGTTGCGGTCCTCGGACGAGTAGCTCGCCGCCTCGGCCATCGGGGCCAGCGTCTCGGCGTAGTCGAGGATGCAGGCGATGCGCTTGCCGTCGGCGATGCGGAGGCGGAAGTAGTTGTCGAGCACCGAGAAGACGCGGACCGGGTCCTTCGGGAGCTTCTGCGCGTACTCGGTGCCGAAGATGGTGTCGTAGCCCGAGAGGGCGCGGTTGAAGTCGGCCTGGCTGGCCTTGTCGCCGAAGTGGATGCCGGAGGAGCGGTCGTAGAAGAGGACGATGTCGCGCCCGGCGAAGAGGTCGCGCGCGAGGAACTCGCGCAGCGGGACGAAGGCCCTCGTGCCGTCGGCGTCCTCGGTCGGGACGAGGTCGCGGACGTTGCCGTGCAGGACGAACTGGTTGATCGTCTTGGTGAAGTAGCGCCGCGCGAGGGTCTTGGCCCAGCCGGGGTAGTGGACGATGTAGGACTCGAGGGGATCGGGCGAGGCCGGGGCCTCCGCCTTCGGGGCGTCCGAGTCTAGCGCCTCGTCGGTGTCTGCGGGGGAAGCGACGGTGGTCTTTGCCATGCGGAGTCGGGAGTGGGAAAGAAAAGATGGATCAATTGGGCGGGCGGGGCTAATATAACGGGGCGCTGTGCGGCCGTTGGCTGTCGGCGCGATGTCGCGTTCGACCCCCCGTCCCGTTTGCATCGCGCCTACGCGCTTAGGCTTCACGGGACTGTCCTCCTGGACAAGGGGGACAGCCGCGCGTTGCCGGGAGCGAACACGAGGGAGCGACCGCGAGGGACTCGTCCCGGAGTGCGGCGGGGGGTCTCGCACCGCCAACTCCCCAACTCTCACCTCTCCGACCCCCCGACTCCCCGCCCGCCATGTTCGACTGGATCGCCTCGCCCGAAGCCTGGGTCGCCCTCGGCACGCTGACCGTGCTCGAGATCGTCCTCGGGATCGACAACATCATCTTCATCTCGATCCTGACGGGCAAGCTGCCCGAGGAGGAGCAGGCGCGCGGGCGCTTCTGGGGCCTGGCACTCGCGATGATTATGCGGATCGTGCTGCTGCTCTCGATCACCTGGGTGATGGGGCTAGTCGAGCCGCTCTTCGAAGTGTTCAACGAGGAGATTTCAGGGCGCGACCTGATCCTGCTCATCGGCGGGGCGTTCCTCGTCGCCAAGAGCACCCACGAGATCCACAACAAGCTCGAGGGCGACGGCCACCACGCCACCGAGACCCGCAAGGCCGTCTCCTTCGCCAGTGTCCTCATCCAAATCGCGCTGCTGGACCTGGTCTTCTCGCTCGACTCGGTCATCACGGCCGTCGGGATGGCCGAGGAGGTCGCGGTGATGATCATCGCGGTCGTCATCGCCATCGGGGTGATGATGATCTTCGCCACGCCGATCTCGAACTTCGTCCACAAGAACCCGACGGTGAAGATGCTGGCCCTCGCCTTCCTGATCCTGATCGGGATGACGCTGGTGGCCGAGGGGCTAGACCAGCACATCCCGAAGGGCTACATCTACTCGGCGATGGCGTTCTCGCTGCTGGTCGAGTTCCTGAACCTGCGCTCGAAGAAGAAGGTGGCCCCGGTCGAGCTGCGCGAGCCCTACGCCGCCGAGGGCACGGCGACGGGCGCGGCGCTGCCGGGCGAGATCCGCCGCCCGGTCCCCGTCACCCGCCCCGGAGCCTGATAGGCGTTTCGGGTGCCGGACGACGAGCTCCGAGTGGCTACGCTGCGTCGCTCAAATGTTGCCGGGCCGGACGTGGCGGCGGCATAGGGCGAACCTGATCGCCCTTCCTCAGTACGGGCGCAGGATCGCTGCGCTTCTACGGGTACCGTGATGAATCGTGTTACCGTCTTTCTCGCGTTTCTGCTCACCGCCGCCGGCTGCGGGCCGGACACGGCGGGCGACCTCGGCCGTCCCGCCGCGACTGCCTCGTCCGCTGCGAGGTCGGGCGCGACGGCCCAAGCGGTGCGCGACACGAGCGTCTACACCCTCGTCTCGCCAAGCCGAGACGGGACGGGCGTCGTCTACCTCGGTCGCGAGATCTCGCAGGTAATGGGCCACCGCGGCGCGGCGTGGCTCGAGCGCCCGGAGCGCGCCGATCTGGAGCTGCCCGGCGAGGTCGTCGACTCGCTCGGGCTGCGGCCAGGCGATGTGGTGGCGGACATCGGAGCGGGAACGGGCTACTTCACGTTCCGCCTCGCCGAGCGCGTGCCCGAAGGCGCGGTCTACGCCGTGGACATCCAGCCCGAGATGCTCGGCATCGTCGAGGCGCGGGCGGCGCGCGAGGGGCGCGACAACGTGGTGCCGGTGCAGGGCACGGTGCGCGACCCCAACCTGCCCGCCGACGCCGTGGACGTGGTGCTGATCGTCGATGCCTACCACGAGTTTTCGCACCCGCGCGAGATGATGACCGGCATCGCGCGCGCGCTCCGTCCCGGCGGCCGGGTGGTGCTCGTCGAGTACCGGGGCGAGGACCCGTCGGTGCCGATCAAGCCGCTCCACAAGATGACCGAGGCCCAGGCCCGGCGCGAACTCGAAGCCGTCGGGCTGCGGTGGGTCGAGACGAAAGACTTCCTGCCCCGGCAGCATTTCCTGGTATTCGAAAAGTGAGGCGGTGCGGCCAGGGAGTATTTGCCAGGGAGTATTTGAGGAACCCGAGGGGCAGCGGGGCGTGCCTGCACGTACACTGACACGTGCAGCGCGATGCCTCGAAAGCTCACCATCACCATCGACGATGCGGTCTACGACGGGCTTTACCGTGTCGTCGGCCCGCGCCGAATCAGCCGATTCATCGAGCGGCTCGTGCGCCCACACGTCCTCGACCTCGACGCGGCCTATGCTGCGATGGCCGACGACGAGCAGCGCGAAACCGAAGCGCTGGCGTGGTCCGAGGCCCTGCTCGCCGACGCGGACGAGGACAGCGATGAAGCGCGGTGAGGTCTGGTGGGTAAACTTCGACCCTTCGGTCGGCGGCGAGATCAGAAAAAAGCGCCCGGCCGTGATTGTGAGCAACGACGCCGCGAACCGGCACTTGAACCGCGTGCAGGTGGTGCCGCTGACGAGTCAAACGGACCGGGTGTATCCGAGTGAGGCACTCGTGACCGTCGGCGAGCGTCAGAGCAAAGCGATGGCGGACCAACTCACCACGGCGAGCAAGCAGCGACTGCTGAATCGGGCGGGCAGGTTATCAGAAACAGACCTGGGATTGGTAGAGGCCGCCGTCCGCACCCAACTCGGGCTGGCGTGACCACCCTGCTTCGTCGAGTACTGGGGCGAGGACCCGTCGGTGCCGAGTTTTCGAAAAGGCGGCGGGCTGAGGCGGCGCGGGCAGGAGTTATTTTTGGTGTTTCCAAAACCAACACACTCTACCATGCAGCGTCTCCTCCCCACACTCTTTTGCCTCCTCCTCCTCGCCGCCTGCGACAGCGGTGAGGACCCGCCGGGCGACTCGTCCCTGTTCAGCGTCGCCGTCGAGACCCCGTCCGGCGAGCCGGTCTCGGGCCTCTCCGTAGCGATGGAGTACGGGTTTGGCGGTGAGGGTGGGGGTGATCGCCCGGCGGCGTTCGTGCCGCTGCGCTACTTCACTGTCGACGCGCTCGCCATAGGACGTTACCGGGTCGAGTGGGAAGCGGAGGACGAAAAAGGCCTCGCCCGTTACGTGCTCGAAGGTGAACCCGCCAACAGAGCATTCGAGGAAGTGACCCGCGTGGAGCCGGAAGGCGCAGGCATAGCCTACAGCGTGGAGGCTGAAGGCCGCCGCTACAGCGCCTTTCGCCTGCGTTTCGTGAACACAGACGGGAGTGTGGATTACAGCGACATCGTCGAGGTAGTGGGGGAGGCCGATCCTGTGGGCGGCGTCCGGCTGAGCGGCAATTACCCCAACCCGTTCGGGGGCCAGACCACCATTTCCTTCGAATTACCCGTGGCGGTAAGCGTGACGCTCGACATCGTCGACCTGGAGGGGCAGCCCGTTGTAACTCTCATCGATGGCACCTTTGCGTCTGGACAACACGATGCGCGGTGGGAGCCCAACGCAAACCTCGCCGGTGGGTTTTACCGCGTCCGTCTTACGACTGCCGATACGACGCTCACACGGACGACCGTCTATGCAGGAGCCGACTATTCCTTTGACGCGCCACTCCGCGTCGTGACCGCGCTCGGCACAACTGGCGGCGATGGTCGATTTGCCACCGACGACCGCTCGCGCTTCCCCCAGCGCTACGACGTCGAAGCCGAGTTCCGCGACGAGAACAACAACCAACTCGGCACCATCCGGCCGAGCGACGCCATCACCATCGTCCTCCGCGACGCCGACGGGCGCGAGCAGCGCTACGACCGGACACTCGGCGGTGGAGGCAACGGCTTCACGCTGACGTGGGACCCACAGTGACAGGCTAACAGTGACGGGCTAGCCCGCGAGGCGCTCGCTGTCGCGGACCCCTCGAAGAATCTCCAGGTCGAGGTCAGCGTCAGGGTCGCCGTGGAGGACGGACACATCGCCGGTGGCTTCGAGCACGACGGCGTGGACGTGGTCGAGGCTGAGGACGTTCGCCTCGCGGAGCTTGGCGCGCAGGTCGCCCTCGGTGACGTGCGAGCGGCGGAGGTTGTCGTGGAGCACCTCGCGCCCGGCCATCAGCAGCAGCGGCTGGTTGTCGATCACCTTAGCGAAGGCGTCGGAGCGCTCGCGGAGCGTGGCGACGGCGAGCTGAATGCCGTAGAGAAGGCTGAGCGCGACGGCTCCCTTGACGAGCGAGACGCTGTCGAGGATGACCGTGCTCGCAATCACCGAGCCGATGGCGATGGTCACGGCGAAGTCGAAGCTCGACATCTTCGAGAAGCTCCGCAGCCCGGCCAGCCGAGTGAGCAGGACGACGGCGAGGTAAATCCCGAGCGTGCCGAGCAGCACGGCGAGGAGCGCGTCGGCAGAAGGACTGAAGCTGACCATGACGGAAGCGCTCAGGGCGCGGCAAGGTTGAGTGTGACGAAGACCTCGAACTCCGGCCCGATGGCAAGGCCGACCCCGGCGAGGTCGTAGGCGGCCGAGAGCATGTTCTCGCGGTGTCCCGGACTCTCCATCCAACTCTCGGCGACGAGCGCGGCGAGGTCGTCGGGTGTGGACCAGAGGTAGGTCGTCGTGGTGCGGCCCCCTCGCTTGGTGGTATTGATCGTGTCGTAGAGTCTCCCCCGGAAGAGGTTCTCGCCGAGGCGGTGGAACGCGTAGCCGGCGCGCCGGGCGCGGTCTCCGGCGCGGAGGCCGCCGTGGTCGCGGTGCGCGAAGAACCCGCGCTCGAGCATCGCACGGCTGTGGGCGCGGGCGACGTGGGCGAGGCTGGTATCGGGCAAAAGGGCCGCGCGACCCTTGGCCTGCCGGGCACGGTTGACTTCGCGCAGCACCCGGCGCTCCATGTCCACCTCGTTGATGTAGACCTCGTTGATGTGGGGAGCAGCGGCTGAAGGGTCGGCATACGGCGGTGCTGGAGGCACGGCGACGCACGCGGCGGTGGTCAGCAGGGCCACGCTAAGCAAGAGAGAGAGGAGGCGGCACACGAGAAATAGAGAGGGGCCGAAGAGGTGATCCCCTCCGGCCCCCGCAGGTTCCTTCTGCTGGCGAGCGGTCTAGCCGTCGATCCGCTCCGTCTCGACGTCGACGTCGACCGGGACGCGGACGTTACCGATGGCCTCGCCCATGCGGTCGAAGCTGTTGGCGATGCCCTTCTTCATTTCGTTGAACTCCTCGGCGGTGGCATCGCCGAGGCGCTCGAGGTCGCTGTCGAGCTCGCGGCGCTGCTCGGCGAGGGCAGCCATCGCCTCGTTGGCCTCTTCGCCGGCCTCGTTGCCGAGGCGCTCCATCTCGCGGTCGATATCCTCGATCTGGCGGTCGGCGGCCATGCGCAGCTCCTCCGCGTTCTCGGCCATCGCAAGCTCCGCCCGGTCGATGCTGCGGTCCATCTCGCGGATCTCCTCGTCCATCTCCATCTGGGCCTCGCGCATCTCCTCCTCCGTCTCGGCCGACATCGCGTCGAGGTCGTTGGAGATCTCCATGCGCTCCTCGCGGAGGTCGGCGATCATCTCGTTGTACTCCTCGCGCATCTCCTCGTCGGCGTTCTGCGCCTTCATTTCGAGCGAGGCGATGGCATCGTCCATCTCCATCGTGCGGACATTCACATCGGCCCGGTAGGCCTCGATGTCGGCATCCATGGCACCCGTTTCAGGAGCTTCGGTGGTCTCCACCTCGCACGCTGAGACGAGCAGGGCGAGCGAGCAGAGGGCGATCAGGGGATAGCGTTTCATAGGGGTGGTAGGGTGGTTCGGAAGAACAGTGAGCGACCGAGCCTGTTCGGTCGGGTGTACGTGATCACGTGGTGCGGCGAACGAGGTCAGTGGCGAGTAGCAACAAGAGCGCACCCGCCGCCGCCGTAGCTAGGCTCCCAAGCAGGCTGCGGGCAGCCTGTCCAAGCGGGGAAAGCAAAAATACACCGGCCAGTGCGCCCAAAACCCCAATCGTCAGGCTTGTCCACAGTTTCACCGGAGCGCCCGTCCGGCGTCGGAGGGCGATGCCAGCCAAGACTCCGGCGGAGATGATGAGCAAGACGTTCACAGAGACTCGGTAGCGCGCGGCTCAGGTGTTGCGGCGGACCATCTTCACGATCCAGACCAGGAGAACGGCCCCGACGAGAGATACGAGCAGCGCACCCAGGCTGAAGTCGCCGCTAACGATGGAATCCTCGGTGATGCCGAGCAGGTTGGCGAGGAATCCGCCGAGCACGGCTCCGACGATGCCGACGACGATGTTGAGGATGATGCCCTGCTGCGGGTCGGTGCCCATGATCTTGCTAGCTGCCCAGCCAATCAGGCCGCCGACGAGGATGATGAGAAGGAGTGTCATGGCGAGGTGCGGTAGGTGGGGAAGGGAGGGGGACGCGGAGAGCGTCGCGGACAAGATAGGGATTCGCCGTCTAACCCTGACGGGTAGACTTCGAGGCGCAGCGAGAGATCGCCAAAAAGAAGCGCCCCGGCGCATCATAGCGAGCCGGGGCGCTGTCCTAGACGTGGAGATGCCGGGGGTCGAACCCGGGTCCGAAGCGAGCTACAGTCCAGGCGTCTACATGCGTAGTCCGCGTATTGGAGGTCTTTGCCCGTGCGGCATGGCCCATGGACGAGGCTTCCGCAAGAGCGCAGGCTGATTGAGATTCACTGCGTCGGCTCAGCCGGAGCCTAGGCAGCTAGCTTATCTAAGTCGATGCCTACAGGAAAGGCCGACAAGCGGGCCAATCAGGAGACAGATGGGGGCTTTAAGCCGCCATCGCGTACGAGTAATCGTTCGCAGTTATCAGGTTTCTCAGCGTGGGTTACGGGCGTACTGAGAACCACCCGGCACGCAACCTGCCGCACGATCGCTCCGTCGAATCCAAAACATCCCCAGTTGTCGAAAGAACACTCGCTGCCGGAGCCACAAAGGGCCGGACAGCAGCGAACGGACCTTCCAACCTGAGGCCGCTCGTCAGGTTCCGTCGAGTTGCTCCTCATCGCGCTCGCGCGGGGTTCCGATGGGCAGGAAGCCCTGTGCTTCGAGTGCCTCGTTCAGCTCTGGCAAGAGCGCGCGTCGGAGGCTGCTGCCGAGGTAGGGGATCTTCGAGCGCCCGCCGGTGATGTAGCGCCGGACCGGATGAAACAGGACCCGAACGTGGCGGTCGCCGATGGGGAGGGCGTCGAGGGAGACCTGTACGCGGTAAAGCCCCCAATTGCTGATTCGGCGAGGGGCGGTCGAGATGACATTCGGAGCAGCGGCTTCGGCCTCGGTCCAGCCGGCCTCGGCGAGGGCAGCGCGAAGACGGGCCCGCACCTCGGTGCCGCCCTGTCTCTCGGGCGGCTCCGAGGCTTCCGCGAGGACGACCGGGTCCACGTCGTAGTCGCGGTAGAGCGGGGAGAACGACGGCGCGCAACCGGCCAGGAGGGCGACGAGGCAGAGGAGCAAGAGCGCACGCCGGAACATCGGGTCCGAAGGCTGTGGACGAGGCCCAGAGTATACGGAGCCGGCAGCGCGAGGCTAGGGCAAAAAGAAAGCCGGGCGAACACGCTCACCCAAACGTGTCCGCCCGGCGGGGAGGCGTGCATCTGCGGCACGTAGCGCACCAGATGCATCCTCGCTCGAGCAAGCTTCAGACTGAGGAGGCAATGCCGAAGCTTCTGCATCCAGACTTAACAATGGGCGTGCCAAACCGGTCTGCACAGCGGAAGCCCGGCTGTTTTGCATTCGGTGTGCGGTATCATGCACAGCGCTGTACATCCGAGTGTCGGGCATACAGAGCTACCCTACCGCAGCTCGTGCGCTGTTTGCGGTAGGACAAGCGCGGTAGAATGAGTATGCCGGATGGGGTGGAGAAAGGATTAATCGAGGTTGGGGAGAGAACCCCTTGGGATCATGCTGCGTGGGAAAGACCGGTAACACATTTGTCTCATTCCGAGGCAGTCCGTATCTTCGCCAGTTCTGTTTCTCATCCCGACCCCCGAGTCTATGCCGTGCGGCCGTAAGCGCAAGCGCCACAAAATCGCCACTCACAAGCGGAAGAAGCGGCTCCGCAAGAACCGTCATAAGAAGAAGGGCCGGTAGCTTCTAGCTCTACGCCTGCCGGCGTGGCGCGAAAGGCCCACGTTTTTACAGGAGCTGCTCCCGGCCGGCCGGGAGCAGCTCCTGTGCGTTCTCCCGGCGCGCTAGCCGGTGCCGTATCTTTGCCGCGACCTCTTCTGCTCCAGCGATCTCCCATCTCTCTCGTTATGCGCGCTTCCACCAGCAGCCTCGTCCGCGCCTCTGCACTGGGCGTCCTCACCGGCGGGCTCGCCGGGTTCAGCCTCGGCCTGCTGCTCGCCCCGAACGAGGGCCGTACGGTGCGCCGTCGCCTAGCCTATCTGCTCGACCGCTGGTCGCGCCAACTCGCCACACTCGTCGACCAACTCGGCTCGGACGAGGCGCAGAGCGAGGCGCGGGCCAGCGGGGCGGCGCTCATCGCCGACGCCCGGGAACAGGCTGAGCGCATTCTCCACGACGCGAATGCGCTGATGAGCGAGGTTCAGCAGCGGCCTTCCGGCTCCTGATCGCGCTCCGCTCGTCTCTCTTCTCCGCTGCGTGGTCTCCAGCACGCGCCAGGCCGTGTGCCGGCTCTCAAGGACTGTAGCTTTCTATGGCCGACTTTGCTATTCTGCTGGCGAGCGCCGAGGGCAAGGCGACCGGGGGCAACCCCCTCGCCCCAGATATGTTCGACTACCGCACGTCGAACACGTTCAACTACTTCTCGGACCTGAACCCCGAGCGCCGCGCCGTCATCACTGCCCTCCAGACTGCGATTCAGGAGAGCGACGAGCAGGCGCTGGAGAGGCTCTTCGGCATCAAGGGCAGCACGCTCGAGGAGGCGGTGAAGGTGAACCTCGACATCTATGGCAGCCCGCTGCTCGCCGCCGTAGACCGCTACACCCCCGGCGTGATGTACGCCGCGATGGAGTTTCCCGACCTCCCAACCGGGGCGCAGCGCCGCCTGCTCGAAAACGGTGTTGTTTTCTCCGGCCTCTTCGGCATCCTCCGGCCGGACGACCTGATCCCGAACTACCGGCTCAAGATGGACGCGAAGCTGCCTGGGATCGGCAAGCTCTCGACGTACTGGAAGCCGGTCCTCAGTCCGTTTCTCAACCAGTCCCTCAAGGACAAGTTCGTCTGGGACCTGCTGCCCGGCGCGCACCGCGAGGCGTGGGACGATGACCGCTCCTACCGCGCGCTCGTGCAGGTCAAGTTCTACGAGGAGAAGGACGGTACCCGCAAGGCCGTCACCCACAACGTCAAGCAGCTCCGCGGGGCCCTCGTCAACTTTATCGTCCGGGACCCGGCGGAGAGCATCGAGGCCCTGCTCGAGTGGGAGGCTCCGGGCGGCTACGAGCTGGACCAGGAAGCGTCGACCTTCGACGACGAGGCCCGGACGGGCCTCGTCGTGATGGTGTCGAGCCCAGGGTGGGAGGAGCGCCGCGCCGAGCGCGAGGCCGTGCGCGCCGCCGAGGCTGCCGAGAAGGCCGCCGCGAAGGCGGCCCGCGAAGCGGACGACGACGAGTAACGAAGGCTAGGAGGGCGACTGCCATACCGCTCCGCACCCGCCGTTTCACCGCCCTCTGCCCAGTGCCTTACCGTCTTCTGAAATGGTTGTCATCGGGATTGCGGGCGGCTCGGGGTCGGGGAAGACGACCGTGCAGCGGCAGATCATCGAGGCCTTCGGGCCGGACCGGATCGCGCTGCTCGACCACGACTCGTACTACGTCGACCTCGGACATCTGCCCGCCGCCGAGCGCGCCTCCTTCAACTTCGACCACCCCGACGCGCTCGAGACGGACTTGATGGTGGCGCACCTCGACCGGCTCCTGGCCGGCGAGCCGGTCCCGAAGCCGACCTACGACTTCACCACGCACCGCCGCCGCGCCGAAACGGAGACCGTCTACCCGCACCCCGTCGTCGTCGTCGAGGGCATCCTGGTGCTCGGCGAGCCGGCCCTCCGCGAGCGGATGGACGTCAAGCTCTACGTCGACGCCCCGGACGACGTGCGCCTCATCCGCCGCATCCAGCGCGACCTCCACGAGCGCGGACGCGACATCGAGACCGTCCTCCAGCAGTACCAGCACACCGTCCGCCCGATGCACCTCGAGTTCGTCGAGCCGTCGAAGCGCCGCGCCGACGTCATCATTCCGCACGGCGGGCACAACCGCGTCGCGCTCGACATGGTGCTGGCCCACGTGCAGCGCCTCCTCGCCCACGCCGACGCCTAATGCCATGCGTTTCATCCTCCTGATCTGCATTCTGCTCCTCGGTCTGTGTGTGGCACAGGAGGCCACGGCCCAACCGCCGCCCGAGGAGGCGGTGATCTACGAGATGTTCGTCCGCAGCTTCACGCCGGAGGGCACGCTGAACGCCGTCATTCCCCGGCTCGACGAGCTGAAGGCGCTCGGCGTGGACGTGCTCTGGCTCATGCCGATCCACCCGGTGGGCGAGGACCGGCGCAAGGGACCGCTCGGCTCGCCCTACGCCGTGCGCGATTTCAAAGCGGTCAACCCACGCTTCGGGACGATGGACGACGTTCGAGCGCTCGTCGACGAGGTCCACGCGCGCGACATGCGGATCATCCTCGACCTGGTGGCGAACCACACGGCGTGGGACCATGCGTGGCTCGAGGCGCACCCTGGATGGTACACCCAGGACGCAAACGGCGCGGTGCACCCGGCCGGCACCGACTGGACGGACGTGGCCGACCTGAACTACGACGCTCCGAGTCTCCGCGCAGCGATGCGCGACGCCATGCGGTTCTGGGTCGAGGAGATCGGCATCGACGGCTACCGCTGCGACGTGGCCGAGATGGTCCCGGCCGACTTCTGGCGCGACGCCATCGCCGAGCTGCGCGCCGTCAAGCCGGTGCTGATGCTGGCCGAGGGGGCCTCGCCCGATCTCTACGACGCGGGGTTCGACCTGACCTACGGGTGGAACACCTACAGCGCGCTCAAGGACATCTGGGAGGGGGCGAAGGCTAGCCACCTCGTCGGCGTCCTCGCCGACGAGCAGGAGCAGATCGGGACGCAGCCGCGGATGCGCTTTACGACGAACCACGACGAGACGGCCTGGGACGAGACTCCGCTCGCGCTCTTTGGTGGCGTCGAAGGCGCGCAGGCAGCCGCTGTGATCGCGGCAACGTTGCCCGGTGCCGTGCTGCTCTACAACGGACAGGAGGTCGGCGACCCGCAGCGGCTCCACCTCTTCCAGCAAATCTCCATCCGCTGGGACAGCAACCCGGCGATGCGGGCGTTCTACGAGACCCTCCTCGCGCGGCGTTCGGCCTCGCCCGCCCTGCGTCGCGGTGCGCTCGAGCCGGTGCCGCACGACCGAGAGGACGACGTGTTAGCTTATCACCGCGTGACCGGGACTGAGTCGGTGCAGGTGCTTGTCAACGTGCGCGACCGAGCGGTCGAGGTTACCCTGCCTGAGGGAGAGACCGTTGCGCTGCCGCCGTTCGGGTGGCGCATCGAATAGGCAGAGAAACCTCGCGGCGCGGCTGTCCGTCCCACCGGTACCACCTCCACTTCTGCTGCCATGCTCGACCTCCGTGCCCCGCGCCGGCTGGTGCTCCTCTTCGGGACGCTCGCTGCCGGGGCCAACCTCGTCGGGTGGACGCTCGCGGATTATTTTCGCTACGGCGAGTGGACGCTTCACGGTATCCGGCAAGCGGCATTCATCGGTGCCGCCACCCTCGCCCTCTACATCGTCCTGCGCCTCGCGCTCTTGGTGACGCGGCAGGACACCGCCAACCCCTGAGTCTACTACTAACCCTCGAGTCTGCTATGGCAACGGAATCCGGTTCCAACGGTCCACTCTGGTTCACAGCTATCGGCCTAGCGCTCGTCGGCGCGATGCTCATGGCCGTTCTCGCGCCGCGCCTGTTCGGGCTGGAGGAAACGAGCTGGTGGGTGACGGTCGGCGTCGGCGTCGCCATCGGAGCGCTCGTCGTGATCATCGGCTACGCCAAGCGCGGGAAGGTCGAGACCGAGACGCGGCAACCGGAGCAGTAGCCCACGCCGACCGTCTCCCCGCTCCGCCGTCTCTCTGCCCCGGGGACCCGCCGGGGGGCTTCTGGGTATAGACCGTCCCGCCCGGACCTGCCCCTGAAACCAGCATGACGACCGATGATTGACGACAACACGACGGCCACGGCCGACGAGACGGAATTCAAGTCAGCCTACGAGAAGGAAGGCGTAGGGGACGTAGACCCCCGCTGCATTCCCCACGACCTCGACGGCACGCCTCCCATCGGCGACGAGATCGCGCCGCCTTCCTATCCGCAGGGCGATCACGAGACGTGGGACTTCCTCTTCGAGCGCCAGATGGGTCTCCTCCCGGGCCGCGCCAGCGAGACCTACCTCGAGGGCGTCCGGCAGCTCGGCCTCGACGCGACCGGCATCCCGGCGCTGCGCGACCTCAGCCGCGCCCTCGACCGCGAGACGGGCTGGAAAGTCGCCCGCATCCCCGGCCTCCTTCACGAGCGCGACTTCTTCCACCTCCTCTCCGAGCGCCTCTTCCCCTCCACCGACTACATCCGCGGCAAGGAGGAGCTGGACTATACGCCCGCCCCCGACATGTTTCACGACATCTTCGGGCACATGCCGACGCTCACCCAGCCGGCCTTCGCCGACTTCTACCAACTCTTCGGCCGGGCCGCGCTCGACGCGAAGGGCGTGGACCGGCAGAGCCTGGAGCGCTTTCACTGGTTCACGGTAGAGTTCGGATTGGTGGAGGACCCGGCGGGCTACCGCATCTTCGGCGCAGGCATCATGTCGTCCAAGGGTGAGGTCTTGAACGCGCTCTCCGACGAGGTCGAGCACCGGCCGTTCTCGCCGGAGGCGGTCATCGCCCAGGACTACGACGTGTGGCACCTCCAGCCGATCCTGTTCGTGCTGGAGAGCTTCGAGCAACTTGTCGAGGAGTTCGAGGGCTGGGCCAAGGGTCGAAAGCTGCTGTGAGGCGAGGGCCGGCCACTCAGAGGGGAGAGGATGCCAGACGTATTTGAGGTTCTATTTCCAGATTCGGAGTAGGGCATTTCCAGACGGTTTCGCCATTTCTACGTGAGCGTCGGCAATATCTTGCAGGCGCTCTTGTTTATGTTCCTCGTATGCTTTACTCTACCGGCATGACGCCTTCCCCCCCGGCTATGGACGCTCCCACTTCCTCTGCTACCGACACCGACGAGCGCCTCGTGGCTGAGGTCCACGGCCTCGTACAGGGTGTCGGCTTCCGCTACTTCGCCTATGGTGCCGCCCGCAAGCTCGACCTCAAAGGCTTCGTCCGCAACGACCCCGACGGCGTGGTGACGGTCGTCGCCGAGGGGCCGCGCGAGGCGCTCGAGGCGCTCCTCGAGGCCCTCCACACCGGACCGGAGCTGGCCGAGGTCGACGAGGTCGACGAGATCTGGGAGACGCCGCGCGGCCGGTTCGACGGCTTCTCGGTCGAGTACTATTAGGGTGGACTACCGCCGCGCGCTCGTGCTCGCGCCCCACACGGACGACGCCGAGCTGGGCTGCGGCGGCACGCTGGCCCGCCTCCTCGAGGACGGCACCGAGGTCCACGTGATGGTCTTCTCGACGGCCAGTGACTCGCTTCCGGCCGACGCGCCGCCGGACACGCTCCGTCGCGAGTTCGCTACGGCCGCCGAGACGCTCGGCATCCCCCCGTCGCAGTGCTATGTCTACGACTACCAGGTGCGCCGCCTGTCGTCATCGCGCCAGGAGGTTCTCGAGGAGATGGTCGCCGTGCGCCGCGCCGTCGAGCCTGATTTGGTGCTGCTGCCCTCGGGGCACGACCTCCACCAAGATCACCAGGTGGTCCACGCCGAGGGGCTTCGGGCGTTCAAGAACGGGACGGTGCTGGGCTACGAGCTGCCGTGGAACCACATCACGTTCGACGCGCAGGCCTTCGTGACGCTGGAGCCTCGGCACCTGGAGGCCAAGTGGGCCGCGCTCCAAGCCTACCGCTCGCAGTTCGAGCTGGAGCGGGCCTACTTCTCGCGCGGCTTCATCGAAGGCCTGGCGCGCGTGCGCGGCACCCAGGTCGGTGGCGGCATCGCCGAGGCGTTCGAGGTGGTCCGGGTCAAGCTGTGAGGGCCGCGCCGCGCATCCTCGTCACCGGCGCAGGCGCGCCCGGCATCCGGGGCACGCTCTACGCGCTCCGCGCCGGCCACCCCGCCGTGTTCACGGTCGGCACCGACCTGAGCGAGCGGGCCGTCGGCCGTGTGCTGACCGACGCGTTCCACCAAGTCCCGCCGCCCGAAGCGCCGGACTATATCGACGCGCTCCGCACCGTGTGCCGCACCGAGCGGATCGACCTGGTGATCCCGCAGACGACGCGCGAGATCGCGGTGCTGTCGGAGCACCGGGACACCTTCGAGGCCGGCGGGGTTCGGGTGATGGTGAGCGGCGCAGCGGCCGTCGAGGCGGCCAACGACAAAGGACAGCTGCTGGCCTTGTTCGACCGGCTCGGCCTGCCGGCTCCGGCGTGGCAGCGGGCGCAGAGCGAGGCCGAGTTGGTCGAGGCCGCCGCCGCCTTGGGCTATCCCGACGCGCCGGTCGTGGTCAAGCCGCCGGTCTCGAACGGGATGCGCGGGCTGCGGATTCTGCGCGAGGCCGCCTGGGACGCGGCCCGGTTCCTCGCCGACAAGCCGAGCGGCGTCGAGCTGGCGCTGGACGACCTCCTGGCGGTCCTCCGCCGCGGCCCGTCCTGGCCCGAGCTGCTCGTGACCGAGTACCTGCCCGGCCCGGAATATTCGGTCGACGCCTTCCTCGGCGAGCGCCTCGCCGTGGCGATGCCCCGCCGCCGGGACGCCATCCGCAGCGGCATCTCGTTCGACACCACCCTGCTGCCCGGCCGCGCCGATCTCGTGGAGCCGACGCTCCGGGCCGCGCGGTACCTCGGGCTGCACTACGCGGTCGGGTTTCAGTTCAAGGAGGACGCCGACGGCGTGCCACGTCTGCTGGAGTGCAACCCGCGCGTGCAGGGGACGATGGTGGCGAGCGTTTTCGGGGGCCTCAACGCCATCTGGCTCAGCGTCCAAGAGTGCCTCGGCGAAGCGCCCGCCGCGCTCCCCGCCCCGCTCCGCCCGGCCACGTTCCGCCGCTACTGGGGCGGGCTGGGGATCGTGGACGGCGAGGCGACGGAGATTTGAGATAGGGGGATGGGGGGATGGGGGGATGGGGGGATGGGGGGATGGGGGGATGGGGGGATGGAATAAAACCGAGAAAAGTAACCCCACCGGTGCGTTCTGCATCGCACTGCCCGCTGCCCGCTGCCCGCGCCCACTGCCCGCTGACAAACTGCCCACCGATGCTGCCTGACCTCTTCCGGGGCCGCGTGCTCTTCCACTGCCACACGCACCACACCGACGGGCAACCAACCGCCGACGCTTACGTCCGCTGGGCCGCCGAGCGCGACCTCGACCGCGTCGTCTTCCTCGAGCACATCCGCCGCATTCCGAGCTACGACGTACTCCCCTTCGCCGACGAGGTGCGCCGCGCCGGTGAGCAGCACGGCGTCCCGGTCACGCTCGGCTTCGAAGCCAAAGTGCTCCCCGGCGGCGATCTCGACATCACGGACGAGCACCTCGATTTGGCCGAGGTCATTGGGATCGCAGAGCACGGGTTTCCCGACGATGTCGAGCTGTGGGAGACCTCGCTGCGGGCAGCCTTCGGGGCGGCTGGCGCGCTCCCCATCCCGGCTGTGTGGGTTCACCCCGGCCTTCGCGTGCAGAAGTGGCACCGGCTGGAGAGCGAGTGGGCGCGCTACGAATCCCTCCTCGGCGCGGCGCAGGACGCGGGCGTGCTCATCGAGCGGAACGCCCGGTACCGGCTCCTGCCCGACGACGCGCTGCCGATCGTCCGGCCGGATCACCTCATTCACGGCATCGACGCCCACCGTCTCGCCGACGTAGAGCGTTTCTTCGCGTCTACGGCTTCATGATCTTCTTGCCGGCGGCGAGCACGACCTTTGTCGGGACGAGGCGGGTGGCGAACGCGGTGACCGTGTTGGCGAGGCCGCTCACGACGGTGCGCTCGTTCTGCAGCAGCGCGTCGAGGCCGACGCGAGCCACCTTCTCCGGCGTCTCGGCGGCCCGTCCACCAGGTACGCTGCTCATTCCCGCGCGGTCAAAGAAGCTCGTGGAGGTCGGGCCGGGGCAGAGGCAGGTCACGGCGACGCCCCGGCCCTCGACCTCGGCGTGGAGCGCCTCGGAGAACGACTTGACGAACGCCTTCGTCGCGGCGTAGACCGCGAAGTAGGGGACCGGCTGGAAGGCAGCCGTCGAGGCGATGTTCAGGATGCCGCCCGTGCCGCGTCGCAGCATCCCCGGCAGGCACAGCCGCGCGAGGGAGAGCAGGTTCGTGACGTTGAGCGTCACCATCTGCTCATAGACCTCGGCCTCGGTCTCCAGGAACTCGCCGAGCGTGCCGAAACCGGCGTTGTTGACGAGCACGTCGACCTCATGCCCCGCCTCGGTGACGCGCTCGTAGAGGGCGTGGGCGGCCCCCGGCGTGCTGAGATCGTGGGCAAAGACCTTGGCCTCCGCGCCCTGGCCGCGCACCTCGCTAGCCAGCCGGTCCAGCGTGTCCTCGGAGCGGGCCGTCAGCAGGAGGCGAGCGCCTTCCTGGGCGAGCTGCCGCGCGACCGCTTCGCCGATCCCGCTCGAAGCCCCGGTGACGAGAACGGTGCGGCTGTGGTAGGACTTCATGGGGGAGCGGGAGAAAGTGCCGAGGTAGGAGCGGGGACGTATGTTAGCGAGGCGTGCTTCTATCGGACTCCCACTCGCTTGATCCATGAAAACCAGGCGCACCCTGCTCGACGCGGCGACCGCCCGGCTCGGCGAAGGCGGCATCGAGAGCGCCCGGCGCAACGCGGAGTGGATGCTCGAGGGCGCGCTCGGGCTCGACCGGACGGCGCTGCTGACCCACCTCGGCGAGCCGGTGAGCCCCGGCGAGGCGGAGGCGTTCGAGGCGATGCTCGTCCGTCGCCTCGGCCGCGAGCCGGTGCAGTACGTGCTCGGCCATGCCGACTTCTACGGGCTCCGGCTCCGGGTGACGCCCGCCGTGCTGATCCCCCGGCCCGAGACCGAGGAGGTCGTCGAGGCCGCCCTCGAACGGCTCGCCGAGGTCCACGCCCCGTGGGTGCTCGACATGGGGACCGGCAGCGGGGCCATCGCGCTCGCCGTCAAGCACGAGCGCCCCGACGCCGAGGTCTTCGCCTGCGACATCTCCGAAGACGCCCTCGCCGTCGCGGCCGACAACGCCGCCCGGCTCGCGCTCGACGTGTCGTTCATCCGCGCCGACGCCCTCGCCCCCGCTTTCGCCGACGGCGTCCCCGCCTGCTTCGACGCGCTCGTCGCCAACCCGCCCTACATCCCCGACGCCGAGGCGGCCTCGCTCGACCCCGAGGTGCGCGACTTCGAGCCGCCCGGCGCGCTCTTCACCGGCGGCGATCCGCTCGTCCACTACCGCGCCATCACCGGCCACGCCGCGCGCGTGCTCAAAGAGGGCGGCCTGCTCGTCTTCGAGACCCACACCGACTACGCCGAGTCGGTCCGCAACTTGCTCGCCGAGAGTGGCTACAGAAACGCCACGGTCAGGGCCGACCTCGCGGGCCGACCGCGTATCGTCTGGGGTCGGCAAAACGAACGATTGATTTAGGCTCAACTAACTATTATATTGGGCGCTCACAATCGGGGCAGCGCTGCCGTGCACACGCAGGCCGTGGAGGACTATCTGAAAACCATCTACGACCTCGGCCGGGACGAGTCGGCGGTGGCGACCTCCGCCCTCGCCGACCGGCTCGGCGTCACGGCGGCCTCCGTGACGGGGATGGTCAAGAAGCTGGCCGAGATGAAGCTGGTCACGCACGAGCCGTACCGCGGCGTGGCGCTCACCGGGGCCGGTCGGAACATCGCGCTCGAAGTGATCCGCCACCACCGGCTCATCGAGCTGTATCTGCACGAAGCGCTCGGCGTGCCGTGGGACCGCGTCCACGCCGAGGCCGAGCGGATCGAGCACGTGCTCTCCGAGGACCTCGAGGCTCGCATGGCCGCCGCGCTCGGCAACCCGACCGTCGACCCGCACGGCGCGCCGATCCCGACGCTCGACCTGGTCATCGCCGAGCGCGACCTGACGCCCCTCGCCGAGCTAGGGGCTGGGCAGCGCGGCACCGTCGCCGAGGTCTCCGACCATGACAGCGAGCTGCTGCGCTATGCCGGCGGCCTGGGCCTCTATCCCCAGACGCCGGTCGACGTCCTCGCCGTGGCTCCGTTCGAGGGACCGCTGACGCTCCGCGTGGACGGCACCGAGCAGACCATCGGGCGCGCCGCCGCCCGGTTCATCTTCATCACCGACATCGAGACGCCCTGATGCGAACCATGCTACTCCTCCTCGTGCTCCTTCTCTTCGCCGGCTGCGGCCCGGAAGCGGGCACCGCGCGCGGCGACCTCGGCGAGCGGACCGTCCGCGTCGTCACGACGACGAGCATGATCGCCGACATTGCCCGGCAGGTCGGGGGCGCGCGCGTCGAGGTCGAGGGCCTGATGGGGCCGGGCGTCGACCCGCACCTCTACAAGGCCAGCGAGGGCGACGTCCGGCGGATGACCGACGCCGACGTGATCTTCTACAACGGCCTCCACCTCGAGGGCAAGATGGTCGACCTCCTCGACCGGCTCGATCAGGCCGCCGCCGTCACCGACGAGATCGACCGCGCCCGCCTGTTCTCGCCGCCGGCCTTCGACGGCAACTACGACCCGCACGTCTGGATGGACGTCTCGATGTGGGCGCAGGCCGCCGAGGCCGTCGCCGACCGCCTCGCGGCGCTCGACACCGCGCACGCCTCAGGCTACCGCGCCCGCGCCGAGGCCTACCTCGCCCGGCTCGACAGCCTCGACGCGTGGGTGAGGGCTGAGGTAGAGCGCGTTCCGGAGAGCCGCCGCGTGCTCGTCACCGCGCACGACGCCTTCGGCTACTTCGGCCGCGCCTACGGCTTCGAGGTCAAAGGCCTGCAAGGCATCTCGACCGCCACCGAGGCCGGGACCGCCGACGTGCAAAACCTCGCCGCGTTCGTCGCCGAGCGGCAGATTCCGGCGCTGTTCGTCGAGTCGTCCGTCCCGGCGCGCTCCATCGAGGCCGTCCGCGCGGCGGTCCGGGCGCGCGGGTTCGAGGTCGAGATCGGCGGCAACCTGTACTCGGACGCGCTCGGCGGCGAAGGGTCCGGGGCCGACACCTACGTCGGGATGATCCGCCACAACGTCGGCACCGTCGTGGAGGCCCTGTCCGCCGAGCCGGTCGCCGGGAGATAGCCGATGCCGAACGCCATCGACGTCACCGACCTGACGGTCGCGTACCGCGACAAGCCCGTCCTCTGGGACATCGACCTGGCCGTGCCCGAGGGCGTGCTGCTCGCCATCGTCGGCCCGAACGGGGCGGGCAAGACGACGCTCATCAAGGCGATGCTCGGGCTGCTCGACGTGGCGGCTGGGCAGACGCTGATCTATGGCAAGCCCTACGCCCGGCAGCGCAACTTGGTCGCCTACGTCCCGCAGCGCGGCTCGGTCGATTGGGACTTCCCGACGAGCGTCCTGGACGTGGTGATGATGGGGTTGTACGGGCGGCTCGGCTGGATTCGGCGGCCGGGCAAGAAGGAAAAGGCGGCCGCGCTCGGCGCGCTCGAAAAGGTCGGGATGCAGAACTTCGCCGACCGGCAGATCTCGCAGCTCTCCGGCGGGCAGCAGCAGCGCGTCTTCCTCGCCCGCGCGCTCGTCCAGGACGCGCAGGTCTACTTCATGGACGAGCCGTTCCAGGGCGTCGACGCGACCACCGAGCGCGCCATCGTGACCCTCCTTCAGGACCTTCGGCAGGCGGGCAAGACGCTCATCGTCGTCCACCACGACCTGCAGACGGTGCCGGAGTATTTCGACTGGGTGCTGCTCCTCAACGTCCGCCGCATCGCCGCCGGGCCCGTCGCCGAGGTCTTCACCGAGGAAAACCTGCGGCTGACCTACGGGGGACGCATCCCGTTTGTGAGTTCGTCCGTTGTTAGTGGATAGTAGATAGGTTACCAGTGGAGGCTTGTGTCATGAGCAAAAGCGATTTTGAGAACCTGCGGGTGTTTCAGATGGCGGAGCGTCTCGCGGACGAGGTATGGGAGGTCGTGAAGCCATGGGACGGGTTTGCGAAGCGGACGGTCGGGCAACAGATCGTGCGGGCGGCCGACAGTGTGGGGGCAAACATCGCGGAGGGAGCCGGCCGAGGCACCTACGCCGACAACCGACGCTTCGTCCGAATCGCCCGCGGCTCGCTCTATGAGACCAAGTTCTTCCTCCGCCGAGCCTACAAGCGCGGCTTGCTCAGTGCGGATCAAGTCGCGGTGCTCCCGCCTCTCATCGAAGAGCTCTCTCCAACGCTCAACGCCTACCTGCGCTCGCTCACTCGCCGCGCCACAAACGAAAAGCCACCCACCACTAACGACTAACCACGAACAACTAACTCTCGTGCTCCACGACCTCCTATTCGACTACACGCTCCGCACCGTCGCGCTCGGCGCGGCGACGCTCGGCATCGTCAGCGGGTCGCTCGGGACGTACGCCGTGCTGCGGGGGCAGTCGCTGCTCGGCGACGCGATCAGCCACGCCGCGCTGCCAGGCATCGCCCTCGCGTTCATGCTGACCGGCAGCAAAGCGCCGCTCGTGCTCGTGGTCGGCGCGGCGCTCGCGGGGTGGGTCGGGACGCTCGCGGTGATGACCGTCGTGCGGCGCTCGCGCATCCCGTTCGACGCGGCGCTCGGGATCGTCCTCTCCGTCTTCTTCGGGTTCGGGCTGGTGCTCCTCGTGACGGTGCAGCGGATGCCGGGCGGGAATCAGGCCGGGCTGGACAAGTTTCTGTTCGGCCAGGCGGCGGCGCTCGTCGCCTCCGACCTGGTGGTGATGGCGACGCTCGGGGCGCTCGCGCTCGGCGTCGCCCTCGTGTTCTGGAAAGAGTTCAAGCTGCTTGCCTTCGACTCGGCCTTCGGCTCGTCGCTCGGCTTCCCGATGCACCGGCTCGACGTGCTGCTGACGACCCTCCTCGTGGTCGCCATCGTGATCGGATTGCAGACGGTGGGCGTGGTGCTGATGAGCGCGATCCTGGTGGCACCTGCCGCCGCGGCTCGGCAGTGGACGGACCGGCTCGGCGGTGTGATGGGCCTGGCGGCAGCCTTCGGCGCGCTCGCTGGCGTGGGCGGAGCCGTCGTGAGCGCGACGGCCGAGCGGCTCCCGACCGGCCCGACGATCGTTCTGTTTGCCGGCGTGCTCGTCGCCGTGTCGCTGCTCTTCGCGCCGCGCCGGGGCCTCCTCGCGGCGTGGTGGCGGGCGCGGCGCAACCGAACGAACCTCCGCGAGATTGGCGTGCTCGAAGACCTGTACACCCTCGCGCTCCAGCACCCGGCCAACCCGCAGCACGCCCACCCGGTCGCCACGCTGGAGACGATGACGGCGCGGCCCGAGAGCGTCCCGGCGGGGCTGGCCTCGCTCGCCGAGCGGGGGTTCGCGGCGACGGCGGGCGACGGGCAGTGGACGCTGACGCCGGAGGGCTTCGCTGCGGCGCAGGCCATCGCGCGCACCACCAAGCTGGAGGCCTAGGCGATGAGCACGGCGCAGCTCGAGATCCAACTCATCGCGGCGGTGACGGCGGCGGCGTGCGCGCTGCCGGGCGCGTTCCTCGTGCTCCGCCGCGTCTCGCTGATGAGCGACGCGATCAGCCACGCGATCCTGCCCGGCTTGGTGCTCGCGTTCTTCGTCACGGAGAACCTGGCGAGTCCGCTCCTGATCGTCGCCGCGGCGGCGACGGGCGTGCTGACGGTCGTGCTGATCGAGGCCCTGAGCCGGACCGAGCGCGTGAAGGAGGACGCCGCCATCGGGATCGTTTTCCCGATCCTGTTCTCGGTCGGGGTGATCCTGATCGCCCGCTTCGCCTCGGGCGTGCACCTTGACGTGGACGCCGTGTTGCTCGGCGAGCTCGCCTTCGCGCCGTTCAACCGGTTCGAGATCGGCGGCGTCGATGTCGGCCCGCAGGCGCTGTGGGTGATGGGGCCGATCCTGGTGCTCAACCTCGCCTTCCTCGTCGTCTTTTTCAAGGAGCTCAAGCTCTCGACCTTCGACGCCGGCCTGGCCGCCGCGCTCGGCTTCGCACCGGGCGCGCTGCACTACGCGCTGATGACGCTCGTCTCGGCAACAGCGGTGGGCGCGTTCGACGCGGTCGGCTCCGTCCTGGTGGTCGCGCTCATGATCGCGCCGCCGGCGACGGCCTACCTGCTGACCGACCGGCTGACGGTGATGCTCGGTCTCAGCGCGGGCATTGGCGTCGCGTGTGCCGTGGCGGGCTACTGGACGGCGAACCTCCTCGACACCTCAATTGCCGGGGCGATGGCGACGATGGTGGGGGTGGCGTTCGCGCTCGCGTTCGCCCTGGGGCCAGAGCGGGGCTTGCTAGCGCAGGCGCAGCGGCGGCGCGGGCAGCGGCGGACGTTCGCCGAGAAGATGCTGACCGTCCACCTGCTCCACCACGAGCACACCCCCGAGGAGGCCCGCGAGTGCCGCGTGCCGCACCTCCAGGAGCACCTCCGCTGGACGCCCGCTTTCGCCCGCCTGGCCGTCGAAGCTGCCGTGCGCGACGGCTACGTCCTCCGCGACGCCGACCGCCTCGGCCTCACCGACGCCGGCCGCGCGTGGGCACAGGAGTCGATGGTGGGCTGAACCCCCCCGCCGCGCTCGCGGTCCCGAAGGCGTTGCCTTCACTCCCAGCAACGCGCGGCTGTCCCCCTTCAAGGGGGACAGTTTGGGGAGTGCCTGAAGGCGTAGGAACTCGTCCCCGCAGCCCGATGCGCTCCCCAAACGGGGGGTCACCGTTCGCGCTGTTCTTGGACGCGGCGGACGATCGACAGCAGGAAGCCGACGCCGAGCACGATCGTGCCGAGCCACAAGAGGCTGATGAACGGTTTCCGGTAGGCCTGCACCACCACCCAGTCCTCGGGCACCGTCTGCGCGCCCTCGACCACCAACTGGACCGCGTCGTTGTCGACCTGCATCGCGGTGAAGGCGAAGCCGAGGTCCCAATCCGGGATGCGGGTCTGGACGAACTCCTGGCTGCGGTCGGTGCGGATCGCGTAGACCGGCTGCACGGTTCGGGTCTCGCCCGTGGCCGTGTTCGTCACGTTCAGCACGGCCCCGACGGCCAGGTCGAGCGAGTCGGCCGGCAGGTCGGCGGTGCCCGGCTCGAGCTCGTAGCGCACAAACTCCACCGTGTAGGCCCCGTTGTCGAGCGGGGCCGTCTCGCCGCGCCGGAGCAGCAGCTCGCCCTGGGTGGCCGCGCTGCCGCCGCCGTCCATCATCGCGCTCGGGAAGAGGGCGATGTAGAGGTCCTGGTCGACGAACTTCTCGACGTGCGGCTGCTGGATCCACTGCTCGGAGTCCGACTCGTAGACCACGTTCGCCGTCTGGAACCGTTTGCCGTTCGGCGCGGCCACGTCGAGAGCGTAGACCGTCCGGCCGCGGTCGTTGAAGTGCTTGCCGTCGTAGCGCACCGTCCAGCCCTCGACGGTCTTCGTCTGGCCGAGCTGGAGGATGAAGTTGTCGCGGTCGCCGCGCAGGTCCGCGCCCTGGCCGTCCGAGAGCGGGTCGTTGAAGATGGTCGACGAGAAGATGCCGAGCAGCATCAGCGCGAAGCCGACGTGGGTGATGGAGCCGCCGGCCAAGCGGAGGTTGCCGCGCGCGATGCGCCACAGCACCGAGCCGTTGCCGTAGAACGCGAAGAACGCCGCGAAGAGCAGCAGGAGCAGCATCAGGCTCTGCCCGTAGCTCGCCCAGAACGCCTCGACCCCGCCGCCGAGGCCGGCCTCGATCACCGGACCGGCCTCCGTTGCCATCGCCGGTGGTGCACTCGTCGTCACCGGCACGAACGGCGTCAGGATGAGCACCGCCGCCGTCGAGGCGACGGTCAGCGCGAGCGGCTTCAGCAGCGCCCGGTTGACGTTCTCGACCGTCATCTTCTTCCACCAGAAGAGCTGCCCCAGCCCAGCGAGGCTCGCGATCACGACGGCGAGCGGGAGGGTCCAGGTGTTGTAGAATGAGATCGCCACGCCGGCGGGGTTGTCCCTAAAGATGCGCCCCAGGATCGGCGCGCTCGTCCCAACGATGATGACCAGGCCGAGCAGGCAGAGGGTCAGCGCGCCGGTAAAGATCATCGACTCGCGGCTGAGCGTGGCCGGCGGCGTGCGCGGGGCGGGGAGGTCTCTGTACCGATAGGCGAAAAGCCCGAAGCCGACGACGCCCATCGACAGAATCCAGATCAAGAGCTGGTTGTAGAGCCCCAGATCGACGAAGCTGTGGACGCTCACGTCGCCCAGAATCCCCGAGCGCGTCAGAAAGGTCGAGTAGACGACGAACATGAACGCGGCGATGCTCAGCAGGAGCGCGCTCTTGTGGCCGGCGGCGCTTTTCTTCTGCACGATCATCGCGTGGATCGCCGCGATGCCGAAGAGCCACGGCACCAGCGACGAGTTCTCGACCGGGTCCCACGCCCAGTAGCCGCCGAACGAGAGCGTGACGTAGGCCCAGTAGCCGCCCATCACGATCCCGACGCCGAGCACCAGGTTCGCGTAGAGCGTCCACGGCAGCGCCGGCCGCACCCACTGCGTGTACTGCCGCGTCCACAGCCCGGCCACGGCGAACGCGAACGGCACCATCATCGAGGCGAAGCCGGTGAAGAGCGTCGGCGGGTGGATCGTCATCCAGTAGTTCTGCAAGAGGTCGTTCAGCCCATTCCCGTCGGGCGGGACGTAGCCAGCGACCTGGAGCACGGGCGCGTCGGGGAACTTGGCCGCGAGCGTGAGGAACGGCGAGGCCCCGATGCTGAGGTCGCCCAGCTTCAGCCCGACCACCATCGAGAGCAGGAACGCCTGCCCGAGCGCGAAGACGGCCAGCACCGGCGGCTCGAACGATCGGCGGAGCTCGGCGTCGCGGCCCGTCGCCGGGCGGCTGCCCCACCGGATCAGGAGCACGCCGAGGACGGCGTTCATCACGATCCACAGCAGGAACGAGCCTTCCTGCCCGGCCCACGTCGCGGCGATCGTGAAGTAGGTCGGCAGGTCGTTGCCCGAGTTCTGGTAGACGTAAGCGTACTGGTACTGGTGCGCCGCGAAGAGGTAGACCAGTAGCCCGAAGGCGAACGTGCTTGCGGCCGTCATGGCGAACCACGCCCCGCGCCCGATGCGTTTCCAAGACGCGGCCTCGGCCGGCGTCCGGGTGGCCTTGACGAAGGCACCACCTGAGAGGACGGTCGCCACGAAGGCGACGAGGATCAGCAGGCTTCCAATCGTTCCGATCATGGCGGTTCGGCTAGGCGGAGAGAGACCGGGAGCATACGCCGGATCGGGGCTTAGGCCTCCGGTTCATGGTTTCTTCCGTCAGGCGGTGGAGGCTGCGAAGGGGCGTGGTCTTTTGGACTTGCAATTTCGAAGCGAAAGCTGTATGCTGAGGTAAGAAATTCACACCTATTTCACTTGCATGGAGGTTACTCATGTCGCGCTCCTTGCTTCCCTTACCCTTCGCGCAGGCGGCGGCGGTGGCACAGTCGGTGGCAGCGAGGGAGCCGGAGGCCGAAGCGCGAGCGGGACTGGAGGCGCTGGCTCAGCACTACGGTGCGCGCGCGGCGGAGACGGGCGTGGGGGCGCGCGGCACGGAGGGCGCACTGGCGGGTCTGCTCGGCGCGGAGCGTCTGCCGGGTGAGGCTGCCAGAGCGGCCGAGACGGCCGAGGCGCGTCTCGGCGTGTATCCGAACCCGAGTGCCGGGCACGGTCACGGTGGTGCCGGCCTCGGCGCACCTGCGGCTGGCGGTCTTCGACGTGCTCGGCCGCCGGGTGGCGCGGCTCCACGAGGGGCCGCTCGGCGCAGGCGAGCACCGCTTGACGCTTGACGCAGCGGGGCTGCCAGCCGGCGTGTACCTGGTGCGGGCCGAGGTCGGGGCGCAGGCGCTGAGCGCGCGCATTACGGTGATGCGCTAGCGTCACTTCGCGTAGGCGACGCTTCGCATCTCGCGGATCACCGTCACCTTGATCTGGCCCGGATAGCTCAGGTCCTGCTCGACCTTCTTCGAGATCTCGCGTGCCAAGCTGTCGGCCCGGGCGTCGCTGACCAGGTTGTGGTTGACGATCACGCGGACCTCGCGCCCGGCCTGGATCGCGTAGACCTGCTGCACGCCGTCGAAGCCGCTCGCGAGGTCCTCGAGCGCCCGGAGCCGCTGCACGTAGTGCTCCAGCCCCTCGCGCCGCGCGCCGGGCCGGGCCCCGCTGATGGCGTCGGCCGCCTGCACGAGCGGGGCGAAGGGCGAGGTCATCTCGATCTCGTCGTGGTGCGCGCCGATGGCGTTGCAGACCTCGGGGTGCTCCTTGTGGCGCTGCGCGACCTCCATCCCGACGATCGCGTGCGGGCTCTCGAGCTCGCCGTCGATCACCTTGCCGATGTCGTGGAGCAGCCCGGCGCGCCGGGCCTTGCGCGGGTCGAGGTCGAGCTCGGCCGCCATCAGCGAGGCCAGTTGGGCGACCTCGAGCGAGTGCGCCAGCAGGTTCTGGCCGTAGGAGAAGCGGTACTTCATCCGCCCGACGAGCCGTACCAGCTCGGCGTGCAGCCCGTGCAGCCCGAGCTCGATGGCCGCCTCCTCGCCGGCCTCGACGACCTCGTCCTCGATCTCGCCCCGCGTCTTCTCCACGATCTCCTCGATGCGCGCCGGGTGGATGCGGCCGTCCTGTACGAGCCGCTCCATCGAGAGCCGGGCAACCTCGCGCCGGACGGGGTCGAAGCCGGAGAGGAGGACCGCCTCGGGGGTCTCGTCGACGACGACCTCGACGCCGGTGGCGGCCTCGAACGCGCGGATGTTGCGGCCCTCGCGGCCGATGATGCGGCCCTTCATGTCGTCCGAGGCGAGCGGCACGAGCGAGACGGTGTGCTCGACGGCGTGGTTGGCGGCGGTCCGCTGGATCGCGGTGAGGACCACCTTGCGGGCCTCGCGGCTCGCCGTCATCCGAGCCTCGTCGCGGATCTCCTTGATGGCGGCGGAGGCCTCGAGCTTGGCCTCGTTCTCCAGCTCCTCGACGAGGCGCTGCAGGGCTTCGTGCTTCGAGATTCCGGTGACGCGCTCGAGCTTGCGGACGTGCTCGCCGACGAGCCGGTCTAGCCGAACGTGCTTGGCGGCGAGGCTCGTCTCGAGCGCCTCGGCGTCGCGCTCGCGTGCGGCGATGGCCTGCTGCCGGCTGCCGATGGACTGGGCGAGCTTCTGCACGCGCGCGCGCAGCTCCTCCGCCTCGGCCCCGCGCCGGGCGGCCTCCTCGCGCAGCGTGTCGACGACCTCCATGGCTCTCGCCGCAGCGGCCTCTCGCCCCGAGGCACGCTTGATGCGCCGGGCCAGCTTTTCCTGGCGGGCGTCGAGCTTGAGCCGGAGGCGCTGAAGGGTCGCTCGCTGCTCGGCCGCCTCGGCCTCGATCTGGCTTCGCCCCACCTCCAGCGCTTCGCGGGCGGCGGCGACGTGCTCCTGGCGAGACGCATCCGCCTCGGCCTGCACCTCGTCGAGCAAGCGCTCGGCCTCGGCCGCAGCCTCGCTGAGCCGGCGTCCTGCCTGTCCCGTCCACCCCAGCCGCCCCAGCACGGTCCCGACCCCGAGGGCGACGAGCACGGCGGCAGCGAACAGAAGGGAGGAAGAGATCATGGGTACGCGAGACCTACAAAAACGCCCCGGACGGCGCGGCGCGCTTCCGAGGCGGTGGCGCGGCGAAGCCGCACCGAAAAGGACACCAGCCTACAGCGTGGTGTAGAAGAAGCCTCTTCGTACACACGGTGGGTGCCGCTCAGACCATCGCTCCTTCCACCGGTCCGGCTCCCGAAGGAGGCCGGGGAGCGCCGACACGAGGTCGGCGTGAGGCCTGGAGGTTAGGTCCGAAGGATGGCTCCCAATTGGGTCGTTGTCAGGCTCCTTGAACAGGGCTGCAGACCGGTGATGGGGTGCCGCGCGCAGTGGGCGAGCCAGAGCGCTCGGCACGGCCCTTATATCGACCTACCGCCCTGCCGAGTTCCGGCTCCCGCTCTGGGATTTGTCGCCCAGACTCAGCACACCCCGACCGTCGCCTCACGTGCCGAGCACCACGTCGAGGCGGTCGGCGAGGGCGTCGGCGTCGGTGTTCACCGCGCGGCGCAGACGCTCGAGCTCGGCCTGCGTGACGTGCAGCTCCTCGGCGATGGCGAGCGCGCTCAGGACCGCGTGCGTCATGTCCGAGACGCCGGGCACCTGGTTGCGGAACGAGCGCATCCGCTCGTCCACGTAGGTCGCCACCTCGCGCGTGAGGGCCTCGTCCTCCTCGGCGACGCGGAGGGGGTATTCGTGCCCGAGGATCTCGACGCGGAGCGATTTCATGAGGGCGGACCGTTAGTCAGCAGAACCGTTCATCCCACCGTCCGCTGCGCCGTCCGTAGGCGGCTCGGCCAGCATCCGGTCGAGGGCGGCGATGAACTCGTCCACCTGCTCGCGGAGTGCGTCGGGGTCGCCCTCGATGGTGACGCCCTGAACCCGGCTCTCTAGGTCGAGAGCGGAGAGCTCGTCGACGCGTGCGGCGAGGCGGGTGTTCTCGGCGCGCAGGTGCTCGATCGCGGCAGCGGCCTGCTCGATCCGCTCGCGCAGGCGCTCGAGCGCGCGAAGGCCGTGGTCGGCGTCGGGGGGCGGAGGCGTGCTCATGGAGGCGGGGAAGAGGCGGCGCGGAAATATACGGGTCTCGCGTCAGGTCGAGTCCCGGACTACTGCCGAAGCTGTGCGCCGTGCTCCCGGCCGAGCCGGTCCACGATCGCCCGGACGCGCTTGTCGATGACCTGGTCGGTCAGGGTCGTGTCCGCCCCGAAGCGAAGGGCGAAGGCGATGCTCTTCTTGTCGGCCGCGATGCGCTCGCCTTGGTAGAGATCGAACACGCGGACGCTCTGCAGCAGGCCGCCCCCGGCGGCGCGGATCGTGGCGAGGAGCGGGCCGACCGCGGCGGCACGGTCCACGGTCAGGGCCAGGTCGCGGTCCACGGCGGGCGTGCGGGAGATCGGCGCGTAGCGCACCGGCGGCTGCGCGGCGACAGCGGCGGCGATGGCGTCCCAGTCCAGCTCGGCGAAGAACACCGGCGCTTGCAGCTCCGAGGTGTCGCCGAGCGCGTGCGCCGTCCGGGCCAGCACGCCGAGCCGGCGGCCACGGTGCTCGAGGACGAGCCGGTAGGCCGTCCGCTCGTTCGCCTCCGCCCCGGCGATTTCCTCGACGCCGGAGATGCCGAGCGAGCCCAGGAGGTGGTCGGCGACGCCCTTGAGGTCGAAGAAGTCTACGTCGCGCGCGGCTCGGCCGGGTCCGCCGAGCGTCGCGGGGCCGCTCATGCCCAGCACGAGAGCCGTGTGCTCGTGGTAGCCCGAGATTGAGTTCGCCGGGTCTCCCGCCTCCGGGAGTCGTCCCTGCACGGGGGCAGGCTCGGCGCGGCCGTAGACGTGCCCGAACTCGAAGAAGCGGAGCGCGCCCGCGTCGCGGTTCTGGTTGTAGGCCATCGCCCTGAGCAGGCCCGGCAGCAGGCTCGGCCGGAGCGCGTTCATCTCCCTGCTGATCGCGTTCACCGTCTCGGCGACCTCCATCTCGACGCCCGACAGCTCGGCCTCGGCGAACGTCTCGGCGACGGGCGCGGGGATGAGGCTGTTGGTGTACAGCTCGCGGAAGCCGAGCCCGACCAGGTGCGCGCGCACGGTCTCGCGGAGCTGGGCCGCCCGGTCCAGGCGCGGCGGCGCGAGCGGCACCCTGATCGCGTCGGGGACCGGGATCCGGTCGAAGCCCCACAGCCGGGCGACCTCCTCGATCACGTCCACCTCGCGCTCGACGTCCGGCCGGAAGGTGGGCACCACAACGGTCAGGCCGGGGTCGGCTCCCTCGACCACGCTGCTCGCCTTGCTCAGCAGCGAGCCGACGACGCTAGCCCCGCCGACCTCGAACCCGATGGCCGTGAGCAGGCGCTTGATCTCGTCGGTCGGGATCTCGACGCCGAGCACGCGGGCGAGGCGCGACGGGCGCAGCGTCACCTCGCGCGGTGCGACCTCGACCGGGTGTACGTCCACGACGCCGGGGACGATCTCGCCGCCGCCGAGGTGCTGAAGCAGCTCAGCCGCTCGGGCCGCCGCCCAGACCTGCCCGGCCGGGTCCACGCCGCGCTCGAAGCGGTACGACGCGTCGGTCTGCAACCCGAGCGCCTTCGCCGTCTTGCGGATCGAGGTCGGGTCGAAGTAGGCGCTCTCGATCAGCACGTCGGTCGTGGCGTCGGAGACCTCGGAGTTCTGCCCGCCCATCACGCCCGCGATGGCGACGGGCCGCTCGGCGTCGCAGATCAGGAGGGTGCCGTCGGGGAGCGTCCGCTCGGTGTCGTCGAGCGTGGTGAAGGTCGTCTCGCCTTTGGTTTGCCGGACGATGATTCTGGAGCCGGCGAGCGTGGCGAAGTCGAAGGCGTGGAGCGGCTGCCCGACCTCGTGCATGACGTAGTTGGTCACGTCGACGACGTTGTTGCGCGGGCGCAGGCCGATGGCCTCGAGCCGCGCCCGGAGCCACGGCGGCGACTCCGCCACGGTCACGCCGCGCACGAGCAGTCCGGCGTAGCGCCCGCACACCGCCGGGGCCTCGATCTCGACCGAGAAGGCCTCGGCGGCGGCTCCGCCCGCCTCGGGAAGCGCAACGGTCGGCCGTTTCAGCTCGGCCCCGGTGACGGCTGCGAGGTCGCGCGCCACGCCGATGTGGCTCACCGCGTCCGGCCGGTTCGGCGTGAGGGCGATGTCGAGGACCGTGTCGCGCGGCACGCGTCCGCGCGCGGCGAGGTACTGATCGAACGCCTGCCCGATGGGCGCGTCCTCGTCGAGCACCAGAATGCCGTCATGGTCGGTGCCCAGCCCGAGCTCGTCCTCGGCGCAGATCATCCCGTTCGAGACTTCGCCGCGCAGCGTGGCCTGCCCCAGCGTCACCGGCTCCGGCTCGCCCGTCTTGCGCGAGGGCAGCATCAGCGTCGTCCCGACCGTCGCCACCGGCACCTTTTGCCCGGCCGCCACGTTCGGCGCGCCGCAGACGATCTGCACCGGCGAGGCCCCGCCGAGGTCGAGGTCGCACAGCGTCAGGCGGTCCGCGTTCGGGTGCGGCCGCGTGTTGAGGACGTGCCCGACGACGACGCCGTCGAGGCTGCGCGGGGCCTCGACCGACTCGACCTCGAGGCCGAGCATCGTCAGGACATCGGCGAGCGCATCGGGCGAGAGATCGTGCTCGACGTACTCACCGAGCCAGTTGGCGGAGATATTCATGGGGGACGGGTTAGAGGTTTGGGGCGGGAGGTTGGAGGTGAAGCGCCCTAAACCCACGACCTCAAACCTCACACTTAGAACTGTTTCAGAAAGCGCACGTCGTTCTCGTAGAACAGGCGGATGTCGTCGACGCCGTACTTCAGCATCGCGATGCGCTCGACGCCCATGCCCCACGCGTAGCCGGTGTACCGCTCGGGGTCGATCTCGACGGCCTCGAGGACGTTGGGGTCGACCATGCCGCAGCCGAGGATCTCGAGCCAGCGCCCGCCCCCGGCGAGCGCCTCGTCGGCCCACCAGATATCGACCTCGGCCGACGGCTCGGTGAAGGGGAAGAAGCTCGGCCGGAAGCGCATCCTGACGTCGTCGCCGAAGAGCGCTTGGGCGAAGACGTGAAGCAGCTCCTTGAGGTCGGCGAAGGTCGCGTGCTCGTCGACGACCAGGCCCTCGACCTGGTGGAAGAGGCAGAAGCTCTTGTACGAGATCGCCTCGTTGCGGTAGACCCGGCCGGGGACGATGACCCGGATCGGCGGCCCGTCGCCGTCTCGCACGGCGCGCTCCATGATGCGGATCTGCGCGGGCGAGGTGTGGGTCCGCATCACGATGCCGCGGCCGTCCGGCGGCGGCGGCTCGAGGAAGAGCGTGTCCTGCATGTCGCGCGCCGGGTGCTCGGGCGGGAAGTTGAGCGCGGTGAAGTTGTGCCAGTCGTCCTCGATCTCCGGCCCCTCGGCCACGTCGAAGCCGAAGTGGCGGAAGATGCGCTCGATCTCGCCGAGCGTTTGGGTCAGCGGGTGCAGACTTCCCGGCGCGACCGGTGCCGGCACGCGCCCCGGCAGCGTCAGGTCGAGGTCGGTCCGCTCGGCTCCGGCGCCGCTCGCGAGGGCCGCCTGCGCCGACTCGATCCGGGCCTCGGCCTGCTGCTTGAGCGCGTTGAGGGATTGCCCGGTCGCCCCGCGCTCGGCCGGCTCGACCTCGGGGATCCGCCCGAAGAGCGCCGTCACGGCCCCGCTCTTGCGTCCGAGCGTGCGGATGCGGAACGCCTCGACGGCCTCAGCGCTCCCGAGGTCGGCCGCGTCGATCTCCCGGCGGAGGGTATCGATCTCGTCGTGGAGGGTGGTTGCGTCGTTGGGCATGAGCGGAAACGTCGGCGTAGGGGCACGGTGCATCGTGTCTCTACAGCGGTGGAGCAGCGTGTACAAAAATTCCCGCCGGGCACGTCGGCCAGGCGGGAAGTCGTGTCGAACGGGGCGAGGCGGGTTACGCCGCAGCCTGTTCGACGACTTTGGTAAAGGCGTTCGCGTCGTGCATGGCGAGGTCGGCCAGCACCTTCCGGTTGAGCGGGATGTCCGCCCGGCGGAGGTCGGCGATCAGGCGCGAGTACGTGGTCCCGTTGAGCCGCGCGGCGGCGTTGATGCGGGCGATCCACAAGCGCCGGAACTGCCGCTTGCGTTGCCGGCGGTCCCGGTACTGGTACTGTAGCGCCTTCTCGACGGAGTGCTTGGCAACGGTGTAGACGTTGCGGCGGCGGCCCCAGTAGCCTTTCGCAAGCTTGAGAATCTTCTTGCGGCGGCGACGGGAAGCCACGGTGTTGCGTGCGCGTGGCATTTGGTTGCTCCGTTAAAGCGTGGGGGAATCGGTGAGCGGCCCGAAGGCCAGGGGGCGTCAGGCACCGCCGAGCAGGCGCTTGATGCGCTTCTCGTCGGCCTTGTCCACGAGGGTGCCCTTGCGGAGGTCGCGCTTCCGCTTGGGCGACTTCTTGGTCAGGATGTGGCTGGTGAAGGCTTTCTTCCGCTTGAGGCGGCCGCTGGCCGTCCGGCCGAAGCGCTTCTTGGCCCCGCTGTTGGACTTCATCTTCGGCATAGCGTACTCCGTACCTCTAAGGCTAAAAAAAGAGGCGAGCCGGCAGGCGTCGCCTCGTCGTGCAGAAGCAGAGAAGATACCCCGGCGGCGCGGCAGCGGCAACGGCAGAGTTTGAAGAGGGAGGTAAATAGGCTATGGGAGGGCGTGGAGGGAAGGGAGAGAAAGGAGGGATCTTGGCCTAAACCATAGGCGAAAGGGAAAGGGGGTAGCCAGCCTGCCCTACCCCCTATTCTCTCCACGCCGTCACAGAACGCGCTCGCACCGGGCGGAAGCGCGAAGGCTTGCTACCGCTCTGCCGGACGGCCTCAGCTCTTCTTCTTCCCTGAGCGGTCCGGGGTGAGCATCACCGTCATACGGCGGCCCTCCATCTTGGGGAGCTGCTCCACGCGCGAGATGTCCGACAGCTCCTCGATGAAGCGGCCGAGCAGGTCGGCCCCGCGGTCCTTATAGATGATGTCGCGCCCGCGGAACTGGACCCACGCCTTGACCTGGTTGCCCTCGTCGAGGAAGCCGCGGGCGTGCTTGGCCTTGAACTCGAAGTCGTGGTCGTCGGTGTTAGGGCGGAAGCGGATCTCCTTCAGCTCGACCTTGTGGGCCTTCTTCCGCTGCTCCTTCTCCTTCTTCTGCTGCTCGTAGCGGTACTTGCCGTAGTCCATGATCTTGGCCACGGGCGGGTCCGCGTCCGGAGCGACCTCCACGAGGTCGAGGCCGCGACGCTGGGCGAGCTCAAGGGCCGCCGAGGTCTCGTAGACGCCGTGCTCGCCCTCAGGGTCGACCACGCGCACGCGGTCGGAGCGGATCTGGTCGTTGATGCGGGTGATGGGGCCGCGCTTGGGCTGCGGCCGGGAGTAGCGTCTGGCGATGGTGGGTCTCCGTGCTGGTGAGTGGAAGCGGGGCGCGGGAGGGGGAGCGCCACCGACTAAGGTAAAGCCGAGGTCGGGCTAGAGGTTTCCGGCACGGCTTGCCCGTGTGTTTACGGGTGTGTAAAGATACGCCCATCCCCTATTTTAGCTGGCGGCGCTGCCCCTCGGCTGAGGCTCGCCTCTGCCGGCCTCTCGTCTCACCGCCACCCGCTATGCCGCGCCTCGCGCTCTACCCCGGCTCCTTTGACCCCGTCACGAACGGCCACCTCGACGTGCTCCGCCGCGCGCTCCGCCTCTTCGACCGGGTGGAGGTGACGGTCGGGGTGAACGTGGGCAAGCGCGGGCTGTTCAGCGGCGAGGAGCGCGTAGCCCTGATCCGAGCGTCGGTGGCAGACTGGCCCGACCGGGCGCGCCTCGGCATCGAGACGTTCGACGGGCTGATCGTGGAGCGCGCGGCCGAGCGCGGGGCCGTCGCGCTGGTGCGCGGGCTGCGGCAGGTCTCGGACTTCGACTACGAGATGCGGATGGCCGTCGCTAACCGGCGGATGGAGGACGCGGTCGTGACCGTCTTCCTCACCCCATCGCCCGAGCACGCCTTCACGAGCGCCTCGCTCGTGCGCGAGATCCACCGCTTCGGGGGCGACCTGGCGTCGTTCGTGCCGCCGCCGGTGCTGCAGAGACTTCGACAGATGAGGCGGGCCGGGGGAGAGTAGGCAGCGCGGGCGGGCGTACCTTCGAGCGCCTCGCTCACCCTCGCTCCGACGGCATGGACCCCCTGACGATGGACGCTCACCTCAACCCTCGCGTGACCGCGATGCAGCCATCGGCGACGCTGGCGATGTCGGCCCGGGCGAAGGCGCTGAAGCGAGAAGGGCGGCCCGTGATCGCGCTCTCGTCCGGCGAGCCGGACTTCGACACCCCCGCCCCGATCCGCGACGCCGGCATCCGCGCCATCGAGGAGGGGCACACTCACTACACGGCCAATCCCGGCACGCCGGAGCTGCGCCAAGCCATTGTGGCTAAGCTCCGGCGCGACAACGGGCTGGCCTATGACCCGGACGAGATCGTCTGCTCGAACGGGGCCAAGCAGTCCGTGGCGCAGGCCGTCTTCGTGCTCTGCCAACCGGGCGACGAGGTGGTGGTCCCCGCGCCGTACTGGGTGTCCTATCCCGAGATGGCGCGCCTGGCCGGGGCCGAGCCGGTGACGGTCGAGACCGCCCTGGGCGCGGGATACAAGATGACGCCGGCCGACCTGGACGCGGCCCTCACCGAGCGCTCGCGCGTGCTGCTGCTCAACTCGCCCTCGAACCCGACCGGAGCCGTCTACGCCCGCGCCGAGCTGGAGGCGCTGGCCGAGGTGCTGCGCGGCTACCCCGACGTGGTCGTGGTTTCGGACGAGATTTACGAGCAGGTCATTTACGACGCCGAGCACGTCTCCTTCGCCTCACTCGGCGGGATGCGGGAGCGGACGGTGACGGTCAACGGCTTTTCGAAGGCGTATGCGATGACGGGCTGGCGGCTCGGCTACCTGGCCGCGCCAGAGTGGATCGCCGAGTCGGCGGCGAAGATGCAGAGTCAGCTCACGAGCGCGCCGAGTACGATCACGCAGAAGGCGGGGGTCGCGGCTCTCGAGATGGACCCCGAGCCGGTGCGGCAGATGGTCCGCGCCTTCAAGGAACGCCGCGGCTTCGTGATGGGCGCGCTCGGCCGGTTGCCCGGCATCGAGTGCCCCGAGCCGGAGGGCGCGTTCTACGTCTTCCCTGACGTGTCGGCCTACTTCGAAACCGAGGCCCCGAGCGGGCAGGCCGTGGAGACGAGCGAGGACCTGTGCCTCTACCTGCTCGAGGAGCACGACGTGGCGCTCGTCCCCGGCGGCGCGTTCGGCGCGCCACGCGGCGTGCGGATTTCGTACGCGGCCTCCGCCGCCGACCTGCGCGCCGCGATGCGACGGATCGCGGAGGGGCTGGCGGCCCTGCGCTGAGGGGATCGGTGCATTCGGGAGGCACGGTGCCTGACCAGGGCGAGGCAGCGCCTCGCCCCTACGGTTCCTGCGACTACGGTCGCGCTGAACTTCGCTCCGCGCGCGGCGTAGGCGGGCCTCGTTTTCGCAGACCGCCCGGCCCCGCCTCGCTCTCGACCCCGTCCCGTTGGAGCCTTCCCGCCCGCTGCCCCCGGCCTATCCGCCTGCCGACGTCTTCTCGGACGAGGCGACCGACAGCATCCTCACGGCCCCCGAGCCGCCCAAGGAGCGAGTCTGGCTGCACGTCCTCCTGTTTCTGCTGACCGTCGGGACGACGACGTGGGCGGGGGGCATGCTTGCCGGGCGCGAGGTGCTCTACCGAGAGTTCGGGCTTGGGATGTTCGTGTGGGACGGGCTGCGCTACGCGGCCCCCTTCCTGCTCTTCCTGACGGTCCACGAGTTTGGGCACTACCTCGCGGCGCGGCGCAGCGGCCTCAGCGTGTCGCTGCCATACTACATCCCGTTTCCGCTCCCGATGCTGATGCCCAACGTCGGGACGTTCGGGGCGGTGATCCGGATTCGGGAGCCGCTGGAGCGGACGCGGCAGCTCTTCGACGTCGGCGCGGCGGGGCCGCTGGCCGGGTTCGTGGTCGCGCTCGGGGTGCTCGTCTACGCGCTCGCCACGCTCCCGCCGCCGAGCTACGTCTTCGACCTGGCCGGGCACGAGCCGCTCAAGCTGTTCGTGGAGCGCTTCGGGACGTTCCCGGACTTCGTGCTGCCGGACCTCACCGGCCTGGGCCGCCTGACCATTGGGCAGACGCCGCTGTTCTGGGCGCTGACCTATTTCTTCCCCGACGTGCCGCCGATGGACGAGTTGTACCACTACCCGGTGCTCTTCGCCGGGTGGCTCGGGCTGTTCTTCACGGCGCTCAACATGCTGCCGGTCGGGCAGCTCGACGGGGGGCACATCGTCTACACGCTCGTCGGGCCGCAGTGGCACGGGCGCATTGCGCGGGCGGCCGTCGCCGTGCTGCTGTTCTCGGCGACGCTCGGGCTGGTGGCCGAGACCGGTCCGATGCTGGGCGAGATGGCCGTGTTCTACGGCTACCCCGAGGCGCTCGGCGGGGCGGGGGTGTGGGTGATCGCGGCGGCGCTGCTCTACTTCTTCTTCGGGCGGCTCTTCGAGGACCGGCGGGCGCGGGCCGGCGGGCTGCTCGCGCTCGTGGCGGCGGTGGCGCTCGCGCTCCGCGTCGGCGGTGTCGCCGAGGCGATTGGCTATCCGGGCTGGTTCTTCTGGTGCCTGCTGATCGTGGCGCTGATCAAGGTGGACCACCCGCCGGTGCGGCACCCGGAGCCGCTGACGCCGGGCCGCCGCGTGCTCGGCATCCTGGCGCTCGTGCTCTTCGTGCTGTGCTTCAGCTTCAAACCGCTCTACATCTCGTGAGGCACATTTCGTGACAGCCCGCCTGGCGACACACTAGCGCCGCCGTCCTGGCGTTAGTCCCCCGGTCCCGGCTCGCCGCCCGCCCGAGCCGGACCGGTTTCCGCCGGACCTTCTCCAACGACACCCGCACCGCCTGAGCCGTTCGCTACGAGAGACGCTATCTTCCTGCCGCCCACTGCGCGGCCTCGCTCCCCGCTCTCCCGCCCGCTCTCGATGCCCGGTTCCCGTCTGCTCCTCGGTGCCCTCGCCGTCCTCGCCACGCTCGCGGCGTGCGACTCGGGCGGGGACCCGCAGCCGCTCGAGACGCGACCGCCCCGCGTGGACAGCCTCGCGTTCTCGCCGGACACCGTCTCGTTCGATGCCGACGCGGGCGACACGCTCGCGGTGGACCTCGCGCTCAGCGTCACAGCGACGGACCCTGATGGCGAGGTCGCTCGGGTGCAGTACGCCGTCGAGTGGCAGTACGACGAGACCGTCGCACGGGGCACGCTCGCCGACGAGGGCTCCGGGCGGTACGCCGGCACGGTGCCGCTGCAGCTCAGCCGGGGGCAGCGCGGACGCTACACGGTTCTGGTCTACGCGGTGGACGACGACGGCGTGCTCGGCAACCAGGTCAGCGGCACTTTGCTGGTCGACGGACCGGGGCTCGGGCCACCGACGCTCGCCGAGGTGGGCGCGCCGGAGACTTTCCGGCCGCCGGGCACGCTCACGATCTCGGCCGTTGCCGCCGACCCCGACGGCCCGGAGGACATCGCCCGCGTCGAGGGCACGTTCCCCAACAGCGGCGTCTTCCAGCTCCGCGACGACGGCAGCGCCGCCGCGGGCGACGCCCAGGAGAACGACGGGCGCTACACGGTCTCCTTCGGGATCGACGCCGCGACGCCCGGCCCGCTCCCCGTCCAGCTCTGGGCCACGGACCGCGACGGGGTGAGGAGCGACACCACGCGGTTCACGATCACGATTGTCGAATGAGCCGCCCCCGCATGAGCCGCCTCTGCATACGCTGCCTCCTCCTCGCCTTCGTCCTCGGAACGGTTGTGCCCGCCGCCGCGCAGTCGGCCCGCTTCCTCGCGCGCGTAGACTCGCTCGTCCGGGTCGGTGGGCCGCAGCGCACGATCGTCGACAACCTCGAGGCCGAGGGCGACACGCTCTGGGCCGGCCAGGAGCTGACCTTCACTGCCGACGGCGGCCAGTCGTGGTTCCTGGTCGAGGACCGGGCGCTCACCCCGCCGCTCGCGCCGACGGCCATCGTCTACTCGCTCGACGTCGAAGGCCCGAACGTCTGGGTCGGCCTCGGCTTCCAGGACCCGGCCATTGCGAGCCGGCCGCAGAGCGCTGCCGGCTTCGCCCACAGCGAGGACGGCGGCCGGACGTGGAGCTACGAATTTCCCCAGCTCGACCAGCCCGAGGACACGCTCCAGGTCTACGGCTGCAACTTCTTCCGGCCCGACGCGGAGCCGGGCGACATCGTCCCGATCCTCGGCTGCGGCGAGGGCGGCGTCGAGACCCTCGCCTTCCAGCTCCCGGCGCTCCCGATCATCGTCCCGCAGCAGAGCCCGCCCTTCGACGTCGACTTCGACCCGCTCACGCGCGACGTGTGGGTCGCCGGCCTCGCCTCCGGCATCCGGCGGCTCGAGTGGCTCCCGGACTCGGGCCGCTACGCCGAGGACTTCCAGCGCATCGTCCTGCCGCCCGACACCGTCCGCTCGATCCGGCCGGACGAGGTGCAGCGCTTTGTCTTCGCCCCGGAGCGCAACGAGTTCGAGGAGGCCCGCAACTTCCTCGGCTTCTCGGTGCTGGTCGACGAGACCGGAACCGTTTGGGCCGGGACCGTCGCCGGCGTCAACCGCTCGCGCCCCGAGGACATCGTCGAGTTGGTCGTCTTCGACAGCACCGGAACGATGCCCGTCGACACGCTCCGCGAGCGGGCCTGGGAGCGCACCGGCTTCGACGGGACAAACGCGGGGCTGCCCGGCGATTGGGTGATCGCGCTCGAGGAGCAGCCCTTCGACGACCCGGCCACGGCGGAGAACGAGCGCAATCCGGTGTGGCTGGCCGTGTGGCGGGCGGTCGAGGCGAGCGAGCGGTTCGGCCTCGCCGTCACCCGCGACGGCGGCGAGAGCTTCGAGACGGTGCTCCTCAGCGGACGGCGGATCTACGACGTCACCTTCTGCCCCGACGCGGCAAGCTACTGCTCGCCCGAGACGGTCTACGCGGCCGGCGACGAAGGCCTCTTCATCTCCGACGACGGCGGCCAGACGTGGCGCACCGTCCGCGACTTCCCCGACGCCACGCGCGCCGGCCGGTTCGTGAGCCAGGACGCGAGCGCCTTCGCCGTCGCCACGACGCCCGGCGCGCTCTGGGTCGGCACCGGCGACGGCCTGGCCCGCAGCACCGACGGCGGCGCGACCTGGACCCTCTTCCGCGCCGACGTGCCGACGAACCCCGACACGCCGACCGACCGCGTCCCGGACGTCGAGACCTACGCCTACCCCAACCCCTTCTCGCCGAATGCCGACCGCTACACCCGCATTCGCTACGGACAGGCGGGCGACACGGCGGGCGCGCGCATCCGCATCTTCGACTTCGGGATGAACCTCGTCCGCACGCTCGACGCGGCACCGGTCGAGCAGGTCTGGGACGGCTTTGACGACGGCGGCAACCGCGTCGCCAACGGGGTCTACTTCTACGAGGTCGACGCCGGGGGCGAGTCGCTCCGGGGCAAGATTCTGGTGCTCGAATAAACCGTAGGGGCGACCGGCCGGCCGCCCCTACCTCTGGACTTATGATGATCAACAGATTCCTGCTTTCGGCTTTTGCCCTCGCCCTCCTGCTCGCGGTGCCGGCTTCGGCGCAGCAGGCCGGGTCGTACGCCCGGCTCGGGTTCGGCGCGCGCGGGATCGGGATGGGCGGCGGGCTCGTGGCCGACGTGTTCTCCGAGTCGAGCGCCTACTACAACCCGGCGCTCGCCCCGCGCATTCAGCGGCAGGGGCTCGACGCGGCGGCGGGCTTCCTCTCGTTCGACCGCAGCTTGCAGTACCTCCAGTTCGCCTTCCCCTTGCCGCCGCGCGCCGGGGCCGCCGTCGGCGTCGTCCGCTCCGGCGTCGAGAACATCGACGGGCGCGACAACTCAGGCTACCACACCGGCGACCTCGCGACCCAGGAGTACGTCATCTTCGCCGCCTTCGGCGCGCAGGTCAGCCAGCGCGTCTCCGGCGGCCTCGGCCTCCGGTTCTACCACGCCGACCTCTTCGACGGGGTCGATCCCATAGTCAGCATTGGGCTCTCGCTCGGCCTCGCCGCGCAGGTGTCCGAAAACCTAGCCTTCGGCTTCACGGTCGACGACCTCCTGGCCCGCTACCGGTGGGACACCTCCGATGCCTTCGGAGCCGGCGGCAAGACGACGACCGACCGCTTCCCGGTCCGGGTTCGCTTCGGCAGCGCCTACCAGCTCGGCGGCGGGCGCGGCACGATCACCGCCGAGGTCGAGGGCCGGTTCCAGACCGCCGAGCGGCGGACTGAGCGCGTGGTGGAGATCGGCGGCACGCCGGCCGTGTTCACCGACAGCGAGAACGTCCGGCTGAGCGACACGCGCCTCCACCTCGGCGGCGAGTACTGGCTCGCCCAGCCGTTCGGCGTCCGCCTCGGCATCGACCGCCTCGGCGCGGGCGACTTCGAGGCCGCCTCGCCCGCCGCCGGCTTCGCCGTCCGCCAGCCCCTCGGCGACATCGCCGCCCGGATCGACTACACGGCGGTCCTCGAACCCTACGGCCTCGGGGTGATGCACTTCGTGGCGGTGCATCTGGACCTGTAGCTACGCCGAGAGCGCGGCCTCGGCCTCGACCTCACGTAGGAGCGCCTGCTTCTCGGGCCACGGCAGAAAGGCGTAGCGAAACCCGTTGAGGACGATCTCGCGCAGCGCCTCGGCCCCGACGCCGCAGCGCGTGTGGGCCAGCCACAGCTCGTCGGTGACGGTGGTGTGGCTGAAAAGCCGGTTGTCCGTGTTGACCGTGACGGCGACGCCGGCCTCGACGTACTCCCGGATCGGATGGGTCTCGTAGCCCGAGACGACGTGGGTCTGGACGTTCGAGGTCGGGCACATCTCGAGCGGGACGCGGTGGTCGACGACGTAGCGCAGCAGGTCCGGGTCCTGCCGGAGCGTGACGCCGTGCCCGATCCGGTGCGCGCCGCACTTGAAGAGGGCCTGCCGGATGGAGGCTGGGCCGAACGACTCGCCGGCGTGGACGGTGACGTTGAGGAAGTGCTTGCGGGCATGGTAGAACGCCGCGCCGTGCATGTCGGCGGGATTGCCGCGCTCGCCCCCGGCGAGGTCGAAGGCCACGACGCCGCGCCCGAAGTAGCGCGCCGCCAGCTCGGCCTGCGCCAGCGAGGCGCTCTCGTAGCGGTCGCGCAGGCCGCAGACGATCAGGCCCGTCTTGATGCCGAAGTCGCGCTCGGCGTCGTGCAGCCCGACCAGGACGGCGTCGTTGACCTCGTCCAAGCTCAGCCCCTCCTCGGTGTGGAGGATCGGGCCGTAGCGGACCTCGAGGTAGCGGACGTTCTCACGCGCGTTGTCCTCGGCCAGCTCGTAGGCGATCCGGCGGAGCGCGTCGGCGGACTGCATCAGTGGGATCGTGTAGCCAAACCACGCGAGGTAGTCCTCCAGCGTCTCGGCGTCGTCGATCTGCCGGAGGATGGCGGCCAGGCCGTCGAGGTCGCGGGCCGGCAAGAGGTCGAGCTTGCCCTGCTGCTCGGCCAGGTCGAGCAGGGTGGCGAGCCGAAGGGAGCCGTCGAGGTGGCAGTGCAGCTCGGCCTTCGGCCAGGCGAGGACGGTGTCCCGGGAGAGCGAGGGCATGGAGGGATTGGGAGAGTTAGATAAAACCAGACAAGGTACCCCGCCGTCGCGCTCTGTGCGTAGGGGCGGACGGCCCTTCGCCCGGTCTGAGACCGGCGGCAAGCCCGATCCAGGCGAACGCCGTTGGCCCCTGCGGACCCCGGTGTCACCGTCTCTCTGGAACCGGCGCGTTTCGGGAACGCTTCAAGCGGGCGGTCTGCTGCCGCTCCGGCGCGTCGGTACCTTTGGCGCTCCGGCCTTTCCACGATTTGCCTCGCTGCTGCCATGAGCCTCGGCCCGTTCGAAATCGCCCTCATCTTCCTCGTGATCCTGCTCCTGTTCGGGGCCAAGCGCATCCCCGAGATCGCCCGCGGCATGGGCAAGGGCATCCGCGAGTTCAAGGACGCCACGGCCGACGTCAAGCGCGAGCTGACGGTCGACGACGAGCCCCCGCGCCGCACCATCGAGCCGCCCCGCACGCCGGCCGTCGCCCCGCAGCCCCGCGCCGACTCGCCCGCTCAGCAGATCAACCCGGCCAACGCGGAGACCGTGAAGCCGGACATCGAAGAAGAAGGCGCGCGGTGAAGCAGTTTCCGCTCGTTCTGTTTCTTGGCCTCGCGCATCCTGCTTCCGCGCAGCTAGCGCCCGCCGCCGACTCGGCTGTACTTACGACGCCTGCGCTCTTCGTGTCGAGTCCGCGTTCTTCGGTGTTCGACGTGTGCGAGGGGTCGGCGGTGAGCGGGTCGGCGGCGTGTCTGACCTGAGTAGGGCGGTCCAAGGTGTCGCTCGTCTCGCTCGGCGGCACGATCCTCTACGTGATCGGGCTGGCTGGACTGCAAAATGATTTTGCGGATGACTGCGCCCCACTTTGGATTGGCGCTACGCTCGGTGGAGCCGGTCTTATGCTTTACAGCATTCAATTAGCAGACGGGCGCAGCAGGCACGCTCGCGGGCGGTCTGGTGGTACAACCGCGACCTGCCGCGCTGACACGGGTTCTTTACGCAGAACCCAACACTTGGCATTCCTCGCCGGCCTACCTTTCTCTTCCGACTTCTCCATTCCCAACCCCGCAATCGGATGAGCATTCTCGTCGACAAAAACACCCGCCTCATCGTGCAGGGCCTCACCGGCAAGGAAGGCTCTTTCCACGCCGAGCAGATGATCGAGTACGGCACGAATGTCGTCGCCGGCGTCGTCCCCGGCAAGGGCGGGCAGCGCCACCTCGACCGGCCCGTCTACGACTCCGTTCGCGAGGCCGTCGAGGCCGAGAACGCCAACACGACCTGCATCTTCGTACCGCCGCCGTTCGCGGGCGGGGCCATCATCGAGGCCGCCGAGGCCGGCGTCGAGGTCATCATCTGCATCACCGAGGGCATCCCGGTGGCCGACATGATCCCGGCCTACGCCTACGTCCAGAAGCGGGGTCTCCACCTGATCGGCCCCAACTGCCCCGGCGTGCTGACCCCCGGCGACTCGGTCAAGGTCGGCATCATGCCGACGATGATCTTCTCGCCCGGCCCCATCGGCGTGATCTCGCGGAGCGGGACGCTGACCTACGAGGCCGTCGACCAGCTCACGCGCCAGGGCCTCGGGCAGACGACCGCCGTCGGCATCGGCGGCGACCCGATCGTGGGGACGCAGTTCATCGACGCGCTCCGGCTCTTCGAGGCCGACGACCAGACCGAGGCCGTCGTGATGATCGGCGAGATCGGCGGGTCGGCCGAGGAGGAGGGCGCGGCCTACGTCAAGGAGCACATGACCAAGCCCGTCTTCGGGTTCATCGCCGGGCGGACCGCGCCTCCCGGACGCCGGATGGGGCACGCCGGGGCCATCGTCTCCGGCGGCAAAGGCACGGCCGACGCCAAGCTCGACGCGATGCGCGAGGCCGGCATCACGGTCGTCGAGAACCCGGCCGAGATCGGCGAGACCGTCAAGGCGCACTTCGCGCAGGTCGCGTGACCGCCCGCTTCGCTCCCCGTCGGACTCCCCGATCGGCTTGCGGTCGCAGAGGCTCTGCCTCTGCTTCCAGCGTCACCGAACTGTCCCCCTCGTCGAGGAGGACAGCCGCGCGCAGCGAGGAGCGAGCGAGCGAGCGACTGCAAGCGTGGCGGGGGGTCCCATGAAAGTCCGCTCCGTCGAGTTCGTGCGCTCCGCCGGGACGTGGGCGGCGCTCCCCGAGGACGGGCGGACCGAGCTCGCGTTCGTCGGCCGCTCGAACGTCGGCAAGTCGTCGCTGCTGAACTACCTCATCGGGCGCAAGGCGCTTGCGCGGACGAGCAACACGCCGGGCAAGACGGCGACGCTCAACTTCTACCTGACGAATGCGAATGAGCGGGGCGACGGCGGGTTCTACCTCGTCGACCTGCCGGGCTACGGCTACGCCAAGGTCGCCAAGACGCAGCGGGCGAAGTGGATGCAGCTCATTGGGCGCTACGTCACCGAACGCGAGCCGCTCGGCGTCGTCTTCCACCTCGTCGACAGCCGCCACCCGCCGACGGCGCTCGACGAGGAGCTGCTCGACCTGCTGCGCGGCGGGCCGGTGCCCTACGTGATCCTGCTGACGAAGGCCGACAAGCTCGGCAAGAACCAGCAGCGCAGCCGCGTCGCCCAGCTCAAGCGCCGGCTCGAGGGCATGGGCCTCGACCTGCCCGTCATCCTGACCTCGGCCGAGAAGAAGCAGGGCGCGGCCGAGATCTGGCAGTGGGTCGAAACGCTGACGAATGTCAAGTGACGAGCGGCGGCGGCGGCGGCGCGGTCGGTAGCTTCGATGCCCAGCCTCCGACTCCTGACTCCCGACCCGATGCGCGTTCTCGTCACCGACACCCTCGACCCCGTCTGCCAATCGCTGCTGGAAGAGGCCGGGATCGAGGCGGCGGTTCACTTGAAGAAGACGCCGGAGGAGCTGAAAGCGCTTGCGGGCGGAGCCGACGGGTGGATCGTCCGCAGCGGGACCACGCTGACGGCCGAGCTGATCGAGGCGGCCCCGAGCCTCCGCGTGATCGGGCGGGCGGGCGTCGGCGTGGACAACATCGACCTCGCGGCGGCGACGCGGCGCGGGGTGCTCGTGCTCAACGCGCCCGACGGCAACACGGTCTCGACGGCCGAGCACACGTGCGCGATGATGCTCGCGCTCGCCCGGCAGATCCCGCAGGCGGCGGCGTCGCTCAAGGGCGGCGCGTGGGACCGCAAGGAGTTCTCCGGAGCCGAGCTCGACGGCAAGACGCTCGGGATCGTCGGCGTCGGCAAGATCGGGCGGGCCGTGGCGCGGCGGATGCAGAGCTTCGGGATGCGGACCATCGGCTTCGACCCGGTCCTCGGGCAGGACGCCGCCGACCGGCTCGGGGTCGAGTTGGTTGACCTCAGCACGCTCTGGGCCGAGAGCGACGTCATCACCCTGCACGCGCCGCTCAACGACGCGACCCGGCACCTCATAAATGACGACACGTTGGCGCAGTGCCGCGACGGGGTCCGCCTCGTCAACTGCGCGCGCGGCGGGATCGTCGACGAAGCTGCGCTGCTCCGGGGCCTGGAGAGCGGCAAGGTCGGCGGCGCGGCGCTCGATGTCTACAGCCAGGAGCCGCCGCCGCCCGCGCTCGACGACCTCGTCCGGCACCCGCACGTCGTCGCCACACCGCACATCGCCGCCTCGACCGACGAGGCGCAGCGCAAGGTGGCCCGCCAGGTGACCGAGCAAGTGATCGAGGCCCTCAACGAGCGGCCCGTCTCGACCCCGGTCAACGCCGGGGCCATCCGCGCCGCCGCCCAGCCCGAGGCCCGCCCGTTCATCGACCTCGCCGACCGGCTCGGGCAGATCGTCAGCCAAATTGCCGACGGGCAGGTGCGCCGCGTCACGGTTGCCTGCTACGGCGACATCGCCCGGCGCTACGCCGAGGTGCTGAGCGTCGCCGCCCTGCGCGGCCTCCTGGCCCGGTGGAGCGCCGAGCCGGTCAACCTCATCAACGCCCCGACGATCGCGCGCGAGATGGGGCTCGCCGTCGACGAGCAGCGCCACAGTGAGCCGGCCGACTTCACGAACCTGATCGAGGTCGCCCTCGAAACCGACGCCGGGACGCGCTCGGTCCGGGGCACCGTGCTCGGGGAGGACGACGCGCGGCTCGTCGGGCTGGACCGCTTCCGGTTCGAGGCCAAGCCCGAGGGCCACCTGCTGTTCTACCAGAACGTGGACCGGCCCGGGATGCTCGCAACCGTCGGCGGGATGCTGGCCGAGGCGCACGTCAACATCGCCTCGCTCGCGCTCGGGCGGGACCGCCCCGGCGAGACGGCGCTGACGGCGATCAGCGTCGACGAGAACGTCCCGGCCGAGGTCGTGCGCCGGGTCGAGGCCATCGACGGGGTCGAGGACGTGCGCGTGGTCCAGGTCGGCGCGGGTTGATCGGGGACGCCACGAGGCGTAGCTTCCCCACTTTTGCTTACAGGGTGTCTCCGTTGACCGCTCGCTCGCTGCTGCTGCTCGTCCTTCTCGTTGCCGTCGCCGGTCCGCTCGCCGCACAGCCCACCGCCGCCCGAACCGACTCGCTCGGCCTCTCGGTGTGGACGCGCAGCGGCGCGAGCGGCCCTGGCTTCGACGGCCTCCCCGTCCGGTCGGTCCGCGACCTAGCGGCGCTCCTGCCGGGCGTCCGTCGCAGCCTCAGCGACGGCACGCTCGTCTACCGGTCCTACCTCGGAACGCGCCGGGACTACTCGGTCACCGACCCCGCCGATCCGTTCGGCGTGCAGGCTCGGAGCGTCTTCGACACAGAGCGCGTCGGGCAGGAGCCGACGTTCGTGGTCGATGGCGTCCGCGTCGCCGAGCGGCTGTCGGTGCCGTTCGAGGCCGTCGAGCGCGTCGAAGTCCTGACGGGCCTCGTGCCGGCGCAGGTCGGCGAGGCGGCAGGCGGCGTGGTGCTCGTCGAGACGCGCGAGGGAGGCGAAGCCTATGGCGGGCGGGTCGAAGGCCTCACCTCCGAGCGTCTCGATGCGTTCGGCTACACCGTCGGCGCGTTCTCGGCCGGCGGTCCGATTGGGAACGCCCGGCTCGGTCGGTTCGCGCTCTCCGGCGAGGTCCGGCGCCTCGCCGATGCGACGCCGTTCGGGGCGGACACCTACCGGCTCACGGACGAGGCCTACGCGGATCTCCTGGCGAGTCCGCAGATTGTCCGGGCCGCGAACGATCAGGGCGATGTCCTGGATATCCCCTTTCCGTGGCAGGCGGCCCAGGACGCGGTCGGTGCCGGACAGCCGTTCACTCAGGAGGATCTCCGCGCCCTCCTCGACCTCCCCCCAGGGTTCGACCTTGCTGAGCAGGGTCCGATCAGCGCGCCAGAGACCTACACCGCCGAACGGTTCGAGCGGGTGCGGGGCAAGGACGACCCCCTGCGCGCCGTGACGCTCGACGGCAACGCCGTGCTGACCCTCGCGCCGTCGCTCCGCCTCCGGCTCGGCGGGGCCTACGACCGCGAGCGCCTCGACCGCACCGCCGCCCCAGCCGAGCGCTTCACGAACGCGCTCTATAACCGCGACCACCTCTACCGCGCCGAGCGCGACGCCGGCCGGTTCTACACCGCGCTGCACTACGCGCCGAGCGACCGCCTCGCGGTCCGGCTCCAGGCCGAGGGGCAGCGGTGGCGCTCCGTCCAGCACCCGCGCGGGTTCTCCAGCGACGTGGAGGATGCGCTCTTCTACGGGGACGTCGAGAGCGACCAGAGCGCCGTCGCCCGGCGCTACTTCGTCTTCCGCAACGGCGAGTACCAGCCGCTCTACGCCCAAGACGGCGGCTCGCGGCCCACCGATGTCGGCGGGACCTTCGCGCTGCCCGGCAACCCGGCCACGATCTACCGCAAGGGCGAGGGCACCTCGCTCCGCCTCCACGGGAGCGCTGCGCTGCGGCTCGGCATTCACCGCGTCGAGGTCGGGGCCGAGGTCGAGCGCCAGACGCACCGTCGGTTCGAACTCGCCGGCGCGAGCCTCGCCCGGTTCTACGACGACGGGAACGCCGAGGCACTCGGTTCCGAAGGAGGCGTATCGACCTACGAGGCGCTGCCCTTCGACGCGCTCCGGCCGCTCACGCTCGTGCGCTACGGCTACGACTTCCTCGGGCTCGGCGAGACCGACGGCGAGGACGTAGACGGCTACTTCGGCCACACCGATCTCGACGCGGCTCCCTACCGCCCGGTCTACGCCGCCGGCTACGTTCAGGACCGGTTCGCCCTCGACCGGCTGACGCTCGACCTCGGCCTCCGGCTCGACGTCTTCGGCAGCGACGCGACGGTGCTGAAAGACCTCTTCGCCCTCGTGCCCATCGCCCGCGCCGGCGGTCTCCCCGAAACCCCCTCCGGGATCGACAGCGACTTCGCCGTCTACTTCAACGACGTGGGCGACGTCGTCGGCTTCCGCGACCTCGACGGCCGGTTCTACGACGCTGAGGGCGAGGAGAGTACGGCCGATCTCATCACCGGCGCGCGCTCAGGCCAGACGCGGCGAACCGAGGAGCCGCGCTCGGCCGCGTTCGAGTCGGCTCCGACACACGTCCGGTTGCAGCCTCGCCTCGGGGCGCGCTTCGCCGTGTCGGAGCGGGCGAGCGTGTTTGCGTATTACAACCGGCTCGCCCGCCGCCCGCCGCCGGTGCTCTACGCCCCGTTCCAAGCGTATGAGGACGTGGGGATAGGCGAGGTCTTCGGCAACGCCCGCCTCGGCCCAGAGACCATCGACGATGTGGGCCTAGGCGCAGAAGGACGACCGGTCAGAGGCCTGTCCGTGCGAGGAACGGTGTTCTACCGCCGGCACCGCGAGCTCATTCAGGCGGCCCCTGCGGTAGGCAGGACGTACCGCAACACCGGGTCGGCCTCGGTCTACGGCCTCGACCTCACCGGCGCGCTCGGCCGAACGCACGGTGTCGCGCTGCGGGCAAACTACGTCCTCTCGTTCGCCAACGGCACCGGCTCCGACGCCGCCGTGACAGGCAGCGTCGTCTGGCGCGGGGACTTCGTCTCGACCCTCACGGCCCCAGCCGACTCCGATGTGCGTCACGCGCTCGACGTGGTGGCAGACTACCGAGTGCCCGAGAAGGCCGGACCCGTCCTCGGTGGCTTTGGACTAGGAGTCGTCTACTCCGCGCAGAGCGGCCGGCCCTACACCCCGCTCCAGGCTCCTGGTTTTGGTGTGGGAGATCCCTTCACGAGCGGCGTAGCCGGAATCAACACCTCCAACCGTCCGTGGACGAAGCAGTTCGACCTCCGCCTCGACAAACAGTTCGCTCTCGGAGCGAGCACGGTAACGGCTTTCGTGTGGGTCGAGAATATCTGCGAAGGGATAGACGTGGCGGTCTTGGGGAGGATCGCCAACGCGTGTGGCAGAAGGAACGTAACGACCCTCTACCGATCCACCGGCGAGCCGGACGACGACGGGTTCCTCAGCACGCCGGGCGGGGCGACCTACGTGAGCAATGCGCCCGATTCTGATGGGCGGACGTTTAATTACCTTGCTTACGTCGGTGGCCCGGTGCATATTGGCGGTGCCCAGAGCACGGATGGCACGTTCGGCTACGGTCCACCGCGCCGGGTCCGCTCCGGGCTTCGGATCGCGCTCTGAACAAAAAACAGCGGCCGGGCCGGGCAAAAAACGGCGGACTAGTCTGCCACAACGCCGCATTCGGCCCCTTTCGTGTGCACTCCGGGCAAAGGGCACCGAGAATGCCTTGACATCTTCGGAACGCCCCGCCTATATTCGCCACCGCATTACCGAACGATTAAGACCCCCGCCACCCACGTCCGATCGAAGGACACGCCCGCAGGCGCACCGTGGCGGCCTGACGCCCCAATCCTAGCTCAACACGGAGCCTTCGGTCCTCGAACCGGCTCCCTCTCAACACCGCACTACCATCTCGGAGGAGGTAGCATATGCTTCGCAATCTGGGTACACTCTCGCTCCTGCTGCTGCTGGCGACGCCGCTGGCAGCCACGGCGCAGAACACCGGCAAACTCTCGGGCCGCGTCGTCGATGACCTCGGGGATCCGCTCCCCGGCGCTAACGTCCTTATCGAAGGCACACAACTAGGGGCCGCCACCGACCTCGACGGCAACTACTTCGTGATCGGCGTTCCTGTCGGCACGTACGACATCACTGCGTCGTTCGTTGGGTATGATCAGCAGACGGTTACCGGTCTCCAGATTTCGACGGGCTACACGACTGAGCAGAACTTTGAACTCGGCTCCGGCGAACTCCTCGACGCCATCGAGGTGGTGTACACGCGGCCGATCATTCAGAAGGACGCCATCGGCGTGCCGAAGGTCGTATCGGGCGAGGACATCGAGAACCTTCCGATTCGCGGCGTCGAGAACGTGGCTGCCATCCAGAGCGGCGTCGTCAACAACGGCTCCGGCGATGACCTCTTCATCCGCGGCGGACGCGACGAGGAGGTGGCCTTCTACGTCGACGGGGTGAAGATCTCCTCCGACGCGTTGCTCGGCGTCAATCAGCAGGCCATCGCCGAGCAGGAGATCCTAATCGGGACGATCCCTGCTCGCTACGGCGATGTGCAAAGCGGCGTGATCTCGATCACGACCAAGTCCGGCGGCACCGACTTCTTCGGGTCGGCCGAGCTGATCACCTCCGAAGTGCTCGACGCCTACGGCTTCAACGTCGCTTCGCTCTCGGTCGGCGGTCCGATCATCCCAGGCCGCGCTAGCTTCTTCCTCTCTGGGCAGGGCACATTCACCCAGGACAACAGTCCGTACGGGGTCGACACCTACCGCCTCACCGATGATGCCTACGCCGATCTCATCGCCAACCCGCAGGTGGTCCAGTTCGAGTGCTTCGATCCCTCCCTGTGTGGCGACGGTGTCGAAGCGGGTGACTTCACCTACGTCAACTTCCCGTGGCAGGCTGCGGCCGACTCCCTCGCTGCTGGGGTAGCATTTTCCGAGGAGGACCTACTCAGCCTGCTCGCCGACGCCGGAGACATCCCGGCTGGCTATACACTTGGCAGAAATACCCTGGTCAACGCACCGGAGACCTACACGGCGGATCGGTTCGAGCTTGCGCGCGGTAAGGACGACCCCCTCCGCGAGCTCACGTTCAACGGCAACACAACGTTTGACATCTCGTCAGCGCTGAGCCTCCGCATCGGTGGGGGGTATGAGAGCCGGAACCGCGAGGAGCGTTCGGGTACGACAGGTTTCACTAACTCACTCTACAACCGCGACGCCTTCTACAACGACCGCCGCGACAGCTGGCGTCTCTACGGCACCTTCCGCCAGCGTCTGTCCGGCGGCGCGTTCTACCAGCTCCAGGCCGAATACCAGAATTGGAACTACGTCCAGTTCCCTGAAGGCTTCTCCGACGATGTCCGCGACGCGCTCTTCTACGGCGATGTGGACAACGGAGCGCTTGCCCTCACGCAACGATACTTCACCCTCGGTGGAGTCGATACCGACGGCGATGGCCGGAATGATGCGCAGGGGTACTCGCCTCAGTTCATGCGCGACGGCATTGCGCTCACGAGTTCGTCCATAGCCGGCGGTACGTTCAACCTCCCTGGGTCAGCGACGGAGGGGACCCGCGCGCTCTACCAGCAGGGACACAACACGTCGCTGCGGTTCTCGGGGAGCGCCACGGCGCAGCTGGGCCTCCACCAGCTCGAGTTCGGTGCGGAGTTTCAGCAGGAGACACAACGCTTCTACTCGCTCTCCGGCCTCGGCCTCTCGCGCTTCTACAACGACAACAACGCTGAGTCGCTCTCTGACGAGCCGGGCGTAACGCGCTACGAAGAACTCGACTACCAGGCGTTCGACCCTCGCGTGTTCTACTACGGCTACAGCTTCAACGGTCTCGAAGAGGTCGATGACCAGGACATCGACGACTTTTTCACCGTGGACGATTCCACCGGAGCGCCCGTCAACACGAACCTTGCGCCTTACAAGCCGATCTACTACGCAGGTTACATCCAGGACAAAATCGAGTACCGCGACCTCGTGATTAACCTCGGTGTCCGCGTCGATGTGTTCGACAACAACACTCCCCAACTCTTCGATGTCTACTCGCCCTTTGCGATCGTGCGCGCTAGCGATCTCGAGTCGGGTGTCCCGCCTGGCATCGGAAGTGACTTCGCTGTCTACTACAACAATGGCGGCGAAGGGAACACCGTCGTCGGCTACCGCGACCTCGACGGCAATTTCTACGACGCTTCAGGATCTCGGGCGCTCCCGGACGACATCACCGGCGATCCGCAAGGCCAGGTTCGGGAGGCCGTTGACGAACAGGGGAACCCTCTTCCGCGCTCGGCAGCATTTGAGGATTACACGCCTCAGGTCACCTTCATGCCGCGCGTTGGCGTGAGCTTCCCGGTAACCGACCGGGCGCTCTTCTTCGCTAGCTACAACGTGACGAGCCAGCGGCCCACCGAGCGAGCGTTTACCCCGTTCCGCAGCTTCGATGAGATCGGCGCGCAGAACTCGCGCACTTCTAACTCCGGCCTCTTGCCTGAACGGACTACGCAGTACGAGCTCGGCTTTCGCCAGCGCGTCGGCGAGCGAGCGGCTGTCACGATCTCCGGTTTCTACCGGACGCAGGAGAACAAAATCAGCAACTTCCCCCTCCAGGGTGGCTTCCCCGCCTACGGCACCTACCTCAACCGGGACTTCACCACGACGAAAGGAGCTGAGTTCGGGTTCGACTTGCGGCGGACGGCAAATCTCGCCATCAACGCGAACTACACCCTGTCGTTTGCGCAGGGGACGGGCTCCGACGCCACGGCTACGGCCAACATCGTCTGGCGCGGAGATTTCTTCCCGAACTTCATCAGCGCCGCTGACTTCGACCAGCGCCACACGATCAATGGGTCGGTTGACTATCGCCTCGGCGAAGACGAAGGCCCGATGATTGGGGGCGTGCGCCCACTCCAGAACTTCGGGGTCAACATCCTGGCACAGTATGGCAGCGGCACGCCGTACACCCCGCTCGTAGCACCGGGCTTCAATGTGAACGACTCGTTCACAGCAGACGCCGCCGGCGTCATCAACGGGACCTATCTCCCGTCGTCCTTCCGGCTCGACCTCCAGGTAGACCGCCGCTTCAACCTCGGCTTCGCCGGGACGCAGGCAAAGGTGTACCTCACCGTGCTCAACCTGCTCGACACGCAGAACGTGCTGGCGGTCTACCGCGCAACAGGCCTGGCTGATTACGATGCCTACCTAGATACGCCGGGAGGCTCGAGCTTCCTGACTAGCTTCGTCGAACCCGAGGGAGCCGAGTTCAACTACCTCGCCTACAGCGGTGGCCCGGTGAACATTGGTGGCAACCAGTCCTCGGGCAATAGCTTGTTCTACGGCCAACCCCGCCAGATCCGTCTGGGCGTCCTACTCAACTTCTAGACGCACAGACGCAAGGCCCCCGTACCCCCCTCCCTTTCGCTCCAATGGAGACAGATCGAATGAGAACGCTCAACAACCTCCTGCTCCTGCTTCTAGCACTCGGCCTCGGCGCAGCTCCTGCCTACGCCCAGATAGAAGCCGGATCTTGCCTCCTCGGTACTTCTGTCAAGGACATGGACGTGAACAACATCCGGGCCCGTCTCCTCAATACGGGCAGTCTCTTCTTCGGCGCGGGAGCGGAGGCCGACTACATCGTGCCGCAGGCCAGTGGAAACTCTGCCATCTTCGCCTCTGGTATCTGGATCGGCGGTCTCGTGGACGGCGACCTCCGCACGGCAGGCTCCCGCTACGAGGACTTCGAGTACTGGCCCGGCCCCCTCCTTACCGGCGGCCGCCTTCCCAACTCTGAGGACTGCTCTGCTTTCGACCGTATCTACAAGGTCAGCCGGCGAGACATCCAGGATTACGAAGCAGGCGCGCCGCTCGACCAACTCCAAGACTTGCGCGACTGGCCAGCCACGCTTGGTGCACCTGTCCTAGCTGACGTAGCTACACTCGACGAGGACGGGGATGGCCTCCTCGACGGCAACGACGTCGATGATGACGGAGACGGTCTGGTCGACGAGGGCGTTGACGGCATCGACAACGACGAAGACGGGTCCACCGACGAGCGCGACGAGCAAGAGCGCGTGGTGTGCAGGGACACAGACATGGATGGGATCGCAGACGTCGCCCTTGACGGGGGACCATGCTATGACCTCGAGGACGGCGACCGTCCGGACATCATCGGCGACCAGAGCCTGTGGTGGGTGATGAACGATGTTGGAAACCAGCACGACGAGACTGACACGCCGCCAATCGGCGTTGAGGTCCGGGTGCAGGCGTTCGCCTTTAGCCGAGACAATGCCCTTGGCAACACCACCTTCTACAGCTACACCGTCGAGTACTTCGGCGAGGAGCCGCTGACGGATGCATATCTCACGGTGTTCTCCGATCCTGATCTCGGCGACGCCGGTGACGACTTCGTGGGGAGCGACACAACCCTTAGCCTCGGCTACGTCTACAACGGCGATAGAGTAGATTCGGATTATGGCGTGCCACCGGCAGCGGGCTACGATTTCTTCCAGGGTCCCATCGTTGATGGGGACACCCTCGGGCTCACGAGCTTCAACTACTTCATCAACGACGGGCCACCGGCGTTGACCGACCCTATGGTGGGCGAAGAGTATTACAACGTGATGCAAGGGCTCGCTCCGAACGGCAAGCCGATTACTGCCTTCGGCAACGGCATCACAGGGCAAGGTGAGGTGACGCAATTTGCTTTCCCTGGTAACCCGGTAGATGGGGATTTCTGGAGCGAGGTTAACAATGACAGAGAGGGCGGAAAGAATCCTGTGGGAGACCGCCGTCTCACCGTTACGACAGGACCCTTCACCATCAACTCTGGCGACGTGCAGGAGATTGTCTTCGGCATCGTGTTCGCGCAGGGATCCAGCGCGCTCGGTTCTGTCGCCGCGCTCCGCGCTGCAGACATCACCGCGCAAGCGGCTTACGACGCCGACTTCGAAGTGCCGGAACCGCCGCCAGCCCCGCGCCTCTGTACGGTGAACAACCCCGAGCTTCTGCCGGGCTCTGGCAACTGCCTCGAGGCAGGCGAGACAGACGACTCGGCGGTGATCGTGTGGGGCTATCCCGAGAGCAGCACTAACTACCTCGGGCAGTTCATGAAACTCGGTTACTCATTTGAAGGCTTCAACATCTACCAGTACCCCACACGCAACTTCGATCAGACACAGCGCCGACTCGTCGCTACCTTCGACAAGATCAATGGCATTACGAGAGTAGCCAACGTGGAGTTCAATACCGATTTGGACCGGGATCAGCTAGTGCTAGCAGCTAGCGGGACCGATTCGGGGCTTCAGTACTTTTACGTTCCTACGTCGGATGTTTTCACGGGTAACTCGCTCGTGAACTACACGGACTATTACTTTGGTGTCTCCGCGTACGGCGTGAACCTAAACGCTCCTCGGGAGCTCGTCGTGGAGAGTTCTCCCACCCAAATCACCATCCGTCCCTCGAACATCATGGCGGCAAACGGTGGCTCGCAGCAGCAGAGCGATATCACCCAAGTGATCATAGGCGAGCGCAACGGTGAAGGAATCGGTGCGGCATCGGCTATTATCGTGGACCCGACGCGACTGACGGGTGCTACCTACACGGTCGAACTCGTTTCGGTGGAGCTCCCCAGCATGCCCGACAGTATGGGCGTGCCCACTGATACCACGGAACTGATCACCTACAACGTGTTCCGCGACGGTACAGAGGTTTTCAGCGGAGAGCGGACCCTCCGTGAGGATGGGATTTACGTCTCACCCATTCCCATCACGACACCAGAGGAAGCCGCTGGCATTGAAGACAATTTTCCTGGTGTCGAAGTATTCACCGGAGCTTACGTGATCGACGGTCTCCAGTTTGTGAGTGTCGCTGACCTCTCACGCCCTGAGGATGTCGGAGATGTCGAAGGAGACCGAGATGAGGATTTTGCTGGGGACGGAGATGGAATTGTAGAGATTGCCACACCAAGTGGTCAACCCTGCGCAGGCGCGTCAGCTGTTTCCGACATCGGTTGCCAGTTCTACGGTGGCAACACGGTTTGGCTCGATCCTGACGCTGAAGGTCAATATCTCGTTACCAACCCAGAGAACGATCGTGTAGAGCTCGCTCGCTCAACGGAAATAAAGGTGGCCGCACCGGACAACTTCGAGATGCGGTTTACCGATGCTTGCTCTACAGCAGACTCTTGCTTCGGGGCCTATGCATCGGTTCGGCCTGGCAACTCGGACCAAATCGTCAGTGTGCCCTTCGAACTGTGGAACGTCGGGAGAGACAGCGACCCCGGAGACGATGTTCGCATGATTCCTATCCTCCTCCCCGTTGAGGGCGGCGAGGCACTCGCAAACTGGGCTGATATGTTTCCCGGCACCCAGGATGTGATCGATAGCAGGGGTTCTTCTCCGACCATGCCACCGGTGACACTCTACACTGATCTCCCCATCACGGACCGGGTGATCGCCGTAATGCCCGACCGCCCCAACGGCTACGACCTCTTCGCAACTGCGGCCGCAGGCTTTGGGGGTGGTGGGAGCACCTACGACCCGGAAAACGACGGTGATACGCAGGTAGATCTAGATTCTAGTGACGGCGACGAGTGTGCCAGCCAGAACTACTACGCTGACTTCTGTTACATGGGGGCCGGCCCTCGTTTCGTTGGAGTCATCGGAGGAAACGACGGGTTTGTGATCGGAGACGTCGCCCGTGACGGCACGACGCCCGAAGCAGGCACGACGATCCAGTTCCAGACCGTGCCAAAGGGACCGGTGCTCAATGCAGGCGATCAGTTTACCTTCGACACGTCGCAGTTCAACACAGTCGTTGACGCGGGCTTGACCGAGGAAGCGCTCGACATGATCGGGATTGTACCGAACCCCTATCGCGGACGCTCGGCCTACGAAACGGGCAGCACTGATCGCCGTGCTCGCTTCACGAACTTGCCCCCTCAGGTTACCATCCGGATCTATACGGTAGCGGGCACGCTCATCAAGACCTTGAACAAGTCGGACGCTAGCCGTTCGCTTGACTGGGACCTCACCACCACCAACAATCTGCCAGTTGCTAGCGGGATGTACATCATCCACGTTCAGGCTCGCAGCAGCGAAGGCGGCGACCTCGGTGAACGCGTCTTGAAGTTCGGCGTGATCAACCGTCAGATCGACGTTGACGTCTTTTAAGCCTGCACGCGCCCGTGCAACCTACCCGAAATCGGAGGAACGCAACTATGAGAGTCAAACTCCTAACCCTCAGCGCAGTGGCTGCTCTGTTGGTGGTGATCTACATGCCGACTGCCCAAGCTCAGCAGGGCGACGACCGAGCCGGAACAGCAGCAATGGAAGAACTGCTCGTCCCGGTCACGCCCCGCACGGTCGCTCTCAGTTCATCACTTACCAGCGGTCTAGGTGACATGAGCGGTGTCGAAGCGCTGCAGAGCAACCCAGCGGCCCTGATGACCAACCCGAGTACGAACGCACTCTTCAGCCGCGTAGAGTATGTCGCGGACATAGGTGTAAACTACTTCGGTGTCGCACAGCGCTTTGGAAACAACAACGTCGCCCTTACGGTCTCCTCGTGGGACTACGGCGACATCTTCGAAACCGACGAGCGGAATCCGGAGAACGACCTAGCCAACACTTACACCTCGTCGGCGACCGTTCTCGGTCTTAGCTTTGCCCGCCAGTTCACCGATCGCATTGCAGCCGGGCTGACGGTGAAGGGCCTCAGCCGCCGGATCGATGACCTCAACTCGAGCAGCATCGCATTCGACGCAGGCATGACATATGTGGTCGGAGAGAGTGGGCTGCGTTTCGGGGTGAGCCTGAAGAACTTCGGGCCGCAGATGAACTTCAGCGGGGTGGGTCTCAACGAGCCCATCACGAACCCTGGTCCTGCAGGAGAGAACGATAACGCTGGCGAGATCCGAGACCTCGGATCGGAGCTTCCGTCTCTGCTCAATTTCGGGGCAGCTTACACGCGGCAGTTCGCCGGCGATCTTACCGCTACGGTGACAACCAACTTCCGCTCGAACGCTTACGACCTCGACCACTACGCAGCTGGCGTCGAGCTAGGGTACCAGAACCTGGTCTTTGCGCGCGGCGGGGTTAATCTCACCGCCGAGACAGATGCGGACCACTGGGGCATCTGGAACATCGGAGCTGGTGTGAACCTCAACATGGTTGGCCGAGGTCTCGCTGTTGATTACTCGTACCGGCCTTCGGACGTGTTCAGCGGTGTCAACATGTTCTCGGCGAGCTTTACGCTCTAAGCGAGTACACCCGCTAGACCAAGCAGTGCAACGGGGTGGGCCTTGACAGGCTCGCCCCGTTGTCTATTTTCCCACTCTTCGCTTCGCTGATCCTGCTTCGTCGATGTATCGGTCCGCTGGACTCCTCTTCGCTTTGCTGTTGCTCGCAGGCTGCGGCACCCCTGATCGCGCGGCAACCGAGCCCACCGTCGCGTTCCGCAATACGAGCGGCGTGTCCTACGTCGGGGATGAGGCCTGTGCGTCGTGCCACGAAGAACTGTACGCGAGCTACCAAGAGCACGGCATGGCGCAGTCCCTCTACGCGCTCACGCCGGAGCGCGCCGTCGAGGACTATAGCGGCCGTCCCCTCTATCACGAAGCGTCCGGGTTCTACTACGTGGCTTATGAGCAGGACGGCACGTTCTTCCAGGAGGAGTACCGCCAGCGTCCTGGGGGTGGCAAAACGCACCGGCTCATCCGGCAGATGGACTTGGTGATCGGCAGTGGAACGGCGGCGCGGACCTACCTCACGCGTCAGGACAGCACGTACTACGAGCTCCCGCTGACGTGGTACACACAGCCCGGCGACGGCGCAGGGCGGTGGGACTTCAGCCCCGGCTACCGTGAGGCGAATGGCCGGTTCGACCGGACGATTCCAGCGCGCTGCATGGCCTGCCACAACGGGTTCTCCGAACCGGTCCCGTTCCGCGAGGGAGCGTATGCTTCCCTCGCTGATGGCATCGGGTGCGAACGGTGCCACGGTCCGGGTGCGCTTCACGTCGAAACTCGCCTCGCCGACCCGGAAACGGCGGACTCCGTCGATTACACCATCGTCAACCCTGCTCACCTCAGTCTCGATCTGCAGCTCGACGTGTGCCAGCAATGCCACCTCAACGGGACCGTGTCCATCCTGCGGGAGGGCGAAGAGCCGTTCGGTTACGTTGCCTCGCAACCGCTCGCGGCGCACGTCGCCCACTTTGACCTGGAGGCAGACCAGGACGGGACGATCAGTGTGATCTCCCACGCCGACCGGATGAAGAGGAGTCCGTGCTTCACCGAATCAAAGGTGATGACCTGCACGACGTGCCACGACCCCCACGAGGGGTTCCGCGACGAGGGACCGAGCTACTTCAACGCGACCTGCCTGGAGTGCCACACACCGACCTCGCTCCAGGCGCAGATGCCGACGCCGCAGCTCGAGGCGCAGCACGCACCGGAGGCGAACTGTTTCGCCTGCCACATGCCGAAGGTCGAGGCGGAGGACGCGCCGCACGCTTCGTTCACGGACCACTACATCCGAGTGGTGCGCAGCCAGGTCGAGGTGAAGATGGCGAGTGAGGCCGAGGCCGTGCTCGAGAGCTACTTCCCGCGTGACGCCTCGGGCGCGGAGGGCGAGGTGTACGAAGGAATGGGCTACGTCATCTACGGCCGACAGCAGGGAGACGCTGAGGCGCTGGACAAAGGCATCGCTGCGCTGGAGCGCGCGCTGCCGGCGGCACCGCACCTCAGCGAGGGACACTATCTCCTGGGGTTCGCCCGGGTGCAGCGCGGCCAGGTGCGCCAAGCGATCTCGGCGTTTCAAGAGTCAATCCGTCTGAAGCCGGACGTTCCGGAGCGACTCAATGCCCTCGCCCAAGCCTACGAGGCGACCGGCGGACCCCCGGCAGAGATCGAGCGGCTCTACAAAGAGGCGCTCCGGGTGCAACCGGCCCTCGCCGACGTGTGGGTGAACTACGGGCGATTCCTGGAGACGCAGGGCCGGGTGGATGCGGCCGTGCGCGCCTACCGGGCGGCCCTGAGTCATGACGAGTGGTTAGCGGCGGCGCACTACAATCTCGGCACGGCGCTCCTCCGCCTCGGTACCGACGCAGGTGAGGCCGTCGAACATCTCGAAGAGGCGGTCCACCTTCAACCCGACTACGTGGATGCCCTCGTCAACCTAGGAATCGTCCGTGCGAGCGCGGGGGATACCGAGGCCGCGGGCGACCTATTCCGCCGAGCCGTCGCGGCCGGACCGGACGACGCGAACGCGCTCAGCAACCTCGGCACGTACCACCTCCAGCGCGGGGCCTTTGCCGACGCCGCCGAAACGCTGAACCGGGCCGCCGCGGCCGCGCCCGCCCGAGCCGACGTGGCGGCGAACCTCGCGGTGGCCTACCTCCAGACCGGCAACGCCACCGAGGCGCGCCGCTATGCTCAGCGGGCGCTCGAGCTAGACCCCGGCCAGGACATGGCGCGTCAGGTGCTCGGCGCGCTGAACTAGGCCGACACAGGCTCGCGCTTGGCGAGGTGCGCCATGATCTGCCGGGCGTGGACGCGGCCGTTCTCGATGAACCACTCGCTCGTGTTCATCCCGCCGCAGACGGTGCCGGCTAGGTACAGCCCCGGCCGGTTGGTCTCCATCGTGTCGGGGTCGTAGACCGGCTTCCGGCTCGGCCCTTCGAAGGCGAGGCCGAGGGTCTCCAAGAGGGCGTAGTTCGGACGGTAGCCGGTAAGCGCGAGCGTCCAGTCGTTGGCGATCTCGCGCTCGCCGTCGGGCGTAGCGAGCAGAAGCGAGCTTGGGCGGATCGCCTCGATGGTCGTGTTGAAATGCGCCGTGATGCTGCCGTCCTCGATCCGGTTGACGAGGTTGGGACGGATCCAGTATTTGACGCTCGGTCCGATCTCCGGGCCGCGCACGACGAGTGTGACCTCGGCCCCGTGGCGGAGGCAGTCGAGCGCGGCGAGGGCGGCCGAGTTCTTCGCGCCGACGATGGCGAGCTTCTGGCCGCTGAACGGGTACGGCTCCTTGTAGTAATGCGAGACGTTCGGCAGACCTTCGCCTGGCACGCCCATCAGGTTCGGAACGTCGTAAAAACCCGTCGCCACCACGACGGCGCGGCACGGATACGCCTTCTTATCCGTCACGACGATGAAGGCACCCGCCTCGCCATCGACCCGAAGCACGCGCTCGTAGAGCTTCACGTCGAGCGCCTCGACTTCGGCAACGCGGCGGTAGTAGTCGAGGGCCTCTTCGCGGAGCGGCTTGTAGCTGCGAGAGATGAGCGGATACCCGCCGATCTCGATCAGGTCGGGGGTCGAGAAAAACTCCATCCCCGTCGGATAGCCGAGGAGCGAGTTGGTGAGCGCGCCTTTCTCGACGACGAGCGCGCTCAGGCCGGCCTGCCTCGCCTCGACGGCGCACGCGAGGCCGATGGGTCCGGCCCCGACGACGACGACATCGTGCGGGTGGGAGGAGGTAGGGTCCATGTCGCGCTCGAACGGCGTTTGGCGGGCGGCTGTTTCGCCTTCACGACGGCTTCCGAGGGGCGCGGCGTTGCTCGGTCCGTCGCTGCCGGAAGAAGGTTTGCAGCAGGTCCGCCGCCCGGTCGGCCTCGACGCCGGAGACGACCTCGACCTGGTGGTTGAGGCGCGGGTCCTGGGGAATCGAGTAGAGCGTCGAGACCGCGCCGAGCTTGTCGTCGAACGCGCCGAAAACCAGGCGCGAGAGCCGGGCCAGGACGAGCGCACCGGCACACATCGGGCACGGCTCGAGGGTGACGTAGAGCGTGCAGCCGTCGAGGAACTTGGAGCCGACGGTCTCGCAGGCGGCCGAAAGGGCGAGAATCTCGGCGTGCGCCGTCGGGTCACCGAGCCGCTCGACGGCGTTGCACCCGCGCCCGACGAGCACGCCGTCCTTGACCACGACGGCGCCGACCGGCACCTCGTCCTCCTCAAACGCCCGCTCGGCCTCGCGAAAGGCCTGCTGCATCCACCGCCGGTCCGCGTCGAGGAGCGAGCTAAGCGCCATCGGTGGCCCGGAGGATCGGCATGGTCATGCAGCGGGGGCCGCCGCGCCCGCGCGACAGCTCGCGCCCGCGAAGCTGGATCGCCACCTTGCGGTCGCCGCCGATGGGGTTGCCGTCGTGGTAGGCGAGGAAGTTCTCGGCCTCGACGACGTGGTAGCCGTGCTTGCGCAGCGCGTCGTAGGTCAGGCTGTTGCGCTCGTAGCCGATCACCAGGCCGGGGGCGAGGGCGAAGAGGTTCGCTCCGTCGGTCCACTGCTCGCGCTGCTGGTTCACCAGCTCGTCGCCGCCGCAGTGGATGAACGTGAAGTCGCGCCCGAGGAGCGCCTCGAGGGCCGGCTTGAGGCTCGGCCAAACCGCCAGGCTGAACTGGCCCGGCTCGCTGCCGGCGGTCAGGTGGAGGACGTTCTGCCGGTCCTGCTCGATGATCGGCGGGAAGGCGACGCACTCGGTCGGGCTGGCGAACGTGAACACGGTGTCGAGGTGCATGCAGTAGCGCGCCTTCGGGAGGTTCACCATCAGGACGTGCTCCACCGAGGTCTTCGCCAGCAGCTCCTGCGTGATCGCCATGACGCCGCCGAGCGAGGTCCGCTCCGACTGCCCGATCAGCACCACCTCGTCGCTCGCCACGAGCAGGTCGCCGCCCTCGAACGAGACGTGCGGCGGCAGCTCGATCACGCGGTCCTGCATCTCCGCGAAGCGCGGGTGGTGGCGGACGATGACGTGGACGATGATGCTCTCGCGCGCCCGCGCCGTCGTCGCCGCATGGGAGAGGATGAGGTGGTCCCCGACGACCGCCGAGAGGTCGCGGGTGAACATCAGGTTCGGGACGGGGTTCGTCGTAAGCGCCAGGCCGGACTGCCCGGTGAGGGCGAAGCGCAGGAGCGCCTCGGGCTCGAGCTGCTTGAGCTCGCGCTCGTAGGCCTCGAAGTTGCGGTGCGGCAGGCGCTCGGCGAGGAGCGAGACGAACTCGTGCCGGGCGTCTTCGCGCTCGAACGTCTCCCGGAGCAACGTCGACATCTGGAGGACGGCATCGGGCGCGCCGACGACGGCCTCGAACAGGCGGCACATCACCTGGTGCTCGTGCTCGGCCCGCTCGGTGAAGAGGATGTCGTCGAAGAGCAGCTCGTCGTGGTTGGCCGGCGAGACGAGTCGCATCTCCTCGCCCGGCGTGTGGACGACGACCTGGCGGAGCGGGGCCAGCTCGGAGGAGATGTGGACCGGGAGGGTCGCGGTGCGGTCGGTGTTCTTCGGAGGGGCAGTCTTGGGCACAGGCGAGGGCGTCTGCTGAAGGTCTGGGTAGAACGCTTAAATAAAAGGCAGCCGCCGGGGGAGGCGACTGCCGAAACATACGGACGGGGCAGACGGGCCGGCGGCGGCGCTATCGTCGCTTCTGCGCCAGCAGCTCGAAGAAGCGCAGGATCGCGGCGACGACGAGCAGCAGCAGCAGCAGCCAGAGCAGCTTGCCCAGCAGCCACGAGCCTATCTGGAGCAGAAAGACCAGAAGCGACCCAGCCACCATCAGGACGATGACGACGAGGAGAATCTGGAGGATGCGTTGGATCGTCATCGGAGGCGGCTCAGCGAGCTGGGAGTTCGGTAAAGAGCTGAAGCAGGTCGAGCGCTTCGCCCGAGGCGGAGAACCCGCCAACGAGCAGTATTCGAGTGCCGTCGAGATTTGTTGCAGTGTGGCTCCGGCGCGGCACTGCGAGGCGCGTGTCCTCGGCGAAACGGAAGAAGCGCCTCGCCTCGCCCGCGTACACCTCGGCCGTTGCCAACACCGTGCCGGTCGCCGGGTCGCGTCCGCCGGTGAGGAGCACGAGCGGCTCGTCAGTGCCGAGATCGACGAGTGCGAGCGGGACGGCGGCATGTTCCGTGCGCGGCGTCTCGAGTGCACCGACAGCGCGTACGCCGAGCGCGTCGGGCGCAAAGGTCAGCTCGAACGGGAGGGGCGTTTCCGGATCGCTCGGGGCCGACACGCCCGCGACGAGGTAGCGACCGAAGCCGTCCGCCCCGACGTCCAGCCGGGTCTGCGTGTGGCCCACCGTCGCGGCGAAGCGGAAGCCCTCGGAGCGGCTCGGAGCTACGAGCCGGAGACCGCCCGGTGCACGTTCGAGCGCGAGCCGGCGCAGAAATGGGGACGGGCCGAAGCTCGGGTTCTCCGCTGTACCCAGGTTAGCCGTGCCGCCATAGAGATAGACGGACACACCCCCGTCGGTCCCCTGCACGACGGTGGCCGTGTGCCCGGTCCGCGCGACCAGCACCGCCGGACCGCCGTCCGCCGCCACGACCGGCACCTCGGCGAACGCCTCGGTCTCCGGGTCGAAGACCTCGACCGTCGTCACGAAGTCGTCGAGCGCCGTAGGAGAGAGGGTGCGGCTTCCCCCCGTGAAGAGCACGCGACCGTCCGGCAGCAGCGAGGCGGCATGGCCCACGCGCGCGGCCTGCATCGGCGCGCCGAGCCGGCGGAAGGAGAACCCGGCCGGGTCGGAGAGGAAGGCCGCGCTGCGCGCCAGAGCGGTGAGGGACGGGGCACCGCCGGCCAGGAGGATTCTCCCGTTGGCGAGGAGCGTGGCCGTGTGCGCGCCCACCGGGTCGAGGTCCCCGAGCGCGGAGGCCGAGGCGAACTGAAACGGGAGATAAAGCGCGAAGAGCGTGTCCGTCCCAACCGTGCCCAGCCCGTCGAAGGCATCGACCAGGATGCGGTTCAGGCCCAGACTGAGCTGGAGCGTGTCGAGGAAGCGGTCCCCGTCGCGCGTCGCCACCGCACCGTTGACCTCGACCCGGTCGACGGTCGAGAACGACGACGACGCCTCGAAGGCGAGCGGCAGCAGCGGCTCGGTGCGGATCACGTCGAGGTCGAGCGAGCCGGACAGCTCGACGGTGGGGGCCTCCGGCTCGACGAACGGCCGCTCGCAGCCGGCAGCGAACAGGGTGAGAAGCAGGAGGAAAGAGCGAGGCATGGGCAGGAGGGGAGAGGCAGCGCCGTTGAATGGCCCGCTCAGGCGCGGGTTTCCACCTCAGCTTTCCCGTTCAGACAGCCGGGTGGCATCGCCTAGATAGGAGACCCGCTCCAGCACCAAGCCGTGCGCCGGTGCCGCCGGTCCGGCCGCCCGCCGGTCCTGGGTGGCGAGCACGTCCAGCAGCGAGTCGGGACTGCGCTGCCCCTGTCCGACCTCGACGAGGGTGCCGACGATGGCGCGGACCATCCCGTGCAGAAAGCGGTCTGCGGCGATCTCGAAACGCCAGTCGCCGGGTCGGTCCTCGGGCACCCAGCGTGCGCGCTCGACGGTGCAGACGCGGTTGGTGGTGGCCGACTGCGTGCGGCAGAACGCGCCGAAGTGGTGCCGTCCGAGGAGGTGCTCGGCGGCTCGGTTCATCCGCTCCCAGTCCGGCTCCGGGCGGATCGTCCAGCGGCGGCGGGCATCGAGGGCGCGCGGCTCGCCGGTGGCGTGGTAGTGGTAGAGCCGCCGCCGCGCGTCGAAGCGGGCGTGGAAGCCGTCGGCGGCGCGGTTGACGCCGAGCACGGCGATGGTGTCGGGAAGGAGGCCGTTCAACGAGCGATTCAGGCGGAACGGATCGACCGCCGCCTCGGTCGTGAAATGCGCCACCTGTCCGCGCGCGTGGACACCGGCGTCCGTCCGCCCCGAGCCGACCAAGCAGACCGGCTCCCGCAGTACCGTCGCCAGGGCTTCTTCCAGCGCGGCCTGCACCGAAGGACGGTCCGGCTGCACCTGCCAGCCGTGGAAACCGGTTCCGTCGTATTCGATCAGAAGGCGGTAGGTTGACACGGCGAAGAGTGATACCTTGGGGAGCGCGCCTCGCGCCCCACCGCCCGTTCTCCCACGGAAGAGGCCACGCTGAGCCTCGGAAGATATGCACCCTCCCCGCGTCTACCTCACCGGCTTCATGGGCAGCGGCAAAAGCACCTCCGGCCCCCTCGTCGCCGAGCGCCTCGGCTACCGCTTCCTCGACCTCGACGACGAGGTGGAGCGCGCCGCCGGCGTCTCCGTCTCAGACCTGTTCGCCCGGCGCGGCGAGCCGACCTTTCGCGCGCTCGAGACGGCGGTGCTCTGCGAGGCAGCCGAGCAGGAGCACGTCGTGGTCGCCACCGGCGGTGGAGCGCTCGCCACCGAAGGCAACCTGCTGACGGCCGAGGCGAGCGGCGTGATCGTCTACCTCAAGCTCGCCCCTGAAACGCTCGCCCAGCGCCTGCGCGACGGAGAGGGCCGGCCCTTGCTGCGCGACGAAGAGGGCCGGCCGTTCACCGAGGACGTGCTCTTGGCCTACATCGCCGACGTCCTCCGTAAGCGCGAGCGGTTCTACAGCCACGCCGACGTAACGATCGAGGCCGAAACCATGTCGCCGGAGGAGGTCGCCGACGCCATCGTGCAGGCGCTGCCGGTCGAGGCCTAGCGCCGCCGGGCCTAGCGCAGCCGGAACGAGCGGCGGTGGTGCGGACTCGGGCCGTGGGCGCGCAGCGCTGCGTAGTGGGCGGCGGTCGGATAGCCTTTGTGGCCGGCCCAGCCGTAGGCGGGGAAGTCCTCGTGCAGTCGCGCCATGATCCGGTCTCGCGTCACCTTCGCCACCACCGAGGCCGCCGCGATCGACAGGCTCCGGGCGTCGCCCTTGACGACCGTCTCCTGCGGCCACGGCACGTCGGGGATGGCGGTGTTGCCGTCGATGAGCAGCACGTCCGGCGCGAGGGAGAGGTCGAGCACCGCCCGGCGCATCGCCTCCAGCGAGGCCCAGAGGACGTTCAACGCGTCGATCTCCTGCGGCGAGCACTGCCCGATCCCGACCCCGGCCGCCTCCGACGCGATCTGCTCCAGCAGCGCCTCGCGGACGGCGGGCGTCAGCTTCTTCGAATCGTCGAGGCCTGGGATACTAGTGGTTTCCGGAGCGAACACCACGGCGGCGGCCACGACCGGCCCGGCGAGGCATCCGCGCCCCGCCTCGTCGACGCCTGCGACGACGCCTACCCTGCGCCGCCAATGGATGGCTTCTAGCTCGAACGAAACCATCAGGCGACCTCCGCCCGAACGCGCGCTTCTGCGTGAAGGCTGGCTAAAAAGGAGCCGGTGGCGAGCGTGGTTGCAACGGCGGCGGAAACCATCTATATTGGGAGTCGTTGACGACGGAACGGCATCTCCTCCGCTCGTCCGAGGCGTTTCGGTTATATGCCATGGCTCGCCCGAGGGGGCCGACCCGTTGTACGGTACCCAGTGCGCCGCGTACCCGCAGCATGGCCTGCTTGTTGCTAGGGCCTACCTCGTGCGGACAGGGTCGAATGGTATCCCTGGTCCCGTTCCGCTGCGGCCTGAGAACCGCGCTCGGCGTTTCATCTGCTCCATGCCGAGTGCCCCTGCCACTCTCTACGTGGCTCGACCTTCCGCGTGACCCGGCCGACCAGCCGGCTCCCAGCCTCTTACCTGCAGGCTGTCGCTCAGTGGATCGTCCTAGGATCCCCGGTCTCTCCGGCGCGGAGCGGCCTCTCTCGTGAGCGTCCCCCCCGTTTCCTCTATCGTGCGCGTAGCCCTACCGGGTACCGCTTCGTTTCACCCATTTCGAGATTCATGGCAGAAGAACAACGCCAGGGCCGCTCCGGCCGCAACAACCGTGGCAACCGCTCCAACGGCGGGAACGGCAACAGCAGCGGCACCAACAACGGCCAGAGCGGAGGCAAGGGCGGGCGCGGTGGTCGCAACCGTCGGCGCGGCAAGGGCGGCGGGGGTGGACAGGAGAACAGCAACCACCCCGGCAAGCCGATCGTCGGGATGCTCGAGATGATCGGGGACAAGAACTTCGGCTTCATCCGAAGTGTCGACGCCTCGCTCCCAAAGGGCGACAACGACCCCTTCATGCCGCCGCCGATCATCGAGAAGTACAACCTCCGCGACGGCGTCCTGATCGAGGGTACGATCAAGCCCGGCCGCAAGGGCGCGTGGCAGGTGAGCGACCTCGACAAGGTGATGGGCGTCACGCCCGACGAGTGGAAGGAGCTCGGCACCTACGACGAGGGCGTCACGATCTACCCCGAGGAGAAGCTCCAGCTCGTCAGCGAGCCGACCGACATCACAATGCGGGTGATCGACCTGGTCGCTCCGCTCGGCAAGGGGCAGCGGGCGCTGATCGTCGCGCCGCCGCGCACGGGCAAGACGGTGATGCTGAAGAAGATCGCCAGGGCGCTCGAGGAGAACCACCCCGAGGTCGAGCTGGTCGCCCTGCTCGTCGACGAGCGGCCGGAGGAGGTGACGGACTTCAAGCGGACGACCAAGTGCATGGTCTTCGCCTCGTCGAACGATCACGAGGAGGACAACCACGTCCGCGTCGCCACGCTCGCCTACGAGTACTCGCGGCGGCTGGTGGAGCAGGGCAAGGACGTCGTGATGCTGCTCGACTCGCTCACGCGCCTCGGGCGGACGTTCAACCTCTGGGGCGGCAACTCCGGCCGCACCATGTCCGGCGGCCTCGACAGCCGCGCGCTCATCATGCCGCGCAAGATCTTCGGCGCGGCGCGCAACATCGAGTACGGCGGCTCGCTGACCATCATCGCCACGGCGCTGATCGAGACCGGGAGCCGGATGGACGACGTGATCTTCGAGGAATTCAAGGGCACCGGTAACGCCGAGATCGTGCTCGACCGCGAGCTGGCCGACAAGCGCATCTTCCCGGCGATCAACCTCCGCAAGAGCGGCACCCGGAACGAGGAGCGGCTGCTCGGCGAGATGACCAAGTACCACCACATGCTGATGCGCGCGCTCAACTCGCGCCACCCCGTCGAGGCGATGCAGGCGCTGATCCGCCACGTCCAGCAGAGCCCGGACAACATCCACCTCCTCAACGAGCTGATCCCGGCCGAGATGTAAGCGGGGCGTGAAGAGCCGATGTCGCTTTCCGATTGGGGCAGCCTCGCCTCCATCCTCGGCCTCGGGCTGACGGGGTGGGCGCTCTGGGAGATTCGCAGACTCCGGCGGTTCTACGTATTCAAGGCGCGTGTCCCGGAGTTGCTAGCAAACCTAGATCAGCACGCCTCCACCCTCGCCGGTTGCCTCAGCGATTTTCCGAACTCAGAGAATCTGGCAAACAAGGAACTCGCTCAGATACAAGCGACTCTGAAATCACTCGAGCCTAAGTTGCAAGGGGCGTCAAAGCGTTCTGTGAAAAGGCTTCTGGAGAGTCTGGAGATACAGGGGCAAACGCCCAATGAGAGGAGGATCAAGCAGACGTACCTGAGCGTCATTACGGTCGTCTCGGAAATAGAAAACCTTCAGGAGGACCTGGAATGGCAACAGCGATGAAGGCATCTAGCGGAAACAGGCCACTTGAGGCTGCCTTGAAGCTCATGGAGATGACGCAGAAGGGAGAGTTGAAGTGGCAGTTCGGTGAACCAAAGGAATCGATGAAGCTAGAAGCTGAAGACCGCATCGACCCCATCTATGTCACGGAGTACAGTGGAAGGCATCTGGAAATCTATCGCAGAACATGGCCCGTTTATCGGGAGGCTGGTGGCATGATGGGCTATTCTGGAATGCCAGACTTTGAGAGACGTTTGCAGGAGCAGATAGTTTTGCGGCTAGCTACACCTGAAGGGGGCTTCTGGACGTTTCCGCAGAACCGGGCGCTACAAGATTTGATGACCGCTGTGTCTTTTCAGGTCACCGATGCGAGAGGATTTCTCGACGAGATCCTCAGCGAGGGCTAAACGGGTGACGGACAATACGACCTTGCGGCGGCGGCGGTGTCTCACCGGCGTCGCCGTTTGTATGTTGGCCGACCACCCGACTCGGACCGCAATGCGCTCTCTCGTCCTTCTCGTCCTGCTCTGCACTGCCGCCGCCCACGCGCAGCCTCGTGCCTCCGACCCGTCCTCGTCCGGCGGCGTGCTGATCCCCGAGCAGGCGGCGTTCGACGTGACGTACTACGACCTCTCGATAGCGGTCCTTCCAGAGGAGAAGGCGCTTCGAGGGAGACTCTGGATGCACGCCGACATCGTAGTCCCGACGAGTACGATCGCACTCGACCTCGACACGACATTCGTGGTCCGTCTGATCGGAGAGATTACAGGAGAAGAATTACCGTTCGAACGGCTCGGTGGGCGGCTGTGGATCGACCTCGGGCGGACGCGGCAGCCGGGGGAAAGGATTGCAGTGAGAGTGCTCTACAACGGGCAGCCGCGCGTCGCGCCGAACCCGCCGTGGCAGGGCGGCTTCACCTGGCTAGATCGTGGCGATGGGACGTGGCAGGTCGGCGTCTCGTGCCAGGGCGAAGGGGCCGACCTGTGGTGGCCAGTCAAGGACCACCCGTCGGACGAGCCGGACTCGCTGCGGATCCAGGTCATGGTGCCACCCGGTCACACCGCCGTCAGCGCAGGCCGACTGGAGTCCGAGAGGATGAATGAAGACGGAAGCACGACCTTCGAGTGGTTCGTCTCGACGCCGATCAACAACTACGGCCTGTCGCTCTACGTCGCGCCCTACGAAGCGGTCACCATCCCGTACACGAGCACTGCCGGCGACGACCTGCCGATCACGTTCTACGCGCTGCCCGAGGACGTCGAGAAGGCCCGGCGGCTCCTGCCGCAGATCGCCGAGCACGTCCGGTTCATGGAGGAGGTCTTCGGGCCGTATCCGTTCCGCGCCGACAAGTACGCCGTCGCGCAGTCGCCCTACCTCGGGATGGAGCACCAGACGGCGATTGCCTACGGCGACACCTTCACCAACAACGCCTTCGGGTTCGACTGGCTGCACCTCCACGAGCTCGCGCACGAGTGGTGGGGCAACCTCGTCACCGTCCCGGACTGGAGCCACCTCTGGGTGCACGAGGGCACGGCCGAGTACGTCGAGGCGCTCTACGCCGAGCGGCTCGGCGGGCCGGACGCCTACCGCCGCTACCTCCTCTCGAAGCGCGGGCGGATCGCCAACCGCCAGCCCGTCGTGCCGGGCGAGACGCGCGACACGCAGGAAGCCTACTTCGGGCGGCGCGGCACGACCGGCGCGACCGACGCCGACATCTACTTCAAGGGAATGTGGTTCCTCCACACCCTCCGCTGGGCCATCGACGACGACGAGGCGTTCCTGCGCGGCCTCCGCCGAATGACCTATCCCGACCCCGCGATGGAGTCCGTCACCGACGGCCGGCAGACGCGCTTCGCCACGACCGAGGATTTCCAGCGGACCCTGGAGCGCCAAACGGGCGACGACCTCGACGCGCTCTTCCAGCTCTACCTCTACCAGCCCGACCTCCCGCGCCTTGTCTCCGAAAAGGACAACGGCCGACTCCGGCTACGGTGGGAAACGCCGGCCGGCTATCGGCTCGAGCTGCCGGTCGAGGTTGCGGTGGATGGAGAGGCGCAGCGCGTCGACATGCCGGGCGGGCGAGCCGAGATCAGGGTGCCGCCAGGGGCGGAGGTCGTGGTGGACCCGAACGACTGGCTGCTGAAGCAGAAGTAGGCAGGGCACCGGGTGCGCCCTGGCGAGGACGGGATGTCGGTCGTAAACTCCGGCTCTTCCTGAACCAGACTCTCCCGGCTATGTCGTCTTTCGCCCGTCTCCTGCTGCCCGGCCTCGCCCTCGCCGCACTCGGCCTCGTGCTCGTGCTCACCCGGCCGGTTGCGCCCGACGCGAAACCGGTGTCCGGGGCCTACGAAGCCCTCGCGGCGTGGACGGCGCAGCGGTCCTACCCCGGCACGAGCCTGCCCTCTCGGGGCATCGCCGAGGCGGTGGCGGCGCGGCGGGCGATGGAGGCCGCCTCGCGCGCTGGGGGCGACCCGTGGGAGCCGATTGGGCCGCGCAACATCGGCGGGCGGACCCTCACGATCGCGCTCAACCCCGAGCGGCCAGAGACCATCTGGGTCGGCGCGGCCGGCGGTGGGCTGTGGAGGTCCCAGGACGCGGGCGATTCGTGGGCGCGCGTCGGGACGGGCTTCGGCGTGACGGCGGCCTCGGCCGTGGCGCTTGCGCCGGACGACACGAGCACGATCTACCTCGGCACCGGCGAGGTCTACCGCTACCGCGAGTCCTTCGGCGGCGTCGTCCACCGCCCGACGCGCGGCAGCTACGGCATGGGCATCCTCAAGAGCACCGACAACGGCGCGACCTGGACCAAGTCCCTCGACTGGTCCCGCAACCAAGAGCGCGGCGTCCAGATGATCCGCATCGACCCGACCGACGCCGCCACCGTCTGGGCCGCGACCACCGAGGGCCTCTACGTCAGCCGCGACGCCGGCGGCTCGTGGACGCGCTCGCTCGACGTGGTGATGGGCACGGACCTCTCGATCAACCCCGACGATCCCGACGACATCGTCGCCGCGTGCGGCAACCAGGAGTCCGAGGGCTACGGCCTCTACCGCACCGAGGACGGCGGCGACTCGTGGACCCAGCTCACCAACGGTGTCCCGGACCAGTATATCGGCAAGGTGCTGCTCAGCCGCCACCCGACCGACTTCGGCACCGTCTACGCGAGTGTCGGCGACGGCATCAACATCGGCAACACCGAGACCTTCCTCATCCGCACCGACGACGGCGGGGCCTCGTGGGCGACGGTCTCGACGTTTGACTATGCCGAGTTCCAGGGCTGGTTCGCCCACTACGTCGGTGTCAACCCGAACCGGCCCGAGGAGCTCTACCTCGGCGGCGTGCAACTCTACCGCTCGCGCAACAGCGGAGTCGGCCAAACCCCCATCTTCGGGGTCCACGCCGACAACCACGCCATCGCCTTCCACCCGACCGACCCCGACATCGTCTACTTCGTCGGCGACGGCGGCGTCTACCGCACGACGAACGGCGGCAGCACGACCCAGGACCTGAACGATGGCTACCAGACAACGCAGTTCTACAACGGCACCTCGGTCTCGCCCGACGACGCCGACTTCGCGCTCGGCGGCTTGCAGGACAACAACACCGTCCGCTTCACCGGCGGGCCGACCTGGGACCGTGTGCTCGGCGGCGACGGCGCGTGGACGGCCATCGACCCGTTCGACACTCAGACGGTCTACGCCTCGTTCCAGCGTCTCAGCCTGTTCCGCTCGGAGGATGGGGGCAACGACTTTGACTTCATTGCACCGCCCGAGGACGGGAATACGGCGTTCATCGCGCCCTACGCGCTCGCGCCGTCGGACCCGTCGACGCTCTACGCCGGGCGCAGCATCGTCTTCCGCTCCACCAACCGAGGCAACAGTTGGCAAGCCACGAATGGCGGCGACGACCTCGACCCGAACGACAACCCCTCGCTCGCGATGGCCGTCTCGGAGACGGACGAGGACGTGGTCTACGTCTCGACTGCCCCGATCCTGCGCGATCCTGACGACCCCGGCCCGCCGAATCTCTTCGTCACCCGCGACGGCGGCGACACGTGGACCAACATCATGGCCGGTCTGCCGGACCGCTTCGTGACCGACATCGCGGTGCACCCCGACGACGACGCCACCGTCTGGGTCACGCTCGGCGGCTTCGGCACGCCGCACGTCTTCAAGAGCGAGGACTCCGGCGCGGCTTGGAGCGATGTCACCGGCACGCTCCCCGACGCCCCGACCGAGGCCGTCGCCTTCGACCCGCGCGAGGCAGGGACCGTCTTCGTCGGCAACGACGTGGGCGTCTTCGTAACGAGCGACGACGGGGCGACCTGGGAGGCGTTCACGGACGGGCTGCCCGAGGCCGTCCTGGTGATGGACTTGGTCTACTCGCCCGACGACCGCTCGCTCCAGGTGGCGACGCACGGCAACGGGATGTACCGCCGCGCGCTCCCGCCGCCCACCGCCGGCGAGGCCGAGGCCGCCGCGCGCGGCTTCCGCCTGCTGCCGAGCGCGCCCAACCCGTTCCGCTCCGGCACCGCGCTCGCCTTCGAGCTAGACCGGCCGGCCGAGGTTCGCCTCGAGATCTTCGACGCCGCCGGCCGCCGCGTAGCCGTCCTCGCCGACGGGCCGCGGGCTGCCGGGACGCACCGGGCGCGATTGGAGGCGGCTGGCTTGGCGGCCGGCGTCTACGTCGCACGCCTCACGGCGGACGGGCGGACCGCCTCGCGCCGCCTCACCCTCGTGCGCTGACGTCGCCTTCCTCCGCTATGATCCGCCTCCTCGTCTTCGACCTCGACGGGACGCTCGTCGAGACCGAGCGCCTCAAGGCGGCGTCCTACGCCCGCGCCGCGCACGAGCTAGACCCGAAGATCGAAGAGGGTGACGTGGTCGAGGCGTACAAAGCCGTCGTCGGGCTGTCGCGCGAGGAGGTGGCGACGGGACTGCTGGAAAGGTTTGGGCTGGAAGGTGAGGCTCGGGAGCGCATGGGCGAGTTCGACGCCAGCGAGCCGTGGGAGGCGTTCGTCGGCGTCCGCCTCGGGTACTACCACGCGATGCTCGACGACGCCGACCTGATCGGCGCGCACCGCCGCCCCGACGCCTCGGCCCTGCTCCGCCACGCCCGGTCCTACGCCTGCGCGCTCGCCCTCGCCACGACCTCGACGCGCGACACGGCCGACAAGGTGCTCCGCGCCCTCGGCCTCGCCGGCGCGTTCGACCTCATCGCCACGGCCGACGACGTGAGCGCCACCAAGCCCGACCCGGAGGTCTACCGCCTCGTCACCGGCGCGCTCGGCGTGCCGCCCGCCGAGAGCCTCGCCATCGAGGACTCGCCAGCCGGGGTCGAGGCGGCGCAGGCCGCCGGCTTGGCCTGCCTCGCAGTCACGACCGATTTTACGCGCGCGCGCATCCACGAGGCGGTGCAGCGCGGGCAGATCGAAGCGCGGCACGTGCTCGACGATCCGGGCACGCTGCCGGAGGCGGTACGGGCGTTGCTGGCGGATCGCCGAGAGAGCTAGGTCCCGTCTCGTGAATCGCGCTTCGAATCACAGACAGAGCCTAAAAGAAAAGAGGCAGGGACCGATACGGGGAAGACGCAAAAGGCTAAAACCTTGCCTTGTGCCTTTACATAGGGAACACAGGTCCCTATATTGGAGAACTACCCCCGCCGGCGGCCCTGCGCGCTCGGCATGTCAGCTTTCGGGGCGACCCTCCTTCCCTCCACGACTTTTCCCATCATGCGTACCCTCTTTGCCGCGTTGTTCCTCATCCTCACAGCTAGCCCGCTGGCCCTCGCCCAAAGCTCCGTCTGGACCGATGTCTCGGAGACGGCGATCCGCTCGGTGAACGAGCGAAACATCGTGCCGGAGGCGTACCGAACGGTGCGGCTCGACCGCGCCGCACTCGCCACCGTCCTCGCCGACGCGCCGCTCGAAGTGCGGCCGGGCGATGTCACCGGCGGTGCCGCGCTCGACCTCCCGATGCCGGATGGCAGCACCGAGACGTTCCGCGTCATCGAGTCTCCGATCATGGCTCCTGGCTTGCAGGCGCGGTACCCGCAGATCCGTACCTACCTCGGCCAGAGCATCGACAATCCGGCGACGGCGATCCGCTTCAGCGTCACGCCGCACGGCTTCAACGCGCTCGTCTTCCGCCCTGAAGGCTCGGTCTACGTCGATCCCTACCAGCGCGGTGACCTTGACCACTACATCGCCTACAACCGGGCGGACCACACCCCGGACGTCGAGCGCGTGCGCGCGGCCTTTGCGGCGGAGGAAGTCGTCGGGATCAGCGAGGCTGAGCCGGTGGACCTCGGCGCGGCCCTCCGCACCCACGGCGACATTCTGCGGACCTATCGCCTCGCGCTCGCCGCGACGGGCGAGTACACGGCCCGCGTCAGCAGTATTGCTGGAGTGGACACGACGGTGGCGTCTGGCCTTGCCGCGCAGGTGATCGCGATGAACCGCGTCAACGGGATCTACGAGCGCGAGGTGGCGGTCCGCATGGAGATCGTCGAGAACAACGACGAGATCGTCTATACGGACGGCAACACGGACCCGTATACCAACGGCAGCGGGGGCACGCTCTTGGGCCAGAACCAAGCGAATCTGGCAGCCGTCATCGGGTTGGACAACTTTGACATCGGCCACGTCTTCTCGACGGGTGGCGGCGGCGTGGCCGGCCTCGGCGTCGTGTGCAACGACTCGCAGAAGGCGCGCGGCGTCACCGGCCTCCCCAACCCCAACGGCGACCCGTTCTACGTGGACTACGTCGCCCACGAGATGGGCCACCAGTTTCGCGGCAACCACACGTTTAACGGCAGCGCAGGGGCGTGTACTGGGGGCAATCGCAATGCTGGAACCGCCTACGAGCCCGGCAGCGGTTCGACCATCATGGCCTACGCCGGCATCTGCTTCCCGCAGAACATCCAGAACCGAAGCGACGACTACTTCCATGTCATCTCGCTCCTCGAGATCACCTCGTTCATCACGAACCCGATCACTGGCGGGAGCTGCGCCGTCGAGACCGAGACCGGCAACGAGCCGCCCGTGGTGACGGCCCTCGGTGGGTTCGCCATTCCGGTCGAGACGCCCTTCGTCCTGGTCGGCGAGGCGACCGACGACACGCCGGAGTCGCTGACCTACAACTGGGAGGAGTACGAGCGCGGCAACCCGGCGAGCGCGCCGCCCGGCGTCGCGGGCTGGAACGAGGACAACCCGTTCTTCCGCTCCTTCCCGGCCACCTCCCAGCCGGTTCGTTACTTCCCGCAGTTCAGCCGCTTGCTGCTCGGGCTGAGCCCCGTCGTCGGTGAGCGCCTGCCGCTCGACGACCAGCGCCTCCGCTTCCGCCTCACCGCGCGTGACAACGCCCCCGGCGGCGGCGGCATCGACGATCTCGAGATCGAGGTCAACGCCTACGCCGAGGCCGGTCCGTTCGTGGTCACCTTCGCCAACGAGAACAACGTCGTCATCGCCGCCGGCCCGAACGAGATCACCTGGGACGTCGCTGGTACCGACGGGGGCGAGGTGAACACCCCAGAGGTTAATATTCTCTACTCCGCCGACGGCGGCGACTCGTTCGAGCTGCTGATGACGACCGACAACGATGGGGCGGAAACCGTCTTCATTCCGGTCGGCGACACGGACGAGGCGCGGATCATCGTCCAGGGGTCTGACAACATCTTCTTCGACGTCAACGACGAGGACTTCGAGGTCAAAGGCACCGGCGTGGCCAACGAGACGCAGCCCGAAATCGCCTACGCGCTCAGCCCGGTGTGGCCAAACCCGGTGGGTGCCGGCACCGGCCGGGCCACGCTCAACCTGAGCGTGGCGCAGGGGCAGGCGGTCCGCGTGGCGGTCTACGACGTGCTCGGCCGCGAGGCCGCAGTGCTGCACGACGGCCCGCTGCCGGCTGCGCAGAACCGGCAGTTTGTGCTCGAGGCGTCATCGCTGGCCGCCGGCGTGTACTTCGTCCGCGCCACCGGAGAGACCTTCAGCGACGTGCGCGAGATGACCGTCGTGCGCTGACGCGCGGCATCGCACCGAGAGGGCGGGCGGGAGGGGCTTCGGCCGTTCCCGCCCGCCTCTTTTCGGAACCCTCGGTCCCGTGAAGAGGCGGTGGACGGGGAAACGTCGAGGCCGAAGCGGGGTTGGACCGAGCCGCTACGAATCACCAGAACGACGAGGTTTATGGAACGGCTCAAGTGCAAGGCGTGCAAAAGCTTCAGCATGGTCCCGCTCGAAGTAGATGAGGAGGAGCCCAACGAAGAGTTCGTGCTCGGCGGCGAGCAGGAGTCTCGCTTTTTCACCTGCCACGTCTGCGGCGACAACTGGCTCTCTGTCAAAAAGGTTGAGGGTGGCGGCGCGTGCGAGGTGACCTTCGTCCACCAGATGGGGATGCAGCCCACCCTCAAGCGCATCGCCCACATGGCGACGCCTGTCGTGGTCAACGACACCACCGTCGAGGCCTGGAGCTACTTCCTCGGCGACGATCAGGTGGAGGAGACCGAGTGGCGCGCCCAGCTCGACCAGCGCCGGTGGGTGCTCCGTGCGATCTGCACCAACTGATCGGGACTGACTGACCAGGCGCTCAGCGGATTTGCACGGCGAAGTGAGGGCACCCGTCAGGCTGGAGAGGACCGCGCCGGGATGAGACGCAGGCGCATAGCGAATCATCCAGAGGTAATGAGGGAGTAATCAGCGGTGGCGTGGGGCGGGCGTAGCTTGGGGTTTCCCTTCGTCTCACCCCAACCCCCTTCGCACTATGCGCTCCCTCCTCACCCTTCTCACCGCGTTCGTGCTGCTCGCCCTCCCGGCGACCGCGCAAACCGACTACGAAACCGTCGCCGACTCGACCTCGCTCGTCGACGGCGGGACGCTCGCCGACGTAGACATCTCGTGCATGGCCCGTTTGGCCTCCGGCGCGTTCGTGTTCTACAACTTCCCCACCGGCGACCTCGTCACGCACAACCCGAATGCGGCTCCGGGCAACCGAACCACGATCCTCCGCTCGAACGCCCAACTCGGCGCTGACCTGAACAGCGACGTCGAGAGCTGCTTCGCTATCGACGTCGATGGCGCGGGCAACCTCTACGCGGCGCTCCAGGACTCGTCGAACGTGGACCAGATCTACAAGCTCAACGCCGCCGGCACTACGGGGACCCGCCTCGCTACGGCCGACGGGACGACGGGCATCGCCGTCACCGGCAGCCGGGTTTATCTCGCCCGCGTCCAGTTCTTCGGCGCGCCCGAGGACGGGTTCTACCGGGTCAACACAACCGGTGCCAACCAGACGCCGACCGTCGTGCTCACCAACCCGGCCCTCGACCTGGTTGACCTGGAGGTCGGCTCCGACGGCAGTCTCTACAGCTCGTCCTCCGAGTTCGGCAGCAGCAGCATGGGCCTCCAGAACGTCGTGGTGAGGGTCGCGAACCCCGCCGGGACGCCAGCGCTCAGCGTGGCCTACGACCCCTTCGCCGACGGCATCTTCACGAATGGAAGCGATGGTGGGCTGGAAGACGTCGAGCTCGGCACCGGGCCGGGTGCGGACCGGCTCTACCTCTACAACAACAGCTTCGGCTCGCCGGTGGGCGAGCAGTGGGGCTTCGTCCGCGCCAACGGGTCCAACGGGGAGCAGTTCGCCAACGAGGCCGCGATGGTAGACGACGGCGACACCGACCTCGGAGGCTACACCTCGCCCTCGGGCCGCCAGATGGTCCTCGCTGGGAACGAGATCTTCGTCGCTAGCCGCGACGCCTTCGGCGGCGACGACCAGATCGTCCGCATCACGGGCTTCCCGCCGGTCGCCGCCGGACCGAACTTCGACCTGACGGCCTCCGGCGTGCCGGCGAGCGTCGCGCAGGGCAACTCGTTCACCGTCACCTATAGCATCACCAACAACACGGGCAATGCCATCACCGGCGACCTGTTCTACACGGCGTCGCGCGCTGGGGTTACCATCGCTCAGCGGCGCGTGCGCATGGGCACGCTGCCGCCCGGCTTCACGCTCAACGGCAGCTACGTGCAGCCCGTGCCGGGCAACGCACCGACGGGCAATTACGTCTACACCGTCCGCATCGGCCAATTCCCCAACACGACCGTGGACTCGGAAGCGTTTGCGCTCACGGTGACGGCGGGCCAGATCGCCGGTGGCGCAGCGACGTGGGACGTGACCGACGCCACCCCGTGGGTGACCGAGGGCGCGGAAGCCTCTGCCACGGCGAGCGTCGCGACGGTCGGGGCCTATCCGAACCCGTTCGCGCGCAGCACAGCGATCGGCTTCGAACTGGGTACTGCGTCGGACGTGTCGCTCGTCGTCTACGACGTGCGCGGCCGCGAAGTCGCCACGCTGGCAGACGGCACGATGGAGGCCGGTCCGCACCACGTGACCTTCGACGCCTCGGCCCTGCCGAGCGGGATCTACGTCTACCGCCTGACGACGGGGACGCAGGTCGAGACCGGCCGCGTGACGCTGGTCCGCTAGGCCCGCAGGCTGCCTAGAACGCGTGGAGCGCCGCCCAGGCTTTGGCTTGGGCGGCGCTCTGTGTTTGGGACGTCCTGTGTGTGCGACACAACCTCGCAAAGCAGGAAAGGCCGCGCTGCTCCGAGAGCGACGCGGCCTTTCCATCGGAGGGCGTCGGAGCTACGGCGTGCGGTCCGGGATCATCCCCTGGGCATCCGAGATCACGATCTCGACCCGGCGGTTCTGCTGACGACCGGCATTCGTGCCGTTGTCGGCGACCGGGAAAGCCTCGCCAAAGCCCTGGGTGCGGATGCGCGTCCCGGCGATTCCGCTCGCCATCAGCGCGTCGCGCACCGCGTCGGCGCGGCGCTGCGAGAGGCCGAGGTTGGTCTGGTCCGAGCCGACGCTGTCCGTGAAGCCCTCGATCAGCACGTTGCGTCCGGGGTTCTCGTTGAGGAACGTCACGAGCGCGGCGGTCGTGCGGGCCGCGCCCGGCTTGAGCGTCGCCTGGCCGGTGTCGAAGAGGACGTCGCCGAGGGTGAGCACCAAGCCGCGCTTGGTCAGCTCGGCCTCGAGCTCGTTGACCTGGGCGGCGAGCTCGCTGGCGCGGGCCAGGGCGGCCTCGGCCTCGGCCCGGGCGGCTTCGGCGCGCTGGCGCTCGGCGACGGCTCGGCGCTCGGCGGTCTCCGCCTCGGCGGCGCGGGCTTCGAGGACCACGGCCTGTCGCTCGTTGCGGACCATCTCAATCTCCTTCTCGGCGGCGCGCTGCTTGGCCTTGGCCTCGGCGATCCGGACGCGCTGGTGGGCGACGTAGGCGTAGTGGTCGACCACGTCGGTGTCTTCCTTTTCCTCCCACACGGCCACGGCGCGGCGCAGTGCCTCCTCGGCCTCCTGGAGCGCGACGGGCGCGTTGGCTACGATAGAGGCGTCGTTGGACGCCCCGGAATAGGCGTCGCGGGCGCTGGTGAGCGCGGGGTTGGCGCGGGGCGGACCGCCGCACCCGACGAGAAACGAGCAGAACAGGAGCGCGAGCAGCGGGAGGCGATAGGTCATGGCAGCGGGGGCGATGGAAAGAAAAGGAGGGGGAGCGGAGGCTACCGGCCGCCGCCCTGCCGGTTGCGGTTGATCTCGTCACGCAGCACGCGGATGCTCTCGCGCAGCTCGTCCACGGCCGCCTGCGCCGTCATCGAGCGGGACGTAGCCTCGGCTAGCTCGGCGTCGACCTCGGCCTCGTGCGTGAGAAACTGGGCGGTCTGATAGTCGTCGTCTTCCATCGCCCGCTCGGCGCGCTCCAGCTTCTGGCGGGCGTTGCGGAGGGCGAGGGGCGCGGCCTCGCCCGCCCCGGCCTGGTCGGCATCGGCGATGGCGGAACGGGCAGCAGACATATCGGGGGGCGGCATCCGGCTACCGGCGCAACCAGCGGCGAGGAGAGCGAGCGCGAGCAGGGTGCTCGGGACGAAGCGGCGGGGGTGGTTCACGGCGAGACCTCTCAAGGATAGGTGGGAACGGGGAAAGATACGGGGGCACGTTCAACCGAGAGCGAGGAAGACGAGCGAGCAGGAGGGGACAAGGTAGGCGCCTTCCTCAACTCATCCCGCCACGCGCCGCAGCACGGCTTCGTCGAGGCGGTGCCCGCCGTCGAAGCGGACTGTCTCGAACGGAATGCCGGCGTCGCGCAGCGAGCGTTCCTGCTCGGCGATACGTTCCGGCGTGGCGAAGCCGTCGGTGTCTCCGACGACGAGGGTGAGGTCGAGGCGGCGCAGCCAGTCGCCGTGCTCGCCGAGGTCAAGGTCGTGCGGCAGCACCGAGCCCCAGAGCACGAGGCGCTCGGCCGGTGGGGTGCCCAGGGCCGGGCTGTGGGCCAGCCAGCGCGTGACCGTCGCTCCGCCCTGCGAGAACCCGAGCGCCGTCAGCCGGGCCCGTCCTCGCCGCGCCCGCGTCAGCACGTCAGCGTAGACCGTATCGAGGAAGCGGACGTAGTCGTCGATCTCCTCGCGGCGCGCCTCGCGCGTCATCCACGACGCCCCGACGCGCCGGTGGCCGTCCAGGTAGAACCGCGAGAGGCCCTCAGGGGCGACCAGGAGGCGGGTGGGAGCCTCGAGCACCTCGAAGTGGCGGAGGAAGTACGAGGCGAGTTGACCGTACCCGTGACACGCCAGCCAGACTTCCTCCACGGGGCCGGCCGGGTCGCCGAGCAGAGCGTAGCGTGCCGTCCGGGGCACCGAAAGCGTGTGTTCCTGCATAGCCGCTCCTGCGTAGCCCTCGGGCGAAAGGAGCTTAGGAAAGCGTTAGCGTCGCGTCCTGGAGAGACGCCTCGCTGGCCCGCTCGGTCTGGAGCGCGTAGGCGATGCCGGCGCGGTTGATGTGACCGGCATAGCGGCCGAGCAGGGTGAGGCTCTCCGCTTCGACTCGGACCTCCGTGCCGTCGAGGTGCCGGAGGTAGAGCGCGTCGGCGTCGCGGTAGACCTGTCCCAGCGCCACCGTCTCATCGTGCACCACCGCGGCTACGTGACCATCGCCGATCTGGCCGTCCTGCAGGAGCAGGTAGCCGGTGCCCATGTGGTCGATCCCATGCACCTCGCCGCTGTCAATGTAGACGGCAAAGGTCTGGTCGAGGTTGGGGAACAGGTCGCGCAGCGTGAGCTGGTCAATGCGAAGGCTGATGTGGAAGGCCCCATCGGTGACGGTGCCCTGGATGGGGAAGCCGCCCGGCTGTACGCCGGTGCGTTGCCCGACGAGCCGGTAGCCGTTATGGTCGCGGCTGAGATACCCCTTCTTGGCAAGCGCCTGGAGGTTCTGCGTGACCGAGTTAGGGGAGCGGTACCCGAAATAATCGACGATCTCGCGGTAGGTCGGCCAGACCTTCTGCTTGCGGACGTGCTCGGCGAGGAACTGGAGAAACGAGTGTTGCTTGGACGTAAGCTGCTTGCGGCTCATAGGGCGGAGTGCGTTAGAATAGAGGCACGTGGTGGGGTGCAGACCATGTAAACATAATCAACATTATCCCACTAGGTCAAGCTCCCTGGTCCCGCGCCTTCTCGTTTTTCCACGTAACGCACATAGGAAAAAGTATAACGATGACCCCCTCGTTTCCCTCAGGCGCTTCCGGGCCGAGAGGAAGAGTCTGTAGGCCTCAAGGAGCACCCGTTCAAGTCCCACCCGGAGCGGCGAGTTGACCGGCGACTTTGCGGACCCGGTCCGGGTAGGCGTCCTCGACGTGGTAGCGCAGGTAGGCGTCCACCAGGCGGTTGACCTCGGCGCGGAGGTCGCCGCCGAGGTCCATCCGCAGCGCCGTGTCGAGGTCGGCGCGGGCGAAGACGGCGAAGGCGCGGAGGGCCTGCCGCCCGGCGCGGACCCCGGCCTGCGGCGCGGCCTCGGGCGGGAGCACGGCCCCGGTGTCGAGCGCGAGCACGCCGCCCGCCTCGGGGAGCGCGAGCACGGCCTCGCGCTCGATGTCTGGCGAGAACCCGAGCACGGCCGCGAGCCGGAGCTGGAACGAGGGCAGCACGTTCGCCGCGCGCTCCGTGGCCTCGTCGAGCCGGAGCAGGGCCTGCACGAGGAGCGTGAACAGGAGCGGGTTCTCCTCCTGGTCCCCGGTGAGGGCCCGCACGAGCTCCACGAGCCGGAGGCCGACGGTGATCTTCTCGATGTCGGCCCCGAGGCGGTGGAGCACCTGGACGTGCGCGCTCTCCTTGAGCGTCTGGAGGCCGCGGCCGGGTTTGTAGTAGTAGACTACCTGGACGTAGGCCATCGGCTGGAGCGCGGAGCCAAAGCGGCTCTTCGGCCGCCGCGCGCCCTTCGCCATGACGGTGACTTGGCCGTGCCGCCGCGTGAAGAGGGTGACGATCAGGCTCGTCTCGCTGTACTCGAGGGTGCGGAGCACGACGGCGTCGGTGCGGACGATCATGAGGCGAGGGGGTGGGCGGCGGCAGGAGGCGTCGGGAGTCAACGCCGGCCGGTCGGCCGGGTGCCGGGAAAATGTGGGGCGGAGGTTACGCGCCGGGTCGCTGCGGGTCTATAGCACCACATGGAAGCGCCACACGGACCGCCGAGATCGTCATGCCTTCGCTCTACAAGCTCCAGCAGCGCCTCGCCGTCACGGCCACCGAAGCCGGGGCGCTACTCTTCGTCGCCGCCCTGCTCCTGGCCGGCCTCGGTGTCCGCACCTGGCAGGACCAGGCGTTGCGCTACACCCCGGACCACTACGCCGCGCTCGAGGCGGACCTCCAGGCGCGCTCGGCCACGCTCCACGCCGCCGCCGCCGCGCCGGACTCCGCGCACGCCGAGGCGCACGGTGCCACGCCCGACGAGGCGACGCCCGTCGCGGTGGTCGAGACGGGCGAGCGGAGGACGCCGCGCTCGGCCAAGCCGAGGCCGGTGCGGATGAACCTGAACACGGCCTCGGAGCGCCTGCTCCAGCGGCTCCCCGGCATCGGCCCCGCGCTTGCCGGTCGCATCGTCGCCTACCGCGACGCGCACGGCGACTTCGCGCAGCCGGGCCACCTCGTCCGGGTCAGAGGCATCGGCCCGAAGACGTTCGAGAAGCTGGCCCCCTACCTCTTCATCGAAGACGCGCCAGCGGAGGCCACGCCAGTGCTAGCGAGCGGCGGCTAGGCGTCACACAGGCGGGGCCGGCTCGGGTGGGTCGCCGGGGCTGCCGTCGCCACGCGGCTGGCGGCGGGCGATCTCGCCGGGCGTCCACGAGCGGCTCGTCTCCTCCTCCCGGTTGATGAACCGGTACACCGGGTAGAGCAGGACGAACGCCAGCAGGAAGAACCCGGCGACGGCTCCGAAGATGACCCAGTGGACGTTGTCGAGATCGCTTGGCTCCATAGGAAGGACGAATTGCACGGGATGAGCTGCGAGATAAGGTATCATCAGTCGCCCGCTCGCCGTCGCCCGCTCGCAGCCCGCGATCCTGAATCCTCAACAGTCTCTCAAACCTCGTCGCCCGCATGGTCGTCCTCGTCATCAACTGCGGCTCGTCGTCGCTCAAGTTCGACGTGCTCGACGTGGAGGCGCGCCAGACGCTCGCCGAGGGGCAGGTCGAGCGCATCGGCGCGGTCTCGTCGCTGGCCTCGGTCCGGCTCGGCGACGGGAAGCCCGAGCGGCAGGCGCTCCAGGCCGCCGACCATGGCGAGGCCCTGCGCTTCGTGATGACCACGCTCTTCGAGGGAGACGACCGGCCGACCGTCCCCATCGCCGCCGTCGGGCACCGCGTCGTCCACGGCGGCGAGCACTTCGCCGACTCGGTGCTCATCGATGACGAGGTGATCGAGGCGATCCGCGAGGCCTTCGACCTCGCGCCGCTCCACAACCCGGCCAACCTGCGCGGCATCCGGGCAGCCCAGGCGGCGCTGCCGGACGTGCCCCACGTGGCCGTCTTCGACACGGCGTTCCACCAGACGCTCCCCGAGCACGCCTACCTCTACGCGATCCCGAACCGGCTCTACCGCCGCCACAAGATCCGCCGCTACGGCTTTCACGGCACCAGCCACTACTACGTCAGCCGGGAGCTGTACCGGCTGGCGGGGATCGAGAAAAGAGCCTCCCGCGTCATCACCGCGCACCTCGGCAACGGCTGCTCGCTGTGCGCCATCCGCGACGGCCGCAGCGTGGACACCTCGATGGGGATGACCCCGCTCGCCGGCCTCGTGATGGGCACCCGCTCCGGCGACCTCGACCCGAGCATCGTCTTCGACTTGGTCGAGAAGGAGGAGCTGACGCTCGCCGAGGTCCACACCCTCCTGAACAAGTACAGCGGCCTGCTCGGGCTCTCGGGCTACGCCGCCGACATGCGCGACCTCCTCGCCGAAGCCGACGACGGCGACGTGCGCTGCCGCCAGGCGGTCGACGTGTTCTGCTACCGGGCGCGTGGCTACGTCGGGCAGTACCTCGCCGCGCTCGGCGGGGCCGACGCGCTCGTCTTCACGGCCGGCATCGGGGCCAACAGCCCGCGCATCCGCGCCCAGGTCTGCGCCGGCCTCGAGGGGCTAGGCATCGAGATCGACGCGTCGCGCAACGAGGCCGCCGTCGGCACGGCCGCCCGGATCTCGGCGGAGGCGAGCGCCACCGAGGTCTGGGCCATCCCGACGAACGAGGAGCTCGTCATCGCGATCGACACGCAGAAGATCGCAGCCGCGCGGGGGCAGTCGCCGTACGTCTGAGAGAGTGGGAGAGTGGAGTAAAACCGGGAAATGTAAGCCTGCCGGTGCGCTTGGCTGGGCCCCTTACTGTCTTCTGTCTTCTGCCGGGCGGGCACGAGGTGGGGCGGGCGGCGCGTTCCGAAGCAGAACATCCGATGCTATCTTGCCCGCTCCCTGCCTGACCCGACTGCGATGCACTGCCTTCCCCGCTTTCTCGTTCTGCTGCTCGGCCTCGTCGCTCTCGCGCCGGCGGCGGCGGCGCAGGAGCTGCTGTGCCGGGTCCGGGTGGACTTCACGCAGATCGGCGGCAACGAGTTCGAGTTCCTCAACAACCTCCAGGACCAAATCGAGCAGTACCTCAACCAGCGCTCGTGGACGGACGACCGGTTCCGCGAGGTCGAGCGGATCGACTGCACGGTCAACGTGACGCTGACCGAGGCGCAGGGGCTCGACCGGTTCACGGCCCAGATCGTCGTCGGCAGCCGGCGGCCGATCTACGCCACGGGCAGCTCCACGACCGTCTTCCAGGCCATCGACTCGCAGTGGCAGTTCCAGTACAACCGCGGGCAGCCGCTGATCTTCGACACCAACCGCTACGACGCGCTGACGAGCGTGCTGAACTTCTACGCGTTCCTGATCCTCGGCTACGACTACGACTCGTTCTCCGAGCTGGGCGGCACCCGCTTCTTCGACCAGGCCCGAGAGATTTCCGAGCTGGCCCAGTCCCAAGGCGACCCCGGCTGGGTCAGCATCGGCGACGACCGGACGCGCACGACCCTCGTCCGCCAGCTCCTCGATCCGCGCTACGAGGGCCTCCGCCGCGCCTCGTTCCTCTACCACTTCGGCGCGCTCGACCTGTTCATGCGCGACTCCGAGACCGCGTGGACGACCGGCTTCACCGCCATCGAAGCCGTCTACGAGCTGTTCCTGGAGGTGTCGCGCAAATACGCCTCGGACCTGTTCTTCGCCACGAAGGCCAGCGAGCTCGTCCAGCTGTTCGGCGAGGCCGACGAGGTCAAGAACCAGCTCTACGCGATGCTGATCGAGATGGACCCGGCCCGCTCCAGCGACTACGACCAGCTCCTCGAGTGACGAACGGCGAATGACGAACGGCGAATGACGAGCTATCAACGCCCAGTCGTCACTCATCGCGCGTCACTCGTACCTCCAGCACGCGGTCGCCCTGGCGGAGTTGGTCTACCACGTTCTGTCCCTGGAGGACGCGGCCAAAGGCGGTGTAGCGGCCATCAAGGTGGGGCTGCGCCGAGTGGGTGACGAAGAACTGCGACCCTTCGGTGTCCTTGCCGGCCGAGGCCATGCCGATGGTGCCGCGCGCGTAGGGCAGGCGGGCGAACTCGCTCGGGAGGAACGCCCCCGGCCCGCCGAAGCCGTCGGCCCGGACGTAGTCGCCGCCCTGGACCACGAAGTTGGGGACGACGCGGTGGAACGGGACCCCGTCGTAGCGCCCGGCCTCCGCGTTGCGGGTGATCTCCTGCACGGTCAGCGTCGCGGCCTCGGTGTTGAGCTCGATCACGACCGTGCCCCGGTCGGTGTCGAGGGTCAGCAGCGGGTAGCGTCCGAGGGTGCGGAGGTAGGACCAGTCGAGCGCCGGAAAGGCAGGCGTGGCGAGCCCCGTCGCCTCGAAGTCCACGCCGCGCCCGAAGCGCTCGCTGAGCGTGGCGGCGGCGGCCTGCCGGATGGTCGGGTGCGGGCCCTCGAGCGCCACGTCGAGCAGGAACGGGACGGCGGTCGTGTCGCGGATCTCGCCGAGGGCGCGGACGATCTCGACCATCGGCTCGATGTCGGCAGGCGTCTCCATCTCGGCATAGGTCTCGCGCAGCACAGCCGACGCGCCGAGGGGGCGGAAGAGCGAATCTCCGAGAACGGGGGCGGCGGCGTAGGCCGTGGCGAGGTCACGCCGCCGGAGCGCCTCGGCGAAGAGGCCGAAGTAGAACGGCGCTCGCCCGCTCGTGCGGTCGCGCCTCCAGCCGGCCTTGAGCGCCTCGAGCGCGGCGTAGGCCACGCGTGGATCGTCGTCTCGGGCCGCCTCGGTGAGAGCGGTCGTCACCGCAGCGTCGTCGGCCTCGGCGAGACCGGCGAGGGCAGCGGCGCGGGCGAAGGGGAGGTTTTCAGACGGCGTGAGAGTGGCTATCCGCCGCAGCGCCGTCTCGATCCGGCCGCCTCGCACGAGAGCAGGCACGAGCGCTGTCCAGCGCGGCCACGCCGAGCCGTGCCGCTCCATCGCCGCTTCCACCCGGTCGAGCCGCTCGGCGGAGAGCGTTTCTACGTCCGCGAGCGCCCCGGCGGCCGTTATGGAGACGTGAGCCGAGGGGTCGTTGAGGGCAGCGAGGAGGGCGTCCTGGACGACCTCGGAGGCATCGGGCCGGGCGAGGGCGCGGGCGGCGTTCGTGCGGACGCGCCAGTCGTCGCTCGCGCTTAGAAGCGGCAGCAGGCGCGGTACGCCGACGGCCGGGTTGAGCCGGCCGAGCGCCGAGGCGAGGTGCATCTGCCCAGCGTCGCCGGCCGAGAGGTTGGCGGCGGCATCGAGCACCGCGCGCTCGACGTGCTGCCACGGGGCCGGGTCGCGCAGCCGGCCGAAGACGTAGGCGGCGTTCTCACGGAGGCCGGCGTCGGGCGCGAGGAGGCGAGCGGCGAGCCAAGCGGTAGCGGCGCGGTCGTGCACGCCGCGCAGCCCGTAGCGGGCGATGGCGAGCGCGCGGGCTGGATCGAGGGCCGGGTCGAGCGGTACGTCCGGCAGGGCCGTGAGCGTCGCCTGGCCGCCGGTCTTGCCGAGGGCGTCGAGCAGCAGGCGCTGCACCGTGTGCTCGCGCTCGGCGCGGAGCGCGTCGAGGAGCGAGAGCGCGGCGGTCGAGTCCGCGCTCTGGCCGAGGGCGAAGGCGGCGTCGGCTCTCACCTGGGCGTCCGAGTCGCCGAGGAGGCGGAGCAGAATCGGCACCGCGCCCAGGTCCTGCACCGAGCCGACCGCGAGGGCGGCCCTCGCCCGAACGGCAGGGTCCTCGTCCGTCAGAAAGGCCCGCAGCGCCGAGGTGTCGCGCCGGGTCTGGCGCTCGACGACGGCTTGGAGGTCAGGCCGTTCGAGGAGGCCATCGCTGGGCCGGCCGGTAGCGCGCTCCGCGCGGGGCGGCTCGGGCGGCGGTGCCTCGGATCGGAGCAGGGCGCAGCCCGCGAGGGCGACGAGGCAGGCGGCGAGCAGAGGCAGACGCATCGGGGGCGGGTAAGTGCGCTAGAGCGAGCCGCGAGGTGAAACGAAAAGCCCGGCAGCGGCTATCTTGCGCCGGCCGGGCTGACGTTCGTGCCTGTAGTGCGAAAGGGGGGACTCGAACCCCCACGGGTGTTACCCCACCAGATCCTAAATCTGGCGCGTCTGCCATTCCGCCACTCTCGCAGAAGTGCCACCGTCAGCGGCGGCCGCCAATATACGTCGCCGTCCGCAACGCTCTCCCTCCAACCGCCTGAATCCATGTACCGAGTCCCCACGCTTTTCCTCCTGCTGGCCCTCGCGCTGGCCGCCTGCTCCGGCACCGAGGTCGTTACCGCCGAGCCGCCCACGACGCCGCCCCCGTCGGACCAACCGATGGGCGACGAGATGATGGAGGCGGCGAGCGATAGGCCGATAGGCATGACTGCGCCGCTGCTCCTCGACCCGGACACGGTCCGCGCCGGGCGCTTCGACAACGGCCGGATGTTCACCTTCGACAACCCGCCCCGCGCCTATCTCACCGAGACCTACGGCTTCTCGCCCGACGACGACTGGTTCGAGCACGCCCACCTCGGCGCGCTCCGCTTCGCGAGCTACTGCTCGGCCTCGTTCGTCTCCCCGAACGGCCTCATCCTGACCAACCACCACTGCGCCCGCCAGAGCGTGACCCAGGTCACCGAAGACGGCGAGAACCTCGGCCGCGACGGCTTCCTCGCCGACGACCTGGACGAGGAGCGCTTGGTCGAGGACCTCTTCGTGGAGCAGCTCATCGAGATCACCGACGTGACCGCCGAGATCGACGACGCCGCCGCGGCGATGGAGACCGACGCCGAGCGGATCAATGCCCGGCAGGAGGCCATCGAGGCCATCGAGGAGCGCATGGGCGCGGCGGCCGGCGGCGAGGACGCCGGGATACGCGTCCAGGTCGTCACGTTCTACAACGGCGGCCAGTACTCGGCCTACACCTTTCGGCGCTACGGCGACGTCCGCCTCGCGTTCGCGCCCGAGGACGAGGTCGGCTTCTTCGGCGGCGACCCGGACAACTTCACCTACCCGCGCTACAGCCTCGACTTCGCGCTCTTCCGCGCCTACGGCGATGACGGCCGGCCGGTCGACACGTCGGAGTTCTACTTCCCCTGGAGCGCCGACGGCACCGAGCCGGGCGAGCTCGTCTTCGTGATCGGCAATCCGGGCTCGACGACGCGCCTCCAGACGGTCTCGGAGCTCGAGTACCGCCGCGACGTGCAGGAGCCGAGCACCCTCCGCCTCCTCGAGACCCGCAGCGACCTCTACCTCGACTACGTCCGCGCCAACCCGGACGACCCGGCGACGCCGGAGATCGAGGACACGTACTTCTCACTCTCTAACGGCCGCAAAGCCTACACCGGCCGCGTCGAGGGCCTGCGCGACCCCTACGTGATCGCCCGGCGTGGAGCCGCCGAGCGCGCCTTCCGGCAGCGCGTCGAGGCCGACCCTGCGCTCCGCGCCAAGTACGGGTCGCTCTTCGGCGAGGTCGCCCAGAACCGGCAGGAGGCGCGGGCCTTCGGGGCCGAGCTCGGGGCCTTCGCCGGGATGCGGCCGGGCGCGTCGGTGGCGTCGAACACGCTCTCGCGTGCGCTCAACGCCTACGCCTTCGCCCAGACGCAGAACCCCCGCTTCCGCGAGGCCGCGACGAGCGTCGAGGACGGGCGGCCGACGGACCTCGAGGTCGCCCTCACCGAGGCGCGGCTGCAAGACTTCGCCTACTACTTCGGGCAGGACGACGAGGTGGTCCGCACCGCGCTCGCCGGTAGCTCGCCGGCCCAGCGGGCGCAGGCGCTCGTCTCGGCGTCGGCCTTCGCCACGGCGGCCGGCACCGAGGCCGCGTTCGACGGCGACCTGACGGCCGCTGGCGACCCAGCGCTCGCCATCGCGGCGGCGATCTGGCCGCGCTACATCGCCTTCCAGCAGCAGGCGGCGGTGCTCGGCGCGCAGGCCAGCGAGCTCTCGGGCCAGCTCGGGCGGGCGCGCTTCGAGGTCTACGGCACCGACATCCCGCCGGACGCGACCTTCTCGCTCCGCATCAACGACGGCGTGGTGCAAGGCTACCCCTACAACGGCACCGTCGCCCCGCCCTACACGTCGTTCTACGGACTCTACGACCGCCACTACGCGTTCCAGCCCGACGCCGACAACGCGCAGTTCTTCACCCTCCCCGGCTCCTGGCTCCCCATCCCAGCCGACCTCGACCTGACGACGCCGTACAACTTCGTCACGACGAACGATATCATCGGCGGCAACTCCGGCTCGCCGATGCTCAACCGGGACCTCGAGATCGTCGGGATCGCCTTCGACGGCAACATCCAGAGCCTGCCGGGCGACTACATCTACCTGCCCGAGCAGAACCGCACCGTCGGCGTGGACTCGCGCGGGATGATGGAGGCGCTCGAGGCGGTCTACGACGCCGAGCGGCTCGTCGAGGAGCTTCGCACCGGCGCGATGGTGATGGGCCGGTAGCGTAGAGCGCAGCGTTTGAGACGAAAGGGTGCCCGCAGCGAGACTCTCGCTGCGGGCACCCTTTTTCGTCGATCTCCGAGGTTAACGGATGAGGGTCACGCGCTGCGTCGCCGCGAAGCCGCCGGCCGTGAGGCGCACCAGGTAGGTGCCGCTCGGCAGCGCCGACCCGTCGAGAGTGAGAGCGTGGCTGCCGGCTGCTAGCTCCCCGTCCACGAGCGTCGCCACCGTACGGCCGAGCACGTCGTAAACCACGAGCCGCACAGTCGTCGCCTCGGGCAGGTCGAGGCTCAGCGTAGTGGCAGAGCGGAACGGGTTCGGGTAGGCCGCGGCGAGGGCGAACGCGGTCGGCACCGACGTTGAAGAGGCCACCTCTGGTAGCTCGTCCGAGGTCCAGCGGTCCCCGGCCAGCACCGGCGACCCTGTCGTGGCGTCTATGACGGTCCATGCCGTGGCAGTCAGCGGCCCTACGACTCCGCGTGCTGCCTGCTTGCGGACGCGGAAGAAGCTGCTGTCTCGCGGCGCGTCAGGGAAATCGCCCACAAACCCGGTGTAGAAGTAGAGGCCGGCCGGCGCGCGGGCCGGGACCGCCTGCTCGATCTTGCGGGACAGCGTGTCGCCCGGCGCGAGGCGGACCGTGACCGGCCCGATGAGCGGGCCACGGACCGAGCCGTCAGGCAGCGTCGCCTCGCTCCACACCTGGACGGTCTGCGGCGCATCTGTGGTGTTGGCGAGCAGCACGCCGAACGGGATCGACCCCCCCTGGGGTGGGACGAGGGCCGGGTCCAAGGCGATGGCGAACTGGATCGTGACGTCGGAGCCGCTGGGGGCGGCGCGTTCGACGGCCCCGGCGTCACAGGCAGCGATGCCGTCGCCGTCGCCGTCGGTGGGCGCGAGGAAGCCGCGCTGATCGACCGGCCCGCAGTCGCCGCCGATGTCGATGGCGGGGTTGGCACTCGGGTCGCCGCCGGGGGCGAGCAGCGCGTGGGTCAGCGTCGGCCCGCCGTTGTCGGCAAGCACCGGGTCGAGCAAGAGGGCGGGCAGGGTGGACGCATCGACGATGCGGTCCGTGTCCGACGGGTTGCAGTCTGCATCGACGACGCTGTAGCCAACAGAGAACGGCGGCGAGTTGTATCCGGCGCAGTTCGCGCTGGGCGCGGTAAAGCTCCCGCCCACTGTGTTGCCCGCGACGATGCTGTTCTCGAAAGCGACGATGCTGTATTTCTCGAAGATACCCGCGACGCTATGGAGGCCACCGGCCGTACTCGTAGCGTTGTTGCCTACGACGGTGCTGTTTCGCAACGCGATGTAGGAATCGGTGAAGGGAGATGATGTGAGGCCAGCACCGTATTTAGCCTCGTTGCCGCTGATGGTGCTAGAGGAAATGGTGGCGAAGGTGGCGAAGAGGCCACCCCCCCCACCGCCGCGGCCGTTGCTGTCGCCTGTAGCCCGGTTGCCGCTGATCGTCGAGGCGATGACGGTGAGACCGGTGCCCGCGGAAATGCCTCCACCGTCCTGCGCCGTGTTGTCCCGCACCGTCACTTCGCGAAGCGTGAGTCGGCTTCCTCCCGTTGCGTAAACGCCGCCTCCCGGTCCGTCGGTGAAGCCGTCTGCCAGCGTGAGGCCGACGATCTCGACCCGCTCTCGGGTGCTCACCTGGAGTACCCGCGAGACACCGTTTCCGCTAACCGTGATGTCTAGCCCCGATCCGTCGAGCACGAGGGGTTTGGAGATGCCGAGCTGCCCGAGGGTGAGCGTGAGCGTCTCTCCGGCGAGGGCGTCGGCAAACAGAATCGTGTCCAGGCTGGAGCCGGCGTTCGCGGCAGCGAGCGCTTCGCGGAGCGAGCAGTCGGCATCGCAGGCTCCGTCGTCGGTGTCGGCGGTCGTGGTGACGATGAAGGTCTCGGCGGGCCCGCTGAGCACCTGGGCGTGCACCGGGGCGCAGAGCGCGGCACCGAGAAGCAAGGACGAGAGGAACTGCGGAGCGCGGATGATCGAAAGCATGTGCATTGGGGGAATGGTGAGGAGATCGTAACGTAAGAAGCGCTTCGTCCAAACGCAAGAGACTGTAGGCGTATCTCCTCGTCAGGCCCGGCGCACTCTGGTGGGGATTGGGAGGCTCTCTTCACCTCCGAACGGCTCTAGCCAGATAGGGCCGACTCCAGCGCCGCGGCATAAAGAAAGGGCGACAGGCCCCACCACCAAGCCTGTCGCCCCCGTAGCACCCCAAGTGTTGTGGTGGGCGCTACAGTGTAGCCGTGAAAACAAGAAAGAACAAACAAGGGAGGTGCAGGCGGGAGCGGTCTCGTACTTCCCGCCCCACCTGTACATACGAGGAAACGTCACCGGCGAGGCCACTACGAATCGAGAAAGTCTGCGCCGTGCGGTGCCTCTCGGTCCGGTGTCTCTCGGTCGGCCGAGCACGCCGTACAGCGTCGCACGGCGGAAGAGGCGGGTGCCTAGGTTACGCGAGGCCGGTTCCTGCGTCTAGAAGGACAGTCTTCCTTCACCCCTGCCTGCCCCGCCATGCACACGCCCATCAACCCAGCCGCCGAGCCGGACGTCCAGTACCACCTTCCGATCAACCAGTGGGACGCGTCGGAGCGCCCGCGCGAGCGGCTGATGGCGCGCGGCGCGGCGGCCCTCTCCGACGCCGAGCTGATCGCGCTCATCTTCGGCAACGGGACGCGCACGAAGGCGGGTAGCCTCTCGGCCGTCCAGCTCGGGCAAGCGCTGCTGCGGACCTACGGCTCCCTCGCGGCGCTCGCCGGGAAGGAGCGGAAGCTCCTGGAGCGCGTCGTCGGGATCGGCCCGGCCAAGGCGGTGCAGCTCCAGGCGGCGTTCGAGATCGGCCGGCGCGTCGAGGCGCAGGGCGACGGCGAGCGCGTCCAGGTCTGCGCGCCGGGCGATGTGGCGGCGGCCTACGGCCCCAAGCTCCGCGACCTCAAGCGCGAGGTGTTCGTGATCGTGCTGCTCAACACGGCCAACGTTATCACGGGCGACTTCACGATCTCCGAAGGCGGCCTCGCGGCGTCCATCGTCGAGCCGCGCGCCGTCTTCCAGCGGGCCGTGGTGGAGAACGCTGCGGCCATCGTCTGCCTGCACAACCACCCGTCCGGCAACCCGGAGCCGTCCCGGGAGGACGTGCAGATCACCAAGCAGCTCGTCGAGGCCGGCAAGCTGATGGGCATTCCGGTGCACGACCACCTCATCATCGCCGGGCGCGGCTACACGTCGCTTGCAGAGCGCGGGCTAATGTAGAGGAGGGGAGCACAAGCGGGTTCGTTCCTCCTGCCTCAGCCCGTCACCCGCCGCCAGAAGCTCGACGAAAACGCCGGGTCGATGTACTGCTGAAAGTCCTGCCACTCGGGGTAGAACCGCCGGAAGTCGGCGGCCGTCATGCAGGCGTCTTTGGCCGGGTAGAGGCGGCCCCCGGCGTCGCGGACGAGCCGGTCGAGCTCGGCGAAGAGGCGCGTGGTCTTCGCCCCTCGGTTCGGGAAGTCGAGCGCGAGGGTGACGCCGGGCTGCGGAAAGGAGAGGAGGCCGGGCGAGGGCAGGTCCCCGAACGTCTTGAGGACCGCCAGGAACGACGCCTGGCCGGAGCGGGCGATCCGGTCGAGGATCTCGCGCACCGCCGCGTGCCCCTCGGTGAACGGGACGACGAACTGGTACTGGAAGAAGCCCCGCTTTCCGTAGAGCCGGTTCCAGCTGCCGAGCGCGTCGAGGGGGTAGAAGAACGGCGCATACGGCACGCGCTTGCGGACGACGGGCGCGACCTGCTGCCGGTAGTAGAGCGCGTTGAAGGCCCGAACCGTGAACCGGTTCAGCAGGCCGCTCGGCGCATCGAGCGGGAGGCGGAGGCGGGGCGTCGGGACCTCGCCGGGCGGCGGCAGCGTGCCGGGTGCGTGGTCGCCCTCGACGTAGAGGCCGCGTCCGAGGCCGGCCCCGGTCGCCGTCGTGTCGATCCACGCGACGGTGTAGCGCGAGCGGGCATTGGCGGTCGCGTTGATCTCGAAGAAGGCGTCGAGCGACGGAAAGCGCGTCCGGGTCAGGTCGATCCGGTCGCTCTCGATGGGCGTGAGTTGAATCTCGGCCCAGCGAATGAAACCGGTCAGGCCGAGGCCGGCGACCGTGGCCCGGAACAGGTCGGCGTTGTCCTCGGGCGAGCAGACGAGCCGCCCGCCGTCCGAGCGCCACAGCTCGAAGCGGCGGACGAAGCGGCCGAAGCTCCCGTCGCGGTGGTGGTTCTTGCCGTGCACGTCGTTGGCAATCGCCCCGCCGAGGGAGACGAAGGTGGTGCCCGGGGTGACCGGCAGAAACCAGCCCTGGGGCACGGTGACCGCGAGGAGGGCGGCCAGCGTCACCCCGGCCTCGCACCGGAGGACCCCGGTGCCCGCGTCGAACTCGAGAATGCGGTCGAGGGCGGAGGCGTCGAGGAGGGTGCCACCGTTGTTGAGGCAGGCGTCGCCGTAGGACCGGCCCTGCCCGTAGGTCAGCATCGAGGAGCCCGAGACCGAGGGGCCTGCGGGCAGCGCCTCGCTGCCGGGCCTCATCCGCCGCACGCGCGCCGGCGTCGAGCGCGGGACGCGGCCCCAGGAGGCGTAGGCGAGAGGGTTCGGTCGAGCGGCCACGGGAGAAGAGAGAGCTTGAACCGGTAAGGTAGGGGCGGGACTGCGCGGTGGGCTAACCGTTCGCCATCTTTCTACTCCCGGTGCCTTCTTCACCCCGTGCCTTCTTCACAGGGAGGCAATCAGGAGCGCACCTCCCATCAGCCCGAACACGAAGTAGCTCGCCGGGTCTTTCGCCGCGAACAGGATCGGGTCGTCGTCCAGGTCCCGCCGGCCCGCCAGCAGCCACACCCGCGTGATCCAGTAGAGCAGCAGCACCGCCACGGCCCACAGCAGGCTCGGCCGCGTGTAGAGCACGCTGATCTCGGGGCTGCGGATGTGCAGCGCCAGCACCAGCACCGAGAGGTAGCCCGCCGTCTGCCCCGCCGTGCGGAGCACCGGCAGGTCGTCGCCCCGGTAGCCGCGCCCGAGCAGCGAGCCCGCCGGGTCCGACTCCAGGCGGTGCAGCTCGGCGAAGCGCTTCAGCAGCGCCAGCGACAGGAAGAAGAACACCGAGAAGGCCAGCAGCCACTCCGAGACGGGCACCGCCGTGGCCGCGCCGCCGGCGAAGATGCGTAGCGCGTAGAGCCCGGCCAGCACCAGCACGTCGACTACGGGCTGCTGCTTGAGCACGAACGAGTAGGCGAGCGTGGTGACCAGGTAGACCGCCAGCGTCAGCCGGAACGCCGCCGGCAGCGCCCACCACGCGATCCCGAAGGCCGCCACGATGAGCGCCGGGACGAGGACCAGGCCAAAGCCGAACGAGAGCGCGCCGGAGGCGAAGGGGCGGTGGCGCTTGGCCGGGTGCTGCCGGTCGGCCTCGCGGTCGACCAAGTCGTTGACGACGTAGGCCGAGGAGGCGCACAGGCTGAAGGCGACGAACCCGAGCGCCGCGCTTGCCCACACCTCAGCGTCTCCGACCCGGTGGGCCATCAGCATCGGGACGAAGAGCAGGACGTTCTTGACCCACTGGTAGGTCCGCAGCGCGCGGTTGAGCGCGCGGAGGCGGTCTCGGAGGAGAGGCGGCGCGGTCTGCGTCAGAGGCATGGTCTACGGGATGACGGTGCGGGCAGAATATCCGACAGCCCGGCTCCGAATGCCAGCCTCGGTCGTTGCCCTGCCGTCCGAACCGATAGCGAAGCCGGGGTGAGGGCCTATAGCTCAAAAACCGAAGGGTGTCAAGAATAATTTTATGGGGACTTGTATTGTACCCGGATATTTCATACTCTCGCAGTGCAAGCGGAGATAAGCCCCCACCGTGTTTCCTGCCGTCTCACCCAAACCCACGGTCCCATGCGTCTCTCTCTCTCTCTGCGCACTGAGCTTGGCCCTCGTCATGGCCGGCGCTGATCGCGTGCAAGCCCAGACCACCGACGAGTGGTGCGCCTTCGAGCCGCCACTCACCGAGACTTCGCTAAACTACATCCTCTTACCGGCCGGGGAGATCCGCATCCCGGTCGTGTTCCACGCCGTCCACGACGATCAGGGGGTCGGGAACTACCCCCTCGCCAGTCTCCAGACGCAGATCGACACGCTCAACCGGGCGTTTGCCGGGGGCGACATCTCGTTCTACCTCCGGGGTGTCAACCGGGTGGAGAACACTGACTGGTTCCAGGACTTCCGCACCAACAGCTTCGCTGCCAAGCAAGCCTACTACGTCGACACCGAGAACGTGCTCAACGTCTACCTGGGTTACATGCCGGGCGGCCCCGACGGCTTCGCCTCGTTCCCGACCTCGGCGGGCAGCCCCAGCAACGGCGTCGTGGTCAACTTCTTCCGGATCACCGACAGCCCGTGGTACCAGCTCCCGTGGTACGGCAACCCCCTGAGCCATCCGAACCAGGGGGGGACGCTCGTCCACGAGGTCGGCCACTGGCTCGGGCTCTACCATACGTTCGACCCCCCGAACTCCTGCCCTGACGCCTCGGCACCGGCTTGCCTCTCTAATGGTGACCGCGTCTGCGACACCCCGCCGGAGCTCGACGGTCGGAACCTCGTCGCCGGCTCGTGCCCCCTCCGGAACTCGTGCCCCGACATGCTCGGGCCCGGCGGCTCCGACGCTCCCGACGACGTCGACAACTACATGAGCTACAGCCTCGACTACTGCTGGGGGGCCTTCACGCCGGGGCAGTTCGCGCGCATGCGCGCCATGACGGCGACCTACCGCCCGGGCCTGATCGGTGGCGACGGCGCGACGGTCCGCTACGACCGGAGCATCACCGTGGCGGCGAACCAGGAGTGGGAGTGGTACGGGGCCAACGTCCTGTTCCCGGCGTCCGAGGGGTACACCGTCGAGGGCGGGTTCAGCGCCTCCAGCACCACCTTCGGGCCTATCGACCCCGCGCAGACGTGGAACGGTTTCGCCGTGGGCGGCACCTTCGACGCCACCGGCGTCACCGTCGAGCGCGCCGCCACCGGCGTCACGGTCTTCGAGCCGGGCACGGCCTCGATCACCGGCTCGACGCTCCGCTCGAACGGCGTCGGCCTCGACGTCCGCTCGGCCGAGGGGGCGACGGTCTCGGGCTCCACCGTCGAGAGCAACGGCGACGGCATCCTCGTCGGGTTCATCGACTGCGCCATCGGGGGCGCGGCCTGCCCCTGCCGAGGCACCTGCTACGGCGACCTCACGCTGACGAGCTCCTCCGTCAGCAATAACATCGGCGAGGGCGTCCGCCTCGTCGACGCCACGGCACGCATCGATAGAACAACGATTAGCTCCAACGGCGAGCTAGGCCTCGCCCTCTCGAACGCCACGGTCGACCCCTTCTACCCCTTCAACGTCGTCGAGAGCAACGGGGACTATGGGGCCGCCGTCGTCGCGGGCAGCGACCTCACGATGAGTCCCATCGTTAATGGTTTCGGTACCAACCGGATCGCGGGCAACGCCACCACCGAGATCCTCCTCTACACCGGCGGCTATGCCTTCCTCGGCAACTCGACCGTCAACGGACGGAACTCGGTCTACGACACCGGCGGCCTCCTGCTGCGTAACCTCACGAGCACGACCGCCCAGGCCGTCAACACCTACTGGGATACGCTCACGCCGGGGACGGCTGGGGCCTTCGCCGGGCCGGTGGCTTACGTCCCGGTCTCGGAATGCGACTACACCGTCAGCCCGCCCTCGTGCCTCACCTTGAGCGGCCAGCGCGGAGGCTATGCCACTGCTGGCGGGGTGGAGGGGCCGGGCATGGAGATGCGCTCCGGGACCGAGGGTGGCCTCGACAGTCCTGAGACGCTCGTTTCTCTGATCGCGTCGACGCGCGCGGCGCTCGCGGCGGCCCCGGCCTCGGGCGAGGCCCCCACCCTGATCTACGAGCTCGGCGCGCTCCACCGGCTCGACCGGGGCGACGCCCTCGGCGAGTGGGCACAGACGGCAGCGCTCCTCGAGACGTTGCGGGCCGTGCTGGCCGAGCCGGAGGTCCCCGAGACCGAGCGGGCGACGGCCGAGGCCGCGCTCGAAGTTGAGGCAGTGGCGGCGCTCGGGCAGGAGGACTACGACGCGGCGGCCGAGCTAGTCGCAGCGTGGGCCCCCCTCGCGGAGTCCGAGGCGGTAGGGCGCGTGCTGGCGCTCGCCGGGGCGTCGCTCGAAGCGGCGGAGGGCCGCTACGCTGAGGCGGCGTCGGCAGTCGAGGCGGTAGCGGCCGGGGAGCCGGACGAAGGCGCGCAGGCGGCGCTGCGGTCGGTGGCGGGGTTCTACGCCCGGCGCGCGGGTGACGGCGGCCGGGTCGCGGGTCCGGTCGGAGGGAGCCGAGGGACGGAAGCGGCGGTGCCGGCGGCGTCCCTCGTGGTATATCCGAACCCGGCGCGCGGGGCGGCAACCGTGGCGCTGGCGCTGCCCGAGGCGGCCGAGGCGCGCGTGGTAGTCTTCGACGTGCTCGGCCGCCGGGTGGCGGTGCTCGCTGACGGGCCGGTCGAGGCGGGGACGCATCGCTTCGGTCTCGACGCGACCGCGCTGCCGAGCGGCGTCTACGTGGTGCGTGCCACGGGCGAGGCGTTCACGGCCTCGCAGCGCATCACTGTGGTCCGATGAGGCGGCCCCCTCGACCTGCGCTGTTCGTGGCGGGGGTGCTCCTGCTGAGCCTCGTGCTCGGCGGGGGCGTCCCTGCGCGGGCGCAGCTCGTAGCTACCCCGGAGAGTCTCGCTGTGACGCTGGAGCAGAGCGAGGTGGCCGAGCGTGTGCTCACGCTGGCGAACACCGGAAGCGAGGCCGTCTCCTTCTGTCTCTCGTTCGAGCGCCCGCTCCAACGCGTGGGGGCGGGGCTGCGGCTGAGCGAGGCGGCCGCAGGTGACGCGTGCGGACCGCTCGGCGAGGTGCTCTTCGAGGCAGACGACGACGATGTTGGCTCCCTATGGATTCCCTACGGACTGACGATGACGCCGGAGGGGAGGCTCTTCGTCGCTGAGAATAGATTTGTTTTTTCCCAGACGTTCGAATTCGACACAGGGCTGAACCCCATCCGAAGCTTCGAACACCCGGTAGTGGAAGAGCTTGGCAGTTTGACGCGCGCGCGGGGCGTGACGTACAACCCCGACACCGGCACCCTCTGGTGGCTCAACATCGAGGAGGAGCGGGGCCTCACTCTCCGTGCGCTCCTCTTGGAAGGCTCCCTCGACGGGGTCGCCACCGGGCGGCGCATTGAGGTGCCGGTGCGGCACGACGCTCCGCCGCCCGACGACGTGGTCGGCCCCCAGGGGGCGAGCTACGACCCGGCCACGCGGCTGTACTACTACATCGACGGGTTCAGCGACACCCTCTGGGCCGTCGACTCCACCGGGACCGTCGCTGAGGGCTACCCGGTCGAGCAGACGGCCTACCCCGGCACGGAGTCGGTCGGCGGCGGCGTCGACGCCCACGGCGGGATGCGCGCCGACGGCAGCGCCGGGGAGCCCGAGGCGGTGCGGCTGGAGTTCGGGATCATCCCGCCGGGGACGCCGGGGCCCACCGGGGTCAAGCGCATAGTGGTGACGGACCGGTGGGGGCAGGATCTTGGGGCGGAGACGCCGCTGCTGGACCTCGTCGGGGGGACGGCGAGCCTCAGCGGCGAGCCTTTGCGGAGCCGGCTCGACCCGAACGGCGTGCTGTACTTCGTCTTTGCCGATTTTGGCAACACGGGCGTCAAGGCGGTGCGTCCGCACCCGCTGCCGCCGTCGTGGCTGGCGCTGGATCGGTGGGACGGGACGCTCGCGCCGGGCCAGAGCACCGAGATCGCGCTCACCTTCAGCGCGGGCACGCGGTCGGTGGGGGACGTCTACTCGGCATCGCTCCAGGTGTTCGAGGCCGCGACGGGCGCGGCGTTGGAGGTCCCACTCGCGTTTGAGGTGACCGGCGTGACCGCCGCCGAGGACGAGGCCGCGCCGCCTGCCGGCCTAGTGCTCTCGGTCTTCCCGAACCCGACGCGCGGGGAGGCTACCTCGGCGCTCGCTCTCCCGGCTGCCGCCGAAGCTCGGCTCGCGGTCTACGACGTGCTCGGGCGCGAGGTCGCCGTGCTCTACGACGGGCTGCTGCCGGCAGGGGACCACCGCTTCCACCTCGACGGGGCCGCACTCCCGGCAGGGGTCTACCTTCTCCGCGCTGAAGCAGCCGGAGCTACCGTCACGGCGCGCGTCGCAGTCGTCCGCTAAATGCACCGCCTACCTTGTCGCTATCGTCCACTCATACCAAGTCCGGTTAAACAGCGTGTCATTGCGAGGAGCGCAGCGACGTGGCAATCTCCCGGAGCAGCTACCAAGCCGCGAGATTGCCGCGCTCCTTGCAGTCGCTCGCAATGACAACATGCTATAGATCATCCGGATTTGGTATCAAACCCTACGAGCCATGAAACCACTTGCTACCCTCTGCACACTACTACTCGTCCTCGCCGGGGCGGTCTGCGCCCAGACCCCCGACACCACGAGCGCCGAGCGCTACTTCCCGCTCGAAGTTGGCAACGTCTGGGAGTACAACGCCCTCTCGCCTGTATACGGATTCGGATACGAGCGGCGCGAGGTGACGGGGGATACGCTCGTCGACGGAGTTCGCTATTTCCGGTACACCTCGCAGTGGCTAGACCTTGACGGAGGAACGGGCCCATTTCAGTCCGCTTATCTCCGCTTCGACACGCTCTCCACTGAAATCCGCCGCTCGGCCGCTGGGGGCTGGCCTCATGACATCCTGCTCGACTTCCCACTTGGCGCACCGTTCGGAAGCGAGATAGACTACGACTTCTCCTGTACTGCTGTGGTTGGCGGAGGATACGGCCAGACAGTTCGAGTGGGAGACGATACCGTCATCACCTCCGTGAAGAGGATTGATACGAACGGCTGTGAGGTATACAATGCCTTCGCCGCTGGCATCGGCTTCGTCGACTTTACGACCCTGGAGGGCAGTCTCGTGCTCTACTACGCCCGCGTCGGCGGGGTCGAGTACGGCGAACCCTTCACGACGGCCGGCGAAGAGCAACCGGAGGCGACGACGGGTTCCCTGCGGGAGCCGTACCCCAACCCCGCCGTCGGCACCGTGACCGTTCCCTATGACCTCGCCGAAGCCGCGGCGGTCCGGCTCGACATCGTAGACCTGCTCGGGCGGACCGTCGCCGTGCTCGCCGACGGCGTCCGGCCGGCGGGGAGCTACGAGGTGGGCTTCAACGCGGGGCGGCTGGCCGCGGGGGTCTACCTCCTGCGGCTCGTCACCTCGGGCGGCACGGCGACGCGGCGGCTGGTCGTGGCCGAGTAGGCGCAGCTAAAACCCTGACTAAAACCGATAACGGAGCTGGAGCGAGAGGTCGCGCACGCGCGGGCCGTCGACCTCGTTGAGCCCGCTGCCGACGGTCCGGCGGTTTTCGAAGCGCGTCTCGGCGAGCTTGACGCGCAGGTCGAGGCCCGCGAACCGCCCGCCGGGCCGGAGGCTCAGCATCGCGTAGGCCCGCGTGCCGCGCCCGAAGAGGAGGGTGTTGGCGAAGACGCCGAGCAGGTCCGTCTCGAACTGGTAGAGCCGCGCCTCGAAGCCGTCGGTGTCGAAGAAGGTCAGCCGCGTGTCGAGCCGGAGCGCCTCGGTGAGCTGCCACCGGACGTCCTGGAAGAGCAGCCCGCCGGTGGCGGCGGGGGAATCGCCCTCGCGGTAGCGCGACCCTTCGAGGCGCGTGCGGAAGCGGAGGGCGCGGTTCGCCTCGTACTCGCCCTGGAGGCGGAGGCTCTGCCGGGTCTCGGACCCGAGGCCGGGGAGGACGGCCCCCGTCGGCTGCGCGAAGTCGGCTGCCGTCTCGCGCGTCTCGGTCCGGCCCTGGGCGTAGAGGGTGATCCACCGTCGGGGCTGGAACTCGACGTAGAGCAGCGCCTCGTGTCCGGTCGCCGGGCGCGGGAGCGAGAAGCGGACCCACGGGAAGCGGTACTGGTCGACGTACCCCGAGACCACCCACCGTGGGGCCGGGCGGAGGCGGAGGCCGAGGTAGAGGCCGGTCTCGTTCTGCCCCCGCCCGTTGCGCTCGCCGAAGGCGTAGCCGTGGAGGCTGACGAAGTCGCGCGGGTAGTGGCGGGCGAGCACGAGGGCGTCGAGCCGGTCGAGGCTGGCCTCGGCTCCGGCGAGGCCCGCGAGCACACCCCCGGACGAGGCGGCCTCGCCGAAGAGCTGGAAGGCACCGAGAAAGGCATTTCCGTAGACGCTCGCGACCGTCGCCTGGTCGCCGGCGAAGTCGAACCGCTCGTAGGGCCGGTCCCCCGGCGCGACCTGCGCGTCGAACCGCGCGCTGTAGCCGACGGCCCCGACGGTCGCCCGCGCGAAGCGGGCCTCGACGCCTCCGCCGAAGAGCGTCTCGCCGAGCGCGTCTTTCTTGGCGATCTCGCTCGGCGTCCGGTGCAGCCCGTCGGCGGCCAAGCCGGCGACCGTCGCATCGGTGATCGGCGCTTCGACGTCGGTCGTATCGACCTCGTTGAAGGAGGCGTCGAGCGTGCGGCGGCTCCCCATCGCGGTGACGTAGAGCGACGGGGTGACGGCCACCGTGGCCGCCGCGCCCCGGAAGAACTGGTTCTCGTCGGTCGAGCCGTAGGGCCGGAGCCCGCGCCCCCGCCGGACGAGCGGCCGCACCGACGCGCGCCCCTTGCCGAACCCGGCCGCGCGCCACAGCGCGAGGCCCTGCCCGAACTCGGCCACGTAGTCGCCCACCACCAAGGCCTCGATACGCCCGACGCGAAGTGCGGCGAGGTGGAACGAGGCGAAGTCGTAGCCTGGGCCGCCGTCGAACGTGAACCGCTCGCCGGGGTCCTTCTCGAGCGTCACGTTGGCGCTGAGGCTCCGGCGGTAGCTCGCCCGGATGCGCGTGTAGATCCGCTCCGGCGAGCCGGCATAGCGCGTCGGCGCGTCGGGATCGCCGGCCAGACTGTCGGGCAGCGCCGCGAACCCCGCGCCGAGGTCGAGCCGCCGCTGCACGCGCTGGAGCACCTCGACGCGCGCGTCGCGCCGCACCTCGCGCAGCGACGGGACGCGGGGATAGCGCGAGGGCGTGGCCGCGACCCGCTCCAGGTCGGGACCGATTTTCAGGTACGGCCGCGCCTCGGCGTACACCGTCTCGGTGACGCCCTCGACGGCGCGCAGCTCGGGGACCGAGCCGAAGGGACCCATCGCCTCGCGGAAGCGGACGATGGCCTCGGCGACGACCGGCGAGAGGACCGGGACCAGGGCGAGGTCGGCGGCCGACGCGAGGTTGACGTCGAGCGGGTCCTCGCGGAGCGCCTCAAGCTGCTCCAGGAGTGCCGTCGGGTCGCCCGAGATTTCCTCGTCGGTGAGGTTCTCGAGGACGGCTTCGGGGTCGAGGTCGGTCGTGTCCGGCGCGGCCTGCTGCGCCCCCGCTTCGGGCGCGAAGGCGAGGCAGAGCGTTAGCACGAACGCAAGGCGACCCCATCGCCCCCTGGCTCCTCCTGTTCCGTGCTCGGTACGCATCGCGGCCTCCGTCAAAGCTGAATGCCGAAGCCGAATGCCGGCGTCCAGCCGATCCACTCGTTCCGCTCGGCCGACACGTCGGCGCGGAGCGTCCCCACCTGCACGCCGACGCCCGCGCTGAAGCGCACCGGCTCGGTCGTGAATCCGGTGCGGAGGACCAGCACGTCCACCGGCTGCACCTCCAGGCCTCCCCGGAACGCGAGCGGGAACGCGGCCTCTTTGTCGACGCCGAACAGGAGGAGCGCGCGCTCGGCCGGCCGGTAGGCGAAGCCGACTTCGAGACCTCGCCGGAGCGGGTCGGCCTCGGAGAAAGCGGGGCGGTTGAGGTTGTAGGCGTGGAAGCCGAAGGCGAGGTCCGGCAGCACCTCGGTCATCACCCCGAGCGAGAGGCCGAGCGCCTGCGCCGACCCGAAGCCGGGGATCGAGACCGACGTGTAGCCCAGCCGCAGCCCGGCGTGGACGCGCCGCGAGGCCGAGACGGCGAACGACCGGGCGAAGCCGGCCCCGAAGTGCAGCTCGCGGAAGTCCTCGAACCCGTAGCTCCGCGCGCTCGCCGCGAGCACGCCGAACCGGGTCGGCTCGGCGACTGCGATGGCCCCGACGCGCAGCTCCGACAGGCCGAACGCCTGCGAGGCGAAGGCCGAGGCGGCGCGCCCGGAGAGCGTCGCCCAACTCGCCGGGTTGTGGTGGCCCCATACGTCGCCCTCGAGCGCGACCGTTGCCCGGCCGAGCGCGAGCGCCCGCGCCCCGCCCTCGGCCAGCGGTACGAGCTGCGCCTGCGCCGCCGGGAGGGCGAGCGCGCAGAGGAGGACCGTGCGGAGGAGAGCAGCAAGCATGGGCGGCAGGGAAGGCGAAAGTATACGATCCTCAGAGCTAACCGCCAAAACAGCTTGCTCCGCCTACGCGAAACGCTGAGCGTGCTCGCGTCCCTCGCTACCGCCACCGCGCCGGCCTCGCTCCCCCGTCCGTACCTTTCGCCTCTCGCTCTCACCCGCCTCTCCGCTATGAAAGACACCATCCGCATCGCCTCCGGCCAGGGCTTCTGGGGCGACCTTCAGCGCGCCCCCATCGACCAGGCACGCGGCGGCCCCATCGACTACCTCGTCATGGACTACCTCGCCGAGGTCACCATGTCGATCTTGCAGAAGCAGAAGCTCCGCAACCCGGAGATGGGCTACGCGCGCGACTTCGTCGAGGTCGTCGCCGAGCTGCTGCCCGACGTCAAGGAGAAGGGCTTTACCATCGTCTCGAACGCCGGCGGCGTCAACCCAATTGCCTGCCGCGACGCGATTGTGGCGAACGCCAAGGAGCGCGGCATCGACGGCCTCAGGATCGCCGTCGTCACCGGCGACGACCTGCTCGACGACCTCGACGGTCTGCTCGCCGACGGCGTGGCGCTGAAGCACATGGAGACCGGCGAGCCGCTCGCGCCGGTGCGCGACCAGATGGTGAGCGCGAACGCCTACCTCGGGGCCGGACCCATCGTCGAGGCGCTGAGTCAGGGCGCGGATGTCGTCATCACCGGGCGCACGACCGACACCGGCCTGACGCTCGCCCCGATGATCCACGAGTTCGGGTGGGACCGCGACGACTGGGACAAGATGGCCGCCGGCACCGTCGCCGGGCACATCCTCGAGTGCGGCGCGCAGTCGTCCGGTGGCAACTTCACCGATTGGCAGACGGTCCCCGACCTGGCCCGCGTCGGCTTCCCCATCGTCGAGGCCCACCCCGACGGGAGCTTCACCGTCACCAAGCACGACGGCACCGGCGGCCTGGTCTCGACCGCGACGGTCGCCGAGCAGCTCCTCTACGAGATCGGCGACCCGAAAGACTACATCACCCCCGACTGCATCGCCGACTTCACCTCGATCCACCTCGAGGGCGAGGGCGAGAACCGGGTCCGCGTCCACGGCATTGCGGGCGAGCCGGACACCGAGTTCTTCAAGGTCAGCGCCGCCTACGCCGACGGCTGGAAGGCCTCGTCCACGCTGGTCTATGCCTGGCCCGACGCAGCAAAGAAGGCCCGCGCCGCCGCCGACATCCTCAAGGCCCGCCTCGACCGGCTCGGCCTCTCGTTCGACGAATACCGCGCCGAGCTGATCGGCCTCAACGCGCTCACCGAGGACGACGACGTCAGCCGCGAGGCTGACCTCGACGAGGTCATGCTCCGCGTCTCCGTCCGCTCCCAGGACAAAGACGCCGTCGAGCAGTTCGGGCGCGAGATCGCGCCGCTGATCCTGACCGGCCCGAGCGCGGTGACGGGCTTCGCCGGGGGCCGTCCGCGCCCGAGCGAGGTGATCGCCTACTGGCCGGCGCTGATCCCGAAGGACCGCGTCCACCCCGAGGTGACGGTCGTCGAGACGTAGGCAGTGGGGGAGTGGAGGGCTTCTCCGAGGCCAGCGTAGCGCACGGCCTGTGAGGGCTGGCTTCTTCCGCTCCTGCACCCGGATCACCGCCCACGCCGGGGCGTTCGGGGGACCTCACGTTCCCGCCCGCCGATGCACCCGCTGCGCCGCCTCAACCCGTACCTCTGGAAGTACAAGGGGCTGATGATCCCCGGCCTCGTTGCGGCGCTCGCCTCGGCGGGGTTCGCCATCGTGGTGCCGGTCGTGGTCCGCGTGGCGGTCGATGCGATCCCGCGGATGGTGGCGGTCCACGGCCTCTACGCCGGCACGCCGGTCGAGGGGTTTCTGTGGGCCTACTTCGCCTACACGCTCGTCCTGTTCGCGCTCGCCATCGTCGGGCTATCGGTCGTCAGCGGCGTGTTCTCGTTCCTGACCCGGCGGACGGTCGTGGTGGCGAGCCGCCACATCGAGTTCGACCTGCGGAACCGGCTCTACGGCCACCTGCAGACGCTCTCGGCCGGGTTCTACCACCGCACGCCGACCGGCGACGTCATCACGCGTGCCACGAGCGACATCGAGAAGGTCCGCCGCTACATCGGCCCGGCGATCATGTACGCCGTCCGCGCCATCACGACGGTCGCGACCGTCCTGGTGGTGATGCTCCTGATCTCGCCGACGCTGACGCTGTGGGCGCTCGCGCCGATGCCGCTGCTGGCGGTTGCCATCTTCTTCGTCTCGAAGCTCGTCCACGCCCGCACCGACGCGATGCAGCGGCAGTACTCGACGCTGACCAGCCGGGTGCAGGAGGCGTTCGCCGGCATCCGCGTCGTCAAGGCCTACACGCGCGAACTCTTCGAGGCCGAGCGCTTCGAGGACGAGAGCCGGGGCTACCAGAACCGCGCGCTCGACCTCGCGCTCGTCGACGCCGCCTTCCGCCCGATCATGCAGATCCTGATCGGGGCCTCGACCATCCTCGTCGTCTGGATCGGCGGCCGGCTCGTGATCGAGGGGACCATCACGCTCGGCAACATCGCCGAGTACATCATCTACGTGGCGATGATGACCTGGCCAGTGGCGTCGTTCGGCTACGTCATCTCGATGATCCAGCAGGCCTCGGCCTCGGCCGCCCGCCTCTTCGAGATCCTCGACACCGAGCCCGACGTGCTCGACACCGCGCGCACCGATCACGCCGTGGCGGCCCTCGAGGGCCGGATCACGTTCCAGGACGTGCGCTACCGCTACCTCCCGGACGGCCCGGACGTGCTACGCGACCTCGACTTCGACGTGCCCGCCGGGACGACCCTCGGCATCGTCGGCCGGACCGGCTCGGGCAAGTCGACGCTCGTCGAGCTGATCCCGCGCCTGATCGAGCCGACGGCGGGCGTGGTCCGGGTCGACGGGCGCGACGTGCAGACGCTCCCGCTCGACGTGCTCCGCGGGAGCATCAGCGTCGTGCCGCAGGAGGTCTTCCTGTTCTCCGACAGCGTCGGCCACAACATCGCCTTCGGCGAGCTCGAGGCGGGGCAGGACGAGATCGAGCAGGCCGCCGTCGAGGCCGACCTACTCGCCAACATCGAGGACTTCCCGGCCGGCTTCGAGACGCGCGTCGGCGAGCGCGGCATCACGCTCTCGGGCGGCCAGAAGCAGCGCACTGCCATCGCGCGCGCCCTCATCCGCGCCCCGCGCATCCTGATCTTCGACGACGCTCTCTCGGCCGTCGACACCCGCACCGAGGCCACGATCCTCGGCCACCTCCGCCGCCACTACGGCCGCCGCACCATCGTCGTGGTCAGCCACCGCATCTCGGCCGTCCAGGACGCCGACCAGATCCTGGTGCTCGACGACGGAGCCATCGCCGAGCAGGGCGACCACGACGCGCTCGTCGAGCATGGCGGCATCTACGCCGACCTCTACCGGAAGCAGCTCCTGGAAGACGAGTTGGCCGGCGTCCTCTAATACCAAGTCGCTGAGTGCGTATCCCACCCTCTACTTCGTCCTTCCCGCCTTCGCGAGAATCCAGAAGGGTTGCCTGTCTGCCCTGGATGGGCTTCGCCGCTGCTTGCTTCGCCGCTGCTTGCGCGGTCCCGATCAGGGTCGGGAAGGACCGGTTCATCTAGAGCATTGGTATCAGAGACTGTTTGGGGTTGCAGCGAGAAGGCGAGCGCGCGCGAGAAGCGGCGGGCCGGGCCGCGCGAAGGCGAAGCATCGAGGAGCGACGCGACTCCACCAGACGAGCCGCTTCGTAGCCGCTCGCAGTCCACGATTGCGAACTGAAGTCCCAATGCGACCTGAAGCAATCCCGCTCGGCACGAGCGCAGCGATTCCCGCGCACGGCCGCCACCTCTCGGCGTGTGCCCTCCGGCGGGAGGGCCGCGTGCTGCTCTTCGACTGCGGCGAGGGCACGCAGTACCAGCTCCTCGGTGCCGGCGTCAAGCGTTCGCGCGTCGAGGCGGTCTTCATCACCCACCTCCACGGCGACCATCTCTACGGTCTGCCGGGCCTGCTGACGACGGCCGCCCTCTTGGAGCGCACCGCGCCTCTCACCGTCGTCGGCCCGGCCGGGCTGCCGGCCGTCGTGCAGTCGCTTCCCGGGTTGAAGAACGACTGGCTGCCGTTCGAGGTGCGCTACGTCGAGCTGGAGGACGGGTTCGAGCACGCCGTCGTGTACGAGGCCGAGGCGTTCACCGTCGAGGCCCGGCCGCTCGCCCACCGCATCTTCGCCGCCGGCTTCCGGTTCCAGGAGCGCCCCCGGCCGGGGCGGGTCGATGCCGAGCGGGCGGCGGCGCTCGGGGTCGTCGGAGCCGACGTCGGCCGGCTCGTGCGCGGCGAGGCCGTCACGACCGAGAGCGGCCGGACCGTGCAGCCGGGCGAGGTCGTCGGTCCGGCGCGGCGGGGGGCGTCGTTCGCCTACGTTCTCGACACCGCTCCGTGCCCTGGCGGGCGGGCGTTGGCCGGCGGCGTGGACCTCCTCGTCCACGAGGCGACGTTCGGCGAGGAGCACGCCGTGCGCGCCGCCGAGACCGGCCACTCGACCGCCCGCCAGGCCGCCGAGGTCGCCCGAGACGCCGGGGCGGGCCGGCTCTTGCTGACCCACGTCTCGGCGCGCTACCCGACGCCGGAGTCGCTCGTGGCCGAGGCGCGAGCGATCTTCCAGAACACCGAAGCGGCTCGGGAATTAGAGGCGTATCTGTTAGAGAATGGAGGATAGAGGGTGGAGAATGGACCTCCATCTTCGATCCTCCATCTTCCATCTTCACCCAAGTAGAGCGTGGCGGACGAGACGAGCACGAACGGGCAGGCCGGCGCGAGCCAGGTGAAAGACGCCACCATCTACGACGGGCGGCTCTTCCGCCGCATCCTCGCATTCCTCGGCCCCTACAAAGGCCGCGTGCTCGTCGCCAGCGTACTCGTGCTCGCGACGGCGTTCCTCGGCGCGTACCAGCCCAAGCTCGTCCAGCTCGCCATCGACGAGCACATCGTCGAGGGCGACGTGCCCGGCCTGCTGCGGCTCGTCGGGCTGCTGGTTCTGGTGCTCGTCGGGCAGGGGCTGACGGCGTTCGCCGGGGGCTACCTCACGCAGTGGGTCGGGCAGCGGGCGCTCTACGACCTGCGGACCCGCGTCTTCCGCCACATCCAGCGCCAGCCGCTCGGGTTCTTCGACCGCACGCCCATCGGCCGCCTCATCACCCGCACCACGAGCGACATCGAGGCGCTCTCGGACCTCCTCTCGGCCGGCGTGGTGTCGATCCTCGGGAGCTTCGCGCAGCTCGTCTTCATCGCCTACTTCATGTTCACACTCAACGTCCGCCTCGCGCTCGTGGCGCTCGCCGTGATGCCGCTGATGTTCTGGGCGACGATGACGTTCCGCAGCCGCGTCCGCGTAGTCTACCGCGAGACCCGGACCCAGGTCAGCCGGCTCAACTCGTTCCTCCAGGAGCACGTGACGGGCATGCAGGTGGTCCAGCTCTTCAACCGCGAGCGCGAGGAGGCCCGCCGCTTCGGGGCGATCAACGACGCCCACCGCAACGCCCAGGTCAAGGGCATTTTCTACTTCGCCCTGTTCTACCCGGCCGTCGACCTGATCGCCAGCCTCGCGCTCGCCCTCGTGATCTGGTTCGGCGGCACCGAGGCGATGCGCGCGACGCTCTCGGTCGGCGTGCTGATCGCGTTCATCCAGTACGTCCGCCGCTTCTTCGAGCCGATCCGCAACCTCTCGGACCAGTACAACACGCTCCAGGGCGCGATGGCCGCCGGCGAGCGCGTGTTCGACGTGCTCGACCAGGACGAGGCCCTCGCCGTGCCGGCCCGGCCGCGCGCGCTCGACGACTGCCTCGGGCGGATCGAGTTCGAGAACGTCTGGTTCGCCTACGAAACGCTGCCCGACTCGGACGAGCCGAACTGGGTGCTCCGCGACGTGTCGTTCACCGTCGAGCCGGGCCAGACGGTCGCGCTCGTCGGCGCGACCGGCTCGGGCAAGACGACCATCATCAACCTGCTGCTCCGGTTCTACGAGGTGCAGCGCGGCGAAATCCGCGTCGACGGCGTCCCGATCCGCGAGCTCGCGCTCGGCGACCTCCGCCGGCAGGTCGGGCTCGTGCTCCAGGACGTGTTCCTCTTCTCCGGCACCCTGGCCGACAACATCACCCTCGGCGACCCAGCCAAGAACCTCCAGGACGTCGAGCGGGCCATCGATCTGGTCGGTGCGGACCGGTTCATCGACGTGCTGCCCGACGGCCTCGGGCACGAGATCGGCGAGCGCGGCGTGACGCTCTCGCACGGGCAGCGGCAGCTCGTCTCGTTCATCCGCGCGCTCGTCTACGACCCCAGGATCATCGTCCTCGACGAGGCCACCTCGTCGGTCGACACCGAGACTGAGGAGCTGGTGCAGACGGCGCTCGGGACGCTGATGGACGGCCGGAGCGCGCTCGTCGTGGCGCACCGCCTCTCGACGATCCAGGACGCCGAGCAGATTCTCGTGATGCACAAGGGCGCGATTCGGGAGCGCGGCACGCACCAGCACCTCCTCACGCTCGGCGGGCTCTACCACACCCTCTACGAGCTTCAGTACGCCGACCAGGAGCGCGCCGCCGCGTGAGAGATGAATCAGGTCTGCCGAGCCGTCTCCTGAGCGATGATCGTTTCGAGGTGGCCGCAGAGCAGCGGTGCCTTGCGTGTTGCTACATCCCACACCACCTCGTAATCCACACCGATGTAACCGTGAATCAGGTAATCCCGCATGCCGGCCATCGCTCGCCATGCCAGCTCCGGGTAACGGTCCCGTAGCTCGCCGGAGAGATTAGATTCTTCGTCGCCTCGCGCATGATTTCGATGCTGCGAGCAAAGGCTCGGCGAAGCGGCTGATACCAAGTCCGGCTGATTACTTCGCGTTTGAAGAAGAGTCATCCCCGCGAAGGCGGGGACCCACCGGCCAGCAAGTCCTGTGGGTCCCCGCCTTCGCGGGGATGACGTGTGTAAAGGTTGGTCGCCAAACACGAACTGTTTGACCGGATTTGGTATGATCGGAGAGAAACGTGTCGAGACCGAGGCCGTCACCTTCAGAGGCGAGATACATCGCTTCGTCGAGGATATGCCGGAGATAGTCGACGTCAGCTCTCGACATATTCTACTTCGCGCAGGATGTGCGGACCGATGTAGGAGCTGAGCGATTCCGGCGTTACGAGTTCGACGCGGCGGTGCAGCACGTCTTCGAGCAGGTGAGTAAGCGCCATGAAGCGGTCGAAGTTCTTTTTCCCCGGCGCGAACTCGACCAGGAGGTCCACGTCGCTCTCCACTGTCGGTTCGTCCCGCACGAACGACCCGAACACGCCGAGCCGTGCCACACCGAGCCGGCTGATCTCTCCCCGCTGCTCACGGAGGCGCTGGAGCAGGTCCCCTTTGGTGTGGACAGGCATCTCCATGCCTCAAGGTACGCAGACCAACCGCGCGGCCGCGCCGAGCTACCGCCGAGCTACACCTGCGAACGGCCTTCGAGCGCGCGCGTGAGCGTGGCCTCGTCGGCGTACTCGAGGTCGCCGCCGATGGGGAGGCCGCGGGCGATGCGGGTGACGCGGATCCCGAGCGGCTCCAGAAGCTGCGAGATGTAGTAGGCCGTCGTGTCGCCCTCGACGTTCGGGTTCATCGCGAGGATGACCTCTTGGATCGGCTCGCGCCGGTAGGTCGGCACGTCTTCGGCTACACCGTCACCGGCCACGTCCGGCTCGGGCGGCGCGGCGACGCGGGCGATCAGCTCGCGCACCTTCAGGTCCTCCGGCCCGATCCCGTCGAGCGGCGAGATGGCCCCGCCGAGGACGTGGTAGAGGCCGCGAAACTCGTTCGTCCGCTCGAGCGCGAGCACGTCGTTCGGCTCCTCAACCACGCAGACGACCGAGGCAGTGCGCTTGGGCGAAAGACAGATCGGGCAAGGGTCGGTGTCGGTGACGTTGAAGCACACCGAGCACTCCTTCACCCGGTCCTTGACGGCCACGAGCGCGCGGGCGATCTCGACGACCTCCTCGCGCGGCATCTTGAGCACGTAGGCCGCGAGCCGCTGCGCGGTCTTCCGGCCCACAGTCGGCAGCTTCGAGAACTGCTCGACGAGGGCTTCGACCGATTCGGAGGTGATGTGCATGGCGGCGGCGCGGGGGAAAAGGAGGAAGGTCGGCCTTGCCGGTGACAGCGCTACGTCACGCGGTCAGCCGCCCATCATGCCGCCGAGGTCGAGGCCGGGCGGGAGGAACGAGCCGGCCGTCTTCTTCATCTCGGCCTCGCGCAGCGCCTCCGCCTCGCCGAGGGCTTTGTTGACGCCGGCCACCAAGAGGTCCTCGAGCAGCTCGATGTCGTCGGGGTTGACGACCTCGCGCTCCATCTTGATCGCCGAGACGCGGCCTCGTCCGTCGGCGGTGACGGTGACCATGCCGCCGCCGGCCTCGGCCGTGGCCGTCTGATCGGCGAGCGACTCCTGCGTTTCGGCCATCTTCTGCTGCATCTCCATCATTTTGCCGAAGAGGTCGGCCATGTTGGGCTGGTCCATGGGGGATCGGGGTTGAGGTCAGAGTAAAGGGCGGAAGTACCGCGTGATTCGTGAGACGTGTTGCGTGAGACCGAGCATCACGATTGTGCTTGACCTCACGAATCACGTTTCACGAATCACGTCCAAACGATCTCGCCGCCAAACTGCTCGAAGATGGCGCGGATCACGGGGTTCTCGTGGCGAAGCTGCTTGATGCGCTCGAACGGGTCGGCCGGTGCGGCGGTTTCGGCGACGACCTCGACCACGAAGGCGAGCGGCGGTGGGGCCTCGCCCATCGCCTCGGCGAGGGCGTCGGCGAAGGCGGCGTGCTCGCTCTTGAGGAGCTTCTGCACGAAGGCGCTCGGCACGGCCACCTGCACCTCGCCGTGCTCGACGCCGACCGGCTCGACGTGGGCCAACACGCCGGCCACCGACGGCCGGTCCTGCTTCACCGCCGCGATCATCCGGGGCCAGACCTCGCGCACGCGACCGAGCGGAACGCCGAAATGCACGTCGCTCGGCGCGACGCCGACCGCAGGGGCTTGGCCCGAGGCTCCGTCGCCGAGGGCAGCGGACGGCTCGTCGCGGGCGGGCGGCGGGCGGAGGAGGGCCGGGGGGCCGAAGAGCGTCGCGGCTTGGGAAGGCACGGCAGGCTCAGGTACTGCTGATTCAGGAGCAGGCAGCTCAGGAGCCCGCTCTGCTGCTGACGGCGGCTCCTCGTCGTGGTCTGGCTCCCACTCAGACTCCGGCTTCCGCTCAGACTCCGGCTTCCGCTCAGACTCCGGCTCGGCGAGCGTGTAGGCGGCTAGATCGTCCTCCTCCGGCTCGGACGGTGCCGGTATCGCAGCTCGAGGGGTCGGGAGCGTCGGCTCGGCAGCAGCCGGCTTGACCACGCTCGGCTCCGTGGTGACCGGTTTCGTAGCGACCGGCTCGGAGTGCTCCGAGGGCGGCGGTTGAGGCGTCGCCGGAGAGGCCGTCGGCACGTAAGGGGGCGTCGCCGGCTCGGCGCTCTGCGAGGTCGGCCGCTGCACCGGCTCCGGTGTGGGCGCAGCGGCCGGTACCTCGCCGCGCTCGATCAGGCCTTCGAGCCGCTCCAGCTTTTGCAGGAGGACGCGCAGGTCGGCGGTGCGCTCCAGGCTGGCGAGCTTGAGGAGCGCGAGCTCCAGGCGGAGGCGCGGCTGCGGGCTGTTCTTGATCTCCCGCTCGGCCTCGTCGATGAGCATCAGCGCGCGCAGCAGGTCCGGCTCGGCGCGGCCGTCGGCGGCGGCGAGGTAGCGCGCGCGCGTCGCCGCGTCGGCCTCGATCAGGTCGGCGGCTCCGGTGGAGACGACGACGTAGAGCCCGCGCAGGTGCTCGGCGAGGCCGGCGAGGAACTCCTGCAGGTCGTAGCCCCGCCCGACGAGCGCGTCCACGAGCCGGAGCAGCCCGGCGCGGTCGCCGGCATCAGCGCGGTCGGTGACGTCGAAGAAGAGGTCGGTCTCGACGACGCCGAGGGCCTCGGCGAGCTCGGCGTAGCGGAGCGTAGTGCCGCAGAGCGAGATGGCCTGGTCGAAGATCGAGAGGGCGTCGCGGAGCGCGCCGTCGCCCTTGCGGGCCAGGAGGTGGAGGCTCGCGTCGTCGGCCGTGACGCCCTCGGCGGCGCAGATCTCGCCGAGGCGCTCGACGGTCTCGGGGACGGTGATGCGGCGGAAGTCGAACCGCTGGCACCGCGAGAGGATGGTCGGGAGGACCTTGTGCGGCTCGGTGGTGGCGAAGATGAACAGGACGTGGGGCGGCGGCTCTTCGAGGGTTTTGAGGAGCGCGTTGAACGCCGCCTTCGAGAGCATGTGGACCTCGTCCACGATGTAGACCTTGCGCTTCGCGCCCTGCGGCGGGATGCGGATCCGCTCCTGGAGGTCGCGGACGTCGTCGACCCCGTTGTTCGACGCCGCGTCGATCTCGGTCACGTCGAGGCTGCGGCCCTCCTCGAAGGCGCGGCAGCGGTCGCAGGTGCGGCAGGGCTCGGCCCCGGTGCGGGCGTCGAGCGGCGTCTCGCAGTTGATGGCTTTCGCCAGGAGGCGGGCCGCCGTCGTCTTGCCGACCCCGCGCGGCCCACTGAAGAGGTAGGCGTGGGCGAGCCGGTCGTGGAGGATCGCGTTCTGGAGCGTCTCGGCGACGTGCTCTTGCGAGACCAGGTCGGCGAAGGACTGCGGGCGGTACTTGCGGGCGGTGACGAGGTAGGCGTCGGCCATGGGAGCGGGAGGCGGGGCAGGGAACGGCTGCAACATACTCCCGCGCCGGCGCCGCCGCAACCGCTGCGCCCCCCGAAATCGGTCCCGAGATCAGCCCCTCGGCCGGGCCGGCTCGGCGACGACCTGGAGCACCTCGGTGGCGGCGAGGTCGTCGCCCCAGCGGACGCCGCCGGGCGAGGTGGCGACCCAGTAGACCTCGTACCCGATCAGCCCGAGTGTGGCGACCAGCAGCAGGATGCTGACGGCCGGCGCGGCGAAGGTGAAGGCCTGCACGAAGTAGAGCACCGCGAACATCCAGTTGCGCTGCACCGACGCCCAGACGCCCACCGGCTCGCCGTCGAGCCGGGCGACGGTCAGCCCCATGATCTTCTTGCCGAACGAGCGCCTCGGCATCGCCTCCAGGTCGAGGCCGTCCGAGACGAGGAGGTAGACCGACGCGAGGACGCCGCCGAGCAGAAACCCGGTGAGCCAGTCCGCCACCACGACGGTGCAGAGCGTGTAGAGCACGCCGGCGACCGTCCCGTCGATGAGCTTGGCGAGCAGGCGCGGTACGAGCGCCGGCACCACGGTGCGCTCAGCCGGGCGAACGGGCGACGGGCTTGCTGTCAGCGTGACGCCCTCCGCCAGGACGTCCGAGGGCGCGAGGTCCATCGTGTCGGGGAGCCGCGGGAGCGCGAAGAGCTCGAGCTGATCCGGCGACGGGAGCGGCGCGGGGCTGAGGGGGTCGGCCTGGGAAATTGTATCCATCGGGGGTAGGCTTAGGCCCAGAAGAGAGGAAGAACAGCGTCGGCGCGGGGTTCTGTAGCTGTCCTGCGCCGTTCTCAAAAGCTGTACCGCCCCTGAACCGCTAGCGGGTTTGGCCGCTGCTCGCCGCCCGCGAGCGAGCCACCGGACCGGGGCTAGAAGCCGACGTGCTTGCGGAAGTAGGCGTAGGCCTCGTTGATCCGCTTGGTCTCCTCCTCAGCCAGCACGCGCAGCTTCACGCCGAGGCGCGCCACTTGGTCCGGGTGGTACTCGCGGACGCGCGCCTTGTAGGCCAGGCGCACGGCCTCGGGCGTGAGCGCGCCGCTAAGGCCGAGCGTGGCGCGGTGAAGGCGCTCCGGCGGCGTCGGGGCGGCCGCCTCGGCCTCGGGCGGCGGAGCCTCGGCCGTGTGGAGGTGCCGGTGGCGGGCGCGAACGGCGCGGGCGCGGTGCTCCTTCTGGAAATACTTGCTCCGCATCCGCTCGCGGTCCCGCCCGCCCCAGTCGCGGGTCCGGCGGCCGGCCGCCTCGGCCCGACTCCGACGCCGCCGCAGCAGGGCCACGGCGAGCCGGGTGCCGACGCCCGCCACCAAGGCGAGCGCCGCGAGGCCAGCGAACAGGAGCAGGAACGAGTCGGACAGCGACATGACGCCGGTAGGACGCGCCGCGCGGGGGCTGAGTTGCGCTACCTCGCTTTGCTGCTGACCGTTTCGGGGTGGGCGTGCGGCAGCGTCTCGGTCGGCGTCTCGGTCGGTGCCTCGGCGGCGCGCCTCTCCGGCGGCTCGAAGTGCAGGCGGCAGCGCGGCTCGTACGCCTCCTTCTCCCCGACGAGCACCCGGTCGTCGCTGCTGACCAGGCGCTGCGAGTGGTTAGCCGGCGCGCCGCACGCCACGCAGATCGCGTGGAGCTTGGTCACGAACTCGGCGACGGCCATAAGCTGCGGGATCGGCTCGAAGGGGCGGCCGCGGAAGTCCTGGTCGAGGCCGGCCACGATCACGCGCCGCCCCTGCCGCGCGAGCGCCTCGCAGACGCCGACGATTTCCGACCCGAAGAACTGCGCCTCGTCGATCCCGACGACCGCCGCCTCGCCGACGAGGAGTAGGACCTGATCCGCGGCATCGACCACGATCGACGGGATCGCGTTCTCGTCGTGCGAGACCACGGCCGTCTGCGCGTAGCGGTTGTCGAGCGCCGGCTTGAAGATCTCGACGCGCTGCCGGGCGATGCGGGCGCGCTTGAGGCGGCGGATCAGCTCCTCGGTCTTGCCGCTGAACATCGACCCGCAGATGACCTCGATCCAGCCCCGGCGCTCGGCGTCGGTGGGGGGGAGCACGTGGGGTTCCATGCGGTCAAGGTACGAGGAAGGGGGAGGGCGGACCATCTCCTAAATGGTTTCCAGTGCGGACGCCTCGACCCAGCCCGTGCCTCCACCGGGGAGGCGGACGGCCTGCCAGAGACCGCGCTGCTCGCCGAGACGAAGTACGGTGCCCTCGGGCCACATGCGGTGTTCCGCCGCCTCGGACGGCGTGGTGTGCACCGAGGCCTCGGCAAGGAGCACGCCGCGCGGCGCGGCCTCGGTGTGCATCGTGAGCACGGCCGCCCCGGCGACAAAGACGGTGAGGGGCACGAGTACCAGCATTGCCCGCCGCCACCAGGGCCGGGCCTCGCGCCGCCAGATGCGAAAGCCGAGCAGGCCGAGCACGGCGAGGTAGAGCATCCACAGCACCGCTGCCATCCCGCTCGCGCCGACGTGCGCCGAGAGCCACTGCGCGGTGGCCTCGGCCGGGCGCGGCGGCGGCTGCGCGGCACCGACCTGCTCGCGGACCGAGGCGAGACGCTGCGCCAAGGCCGGGTGGCGGGGGGCAATCCGCCGCGCGCGCTCGGCGTGGAGCACGGCCCGTCCGAGGTCGCCCGCGTCGAGGTACGCTTTCCCCAGGTTGAGCTCCAGCTCGGGGCTCGTCCAGCCCGTGGCGGCGGCTCCCTCGTAGGCCGCCGCCGCGCCGCCCGGATCGGCGGCGAGCAGCCGGTTGCCGAGCGCGAACAGCCGCTCCGCCTCGGCGGGGCTGTCGGCGACGGGCGCGAGCGCGAGCACGAGGAGGAGGGCGACCATCAGGATAGAACCATCAGGACAGAGCGGCGGCTTCGTCGTTCACGGCGGCCATCAGGCGGGCCGCCGCGTCGGCGGTGGTCGCCGGCGGGGCGGCCGGAAGCGGGGCGAACGGGGCCGCGCCGCTTTCGCCGAGCAGACGGACGATCGCCGAGCGCGTCTCGGGCGCGACGCCCCGTTGGGCGAGCAGGCGGTCGAGGTCGGGGAGGGCGAGGCTGTGGGCCGGCGCGCCGAGGCGGTCGGTGAGGAAGCGGCGGAGCGTGCGGTCGAGGTCGGACCAGAACGCGCGGGGGTTGCTGGGAAGATGGGCGGCGGCCGTGTCCAGCCCGTGCCGGGCCTCGGGAAACGCGCGGAGGCTGCGGGCCGCTGCCGACTCCTCGTCGCGCTCCCGAAAGTGTCGGACGGCGAGCAGGCCGAGCACGGCCAGAGCGGGCAGTCCGAACCCGGCCCACAGCCACGGACTCGCCCAGAGCGGCTTCGCTGCGCTCGCCCGCTGCCAGCTAGCAGTCTTGAACGGACCGGCTAGGGCGTCGTCGGTCTCGGCCGGGCTTGCCTCGGCGAGGGGCGCGGCGGGGCCGAGGACGCGCAGCCGGAGCGAGTCCGAGCGGAGCGTGCGGTACTGCTCGGCCTCGGGGTCGAAGTAGCTCCACGCCAGCGGCGGCAGCACGAACGCGCCGCCAGAGCGCGGCACGAGGGTGAACGTGAACGTCTTCTCGCCGCGCAGCCGCCGCGCGGGCCGGTCGATCCGCTCGGCCTCGCGCGTGGGGTACTGCTCGAACGACGCCGGCACGGCCCACGTCGGCGCGTCGAGCGTGGCGATGTTGCCCGTGCCCGAGACCGTCGCGGCCACCCGGACCGGCTCGCCCGCCTCCACCTCGGCGCGGTCTACCTCGACAGCCAACGCGAACTGCCCGACGCCTCCGCTGAACGAGGCCGGCGCACCAGAGGGCAGCGGCCGGGCCTCGACGGTCACGCGCGGAGCCGTCAGCGTCTCGCGCTCGAAGCGCGAGCGGAACAGGCGGCCGAACACGCTTCGCCCTCCGCCGCTCGCCCGCATCACGTCGATCTCGATGGAGAGGGAGTCTACGGCGAGCGGCCCAGTGCGGGTCGGGAAGACAGCCATCCGCTTGATCGGGGCGGCCTCGAAGGTGCGCCCATCTACGGTGATCGTGCGCGGGGTGGCGATGCGGTCCAGCTCCAGCTCCTCGCGCCAGAACCCGTCGGCGTCCCACGCGCTCGCGATCCGGCTGTTGCGCGGGTGCACGCTCGGCTCGAAGTAGAGCACGTAGTCGACCACGACCTGCTCGCCGAGAAACGCCGTCGCCGTGGCGGGCTCGGCGCGGATGAAGAGGTCGGCCGGGCCGCTGAAATCGGGGCGCGGCGACGAGGCCGGGCCGGGAGACGCGAGCGCCGCCGACGGTCGCTGCGCCTGGTCGACGACCTGGACCGTGACCGGGGCGGTCGTGTAGGCGCGGCCGTCGAGGCGAAGGGTGGCTTCGCCGAGATAGACTTGCCCGGTGCCGAGCGGCCGGTACTGCCACTGGAGCCGGAGGCGCTGCTGCGTCTGCCCGCCTCGGATGGTGACGTCCCACTCGGGGATGGGCTGGGTCTGGACGGCGGTGAGGCCTCGGGTCTCCGGCGGCTCCACCTGGCCGAGGTCGCCGAAGGGGCCGCTGGCCTCGATGGTGTAGAGCAGCGTCTCGCCGTCGCCCATCGTGGTCTTGTCCACGAAGGCGTGGACCGTGACCTGCGCCGCCGCCGCCGGAGCGAGCACGGCGAGGGAGAGCAGCGCCCACCGTATCCACCGCGCGAGCGGCATTCGACAGTCGAAAGCTAGCATCTGCCTCACCAGTCTTTTTCGACGTAGCGCGGGCGGGCGCGGCGGCGCTGCACGTCGCGCAGCAGCTCGAGCTCGTCGGTCTGGATGGCGCGGAGGATGCGCTCGGCCTCGGCGCGGCTCATCTCGCCCGGCTCCACCTCGAGCGGGGTCGGCGTGCCGCCGCCGCCCTGCGGATCGTCCGGCGGCTCGGTGCCGTCGCCCGGCTGCGGCTCGCCCTCGTCCGGCTGCTGCTCGGCCTCGGGCGGTTGCTCGCCCGTCTCCCCCTCCGCTTCGCCCTCTCCGTCCGGTTGCGGCTCGCCTTCGCCGGGCTGCGGCTCGCCCTCGCCAGGCTCCTGTTCGTCAGCGTCGCCGGGCTGCTGCTCGCCGCTGTCGCCTTCGTCGCGTTCGCGGATTTTATCCAAGAGCGCGCGGAGTTTCTCATTCTCCGGGTCGAGCGCCAAGCCGGCCTCGGCAGCGGCCTCGGCCTCGGGGTTCTCCTGCTCGATGTAGTGGCGCGCGGCGGCGTGGTAGTAGTCGGCCACGTCCTGGGCCGTGACCGGGGCCGCCGCGCACAAAAGAAGGAAGGGGAGGAGGCGAGTCATGGCTTCTCGGGTCCATCGTCGATCTCGACGACCGCGCCGAGGCGGCTGAGGAAATCGCCGTAGGCGCTCACGGTCGAGTCGGTGGCGAGGCCGCGCTGCATGGTCTCGAGCGCGGCCCGGTATTGGCGCGCCGCGACGAGCGAGTCGGCCTCGGCCTTGACGGCCTGCGCGAAGGGCGAGGGCTGGGCAGCGTCCGGCTCCGGCGGCGCGTCGGGCTGAAGCTGCCGCCGAAGGTACTCGTAGTTGAACTTCGCCTCGGCGTGGTCCGGGTCGGCGAGGAGCGCGTGCCGGTAGAACCCGAGCGCCGCCTCGAAGGCCTGCTGCCGGGCCGCAGCGTTGCCCGCGTTGTAGGCGGCCTGCGCCCGGCCCTCGGCGGTGAGCGCCAAGCCGAGCGACGTCTCGAAGGCCGTCTGCGCGCGCTCGAACTCTTGCTGTTCGTAGAGCGCGCAGCCGAGGTTGTTGTACAGATTCGCCCGGACTGCCCCGGCCTCGCCCTCGGCCTCGCTGCGGTCGATCCCTTCGCGGTAGAGCGCCCCGGCGGGGCCGAAGTCGCTCCGGGCATAGTCCTCGTTGCCAAGGCGGCCCTCCCGCGCCCCGGCGGGCACCGTGAAGAGGAAGAGGGCAGCGACGAGGAGGCGATAGGTCATGCGGACTCAGACCGGCGGACGGTGGCGAGGTGCGCGACGACGAGCAGCAGCAGCGCGACGGCGAGCGGCCACTGGAACTGCTCAGCGTAGGTCTCGAACGCCTCGCTGGCGACGGGGCCTCGGTCCAAACGGTCCAGCGCGTCGGATAGTTCGGGCAGCTCGCTCCCGGCGCGGCCGATCCGGTAGTAGGCACCGCCGGCCACGAGGTCGCGCAGCGAGGCCTCGTCGAGGCGGCTCTGGACGGTCTGCCCGGTGCGGTCGGTCTTGTAGCCGGCCAGCCGGTTCTGGCGGTAGACCGGGATCGGCGCGCCGTCCGTCTCGCCGACGCCGGCGGCGAAGACGGCGACGCCCTCGTCCTCGAACGCGGCGAGCGCCGGGCGGAAGCCGCCCGCATGGTTCTCGCCGTCGGAGACGATCAGCAGCGCCCGCGCCCGGCCCTCACGACCGTCCAGGTTCTCGTCGGCCACGTCGAACGCCTGCGCGGCTACGCGGAGGGCCTCGCCGAAGTCCGTGCCCTGGGTCGGGATGAGCGACGGGTTGGAGGCGTCGAGGAAGAGGCGGACGGCCCCGAAGTCGGAGGTGAGCGGGCATTGCAGAAAGGCCTCGCCCGCGAAGACCACCAGGCCGACCCGGCTGCCCGGCAGGTCGCCCAGCAGGGCCTCGATCTCGTACTTCGCCTTGTCGAGCCGGCTCGGCGCGACGTCCTCGGCGCGCATCGACTCCGAGACGTCGAGCGCCACGATCAGGTCGAGGCCGTCCTGCCGCACCTCGCGGAGCTGCGTCCCGTAGCGGGGGCCGCCGAGCGACACGGCCATCGCGAAGAGGGCCGCCACGACGAGCGCCGCGTGCCACCGCCGCCGCGCAGTCGCCTCGGCGAAGGCGGTCTGCCCGCCGAAGCGCCCGAGCGCCTCGCGCCGCCGCGCCGCCGCCCACGCGAACAGCGCCGCCGCCACCGGCACGGCGACGAGCGCGAGCAGCCACGCGGGATGGGACCAAGACATGGGAGTGGGGATTTGGGAGTGGGGATTTTGGAGTGGGCTCTGCCAGCACGGGCCAGAATCCTCAAACGGAATCAGCAATCAGGGGACGCGCCGCAGGCGGGTCGTCGAGAGCAGGACGCTGAGCAGCAGCAGGCCGAAGGCGGGCCAGAGGAAGAGGGCGAACCGCTCGTCCACGTCGAGGTAGCTGGTCTCCTCGATCTCCGTGGTCTCGAGGGTCGAGATCTCGTCGTAGATCGCCGCGAGGGCCTCGCGGTCGGTCGCGCGGAAGTAGCGGCCGCCGGTCTTCTCGGCGACCGTCGTGAGCATCGCCTCGTCGATCTGCGCCCCGGCGGGCAGCAGGCGGCGCATCCGGTCCGGGAGGGGGCGGCCGAAGGCGTCGCGCCCGTCGGAGCCGACGCCGATGGTGTAGACCTTGACGCCGAGCGCGGCGGCGACGTCGGCGGCGGTCGCCGGGTCCACCTCGCCGCGGTTGTTCTGGCCGTCGGTGAGCAGGATGATGACCTTGCTCTCGGCCGTGCTGTCGCGCAGCCGCGCCGTGGCCGTGGCGAGGGCCGTGCCGATGGCGGTGCCGTCCTCGATCAGGCCCATCTGCACGCTGCGGAGCATCTCCTTGAGGAAGCCGTAGTCGAGCGTCAGCGGGGCCTGCGTGTAGGCCTGCGCCGCGAAGACGATCAGCCCGATGCGGTCCGAGACGCGGCCGTCGACGAACCGCGCCGCCACGTCCTTCGCCGCCTCGAAGCGGTTGGGCCGGAAGTCCTCGGCCTTCATCGACGTCGAGAGGTCGAGGACCAGGACGATGTCGATGCCCTCGGCGGTGCGCTCCTGCACGACGTCGCGGACCTGGGGCCGGGCGAGGGCCAGGATGCCGAGCGTGAGCGCCCCGAGGCGCAGCGCGAGCGGGAGGCCGCGCAGCCGCACCCACAGCGTCGGCCGGACGGTCTCCGCCGCCGAGGTGTCGGAGAAGAACACGCTCTCCGGCCGGCGGCGCGCGCGCTGCCCTTCCCACCACGCCAGCAACGGCACGGCGAGCAGCAGCAGCAGAAAGGAGGGCGACGCGAAAACCATCAGCAGACCCCTGGGCATTCTGTCATGACCGCCTCGCCCGCACGGCCTCCACGAGCGCCGGCAGCACCTCGCCCGACGGCCCGAGCACGACCTCGCTCATCTCGCCGGCAATCGCGCTCCGCTCGACGTTGATCTCGGCGACGTAGGCCCCGGCCTCGCGCGCCACGAGCGGCAGCCCGGCCGCCGGATAGACGACGGCGCTCGTCCCGACCGAGAGGAACACGTCGGCCCGCCGGGCGGCCTCGGCGGCGCGCTCCATCGCCCCGTCAGGCAGCATCTCGCCGAACCACACCACGTCCGGCCGCAGCAGTCCGTCGCAGGCCCGGCACCGCGCCTCGGCCCCGTCCTCGATGGCGGCGAGGTCGTCCGGCGTGGCGGCCCGGCCGCAGTCGGCGCAGAGGCTCCGGGTCAGGTTGCCGTGCAGCTCGACGACGGCCTCACTCCCGGCGCGGCGGTGGAGGTCGTCCACGTTCTGGGTGGCAAGCAGGAAGCGCGGGACCAGGCGTTCTAGCTCGGCGAGCGCGCGGTGGCCGGGGTTCGGCTGCACGTCCTCGACGACGGCGCGGCGGTGGGCATACCACCCCTGCACCAAGACGGGGTTGCGGAGAAACGCCTCGATGTTCGCCAGCTCCTCGGGGCGGAACTGCTGCCACAGGCCGCCCGGATCGCGAAAGGTGGGGACGCCGCTCTCGGCCGAGATCCCGGCCCCGGTGAGGACGGCCACGCGCTCGGCGCGGGCGAGTCGCTGCACGAGCGTTTCGCTGAAGACGGGCATCGGAGGGCTGTCTGGGCGTGGGAGAGTGGCGGGGCGAGGATAGAGGAGAGAACCGGGTCCCGAGTTGCTATCCGCTCTCCTCCCCGACGCCCTCCTCGAGAACAGGCGCGAGGGCGTCTTCGATGGCGGCGACGGCTTCACGCGCGCGGGCGAGCGCGGTTTCGTGAGTCCCCGCGTCCGGCACCACCTCGGCGAACTTGGCGAGGTCGGCCAAGCGCAGGACAGAGGCGAGGCGGGTGCAGGCCGCGTCCGGCACCTCGTCGCGCGCGGCGAGGGCCGTCGTCAGCTCCGCCGTCGTCTGCTCTCGGGCCGGGAGGCCGAGCGTGCGGGCGAGGTAGGTCCGCAAGGCGTCCGACAGCTCGACGTAGAACGGCTTCACCGCCTCCTCGGTCTGCGGGAGCGCGGCGTCGAGGGCGTCGAGGCGGGCCGCTACTTCGTCGCGCGGCGGCAGCACCGAGACCGGCTCGGGCCGGTGCCGGCGTCGGCGGAGCCACCACCACAGGCCGGCGAGCGCGGCGAGGACGCCGAGCGCAGCCAGCCACCAGCCCGAGGCGCGCGGGAACTCGGCCAGCGGCGCTAGCCCCTTCGGCTCGGCGGCAGCGGGCGGCACGAGCGAGCGGACGCCGACGAACCCCGACGGCGACGCCACGACCGTCGTGTCGCCCCCACGCACGAGGCGAACAAACACCGGCCCGACCGCAGCCGAGTCGAGCGCGAAGACCGTAGCCTCGAACACGGCGCTGTCCACGCGCACGGCTCCACGCTCGGCGGGGGGCAGGCGGCGGACGCCGAGCAGCTCGGCCTCGCCCGCGCGGAGCGGCGCGTCCACGGCTGCGGCCGCGCTCGGCGGCTCGGGGAAAATGACCTGCACACCGGGATGCTCAACGGCCAGGGCCACGCTGAAGCGCTCGCCGACCGTCACGCTGTCGGCCAAGACGTGCAGGCGGACCGTCTGCCCTGAGGCGGGCACAGCCAGAAAGGCCATCATTATCACCGTAGGAACACGACGCATCGTGTCCGCGCGCCATCGGTCGACCAAGCCGCGCATCGTCATCACGCGGCCCGGTTGCGCCGCCGGAAAAAACCGACGAGTGGCTCGACGTAGTCCTCGTCCGTCTGCACCCGGATCGTGTCCACGCGCGCGCTCCGCAGGGCGGCCTCGATCTCGGCCTGCTGCGCCTCGGCGTGCCGGGCGAAGGCATCGCGCGCGGCGCGGCTGCCGGTGTCGAGCAGCACCGGCCGGCCCGACTCGGCGTCGCGCAGCGTCAGCAGCCCGACGTTCGGCAGGGCGACCTCCGCCCCGTCCCGGAGGTGGACGGCCACGACGTCATGCCGCGTGGCGAGGGCGCGGAGCTTGTGCTCGTAGCCCCGGTCGAAGAAGTCGCTCACCAAGACCACGATGGCGCGGCGGCGGAGGACGTGGAGCAAGTGGTCGAGCGCGGCGTCGAGGCGGGTGCCGCTCGACTGCGGGGCGTGGGCGAACACGTCGCGGACGAGCCGGAGCGCGTGGCGTCGGCCCTTCTTGGGCGGCACGAAGCGCTCGACCCGGTCCGAGAACAGCAGCAGCCCGACCTTGTCGTTGTTACGGACCGCGCTGAAGGCGAGCACGGCTCCGATCTCGGCGGCCATCTCGCGCTTCTCGACTCCGGCCGTCCCGAAGCGCTCGCTGCCCGAGACGTCGACGGCGAGCATGAGGGTCTGCTCGCGCTCCTCCTCGTAGAGCTTCACGAACGTCTCGCCGGTGCGCGCCGAGACGTTCCAGTCGATGGTCCGCACGTCGTCGCCGATCTGGTAGGGGCGGACCTCGGAGAACTCGATCCCGCGGCCCTTGAACGCCGAGTGGTACTCGCCGCCGAAGACGTCGTTGACGAGGCCCTTCGTGCGGATCTCGAGGCGGCGGATCTTGCTGAACAGCTCGCGAGGGATCACGTGCTCTGGCGGATGGAGAATGGAGAACGGAGAATAGCGAATACCGGGGGGAGGAAGGAACGGAGTGGGCACCCCCCTTATCTTCCCTCCGCTCCCCTCCAGCTTCCAACGTCATGCCTGTCCGCTTCGCCGTCCTCGTCTTCCCCGGCTCCAACTGCGATCACGACGCCCACCACGCGGCGACTCACCTCGGGCAAGATGCGCGTTTCGTCTGGCACAAGGAGGAGACCGTCGGCGACGCGGACGTGGTGGTTATCCCTGGCGGCTTTTCCTACGGCGACTACCTCCGCTCGGGGGCCATCGCCCGGTTCTCGCCGGTGATGAGGGACGTGGTCCGGTTCGCGCGCGAAGGCGGCCTGGTGCTCGGCGTCTGCAACGGATTTCAGGTGCTCTGCGAGGCCGGGCTGCTGCCGGGCGCGCTGATGCGAAACGCCTCGCTCCGGTTCGGCTGCAAGGACGTGCACCTCCGCGTCGAGAACGCCGCCACGCCGTTCACGAATGCCGCCGCCGAGGGGCAGACCCTCCTGATCCCCGTCGCCCACGGCGAGGGCAACTACCACGCCAACGCGGCGACGCTCGACCGGCTCGAGGCCGAGGGCCGGATCGTCTTCCGCTACGCCACGGCCGCAGGCGAGGTGACGGGCGAGGCGAACCCGAACGGGTCGGCGCGCGGCATCGCCGGGATCGTCAGCGAGGCGGGCAACGTGCTCGGCATGATGCCCCACCCGGAGCGCTGCGTGGAGGCCCTGCTCGGCTCGGCCGATGGGGCCGTCGTCTTCGAGTCGCTGATCGCGCACGTCGCCGCTCGCCGAGACAGCAGCGTGTCTGTCTGACGGGTTACGAGGCCGCCTGTACCTCGCCTGCGGGGTGCCGCCGCGCCGCCCGTATCTCGGCGACGAGGCCGAGCACCATCGTCCCGGCGACGAGCACGCCGAAGGAGATCGTGACGAAGAGCGAGAGCAGGCTCGCTTGCTTCGAGGGGAGCACCAGCTTGGCGAGCGGGGCGAGCACCTCGAAGCTCTTCGGTAAGCTCGACATCTGGACCAGCCACAGGCCGACGCCTAGCACCAGAACGACGAGGAACAAGCGGCCCGACTGAAACATCCGAGCTGCTGAGGCCAAGCGCGTGCCCCAGCGCCCGGCGAGCACATAGCCCCAGGGGAGAAACAGTGTGTAGATAAAGGCTAGGCGAGTAAAGTTTATGTTCAGCATGAACAGGTTGATCGCGTGGAAGACGACAGCCACAGCGATGAAAAGTCGGAAGGCCCGGACGTGGAGAACGGAGAGCAGGAACCCCACCTCGAAGGTGACGGCCGTGAGGTCCATCATCTCCCAGAAGTAGGGGTTCTGGTTGCCGAAGAACCACGGGGCCAGCCAGGCCTGCCGGCTCTGCTCCTGGAACCCGTTGACGAGCCAGCTCCGCGCCCCGTGCGTGGTGAGGTCGAAGTCGACCCAGACGAGGGACTTCGGGAGGCCGGCAGAGAAATAGCCGAATCCGATGACGAGCGCTAGTAGCGCGACCGGCCACGCGTTCTCCCAGCCGAGAGAAGTTCTGTCCGGGCGTCGGGTGTTGCCGCGCCGCGCCGCGTCGAGCGAGAAGGCCTCGCCCCACGGCGAGAGGACCATCACGAGCGGCACCCACTGGAAGAAAGAGTACCCGTGGTTGATCTTGCCGAACGAGTACGAAAAGGTCAGGCCGACCACGAGCGCCACGCCCAGGAGCAGCGAGACGAGGCGCGTCCGGTAGCCAAATAGGAGCGCGATGCACAGGGCCACGGTGAGCACCGAGAGCACCTGCAGGGCGGCTATGCTCGGAGCACTTTCGAAGAACACGCCCAGGCTGTAGCGCGGCGGCTTGAAGAACGCTGGCGGGATGCTCCCGATCCACCCGAAGGCCGGGATGCCTAGCAGGAGGGCAGACCCGGCATACACGATCCGGAACAGTCCCAGCCCTTCCGTCGGCGTAGCGTAGCTGCGGACCCAGCGCTCGAAAAAGCTCATCGCTGCGCCTCGTTGGAGAACGACCCCTCGGGGGTGAGCGGAATCGTCTTATCGAACACCGTCTTGACCAGCTCCTCCTCCGCGTCCTTGTTCGCCATCCGGTAGGCCTTCTTCACGACGCGCACCGACGTGACGGGATGAGAGAGCTTGCTCTCCAGCCGGTTTCGGAGCCAGGCTTGCGTCTCCTCCCGCTCTTCCTGTGTCGTGACGCCACCAGGCGTGGACACACGGAGCGGGCCGAGCCGAAGATCGCGCCCGCGCGGACCGAGCTTGCGCAGCCCGAACTCGTCCCGAGCTACAAAGGGAATGAAAGAACCGGGGATGCCTTTCAGAAGCCGGCCGAGGCGGAATGGGGTCTCGGTTCCGTCGGGTCCCACAGCGAGGAAGTCGGTCCGGGCGTAGCGAATCCCGGTGACGTCGGTTCGGTACACGGAGGCCCCGGACGGGAGGAGGAACGTCGGAAACATCTCCTGAGAGCGGGTCTGGCGCAGCACGAGCTGGAACACCATGAAGAGGAGGGCGAAGCCGAACAGGAGCTTCAGGCCTCGCGGCGGACGGGCGGTGGTGAAGCCTCGCGCCGCCTCGCCTCTCGGCGTGCTGCCGTGGACCGCGTGCGGCTCTTCTGGAGGAGCGTCCATGACGAAAGCGATGGGTAGGGACACCCACAAGATAAGGCAGCCATACTGTTGGCTACCGCCGTGCCGTCCACTTTAGCTCATTGCCTGGGCCGACGAGTGCCTGCCTGAGTGCTCAGGCTGCGCGCCGCTCAGAACCGTCGTCGAGGGCGGAATGCTGCGCCTGCTGCGAGAGGAACATGGCCGCCTTGACCTGCTCGTCGGAGGGCTGCGTCCACGCGGCCCGGTTGAGGACGTGCATCGCCGCGGCGACGAGCACCGGTGGCACGCCTTCTTCGCCGAGGGGGCCACGCCCACCTTGCGCGAAGGCGTTGACGAGGAAGGACTCGGCAGCCGCTTCGAGCTGCCCGCCGTAGGGATGGCGCAGCATGGGGTCGGCCGAGAGGCCGGTCTCGGGATGGGCGGCCTGCGCTCGGTGTGCTCTTTTCTGGCTCAGCATGGGGACTCCTCGGTAAGTCGTCGGGACGCGGGGCCTCGGGCATCTCGCCGGGGCGCATACCAGGCTATCGGTACGCCAGGCGTTTAGACGAGAGAACGGGCCTCGGCACGTGCCGAGGGGAACGATACCGTGACGGCGCGGGCTCCTATTGCGGAGCGGAGGCAAGTGCTGTGACACAGCGATTCTAACGGGTCCTCGGCGGCCTGCACACCCCGCACCGTCGTTGGCCTCCTCGCCTGATGCGGCGCATCTAGCTCCTCGGCCGCCTTGCTGCACAGCACGCGACCTCGCCGATCTCCCCGTCATTCTCTTCGTGTCGCAGCACTAGCGGAGGCGCGTCAGCTTGCTCGACGCCAGGAGCCGGTCGCCGGCGGTGAGGCGGGCGACGTACAGCCCGCTCGGGACCGTCCGGCCGGCGGCCGTCGTCCCGTCCCACGCGATGGTCTGCGCCGAGGTATGCGCCCGGAGGGGCCACCGCCGCAGCTCGCGCCCTGCGGCGTCGAAGAGCGTCAGCGTCATCGGCTCCCGGCTCGCCCCGACCCGGAGGGTCGTCTGCTCGCCGAACGGGTTGGGGAAGGTGTCGAGCGCCCCGCCCGGCGTGCTCGGCGGGGTCGCGTTCGAGGTCGTGAACCGGCGGTTGTCGAGGTAGAGCAGCCCGCCGGCGAGGTCGCCCGCCACCAGGTCGAGGTCGCCGTCGCCGTCGAGGTCGGCGGCTGTGGGGGAGGTGTTGAAGCGAAGCCGGCCTACGTCGAACGCCTCGTCTTCGAAGGCCGGTGCCGCCGCCGTGCCGACGTTGCGGTAGAACAGCACGTCGCGGTCCTCGGTGCCGACGAAGAGGTCGAGGTCGCCGTCGGCGTCCACGTCCGCGAGGTGCGGAGCGCTGTAGCGGCCCACGTCGAGGTCGGTGAAGGCGGGTAAGGTGGCCTCGACGAAGTTGGGGAGCTCGGCCGAGCCGTCGTTGCGGAAGTAGTTGAGCGTGCCTGCGAACTCGCCGACGAGCAGGTCGAGGTCGCCGTCGCCGTCGAGGTCGCCGAGCGTCGGGGTCGCCGTCGAGCCGACGTCGAGGTCCTGCAGGGCTTCGACCGTCAGTTGGTAGCCGTCGCCGGTGTTGAGCAGGAAGGCCATCCGCCCGCCGAAGGTGCCGACGAGCAGGTCGCGCTGCCCGTCGCCGTCGAGGTCGCCGGCGGCCGGGGCGTAGTGGTTGGCGAAGTCCACGTCGAGGCTGAGGAAGTCGTCGTCCACCAGGCGGAGCTCCGGGTCGGTGGCGGTGCCGACGTTCTCGAACCGGAAGAGGCTGGCGCGCTTCGGGGTGCCGGGGTTGAACCCGCTGCCGACGAGCAGGTCGAGGTCGCCGTCGCCGTCGAGGTCTTCGGCCACCGGGTAGCTCGTCCGCCCCACGTCGAGCGCGTCGAGGAGGCGGCCGGTGCGCTCGGTGTAGTCCGGCTCGGTCGGCGTGCCCTCGTTCTCGAGGTAGAACAGGTTCTCGATGATGTTGGCCGTCGTCGAACAGAACCCCCCGACGATGCCGATGACGAGGTCGAGGTCGCCGTCGTCGTCGAGGTCGCCGAAGCTCGGGACGTTGTAGCCGGCGGTCGTGAGCGGGTTGTCGAGCGGGTAGCTTTCGGAGACGAACTCCAGCTCCGGGTCGTCGGGGCCGCCGGTGTTGCGGAAGTAGTAGAGGCTCGGGGTGAAGAAGTCGCCCCAGAAGAGGTCGGGGTCGCCGTCGCCGTCGGGGTCGGCGAAGGTGAGCGCGTTCTGGCCGTGGAGCGAGCCGCGGCCGGGGGTGATGTAGAGCGGCTGCCCGTCGGCCCCGTCACCGCAGGTCGGGTTGGACTCGAAGATGACGATGTCCTGGAATTGCTCGCCGGCGAGCTCGTACTGCGGCACGCCGCCGCTGAGGCCGGTGTGCCGGTACCAGCGGATCTTGCCGCTGTCGGCGCGGCCGAGGAAGAGGTCGAGGTCGCCGTCGCCGTCGATGTCCGAGAGGGCCGGGACGTTGGGGTCCTCGGGCGTCACCGGCGTGCCGTCGAGCGCGACGAGCGGGTCGGCTTCGAGCGTGAAGCGCGGGTCAGGGCCGCCGCTGCTCTGCCAGAAGCGGACCTGGCCCGAAGGCCTCTGGGTCAGCAGGTCCTCGTCGCCGTCGCCGTCGAGGTCGCCGAAGCGGAACCACGAGCCGGCGTCGATGCCGGCGTACTGGTCCGAGCGCCACGCGAAGCCGAGGTCGCCGAGGTGCTCGTAGTGGCTGATCCGGCCCTGCTCCTCGAGCACGAAGAGGCCGAAGGCCCCGTCGCCGTCGGGGTCGGCGAGCTGGGTGCGCGGGTTGTTGAACGCCCCAGCGAAGGCGAGGTCGTAGGCGTCGCCCTCGGCGTCGAGGACGGGGAACGGGGTGATCTGCCGCTCGAAGTCGAGCGGCTGCGCAGCGGCGGCGGCGGCGAGGAGGAAGAGCGCGAGAGGTCGGAGCATCGGGGTCAGCAGAGCGGGGGAGGTTGGCACGGGGACGGGGCGCGCCCTGTCCCTACAACGGCCGTGCGATGCCTCATAGTTTGCCCTGGAACGAGGCTAGGAGCGCAAGGTCGTCGTCGGAGATGGAGCCGTCGTGCTCGTACTCGTCGCCCAGGTCGAGGTGGGCCGGGGCGGCGGCGATGACGCGGTCGATCACCTCGCGGAGCGGCTGGTCGCGGAAGTAGGCCCCGGCGGCGTTGCGGTGGCCGCCGCCGCCGAACGACCGCGCCCAGCCGTTGATGGCGAGCGCGCCCTTGGAACGGAACGAGCACTTGATCCCGGAGGGCGTCTCGAGGAACAGCACGACGGCCTGTACGCCCTCGAGCGAGAGCGGGTAGCTGACGATCCCCTCGGCCTCGTCCGAGCGCGCGCCGGCCCCGTTCATGGCGTCGAGCGAGACGACCACGTAGGCGAGCTGCCCGTCGTAGACCGCCGTGATGGTGTCGAGCGCGCGGGCGAGCAGGCGGAGGCTGCTCGGCAGGCGCGTGTCGAAGATGGCGACGTGGATCGGCTCCGGGACGAGGTCGCCGCGCTCCAACAGGTCGGCCGTGATCTGGTGGACGCGGGCGGTCGTCGAGCCGTAGCGGAACGAGCCGGTGTCGGTCATGATCGCGGCGTAGAGCGCGGTCGCGATCTCGGGGTCGATCAGGCCGGCGTCGTGCTCGGCGATGAGGTCGTAGAGGATCTCGCCGGTGGCCGCCGCGTCGGTGCGGACGAGCGCGTGGTCGAACCACGTCTCCGGGCTGGGGTGGTGGTCGATCAGGAGCTTCGGCGCGGCCGCGTCGCGGAGGATGGGTCCGAGCTTGCCGAGGCGCTCCTCGGTGTTGGTGTCCACGACCACGAGCACATCCGCCTCGCTGACGCGCTTGAGCTGCTTGAGCGCGCCGGTGAAGGTGGTCACGTCCGCGAGCTCGAGCAGCCACTCGAGGTTACGCGGCGGGGCGTCCGAGTTGAGGAGCGTGACGGTCTTGCCGAGCTTCCGCAGGAAGAGGGCGAGCGCGATCTGCGAGCCGAGGGCGTCGCCGTCCGGCCGGATGTGGGTGCTGACGACGACGCGCTCGGCGTCGAGGAGGGGGGCGAGGACGGGATGGGGCATGGCTGAGGGCGAGGCGAACGGAGCGCTAGCCAACGGCCCGTCCGGCGAAAGGTTCGAGAGACGGGTCCTCGTTTCTGATCCCTGTTTTCTGGTTAGGCGCGCTCTAACGACAAACCAGGGGAGACAAACCAGAACCTCCTACACGCCCTCGTCCTGCATCTCCTCGAGCTCGTCGAGGTCGATTTCGCCGACGGCGTCCTTGACCTCCTCCATCGCCATCCCGTGCCCCTCGACGGAGACGAAGAAGCGCTGGCCGACGACGAACTGCAGGTCGGCTTGGCGGCCCCGCGTCTCGAAGGTCTCGAGCGCCGGGTAGCCCTCGAACGTCGTCGTGCGCTCGTAGCCGTCGCCGTCCTCGCGGTCGACCTCCATCTGCATCCACGTCGCGCCGAGCAGGGCCATCTGGCCGAGACCCCCGCCGTCGGTGATCTGGACCGAGAGGTGGCGGTCGCCGTCGCGGTAGTCGGCGCTGGCGTTGGAGAAGGACAGGCCTGCGATGCCATTGCGCTCGCCGCTGACGTCGGTGCGCTCGAGGCCGCCGAGCGCCTCGGGCAGCAGGTCGCGGAGCACGCGGAAGTCGACCGTCTCGGCGCGCTCGCCGCCGCCGCCGAACATCTGGCCGATGGCCCCGGCGACGGACTCGGGGTCGGTCGGGTCGATGTCGAAATCATCGGTCTCATGGTCGCGTTGTTCGGCGAGGTCGTTGCCGGGGCCGTCGTCGCGGTCGCGCTCGCGGGAGTCGATCCCGCCACAGCCGGCGGTGACGGTGAGACAGAGAAGGAGCAGAACAAGTCGTCTCATGGAAGGAAGCGTTTTCATGGAAGGCAGGAGATGTCGGGTGAGCGGCAAGCGTACTGGATACGGCCTATAGGTCGTGCGCGCATAAAGATACCTTCGTCGTCCGTTGATGGGCCCGAACCAGGCCGCGCGCCCGGCGTAGGCGACGTCACTTCTCTCACCTCACCTCTATCCCCATGAGCACCATCACGTCCGACCTCCACATCGAAGGCATGACCTGCCGCCACTGCATCGACGCCGTCCAGGGGGCGCTCGCCCAAGTCGAGGGCCTCGAGGTGGACGAGGTCGGGATCGGCCGGGCGCGTGTGCGCTACGACGGGCACGAGGTCTCGGCCGACGACCTGACCGCAGCCGTCGAGGAAGCCGGGTACCGCATGCAGTCTACCGACCGTGTTGCCTGAGCTAAAGCCTCGGGTCCTGCGAGCCGGACATCGCGCCGGCGGTGGGCGAGGCCGTGAGCACGCCGCTTCCGATCTCGTCCGTCTCGGGGAACGACGTCAGGATGAGGCGCGGGCCGCGGTCGTAGGTGAAGTAGTTGTAGGTCCAGTTCACGAGCACGTCGAGCCGGTTGCGGAAGCCGGCGAGCTTGACGACGTGCAGCCCGGCCCACGCTAGCCACGCCGGAAAGCCGGTCAGCCCGAACCCGCCGGGGAACTGCGCGATGGCCGCGTTGCGGCCGATCGTCGCCATCATGCCGAGGTCGCGGTAGCGGAACGGTGCGGCCGGCCGGCCGCCGAGCGCTCGCCGGATGCTGTCGGCGGCGTAGTGGCCCTGCTGGATCGCCACCTGCGCGACCTGCGGGTACAGCTCGCCGTCCGGCCCGCGCGCCCCGGCCATGTCCCCCACGACGAAGACCTCAGCGCGCCCGGCGAGGCGGAGGTGCGCGTCCACGACGACGCGGTGCCCGTCGGTCTGCTCGACCCCTAGCTCGTCGGCGAGCGGATTGGCGCGGACGCCGGCGGCCCAGATGAGGGTCTGCGTCTGGATCGTCTCGCCGCCCGCGAGGTGGACGGCTGAGGCCGTCACGCGCTCGACCGCTGCGTGCAGCCGGACCTCGACGCCGCGCCGCTCCAGCACGCGTTGCGTATAGGCGCGCAGCGCCGGCTTGTACGGGGCCATCAGCGCGTCGCCTCGCTCCAACACGATCACCCGCGCGCGGTCTACGTCGAGGCCGGGAAAGTCGCGCTCGAGCACGCGGTCGAACAGCTCGACGAGCGCGCCGGCCGTCTCGACGCCCGTCGCCCCGCCGCCAACGATGGCGAAGGTCAGCGCGCCGTCCTCGATGAGATCGGGGTGGCGGTTGGCGGCCTCGAACTGCCCGATGACGTGGCTCCGCAGGTTGATGGCGTCGGGGACGTTCTTGAGCGGGAAGCCGAACCGCTGCGCGCCCTCGACGCCGAAGTAGTTCGTCGACGCCCCGGCGGCCAAGATCAGGTAGTCGTACCCGACCGGCGGGCCGGGCTCGAGCCGCACGCGCTGCGCCCCGAGGTCCACGCCGACGACCTGGCCGAGCCGGAAGTCGAAGTTCGCCTGGTCCTGGAAGATGTGGCGGGCGGGCTGGGTGATGTTGCCCGGACTCAGCCCCGAGGTGCCGACCTGGTAGAGCAGCGGCTGGAACTTGTGGTAGTTGTTGCGGTCGATGAGGAGCACGTCCACCGGCGCGCCGTCGAGCGCCTTGACGGCCTCGAGACCCCCATGCCCGGTGCCGACCACGACGACGCGGGGGCGCGGCGGCCGGCCGGTGGCCTCGACGGAATGGATGAGGGGCGAAGTCGTTTCCACGAGAGCGGGGGATGGGGGGCGGTCGGCGTGGTACGCGGCCCCGAGGCCGAGGTTGTCACGAAAGACGGCCGCCCCGCGCAAGGCGAGACGGCCGCTTCTAGCTGAGCCCAGCGCCGGTTAGTTGGCGAGGGCGGGACGAGCAGGCTGGAGCAGATACTGTCCGAGGAAGGTGTTCGTCCGCTCGAAGTTGCCCGGCATCACGAGCGGGCTGAACGAGTGGTACTGGTCGCCCAGTGTTCCGTCTGGGCACCCGTCGGCATACGGGTAGAACTCGGTCTCGCCGCCGATCGCATCCTCTCGTGCTTGGAGTGCGAGAAATTGGTCGAACGGTACCACGATGTCGCACTGGTGGTGGTGCGCCTGCGTGTTGGGCAGCTCCGAGGCGAAGAACGACGAGGAACGCTTGACGACTTCGAGGCGGCCGTCTTCGTAGGAGAGCGTGCCGGCCGCAAGCGGGTCGAGGAGCGTCGCTTCGAGGTAGGCCGCGCCGGGCACCTGGCGCAGCGAGTCCTGCCGGCCAGGCGTCCCGGTCAGCAGGTCGTTGGCCAGAAACTGGATCGAGCCGGCGGTGAAGTCGGTCGGGCCGAAGTAGTCCACGACGGCGTCGAGGCGGTCGTCGCGCTCGGCCATCAGGAGCGAGACGTTGCCGCCGCGGCTGATCCCGAGCGTGCCGAGGCGGCTCTCGTCCGTCTCGTCGGGGTAGGTGTCGAGCGTGGCATCGAGCAGCGCGAAGGCGTCGTCCACGTCGCGGTCCCACGGGCTGGGGTCGCCACCGGAGGTGTAGTCGGGGAGCGGAGCGGGCGTGGTCATCGTCTCCGAGCGGAAGGTCGGGAAGACGACGACCGACTGGCTGGCGACGGCGAAGAAGGGGGACATCGTCGGGTCGGCGATGAAGCCCAGATGCTGCTCCAGGTCCAAGCCGGTATCGCCGCCGTGGTTGAAGACGAGGACCGGCCAGCCGTTCTCGGGCGCATCGCCAGCCGGGAGGCGGACGGCCCCGTAGTGGGTGAACGTCTCGTCGCCGGTGGTGTGCGAGAGAATGACGACGCGGCTGCCGTCACCGAGGAGGTCGACGGAGGCCTCGACCTCGACGTTGTCAGATTCGGTGTTGCGGCCAGCCCAGTCCGCGCGGACCGCCATCAGCTCGGCGTCGGTCGGGTCGGCGAAGAGGCGGGCGAAGTCGACCCCGCCGGTGAGCACGGGAGTGGGGTCGTCGTCATCGTCGTCGCTGTCACAGCCGCTGAAGGTGGGGACGAGGACGAGCAGGGCCGCGAGTACCGCGAGCAGCCGGTAGCGGGAGAGAAGGTCGGTCATAGTGGCGTGGGCCGGGTCGTGGGATGAACAGAAGAGCGCGAAGATAGAGGGACCGGACAGGCCGGACCGCCGACTGTCGGTGAATTGAGACAGGCAAGCGGCGGGCGGCCAAGGCCGGCTGACCCTTGCCGCGCGCCGATGTCGTGATAAAGCTGGCCCCAGCATCCGGCGGGCCTCCGGCGCGTTAACCTCGCGGTGCCCCCTCGTTCCTCCAGCCTCTCCCTCCAATGATTCGCTCTACTCTGCTCGCGCTCCTCGTCTTCTTCGCCCCGCTCGCCCTCGCCCAATCCGCCCAGGAGGTGCTGCGCGACGCCCTCAGCCGCTACGAGGCCGACGTGGCGGGCGTCGAGAACTACACGCTCACCCAGTCCGTGTTCGGCACTGAGACGGTGGTCTATGCCGAGCGCACCGGCGACGAGGCCTCGCCCTTTCGCTTCTACTCGGTGACGCCCGACGGCCTCACCGAGCTCGGGGACGGGGGCGGTACCGCGATGAGCCCGTACTTCCTGTTCGGCCGCCTCACCGATCAGGCGCGCTACGCCGGGACCGAAACCGTCGACGGCGCGGCCACCCATGCCGTCGCCGTCGACGACTTCGGCGCGCTCGCCCGCGACCTCGACCTGCTGCCAGCCGACGCGGGGAACGAGTTCGAGATCGAGACTGCCACCTTCTACTTCGGCACCGACGACCACCGCCCGCACCAGATGACGATGGTCGGAACGGTCACCGGTGAGGGCCGGACCGCGCCCGTCACCGTCGAGGTTCGGTTTCTCGAGTACCGCACGGTGGACGGCCTGACCGTGCCCTTCCGCACCAGGATGACGATGACCGGGATGGCGGGCACCCTCGACCCCGCCGAGCGCGAGGAGACGCGCCGCCAGCTCGACGAGGCGCTGCGCCAGATGGAGTCGATGCCGGCCGAGCAGCAGGCGATGATGGAGCGGATGATGGGCGACCAGCTGGACCGGCTCCGGGAGATGCTTGCCGGCGACGATCTCGCGTTCGAGACGGAGGTTACCGACGTGCAGGTCAACGCTGGGCGGCCGAGCCCGGCGCGCTGACGCGGCGTGGGGCAATGAGCCGGGCGGCGACAAGCTTTCGCCCGTCGCCGCCCGGTGTGCTCCAGAAAGGGTGGATACTGGAGCCAGGTCTAGAGGTCCTTGACCTTGAGGCGTTCGTCGGCCGTGCCCTTTGGCTCGCCGCGAACCTCTTTGGCGCGGCGCTGCAGCTCATCCAGCACCTTGTTCGGCGCAGCCTCGGGGTGGTTTGAGAGGTAGAGCGCCGCCGCGCCGGCCACGTGCGGGGCCGCCATCGAGGTGCCGGAGAGGACCGCGTACCGGCCGGCGTCGGCGGTCGAGAGGATGTCCACGCCGGGGGCGAAGAGGTCGATCTCCTTGCCGAAGTTCGAGAACGACTCGGCGAAGTGGTCGTAGGCATCGCTCGCGCCGACGGCGATGGCACCGGGGGCGTGGGCCGGCGAATAGGTCCCGGCGTCAATCGCCCCATTGCCGGCGGAGACGACGACAACGACCCCAGCCTCGACCGCCTTCGCTACGGCCTCGTCGAGCGCGTTGAGGTCCTTGGTCCCGAGGTCGACACCGACGCTGATGTTGGCGACGAGCGGCAGGTTCGGGTTCTCCTGCTTGCGCGCGGTCACGAACTCGACGGCGTCGAGCATGGTGGCCATCGTCGTGGCTCCGTCGGCGTCGAGGACTTCGAGCGAATGGATGCGCGCTCCCGGTGCGACGCCGACGATGCCCGTCTCGTCATCCACAGCTCCGATGACGCCGGCGACGTGGCTGCCGTGGAGCGCAGAGGCCGGAGTGACGTCTTTCGGCAGGAAGCTCACGCGCTCGACCACGTTGAGGTCGGGATGGTCGACCGGCCCGTCGATGAGGTAGACATCGACCTCGACGCTGCCCTTCCCGTCGCCCGAGCGGGTTGAGCTTTTGTGGGCCTCGATGCGGTCCATGTTCCAGGGGCGGAGCTGGTCCTTGTACCAATCATACTCGAACTCGCTCGCGGCCTCGCCGCGGTACGCCTCGAGGTCGACGTACTCGACCGAACTCAGCGTGGGGTCGGACGGGATCGGCCGGAGGCGGACGTCGGGCTCGACGAACGCGACCAGGTCGCTCTCGATCAAGCGGTTGAGTACGTTGGGGAGGTTTTCCTTGGAAGCGGTAACGGAGACGCCGGTGAACGAGTCGCGGTAGTAGCTCCGCGTCTTGACGGCTTGGGCACTGAAGAGGGCACCCGCCGCGGATTCGGGATCTGCTACGAGATCCGAGAAGGTGACGACGAACCCGACCGAGTCGGCGTCGCCGCCCTTGTTGGCGGTGCCGGTTGTGCTGAGGAGGTCCCAGTGCCGGAGCTTGGCCTGCGGGTCGGCTGGCGTTTCGATGAGCGTCTCCGCCGAGGCGCTCGGCGTGTCCGTGAAGGAGTCGCACGCGGCGAGAGCGGGAAGGAGAAGCGCGAGGAGGAGGAAACGTGTAGATCGGTACATGGCAAGAGGTAGAGTCGGGTTTGTGGAGAGACAGACTGGGGCTAAGAAAGGCAAGCTCCTGTCCTTTTCCCGGCTGCAGGGCGCGCTTCTCAGGATGAGACCGACGGCACCGTTTCAGGCAGGTGGCTTCTGCTCCGCTCGGTAACGATATCCCCGGTTGAACCAGTCGCAGGACTCACGATGAGACGGAGCGCGCGGCCTTGGGTGAGTAGAACCTGCCCCAGTATCGGTAAAAGCGAACGGCCTCGCGGCCTTCGGTCTCTAGGCGAGTAGGGCGGCGGCGGGGTCAGGGGAGAGGCCGTTTCGCGGCCTGCTCGCGCGCACGGGGAGTATCTAAGGTCAGCGCCGTCGGCAACGAGAGGGACCTCGTCTGCCGGTACCATCCTTGTCCCAATGCCGGAAACCGGACTTTCACCCCCGCCATGACGTTCTCCTTTCGCCCCCGCTGGCGGCTCGCTGCCCCGATACTTTTTTGCCTCCTCACCGCGCCCGTCCTTGCCCAGCCCGGTGAGGGACCAGACCGCTCCACCGGTACGCTCGACCCGGCTATGTCACCGACGCAGTACGCCGCCGAGGCGTGGACGATGGAGGACGGCCTTCCGCAAAGCGTCGTCGAGGCGATCACGCAGACGGCCGATGGGCACCTCTGGCTCGGCACGCAGGAAGGGCTGGCTCGCTTCGACGGGGTGCGCTTCGAGGTCGTCGATGCCCGCGTGACGGAGGCGTTCTCCGACAACACGGTGCGGGCGCTCACGGCGGACCTCCACGGCGGCCTGTGGGTCGGCACGCGCGACGGCGGTCTGGTCCACGTCGACCGCGATCTCCGGGCAACAGCCTACGGCGCGGCGCACGGGCTGCCCAGCGAGACCGTCGCCGCTGTTGCGCTTGGCACCGAGGGGCGCGTGTGGGTCGGTACGCGCGAAGGGCTGTGCGAACTGCGCCCCGGCCCGGCCCCGTCGCCGGATCCCGAGGCCCGGTTCACGTGCTATGGGCAGGAGGCCGGCCTAGACGATCCGTACGTGCGACAGCTCCTCCGCACGCGCGACGGGACGCTCTGGCTCGGGACGCGAGCCGGCCTGGCCCGCTTCGAGAACGGCACGATCCGTTCCTCGGCGGCGCTCGGTGGGGCGGCGGCCGAGCCGGTTACGGCACTCTATGAGGACGCCGACGGCCTCCTCTGGATCGGCACGCTCTTCGGCATGGGTGCGCTCCGCGACGGGGCGCTCGTGGCCCCAGCCGGTGCCGAGCGCTTCGCCGAGCTGGAGGTGTCGGCGCTCCTCGAAGACACGGCCGGGAGCTTGTGGGTGGGAACCTACGGAGCCGGCCTCGTCCGCTTCCACGAGGGCACGGCCGAGACCGTCGCCTCGGCTGGCGGTGCCGAGTTGAGCACCATCCGTGCGCTCTTCCAGGACCGCGAGGGGAGCCTCTGGATCGGGACGGTGGGCAGCGGCCTCGCTCGGCTGCGCAGTGCCAAGTTCACCCCGTTCGGGGTCCCCGAAGGGCTGGGGGCCGATATGAGCTACTCCATCACCGCCACCGCCGACGGGTCGGTGTGGATCGGGACCGAGGGCGGCGGCGTCGCCCGCGTCGAAGGGGGACGCGTCGTCCAGACGATCACGGCGGCCGACGGGCTGGTCGGCGACCAGGTCTCGGTCGTGTACGCCACGCGAGACGGCGCGCTGTGGGTCGGCGTCGACGGGGCCGGGCTGTGCCGGTACCGCCCGCCAGCCGGCCCGGTGACCTGCTACGATGAGACGGCCGGACTGCTGGACCCGTTCGTGCTCGCGCTCTACGAAGACGCCCGGGGCACGCTCTGGATCGGGACCGACAGCGGGCTGACCCGGTGGACCGGGCGCGGGTTCGAGCCGGTGGCTGGCGGTCCGGAAGCTCCGGTCGTGGCCGTGGCCGAGACCCGCGACGGCGCGCTGTGGCTCGGCACCTTCGGCGGTGGGCTGTTTCGCCGCGGCGAGGACGCGGCACCGGACGCGCCGTTCGAGCACTACCTGGACCTCGCCGGCGCCGTGGTGCTGACGCTCCACGCTCGGGCGGACGGCGCGCTGTGGGTCGGCACCGACGGCGACGGCCTCGTCCGGATTCGCCCCGGGGCCGAAGGCTTCACCGTCGACCGCTTTACGACACGCGAGGGGCTGCCCAGCGACGGGATCTTCCAGATCCTCGAAGACAGGCAAGAGCGGCTCTGGATGAGCTCGAACCGAGGCGTCTTCCGCGTAGACCTCGCCGCGCTCGGCCGCGTCGCGCGCGGCGAGATCCGGGCGGTCGAGCCGGTCGTCTACGGACGGGCCGACGGGCTGCGGACCGCTGAGGGCAACGGCGGCGTGCAGCCCGCCGGGGCCGTCGCCACCGACGGGAGCCTGTGGTTTCCCACCGCCGCCGGGGCCGTCACGGTCGATCCGGCCGCGCTCCGGCGCAATCCGGTGCCGCCGCCGGTGGTGGTGCAGCGCGTCATCGTCAACGGCGCGGCCATCCCCCTCACCACGGGCGAAGCGCTGACCCTGCCGCCCGGCAGCGACGAGTTCGAGTTCGACTACGCGGGGCTGTCCTTCTTCGCTCCCGGCGCGGTTCGCTACCGCTTCGTCCTGGAAGGCCGGGACCGGGGGTGGACCGACGCTGGCGAGCGCCGCGTAGCCTACTACACCGACCTCCGTCCGGGGCGCTACGTCTTCCGCGTGCAGGCGGCCAACAACGACGGGGTGTGGAACGAGACCGGGGCGTCCGTCGCCTTGACCTTGCAGCCGCACGTCTGGCAGACCGTATGGTTTCAGGCACTGTGCATACTCGCCGTCGGGCTGGTTGCCTTCGGTGGCTACCGGGGGCGGGTCCGCCACCTCCGCGCCCAGGCTAGGCACCTCGAGGCCGTCGTCGCCGAGCGCACGCACGAGCTGGCCGAGCAGAAGTCCGTCGTCGAGGCGCAGGCCGGCGAGCTGGCGGCGCTCAACCGCGGCCTCGAGCAGAAGGTCCGCGAGCAGCTCGAGGAGATCCTCCGCGGCTCGCGCCTGCGCAAGTTCTTTCCCAAGAAGGTCGTCGACCGCATCCTGAGCGCTGACGAGGACGTGCGCGTCAGCAGCGAGCGCCGGACGGTGACCGTCTTCTTCTCCGACCTCACGGGCTTCACCCGGCTCTCCGACACCACGCCGCCGGCTACGGTCACCCGCCTGCTCAACGAGTACCTCAACGCGATGGTCGCCCTCGTTGAGGCTCACGGCGGGACGCTCGACAAGTTCATGGGCGACGGCATCATGGTCCTCTTCGGGGCCGTCGACCAGATGTCGCCGACGGTGCAGGCGCGCCAGGCCGTCCGCATGGGCATCGCCATGCAGCGCGCGATGCGGGGTCTGGCCGCGACGTGGGCCGCCGAGGGGCTCGCCCACCGGGTCGCCATCCGCATGGGCATCCACCAGGACGAGGTGACCGTCGGCAACTTCGGCTCCGACGACCTCGTCGAGCACACCGCCATCGGACAGGGGGTCAACCTCGCCTCCCGGCTCGAGGGGGTGTGCGTCCCCGGCGAAGTCCTAGCCTCGGCCTCGGTCCACGCGCTCGCGCGCACGACCTTTGTCTGGAACGAGCCGGCCGAGTTCCAGCTCAAGGGCCTCGCCGATCCTGTCCCGGCTTTTGCGCTGGACCCCGACCGCAACGCTGCCGGTGGGGACGGGGCTGTAGGCAAGGCGGCACTGGGCGCGCGCCGCGACGCCTAGCGCAGCGACCGGAGGTAGGCCCACGACCAGACGCCGTGGACGTGCCCGTCGCCCCAGACGAACTGCACGGCGTAGTTGCCCGCCGGGTGGACCTCCTTCAGCTCGTAGGTCTGCAAGCTCGGCAGGTCCCACACCGCCGGGTCTACGGGCTCGGCCATCCTCCCGTGCCCGCCGCGACACTCGACGCACGGGCACGCGCGGCGCAGCCCCTCGTAGGAGTACGCCGAGGTGTGCCCGTCGGCCCACGCGATGGTGAGGGTCTGCGCGGCCTGATCGACGGCGATCTGCGTGGGGGTGGGGTGGGAGGGCATGGCGGGAGAGTGGGAGAGTGGGAGAGTGGGAGAGTGGGAGAGTGAGAGAAAACCCTAAAGGTAGTCTGGATCGGTTTGCTTCGGGCTGAGCGCCGTGCCATCTTCCCCCGTTCCCCCATTCCTCTGGTTCTTGCCCTATGCCCATTGGTAACCACGCGCCCTGCGACGAAGGGGCCCTCCGGGCGGGCCGCCACGCCGGGGCCGACGAGGCTGCCAAGCCGTGGGTCCTCGCCGCGACGATCGGCGGCTCGAGCCTCGCCTTCATCGTCAGCTCGGTCGTCAACGTGGCGCTGCCGGCGATGCAGCGCGGGCTGGGTGCGACCGTCGCCGAGATGCAGTGGGTGCTCAACGCCTACCTGCTGCTGCTCGGCGCGCTGATCCTCGTCGGCGGGGCGGCGGGGGACCGCTTCGGGCGGCGGCGGCTCTTCGTGGCGGGCACGGCGCTGTTCACGGCGGCGTCCGTCGGCTGCGGCCTCGCCCCGACGGTCGGGTGGCTGATCGCGCTGCGGGCGGTGCAGGGCCTGGGCGCGGCGCTCCTGGTGCCGAACTCGCTCGCCCTCATCTCGGCGGCGTTCGACGGGGCCGAGCGCGGCAAGGCGATCGGCACCTGGGCCGGCTTCTCGGCGCTCACGACCGCGCTCGGACCGGTGCTCGGCGGCTGGCTCGTCGACGCCTTCTCGTGGCGATGGGTGTTTCTGGTGGTCGTCCCGGTGGCGCTCGCCACGCTCGCCGTGGCGCTCTGGAAGGTCCCGGAGAGCCGCGACCCCGACGCCTCGGGCGGCCTCGACTGGACGGGGGCCGCGCTCGGCGTGCTCGGGTTCGGGAGCCTGACCTACGGGCTGGTCGCCTCGGCCGAGCGGACTTGGGGCGACGCCCTCGTGCTCGCCACCTTCGGGGGAGGGCTGGCGCTGCTGGCGGCGTTCGTGTGGTGGGAGTCGCGCGCGCGCCACCCCCTCGTGCCGCTGGGCCTCTTCCGCTCGGCGTCGTTCAGCGGGGCGAACGCGATGACGCTGCTGCTCTACTTCGCCCTCACCGGGGTGCTCTTCTTCCTGCCGTTCAACCTGATTCAGGTGCAGGGCTACTCGGCGACGGCGGCGGGGGCGGCGTTCCTGCCGTTCTCGCTCGTGATGGGGGTGCTCTCGCGCTGGGCCGGCGGCCTCATCGACCGGTTCGGGGCGCGCCTGCCGCTCGTGGCCGGGCCGCTCGTGGCGGCGGGCGGGCTGGCGCTGCTGATCGTACCGGGCGTCGGCGGGTCGTACTGGACGACGTTCTTCCCGGCGCTCCTGGTGCTCGGGATCGGGATGACGGTGGCCGTCGCGCCGCTGACGACGGTCGTGATGGGCGATGCCGGCGGCGACCATGCCGGGACGGCCTCGGGCGTCAACAACATGGCGGCGCGCCTCGCCGGGCTGCTGGCGATTGCCGTGCTCGGCGTCGTCGCCCTCGGCGTGTTCAACGGCGCGCTCGACGAGCGCCTCGCCGCGAGCCCGCTGCCGGCGGAGGCCGCGCAGCTCCTCGAGCCCTTCCGAAGCGACCTCACCGGAGCCGACCTGCCCGCGTCGGTGCAGGGCGAGCAGCGGGCCGTGCTTCAGGCGCTCGTCAACGACTCGTTCCTCGTCGCCTTCCGCTGGGTCGCGGCGATTGCCGCCGTGCTCGCCGCGCTGAGCGCCCTCACGGCCGCGCTCACCATCGACCCGGCGACGGGCCGGGGGGCGTGAGCCGGGGAACTCTCACGCGTTGGAGTAGACCGTACCCTCTCCCAACCCCTAGCCTCCCACGTTTATGCCGCTCCCGATCCCTGGTCTCCACCACGTCACCGCCGTCTCCGGCCCCGCGCAGCGCAACGTCGATTTCTACGCCGGGGTCCTCGGCCTCCGGCTCGTCAAGAAGACCGTCAACTTCGACGACCCTGGCACCTACCACCTCTACTACGGCGACGACCTCGGCCGGCCTGGCTCGATCCTGACGTTCTTCCCGTGGGCCAATGCCGTCCCCGGCCGGACCGGCGCGGGGATGACTGCGGCGACGGCCTACTCTGTGCCGGCCGGCGCCCTCGACTTCTGGATGGAGCGCTTCGCCGAGCGCGCCCTCGACTTCGACGCGCCGGTGGAGCGTTTCGGCGAGACCGTGCTGGCCTTTGACGACCCGGACGGGCTGCCGCTGGAGCTGATCGCCCAGGACGCGAGCGGGTCCGGATGGGCCGGCGGGCCGGTGCCGCCCGAGGCGGCCGTGCAAAGCTTCCACAGCGTTACTCTCGCCCTGGCCGAGACGGAGCCGACGGCGCGGCTGCTCGACCTCTTCGGATGGGAGAACGTCGGCGAGGAAGACGGGCGATTGCGGTTTCAGGCACCCAGCGGGCCGGCGAGCGTCGTCGACGTGGTGCAGACGGCCGAGCGGGGGCGGCCCGGAGCCGGGACCGTGCACCACGTCGCCTTTCGGGCGCAGGGCGACGACGAGCAGCGGGCGTGGCAGGACGCGCTCCGCAGCGCGGGCCTGTTCGCCACCGAGGTCAAGGACCGGCAGTACTTCCGCTCGATCTACTTTCCCTCGCCGGGCGGGGTCCTCTTCGAGATCGCCACCGACGCGCCGGGCTTCACCGCCGACGAATCGGCCGAGCGCCTCGGAACCGCGCTCAAGCTCCCGCCGTGGGCCGAGCCCCGCCGCGATGCCATCGAGCAGCAACTCCCCACCCTGACCGTCCCGACCGCATGACCGACCCGCACGCCGACCCCCTCGTCCGCCCCGCCGGCGCTCCGCTCGGCCGCGCCAAGGCCGCCGTCGTGATCCTCCATGGCCGGGGCGACTCGGCCGACGGCATCCTCGGCCTCGCCGAAGAATTTGCTCAGCCGGACGTGGCGTTCCTCGCCCCGCAGGCGGCCGGGCAGACGTGGTATCCGCACTCGTTCCTCGCCCCGCTCGACCGGAACGAGCCGTGGCTGTCGTCGGCGCTCAGCGCAATCGGGGGCGTGCTCGAGACCGTCGGGGCGGGCGGCATCGGGCCGGAGCGGACCGTGCTGTGCGGCTTCTCGCAGGGGGCGTGCCTCTCGCTCGAGTTCGCCGCCCGAACCCCTCGGCGCTACGGCGGGGTCGTCGCGCTCAGCGGCGGCCTCATCGGCAGCGAGCAGCTTCGGGCTGTCGATCCGCCCGCCGACAAGGTTCTCGACTATCCAGGCGATCTCGAGGGCACGCCCGTCTTCCTCGGGTGCAGCGACGTCGACGCTCACATCCCGCTCGTCCGGGTCGAGCACTCGGCCGAGGTGCTCGGCGCGATGGGCGCGGACGTCACGCTGCGGATCTACCCCGGCCTAGGGCACACCGTCAACGAGGACGAGGTCCGGTTCGTGCGCGGCCTCCTCGCCCGCCTCCAAGAGCTGCCATGACTTCCGACCGCTGGCCCGAACTCCCGCCCCTGAGTGACTGGCAGGACACGTGCGCGACGCTCCACCTGCGGACGCAGGTCGTCGGCAAGGTCCGGCTTGGGCTCGGGCCGCGCCTCAACCACTGGTGGGGCGTCGCGCTCTACGTTACCCCGCGCGGCCTGACGACCTCGGCGATGCCCTTCGCCGGCGGCACCGTGCGGATCGACTTCGACTTCGTGGACCATCTGCTCTGCATCGAGACCTCGGCCGGGGAGCGGTCGTCGTTCGGGCTGGAGCCGATGGCGGTGGCCGCGTTCTACCACAGGACGATGGACGCTCTCGCCGGCGTCGGCGTCGAGCCGGAGGTGTGGCCGGTGCCGGTCGAGCTAGAGGAGGTGATCCCGTTCCCCGACGACACCGAGCACGCGAGCTACGACGCCGAGGCGGTCCACGCCTTCTGGCGCGCCCTCGTCGAGGCCGACCGCGTGTTCGCCCGACTTCCGCGCCCGCTTCGTCGGCAAGAGCAGCCCGAGCCACTTCTTCTGGGGCGCGTTCGACCTGGCGGTGACGCGGTTCTCCGGGCGGACCGCGCCGCCGCACCCCGGCGGCTACCCCAACGTCGCCGACCGGGTGATGGTCGAGGCGTACTCGCACGAGGTGGCGAGCGCGGGCTTCTGGCCGGGCACGGGGCTGGGCGAGGCCGCCTTCTACGCCTACGCCTATCCCCAACCGGACGGCTTCGCCGAGCACGCCGTCGAGCCGGGGGCGGCCTATTTCCACGACGACCTCGGCGAGTTCGTCCTCCCCTACGACGCCGTCCGCACCGCCCCCAACCCCGACGCGGCGCTGCTCGCCTTCTTGCAGAGCACCTATACCGCCGCCGCCGACCTCGCCGACTGGAACCGCGCCGCGCTCGAACGCTAGCCGATCAGGCCTAGCCGAGACGCTGGGTAGGGCCCGGCACGGTTCGTGACCCGTCCAGCTCCAGACCGTCTTTACCATCGCCACTTTACCATCGCCGCACGCTGTCCTATGCACCGACTCTGCCTCGCCACCCTTCTCGCGGCCAGCCTCGCGCTCGGAAGCTGCTCGCCGGCGCGGATCGTAGACCTCCTCCTGCCCGAGCCGCCGGCCTACCCGGACTTCCAAAGCCGCGCGGCCGTCCTCGCCGAGGCCCAGGCGATCTCGGATGGGCTGGAGCAGCACATCCTCGCCTGGCTCGACGGCCAGGCCCCGGCCGAGATTCCGACCGAACTGCTGCCGCCCGGCATCGCCACCATCGACTTGCCCTACCGGCTCGTCCGCCCCGAAGAGGTCTCGGCCGAGGACCAGTGGATCGTCCGCCCGGCGGAGAAGCTCGACCACAGCGGCCTGCGCGGGCTGTATCCTGATCCCCACTGCACCTACCTCCTGGCGCCGGCATTGCTCGCACCGTTTGGTCACCGCGTCGTCGTCGAGGGCGAGTTCCCCCACACGCGCTTTTTCGACCTCCAAGTCTCGCCGCCGCTCGACCCGGCGTTTTACTACTACGCCAAGCAGTTCGGCGCGGCCGAGGTGCCGATCGTGGATGCCGACATCGAACCGATGCTGGGCCACACGAACCCGTTCCGCCCCGGTGCCGACCGCACGGCCCGCCGCCGCAGCTACCAGGTGACGTTCGAGATGCGCGTTGGCAACGGGTACGACATTGAGCCGGCCTACCGCGAGCCGCTGCACCGGCGGCCGGGCAACCTCCGCTACGGCAGCGCCATCCAGTACCAGGGGCCGCTTGCCCACCGCGGCCTCCGCTTCGGACATGACCGGGGGCCGTGGGACGAGGGCACGCTCTGGGCCCGCTACTACGCGCCGGACCGGGCGAAAGGCCCGCTCGCCGGCGTGCCGCTGCCGAAGTTCCACTACGAGACGCCCGACGGGCGGCGCTACTTCGTGCTGGCCGTTAACCGCGCGCGCGACATTGCGAACGTCAACCGCCGAGCGCCCGCACGGCAGGGACAGGCAGGCGCGCCTGACTCGCCCTACACCGGCGCCGACTTCGGCTGGATGCGCGACCTCGGCATTTTCCACGGCGGCGTCGTGGGAGTCTATGCTGCCACGGGCAAGGACAGCCCGGCCGATAAGGCTCGCGGGCGGGCGCTCGTGCGCGGTGTCGCAGCCAAGGGCGGTGGCCTGCCGCCGCCGGGCTCGGATATGAGCTCGAACAGCCGCGTCCCGTACATCTCGTACCTCTCGCGCGGCCTGAACCTGGAGGAGGGCCACGTAGCCGTGCTCACGGGCACGCTCCCGACGCACCCCGAGACGCTCGGCGGCGAGCGCCGCATGGGCACAGGCCAGCTCCGCTACCTCTCGTTCACGCTCTACCCCGACATCACGCTGCTCGACAACGCCGCCGCCGGCGTGCCACACGCCTCGGTAATGGACGAGAACCTGGCGCTCGATGCCCGGCGGCGCTACACCGTGGTCTACTCGCGCCCGGAGGACCGCCCGTCGAACGCGAGCGCGCCCGGCGTCACGTGGCAAAACTGGGGGCCGGCCGGCGCGAGCGGGCTCGTCGTGCGGTGGCTCACGGTGCACCCCGACTGGCGTGACCCGGCCATCGTCCCGGACGCAAGCAACATCTCCTACGACCAAGCGTCGTGGCTCTCGCCGAGCTGGGACCCCTCGCTCGTCAGCCGCAACGACCGCAGCGGTCTGCTCGGGGTTTACCAGCCGCTGGTCCACTACATGAGCCGCGAGAGGTTCGAGCGCCTCGGTGCCTCGCTCGCCGCGCGCGACACGCCGCTTTGGGAGCAGTAGCGCGGGAGCATAGCTGGACTCGAGGCGAGGACCTCTCAGTTTGAGGCTGCATATGATCCCATAAAATAATAGACTAGATTAAAACAATAAACCAGCACGTCTCGGTATCCATTGATCAGTAATACAAGTCTCGTTGCTCTAAAATTATTAATAAAGCCCGCCGTCGGCCGACGTCAGTAGCGCACGGTGAAGGCCTGCGACGGGCGGACGGTGAAGCGGACGCACGTCCCGTGGTGCTCGAACGGCACCGCCTCCCCATCAGCCGTCACCTCAGCCGGGGCGGGGCCGATCACCTCGACCTCCCACCGCGTCCACGGTGCGGGAAACTGACCCTCAACCTCGGGGCGGACGGTGAGGGCGTCGCCGGTGCCCGTGCCGTGGAAGGTGCAGCGGTAGAACCCGCCGCGCTCGAAGTCCCACCCGTCGCCGGCGTCGTCGTAGAGCACCGAGGTGAAGTCGCCGTCCGCCGGATAGACCCGGAGCGTCAGGGCCTCGAACGGTTCGCCGGCCGTCTGCCGGACGGGCGCGAGGGGAAGCACCGTCCCGGCCCGAACCCACAGTGGGAGCGCGCCGAGCGGCGTCTCGACCCGGAGCGTCTGTCCGCTCTCGTGGTGCGCGCCGCTCCAGAAGTCGAACCAGCCGCCGGGCGTGACGGGCAGGTAGACGTCGGCGTGCGCCTGCCCCTGGCGGAGCGCCGGGTAGGCGAGCAGCCGGTCGCCGACGTAGAACCCGGCGGGGGACTGGAGGCGGACGGCTGTGTCGTCGGGGTGCTCGAGCGCGAGCGGGCGGAGGATCGGCGTGCCGTCGGCGGCGGCGCGGTGGAGCGCGGTGTAAAAGTAGGGTAGCAGCCGGTAGCGCAGGGCGATGGCGGCGTGGCACACGCGCTCGACCTCGGGTCCGAACGCCCACGGCTCCTGCGGCGGCGTGTCCAGCCCGGAGTGGTTGCGGAAGAACGGCATCAGCGCACCGAGCTGGGTCCACCGCGCCAGCAGCTCCCCCGTCGGCGCGCCGACGAACCCGCCGACGTCGGCCCCGACGAAGGCGAAGCCGGAGACGTTGAGGCTGAGCGCTTGCTGGAGGGCGAGGCGGAGGTGGTCCCATGTCGAGGAGTTGTCGCCGGTCCAGCCCGTGGCCCAGCGCTGGGTGCCAGCATAGGCCGCACGCGTGATGACGAACGGGCGGCGCGCCGGGCGGAGGCGGCGTAGTCCCTCCCAGGTCGCCCGCACCATCTGGCCGCCGTAGACGTTGTGCATCGCCGCGTGCGCGGCCCCGCGGCCTTCGTAGGCGTGGCGCACGTCGGCGGGAAGCGTCAGCGCGTCCGCCTCCACGTCCGCCTCGTCGTCGGCGTCGGGGTTGAAGAGGGCCGGCTCGTTCATGTCGTTCCAGACCCCGTCGACGCCCTGCGCCACCAGGTCCGCGTGGAGGTCGCCCCACCAGCGGCGGGCGGCGGGGTCCGTGTAGTCGGGGAAGTAGCACGCGCCGGGCCAGACGGTCCCCGTCGCGAGCGCGCCGTCGGCGTGCCGGCAGAAGGCGTCGTGCTCGATCCCGCTCTGGGCGACGGCGTAGTCCTGCTCGTCGGCCTTGATGCCGGGGTCGACCATCACGACCGTGTGGAACCCGTCGTCGCGCAGCGCGCGGAGCAGGCCGTCGGGGTCGGGGAAGGCGTCGCGGTCCCAGGTGAAGACGCGGTAGCCGTCCATGTAGTGGATGTCGAAGTAGAGCGCGTCGCACGGGATGCCGCGCTCGCGGAAGCCTCGGGCGACGGCGCGCACCTCGTCGGCGGTGCGGTACGAGTAGCGGCACTGGTGGTAGCCGAGCGCCCACTTCGGCCACAGCGGGGGCCGGCCGGTCAGCCGGGTGAAGCGTTGCACGATCTCCACCGGCGTCGGCGCGTGGATCACGTAGTAGGTCAGCGTCTCCGCCTCGGCCTCGACCCGGAGCACGTCTGGGGCCGCCGCCCCGAGATCGAAGACCGAGCGGACGGGCGTGTCGACGAACAGGCCATAGGCGAGCGCGGGCTCGTCGTCGGCAGCCGTGATGCCGAGGACGAAAGGGATCGTTTTGTAGATCGGGTCGGTGCCGCGCTCGAAGGCGAAGGCGTCGGTGTTCCAGTGCTCGTAGCGCCCGCCGCGCCGGTCGAGGCCCGCCGTCTTGTCGCCCAGTCCGAGGAGCCGCTCGCCCCCGCGAAGCCGCTTGCTGAGGGCGACAGTAGCCAGGCCGTCCGTACTGTGCCACGCCGGAGCCTCGGCGTCTTCGAGCACCGCGTGTCCGTCGAGGGTGAAGACGCCGAGTCGGCCCGTCGCCCGGTCGAGCCGGACCTCCAGGCTAGCGGTGCGAAGCGCGACGGTGTCGCCGACCTCTTCGACGTTGAGGGCGCTCGGCCCGGCCCACTCGGCGTCGGGGTCGAGGCCATACGAGAACCCGTCACCCAGATCCCCTCCGGAGGAGAGGACGACCTGCACTAGGCCATCGGCGAGAAAGCGCAGACGGCCGAGCGTGTGGTCGCACCGAAAAGTCAGGCCGTCGGGTTCGGGAGACAGGGAGGTGACCGGGCCGGGCGCAGCGAAGCGGTGCTCCGAGCGTGCCCCGACCGGAGCGCCCTCGGAAGGGATAGGTTGAGACATCAGAAAAACGTAGTGACCTGGATTCAGAATTTGGGAGGCAGGAGATAGGTGCGTCAGGCGGGCTCGGAGGCTCCAGTCTCGGTCAGGGCAACCTCGGTCTCGCGGTCGAAGAAGTGGAGCTTGGCCGCGTCGAGCGCTAGCTCCACCTCCGACCCCGGCTCGGGGATCGGCTGCGGCGCGACGCGGGCGACGGCCCGGTGCGGCCCGGCGCTGACGTAGAGCACGATCTCGTTGCCCATCGGCTCCACCACGTCGAGCACCCACCGGCTCGCCGCCGACCTGCCCGGCACCACCGTGCTGCCGACCACGTACAGGTCCTCGGGCCGGACGCCGAGCGTGACCGCGCCCCCGGCGTGCGCCCGCAGCAGCGACGCATCGCTCGGCGAGAGCGCCACCGTCAGCGCCTCCCCCTCGGCGAGGAACGAAAGCGCATCGCCGCTGCCAGCGATCCGGCCGCCGAGGAAGTTCATCGCCGGGCTGCCGATGAAGCCCGCCACGAACTGGTTCACCGGGTGATTGTAGAGCGCCAGCGGCGTGTCGATCTGCTGCACCTCGCCGTCGCGCAGCACCACGATCCGGTCGCCCATCGTCATCGCCTCCACCTGGTCGTGCGTGACGTAGACCATCGTTGCGCCGAGCTGGGTGTGCAGACGCGAGATCTCGGTCCGCATCTGGACCCGGAGCTTGGCGTCGAGGTTCGAGAGCGGCTCGTCGAAGAGGAACACCGCCGGCTGGCGCACGATCGCGCGGCCGACGGCCACGCGCTGGCGCTGCCCGCCCGAGAGCAGCTTCGGCTTGCGGTCCAGCACCGCCTCGACGCCCAAGATGCGGGCGGCCTCGCGCACGCGCTCGTCGATCTCGGCCTTGGGGAACTTGCGGATCTTGAGGCCGAAGGCCATGTTGTCGTAGACCGAGAGGTGGGGGTAGAGGGCGTAGTTCTGGAAGACCATCGCCACGTCGCGGTCCTTCGGCGGCAGGTCGTTCACCACGCGCTCGCCAATCGAGAGCGTGCCCGAGGTGATCTCCTCGAGTCCGGCGATCATGCGCAGCAGCGTCGACTTGCCGCAGCCGGAGGGGCCGACGAAGACGACGAACTCGCCGTCGGCGACCTCGAACGACGCACCGTGGACGGCGGTGAAGCCGTTGGGGTAGGTCTTGCGGACGGCGTCGAGGCGGACTTGGGCCATGGGGCTTTCGCGTGCGCGTTTCGGTAGAGTGAGCGTTGTCGATCCGTGTTGACTGAGGATAGAGAGAGGACGGAGAGGAGAGGATAGAGGATGGCAGGGTCGGCCGGACGCACGCTGCCATTCTCCATCTTCTCTCCTCCATCCTCTAGCCTTTCACCGCCCCGAGCGTGAGGCCGGAGATGAGGTAGCGGCTGAGCGCGAGGAAGAGGCCAACGACCGGCACCGAGACGAGCAGCGCGCCGGCGGCGTACAGCCCCCACTGCGTCGTCATGTCGCCCTGGAACATCTTCAGCCCGAGCGGGAGCGTGAACATGTCGGTGTCCTGCAAGACCACGTTCGCGACCACGTATTCATTCCACGCCGTCATGAACGAGAACAGCGCCGTGATGACGAGCGCGGGCGCGGCGAGCGGGAAGATGACGCGGGAGAAGGCCTGCCACGGCGTGCAGCCGTCCATCTGCGCCGCCTCCTCGAGCGCCACCGGGATGGTGTCGTAGTACCCCTTCATCTGCCACACGCAAAACGGCAGCGCCGTCGCCGAGTAGATCACCACGATGCCGAGGTACGAGTTCAGGAGGTGCAGCTCGATCAGCACCACGTAGAGCGGCAAGAGCAGCATCGTCGCCGGAAACATCTGGGTGATCAAGAGGCCGCCGAGCATCTGGTTCCGGCTGCGGAATTTGTACCGGCTCAGCGCATAGCCCGCCGTGGACGCGAGCGCGACGCCGGTGATGGTGACGACGACCGAGACCAGGAGCGAGTTAAAGAGCCACCGCAGAAACGGCGTCTCCCACAGCAGCACGCGGTAGTTCTCGAGCGTCGCCCCGTCGGGGATGAACGCGAGCGAGGTCGAGAGGAGCTGGTCGCCGGGCCGGAGGCTGACGGTGATGATGCGCGTGATCGGGTAGACCGAGATCAGCGCGAAGGCGATCAGGACGGCATAGGCCCAGATCATCCCGCCGAGGTTCGTGCTGTTGGGCTTCGCCATCAGTAGGCCGCCTCCGTCGCGTTGGTCTTCTTGAGGAAGACCTGGGTGAAGAGGAACAGGATGGCGAAGATCACCATCGAGAGCGCCGCCGCCCAGCCGAAGCGGTACATCGAGAAGGCCGCCTCGTAGACGTAGCTGACCAGGATGTGGGTCTGGTCGTTCGGCTCGCCGCCGTTCGAGACCAGCCACACCACGTTGATGTTGTTGAACGTCCACACGATCCCGAGCGTGATCGCCGGGATCATCACCGGACGGAGGAGCGGGGCCGTGATGTGCCAGAACTTGGTCCACTCGCTCGCCCCGTCGACGTCGGCGGCCTCGTACAGCTCGCCCGGAATGGATTGAAGCCCGCCGAGCGCGACGACCATCATGAACGGGAAGCCGAGCCAGATGTTGGTCAGGATGACCGCGACGAAGGCCTCGAACGGGCTCGTCAGCCACGCCACCGGACTCGCGCCGAAGACCTCGGTGATGAGCAGGTTGACCGCGCCGTACTCGTAGTTGAACATCCCGCGCCACGTCAGCGCCGTGATGTACTGCGGCAGCGCCCACGGCAGGATCAGCAGCACCCGCCACATCGGCTTGCCGACGATGAACGCTTTGTTGAGGATCACCGCGAGCCAGACGCCCAACCCGACGTGGAAGACGATGTTGACGAGCGTCCACACCACCGTCTTGAAGAACACGACCCACACCGCGCGCTCGGCGAAGACCGAGGCGTACTGCCCGAGACCGATCACCTCCCAGTCGCGGATGTGGTAGATGTTCATGTTCGAGAGCGACAGCAGCAGGTTGTAGGCGAACGGGTACGCCACGACCGCCAGCACCACGAACACCGTCGGCCCGAGCAGCGCCGCCAGCCAGAGCCGGTGCCGCCGCGCCGTCGCCTCGGCATGGCGGACCGGCACGGCCTCTTCGAGGGTGCGCTCCCGAGCCTCCAGTCCGGCCGTTGTGGTTTTGCCTTCGAGCATGAATCGAGCTGCGAGGTACGAACGACGAGCAACGAGGGGGCGACCGTTCGTCACCCGTCGCTCGCTGTTCGTCGTTCACAAAAACGTGTCGGCGATGAGCTTCTCGACGTTCTCCTGCATCAGCCGCGCGCCCTCCTCGGGCGTCACGGCCCCGTTCATCACGAGCTGGTACGGCCCGCGCATCCCGTCCCACACCTGCCGCATCTGCGGGGCGATGGGCATCGGCCGGCCCTTCTCGGCGGCGGCGAGCGAGGCTTGGAGCTCGGCGTTCGCGGCCACGGCGTCGGAGCCGCGGACGGCGCTGAGCGTGGGGATGGTGGCGAGCGCCTCGGCCATCGCGCGCTGCACCTCGGCCCCGGTGAGGTACATCAGCAGGTCGGCCACGGCGGGGCGCTTGGCGTCGGGCAGGTTGACGTTGACCGAGTAGCCTTTGGCGGCCACCATCGGCGCGGCCCACAGGCCGGTCTCGGTGACGCGCGGGAGCGGAGCGATGCCGTAGTCGATGCCGGCGTCGGCGTAGCCGGGGAGCGCCCACGCGCCGTTGATGATGGTCGCGGCGCGGCCCTCCTTGAAGAGCGTCTCGGCCACGTCGTAGTCGCTCTCGCCGGGGATGACGCGGTAGCGGTCGCGGAGGTCGAGCACGAAGCGGATCGCGCGGACCGTCGCCTCGGTGTCGAGCGTCGGGGTCCCGTCGTCGTCCATCACCCAGCCGCCGAACCCGGTCAGGAAGGGGATGAAGAAGAACGGCTCGCGGTAGTTCCAGGTCAGCCCGTAGGTGTCGGGCGTGCCGTCACCGTCGTCGTCGCGCGTGGCGGCCTGGAGGAGGGCGACGTACTCGCCCATCGTCGCGGGCGGCTCGGCGACGAGGGCCTTGTTGTAGACGAGCACGAGGTGGTTGCCGATCTGGTCGGCCACGAGCCACGGCTCGCCCTCGCCCGCCGCGTCGGGCGACCAGCGGACGATCCCCTCGTCGGTGAACTGGGCGAGGAAGCTCGCCGGCAGCACCTCGTCGAGCGGCTCGATGGTCTCGGTGAGCGCGAGCACGCCGACGTTGTCGGCCGGCCCGAAGATGATCTCCGGCCCCTGCCCGCCGACGGAGCCGACGACGAAGAGCCGCCGCAGCTCCTCGGTCTCGCGGTAGAGCGCCTCGACGTTCACGTCTGGGTGCGCCGCGTTGTAGTCGGCGACGCGGGCGTTGAAGAAGGCGCGCTCGGCCCCGGTCTTCTGGTGCCAGATGCGGAGCTGGGTCCGCGTGTCCTCCGGCCCGCACCCGGCGAGGAGGAGAGCGAGGAAGAGCAGGAGTAGGCGGTCGGCGGACCCCCCGGCGCGCTTGCAGTCGCTCCGCTCATCGGCGCGCGCGCCTGTCCCCCTTGACAAGGGGGACAGTCTCGTGAAGCGTGAGCGCGTAGCGCGATGCGAACGGGACGGGGGGTACGCGAGCGAGCGCATTCTCAACCCCCGGTCCGGCTGAGCACGACGCCAGTGCGAGGCGTGAGCTTGAGCAGCAGGGCTTCGCCGTCGTCCGGTGGAGCTCCCAGCCGGTAGAGGTGCGTCTCGGGGTCGCTAGGACTGATCACATCCACGAGGGGAGCCCGGGTGCTGAACGCGTAGAGCCAGCCGGTGCGGGTGTCGGGCTTAGGTAGGCGGACCTCTTGGGGGCGGTCGGAGCGATTGAGGACGACGATGGCGGCTTCGCCGCCCACCGCGCGGGCGAAGGCAAAGATGTCGCGCTCATCGTCGGCCAGGAGCACGCGGAAGTCGCCCTGGCGCAGCGCCGGGCTGTCGTTGCGCAGCGCGATGGCGTCCTGGTAGAACCGGAACAGGTCGGCGTCGAACGCCACCTCGTCACACGCACGCTCGCGCCCGAGCGGGTCGGCGCACTCGTCGTCGTAGCGTAGGTCGGCCCAGACCATCGGCTTGCGGTCGTCGGGGTCGTCGGCCCCCCACATCCCGGCCTCGGTGCCGTAGTAGACCATCGGCGCGCCGACGTAGGTCATCTGCATGAGCGCGACGAGCCGCTGAATCTCGCGCTCCTCGACCGTCGGTTTGCGAACCTGGTAGGCGTCGGTCTGGCGGGGCGAGACGCGCTCGCCGACGTCATAGTCGAACCGCTCGGCGTTGAGGTAGTCGCCGCTGCTCGCATTCACGATCATCGAGGCGAGGCGGTCGGTGTCGTGCGAGTCGATGAGATTCTGCAAAGCGTACCGCACCGGCTCGGGGTAGCTCGCGCGGCGGGCGTCGAGGTCGGCGGCGAAGGCGGAGGGGGCGAGCGTGCGGTCGATTAGGAAGCCCTTGACCGGGTAGGCGAAGCCGTGGTAGTTCATCGTGGCCGAGAAGCCGCCGGTGCGGATGAACGCCTCGCCGTCCTCCCACAGCTCGGTGACGGTGTAGACCTCGGGGTTGATCGTGCGGAGGTGGGCGTTCCAGTCGGTCCAGAACTTCAGCGGCACCTCGTTCGCCACGTCGAGCCGCCAGCCGTCGATGCCGTCGCTCGGGTCGCCGTCGCCGTTCGGATCGTGCCACCGCGCGCTTGCGTCGAAGACGTACTGCTTCGGGCCGGGGTGGAGGTCGGTCCCGTCGGCGGTGTCGGCGAACTCGGGGAGCGTGTGGACCCCCCACCAGCCTTTGTAGGCGAACTCATCTTCCGGTGTCGCCGGGTCGTCGAAGCGCTCGACGATGTACCAGTCGGCATAGGGCGAGTCAGCCTGATTCTCCCGGAGGTCCTCGAAAGCGAAGAAGTCGCGGCCGGTGTGGTTGAACACGCCGTCGAGGACGACGCGGATGCCACGGGCGTGCGCCTCGCGGACCAAGTCGAAGAAGAGTTGGTCGGCGGCGGTCAGGTGCCACGTCGCCGGGTCGCTGGTCTCGGTCGCCATCAGGGCAAAGTCGCCCTCGGGGTCGGGGCCGAAGTGGGGGTCGACGTGGTGGTAGGTGTTGCCGTCGTACTTGTGGAGCGAGCGCGCGTAGAAGACCGGGTTCAGGTAGATCGCGTTGATGCCGAGGTCGCGCAGGTAGTCCAGCTTGTCGATCACGCCCTGGAGGTCGCCGCCGTAGCGCCGGTCGAAGACGCCGTCCTCGTAGAAGTCGTCGCCGCGCGCGGTCTCCCAGGGCGCGCGAGCGTACCAGTCGCCGGTCCACGGCGAGAGCTGCCACGTCTCAGGCACGCGGTCGAGCGGGGTTTCGAGCGAGGCGCGCGCGGGGTCGTTCGACGGGTCGCCGTTGCGGAAGCGCTCGGGGAAGAGCTGGTAGAACACCGCGTCGGCGGCCCACGCCGGGACGCTTGGGGAAGGGCGAAGGTCGCGCGGCTTCGGAGGGCGCGGGGGGGGCGGAGCCTCGGCGGGCTGCACCGCGAAGCCAGGCGTCGTGGGAGGGATGACGGCCTGCACCTCGCCGACGGGTTCGACTTCGATCCTCTGGACCTCGACGGGCACGGTCCCGCCGCAGGCGGCGAGGATCGCGAGGAGAAGACCCCCCGTTACGCTGGCACCCGCTACGCGGGAAGCTGCACGTGACTGTCCCCCTCGTCGAGGGGGACAGCTTTTTCGTGTCAGGGAGCGCAGCGACCGCGCGAAAAAGCGGGGGGTCAGGAAGCAGGCGATCTTCATGTCAGCGCAAGAGCGTGAGGCGGGCGGTGGCGGTGCGGCCCCCGGCGGTGAGGCGGACGAGGTACGTCCCGTCGGCGAGGCTGGCACCGTCGAGCGTGGCGTGGTGCGCGCCGGCCGGCATCGGCCTGTCGGCGAGGACGGCGACGCGGCGGCCGAGCACGTCGTAGACCTCCAGGCGCACCGCACCCGGTGCGGCGAGCGAATACGCGACGGTCGCCGACTCGGCGAACGGGTTCGGCCAGACGCTGCCCAGCCCGAAGGCCAGCGGCGCGGCCGGTCCGTCCTCGCCGTCGACGGTGTAGATGTCGATCTCCGGCGAGGGCACGTCCACGTCCGTGAAGATGCGGGCGAAGCCGGGGTCGAGCACGACCGATGTGTTGGTGCCCGACAGCTCGCGCTCGGTGTCGGTGAAGAACTCGTACCACGTGCCGCTGCTCGGGAACGCCTGCGAGATGTCGCGCGCCACGAGCCCGAAGTTGCCGACGATCACGACCCCGCTCGGCTCGCCGTCGGGCGCGTCGTCGAGCGTCAGGGTGATCGAGCGCGAGGCGTCGCCCGCGCCGACCTCGAGGGAGACCTGGGTGTCGGGGCTGGTGAAGATCTCGTAGTCGCGCCGGAGGTTGATGAGCGCGGCCCACGTCTGGTACAGGTTGCGGCGGACCGGGTCGTCGGCGTACTCCCAGCGGATCGGCTTCGGCCCGGTGCGGCCGGGGGCGCTGGCGGGGCAGTCGCCGTTGGTGCCGTCGCCGGGCTTGAGGCACTCGCGGGAGCCGGCCCCGTAGCCGACCTCGCCGAACTGCCACAGCATCCGCGCGCCGGGCACGGTGAAGAAGAACGCCCCGGCCAGCTTCTGCCGGTCGAGCGCCGCGCCCAGGTCCTTCACGTCGTAGGCGCCCGCGCTGTTGCCGAAGGTGACGTTCCTGAACATCATCCACTGCTCGTCGTGGCTCTCCATGTAGGTCACCGCGCCCGAGAGCGGCATCCCGCTGATCCACGCCGGCGGGTAGGTGTCGCCGAGGTCGCTGTCGGCGTTGAGATACCCCATCGTGCTCTCGTTGTAGGCGCGGTTCATGTTGTGCCACAGCATCATGCCCGGCAGCCCCTCATCGCGGCGGTAGGTCGCGAGCTCGAGGTTTTCCTGCGCACTCGGATTGAGGTGCTCCAGGACGATGAGGGCCTGGTCGTCGACGGCCCAGAGCTGGTCAGCCATGCGCGTCAGCAGGCCGATCCGCTCGGGGTTGTAGCCGTCCCACGGGCCGGTCTGCATAAACCCTTTCGACAGGTCGAAGCGGAAGCCGTCGACGCGGTACTCCTCTAGCCACCACCGGTTGGCGCGGTCGAGCCAGTGCTGGACGGCGGGCGCGGTGTGGTCGAGGTCGCAGAAGACGTTGAACGGGTGGCGCGGCGGGTTGTTGGTGTAGAGCGACGCCTCGGTGCAGCCGTAGAGATCGACGAGCGGCGAGGGACTGTCGGCGTGGTTGTAGACCACGTCGAGGATGACGGCGATGCCGCGCGCGTGGGCGGCGTCGACGAACGCCTTGAACTGCTCGGGCGGGCCGTAGTACTTGTCGAGCGCGAGGTGAAACTGCGGCTGGTACCCCCAGTTGAGGTTGCCCCCGAACTCGGCCACGGGCATCAGCTCGATGGCGTTGACGCCGAGGCGGTCGAGGTAGTCGAGCGTGTCGGCGAGCGTGTCGTAGTCGTGCGCGGCGATGAAGTCGCGGACCAGCAACTCGTAGATCACGAGGTCTTTCTGGGCAGGCCGCTCGAAGTCGTCCACCTGCCAGTCGTAGGGATCGAGGCCGGGGCGGAGCAGCGTCGCCGGTCTCCCACCGGCTTCGGCGGGGTAGGGCGGCAGGTTGGGGTAGGTGTCCTCTTCGATGAACCGGTCGTCGGGCGTCAGCACGAGCGCGGAGTACGGGTCGGCGATCCGCAGCTCGCCGTCGATGAGGTACTGGAAGACGGCCGGCTCGCCGGGGGGCAGCTTCAGCTCGGTCCACCACCAGACGGAGTCGGCCGTCGCGGGGTCGCCGTCGGCGTCGCGGAAGAGGAGGCTCTCGGTGTCGGCCGTCCAGCCGTTGAAGTCGCCGACGACGTGGACGAAGTCCTTGAACGGCGCGAAGAGCGAGAGGCGGACCGTGCCGTCGTCGACGTAGGTGATGCCGTCTTGCAATCCGGCAGGCCGAGGCTTGTCGACGATCCCGCCCGCAAGGATGCCGGCCTCAGCCTCGACCGTCCGGCCGAGCGCGTCGGTGGCGACCACGCGGAGGTAGCCCGGCGCGGCGACCGGCTCGAGGAGCTCGACCCGGAAGAGGTTCGACTCGTCGTCGTACGAGGCGAGGCCGTTCTGGAGCGGCCCGTCGTTGATCTGGAACTGGAGGTCGGTAAACGCCTCGGTGCCAAAGAGACTGGCGGAGAAGGCGAAGACCTGACCGGCGCTGTTCTGCTCGCGCGCGAGCTGGAACAGCATCGGGTCCCGGACCTCGACGCGGCAGTCGGAGCCGAAGCCGCCGAAGGTGCACGGCTCGCTGGCGAGCGGGTCGGTGATCCACTCGTAGTCGATACCATCTTCGTCTCGATGGTAGTGGACCTTGTAGAAATACTCCTCGCCGATTGCGAGAGGCACGGTGTAGCGGTACTCGTCCTCGGCGGCGACGTAGTCCATCTGCGAGGGCGCGCCGGTGCTGATGCGCCCGTCGGTGTTCGGCCCCCAGTCGTTGAACGAGCCGGGCAGGAACGCGCGCTCGACCGGCGCGATGGCGGGCACAGTGAGGTCCGGCAGAAAGCGGAACGTCACGTCGAGCGTGCCCTGCGCGAGGGCGGCGCAGGGAAGGAGGAAAAGGAAGGAAAAGAGTCGGAAGAAGTTTAGCACAGAAATTGGTCTTTTGCTTGGATAAGTCCCTCGAAACCGTCATCCCCGCGTAGGCGGGGACCCAGAGCGTTGGCGGCCCGGTGGGTCCCCGCTTCTGCGGGGATGACTCGTTTCAAAGGTGAGGCAGAGCGCCCCGCGCGTCTAGTTCAGCACCGTCAGGCGTTGGCTCATTACCGTGTCACCGGCGCGGAGCCGCGTCACGTAGACGCCGCTAGCGAGGCCCGCCGCGTCGAACGTCACCCGGTAGGTGTCCGCCGTCTGCACCGCGTCCACGAGCACCGCGACCTGGCGACCGGTCAGGTCGTAGACCGCGAGGTAGACCGCCCCGCTCTCAGGGAGCGCATACTCAAACGTCGTCGTGCCGGCGAACGGGTTCGGGTAGTTGGCCCGAAGCTCGGCCGCGACCGGCACCACGCCCGTCCCCTCAACGTCGGTCTGCTTGATGTCGTCTTCGCCGCCGCTCTCGACGAACATGCAGGTCGGGGGCGTGGCGGTGTTGTCGACGAGGGCGTAGGGGTCGTAGACGCCGGTGCCGCCGGGGCCGTTGTCGTCCTCGAAGGTCCCGTCCTCCTGCCTCATGCAGCCGAAGACGACGGTGATCGTCTGGGTGCCGGGGTCGATGAAGAAGCGGTGGTCGTTGAAGCCGGCGGCCTCGTTGTCGAAGCCGTCGGTGCCGAACTTGCCGGTCAGGCTACGCATCGTGCCGGCGTCGTACTCGTAGGTGCCCGTGTAGATGCGGTCGCCGTCGGGGTCGCTGAGCGCCCGCGTCTCGATGGAGCCGAGGCCGTCGGGTCCCCAGTCGGCCCAGTCGTTGATGTCGTCGGCATTCGACTGCCCGACCGCTGGGCCGTTGATGTAGAGGCCGCCGATGGTGGTGGTGAACTCCGTCGCGGCGGAGTTCGCCGGGATCTCGCCCTCGTCGTCGAGGAGCTGGAAGGCCGTGCGGAGGTCCACGTTGAACGTGACTGTGGCGGGCGCGTCGAGAAAATCCTCCGGGCTGGCGTTGTTGAAGAAACGGACCGGGAGGATGACCTCGGGGATGCCGTTGCCGCTCTGGTCGGTCTCATCGCCGGTGACCTCGAAGGTCTTGTCGGGGTCGTTCTCCCAGCCGTCGGGCGCGGCGTCGCCCGGCTCGCCGATGATGTACTTGTAGCTCTGTGTGCTCGGCACCAGGAGGTCGGCCGTGACGAGGCCGACGTAGATCTCGGGGTCGAACGGGTCTTGGGCGAGGGTGTCGGCTGACGAGTTCCAGCCGTTGATGCCTGGAGTGCCGCCGGGACCTCCACCCGCTACGGTCACGACATCGGTCTCAGGGTCGAAGTTGCCCATGTTGATCTGGACCGACATGTCGACCTGGAAGACGACTTCGTAGGTCTCGGTCTCGGAGTCGCACTGGTCGGCGATGCCGTTGGCCTTGAAGAAGTCAGCGACGGGGAGCGTCGCGTCGCCGTCGACCTCGTATTCGCGGTTGGTGCTGCCGGTGTCCTGGTTGTCCTCCCAGCCGAGCGGGTCGCTCGCCCAGAACTTGTACTCGATGGGGCCGTCTTCGAGCGAGAGCGTGGTGGCGTAGATGCCGTCGCCGGCCGCCGTGTCGCCGTTGGTGCCGTCGTCGCTGAGCGGGTCGGCCCCCGTGTCGAAGTTGTTGAAGGTGCCGGGGACGCTGACCACGTCCTCGCCTGGCGTGAAGGCGCAGTTCGTGATCGCCGTGTTCATGTCTACCTGGAAGACGACGTCGCTCTGCGCCCAGGCCGGAGCGGCCGAGAGCAGGAGCGCGAGTCCCAGGAATAGGTGTCGCGTAGCGGTGTTCATGGGTTGCTACCTGTGTTGTGGTTGGGGAGAAACCGGCCGAGGCCGGGGCGTGCGTTGCTAGAAGGTCACGCCGAGGGTGAACATCTGCGGCGTGCCGAAGGGTTGGTAGTTCTGGAAGACGTAGTCGAAGTAGCCGGCCAGCCGGCGGTTGAGGCCGTAGCGGAGGCCGAAGCCGGCCGTCCAGCCGCCGTCCTCGGCCGGGCCGAAGGCCTGCCGCCAGCCGCCGCGCACGAAGAGGATATCGCTCCAGGCGTACTCCGCGCCGAAGCTCGCGCTCTGGGACGCGTCCGAGGGCGCGCTGCCGTCGGCGCTCACCGTCACGCGCTGCTCGGCGGTGCGGAAGGGCACGGCCGAGACGCCGACGCGGAAGACGAGCGGCATCGGCCACTCGTCGACCTCGAGGTTGGCACCGAGACGGTCGTTGTTGCCGGCCTCGCCCGGCTCGATGTCGATGGCCTGGCGGAGGTCCGGCCCGGCCAGCCGCATGTCGGTCCCGAAATTGGTCATCGCCATGCCGATGCGGATGCCCTGGAAACGGGTGTCGTAGGTCACCCCGAGGTCGAGCGCCGCGCCCTGGGCGGACTCGTTCCAGATCTGCTGGCGCACGAGCTTGACCGTCCCGCCGACCGAGAAGCGGTCGGTGAGCGCCCTCGCGTACGAGACGCCGACGGCGAGGTCGAGCGCGTCCCACTGCTCGCCAGTGCCGTCGGGGTTCTCGACCGTCGTCACGAGCTCGTCGCCGTAGTCGAGCGCGGTGACGGTGACGCCGAAGTGGCCGAGGCCGCCGGCGTTGAAGACGAGCGCGGCGTGCTGGTGGCGCGAGTCGACGAACCACTCGGAGTTCGAGAACTCGGCCCCGTTGGCGGTCATCGCGGTGACGGCCGAGGGGTTCCAGTGGAGCGCGCTCGGGCCACGCACCTGCGCTACCTGCGCCCCGCCCATCGCCAGCGCACGCGCGCCGACGCCGATCCCGAGGAACGGAGCCGCCGTGGTGCCCACTTTGTCCTGCGCGTGCACGGGCAGCGCCGCGAGCGCGAGGACGGCCGAAAAGAGAATCGCTTTCTTCATGATATCGCTCGGTTCAGGTGCCGCCCGTCGCTCGACGTTCGGCGTTCGCAGCTCGTCACTTGATCAGGGCCAGCTTGCCGGTCTTCGCGCCAATCGGGGCCTCGACGTGGTAGAAATAGACCCCGTAGGCGACGTCCAGATTCTCGCGCGAGCGGAGGTCCCAACTCACCGTCCCGTCGTCGATTCCCCCCTCGTGGCGGCCCTCCCAGACGAGTGCGCCGCGCACGTTGTAGACCCGGACGCGGGCGTCCTTCGGGAGGTGGATGAAGTCGATCCGGCGCTCGCCGCGGCCCGTGGTGACGGTCGGCGCGAGGGGCCGCTCCCACGAGGCGGCGGCGACGTAGGGGTTCGGGACCACGCGGATGCGGTCGAGCTGGGCCGCTGCCTCGGCCTCGTCCACGCGCGCGGCGACGGTCGAGAAGGCGAAGGCGTCGCGCGGCGAAAACGGCTTGAGCGTCGCTAGCAGGAACACGTCGCCCTCGCCGGGGAAGGCCCCGGCCGGGGCAGTGCTGGCCGGGCGCACGGTGAAGGTCGGCTCCGGCGGCGTAGCCGGGTCGCCATCCACATCGTCGTAGATGAAGATGTACTCGAACGCATCGAACCGCCCGTTCGAGTTGCCCCCGGCCTCCTCGTAGAACACGAACTCGGCCGGCCGGTCGAGCGTGAGATTGTAGACGGTGAAGTTGGTAGCCCGCGCCGCCGGCGACGGGGCTGAGACGCCCGTCCCGAGCGGGAACCCGCCGATGGACTGCCCGACGAGGGCGTCGGAGAAGCGGATCTCATAGTTGTAGGGGACGAGCGACCCCTGGAAGCGCCACTGGCGCGGGGGGGGCGGGACGACGATGTCGATGTCGATGTCTGTGCGGTTGCTGAAGATGTTGACTAGGTCCTCCTGCTCGTCGACGAAGCCCGTCGAGTCGCGGTCGATGGTGAGGTCGTCGTTGTCGAAGAGGAAGCGGACGCCGTTGAAGACGGTCGAAAGCTCGTCGTCGACCGGGGCCTCGGCGATGACCTCGCCGCCGACCTCGACGAAGAAGCTGTCAGCCACGAGGCCGTCGCCGGTGAAGCCGAGGCGGTAGGTGCGGCCTTCCTCGACCATGCGCGGGTCGAGGATCTCGGCGGCGACCTCGCCCGTGGCCGGGCCGGCCACCTGCTCGACCATCCCGACAACGCGGGCCGCCTCGTAGCCGGCGACGGGCGCGTTCGGGATCACCTCGACCACGTTCTCGCCTGTCACCACCTCGCCGTCCTCTTTGACCGAGACGGCGAAGTTGTTCTCGGCCGGGTAAAACTCTGGCGAGCCGGTGTCGTAGGCCGTCAGCGCGTAGTAGTAGCGCTGCCCGTTGTTGACGAGCGTGTCGACGACCGAGTATTGCAGCCCCGTGTCGCGGCCGAGCGGGAACGGCACGCCCTGCACGCGCGGGTCGCTCGACGTGTAGACCCCCTCGACGCCGTCGGCGAGGTCGTACTGCCACGTTGGCACGAGGATGGCCTCGTTGCCGGCCACGTCGTTGACGACGGCGGCGTCCTCGAAGAACGGGTCGGTGCTCTTGAAGAGGCGGTAGCCCTCGAAGTCCATCCCGAGGATCGGGTCGACGGAGTCCTCGGCTTTGGCGTCCCAGAAGAGCGTCACGCGGCCGTCGCCTGGCACCGCGCGCAGCGTCGGGCGGTCCGGCGGCCGGGCGAACTGGTAGTTGCGGTTGTAGATCTCCTGGATGGTCTGGGTGTTGTTGGTGATGTCCTCGAGGTCGTTGCCGAAGACCGTCGCGAGCGAGAAGCGGAGGGTCTGGCCGGGTTCGAGGCGGAAGTAGCCCGACGAGAAGATGAAGTCGCCGTCGACGCCCTGGGGCTGCTGGTCAGTCAGCTCCTGGTTGGTGGTGAAGAAGCCCGGCGTCATGGCCCGCCACAGCTCGCGGTCCTGGCCCATGTTGAGCGCGCTCGGCGGGGTGAAGTAGAAGAACGACGTGAGGCCGACCTGGTCGGACTCGGTGACGTCGAGGGCGTCGAAGTTCGGCTCGCCGGGGCTGGGGACGCCGTCGCCCTCGCCCTCGTCGCCGGTGCCGGCCACGCCGTCGGCCCCGACGTCGTCCTCGACCACGTCCCAGTCGCCGTCGTTGTCGAGGCCGTCGGCGCGGGACTCGTCGATCATCGGGTTGAGCAGGCCGAACCGGACCGAGTCGGCCGTCGTCGGGGCGCGGCCCTGGACGGCGGCGGCGAAGCCGACGTAGTCCTTGAAGCGGAGCGGGGGGAGCACCTCGACCCCGCCCTCGAGGTTCTGGAAGCGACGGGCGAGGTGGAGGTTCTCGTCCTCGTCGATGAGGCCGTCGAGGTCCTCGTCGACGAGGTTCTTCTCGGTCACGATGATGTCGTCCTCGCGCCCGCTGAGCACGCGCTGGGTCTCTTCGAGGACGGTGCCTGGGCCGACGGTGTAGGTCCGCCCCTGGGAGACAACCTCGGTGGGGTCCGGCCCGACGTAGGCGGTCTCGCGCTCGCCGGTCTGGACGTCGATCAGGATGAGCGGGTCGCCCTCGGCGAGGACGCGCGGCGTAAAGTCGCCTTGCTCGAAGATGTTGGCATCGCCTTCGAGGCCGGCCGGGACGTAGGGCAGCATCGTGATCTCGTCGATGCCGAGGTCGGTCGTGGGGTCGCCGTCGCCGTCGTCGTCGATGCCGTTGCTATCGTCGCCGGGGCTTTCGAGGAAGGCGTAGCCGACGTAGCCGGTGGGGTCGCCCTCGCCGCCGACGCCGTCGGCGTCCCACGAGTAGGCGATGCGGTTGGCCTGGTCGAAGAAGGCGAGGTCGTCCTGGCACTCGCTGCCGCCGCTGCCGGTCTCGCCGACGCAGCTCCCGACGGTGAGGCCGACCGAGACGCGGGGGTAGGTGGTGGTCGAGGTGTTGGTGACCTCGTAGAGCCAGAAGATGGCGTCCTGGGCGAGGAACTGGCTCCACTGCAAGCCGCGCACCTTCATCTCGAGGCCCATCCCGTCGCGCTCGGGCCGGAGCGAGTCCGCCTGGAAGGAAGGGAAGCCGAAGCCCTGGGGGTCGGTGATCTCGCGGTCGTTGTGGTCGTCCACCCAGAAGTAGGTCTCGAGGTCGGCCTGGAACTGGTCGCGCCCGAAGAAGCCGTTCCAGTCGGCCCCGCCGTCGGGGTCCTGCCAGGTCGGCTGGTCGGGCCAGAACGCGGGCCACGTCCCCGGGGCGGTCGAGAGCGCCGGGCGGGGGTTCTCCTCGACGTCGCCGTCGGCCGAGACGAAGGTGTCCGAGGCGAAGCCGGGCTTGGCTTCGAATCCCCAGAAGATGCCGGAGCCGCTCTGCGGGCCGTCGGCCCCGGTGCGCGGGCCGCGCGTGGTGACGGTGTTGATGAGGAGCGTGTCGGCCACGCCGTCGCCGTCGGTGTCGATCGGCACCTCGGCCCCGACCACCGGGAGGACGTCGCCGATGTACGAGTTGGACTCGCCCTGCGGCCAGTTGCCCCGGATCTCGCCGAGGCCACCGAGCAGGCCGTAGTTGAAGAACGTGAGGGCGACCTCGTTGCCGTCCATCACGGCCTTCTTCTCGTAGATCCGGCTCGAGTAGTAGCTCGGGTCGAAGAGGAAGTCCGGGAGGTCGTAGCGGCCCTGTGCCTGGGCCGGGAGGGACAGCGCGAAGGCGACGGCGACGAGCAGGAGGGGGAGCGTGCGGGTCATAGGGTGATTGTCAGGGGTCCGTCGTTCGGGGCCGTTTGGGGAAGCGGGGGCCTAGGCCCGGGATGACGAACGAGCACTCAAAAGCTGTAGCTCAGGCCGACGACGACGCGGCGCGGCTGCGAGAAGAGGCCGGGCTGGACGTAGTTCCGGTTGAGGAGGTTGGGGTTGCCGCGGAAGGTGGCGAGGTCCACGTTGCGCTGGAGCGAGTAGGTCGCCCGGCCGGTGTCGCCGAAGACGCCGTTCTCGTTGCGGGTGTCGAGCAGGTTGTCGATCTTGGTGAAGAGCCGGACGCTGTGGTCGCCGGTGAGGCGGACGGTCTTGTAGGCACTCAGGTTGAGGTTCACGGTCGCCGGCTTGATCTCGGAGTTGAGCGGGATGCGCGTCGGGACGATGGTGCCAGTCTGGAGCGTCGAGCGGTTCGGGGTGTAGGGCTCGCCCGAGCCGTAGCTCATCAGCAGGCCGAAGCCCGCGTCGAAGCGCGGGTTGTCGTAGGTCAGCGAGGCGGTGAACGTGTGGCGCTGGTCCCAGTTGGTCGGCAGGATCTGCTGCTCGAGCGGGCCTTCGCCAGCGGCGGCGTTGTAGGCCTGGTCGGGGTCGGAGGCGTTCGAGCGGGCGACCTGGAAGGTGTAGTCGAACCCGGCGTAGAGGTCGCGCCCGATGCGCTGGTCGAAGCGGGCGATGAAGCCGCGCACGAAGCCGAAGTCCGAGTTGACGAGGCGGCCGTAGCGGGCCGACGACCCCTCCACGCGGATCGGGTCGGTGGCGGTGCCTGTCAGGTTGCGGATGTTGCGGTAGTAGGCCGTCACCTCGATGACCGAACTTTGGGAGAGCGTCTGCTTCAGCCCGATCTCGCCGGAGATGGTCTCCTCGGGCTTGAGGTTCGCGTTCCCGACCAGGCCGATAAGCCCGGAGCCGCCGGAGCCGAGCGTGAAGTACGGGTTCTGGTAGAGCAGCTCGAAGTTGGGCACCTGGAAAAACTGGCCGTATGAGAAGTGGACCACGCCGCCCTCGGTGATCGGGAAGGCCACCCCGAGGCGGGGCGAGAGCTTCCACGTCGACTCGGCGGCCTCGAAGTAGCGCTCCGGCGTGTAGTCGAGCCGGCCGTTCTCGTCGAGGCCCGGCTGGAGGTTGCCCCGCTCGTCGAGGATCGGGTCGCCGGCCTCGTCGCGGAGTACGAGGCGGTTCTCGAGGAAGACCGCCTGGGGGTCGCGCGGGTCGCGGAAGACGACGCCGTTGGAGTCGAAGAAGTCGAGCCGGACCCCCGCGTTGATGATCAGGCCGCCCAGCTCGATTTTGTCCTGGACGTAGCCCGAGACCTCGACGGGGTGGTAGCGGTAGCGCCCGTTGTCGGCGACGAACTGCCGCCGGCCCTCGGGCGTCTGCCCCGCCTCGTCGATCACCACGACGAACTCGTCGGCGAAGTCGAGCGTGTGGTAGCGGCCCTCGACGCCGACCTTGACGAGGTTCGCTTCGTTGACCTGGCTCGTCACGTCGAGCTTGGCGAGGAGGGTATTGGTCGAGCGGCGGAAGCGCCTGTTGTCGGTCCCGCCGATCCGGAAGCCGCTGGTCTGGAGCGGGTCGATGAACTCGAAGTACCGGCCCTCGCGGTAGCGCTCGTCGTTCGGGTCCTCGAAGAGGAAATCGTTGAACTCGGTGTAGTTGTTGGTGAAACCGAGGTCGTAGAAGGTCGCGTTCGAGAGCGTGTGGGTCCACTTGAGGTAGGTGCTCAGGGCCTGGCGGCGCTTCTGGCGCTGGGAGGAGGGGAAGAAGAAGCGGTCCAGCTCGTAGTCCTGGAAGTCCTCCTGGCTGGCGATGACGTTCGCCGCGATCCGCATCCCGCGCCCGAGCCGGGCCGTCAGCTTGAACTGGCCCGAAGCCTTCTCGAACGGATTGAGCGCCACCATCGACGAGTCCCCCGAGCCGCCGGGGGTGACCAAGCCGAGCCGCTGCGTGGTGTCGTTGAGGGCCACGTCCTGGGCGCGGAAGACGTCGCGGCCGAAGATCCAGCCGTCGTTCTTGAAGTAGCGCCCGCTGGTGAAGAAGAACAGCCGGCCCGGCAGGATCGGCCCGCCTAGGCTGCCCTCGGCGTTCTGGACGGCGGTCGCGCTGATCTCGCCCAGGCCGGGGAAGATGGCGGTCTCGCCGACGAGGTTTTTCTGCCCGCTGAGGTAGTCGCCGAGGAAGCCGGAGAAGGTGCCCTCGAACTCGTCCGAGCCGTCCTTCGTGACCACGTTGACGATGCCCGAGAGCGCCTGCCCGTACTCGGCGTTGAAGGCCCCAGTGACGACCTGCGCCTCCTGCACCATGTCGTTCTCGATCGACAGGCTCAGCCCGCCGTCGTAGACGTCCGAGACCGGCAGCCCGTCCACCCAATACCCGACCTCGCCGATGCGCCCGCCCCGGAAGTGCCCGTTGACGACGCCGGCCTGCAGCTCGACGACCTCGCTGAAGTTCTCGACCGGCAGGGCGTCGATCTCGTCGCCCGAGACGAACGCCGTCGTCGCCGTGATGTCTTTCTGGACGAGCGCCCGCTCGGCGGTCACGACGACTTCCTCGCCCTCGATGATGTCCTCCTGCAGCTCGGCGTCGATCGTCGTGGTCAGGTCGATGCTGACGCGGACGCCCTCGACGCGGGTGTTGCGGTAGCCGACGGAGGAGAACACCACGTCGTAGGTGTCGGGCCGCAGGCCGATGATGGAGTACTTGCCGTCGAAGTCGGTGGCGGTGCCCTGGGTGGTGCCCTCGATGAAGACGTTGACGCCAGGCAAGCCCTCGCCGCTCGCGTCGGTGACGGTGCCTCGGATCTTGCCGGTCTGCGCCGACGCTGCGCCGCCGACGAGAACGGCGAGCAGCGCGAGCGCGCCCAGGCGAACGAGAAGGCGGGAGAGAGAGGACGCGTGAGGCATAGGGCGTTCAGGGATAGGCGACGGAGACCGGTTGCGGCCGGCCAGGGTCGTTCGTCGAGAGCGGTTCGTCGTCGGTGTGCCCGCAGGTCTCGCGGCCGATGAGGTGGGCCGAGAAGGTGGTGTGCGCCACCGGACGGTCCGGCTCGCCGATGCGCTGGAGCAGCTTGTCGATGGCGAGCGTGCCCATCTCGTACATCGGCTGGCTGAGGGTCGAGAGGCCGACGTAGGCGCTTGTGCGGATGTCGTCGAACCCGACGACGGCGAGGTCGGCGGGGACGCTCAGGCCGGCGTCGCGCGCGGCGCGGAGCGCGCCGAGGGCCTGGACGTCGGAGGCGGCGAACACGGCGTCGGGCGGCGCGTCGAGGGCGAGGAGCTGCTGCATCGCGGCGTAGCCGGCCTCGCGCGTGTAGCCGTGCTGCCCCGCGTCGGCACTCGCCACGACGAGCGCGGGATCGACCGACAGGCCGGCCACCTGCAGCGCCTCCTCGTAGCCCGCCCGGCGCTCCGCACCCGGCACCGACACCGGGTTGGGTGCAATCATCGCGATGCGCCGGTACCCGTGCTCGAGCAGGTGCTCGGCGGCCGTCCGCCCGCCGGCGTGGTTGTCGACCGAGACCGAGTCGAAGCCCGGATGGACCGAGTCCACCAGGACCGTCGGGAGGCCGCTGGCGCGGAGGCTCCGCGCCCGGCGCTCGGTGAGCGGCGTGGAGCACAGCAGGACGCCGTCGGCGCGGCCCTTCTGGACGGCGCGGCCGAGCTGGGTGTCGACCTCCTCGGGCGCGCGCGAGGCGTAGACGAGCAGGTCGTAGTCGATCTCCGAGAGGCGGTCCTGGACGCCGCGAATCAGCTCCATGAAGAAGTACGAGGTCAGCATCGGCACGACGGCCGAGACGACGCGGGTGCTCTGCCGGGCGAGGCTGCGGGCCGAGACGTTGGGCGCGTAGCCCAACTCGTCGGCGACGGCGAAGACGCGCTCGCGCGTCGCCTCGGCCACGCGGGCGCGCCCGGTGAAGACGCGCGAGACGGTGGCGATGGAGACGCCGGCGCGCTCGGCAATGTCGTAGATCGTGAGGGCCACGGCGGGGGCGGTGCAAGAAAGATGTAAGCGCTTACATGGGTAATGATATCATAATCTCTCCGGCAGCGCAAGCCCCAAGGCAAAATCGCACCAGCACCCTGCATAGGGGAGCGGCGTGACGCGGCGGAACCCACTGCGAAACCCGGTGTCGGTACCTTCCGAGCCGCTTCCAACCGCTACCGCGCCGCTTCCAACCGCTACCGCTCATGGGAAAGGTCTCGATCCTCCGCGAGTTCTGGAGCTTCCTGCGCGTCCGCAAGAAGTACTGGCTCGCCCCGATCGTCGTGGTGCTCGTCGTGCTGAGCCTGCTGATCGTGCTGACGCAGGGCTCGGCGCTGGCCCCGTTCATCTACTCACTCTTCTGATGTGACTGCCCTTCGCGCCATCACGGAGGAGATCCGTGCCCTCGATACCGGCCGCCGCGCGCTCCGCAGCTTCGGTCTGGTCGTAGGCGGTGTCTTCGCCGGGATCGCCGCAGGGATCGGGTGGCGGCACGGGTGGGCGCTCACGCCGTGGGCGGCAGGGCTGGGCGGGGTGGGGAGCGCGCTCGTCGTGCTGGGCCTGCTCGCGCCGACGATTCTGCGGCCCGTCTTCAAGGGGTGGATGGGGCTGGCCGTCGTCCTCGGGTTCGTGATGACGCGCGTGCTGCTGACGCTCGTGTTCGTGCTCCTGGTCGTCCCCATCGGCCTCGCGCTCCGGCTCGTCGGCAAAGACCTGCTCCGCCTCCGCTTCGACCGCGAGGCTCCGACCTACTGGCTGCCGAAGGAGCCGAGCGGCGGCGCGGAGCGACTCGAGCGGTACTACTGAGCGTCTCGCTGTGCGCCGCTCTCGGGGCCGGGCAGGCTGGCGAGGAGCTGCCGGCCGCCGGTGTGGGCCGGTTGGACGGCGAGCAGCGCTGTGACGGTCCGGCGGGCGTCGGCGTAGCGGCGGCTGAGGGCGTAGGCTCCGCTGAGGTTGTAGAGCGTCTGCGGGTTCCCGGGTCCTAGCTCGCGCGAGCGTTCCAGCAGGGCGATGGCCTCGGCGGTGCGGCCGCGTTCGAGCGCGATGGCCCCGAGCATCGAGAGCGGGATGGCCGGGGTGTCGTCGCGGCGGGCGGCTTGCTCGAAGAGTCGCTCGGCTTGGTCGAGGCGGCGGGCGCGCATGTAGAGCCCAGCGAGGCCGAGGTACGGCTCGGCCAGCATCGGGTAGGAGGCAATCATCGCCTCGCGGGCCTGCACGGCATGGGCCTCGTCGCCCTCGCGCTCGTAGTAGCTCGCCAGCTTCTCGGTCGCCTCCAGCCAGGTCTCCTCGCTCGTGTAGAGAGCCATCACGACCTCGTCGAAGCCGGTCCGCACGGTCAGCGTGTCGAGGCGGCGGCGGGGGGCGTCGCGGGGCTGGAACGGCCAGCCGCCCATCAGCTTGCGGACGCGCAGGAGGCCGACGAGCGAGTCGGCCGGGGTGAGGAGCAGGCTGCGCCGCGCCTCGGCCTCGGGCACGGGGTCGCCTCCGCCGAGGAGCGCGGTCTGCTGGAGCGCGTCGTAGAAGGCGTCGGCGATGAGGAAGGTGCCGTCGACGGTCGGGTGGAGGTGCTCGAGCATGTGCTCGCGGCCGACGATCCCGCCCGGCGCGGCGCGGCGGATCGCGGCCTCGGCGTCGACGACGGTGGCCCCGTGCGCGGCGGCGGCCTCGCGGATGATCTCGTTGAAGACGCCGGGCGCGCGGAAGCGCAGGGCGTCGCGGTCGCGCGCGGCGCGGTAGGCGGTGCGGGCGGCGGTCGTGTCGCCGGCGGCCTCCTCCGCGCGGCCGAGCGCGTAGAAACCGTCGGCCGCGAGCGAGTCTCCGCGAACGGCCTCCTCGAGCTGGGCCTCGGCCGCTCGGGCATCGCCGCGCCCGAGGGCCTCGACCCCGGCGCGGTAGGTTCGCTGCCACGCCGCCCGGTCGGTGTCGTCGGCGAAGACGGTCTCGAAGGGCCGCTGGTCGCGCTCGTTCGAGGCGATGGTCGAGACGAAGACGGGGACGCCGGCGCGCTCGTAGACCGCAAGCAGGTCCGAGAGGTTGGAGCGGAACTGCCGCAGCCCGATCTCGAACGCGGGCGAGCCGTAGGGGATGACCTGCTCGCCGACCATCCGCGCCATCAGCGTCCCCTCGCCCGCGCCCTCGGGGGCCTCGGCGAACAGCCCGGCCGCGCCGGAGAGCGCGTTGCGGAGAAGCTGCACCGTCCGAAACCGCCTTAAACGGAGGTAGGTGTTGACGAGGCCTCGGAACGAGCCGAGCGACTCCGTCGAGCCGACTCCGAGCGCGCCGTAGTACTCGTTGTGCCCGGCGTAGATCAGGACGGCGTCGGGGCGTTGGGCGACGATCTCCGGGGCGAGGTCGAGGAGCGTGTACGAGTTGACGGCCGCCATCGCCGTGTTGACGACCTCGACGGTGCGGTCCGGGAAGGTCTGCTGGAGGCGGTGCTCGAGCATCCGGGAGAACGCGCCGCCGTGGTAGAACGGGAAACCCGCCGCCGTCGAGCCGCCCTGGACGAAGAGGCGGACCTCGTCGTCCCCCTTCTCGGTGTGGAACACGTCGTGGAGCGCGGTCGGGACGGTCGCCTGCTGCGCGAAGTAGCGGCGGGCGACCTCGCGGTTCTGGACGAGGTACTCGGGGTAGCCCTCGACCGGGACGAAGAGCGGGTAGTCGTCGCCGTAGCCGCTGAGCCGGAGGCCGCCCTCGAGGAGCGCGAAGAACAGCACGGGGATCAGCAGCATCAGGCCGGTGAACAGCAGCCGGCGCGGGCGGGAGACGGCGGGCGGGGGGGGCGTGCTCATGGCGCAGGGATCGGGTGCGAAGCTCGGAAAGCTACGTAGGCAAACCGCCCGGTGCCTGGCCGGTACAACCGGACCGCCCACCCGACGCCCGACGTCATGCCCGCACCGATCTACCTCGACTACAACGCCACGACGCCCGTCGACCCTGCGGTGCTCGAGGCCATGCTGCCGACCTTCACCGAGCACTTCGGTAACCCGTCCTCCGACGGGCACGCCTTCGGCTGGGCGGCCGACGAGCTGGTGACGCACGCGCGAGAGCGGCTCGCGGGCCTGCTCGGGGCTACGCCGGAAACGCTCGTCTTCACCGGCGGCGCGACCGAAGCCGTGGGCCTCGCCATCGGCGGAGCCGTCGAGGCGTACCGGGGCAAGCGAAGCCACCTCGTCACCGTCGCCACGGAGCACAAAGCGGTGCTCAAGGCGTGTGAGGCGGCGGAGGCGAGAGGGGCGGTGGTCACGGTTCTGGGCGTCGGTCCAGACGGCCGGCTCGACCTCGACGCGCTGCGCGACGCCGTCACCGACGAGACGCTGATGGTGGCCGTGATGTGGGCCAACAACGAGACTGGCGTCATTCAACCGGTCCAGGCCATCGCCGAGATCGCCCACGCGCGCGGTGCCCTCGCGATGACCGACGCGACGCAGGCCGTCGGCAAGATTCCGGTCGACGTCGAGGCGGTAGGGGTCGACCTGCTGGCGTGCTCGGCCCACAAGTGCTACGGCCCGAAGGGCGTCGGCGCGCTGTACCGGCGGCGGCGGGGTCCGCGCGTCCGGCTCGCGCCCATCGTCGTCGGCGGCGGGCACGAGGGCGGTCTGAGGAGCGGGACGCTCAACGTGCCGGGCATCGTCGGCTTCGGGAAGGCGGCGGAGATCGGGGGCGCACACCTCGACGCCGAAGCCACGCGTCTCGCTGCGCTCCGCGACCGGCTCGAAGCTGCCTTGCTCGCCCGCCCCGGCGTCCGTGTCAACGGCTCGACCGCGCACCGGCTGCCCAACACGGCCAATCTCCTCTTCGCCGGCGTCAAAACGCGCGACCTCCTGCCCGCGATGCGCGGCCTCGCCGTCTCGACCGGCAGCGCGTGCCAGACCGCCGCCGCTGCGCCGAGCCACGTCCTCACCGCCATGGGGCTGAGCGACGCCGAGGCCTTCGCGTCGGTCCGCTTCTCCGCCGGCCGCTTCACGACCGAGGAACAGATCGACCGCGCCGTCGAAGAAGTCGCTACCGCCCTCGACACCATCGGGGCAGCCCCCATTTCTGTCTAACCCAGAGTCCGCATGGAGATTACCAACCGCGTCGCCGAGAGTGACATCGCCCTCTACAACCTCGACGACCTGTGGGACGGCCGGCCCGTCGCCGAGTTCGACCTCGCCCCGCACCTGGTCGAGGGCTTGGTGCTGCGCGAGGTGCCCTTCCGCGAGGCGATGAAGGCGCACGACTGGGCGCAGTACGACGGACAGCACGTCGCCGTCTTCTGCTCGACCGACGCCATCATCCCGACGTGGGCCGCGATGCTGGTCGCCTCGAAGCTCGCCGGGCACGCGGCGTCGGTGGCGCACGGCCGGGCGGCGGACCTGGTGCGGGACCACTTCGTCCGGGCGCTCGACGCCGAGGACTGGTCGATCTACGAGGACAAGCCGGTCGTCATCAAGGGCTGCGGGAGCGCCGTCGTGCCGGAGGTGGCGTACCTGGTTGCGACCCAGAAGCTGCAAGCCGTAGCGAAGAAGCTGATGTACGGCGAGCCGTGCTCGTCCGTCCCCCTCTGGCGCAGGCCGACGGCGAAGCCGACCGGTGCCGCCTCGAAGGGCAGGGCGAAGCCGGCCGGGGTCAAGCCCGCCGGGCTGCCGACGCGGAAAGTCTAGGTGGCGTTTTGCATTGATCTCACGGGGCAGCACGTTTTGGTCACTGGCGCGAGCCGGGGGATCGGACGTGCGGCGGCCGAGGCGCTCGCCGAGGCGGGGGCGACGGTCGGCGTCCACTATCACCGAAACGAGACCACCGCCCGGAACCTAGCATCCGCCCTCGGGCAGGGGGCACAGACGTTCCAGGCAGATCTCGCTGACGCTGCCGCCGCCAAGCGGCTGTTCGCTGAGGCCGTCAAGGCGTTTGGGCGGGTGGATGTCTTGGTCAACAACGCGGGGATCGCCGAGGGCGTGGCGCTCGACGCCGACCCCAGCGAGTGGCTCGGTGTCTGGGAGCGGACGATGGCGGTCAACTTCCGGGCCGTCGGGGTGCTGTGCCGGTCGGCGGTGGCGCACTTCGTCGAACAGGACGCCGGGCAGAGGGGCGGGCGGATCATCAACGTGGCGAGCCGCGCGGCCTTCCGGGGCGACACGCCGGAGTACGTCGCCTACGCCGCGAGCAAGGGCGGCGTGGTGGCGCTCACGCGGTCGCTGGCGCGGGGGCTGGGCCGGAAGGGGATCGTCGCCTTCACCGTCGCCCCCGGCTTCACGCGGACCGAGATGGCCGAGGCGTTCATCGAGCAGTACGGCGAGGCCTACGCGACGGCCGACCTCGCCCTCGGCCGGATGACTGAGCCGGCCGACATCGCCCCAACAATAGTTTTCCTCGCCAGCGGCCAGATGGACCACGCGACCGGCTGCACGATCGACCTCAACGCGGGGAGCTATGTGCATTGAAAAAGTGGAGCGTCAGATGTCGTCCATGCCATCAGGAAGCGCTCTGTCCTTATAGACCCAGACGACGCCGCTAGCAGATCGAACGGCCTCCACGAACGCATCACGGGCCGGTTCGCTGGAGAACCCGACTAGGTAGCTGATCGAAAAGTCTTTTGTGCGGTCGAAGGGAGGAGAGAACACGCGGGTGAGATGGCACGGTTGGGATGCCGTGAGGGCACGGGCAACGGTAAGGGAATGCACCGTCAAGTAGGGTCGGGCGTCCGATACCGTATCCGGGAGCGCGCTGGCGTCGAACCGTACACCCTCACGCGAGCCATCGAAGACGGTGACGGACTCGAGCGCTGCCGCTAGCCCCTCCGGGTTGAGGAAGTCGAGCGGCTCCTCGCAGGCGAACGTCAGTTGCTTGATGCTGAGCGGGACCTGGAGGACGTCGCAGGTGGCCCTGAAGCCAGCTCGATAGGTGGCTTCGGCGGTGCGCTGAGCTTGCGCAGTGGAGACGGGCAGCACCGCCAGGGCAAGCGAAATCAGGAGGAAGCTCTGGAAAGTACGCACTCTCATGGACCATTCTGTCGGCCGACCGGGAGGCGGTTTCACGGGCCTCAGCGCGAGGGGGTGGCCTTTCACCGGGTGAGGGCAGCGGGAGGACGGGGGCTAGCGCTGCCGGCGCGCTCGCGGCGGCTCGTCGCTCGGCACGCCGGGCGAGACGAACGGATGGCCGGGCACGAAGAACCGCCAGGGCCGGTCCACACCTCGCGTCAGGCCGATCCGCGACGAGGTCTCGATCTCGGGCCTCGGCGCGCCGTCGTCGGCAAAGTAGAGCGGCGGCTTCGTCAGGTCGGTGCGGTGAAAGGCCGGGTCGTTGATGCCGAGGGCCTGAGTCAGCTTGCCCGGACCGTTCGTCAGGTCGCGCTCGCGCTTGACCGAGGCGGGTCGGCGCTCGCGCATGGCCTCGGTGCCCTCGACGGGCTCGAGCGCGCGGATGAGGACGGCCCCGGGCGTGCCCTCCGGCTCGGTGACCACGTTGAGGAGCCAGTTGGTGTAGTAGATCAGGTAGACGTAGGCCGTGCCCGGCGGCGCGAACAGGTCCGCCGCCCGCCCCTCGGGCAGCACGAACCCCTCGTCGCCGAACGTCGCCTTCCAGCCGTGCAGTGCCGGGTCGTCTCGGGTGTACCCCTCGGTCTCGACGATCCGCCCCGCAATCCGCCTGCCGCCGCTCTCGTGGACGAGGAGCGCCCCGACGAGGTCGCGGGCGACTTCGAGGGTGGGCCGAGCGAAGTAGGAGGGGGCGAGCGGCGTCACGGGGAAAAGGTACGCCCCCGTCGGCATCGACCGGCGGGGGCGCGAGGCTATGGAGCGGCGTCCTAGCGCACGAGCGTGATCCGCTGCGTCTGCGCGGTGCCTCCCGCGTCGAGGCGGACGAGGTACACCCCGCTCGGCAGGCCGTGCCCTTCGAGGACGGCCTCGTGGCGGCCGGCCTTCACGTCGCCGTCGACGAGCACGGCGACCTCGCGCCCGAGCACGTCGTAGACCACGAGCCGGACGCGCCCCAGCGAGGGCAGGTCGAAACGGACCGTCGCTGAGCCGCTGAACGGGTTCGGGTAGACGCCCGCCAGCACCACCGCGTCCGGGACGCCGGCCTCCGAGGCGGCTTCGGGTGCCGCTACACCGGACACCCACGGGCTCACGTCGCGTACCGCCCACGCGTCCGGTGCTCCGCCCTCTCGCGCTGCCGAGGTCACGCTGACGCTGAACGTCTCGGTGTCTACGGCTAGGCCGGGGAATCGCCCGATGCTCAGCTCGTAGGTGTAGACCCCGGCCGGGACGTTGCCCGGCACCTGCTGCGTGAACGTGCCCATCACAGACCCGCCTGCCGAGACGGTGCCAGCGGTGATGACGCCGGAGGCGACGGCGTTCGCCCCGCGCCGGGCGACGAAGAAGAGGTCCCCGGAGACGGAAGCCGACGTGGTATTCGTGACGGTGAACTCGAAGGGCACGGCGCCGCCGGGTGGGACCGATAGAGGAGCTAGGGCCCTGGCCGTCAGCGCGAGCGGCGGAGTGCCTCGCACGTCGAGGCGGGTGACGAATCCACCTCCACCCCCATTGGTCGTGTTGTAGGCACCAGGCGTTACGGGAAAGAATCCTTCAAAATTGTGGCCGCTAACCGTAGCTGTCCCGTCTGCGCCGAGCGCCAATCCGTAGCCGTAGTCGGACTGTCTTCCGCCGAGAAAGGTGGAATAGAGCAGGCGCGACCCATCGGCTGCGAGCCGCGACACGAAGGCGTCAGGACGGGAGGGGGAGCGATTGCATCCGTAAGCGTCGGTGCCACACGTCCGGTCGAAGGCGTCCGGCGTCGTGGGGAAGCCTGGGCTATCGGTGTCTCCTGTGACCGTGACACTGCCATCGGCCCCGACGGCGAGGTCCCCCAGGTTGTCCGCCCGCGCTCCGCCGAGGAAGGTGCTCCAGACGAGCGCACTGCCGTCGGACAGGAGCTTGGTGACGAAGGTGTCGGTGACGCCGTCCGTGACGGTGTCGAACGCCCCCGGCGTCGTCGGGAAGCCGTCGCCTCGGAAGACGCCCCCGGCCACGACGACGCCGCCGTCAGGGGTGATTGCGGCGGCCGAGGGGTAGTCTTCGCCGGGGCCGCCGAGGAAGGTGCTCCAGACGAGCGCACTGCCGTCGGCCGTAAGCTGGGCGACGAACCCGTCGCCGCTCCCGTTCGCGCTCGTGTCGTAGGCACCCGCCGTCGTCGGGAAATCAGGGCTGCGTGTGTCTCCGGTGACGACGACGCTGCCGCCAGTGCCGAGGACGAGGCCCTGTGCCTGGTCCCCACCCGTTCCGCCGAGGAAGGTGCTCCAGACGAGGGCGCTGCCGTCGGCCGAGAGCCGAGAGACGAAGCCGTCATAATCCCCGTTCGCGCTCGTGTCGTAGGCTCCCGGCGTCGTGGGGAAGCTGGAACCGGACGTAGAGCCTACCACCGTGGCGGCCCCGTCGGGGCCGACGGCGACGGCGAAGCTTCGGTCTGCGGTCGTTCCGCCGAGGAGGGTGCTCCAGACGAGGGCGCTGCCGTCGGCCGAGAGCCGGGTGACGAACCCGTCATGATCGCCATTCGCGCTGGTGTCGTAGGCGCCCGGCGTGGTAGAGAAGTCTGCGCTCCGCGTAAACCCCGTAACGGTCACGTCCCCGCCGGGGCCGAGGGCGACGGCCTCCGTGCGGTCGAAACCGGCCCCGCCGAAGAAGGTGCTCCAGACGAGGGCGCTGCCGTCGGCCGAGAGCTGGGTGGCGAACCCGTCATAGTCCCCGTTCGCGCTGGTGTCGTAGGCCCCCGTGCTCGTGGGGAAATCGGTGCTCAGGGTATAGCCCGCGATGGTCGGACGCCCATCGTCGGTCTGGACCAGGTCGCGCATCCAGTCAACCGATCCGCCCCCGAGGTAGGTCGACCAGATCAGCGGGTCCACGACGAGCGCCCGCTCCGGGTCCGCGCCTTCGGTCTCGAACGTCACGGTGCCGTCGGAGCCGACGAGGAAGGCGCTCTCGACCTCATCGCGCCGCCCGCCCGGCCCCTCCTGGTAGGCCAGGAGCCCGCGCTGCTCGACCGGGCCGAGGCTCGTCTCCATCCGCAGCGCGCCCTCCTCGCTTAGCGCTAGGCCGTCGGGCCCGTCGAGGTTCAGGCGCACCTGCCCGAGGTCGGCTCCGGGGGCGAGCACGAGGTCGTAGCGCAGCAGCCCACCGTCGTCGTAGAGCCGGAGGTCTACGCCGCTGTAGAGGTTTTCGAGGACCACCTCGTCGTAGAGCGGGACGCGGCTCGCCCACCGCGCCGGGTCGGCGCCCAGGAAGTAGTTGTGGTAGCCCGCCTGCCGGGCGAGGCCGAGGACGCGGCTGGCCTGGGCCTCCTCGAAGCGCATGGCGACGACGTGGCCCCGGCGCACCGCGGCGTCAAGGCGGTCTCGCTCAGCGAGGTGTGCTCGGGTCTGTGGGTCCTCCTCCCGCTCGACGGTGTAGAAGTCGAAGACGAGGGCGTCGCCGGTGATCCAGAGGGTGGCGCCGCCGAGGTCGGCGCGGAAGCGGACCTCGCTGGCCCACTGCCCTCGGTTCTCGACGAAGGCCAGGCCGTCCGAAAGGGCGTCGAGGGCGGCCTGGGGCTCGGGCGCTGGGTGCGCGCGCTCAGCAGCGCGCGCAGGGAGGGCGGCGACAGCCACCAGGAGGATCGCGGGGAGCCAGCGGGAAACAAGGGGCTTGGTCATGTAGGATAGCTCTTGTGGCGAGGGAGACATGGAAGCGAGGCGACACGGCCCATTATAAGAAGCGGTGAAGGGTTTGTCAACTCTGCGGTTGGTTGCCTCGCAAGGCGCGCGTGCCGTGGGCACCAGCGGCCACGCGCAGCCCGGACCCGAGGCGGCCGACGGCGAATAAAAAAACCCGCGCCTGAACGTGCAGACGCGGGCTTCGGCGGAGGGAGAGGGATTCGAACCCTCGGTACCCAATGGGTACAACGGTTTTCGAGACCGTCCCGTTCGACCACTCCGGCACCCCTCCACGCCAAAAATACGGAGGACGCAGTGGCGATGCGCGAAGGCTTGTCAAAGACGGGCGGGGAGCCGCCGGCCTACCGCACCGTGAGCGAGACGCTGCCCCCGCCGGTACGGACGTGGAGCCGCGCGCCGCCGTCGCCGAGCCGCCCGTAAGCACTCTCGTCCCGGACCTCGCCGGCGAACCCGAAGGCACGGTCGATCCGGACCGAGCCGCCGCGAACCTCGAGGTCCGCGCTCAGCGAGGCCGGGGCCCAGAGGCGGACGCCGCCGCTGCCGGTGTTGAGGTCTACGGCCCCCGGCTTGGTGAGGTTGGCCCGGAGGTCGCCCGAGGAGGCCGAGACGGCCAGGTCGCCCTCGACCGCGCCGAGCGACACGTCGCCCGACGAGGTGCTGATCTCGGTCGCCCCGGAGAGCGCGTCGATCTCGACGTCGCCCGACGAAGAGGAGAGGCTGAGACGGTCGGCGTCGAGGCGCTCGGCGCTGAAGTCGCCGGAGGAAGTGCTGAACGAGACCGCTGCGCCCCGGACCGCGCCCACCTCGAGATCCCCGGACGAGGTGCTGACCTCGACGTTGCCCTCGAGGCGCTCGGCCTCGATATCGCCCGACGAGGTGGACGCGCTGAGCGCCCCGCGCACCGTCCCGATCTCGATGTCGCCCGACGAGGTGCTGACCTCGACGTTGCCCTCGAGCTGCCGGAAGGCGACATCGCCCGACGACGTGGCGACGCTCAGGTTCAACCGCTTGGGTGCCGTCACGACGATCTCGAACGAGGCGCGCTTGCCGTTCCACCACGACCCGCCTTCCGGGTCGGTCTTGACGACGAGGCGGCTGCCCTCGCGCTCGACGCGGAAGCCGAGGCGGCGGAAGCTCTCCTCGATGTCTTTCCCCTTGCCGAAGACCTCGACGCGGGCCTCGCTGCCGGAGCCGACCCGGAGGGTGAGGTCGGTGCTGCTCGTCGTGACCGAGAGGCCGTCGCCGGGGGCAAAGGGGTAGGCCTCCTCGAAGACCTTGTCGCTGGACTGGGCCGTCGGCTGGGACACGGTGCAGGCGGCGAGGGCGAGAAGCAGGAGGAACGGGAGCGTGCGCGGCATGGCGGTTCGGGTTCGGGTGAGAGGAGAACGGGCCGCGCTACGAGACGAGTGCTAAAAAGTTACCCCCTCTAAAAAACCGGGGGCACCGCGCCTCCTAAGCGCAGTGCCCCCGAGGAGGCCGTGGTCCCCGAGCAGAGAACCGGGTTACTTCACGAGCAACAGACGGCCGGTCTCGGTCGAGGTGCCTGCCACGAGACGCCACACGTAGACCCCGCTCGGCAGCGACTCGGCGGCGAAGACGACCTCGTGCGTGCCGGCCTCGTGCGTGCCGTCAGCGAGGGTCGCCACCTGGCGGCCCAGCACGTCGTAGACGGCGAGGCGGAGCGGGGTCCGCTCGGCGACCTGGTAGCGCAGGGTCGTCTGCGGGTTGAACGGGTTCGGGTAGGTCGCCAGCATCCCGGTGACGGCACCGGACGGGCGCGAGGCCGCGCTCAGCTCGTCCGCTGCCGGTACCAGGTTGAAGTCGAGCTGGAAGTCGCCGCCCTTCGCCAGCGAGCCCGTCTTGGTGAACGTGAAGTCGTCCGAGTCGGTGACGCCGTTGGGGTAGCTCGTGCCGATGTAGCCGCGCAGCGTGTAGGTCCCGCTCGGGGCGCGCGCCGGGACGGTGCCGCTGAACGAGAGCGTGGTGCTCTGCCCGGCCCCGAGCGAGAGGGGGCTGCGCTCGATGGGGCTGCCGTTGAAGAGGCGCCCGTTGGGGAGGAAGACATCGACCCAGTACTCGCCGTTGAAGGTCGAGGTGGCAGGGTTGGTAAACGACAGGTCGAACGTGACGGTGCCGCCGCCGGTCGCCACGGTGCCGCCGCTCGTGACCGTCCCCGTGACCGACGCTGCGGCGGGATCGGCGAAGAAGGCGGCGATGGTCGCGCCGGTCTCGTCGAGCACGCGGGCGTTGTCGCGCAGCGACGTGTCGCCGAGCGGCGCGCCGTTGAAGTTCACGTCCGGGTTGGACCACCGCGCCACGCGCGAGGTGCTGCCGGGGCAGCCGTAGGACATCACCGTGCGCCAGTTCCCCGGCGAGTAGCACTTCCCATGACCGTAGGGAAAGGGCAGGCTCGAGTTGTCGATCTCGACGTTGTGGCGCGCGCCCTGGAGGTGCCCGAACTCGTGGGCGAACGAGTAGTAGCCCGTCGCGCACGACTGCGACGTGACTTGGAAGGCGTCGTCCGGCCCGTCGGCGAGGATCGCATTGGCGCGGCCGCAGAGCGAGCTGTTCTGCCCGACGATGATGCCGACCATGTCGGCTCCGTACTGCGCGCGCAGGCCGGGGATTTCGTCGTGGAACCCGTCGTTGGGGTTGATCATCCGGGCGAGGGTCGTTGAGAAGTTGTTCGACCCGTTCTGGGGCGTCAGGTAGGTGTAGGCGAGCTCGAGGCGGATGTTGACCTCGCTGTCGGCGTAGCCCTGGTTCGTCTCGGCCATGGCGAGCTGGACGAGCCCGAGGATATCACCGACTTCCGCGACGGCGCGCGGGGTGTAGGGGACCAGGACGCGCTGGATGATGGCTCCGCCGCGCGGCGTCTCCGGCGCGCGCTCAAGCTCGACGGGGTGCGCCTCGTAGCGCTCGGCGGCAGCGTGCTCGACGGCCTCCCAGTCGGCGGGGTGGTCGGTGAAGCGACCCTCGTCCATCCGGACGATGGCGTGGAGCGTGCCCGTCAGCGGCCGGATGCTGTAGAGCTGGCCGCCCAGTCGCACCGTGCCGGTGAGCAGGCCCTCGCGCTCGACGACGATGGCGTGCGTGCCCGCATCGGCCCCGCGGAAGAAGAACGTGCGGCCGGTGGCGGGGCGCTCGGTCCGGTCGAGCACGAGCGTGACCGACGCGTCGGGCGCGAGGTCGAACGTGACCTCGGCCTCGGTGAGGGCCGAGGGATTGGCCTCGGCGAGGCGCACGTCGGTGGCCGCCACGAGCGCCTCGGTGTGCTCGAGCAGCTCGGCCTGGCGGACGGTGAGCGTCGCGCGCGAGGCGTCGACGGCGGTGAAGAGACGGGCCTGGGCCTGGGCGAAGCCGGGCGCGAGCAGGGCGAGAGCAAAGGCGAAGCGGAGAAACATGGGGCTTGGGGCTAGGGAAGGGGGAGGCCGCAGCCGGCGGCGCGTCGAATCGGAGACCAGCAAAGTACGGTCGTTTACGCCAGTGTCAATGGAGACAAAGTTAGGAGCATACGCGCTCTCCGGGACGAGGCCACAGAGAGCCCCTTTCGACCCGATTTTCACGCGGTAGGGGATGGGACGCAGCGTACTTTGAGCAGCTAGCCACGGCCTATCTCCCGTCCACGTGTCCGTCGTCTCCCTCACCAAAACGCCCCAGACCGACGCCGACGCCGCCCGGCAGCGGGCCCTCCAGGCGCGCGGCACCATTCCGGTCCACATCGCCGCGATCATGGACGGGAACGGGCGCTGGGCGAAGGGCCGTGGGCTGAACCGCGTGGCCGGGCATCGCGAGGGCGTCGTGTCGGTGCGCGACGTGACCGAGGCGTGCGCCCAGCTCGGCGTCCAGCACCTGACGCTCTACACGTTCTCGACCGAGAACTGGCAGCGCCCGCCAACCGAAGTGACCGCGCTGATGGAGCTGCTCGTCCGCACCATCCGCCGCGAGGTGGACCGCCTCCAGCAGAACAACATCCGCGTCCGCACGCTCGGCGAGCTCGACCGCCTCCCGAAGCGGGCCGCCGCCGAGATGCGCGAGGCCGAGGCGATCACGCGCGCCAACACCCGGATGACGCTCAACCTCGCGCTCTCCTACAGCGGCCGGTGGGAGATCGCCCGCGCCGCCCGGCGGCTGGCCGAGGACGCGCGCGCCGGCCGGCTCGACCCTGCCGACATCGACGAGGCGCTCTTCGCCTCCCGGCTCGACACCGCCGGCACGCCCGACCCTGACCTCCTGGTCCGCACCGGCGGCGACGTGCGGGTCTCGAACTTCCTGCTCTGGCAGCTCGCCTACACCGAGATCTACGTCACCGACGGCTTCTGGCCGGACTTCCGCCGCGACGCGCTCTACGCCGCCATCGAGGACTTCCAGAACCGCGAGCGCCGCTTCGGCCGCGTCCCCGACGCCTCGCCCGACGTCCTCGCCGCCGAGCCGTAGCGGTGCAATAACCCCGTCCGGCCTGCCGTTCGTTGCGTGTCCTGCCGGCCCTCTCTCGCTGTCCGTTTCCGCTCCTTCCCGCGCTGCCTGTGCCTCTGTCCACCGCCTTCTCCGCGCTGCTCCGCTGCCTCGCCCTCGCGTTCGTCCTCGCCGTGCCTGCCTCGGCGCAGGGGCTCGGGCAGCCGCTCGCGCAGGCCGGCCGGCCTGCGGCCCCGGCCTCGTACGAGATCCTCGGCCTCTCGGTCGAGGGCGTCGCCGACGAGCAGGCGCGCGAGTTCGTGCTCTCCTCCAGCGGCCTCCGCGTCGGGCAGTCGGTCACGATCCCCGGCGACCAGGCCCTCTCCGAGGCCATCCGGCAGCTCTACGAGCTGGGCAACTTCACCGACGTGGACGTGATCGCCGAGCGCTACGTCGGCGGCGGCGTCTTCCTGATGGTGCGCGTGGAGGAGGTGCCGCGCCTGAGCGAAGTCAAGTTCGAGGGCATCAAGGGCGGCGACCGCGACGACCTGGAGAAGCGGATCCCCCTCTTGCGCGGCCGCGCGGTCCGGCCCGCCGACCTCGAGCGCAGCGAGCAGCTCATCGAGGAGCACTTCGCCGAGAAGGGCTACCGCCTCGTCACCGTCGAGACCACGCAGCAGCCGGCCGCCGACGGCAGCACGGTCGTCACCTTCGAGGTGAGCCGGGGCAAGAAGGTCGAGATCGACGCGATCCGCTTCGAGGGCAACAGCGCCTTCGACGACGGCAAGCTCCGCAAGCGCCTCGGCAACAACTCCGAGGACCGGTGGTGGCGCTTCTGGGGCTCCTCGACGTTCGACGCCGCCGGCTTCGAGGAGGACAAGCAGAACCTGATCGCCTACTACAACGACCGCGGCTACTACAGCGCCCGCATCCTCGAGGACTCGGTCTACCTCGACCGCTCCGAGCCCGACGACCCCGAGTTGGTCATCGACATCCGCGTCGAGGAAGGCCCGAAGTACCACCTCCGCCACCTCCGCTTCGACGGCAACGCCGAGTACACTGACGAGCAGCTCCGCGCGGCGCTCGCCGTCGAGCCGGGTGAGGTCTACAGCCGCTCGCGCCTCGAGCAGAGCCTCTTCTACAACCCCCAGCACTCGGACATCACCTCGCTCTACTCGGACCGCGGCTACCTCCGCTTCAGCGTCCAGCCCCAGATTACCGAGGCCGTCGGCGACTCGCTCGACATCACCTTCGTCATCGACGAGGGCGACGTGTACGAGTTCGGCGAGATCACGGTCAAGGGCAACACGCGCACCAAGGAGCACGTCATCCGCCGCCAGCTCCGCACCGTGCCGGGCCAGACCTACAGCCGCCAGGCGCTCGAGCGCTCCATCAGGGAGCTGATCCAGCTCGGCTATTTCGACCAGCAGAAGCTCTCCGAGGGGCCGCGCGTCTCGATCGACGAGGAGACCAAAAAGGTCGACCTGACCTACAACTTGGTCGAGACCGGCGGCGACCAGCTCGAGCTCTCCGGCGGCTGGGGCGGCAGCGGCTTCGGCCTGATCCTGCAGGCGCGCGTGGCGTTCAACAACTTCTCGATCCAGAACCTCTTCCGCGGCGAGGCGTGGCGGCCCGTCCCCTCCGGCGACGGCCAGCAGCTCGCGCTCTCGGTCCAGACCTCCGGGCTCCGCTACCAGAGCTACTCGGTGACCTTCACCGAGCCGTGGTTCCGGGGCCGCAACACGCCCGTCGGCGGCTCGCTGTCCTACACCTACCGCGACTTCTCGAACTCGTCGCGCCTGATCGGCACCGACGGGGCCGCGCCCACCACCGCCTCGCAGAAGTTCTCGACGCTCAACGCCGGGCTGTTCTACCGCCAGAGCCTGAAGTGGCCCGACGACTTCTTCCAGACCGGCACCAACCTCGGCTACCGGCTCTACAACCTCGACGGCGAGTCGCTGAGCCGGAGCTACGGCCTGCCCCAGGGCCGGAGCCAGGAGCTGACCCTCCGCCAGAGCCTGACGCGCAACTCGTTCGACGCGCCGCTCTTCCCGACGGCCGGCTCCAGCCTGCTGCTCTCGGCCGAGATCGCGGCCCCGCTGCCGGGCTTCATCCAGTACCACAAGGAGAAGTTCTCGACGCGCTGGGTGACGCCCGTCGTGGGCCGCCTCGCGCTCGACTTCAGCGCGGACTACGCCTACGTCGGCTCCGTCACCGGCGACGAGGTCGAGTTCCAGCGGTTTCTCATCGGCGGCTCGCCGCTCGAGGCCCAGAGCACGTTCCAGGGCTACGGCAAGGACATCGTCTACATGCGCGGCTACCCGACGCTCGCCATCAGCCCGCTCCAGAACGGCCGCCGCGTCGGCGGGCGCATCCTGAACAAGTACTCCGCCGAGGCCCGCATCGTGGCGATCCAGACGCCGCAGTTCTCGGCCGCGCCGTACCTCTTCCTGGACGCCGCCAACACCTGGAACGGGTTCGACGACTACAACCCGACCAAGCTCTTCCGCTCGGCCGGCTTCGGGGCCAAGCTGTTCCTGCCGTTCCTCGGCCTCGTGGACCTCAACTACGGTTACCAGATCGACTCGTTCACCGACATCCGGGGCAGCACGCCGACCGAGATCGCCCCGCAGTGGCGCTTCCAGTTCTCGCTCGGCGGCCAGTAGAGATTGTTTATAGTCTGCTGTTTCTGGTTTGTTGACAACGGTCGTTCTTGCGGAACCAGAAACAAAAAACTAGCAACCCATCCTCACGCGAAGCATCCTCATGCGAAGCATTCTCCTCGTGCTCCTCGCCGTCGCGGCGGCGCTGCCGGCCGCCGCGCAGCAGCGCATCGCCTACATCGACTCGGAGGCGGTGCTCGACCAGATCACCGAGTACCGCACGGTGCAGAGCAACCTCGACAATCTCGCCCAGCAGTGGCAGACGGAGCTGGACGAGCTGCAGCGCGAGGTCGACGCGCTCGTGCGGGACTATGAGGCACGCGAGTTGCTCTTCACCGACGAGGAGCGCGAGCGCAAGCAGCAGGAGATCGACGCCAAGAAGCAGGAGTTCGAGTCCCGCCGCGTCCAGCGCTTCGGCCCCGAGGGCGAGCTGTTCCGCGAGCAGCAGCGCCAGATGCGGCCCGTCCAGGAGCGCGTCCTCGAGGCCATCGACACCGTCGCCGAGGAGGAGAACTACGACTACGTCTTCGACAAGAGCGGCGACTTCCTCTTCCTCTTCGCCAACCCCGACCACGACATCTCCGAGTTCGTCCTCCTCGAGCTCGGCATCGAAACGCAGGCCGGCCGCTGAGCGCATCGTCCTGCACGGAATCGTCCTGCACGGACACGACGCGTCGTGTCCCTACTTCTTCGACCACCATCGACCTGACACCATGACCATCCTCAACCGCCTCCTTCTCTTCGCGGTGCTCGCCGCCACCTTCGCTGCCGCGCCCCAGGCGCAGACCACGGCCCGGATCGGCTTCACCGACTACGAGCTGATCATCGTCCAGATGCCGCAGTACCGCCAGGTCCAGACCCAGCTCCAGGAGCAGGCCGAGCTAGACCAGCAGGAGCTCGCCGCGCTAGAGCAGACCATCCAGCAGAAGTTCGCCGACTACCAGAGCCAGGGCGGCGTCCTCTCCGAGGAGGCGCGCGGCGCGCGCGAGCAGGAGATCGTCCAGCTCCAGACCGACCTCCAGACCGAGCAGCAGTCGCGCCTCCAGGCCCTCGACCGCCGCCAGAACGAGCTGCTCCAGCCGCTCTTCAACGAGCTCCAGGGGGCCATCGACGAGGTCGCCGAGGCGCGCAACCTGTCGCTCGTGCTCTCGACCCGGGTCTCGACCGAGCCGGTGATCCTCTTCGCCGACGAGGAGAACACCATCGACATCACGCCCGAGGTGATGAGCAAGCTCGGCATCAGCATGACGCAGAGCGGCGGCACCGAAGCGGGCGGCTGAGCGGCCCCGCCTCTCGCCGAGCCCCAAGGCCCTCGCCGTCGCGCACGGTGGGGGCCTCGTTGCGTAGTGGGCGAAACATAAAACGCAAGGGTGGCCCTAGCGGAGCGCGGGAGAAGCGCCCGTACGTTTAACTCCTTGCGTTTCGCCGACGCGTCGTTAACCTCCGGCCCCTCCCACCCCTACTCGCCGCACGCCATGAGCACGCAACTCGCCTCCGTCACCACGCTCGAAGACCGCACCAAGCGCGTCACCACGCAGACGCTCCAGGAGATGCGCCGCGCCGGCACCAAGATCGCCATGCTGACGGCGTACGACTTCACCTCGGCCCGCATCCTCGACGGGGCGGGGGTGGACGTGCTCCTCGTCGGCGACTCGGCCTCGAACGTGATGGCCGGCAACGAGACCACGCTGCCGATCACCCTCGAGCACATGATCTACCACGCGCAGTGCGTCGTGCCCGGCGTGCAGCGCGCGCTCGTCGTCGTAGACCTCCCGTTCGGGGCCTACCAGGGCAACTCGAAGGAGGCCCTCGTCTCGGCCATCCGCGTGATGAAGGAGACCGGCGCGCACGCCGTCAAGCTCGAGGGCGGAGCCGTCGCCCTCGAGGCCGTCGAGCGGATCCTCTCGGCCGGCATCCCGGTGATGGGCCACCTCGGGCTGACCCCGCAGAGCATCTACAAGTTCGGCACCTACCGCGTCCGCGCCCGCGAGGACGAGGAGGCCGACGCCGTCCGCCGTGACGCCGGGCTCCTGGAGGAGGCCGGCTGCTTCGGGATCGTGCTCGAGAAGATCCCCGCCGCCCTCGCCGCCGAGGTCACCGAGTCGGTCTCGGTCCCGACCATTGGCATCGGCGCGGGGCCGGGCACGAGCGGGCAGGTCCTCGTCACCCACGACCTGCTCGGGCTGACGAAGGACTTCAACCCGCGCTTCGTCCGCCGCTACGCCGACCTCGCCGACACCATCCACGACGCCGTCGGGGCCTACATCGAGGACGTGCGCGGCGGCGTCTTCCCGGATTTGGATGAGAGCTACTGACGAGGGAGGTCTTTGAGGGCGTGAGGGGAGGGACCCGACCTTGACCCGCCGACGCAAAGAACGAAAGCCGGCTCTTTCCCTCCTCACCCTCCCACGCCCAGACCAAAGCCCATTCCGCCCACCCCATGCCTCACCCTCCGCTCGACGCGGCACCCGACCGCCCGCTCATCCTGCTCGCCAACGACGACGGCATCGACGCGAACGGCCTGGCCGCGCTCGCCGCGGCGCTCGACGGGCTCGGCACGCTGGCGGTCGTCGCGCCGGCGACGGAGCAGAGCGCAGTCGGGCACGCGATCACCGTGCGCGACCCCGTCCGGGCGCACCCGTGGCCGTTCGCCCTCACCGCGCGCGGTCTCGGCGAGCGCGCGGTCTGGGCGCGCGCCGTCACCGGGACCCCGGCCGACTGCGTCAAGCTCGCCTGCCAGCGGCTGCTGCCCCGCCGGCCGGACCTCGTCGTGAGCGGCATCAACCAGGGGCCGAATACGGCGGTCAACGTGATCTACTCCGGCACCGTCAGCGCCGCCACCGAGGCGACCATCCTCGGCATCCCGGCGCTCGCCGTCTCGCTCTGCGCGTGGGACCCCAATGCGGACTTCGAAGCGGCGGGGCGCTACGCCCGTCGCCTCGCCGAGCGCGTGCTGGAGCGGGGGCTGACGCCCGGCGTGCTGCTCAACGTCAACGTGCCGGCGCTCCCGTTCGACGAGATCCGCGGCGTCGAGGTCACGCGGCAAGCGCGAGCGCGCTGGGAGGAGGAGTTCCACGAGCGCCGCGACCCCTTCGACCGGCCGTACTACTGGCTCGGCGGCGAGTTCGTCAACCTCGACGAGGGCCGCGACACGGACCTGGCCGCCATCGACGCGGGCTACGTCTCGGTGACGCCGCTGCACTACGACCTCACGGCCTACGATGAGATCGACGCCCTCGCGGCCTGGGTTAACGAGGAGATAATGGCCACAGACGGAACCGGCGGGAAAACGGGTCCGTAGATCCCGTCCTTTCCTAACCAACCCAAATCCCGTTATGAGCATTTCTACCCTTCACCGTCTGGCGGCGCTCGTGCTCGCCTTCGCTCTGCTCGGCCCGGCGGCCTTGGCGCAGCCCGACCTCACCATCCGCGACCTCGAGTCCGAGGACCCCAGCGGCGACCCCGGCGACCGTGTCTCGCTCGAGTTCTCCATCGTCAACCTCGGTGACGAGGACGCCGACGAGTTCGAGATCGGCTACTTCTTCTCGACCGACCGCACCTTCAGCGACGACGACGTGTTCGCCGAGGACGAGGACGGCGGCGACATCGACGCCTGCGACGGCGACGGCGACGACCGCGGCGGCGACTGCGAGGGCGAGGACGAGGACGAGCAGATCACCGTCCCCGACGGCCTCTCGCCGGGCAACTACTTCATCCTCGTCGTGGCGGACTACACCGATGTCCTGTTCGAGACCAACGAGGCCAACAACACCGGCGCGGTCTCCTTCCGGGTCACCGGGCAGGGCGGCACCGGCTCGGTCGACGGCGAGGTTGAGTCGGACGACGAGGAGGTCGACGCCGACGGCGGCAGCATCGAGTACACCGTCACGCTGACCAACAACACGAGCCAGGCGCAGCGGATCACGGCCGAGGTCAACGCGACGCTCCCGAGCGGCGGCCAGCGCCTGCTCCGCGGCCCGACGACCGTGACGCTCCAGCCGGGGCAGTCGGTCACGCAGACCTTCACTGAGCAGGTCCCGGCGGTCGCCCCGAACGGGAGCTACCGCGTCCGCCTCACCGCGCGCGCGAACGGCAGCCAGGTGGTCTCCGACAGCTTCCGCTTCACGAAGGGCGACGGCGACGATGTGGTGGCGGGGGACACGGCGGCGCGCGCTGCCGTCGAGGGAGCCTACCCCAACCCGTTCCAGGCGCAGACGACGATTCGCTACCGGGTCGGGGACGCGGCGGACGTGAAGCTCGTGGTCTACGACGTGCTCGGCCGCGAGGTCGCGGTCCTCGCCGACGGCCCGGTTGAGGCCGGCACGCACGACGTCACGCTCGACGGGCGCGGCCTCAGCAGCGGCGTCTACGTGTGGCAGCTCCGCGCCGGCTCCGAGGTGCAGAGCGGGCAGGTCAGCCTCGTCCGCTAGCTTCGTTCCGCGAGGTTCGTTGGAGTATGCTCTACCGCGCCCGCCCGGCTCTCGCAGTCGGGTGGGCGCATCCGTTTAACGAAATCGTGAGACGAAATCGTGACCGGTGCGGACGGACCCTGCCGGAGGACGCGGCGTTGGAGCACGCCGTTTTCCCGCCGACCCTTCCGCTCGCTCGACCCTTCCGCTCGCTATGCGCCGCCTGTTGCTCCTCGCCCTGCTTCCTCTCGCGGGTTGTCTCTCGAACGCCTCGGTCCAGCCCGTCGAACCGGCCGCGCCCGTCACCGCGCCCGAGGCGTTCGACCACAGCGCCTTCGGTGAGCTGCTCGGCGAGGTCGTGGACGAGCGCGGGTTCGTCGACTACGAAGCGCTCGCGGCGGGTCCGAGCCCGCTCGATGCCTACCTCGCCCGCCTCGCCGCCACTGACCCGTCGGGCCTCGGCGAGGACGACCGGCTCGCGTTCTGGCTCAACGTCTACAACGCCTACACCCTCAAGCTCGTCGCCGACAGCTACCCGGTCGGCAGCATCCGCGACGTGGTGAGCGGCGTCTTCATCCCGGCGGTCAACACGCCGTTCAAGGTCGAGTTCGTGGTGGTCGGCGGCGAGACGATGACGCTCGACGCGGTGGAGCACGGGGCCATCCGCGCCGAGTTCAGCGAGCCGCGCATCCACTTCGCGCTCGTCTGCGCCGCCCGGAGCTGCCCGCCGCTCCGCGCCGAAGCCTACGACGGCGACCGCCTCGACGCTCAGCTCGACGACCAAGCCCGGCGCTTCCTGGCGAACCCCGACAAGAACCGCGTGCCGGCCGAGGACGGGACCGTCGCGCTCTCCAAAATCTTCGACTGGTTCGGCGGCGACTTCGGCCGCGACGACGCCGCGCGCCAAGCCTTTCTCGCGCCGTACTTCGACGGGGCCGTCCGCGAGACGCTGGAGGCAGGGGGCTACGACATCGAGTTCCTTCCCTACGACTGGTCGCTCAACGACGCGGGCGACCCGTCCTGAGCAGCGCGTTCGCGGCCGGGGCGGTATCTTCGCGGCAGGTTTTGTATCGCCTCTCAGGAGAACCTCATGCTGGTCGCTGGAAACTGGAAGATGCACACCGTCCCCGAGGCCGCCGTGGAGCTCGCGCGCGAGGTCGCCCGCCGCGTCCGGTCGTCGGCCGATAGCGCCGAGGTGGCGGTGTGCCCGCCGTTCGTCTCGCTCGCCGCCGTGGCCGAGGTCGTACGCCACACACCGATCCGGCTCGGCGCGCAGACCATGCACGAGGCCGACGAGGGCGCGTTCACCGGCGAGGTCTCGGCCGCGATGCTCGTCGCCGTCGGCTGCCGCTACGTGATCCTCGGCCACTCCGAGCGGCGGCAGCTCTTCGGCGAGACCGACGACGGCGTGAACCGCAAGGTCCGCTCGGCGCTCAGCCACGGCCTCGCGCCGATCGTCTGCGTCGGGGAGACGCTCGACGAGCGGAAGGCGCGCACGGCCGAGCCGGTTGTCGGCCGTCAGCTCGCGGCGGCCCTCGGCGGGGTGGAGATCGAGGCGTCGGAGACCCTCGTCGTGGCCTACGAGCCGGTCTGGGCCATCGGCACCGGCGAGACGGCCTCGCCCGAGCAGGCGCAGGCGATGCACCACTTCATCCGCGCGCGCGTGACCGAGGCGCTCGGCGAGGCCGGCCGCGCCGTCGAGATCCTCTACGGCGGCAGCGTCAAGCCGGGCAACGCCGCCGCCCTCTTCGCGCAGCCCGACATCGACGGCGGCCTGATCGGCGGGGCGAGCCTCGACGCCGAGAGCTTCGCCGCCATCGTCGACGCCGCTGCGAACCAGGCCGCGCGCTGACCAGACGCCGAGGCAAGCCCAGACTCCGATGACGCGGCGCGCTCTGCCTTCTGCCCTCGGCCTGCTGCTCGCTGCCCTCGCCGCCTGCTCCGGCCCGTCGCCGCTCGACGCGCCCGACGCGGGCCGCTCCGCCGCCTACCAACCCGGCCTGCCGGACCTCGACCTGGAGGCCGTCCCGGCGATCCGCGACGGGCAGCCCGGTCTCGTCGTCTACACGAGCCTCCCGCGCGCCTCGCTCGTCTTCACCAAGGCCGACTCCGCCTGGGTCGCGCGCTACGACCTTTCGCTCCGCGTCACGGCCGGCCGGGACACCGAGGCCTTTCTTTCGTTCGGCGACACGCTCCGCGTGGACGCGCCGGAGGCGACGCGGGCACCGGAGCGGCTCGGGCGGCAGACCTGGGTGGCGCTCGCGCCAGGGGTCTACACAGTCGAGGCCGTGCTGGAAGACGCAGCGAGCGGCGAGCAGGCCGTCCGGCAGCAGCGCGTCGAGGTCACTGCGCCGGGCCGGGCGCGGCTCGGGCGTCCGCTCGTCCTCGCGCACCGGGGCGAGGGGGAGCTGGAGCCGGTGGTGGCGCTCCACACCGCGCGGCGGGACTCGCTGGCCTCGGCGGTGGCGGTCTACGACGCGCCGGCCGGGAGCACGCTCGCGCTCCAGGTGCTCCGCCTCCGCGCCGACACGTCCGTGGCCGTCCCGCCGTTCTGGCTCTCGCCCTCGCGCGGCTCGCTCGCCTTTCGCGGCACGGATGCGGGCGCGGCCGACACCCTCGTCACCGAACGGCGCGCGCTCGGCGGCGCGGCCGAGCAGGAGGCCCGGTTCGACCTGCCCGCGCTCAGCCTAGGCGTCTACCAGCTCGACGTGGTGCTGCGCGGCCCCGACGGGCGCACCCTCGACGAGGCGAGCCGGACCCTGGCGGTCGAGGGGCCGGGCTTCCCACAGCTCGCCACGCTCGCCGAGCTAGTCGACGCACTCGCCTACATCGCCTACCCCCGCGAGGTCCAGCTCATCAGGGAGGGCGCGAGCGCCGCCGAGCGCCGCCGCCGGTTCGACGCCTTCTGGGGCAGCCTCGTCCCGGACCGGCGGGTGGCGGGGACCCTGCTGCGGAGGTACTACGAGCGCGTCGAGGAGGCCAACCGGCTGTTCACCTCGGTCAAGCCGGGGTGGAAGACGGACCGGGGGATGGTCTACGTGGTGTTCGGCGCGCCGGAGTACGTCGAGACCACGTTCGAGGGCGAGACCTGGTACTATGCCTACGGCTCGCAGGACGCCGCGAGCACCTTCGTCTTCGAGCGGGCGAGTCCATATGAGGTGGACCCGTTCGGGCACTATGTTTTGGTGCGGCAGCCGGCCTACGAGCGGGCGTGGGGGCGCGCCCTCCGGCGCTGGCGCGAGGGGAGTTCGCTGTAGGGACGCTCCTCCCAGAGGGTGAAAGGAGAGTTTTATGATTTAGGACTTGCAACGGGACGGCGAAAGCGTTATATAGGACTTCATGTTCTATTCACTTCCGCTCGGAGGCTTGCCATGACCTTCTCATCTCTTTGTAACGCTCGGGTTGCTAACCGGGCGTTCTGTCCTTGCTGCACTGCTCTTCCTGGTTCTTCTTCCTGAAGCTCGCGCACAGCGTACAGAAGTACAAACACCCTGCGGCCAATCTATCAATGGTCACGAGATCGCCATCGAACACAGAGGCGGAGATAATCGTGAATTGATGCTGTATGACGATACCGGCACGGCAATCAATCCCATCGGAAGCTCCGGTCCGAAGGTCAGAATCGTGCCGGACAATGACCCTGACCGGTGTAGTGTCTTTCTAGATTTTCCTCCTTACGGTGCTCCAGACTCTCCTTCCCGCAGAGTGATTCAGTACCCTGCGCCGAACGGCTTCGTCACACTCGAATTCGGTGATGGATTCGAAGAAATATACTGGATCGTCTACAGTGGTGAGGGTAGGAGCGACTTCTGCGATACGCCCGGAAGAAGAAATTCTTTTTTCTGTCCAAACGTCAGGGTTGCTGCTGCCAATCCTCGGAATTCAGATTTCTTCATAGATATCACCTCATTGCCATTTAGAGTCAGCCCAACGTACATGTGGGTCGGTAATCATTACGTCGACGAGACGATTCCTGACGGTGGATGGGTACTCCCTTATTACGCTGATACTGTCTGTGCAGAGCGACGGTGTGCCAACCCCGATGGCGTAGTGACGGATAGCAGGATGCTCTTGATGCCTGCGGACGGGGTGGTTTCGCGTGGCGACCCATTGACGAAGAGACTTACGGGTACGGCCCCGATGTCCTTGCCTGAGGATGGCGGCTACAACTGGAATGAAGATTGGCTGACCCTTGCCTTCGAACAGGGTGGGGCCATGGAGATAGCTTCCCAGAGCTTCCGCACGGCGGGTGTGACGTTCACCGAGGCAGACCCCGGACAAGGATGGGACGGCATCACCGTCCGCGGCACGTTCACCGCCACCAACGGGGCCATGATCAAGCACGCCGCTGTGGGTCTCACCGTCGAGCCGGGGGGCACCGCGTCGCTCACCGAGGCGGCGCTGTGGCACAACGACCGGGGCATCCTCACGAGTGGCGACCTCACGCTCACCGACAGCGAGGTCGAGGGGGCCTACGGGGGCGCGGCCGTGGCGGTCTTCGACCCCGGCACGGCCACCATCTCCGGCTCGACGCTGCGCGACAGCCGCATCGGGCTCGACGTGCGCGCCGGCGGTGGGGTGACGCTCGCCGGCTCGGCGGTGCACACCAACGGCACCGGCATCCGGGTGGGCGCGCCGGCGACGGCCGGCGGCGCGGTGTACTGCCGCAGCGACTGCCCGAAGAGCGAGCTCGACGTGACGGACTCGGAGGTGCGCGACAACAGCGGCGACGGCATCACGGCGTTCTTCGCGGACCTCGACGTGACCGGCACCGAGATCAGGGACAACGGCGGCTACGGACTCTACGCCGTCAGCAGCCTCGTGGAGGATTTCCAGGAGAACCTGGTGGTCGAAAACGGCGCGAACGGCACCTGGGCCGGCACGGCCGCTGACCTCTTCCTCAGCCCTCGAAACGAAAGGGGAAGGAGTCGGATCGCGTCGAACGACGGCACCGAGGTCGTCGTGATGCCCGCCGGCTTCTCCTTCCTCGGCGATGACACCGGTCAGACGGGCGACAACGCGGTCTTCGACCCGGAGCCGCCGCCGGGGCGCTCGCCGTTCCTGGTGCGTAACTACTCGCAGGCGCTCGTCGACGCCAACCGCGTCTACTGGGGTTACCCCGGCGGCCCGCCACCGGGGACCATCCAAGAGCCGGTCGACACGGGCCTACCGCTCTCGTGTGACGTGACCCCGTTCCTGCCCTCGCCCGACGACCCGAACGTTGGCTCGTGCTTTGACAACCGCGCGGCCGGACCCGTCGCCGCGCCGGGGCGCTCGCAGGCGCTGGCGCAGAGCATCCAGGCCGCGCGGCAGGCGCTGGCGGCGACGCCGGACGCGGCCGAGGCCGACTCGCTGGTCTTCGCGCTCGGCGGGCTGCACCGCCTCGACGTGGGCGACGCCAGCGGCGAGTGGGGGCAGACGGCGACGCTCCTGGCCTCGCTGCGGAGCACGCTCTCGCAGCCGGGGCTCTCGGCCGATGAGCGGGCGGCGGGCGAGGCGGCGCTGCAGGTCGAGGCGGTGCACGGGCTCGGGCACGGGGAGGTGACCGAGACGGCGAACCTGCTCGGGGCGTGGCGGCCGCATGTGGCCTCGGGCGCGGTGCGGCAGGTGCTGCGCCTGGTGGAGGCGGCGCTCAGGGCGCGGGTGGGGCAGTACGCGCAGGCGGCGGCGGTGGCGCAGTCGGTGGCACAGGGGGAGGCGGAGGCCGAGGCGCGTCAGGGGTTCGAGGCGCTGGCGGCGTACTACGCCGAGCGCGCGGCGGAGGCGGGGTCCGCCGGTCGTGGGGCAGCCCCGGAGGGGGTGAGTCTGTTTAGCGAGCCGGTGAACGTGTTCGGAACGGCGGTGCGGGCCGAGGTAGCAACTGCGGCGCATCTGGCGGTGTATCCGAACCCGGTGGCACGGCAGGCGACGGTGACGCTCGCGCTCGCCGCTGCGTCGGAGGCGGTCGTGGCGGTCTTCGACGTGCTCGGCCGCCGGGTGGCGGTGCTCCACGACGGCGAGACCGCGCCGGGCGTGCAGCGCTTCGGCTTCGAGGCGACGCGGCTACCGGCCGGGGTGTATCTGGTGCGCGCCGAGGTCGGTGGGCAAGTGCTGAGCGAGCGCGTGACGGTGGTGCGATGAGTGCGATCTGCTCTCTAAGTTCGTTCTGCTCTCTGCGCTGTGGGGCGCTCGTGCTGAGCCTGGTGCTCGGCGCGAGCGTCCCGGCGTGGGCGCAGCTTGCGGTGGAGCCGGAGGCGGTGCGCGTGAGTGTGGCGCAGGGCGAGGCGGTGACGCAGAGGCTCACGCTACGCAACGCCGGGCCGGAGGCGCTGGGCTTCTGCCTCTCGTTCGAGCGCCCGCTGGAGCGCGAGGCCGGAGTCGCGCGTCTGAGTGCGACGGCGCTCGGCAGCGCGTGCGGTGCCTACGGCGAAGTGCTCGCGCTCGTCGGCGAGGGCGACATCCCGCTCTCGTTCTGGATACCTTATGGGCTGACGATGACCCCCGACGGGCGGCTCTTCGCCGCTGAGGCTGGGGACTTTCCCGGTATCACGCATGAGCTAACGTCGGCGCTAGGCTACGTGCGGAGCTTCACGCACCCGCGCGTGGAGGAGCTCACGAACGATGCAACCACAACAGGGGTGGCTTACAACGGTGACACCGGGACGCTGTGGTGGCTCAACGTCGAGGACGCAGGGTTCGTCATCGAGCGGGCGCTGCTCTTGGAGGGCGATCTCGACGGGCGCGCGACCGGGCGACGGATTGAACTTCCCCTAGCCGACTCCGGTCCTGCCCCCTACACTTCCGGCGATCCCGTTGGTCTCAGCTACGACGCGGCGACGGGGCACTTCTTCTACGTGGACTTCGCCAACGACGATATCTGGGCCGTCGACACGCTCGGCAACGCAGTGGACGGCTACCCCGTCCAACTCGACGCCTACCCCGAGGCCGACCTCGGCAGGCTCGACGCCTACAGCGGCAGTGACAGCCTCCGCATCGAGCTCGTGGTCAGCCCCGAGGGGCCGGCCCCCCGGCGGCCCCGCCTCGCCGTCGTGGACCGCCTCGGCGGCGACCTCGGCGCGGGCACGACGCTGGAGACGCCGCTGATCGAGCCGCTGCCGGGGACCGAGGACGGCGACATCGCCGGGGAGCCGCTACGCAGCCGGCTCGACCCCAACGGGGTGCTCTACTACCCGTGGAGCGAGTTCGGCGACGCCGGCATCGTGGCGGTGCGCCCGCACCCGCTGCCGCCGTCGTGGCTCGTCGTGAGCGCGTGGGACGGGACGCTCGCGCCGGGCCAGAGCGTGGAGATCGACTTGACGTTCCGGCCAGGCACACGCGCGGTGGGGAGCTACGAGGCAGTGCTGCAAGCGTTCGAGGCCGATGGTACGGTGGTCGAGGTGCCGCTCGTGCTGGAGGTGACGCCGGGCACGACAGCGGTGGAAGATGAGGCCGCACCTACCGCGGCGCGTCTCGGCGTGTATCCGAACCCGAGTGCTGGTCGCGGCACGGTCACGGTGACGGTGCCGGCCTCGGTGCATCTGCGCCTGGCGGTCTTCGACGTGCTCGGCCGCCGGGTGGCGGTGCTCGCCGACGGCCCTAGGGAGGCAGGCGCGCACGGCTTCGCCTTCGACGGGGCGCGGCTGCCGGCGGGGGTGTACCTGGTGCGCGCTGAGGTGGGCGGGGCGCAGGTGCTGAGTGCGCGCCTGACGGTGGTACGGTGAGCGCGATGCTGACGAAGCGTACCCGATCCGCGCTGCTGGCTGGGGTGCTCCTGGGCTGTGTGCTCGGGAGTGCCCCGGTGTGCGGGCAACTCACCGCCGAGCCACAGAGCGTGAGTGTGGGTGTGGCGCAAGGCGAGGCGGTGACGCAGAGGCTCACGCTGCGGAATGGCGGGTCGGCGGCGCTGGGGTTCTGCCTGTCGTTCGCGCGCCCGCTGGAGCGCGAGCCTGGAGTTGCGCGTCTGAGCGCGGAGGCACTCGGCAGCGCGTGCGGTGCCTACGGCGAGGTGCTCGCGCTCGTCGGCGAGGGCGACATCCCGCTCTCGTTCTGGGACCCCTACGGGCTGGCGATGACCCCGGAGGGGCGGCTCTTCGCCGCCGAGGCGGCGGACTTTCCCGGCCTGACGCATGAGTTGACAGCGTCGTTGGGGTACGTGCGGAGCTTCACGCACCCGCGCGTGGAGGAGTTGACCAACGATGCGACCACGACGGGGGTGGCCTACGACGGAGAGCGCGGGACGCTGTGGTGGCTCAACGTCGAGGACGAAGGGTTCACCGTTGAGCGGGCGCTGCTCTTGGAGGGCGACCTCGACGGGCGCGAGACCGGCCGCCGGATCGAGCTGCCCGTGGCGCAGACCGCCCCGCCTCCTGGTGTCACGGGCGCGCCCGGCGGCCTCGCCTACGACCCGCGGCAGCAGTTCTTCTTCACCGATGCCGCCAACGACGACCTCTGGGCGGTCGACACCCTCGGGGTCGCCGTCGACGGCTACCCGGTGCGGCTAGAGGCCTACCCCGAAGCCACCCTCGCGCGCGGCCTCGACGCGCTCCCCGATGATGCACCTGAGGGTGTGCGCGTCGAGCTCTACGTCAACCCGCCCGGCCCGACGCCGCCGCGCCACCTTGGCGTGGTTGGTCGCTTCGGCGAGGACACCGCGCCGGGAGCCGCGCCGCTGGAGACGCCGCTGATCGAGCCGCTGCCGGGGACCGAGGACGGCGACATCGCCGGCGAGCCGCTGCGCAGCCGGCTCGACCCCAACGGGGTGCTCTACTACCCGTGGAGCGAGTTCGGCGACGCCGGCGTCGTGGCGGTGCGCCCGCACCCGCTGCCGCCGTCGTGGCTGGTGGTCGAGGCCTGGGACGGCACGCTCGCGCCGGGTGAGGAGGTCGAGATCGACTTGACGTTCCGGCCGGGGCCTCGTGCGGCAGGCGTCTACGAAGCGGTGCTGCAAGCGTTCGAGGCCGATGGTACGGTGGTCGAGGTGCCGCTGACGCTGGAGGTGACGCCGACGACCGCCGCCGAGGACGAGGTGGTGTCGGATGAGGCGTCACTGTTGGTGTACCCGAACCCGAGTGCTGGTCGCGGCACGGTCACGGTGGTGGTGCCGGCCTCGGCGCACCTGCGCCTGGCGGTCTTCGACGTGCTCGGCCGCCGCGTGGCGGTGCTCCACGACGGGGAGATCGGGCCGGGTGTGCACCGGTTGGCGCTCGACGCCTCGGCGCTGCCGAGCGGCGTATACCTCGTCCGAGCGACGGGCGACAGGTTCACGTCCTCACGACGAATCACGGTAGTGCGGTGAGGCCGCCGGCTCAGGGGTCGGCCTTCTTCGCGCCGCCCTTGTCCTCGGTGCCGCTCTTCGCCGCCTTCTTGGTCTCCGGTTTCGCCTCGGGCTTGGTGTCCGCCTTCGCCTCCGACCCGGCCTCCTCCTTCGTCTCCGGGGTGCCGGACTTGCGGACGTAGTCGGTCTCGTAGAAGCCGGTGCCTTTGAAGATCAGCCCGGCCCCGCCGCCGATCACGCGCTCGACCGGCTCGCCCGTCTCAGGGTCGGTCAGCAAGGCGTCGTCGGTGATGCGCTGGAAGACTTCGAACGTGGTGCCGTCGGGGCGGCGGTAGACGTAGGTGGGCATAGGGAAGGGCGTGGAGGGGGGAGAGAAATCGAGCAGGCTGATCCGACGTGGCGCTCAGGCCTCACCGCAGAGCTTCGGCGGCGAGGTCGGCGACGGCGACGCGGACGCGGGCGATGGCGCTCTTGCCGCGCGTCGGCCACGTCCGGTTCGTGAGCAGGATCACCCACAGGCCAGAGTCGGGGTCGACCCACAGCGAGGTGCCGGTGAAGCCGGTATGCCCGAACGCCCGAGGCCCGAGCCGGTGCCCGCCCGACGAGTAGCCCTCGCTCGCGGGCCGCATTGCGATCCACCCGAGCGCCGCCGGGAACTCGCCGACGGGCCGTGCGCGCGCCGTGAACGTGTCGATGCTCGCCTGCGAGAAGAAGCGGTGCCCGTAGGCCTCGCCGCCATTCGTGAGCACAAAGGCGAGGCGGGCCAGGTCGGGTCCCGTCGAGAACAGGCCGGCGTGGCCGGCGACGCCGCCGAGCAGCGAGGCGGTCTCGTCGTGTACCTCGCCCTGGAGCGCGCGCCGCCGGAACACCCGGTCGCGCTCGGTCGGGAGCGCGCGCCCGTCGAGCGTGCCGACCGTCCGGAAGCCGGTGTCGGCCATCCCGAGCGGGTGGTAGAACGTCTCGCGGAGGTACACGTCGAGCGGCTGTCCGACGACGGCCTCGACGACCTCGCCGAGCACGATCAGGTCGAAGTCGCTGTAGCGCGTGGCGGTGCCGGGCGCGTAGCGGAGCGCGTCGGCGTGGACGAAGTCGAGCACGGCCTGGCGGTCGCGGAAGCCCTCGGTGTGGAACGGGTGGAAGACGCGCTGCCCAGCCGAGTGCGAGAGAAGCTGCCGCACCGTGACGGCCTCTTTCCCGCGCTGGCCGAACGCCGGGACGTAGCGGGCCACCGGCGCGTCGAGCTCGAGCCGCCCCTCGTCGTAGAGCTTCATCGCCGCGAGCGTCGTCCCAACGACCTTCGTCAGCGAGGCGAGGTCGAAGACGGACTGCGGGGTGACGGCCGGGGCGTCGGCGTCGTAGGTGTGCCGGCCGTACCCCTGCATCTTCGCTACCGCGCCGCCGACCCCGACGGCGACGACCGCGCCGGGGAAGACGCGCTCAGCGATGGCGTCCTCGATCACCGGGTCGATCTGCGCGAGAGCGGCGGCATCGAGGACGGTGGTGTCGCGGCGGAGCGTGCCCTGCGCCAGGTGGAGGCCGTCGCCGCTGCGGTAGAGACCGGGGACGGAGACGGGGAGGCGGGCGCGGGCCGGGTGCTGGCCGGTGAGAGCGTCGGCCACGGCGCGTTGGGTGCGCGGGTGCGCGTCGTAGGCCACGACCTCCGCCTGCGGCCGGTCGAGGTCGAGCGGGAGGTAGGGGTTGCCGAAGGCCACGAGCACGACCGGCTTGCCGAAGGCCACGAGCCGGTTGACGAGGCGGCGCTGCGCCTCGGGCAGCCCGGCGCGCGTCCAGCGCCGGACGCTCTGGTAGACCGGGACCACGATCACGTCGTGCTGCTCGGCGAGGGCGAAGAGCCGGTCGGTCTCGCGCGGCGGGGCGTCGGGCCGGAGCAGACGGTGGGTGACGGCGTGCGCGCCGAGCGTCTCGGCCAAGCGTTCGGCGAAGGGAGGGGGAGAGGACTTGAACGAGCGCTTGGTGGGGGCGGAGAGGACGAGGACGCAGCGGCTGGCGTCGAGCGGGAGCAGCCCGCGGTCGTTGCGGAGGACGGTGACCGACCGCCGGGCGATGGCGTCGGCCAGGGCCTCGCCGCGCCGCGCGAGCGCCGCGTCCACCGAGCGGCCGGGCGGGTCCGCCTGGTTGGCGAGCCACTGCTTGGCCCGGAGCAGGCGGAGCACCGAGGCGTCGATCCGAGCTTCGGTGAGGCGGCCGTCGCGGAGCGCGGCCCGCAGCGCGTCGCGGGCGACGTACTCGTCGCGCGTCAGCAGCAGCAGGTCCACCCCCGCCTCGACGGCCCGCACCGCCGCCTCGCCGATCCCGAACGTGTTCGTGATCCCGCCCATGTCGAGCCCGTCGGTGACGACCAGCCCCTCGAAACCCAACTCGCCGCGCAGCAGGTCCGTCACCACGCGCCGCGAGAGGGTCGCCGGCAGCGCCGCGTTGGGCTCGAGCGTCGGGACGGCGAGGTGGCCCGTCATCACGCTCTGCACGCCGGCCGCGATGGCGGCGCGGAACGGCAGCAGCTCGGTCGAGTCGAGCCGGGCGCGGGGGAAATCGAGGAGCGGGAGCGCGTAGTGCGAGTCGGTGCCGGTGTCGCCGTGCCCGGGGAAGTGCTTGGCCGTGGCGACGAGCCCGCCGTCCTGCATCCCCCGCAGCGCGGCCACCGCGAGGTCGGCGACCGCCGCCGGGTCCTCGCCGAACGAGCGGACGTTGATGATCGGGTTCGCCGGGTTGTTGTTGACGTCGGCGACCGGCGCGAAGTTGACGTGCACGCCGAGCGCCCGCGCCTCGGCGGCGGTCTGCCGGCCCACGGCGTAGGCGAGGTCGGCGTCGCCCGTGGCTCCGAGCGCCATCATCGGCGGGAACGCCGTCGCCCCGGCGACGCGCATCCCGACGCCGTTCTCCATGTCCTGCGCGATCAGCAGGGGGAGGGCCGCCTCGGCCTGGAGCCGCCGCGTCAGCGCGGCCTGCGGCCCCGCCTCGCCTGCGAAGAAGATCACGCCGCCCACGCCGAAGTGCCGGACCAGGTCCGAGAGGCGCGCGCGCGCTGCGGCGGGGGTCTCGCCCGTCCGGGGGCGGGCGTCGGTGACGAAGAGCTGCGACACCTTCTCGTCGAGCGAGAGCGCGCCGAGCACGGTGCGGGCCTCGGCCTCGGTGCCGGGCCAGAGGGCCGGCTGGGCGAGGGCGGGGCGCAGCGCGACGAGCATCAGGAGCAGGGCGAAGCGCATAGTGAGAAGCTGCCGCACGCGCTCCGGCGGCGCGCGCGAAGGGTCGTAAAGACGGGCCGCTGCCCTCGAAGGACAGCGGCCCGGTCTGCCACGAGAGGCCGGGTCAGGCGTCGACCCGGAGCGTCAGGTGCCCGACGCCGATCTCCCGGCTCTGGGCGTCGAGCGCCGAGACGCGGAGGGTGACCACGCCGGGCGACCCGCCGGTGAGGTCGTAGAGGCGGTCGCGCGAGTCGGTCGGGGTGCCCGAGACGGTGCCGGTGCTGCCAGGGGTCTGGACCCAGACGTAGCGGATGGCGTCCGGCAGCGACTCGGCGCGGTACGATGCCGTGCCGCCGACATCGAGCGCCGGCGACCCCTTGACGTAGATCCCGCGCACAGCGATATCCTGCGTCTCCGACGGGGGCGGGGTATCGACGCCGCCGGGCGGCTCGTCTACGAGCGCGTCGCGGCAGCCGGCGAGGCAGAAGGCGATCGCGAGCAGAGAGAGGGAGAAGCGGCGCATGGCGAACCTCCGAAGGGGAAGGGGAGGGCAGAGAATAGCGGAAGCGGGCGGCGAATGCAAGTGTCGGGAGGTCGGTCCCGCCGCCGAGACGGTGTGCTCGCTCAGAACAGATCGCCCAGGCGCGCCTGCATTTCGGAGGCCGTGCCCGAGGGCGCGTCGCCCTTGAGATCGGCGAAGAAGGTGTCGTCGTAAAGCCGGCTCTGGATCACGACCGGCATCGGGACGGCGTGGCCGAGCACGAGCGCCTGCTGCTTCGAGTCGAGCGAGGCGAGCACCTGGCGCAGCGCGGTCGCGCCGCTCGTGCCGACGAGCGCGGCGGCGATGTCCTTCTCGTCGTTGAGCTGCGCCACGATCTTGGTCCCGATCTGGCTCAGCACCTCCTCGTCGATCCCGCTCGGCCGCTGGTCCACGATGAGCAGGCTCACCGAGAACTTCCGCATCTCGCGCGCGATCTTGCCGAACGGCGTCTCGCGCGCCGTGGCCGGGCCGAGGAATTTGTGCGCCTCCTCGATCGTAATCATGAGCTGGCGCGGGGCAGCGACATGCTCGGGGTCGGCCTCGTGCTCCTCGTACATCCGCTCGTAGCGCCGCCGCAGCCGCCGCGTGATGACATTCGCGACGAGCAGGTACACCAGCAGCGAGTTGTGCTGCCCGAACTCGAGCACGACCGACTTGCCGGCGGCGATGCTCTCGAGCAGGTCCTCGACCACGTCGCGGCGCTCGCTGCCGCGCTCGAGGTGGAAGAAGGCGAGGCCGTCGAGCCGGTCGAGCTTGCGCTTGAGGGCGCTCAGCGAGCCGACGTGCGCGCCCGTCGCCTCGGCCATCGCCTCGAGCTCGGCGGCGTCGGCGCGCAGCAGCGCCGCGAGCCAGCCGTCGCCGTAGACCTTGCGCAGGCCGTAGGTGCTCTCGGCGGCGGTCGGGTTGAGGTTGAGGGTCTCGCGCAGCGGGAGGATGTCCTCCGGCTCGACCTGGTCGGCGTAGAGGTGGACCTCGACGTCGGGGCTCTGGCCGCGCCGCCGGGCCGACGCCGGGTCGAGCGAGTAGACCTGGACGCGGCCGGGGAAGAGGTCGCGCAGGCCGGGGACGACGGTGCCCGGCCCGCCGGTGGTCTCCTTGCGCGCCTGAAAGCCGTACTCGTTGTGCATGTCGAACACCAGGTTGACCGCGCGCCCGGTCTTGATGGTGCCGCAGAGCAGGAGCCGCGTCAGGAAGCTCTTGCCGGTGCCGGTCTTGCCGAAGACGGCGTTCGAGCGCTCGACGAGCCGCGCCAGGTCGAGGCACACCGGCGTGTCCATCTCGAGCGGGGTGCCGACGTGGAAGTAGCGGCCGGGGTCGTTGGCCTCGCTGCCGAAGACGCGCGCCACGTCGTCCTCGTTGGCCTCGCCGACGAGCGAGAAGTGGGCCGGCACCGTCTTGACTGGCAGCGGCTCGGCGTCGCCCAAGCCCTGCTCGATCATCAGCATCGGCTTGAGGCTGACCGTCGCGTAGGTGCCGGAGCCCTGCATCACCTGGCGCAGCAGCTCGTCCTCCACGCCCGGCGGGTGCAGCAGGATGCCCTCGTTGGCCGCCTCGATGCGGACGTCCGTGACGAGCGAGAAGAAGTCGAACTGCTCGCCCTCGACCACGCAGAACCGCCCCGTTCGGACGGACTCCACGGAGCGGCCTTGCTCGTGCTTCATCTCGATGCCGCCGCCGAGCGAGCCGTGCGTGAGCACGCCGAGGCGGCGGCGGGTCTCGGAGCGGTCGGGCGCGTCCATACGTTACTGATCCACGTCGGGCTTGAGCAGGCCGTCGCCCTTGCGGCCGGGCTGCCCGAAGAGCTTGTCGAGCACGCCCTGCTTCGTCAGGAAGGTCGTCGCCCCGATGATGAGCCCCTCGAGCAGCAGCTTGCGCACGATGCCGAGCCGGAAGACGCCCTTGACGGTGGCGAGCAGGATCTTGATGGCGAGGGGGAAGACGAGCAGCGCACCGAGAAAGGCGACGACCGTCTCGATGGTGAACGCGCCGACGCCGGGTTTGGAGGAGGCCATGAGCAGAGAAGCAGAGTGGAGGAAAGAAGGGGCCGGAATATACCGGCGAGGCCGGCCGCGCGGTTCCGGGTGCTCAGAGAACAGAGAACCCCGGCGGAGGGCAGAGCACGCTGGCAAAGGGACCCACCCAAGGCGCATCCCCGTAGGGGCGCAGCGCTGCTGCGCCCGAGGTCCGGCATCGCATTTCTCGTCCGTAGGGGCGGACGGCCGTTCGCCCGAGGGCTGGCACTCACCGGGCGGCGAGCTGCCCGCACGCCGCGTCGATGTCCTGGCCCCGGCTGCGGCGGACGGTCACGCGCACGCCCTCGGCGACGAGCACGCGGATGAACGCATCGAGCGCGCCTTCGTCGGGCGACGAAAAGCCGGTGCCCTCGACGGGGTTGTACATGATCAGGTTGACCTTGCTCGGGGCCCACCGCGCGACGGCGGCGAGATTCCGGGCGTCGCCCTCGCCGTCGTTGAGGCCGGCGAACAGGCAGTATTCGTAGGTCACGCGGCGTCCCGTCCGGGCGTGCCAGTGCTGGACGGCGTCCTTCAGCGCGCCGAGGTCCGTCTTCTCGGAGCGGTTGACGGGCATGATGGCGCTGCGCTGCGGGTCCGTCGGCGCGTGGAGGCTGATGGCGAGGTGGACCGGCGGCGCGGTGCCCTCGGCCTGGTCGTCGGCGAGGCGACGGATGCGGCGGGCCAAGCCGACCGTGGAGACGGTGAGCCGCTTCGGAGCCAGGCCGAGGGCGTCGGGGTCGGTCAGGAGCGCCGCGCTCTGGACGACGGCGGCGTAGTTCTGGAGCGGCTCGCCCATGCCCATGTAGACCACGTTCGTGACGCCCCGCCCGAAGCGCTCCTCGGCGAGCGCGTTCATCCGCCACACCTGCTCGTAGATCTCGCCGGCCGTCAGGTTCTGGCCGAACCCCATCAGGCCGGTCGCGCAGAAGTGGCAGCCCATCGCGCAGCCGACCTGGCTCGAGACGCACACCGTCAGCCGCTTGGCTCGCCCCTCGTCCCCCGCCTGCGCAGGCTCGAGGTCGGGGATCAGCACGCTCTCGATCTCCCGACCGGAGGCGAGCCGGAAGAGCGATTTCACCGTCCCATCCGTCGCGGTCTGCCGCTGCACCTCGCTGAGCGCCGGGATCGCGGCGACCGCCTGGAGCTGCTCTCGGAACGCAGCCGGCAGGTCGGTCATCACGGCGAAGTTGGTCGCGCCCCGGCCGTAGAGCCACCGGAAGAGCTGCCGCCCCCGGAACGCCGGTTGCCCGAGCGAGACGGCGAAAGCTTCGAGACCCGCGCGGTCGAGGGCCTTGAGGTCGGTGAGCGAGGCGGTGTCGGGCATGGCGTTCAGAACCGGCGACGGCGCGGCAGGTTCGGCCGCTCAGAGCAATCCGGCGATGAGCAGATAGCGCCCGACCCGGAGCGGGATCACGACCGCACCGAACAGCCAGGGCGACACGCGGGCAATGCCCGCCACGACAGTGACCGGATCGCCGACGATAGGCAGCGGGGAGAGGGCGAGGCTCCACAGTCCCCACCGGTCTGTCCACCCGAGCGCCGCCCGGCCCGAGCGGGAGGCTTGGAGGCGGCGCTCCGTCCGGGCTCGGAAGGACCGCCCCAGCGCCCAGTTCACCATCACGGCGAGGCTGTTGCCGAGCGAGCACGCGACCAGCGCCTCCAGCGGGGGCACGCCCGCCGCGAGCGCCGCCACGAGCGCCACCTCCGACGACAGCGGCACCAAGGTCGCCGCCAGGAACGAGACCACGAACAGCCCGAGCGGCCCGGCCGCTAGTGCCCACTCCGCGAGGGCCTCGACCACGCCTAGAAGTAGACCGTCGCAAACACGGCCGCGCCGGTGTTGACGTTGACGTTGCCCGGATTCCCGAACCGTACCGACTCCTCGGCCGACACCGTGAGGTTGAGCTGGGCCTCGACGCCGAGGCTGAGCCGGGGCAGCAGGAACGCCTCGGCCCCGTAGGCCAGCCCGGCCAGAAAGTCCACGGCCGACTCCGGCTCGGGGCCGAACTCGCGCTCGGCGGGCGCGAAGATCAGCACGGCGGCGCGGACGCTGCCGTAGGGGGCGATCTCGCCCCGGCGCTGGTAGAGCCGCGCGGCGAGGCCGGCGCGCACGTCGAGCCCGGCGTCCTGCCCGAACTCGAACCCGAAGCTCGGCACCACGGCGAACCGCTCGCCGGACCAGATCGGGACCAGGATGTCGAACTGGCCGGCCTGGACCGAGGCGCTCAGCCCGATGCCGGGGTCGGGGACCGTCTGGGCGCGGGCGGCGAGCGGGGCGAGCGCGAGCAGGGCGACGAGGGCGAGGCGCATGGGGGCTTAGAAGGGAGAGAAGAAGGTGGGGTCGTAGAGGAGGTCCTGCCAGGCGAGGACGTAGGGCGTCTGGACGTAGACGCGGTAGTAGCCGGCCGGGAGCGGGCGGCCCGCAGCCTCGGCGAGGTCGAGCGGGAGGGCGTATTGACCGGGCCTGAGCGAGCGCCGTTCGAGCACGGCGACCGGCAGGCCGCCGGGCCGGTAGACCCAGGCCCCCTGCGCGCTCGACGCCTGCGGCGGGGCCGTGCGGCCCAGCGGGAGCGCCGCCACCACGAACACGCTCACCTCCGTCGCGCCGGGAAGAACGAACGAGATGGTGGTGCGGCCGGCCGTGGGATTGGGATAGAGCGTGCTGAAATCGAATCGGTCGGGAGTCACCACTCCTCCATCGCCGCCCGTCCCACTGTTGCCCGGAGGGTTCAGCGTGCCGAGGTGGCCGCCCACCGGGCCGGCTCCGATCACGCCCAGGTCCTCGTTGCTCACGCCGCGGAACGCGATGGCGCCGGCGACGGGCGTCTGCCCGCCGGGCGCGCGGAGCACAGGCGCATCGCCTGCGGTGTCGCAGCCGGAGAGGGCGAGAAAAAGGAGGAGGGACAGGAGGCGTAGCCGCATGGCGGTCTCGGCGGAAATCGGCGGGGCAAAGCTACCCTGCGCCTGGGGCAGCGGTCAAGGGACGGAGCCCCGGGTCACGACGCGAAGAGCGGACGCCGGACCGTCCACACCGCAAGCGCGAGCACGCTGACGGCGAAGGCGACCGTCACGCCGAGTGTAAGGCCCAGTGGGAGATCCACGCCCGGTGCCGCGCCGGGCAGGTACAGCCCCTGCCGGATGACGGCGACGCCGTAGAACGCGGGGTTCAGGTACATCACCGTCCGCAGCGCCACCGGCACGCCCGCCGCCGGGAAGAACGCGCCCGAGAGGAACCACATCGGCAGGAGGAACAGGTTCATCACCGCGTGGAAGCCGCGCGTCGTCTCGAGCCGCCACGCGATCACGAACCCGAGCGCCGTGAACGCGAGCGCCATCGCAACGGTCGCCGTCAGCACTACGGCCAGGCCGGCGAGGCCGGGCGTGATGCCGACGAGCGGCGCGAGCAGCAGAAACAAGACGGCCTCAGCGACCGCGAGTGTCGCCCCGCCGGAAACCAGCCCGAGCACGATCACGGTGCGCGGGACTGGGGCCACGAGTGCGGCCTGCAGAAACCCCTCCTGCCGCTCGGTGACGACGGAGATGGTCGAGAAAATGGCGGTGAACAGCAGGATCAGCGCGATGATGCCGGGGTAGAGGTATTCGAGGTAGCCGACGCTGTCGGCCCCCGGCGCGGTGTTGGGCATCGTGAAGCTCCCGTAGAACCCCAGCCCGAGCAGCACCCAGAACCCGAGCGGCTGCACGAGCGCCCCGACCAGCCGGCTGCGGTCGCGGAGGAACTTGGTGATCTCGCGCCACCACAGCGCACGGACGACGGCGATCATGGGTTCGAGGTTTGGGGTTTGAGGGTAGGGGTTTTCGCGGTGCCGTCCTCGAACCTCGAACCTCCGACCTCGAACCCCCGCCCGGTCCGCGCGGCGAAGACGTCGTCGAGCGTCGGGCGGCGGACCGTCGCGGCGGCGACCAGCGCCGGCAGCGCGGCGTAGACGGCGGCGAGCGCGCCCGGCGCGTCGTCGGTCTCGACCAGCACCGACTCGCCGATGCGCCGGGAGGCGAGGCCGAGGCGGGCCTCGAGCGCATGGACGAGCGACCCCGCGTCGGGCGACTCCAGCCACAGCGTCTCGTCGCCCAGCTCGGCTTCGAGGGCGTCGGGCGTGCCGAGGGCGACGAGGCGGCCCCGGTCGAGGATCGCCACGCGGTCGCAGCGCGCGGCCTCCTCCATCAGGTGCGTGGCGACGACGACGGTCGTGCCCTCGTCGCGGCGGAGCCGGGCGAGGGCGGCCCACAGCTCGCGCCGGGCGGTCGGGTCGAGGCCGGTCGTCGGCTCGTCGAGCAGCAGCAGCGGCGGGCGGTGGAGGAGGCCGCGCGCGAGGTCGGCGCGGCGGGCGAGGCCGCCGGAGAGCGTCTTCACCCGGTCGTCCGCCCGGTCGGCCAGCCCGAAGCCATCGAGCAGCGCTCCGATCCGGTCGTCGAGTGCGCGCCCGCCGAGGCCGACGAGCGCCCCGTGGAAGCGCAGGTTCTCGCGCACCGTCAGCTCGGCGTCGAGCGCAGGCTGCTGAAAGACCACGCCGAGGCTCCGGCGGACGGCCTCGGGCGCTGCCGCCGTCTCGTGCCCGAACACTGTCGCCGCACCGGCCGAGGGCGGCATGAGCGTCGTGATGATCCGAAACAGCGTCGTCTTGCCACTGCCGTTGGGGCCGAGCAGCCCGAACAGCTCGCCGGGCCGCACCTCGAGCGAGAGGCCGCCGAGCGCGCGGTGCTCGCCGTAGGCGTGGCCGAGAGCGCGGACGGCGAGGGCGGGAGGCTGCGACGTGGGATGCACTACAGCAGGGGATGCACTACAGCAGGACGTGGTCGAGGACGACGAGCGCGAAGAACACCGGGATGTAGACGATGGAGGCGAGCAGGAGCCGCCGGGCGCGGGCGTCGGTGGGGTCGTTGTAGAACGAGAACGCCGGGAGGGTGAACCACGTCCCGAGCCCGGCCATCCCGGCGAGGTAGAGCCAGCCCGCCACGCCGAGCGCTGCCGGCACCACGCCCGCCACCAGGAGCGCGAGCGTGGCCCCGAGCGAGACGAGCGCCGTCGAGCGGCCGTCCGGGGCGACGACCGGCAGCATCACGAAGCCGCCGCGCGCGTAGTCGGCGCGGTACATCCACGCCAGCGCCAGGAAGTGCGGGAGCTGCCACAGGAAGAGGATCGCGAAGATCGCCCAGCCGCCGGGCCCCAGCGTGCCCGTCGCCGCGGCGAACCCGCCGAGCGCCGGCAGCGCCCCCGGCACCGCCCCGACGAGCGTGTTCAGCGCCGACTTCCGCTTGAGCGGCGTGTAGACGACGAGATACCCGAACGCCGTCAGCGCCGCCAGGCTCGCCGTGAGCGGGTTGACGAAGGCCAGCAGCAGCGCCAGGCCGAGCCCGAGCGCGACGGAACCGTAGACGACAACAACGCCCGGCCCAATCCGGCCGTCGGGGAGCGGGCGGCGCTGCGTGCGCTGCATCCGGGCGTCGTGCCCTCGCTCCAGCCAGTGGTTGAGGGCCCCGCTGCCCCCGGCCGTCAGCGCCGTCCCGCCGAGGAGCGCCGCGAAGCGGGCGAAGTCGACCGAGCCGGTCGCGCCGAAGAGGTAGCCCGCTGCCGCCGTCACGGTCACGAACAGGCTGATGCCGGGCTTGAGCAGCTCCCGCAGATCGGCCGCCCGCGACGGTGCGGTGTCGAGCGTGGCGGAGGCGGAGGAGACGGACATCCGGCAGAGAGGAGGCGGGCGTCTCCGGTCAACACCACCCGGCAGGGGCCGTTCCGTTAATTGTTGGGGGAGCCGGGAGGGATTGAGGGATCGGAGGACTGGGGGATCGGGGGATTGAAGAAGCTGTAGTTTCCGGGTTCTCGATCTCGTCCTCCCTCTCCCGATCGTTCAGTCCCCCAATCCCCCGATAAATCCTATGCCCCTCATCGTCTCCATCTCTGGCATCCGCGGCGTCTTCGGCGACGGCCTGAGCCCCGACACGCTCGTCTCCTACGCCTCGGCCTATGGCGCGTGGGCGCGCGACCGGGCCAAGCGCCAGCCGGTCGTCGTCGTCGGGCGCGACGCGCGCATGACCGGCGAGGTCTGCGCCCGCCTCGTCACGGCGACGCTCCAGGCCGTCGGCTGCCACGTCATCGACGCCGGCCTCGCCACCACGCCGACCGTCGCGATGGGCGTGCTCAAGGCCGAGGCCGACGGCGGGATCATCCTCTCGGCCTCGCACAACCCCGCCGAGTGGAACGCGCTCAAGCTCCTCGACGAGCACGGCGAGTTCCTGTCCGCCACCGAGGGCCAAAAGGTGATCGATCGGGCCTCGTCCGGCGAGGACTTCACGGTCGCCTACGACCGGCTCGGGAGCTACCGCGAGGCGGACTTCCTGCCCCACCACATCGAGGAGGTCCTCGCGCTGCCGTACATCGACCCGGCGGTGATCGCGGCGCGGAACTTCAGCGTCGTCGTGGACGGGATCAACTCGGTCGGCGGGATCGCGCTGCCGGCGCTGCTCGAGGCCCTCGGGGTCGAGGACGTCCACGTCGTCAACGGCGAGCCGACGGGCCGCTTCGCGCACCCGGCCGAGCCGCTGCCGGAGCACCTGACGGAGACCACGCAGCTCGTCGCCGACCTCGGGGCCGACCTCGGCTTGGTCGTCGACCCCGACGCCGACCGCCTCGCGCTGATCGCCGACGGCGGGACGTTCTTCGGCGAGGAGCGGACGCAGGTCGTCGCCGCCGACTTCCTGATGCGGAAGCAGCCCGGCCCGTTCGCCACGAATCTATCGTCGTCGCGGCTGATCGAGGACGTGATGGCGCGCTTCGACCAGCCGGTCCACCGCTCGGCGGTCGGCGAGATCAACGTCGTCGAGATGATGAAGGCCAACGGTGCCGTCCTCGGCGGCGAGGGCAACGGCGGGGTGATCCTGCCGGCGCTCCACTACGGCCGCGACGCCCTCGCCGGGGCCGCCCTCGCGCTCCAGTTCCTCGCCGAGACCGGGCAGAGCCTGTCGGAGCTGGGCGCGAGCTATCCCGACTATCACATCTCCAAGAACAAGCTCCCGCTCGAGACCGAGGACGGCACGCTCGACGCCGCCGTCCTGCTGAAGGCGCTCGCCGCGCGCTACGCCGACGAGCGGATCTCGACCGTCGACGGGGTCAAGATCGACTTCGACGAGGGCTGGGTCCACCTCCGCACGTCCAACACCGAACCCATCGTCCGCATCTACACCGAGGCCCGCACCCGCGACGAGGCCGAAGCCCTCGCCGAGCGGTTCAGGCAGGAGCTGCTGGCGGTGCGCGCCTGACCCCATGCCTTCTGTCCCCGTCAGCGCAGGTCCGAGAAGGTGTCGCACGCGCTGAGGTCGCCGGACTCGAAGCCGCGCCGGAACGAGGCCACGCGCTGCGCCGAGCTGCCGTGCGTGAACGACTCGGGCATCGCCGCCCGGCCCGCCCGCTGCTGCAAGTAGTCGTCCCCGACGGCCGCCGCCGCGTCGATGCCCTCCTCGACGTCGCCCGCTTCCAAGAGGTCGCGCTCGGTCTCGGCGTAGTGCGCCCAGAGGCCGGCGTAGCAGTCGGCCTGAAGCTCGGTGCGGACCGAGAGGTCGTTGGCCTGCGCCTCGCCGAGGCGCTGCTGCTGCTGGCGGACCGCGCCGAGCGTGCCCTCGAGGTTCTGGACGTGGTGCCCGATCTCGTGGGCGATCACGTAGGCCACCGCGAAGTCGCCCGACGCGCCGAGCTGCTGGAGCTGGCGGAAGAACGACAGGTCGAGGTAGACCCGCTGGTCGTTGGGGCAGTAGAACGGCCCGACGGCCGCGCCGGCGATCCCGCACGCCGACTGCACCCGGTCGGAGAAGAGCACGAGCTGCGGCTCCTGGTAGCGCTGTCCGGCGCGCTGGAAGAGGTCGCCCCACGTCTGCTCCGTGTCGGCGAGCACGACCGAGACGAACTCGCCTGCGTCGTCCTGCGGCGCGCCACCGGCCGGGGCCTGTTCGACGGAGGCGCTCGGCGCAGCGCCGCCGCCGAGGAGCGAGAGGATCTGCGACGGGTCGAACCCGAAGAGCAGGGCGAGCAGGACGACGACGAGGGACCCGCCACCGAGGGCGGCCTTGCCTTTCTTGCCGCGTACATCAATGACGTTCGAGCTACCGCGACGACCGCGCCACTGGACCATGAGAGGAGAGGACTGAGGGATGGAAAGGGCGTGGAGGGAATGGGGGGTAGGGAGGGAGTGGAAGAAGAAGGGAGAAGGGCAGCAAGACGGGGCTGCCCACGCCGTGGCTCATCCCTCCTTTCCCTCCATTCCTCCCGCACCTAAAATAGACTACAACCCAGCCTCCTGCTCGGATGTCCGCCGCGTCTCGGCGAACGCCTCGCTGGGGTTCCATGCGGGACGGAGGCTAGAGTTGGCGAGGGCATAGCCGAGCCGGAAGGCGACGCGGGTCTGCTGGACGATGCCGCCGAACAGCATGTCGTCGCGCAGCTCGTCCGAGGGCTGGTGGTAGCGCTCGGCGCGGTACGCGGCCGCGAGCTGGGTGGCGTAGTCGGGGTCGCGGCCCTGGAAGTCGGTGCCGGTCACGACGAAGACGGCCGGGACGCCGCCGCGCGCGAACGCGAGCTGGTCGGAGCGGAAGAAGATGCCCTGGTTGGGCCGGGGGTCCGGGGTGACGGTCATGCCCTCGTCGGCGGCCGCCGCGCGCAGCAGGCCGAGCATCTCGCTCCGCTCCGCGCCGACCCCGACGATGTCGTTCGTCGGCCCGTCGAGGTTGCCGGAGTCGACGTTGATGTTGGCGATCGTGCGGGCGAGCGGGACGACCGGGTTGCGGGCGTAGTGCGCCGAGCCGAGCAGGCCGCTCTCCTCAGCCGAGAGCGTCGCGAAGATCACCGTCCGGGCCGGCGGCTCCCCCGCCGCAAAGGCCTGGCCGAGCTCGATCATCATCGCCACGCCGCTCGCGTTGTCGACGGCCCCGTTGTAGATCCCGTCCTCGCCGGCGGCCTCCAGCTCGCGGTCGATGCCGAGGTGGTCGTGGTGGGCGGTGTAGACGATGGCCTCCTCAGGCGTCGTCCGGCCGACGATCTTGCCGAGCACGTTCGTCCCCTCGAACCGCCGGGACTCGAACGTCATGGCGAGGCTCGCGCGGACGGGCAGCTCGCGCGGCTGGAACGCGCGCGTGGCGGCCTCGGCCTGCCACGCCTCCAGCGTCGTCCCACTCATCTGCGCGAGCTGCTCGGCGACGGGCTGGGTGATCCAGCCCTTGAGCTGGAGCGGGCTCTCGGGCGGGTCGGCCGACTGGATCTGCTCGCCGCGCGCGTCGCTCGAGAGGACGGTGAACGGGTAGCCGGCCGTCGGCTCGGTGTGGACCAGGAAGATGCCGGCCGCGCCGCGCCGCCGGGCCTCCTCGTACTTGTAGGTCCAGCGCCCGTTGTAGGTCAGCGTGTCGGCCTGGAAGAGGTCCGGCTCGTCCTCGGTGGCCGGCGGGTCGTTGACGAAGGCGAGGAGGACCTTGCCCGTCACGTCGAGGTCCTTGAAGTCGTCCCAGTCGTAGCCCGGATTCGAGATGCCGTAGCCGACGAACACGAGCGGCCCGTCGATGGACGCCTCGGCGGCGTCGAGGTCGGTCGAGGCGATGTAGTCGTCGACGAGGTCGAGCGAGACGGCCTCGCCCTCCTCGGGCGTCAGGACGAGCGTGCCGACGTCGGTCGGCGTGGAGCCGAGCAGCGGGACGGGCTGGAAGAAGCTGCCGTCGGGCATCGCCCCGACGAGTCCGGCGGCCTCCATTTGCTCGCGGATGTAGGCGACCGTCTTCTCTTCGCCCGGTGTGCCGGTCCCGCGCCCCTCGAAGGCGTCCGAGGCGAGGACGGCGATGTGCTCGCGCAGCGCGACCGAGTCGATGGCGGCGAGCGCGGCGTCCGGCACCGGTCCGGCTTCGGCGAGCGCCTCGGCGGCGGGCGGTGAGGTGGTCTCGTCGCAGCCCCCGAGGGGCAGCAGGAGCGCGAGGGCGAGCAAGGGCGTGAGTCGGAACATGGCAGGCGGGGGAGTAGGCGGGCAGGGCTGAAAGAAACGAACGAACGGGGCGCAAAAAAAGCGGCCCGCCGCGAAGCTCGCAGCGGGCCGCCTAGCCAAGTCAGAAGGCTCCTGACTCGGTCAGCGTTACTCAGCGTTTACCTGGTCAGCGTGACCCGGTGGGTCTGCACCGTCTCCCCCGCCTCGAGGCGGACGAGGTAGACCCCGCTCGGGAGGTCCGCCGCCTCGAAAGTGGCCTCGTGCGTGCCGGCCTCGACCATGCCGTCGGCGAGCAGCGCCACGCGGCGGCCGAGCACATCGTAGACGGCCACGCGGACTTCGGCGGCCTCCTCGAGCGCGTACCGGACCGTCGTGCGGTCGGAGAACGGCGTCGGGTAGACCCCGAGGGCCTCGGTGGCCTGCGAGGCAGACTCCGTCGCGAACTCGCCCATCGCGAACTCGGTGCGTTCGCCGCGCGTCGTGTTCTCCACCGTCCAGGCCTGGTCGAGCGTCTCCCCGGCCACCGGGCGGCGCTGGCCGTTCTTGAAGAAGGTGAAGGAGTCCGAGTCGTCGATCTCACCCGGGAAGTCCGGGCCGATGTTGGCCGTCACCGTGTAGACGCCGGCCGGAGCGACCGGGGGAACGCGCTGCGAGAGCGACTCGACGCGGCTCTGCCCCGGGTTGAGGCTGATCGAGAAGGGGCCGAGGCGCGGGCCGTTGTTCCCGTTGGGAAGTGTGACCTGGACCCACCACTCGCCGTCGAAAGCGCCGCCGCCCGTGTTCGAGAGCGTGAAGTCGGCGTTCACCCGCGCGCCGGCCGGCGGGAGGACCGTCCCGCTTGTGAGCGTAGCCGTGACCGCGCCCGTCCCGGCCGAGGTGCCCTGGAGCAGCGTCGGCTTGAAGGTGGCGACCTGCGCGTCCATGCGGGCCGACTGGCCCGGCGTGAACTCGAACATGCACGAGTCGTCGGTGTAGTCCATGAAGTTGCGGATCGGGTCCGGGCCGCCGCCGGAGCAGGTGTCACGCCCGATGGGGCAGCCGAAGGCCGGGCTGGACTCGGCGGGCGTGTCGGCGACGGAGTCGCCGCTGCCGAAGCAGCCGCCCTGGAAGGTGTGGAACAGCCCGAGGTAGTGGCCGACCTCGTGCGTGCCCGTGTCGCCGAGGTTGTAGGGGAACGCGGTGCCGCCGGGCAGCGACGAGTGGAGGACCACGACGCCGTGGCGGAAGTCGCTCTCGGGGTAGAAGCTCGGGAAGGTGGCGAACCCGAGGAGGCCGCCGCCCGGCCCGCACGTGTAGAAGTTGAGCGTCGAGGCGGGGTCGACGTTGAGCGCGGACTTCATCGCGTTCTCGGAGCTACCGGCGCAGCCCGTGAACCACTGGCTGTTGGTGGTCCGCGTCACGACATCGAGCTCGAACTGGAAGTTGCTGCTGGCGAACGCGCCGTTGAGCACGCTAATCTGATTGTCGATCTGGGTCTGGGACACGTTGCCCTGGGACACGCTGGTGCCGCTGCGAACAACGTGGAAGGCCACGGGGATGACCGTCGTGCCACGCACGCCGAAGTCGTCGCCCTTCTCGGCGCGCATCCGCTCGATCTGGGCCTCGGCCGCCGCGATCTGGGCCTCGGTCGGCGTCGGGGTCGCGCAGCGGACGCCCTGCTGAGAGGTGCCGTTTTCGTCGAGGTAGTGCGTGTCGGCGAGGAAGGTCTCCAGAGGGGAGGCGAAGGGGGAGTTCTGGGCCTGCACGCTCACCGCCATCAAGAGCGGGAGGACGAACAGGGCGAGACGCCGGAAACCGGACGAGGTCACACGAGGCATGGGAATCGGGTTTGGAGGGGGAAAAGGAAGTCGGAGGGGAGAACCCTCCGATCTGCTGTAGCAGGGTTATGATACTGAAAAAACCGGCGTGTGCAAATGGGCTCAGTGGAGCAGCGTAACGCGCTGCGTTTGCACCGTGTCACCCGCGTCGAAGCGGACGAGATACACGCCACTCGGAAGGGGGGACCCGTCGAAGGCGGCTTCGTGTATCCCGGCTTCCAGCAGGCCCTCGGCGAGCAGCGCCACCCGGCGGCCGAGCAGGTCGAAGACCTCGAGGCGGACCTCGGCGTCGGCCGCGAGCGCGAAGCGGACCGCCGCTCGCTCGCGGAGCGGGTTTGGATAGGCTCCGAGCAGCTCGGCCTCCGCCGGCAGGTCCGACGCCGCGAGGGTCGCTGAGGCGGTCGTGCCGCGCGTCAGGTTCTCCGTTGTCCACGTCGCGGCCTCGCGCGAGGCATGGACTGCCGCGCTGCCGCTCTTCGAAAAGGTGAAGCTGCTGGTATCGGCTACGTCGTCCGGGAAGGCTGCGCCGAGAGTCGCGGTCACGGTGTAGGCTCCGGCCGGCGCGCGCGCGGGGACCCGGCTCGTGATGGACTCGACCCGCGCCTCGCCGCCGCCGAGCGAGAGCGCCGCCGGACCGTAGATCGGGCCGAACCGCCGTCCGTTCGGGAGCGTGGCGAAGACCCAGACCTGGCCCTCGAAGGCGGTGCCCGAGGGGTTCGTGAACGTGAGGTCGTAGGCCACGGTGCCGCCGCCGGCCGGGACCGCCGGGCCGCTTGTGCGCGCCGCTGTGACGGAGACGAGACCCCCAGCGTCGACCGTGAAGTCGACCGGCACGGTGAGCGTCGGGCGGGCCGGGTCGTTCGTCAGCACGACGAGCCGGGCGTGGTGCCGTCCGGCGTCGAGCCCGGTGGCGTCGAGGGTGAGGGTGAACGAGGCCGAGCCGCCCGGCACCACGCTGCCCGAGGCGGGCGCGACGGAGGCCCACGCGAGCGGCGGCACGATGCGGACAGCGCTGTGACCCGCTACGCCCGCTGTCGTGCTCAGGCCCACCGTCCCGTCGTCGCTCTCGATCCCCGCGTCGGCGCTGAGCGCGCCGCTGAGGCCGACGTACTGGAACTCGACCGTGCCGTCGGGCGCGAGGATCAGCTCGAAGGTGAGCGCGCTGCCGGGCTGGTCGTAGCGCCCGACGCCGTCCCACTGCACCACGAAGCGCCCATCTGCGAGGGTCTCGGCGTAGACGGCTCCGGTGCTCGTGTCGAGGTCGTCCCAGAGCGGCGCGATCAGGGCGTCGGGGGCATTGGCTTCGGGCAGCGTCCCGTTCTCGTAGGAGTTGGCCGCGAAGGCGGAGAAGCTGGCGAAGCCGTTCGAGAAGACGCGGAGGCGCTGGCGGTCGGTGCCGTAGAAGGGGAAGGCGAAGGGGAGCACCACATCGGCGTAGCCTTCGTCGGCGGCGGGGTAACCACTGGTCGGCGTGAAGACGAGCGCCGAGCCCGTCGCCGAGATGTCGTGGAAGGCGACGGCTGGGCCGCCTGGCGTCGCCGCGTCGGTCCAGGTGTAGCCGAAGGCATCGGCCCCGTTGAAGGGGGAGGGCGCGGCGGCCTTCGCCCCCGCCCCCGCCGGCACGGCCTCGACGACGGCCGCGCTGAAGACGAGGGGCCGGCCCCCGGCGCTCGCCGCGTTCGAGAGGGAGACGGCGGCCGTGGCGTGCTCGCCTGCCAGGGCCGAGGCCGAGAGGGAGGCTGCGTGGAGCAGGGCTACGGGCGGCGGACCGGGCTCGGTGAAGTCGTCCGTCTCGTCGCCCACCACCGAGGCGGACCCCTGATCGGCATGGAGGCCGAGGCCGCGCCGCGCAAAGGCCCGCCAGAGGTCCGCCGCGTGCGCCCCACCGTAGAGCGCCCGGTCGGCCGCGAGAATGGCGTCGCGGGCCTCGACGAAGCCGGGGTTGCACGGCTGCATCTTCATCGCCTCGGTGACGAGGTTCAGCATGATCTGGTTGCCGGCGCTGCCGCCCGCGTCGCGGACGTCCGGGCTGAACCCGTGCCGGCCGATCAGCTCCCACGCCGCCTCCCAGAGCATGGTGGCCCAGACGTAGCCGACGCCGTGGGGGACGGCCTGGCTGCCGAGGTCGCCGTAGGTCACGTTGTTGACGGCGAAGCTGGTCGAGTACGGGGTCGGGCGGATTCCGTCGCCGTCGGCGGTCTGGCCTTTGACGTAGGTGCCGATGCCGCGCCGGTCGGCTCCGGCGTCGTCGGCGTCGAGCGTGAGCATCAGGGCGTAGAAGTCGCTCCAGCCCTCGCCGGGCTGCTCCTGCCCGACGAGGCAGGCCGTCGCGGTGGGCCCGCCGGTGAGGCGGTTCGAGAGGCCGTGGACGTACTCGTGGATGATGATGCCGCTGTCGAAGCTGCCGTCGCGCCCCGGGGCGGTGTGGTTCCAGAGGTGCATCTGCATGCGCGGGCTGCGGCCGTCGGCGGGAGTGTAGAAGGTGGCGTTGTTGACGCCGCTGCCGTCCTGCGCCTCGGCCCGGACGGCGTCGCCGCCGAGGCCACCGCGCCCGTAGGTGTTCGCCTGGAAGTTGCCCGCCGCCTCGTCGAAGCCGTAGCCGTAGAGTACGTCGTGGAGCAGGTTCGTCCAGTAGAAGAGGTTCGTCACGGCCGCGTCGGCGTAGGCCGAAGGCACTTGGCTGAGGTCCGCCGGAAAGTCGAACGCGAGCGCCGTGCCTCCATCCGGCGACTCGCCCGCCTCGGGCGTGCCGTCGCCGTCGGCGTCGCGGTAGGCGTGGACGTTGTTGCCGCGCGTGATGGTGTAGTCCGCGCCCGGCGCGCCGTCGGTGTCGTGCCAGCCGAAGGGCGAGGCCGCCGGCGCCGGGGCGGTGACGAGCGAGCGCGCACCGTGGCTCGGCGACTCGACCGGCGCGGCGTAGACGCGGTAGCCCGAGGCCGTGCCGGAGGCGTAGTCCGGCGCGGTCCGGCTTCCAGGCTGGCCGTCAGCCCGGCCCGGTCCGGTGTGCCCGAAAAAGTCGTGGACCACCAAGTCGTGGCGAGCCAGCTCGGCCCCGGTGGCCGCGTCGACGTAAGTCAGCCAGACGTGCTGCCGGTCGGCGGTGGGGAGGCTCACCTCCCACGCCTGCCGGAGCGTCCCGCGCTTGTCCGCGTGGTAGACGAGGCGGGCCTCGACCGGCTCGGCGGCCTCGCCCTGCGGCGCGAACGTCGTCGCTCGGGCGGGGCCGGGTTTCGCATTAGCGACCAGCATCCCGTCGGGCGCGGCGACGCCGGCGTGCTCGCCGGCCCGCCGCACCGCGGCCTCGGCCGTGAGGAGGGCGCGGCGCGAGGTCACGCGCTTGGCGAGGTCGGGCAGCGGCGCTCCGGCCGTGTGCAGAGCGGTGCCACTGCGGTCGAGGCTGACCGTGACCTCGGAGCCGATCACGTCGAGGCCGCCGAGGCGCTGCCGGAGGTAGACGTGGGTCGCGCCGCTGCGGCGGCTGACAGTCGCGTCGGTGACGGCGAGGTCGGCGAGGTCGGCGGCACCGAGACCGAGCGCCGGAGCCTGCTGCCGGAGGTGGTCGAGGGCCGCGCTCGGACGGGCCGATTGGGCCGTAGCGGACGCAGCGAGGGCGAAGAAGAGAGAGAGGGAGAGGAGGAAGCGCATGCGGAGCGGGGTGATCTGCGGGGTGTGGGTACCCACCCCGGTCGCAACCTTCGTGCGCGCTCGCAATGGCTATAGCGTCCGGAACGGAGGGATTACACCGCGCAGCTTCTGCCCGACGTATCGCCCCACCCGATGCCGAAGTCTCACGATGCGACGGAATGGGATGCCGCCGCGCAAAACGCCCCGGCCACCGCGAGGGTGACCGGGGCGCAAAGCGCGAGCTTTGACGGTCTAGCGCAGCAGCGTCACCGCCTGCGTCGCCACCGTCTCCCCGGCGGCCAGCCGGACGAGGTACACCCCGCTCGGCAGGTCCACCGCCTCGAAGCCGACCTCGTGGATGCCGGCCTCGGCGCGCCCCTCGGCCAGGAGCGCGACCTCGCGCCCGAGCACGTCGTAGACGGCAAGGCGGACCTCGGCGTCGTCGGCGAGGGTGTAGCGCAGCGTGGTCCGCTCGGCGAAGGGCGTCGGGAAGGCTGCCAACCCGGCGGCCTCGGCCTTCGCGGCCTCAGCCACAGCGTCGCCGGTCTCGAAAGAAAAGCCCTCGGTCGGCCATGCGGCTTGGTCCGGGCCTGAGGCCGCGCTGGGCGAGCCGGGCCGCTTGGTCACCGTCAGCAGGTCGGCGCTCACCGCCGCCTCGGGGAACGCGCCGACCTTGACCACGAGCGTGCTCACCCCGGCTGGCGCCGCCGCCGGCACGCCAAGCCGCACGCGCCGCGTGAGCGTGGCCCCCGGCGGCAGCGTGAGCCGCTGCGGGGCGATGACGGTGCGCTCGGCACCGGTCGAGAGGTCGGCCGTAGCCCAGGCCTGGACGGTCTGCGCGCTGGTGGTGGTGTTCTCCAAGGTCACGTCGAAGGCGACCGGGCCGCCGCCGGCCGGGACGCTCGTCGAGCCGGCCGGCGCGACCTGGACAGTCACTGGCTGCGCGCAGTCGAGCCGCTGGAGTGTCTCGCTGTTACTGTCGCCGAGGAAGAGCTCGCCCTGTTCGTCCTGCCCAAACGTGGTCACGGCGAGGCCTGAGCCGGCGTCGAGGACCTGGTTGCCGGCCGTCTGCCCGTCGTAGCCGAGCGTCCAGAGGTTGGTGGTAACGAAGTCGCCGTAGACGTAGCGCCCGAGGAGTTCGGCGCAGGCGTTGCCCCGGTAGACATAGCCGCCGATGACGGAGAACGCGCCCTGCGCGGAGAAGAAGTTGTGCGGGTGCTCGTAGATCGGGAACGTGATGCCGTCGGGGTCACACGGCGGGTCGAAGCACTGGGTGCCCTCGTAGGTCTTCCAGCCGTAGTTGCCGCTGGCCTCGACGATGTTGATCTCCTCGCGGCTGCCCTCGCCGACGTCGCCGAGCCAGAGCCGCCCGTCGGGGGCGAAGCTGAAGCGCCACGGGTTGCGGAAGCCGTAGGCCCAGACTTCGTCGCAGATGCCGCCGGCTCCGTCAGCGAAGGGGTTGTCGGTCGGGACCGTCGCCAGCCCGGTGCCGGCGCCGCAGTCGAGCGGCGTACCGGTGCCGCGCACGTCGAGCCGGAGCATGCTGCTGAGCAGCGTCGTCGGGTCCTGTCCATTACCGAACGGGTCGACCCCGCCGAAGAACTGGAAGAAGCCGTCGCCGAGCGAGAGGTAGAGGTAGCCGTCGGGCCCGAACTGGAGCTGCCCGGCGTGGTGCTCGTCGTCGGGCAGGGGGACCGAGAGGACGGGCACCGCGCTCGCCGCGCTAGCCAAATTCGGATTGGTCGCCGAGACCTGGTAGCGCACCACGTCGAGCCGAAGCGGGTTCTCGGCCGTGTAGCTCACGTAGAGGTAGCCGTTCTGCGCGTAGGCCGGGTCGAAGGCCAGCCCGGACATGCCCTTCTCGCTGCTGCCGGCCGTCGAGACGAGCGGGCGAAGGTCCAGGAAGAGGGCGGACTGCGCGGCGTCGGCATCGTTTTCGAACACCCGGACCGCGCCGGCTTGCTCGGCGACGAAAAGCCGGTTCGAGCCGTCGTCGGGAGCCTGAATGTCGACGATCGGGCCGTCGAAGCTGAGGTTGGGAAAGGCGTTTTCAAACTGCTGGGCCGCAGCGGGGGCGGCCGAGAGCAGGAGGAGGAGGGCGAGGAGGAGGCGCATGGGACGACAGGTTGGAAAAGGGTGGAATGGAGGTTGGTTAATAATGCATCGCGGAGCGTCTGTCAAGTCCTCCGGTCCTGCACCAGCAACCAAAAACGCCCCGGCCACCGCGAGGGTGACCGGGGCGCAAAGCGCGAGCTTTGACGGCCTAGCGCAGCAGCGTCACCGCCTGCGTCGCCACCGTCTCCCCGGCGGCCAGCCGGACGAGGTACACCCCGCTCGGCAGGTCCACCGCCTCGAAGCCGACCTCGTGGATGCCGGCCTCGGCGCGGCCCTCGGCTAGGAGCGCGACCTCGCGCCCGAGCACGTCGTAGACGGCGAGGCGGACCTCGGCGTCGTCAGCGAGGGTGTAGCGCAGCGTGGTCCGCTCGGCGAAGGGCGTCGGGAAGGCTGCCAACCCGGCGGCCTCGGCCTTCGCGGCCTCAGCCACGGCGTCGCCGCCCTCGATGGCGAAGTCCGTCGCCTCGGCCTGCCACTCCGTCGAGCCGGAGGCAGACGGGGAGCCGCTCTGCTTCGTGATCGTGAAGCGCGCCGCGTCGGTCGGGTCGTTGGGGAAGTCGCCGACCTTGACCACGCCGGTGCTCACGCCCGCCGGGGCAGCACCGGGCACGTTCAGCGTCACGCGGCTCGTAGCGCTCGCGCCGGCCGGCAGCGTCACCGTGCGCGGCCCGGCGACCCGCGCGCGCTCGGCCCCGTTCGAGAGGTCAGCCGAGACCCACACGTCGGCGGTTTGCGTGCTGCCGGTCGTGTTGGTGAGCGTCACGTCGAACGAGAACGAGCCGCCGCCGGAGGGAATCGTGACGGCCCCGCCTACGGTCGCGGCATTCACCGCCACGTCGGTGGCACAGTCGAAGCGCTCGATGCTCGACCCGTCGGTCAAGAAGAGGTCGCCCTGCTCGTCGAGCCCGAAGGTCGTCGGGCCGGCCGAGGCGGAGAGCTCGTCGTTGGTAGCCGTCTGCCCGTCGTAGGTGAGGGTCCAGAGGTTGCGCGTCAGGAAGTCGCCGTAGACGTATTTCCCGCGCAGCGCGGCGCACGAGGGGCCAGTGTAGACGTAGCCGCCGATGAGCGAAAACGCGCCCTGGCTGGAGAAGAAGTCGTGGGGGTGCTCGTAGATCGGCGGGATGGTCCCGTTGAGGGGGCAGTTGGCCTGGCCCGACGGGTAGCAGAGCGTGCCCTCGAGGTCGTTCCAGCCGTAGTTCTCGCCGGCCTCGAGGATGTTGACCTCCTCGCGCCGGCTCTGGCCGACGTCGCCGAGCCAGAGGCGGCCGTCAGGGCCGAAGCTGTAGCGGAACGGGTTGCGCAGGCCGTAGGCCCACGCCTCGTCACAGTCGCCGCCCGGTCCGTCGATGAACGGGTTGTCGGCCGGGATCGTCGCCGAGCCCGTGCCGGCGGCGCAGTCGAGCGGGAGTCCGGTACCGCGCACGTCGAGCCGGAGCATACTGCCGAGGAGCGTGCTGAGGCGCTGCCCGTTGTTCTTCGGGTCGCCGCCCGAGCCGCCGTCGCCGAGGCCGACGTAGAGGTAGCCGTCAGGGCCGAACTGGAGCTGCCCGGCGTTGTGGTTGCTGAACGGCTGGTTGACCGTCATCAGGATCTCCTCGCTGTTCGGGTCGGCGACGTTCGGGTTGCCGGTCACCCGGAAGCGGGAGATCACCGTGCGCAGCGGGCCGGCAGCGGTGTAGTTGACGTAGAAGAACCCGTTCCGCGCGTAGTTCGGGTCGAAGACGAGCCCGAGCAGGCCGGTCTCGCCGCCGGAGGTGACGCGCGCGTCGATGTCGAGGAAGACGGCGGCGCTGCTGACCGCCGCGTCGTTCTCGAAGACACGGATCACGCCGCGCTGCTCGACGACGAAGAGCCGGTTCGAGCCGTCGTCGGCGGCCTGAATGTCGACCGGGTCGTTGAAGCTGAGGTTGGGGAAGGCGTTCACGAGCGGCTGCGCCTGCGCGGAGCCGGCGAACGCGAGCAGGAGGACTGCGAGGAGGAAGCGCATGAGACTGGGGAGGAGTGGTGGGGATGGAAAAGGTTAGCCGTGGCGGGGCGGCTCAGCCCTAACATACACTCAGTCTTTGTCCACCTCGGTGCGTGCCCCAGCCATGATGGAATCGTTAGAAACTGTTTGGGGAAGGAGCGGGCAGCCGAGACCGAGCGAGGCGCCCTCCCGGCAAGGCGCGCGAAAGCGAAGCTTCGAGGAGCGAAGCGACTCCACCAGACGATGCGCCGGCATCGGCGATGCAGCGCAACGCCGCCGAGAGGTGCCACAGCCGGTCGCAGGCCGCGACTTTCGTTCGCCAAACGGTTTCTTAGAACTCCCCGAGCCGTGCCCGTGAGTGGGCGTCCCCCGGTCTGGCGCTGGGCGACTGGAGTGGCAGCTAGCGATACACACCGGCGGCACGCCCGTCGCCTGACCGAGGTTCTCGACGAGCGCGCCGCCGGAGGCGCTAGCCCAGCAGCGTCGCGCCGTCCATCAGGTGCTCCACATCGTAGGTGACGCGCTTCTGGCTGATCGTGGTGCCCATCGCCGAGGGGAGGCGGTCAGCAGCTTCGTCCCACCCCAGGCAGGAGGCCCTCGATCATCGCCCGCGAAGATCACCGGACGAGCGTGAGGCGGCGGGTCTCGACGTGCTCGGGCGCGGTCATCCGCACGACGTAGACCCCGCTGGCGAGGCGCGAGACGTCGAAGGTGGCGCGGTAGCGCTCCGGCGCTCTCGGCGCGTCCACGAGGGGCAGCGGCTAGCGGAGGACAGTGAGCTTCCGGGTTTCTACGGCACCGTCGGTCTCGAACACGAGTAGGTAAAGCCCTGAGGGGAGTCGGTCCGTATTCAGACGGATCGCATGACCACCGGCAGGAGTTTCCCCGTTGACGAGCGCAGCGACTTCACGGCCCAGAAGGTCGATCACCCGGAGGCGGACGCGCTGCGGCTCACGGAGAGCAAAGGGAACCGTTACCGTTCGTGATGCAGGGTTGGGGTAAGGCGTGCCCAAGCCGAGTCTCTGCTCGGCCTCGTCTCCTGAACCGGGTTCGTTCGCTACGGGTGGGGGAGACGGAAGCACAACGACGTTCGCTTCAGCCATCTGCCCCTCATAGCTCACCTCGATTGTCGTTTCTCCTTCGCTCACACCCACGACTTCGCCACGGGAAGTCGCGACAGCTACGTTTTCATTAGCGATGATATAGGTGGTGCCGGGAAGACTGGTCACGTTGCGCTCAATGCCGTCGGCGTAATAGCCGGTAAGAGAAACGAGGGCGGAGTCCCCAGCAGCGACGTAGATCTCCTCCGGGTAGGCGGAGAGGCTGTCGAGTGTGGCCGTGGGTTCGACAAAGACGCGGATAGAATCGAGCGCGAACTCCTCGTCATTGGTGCCGAGTACTGCTATGGCGACAGAGCCGACAGCTTCCTCTGGAATAGGGTACTCGAACATAGCCGAGGCAGCTTCCTCGACAGCGCCATAGAGGGGAGCTGACGAGCTCCCTGCGCCGAAGAGGAGACGGTCGACGCCCCCCGTGCTCGTGACGGATACCGATATAGTCTCACCCGAATCAAAGACGGCACCTTCGGATGGACTTGTGATGGTCACTTCCAGGGAGCTACCACGAGCGGGAGGTATGTCAGGAACGAGCGGCAGCGTATACGTCAGCGGATCAGGATTAAAGCCGCCTTGTGCGAAGGCGGAGGACGCTGGGTCGGTATCGAGTAGAGAGGAGATGTGGGCGATGACTTCCCCATCCTTGTGTACAGATAGATGATGTTCGGACGGCTCTACTCTCGTATAGGGCGCTCCATCTTTGAAGCCTCCCAACTGACTGGACAAAGGTACAATGAGGTCGTTCGCCTCCCCATTGTAGAGCACCTCAAGGAAGGAGGACGCAGATGTATAGCTAAACAACGGGAAACCCCACGCGATGAGGACAGGTGCCCAGCCTTCAGAGAGGGGGAGCTGATCCAGTGACCATGTGCCAGCGACAACGTGGCTCGGGACGACATTGCGGTTAAGGTTTCCGCCCCCGTTGAGGCTATCGAGGATGGCATCGCTATCGACCTGTAGGTCTCTCACGGCACCCTCCCCCGCTGGCATACCGATAGTATTCATCAGTGCCCGAAGGGCGAGAGAGTTCATAAGCAGGTTCGCTGCTTGCGATCCCGAATGAGGTGTGTCGAGTGTAATGAGTCGATTAATCTGCGCCTGCCTCATCCGGTCATCACCAGGATCGTTATAGCGCACATTCTGGAGATGGAGACGAGAGAGGATACCTCCCATGCTATGCCCGATCACATCTGACTCTCCGACTGAGAATCCGCTTCTCACTACGTCTGTGAGATGGCTTCGCAGCATTTGGCGGAAACGGATGACGTTATCGGCGAACGGGTCTGCGTTGGTGGTAGAATAGTCGATCCGGTAGAGCAGTTCTTCCGGCCACTGATCGCTATCTGACAGTTCGTCGTGCATGACGGCAAATGCACTCCGGTCTCCCCACAGTCCATGTACCATGACGACGGGCGCACGGTACACATCAATAGAGTAGTCTCCGAGCGGCGTGCCGTCGAGACTGGCGGTGAGGCCGACAACGTAGCTTTCGCCGCTCGAGTTGACGAGACGCGGGTGCGTGTATATCACCGTAGCAGCCTCCTCGGCGGCATCCCACTCCGGCGTACTGAGCGTGCCGAGGTACAACTCAGGCTCGCCACTGCCGACGAGCCCCACGACGAGTTCATCCGTGCTCGCGCTGGTGATGTCCGGTCCAGAGAGTAGGATTTGTGTAGACGCCGAACCGTCGGCACAGACACGCAGAAGAGAGCCGGAACCGCCGAGGACGCCCGATCCCAGGGTCCTATCGAATGGGATGTTGCGGAAGCGGATGGCGATGTCGTCCGTGCTTCCGGTCACGTCGAAGGGCGTGTTCGCGCGGTCGTTCTCCTCGTTGCTCTGTCCAGCGGTGTTGTTCACGTCGAGGATGACCCAGACGTAGTAGGGGCCGGCGGCGAGGTCAGGAGGAATCGTAACCTCGACCGTTTCGCCTACCTGCGCGTTCGCGGCTACGGCAGGCGTGGTGATGGTGGCGAGCAGCGGATCATCCGTGGTGACGTCTGTATCGGAGGTGCTGAGGCGGACGTTGGTCTGCGTGGCCGGGGCATCTGTTCCTCCTTCGTTCCGCACCGTGAAGCTCACCGTGGCGGAGGAGCCTGCGGGTCCTTCCATGGGAGAAACTGCGAGGTTAGTCGGGACCAAGTCTGGACTGGGTTCTATACTTCCGCCAAGCTCTCCCGCTATCAGTGCAAACATCGCCGTTGCGCCGAGGCCAGCCCTGAAGTCGTCGCCGCTGGCGCTTGCACTCTGCTGGAGTACCGCCCCGACCGGCGCGCCCGCCGCCACGCGGAAGGCGTAGACGAACGAGAGCGCTTGCCCCGGCGAGATGTCCTCGCCGAAGCGCTTCTCGAGCAGCGAGCCGGGCTCGCAGGTGTTGGCGAAGGAGCCGTCGCAGGCGATGCCCGACGTCGCAGGCGATGCCCGACGGCGCGGTGAACGGCTCGATGAAGTCGGGCAGGAGGATGTCGACCTCGACGTTCTCGATCTCCTGATCGCTCTCGTTCGAGGCCGTCACCGTGTACTGGACCAGGTCCCCTGGCAACACCTGCTCCACCGAACCCGTCACAGCTAATCGTAGAGGCTGCGCTGATGCCGGAGCAATAGCAAGAAATCCAAAGGATAGAAGTGCGGTCCACAGAGGCAGGTAGCAGGATGAGATACGCATGGTGTTGTCCAGTTGAGCAAGTGAGCCATCGCCTTCTGAGCACCCGGAGCCGATCCGTATCGGGCACTCCCGCTAACCACAATCATTTCAGAAGCCAATATCGGGACGAGCCGCCGGAAGCGCAACACCCTCGGCGCTTTTCGTCGCGGCGCGACTGGAACCTTCTGGCGCAGCCGGGCAGTAGAGGGGTTGAAGCGAGCGCACCCCTATCACGAGGAGCTATGCCTGATTCAACCCGACAGACCGTCCGCCTCCGCGTCGATGATCGCACCGCTGCGGCCTACCAGAGCGCCGACCCGGCGCTGCGCCGCTCCGCCGAAACGAAAGCCGCCGATGCTCTCCGTCTCGCCCTCCTCTCGCGCCGGGAGCTGGCCGGCGAGTTCCGGCGCTTCACTGCCGAGACTGGAGCCGCTGCCGAGGAGCGGGGATGGACGGACGAAATGAACGATGCCCTCCTGCGCGGCGACTTCGACGAGGGGTGATGGCAGAGGGGCCGCGCTGCGTCGTCGATACCAACGTCTTGATCAGCGCGGCCCTGTCGCCCCGAGGCACGTCCAACCGGGTCGTCACCTACGTCATCGAGCATGGCGAGCTACTTGCCAGCGCCGAGACCTTTGCGGAGCTGTCGTCTCGCCTCCGCACTCGGGAGAAGTTTCGGAAGTACCTCAGCCCCGAGCAGATCGAGGGCTACCTGCAGCGCATCCGCGTAGCATCGCACTTCGCTGAGGTGACAGCCGAGGTCCAGGTCTGCCGCGACCCCGACGACGATGCATTCGTAGCCCTCGCGCTCTCTGCCGGGGCCGACTACCTCATCACGGGCAACCTCCGCGACTTCCCGACGAGCCCCTTCCGGGGACTTCGCATTCTCGCGCCTGCCGACTTCCTGGAGCGGGTCGGCACGTAGATCGGGGAATGAGTGGTGAGCCTGCCAGTCCGCCCCCGCAGGCAGCGCGCTCGGGACAAGCCCAGGCAATTCAGGAGCCACTATCGGGGAAGCCCGCCGGGAATGCAACCGCCTCGGTGCTTTTGCCGCGGCGCGAGCGGGAGGGATCGGCTACAGGAACTCGACGCGGCCCTGCGTCTTCTCCGCGTTCAGCCCTCTGTGGATCACGAGGAGGCCCCGCACGGCCTTGCCGATAGACGCCCCCTGACGGAGATACGCGATCCCCGCGTGGGGCACCCCCGCAGCCGCGAGCGCGAGGAGGTCGTCGTCCTGAGTGTAGAGCACGCGCCCCTCCCGGTGGGCAAAGGCGAGGTGCTCCTCGTCCGTCCTCCCCATCATCCCCGCCTCCGGCGTGCCCAGCACGTCCACGCCGTGATAGCGGAGGCCCTCGATGACAGCCCGAGGTACGTGCTCGTCAGTGTAGAACCGGACCTCAGTCACGCGGGGTCCCTCGGCGGGACTGCCACGCCCGGACCTCCTCGTCCACTTGGTCTCGAAGCTCCGCTAGCCGCTCCGGCCCAAGCTCCTCTTCCAACGGGGAGGCCGTGCCCGCCTTCATCGCCTCGGCGAAGGCGTCCCCTTCCTCGATCCGCCGGTCTACCTCCTCCCGGTGGTCGAAGTAGTAGGCTAGCGCCGCGTGGACGGACCCAAGCGAGAGGTCGTACTCCGAGGCGATGGCCTCGGCGCTCTGTCCCATCCGCTCGTGCCAGACGGCGACGTGCTCGACGGTGATCCGCCGCCCGGCGATGCGGGGCTTCCCGCCGCAGACGCCCGGCGTGGCATCGAGGTGTTTGTCTAGGACGGCCAGGGGCATAGCGCTGTGAGTTGGTGCACAGGTTTTTTCTCTCGCCGGAGCGGGAGGTTCCGCGAGGCACGGCCGGGACCTTCACCCGTTCACACGCGGTAGACGGCCTTCGCGTCCTTTGCCTCCGGCTCCATGCCTGACCTCGTCATTCCCCGTGCCGTGCTCGACGCCGCCCGCCTTTCGACGGACGAGCTCCGGTGCGAGATCGCCGTGCTGCTCTACGAGCGCCGCCGCCTCACGATGGGTCAGGCGGCGCGGCTGGCTGAGATGGACCGCTACCGCTTCCAGCACCTGCTCGCCAGCCGGGAGATCGACCTGAACTACGACGAGGACGATCTGCGGGCGGACCTCCGGGCGGCCGACGGCTTCTTCGCTCCCGGCGACGGCACGCCGTGAGCGCGGCGGCCTCGGGCATCGTGAGCGACGCCTCGCCGATCATGAATCTTGCCGCTGTCGGTCGGCTGGACTTGTTGCACAAGCTCGGGGGTACGATCCTGATTCCCGAGGCCGTGCGCGAGGAGATCGTGCGTGGCCGGGGGCTGCCCGGCGCGCGCGAGGTCGAGACGCAGCAGTGGATCGTGACGAGGCACGTAGAGGACCGGACGCGGGTAGCGCTGCTGAGCGCCGAGCTGGACGACGGCGAGGCGGAGGCGATCGCCCTGGCCTTGCAACTTCGGGCGGTGGGTCAGCAACCCCGCGTGGTGATGGACGAGCGATTCGGGCGAGCGGTATGTGGTCGTCTGGGCATCGAGTGCATCGGCGTGGTCGGCGTGCTGATCGCAGCCAAGCGACGGGAGGTGCTGGGAGAGATCGGACCCGTCCTGAATGCGCTCAGGAAGCATGGCTTCCGCCTGGAGGATCGTATTGTGGAACAAGCCCTCCGCTCAGTCGGGGAATGAGCTGCCCACCCCCGCAGGCCGCTCACCCCCGCAGGCAGTGCGTTCGGGCAGTCGGGACCCTCGGTGCTCCTCGTTCAGCGCGACCACGACAGGGCCAAGCTCTCGCCCTTCCTTTCCGCGAAGGGGAAGGTGGCCGTAGCCTGGGACCGCCGGTTCTCCGACGCCGAAATCCGCAAGATCACTCGCCTCGTCACCGAGCACCACGAGACCCTCCTCCATGCCTGGAACATCCGCCCCGGCCCCACCTGAGACGGCACCCGCGCCTGAAATCGCGTTCGCTCACGCTGTCGGTTCCGGCGTGGCCGTCGGGTTCACCGACGGCCGAGTCGTGATCGTCCCGCCCGACTGGCACCCCCGGCTCGCCTATGCGACGCCGGAGGAGCGGGCCGAGATCGACGCGCACCCACTCGGACTCCACTGGCCCGCGCTCGACCTTGACCTCAGCCCGGGAGGCGTTTTCCAGGAGCGGCCCCTCTCGGAGTCGGAGGCGACCCCGAGCGAATGGCGAGATCTCATGGACCGGCGGCGGGCGTAGATGGCGGCGGGCGAGGAGCCGGAGCCGCACTACCCCATGCTCCCGCTGCCCGACGGGTGCGACGAAGAAGATAACGGGGACGATATCTTGCCGAGGGCCTGAGTAGCGCGCGCTACCTCCATGTTCTCGATGAGCGCGTCGCCGAAGGCGCTGGCCCAGCAGCGTCGCGCCGTCTATCATCCGCTCGAAGTCGTAGGTGACGCGCTTCCGGCTGATCGTCTTGCCCATCGACGCCAGGAGATGCGCGGGACCCTTGGAAGCTCTCGGGTGGTACACCCTGGCCCACGACGCCTCTCTCGGCTAAGCATGACCGACCTCGTCATTCCTCGCTCCGTGCTCGAATCCGCTCGCCTCTCGCCGGACGAGTTGAAGTGTGAGGTTGCCGTGCTGCTCTTCGCGCAAGACCGACTCACACTCGGTCAGGCAGCGCGGCTGGCTGGGTCGAGCCAGGCGGCGTTCATGCGCGTGCTGGCCGAGCGGGAGATTCCACTCCACTACGGCGTCGAGGAGCTGGAGCAGGACCTGAGAACGCTCGACGCCCTCGGCTCGTGATCGTCGTCTCGGATGCGTCTCCGCTTATCGCGCTGGCAGCCATCGGCCGGTTCGATCTTCTTCCCGCGCTCTACGGGGAGGTGCTGATCCCGAAGGCGGTCTATGAAGAGGTCGTCGTTCGCGGCAGCGGAGAGCCGGGAGCCGATGAGGTGCGAATGGCTCGGTGGCTGCACGTAGAAGAGGCTCCGCACCCCTCGGCAGACCTGTTGGAGAACCTCGACCGGGGCGAGGCCGAAGCCATCGCACTCGCCGCGCACCGGAAGGCCGAGCGCGTGCTGATAGACGAGCGCCGAGGGCGACGAGCGGCGCAAGCGCACGGACTTCATGTGATCGGCACGCTCGGCGTACTGATCGAGGCCAAGCGCCGAGGCTTGGAGAGCGAACTGCGCCCGGCGCTCGACGCGCTCCGAGCGCACGGCTCCTACCTGAGCGAGCATGTCGTCGAGCAGGCGCTTCGCTCGGTAAGCGAGTGAGCAGCCCTGCCGAGCTAGAGGTTCTCGATGAGCGTGTCGCCAAACTCGCTGGTCTTCAGCAGCGTCGCGCTGTCCATCATGCGCATGAACCAGCCAAATCAGGCGAACATTAACCGTCGGCCTTTGGGTTCTGGGACCGGGTCGCCAAACTCTTCTGCCGTGGTGATCCATGCCTGGACGGCTTCCTGTGCGCTGCTCAGGGCCTCCTTCTGCGTGGCTCCGTGCGCCATACACCCCGGAAGCTCCGGCACGTCTGCCACGAACAGCTCGTCCTCAGCACTCCAATAGATGATCACTTCGTATTTGTGCATTACGCGTCGTCTACACCGAGTTTGTACTTGAGAATGACGGCCCGAACCTGTCGTACCTGATACACCTTCGCTTTGCTCCCGTCGCGCTGCAGGTTGATCTTTTCCTCCACACCGGCCCTTCGGAAAGTGTGGTGGCTGCCGCGCGTCCGCTCCTCGAACCCGAGTCGGCGCAGAAGCTGACACAGGTCCCGGAAGCTGACGTTGGCGTCGGACGTACCGCGCAGCACAGTGTCGAGCAGCTTGTCGTATTTCCCCATGCCGCCGAGCTAGAGGTTCTCGATGAGGGCGTCGCCGAACTCGCTGGTCTTCAGCAGCGTCGCGCCGTCCATCATGCGCTCGAAGTCGTAGGTGACGCGCTTCTGGCTGATGGTCGTGCCCATCGAGGCCAGGAGGCGGTCGGCGGCCTCGTTCCAGCCCATGTACCGCAGCATCATCTCGCCCGAGAGGATCACCGACGAGGGGTTGACTTTGTCCTGACCGGCGTACTTGGGCGCGGTGCCGTGCGTGGCCTCGAAGATGGCCTGCCCGGTGGTGTAGTTGATGTTGGCCCCCGGCGCGATCCCGATCCCGCCGACCTGCGCCGCGAGCGCGTCCGAGAGGTAGTCGCCGTTGAGGTTCATCGTCGCGATCACGTCGTAGCTCTTTGGGCGCGTCAGGACCTGCTGGAGCATCGCGTCGGCGATCACGTCGTTGACGGTGATCTCCCGACCGTCGTCGGTCGTGATGACCTGCCACGGGCCGCCGTCCAGGTCGGTCGCGCCGAACTCTTCTTTCGCCACCTCATAGCCCCAGGTGCGGAACGCGCCCTCGGTGAACTTCATGATGTTGCCCTTGTGAACGAGCGTCACGGTGTTCTCGCCGTTGGCAATCGCGTACCGGATCGCGGCGCGGACCAGGCGCTTGGTGCCTTCCTCGGAGATCGGCTTGACGCCTAGCCCACTCGTCTCGGGGAAGCGGATCGAGTCGACGCCCAGCTCGTCCTCCAGGAAGCGGCGGAGCTTCTGCACCTGGTCGCTGCCGGCCTCGAACTCGATCCCGGCGTAGATGTCCTCGGTGTTCTCCCTGAAAATCACCATGTCGACGTCCTCGGGGTTCTTGACCGGCGAGGGGACACCGTCGAAGTACTGCACCGGGCGGACGCAGGCGTAGAGGTCGAGCTTCTGGCGGAGGGCGACGTTGAGGCTGCGGAAGCCGCCGCCGACGGGCGTGGTGAGCGGCCCTTTGATGGCGACGAGGTACTGCTCGATGGCCTCGAGGGTGGCGTCGGGCAGCCACTCGCCGGTCTGCTCGTGCGCTTTCTCGCCGGCCAGGACCTCGAACCAGACGATCTCACGCTCGCCGCCATACGCCTTCTCGACGGCCGCGTCGAGCACGCGGGAAGCGGCGGCCCAGATGTCGGGGCCGATGCCGTCGCCCTCGATGAACGGGATGATCGGGCGGTCGGGGACGAGGAGCGAGCCGGCGTCGAGGCGGATGGCGGAGCCGTCGGTGGGCGGGGTGAGGTCGTTCATTTTGGATTTCGGAGTGTGGATTGGGGATTGGGAGAAGGTGAGGACCGGAGTGGCAAATCCAAAACCCGAAGGCTCAGCGAAGCTAATCGCCACTCTAAAATCCAAAATCGCTAGAGTTTGCCGAAGAGGTCGCGGAAGCGGAGCTCCCAGACCTTGAGCGCGGCCTCGCGGACGATGGCCTTACTCATCTTGCTCTGGCCTTCGGTCCGCTCGGTGAAGGTGATCGGGACCTCGACGATGCGGAAGCCCTTGCGCCAGGCGCGGTACGTCATCTCGATCTGGAACATGTAGCCGTTCGAGGTGACTCGGCTGAAGTCGATGGCTTCGAAGACGCGGGGGTGGAAGCACTTGAACCCGGCGGTCACGTCCTGGACCGGCATCCGGGTGATGGCGCGCGTGTAGATGCCCGCGCCGTAGGAGAGCACCAAGCGCGAGAGCGGCCAGTTGAGTACGCGGATGCCCCCGGCGTACCGGCTCCCGAGCGCGACGTCCGCCCCGCTGCGGACGGCCTCGACCAAGAGCGGCAGGTCGGCCGGGTTGTGGGAGAAGTCGGCGTCCATCTCGCAGACGTAGGTGTAGCCCGCGTCCCTAGCGTAGCGGAAGCCGGTGAGGTAGGCCGTCCCGAGTCCCTGCTTGCCGGCGCGCTCGATGAGGTGGACGCGGCCGGGGGTCGCCGTCTGAAGCTCGCGCACCAGGTCGGCGGTGCCGTCGGGCGAGCCGTCGTCGACGACCAGGACGTCGTAGCCGCCGGGGAGCGCGAGGACGTGCTTGACGAGCGGCACCACGTTCGCGGCCTCGTTGTAGGTCGGGACCACGACGAGCGTCCGCTCGCCCGGCGGGGGGGCGGCATCGCTGGGGTCGGACGTGGGGCCGGGGTCGAGGGAGGGCAGCACGGCGGCGCGGCGGCGAGGGGAGCCGGGAAGCTACGCACCGCGCTGCTGCGTTGCCAGAGGGCAGGCTGGGAAAGGGGCCGAGGCGGGGCGTGCTGCACCGCCTTGCGCTACGGCTGATCGGGACACGTCCCTCCGCGCTCCTCGTGGCCTACTCGGCCAGGCGGAAGCGGGCACTGGGAGGCCCCGCCTCGGCCGCGACCTGCACGGCGGGCGCGCCACCGGCACGAAGCAGCCGCTCGGCGCGGGCGATGGCCAGGGAGTCGCCCGCGAGCTGGAGCCGGAGGCGGCCGTAGCGGTCGAGCAGGGCCGCCCACCGCGCCGCCGTCGCCGCGTCGGGCAGCGCCTGCGGCCGGAGCGGGACGGCGGCGACGCGCGCCGCCCCGTCCTCCAGCCCGAGCGCGCGCGTCGCCTGCCGCGCGAGCATCGCCTCGGCCTCGGGGGCGAGCCGCCGGGGCGCGCCGTAGGCCAGCTCCAGGCGCGGCGTTCCAGCCCCGACCCAGAGCGCGCCGCCGACGAGCACCGCGCTGTCCGGGAGCACGAGCTGGCCGAGGACGCCCTCGAGGCGCGCGCGCGCCGTCGCTAGGGTCGTTGGGAGCGCCGGCTCGGGCTCGGCCTGGCGCGGGCGGCGGCCCGGGAGCGCCTCGGCCAGCGAGGCCAGGTCGCCCCCCGAGCTGAGCACCTGGTCGACCTCGAGCGTGACGAACTCGCCGGCCTCGCGGACGACCTCGCGCAGGAGCGTGTCCTTCTCGGCCTCGGTGATCCACGCCTCGGTAGCGACCCGGAGGCGGACCACGGCGTCGTCGCGGTCGTAGGCGATGTCGCGGCCGAGCACGAAGGCGCGGTCGTCGGCCTCGAGCGCGCGCGTGGCGAGGTCCACGGCGTGCTCGACGCGAAGCTCGCGGAGCACCTGGCGGAACGAGGTCGTCAGCGGCACCGCCACGGCGGCCATGAAGGCCAGCACCAAGAGCACGCGCCGCCCCGGCGTGGCGAGCACGCGCAGGCGGTCGACGACGCGGAAGTGCCGGAGGCTCCGGGCGAAGCCCGTGGCGTGCTCCTCCTGGTGCCACGCCCGCGCGGCCTTGAGCACGTCGGCGCGGTGCATCCCGACGAGCAGGTAGACCAGCAGCCCGCTCAGCACGATCCCGGCGAGGTTGGCCCCGAACAGCAGCAGGCTCCCGCGCACCAGCCCCCACTGCATCCCGGCCCCGATCCCGAAGCCGGCCACGCCGAGCGGCGGGACGAGCGCGACGGCGACGGCCACGCCCGGGATCGAGGCCGAGAGCCGGGTCTCGCGCGAGGCCGAGACGACCGCCCCGGCCATCCCCGAGAAGACGGCCACGGCCAGGTCCAGCGTCGTCGGGCGCGTCCGGCTGGCGATCTCGTCGGTGATGGTGTGGACCGGGAGCAGACCCGTCAGGAGCGCCGCGAGGGCGACGATTCCGGCGGCCCCGACCAGGACCGTCGCGCCGGTCTGGACGAAGAGCCGCCCGTCGCCGACGGCGAGCGAGAGCGACAGCCCGAGCAGCGGCCCGAGGAGGGGGGCCACCAGCATCGCCCCGATCACGACCGCCGTCGAGTCCAGCGTCAGCCCGACCGTCGCGATCGCGCCGGAGAGCAGGAGCACCACCCAGAACGGGGTGTCGGTGTCGGTGGCGGCCTCGGCGGTCTCGCGGTAGAGCGCCGGGCGCTCCCAGAAGCGCAGCCCGAGCTTCTTGCGGACCACGCGCTCGAGGTACGAGACCTCGCCGACCGACGGCGGGTCATCCGCCTCGGAGGGCAGCACCTCGGAGGGCAGCACCTCGGGTGGCGGCACCTCGGGTGGCGGCACCTCGGATGGCGGCTCCTTGGGAGGCGGCCTGTCCACATCGGGGTCGAGAGTGGGATCGTCGGTCGGAGCGGAGGGAGGCATGGGGCTGCGGCGTCGGGCCGCGCGAGTGAAAAGCACGCCGGGAGGGGGCGGAGCAAGCTACTGCCGCTGGCGTATCTTCTCGGCCCGCCCGTCTCTCCTCCCCCTCAGTCCCGCCCCCCGATGGCAAACGAGACCAAAAAAGCCGCGCGCAAACCCACTGCGAAATCGGGCGAGGCGAAGGCCAAGAGGACGCCCGAGAAACCGGCCGCCAATGGCAAGGCCGCCGGGCCGCAGGACCTCCCCGACGGGGCCGACTTCCAGATGTTCACCGCCGGCGGCCACACCCACGAGTCGCTCGGGCTGGACGAGGGCGAGCTGCTGGCGATGTACCGGAGCATGCTGCTCCAGCGCCGGTTCGAGGAGCGCGCCGCCCAGATGTACGGCCGCCAGAAGATCGCCGGCTTCCTCCACCTCTACATCGGCCAGGAGGCCATCTCGACGGGTACGGTCCACGCCCTCGAACCGACCGACCCGATCATCACCGCCTACCGCGACCACGGCCTCGGCCTGGCGCGCGGCATGACAGCCGACGAATGCATGGCCGAGCTCTTCGGCAAGATCGACGGCTCGTCGCGCGGCAAGGGCGGCTCGATGCACTTCTTCTCGGTCGAGCACCACTTCTACGGCGGGCATGGGATCGTCGGCGGGCAGATCCCGCTGGCCGTCGGGCTGGGCTTCGCGGCGAAGTACAAAGAGACCGGGGCCGTCGCGGTCGGCTTCTTCGGCGACGGGGCGATCAACCAGGGCGCGTTCCACGAGGCCGCGAACCTGGCCTCGCTCTACGACATCCCGGTGCTGCTGGTGTGCGAGAACAACGGCTACGCGATGGGCACCGCGGTCGACCGCGCCATGTCCGAGCCGGATCTGTACAAGCAGGCCTACGCCTACGGCATGACCGGCGCGCTCGTTGACGGCATGGACGTCTTCGAGGTCTACCACGCCATGCGCGAGCTGGCAAAGCAGACGCGCGAGACCAGCCGCCCGGCGCTCGTCGAAATCCGCACCTACCGCTACCGCGGGCACTCGATGTCGGACCCGCAGAAGTACCGCACCAAGGAGGAGATGGAGTCCAAGAAGAACGAGGACCCCATCGTCAAGCTCAAGTCCTACCTCCTCGAGCACGACCTCGCTGGCAACGACGCGCTCGACACCCTCGACGACGAGGTCAAGGCCGAGGTCAACGCCTCCGTCGCCTTCGCCGAGCAGTCGCCGTTCCCCCCCGTCGAGACGATGTACGAGGACGTGTACGTGCAGGACGACTACCCCTTCATTGTGTGATTAAGGGATCGGAGGTTAAGCGATTGAGCGCTTGCCCAACCAATCAACCAATTCCCCGATCCCTCAGTCCCCCGACCCCCCGATAGCCGACATGGCTGAAATCCAGTTCAGAGAGGCCCTCCGCGCGGCGATGACCGAGGAGATGGAGCGCGACCCGGACGTCTTCCTCATGGGCGAGGAGGTCGCCGAGTACGACGGGGCCTACAAGGTGTCGCAGGGGATGCTCGACCAGTTCGGGCCTAAGCGCGTCATCGACACGCCGATCTCGGAGAACGGCTTCGCCGGCCTAGGCATCGGAGCCGCGATGATGGGGCTCCGCCCGATCGTCGAGTTCATGACGTGGAACTTCTCGTTCGTCGCCTTCGACCAGCTCGTCTCGAACGCCGCCAAGATGCGCTACATGTCGGGCGGCCAGCTCAAGGTGCCCATCGTCTTTAGGGGCGGGAATGGTGCCGCCGGCCAGCTCGGCGCGACGCACAACAACTCGACCGAGGCGCTCTACACAAATGTCCCCGGCCTCAAGGTCATCGCCCCGTCGAACCCCGACGACGCCAAGGGCCTCCTCAAGAGCGCCATCCGGGACGACGACCCGGTGCTCTTCCTGGAGTCCGAGCTGATGTTCGGCCTCAAGGGCGAGGTCTCGGACGAGGAGGAGTACCTGCTCCCCATCGGCAAGGCCCGCGTCGCGCGCGAGGGCGACGACGTGACGCTCGTCGCCCACTCGAAGAGCTACTGGCTGGCCATGGAGGCCGCCGAGGAGCTCGCCAAGCAGGGCTACGAGGCAACGGTTATCGACCCCCGCACGCTCCGGCCCTTCGACACCGAGGCCGTCGTCGCCTCCGTCCGGCAGACCAACCGTCTCGTGATCGTCGACGAGTCCAGCCCCTACGGCGGGATCGCCAGCGAGGTCGCCTTCCGCATCCAACAGCAGTGCTTCGACGACCTCGACGCGCCCATCGCCCGCGTCACCGCCAAAGACACCCCCGCGCCCTACGCCAAAAACCTCATCGACGCTTGGATGCCGACGGTGGATGAGGTCATCGACGCGGCGAAGCGGGTGCTGTATGTCGAGTAGTTCGTTGATAGTGGCGCGCTCGCTTCGCTCGCTGTGGTTAGTGGGTTGTAGCTGATGAAACGCGAGAAGTAAAACTCGCCACAAACAACTCACCACTAACAACTACCAACTGTCATGCCCATAGCCGTAGAAATGCCCAAGATGAGCGACACGATGGAGGAGGGCGTCCTCGTGGCGTGGCTCGCCGACGAGGGCGACGCCGTCTCGGCCGGCGACGTGGTCGCCCAGGTCGAGACCGACAAGGCGACGATGGACCTCGAGGTCTACGACGACGGCGTGCTCCTGAAGAAGGTCGTCGCCGACGGGGCGAGCGTGCCCATCGGTGGGTTGATTGCGGTGCTCGGCAAGGAGGGCGAAGACGTGTCGGAGGTTCTGGCGAAGTACGAGGCCGGCGGTGATGGAGCGACACCGGATCAGCAACCAGAAGGCAGCGAGCAGCAGGCCGAGGAGAAGCCGTCGGTGCCGTCGGGCGACGGGGCGGCGGAGAGCTTGCCGGCCGGCGTTCCCGAGGGGTACGGACACCAGGGTCAGCAGCCCGCTGCTGAGCCGGTGGCGGCACCCGCCCGTGGCGGGTCGGGCGACGGAAACCGCGTGAAAGCCTCCCCGCTGGCTCGGCGGATGGCGCAGGAGGGCGGCCTCGACATCGCCACGCTTCGGGGCAGTGGGCCGGACGGCCGCATCGTCAAGCGTGACGTAGAGGCGGCGCTCGAGGGCAAGGCCCCCGTCGCTCGACCCGCGCCCGCAGAGCGCGCACCGGACCGCACGCCGCGCTCCGCACCCGCTCCAGCCACCCCGCGTCCGGCGACCGAAGGCGAGAGGTACGAGGCGATCCCGATCACCCAGATGCGCCGGACCATCGCCCGCCGCCTGGCCGAGAGCAAGTTCACCGCGCCGCACTTCTACCTCACGCGCGAGATCGACATGGCCCGCGCCGTCGAGGTCCGAACCCAGCTCAACGCGACGGCCGAGGCGCAGGGGCTCGGCAAAATCTCGTTCAACGACCTGGTCACGAAGGCGTGTGCCGCCGCGCTCCGCCGCCACCCGGACGTCAACGCCTCGTACCTCGAAGCCGAGGGCGAAATCCGCCGCCACCACGTCATCCATGTCGCCGTGGCCGTGGCCGTGGACGAGGGCCTGCTGACGCCCGTCGTCCGCGACGCCGACCGCAAGGGCTTGGCGCAGATCGCCGAGGAGACCCGGGCGCTCGCCGGGCGCGCCCGCGACAAGACGCTCCAGCCCGCCGACTGGGAAGGCTCGACCTTCACGACGAGCAACCTCGGCATGTTCGGGATCGAAGACTTCACGGCCATCATCAACCCGCCGAACGCCTGCATCCTCGCCATCGGGGCGATCCGCGACGTGCCGGTCGTCGAGGACGGCGCGGTCGTCCCCGGCAAGCGCATGAAGGTGACGCTCTCGTGCGACCACCGCGTCGTCGACGGGGCCACGGGCGCGCAGTTCCTCGCCGATGTGGTCCGCACCCTCGAGGAGCCGATGACCTTGCTGCTCTAGGCGAGGGGGAAGACGACTCCGGGCGGCGTGAGGCTAAGCGAGCGGGAGGCGGACCTGGAAGGTGCAGCCGTGCCCGAGGCCATCGCTCGTGGCCCAGAGGCGGCCGCTGTGGAGGCGGACGATGCCTGCCGCCACGGTCAGGCCCATCCCCATGCCTTCGTGCTCCCGCGTGAGGTGGTCCTCGACTTGGTAGAACGCCTCGAAAACGCGGGCGCAGTCCGCCTCCGACAGGCCAGGGCCGGAGTCCTCGACGCAGACGTGGGCCGCGCCGTCCTCCTCGGCGAGGGTGACCGTGAGCGCCCCCCCCTCGGGCGTGAAGGTGACGGCGTTCGCGAGGAGATTCTGAAAGGCGAGCCGAAGCCGCCGCCCGTCGGCCTCGACGCGCATCGGCGCTTCGGGCACGTCCAGGCGGGCCTCTAGGTGGGCCTCCTCGACCGCTACCTCGTCCCACGCCGCGCGAAGCACCTCTTGGAGGATGGTCGGGGCCAGGCTCACCTGGGCGTCGCCGTCCTGGAGGACGCTCATCTCCTCGAGCATCTCGATGGTCCGGTGCATCCGGTCCCCGGCGTCGATGATGTTGTCGACGAAGGGCGTCAGCTCGGCGTCGGTTTCGAGCCGGAGCAGGCCGCCCGCGCTGAGGATGATCGAGAGCGGGGTCCGCAGCTCGTGCGAGGCCAGGGCCATGAAATCGCTCTTGACCTGGTCGAGCTCGGCGAGGCGCTCGTGGGCCTGGGTGAGCGCGCGCTGCCGGCGGGCGTTGTCGATGGCGACCGCCGCCTGGGCCGACAGGACGAGCAGGGTCTCGATGTCGTCCTCGGAGAAGGAGCCGGAGGCCGGGTTCAGCACTTCGAAGACGCCGATCGGTCGCTCGCCGATCCGCATGGGGACGCCGAGCAGCGCGTTCGCGTGAAAGTCCGTGGCCTCGGCGGCGTCGCCGAAATGGCGCTCGTCGGCTTCGGTGTCGGCGACGAGCACGGGCCGGTTCTCGCGGAAGATGGTGCCGGCGATGCTGCCGTGGAGCGGAACGGGGATGTGGGCGAGGGCGGCCCCCTTCTGGCCCGTCGCGGCGACGAAGCGGAGCCGGTCCTCGTCCTCGTTGTAGAGCAGGACTGAGGCCGCCCCGCAGTCGAAGACCTCGGTGGCGGTCTCGATGATGAAGAGCAGCAGCTGGCCGGGGTCGCGCAGCGTGTTGAGCGCGACGCTGATGTCGAGCAGCCGCCGCGCGCGGCGCAGGGCTTCGTCCTCGGCCTCGGAACGGGGCGGGGAGGCGGTGGGCGACAGGGGCGTGGGAGCGGACACAGCGTCAGGCAGCGGCTTTGAGTTCGCGGAGCTGGCGCTTGAGCCCGGTGGCGGCGGAGGTGTAGCCGCCGCCGGCTCCGTCGACGAAGTGGACCTGCTGCCCCATGCGCTCGTGGACCAGGCATGTCATCACGGCGCGGTCCGAGACGTGCACGCCGTAGGCGAGGTCGCCGGCGCGGTGGCGCTCGCCGAGGAAGGCCTCGAGGCGGGCGCGCTGCTCGGGCGTCCCGGCGAGCACCATGCGGAGGGTGTCGTCGAACTTGCGGTAGTCCGTCGCCTCGCGCAGGATCTCCGGGTACTGGCCCCAGTCGGTCTCGCTGGTCTGCATCTTGAGGCGGACGAGCACCATGCCGACGAGGTTGAGGGCCCACAGCCTGAGGCGCTGCCGGAGCTGCGTCGGGCGCGGCGTGCGGAGCCGGACCTCGGGCGAGAACCGCCGCGGGTCCCAGCTGAGCTTGAGGCCGTCCGTGGTGATCGGGTGCGGGGTCGTGTCGCCGCCGTAGATCTGCTCGATGGCCTCGACCACCTCGCGGTAGACCACGTGGTGCCGGTCGAGGTCGCCCACGGCGACGACCAGGATGGTGTGGGTCTCGCTCCGCCCCCGGATGTCGCGCCACCGGCACTCCAGCCCCTCGTACGGATCGCCGTCCGGCTCGTCGTCCTGCACCGGGATGGCGTAGCGCGGGCCGTGCTCGGCCGACTTGATGAGGTGGTCGGCGTGCGCCAGGCCGCCGCCGGTGAACATGGCCTGCGTGTAGTTGGCCGACACCGCCAGCCGCGCCACGTCCACGCCGAAGCCCCCGGCCCGGATGTCGGCCACGGGCACCGCCCCGACGCGGAGCTTCAACTCGAACGCCTCGGCGGCGTGGCGGCGCAGGGCCGAGAGCGTGACGCAGGTCTTCTCGAAGAGCGAGGGCGGCACGACGAGCGTCGCCCCGTCGCCGCCGAAGACGAACGGCACGGCGGTCTCGCCGGCGACGTTGAGCACGGCCGCGATCGAGGCCGCGCCGACGTAGTTCACGTCGCGGTAGCGCCCGGCGGCGACGGCCTCAGTGGAGCCTTCGACGTCGGTGACGACCACACGCCAGTCGTCGGGGAGCGGCGCGTAGCGGCTCGGGTCGGTAATGTCGGCGAAGTGGTCGAGCGTCGGCAGGCCGGCGTAGTAGCTGCTGGAATCGGGCGTGTCGGAGGGCACCGTAGGTCTCGGTCGGTGGGGGCGTTTCCGGCGGGAAGAGCCTCCTCCAGCATCGGCCTGACGCGAGGGCCTCTTAACAGGGGGAGCGACTCAGCGGGGGGACCGACTCAGAGCGCGCCGGCGGCCTCGTCGTCGAGGAACCACAGCAGCCGCTCGCGTGCGCCGACGCGCTCGGCCGGCGGCGTGGCGTCGGGGTCGCGGAGCGCGGCCGCCACGGCCGGGGCCTTGGCCGCGCCCGCGACGAGGAAGAGCACCGTGTCGGCCCCGCTCAGGGCGGGGAGCGTGAGCGAGATGCGGTCGCGCACGGCGTGCCGCTCCGGCGCTTCGGTCGGGACCACCCAGCGCCCGGCCTCGGCGAGGGCCGCGGCGCTCTCGGGGAAGAGCGAGGCGACGTGCCCGTCGGCCCCCATGCCGAGCAGGACGAGGTCGAAGGCGGGCGTCGGGCCGAGGCGCTCGCGGAGCGTGGCCTCGTAGGTCGCCGCGTCCGCCTCGGGCGTGCTGCCGGTCGGGATCGGGTGGACGTTGGCGTCGGGGACCGGGAGGTGGTCGAGGAGGGTCTCGCGCGCCATCCGGTAGTTGCTGTCCTCGGCGTCGTGGGGGACGTGGCGCTCGTCGCCCCAGAAGAGGTCGACGCGCTGCCAGTCCAGCGCGTGGCGGTACTCGGCGGCGAGGAGGCGGTAGAGCGGCTTCGGCGTCGAGCCGCCGGTGAGCACGAACGTCGCCCGCCCGCGCTCGGCGAGCGCCGCGCGCAGCGTCTCGACGAGGGTTTCGGCGGCGGACCGCGCGAGCCGTGCCGCGCCGGTGAAGGGGAAGACCTCGGGGGCGATCATCGGGTGGGGGCCGTTGGGCGTGGAGGGAAGAAGGGTTGTTCGGTGCCGTCTCTCCGCCGTCACACTGCGAACTCCTCCTCGGGCGTCAGCTTGCGGCGGTCGGCGACGAACATCGAGGCGACGTCCATCGGCCCCCAGGTGCCGGAGGCGTAGTCCTGCACCGGGAGGCGGGCCTCGAGGATCGGCTCGAAGAGCGCCCAGGCGGACTCGGTCTCGTCGGCGTGGACGAAGAGCGTCTGGTCGCCGGACACCACGTCGCCGAGGAGGGTTTCGTAGGCCGTCGGGAGCGGGCCGAAGGCCTCCTCGTAGTCGAAGTCGAACTGCTGCTTCGAGAGCTCGAAGCCGTCGCCGGGGGTCTTGACTTGGAAGCCGAGCGTGAAGCCCTCGTCGGGCTGGAGCTTGATGCGCAGGACGTTGCGCGAGATCGAGAAGTCCCGGCTCTGGCCGAAGAGCTGGACCGGCGGGGCGCGGAAGTAGACGTCGATCTCGGTCAGGCGCTCGGGCAGGCGCTTGCCGGTGCGGAGCACGAACGGCACGCCCTGCCAGCGCCAGTTCTCGACGTAGAGCCGGAGCGCGGCAAAGGTCTCGGTGGTCGAGTCCGCCGGCACGCCGTCGTGCTCGAGGTAGCCCTCGACGTGCTTGGCCGCCGTGTAGCGCCCGAGGACCACCTCGCGCGGGTTAATCGGCGCGACCGAGTGGAGCACCTTGATCTTCTCGCGGCGGATCGACTCGGCGTCGAACCGCGCCGGCGGCTCCATCGCGACGAGCGTGACGAGCTGCGTCAGGTGGTTCTGCACCATGTCGCGCACCGTGCCGGACGTGTCGAAGTAGCCCGCCCGCCCCTCAGCCCCGACCGACTCGGCGACCGTGATCTCGACCCGGTCGATGTGGGTCCGGTCCCAGAGCGACTCGAACAGGGCATTCGCGAAGCGGAAGACCAGCAGGTTCTGCACCGTCTCCTTGCCGAGGTAGTGGTCGATCCGGTAGACCTGGGCCTCGTCGAAGTGCTGGTGGACGAGCGCGTTCAGCTTCTTGGCCGAGGCGAGGTCGTGGCCGAACGGCTTCTCGATGACGAGCCGCGTCCAGCCGCCGCGCTGCTGCACCGCGTCCTGCTCGCCGATCTCCTGGATCGTCTTTTCAAAGGCCGAGGGCGGGATGGCGAGGTAGTAGACCCGGTTACCGCTCAGCCCCAGCTCCTTCTCCATCTGGGTGGCGCGGGCGAAGACCGGGTCCATCTCGCCGGTGTCGTCGACCTGCTCGTAGGCGAGGTTCTCGTCGCACCAGGCCTCGAGGCCCCCGTCCCCGATGCCGTCGTCGCGGAGCGACTCGCGGAAGGCGTCGCGCATCTGCTGGTCGTCCCAGTCGGAGCGGCCGACGCCGAGGACCGCGACGGGGCCCATGTCGTCGCGCGCGACGAGGCCGCGGTAGAGGGCGGGGATGAGCTTGCGCTTGGCGAGGTCCCCGGTGGCACCGAGGAGGACGAAGAGGCAGGAGTCCATGAGGGTCGGGGAAAGCGGAAGGGGTTTTTCTTCTTGGGCGTGGGGGGAATGGAGGGATTTCGGTCTGAGCCGTCGGTGCAAAGAGGGAAGGGCTGGCGATTTCCTTGTCCACTCTCCCTGCCCAGACATCACCTCTTCCTCACGTCCCGGTCTCGGGGTTCGCGCCGGAGACGGCGGCCTTGAGGGCGTGCCCGCCGAACTGGTTGCGCAGCGCCGCCAGCAGCCGGCTGTAGAACGCCCGGTCGTCGCGCGACTGGATGCGCTCCAGGAGCGAGTGCGTCAGGACCGGCAGCGGGACGTTGAGGTCGAGCCCCTCCTTCACCGTCCACCGCCCCATGCCGGAGTCGGCGACGTAGGGCGCGATCGCGTCCAGCGCCGGGCCGTCCTCCTGGAGCGCGCGCTCGACCAACTCCAGCAGCCACGAGCGGATCACGCTGCCGTGCTGCCAGACGTTCGAGATCTCGACCGTGTCGAGGGCGAACTCCTCCTTGGCCGTCATCAGCGCGAAGCCCTCGGCGTAGGCCTGCATCAGGCCGTACTCGATGCCGTTGTGGACCATCTTGACGAAGTGCCCGGAGCCGCTCGGCCCCATGCGCGCCCAGCCCTGGTCGGCCGCCGGGGCGAGGGCCTCGAAGACCGGCCGCAGGTGCTCGACCGGCTGCTCGTCGCCGCCGACCATCATGCAGTAGCCGCCCTCCAGGCCCCAGACGCCGCCCGAGACGCCGCAGTCGATGTAGTGCGCGCCCACGTCCTCCTTCAGCTCCTTCGCGCGGCGCATCGAGTCCTGGTAGAACGAGTTGCCGCCGTCGACGACGATGCAGCCTTCGTGGAGGTGCGGCTCGAGGCTGGCGAGGACCTTGTCGACGATCTCGCCGGCCGGGACCATGAGCCAGAAGATGTGCGGGGCCTCGAGCTGGTCGGCCAGGTCTGCAATGGACGAGGCGGTGCCGATGCCGTCGGCGACGAGCTCGTCGCGCTCCTTCTGGTCGAGGTCGAAGCCGATGGGGGTGTGGCCGGCGCGGTGGAGGCGGCGCGCGATGCCGCCGCCCATCTTGCCGAGTCCGATGATGCCGATGTTCATGGGGAGAGGGGATGAGGTGAGGAGAACACGGAGAGGAGGCGAACACGGAGAGTACGAACGCGCGCGGTGCCGTGCGTCACGTCCGGGTCAACAGCGCGGGCTACGCCTCGGCGCGCGGCGGCGGGGAGCCGGGCGGCTGCATGAACGCCGCGCGCTCGAACGCCTGCGCCTCGTCGATGAAGAGCTGCAGGTGCGGGAACGGGACCTCGATGCCGGCCGCGCGCAGGGCCTCGCGCACGCGCTCGAGGTACTCCCACCGCACCGGCACCGCGAGCTTCGGATCCACGGCGCTTTGTGAAAGTGTTGTGCGGAATTGTGCCACGCATTACATTGGCTCCACAGGAACCGGAGGTAGCCATGCGCTCGACGCTCTGCACGCTGCTCGCTCTGCTGTGTCTCGCGCCCTCGGCGGTGCGGGCGCAGGTCGTCGCCCGGCTCACGCCGACTAGCCCTGACTACGAGGACGACTTCTCGGCCGCCGTAGCAATCTCGGAGGCCGACGACGGGGCGTGGGCGCTCGTCGGTGCGTCCGGCGACAACGACGCCACGGGGGATGCCGGCAGCGTCTTCGCCTACTACCGCACCGACGACGGGTGGCAGATGCAGGCGCAGCTTTTCGCGCCGGGCGCGCCGCTCTACCAAGGGGGCTTCGGGAATGCGCTCGCCTTACGAGGCCGGTGGGCGGTGGTGGCCGAGACGGGGTACGCCGCGCCGGGGCAGGCGTACGTGCTGCGGCGCGAGGGGGAGGGCATGGCGTCGGTGTGGGAGGTGGAGGCGGTGCTGGAGCCGGCGGTGTTAGCGGACTCGGCGCATGTGTTTGGTGTCGCCGTGGCGCTCGACGTGTCGGCGGAGGCAGAAGCGAGCGGTGGGTACGTGGCGGTGGTGGGGGCGGTGACGCGGGGGCTGCTCGACCCGGTGCCGGGGGCGGCGTACGTCTTCCGGCGGGTCGGCGAGGGAGTGTGGGAGGAAGAAGCCGTGCTGCGGGCCAGCGAGGAGGAGGTTTTTGATCGTTTCGGTTTTGCCGTTGCAGCCGCTGCTGGTCGTCTTGCTGCGGGAGCGTATCGCGAGAACTACGAAGGAGGGGACGACACCGGCGGTGCGGTCTACGTCTACAGACCCGGCTTAGACGGTTGGGAGCTGGAGGAACGCCTTCGTTTCAACGGAGCCTCTTGGTTCGGCTGGTCGGTCTCTTTAGCTGGAGGATGGGCGCTAATAGGTAGCTCCAACGAAAGTTGTCCCTCCCCCGCCTTCTTCACGCAGTGCGGGGCGGCCTACTTCTACGAGCGCACCGAGAGGGGGTGGCACTTCCGCCATCGCTTCCAGCCTGCCGCCCTCACCGACTACGACCTCTTTGGGAGTACCACGGCTCTTGCGCTTCCTCATGCCTTAGTCGCGGCCCCGCGGTGGGATATGGAGGGGCCGAATGAGGCAGGGGCCGCCTACCTCTATCGCCTCGACGAAGGCTCCGGCGCGTGGCGCTTCGAGCGGCTGCTCCAGGCCCCCGACCCCGGCCGCCTCGACCGCTTCGGCCGCTCGGTGGCGCTCACAGCGGACACGACAGGCGCGGGGGCGACCGCGCTCGTCGGTACCATCGAGGCGCTCGGGGCTGCCTACGCCCTCGACCTCTCGCCCGCCGTGGCGACCGAGTCGCCCGTGTCCGAGTTGCTCGGTGGAGCCGTCCGCCGCCTCGTGGTCTACCCGAACCCGAGCACGGAGCGCGTGCGGATCGAGTACGCGCTTGCGGTGCCGGCCGAGGTGCGGGTCGAGATCGCCGACGCGCGCGGGCGCGTGGTGTGGGCGCGAGCCGTGGGGTCGCAGCCTGCCGGCGCGCACGCCGTGAGCACGGAGGGGCTCGCCCTCGCCGCCGGCCTGTATTTCGTTCGAGTCTCCGACGAGAGCGGTAGGGGCGAGGCAGTCAGCCGGTTCGTTCGGTTGAGCCGCTGAGTCTTCGCAGTACCGTGCCTACCGATAGACCCCATTACGACCACCATCATCACCACGAGCGTATCGAACCGAGCCGACCGCGAAGGGGAAGAGTCCGAGCAGGGGAGGCCAAGTGCGAGCGCGCAACCAACAGACTCATGTCATACCATCTGCATGTAGCTCTCGCGTCTCTACTCGTGCTCGCCGCGGTCTCGGTCTCAGCGGCTCAGCAGGCTGCGAGATCATCTGCGGGTTCACGGACGAGTCAGCCCCTCCCGGCTTGAGGGCCGGTGGAACGGAAGAAGCGGACACCGTCCGCGCCCTCGTCGTCCTCGTCAAGTTCCGCGACGACACGTTCCTCCCAACGAACCAGCCCATAGACTGGCCGCTCTACGCGGACCCGACGCAGCTCCCGCCTTTCGCCTCAGGCCTCCTCGACCCGAGTTCCGATCCGGCCACCTTCAGGGACTCCACGCTCACGAAGTTCTTTTATGAGCAGTCGAAACCGGGACCGAACCAGCCGGGACAGCGCCACCTCTTTGGCGAGGTCGTCCCGGAAGTCCATGTGACGGCGTTCGATGAGGACGCTTATACCAGAGCAAACGGGTCAGGCTACGGGTACATCGTCCAGGAAGCGCTCGACGGCATCTTCCCGCTCTCCCCAGTCGACATCCGGCCTGGTCTCTACGACCCCGCCGATTACGACCTCGACGGCGACGGAATCTTGGACGAGTTGTTCTTCATCCTCCGTAAACGGAATGCTGGAAGTATATGGAATGGATGTGCCACACTGAACGTCACGAGTTGTAATACGTTCTCTATTAGTGGGGACCCCGGTCTCGTCCAATACTACAGCCCGAGCCGAGATGCCTACGTCCGTGTCGAATGGTTCAGTACGTCTGGCTCGTGGACAGTAGGACTGACCCGCGGACAGTGGGCCTACCGACCCCAACTCTACTACGTCCGTGTGATGGGACACGAATATGGACACCACCTGTGGGGTGGAAACCACGTAGGACAATATTCGGGCAACGACCTTCCCGTGGATGTCAACCCTTCCGATAGAGGGAACCACTACGCGCTCATGGCGACGAACTTCATCCAACATGACATCACGATGGAGTCAACCGAGCGCGATGACTTTGGGTGGGTCGACATAGAGGACCTCACGACCTCGAAGACGGTCGTGCTCGGTGATCTGTGGGGATCGGCGGAGGCCGCGAAGAGGGACCTCGGGGTCATAGATGGCGATGCCCTTACCCTGTACATGCAGAACCGCCAACGTGTAGGTTACTTCAATCAGGCCTTCGAGACCCCCGTCCGCGATATCGGTCTCCTGGAGACGGGGCTGCTGATAACGCTCCCGAGAACCAACAACGACAAGGCGCGTGACGTCGTCCCGGCGAGCGGGGAGCTTTTCCACCCGCAGCAGGTGGGGAGCTTCGAGGGCATCATGTTCGGTCAGAACAAGGTGCTCTCGCAGCTCACGCCGTGGACGCGCCCCAACAGTAGCGGGTTCTTCGAGTACCCTGCGGGAGTCGAGCCGACTTGGATAGGGATAGATGACATCCGCTCTGAAGGTGGACCGGCCACATTCGAGTATTACGAGGACTATCGCGTCGCCCCCACCGTATTCATCCGTAACGACTCGTGGATGGGCGCGGAGAGCAACGGCACCGCCTTCCCGAACGAGGTCCGCGTCACCGAAGGGGCCACGCTCACCGTCGAGGCCAACACCGCGCTCACGTTCGACGGTGGCCTCGTCATCGAAGATGGGGCCTCCGTCGTTTTCGAGATCGGGTCTGTCGTCACGCTGGGTCCCGGTGCAGAGTTGGTCGGCGAGCCGGGGTCCCAGGTCACGATGAATCTGCGTGCGGACGTGCGTCTCAGTGCAGGGTCTCGCGTCGATGTGCACGCGCTCACGGCTATAGGAAACAGCATTAAACCCGTGACCTTCACCCAGGCTACGCCGGGCACTCGATGGGACCGCATCATCCTCCGCGACGGACCGGGGACCTCGCACGAGCTCAACCACATCCGCATCGAAGGAGGGACGGTGGGGCTTCTGGTCCGTGCCCGCAACGACGACGACCCCCGCCAGGCCGGGGCCTACATCACCAACACGCAGCTTCTCGACAACGGGGTCGGCCTTCTTACAGACAACGTCCCATGCGCCGGAGATGTCTGCATCGAGAGTAGCTCGTTCCGCTCCTCGGTCTCGCTCGACCGGGTGCTCGTCGAGAACAGCGTCACGCACGGTCTCTACCTTCGCAACACCGACGTGTCGCTCTACAACTCGACCGTTCGCGGCAACGGCCGCCACGGCATCGTCGTGACGAACGCGAGCACGACGGGATTCGCCGACAACGTCGTCGAGGGCAACGGCCCGAGCGGCTCGTCGTACGACGGCCTCCGCGTCGGGACCAACGGCTCGGTCGACCTCTCTCGTCAGGGAGACATCCTCGGGCCTCCGGCGCGCAACCGGTTCGCCGACAACGCCGATCACCAGGTGGCCTACGTCGACGGGTATCTCTTGCTCGGCCAGGACGGCTTCGGGGGTGGCCTCAATACGATCACTGAGCCGGGGACCGGCTGCCGCGTCTTCAACGGCACGGCGGGCACGCTCTACGCCGAGAACAACTATTGGGGCACGAGTACAGCCCCGTCCGCCGCCTACTTCTGCGGCACCATCGTCGACGCCGACCCCTTCCTCACCGCTGATCCCACAAGCGGCTCCGGCGGCGGCTACCGGACGGCAGCAACCCCAGTGCTGGCTCGGGGCAGCACCGGGCCGACGGAGGGGAGCAATGGCTATACGCTGGACGAGCTCGGCGCTGAGATCGAGGCCGTCCGGTCAACGATTGCGGCCGATCCGGGCGCACCGGAGGCGGCGGGCCTCGTCCGGTACCTCGGGGCGCTCCACCGGCTCGACGAAGCCAACGAAACGGGGCACCTCGCGGCGACGGGCGCGCTCCTCGAAGGGCTGCGCCAGGGCCTCGGTAGCGGTCTCGCCCCAGACCACCGGCGGACAGCAGAGCAGGCGCTCCTCGTTGAGGTCGAGTTCGCCCTCGCGGCGGAGGACTACGACATGGCCGATATGCTCGTCACGGTCTCCGGCGTGCACGTCGAGGGCGAGGACGAGGCGCGCACCCTGGCGATCAACGCTGTCGCGGTCGATGAAGCCCTCGGACGCTACACCGAGGCTCTAGACCGGCTCGGGGTGCTGCTCGCGGAGGTCACCGACGAGGAGCTGCTCGAAGACCTGGAGTTCCTGGCAGAGCAGCTCGCGGCAAAGGTCGATGAGGCTTCGGTGGCTGGGGCCGTAGCGAGCCGAGGAGGCGGAGACGCGGCAAGCAAAACCGCAGGGGTGAGCCAGGGCAGTGTTGCGGTGCCGCTCCCGACGGCGTATGCGCTCCAGGCCGCCTACCCGAACCCGACCTCGCGCGGAGCGACCGTGCCTTTCGACTTGCCCGAGGCGGCCGAGGTTCGGATCGTGGTCTACGATCTGCTCGGCCGCGAGGTCGCCGTACTGACCGAGGGGCTGCACGAGGCGGGCCGCCACCAGGCGAGCTTCGAGGCCTCGCGCCTGAGCGCGGGGGTCTATGTGATCCGGGCGGAGGTGGTGCCGGCCGCCGGTGCCGTCCGTGCGTTCACGCAGAAGCTCACGCTCGTCCGCTAGACGGCCCGCCGCGCGCTCTGGACTCACGCCTCGGCTTGGGGCGAGGGTCCGGCTGCGCCGGGCTGCATGAACGCCGCGCGCTCGAACGCCTGCGCCTCGTCGATGAAGAGCTGCAGGTGCGGGAACGGGACCTCGATGTCGGCCGCGCGCAGGGCCTCGCGCACGCGCTCGAGGTACTCCCACCGCACCGGCACCTCGAGCTTCGGGTCCTTGAGGAACAGCCGCAGCTCCATGTCGACGCTCGACTCGTTCATCGCCGTCACCACCACCTGCGACGGGTAGTCGGGGTGCAGCCGCTCGTCGCCCTCGGCCGTCCCGAGAACCGCCTCGCGCGCCTCCTGCGGGTACTCCTTGTACGCGATCCCGAACGGGACCACCACCCGGAGCGTGTTCAAGAGCGTGTGGTTGACGACCTTGTTCTGGATCATGTGCGCGTTCGGCAGCACCGCGACCTCGTTGTTGAGCGTGCGGATGCGCGTCGAGCGGAGGGTGATCTCCTGCACCGCCCCGAACGTGCCCTCGACCTCGACGTTGTCGCCGACGCGGAACGGCTGGTCCAGCAGGATTGTGATGCCGGAGATGAAGTTCTCGAGCGTGTCCCGCGCCGCGAAGCCGAGCGCGATGCCGGCGATCCCGAGGCCGGCCACGAGCGCGCCGACGTTCATCCCGAGCTGGTCGAGGACGATGATCGCCGCGAACGAGAACATGACCAGGCGGAAGGACTTGACGAGGAGCTGCTGCACGCCGAGGTCGATCCGGCGGCTCCGGCGGAGGCCGCGCTCGAGCAGGTTCGCCACGACGCGGTAGACCAGCACGAAGACGAGCAGGGTGAGCAGCGCCGGCAGCAGCCCGCTCACCACGAAGTCGATGACGGCGGTCGAGAGCTGCTCGTAGACGTCGTCGAAGCGGCCCTCGCGGAGCGCCCGGCCGGTCTCCTGGATGTTCTCGGTGATCTGGCTGATGGCGCTCGCCGTGTCGGCGACGGCGGAGTCGGCCGCGAGCGAGTCGGGCAGCGGGGCGGCGGGGACGGGCGTGTCTTGCATCGAGGGCGGGAGTGCGTGGGCCTACGCCTGAACGGGCGCGACCGCGCGTTCGTGCCTGCGCCGGGCCGCGTCGAGGGTGTTCTGGAGCAGCATCGCAATCGTCATCGGGCCGACGCCGCCGGGGACCGGGGTGATCCAGCCGGCGGTCTCGCGCACCGCGTCGAAGTCCACGTCGCCGACGAGCCGGTAGCCGCGCTCGCGCGCTGCGTCCTCCACGCGGTTGATCCCGACGTCGATCACGGCCGCGCCGGGCTTGACCAGGTCGGCCGTCACGAAGCCGGCCCGCCCGATGGCCGCGATCAGGATGTCGGCCGTCCGGGCGATCGCCGGGAGGCCGCGCGTCCGGCTGTGGCAGACGGTGACGGTGGCGTCGTGCCCGCGCCGCAGCAGCAGGCTCGCCATCGGCTTGCCGACGATGTTGCTCCGCCCGATCACGACGGCGTGCGCGCCGCTCGTCTCGATCCCACTCCGCGTGAGCATCTCGATGATCCCGGCCGGCGTGCACGGCGCAAACCCCGGCTCGCCGAGCACTAGGCGGCCGACGTTGACCGGGTGGAAGCCGTCCACGTCCTTGCCCGGGTCGAGGGCGTGGATGACCTTGCGCTCGTCGACGTGCTCGGGCAAGGGAAGCTGGACCAGGATGCCGTCGACGGTTGGGTTCGCGTTCAGCTCGGCGATGAGCGCGAGCAGGTCGGCCTCGGGGACGTCGGCCGGGAGGTGGAGGGTCTGGCTGTCGATCCCGGCCTCGGCGGCGGCGCGGATCTTCCCGCGCACGTAGGACGCTGAGGCGGGGTGCTCGCCGACGAGGACGACGCGGAGCGCGGGCGGGCGGTGCCCGGCCTGGGTCCAGTCCTCGACCCCCGCGCGGACGTCGGCGCGGACCTCGGCCGCGAGGGCTTTTCCGTCGATCAGGTGGGCAGGCATAGGCGGAGGAAAGACAGAGGACAGAGCGAGCCTCGGAAACTACCCCCGATCCGGCGACCGAACAGACGGGGCGGGGCGGCGTTTGGTATCCTTCGCCTACATTCCTCCGACCCCTCCACCCTCCGACCTCATGCTCAACGTTGGAATCCTCGGCGCGACCGGGGCCGTCGGCCAGAAGTTCGTCGAGCTGCTCGACGGCCACCCGGACTTCGAGATCGCGGCGCTCGCGGCGTCGGAGCGCTCGGCCGGGCGGCCCTACCGCGAGGCGGCGAGCTGGATCGGCGCGCGCGAGATGCCCGCCGCCGTCGCGGACCGCGAGGTGGTCCTCGCCGAGCCGGACGCGCTCGCCGGCTGCGACTTCGTCTTCTCGGGGCTCGACGCCGACGCCGCCGAGGCGCTCGAACACCGCTTCGCCGAGGCCGGGATTCCCGTGATCTCGAACGCGCGGACCCACCGGATGGAGCACGACGTGCCCCTGCTGATCCCCGAGGTCAACCCCGACCACACAGCGCTCATTGACAGGCAGACGACGCCGGGGTGGATCGTGACGAACCCGAACTGCTCGGCGGTCGGCCTCGTGATGGCGCTGCGGCCGCTGGTCGACGCATTCGGAGTCGAGGCGGTCCACGTCGTGACGATGCAGGCGCTCTCGGGGGCGGGGTATCCGGGCGTCTCGTCGCTCGACATCCTCGGGAACGTGGTCCCGTTCCTGCCGGGCGAGGAGGAGAAGCTGGTCGCCGAGCCGCGCAAGCTCCTGGGCACGCTCGAGGACGGGGCGATCCGGCCGGCGGAGATCACGGTCTCGGCGCAGTGCACCCGAGTGCCGGTGATCGACGGGCACCTCGAGTGCGTCTCGGTGAGGCTCGGCACGCGCGCCTCGCCCGCCGAGGTCGCCGAGGCGCTGGCGTCGTTCCGCGCCCCGGCCTCGGTGCGTGGGCTGCCGACGGCCCCGGCGCAGCCGATCCGCGTGTTCGAGGACGAGCGCTTCCCGCAGCCGCGCCGCCACGCCGAGGCCGAGGGCGGGATGCAGGTCAGCGTCGGCCGCGTCCGCGCCTGCGCGGTTCTCGACGTCAAGCTCGTCGTGCTCTCGCACAACACCGTCCGCGGTGCCGCCGGCGGAGCGATCCTCAACGCCGAGCTGCTGCACGCGCAGGGCCGGCTCGCCCCCCGCGCCGTCGCGGCCCGATGAGCACTACCATCCGCCGCGCGGGTCGGGCCGACACCGCCGCCGCCGTCGCCCTCTGGGCGCAGCTTCAGGCCGAGCACACGGCCCTCGACCCCCGCCACCGCCCGAGCGCCTCCGCCCGAGACCGGTGGCAGACCGACTTCGGCGTCTGGACCGAGAGCGATGCCCACCGCGTGTTCGTGGCCGACGCCGACGGCGAGGTGGTCGGCCTGGTGACGGCGCACCCGTTCTGGCCGGCCCCGGTCTACGAGCAAGCGCTCGAGGTGTATGTCACCGAGCTCGTCGTGCGCCCGAGCCACCGGGGGCAGGGCGTCGGCGCGGCGCTGCTGGCCGAAGTCCGGTCGTGGGCGCAGGCGCAGGGCGCGACGCAGCTCCGGGCGGGCGTCCTCAGCCGGAATGCGGGAGGGCGCGCGTTCTGGGAGCGCGAGGGGGGCGACGATCTGTTCACGACGGTGACGCTGGCGCTCGCCGCTCCGTGACGACGCAGTGACGACGCACCCTGACCGTCGCGGCGTGATGCCTCCGTGAAGCGGCGCGGCGCAGACTGTGCGTAGCTTCGCCCGCTCGATTCCTTCCACCCTACCCCGCCCCTCGCTATGCGCTTCCTCCTTCCGCTCGCCCTCGCCGCCTTCCTCGCCGTGCCCGCCCTCGCGCAGGAGCGCGGCAACGACGAGGCCCGGACCAGCCCCAACGCCGAGGTCGGCCAGACCATCGGCACGACCAAGGTGATGCTCGCCTACAGCCGCCCGAGCCTGCGCGGCCGCACGGTCTTCGGCGACCTCGTGCCCTACGACGCCGTCTGGCGCACCGGGGCGAATGAGGCGACGACGATCACCTTCTCCGACGACGTGATGGTCGAGGGCCAGCCGCTCGAGGCTGGCACCTACGGCCTGTTCACGGTCCCCGGCGAGAAGACCTGGACCGTCGCCTTCAACCGCGTCGCCGAGCAGTGGGGCGCGGGCGACTACGACGCCGGCAGCGACGCGCTCCGCGTCATGGTCGAGCCCGTGCAGGGCGCGATGGACGAGATGATGACCTTCGCCTTCGACGAGGTGAGCGACACGTCCGCCCGCCTCGTGCTGCACTGGGCCGACGTCGAGGTGCCGCTCACGATCTCGACCGGCTCGTGACCCGCTGCGGCCTCGCGCTCCTGCTCGCCCTCGCCGGCTGTGCCGACTCCGCCCCGACCGGAGCGGCACTACCGGCTGAGGCCGCGGCGGCTGAGGCTGCGCCGGCCGTGCCGGCTGAGGCAGCGCGCGACACGGCCGCCGTCGCCGTGATCGGGCGGGCGCGGGCGGCGCACGGGAGCGACACGCTCGATGCCGCCCTCGTCACGTTCGGCTTCCGGGGCCAGACGTTCCGCGTTGAGCGCGGCGGGGGCCGCTTCGCCTACACCCGGACCGATTCCGCCGGGACCGTCCGCGACGTGCTCGACAACGACGGGGTCCGTCGCACCGTCGACGGCGTGCCGGTAGCGCTTGGTGAGCGCGCGGCGCTGACCGTCGAGGGAGACGTCAACTCGGTGGTCTACTTCGCGCTGCTCCCGCACGGTCTGACCGACCCGGCGGTGCAGCCGCGCCTCGTCGGCCCAGACACCCTTGGCGGCGAGCCGTACGACCTCGTCGAGGTCACGTTTCGGCCCGAGGGCGGCGGCCGGGACTACCAAGACCGGTTCCTCTACTGGGTCCACCGCGACCGGGACACCGTGGACTACCTCGCCTATTCCTACGAGGTCAACGGTGGCGGGGCGCGCTTCCGCCGAGCTGTCAACCCGCGCTCCGTCGGCGGCGTCCGCTTCGCCGACTACGAGAACTACACGGCCGAGCCGAGGGAGCCGGCGCTGGAAGACCTCGGGCGGCTGTGGGAGTCGGGATCGCTGGAGCTGCTCTCCGAGGTGGTGCTCGACGAGGTCCGCGTGGAACGGAGCGCCGGGCACTGAGCACACGCGCGGTTAGGCGCGGGAGACCGTAGGGGAATCCCCGTGGCTAAAAAGAGGATTTTCGCCTCTGGATGGGGACCGGTCGCCGTCCTTATGTTAGCGTCGCACCTCAACAGGTGGGAGGTCTGACTAGCCCCCGCTGGTTCCCCTCTAGGCGCACTGTGCGCCGCCTCCTACCGATCCATCGCTAGAGGCCGGTCCCCTTCCTCGCGGGCCGGCCTCTGGTATGTAGGTGCGCCGGGCCGCAGGCGGTATCCCGTGCATCGCCGCGCATCGCACGGCCACGAAAAAGCCCGAGCCGGCACAGGCCGACTCGGGCGTGGAGCGGAACACGGGACTCGAACCCGCGACCTCAACCTTGGCAAGGTTGCGCTCTACCAGCTGAGCTAGTTCCGCACGGGGTCCCCAAAGTACGCGATTTCTAGCCCCGCTGTCAAGCGAACCGGACCGCCGAGCCGGCCCCTCCCGCTAGCATTCGCCGGATATCCACGGGCACGCACGGTGCGGATGCCGCCCCGCCCGGTGGTGGACGGAGATCGCCGGGCCCAGATCACCGGGGAGAAGTACCTTGCTGCCGACTCGCCTCGCCGCCCACGCCCTATGTCGCACCTCGTCATCCCCCGCCCTCAGCCTGGGGAATACGCGCCCTTCTACGCGCCGTACCTCGCCGCTGTCCCGGACGGGGACCTGCTGCGTCTGCTCGAGGAGCAGGGGGCGGAACTGCTCAACCTGCTGCGCGCCTTTGGCGAGGAGCGGGGGAGCCACCGCTACGCGCCGGGCAAGTGGAGCGTCAAGGAAGTCGTCGGGCACATAGCCGACACCGAGCGCGTGTTCTCCTACCGCGCGCTCTGCTTCGCCCGCGCCGACACGGCCGCGCTCCCAGGCTTCGAGCAGGAGGGCTACGTCGCCGCCGCCGGATTCGAGCGCCGGGCCCTGGCGGACCTGGCCGAGGAGTTTGCCGACGTGCGCAAGGCGACGTTGAAGCTGCTCACCGGCCTCGACGCGCCCGCGCTCGGCCGGGCCGGCGTCGCCAGCGGGCATCCGGTGACGGTCCGCGCCCTGGCGTGGATGATCGCTGGGCACGAGCAGCACCACGCCCGGATCCTGCGCGAGCGCTACCTAGTGAGCGCTACCTAGTGGGGGGAGGGGCAGAACTTCCCGCGCGGCGCGGCGGTAGAGAGGAGACACCGACCGGACGACCGATGCTTCAGCGCGCGCTCACCGCCTATCGCCACCGCCGCCGCGAGCGGCAGGTGCTCGCCGTCACCCTCGATGCCGCCCGCGCCCGCGCGGCCCGGGGCGCGGCCTACCTCGACGCCGCCGACCCCGGCTGGCACACCCGGCTGGACGCGGCCACGCTGGAGCTGAGCGACGGCGCGCACTGCGTCCTCGGGCAGCTCCACGGCGAGTTCCGGCGCGGCCTGCTGCGCGCCCGCGTTATCGACCTCTCGAGCGCCCCGCTCGCCAGCCTCTCGCCGGTGGACCTCGGCTTCCACGCGCGACGCGACCTCGGCGCGGAGGTCGAGGCGCTCGACTATGCCTATCTCACCCAGGCGTGGCGTGCCGAGATCGAGCAGCGTGCCGAGCCGCTGCCGGCCTCTCGTCTCTCCCGCTCACGCCCTGCCCCCATCGCTCATGGCTGACTTCACCGACGACCAGCACGACACCTACGACACGTTCCGCGACCTCGTCAACATGCAGCCCCAGGAGCTCGAAGACTGGCTCGGCACCGACGAGTCTAAGTCTGTCGGCGACAGCGACGGCGGGGAGTCTACCGGGCACCGCTCGGGCCGCCGCATCGTCGAGATCAAGCGCAAGACCAAGGACGACTTGACGGACGCCGACCTCGACCACATGCAGACGGTCGTCGGCTACATCAAGCGACACACGGCGCAAGGGCCGGACTCCGACGTCAGGGAGAGCGACTGGCGCTACTCGCTGATGAACTGGGGCTACGACCCCTGCAAGGAGCAGGACTGTTAGCCAGATGCGCCGCACCTTGGTCGTCCTCGCACTGCTCGCGGCCCTTGGCGCCGGCGGATGCTCGCTGATCTACGGGGCCGCCATCGGGCTCGTCTACGACGAGGTGCCGCTGCCCGACGCGCAGGTGCTCCACGACCTCCGCTACGTCGAGGGCTCGGACCTCGGCAAGCACCGCCTCGACCTCTTCCTGCCGACGCTTGACAGCGTCCGCGCCGAGGCGTGGCCGACGGTCGTGTTCGTCCACGGCGGCGGCTGGAACGAGGGCGACAAGGACCTCTCCTTTGGCGGGGCCGACGTCTACGGCAACATCGCGCGCTTCTTCGCGAGTCGGGGCATCGGGGCGGCGACGATCAACTACCGGCTGCTGCCGGACGTGTCCGTGGCGGGGCAGACCGAGGATGTGGCGCGGGCCGTCGCGTGGGTCGGCGAGCACATCGCGCTCTACGGCGGCGATCCCGAGGCGCTCTTCCTGATGGGCCACTCAGCCGGCGGGCAGCTCGCCGCGCGCGTCGCCCTCGACCCCGCCGCGTTGCCCGGCACCGAGGCGTTTGGCATCTGCGGCGTCATCGCCGTCAGCGGCGCGGGCTACGATCTGGCTGACGAAGAGACCTACGCCCTCAGCGGGAATCGAGACTACTACGCCCGCCGCTTCAACCCCACCGGCACCGACCCCGACTGGCAGGCCGAGGCCTCGCCGGTTCGCTTCGTCGGCGCGCAAGCTCCGCCGTTTCTAATCGTCTATGCTGGAGGCGAAAGCAAGGCGCTCCAGCGCCAGTCTCGGCTGCTCGACGCGGCGCTCACCGAGGCAGGAGCCGAGAGCGAGGTCGTCGTCGTGCCCGGCCAGAGCCACGAGCGGATCGTGCTCGCTCTCAGCCGCGACGACCAGACCGCCGGGCCGGCGATGCTGGAGTTCGTGCGGAGGACGACGTGCAGAGCGCAGTAGGGCCCACCCTACTTGGCGAAGGTCTACTGGCGAAAGCCTACTGGCGAAGGCCTACTTGGCGAAGGTGAGGTCGATCTTGCGAGTCTCGACATTCGCGGCGGCGACCTGCACCGTCACCGGGTCGCCGAGGCGGATCGTGCGCCGGGTGTGGCTGCCGACGAGCGTGTAGCTCCGCTCGTCGTACTCGTAGTGGTCGTCGTTCATGTCGCGGACGTGGACCAGGCCCTCGGCCAGGAGCTGCGTCATCTCGACGAACACGCCGAACTTGGTCACGCTCGTCACCACGCCCTCGAACACGTCGCCGACGTGCCGGCTGACGTACTCGACCACCTTGAGCTTGACCGACTCGCGCTCGGCCTCGACGGCCTGCCGCTCCTGCTGCGAGCAATGATCGCAGGCCTCCTCGAGCGCGTCCTCGCCGATGTTGGTGCTGCTGGTGGCGTAGTGCTTGAGCAGGCGGTGCGCGATCAGGTCGGGGTAGCGCCGGATGGGCGAGGTGAAGTGCGAGTAGTGCGCGAAGCCCAGCCCGTAGTGGCCGATGTTCTGCGGGGAGTAGACCGCCTTGGCCATCGCCCGCAGCGCGGCGACCTGCACCACGGCGGCCTCGGGCGAGCCTTTGACGTGCTCCAACACAGCGTTGAGGTCCTTGCGGTCCACGCTGCCGTCCTGCCCGCTCGGGAGCTGGTAGCCGAAGGCCTTGACGTAGTCGCGCAGCGCCTGAATCTTCTCGGCGTCGGGGCGGTCGTGGATGCGGTAGATGAACGGCCGGGCGTTCTTGCCCTTGCCGACGTGCTCGGCGACGGTCCGGTTGGCGAGCAGCATCAGCTCCTCGATCAGCCGGTTGGCCTCCTGCCGCTCCTTGCGGACGATTTCGACCGGCACGCCCTGGTCGTCGAGGAGGACCTTGACCTCGGCCGTGTCGAAGTCGATGGAGCCCTGCTTCTTGCGCTTCTTGGTCAGCGTCCGGGCGAGCTTGGCGGCGAGCAGCACGTCGCCCTTCAGCTCGTGGCGCGGGGTGCGGCCGTCGATGATCGCCTGCGCCTGGTCGTAGGTGAAGCGCTGCTTCGAGTGGATGACGGTCTCGCGGATCTCGTGGCTCCTGACCGCGCCGCGCGGCGAGACCTCCATCAGGCACGAGTAGGCGAGCTTGTCCTCGTGCGGCCGCAGCGAGCAGACCCCGTTCGAGAGCTTCTCGGGGAGCATCGGGATGACGCGGTCGACGAGGTAGGTGCTCGTCGCGCGCTCGTAGGCCTCGGCGTCGAGGCCGGTGCCCTGCTTGACGTAGTGGCTCACGTCGGCGATGTGGACGCCGAGCGCGTAGTTGCCGTTGTCGAGCCGCTCGATGTGGACGGCGTCGTCGAAGTCCTTGGCGTCGTCGGGATCGATGGTGAAGATGGCCTTGCCGCGCAGGTCGAGCCGGCGCTCGATCTCGGCCGCCGAAATGGCGAGGGGGATGTCGGCCGCCTCCGCCTCGACGGCTGGGGGGAAGGTCGCCTTGATGCCCTGGCTGAGGGCGACGGCCAAGACCGCCACGCCGGGATCGGTCGCCTTGCCGAGCACCTCGAGCACGCGGCCCTCGGGCGAGGCCTTCGGGTCGGTGTAGGTGTCGATCGAGACGACGACCTTGTCGCCCTCGGTCGCGCCGTTGAAGTGCTCTCGGGCGACGTAGATGTCCTTGGTGAGCTTCTGGTCGTCGGGCTTGACGAAGGCGAAGTGGCCCATCTTGTCGAACGTGCCGACGGTCCGCGTCCGCCCGCGCTGGAGGACCTCGAGGATCTCGGCCTCGCGGTGGCGGTCGCTCCGCTTGCCGCGCACGCTGGCGGCGAGGCCGACGCGGACGCGGTCGCCGTCAAGCGCCGTCTTCATCCGCGTGGCCGGGACGAAGAGGTCGTTGCTCTGGCCCTCGACGGTGACGAAGCCGTAGCCCTGGGGGTGCATCTGGAGGACGCCCTCGGCCCCGCTCGCCTCGCGCTGGGCGTGGTGCTGGTAGCGTCCGCCCTTGGCGCGCTTGACGAGGCCGGCGTCGTCGAGCTCGCCGAGGACGCTGCGGAAGAGCTTGTAGCGCTGGTTGTCGGTGACGCTGAGGCGTTTGCTGAGCTCCTTCGGGCGGAAGGCCTTCGTGCCGTTGTTGCGGAGGAGGTCGAGGATCTGGCGCTTGAGCTGGGCGCGGGTGTCGGGCATAGGACGAGAGTGGACGGGGAGACGGGCAGAAAGCAGGGAGATACGGCGCGTCCGGCCCGGTGTTCGCCCTTCGCCCGGTGTTCGCACGGAGCGGTCTTGCGCCGTCCGGTGCGGAATCGCCTCGGGCTGCGAGCAATCCCAGAGGGGCGGAGCCGAGGGAGCTCTACGGTCGCTGTCTCAACGCGCTGTCGTAATCTCTCCCGGAGAGACCCCTCGCTCCACTTGGGATACCATTGGTTGAGCTTTGCAACAGAGCATTTGCGGCTCACCCGCGAAACGATGCGGGCTGATGGAACGAGACAGGATCAGCGACAGCGGCTAGACGAGGCAAGGCCGCGGAGCATTCGTCGGCGTGCAGCCGCAGGTCAGACAGCGTAACGGTCAATCTGTCCGAGAGATATACTGCGACGGCGCTCGAACAAGATATACTTCGCCATTCCCATCACGCAGGCGCACGACTGCATCCACCTCAATCCCTGGTCCCCATTTCGGCCCCTCGCGCGCAATTTCGTGCAACTGGTAGGGCTGCTGCTCGCTCGGCGGTGGCTCCTCATCGGTGAAGTACGTGTCCCACACGCTCTCCCCGCTCACCACCCACGCTGCATCTGCCATGAGTCCGGCGGGCAGCGCCGTGGAGTCGGCGGAGTAGACCCAGAAGATGGCGATGAGCGGCTTGCCGTCTGACGGCGAGATCGGCTGGAAGTCGCGCCACATGAACGTCCGCAGCACGAGGTTCTGGTCTCCGAACGCGAGCGTATCGGGCGCAGCTCGAAGTTGGCTGAGCGGAAGCGTTCCCGGTCCATCGTCACCGTCGAGCAGCGAACAAGCCGATAGGGTGGCGCAGAACGTAACGCACAGCAGAAGGCTCTTCATGGCAGAAACGTCTGAGCAATGTTGAAACCGGATCTTACGCTGAAGTCAGACCAAGGCGAAAGGCACAAGTAGCTGCCTAACAGACGGCCGCTCAACCGCGAAGGGCAGCGCGGCGCTCGGAGGAGGCAAAGTAGACACCGAGGCTCGAACGAAGCAAGACCGTCGAGCCCTTCGTCGGCGTGCAGCGGCGGGTTACACGGCCACGCGGAGCACAACCCCCGGAGTTACTGATTCGAGCCGCGCTTTCACCTCCGGCACTAACGGCGCAAGGTCTTCGGTACGGTTGCTCCGAGCCTCCATGAGCACGATGCCTATGTCGTACCGGCTCAGGTTCTGCTGGTGCGGGATGCCCTGATCGGTCGTGATCAGCGCGTCGAACGAATCTGCGGCTACTGCGAGCAGCTTCCCATTCTTGCGACCGCTCCACCCTTGCTGTTGCACTGTCCGCGCCTCAACCTCCGGGGCAAGGAGTCGGATAAGCGCCTTCGGCATATTCTCGTCCAGCAGCGCCTTCACGCCGCTGCCTCAGCCTCGTGCAGCGTCATCTCGAGGTAAGCCACCGCTTGCTCTCGGCTCACGGTCGGGAAGTCGCCGAGGAACTTGTCGAGGGGGTCACCAGCGGCGAGGTGCTGGATGAGGATCTCGACAGGAACGCGGGTGCCTGCGAAGACGAGGGCACCGTTCATTACCTCCGGGTCACGTGAGACGATCTGCTGACGTTCCATAGCTAGCGGCGAAGTCTGTTTCGTCTGGAACGCTGCTTGGCCCGGTCCGATCCCGCCGGTGGGAGTGGCCGTGTAACCAGTGATTGAGCGGAATGGGTCGGCATAGAACGAGATGGCAAAGGCCGAACTGTTCGGCATAGTACGGAAGACGTCGCTTGCGCCACACACCAGATTAGGATCTTGGTGCCGATGCCTCGGTAAAGGAGCAGGTCAGGCCGCTGGGAGCGTGCCGACTAGCACTGCGCGCGGCGTATACCAACAGACGATACGAGGTCCGCCATGTCCCCCCAAACGGTCAGCGTCCTCGGCTGCGGCTGGCTCGGGTTGCCGCTCGCCGCCGCCCTCGCGCGGCGAACTCGGGTGCGCGGTAGCACGACCTCGCCGGACCGCTTGGACGACCTCGCCGACGCCGGCCTCGTCCCGTACCGGATTGCCGTGGGCGAGACCGTCGAGGGCACGAGGGTCGGAGGCGACGACCTCGGCGCGTTCTTCGGCTCGGACGTGCTCATCGTCACCGTTCCGCCGCGAGGCGAAACGCCTTACCCCGTCGTGATGCAGGCCATCCGTGACGCGGCCGAGCGCGGTGGCACCGGCTGGGTCGTGATGACGAGCTCGACCTCGGTCTACCCGAACACCGGCGGGACCGTGACGGAGTCCGACGCCGGTGCCCGGCCCGGCCTGCCGCTCGGCCGGCGTGGGGCCAAGGTCCTCGCCGCCGAGCGCGTCCTGCGAGAGAGCGAGCAGGTGGACACGACCGTGCTCCGCCTCGCCGGGCTCTACGGCGGCGACCGCCACCCCGCCCGCTCGCTGGCCGGCCGCCGGCTCTCTGGCGGGGACGCCCCAGTCAACCTCGTGCACCGGGACGACGTGATCGGGGCCGTGCGGTGGGTCCTCGACCACGATCTGCGCAGCCAGACTCTCAACGTCTGCGCCGACCGCCACCCGACGCGCCGTCAGCTCTATCCGGCCGTCGCCCGCGCGCTCGGCCTCGACCCGCCGGTCTTCGACGAGGGGCCGGGCGAGGGGTTTAAGGTCGTCTCGAACGAGCGGCTCAAGCGGCTCGGCTACGCACTCCGACACCCCGACCCGGCTGAGAGCCGCTAGCCGCCGAACATCCCCATGAACTTGGTGGCGAACGGGACCGACCCCTTGATCTTGACCTTGCCCGACATCATCGCCATCATCGGGTTGGTCTGGCCGTTCTCGACGCTGAGCCACACGTCGGCCGGGGCGTTGAGCGTCAGCGTGGGGTCGTCGGCGGTGCCTTCGGAGACATCGACCTGCTGGTCGTGGACGTGGATCAGGTACTCGCCGCCGCCCTCGCCGCTGAGGTTCATCTGCACGGTTTCGTCGATGCCCTCGGCCTTCTCGGGGTTGAAGCGCTGCGGGTAGGAGGCGAGGACGTCGGCGATGGAGCTGTAGCGGGGCATGGGACGGAGGAGGTTGGGGAAGAAGCGGTGGGCGAGAAAGATAAGGATGGGCGCTAGTCGCTCACGAGCAGCTCCAGCCTGACGCGGGCGGTTCCGCTGCGGTGCAGCCCGATCCGGCGGGCCGCCGCCCACGACAGGTCGATGATCCGGCGCTCGTGGTACGGCCCGCGGTCGTTGACGCGGACGACGACGCTCTTGCCGGTCTGCGCGTTCGTCACGCGGACGCGGCTGCCGAGCGGGAGCGTCCGGTGCGCCGCCGTCAGCCGCGCCGGGTCGAACGGCTCGCCGCTAGCCGTGGGGTTGCCGGCGAGCTCGTCGCTGTAGTAGCTGGCCTCGCCGCTGCCGGCGAGCGTGCCGTCGGGCTCCTCGACGACGGCGATGCCTGCGCGTCCGCGTCCGAGGAGCACCTCGCCGTCGGGCGAGAACGCGAGGTAGGCACCGAGCGCGAGGGCGAGCAGGAGCGTGGCGGCGAAGAGCGAGCGCCAGAGCGTGAGCCGGGTTCGGAGGGCGCGGAAGGCGCGGCCGAGTGGGGCCCGTTTACGTCGGCTCGGGCGGGGCGGGGCGTCGTCGGGCATGGCGTTGTCGGACATGGCGGGGGGGGTAGCGGATAGGGACAGTGCACGTGCTTCCTTCGGCGGGCGTTACGCCTCGGCGTCGGCACCAAAGTACGGCGTCCGGCCCTCGCTTTGTCGGGCCCTCGCTTTGTCGATCGGGGAACGGAACAGCCGCGCCGTCCCGAGCCGTAGAACCCTTCTCTTCCTTTCTCGCTCAATCCCCCTCTCATGGCTCACTTCATCTGCGCCGTCAGCACCGACTCGTCCAATGCCCCAGCCGCCTACGCCCTCACCGAGCAGCTCCAGGATGGTGGCTACGCCGTCCGCGACCTCGGTCGCCTCGGCGACTCGCCCGTCGAGACCCTCCAGGACCTCCTCGCCGACGAGGAGCAGTATGCCGGGCACGTCACGCTCGTCGTCACTGGGGGGCAGCCCCTCGCCGACCGCTTCAGCAAGGCGGGGCTGAGCGCCGTCGCCGTCCGCCTCGGGGGCGAGGCCGGCAGCGGCGAGACGAGCGTGAGCGAGCAGACCCTCGTCGACACCTTTGCGTCGGTCTACCGGCACCGCACCGTCGAGATGCCGAACGAGAGCGAGGAGGCCTCCACCGCCGTCGCCGCGCTCTACGCCGCGATGAGCGACGGGGCCGGGGCCGACGACGCCTCGCCTCGCATGGCCGCCCTCGCCGAGCAGGAGACTACCGGCGTCCCGACCGAGACCGTGCCCGCCGACGGACCGAAGCCCGCCGTCCCCGAGCTGTCCGGCTCCAGCGCTCCGCTCTCGACCGCCAAGATCGGCGGCGACGAGGAGGACCGGACCGCCACCCTCGACGAGACCCGCACCGCGCCCGACGGGCGGCACGGTCGCGTGGACGACCGAAACGCCGGGCCGGCCGACCTCGGCGCGCACCGCGACCTCGCCCTGGCCCTCGCGCTCACGTGCTGGTACGGCGAGTACGACGGCCTCCCGATGACCGACCAGGCCGACGAGACCGAGCGGGCCGGCCGCGTCCGCGACAAGCGCCGCCGCCAAGCCGAGGACCGGGCCAACCGGTAAGCCGACCGGCAGCAGGCCGGCCGACAGCGGGGAGAGCGCGGGGGCGTAGATTCGGCCCTCCGCTCACCGATCCGCTGCGCCATGCGTCTGCTCGCCCTCCTCCTCGTCGCTGCTCCGCTCGCCACGCCCCTCGCCGCACAGCCGGCGCTCGACCTCGCGCCCTACCGCGCCGCCGCCGACCAGATCATCGAGGCGGCCCTCGCGGACAGCGCCGCGGCTTACGACCGCCTCGCGGTGATGACCGACACCTACGGCCACCGCCTCAGCGGCAGCCAGGCCCTCGAAGACGCCATCGACTGGATGCTCGCCGAGATGGCCGCCGACGGGCTGGAGAACGTCCGCGGCGAGGACGTGATGGTGCCCCACTGGGTGCGCGGCGACGAGTCCGCCGTGCTCGTCGAGCCGCGCCGCCACGAGCTGGCGATGCTTGGGATCGGGAACAGCGTCGGGACGCCGCCGGAGGGGGTCACGGCCGAGGTGCGGGTCGTCGGTTCGTTCGAGGAGCTCGAGGCGCGGGCCGCCGACGTGCCCGGCACCATCGTCCTGTTCAACGTCCCGTTCACGAGCTACGGCGAGACCGTCGCCTACCGGGTCCGGGGCGCGAGCGAGGCCGCGCGCTACGGGGCCGTCGCCAGCCTCGTCCGGTCGGTCGGGCCGGTGTCGCTCCAGACGCCCCACACGGGAACGCTGGTGTACGACGAGGACCTTCCGCGCATCCCGCACGCCGCGCTCACCATCGAAGGGGCCGAGCTGATCCAGCGACTCGCCGACCGAGGCGAGCGCGTCGTGCTCACCCTTAAGATGGAGGCCGAGATGCTCCCCGACGCGCGGTCGCGCAACGTCGTCGCCGAGCTTCGAGGGCGCGAGCACCCGGAGGAGATCGTCGTCATCGGCGGGCACATCGACTCGTGGGACGTCGGCCAGGGCGCGATGGACGACGGCGGCGGGGTGGTCGTGACGTGGGAGGCCGCGCGGCTGCTGAAGGAGCTCGGCCTGCGGCCCCGGCGGACGATCCGCGTCGTGGCCTGGACGAACGAGGAGAACGGCCTCCGGGGCGCGACGGCCTACCGCGACGCCCACGCCGACGAGATCGGCGAGCACGTCCTGGCGGCCGAGATCGACGGCGGCGTCTTCGCCCCACGCGGCCTCGGGGTGACGGCGAGCGACGAGGCGTTCGCACTCCTCGAGCCCATCGGCGAGCTGATGCGGCCCGTCCTGGAAGAGGGCGAGGGCACCGGGATCACGCGCGGCGGCGGCGGCGCGGACATCGGCCCGCTCATGGCCGAGGGCGTCCCCGGCGCGGGCTTCCGGGTCGAGGGCGAGACGTACTTCTGGTACCACCACACCGCCGCCGACACGATGGACAAGCTCGACGCGGCGGAGATGCAGCGGTGCGTGGCGGCGATGGCGGTCTTCGCCTACGTTGTCGCCGAGATGCCCGAGCGGCTTCCGCACTAGCGCACGCAGGGCGGTGGGGGATGATATCACTTGACTTTTGAGAGTCATGGTGGTTAATTGTCAGGACCTTGTGTGCCGCCAGTGCATCCCTCACTAGCCTCTGCCTGCTTATGCGAGCCCATTGCTATCTCCTATTCGTGGTCTTTGTTTTCACTCCTACGCCTGCTGTAGCCCAATTCTTTGGCTTCGACTATGTCGATGTCATAGTTGAGGGTCTGAAGTATCCAGCCCGCGTGGCGAGTTTTGGCCCTCAGTTTGAAGAGAGTATCGGCGTGCGCCCGCTCGTGCCAGCGGAGCCTTCTCTGGCTTGTGGCCCACTCACGAATGCAGAGGATATCGAAGGCAACGTTGCCTTTGTGAGCCGCGGTGAGTGCCCCTTTGTGGCGAAGGTGCAGAACGCGGCGTTGGCCGGTGCTGAGGTTGTCGTTGTTTACAATGACGCCTCAGACAACCCCGACCCCGATACCCTCCTCCTCATGGGAGGAGACTGTACAATCGAAGAAGGCTGCACTGTCCCATCGGTCTTTGTCTCGTTCGACAGTGGTCAAAGAATACTCAGCGCGTATGAGCCTGGTTCGAAGACCGCGCTTCTTCCAACTAAGCCTTGCAAGACCTACCCAGGGTATACGCTCTCGACGGGTGAAATCTCCATTCCTCTCTTCTATTACGGATTTATTGCTGACACTCCCGCCCATCCGCTCTGTGGCCCTTCCTTTGGCCATAGCGACCCCGAAATCTACATGGCCTCTGTGCTCGTTGGGCAGACCAGTGAGAACCGCGCGCTGGTAACGGGTACTCCCTTTGCCCAGCCCTCAGAGTACGAGGAGGTAGAACTGCTCATCCCGATATCTCCACCCTATCCGCCGCCTTTTGAAGATTTCGGTCAGGCATTCCAAGCATCCTTCTATTCGCCGCTCGGATTTACAGTGGTTGAGCGGGCGTACGCTCGCGGTGGCGACCCGTTTGTCGTATTCGACCTCGTCATCAACAATGTAACGGGGGACAACCTCGATGGTGTCTACGTCGGTCTCTTCGCCGACTGGGACATCGGCGACTTCGAGCAGAACCTTGGAGGGTTTGATGAGGGCACAAACCTCGTCTATGTCTTCGATGATAGCAACCCGGAGACGAGGTACTCCGGTGTGGCTGCTCTCAGCGTAGATGAGGTCTCAGGGTGGACGCTGGAAGCGAACGGAGTTGAAGACAGAGAACTATACGATGGGTTGACAGATAACGGTGCGCCGCTGACTGAACCGCAGGACGTGCGCACCGTCCTCGGCGTCGGCCCGTTCAATCTCGCGCCGGGAGATTCGGCGCGGGCACGGTTTGCGATGCTAGCCGAGGAGAGCCTGGCAGCGATCACGGCGAGCGCACAGGCGGCACAGGCAGTGTTCGCAGTCGCCACGGAGCAAACACCGCCGGAGGGCCAGGTGGTGCTGCGCCCAGTCTATCCAAACCCCTCGGCGGAGCGCGCCGAGATCGGCTTCACGCTGACGGCGGCGCAGGCGGTGCGGTTGGCCGTCTACGACGTGCTCGGCCGCGAGGTCGCCGTGCTGGCCGATGGCGTCCGTCCTGCCGGGGAGCAGACCGTCACGTTCGACGCCTCGGCTCTGCCGAGCGGGGTCTACGTCGTGCGGCTCCAGGCCGGTGCGGCAGCCCTCACGCAGCAGCTTACCGTGGTCCGATAGACCTTCTGGATATAGACCCCACAATGCCATGAAATGCCTTCTCGCACTCGCGCTCTTTCTGCTCGCCCCGGCTCTCGCCTTCGCGCAAATTGGGCCGGACAGCATCCATGTAGTCGTTAGAGGGACTGACTATCCCGGGTACGAAGCAAATTTCGGGTCTAGTTTCTGCGACTATCCCGTTCCCTTCGGGCCGCTGCCGCTCGTGCTCGTCGAAGGCGACGGCACCACGCCTGACGTGGTGCCCATTGAGGGGTGCGACCCGTTCACCGATAGCAACGTTGCCGAGGTGGAGGGCAACATCGCGCTGATCGCGCGAGGCAGTTGCCCCTTTGTGACGAAGGTGCAGAATGCGTCGGCTGCCGGGGCGGCGGCGGCGATCATCTACGTCAGCGACCCGGAGCAGACCTGCGGCAGCGTGCCGTGCGGGCCGGATGGGGTTGTGTTCATGGGTGGTCAGTGCACCCCAGGCGATGGGTGCGACATTCCCGCAGCGTCCGTCTCGTTCAACAGCGGCCTCGCCCTGCTCGACGCAAGCGCGCTCAGCGAGGAAACCACTATTGAGCGTCTCTCTTTGGATTTCTGTGGTGATCCGCCGTGGACGCCGCCGGTTGCCGTCCACGACACGGGGGTGATGACGCTGAGCCTCTACGACTACGGCTTCATCGGGTCCAACGCATTATTCGGCCAGGACATCGGTGGGCAACCTTTCACGTTCAACGAGCTCGAAGGCGGTCTCTTCGTCAGCTCGGTGCTCGTGGCGCGGGATGGTGTGGTCAACACGAACCCCTATATGCAATTCCCGGAGTTCGAGAATGTGACGCCTGTCGAAGAGATCAGTCCTCCGGCTCCGTTCGATCAAGCCTTCGAGACCTCCTACCGCTCGCGGGACCTCGGTGTGCTCGTCACGCAGCGGTCTTACTCGCGGCAGGGCGACCCGCACGTGCTCGTCGAGCTAGAGGTCGAGAATGTCTCGGACGGTGACCTCGAAGACCTCTATGTCGGCCTCTTCGCCGACTGGGATATTGTGGACGACATCGACGACACGCACACCGACGACTTCGGCGCGGTCAACGAGGAGTTGGCTGTGCCCTACGTCTTCGACGAGACGCGGACGCAGTTCTACGGCGTCACCGCCGTCGAGCCCCGCAACACGTCCGGCTACAGCCTCGATGTCATGCCAGCCACAGCCGATGATGCCGGGCTATGGGCGGCGCTGACCTCGGACATCGCGCCGTCTCCCGAGCCGTCCGAGCGGGCGGCGGTGACGGGCACCGGTCCCTACGATCTCGCCACGGGGGAGAGCGTGAGCGTGCGCTTTGCGTACGTAGCGGGCGAGGACGAGGAGGCGTTCTTCAGAAACGTCGGCGAGGCTCGGAACGTCGTGGTCGCCACCGAGGCCGTGACGCCGGCTGGGTCGGTGGCGCTCGCCTCGCCGTTCCCGAACCCACTGTCTTCTCGGACGGAGATCGGCTTCACACTGCCTCAGCCGCAGGCGGCGCGCCTCGCGGTCTACGACGTGCTCGGGCGCGCGGTGGCGGTGCTCGCGGACGGCGTCCGTCCGGCGGGGAAACAGACGGTGATGTTCGACGCCTCGAGCTTGCCGAGCGGGGTCTACATCGTGCGGCTCAGCGCGGGCGAGGTGGAACTCACGCAGCGAATTACCGTCGTGCGGTAGCCCACGTCCATGCTGCCCCGGTCTATGCTCCGCGCTCCGATCCTAGTCCTGCTCCTTGCTGTCGCCCTGGCCGCGTGCTCGCGTGAGGCGGACCGGGTGCCGCCTCCAGACCCGATGCCGGCCGACTCAGCTTCGGTAGCCGTGGATACCTTGGCCGCCGAGCCGCCCGTCGGGACCGACACCGTGGCGTCGCTGCCGGCCGACCCGGCGAAGGCGCAGGCGCTCGACGCTGCGCTCGACACCCTCGACGCGTTCGTACAGGTACTCGAGACCATCGAAGGGCCGATTGCGGCGTGGAACGGTGCGGCGGAGGCAGCCCGGCTGCTGCGCTATCTCGAGGCGAACCAGGAGGCGTTTGTACTCGACGAGTCGCCGGAGGACGCGGCGCGGCGCTACCCGCAGCAGGTCGCCCGGCTCCAGCGACTAGAGGCGCGGCGCGCGGCCGAGCTAGAGCGGATCGGCGAGGACCCCGCTGCGCTGCGGATGCTCGTGCAGGAGATGGCCGAGGCCAACGCGGCGCAGTGAGAGGCTGATCACGAATGCAGAGGGAAGGGCTGCGAGCGGCTCCGGACGCCTTCGACGGCGTTGGCGCTGCACCACCGGGGCGGTGCCCCGTCTGCTTCGCACGCCTCGTCGGTGCCGCCCGGCGCTCGGTCTCGCTTGCTTCCTCCATTCCTAGCCAGTCTCTGAGCGCGAGGGCCGTGCTCGCTCAGCGGACGCGGCGCGGCGAGCGGCGGATGCGGTCGTGGTGCCGGGCCAGAGGCGCGCGGTCGTGCCGGCGCGGAGCCGGCGGGGCCGTCGGGCGTGGGGACTCCGGCTCGGGCGGCGGCGGCGGGTCCTCGGGGCCTCCTTCGCCACGGCGGCGGACGAGGTGCCACGCGTAGACCCCGACGAGCAGGGGCATCACGCCGAAGAAGAGAAAGAGAGCGCCTAGCATGGCGGGGCTGCCAGGTTCGGGACGGGACGGAAGAGGCAAACATACGGCACCGCTTCACCGGATGTTCTCAGCCTTGGCGATTTTGGAAACAGCCCCGGCCTGGCTCCCCGTCCTCAGCGTCACAGCATGTTTCTCGCCCGCAGCGCAGCCGTCACGGGGGCCACCACGAGCGGGTGGAGGCGGTAGCGCGCCTCCTCCTCGACGGGCATCTCGGCGGCGGAGCCGTTGCGGCGCGGCGCAAGACGGGCCTCGGCCCCGACCGCTCGCTGGATCAGGCGCAGGTTGTGGAGCGACTCGAACGTCAGGTAGCTCTCCTCGCGCGTGGTTCGGAACACCCGGTCGTGCTCTTCCAGCGTCAGCGTGCCGTGTTGGAGGAGCGCCTTGAGCGCAAACAGGCGCGGCAGGTCGAACGTGCCGACGAAGGCGAAATCGAGCGGACGCACCGGGCGCAGCGTGAGCGTGTCGGCCGTCGCCTCGCCGTCGACCCGGTGGAAGTCGGCGGCGCGCAGCCAGTAGAGGAGCGCCAGGCGGAAGCCGGTTCCGCCGGCGCGGTAGAGGCCGTCGAAAAACTCACTACGCAGGACCGCCTGCCGGGCCTCGGGCGTCTCGGCCTTGCCCAGCCGCCGGGCGAGCAAGGGCGTCGGCTCGGGCGGGTCGGCGAAGACGAGGGGGAGGCCGCTGCGCGCATGGCGCTTAGCGAGGGCCGCCTCCACCTCCTCCCGGCTCAGCGGGGGCAGCACGAGTGTATCGACCAGGCCGCTGACCTGGGGGGCCGTCCGCTCCACGAAGCGCCAGCCCGGCTGCACGGCCGTGCAGATCCACAGCACACGCGTGTCGGTGCGCGACAGGCAGATCAGCGTCCGCTCGATCAGGTCGAGGCCGCCGGGGGCGCGCAGGATCAGGTGCTCCAGGCCCTCGACGAGGCAGACCGCGCGCTCCCCGGCGGCACCGGCCAGGATGTGCTCCTCGAGCGCCCCGAAGGTGTCGGTCTCCAGGCCGAGGGCCGCGCCGAGGCGGCCGACGATCTCCGCCTCGGTCTCGATGCGCTCGGTGAGGGCGAGGCGGGCTGGGGCATCGGCCCCGAAGACGGTCGCCTGGAGGACGTTCAGGAACGAGGTCCGCCCGCCGCCGGGCTCGGCGGTGACGACGAGGGCGCTCGTGTCGAGGCCGGCGTGCCAGCGCTCGGCCTGCTTCGTGAGACGGGCTAGCTCGGCCGCGCGGCCGACGAAGAGCGTCGGGTCGGTGAGGGGGGCGAACGAGAACAGGCGGCGGTAGACGAGCGGCAGGCCGGCGTGGAGCGTGGCCGCCTCGGCCAAGGCGTCGAGCGTGCGCTGCCGGTCGACGGCGCTCTGCGCGGCGAGGCCGGCCGCCTGCTGCCCCATCTCGACCAGGCGCTTGGCCTTGATGCGCCCGAAGCGAAACCAGGTCTGGAGGGCGAAGCGCGCGCGCGCGCCGAGCCTCTCGGCCTGCTGGCGCAGCCGGTCGAGGGTCCGGCTCGTGCGCGCCTTGAGGTCGAGCAGGCCGGCGGCGATGAGGTTCTCGGCGTTGACGCGGTCGTGCAGCCCGGTCCAGCTCGCCTCGAAAGCCTCGGTGGCGCGGCGCACGAACGCCCGCCACGGCTCGGCCAGCGGCACGGCCACGCTGCCGAGCCGCTCCTCGGCCCGCGCCAGCCCGTCCACGGTCAGCTCGCGCGCGTTCGCGATGACGTCCGGCTCGCCCTCGTCGTCCACCAGCTCGGCCTCACCCGTGGCCTCGCCGAGGGCGTCGGCCTCGAGGTCCTCGATGGCCGTGTCGAGGTTGAAGCGGACCACGTCGCGGACGGCCTCGGCCTCGGCGAGCGCGGTGAGCACGGGCTGGCGCAGTTCCTCGACGCTGCGGGTGAGGCGCTCGGCGAAGCTCGCGCCGAGGAGCTCGCCGACGACGCCGCGGAGCCCAACGTCAGCGGCCGAGCCGAGGCGGCCGGCCTGGTCCGGCCCGAGGCGGCTGTGGAGCGTGACGCGCTCGGGCAGGGGGCGGACCACCTCCGCCAGCCGCGCCCGCGTTTCGGCGACGGCCTCTTCCACGGCGCGGTCCAGCGACACCGGGCGGAGCGCTGCTACCATCTCGTCCTCGATCACGGCCAGGGCGCGGCGGCGGAGGTCGCGCAGCACCTCGGCGAGGGCCGCCGGGGCCGTCGCCCGGTCGCACGCCTCGGCGGCCTCGGCCCGCAGCGCGGCCAACGCCTCGGCCGCCCGGCTGACCGTCGTCTGCACCGGCACGAGGACAGCCTCGGCGACCCGGTCGACGAGCGCATCGACCTGCGCGATGAGGTGGCCGCGCAGCCGCAGCAGCAGGGTGTCGACGCCGATCCGCTGGACGGCCTGACGGTGCCAACTCGCCCAGCGTCGAATGTCGCTGTCCAGCTCGGCGAGCGGCTCGGCCTCGCCTGGGGCTGCGCGGCGGTCGCTGTCGTAGCCGCTGCGGCGGACCCGCTCGGCGAGGGCGTTGGCGGCCGCTTCGAGCTCGGTCTCGTCGGGCGGAGCGAGCTGGACCGGCGCGTCGCGCAGCGCGGCATCGAGCGCCTGTACGATCTCGCGCACCCGCCGCACCTGCTCCTGTATCTCGTCCACCGAGGCTTCGTCCGTCGGTATCTCGTCCGTCGGGGCGGAGACCTCCGAGGCGTCGGGGGAACTGACCGCCGGTACGCTGCCCGCGACGGGCACCGGGTCTGACTCTGGGCTCTCCGTCTCCTCCCCGTTCTCTACCCGCCAGGCGACGACGTCCGCCGCGTGGAAGCGCGGCCGGTCGAGGCCGGACTCCAGCCGGAGCAGCCCGAGGGCCCAGACTGCGAGAGACCGTTCGAGCCGGGCGACGGCCTGGCCGATCTCGGTCTGCGCGGTGTTGTGGTAGGTGACGAGCAGGCCCGGCAGGCGGATGGTGGTCTGCTCGGTCAGGAGGTCGCGCAGCGGGATGGCTTGCCGGTGCAGCTCCGGCTCGTGCGGCTCCTTGCCGGTGAGCCGCCGCAGCCCGTTCGAGACCGAGCGGCCTAGCGCTTGGGTGCTGCGCCTCGCCCGCTCGGCGGCTTTGCGGGCCAGGAGGCCGGGGCTGTCTCCGGCCTGGGACGTGATGAGGTCCTCCGGCTCGGGGCGGACGAGCACCTCTGGCGCGTGCGCCGCCTCCGTGGCGAGCGCCTCAGCCTGCGCCTGGTAGTGCGCTCCGAGGGCCGCCCCGAGGTCGAGCGCGCGCAGCCCGTCCCGGAAGGCGGCGTGGACCGTCTCCATCTCGGTCCGGTAGGCCGTGAGGGCGTCCCACAGCACGGTGGGCGGACGCGTCGGCTCGTCCAAGCCCCGGTCGAACCCGTGCGACTCCATCGCGCGCCGGTGCGCCTCGGCGGTCTCGGCGACGAGGCGGCGCAGCGCGGCGGTCTCGGCCTCCGCATCCGAGTGGAGCGCCGCGACGGCCGCGCGGACATCGCGGTCGAAGGAGGCGAGATAGTCCTCCACCTCGGCGTCGGCGTGCTGGCGCAGGTCGGGAGCGTCGGTCATGGGCCGCCGGTCGAGGAGGGGGCCGAGGCGGACGCGCCGTCGTGCCCGAACGCGGACGGCGCTCCGTCCGCGTCAGGAGCGTCGCCGCCGGGATGGGCGTTGGTGGGGTCGGCCTCGACGAGGTCGTTGAGGTAGGCGTGCAGCGTCGACATCGGGGTGAGCAGGCCGCAGCGGATGAACTCGGTCTTGGCCGCCTCGGTGACGTCGCTCATCAGCAGGAACTCGTAGCGCGTGTCGAGGACGTAGGCCTTCACCTTGAGGTGGAGCAAAAAGGTCTCCTTGAACTCGTCCGTGGCGATCACCACGATCGGCTTGTCGAGGTAGACGTACTTCGAGTTGGCCGCCGCCTGGTAGGCGATCCGCTTGGCGAGCGCCACGTCCGCCCAGCCCGGCAGCCACAGGTCGGTCACCACCTGGAGGTTCAGCTCGCCCGCGTTGGCGTTCGCCACCTGGTCGGCGACGACCTGGGAGTTCGGCACCGAGACCAGGTTGTCGTCCGGCGTCACGATGCGCGTCGACCGCAGGCCGATCGACACCACCTCGCCGTAGGTGTCGCCGATGGCGATCTTGTCCCCGACCTGGAACGGCTGGTCGAGGATGATGACGAGACCGCCGAAGATGTTCTTGAGCACCTCCTGCGCCGCGAACCCGACGGCCACGCCGATGGCGGCGGCGGCGGCGATCAGGCTGTTGCCCGGAATCTGGAAGATGGCCGCGATGATGAGGTAGACCGCGAGCGCCCAGACGAAGAGCCGGACGATGGGGATGAGGCGTTTGTAGAACAGCCGCCGCTCGGCGGTGCGCGCGGCGAGGGCCTCGAGCACCCACACCAGCCCCCGCAGCAGGTAGAGCGCTACGACGATCAGCAGCACCGAGACCAGCAGCTTGGGCACGAAGTTCTGGATCGCCTTCGACGCCTCCTGCCCGACGCGCTCGACGGTCTCCTGAGCCGCGTTCCGCCGCGCCGTCGTGTCCTGGACCACGACGGTGTCCACGCGCGTCGGCCGCGCGGTGAGGCGGCGGGCGAGGCTGTCGCGCTGCAACGCGAGGCCCGCCACCGCCGCGCGCAGCTCCGCGAGCTCGGCCCGGAGGTCCACGGTCGTGTCCTGCGTCACCTCCTGCACGACCACGGCCCGCGCCGCGACCGTGTCGGGCGGCGTCTGCGCCGCAACCGGTCCTCCGGCCGCTAGCAGTCCAGTTGCCAGCAGCACGAACCAGGCAAGATCACGCATCGTGCTCAGCAGTCGAGGGGCTACCATAGAGGTCGAGGGGCTACCATAGAGGTCGAGGGGCTACCATAGAGAAAGCAGGTGCTTCTGCGATAAATGAGCAGAGAGGGATCGAGTTTTTTGCCCTCGCCTGGCCGTGAGCCGCCCCATCGGAGGAGGCCACCCCGGACGCGAAACGTCCGCAGGTCCGCCTACCCCGGAAGGTACTGGCCGCCAAGGGTTCCGCGCAGTCCAACGCCCGCCTCAGGCTGGATCGTGCCCCCCGCCGACCTGCACGGCCAGCGGGTGACTGGGCAGTGGCGCGAACTGGAACGTCTCGAAGGGCATATCGACCCCGGCCTCGGTGAGGGTCGTGAAGACGCGCTCGCGCAGCCGGAAGCGCTCCGGGACGTGGGCCCGCTCGTCGTGGATCCACGCCTGGAGCTGAAGCTCGGTGTTGTAGTCGTTCAGCGCGCTGACCACCACGCGCGGCGGCGGGTCGGCCAGGAACGCGGGGTCGTCCCGGACGAGGCCGAGCAAAAGCTCGCGCACGCGCTCCACGCTCTCGGCGACGCCGATGGTGACGGGCACGTCGAGCCGGAGGTGGGGGAAGTTGGTGTACGAGGCGACCGTCGTGTTGATGATGACCGCGTTCGGGACGGCGAGCATCTTGCCGTCGACGGTCACGACGCGCGTCGAGCGGAGGGTGATTTTCTCGACGCGCCCGTAGTTCCCCTCGACCTCGACCAGGTCGCCGATCACGAAGGGCCGGTCCCAGAAGATGAGCAGGCCCGAGATCAGATTCGAGAGCGCGTCGCGCGCGGCGAAGCCGATAGTCAGGCCGGCGATCCCGAGGCTGGCGATCACCGCGCCCGTGTCGATCCCGACGGCGGCGAGCGCCTGGACGAGGCCGAAGGTGAGCAGGAGGAACTTGAACGTCGTCTCGAGGAAGCTCGCGGTCGTCGCGTCCACACTCGCCCGGCGCAGCACCATCTGCAGCGCCCGGTCGAGGAGCCGCCACAGCAGGTAAAACGTCGCGAAGACGAGCAGCCCGACGAGCACGTTCGCCACCAAGGCCGCGACCTGGGAGCCGAGCCTCTCAGGGTCGAACTCGGTCTGGAGGCGGGCGAGGATGCCTTCGACGAAACGGTCCATACGCAGAGTCGGATTAGCGGAACCGCTCCAACCTCAACTGCGGGCACCGGATCCGCTCTGCCGGCTCGTGCTGCCGATCTAGAACACGAAGAAAGCGAGGAGGGCAACGATCACGACGACCGTCGCGATGATGAAGACGGTGGTGGACTTGCGGTTGACTTCTTGGCGGGATTCGGGCATGGGAGGGAAGAGAGATAGAGGGGAGACCTCCGCTCCAACCCCGGCGCGGCCATTCCGATCCAACGGCTCCCGTCGCGCGCGAGCGGGGCCGAACAAAAGCGGGGCCGAACAAAAAGCGGGGCCGAACAAAAAGCGGGGCCGAACAAAAAGCGTCGGCGGCCTCGGCGGAGCACGCCCGAGGTCGCCGACGCTGCCCGACGCCCTAGCGCACGAGCATCACCTTCCTGGCCCGGCGCTGCCCATCTGCCTCGAGCACGACGAAGTAGACCCCGCTCGCCAGGCCCGCGCCCGAGAAAGCGACGTGGTGCGACGCGGCCTCTAGCTCGCGGTCGAGGAGCACCACCACCTCGCGCCCGAGCACGTCGTAGACCGCCAAGCGCACCCGTCCTGCCTCGGCGATTTCGAGCGGCACCGTCGCGCGTGTGCCGAAGGGGTTCGGGTAGGCCGCGCCGAGCGTAGGCGCGCTCGGAAGCGGGTCGTCCTCGCCGACAGTGAGCGGCCCGTCCGAGGTGAGAAAGCGGATCGTGGTGCCGGGCGGCGGCGTGGTCCCGTCGCCGGCGAAATCGGCCAGCACGAAGCCGTCGAAATCGCCGATGACGCCGACGAAGCGGAGGTTTGCTCCTCGGTAGCAGAAGTCGACGTAGTAGCCCTGGCTCTGGCACTCCCGCTTTTCGCCGGTGCCCCGGTCGATGTAGGTGTCGATCTGGGTGTCGCCGTCGGCCTCGGGGTCGTAGCTCGCCCCCGGCCCGCCGAAGCCCTCGGCGGCCACCTCGAAGAGCGCGTAGCCGGTGGGCCGGTCGGGCATCACCCCGATCACCTGGTGCGTGACCGAGAGCAGCAGGGTGTCGCCATCGACGAGAACGGGCTGCACGCTCGGGAACGCGTCGGACCAGGCTACCAGGGCGGCAGCGCCACGGAGGAGCGGGATCATGCGCGTGTCGTCACCGGGGCCGTCCTCGGCACCGACGTTCCACAGCTCGAAGGGGACGCCCGCGATCTCGTCCCGGCCGGAGCCGGGGGCGGCGTCGGCGTAGACGCCGAGGCACGCGCCGACCTCGGCGCAGGCCTCGGTGAAGCGCATCTCGAAGCTATCGCCCTCGAACACCGGACCAAAGGGGAGCAGGTCTCTGAGGTCGTTGAACGGGTTGGTCACCAGGTAATCGCCGGTGCTGTTGGCGCTGAGCCAGACCGTGTTGCCCCCGAAAAACCGGCAGCCTTCGTCGCTGGCACCGGGCGGGCAGACCTCGGTGCCGGGGCGAGCGACCTCGACGATGGCGTCGCCGTCGGCAAAGGTCGTCGCGTCGCCGGTCTGGAGGGTGAGGCGGCGCGTCCCGCTAAAGGTGCTCTGGGCGACGGGGCCGAAGGCGCGGACCCGCCAGAAGCGCCGGACGGGCCGGTTGACTGGCACCTCTAGATCGACTGTTCGGCTGGGAACGAAGGTGAAGTACGTCTCGGGGTCTGCGAAGTCTGGCGTGGCAGCCACGTCGAGCTGGTAGTGCGTCGCGCCGTCGACCGGCGTCCAGGAGAACAGCACCGGCTCGTCCAGAAACGCCGCGTTCTGGTCCGGGGTGCGGAGACCCGGCGCGGCGAGCGCCACAGGCGTCGGGCCGGGGAAGGGGGCGAAGAGCGTGCCTGCGTCGTAGCGGCTCTGAACCAGGTCGGAAGCCGCCTTGAGTGCCGTGACCGAGTTCAGGTGGCCGGTGCCCACGGCGAAGAGGATCGCGATATCGACAGTGTGGCTGCCGCCGGGCGGGATCGAGAAGGCCTCTGTCGAGATCACCTGCCGCCGGTCGCCAGGTGGGTTGTCGCGGCCCGTGCCGTCGTTGTTGACCTCGCTCCAGAACGCTTCCTCAGCCGGGTCACCAGGGAACGCCCAGGTCGTTACCTCGCCTTGCCCCGTGATGCCGTTACCGAAGGCGGTAATAGGGTGCCCGTTTGGCGCGAGCCCCTGCATCACGTTGTAATACTCCTCGCCCACCCCGGGGTCGGTCAGCTCCGGCGGCCCGCTGCCGATGAAAAAGAGGTGCGAGCCAGCCCCGGTCAGGAAGTCGTAGCCCACGGCTGGCGGTGGCGAGCGGTAGACATCGTCCTCGTCGTCGGCGTTGTAGGTGAAGGCCATGCTCCGCGTCGTGTCCACACCGACGTAATCGTCGGATGCGTTTCCCAGGTCCGGGTCCAGGAACAACCCGAGGTAGGCGTCGGTGAAGGGCGCGGTGTTGCGGTTGACGAGCTCATAGCGGTAGAACGTCCCCCAGTGCAGTGCCTTCTTCTCATGTGCGATGCTGAACGCCGTCACGCGCACCTCCAGGCCAATCGGCGGCGTCTCTGTTTCGTCGTGCTCGTTGCCCACGTCGTTCATCACCCAGAAGGCGGTCTCGGTGCCGTAGACGAGCGGCCGGTCGCCGCCTTCGAGGTTGTAGTTGCCCGCCACCCCGTCGCCGTCCAAGACGGGAGCGCCGAGCACCACCGGCCAGTCTTCGAGGTCGTCGGTGGCCGTACCGGTGGCGTCGTAGACCTCGACCTCGGCGCGGCTGACGACCCAGATGCGGTCGAAGGCCGAGCAGTCGAAGGGGCGCGGCAGTGTCGCACCCTCGTTCAGCGGGCCGGGCCAGAACTCGAAGTCGGTGTAGCGCGAGCCGGCCGCGCGAAGCTCGCCGTTGACCAGTCCGCCGATCCAGATGGCGGAGGCGAAGATAGCAGAGTTCCCGCTGGCCTGCGGCACGATGTAATCGGCCTCCGCTCCCACGCCGAAGAAGAGGCTGCCAGTGTTGAGGAGGCGTGCGCGGACGCCGCTGTCGTCGAGATCGGTTTGGGCGGTGCCGAGGTCGCAGTCGCCGGGCCTTTGAGCGACAGAGGGGATGGAGAGAAACAGGGAAGCGAGAAGTGTGATGAGTAAGCGCATGACGGTACAGAGCTAGGTGATCGATTCCGAAAGCAGGGTAAGACGCTAGATCATTGGTGGTCAACCCATTGTCCGTTGCCCTACGGGTCAACGGGCCCGGGTCCCGTGTTCCGTTGGCGCACCGGGACGGGGCGTGGAGCTACCGCCGCGTCTGAGCTATCAGGCGCACGCGCACGGTACGAAAAGGCGACAACCCGAGCAGGAGAAAGACGGGGGCTAGAGGTTTGTAGGAGAGCACGGCGTGCGCCCGTATTCTCCCGCCGCGGCTGCGCGTCGCCGACACCTCCTCGCCATGTCTCGTTTATCCCTCGTCGCTGCCGTCCTATTCGCGCTCTCGCTTGCGTCCGGTTCTGCCGACGCGCAGGAGCCCAGCGCTCCGGCCTCCGGCAAGACGGTCTCCGGCGAGGCGGCCTCCGTCAGCGGCACCGTCCGCGACGCTGCGACGGGGGAAACGCTGATCCTGGCGAGCATCGCCGTCGAGGGCGAGGACGGGAGCGCCCGAACCGGCGCGGCGACCAACAACCAGGGCTTCTACGTGCTCGCGGGGGTGCCTCCGGGCGAGGTCGTCCTGGAGGCCTCGTACGTCGGCTACGCCCCGCGCCGCCTCGCGCTGACGCTCGAGCCGGGCGAGCGCCGACGGTTCGACTTCTCCCTGGTGCCGGCGACCCTGGAGGGCGACGCCGTCGTCGTCGAGGCCGGGACGCGCGAGCAGAAGGCCGTCGGCGTGCAGCACGTCCCGATGCAGCTCATCCAGCAGCTCCCGTCGACGGTCGAGAACGACCTCTTCCGCGGGCTCCAGCTCCTGCCCGGCGTCAAGGCCGCCAGCGACTTCTCGTCCAAGCTCTACGTCCGCGGCGGCTCGCCGGACCAGACCCTGATCCTGCTCGACCAGACGACGGTCTACAACCCGACCCACTTCTTCGGCTTCTTCTCGACGTTCAACACCGACGCCATCAAGGACGTGCGCGTCCACAAAGGCGGCTACCCAGCGGAGTACGGCGGTCGCCTCGGGAGCGTGATCGACGTCTACAACCGCGACGGCAACCGCAACCGGCTCGACGGCAAGGCGAGCGTCGGGCTGCTCGCCAGCCGCGTCAACGTCGAGGGGCCGCTCCGGCTCGGCGGCGCGCGCGGCTCGTGGTTCCTGGCGGTCCGGCGCTCGACGCTCGAGCCGGTGCTCGCCGCGCTCCGCGAGCGCGAGGACTTCATCCCCGAGGGCTTCTTCTTCTACGACGTCAACGCCAAGGTCAACGTCGAGACCTCGCCCGACGACCGCTTCTCGCTGGCGCTCTACGCCGGGGCCGACGACGTCAAGTTCCCCTTCGCCCAAGACGCCCGTTTCGACCTCCGCTACGGCAACCGCACCGGCAGCGTCCGCTACACCCGCATCCTCTCGGACCGCGTCTTCGCCACGCTTCGGCTTACCGGCTCGCGGTACGTCAGCACCCCGACCGCCGAAGTCGCCGGCGTCCAACGCGGACGCCGAAACTCGGTCGACGACGTCTCGGCAAAGGGCGACGTGGAGTGGCTGGCAAGCCGCGCCGTCGAGGTCAAGGGCGGCTTCTGGGGCGGCCACCTCTCGCTCCAATACGCCCAAGACTTCGACGGGCGCGAGATCCTCGCCTCGCGCACCGAGACGGACTACGCCTCGGGCTACTTGCAGACGACGCTCCGCCCGAGCCCGGTCTGGACGCTCACCGGCGGCCTCCGCGCCAACTACTTCTCCTCCGGCGATTACCTCCGCCTGGAGCCGCGCCTCCAGGTCGAGCGCGCCCTCGGCGAGCGGGTCCGCGCCCAGGCCGCCTACGGCCGCTACTACCAGTTCCTGACGCTCATCTCGAACGAGGCCTTCTCCGGCTTCGACGTGTGGGTTACCACCCAGGACGACATCCCGCCCGCCTGGGGCGATCAGCTCATCCTCGGCCTCAAGACGCGCCCGCTCCCGAACCTCGGGGTCGACGTCGAGGGCTACGTCCGCACGCTCCGCGACCTCTTCGAGCTGGACCCGACGATCCCGGACCCCGCTGGGCTGCGCTACGCGGACCTCTTCCGCTCGGGCGACGGCTACGCGACCGGCCTCGAAGTCCTGGTCGAGCGGCCCCTCGGCCGCCTCCACGGGTTCGTCTCCTACACGCTCGGCCTGACGCAGCGCCGCTTCACGGGGGCCGACGGGAGCGCCGTCAACCCCGGCCCCGACGGCCGGCCGCAGTTCTTCTCGCCGAAGTACGACCGCCGGCACGACGTGGCCGTCGTGGCGAACCTGGAGGTCGGGCGCGGCTGGACCCTCACCGGAGCCTTCGTCTACGCCACCGGCCAGGCCTACACGCGGCCTACCGGCCGAACCCACATCCAGCTCCCGCTGGGAAACGTCAACGGCGACGTCGTCCTCACGCCCGGGTTCAACCGCTCCCGCCTCCCGGCCTACCACCGCGCCGACATCGGCCTGACCAAGACGGGGGTGGTGCGCGGGATCGGGGACTACGAGCTGCGGCTCCAGGCCATCAATGCCTATTCGCGCCGCAACGTCTGGTTCAACCAGGTGGACTTCGAGAACTCGCCCGTCGATACGCCGGTGCGGATGCTGCCCTTCCTGCCCAACGTCTCGCTGACGGTGGACTTTTGAGGGGGAACGGAAGGCGTAAAACTCAAGGGCGCTCTATCTCTTACTCGGTACGATTCTATGACCCGACCGCTGTCTCTTCTCCTGCTACTCGCCCTCCTCGCCGGTTGCGACCTCGCCGAAGAAACGTTCCGGCCCGAGGTCGTGGTGGAGGGGACGCTCATCGCGGGGCAGCCGATGGGGAAGGTGCGGCTCTCGCAGAGCGCGCCGGTCGAGGTCCCCTATTCGTTCGAGGCCTTCGCCCTCTCCGGCGCGACGGTGCGCGTCGCTCTCCTCGCCGCCGACGGGTCCGTGGAGGAGGTCTTCCCCTTCCAGGAGGACATGAAGGCAGACAGCGACGCAGGCACGTACCGCCCCACTGCGCGGCCGAAACCGGTCGTGCTTCCGAACCGCCGCTACCGGCTGGAGGTGGAGGTGCCTGCGGCGCTCGGCCTCGTCCCGGCGGGGACGCTCATTCGCGCCGAAACCACGGTGCCGGACACGTTCCGGGTGGCCCGCGCCATACCGGACACACTGCGCTACGACATCGAGGCTCCGTCCCCACCGGTCGACGTGTCGCTGCGAGCGGGGCCGCGCCAGGGCGTGTTCATCTTCAACGTGCGGGCCCTCGCCCCGGCGCTCTACCCGCTCACCCCGACGGCTGCCTCGTTCGTGGAGAACGGAGCCCTCGACCCCGAACGGGCCGTCGTGACCTCGTCGCCCCTCCTGAACGAGGCCAACTACGAGCGCCTCCCCGGCGGGGCGCTCCGGCTGCGCGTGCCGTGGTACGCCATCAGCTACTTCGGCCCTAACGCCTTCACCGTGAACGCGCTCGACGATGCGCTCTACGACTTCCTCCGCAGCCGCGACGCGCAGTTCAACCCGACCACGCTCTCGCCCGGCGAGATTCAGCGCGTGCTCTCGAACGTCGAGAACGGCATCGGCGTCTTCGGCAGCCTCGCCCAAGCCGACACCGTGACGACGTTCATCGCGGCCCCGTAGCTGGAGAGCCGGCCGCTATTTAAACGCGACGGGGACGGCCGGGCTGGATGCCCCGGCCGTCCCCGAGAAGAAGTCGCAGAAGAGCCTACTGGTTGAAGAAACCCTCATCGTCGAGGACGAGGTTGATTACGTGGATTACCCCGTTGCTGGACTCGATGTCGTAGGCCATGATGTCCGCCTGGCCGATCCGCTTCTCGAGCGCGTTGCCGTCTTCGAAGCCGACGGTGTAGTCCGCGCCCGACAGCGTCTCAACGACCTGGCCCTCGCTGAGGGTGCCGAACATCACCTTGCCCTCGACGACGTGTCCCTGGAGGAGCCGGGCGAGCTTGTCCTTGCTCTCCGGGTCCAGGTCCATCCTCACCATTTCGTCGGTATCGGTGAGGTCGAAGGCACTGTTGAGCGGGGCGAAGACCGTGTAGGGACCCGGTCCGTTTAGCACGTCTACGAGGTCGGCTGCCTTGAGGGCCTCGACGAGCGTGCTCAGGTCGCTGACGGCCATCGCGTTCTCGACGATCGTAGCGCTCGGGGAGGTACCGGCGAGCATGTCACCGGGGATGGCAGTGCGAACGGCTTCGGCGGCGGTCATGCCGCCACCGCTTTCGCCTTCCATCATGGTCTCGCCGCTGCGGGCGCAGCCGGTCAGCGCGAGGGGAAGGCACAGGGCGAGGAGGAAGAGGAGGTGTCTCATGGAGAGGGAGGTTGGTAAAAGGGAAGGGAAGCTGCGCAGGGTATACAGACCGCAGCGAGACAGGGTCCGGCAACGGACAGGCTTCGTTAGGAGCAGGTTCGGTTAGGGAGGGGGCTGAGACAGGAAGTTGAGACAGAGCGTCGTTCGCCTCGAGAGCCGCCGCCCACCAAGAAAGAACGATCATCTACTAGTCTAAAAAGGCACGTCATCTTCCACCTCTTCCGGGTCGCGCTCGGTGCGGTGCAGCGCGATGCCGGTCGGGTCGAACCCGAACAGGTCTTCGGGGGAAAACACCAGGCGGAAGTCGTGGTAGTTAGCAAAAAAAGGAGTAAACTTAGAGACGAACTCGTCGAGCCGCTTGAGATAGTATGCCGTGTTCTCGTCCGGTGTTTCGGGGTCCCAAGCGTCCGCGAGTCGGGCCTGCTCGAAGGCCGTAACGTTCGCGCCGGAGCCGGCGATGTAGTAGCTGATCCGGTCGCCCTTGGCGACGGGCGGGCCGCCGGTCTCGGCGCGGCGGAGCGCTAGCTCGTAGCTCGCCGACCGGGACCGTTTGCCGTCCTCGACGTCGGCGAGGTACTGCGCCGCCGTGTCCTTGATCGTCTCGGTCCGCTGAAACGAGTGGACGCTCTCCCAGTCGTGGGCCAGGATGCGCTCCCGCGTGGCGACGAAGAGGTCGTGCAGCGCCTGGATGTCCTCGTTCAGCAGCAGCGGGATGGCCTGCTGAAGGAACCGCCGCCCGAAGCGCTCCGACGAGCGCGACACCAGCGACGACCCCTTGAACTTCAGCGTCCCGTCGTAGCGCAGCAGGGCGTAGTTCTTCTTCTTGTACGACAGCATCTTCTCGAAGCGCCCGTCGAACCCGATCCGAATGCCCTCCGGCATCTCGGTGCTCAGCGTCTCGACGAAGGCCCGCTCGGCCGCGTCGCCGCGCACCCCGTCGGGCGGGACGAAGAGCACCCCATCGGTGTCCACCTCGACCACGAGCCCGCCGCGCTCCCGGATCAGGCGAATGATCTGGCGGAGCAAGTCTTGCCCCGTCGCCGCTACGCGATCGGCCTCGGCAAAATCATTGAATATTGCCATGCCGAATCCCATATTTCCATAGAAAGAATTGATGATGTTCTTGTAGGCGGTCTGTCGGGCATCTAGCTCGCCGCGCTCGTCGGGCGTCGCGGCCTCGCCCATCAAGCGCTTGGTTTCGAAGCGCAGATCGGTGAGGGTGCGGAGCAGGTCGGGAAAGAGGCCGAGGGTGTCGCCCTTCGGCTGCACGTTCCAGCCGAGCATGATGCTCGGGTAGAGGCTCTCCACGTCGGCGTAGACGATCGGTCCGACGACACCCGTGACGAAGACGTCGGTGTAGCCGCCGACGGTCTGGCTGCCCCACTCGGCCTTCGGCAGCGCCTGCCGCTCGCGGAGATACTCCCGGACGAAGAGGGCTTCGATCTTGGCCGCCGGGCCGGTGCGGGCGCATTGGTCGTAGGGCATCGGGACCATCTGGGTGAGGTAGAACGTGCTCCCCGACAGGTGCCGGCTGAGGCGCTCGGTCTCGACCACGTCGTCGAGCGCGTAGGCGAGCAGGCGCTCCGGGTCCTCGTCCCACACGCGCGGAATGTCGGCCCCGTCCACATACGTTCGGCCCTCGGGCGCGAAGCCGAAGTACCGGGCAGCTACTTTGAGCCCGTAGGCCGGGAGGTCGCGCTTGAACACGTCGTAGCTCATCACCTGGAAGTAGGTGTCGATCACGTGCCGCCCGGCGATGTCGAGCGCGGGGAAGTCGATGCTCCGCTCGGCGAAGCGCATCGAGGAGGGGAAGGTGCGCGGCACCGATCCGTCGCGGCCGATGGCGAAGGGGACGCCCCAGCGCGCGCAGCGGGTCATCAAATACGGCGCGTCGAAGGCGTAGAAGTTGTGCCCCTCGATCACGTCGGGGTTTTTCTCCTGCACCAGGCGGACGACCTCCTGGAGGAGCGTTTTCTCTGGGAGCGTGCGCGCGTCAAGGAGCCGGGTCCACCCCCGGTTGTCGGAGAGCGAGACGATAATGACGGCGTCGCCGGGACGGTCAGCGTTCGGGAAGCCGCCTTCGCTGGAATAGGTCTCGATATCGAGCTGCATCCGGTACAGCTCGTCGAAGTGCATGCCCTTGAAGAGCGTGCGACCGGTCTGCATGAGGTACTGCTGCTCGGGCGGTCCGGGGAAGTAGACCTCCTCGGGCCGCTTGGCGGCGGTCTCGGTCACGCGCTCGACATGCCGGACGGCGTCCCAGTAGGCACCCCGGCTCGGGAAGACGACGAGCCAGCGGAAGTAGCCCGCGCCGCCCAGCTCTTGGAACCGGAACCGCTCGCGCGGAAAGCCGCGCAGGAGGTCGGCGTCGGCGAGGAAGAAGAACGGGTAGAACGGCTCGTCGGCGTGTTCGACGGTGTGCTCGTCGAGGCGGCGGTAGACCCGCATCCGCTCGGTGCCGTCGTCGCCCGGCGTGAGGTGCAGCCCGACGATCCGCTCGGTCCGGTCGTGCCCGTAGAGGGCGGCGTCATGAACGACAGGGTCGGCGGGATCGGACATGGAGAGCGGCGGTGGGAGAACGCAGGAAGCTAGCGTCGCCGCCTGACACCTTCGCGTCAGCGCTCCGGCCCGCTCAGCTTCCTGCCTGGACGAGGCGTTGGGCGACGGTGGTGTGGAAGACGGGCTGTCGGCGCTCCATGACGGTGATGAGTAGGCCCTCGTCCTCGAGCTCGATCAGGGTCTCGCCCAAGAGCGCGAGCATCCGCGAGGGGTAGGTCTCCGTCGTCCGCCGGTAGAACGCCGCGAGCTCGCCGGCGAACTCGTCGCGGAGAAACGGGAAGGCTGGCTGCCACAGCTCCGAGGCCGGGTCGCCGGCGTAGCGGTACCGCCGGAACTGGATGTCGAAGGTGGTCCCGAACTCGTGGCTGGAGGTGGAGCGCGCCGCGTTCACGTTGACCCGTCGGAGCGCGGCTTGGTCCTCCTGCGTCCGCAGCACCGACGAGACGTAGAACTGGTACGGCGGCAGCCCGAAGCGCGCCAGCTTCGCCTGAAACCGGACGCCGATGGAGTCGAGCACGGCGGCGGCCGAGGGGGTGACGTAGGGGACCGAGTAGGTGAGCCGCCCGACCCAGTAGTACGGGCTGTCGCCGAGCCGGACCAAGCCCGCCTCGCGCGCGCAGCCGAGCACGTCGGCGCGAGCGGCGACGGACGGCACGCCGAGCCGGCTGGCGGTCTCGACGTGCTTCGCGTTGCGGCTGCGCCGCAGCATCCGGCGCTTCGGGTCCGAGAGCAGCGGGACCTCGAGGTAGCGCGCCTCGCGCGCCTCCAGGAACGTGGCGAACCGCGCCCGCTCGGCCTCGACGATCAGCCGGCGCGCCTCGGCCTTTTTCACCGCGTAGCTCGTCGCTGCGAGCGCGCCGAGGAGCACGAGCAGCAGCCCGACCGGGAGGAGGACGCGCTTTTTCCGGTAGAACGAGCGCGTGTCCTTCGGCTGGCTAGGGCCGGTCACCCGGCGGGCGGGCCGAGCCGGGTCGTGCTGCGAGGAGGGGGTGTACGGATGGCCGATCAGGTCGGGCACAGGGTTGGAAAGCGAGAGGCGAGGGGCAGGGGAGCGAGCCGGCTCGTGCTACCGCGCGGCGAGGGCTTCGATCACGCCGCAAGCGAGCCGGTTGCCGGCGTCGCCGCTGGGCTGCGAAGTGAAGTCGTCCGCCCCACTGTGCAGGATCACGGCGCGGCCGATGATGGACTCCGGCCCGCGAAGCTGGAGGACACGGTCGGTGTGCTCGTAGCGCGCGTTGCCCTCGGTGTCGACGTCGAGGTTGCCGAGGTCGCCGGCGTGGCGCTCGGCCGGCGCGTCGGTCGGGGCACCGTGCGGGGATCCGTCCGGGTTGTAGTGCCCTCCGGCGGAGGAGGCGTCGGGCGCGCTGCAATCGCCGGTCTCGTGGACGTGGAAGCCATGGCTGCCGGCAGCGAGACCGCTGAACTCGGCCGAGACGAGGACCCCGTCGTCCACGCGCGTGAAGGTGACGCGCCCGGTGGCCGTGTTGCCCTCGGTCGGGTCGAGCACAGCGGCGGCCTCGTCGCTGCCGTCGGACATACTCATCGGCGTCGCCGTGGTGTCGGGTTCGACGACCGGCGGGGTCTCCGTGTCGGCCGTGTCGACCGGGTCGGCGCAGGCGGAGAGCAGGACGAGGGAGGCGAGGAGGGCGAGCGGGCGTAGCGGCATAGGATCGGGGCGAGGAAACGCAGGGAGTGAGGGGTGCTATTTTGCGTCCTGTCGGGCGCTGCTTTATCGCCCGACCTGCCCTTGCCGTTCCGCCTGTTCGCCCATGCCTGCTGCACCGCGTCTCGAAGCCTCAGGCCTGGGCCACCGCTTCGGCCGGCGCGTGCTCTTCCGCGACCTCGGCTTCGCGCTCGAGCCGGGTGACTCGCTCGCCATCACGGGGTCAAACGGCGCGGGCAAGTCGACCCTGCTTCAGATCGTTGCGGGAGTGCGGACGCCGACGGCGGGCACGGTCCGGCTGTGGCTCGGCGAGGCGGAGGTGGCGGATCGTCCTCGACACGTCGGGTTTGTCGCTCCGTATCTCCACCTCTACGACGCGTTCAGCGCACGGGAGAACCTGACCTTTCTGGCCCGGGCCCGCCGGTTGCCGGAGGCCGAGGCGCGGATCGCCACTGTGCTCGACGCAGCCGGGTTGGGCCGGCGCGGCGACGACCGCGTCGGGGCGTACTCGTCGGGCATGACGCAGCGGGTCCGCTTCGCCACCGCGCTCTTGGCCGAGCCGCCCCTCTTGCTGCTCGACGAGCCGACAGCGACCCTCGACGCGCCGGGCCGCGCCTTCGTCAAAGAGACGGCCCGAGCGCACTGCGCCGATGGCGGGATTCTGGTCATCGCCACCAACCTCGACCACGAGGCAGCCCTCTGCGAGCGGATGATCGAGGTGGGGTGACGGACTGCGACGGACGAGAGAAAGCCCCGGCCGTGGGCAGCGACCGGGGCTTGGAGAAAGGGGGCGAGCTGGTCGCACTCCCTCAGCCGCGCTACTGCACGCGCACCGCGACGACGCCTGCTGACGACTGGAGCTGCCCCGCCACCGTCTGTGCCGTAAGCTCCGGGACCCGAAGTCGAATCTCGTTCGCCTGCTTCTTCACTGTGGCGGGCTCGGTCCCCAGAGCGGAGGCGAAGGCCGCCGCCGCTTGATCGGTCGTCGTCGTGCTTGCGTATCCAACGCGGACCATGTACCCAAGGGGCGGCCCTTTGGTGTAAGCGAAACGCCCGTCGGTCAGCATCTCCTCCGGGTCAGTCGCCATCCAGGCCGCCGTCTGGGCAGCCAGGCTGACGACCTCAACCGAGACGGCACCGGACTCGAACAGAGCGCTGAACGTCTGGGGCGGCGGAGGAGCGTCCAACGGGATGCTTAGGTAGAGCGGGGAGAACTCGTCGAACGTCAGGGCCGGAGTGACCGTCCGGACCACCTGCTGAGCCTCGAAGGCGGACGTGCCGCGGTCGAACGTCACGATGACCTCGGCGTCTTGAGCCTGGACCGGAGAGGCGACGGCGAGCAGTAACAGCGATAGCAGGGCAGAGGCGAGGTGTCGCATGGCTGTCAGGGTCGGGAGACTAGCGGAGGCGGAACTTGACGGGCAGCGAGAAGCGGACCTTGACCGGCTTGCCGCGCTGGCGGCCGGGCTTGAACTTGGCCTCGCGCACGGCGCGCAGCGCCTCCTCGCACGTGTTGCCGCCGGGGTCGCGGGCGCACACCGGGTTGTTGACGTTGCCGTTCTCGTCGACGACGAACTGCACGAACACCGTCCCCTCGATGCCCGCCCGCCGCGCCATCTCCGGGTACTGGATCCGCGACTGCAGGCCCTCGAGCCCGCCGATCAGCTCCGGCGGGTTCTCGACGATCACGAAGATCTCCGGCTCCTCCGGCTCCGGCTCGGGCTCGTCGGCCGGCGGCGGGGGCGGCGGCGGCAGGTCCGTCGGGGCGTCGTTGAGGTCGAGGTCCATGTCGAGGTCGAGGTCGATCTCCTCGGTGACGTCCTCGTCGGGGACCTCGACCGGCGCGGGCGGCTTCGGCGGCGGCGGCGGCTTCTCGATCTGGCGCGTCTGCTCGATCTCCTCGACCTGGACGATCTCCTGCTGCTCCTCGACGATCTGGAAGTCCTGGCCCGTCGTGAAGTCGACCGTGAACAGGCCGAGCAGGATCAGGAGCGAGGCGACGAGGCCGAGCTGGACGAAGATCATGTACCGCTTGCGGAGGTCGGCTTCTTCGGTTTTGCGGACAGGCATGGCGACGGGGGTTCGTGGGCGGGGACGGATAATATAAACGACTGCCGGGTTTATTCCAGTGCCCGGCCGCAGAATCAGCACGAGCGCATCAGCACGAGCGCATCAGCACGAGCGCGTCAGCGCAGGCGGAACCGAACGGGCAGCGAGAAGCGGACCTTGACCGGCTTGCCGCGCTGGCGGCCGGGCTTGAACTTGGCCTCGCGCACGGCGCGCAGCGCCTCCTCGCACGTGTTGCCGCCGGGGTCGCGGGCGCACACCGGGTTGTTGACGTTGCCGTTCTCGTCGACGACGAACTGCACGAACACCGTCCCCTCGATGCCCGCCCGCCGCGCCATCTCCGGGTACTGGATCCGCGACTGAAGCTGCCGCAGCCCCTCAGCCTCGTTCGGCAGCAGCACCGGCGGCTGCTCGACGACGATGAAGATGTCAGGGTCTTCCGGCTCTGGAGGAGCGACCACCGCAGGCATCTGATCCGGCCGTGGCGGAATGACGGCCGGTTCCGTGCGAAGGTCGGGGATGTCGATGTCGATGAGGACATCGTCTAGCACCTCGTCGTCGGGGACCTCGACCGGCGCGGGCGGTCTCGGCGGCGGCGGCTCCTGGGCGTGGCGCGTCGGCTCAATGTCGACGACCTGGACGATCTCATCCTGCGAGACGATCACAGTCGCCTTCTCGCTGAGGCCGAACGGCACCGAGAAGGCGGTGACGGTGAGCGCGAGCGCGAGCAGCAGGCTGAGTTGGAACAGAAGCGGATAGCGGCGGCGGAGCGTCGTCTGTGCAGACATCGGCGTGCGGGGTTGGTGGCCGGAGTGTGACTGTCAAGACACGGCGCGCCCGCAATCGTTGCTCTGGGAAACAGCTTTTCAGGCCGTCGCCCCCTCTCGATTCCGGCGCAGCCACCGCGCCACGCCGTAGCCCACCATCAGTCCGACCACGTCGGCGACCACGTCGAGCGGGTCCGGCGTGCGGCCCAGGAACCAGGCGAGGCCCTGGTACACTTCCGTCCCCACGCTGAAGGCGATTCCGGCAGCGAGCACGCGCGCGTCCCAGCCCGGCCACGCGCGCAGCCACAGCAGCGCGCCGACGAAGAACATCCCGACGTGCCCGACTTTGTCGAGGCCGAAGGCGCTCGCGTCAAGAGACGGCGGTCCGGGAACAGAGCAGAGGGCGACGATCACGAGCGCCCAGGCGAGGGAGAGAACTTTCAAGGCAGAGGACAGAGGACAGAGCAAGCTGAGAAAGGTACCGAGCCTGTCGCGCCCCGCGCCCGTAGGGGCACGTCGGCGTTCGCCCGAAGGCTGGCACGAGGCCCTCACTCGGTGTCGGCGAACACGTAGGGCATCTCGGCGAGGAGGTCTGTGGCGAGGAGCGCGCGCGGCTGCCGGGTGGCGGCCCAGCGGTCGGCGGCGCATCCGCCGAGGTGGAGGGCACAGATCGCGGCCTCGGCCGGGGCCAAGCCCTGCGCGAGCAGGCCGGCGGTCAGGCCGGCCAGGACGTCGCCCGTGCCCGCCGTGGCGAGCGCCGGCCCCCCGGTGCCGCCGATCAGGACACGTCCCTCTGGGGTCCCGACCACGCTCGGCATGCCTTTGACGACGAGCACGCTCTGCCACCGCTTTGCCCACGCGGCGGCGAGCGCTATTCGGTTCGTCGCGTCGAGGTCGTCGGTGCCGACGAGCCGGGCCAGCTCGCCCGTGTGCGGGGTGAGCACGAGGTCTGCGGCGAGGGTGGGGAGGAGGTCGGCGTGCCCGGCGAGGGCGTTCAGGCCGTCGGCGTCGAGCACGACCGGGCCGGACAAGCGTGGCAGCAGGTCGCGGACCAAGCGCTGCGTGTCAGGGTCTTTGCCCAGCCCGCAGCCGACCAGCACGGCGTCGGCGCGGCTGGCCTGCTCCAAGATTTCGTCGAGGGCGTCAGGGGCGAGGCCGCCGCCGTCGGTCTCGGGCAGGGCGACGGTCATCACCTCGGTCAGGTGCGCTGCCAGGAGCGGCCGGGCGGAGGCAGGCGTGCCGCACACCACGGCCCCGGCCCCGGCTCGTGCCGCCGCGAGCGAGGCCATTACGGCCGCGCCAGGGAACTGCCGCGACCCGGCCACGACGAGCACCCGGCCGGCGGTGTACTTGTGCGCGTCGCGCGGTCGCGTGGGCAAGAGGGCGCGCACGGCGGCATCGGTCGAGCGGAGCGCGCTGCCCGGCGCGGCGAGCGCGTCGCCGAGCAAGTGCGGCGGAATCCCAATGTCCACGACCTCGACCCGGCCCGCGTGCTCCGGTCCGTCGTTGAACAGGAGGCCAGCCTTATGCGCCGCCATCGTCACCGTCAGGTCGGCGCGGACCGCGTCGGCGTGGGCGACGCCGGTGTCGCTGTCCAGCCCCGTCGGCACGTCGAGCGCAACGACCGGCGCGGGCTGCCCATTCGTCCACCGCGCGAGGGCATCGACCGACGCGCGCAGCGGTCCCGTGACGCCGATCCCGAGGAGCGCGTCCACAACTAGGTCGGGCGGACGCATCGCCGCGACCTGCCGGATGTCGTCGAACAGATCGAGCGCGAGGCGGTCGTCGTGCTCGGCAAGCGTGCGGAAGAGGCGGAGGTTGTGGGCTGTGTCCTCAGTTGCATCATCTTCCCTTCCCGTCGTCACCACGCGGACATGCGCCCCCCGTCCGACCAGCACGCGGGCGACCACAAGTCCGTCGCCGCCGTTGTTGCCCTTGCCGGCGAGCACGAGCACCGAGCGCCCCGCCACCGACCCGAATATTTCCTCGATGGCATCGGCCGCGCCGCGCCCGGCGGTCTCCATCAGCGTGAAGCCGGGAAGGCCGAACTCGGCCATCGTCCGCCGGTCCGCCTCGCGCATGGCTTCGGTGGAGAGGACGGGCTGGAACATTCGCTGATTGGGCGATTGGGTGATTGGGCGATTGGAAGGTGGCATCGGGGGAGGAGGCACGGGTCATCGTGTTACGACAGTTGCGGCACCGGGTGGCGCTACACGAACGGCTGCGTTTAGCTCCGACATGAGCGGGGCTACGTCCACGAACGCATTGCTGACCGAGCGGATCACCACGACCGCCAAACCGAGCACCTTCAGGTTCTGCTGGTACGGGAGGTTCCGGTCCATCGTCACGAACACGTCGAACGCAGCGGCTGCGGCGCGAAGCTCTCGTCGAGGAGCACGCGGCGGGCTGCGGTCTCAAGCATGAGCCGCCGCTTCGTCCAGGGTGAGTTCGAGGTACGCCTCGGCCTGCTCCCGAGCCACGGGCGGGAAGCCGTCGAGGAAGCGGTCGAGCGTCTCGCCGGACTTCAGGTAGTCGACGAGGGTCTGGACCGGCACGCGCGTGCCCTTGAACACGAGCGCACCGCTGACGACATAGGGATCACGGGAGATGACTTGTTCGAGGCTCATGGTACTGCCGGGATTTGGTACTGCCTGGATTTCTTTATCTCTGGAACGCCACCTCTCGACGTTCGATCCAACGCCGAGATGGAGGGCAGAAGGGGAAAGGTCATAGCTTGGTGGAGCTACTCCCGTTCGGAGAGGGCGAGAACGGAGAGGTCCCGGTGACCGCCTACCAGTAGATGGTGCGCCGTTGCAGCCAGGTGCAGGATGCCCAATCGGTAGGGGGCGCTAGGCGAGGTCTTTTGCCACGCGGGGTGTGCTGCTTGGGCAGGCGCAGCGAAGACTGCTCCCGAATCGCTATGGCCCTCAGAGGCGAGCGCATAGACGTAGCCTCGGCGGTACGCCAGAGACCAAAAGCGCCACGCCGGGGAGAGCGAACCGCCGAACGCCTCCCACGTCTCGCCACCGTCTCGGCTCTGCCCCATGCCGCGCCCTCCCTGGGCGGCATAGACCACGGACGGGTCCTCAGGGAGAATCAGCAGGTCTTCGACTCCCTCCAGCCCTAAAACCTGTCGCCACGATGCCCCTAGACGCGATCCACTCGCCCTCCTGGGTCGGCACGTCGAGCATGTGCCAGGTCTGGCCGAGATCGTCGCTCCGGTAGAAGAAGCCGGCAGCGGCGTACACCGTCCAGGGATCGTGGGGCGACACGGTGAGATCGCCGACGCGGCCTGTTCTGATTACGTCTTCCCACGTCGCCCCGCAGTCGAGGCTTCGGAAGATGTGGCCGGGCCGATAGCCCCCGGCCTCTCCGAAAAACTCGCTCACCGCTCGCGGGCGGGTCCTAAAGCTTCCGGCAAAGAGGATGTTCTCCTGCGTCGGGTGTGGGGCGACAGCGTCGACACGGCCCAGGCCTGTCAGCAAGGGTTCCCAGCCTTCGGTGCGCTCCGGGCAGGGAGCACTTCTTGCGTTCAGCAGAGCGCGGGCATGGTCACCGCCTCCGCTGCACGCGGCGAACAAAAGCGAGAGGGCGAGGAGGAACGGGAGCGCTGGCTGCATACAGATCATGTCTGGCATCAGCGGGTCACTCGATCCTCACGGTGTCCGCGACGGTTTCCCAGCGAGGACGGATGCGCTGCGGGGCGTCGAGGAAGCGCAGCGGCTCGGGCGAGGCGTAGGGCACGAGTCGGCCGCTGTCGCTTCGCCTGCGCTGGTGCAAGCTCAAAGTCGGTCGTACTCCTCCGGGTCCACGTCGGGCACCTGGGCCAGTGCTGCTTCATACTTCTCCCGACTTCCGCGCTGGGCTCGTGCCTCGAGGTACTCCTCAGTCAGGAGCGCCGACATCTTCTCCGCGATTGCCGTGGCCACGAACTGGTCTACCGAGATGCCCTCCCGCTCGGCGAGGTCGCTCAGGTTCTTGCGAAGGGAAGCGGGGAGGTGAACATTGAGCGCGTTCATGGCTCGTCTTCGATCTCGTGGAGGAAAGCACCAGGGGCAACGGCGCGGAGGCCGAAGCGTTCTACGCCGGAGAAGTCGCGGAGGTTGTGCGTCACGATGTGCGTACAACCGGCAGCCACGGCGAGTTCGAGCACCATGTCGTCGTCTGCGTCCCGGAGGGTCGGTCGCCAGAGGAAGAACACGCGGTGGTGGCGGGCAACGTCACAGTGGAAGTCGAGCACGTCCTCAACGACGGAGCGGGGGACATGCCGTCCGGCCACCTCGCGCATCAGTACCTCTTCGTACTCCATCACGAGTGGGACGGAGAGATTGATCTCGAACTGACCTTTGCCGACGAGCGAGAGGAGCCGGAAGGAAGCACCTCGCTGCGACCGGAGGCCTGCGACGAGAACGTTGGTGTCGAAGACGATCTGGGGCGTGCTCATTGCTCAATCACCAGGGTGTCCACGACGGTTTCCCAGCGAGGGCGGATGCGCTGCGGGGCGTCGAGGAAGCGCAGCGGCTCGGGCGGGGTGTAGGGCGCGAGCCGGCCGCCGTCCCACCGGCCGTTGCCGTTCAGGTCTACGAACACACGGAGCTGCACCTCGCCCTCGGGCAATCCTTCGAGCACGAACGCGCCCGCCGCACTGACCTGCGCCGTGTAGCGCTCCGCACCCGAGAAGGCTTCGACGACCACGACGCCGGAGTCGGACAGGACCACGCCGGCTAGCTCGCCCCGCGCGTCGGCCGGGAGCGGGGTAAAGGTGCGGGCGTAGGTCGAGTCCGGGCGAGGCACGGCGACGCGGAACGGCCCGTCGGTCTCGACGGCGATTCGGTAGCGGAGGCCATCGCGCGTGGCGAGTGAGAAGGGGAGCCCCGCGCCCACCGTGTCGGTCACGGCGATCCGGCGGAGGGCGGCCGAGTCGGGGGGCGCGTTGAAGCGGACGGCGGCCGTGTCGAGCGCGCCGAGCGGGCGGTCCGGGCGGAAGCCGAGGAAGCGGAGGCTGAGGGTGTCCGGCTCGGTGCTCGGTGCGAAGACGAGCGGCTCCGGGCGGACGGCGTTCCCCGCCGAGTCGGCGACGGCCGCGGGCCGGGCGAGTGCGACCCGGTGCGGCGCGTCAGCGAGTGGATCGGTCACGAGGACGAGCTGCTGCGGGTCGTCGTCGGCGTAGACGGTGCGGACGGCGGCGGCGCGGCCCGTCGTCGAGTCTTCGAGCGTCCACGCCGCCGGGTCGCGGGAGCGGAGGACGACGGGTTCGTCGAAGCGGACGGCGAAGCGGCGGGCGCTCCGGGTGCGGACGCGCAGCGGGGCCGGCGGGATCGTGTCGAGCCGGGTGCGGAAAAGGTGGAGAGGGGGAGCACTCTGGGCGCTGTCCGACACCGCGCGGGCGACCGGCTCGGCCGGCACGGCGAACGCCTCACCCGGGTCGGCCCGGCGGTTGCGGCCAGCGTCCGCCACGGCGACGACGAAGAATGGCGCGTCGCGCAGATAGTCCAGCGTGAACGCCCCGCTCGCGTCGGTCTGCGTCCGGTAGTCCGGCGCGGCGGTGCGCGGGTCCGGTAGCAGGGCCGGCAGTGAGTCGGAGACGACGAGCGAGTCGGCGAGGCCGTAGGCGAAAAGGTCGATCCCGGCGACGGCCGCGCCGGTCTGGGGGTCGAGCACGCGGCCGGCGATCCGGCCTCGGTCCAGCTCCGGGCCGGTGGCGAAGGCGAAGGTGATCGGCTGGGCGAGCGCGACCCCGCGCAGGTCCCGCAGGTTCGTGTCGAGTGTCACCACGTACGTCGTCTGCGTCCGCAGCGAGTCCGGGAAGACGACCTCGACGCGGCGGCCCCGCACCACGACCTCGGGCGGCGTCTCCCAACCGGGTGCGAGGCTCAGCGCGCGCGTGACGGAGGCTTCGTCGACGGCCTCGGAGAAGGTCAGCTCGAGCCGGTCGGCGCGGACGTTGACCGCGTCGGCGACCGGCGCGGAGGCCTCGAGGCGGGGCGGGGTCTGGTCAGTCGGCCCGCCGCTCGGCGCGATCGGCGTGGCGCAGGCTGCCAGCAGGCAGAGGGCAGCGAGCAGAGGGCAGCGAGCCGGCAGCAACGACGACGCATGCCTGCTGCCTTCTGCCTGCTGCCTGCTGCCTGCTGAAATCACGCGTAGATGCCGCGCAGCTTGAGCGCCCCGGCGACCTTCTCGATGGCGATGATGTAGGCCGCGATCCGCAGCGGGGTGTCGTGCTTCTCGCCCGCGTCGTAGACCGCGTCGAAGGCCTCGCGCATCATCCGGTCGAGGCGGCGGTTGACGCGCTCCATGCTCCAGAAGTAGCCGTGCCGGTTCTGGACCCACTCGAAGTAGCTGACCGTCACGCCGCCGGCGTTCGCCAGGATGTCCGGGATCACGAGGACGCCGTTGCTCTCGAGGATCTCGTCGGCGTCGGTGGTGGTCGGGCCGTTCGCACCCTCGGCGATGATCCTGGCCTTGATGTTCGCGGCGTTGTGCTCGGTGATCTGGTTTTCCTTCGCGCACGGCGCGAGGATGTCCACATCCAGCTCCAGCAGCTCCTCGTTCGTGATCTCGTCCGCGCCCTCGAAGCCCGCGAGCGAGCGGCCGTGGGCGGCGGCGTACTCGATGGCCGCGTTGACGTCGATGCCCTTCGGGTTGTAGTAGCCGCCCGAGACGTCCGAGACGGCGACGATGGTGCAGCCCTGCTCGTGGAGGAGTTGCGCCGCGATCGAGCCGACGTTCCCGAAGCCCTGCACCGCGACCGTGCTGCCGGCCGGGCGCATCCCGATCCGCTCCATCGCCGCGAGCGTGGTCGTCATCACGCCCCGCCCGGTGGCCTCCTTGCGGCCGAGCGAGCCGCCGAGCATCAGCGGCTTGCCGGTGACGACGGCCGTCTCGGTGCGGCGGACGTGCATCGAGTAGGTGTCCAGCACCCAGGCCATGATCTGCTCGTTGGTGTTCATGTCCGGGGCCGGGATGTCCTTGTCCGGGCCGAAGACGTCGAGCAGGTTCGCCGTGTAGCGGCGGCTGAGGCGCTCGAGCTCGCCGGGCGACATCTCGGCCGGGTTGCAGCGGATGCCGCCCTTGGCCCCGCCGAACGGGACACCGACGACGGCGCACTTCCAGGTCATCCACGCGGCCAGCGCCTTGACCTCGTCCACGTTCACGTCCGGCGCGAAGCGGATGCCGCCCTTCGACGGCCCGAGCACTTCGTTGTGAATCACCCGGTAGCCCTCGAACACCTGCAGGCTGCCGTCGTCCATCGCAACGGGCACGCTCGTGATGTGGACCCGGGATGGGCTCGAGAGGTAGGTGAACACGCCGGGGTCCAGCTCGATGATCGCGGCCGCCTCGGCGAAGCGCTCCATCATCTCCTCGAACGGGTTCTCGTGATCGGTGAGCGGACCGGGCTCTTGGTAGACGGCCCGGCGGTAAACGTCGCGTTTGAAGGGCATGGGAGATGGGGTCGAGAGGCTGGCCGTGAAGGTGCCGTTGCCGTAGGAGGCGTTCATCGGGGGCCGGGAAGCGGCAGCGCCAAGATAGGCCGTGCGCTGCGGGTGGGAAAAGGGGGCGCGTCGAGAATCGGTGTGGAATCGTGGACCCCGTGGGAGTCCGGTGCCGGGGAGGCGGCGGAACGGATCGGCCGGGCCGGAGTGTGGGAGGCCCACCGGCCGGTCGCCCAAACAGAAACCATGCCCGAGCGCTTCACCCCGTCTTCGCGTCGCGCGGCACCGGCCCTCTCCCGCCGCCGCCTGAAGGACCTCGCCGCGCTCGGCCGCAAGAAGCACCGCGACCGGCTCGGGCTGTGCCTCGTCGAGGGCCTGCGCTCGGTCGAGGCCGCCGTCGACGCGGGCGCGCCGCTCGTCGAGATCGTCGCGACGGCCGAGGCGCAGGCGGACGCGCGGGCCGCCGCGCTCCTGGACCGAGCGGCTGTGCCGGTCTGCACGGCCTCAGCGGGAGACCTTGGGCGGGTCGCCGACACGGCCTCGACGCAGGGTCTCGTCGCCGTGGCTCGCATCGTCCCGGCTGCGCCCCCGACGGGCGGAGCCATCGTCGCGCTCGACGGCGTGCAGGATCCGGGCAACGTCGGCACGATTCTACGCACGGCCGCGTGGTTTGGGGTCGATGCCGTCCTGGCCGGTCCGGGCACGGCCGACCCGTTCGGCCCGAAGGCGGTCCGCGCCGCGATGGGCGGGCTGTGGGACCTCGGCGTCGTGCCCGTCCCCGATCTCGAAGCGGAGCTGCGCCGGCTGCGCGCCCTCGGCCTCCCGCTCGCCGGGGCCGACCTGGGCGGCGAGCCGGCGCGCTCGTGGTCGCCGCCGCGCGCGGCCGTCCTCGTCCTCGGCAGCGAGGCGCACGGGCTGTCCGGCGGCGTGCAGGCGCTGCTCGACACCACCGTCCGCATCGACGGGCGGGCGGGAGCCGGGCCGCGCGGAGTCGAGTCGCTCAACGTGGCCGTCGCGGCCGGCGTGCTGCTGCACCGGTGGCTGGGCGGGTGAGGGAAGGGAGGGAATGGAGTAAGACCGGGAAAGATCAACGAGACCGTTGTGCGCTGCACGGCTAGCTTTCCCTGTCCTCTGTCCAAACCCTGCCTTTCGTACCTTCCCCCGCTTCGCCACCTTCGCCGCGCTGCGCATGGAAATCCCATCGATTCAAGGGTTCGGGACCGAGCTGATGCCGCTGGAGCGGCCGCTGGCCGTCGGGGAGCGCAAGCGCACGCTCCGCATCGGCGTGCCGAAGGAGGTCTCCGGGGAAGAGCGGCGCGTGGCGCTCGCGCCCTACGGGGCCGGGATCCTGGCAGCGGCCGGGCACGAGGTCGCGGTCGAGCGCGGCGCGGGCGAGACCGCCCACTTCTCCGACGCCGAGTACGCCGACTCCGGGGCCGAGCTCGTCGACAGCGCCGGCGAGGTCTATGGACGCTCGGAGCTGATCGTCAAGGTCTACCCGCCGAGCACGGAGGAGCTGGGCTTCATGCAAGAGAAGCAGGTGCTCATCTCAGCGCTCCACCTCGGCACCACGACGCCGGACTTCCTGCGGCGGCTGATGGACCTCCGCGTGACCGGCATCGGGTTTGAGTTCATCGCCGAACCGGACGGCACCTTCCCCATCGTGCGGATGATGCATGAAATCTCCGGGTCGATGGCGATCCAGGTCGCCGCCCGGCTCTTGGAGAGCAGCGAGGGCGGGCGCGGCGTGATGCTCGGCGGCATCTCGGGCGTGCCGCCGGCGACGGTCGTGATCCTCGGGGCCGGGGTCGTCGGTGAGTGGGCGGCGCGGACGGCGCTGGGCTACGGCGCGCACGTGATCGTGCTGGACTCGGACCTGGCCGCGCTCCGCTCGCTGGAGCACTACCTCGACCGCCGCATCACGACGGCGATGGCGAACCAGCAGTACGTCCGCCAGGCCGTGCAGCGGGCCGACGTCGTGGTCGGGGCCATGATGAGCGGCGGGCAGCGCTCGCCGGTGCTCGTGACGGCCGAGATGGTCGGCTCGATGCAGCCCGACTCGGTGATCGTCGACCTGGTGACGGACCAGGGCGGCTGCATCGAGACGAGCCGCTCGACCACCCACTCGGAGCCGACGTTTGTCGCCGAAGGCGTGATCCACTACTGCGTCCCGAACATGCCGAGCAACGCGGCCCGGACGGCGACCTACGCGCTGACGAATGTGCTGACGCCGTACCTCCTCGACATCGGCGAGGCGAGTTCGATGAACGAGGCACTCTGGCAGAACACCAGCCTCCGCAGCGGCACCTACGTCTACCGCCGCCACCTCACCAAGAAGAGCCTCGCGCTCATCTTCGGGATGCCCCACCGCGACATCGACCTGCTGATCGCGTCCGGCATCTGACGGCGGCCGGGTGTCCTCGTCCGGCCGCGCCGTAGCTTCCGAGCATGGCCCTTCGCCCGCTTGCCCACGCCGCCACGCCTCCGCCGTCCGGCCCGCTCACCGTCGCCGAGATCGACCTCGGCGCGCTCCGGGCGAACCTGGCGACGGCCCGGCGGCTAGCGGGCGCGGCCGAGGTCGCCGGGATCGTCAAGGCGAACGCCTATGGGCATGGCGTGGAGCACGTCGCGCCGGTGCTGCAGGAGGCGGGCGTCGGCCTGTTCGCCGTGGCGACGGTGCCGGAGGGCATCGGGCTGCGACGCCTCGGCATCGAGGAGCGGATCCTGGTCTTCGCCGCGCCGCTGCCGTCGGCGCTCGCGGCCTACGCGGCGTACGGGCTGGAGGCCACGGTGTCGTCCCCCGCCGTGGCCGAGGCCGCCCGGTCGCTCGGCCGTCCGCTCCAGGTGCACGTCGAGATCGATACCGGGATGGGGCGAATCGGGCTTACGCCGAGCGAGGTGTCCGACGTGATGCACCGACTGCGGACCGCGCCGCAGGTCGAGGTCGCTGGGCTGTGGACCCACTTCGCGACGGCCGACGAGCCGGAGCTGGGCTTCGCGCAGACGCAGCTCGACCGGTTCGAGGCCGTGCTCGCTGCGGTCGGCGAGCCGCTGCCGCCGCTGCACCTTGCCAACACAGGGGCGCTCGTCCAGCTTCCGGCGTCCGTCCAGCGTCGCGCCTTCGTGAGGGCAGGCGGGCTGCTGTACGGCCTGCCGTCGTCGCCGCGCGTCGCCGAGCGCGCCGACCTGCACCCCGTGATGCGGCTCGTCACCCGCGTCGTGCACCTCAAAACCGTGGCAGCGGGCGACACGGTTTCCTACGGCCGGACCTGGACGGCTGAGGGGCCGACCCGCATCGCCACGCTCGCCGTCGGCTACGGCGACGGCCTCCCGCGCGCACTCTCGAACCGGGGCACCGTCGGGATCGGTGGGCACCGGTTCCCCATCGCCGGCCGCGTCTGCATGGACATGACGATGGTGACCCTCGGACCGCCGGACGGCCCTGCTGCTGCCCTATCGGTCGGCGACGAGGCGGTGCTCTTCGGGCCGGGCGGCCCCTCCGCGCTCGAGGCCGCCGAGGCCGCCGGCACGATGGCCTACACGCTGCCGACCGGTCTCACCGCGCGCGTGCCGAGGGTGCCGGTCGGGTAGCCCCGCCGTCACAGCCCAGCGGCGACGGAAAAAGGAAGGCCTCCGGTGGGTGGGGCACCGGAGGCCGCGTGCGAACGGAGACGGCCGCGAGGCCGGGCGCTGGTTCACACGGTATGGGAGCGCCTATCTCGGCCCGTCCACAGCGCCTTAAGCCCCTTCACGAGACGCGGGTGGGGGACCGAGAGTGTCTAGCGGGCGTGGCGCGCCAGCACGTAGGCGGCCTCGCGCAGCGCAGCGGGTTCCGCAGGGATAGGGAGCACGACGTCCGGGCGGAGGTCCGGGGGGAACGACTCCTCCGTCCTCTGCGACAGGAGCAGCAGGGGAACGCCCTCCAGCAGCTCGCCCGCTCGGCGCAGCCCGAGGAGGGCGAAGTCGGTGCGTTCGAGCGTGACCAGATCGGTGATGAGGAGAGCGGGGCGAGCGAGCGCGAGGTGGGCGAGGTGGTCCTCCACGTTCTCGGTGTCGTCGAGCGTGTAGGCAGCCCCGAGGCAGGTGCACACGTACCGCCGCAGCGTAGACGCATCCGAGTACAGAAGCACGCGGGGTCGGGCGGGGAGCGGGTCGGCGACCTCCTCGGCCGGCGGATCCGACTCGGCCGCGTTGCGCTCGGCGAGCTGCAGGTTCAGGTGCTCGATGGCTTCGCGGAGCCGCGGCGAGGGGTGGTAGGCCCCGCGCGAGGCGTGGTGGACGGCGGCACTGAGACGGTCGAGGAGGAGCGGCGACATGGAGCGGGCTGGGGTGAGAGAGGCAGGCGGTGTGACGGTCCAAATGATCGGACGACGCGCCCGCAGTCCGCTACCACGCATCGCCCAAACCTCCCCACCGGCCGCTCAGGAGCGCATCGTGTCACCCTTTGATCGCTCCGTGCAAGAGGGGCAAGGCGCTCGTGCTTCCGTCCTCAGTCCTCTTCCACCGGCTCCTTCACCGCCTCGCCCTCGTAGGCCGACGGGACCACCTCGTAGAGGTCCCGGAAGGCGCGCGCGAAGTACGACACGCTGTTGAACCCGACCGAGTAGGCGATCTCGGCGACCGTCCCCGTCTTGCGCGCCAGCAGCGCCGCCGCCTGCCGAAGCCGGTAGCGCCGGATCAGCTCCGTCGGCGCGAGGCCGAACAGCTCTTGCGTCTTGCGCCGAAGGTGGGCCGGGCTGAGGCCGACGGCCTCGGCGAACGGGCCGGCCGAGAAACTGCCATCGGTGAAGTGCTCGTGGACGACGTCTTGGAGCTGGCTCCGCAACGCCTCGTCGGCGGCGGGGCGGTCGGCGAAGGCGTCCTCGAACGGCAGCGGCGACGGGCCGGCCTCGCCGAGCTGTGCCCGCCAAGCGCGGCGGGTGGCGAGCAGGTTCTCGATTCGCGCCTTCAGCTCCACCGGGTGGAACGGCTTGACGAGGAAGTCGTCCGCCCCGGCCGCCAGGCCTGCGATTCGGCTCGGTGTGCTCGCGTCGGCCGTCAGCAAAATCACGGGGACGAACTGCAACGCCGGGTCCTGCTTGACGGCGGCGCACAGCTCGAAGCCGCCCAGGCCGGGCATCCGCACGTCCGACACGATGAGGTCCGGCACGAGGGCGCGGGCCTGGACCAGGGCCTCGTCCCCATCGGTCGCCACGACGACGTGGTAGGACTCGGCGAGCAGGTCGCCGAGGTAGCCGCGCACGTCGTGGTTGTCGTCGACCACCAGGAGCGTCGGGCTGTCCTCCGGCGGCGGGGCGGCGGGCGAGGGCGTCGCGAAGAGGAGCAGGCCGGGGTCCGCCTTCGAGGTGTACGACAGCAGCGGAAGCGCGTCGCCGGCCAGGCGGACACGCGGCCAGCGCACCGTGAACGTGGTGCCCTCGCCCACCGTGCTCGCCACGTCGACCTGGCCGCCGTGCGCCAGGACGATCTCGCGCACCAGGGCCAGCCCGATGCCCGTCCCCGGCTGCTCGGGGAAGACGCGCTCGAAGCGGTCGAACACGTGCGCGAGCGCGTCGGCCGGGATCCCGACGCCGGTGTCGGCCACGGTCAGGACGACGTGCCCTGCGTCGCCGGAGAGCGTCACGCGGACGGTGCCGCCGGCCGGGGTGAACTTGACCGCGTTGCCGATCAGGTTGAAGAGCACCACCTCCAGCATCGCCGGGTCCGCCTCGGCCTCGAACGGGGCGGGCGGCACGTCGGCCGCGATCCGGAGGCCGTGCCCCTCGGCGAGCGGCCCGAAGGCCTCGGCGACGCCCTCGACGAACGAGGCCAGCTCGATCCGGCGCGGCTGCAGCGCCTTGGAGCCGCTCTCGAGCCGCGCCAGGTCGAGCATCTGGTCGATGTAGTAGAGCAGCCGCCGGGCGCTGCGCTGCACGAGCGTGAGCTGCCGCCGCACCGCCGCGTCGAGGTCCCCGCCGAGGAGCTGCTCGACGGGGCTGAGGATGAGCGTCAGCGGGGTGCGCGTCTCGTGGCTGATGTCGGCGAAGAGCTGCTGCTGCTGCTGGCTCTGGGTGAAGAGCGCCGCGGCCTGCTGCTCGGTCAGCTCCTTCTCGGCCTGAAGGTCGGCCGTGCGCTCGGCGACCGAGCGCCGCAGCTCGGCCTCGCGCTGCCGCGTGGCTCGGTAGCGGTAGCCGGCTGCGGCCGCCAGCACCGTCAGACCCAGCCCAAAGGCGAGCAGCCGGAACCACCACGTCGCCCACACCGGCGGGCGGATCGTGAAGGCGAGGAGGGTAGCGTCCTCGCTCCACACCCCGAACGGGTTCGCTGCCCGGAGGTGGAACGCGTAGTCGCCCGGCGGGAGGTTCGTGTAGCGCACGTCGGCGTTCTTCGTGGTCGCGCTCCAGTCGGCGTCGTGCCCGCCGAGGCGGTACTGGAAGCGGTTGAGGGCCGGGTTGCTGAAGTGCAGCGCGGTGTAGCGGAACAGGAGCGTGTTCTGGTCGGGCGCGAGCGGCGCGGAGAGGCGCGCGCCACCGGGGAGGTGCACCGGCGTTCCGTTGACGAGCAGGCCGGAGAGCGCCAACTGCGGCGGCACTGGGTTGTCGACGAGCAGGAGGGGGTCGAAGACGTTCAGGCCCTCGATGCCGCCGAAGAGCATCGTCCCATCCGGTGCCCGCTCGTAGGCCCCCCGGTTGAACTCGCTCGACTGCAAGCCCCGGTCCACGGCGTAGGTGACGAACACCTCGGTCTCGGGGTCGAACCGCGTCAGGCCCTGGTTGGTGCTGATCCAGAGGTGGCCCCGGCTGTCGCCGAGGACGCCGTTGATGTAGTTGTCCGGCAGGCCGCTGTTTTGCGAGGTGTAGCGGACGGCGGTCCCGGTGCCGGGATCGAAGCGGTTGAGGCCGGCCAGCGTGCCGAGCCAGAGCGTCCCGTCGTCGGTTGCCCAGAGGCTCTGCACGTTGTCGGACGAGACCGAGGTCGTATCGCCCGGCGTGGGCCGGTAGGCCGTGGACGCGCCCGTGTCGGGGTCGTACCGGACGAGGCCGTTTCCGCTCGTCGCCAGCCAGAACGTGCCGTCGGCGGCGGGGTGGAGGCGGTGCACGGGGAGCCGCGCCTCCGGCGTGCCGAGCGCCGCCGCGAACCGTCCGCTCTCCGGGTCGAGCGTGCCAAAGGTCGGGGTGCCGACCCAGTGTCGGCCTTGCGGGTCCTCGTACAGGAAGGTCGGCACGAGCGCTGGGGGGTAGGCGTCGGGCATCGCGTACCGGTCGAGCAGGCGGCCGGTCTGCCCGTCGCGCCGCTCGAAGCGGTCGGCATAGATCGCCCAGAGTGCGCCCGAGCGGTCCAGGTCCAGCCCCCACGCGGTCTGCTGCCCGTCGAACGCGGGGGAGAGCACGTCGTTCGGGAGGCGGGTGATGGCCCGCGTCGCCACGTCCATCCGGTTCAGCCCGCCGCGCGAAGTCCCGATCCACGCCGTCGCCGAGTCGGCCGTGATGGAGCGGACAAAGGCGTTGGCGAGCGTCGTCGGGTCGCCTGGGATGTGCCCGAAGAGCGGGAAGCGGCTCGTCCGCAGGTCGGCGTAGAGGATGCCGGTGCCGTTCGAGCCGAGCCAGAGCACGCCGTCGGAGCTGATGAAGATCGAGACGAACGGCAGCAGGCCCGGCAGGCTCGGCAGGTCGTAGAACGAGTCGAGCACGGGCACGGCCACGCCGTCCAGCGGGTCGAGGAACGTCAGGCCGGCGTCGGAGAGCACCAGCACTGCGTCGTCGCCGTGGGCAGTGAGGTTTTGGATGAGGCCGGACAGGCGCGGCTGGTCGCCGTAGTCGTCGAAGCGCCGGGTGGCGGGGTCGAACCGCAGCAGCCCGTCGGTCGTGCCGAGCCACAGGTGACCGCTCGGCGAGGCCACCAGCGTGCTCACGCGGTCGAAGCGCTCGCGGGCCAGCGAGGCTGGGATCGGAATCGCCTCGCTCCTGTCGCCCGTGAGGTCGAAGCGGAGCAGGTGGTTCTCTGCGCCCACCCACACGGCCTCGCCCAGCATGAGAAGGCCGGCGTTGGGTTGGTGGGGGCCGGTGTCGATCCGCCTCACCTCGCCCGTGGCGTGCTCGAAGCGCACCAGGCGGCTGTCTCCGGTGATCCAGAGTGCGCCGTCCGGTGCCTCGGCGATGGTCAGCACCGTCGGCGGCAGGCCGGGCGCGTCCGGCGCTCCGGCGAACGGGTAGCGCTCGAACGAGCCGTTCAGGCGGTACCGCGCCAGTCCGTTGTCCTGCGTGCCCACCCAGAGCGTCCCGTCGGCGGCGACGGTGAGCGCCATGATCGTCATGCCCGGCACGGAGGTGCTGTCATTGGGGTCGGGCTGGAAGGTGAGGATCTCGCGCCCGTCGAAGCGCGCCAGCCCGCCGACGGTGCCGAACCACAGGTAGCCCGTGCTGTCCTGGGCGATGTCCGTGACGAAGTTCTGCGGCAGCCCGTCGATGTCGCGCAGGTGGTGGTACCAGAGCTCGAGCGGAGCCTCGGCGCGCGCGGCGTCGGCCCGCAGGGTCTGCGCGCGCGGCGTGCCGGCGGCGAGGAGCACCCCGCACGCCGCCACCGTCCACGCGGCGTGAAGACGTAGGAGAAGGAAACGGGCAGACACGGTGGAAACCCTCGGGTGGCGAGCACCACTCCACAAACAATGCGGTGAACCTACGATCCTCTGACTCCCGGAACAAGTCGCCGTGTTTCTAACCGGCAGAGGCGGTGCACAGACCGGGCCTGCCCGCCCTCGCCGGCTTGCCTCCCGGCCAGCCCCACCGGTGCGGCGTCTTCGGCCAGCAGACTCGCCTTTGCAGCGGGGGACACCGTAGGTTATGCACCGCCACCCACCCCTCGTCCGCTGCCCGATGCCCGTGCCCGTCCGCGCCGCCGTCCGCTACGTGACCCCGCTCCGCGAGGGCGGCTCGCTCCCGGCCCTCGTCGAGGCCGAGGGCGGCGGCCTCTTCGTGGTCAAGTTCCGAGGGGCCGGGCAGGGCGCGCGGGCGCTGGTCGCCGAGCTGATCGTCGGGCAGCTCGCCCTTCGCCTCGGGCTGCCGGTGCCGGAGCTGGCCGTGGTGAACCTGGACGAGGGCTTCGGGCGGACTGAGCCTGACCCGGAGATTCAGGACGTCCTCCGGGGCAGCCGGGGCGCGAACGTCGGGCTGCGCTACCTCGACGGCGCGTTCACCTACGACCCCGCCGCCGCCGACTTGGTCTCGCCCGAGCGCGCCGCCGAGATCGTCTGGCTCGACGCGCTCACGACCAACATCGACCGGACGCCGCGCAACCCCAACCTGCTCGTCTGGCAGGGCGAGGTCTGGCTGATCGATCACGGCGCGGCGCTCTACTTCCACCACGACTGGCCGAGCGTCGACGAGGCACGGGCACGCGCCGGCTTCGCCCCGATCACGGACCACGTGCTCCTGCCCCGCGCCGCGAGCATCGAAGAGGCCGACCGCAGGCTCGCGGGACGCACCGACGACGTGCTGCGCGAGGTCCTCGCCGCCGTCCCGGACGACCTCCTGATGGATGCCCCGCCGGGCCGCACGCCGCCCTTCGACACCGCTGAGGCGAACCGGGAGGCCTACGTCGACTTCTTCCGCACGCGCCTCGCCGCGCCGCCCGCCGCCGGGTCTCGTCTCTCCGGGTCTCGACCCTCCGGGGCTCGTCTCTCCGAGACGCGCCTCTTCGCCGCCGAGGCCGAGCGGGCGCGCCGCGCCGTGCACGCGGCCCCGCCGAAACCGTTGCCGTACCGCCGATGACGATGCACGACTACGACTACGCCACGGTGCGCGTCGTGCCGGGCGTCCACCGGGGCGACTTCGTCACGGTCGGCGTGGTGCTCCACGCCCGGACCGCCGGCTTCCTCGCCGCCCGTCTCCACCGCCACCGGGCGTGGCTCGCCGCCCGCTGCCCCGGCCTCGACATCGACTTGCTGGACCGCTTCCTCGCCGCGTATGAGCAGGTGGCCGAGGGCGGACCGGAGGCCGGGCCGGTAGGCCTCTACCCGCCGAGCGAGCGGTTCCACTGGCTCACGGCCCCGCGCAGCGCCGCCCTCCAGACCTCGCCCGTCCACACCGGCCGCGCCGCCGACCCGGCCGCCGTGCTCGACCGACTCTTCGCGCAGCACGTCGAGGCGGCGTGACAGCTAGGGCGTCCCGTTTGCTCGATGAAGTTCGTGCCGAGCACGACGTCGAAGCCGAAGATCGAGAACCAGTCGCCGGTGCGGGCGAGGTCCTGCCCGAAGCAGTCGGCGTTGCAGAACGGCGAGCCTTGCTGCGCCGAGAACTCCTCCCAGAAGGGGTTGTCCCGGGTGCCGGGGTCGGTCGCCTCGAACGAGCCGTCCGTTGCCCGAGCACTCGGCCGGGCAGCGCGCCGGGGCACCGGGTTGAGGCCGCCCCGGTATCTTCCACTGCGCCGCGCCTAGGCAAACAAATCCCGCCGGCCGCGCGTGTACCTCGCCTCCCCGATCTGCGACCCCAGCCCCTCCTACGATGAACAACGACCCCTTCGGCGCACGCGACACCTTCGACACCGGGCACGGCTCGGCCTACTACTACCGCCTCGATGCCGTCCGCGACCTCAGCCCCCACTTCGACCGGCTCCCGTTCTCGATCAAGATTCTGCTCGAGGGCGCGCTGCGCGGCCTCGACGGGCGGCTCATCACCGAGGACGACGTCCGAACCCTCGCGGGCTACGACCCGGCGGCCCCGGCGCAGACCGAGATTCCGTACAACCCCGGCCGCGTCCTCCTGCAGGACTTCACCGGCGTCCCGGCCGTCGTCGACTTGGCCGCGCTCCGCAGCGCGATGGCCCGCCAGGGCGGCGACCCCGAGGCCATCAACCCCCGCGTCCCGGTCAACCTGGTGATCGACCACAGCGTCCAGGTCGATGCCTTCGCCCTCCCGCAGGCGTTCCAGATCAACGCCGACATCGAGTACAAGCGCAACCGCGAGCGCTACGAGTTCCTCCGCTGGGGCGCGGACGCGTTCGAGAACTTCAGCGTCGTCCCGCCCGAGCGCGGCATCTGCCACCAGGTCAACCTGGAGTATCTGGCGCAGGGCGTGCTCACCGCCGAGACCGACGAGGGCCTGCCGCTGGCCTACCCCGACACGCTCGTCGGCACCGACAGCCACACCACGATGATCAACGGCCTCGGCGTGCTCGGCTGGGGCGTCGGCGGGATCGAGGCCGAGGCGGCGATGCTCGGCCAGCCGATCTTCATGCTCATGCCCGAGGTCGTCGGCTTCAAGCTCACCGGCCGCTTGCGTGAGGGCGTGACGGCGACCGACCTGACGCTGACCGTCACCCAGATGCTCCGCGCCCACGGCGTGGTCGGCAAGTTCGTCGAGTTCTTCGGCACCGGCCTCTCGGCCATGACCCTCCCGGACCGCGCCACCATCGCCAACATGGCCCCCGAGTACGGCGCGACGATGGGCTTCTTCCCCATCGACCGCGAGACGCTCGACTACCTCCGCCGCACCAACCGCCCCCCGGCGACCGTCAAGCTCGTCGAGCGCTACATGCAGGCGCAGGGCCTCTTCCGCACCGACGACACGCCGGACCCGCACTTCAAGGACACGCTCACGCTCGACCTCGGCGACGTCGAGCCGTCGCTCTCCGGCCCCAAGCGTCCGCAAGACCGGCTGACCCTCGGCCAGATGCAGCCCGAGTTCCACCAGGCCCTCAAGCGCCCCGCCAGCCCTCAAGGCTTTGGGCTGAAGGAGGACGCCCTCGACAACACCGCCGAGTACAAGGACCACGAGGGCAACGAGCTGACGATGGAGCACGGCGACGTGGTGATCGCCGCCATCACGAGCTGCACCAACACCTCGAACCCGAGCGTGATGCTGGCCGCCGGCCTGCTCGCCCGCAACGCTGTGGCGAAGGGGATGAAGGTCCCGCCTTACGTCAAGACCAGCCTCGCCCCCGGCTCGCGCGTCGTCACGGAATATCTGGAGTCGGCGGGCTTGCAGGACGACCTCGACCGGCTCGGCTTCTCGCTCGTCGGCTACGGCTGCACGACCTGCATCGGCAACTCCGGCCCGCTCCCCGAGCCCGTCGCGAAGGCCATCACCGACGGCAAGCTGATCGTGGCAGGCGTGCTGTCCGGCAACCGCAACTTCGAGGGGCGGATCCACGCACTCGTCAAGGCCAACTACCTCGCGAGCCCGCCGCTCGTCGTCGCCTACGCCCTCGCTGGCACCGTTGACATCGACCTCCAGACCGATCCGGTCGGCCAGGACCGCGACGGCAAGGATGTCTACATGAAGGACCTCTGGCCGAGCGCCCAGGAGATCCTCGACGCCATCAACGCGCACGTCAAGCCCGAGCAGTTCGCCGAGATGTACAACGGCATCGAGGACTCGAACCCGAAGTGGAACGACATGCCCGTCTCCGGCGGCTCGATCTACGAGTGGAGCGACGCCTCGACCTACATCCAGGAGCCGCCGTTCTTCCTCGACGTGACGCCGACCGTCCCGTCGATCCAGCCCATCGAGGGTGCGAAGCTCCTCGCCAAGGTCGGCGACTCGACCACGACCGACCACATCTCGCCCGCCGGCGCGATCCCGCCCAACGAGCCGGCCGGGCTGTACCTCCAGGAGCGCGGCGTCGCGCCGAAAGACTTCAACTCGTTCGGCTCGCGGCGCGGCAACGACCGCGTGATGACGCGCGGGACGTTCGCCAACATCCGCCTCCGCAACCAGCTTGCGCCGGGTACCGAGGGCGGCTGGACGACCTACTTCCCGACCGGCGAGCAGACGTTCATCTACGATGCCGCCCAGCGGTACAAGGCCGACGGCACCCCGCTCATCGTCGTGGCTGGGAACGACTACGGCATGGGCTCAAGCCGCGACTGGGCGGCGAAAGGCACGATCCTGCTCGGCGTCAAGGCCGTCATCGCCGAGAGCTTCGAGCGCATCCACCGCTCGAACCTGGTCGGGATGGGCGTCCTGCCGCTCGTCTTCAAAGACGGCGAGAACCTCGCGAGCTTCGGCCTCGACGGGACCGAGACCTATTCGATTCCCGTGAGCGACGACTTGACGCCGGGTCAGGACGTGACGGTGAACGTGACGAAGGACGGCGGCGAGGCGGTCAGCTTTACCGCTGTCTGCGCGCTCAACACGCCCATCGAGGTCGAGTACTACCGGCACGGCGGCATCCTCAACTACGTCCTCCGTGACTTCCTCAACACCTCGCTCGAAATAGCGTAGGCGCTTGCTGATGCGTTTGCTACAACCTCTGCGGCTCGTCGCCCTTGTCCCCTGTGTCGGTGCGATGTGGGGCACGGATGCGGTTTCTCAGACAGAGGGTCCTGAGTTCCGAGTCCGTACGCCAAGTGGTGTGCTCCGATTGAATCTCCCAGAGGTGCTCCGGGACATATGTTTTTCGTAGAGAACCTTGGCACAGATACGCTCTACTATGACCCCTGCGCCGGCGGGGTCTACCTCGACGAACTAGACCCGGAGGTGCCGCGGGCGTTTTCAGTCGGCAACATGGACCAGTGTATCGAACGCGAGCCAGTTGCACCCGGCACCCTGGTTGCCGTACGGCTCCACACCAGCTTTGTCGTTGCCCGTGTGCTAGAGGCTGGTCTCGCGCGGCGCTATCGGATTCGGCTCGTAGACTATTTCCTCCGGCGACTTCCACCAGAAGACCGAGCGGGCTTGCGGACGCTTGAAGACTATGTCCGTATCGAGGGAACCGTTTTCAGCGATCCTTTCCGGTTCTATCATCGGTCCCGCTGATCGTGCTCTGTTCGGCGTTGCTGCGTTCGGCGTTGCTGCTCTGCACCAGCGATGACATTGTAGGTACATTGTACGACGTTCACACATTCCCGTAGCCCTATGAACAAGACTGCCACGATCTCCGCACGGATCGACCCCAGCACGAAGCAGGCGGCTGAATCTGTCTTCCGCGACCTCGGCCTCTCGGCCAGTCAGGCCATCACATTGTTCTACCGTCAGGTTCAACTCCGACGTGGCCTCCCGTTTGAGGTGCAGGTGCCGAACGCGGAGACGCGCGAGGCACTTCGGCAGGCGGAGGCACGAGACGGCCTCGCCAGCTTTGATTCTACCGACGCGCTCTTCGACGATCTCGGCCTCTGATGGGGTCGCGGAATAAAGTGCTGCGCCGGACCTCGAAGTTCAAGCGTGATGCGAAGCGGGTGAAGCGGCGAGGGAAGAACATAGGCAAGCTGCGCGACGTGATCGAGAAGCTGGCCGCAGGCGAGGCGCTAGAGGACCGGCTCCGCGACCATGCGCTCGTCGGCGGGTACAAGGGGAGTCGTGAGTGTCACATCGAGCCGGACTGGCTGTTGATCTACGAGACGACGGACAAGGAGGTAGTGTTGATTCGGATGGGGACCCACGCGGACCTGTTCAAGAAGCAGGCAGAGCCTTTCAGTCTGTAGTAGGCGAAGTCGACGATGGAAGGGGCCGATCTCTTCGCTCAATTCATCCGTGCGGCACCGGCAGTAGACGAGGCGAGGCGGTATGTTTGCGGCCCCTACGCTCACGACCCCGCGCTCCGATGCCCGCTTTTCGCCTCCTCGCTCTCGCCCTGGTCCTCTGCCCGATCGCTTCGGCGCAGACGGTGCTCTACCCCGGCCTCGAGGGACAGCCGCTGCTCGACGCCGTCCGCGCGGGCTACAGCCCGTCGGGCACGCTCGGCTACGGGCCGGCGCGCGACGCGCTCTACGGCTGGGAGCAGGGCCGCAACGGAAACCTCCGCGCCGTCTACTCTGGCTATACGATTGTCCTCTCGGGCGACCCGTCGAGCAGCGCGATCGCGCAGGGCGTGAACACCGAGCACACCTGGCCGCAGTCGCTCGGGATGGGCAGCGAGCCGCGGCGCAGCGACATGCACAACCTCTTCCCGACGCGCGAGGAGGTCAACGCCGCGCGCGGCAACTACCCCTTCGGCGAGATCCCCGACGCCGAGACCGATAGGTGGTTTCGCCTCAGTCAGCAACAGTCGAGTGTCCCCGGATCGAACATCGACGAGTGGAGTGAGGTCGACGGCTTCAACGCGGCACCGGGCTACGTCGGGCGCTTCGAGCCGCGCGAGGATCACGGCGGGAACGCGGCCCGCGCCATCTTCTACGCCTACGCTGTCTACCAGCCCAGCCTCACCGCCGGGTTCATCGACGTGCAGCTCGACGACCTCCTCGCCTGGCACGTGCAGGACCCGGCCGACGCGTTCGAGGCCGACCGGAGCGCCTTCATCGCCTCGCGCCAGGGCAACCAGAACCCGTTCGTGCTCGACTCGACCCTCGCCCGCCGCGCCTTTGCGCCCGACGGCAACAGCGGCGGGGGCGGCACGCCGGGCGGCGAGGCCGCCGACCTGTTGATCTCGGAGTACGTCGAGGGCTCGTCGTTCAACAAGGCCGTCGAGATCTACAACGGCACCGACGCGGCCGTCGATCTCAGCGGCTACAGCCTCCAGGTCTTCTTCAACGGGAGCGCCTCGGCCGGCACGGTCGTCAACCTCGCGGGCACCGTCGCGCCGGGCGACGTGTTCGTGCTCGCCGAGGGAAGCGCGGATGCCGCGATCCTGGCCGTCGCCGACCAGACGACGGGCGAGGCCCTCTTCAACGGCGACGACGCGGTCGTGCTCTACCGAGGCACCGAGGTCGTGGACGCCATCGGGCAGGTCGGGTTCGACCCCGGCGACGAGTGGGGCGTCGGGCTGGTCTCGACGAAGGACAACACGCTCCGCCGCAAAGCGGACGACTGCACGGCCGACACGGTGGCGACCGACGCCTTCGACCCGTCGGAGCACTACGTCGGGTTCGCCTCGAATACCTTCGGCGGGCTGGGCAGCGCGGACTTCGACTGCGAGACGGCGTCGCCCGTGACGGCCACCATCGAGCCGGTGAGCGCGCCGGTTGTCGTGGCAGCGTCCGGCGGGCGGTTCTCGTACCGCGTCACGCTCGCCAACACGACGGCCGGGGCGCAGACCGTCACGGCGCAGGTTGCCGTGGACCTGCCGAATGGCGCGCCGTTCGGGACGATCCGGGGGCCGAGGACGGTGACGCTCCCGCCGAACGCCTCGGTCGGGCCGGTCACGTTTTCGGAGCGCGTGCCGGGTGCCGCCCCGGCGGGGACCTACGCGGTGACGCTCACCCTCACGAACGGCGTGGACGAGGTCGACTCGGACAGCTTTACGTTCGAGAAGGCAGCGGCTCGCGGCGAGGCGGTGGCGCGGGCCGAGGCGCTTGCGGTGCCGGCCGTCTACCCCAACCCGGTGCGCGGCGCGGCGACGGTCCGCTTCGCCACGGCGGAGGCGGGCGACGTCCGCGTCGCCGTCTACGACGTGCTCGGGCGCGAGGTCGCCCTCCTCGCCGAGGGCGAGCGCGAGGCCGGGACGCACACGGCGCGGTTCGACGGGACCGGTCTCCCGAGCGGAGTGTACCTCGTCCGCGTCGAGGCGGGGGCCTCGGTCGAGGCGCAGCGCGTGACCGTCGTGCGGTAGTCGGCGGCGGGGCGGTTCGGCAGTAAAATTGAGACGGGGCCGGGTCGCGCTCTGGCTGGGCGGAAGGAGACCGACCGAGCCGGCCGGGGCGGTGGAAACGGAACGCCTTGCTGCACGATCTCTCTGCCTGACGCATGAACGCCCTCGCCTCGCACCGCCTGCCCGCGCTCGCCGAGCACCGACGGCTCCGGTACGCCACGCTGACGCTGCTCTACATCGCGCAGGGCCTGCCGCAAGGGCTGTTCGTCGTCGCCATTCCGGCGTTCCTCGCCGAGGCGGGCCTCGGGACGGCCGAGGTCGGCGGGTTCATCGGGCTGGCCCTCTTGCCGTGGAGCCTGAAGCTCGTCGCCGGGCCGGTGATGGACCGGTTCAGCTTTCTCCCGATGGGCCGCCGCCGGCCGTGGGTGATCGGCGCGCAGCTCGGCGTCGTGGCGAGCTTCGCGGCGATGGCGTTCGTGCCCGACCCGGTGACGAACCTGGGCCTGCTCGCTGCGATGGCGTGCACGGTCAACGTGTTCGTCGCGCTCCAGGACGTGGCGGTCGACGGGATGGCGGTCGACGTGCTGTCGCTGGACGAGCAGGCGCGGGCGACGGGCTTCATGTGGGGCGGCGGCGTGCTCGGCGTGGCGGTCTCGGCGGTGGGCGGCGGGGCGCTGCTGGCCGGCTCGGGCGTCGGCGCGGCGGCCCTCGCGCTGGCCGGGGCGATTGCCGTCATCATGCTGCTGCCGCTGGGCCTGCGCGAGCGGCCCGGCGAGCGGCTGCTGCCGTGGACCGAAGGCCGCCCCTCGGAGACGGCCGAGGCGCTGCAGCTTCAGTCGTGGGGCGAGATCGTGCGCTCGCTCTGGCGCGTCTTCGTGCTCCCGATGAGCCTGCTCACGGCCGGGGCCGTCTTCCTCTTCGGCGCGCTCGACGGACTCGTGATCGCCCTGATGCCCGTCCTGACGGTGCAGGAGCTGGGCTGGGAAGACACCGGCTACTCGGGGCTGGTCGGGGTCGCGCAGGTGGTCGCGGGCTTGGTTGGGATGGTCGGCGGCGGCGTCCTGGTCGAGCGGCTCGGGCGCGTCCGCACGATGGCGCTCACGACGGGCGTCCTCGTCGCCGCCGCCACGGCGATGGCGCTGGGCGCGGCGCTGTGGCCGGAGCGCGCGACCATCGTGGCCTGGGCCGTGGTCTACGTCGTCACCCTCACCCTTCTGACGATCGCCTACCTCGCGACCTCAATGGCGCTCTGCGGCAAGGCCATCGCCGCGACGCAGTTCGCGCTCTACATGGCCGTCTCGAACCTGGGCCGCTCGGCCGGCTCGGCGCTGCTCGGCCCGCTCGACGGCCGGCTCGGCTACCAAGCGCTGTTCGGGGCCGTCGCCGTGTGCGGCGTCCTGGCGCTCGCCTTCGTCCGCTTCATCGACCTGGACCGGCACCGGGCCGACCTGGCAGCGCTCGACGCGGCCGAACCGACAGTGGAGAATGGCAGACCGGTCGCCGTAGTAGCGGCGTGACCCTGGGCGCAGGGCGCACGGCTGTTCGCCCCTACGGCCGACCCGCCCTGTCGTAAACTCCCGGCTCGCCCACCCCGCCCGCCGTGAACGTCGCCTGCATCGGCGGAGGCCCCGCCGGCCTCTTCCTCTCGGTCCTCCTCAAGAACGCCCGCCCGGACTGGCCCGTCGCCGTCTACGAGCAGAACCCGCGCGGCAACACCTTCGGCTGGGGCATCGTCTTCTCCGACGGCACGATGGAGAACCTCCGCGCCGCCGACGCGGCCGTCGCGCGCGAGACCGAGGCCAGCCTCGCGCACTGGGACGCCATCGAGGTCCACTTCAAGGGCGAGGTTCTGCGGTCGTCCGGCCACGGCTTCATCGGCGTCGGGCGGCACCGGTTCATGGAGATCCTCAGCGGGCGGGCCGAAGCGGTCGGCGTCGACCTCCATTACGACACGCGCGTCGAGGACGTCGAGGCGCTCGGGGCCGACCTCGTCGTCGGCAGCGACGGGATCCACAGCGCCGTCCGCGCGGCTCTCGCCGAGCACTTCGAGCCGACCGTCGAGCCGCAGGACAACCGCTTCACGTGGCTCGGGACGCGGCGGCCCTTCGAGGCGTTCACCTTCTTCTTCCAGGAGACCGAGTGGGGCTGGTTCCAGGCGCACTGCTACCAGTTCTCGGAGGACACCAGCACCTTCATCATCGAGTGCACCGACCAGACGTGGCGCGCCGCCGGCCTCGACCGGATGACCAAGCCCGAGGGCATCGCCTTCTGCGAGCACCTCTTCGCCGACGCCCTCGATGGGCACGACCTGCTCGACAACAGCCCGCACCTCGACGGCCCGGCGATGTGGATCCGCTTCCCGAAAGTGACCAACGAGCACTGGCACCACGGCCGCACGGTCCTGCTTGGCGACGCCGCCGCGACGGCCCACTTCTCGATCGGCAGCGGGACGAAGCTCGCGCTCGAGAGCGCCATCGACCTGGCCGAGAAGCTGCTCGCCGACGAGGGGGGCGATCTGGCCGCTGTGCTCGGTGCGTACGAAGCCGAGCGGCGCGTCGAGACGCTGCGGCTCCAGAACGCGGCGCGCAACTCGACCGAGTGGTTCGAGACGGTCGGGCGGCGGGGCCACCTCGCGCCGGAGCAGTTCGCCTACAGCCTGCTCACCCGGAGCCAGCGCGTGAGCCACGAAAACCTCCGCCTCCGCGACGCCGACTGGCTGCGCGACTACGAGCGGTGGTGGGCCGGATGGGAAAGGGAGAACGGGAGAGCGGGAGAGGGGGAGAACGGAAGGGAGAGGACGGAAGGAAAGAAGAGGGCGGAAGAATCCGGGCCGCTCGACGCTCCAGCCTCCCCGCCGATGTTCGTGCCGTACCGCGCGCGCGGCCTCACGCTCGCCAACCGCATCGCCGTCTCGCCGATGGCGATGTACTCGGCCGAGGCCGGGGTCGTGACCGACTTCCACCTCGTCCACCTCGGGCAGCGGGCGCTCGGCGGGGCGGGCCTGGTCTTCACCGAGATGACCTGTCCCTCGCCCGACAGCCGCATCACGCCGGGCTGCGCCGGGCTGTGGACCGACGAGCAGCAGCGGGCCTACGCCCGGATCGTCCGGTTCATCCACGGCCACAGTCCGGCGAAGGTCGCGCTCCAGCTCGGGCACGCCGGGCGCAAAGGCTCGGTCAAAAAACCGTGGGAGGCCGGCGGCAGTGACAACGCGCCGCTCGACGCAGGCAGCTGGCCGCTGCTCGCGCCGTCGCCGCTTCCCTACCTCCCGCACAACCAGACGCCGCGCGCGCTGGACCGCGCCGGCATGGACCGCGTCCGTGAGGACTTCGTGGCGGCGGCACAGCGCGGGGCCGAGGCCGGGTTCGACTGGCTCGAGCTCCACTGCGCGCACGGCTACCTGCTCTCGACCTTCCTCTCGCCGCTCACCAACCAGCGCACCGACGCCTGGGGCGGCTCGGTCGAGAACCGGCTCCGCTATCCGCTCGAGGTCTTCGACGCGCTCCGCGCCGTCTGGCCCGACGAGCGCCCGATGAGCGTCCGCCTCTCGGCCGTCGACTGGGTCGAGGGCGGGACGACGGTCGAGGACGCCGTCGCGATGGCACGGGCCTTCCACGCGCACGGGGCCGACCTGATCGACGTGTCGAGCGGGCAGGTCCACCCCGAGCAGACCCCGGTCTACGGGCGGATGTGGCAGACGCCGTTCGCCGAGCGCATCCGGCTCGAGACTGGCGCGCCGGTGATGGCCGTCGGGAATATCTACGAGCCGGACCACGTCAACTCGATCCTGGCCGCCGGGCGGGCGGACCTCTGCCTGCTGGCCCGGCCCCACCTCGGGGTCCCGCACTGGACCCTCCGCGCCGCCGCCGAGCTGGGCTACGCCGACCAGTGGTGGCCCCCGCAGTACGCCTCCGGCAAGCGCCAGCTGGAGCGCTACTTCGAGCGGCAAAAAGAGAGGAGCGAATGACCGACGGCCGACCGCTCGAAGGCAAACACGCCGTCGTGACGGGCGGCGGTCGCGGCATTGGTGCTGCCATCACGCGCCGGCTCGCCGCGCTCGGCGCGAGCGTCTCGCTGATGGGGCGCACGCCCGAGCCGCTCCGCGCCCTCGCCACCGAGCTGACCGAGGCGCACCCGCAACGCTTCGCCGCCGTGCCGGTGGACGTGACCGACGACGGCAGGGTCGAGGCGGCCTTCGCTGAGGCGCGCGAAGCGCTCGGGCCGCTAACCATCCTGGTCAACAACGCCGGGGCCGCCGACAGCCTGCCGTTTTCGAAGACCACTCCGGACCGGTGGGACGCGATGCTCGACGTGAACCTGACGAGCGCCTACCGCTGCATCCGGCGCGCGCTGCCGGACATGACCGAGGCGGGCTGGGGGCGCATCATAAACATCGCGAGCACCGCCGGGGTGACGGGGTATCCGTACGTCACGGCCTACTGCGCCGCCAAGCACGGGCTGGTCGGCCTGACGCGGGCGCTCGCGCTCGAAGTCGTGAAGGCCGGCGTCACGGTCAACGCCGTCTGCCCCGGCTACACCGACACCGACCTGGTCGCCGGCTCGGTCGAGGCGCTCGCCGGGAAGACGGGCCGCTCGGCCGAGGACCTGAGGGCCGGCTTCGAGCGGCAGAGTCCGCTCGGGCGGATGCTCCGGCCGGAGGAGGTGGCGAGCGCCGTCGCGTGGCTGTGCCACCCGGAGCAGGCGGCCGTGACCGGGCAGCGGCTGATTATCTCGGGCGGGGAAGTGCTCTAGGCCCTAGCTTCAGGCACTAGCTTCCCGAGCCGCTGCCACCCACTTCGCACCCCCCATGCCCCCCGAGACCTTCGCCCCCGACGCGTTCGCGCCCTCGCACTTCCGCTGGTCCTTCGCCGACCGCGTCGCCACGGTCACGCTCGACCGGCCCGAGCGGAAGAACCCGCTCACGTTCGAGAGCTACGCCGAGCTGCGCGACACCTTCCGCGCGCTCGTCTACGCCGACGGCGTGAAGGCCGTCGTGCTCGAAGGGGCTGGCGGCAACTTCTCCTCCGGCGGCGATGTCCACGAGATCATCGGCCCGCTGACCGAGATGGCGATGCCGGAACTGCTCCGGTTCACGCGGCTGACGGGCGACCTCGTCAAAGCGATCCGCGGCTGCCCGCAGCCCGTCGTCGCCGCCGTCGACGGGGTCTGTGTCGGCGCGGGCGCGATCATGGCGATGGCCTCGGACCTGCGCGTGGGGACGGCCGAGAGCAAGGTGGCCTTCCTCTTCACCCGCGTCGGCCTCGCGGGGTGCGACATGGGCGCGTGCGCGATCCTCCCCCGGATCATCGGGCAGGGCCGCGCGGCCGAGCTGCTCTACACGGGGCGTGTCATGCAGGGCGAGGAGGCCCACGCCTGGGGCTTCTACAATCAGCTCGCCGCGCCGGACGAGGTGCTCGGCCGCGCGCACGGCCTCGCCCACGCCCTCGCGCACGGCCCGACCTTCGCCCACATGATGACCAAGACGATGCTCGACCAGGAGTGGAGCATGGGCATCGAGCAGGCCATCGAGGCCGAGGCCCAGGCGCAGGCGATCTGTATGCAGACGACCGACTTCGAGCGCGCCTACCGGGCCTTTGTGGCGAAGGAGAAACCGGTGTTTGAGGGGGATTGATTGGGGAAATGGAGGGAATGAAAGAAAACCGGGAAAGACCGTTGCGCGCTGCACCGCACCTTCCACTGCCCACTGCCCAATGACGATCGGACCTTACACCCTCCGCGAGATCCACGCCGGCCGACTCTGGCTCGACGGCGGGGCGATGTTCGGCATCATCCCGAAGCCGCTCTGGGAGCGCCGCATCCCGGCCGACGCGCGCAACCGCATCCCGCTCGCCACGCGCTGCCTGCTCCTCGAGGGCGGCGGCCGGGTGGTGCTCATCGACACCGGCGTGGGCGACAAGTACGACGGCAAGTTCGCCGAGATCTACGCCGTCGACCAGGAGTCGGCGGAGCTCCACCGTTCGCTCACGGCGGCGGGAGTCCGCGCGGACGAGGTCACCGACGTGATCCTGACCCATCTCCACTTCGACCACTGCGGCGGCTCGACGACGCGCGACGCCGACGGGGCGCTCCGCGTCGCCTTTCCGAACGCGGCTTTCCACGTGCAGCGCGCGCACTGGGACTGGGCGCACGCGAGTCCGCGCGAAGGCGCGTCGTTCCTGGCGGAGAACCTCGACCCGCTGGAAGCGTCGGGGCAGCTCCGCCTGCTCGACGGACCGGGCGACGTGCTGCCCGGCATCGAGGCCCTCGTCGTGGACGGGCACACGCGCGGGCAGCAGCTCCTCAAAATCAGCGATGCCGCCGAGACCCTCGTCTTCGCCGCCGACCTGATTCCGACCGTCGCGCACGTCCCACTCCTCTGGGTGATGGCCTACGACGTGGCCCCGCTCGACACCCTCGCTGAGAAAAAGCCTTTCCTGGAGCAGGCCGCCCGCGAGGGCTGGCTCCTCTTCTTCGAGCACGACACCGAGGTTGCCACAGCCCGAGTCCGCGCTGGCGAGCGCGGCTTCGAGGCAATAGACTTGGCAGGAGAGTTGGCGGCGTGACGTTTCGGGGGGCCAATGCCGGGATTGGAGCCGGGCGGGGAAAAAGGCCGACACCCGAGAACGGTTCGTGGCCTCCCGCTCGTGGCCTCCCGCTCGTGGCCTCCCGCTCGGCGCAACGTGCAGAAGCAGAGGGGCGCTCGGTCCACGCCGTGCGTTGTAGGTGTTCAGCTTGAGCTCATCTGCTGCTCACTCCGTCGTTTTTTATTCGAGCCGCCTATGCAGTGCGCGCTGAAAGCCCTTACATTCGTCGCCCCATCTAGGGTTTTCCACCATAGGAGAAGCGGAGATTCACCGGGGCTCACCGGATCAGGTCAGGCTTCTCTCCCCACCACTCCCTGCTCATGGCTGACCTGGTCCCTCAGGTAGGCGGACTCGCGTCTGCCCCGAGCGTCCTGCGCGCCTCTGTAGGCGTCCTTATGAAAGCGAACCGCGGCACGGCATCTCCTGGCACTCACGGCAAGAAGCTGCGCAGCAGGCGAGCGGTGCCCAACTCGCCCTCAGCCGACCCCCTCCTGGAGGACGCGCTCGCTCGCGCGCTCCACGACATTGCCGGTCCGCTGACGGTCATCTCCGGGAACGTGCAGATGCTCCAGGAGGATGCGCGGCTCGAGGGGCTCGCCCCGGACATCCGCGCGCAGCTTCGGGAAATGTCGGAGGCCAGTGATCGCCTCGCCGAGGAGGTCCGCCGCCTCGCTCGGCTGAAGGAGAACCCCGAGCAGCTCGGAGCCGGCGGCGACGGACTGTAGGGAGAGCGCCGCGCACACATCCGCCGCTGGATTCCGGGACGGGGGATTTTTCCCCGTGGTGCTTAAGGGGGTCGCGCGCAAATCCGATAGGGAGAGGGTACTCCCTCGCGCGTGGCGCAGCCGAAACTGCGCACTCGCCGCACGTCCGAGGGTTGCTTGCTGTCCCACCCCCAAGCATCCCTATCGTTTATGCCTTCCGTACCCATGGTCCCCGCGCACGAGCGCGAGCACATCGAGGTGGCCGGTGAATACCTCAGTGCCCACCTCGCGGACCCCGACCTCGACCGCTGGCACCGTGCCATCCGTGCCATCGAGGAAGCCCGGGTCTACGACGCTTTCCTCGAGTTCAACGAGCTGCTCAAGCAGGCCGACCTCGACCCCGTCGCCCGGACGCACGTTCAGCTCCAGGCCGTCCGCTGCCTGCGCGACGCGCCCATCGAGCGGGTCAAGACCGAGCTCGCGTTTATCGAGCCGAACAGCGCCTACCAGACCGTGGTCCTCGACTACCGGCTCGGCTGGCTGATGCGCCACCGCCTCGGCTCGGCGGCGGCGGCCGAGCAGTACTTCGACCGGGTCAAGGCCGAGGCCCGCCGCCTCGGCGTCCGCGCCTGGGAGATCGCCGCGCTCCTCCAGAAGGCCGACGCCGCCGCCGACGAGGGGGTCTCCGAGGACGCCGTCGAGACCTACAACCGCGTCTACAACCTCAGCCGCCGCAACGGCTACGTCGAGTACATCCCGAAGGCGCTGCTCGGCAAGGGCGTCGTGCTGATCCAGACCGGGCAGCGCGCCGGGGGCGAAGAGGACCTCCAGAAGGCCTACGAGCTGGCCTGCCGCAACAAGCTCGTCGGCGAGCAGGGCATGGTGCTGCGCGCGCTCGCCACGGTGTACCACCGGGAGTTCCAGTTCTACGGCCTCGCGCTCGAGTACTACGAGCAGGCCCGCGTCATCTTCTCCGAGATCCCGGTGTGGAACTCGATCCGCGAGGAGCTCGAGCGCGACACCCACGCGTGCCAGAGCGAGCTGGAGGAGCTGGACATCGCCAAGATCCTCGGCCCGGTGCCCATCACCCGGCTGCGGCAGGAGTACCTCACCAGCCTCGTCAACGGCTTCGTCGGCATCCCCGGCATCGACAACCGCTCCCAGCTCGGCGAGCGGATCGGGCTGACCCGCCAGGCGATCCACCGCAACATCAACAGCTAGCGTCAGCCGAGTGAAGGGAAGCCGACGCGCGGGGCCGGGCCGAAGGGGGACCGGCCCCGCTTTTGTTTGAGCGAGAGGCCACGCCCACTTTCCCGTCGTTCTCCCCCTTTCTGGTCCTACCTCCCAGGTCACGTTTTGCACACATCGCTTCGGGGCCGCGCAATGAAGCGACCGGGGCGGCCGTTTCGCCCTTGTGCCCAGGCCGCGCAGACCCTATATTCTCCGGCTCGCGCGCCCTCCCACCGTCGCTGCCACGGCATCCGTCCCCCGTCTTTTCCTCGCGGAACCTGCCTATCGAAGTAAGGTGCTACCCCAGCGGCCTCGTCCTCCGGCCGCCTTCTGCTGACGCACTCGCTCCTCGGCTCGCGCCTGAGACGATGCACCTTTCTCCCTCCTTCGATAGACCCGGCTCGATGACGTTCCGCTTCTGGTTCGCTGCCTTCTCGTGGATTGCTGTGCTGGCGTGCGGCCTCGCCCAGGCCCAGGACACACGCCTGCTGCCGGCGCGCCCCGGCGAGGCCCCGGTCGGTCCGGCCCTTCGCATCCTGGAAGAGACGCCGACGCGCATCGTGTTCGAGGCGCGCGTAGACTGGCCGACCTCGCTGGCCGAGGCCGCCGCCTCGTCGGGCACGTGGTCGGAGCTCGCGCACCGCGCCGCGCGCGGCGACGGCATCGTCTCGCACCCCATCGCGCTGCCCTCGCTGGCCGCACCGGCCGTCGAGGTGCTGGCGGCGGACTTCGACGAGGTCCCCTTCGCGGCACCGCCCGAGGCGGAGCTGGAGCTCTTCGCCGGGGCCGTCGCTGAGGTCGGGGCCGTGGGCTTGGAGCGGCGGCGACCGAGGGGCACGTTCGTCGCCCGCCTCTTCCGGTATGACGCCGAGCGGGGGACGGTCCGGCGCTACCGGCGGATCGTGGCGGCGGTCCGCTTGCCCGCCGCACGGGGGGCCGAAGCCGGAGCGAGCGAGCGCCTCACTCCGGTCGACAATCCGCACCTGGAGGTGGGGCAGAGCGTGCTCGCGCAGGGTCAGTGGGCCAGGCTGCCCGTGACGCAGGACGGCATCTACCGCATCGACCGAGGGTGGCTCGAGCGCGCCGGCTTCGCCCCCGACGGCATCGACCCCAACGACGTGGCGGTGTTCGGCAACGGCGGCGAGCCGCTCCCAGCGCTCAACAGCGCCCCCCGGATTGCCGACCTCGCGGCGAACGCGACGTTCGTCGTCGGCGGCGGCGACGGCCGCTTCGACAGCGGCGACGGCGTCTATTTCTACGGCGCGGCCCCGAGCGGCTGGCGCTGGGACCAGGACGAGGCCGACGACGGCAACCCCGGCTGGCGGCACTGGATCAACCTGTTCTCGGCCCGGAACGTGTACTTCGTCCGCGTCGGCGGAGGGCCCGGCGTGCGCGTCGGGGCACCGGGCTTCGCGAACCTCACCGGGGCGACCGTGCTGGACCGAGTCACCGGACGCGTCTTCGCCGAAACCGACCGCGCCGAAGGCATGATCGACCGCGACGGCGGCGGCTCGGGGCTGGACTGGCTCGGGGCTGAGATCTCGTCCTCGCGCCCGGCGACGACCATTCTCGACACGATCCCGGCCGGGCTGCTCGGCGGAACGGTCCGCTACCGGGCGCGCGTTGCGACCAACCAGAACCGCTCGGACCTGGTGATCCGCAGTGGGACCGAGGAGCTCGCCATGCTCGACCCGCGCGACCGTGGGCAGCTCGCCGGGGACGAGGTCGGCGTGTTCGAGCAGAACGTCGAGGCGGGCGCGCGGCTGGCGCTCGATCTGGCGCTCGCGCCCGGCAGCGTGCAGGGCTGGATCGACTACGTGGAGGCGTTCTACCCGAAGGCCCTCCGCGCCGAGGGCGGCGTGCTCCGCTTCCACACGCCCGGCGGCGAGGCCGGAGCCTTCGAGTTCGTGCTGTCCGGCTTCTCCTCCGAGCCCCAGGTCTGGGACGTGACCGAAGCGAGCGCCATCCGCCGCCTCGGCGTCCGCGCCGACGGCGGCGCGTACCGGGTGCAGATCGAGACGGAGGACCCGGACCGCCCGCGCGAGCTGATCGCCTTCACGACGGCGGGGGCCCGCACGCCGGCCGCCGGCTCCGAGGTCCCCAACCAGAATCTCCACGCCGTCTCGGGCTACCCGGACTACGTCGTCATCACGCCGGCCGCCTTCCGCGCCGAGGCCGACGACCTAGCGGCCTACCGCGCGCAGGACGGACTGCAGACGCTCGTTGTGGACATCCAGGAGGTCTTCAACGAGTTCTCCGGCGGCCTCCAGGACATGCGCTCCATCCGCGACTACCTCCGTTTCCTCTACGACCGCGCCCGCGTCGACGACGAGATCTTCAGCTACGCCGTCCTCTTCGGCGACGGCCACTACGACTTCCGCGGCATCGACACCGAGAAGGGCGGCGACCGGAACAACTGGATCCCGACTTACCAGACGGAGAACTCGTTCAGCCGTGGCCGCTCCTACACCAGCGACGACTACTTCGGCCTGCTCGACGAGAACGAAGGCGAGTGGGCCTATACCGACGGCCCCTCCTTCGAGCGCGTCGACGTGGGCCTCGGCCGGTTCCCGGTCCGCACCCCCCAGGAGGCCGCCCAGATGGTCGAGAAGGTCAAGAGCTACGAGCGCCCGAGCTCGCGCGGGGCGTGGCGCACCCGCCTCACCGTCGTGGCCGACGACCAGGAGCCGAACAGCTGGGACACCGACCTCCACGTCCAAAACGCGGAGCTGCTCTCGGACACCGTCAACGTGGTCGCGCCGGGCCTCAACATTCAGAAGATCTACTCGATGACGTATCCGCGCGTCCAGACGTCGCTCGGCGCGCGCTACCCGGCGGCGCACGAGGACATCCTGCGGTCCTTCACCGAGGGCACGCTGGCGTGGAACTACAGCGGGCACGGCAGCTCCAGCGGCCTGGCGGACGAGCGCCTCCTGCAGAAGGAGGACATCCTGCAGCTCGACAACGCCGATCGCCTCGCCATCGTGATGACGGCGACGTGCTCCTTCGGTCGCTACGACCTGATCGACGAGCAGAGCGGCGCGGAGATTTTCTTCCTCAACCCGAACGGCGGCGCGTCGGGCGTCTACACCACCACGCGCCTCGTCTTCACCGGCACCGATCCCGAGAGAAATAACCTGGGCCTCAACCGGGTCCTGATCGAGTTTCTGCTCAGCCGCGAGCCCGGCGGCCGGCCGCGCCGCCTCGGCGACGTCTACCGGCTCACCAAGCAGTCCAACCCCGGCGCGCGCGGCAACAACCGCAAGTTCGTCTTCCTCGGCGATCCGGCCACCCGAGTCCAGCTTCCCGAGCAGCCCGTCGTGGTGCGGAGCGTCAATGGGCAACCGGTCGACGACGGCTTGGGCGACGGGCAACGCGCCGCGCCGGCCCTGGAGGCACCGGTCCTCGAGGCGGCGCTGAGCCGCTCGGCGGTCGGCACGCTGATGGCGGACGCCGAGGCGTCGGGCGCGGAGAGGAAGGCGGCCGGGCCGGACCCCGCGCTGCCCGAGTTGCGGGCGCTCGAAGAGGCCGAGGTATCCGGCGAGGTGCTCGGCTTCGATGGTCTCCGCGACGCCGGCTACAACGGCGAGGTCGAAGTCGCCGTCTTCGACGCCGAGCGGACCGTGGTGCTCCCCGAGGACGCCGTCAACTACATCCCCAGCGGCACCGTCGAGGTCCGCAGCGACCTCATCTACCGCGGCCGCGCGACGGTCCGCGACGGGGCCTGGACGGTCCGCTTCGTCGTCCCGCGTGACATCTCGTACGCCGACGCGCGCGGCCGCATCTCGGTCTACGCCACCGACGCCGGCGGGCGCGACGGCCTAGGCGCGACCGAGGGCTTCCTCGTCGGCGGCACCGCCGCCAACCCCGTCGACGACCGCGAGGCCCCGCGCGTGGACCTCTTCCTCAACGACACCACCTTCGTGCCCGGCGGCCTCGTCGGCAGCACCCCGGTGCTCATCGCCAAGCTGTTCGATCAGACCGGGATCAACACCGTCGGGGCGGGCGTGGGGCACGACCTGCTGCTGACCGTCGACGGCAACGAGCAGGACGCCACCGACCTCGGCCGCTTCTACCGCGGCGACCTCGACTCCTTCCGCCGGGGCACGGTCGAGTTCGAGATGCCCGAGCAGGAGCCCGGCCCGCACACGCTCACGCTCCGCGCCTGGGACGTCGCCAACAACTCGACGACCGTCAGCCTGGACTACTTCGTCGAGGCCGACGGCGAGCTCGTGCTCCGCAACCTGTACAACTACCCGAACCCGACGAGCGGCGCGACGCGCTTCATCTTCGAGCACAACCAGCCGCCGGGCACCCTCGCCCGGGTGCAGCTCCGCATCTACACCCTCTCCGGCCGGCCGGTCCGCACGCTCGACGCCGAGGAGGCCCTCCCGAGCGGCGCGCTCGACGGCTCTGTCGTCCGCATCCCATGGGACGGCCGCGACGAGGACTTCGACACGCTCGCGACCGGCATCTACCTGTACAAAGTGCGCGTTGAGGTGGAGCGCCCGGACGGCGAGACGCAGGTCTCCGAGCAGATCGAGCGCCTCGCCGTGATACGATAACCCATGCCTCGGCCGTATTCACCGGGCCAACCCGATCCAGAACAACGCGCATCGCCGTCGCCTTAGCCGTACACTAGGAGCGGCAGACTGTGTCCCTGACCTCTTCGGCACGACCCTTCCTTCCTCCCCCTGAAACTCGAACCCATGCCTACGCTCTCGCTCCACGCCGCGCGCCGCGCGCTCCTCACGCTCCTACTCGCCTCGGGTGTGGCAGGGGGTGCCCTCGCCCAGAACATCGTCTACACGACGGCCGTGCCGTTCCTTCAGATCGAGCCGGACAGCCGGGCCGCTGGCATGGGCAACTCCGGCGTGGCCCTCGCCGACAACGCGAGCGCTGTCTTCTGGAACCCGGCCGGCCTAGCGTCGCAGCGCGGGGCCGAGGTCTCGCTGACGCACTCGAACTGGCTCCCGGCCATCACGTCGGACCTGTTCTACGAGTACCTCGCCGGCAAGTACCACTGGGAGGGGGTCGGCACGTTCGGCGGTAACATCACCTTCTTCAACCTCGGCGAGCAGGAGTACCGCGACGACCAGAACAATCCGCTCGGCAACTTCCGCTCCTACGAGCTGGCGACCGGCGTCTCGTACGGCCGGCAGGTGACGCGCGGCCTCGCGCTCGGCACGGGCGCTCGGTTCATCTACTCGAACCTCTCGGGGGGGCGGAGCGTCGGCGACGTGCAGACGAAGGCGGGCGTCTCGCTTGGCGTGGACTTGGCGGCGCTCTACACCTTTAAGCCCGTCGAGATGGGCAGCGTCCCGGTGACGGCGAAGCTCGGCTTCAACCTCGCCAACATGGGCCCGGCCATCGGCTACACGCTCAGCGCCGACGGGCGGGACGACCCGATCCCGACCAACCTCCGCTTCGGCGGGGCCGTCAGCGCGCAGCTCGACGAGTTCAACAAGCTCAACTTCGCCGTCGACTTCAACAAGACGCTCGTCGACTTCGACTCGACCGGCTCCAAGTCCTTCGCCGAGGCCATCTTCTCCTCCTGGAAGTCGATCCGCGTGGCGACCACGAACGACCCGATCGACAAGGACAACCCAACGACGTTCGAGGACGTGGGGGTGCTCCGGCAGATCACCGTCGGCAGCGGGCTGGAGTACTGGTACAACGACCTGTTCGCCTTCCGCTCGGGCTTCTTCTACGAGGACCCGTTCAACGGCAACCGGAAGTTCCTCACCTTCGGCGCGGGCATCCGCTACAACCTGATCGGCGTCGACTTCTCGTACATCTACCCGCTCGAGGACGAGTCGCCGCTGGCGAACACGCTGCGGTTCTCGCTGTTGCTCAACGTGCTTCGCTAGGACATAGAACGTAAAGCATAAGAGTGCCGGTGGCGGTGGATTCGCTACCGGCACTCGTGCGTTCTGCGCCTCCACGCTTCGACCTCCATGGCCGACTTCACGGCATTCGCCCTCTTCGGCCTGGGACTGCTGGCGACCGTCGGGGCGGGCGAGGCGCTGCGGGCGTGGGCCGGGTGGCGGCCCGAGGCCTCGCGGCGGTTCGTCCACGCGGCGACCGGGTTGCAGGTCGCGGCCTGCCCGTTTTGGTTCGAGCGGCCGGGGTGGATCTACGGGCTCGCCGGAGCCTTCGTGCTCGTCAACCTCTGGGCCGTCCCGCGCCGCGTGTTTCCGGGGATGCACGGCATCCAACGGCGAAGCTGGGGGACGGTGACGTTCCCGCTCGCGCTCGTCTTCGCGCTGGGGACCTGCTGGACGCTCGACCCTGGCCGCGTCTACATCCTGCAAGTCGCCTTCCTCGTGCTCGCGGTCGCGGACCCGCTCGCGTCGCTCGTCGGGGCGCGGTGGGGACAGCGGAGGCTGGCGGTCGGGGAGGGGACGAAGACGGCGGCGGGGTCGGCGGCGTTCTTCGCCGCGGCGGCGCTCGTGGCAGGGGGCGGCCTGACTGGGCTCGGCGGGCACGGGCTGACGGCCGAAGGCATCGCCGTAGCGGCGCTCGTGGTGGCGGCGCTGGCGACCGGGGCCGAGCTTCTGGCAACGCGGGGGTGGGACAACCTCTTCATCGTGGTCGCGGCCGTCGTCCCGCTGACGCTGCTGCACGGCGACCCCGGCACGGCGCACGCGCTCGTCCTCGCGGTACTGGTCGCCGGTGGATTCGGCGCAGCGGCGCGGGCCGTCCGGTTTCTCGACGGCTCGGGGGCGCTCGCGGCAGCGGGGCTCGCGGTCTCGGTGCTCGTGCTCGGCTGGGCGTGGGCGCTGCCGGGGGCGACGTTCTTCGTGCTGTCAAGCTTGCTCTCGAAGCTCGGCCGGCGGCGCAAGGCAGAGGCAGCGAAGGGCGACGCGAAGGGCAGCCGCCGCGATGCCGGGCAGGTCTACGCGAACGGCGGCGTGGCGTGGGCGCTGCTCGTCGGCTGGGTCTTCGTGCCGGCGGACGCGCTCTACTGGGGGACCGTCGGGGCGTTCGCTGCGGCGGCGGCCGACACGTGGGGCACCGAGATCGGCACGCTCGTCGGCGGCCCGACGCGGCTCGTCTGGAGCGGGCGGCGCGTGCCGTCGGGCACCTCGGGCGGCGTCTCGGTCGCCGGGACGCTCGGCGCGCTCGCCGGGGCGGGCGTCGTGTTCGGAAGCGCGGTGCCGGTGGCCGGAGCGTTCCTCGGGTCGCCCGGCGTGGGGACGGCGGCGGTGCTGGTGGTCGGGGGCGCGCTGGCGGCGTCGTTCCTAGACAGCGTGCTCGGGGCGACGGTGCAGGCGCTCTACCGGGACGCGCACGGCCTCACCGAGCGGGCGGAGGCCGACGGGCAGGGCCTCGCGCTCGCGAGGGGCTACCGCTGGGTCACGAACGACCGGGTCAATCTGGCGTGCACGATGGCGGGCGGCGCACTCCCGGCGGCCGGTGCGGCGTTGCTGTGACGGGGGGTGCTGGCGGGGGCGGTGCCAAACCCTGAACCGGGCGAGGCGTGCCTCGCCCCTACGGGTTTGGAGAGCAGTGATGCCATTCCCGACCAGGGCGCACGGCCGTGCGCCCCACCGGTGGTGAAGGGAATCTGCCTGCTTTGCTGTCTGCTGCCCTCTGACAAACCGTCCGTACTTTCCGGCCTTTCGCCCACCATCGCCCGCGCGCATGCCCTGGTACAAGAAGCTCCACTGGCAGATCATCCTCGGCCTCGTCCTCGGGCTGCTCTACGGCGTGATCGCGGCGGCCAACGGCTGGGGCGGGTTCACGGCCGACTGGATCGCGCCGTTCGGGACCATCTTCCTCAACGCGCTCAAGCTGATCGCCGTGCCGCTCGTGCTGGCGTCGCTAATCCTCGGCGTCGCGTCGCTGAGCGACCTGCGGAAGCTCTCGCGGATCGGCGGCAAGACGATCGCCATCTACCTCGGCACGACGGCGGTCGCGGTCACGCTCGGCCTCGTGATCGTCAACCTCTTGCAGCCCGGCAGCGCGGTGCCTGAGGCGCTGCAGGCCGAGCTCGGCGCGGCGTACGCCGGCGACGCGGCGATGCGGAGCGAGGCGGCGGCGGCGGCAGCCTCGCGCGGACCGCTGCAGTTCCTGGTCGACATCGTGCCGGGCAACCTCTTCGCGGCAGTCTCGGACAACAGCAACATGCTCCAGGTCGTGTTCGTCGCGCTCTTCATCGGGATCGGGCTGATCCAGATTCCGCGCGAGAAGGCCGAGCCGGTGCTCGCCGTCGTCGAGGGGCTGAACGACCTCATCATCCGGCTCGTGGACGTGATCATGCTGATGGCCCCGATCGGCGTCTTCGCGCTGCTCGCGGACACCATCACCCAGGTGGCGGGCGACGACGTGAACCGGATCCTCGAGCTGCTCGGCGCGCTGGGCTACTACTGCCTCGCGGTCATACTCGGGCTGGGGCTGCACATGCTGGTGACGTACGGGCTCCTGCTCCGGAGCTTCACCCCGATGTCGCTCAAGACGTTCTACAGCGGGATCGGCCCGGCGCAGCTCGTCGCGTTCTCGACCTCGTCCTCGGGCGCGACGCTGCCGGTGACGATGGAGCGGTGCGAGGAGAAGCTCGGCGTCAGCGAGGAGGTCTCGTCGTTCGTGCTCCCGCTCGGGGCGACGATCAACATGGACGGCACAGCGCTCTACCAGGCCGTAGCGGCGGTCTTCATCGCGCAGGCCCTCGGGATGGAGCTTGGGTTGGCGGCGCAACTGACGATAGTGCTGACGGCGGTCCTCGCGTCCATCGGGACGGCGGCGGTGCCCGGCGCGGGGATCATCATGCTCGTCATCATCCTCGAGGCCGTCGGCGTGCCCTCGGCCGGCATCGCGCTGATCCTGGGCGTGGACCGGATTCTCGACATGCTCCGCACCGTCACGAACGTCACAGGCGACGCGACCGTCGCCACCATCATCGCCGCCTCGGAAGGTCAGCTCAGCATGCCCGACCCGAGCCCCGACGCCGACCACGTTCGCCTCGTCGCCGACGTTCGGTAAGTCGGCAGACCGCCCGCACGCTATGCCTCTTCTCGCTCTCGCCCTGCTCGTGCTCGCCGCGCCCGTCGTGACGGTGCCCGTCCTCGCCGACCCGGGGCCGATGCTGGTGCGGAGCGCCGCCGGCGTGGCGCTCCTCGGCGAAGGCCGCGAGCAGATGATCGCCTTCCGGCTCGACGCGGCCGAGGCGACCTTCGAGCGCCTCGCCGACGCCGACGGGGCGGAGCCGGCCGCGCGGCTGCACCTCGCCAAGATCGCCCTCTGGCGGGCGATGATGCTCGAGCAGGACGACCTCTACGACCGCTTCTTCGAGCGCAGCGACGACCTGCTCGACGTGCTCGACGACACCCCACGCTCCCCGTGGCGGACGCACTTCCGCGCCGAGACCGAGCTGCACCGCGCCATCATCCACGCCAAGAAGACGCAGTACACCCGCGCCGCGCTCGCGCTCCGGCAGGCGTACAACCACTTCGAGGAGAACACCGAAGAGCACCCGGACTTCTACGAGTCGGCCTGGGGCATCGGGCTGTGCCACGCGGCGGTCGGGCTGGTGCCGTCGTCCTTCCGGTGGGTGCTCAAGCTGATGGGCTTCCGCGGGACGGTGCAGCAGGGGCTGGACGAGATGGAGGTCTCGGTCCGCCGCAGCGACTACTACCGCGACGAGGCCGCGATCATCTTCGCGCTGCTCGACCAGGTGGTCAACGAGTCGAAGCGCGACGGCCTGGACTACCTCGAAGCGGTGCAAGCGCGGCACCCGGGCAGCCCGCTCGTCGGCTACGTCAGCGGCGTCTCGTTGCTGAGCCAGCGCCGCGCGGCCGAGGCCGAGCAGCAGCTTCGCCGTGCCGAGGCGCAGCTCGCCGAGAGGGGCGTCGCGGCGATCCCCTACGTCGACTATTACCTCGGCCAAGCGCTCTTCCGGCAGGACGCCTTCGAGCCGGCGGCGCGGGCCTTCCAGCGCTTCCTGCGGAGCTTCCCCGGCGAGGCGCTCGTGGCGCAGGCCAACCTCCACGCCGGCCTCGCGCTCGAGCTGGCCGGCCGGCGGGCCGATGCGCTGCCGTACTACCGGGCCGTCCGCGTGCGGGACGACTTCGACAGCGACGAGGCCGCCCGCGCCGAGGCCGATGCCCGCCTCGAGGCTCCGCTCACGGCCCGGCAGCGGACCCTCTTGCTCGGCGAGAACGCCTTCCGCAGCGGGCGCTACCGCGAGGCCGTCCGCGTGCTCCAGCCCGTCTTCGGCGACGGGGCGGCGCTCGAGGTGGAGCGCGCTGAGGCCGCCTACCGCACCGGACGGGCGTACCACCTGCTCGGCGACGCGTCGGAGGCCCTCCGGCACTACGGCTTCGCCGTCAGCAACCCCGGAGACCCGCTCGCGCAGTGGGGGCCGTGGTCCGCGTTCTACGCCGGCGAGGTGCATGAGGCGGAGGGCGACCGGGCCGCCGCGCGCGCGGCCTTCGAGCGCGTCCTCGCCAACGACGAACCGTTCGCCTACCGCAAAGCCCTCGAACAGCGCGCCAAAGCCGCCCTGGACCGACTCTGATCTATGCCGCTCCTCTCGTTCAAATCCTACGCCCTGCTGCTGATCGGCGGCGCGCTCGCGCTCAGCCACCCGGCCGCCGGCCAGGCGGCCGCCGGCCAGGCCACCGCCGGCCAGGCCACCGCCGGCCAGGCCACCGCCGCCTGGGCACCGGCCGACACGCTCCGCGCCGACTTCGCACAGCCGCCGGTAGTCTCGCGCCCGGCACCGGCACCGGCACCGGCACCGGTACCGCGCCGCTCGGCCGCTGCGGCCGTCTTCGAGGTCGAGTACAGCGGCTTCCCCGCCGAGGCGCAGGCCGCGTTCCAGCGCGCGGTCGACCTGTGGAGCGAGCGCGTCGAGTCCGCCGTCCCGATCCGCGTCCTCGCCGAGTGGAAGCCGGCCGACGAGACCGACATCCTCGGCCTCGCCGCGCCCCGGGTGATCGCCAACTTCGAGCTCAGCCCGCAGGCCAACACCTGGTACGTCTCGGCCCTCGCCGACGCGCTCGCCGGGCGCGACCAGGACCCAGCCAATGCCGACATCCGGGCCGAGTTCAACAGCGAGTTTCCGAGCTGGTACTTCGGCCTCGACGCCGCCCCGCCGTCCGGCCAGTTCGACCTGGTGACCGTCGCCCTCCACGAGCTAGGCCACGGCCTGGGCTTCGTCGGCTCGATGACCGTCAACGGCTCGCTCGGGAGCTGGGGGCTGGGCGACCAGGGCTACCCGGTGATCTACGACCGCTTCACCGAGCGCGGCGACGGCACGGACCTGCTGAGCCTCCCGAACCCTTCCGGTACCCTCGCCGACGCGCTCACGGACGAAGTGTTCTTCGACGGCCCGACCGCCCGCGCGCAGGGGAGCCGGCCGACACTGTTCGCCCCAGCCCCGTGGCAGGGCGGCTCGTCCTACTCGCACCTCGACGAGCGGACGTACCCGGTGGGGACGGCGAACGCGCTGATGACCCCGAACTTCGCCCGCGGCGAGGCCGTCCACGACCCCGGCCCGCTCACCTGCGGGGCGCTCCGCGACATCGGCTGGGTGCTCACCCCGGTGTGCTCCGTCAAGGTCCCCCTCGAGGACGTGCTGACCGAAAGGGTGCTCGCGTTCTCCGCGACGGTCGAGGCGGACGAGGTCGTGCTCACGTTCAACCTCCCGGACAGCACCGGCCTCACCTCCGGCACGCTGGAGCGCGAAGCCGGCGACACCTTTGTGCCGGTAGCCGGCGCGGACTTCCCCGCGCTCGACCCGGACGAGGCGGGGCGCTACACGGTGCGCGTCCGCGACCTCGGGCCGGGGCGCTACGGCTTCCGCCTCCGTCTCCAGAGCGAGAACGGGACCTCGTTCCTGAGCCCGCTGGTGTCGATCGTGCTGGAGCCGTTCTCGGTCTTCCCCAACCCCTTCATCGGTGAGTCGACGGTGCAGCTTCTCCTGGCCGAGCCGCAGGCCGGGAGCGTGCGGGTCTACGATGCGCACGGCCGGCTCGTGCTCACGCTTAGGGAGAACGACGAGTTGACCTCGGGCGCGATTCCGCTGGACGGCCGCCGCCTCGCCGCCGGGGTCTACTTCGTCCGCGTCGAGGGCGAGGACTTCAGCGAGACGCGCATCGTGACCCTCCTGCGCTGAGCCTTCGTGTCGCTCTACGGTCCGCCGATCTCCAGGCACGCCGGAGTGAACGAGCACTGGTCGATCGAGTTCATCGCCGACTCGATCACGTTTCCATCCACGTCGAACGTGACGTCACCCGTGAAGGGATTGCCGAGTATGGCGGTGATGTCGGCGACGGTGCCGTAGTCGGTGAGGACTGGAGCTGTGTACGGCTTCATGGCGACCTCTTGGGTTAGTCTATGTGGACGAGTGAGCGGGTAGCGCTGATGCCGTCACCGTGAGCCCGGACGACGTAGACGCCCGGCGGCAGTGCGTCGCCCCGGAGCGTGAACGTGTGGCGCGCGGCGGCGAGCGGGCCGTCGTGCAGCGTCGCCACGCGCCGCCCGAGCACGTCGAAGACCTCGACCGCGACGGCCGCCGCCCGGTCGAGCACGAGGGCGACAGTCGCCTCGGAGCGGAACGGGTTCGGGTAGGGCGCGTCGAGCGCGAGCCTGGCTGGCGCGCCCTCCGGCTCAGCGTCTGTCGTGAGCGGCGTCACCCAGACCTCGAAGACGCGCTCGCTGGCCCTCGTCTCGGCGGCCGTCATCCCGGACCAGCCGGGGTTCAGCCCGGTCGAGTGGATGCCGCCGGTGATCCAGCCCGCGAGCGTCCGGCCCTCGAGTTGGTTCAGATCAGCGATGCCGAAGGGCGAGCGCGGGAGGTCGGCCGGGATGAGCACGGCATTCGTGCCCAACAAGCCCGGCATCTGGACGGGTCTCACGGTTTCGTAGGTGGCTCCTCCGTCTTCAGACACGTCATGGGTGAGGGTGACGATGTCGTCGGTGAACGGCACCAGGAAGTCCTCGACCACGTCGCCTGTCGTCTCGTCGAGGTAGAACTGCGCCATGCCGCCGAAGAACGTCGTGTGCATCGTTTCGGCCTCGGCGTCGAACAGGGGGAGAGTGGGCGCGGTGTAGTGCGCGAACCGCTGCTCGAAGCCGGTCCGGAAGATCTCGGGCGCGTCGGAGTAGCCGAAAAAGATCGTTTCGCGCTGCGGGAGGTTGGCGTCGGGCTGAAAGACGCCGCCGTAGAGCCCGAAGCCCTCGGTGAGACGCGAAGCGCCGCCCAAGAGGTCACCCACCCGCACGACGCTCGGCGCGACGGTCAGGTCACGGCGGTGCAGTAGCTCGGGTTCGTAGTCCAGCGTGAAGGCGCTCTCGATGGCGAGCCGCTCCTGCGAGTTCTCGATGTAGAAGCTGAAGATCTCCTCGGTGTAGGCCTGCGTGAAGCTGCTCCCGTTGCCGGGGCTGTACTCGCCGTCGAAGCGGTGTCCGCCGAAGAGGAGATACTCGCCGCCCATCTCGCGCAGCTCGCCGCCGGTGACGGCTAAGCGCTCGTCCTCGATCTGCCGGAGGTGCGGCGCGAGCAGGCCGCCCTCGGTCACGGCCTCGATGAGGCCGGGCACGTCCACCGCCGTCAGCGTCGGGAAGGTGATCTTCTGGCCCGCAGCCGAGTCGGTGCCATAGCCGCCGACGATGTAGAGGGTCTCGCCGTCCTGGTGGTACTGGGTGTTCGTCGTCCTGAGCGGGTCGGCGAGCGCGGCGTCTAGCTCGTCGAGCGAGCGCGACCACACCCGGTCGGTGGCGCGGTCCACGACCCAGACGGCGTCGTTCGCCTGCTCCGCGGCGAAGGCCCCGGACTCGATGATGCCGTGGAGGCCGTCCAGGCGTCCGGCGAGGAAGAGCCACCGGCCGTCGTGCTCGGCCCAGGCGAACGAGTGCAGGGCTGGCATGTCGGTCACGTCCACCTCGACTAGCTCGACGGTGAACGGGAGGTCGTCGCTCTGGGCGGCAGCGGGGACGGCCGAGAGGAGCGCGAGGAGGACGAAGAGAGCGGAGAGGCGCATGGGGGCAAACAGATTGAGGAAGCGTGACCGGGCTATGCTACGGCCGGAAGGCGCTGGAGTCAATCCAAAATCTCGTTCACCACGCTGCAAACTGCTGGAGGTAACCCCCCAAGCCCGATGGGTCTGTTCACTCGCGCCGTGCTCAGAGGGCCTGGCCCTTGCGCCGCGCGTAGGCGTTCTCCGCGAGCCGCGTCAGGAGCGTGCGGTCCGCGCTGGTGAGCGGCACGTCGCGGCGGACCATCACGGCCTCGGCGACGCGGAGTGCCTTCTCGATCCGGTAGTCCACGAACCCGTCGGCCCCGCCCCACGAGAAGTCCGGGACGTAGCGCGGCGGGAAGCCGGCCCCGAAAAGGTTGCAGAAGGCCCCGACGACCGTGCCCGTGTTGAACATCGAGTTGATCGAGCACTTCGAGTGGTCGCCCATGATGAGGCCGAGGCGTCCGCGCTCGGTGCCGACGAACGCCTCGGCCACGCAGTCCCACATGTTGACATCGCCGTAGTCGTTCTTGAGGTTCGAGGTGTTGGTGTCGGCCCCGAGGTTGCACCAGCGGCCAAGGTAGGAGTTGCCCATGTAGCCGTCGTGGACCTTGTTCGAGTAGGCCTGGACGATGCTCGCCTTGACCTCGCCGCCGAGCTCGGAGTAGAGGCCGGCGGCGATGCCGTCGACGCGGGCCCCGGCGCGCAGCTTGGCGTGCGGCCCGAGCGAGAACGGCCCGAACCCGATGGCCCCCTCGCCGACGGCCGAGTGCGCGTCGAGGTAGATCGGTCCGTTCTCGGCGTTGAGGATCGCGCCCGGCCGGACGCTTGCGCCGGGCGCGATGTAGATGGCCTCGGGGTTGAGCAGGACCGCGCTCTCGTGCACGGACCCCTGGTGCCCGCTGTGCCCGAGCGCGCCGATGTCGGCGGCGATCCGCTCGCGGAGGTCGTCGAGCAGGTGCCACAGGCGGCTGATGAACAACGCCCCGTCGACTTGCTCCTCGGGCAGCCCTTCGAACTGAAACGCACCGAGGTACTCGGCCGCGATCAGGTCGGCCGGTGGGTTCGGGTGCCACGCGGCCAGGACGGTGTCGCCTTGCCGGAAGAGGCGGGCCGGCTCGCCGGGCTGGGTGGCGGCGCGGAGTCGGTCCAGCAAGCCTCCCGGCTCGGCTAGCCAGCGCTGGTTGACGAAGAGGACGCCGTCGGTCTCCTCGGGGAGGGTGTTCACGAGCGCGTCGGGGTGCTCCTGCGCGGTCACGCCCGCCACGAGCGGCCGGGTGTGGAGCACGAGGTCGGCGAGCCGCAGCGCCCGGCGCTGGCGGTCGAGGAGGGTGTGGAGGCCGATGCGGAGGTCGCACGCGGTGCGCGTGGCGGTGAGCGGGAGGAGGTGGCGGACGGTGGCGTCCTCGAACAGGCAGAGGTGGGGCATGGAGCGACGGGCCGGGGAAGGAGAGGGGCAAAGCTACGGCACCGGCCGCGTCCGTGAGCGACCCGCGTCCTGCGGCACCCGGCGCGAGCCCCTGGTCCTGAGGGGAACGGGTCCTTCGAGAAAGCTGGTCCTGTAAGAAATAGGCAGACGCGCCGCGAACGAGTGGGGGGCAGCGACGTATATGCCCCCATCCGACCGCTCGCGCCGGACCTCCCCCATTCAGCCCCAGCAGCCATGAAGTTCTTCATCGACACCGCCGACCTTGACGAAATCCGCGAAGCCGCCGACATGGGCGTCCTCGACGGCGTCACCACCAACCCGTCGCTCGCCATGAAGGCCGGGGCCTTGGACTTCGAGGAGCACATCTACAAGATCTGCCAACTCGCCGACGACGTCTCGGCCGAGGTGGTCTCGACCGACTACGAGGAGATCGTCACCGAGGGCCGCCGCCTCGCGCAGATCCACGAGAACGTCACCGTCAAGGTGCCCATGGTCCGGGACGGCGTCAAGGCCATCGAAACGCTCTCGAACGAGGGCACGCGCACCAACTGCACCCTCATCTTCTCGCCGACGCAGGCGCTCGTGGCCGCCAAGGCCGGGGCCACTTACGTCAGCCCCTTCATCGGCCGGCTCGACGACATCTCGTCCAACGGGATGGACCTCATCGCCTCGATCCGCCTGATCTTCGACAACTACGGCTACGACACGCAGATCCTGGCGGCCAGCATCCGCCACCCGATGCACGTCGTCCAGGCCGCCGAGCTCGGTGCCGACGTGGCGACGATGCCGTTCAAGACGCTCGACCAGCTCATCAAGCATCCGCTGACGGACAGCGGCCTGGAGAAATTCCTCTCCGACTGGGACAAGCTCCAAGCGCAGACGGAAGGCCAGCCTGCTTAGCGATTAGATCACAAGGAGCACAGCATCCCGTTCAACGGTGGCTCGTGGCAACGCGGGCCACCGTTTTTTTCCGGTGCGCTGGTGCCGAGAGTTTCGGTATGGATGTTGGTCCGCGCTTGGCTCCACCGCGCTGCTTGGCTCAGACAGCGCCTTGCCTCCTGACTGTGCGCCCCATGCCTGCCTCGACGTTCTGCCTCGCTCTCGCTGCCCTCGTGATCCTGCCCGCCGGCCAGTTAGCAGCGCAAACGAGCGAGGTGCTTTACGACCAGAGGGCCGTCCCAAGCACCGAACACTTCCCTTCTCAGCAGTTCCAAGGTGCTCAGGCGGACTTCTCCAGCCAGGGGGCCGACGACTTCGTGGTGCCGGACGGCGGGATGTGGAGCGTGACCCAGGTCACCGCACTTGGCGTGTACCGCGACGGGCTCGGGGCCGCTGCTAGCGTGAGGCTCTTCGTCTACGCCGACGACGGCGGCCGTCCCGGAGCCGAGCTTCTGCGCTATACGGGTCTTCCCGTTCAGAACGACGCCGGGGGCGACCTGACGGTGGCGCTGGCCCCGTCGGCCGTGCTCGCGGCCGGGACCTACTGGCTTAGCTTCGTCGTGGTGATGGGCGGCTCCGGGATCAGGCAGTGGCTCTGGACCAAGCAGGCCACCGAGACGCCCATCGGGGCCGAGATGCACTGGCGCAATCCCGGCGACGGCTTCGGGCTGGACTGTACGGACTGGCAGCCGCTCACGACTGGCTGCGGCGACGACGGTGGCTTGGACACCTCGTTTCGCCTCGGCGGACGCGTCTCCGACGCCTTCGTGTCGTTTACCCCGGCCGTCGTCACCGACACGCTCCCCGCTCTGCTTGGGTCAGGGACGCAGACGGTGACTCTGGCGAACGACACTGACCAGCCGGTCTCGTTCTCGTTCCCCATTTTCGTCGGGGGCATCGTCGCGGATGTTTCGCCGAGCGAGGGGGTGATTCCAGCCGAGGGCACGGCGGACGTGGCGCTAACGTTCACGTCCGACGGTCTCGGGCCGGGCGTCTACCGGGACACGCTGGAGGTAACCACCGACCTCGGGCCGGAGGGATCGACGTTCGAGCTTCCGGTTGCGCTCACGGTCGAGGGGGGGACCGGTACGGAGGGCGAGGGGGCGGCTCCGGCGTTCGCCCTCCGCCGGAACTACCCGAATCCCTTCGCCTCACACACGACCGTCGAGATGCTGCTGCCCGAGGCCGGAGCCCTGACCGTCGAGGTCTACGACACGCTCGGCCGCCGCGCCGCAGTGCTCCTGGACGAGGTGCGCCCGGCCGGCCAGCACCTCCTGCGGTGGGACGCCGGGGCGATGGCGAGCGGCGTGTACGTCGTCCGCGCGTGGTCTGGAACCGCGTCGGCCTCGCTGCCCGTGGTGCTGGCGCGCTAGTCGGTTTCAGGGCGTGAAGATTGGCGCAGAGCAGGGGCCGGGCGGGCAGGGGGAGAACTTCGAGCGGAGGCGCGGGATTAGAGCTTTCCCTCTCGACCGAAGCCTACCGACCCTCTTGAGCCACTACCTCGCGCTGGGAAGCACCAACGAGATCGGCGCTAGCTGCCACTACCTCAACCTCGCCGGCACCGGCCTCGTCCTCGACGCGGGCGTGGACCCCGAGGCCGACGGCCTCGACAGCCTGCCGGACCTCGCCCTGATCCGCGACCGGATGGGCCGCCCGGTCGACCATATCCTGGTGACGCACGCCCACCACGACCACCTTGGCGCGCTCCCCGTCCTCGTCCAGCAGTTTCCCCACGTCGGCGTCCATATGACGCCGCCGACCCAGATGCTCGCCGAGGTGCTGCTCCCGTCCTCGGCCCGGCTCCAGCGCCGCCGCCTGCTCGAGGGCTCCACGACCGCCCGCCCGCTCTTCGACGCCGAGACGGTCGAGGCCCTCGGCTACCTCTACGAGGGGCATCCGCTCGGCACCGACTTCGACCTCACCGGCATGGGGAGCGAGGTCCCGGTCACCGGCCGGTTCTACCACGCCGGGCACGTCCTCGGGGCCGCCGGCATCCTGCTCGAGGTGGGGGAGGGCGACGAGCGCCGCCGCCTCTTCTACACCAGCGACACGCACCTCCGCTCGCAGACCATCCTGCCCGGTGGCGAGTACCCCGAAGCGCCCATCGACGTGCTCCTCCTGGAGTCTACGATGGGAGCGGACGAGGAGGCCGAGCGGACCACGCGCCGCGAGCAGGAGACGCTCTTCGGCGAAGCCCTCGCCCGGACGCTGGAGCGCGGCGGGACCGTCCTCGTGCCCGTCTTCGCGCTCGGCCGGGCGCAGGAGATGCTCGCGCTGATCGACCGCTACAAGCGCCGGGGCCTCATCCCGGCCGAGACCCCGGTCTACACCAACGGCCAGATGCGCGCCGTCGCCGACCTCTACGACCGCACGCGCCTCGCCTCGCCCCGGCTCAACCCCGACTTCGAGGTCTTCGGTGTGGAGCAGCGGCGCTTCCCGCGCAACGACGACCGGGCCCGCGCCGCGCTCGCCGAGCCGAGCATCCACGTCATCTCCAGCGGGATGCTCTTCGAGCGCACCCTCTCGAACAAGCTCGCGCAGCAGCTCGTCGAGGACGAGAAGAACGGCATCTTCTTCGTCGGCTTCTCGAAGGAAGGCTCGCCCGGCGACCGCCTGCAGAAAGCCGCCGCCGAAGGGCCGGGCGCGGAGGTCGTCCTGGACGCCACGAACGGGGCCGAGGCGCAGCCGGTCCGCGCCGAGGTCGGGCGCTTCCGCTTCAGCGGCCACGCGCACCGCCAGGACCTCGTCGAGCTGGTCGGCCGCCTCCGCCCGAGGAAGGTGGTCCTCGTCCACGGCGAAACCGTCGCCAAGCACTGGATGCGGGACACGATTCAGCGGCTCTACCCAGGGACCGAGATCGTCCTGCCGCACCAAGGCGTCGAGATCGAGGTCTGACGCGGGCACCTGACCAATGCCGCGCTCATGGCGAGTGGACCGTCGCCCTTACGATTTGGATTGATGGAGACGGACGACGTCACTGGGAGTGAGGACCGGACGACATCGCTGGCGGCGGCGAATACCTACGCCTTCGCCTTTGTGTTGCCGCCGCTCGTCGTGCTCGTCGCCGCCTTCGGCTTGGCGTGGGGCTGGAGCGCGCTCGGCGACGGGTTTAGCGCGCTGCTGTCTCCGCTCTGGCGGTTTGTGCTGGTCTTTGGCGCGGGCGTGGCCGTCCACGAGGCGCTGCACGGGATCGCGTGGCGGCTGGCCGGGGCACCGGCCGGGACCGTCCGGTTCGGGTTCAACCTCAAGATGCTCACCCCCTACGCCCACTGCTCGGCGGCAATGCCGGCGCGGGCCTACCGGATCGGGGCCATGACGCCCGGCCTCGTGCTCGGCCTGATCCCCGCGCTCGCCGGCCTGGTCCTCGGACTCGGCGAGGTGTTCTGGTTCGGGGCGCTCTTCACGCTCGCCGCCGGAGGCGACGCGCTCATCCTCTGGCTCCTGCGCGGCGTGCCGGGGGGCCGTCTCGTCAGGGATCACCCCTCGAAGCCGGGCTGTCTGATTCTGCCGGACCGCGCTGGGCTCGGGGCTTAACTTCGACTCATGCCCACGCCGCTCGCCGATTTCGCCGCTGCCCTCCGCCCCCGCCTCGCGGGCGACCTCCGCCTCGACCGCATGACGAGGGGCCTGTACGCGACCGACGCCTCGATGTACCAGATCGAGCCGGTCGGCGTCTTGGTTCCGCGCCACCGGGGCGACGTGCAGGCGGCCATCGAAGAGGCGGCGCGGTTCGGGGTCCCGGTGCTGCCGCGCGGGAGCGGGTCGAGCCTGGCCGGGAGCGCGGTCGGCGCGGCGCTCGTGATCGACACGTCGCGCTGGCTCGACGGGATCGGGAAGATCGACGTGGAGGCGAAGACGGTGACGGTCGGGCCGGGCGTCGTACTCGACCGGCTGAACGACGAGCTAGCCCCGCTCGGGCTGATGGTCGGCCCGGACCCCGCGTCGTCGAGCCGGGCCACGCTCGGCGGCATGGTCGGCACAAATGCGACGGGGACACACTCGATCCGCTACGGCTCGGTCGTGGACCACGTCCGCAGCATCGACGCCTTCCTGCCGGACGGCACGGCGGTCACGGTCGGCGACCTCGACCCCGCCGGCTGGCAACACAAGCTGAAGGGCGGGGGGACCGAGGGCGAGCTGTACCGGCGGATCGACGCGCTGCTGGCCGCGCACGCCGAGACCGTCCGCCGCGACACGCCCGCGTGGTGGCGGCGGGCCGGCGGCTACCGGCTCGAGCGCCTCCTCGGTGCCGGCGGCGACGGTGCGCCGAGCACCCGCAACCTCGCCCACCTGCTCTGCGGCAGCGAAGGGACGCTCGCCTTCTCGACCTCGATCACCCTCGGCCTGGTCGACAAGCCGCGGCGCACGGCCCTCGGCGTCGTCCACTTCGCCACGCGCCGGGCGGCGCTCGAGGCCGTCGAGCCGATCCTCGAGACCGACCCGGCGGCGGTCGAGCTGTTCGACCGGATGGCGCTGCACCGGGCGCGGGCCGTCGAGGAGTACCGCCCCAAGCTCCACTTCGTGCAGGGCGACCCGGCGGCGCTGCTGGTCGTGGAGTACTACGGCGACACCGAGGCCGAGCTCGCGTCGAAGCTCGGCGCGCTGACCCGGACGCTCGGCGGCGGCACGATCACGACCTGCCTGCTCGACGCGCAGATCCGCGACGTCTGGGCCGTGCGCAAGGTCGGCCTCGGCCTCGCCATGAGCGCCCGGCTGCCGGTGCAGGCGCAGGCCCTGATCGAGGACGCGGCGGTGCCGGTCGCGCACCTGCCGGACTACATCACCCGGCTCGAAGGCGTCCTCGCCGAGGCGGGGACCGAGGCCATCGTCTACGCCCACGCCTCCGCCGGCTGCCTCCACGTCCGCCCCTTCTTCGACCTCAAGCGCGCCGCCGACATCGCGGCGATGGAGCGCGTCGCCGCCGCCTCGGCCGACTTGGTGAAGGAGTACGGCGGCATCCTGTCGTCCGAGCACGGCGACGGCCTCGCCCGGAGCTGGCTCGCGCCGAGCTTCTACGGGGCGGACCTCTACGCCGCCTACTGCGCCGTCAAGGACGCCTTCGACCCCGAGCGTCGGTTCAACCCGGGCCGCGTCGTCGAGGCCCCGCCGATGACCGAGAACCTCCGCTACGGGCCGGCCTACGACACGATCCCCCTGCTGTCCGACCTCGACTTCGGCCCCGGCGGGTTCGCCGCGCTCGCCGAGCAGTGCAACGGCAGCGGCGTCTGCCTCAAGCGCGACGCCGGGACGATGTGCCCGAGCTTCATGGTCACGCGCGAGGAGAAGGACTCGACGCGCGGCCGGGCGAACGCGCTTCGCCTCGCGCTCTCCGGCGCGCTCCCGGCCGAGGCCCTCACCGGCCCCGAGATGAAGGAGGTGATGGACCTCTGCATCTCGTGCAAAGCCTGCAAGGCCGAGTGCCCCGCGTCGGTCGACATGGCGAAGCTCAAGGCCGCGTGGCAGGAGAACTACTGGCAAGCCAACCCGATGCCGCTGCGGACCCGGCTCCTGGCGAACCTGCCGCGCCTGGCCGAGCGCGTCGCCGGCCCGCTCGCCCCGCTCCTCAACCGCGCCGGCACCTCGGCCCCGGCCCGCGCCATGCTCAAGCGCCTCGGCCTGACGACCGAGCGCCCGCTCCCGGCGTTTGCCCGGCGTCCCTTCAAGAAGGCATTGGGTACTGGAAAACCAGAAACGAGAAACCAGAAACGAGAAACCCCGACGCGCAGCGTCGTGCTCTACGCCGACACCTTCAACCGATTCCTGGAGCCGGAGGTGGCGCACGCCGCGCACGACGTGCTGACGGCCGCGGGCTTCGAGGTCGTCGTCCCGCCGTACCGGTGCTGCGGACGGACGTACCTCTCGAAAGGCTTGGTGGGCCACGCCCGAGCGCTCGCCCGCGCCGCCGTCGACACGCTCGCGCCGTTTGCCGAGGCTGGCCTGCCCATCGTCGGGCTCGAGCCGAGCTGCATCCTGACGCTGCGCGACGAGTTCCTCGCCTTCTTCCCCGACGACCCGACGGCGCGGTCCGTGGCTGGCGCGGCCGTCACCTTTGAGGAGTTCGTGGCGGCGAACGCCGAGACCTTCGAGGCGCTGCCGTGGCGCGAGGCCGGGCGAGTGCTGCTCCACGGGCATTGTCACCAGAAAGCCCTCAGCGGGATCGCCCCGAGCGTGGCGTGCCTTGAAGCGGCCGGCTTCGAAGTCGAGCCGCTCGACGCGGGCTGCTGCGGGATGGCCGGGGCCTTCGGCTACGAGGCCGAGCACGTCGCGGTCTCGCGCGCGATGGCCGAGCGCGTCCTCGCCCCGGCCGTTCGCGCCGCCGACGCCGGGACGCACGTCGTCGCAGCGGGCACGTCCTGCCGCGCCCAGATCGCCGACACTGCCGGCCGCACCGCTCGCCATCCGGCCGAGCTGCTGCGCGACGCCCTCGGGCTGAACGAACACGCGGCGCTCCCGAGGTCGGAAGCGCCGCGCTGAAGCAGAGGCGTGGGCCGGCTAGAAGATGAACGCCGTCACGCCGCCCTGAAAGCCGAAGGCGTCGTTCGTGATGGAAGCGCCGTCGTCGCTGAACGATTCGTTCTGGTAGAACACCGCCCCGGTCAGCGCCACGTTGCGGGCGATCAGGTAGGAGAGACCGCCTGCCGCACCAAAGCGGAACCCGTTCGAGCTGCCCTCGCTCTCGCGGTTTTGGATGCGGAGCGTCGAGAACCCGACCGCTCCGGTGACGAACGGGTAGGCCTTGCTCGCCGCCGTGCCGAAGTAGTAGGAGAGGTTGGGGCCGACGCTGGTGGAGGTCTGCGAGACGCCGTCCTGCGAGAACCGCTGGTACTGGCTGTCGGCACCGAGGGCGAGACCCGGAACGACGAAGTAGCCGAAGCTCACGCTGTAGGCGATCTCGGTGAGCCGGTCGCTGTCCTCCTCGCCGAAGTCGTCGAAGGAGATCGTGGTTCCCTGGCTGGCGAACCGAGCGGTGCCGCCGAAGACGTAGCTGCTCTTGTCGATGGCGTAGCTCTGCGCGAGGGCAGTTGGTGCGAGCACAAGGGCGGCGAGGAGGTAGAGGGTGCGAGTCATCGGGTCGTGCAGGTAGGTTGTGAGGAGCCGGAGGAGTAGGTCGGAAACGAGCGACGAAGATCGACCACGCCGAAAGATGAATCAACCGCTAGACCGATACCCGAAAGCGAGCCGGACGGACTTGACACTTTTTGCATAAGTCGCCTCGCGAGTACGCCGCCATGCAACGCGCGGCGCTCCCGAAGAATGGAAGCGCCGCGCGGGGACAGCAGAGCGGAGACGGACGGCGGGGCTACTCGGCCGTGGCGAACTCTTCGACGGGCTGCGGCGGGGCCGGCTCGGGGTTGGCCGGCAGGTCGTTGCCGCGCGGCATGAACGACTGGATGCCGGTGATCTCGCGCCCGAGGATCAGGCCGTGGATGTCGTAGGTCCCCTCGTAGGTGTTCACCGATTCCAGGTTGACCATGTGGTGGATCACCCGGTACTCGCCCGTGATGCCGTTGCCGCCGAGCATGTCGCGCGCGATGCGGGCGATGCCGAGCGCCGTGCCGACGTTGCTGCGCTTGGCGAGCGAGATCATCGGCGGGGCCACCTTGCCCTCGTCCTTGAGGACGCCGAGCCGCCACGCGACGAGCTGCATCTGGGTGATGTCCGTCAGCATGTTGGCTAGCTTGGTCTGGACGAGCTGGTTGGCCGCGAGCGGGTAGCCGAACTGCTTGCGCTCGCCCGTGTACTGCCGCGCCCGGCGGTAGCAGTCCTCCGCCGCGCCGATGGCCCCCCACGCGATCCCGTAGCGCGCGTTGTTGAGGCACGAGAACGGACCCTTGAGGCCGCGGATCTCGGGGAAGACGTTGGCGTCCGGCACGAAGCAGTCGTCGAAGACCATCTCGCCGGTGTGGCTCGCCCGCAGCGACATCTTGTTGTGCGTCACCGGGGCCGTGTAGCCGTCCATGCCCTTCTCCACCAGGAAGCCGCGGATCACGCCGTCCTCGCCGTCGCCCTTGGACTTGGCCCAGACCACGCCGACATCCGCGACGGGCGAGTTCGTGATCCACATCTTGGCCCCGTTGAGCACGAAGCCGCCGTCGACCTTCGTCGCGGTCGTCTCCATCGAGCCGGGGTCCGAGCCGTGGTTGGGCTCGGTCAGGCCGAAGCAGCCGATCATCTCGGCCGAGGCGAGCTTCGGGAGGAAGCGCTGGCGCTGCTCCTCGGTGCCGAAGTCGTAGATCGGGTACATCACCAGCGACGACTGCACCGAGGCGAACGAGCGGTAGCCGCTGTCGACGCGCTCGAGCTCGCGCGCGATCAAGCCGTAGGCGGTGTAGCTCGCGCCGAGGCCGCCGTACTCCTCGGGGATCGTCGCGCCGAGCAGGCCCATCTCGGCCATCTCGCCGGGGATCTCGTCGTGGAAGACGCCGTCCTGGTTGCCCTCGCACGCGCGCGGCTCCAGGCTTTGCTGCGCGTAGTCGCGGGCGGACTGCATGATGAGTCGGTCCTCTTCACCCAGCATCTGCTCGAAGAGGAGCGCGTCGTCGGTGTTGAAGTGGGTCTTCGCCATGAGAATAGGTGTGCTGTCGGAAGTCTGTGGACCGGCGCGCGGCCGAAGGGCGGGGAGCGGACTTCCACGCCTACCAGGGCGTGCAGTTCGCGCCGCGCCCGGCAGGGGCACCGCCTTACTCAAAAGTACGCACAGGGCGGCGCTGCCCCGTCCTCTCTAAAGCCACACCGCCTGGATCATCAGCAGGGCTACGACGGCCACGATGACGTTGACGACAAGGCCGGTGCGAAAGTAGTCGCCGAAGCGGTAGCCGCCGGCAGCCATCACCATGAGGTTGGTCTGATACCCGATGGGTGTCAAGAAGCTCGCCGACGCCGCGACCGCCACGGCCACGCCGAACGCCTCGGGCGGGACCCCCAGCGTAGGGGCCGCCGCCAGCCCGACGCCGATCATGAGCGCGGCGGCGGCGTTGTTGGTGATCATCTCGGTCAGCAGACTCGTCGCCAGGTAGACGGCGGCGACGACGCCCATCGGACCCCAGCCCACCGACTGCGCCACGAGGCCGTCGGCGATGGCCGCCGCGAGGCCCGTCGTCTCGATGGCTTTGCCCAGCCCGAGCGCTGCGGCGATGACGAGCAGCACCGGCACGTCCACGGCCTGCCGGGCCTCGCGCCCCCCGAGGCACCCGGTCGCGACGACGGCGAGGGCCCCGACGAACGACGTGACCACGATGGGGGCGAGGTCGAGGGCCGCCACGGCGACGACGGCCGCCAGGATGCCCAGCGCGAGCGGCCCCCTGCCGTGCTGGGGGCGGGGCGGCGGCGGCTCCCCGGCGTGGCGCGGCGCGACGAGGTAGAACTCGTCCCGGCGCTGGCCCCACCGCCGGTTGAACCCGTCGGCGGCCTCGATGAAGAGGAGGTCGCCCGCCTCGATGGGGACGTGCCCGAGGGCTCCCGGGACCGAGGCGTCCCGGCGGCGGACCCCGAGCACGACGCCGTGGTAGCGCTCGCGGAAGCCGACCTCGCGCAGGCTGCGCCCCACGAGCTCGGACGACGGCGCGACGACGGCCTCGAAGAGCGGCAGCGCGGCCTCGGCCGCCGCGCTCACCGGCTCCACGACCCGCTGGAGCCCCGGCCGCTGGAGGACGGTCTCGAGGTGCCGCGCACTGCCGCGGAACGTGAGCACGTCGCCCGCGCGCAGCACCGTCTCGGGCGAGGCGGCGACGAGCGCGTCGCCCGTCCGGACGTGGGCGAGGTAGGCGTCGCCGAGGGCGCGCAGCCCGGCGGCTTCGACGGTCCGCCCGGCCAGCGGCGAGGCCGCCACGCGCACCTCGAACAGGCAGTCCGCCAGCTCCGCCTCGACCGACTCCGCCGGGCGGCTGCGGTCCGGGAGGAAGCGGTGCCCGACGAGGGCGAAGTAGGCCAGGACGGCGAGCGCCGCCGGGACCCCCACCCAGGCCAGGTCGAACAGCCCCAGCCCCTCCACGCCCGACGCCTCCATCAGCCCGGCGACGAGGAGGTTCGTGGACGTGCCGATGAGCGTCGTCATGCCCCCCACGATCGCCGCGTAGGAGAGCGGGATCATCAGCTTGGACGGCGGCACGCCGTGCGCCTCGCACCACGCCTGGACGCGGGGGATCAGCATCGCCACGACGGGCGTGTTGTTGAGGAAGGCCGACATCGCCGCCGTCGCCCCCATGAGCTGGGCCGTGGCCCGCCGCACGTTCGAGGACCGGGGGAAGAAGAGGCGGTCGGCGAAGGCGAGCGCCTCGGTGCGCTCGACGCCGGCGGCGACGACGAAGAGGGCCGCGACCGTCAGCACGGCGCTGTTGGACAGCCCGGCGAAGGCCTCCTCCGGCGTGAGGATGCCGAGCACGAGGAGCGGCGCGAGGCTGCCCAGAAGGACCAGGTCGGGCCGCCCAACGCCTCGGACAAGCGCCACCAGCACGAGGGCGATGACGCCGAGCGTAGTCCAGGCTTCCCAGGTGAGAGCGTCCAGCATGGCGCGTATGGTACCCACCCGGTCCCGGAGGTGGGGACGTCTAGCCCAGGTTCCAGTTGACGCCGCGGCCGTCCTCGGGGTCCGGGTAGCGCCACGTGACGGCCCCCTGGTCGCAGGCGTACATGCAGGTCCCGCACTCGATGCAGTCCTCGAACTGGAAGTGCACCAGGCCGCGCTCGTCGATGGTGTAGCAGTTGGCCGGGCAGACGTAGGTCGTGCACTTGTGCGGGCACGTGGTGTTGCAGATGTCGGTCTCGACCAGGATGTGTGGCCGGGCCTCGGTGCGCCCCTGGTTCCGGTAGGCGACGGTGCCGAGCCGCTCGGCGACGGACAGCGTTTTGACGTCTTCGCTCATACGATCTCTGGTTTGATAAGCCGGGGTCAGAGCGCGCGGGCCGCGCGGGAGCCGAGCTTGACAAGGTCCCAGTAGCCCATGTGCTCTCGCCGCACGTCGCGGAGAATCTGGTACGCCTTGCGCGTCGGCTTGTTGTCGACGGTGAAGAACTCCCGGCCAAAATCGCAGACGAGGCGGGGGACCGAGGAGAACATGGCGGGCGAGTGGAGGACCTGGACGGCCTGCTGGAAGCCGCGCAGGTCCTGCATCACGTAGGAGTTGTCGAGCGCCGCGCGGTAGTGCTGCAACATCGCGCCGCTGAAGTTCTGCACCTGCTTAGCCTCGATGACCGTCTCGGCAGCCAGGATGCCCGAGCGCATCGCGTAGTCCATGCCCTGGATCGCCCGGCCGGCGTTGAGCACGAGGTTCGCCGCCTCGCCCGCGATCAGGACGCCGTCGGCGTAGACCTCGCGCGGCATCACGCGCATGTCGCCGGTCGAGACCACCTTGGCGCTGTACTCGAGCACCTCGCCGCCCCGGAGGGTATCGGCGACGGCCGGGTGCGTCTTGAACTGGTTGAGGAGGTCGTAGGGCGTCTTGCGCGCCTTCCGCAGATCCGCCATGCCGAGGACCAGGCCGATCGAGACGGACTCCCGGTTGGTGTAGAGGAACCCGCCGCCCTCGACCCCGCCGGAGGCGTAGCCGACGTACTCGTTCGTCAGCCCGCTCCGGCCGTTGAGCTGGAACCGGTCTTCGAGCACGTTCTGGTCGAACCGGATCACCTCTTTGACCCCGACGGCCAGGCCCTCGGCCGGGACGTAGTCGGTCTGGAGCCCGACCTGCCGGGTGAGCAGATTGTTGACGCCCTCGGCCAGGATCACGCAGTCGGCGTAGAACGCCTCGCCGCCGGCGCGGATGCCGGTGACTTTGCCGCCTTCCTGGATGACCTCCTCGACCAGGATGTCGGTGGCGAGCAGCGACTCGTCGGCTGCGGCGCTCTCGTCGATGGCCTGCTGGACTTTGCCGGCGAGCCAGGCGTCGAAGCGCGACCGCAGGACGGTGACGCCGGAGTAGGGCGGGGCGTCGAAGTGGTCGCTCTTGAAGTCGATGGTGAGCGCCGCGCCGCTGTCCATGAACGTCAGGCGGCGGTGGTTGACGAAGCGCTCCCAGCCGGCGTCGTCCTCTTCCCAGTAGCTCGGCACCAGGCGGCTGAGGTCGCGGCCCCAGAGCACGCCGCCGGAGACGTTCTTCGCGCCGCTCCACTCGCCGCGCTCGACGAGCAGGAAGCGGGCGTCGGCGCGGGCGAGGGTCATCGCGGCCGCGAGGCCCGCCGGCCCGCCGCCGACGATGATGCAATCGAAGCGCTCGTCCATCAGGCGTTACAGTTCGTTGACTCTGTCATTCCCGCAAGCGCGGAAATCCAGGGCTGTTGGTTAGCTGTTCGTAGAGGTCGAGCCATTGCGCTGACTGACCTACACGGGCAAGGATGTTAGGCGGCCCCGTTCGCGTTCTTGATCTCGGCGATGAGGGCCGGGAGGATGTCGTACAGGTCGCCGACCAGGCCGTAGGTCGCCACGTCGAAAATGGGAGCATCGGCGTTGTTGTTGATGGCGACGATGATGCGGCTGTTGGACATGCCAGCGACGTGCTGGATCGCGCCCGAGACGCCGACGGCGAAGTAGACCTCCGGGGAGACGACCTTGCCGGTCTGCCCGATCTGTGTCGTCGCCGGGAACATCCCGGTCTCGACGACCGCCCGGCTCGCGCCGATGGCGGCACCGGTTACCTCGGCCAGCTCCTCGACGAGCCGCTTGGCCGCGTCGTCCTTCACCCCGCGCCCGGCGGCGACGACCACGCGCGCGTCCGAGAGATCGACCCCGCCCGCGATGCCGGCCACGACCTCGCGGAGCGTCTGCTTCGGCGCGCCCAGGTCCACGGACACGGCCTCGACCGTCCCCTCGACCGGCGACTCCTCGGCGACGTACGAGCCGCTGCGGACCGAGACCAGGACCGGTGAGCCTGTGGCCTGGGTTCGCGCCAGGAACTTCGCCGCCATCACCGGCCGCAGCGCCTCAACGGCTCCGTCGGCCATCTCGAACTCGGCGACGTCCGCGACGACGGCCCCGCCGGTTCGCACGGCGAGCGCGCCGAGGATGTCCTTGACGCCCTCGGTCGAGGGAAACGCGACTAGGCTCGGCTGCGCGCGGGCGATGACGGCCTCGAGCGCGCCCAGGACCGGGGCGTTGAGCGCGGTCTCGAAGGCGTCGCCCGCGACGGTGTAGACGGTCTGCGCGCCGTAGCGCTGCGCGGCCTCAGCGGCGGCCGACGGGTCGGGCGCGAGCACGACCGCAGCGAGGTCGGCCCCCTCGGCCTCGGCGATGGCGCGGCACCGGGTCAGGACCTCGAGCGAGGCGCGGGTGGGCTGCCCGTTCGAGAGGGCGAGGACGGAGAGAATCGTGGGCATAGGGCTGGGAAAGGGTGAAAGGGGGAGTGGACGGAAAGGGGAGGGGTACAGCGCCAAGCTTCCTCTCTCCCTCTCGCCCATGCCCCCACGCTCAAAGGACGCTCGCTTCGTGGAGGCGGCGGACGACCTCGGCGGCTTGCTCGGCCGGCTCGCCCTCGACGGTCTGGCCGGGCTCGCGCGTCGGTACCGCCTCGTAGCGGAGCACGCGCACCGAGGGGGCCGGGAGGTCGGCCACGGCGACGGTCTCGACGGGCTTCTTCTTGGCCGCCATCACGCCTTTGAGCTTGGGGATGCGCGGGTCGTTCATGTCGTTCGAGCACGTCACCAGGCACGGCGTCGGGAGCGCGATGACCTCCTGCCCGGCGTCGCCCTGCCGGGTCACGACGAGCGTGTCGCCTTCGACGCTCAGGCCAACGGCGTTGGAGGCGTAGGGGCGGCCGAGGCGTTCGGCGAGCATCGAGCCGGCCAGGCCGGAGTCGGTGTCCTGCGCCTGCTTGCCGGTGGCGATCACGTCGTAGTCCGCCTCGCCGAGGTGCCCGGCGAGGAGGCCGGCGACGGCGGCCGAGTCGAGCGCGGCGTCCTCGGGCACGACCAGGTGGATCCCGCGCGCCGCCCCCATCGCGAGGGCCTTGCGGATCGTCTCGGTGGCGCGCTCGGGGCCGATCAGCAGCACGTCGACCTCGCCGCCGTGCTGCTCGGTCAGGACGAGGGCCTCCTCGACGGCGCTCGCGTCGTAGGCGTTGAGGACGACGCGGCCGGCGTCCATCACGAGCTCGCCGTCGCGGACCTGGATCGGGGCGGAGACATCGGGGACCTGCTTGATGCAGACGCAGAAGTTCATTCGGAGCGGCGGAAAACGGGCAGGGCGCGAGCGGTCGGAAGGTAACGCTGCCCTCGCCCGGTGCCGGTCGAAATCTGGGCAAACAACCGGGCCTCGCGCCGGACTCTACACCCTTTTCGTCTAACCGACCACCTCCCTCTAGCCGCCTACAGAATTCCGGCGAGGTGCTCCGCCGTCCGGTAGGCGTTCGCCACGATCGTGAGCGTCGGGTTGGTTGCGGCGCTCGACGGGAAGACGCTGGCGTCGGCGACGTAGAGGTTGGCGACCTCGTGGCATCGCCCGGTCGGGTCCACGACGCCGGCCGCCGGGTCGGCGCTCATCCGGGCGGTGCCGCACTGGTGGTTCATCACGCGCAGCGGCATCGGCACGCGGAAGAACCGGTCGAAGCCGACGGCGCGGAGCTTGGCCTCGAAGAGGTCCATCAGCCGGCCGTGGGGCCCCTCGTTCGTCGGGCGGTAGTCGACCACGATCTGCCCGTCGTGCCAGCGGACGCGGTTGCCGGCGAGCGGCACGTCCTCGGTCTGCACCCACCAGTCGAGCGAGTGGCGCGAGACGCGGGCGGCTGCCTCGTCGGAGAGGTCGAGGAGGTCGGTGCGGATCATCTCGGGGAGGTGCTTGCCCATCAGGTGGACGTGCCCGAGCGGCGGGCTGCCGTCATCGCCGGGATCGCCCCAGTAGTAGTCGTTGACGGCGAGGGTCTTCTGGAAATAGGTCGGGTTCGGCGTAGCCGTGTCGACCGAGTAGAACTTGGTGGTCGTGTGCCGCATGAAGTGCCGCCCGACGCGGCCGGAGCCGTTGGCTAGTTCTGACCGGAGCAGCAGCGCTGCCGTGTTGACCGCCCCGCACGCGAGGACGATGACGTCGCCCGAGAAGCTCGTCGCGCGCCCATCGACGAGGGCCTCGACGCTGGCAACCTCGCGCCCCGAGGCCGAGGGGACGAGGCGCGTCACGGTGACGCCGGTGCGGAGCGAGACGTTGGCGTGCCGGAGCGCGGGGCGAACGCCGCACGTCTCGGCGTCGGCCTTGAGGAGCGTCAGGTCGGGGTAGCCGTCGAAGGTCTCGGCTCCATTCGCGCGGAACAGCTCGCGCAGCACGAACGGCCCGGCCTCGTCCTGCTCGGCGTTGCGCAGCAGCCCCATCGGCAGCGCGAAGGGCCGCAGCCCGACGGCCCGCAGCCGCTCGCCGACCTCAGCGACGCGCGGGCTGTGGGCCAGCGGCGCGTACGGATACGGCCCGGCGGCGGGCGGCTCGAGCGGATCGGAGCCGCGCTCGCCGTGGACCGAGTAGTCGGCCTCGGCGCGGTCGTAGTGCGGCGCGAGGTCGGCGTAGGAGATCGGCCAGGCGGGGGAGCGACCGTCGGCGGTCTGGACCTCGCCGAGGTCTTCGGGCCGCAGCCGCAGCATCGCCGAGCCGTAGGTCTTGGTGTTGCCGCCGACGTGGTAGACCATCGAGGCGCGGAAGTCCTCGCCCGTCAGCCCGTCGCGCCAGCGGTCCTCGGTCTTGTAGCGCTCGCGCTCGTAGACTAGGCGCGGACTCCAGTTCTCGGCCTCGCGTGGGAGGAAGCCGTCGCGGTTGAGCAGCAGGATGCGCGCGCCGGTCGGGGCGAGCGCCCGGGCGATGGCTCCACCGGCGGCTCCGGCTCCGATGACGAGAACGTCGGCGTGTCGGTCCATCATCCCGACCAGGGCTTCATGAAGTCGGGGTAGAGCGTGAGGCCGCCGTCCACGAAGACGGTTTGCCCCGTCATGTAGGGGGCGGCGTCGGAGGCGAGAAAGGCGATGACCCGGCCGATCTCCTCCGGCTCGGCGACGCGGCCCATCGGGATGTGCGCGGCGACGGCCTCGCGCGCGTCGGCGTCGTTCTTCCAGGCGGCGTTGATGGCGGTGACGGTCGCGCCTGGTCCCACCGCGTTGACGCGGACGTGCCGGTCGGCGTACTCGAGTGCGAGCGACTGCGTGAGGCCGTGGAGGCCGAACTTGCTCACGGCGTAGGAGACGAAGTGGGGTCGCGGGATCCGCTCGTGCACGCTCGACACGTTGACGATCACGCCGGGGCGCTCGGCCGTGCGCGGCTCGGCCATCCACCGCCGGAGCGCGGCGCGGCAGCAGAGGTACGCTCCGCGCAGGTTGACGGCCAGCACTTGGTCGAAGACCGCCACGTCCACCTCGTGCGTCTCGCCCCTGACCTGAATTCCCGCGTTGCACACCAGCACATCGAGCCCGCCGAGCGCCTCGACCGTGGCGGCCGTCATCGCCTCGACTTCGTTGTCGTTCGACACGTCCGCGCGGACGGTGAGGGCGAGCGCCGCGCCGTCGGGATCGAGGAGCCGGGCCTCGCCGCCGTCGCGCTCGGTCCTGGTCTCGGCGTCGAGCGCCTCGGCGATGGCGGCGAGCGTGTCTACCGCGTCGTCGGCCTCGTCGGGCACGGGGTAGTTGACGGCGACGCGCGCACCCCGGCGGACCAGCTCGACAGCCGCCGCGCGGCCGATGCCGGACGACGCGCCCGTGACGAGGGCGGCGCGGCCGGCGAGGTCTACGAGTGGAGCGGGCACAGGCGGAGGAACAAGGTGAGAGGCGCGCCCGGTACGGCCCGTCGGCCCTGCCGAGTTCCCCGCCGCACCAACTAACCGGAGGGTATGCAGAGGCAAGGCGTTCACCATTCTTTCCCGGCACGGTGCCGTGCGGAGCGGTACGTTTACTCTGTTGCGCGGTCGTGCCGCCGATCCCAGACAGAGCGAGTCACCGCCTCGCCCCTACGGATACGGTGGAAAACCTGTCCCCGTCTCACCGTCCACCGATCCCATGCTGCTGCTCAAGAACGTCCTCGTCATCCTGCACATCATCACGGCCGCCTCGTGGTTCGGCCTCGGCCTGCCGATGGCGCGGCGGGCGCGGGCCGTGGCAGCGGGCGGTCCGGGGGCGGCGGCGCTCGCCGAGGAGGGGGCGCGCATCGTGAAGCTCCTCGGCGTGTTCAGCGTGCTGACGCTCGTCTTCGCCTTCGGCGCGTTCTCGGTCGGCATCGCGGCCGGCGGGAGCGGGACCTACGGCTGGCCCTACCACACGGCGCTGCTGCTGCTCCTGGTGCTGATCGGCGCGCAGTTCGGGATCGTCCGGCCGGCGTGGGCGGCGCTGCGGCGCGGGGAGGACGCGGCCGGGCGCGTGGGGATGGGCATCGGGATCGGCCACCTGCTGTGGCTCGTGATCCTGGTGCTGATGTTCTGGACCCAGCTCGCGGTCGCCGTCGCCGTGCTGTGAGGCGAGCCGTGGCTGGCCTGTTTCCGTCACGGCTCTCGGTTCCGCACGCGGTTGAAGATCTCCTCGGCGAGGTGGCTCTGCGCCGCCGCGCGGAACACCCGGTCGGTCATCACGCGAGAGAAGATCTCCTCGTTGCCCTCCATCCGGTCGATGAAGAACTCGTCCATCACGCGGTCGAGGTAGGAGGCGAAGTCGGGGAGCGTGTTGGCTCGGGCGGCCTCGACGATGCTGTCGTCTTCCTCGGCCGATACGCGGATCTGGTCGAAGAAGAGCTGGTCGGCCTCGGCGAAGTCCGTCCCGAAGTACTCGTTGAGCTTGTCGACGAGCGTCGAGAGGACGACGTGCTCTTCGCGGACGACGCCCGTGCCGACGTCCGATGGCCCTTTGAGCGCGTAGGTCTCGCCCGTGCCGAGGTCGATGGAGGCGTCGGTGATCTGTTGCAGCCGGAAGAAGCGCAGGGCCACCTCGTCGTCGAGCCGGAACGGCTGGCCGTCGCCGGGGGGCGGCAGCTTGGCGAGCAGGTTGCGGACGAAGGTGTAGAGCTTCTCGAGGTCGCTGTCCTGGTACGGGATGACCTGGGACAGGAAGGCGTAGAGGTTGCGGTAGGCGGTGAGGTGGCCCCGGAACGCGCCCTGCTCCGCCTCCTCCCGCGCTTGAAAGCGCTCGACGACCGCGTCGAGTACGGCGCTCATCTCGCGGTGGTCCTTCGCCGAGTGGTCGCGCTTGGGCCGGTACCACACCTCGGCGAAGGCGTCGAGGTCGGCGGGCGCGAAAATGGCCGGGCCGAGCAGCTCGTGCTGGAGCGCGTAGAGCCGGTGCGGGTCGGCGTTGTCGCCGATGGGCGTGGCCTCGTAGTAGGGCTTGAAGGCGCGGTAGATCTCGTCCTCGTCGTTGACGAAGTCGAGGACGAACGTGCGCGTCTTGCCCGGCGCGACGCGGTTGAGGCGCGACAGCGTCTGGACGGCCTGCACGCCGGCGAGCCGCTTGACGACGTACATCGTCTGCAACAGCGGCTGGTCGAAGCCGGTCTGGTACTTCTCGGCGACGAGCAGCACGCGGTAGTCCTCGCGCGAGAAAGTCTCGGGCAGCTCGCTCTGGGCGACGCCGCCGTTCATCGACACCTCGCTGTAGGACGAGCCGGGCAGGTCCGGGTCCTCGACCGTCCCGGAGAACGCGACGAGCGAGCGGATGCCCTGGTACCCCCGCTCCTCGATGTAGCGGTCGAAGGCCAGCTTGTACTTGACCGCCGCCAGGCGCGAGCCGGTGACGACCATCGCCTTGGCGCGCCCGCCGATCTCGTGCATCACGTGGAGCCGGAAGTGCTCGACGATCACCGAGGTCACCTGCTCGATGTTGACCGGGTGCAGCTCTAGGTACCGCGTGAGCGCCTGGGCGGCCTTCTTGCGCGGGACCTCGGGGTCGTCCTCGGCCTGCTTGACGAGCCCGAAGAAGCGCTTGTAGGTCGTGTAGCTCTGGAGGACGTCCATGATGAAGCCCTCCTCGATGGCCTGCCGCATCGAGTACTCGTGGAACGGTGAGGTGCCTGAGGGGCCGGGCTCGTCGAAGAGTACCTTGGTCTTGAACTTGGGCGTGGCCGTGAAGGCGAAGAAGCTGAGGTTGGGCTGCCGCGCCCGCGTCTGGGCGTCGCGCAGCATCGCCTCCCGCGCCTCGGCGCTGAGGTCGTCGTCCTCCTCTTCGGAGAGCTGCGCGGCGACCGCCGCCTCGATGCCGTCGCGGTTGAGCATCCCCCGCAGCGCCGTCGCGGTCTCGCCGCTCTGCGACGAGTGCGCCTCGTCCACGATCACGGCGAAGCGCCGGCCGGCGGTGTCGATCGTGACGCCCTCGCCCTTCCTCTCCAACGTCGAGAGCGCCTGGGCGATGAACGGGAACTTCTGGATCGTCGTCACGACGATCGGCGTGCCCGACGACAACGCGCGCGCGAGCTGCTGGGTGTCCTCGTCGATCTTCTCGACGACGCCGGTCTTGTGCTCGAACTGGTAGATCGTGCTCTGGAGCTGCTGGTCCAGCACGCGCCGGTCGGTGACCACCACGACCGAGTGGAACACCTTCTCGTCGCGAGCATCGTGGAGGCTGGAGAGGCGGTGGGCGAGCCACGCGATGGAGTTGGACTTGCCCGACCCCGCCGAGTGCTGGACGAGGTAGCTATGCCCCGACCCGTTCTGGCGAGCGTGGTCGACGAGTGTGCGCACGGCGTCGAGCTGGTGGTAGCGCGGGAAGATCAGGGCCTCCCGGCGGATGGTCCGCGCGCCCTTCTCGGTCCGCACCTGCGTCTCGGTCACCTCCAGGTGCATGAACCGCTGCACGATGTCGAGCAGGCTGTCGGCGCTCAGCACCTCGTCCCAGAGGTAGTGCGTCTTCCAGTCGCCCTCGGCCGGCGGGTTACCCGCGCCGTGCGCGTGGCCTCGGTTGAAGGGGAGGAAGACGGTGTCCGTGCCCCGGAGCCGCGTCGTCATCCAGACCTCGTCGGGGTCGGCGGCGAAGTGGACGAGGGCGCGCGCCTTGAACTGGAACAGCAGGTCGCGCGCGTCGCGCGTCGTCCGGTACTGCTCGACGGCGTCCGCTGCGCGCTGGCCCGTCTGTGGGTTCTTCAGCTCGGCCGTGGCGACGGGCAGGCCGTTGAGCGCCAGCGTCACGTCGATCACGCAGCGGCGGTGCTTCCCGCTGGGCAGCTTGGCCGCCGACCGGAAGGCGACCTGCCGCGTGACGGTGAGGCGGTTGAGGGCGTAGAGCCGCGCCGCCTCGGGGTTCATCCCGGAGTTGGGGCGGAAGTAGGCGAGGCGGAGCCGCTTGCCGTAGCACTTGAACCCGTGGCGGAGCACGTGGAGCGTGCCCTTGACCTCCAGCTCCTTCGCCAGACTGTCCAGGACGGTGGCGCGCGTCCGCTCGCCGAGCAGGGCCTCGAGGGCGCTCCACCGGGCGGGCTGCGTGTCCCGGAGGAAGCCGACCACGTCGTCGGGGAAGAGCGCGAGGGCGGCGTCGTAGGCGTCGGGCGGGCGCTGCGCGTAGCCGCCGGAGCTGACCAGGCGGGCCTCGATCTCGGATTCGTAGTCGGTCTCGGTGTGGCCGGGCATGGCGGGCGGGGCGTGGTTAGACGAGGTCGGCGATCTGGCCGGTGACGGCGGCGGTTACGAGGGCGGCGCGGTATTCGGTGAGACGCTCGACGGATCGTTTCACCGTGCCCGAGGCGCGCTTTAGGCTCGACAGCTTTTCGGTTAGGGTCTCGGCGATTCGAGCTTGCTCGTCAAAGGGTGGGAAAGCGAACGTGTAGTGCCGGAGCTGTTCGGCCGTGAGATGGTCAATAGTGGTCTGATTTCCGCCGGCAACGAAGACGCCGTTGTGAGTAGCCATCTCCATGACATAGTACAGAAACTCAGCCGTATCGGAGGTAGCGTGGAAAGGCCTCAGCCTGTGGAGAGCCAGCGTGACAGGCAATGCCCCAAGAAGGATCGTAGAGGAAGCTCTTGCCTACGGTTGCGCCGCTACGTGCCAGCAGAATGTCATTGGGCTGAAGCAAATGCGGCTCAGCTACCTCCGGTGGAAGCGACCGAAACGTTTCGTCTCTGAGGCGTCCCAACTCGTCTACGTCCGTGATGCGGACAAACCTCGGCCAATCCGAATCGTCGAACTCGGCAGCGGCGTTCGCTCCATACGCCAAAGGCTCACCTAGGAAGAACTTCAAACGCTTCACCTCCCAATGCGCCGGAACGTCCCCCAGCCAGTCCACGCCCGAGGCTTTCATTGGGGCGTCCGGGTCCAGGCCCTGGGTGACGGCGCGCGTGATGAGGGCCTGGCGCTTCTCGGCCAGCCGCTCCAGCAGCGCCCGCTTCCGCTCGATCAGCCCGTCGATCTGCTCCGTCTTCTCGTCCAGGAAGCGCGCGATGCGGCGCTGCGTCACCAGAGGTGGCAACGCTACGAAGGCGTTTCTCATCGCGTCCTGCCCAAGCCCGAAGCGCGTCACGCCGTTCGCCGCAACCTTGAACTGGTCGTTCAGCGGCTCCGAGCGACAGAGCCACGCTAGGTAGGCCCCGTCCAAGTCGGCCTCGGGCTCGAACACGGTGAGGTGATAGCCGCACAAGACCCCGGGCATGTCTTCCACGACCAGCGCCGGGACGCCGATGTCGTTCCAGCTCTCGCTGTCCTTCGTGAGGATTACCTGACCGCGCCTGAGTTGAAACTTATCGATCTCAGCCCGAGTCGCCGTCGCCCGCATGAACTCCATACCTGGCTCGATGCGGTCGTTGTAGTACACGTCCGTGTAGTTGCATAATTCAACGTCGTCCTCACCTTCGACCGTCTTCTTATCAACGTTACTGTTGCGGATGACGGCCGAGAACTTGAGCTTTTCGAGCCTCCAGCCTGACGGGAGGTCTCCATACGCCTGTTGAACTTTGTCGGGTACCGTCGTCATGCGACCAACCCTTTGAGCATGTCCGCGATCTGCTCCTCCAGCCCGGCGATGTCCGCCTCGATCTCGTCCAGCGGGCGCGGCGGCTCGTACACGTAGAAGTGCCGGCTGAGCGGGATCTCGTAGCCCACCTTCGTCTTGCCGTAGTCCACCCACGCGTCCGGCACGTGGGGCAGCACCTCGCGCGCCATGTACCCGTCGATCTCGTCGCGGAAGGCGGCCACCAAGTCGTCGTTGGGCTTGTCCGGCCCGAAGTCCATCGGCAGCGGCAGCACGGTCCCCTCGGGCAGCGGGATGTTCTCCTGGTCGCGGAGGTCGCCGTCCGGCTCGGGGCGGCCCTTGCGGTCGCGGCAGACCGCGGCGTCCGGGTCGCGCTCGCCGAGCGCCGCGACGATGGCCTTGCGGACTGGTGCCGTCAGCTTCACGCCCGCGCCCTGGGCGGCGTGCTTCAGGTCGGACAGGAACGCCGCGCGGTCGGTGTAGCGACCGTTCGCCGCGAGGGGGGCGAGGAGCGCTCGGATCTGGTCTTGGAGGGCGCGGCCTGCCTTCTCCTCTCGGGCGGCGGCCGCCTTGTCCTTCCGCTTCTTCGACACGGCCAGGTTCGCGAACGCCCGCTGGTCGTCGAGCCGGGCGATCCGCTCGGGGCTCGCCTCCAGGTTCAGCCGCAACGGCCGCTCCACGGTCACGCGCAGGAACCCGAACTCCCGGTTCTCGAAGACGCGCGAGACGACGCGGGTCTCGGCCCGGCCGTCGACCTCGACCTCGGCCGTCTCGCCGTCCCGGTAGCTCCCGTAGAGCTGGGTGAGGCGGTCGATCCGGTGGTCGGGGATCTCGTTGCGCTTGTTGTTGAGGCTCTTCCTCATCCTCTCGGCGAAGCGCGAGCCGTCGATGAGTTGGACCGTGCCGCGCCGCCGGGCGGGCTTGCGGTTGGTGACGAGCCAGACGTAGGTCAGGATGCCTGTGTTGTAGAAGAGCTGGTCGGGCAGCGCCACGACGGCGTCGAGCCAGTCGTTCTCGATGATCCAGCGGCGGATGTTCGACGGGCCGGACCCGGCGGCCCCCGCGAACAGCGGCGAGCCGTTGAAGACGATGGCGATCTTCGAGCCGGGCGCGTGCTCGTCGCCCGGGTCGTAGGGGTGCATCTTCGAGATCATGTGCTGGAGGAACAGCAGCGACCCGTCGTTGACGGCTGGCGTCCCGGCCCCGAAGCGGCCGGCGAAGCCCATCGTCTTGTGCTCGGTCTCGACGACGGCGCGCTGCTCCTTCCACTCGACTCCGAACGGCGGGTTGGCGAGCATGTAGTGGAAGCGCCGGCCCTCGAAGCCGTCGCCGGTCTTGCCGTCGCCGAGCGTGTCGCCGAGCACGATGTGGCTGGTGTCCTCGTCCTTGATGAGCATGTCGGCGCAGCAGATGGCCCAGGACTCGTCGTTGTACTCCTGCCCGAAGAGGGCGAGGTTGGCGGTCTCGTTCTGGCTGAGGATGAACGTCTCCGACTCCGAGAGCATCCCGCCAGTGCCGCACGTGGGGTCGTAGATCTCGCGGTAGATGCTGGGCTTGTAGACGTCCGTCTCGCCGGTGTAGACCAGGTTCGCCATCAGACGGATCACCTCGCGCGGCGTGAAGTGGTCGCCGGCCTCCTCGTTGGCCTGCTCGTTGAAGCGCATCACCAGGTGCTCGAAGAGGTATCCCATCTCCAGGTTGCTGATCCGGGCTGGGTGGAGGTCTAGGTCAGCCACCGCCTTGACGATGGTGAAGAGCCGGTTGCTGGCGTCGAGCTTCTCGATCTGGTCGGCGAAGTTGAACCGCTCGAAGATGGCGCGCGCCGTCGGCGAGAACCCGTTGATGTAGGCGACGAGGTTCGGGGCGATGTGCTCCGGGTCGCCGAGCAGCTTGGCGAACGTGAACGGGCTCGTGTTGTAGAGCGGGTGCTGGCGGCCCGGGTCGGCCGCGCGGCTCAGCAGCCGCTCCATCGCGCTCTCGGGCATCTCCTGGGCGAGCAGCTTGTGGTACTGCCCGAGGACGGTGTCCTTCGTCGGCTCCAGCACGCAGTCCAGCCGGCGCAGCACGACGATGGGCAGCATCACGAGCCGGTACTGCGGCGGGCGGTAGGGGCCGCGCAGGCGGTTCGCGATCTCCAAGATGGTTGACTTCAGCTGCTCGTGCGCTTGCGAAATCATAGACGGATGCGTCGTGGGTCGCGTGTTTAGGTCTTCAGTCTTCGGCGTAGTCTTCGGCGTCCCTGGAAGAGAGCACGGCTTCGACTCTACCCGTCATCCCCGCGAAGGCGCTGACAAGGGTAGGTATTTACAGAAAGGTGCGCTTCCAAGCTCCAACCCCCGATACCCGCCATCCCCGCGAAGACGGGGACCCACAGGAGGAGGCAGTCAGTGGGTCCCCGATCAAGTCGGGGATGACTGCTCCTCAGACACGAAGTAATCAACCGGATTGGTATCACAACTCGACGCCCTCCCGGTTCACGTTCGTCATCAGCGGGTGCGTGGGATCGGCCGCTCGCTTCTCCGACATGGGGAGGAAGCCGAGGCACCCACCGTGTTCGAGCGTGAGGTCGAAGCTGAGGTCGCCCAGCGGGAAAACCTCGGCGGCGGGGCGCTCCAGGTCGCGGAGCACGACGAGCACGTCCACGTCGGAGGCGTCGTGGGCCTCCGGCGGTCGGGCCTCGCCACGAGCGCAGCCCCTAAGGGCGGAGGGAGGGTAGGCACGCTCGTCTGCATTACCCGTCCTCCGCCTCGTCGTCCTCGTCCCACCAGTCCGGCAGCGGGAGCGTGGGGTAGTGCGGCTCCGGCTCCTCGCCCGCCGCAAGCTGCGCCCGCCGCCGGTCCATCAGCTCCTGCCACCCACTCAGGGACGCCTCCGACTCCGACAAGGGGCGCTCCCGAAGGATACCCCCCGGGCTGAGGTCGAGGTTGAGCGCGGGCCAGTGAAGGCCGAGTGGGTGCGCGTCGATCTCCGCACGCTCCTCCGCCGTCGCGTAGGCGAGGCGGGGGTGCCAATCGGGGGGGACGATCACGACGCGCCCGTCGGTGAACCCGACAGCGACGCCGGAGCCAGCAGCGTGAGCGAATGAGATCTCGGGCGCGGGTGCCGTCTCAGAGGGGACCGGGACCGGGGCGGGTGTTCCAGGCATGGAGGAGAGTCTCGCGGTGTTTGGTGACGAGGCGGATGATCTTGCGGATCTCGGCGTCGGAAAACCGGCGATTCCAGGCTACAGTCACAGGCGCTAGCCAGAGCTTGGCTTTATCCTGGTCGCGCTGAACGTGGATGTGTGCCGGCTCGTCGTCCTCGCCTTCGAAGAAGTAGAAGCGGTAGGGGCCGACGCGAAGGACGACGGGTACGGGCTAGCCCTCAGCGTAGAGGAGGAGCGGGTGCCGGGGTCCCACCCGGCTCGAACGCGAAGCGCCCCCGGAAGTGCTGTTGCCAGACTCTCGGGGGCGCTTCCAGGGAGTGGAGCTAAGGAGATTCGAACTCCTGACCTCTGCCATGCGAGGGCAGCGCTCTACCAACTGAGCTATAGCCCCGAAGGAGCCGCAATATACAAAGCCGGACGGCGACTCCAAGCGCCTTATTTGCTCTTCACGCTCGGCAGGTCGGCCGGCGCGTTGACGTTGCGTAGCGCCTCGGCCGGCACCTCGACCTCGCGCACGGTCAGCCGGTCTAGGAGCGCGTGCATCGCATAGTTTCCCTCGGCAAGCTGCTCCGCGACAACAGGGCTGACGCTGCGGCGGTAGCACGCACACAGCGGTTGTCGTCGCCCATCCGGCGTTAGGGCGACGGTGGCATCGAAGCCGTCCCTGCCCGGAGCGAGGAGGGCACGCAGGGCCTCGGTCGCGACGAACGGCAGGTCGCAGGCGACGACGAGCACCCACGGCGTCGCGCTCGCCGCGAGGCCGGCACCGAGTCCGCCGAGCGGGCCGGCACCAGGCACGCGGTCGGCGACGAGCCGGGCCGGGCCGGGCAGGGGATAGGTCCGCCCCGGCGCGGCCACGCTCACCAGCACGGGGCACAGCGGAGCGAGCGCGTGGTACACGCGCTCGATCATCGGCACGCCTTCGACCAGGGCGACGGCTTTGTCGGACCCGAAGCGGCGGCTCCGGCCTCCGGCCAAGATCAGCCCGGTGACGTCACTCGGCATCGGCCCGGTGCTCCGCCCCAGCGTCCTGCTCGTGGAAGCAGCCGGCGTCTTTCTCGACCAGGACGCCGAGGCGTCGGTCCTCGCTACTCTGAACGGCCGCCAGCCCGACCTGCTCGGTCGTCGCCCAGGACTCGGCGAGCGCGCGCGGTACCGAGACGGTCAGTGTGTCGCCGTCGAAGGCGGCGTGCAGCGCGTCGACGTCGGCAGCCGCGAGGGCATAGGTCAGCGGTCGGCCGGCGAGGCGAACGGTTTCGGCGACGCGACCGGTCGAGGCGAAGCGGGCGACATCGCCTTCGCTCAGCCGGAGCCGGACCGAGTCGCCGTGGAGGCGGAGCTTCATAGCGCGATGCGGTCTGCCCCGGCGTAGACGTTGAACCGCCCGTCGCGGACGAACCCGACGAGCGTCATCCCGAACTCTCGGGCCAGCCCGACCGCGAGCGACGACGGCGCGCTGACGGCGGCGAGGATCGGGACGCCGGCCATCAGCGCTTTCTGGGCCAGCTCGAAGCTCGTCCGCCCGCTGACGAACAGGACGCCGTCGGAGAGCGGCAGCCGGTCCTCGAAGAAGAAGGAGCCGACGAGCTTGTCGACCGCGTTGTGCCGCCCGACGTCCTCCCGCACCCGGAGCAGGTCGCCATCGGGAGAGAAGAGGGCGGCAGCGTGGAGCCCGCCCGTCTGCTCAAACACGGCCTGCGCGGCGCGCAGCGTCTCGGGCAGACCGTGGAGGGTTGCGGGATCGAGGCGCGGCGTGTCACTTGGGAGGACCGGGCAGCCGACGACGTCGAGCGCCTCGAGCGAGGTCTTGCCGCAGACGCCGCAGGACGAGGTCGTGTAGAAGTTGCGCTCCAGCCTTTTGGCATCGAACCGCACGCCCGGTGCGAGGCGGACGGTGAGGACGTTGTGGCTCGTCTGCACCGTCGTGATCGGGCAGTGCTGCGTGCCCTCGATCTCGGCGGCGCGGCGGACGATGCCCTCGCTCACCAGGAAGCCGGCCGCTAGCTCGGCGTCGTGCCCCGGCGTCCGCATGGTGACGGCGAGGGGCCGCAGCCGCGCCGCGCCGTCCTCCTCGAACTGCAACCGGATCTCGAGCGGCTCCTCGACGGCCAGCCGGTCCTCGTCCGCCCACGCCTCCCCATCGCGCACTCGGTGGACGGGCACGGCGGCAATCTTGGGATCGGCGGCAGCGACAGGCATCAGGAGGAACCGAGGGCGACGCCGAGCGCGAGGGCCGACAGCGCGAGGCAGAGCGGTGAGTACAGCTTGGTGTCCATCTCGGCGAAGCGGGTCCCGCGCACGCGCTTGAAGAACCCGGCGTAGCGGAAATCCCCGACGGCGCGGACCAGGAAGACGACGGCGAGCGCCCAGATCCCGAAGCGGACGAGCCCGTGCGGGACCGGCAGGGCGATCCGGCCGGCAGCAGCCAACGCGACGAGCGCCGCCGCGAGCAGAAGGACGGCCACGGCGAGGGTCGCCAGCGGTCCCGGCCTGAACGTGGGCTGTCCGCCCGTCTTCGGCTCGGTGGGCACGGCGGCGTCGAGGCCCCACTGCCCGCCGGCCGCCCAGTAAAGATGCAGGGCGGCGAGCAGGGCGAGCGCCGTGGCGAGGACGAGGGCGAATGCGGAGGCCATAGCCAGTCAGTGATCGTCGCCGGGCTCCGTGCCGAGCCGGGCACCGACGGTGCCGACGAGCGTGAGCGCGGCGTCCAGCCCGCGCCGGACCTCGGGCGAGCGGAGCTTGACGGCGAGCTGCAACAGGGTCGGCGGCTCGTCGCGCCGGCCGAGCCGCGCGCTCGCCTTCTCGACGCCGTCGGTGAGGGCGCGGGCGAAGCGGTCGGTGCCGTCGGCGTCGATGTTTCCCAACACGCGCAGCAGGATGAGCAGGTTCGACAGCCCGTTCGTGCCCTCCTCCGTGTCGAGGTGCTTCAGGACGACCGCGTTGACCTCGGCGAACTGCGCGAGCAGCCCGTTGAGGACGCGGAGCGTGCCCGACTCGTGGAGGGTGGTCAGGAGCCGCGCCAGGTCGTCTTGCGCCGTGAAGGCGTCGACGCCCGGCGCGGGGGCGGAGCGGGTGTAGCCAAGCGGGTCGGCCATCTCTAGACGTGCCCTCCGGGCGGGCGGCGGTGGGTGGGGAAGACGTAATCGGCCCGTGCCCACTTGCGCTCGACCTCGACGCCGGCCTGCGGGGTCGGACTGCCGTAGCGGTGGTAGGTCTTCGGCAGCGGCCGGCCGCCGTTGTGGCCGAGCTTCTCCATCTTGACGGCGATCTCCTTGTAGGCCGGCGTCGAGCTGTCGGGGTCGACCACGTTCGAGGTGAGCAGGTTGATCGGAGCCGCGCTGTCGATCTCGGGGAGGTAGAGCTCGCCGTCTCGGACCTGCTCGCTGACGAGCACGCGGACCTTGATCGCGCCGCGCCGCGAGACCAGCCGCACCCAGTCGCCGTCGGCCAGGTCGCGCTCGGCGGCGAGCGCGGTCGAGACTTCGACCCAGGCGTCGGGCACCTTCGCCGCGATGCCCGGCACGCGGTAGGTCATGTTGCCCTCGTGGTAGTGCTCGAGCACGCGACCGTTGTTGAGGTGGAGGTCGAACTCGTCGTCGGGCTGGTCGCTGGGCTCGGTCCACTCGAGCGGGTAGAGCCGCGCCTTGCCCTCGGGAAGATGAAACTCTTCCGTATAGAGCAGCGGCGTGTCGGTCCCGTCGGCGTCCACCGGCCAGCAGAGCGAGCCGTAGCCCGCGAGCCGGGCGTAGGTCACGCCCGCGAACATCGGGGTGAGGGCGGCGACCTCGTCCATGATCTCGCTCGGGTGGGTGTAGCCCCAGTCGTGCCCCCAGCGCGCGGCCAGCTCGGTCAGGATCACCCAGTCCGGCCGCGAGCCGGGCAGCGGGTCCATCGCCTGGTAGAGCCGCTGAATCCGGCGCTCGGTGTTGACGAAGGTGCCCTCCTTCTCCAGCGACGGGCACGCGGCGAGCACCACGTCCGCGAAGCCCGCCGTCGCCGAGAAGAAGATCTCCTGCACCGCGAAGAACTCGAGCTTGGCGAGCGCCGCCTGGACGTAGGTCACGTTCGCGTCGACCAGGCTCAGCTCCTCGCCGACCACGAAGAGCGCCTTGAGCGTCCCGTCGTGGATGGCGTCGATCATCTCGCGGTTGTTCAGCCCCTTCTCGGCCGAGAGCTCGACCCCCCACGCGGTCTGGAATTTGGCCTTGACCTCCGGGTCGTCGACCTCCTGGTAGCCGGGGTAGTAGGTGTTGATCGAGCCGAAATCCGAACAGCCCTGGACGTTGTTGTGGCCGCGCAGCGGGTAGCCGCCGGTGCCGGGCCGGCCAAAGTTGCCGGTGACCAGGAGCAGGTTGGCGATCGCCGTGCTGGTGTCCGAGCCCATTTTGTGCTGGGTCACGCCCATCGCCCACAGCCCGCAGACCGTCTCCGCCTCGGCGATCATCTCGGCGGTTTGCTTGAGTTGTGCTATCGAAATGCCCGTCTTCGCCTCGGCATACTCCAGCGTGAACGGCTCCAGACTCTCGCGGTAGACCGACTCGTGGTTCACGCGCTCGTCGAGAAAGGCGCGGTCCTCCCAGCCCTGGTCCAGGATGTACTTGGTCACGGCGCTCAGCCAGATCAGGTCGGTGCCGGGGTTCGGGCGGAGGAAGAGGTCGGCGCGTTGGGCGAGGTCGTGCTCGCGAAGGTCGGCGACGATGAGCTGCTGGCCGCGCTTTTTCTGCGCCGCGCGGATGCGGGCGGCCAGGACCGGGTGCGAGATCGCGGTGTTCGAGCCGACGGTGAAGACGAGGGCGGCGGTCTCGATGTCGCGCATCGTGCCGGCGTCGCCGCCGTAGCCGACGGTGCGCCACAGGCCGGTCGTCGCCGGGGCCTGGCAGTAGCGCGAGCAGTTGTCGACGCTGTTGGTCCCGAAGACGGCGCGCGCGAGCTTCTGGACGAGGTACGACTCCTCGTTGGTGCACTTGGACGAGGCGATGAACGCGACCGACTGCGGCCCGTGCGCGTCGGCAATCGCCCGCATCCGCGTCGCCACGGCGTCGAGCGCCCGGTCCCACGACACCTCTTCGAATTCCTTTTCGCCCCGGACGAGCGGCGTGGTCAGGCGGTCGGACGAGTTGACGAAGTCCCACCCGAACTTGCCCTTGACGCAGGTCGAGATGCCGTTGGCCGGCCCCTCGCTGGGCTCCACTTTCAGGATGCGCCGCTCGTGCGTCCAGATGTCGAAGGCGCAGCCGACGCCGCAATACGTGCAGACGGTCTTGGTCTTCTTGATCGACGCCTCGCGCATGGTCGCTTCGGCGTTGGAGAGCGCGAAGATCGGGTCGAACCCGACGAACGGCTCGACGGCCTTGACGACCTCGATCGACGGGCGGCGGACGGCCTCGGGCAGTCCGGTGAAGTGCCCGGCCTGGCCGATCATCGACTTCTCCATGAGCGCGTTGCACGGGCACACGGTCACGCAGTGGCCGCACGACACGCACGACGAGCCTTCGATGACGTCGCCGCCGTCCCACTTGACGCGCGGGTGCTCGTCCTCCCACGAGATCGAGAGCGTCTCGGTGACCTGGACGTTCTGGCACGCCTCGACGCAGCGCCCGCACAGGATGCACTGGTCGGGGTCGTACTGGTAGAACGGGTTCGACGAGTCGACGGCATAGGGCTTCCGCATAAACGGATACCTCTGGTGCTGAATGTCCAGCGCCTCGGTGGCGTTGTGGACCTCGCAGGTGCCGTTGTTGCGGTCGCAGATGGTGCAGTACAGCTCGTGGTTGCCGATGAGCCGGTGCATCGCCTCCTGCCGCGCGGCGCGCCCGCCGCCGACGTCGACCCGCATCCCGTCGCGCACCGTTGTCGCGCACGCGCGGTGCAGCCCGCCGTCGACCTCGACGAGGCACGTGTCGCAGGTCTGGATCGGCCCGAGTGCCGGGAGGTAGCAGACGTGCGGCACGCCGAGCCCGAGCCGGTCGAGCAGGTCGGCGAGCGGCTCGCCGGGCAGGCCGGTCACGGCGCGGCCGTTGACGTGGAGCGTGGCGGCCGGGAGCGGGGCGGCCGGGAGCGGGGCGGCCGGGTCGGGCGTTTCCATAAGCGGGCGGAGGTGACGGGGTGGGTTCCTAGAACAGCCTAGAACAGGAAGACGACCGCGCCGAGGCGGAGGCCGAAGCGGTTGGCCGTGGGGCTGGTCAGGAGCGCATCGGAGCCGTAGAACGCCGTCTGGTAGAACGCCTCGCCGGTGATCCCGACGCGCGGCGAGACGAGGTAGGCGGCTCCGAGCCCGGCCCCGAGCGAAACGCCGGAGGCCCGGAACTCGAACGCGTCCTGCTCCAGGTCCTCCCGCACGGCGAAGTCGGTGCGGGCGTAGGAGTAGCCCGCCGAGGCCGTCACGAAGGGGAGGAGCGCGCGGGGCGAGCGGGCGAAGTAGTAGGTCACGAGCGGAGCCACGGTGAGGATCGACGACGACGAGGCGTCGCTCGACGTGCGCTCGTAGGTCAGCGTCGTCCCGGCGGCGAAGCGGTCGAAGAGGAAGAAGCCGAACTTCGGGTCGATCACGATGGCCCCGTCGCGGCTGCCGTCGACGTTGACGTGGAGGTCGCCGCCGAGGCTGGCGTAGCCCGCCGCGCCGCCGAGCTGGATCGTCCCTCGGTCCAGCAAGCGCTGGGCGTGGGCGTCGAGGGCGAAGAGGGCCAGGAGCGGGAGCAGAAAGCGCATGGCAGGCGGGAGGCGGCCGGGAGGGGAGGGGAAAGTAAGACCATCCGAAGACGGGCACCGGAGGCGCAGTCGGGAGTATGTTGCGGCGGCGCGCGCTCCCGGCCGCCACTCTCCTTTCTCGACCAATCGTCAGCGCCATGCGAAGCACCGGAGCCATCGTCCTCGTCGTCATCCTCCTGCTCGTCGGCTTCGCCGGCTGCTCGGGGTGCGGCTCGTACAACTCGCTCGTCGGGGCCGACGAGGACGTCAACGCGCAGTGGGCCAACCTCCAGAGCCAGTACCAGCGCCGCGCCGACCTCATCCCGAACCTCGTCAACACGGTCGAGGGCGCGGCCGACTTCGAGCGTGGCACGCTCCAGAGCGTGGTCGAGGCCCGGACGCGCGCCGTCAACGTGACCCTCTCGGCCGACGACCTCGACGACCCGGCGGCGCTGCAGCGCTTCTCCGAGGCGCAGGCGGGGCTCGGGGCCGCCACCGGCGCGCTCATCAACGCCGTCCGCGAGGACTACCCCGAGCTGAGCGCGACCGAGAACTTCCTCTCGCTCCAGGACCAGCTCGAGGGCACCGAGAACCGCATCGCCACCGAGCGGCGGCGCTACAACGAGGTCGCCACCGACTTCAACCGCCGCATCCGCTCGTTCCCGACGACGATCTGGGCGGGTCTCTTCGGGTTCGACCAGCGCGTCCCCTTCGAGGCCGACGCCGGCTCGCAGAACGCACCGACGGTGGACTTCGAGAGCTAAAGGTTTTGCCATCCGGCAGGGCGGGGCGCACCTCGCCCCTACGGGTCGTGCCCATGTTTCTACGCCGCTGCCTTCTGCTCGTCGTGCTGGGGGCGACGTGTGTCGCGGCGGGGCCGGCGGCGGCGCAGGAGATCCCGCCGCGCCCGTCGCCGTCGGAGGGCCTGGTGATCGACCGGGCGGGACTGCTCGCGCGCGGGGAGCGGCAGACGCTAAACGCGCGCCTCGCCGCCTTCGACGACTCGACCTCGAACCAGATCGTCGTCGTCATCCTCCCGAGCCTCGGTGGGGCCGACCCCGGACGGTTCGCCACCGAGCTGGGGCAGGCGTGGGGCGTCGGGCAGGGGGCGAAGGACAACGGCGTCGTCTTCCTCGTCTCAACGACCGACCGCGAGGTGTTCATCGCCACCGGCTTCGGGCTCGAGGGCGCGATCCCCGATGCCGTGGCCGGGCGGATCATCCGCCGGATCGTCGTGCCGAGCTTCCGGCAGGGGCAGTTCTACGCCGGCATCTCGCAGGCGGCCGACGCACTCATGGCCGCCGCCTCGGGCGAGTACGACGCCGAGCCGCGCGGCGACGCACCGGGCGACGGGGTCCCCTTCGCGCTCATCGTGGTCCTCGCCGTCATCGTGCTCGCGGCCCTCTCGGCGAAGCGCGACGAGTCGGGCGGCGGTGGGCAGCGGCGGCGGCGCTCCGGGATGCCCCCGGTCATCATCTTCCCCGGTAGCTTCGGCGGGGGCCGCAGTAGCGGCGGCTTCGGCGGCGGCTTCGGCGGCGGCTTCGGCGGGGGTGGCTTTGGGGGAGGCGGGTTCGGGGGCTTCGGCGGCGGCGGCTTCGGCGGTGGCGGAGCAGGCGGCGGATGGTAATATCGAGGCGCGGTAAAATGGGGGAGAAGAGGACGCAGAGTATGAAGGGGGGCGATTCTCCCATTTCCTCCCCTCTCCCCACGCCCTCCACGCCCAATCACCCACTGACTATGAGCAGAATCGAGCAGCTCCAGGCGTTCAGCCGCGAGGACCCGGACGACCCGTTCGTCCGCTTCGCGCTCGCGCAGGAGCACCTGAAGCACGGCGACTCCTCGGCGGCACTCGGGTACTTCGAGGGCCTCGCCGCCGACCACCCGGACTACGTCGGAACCTACTACCACCTCGGCAAGCTCTACGAAACGCTGGACCGTCCCGACGACGCGCTCCGCACCTACCGAACGGGCATCGCCGAGGCCGGCCGGGCGGCCGACGCCCACGCCCGCGCCGAGCTCCAGAGTGCCCTGCTCGAGGCGCAAGGCCTCGGCTTCGACGATGACTGACCTCGCTATGCTCCCTGCCTCGCACGTCCTCCGCACGGCTGTCGTCGCCCTCCTGCTCGCCGCAACCGTAGCGGCTCAGCCCGCGCCGGTCTACACCGTCGAGCGAGGCGACACGCTCTTTAAGATCGCGCAGGCGCACGGGCTGACCGTGGACCAGCTCAAGGCCTACAACGGGCTGAGCTCGAACATCCTCAGCATCGGGCAGCAGCTCTACGTCACGCCGGACCCGGACGGAGGCCGCGCCGGATGGACCGAGGAGGGGCCGCTGCCCGACGCGCCGCTGGACCCGCCGCTGGACGACGGCGAGCCGGAAGAGGACGAACGGCTCGGCGAGGGCCAGGCGGTCGGCCTCGACCCGGCCTCGGGGCGCGAGGGCGTGCTCATCGCGCCCGAGCCGATCCCGGCGGGGCCGCCGCCTCCAGCCCCCCCGCCGGCCGCGATGGCGCGCGTCCGCATCGGGGCGGGCACTCGCGGGGAGGTGATCGCCGCACCGCCGGTCTCGTCGGGCGAGGCGGCGGTCCACGTCGTCCAGCCCGGTGAGACCCTGTTCACGATCTCCCGCCGCTACGGGATGACCGTCGACGCCCTCCGCTCGCGCAACGGACTGACGGGCGACCTCCTCTCGGTCGGGCAAGAGCTGGTCGTCTCCGGCGAGGCCGCCCCGGCTGCCCCGCCGTTGCCAGCCGCCGTGCCGCGCGCGCCGTACGACCTGACCGAGAGCACCGTCCCCGGCGACCAGGTCCACGTCACCCGCAAAGGCGAAACGCTCTACACCGTCGCGGCTCGCTACGGCATGGAGGTCGGCGCGCTCCTGGCGCTCAACACGCTCACCACGGCTCCGATCCCGGCCGGCACCGTCCTCGTCCTCCCGGACTCTGCCGCACGGTATTACCGCGCGCCCGCGCCGTTGCCGCCGCCCGACGAGACCGGCCTCGCGCTCGTCTATCCCGACTCGTACCGGGGCCGGGACACCATCAGCGGCGACCCCTACGACCCGGCGGCGCTCACGGCGAGCCACCGGACGCTCCCGTTCGGGACCGTGCTGCGCGTCACCCTTCCGGCGCGGGGGCGCAGCGTGCTCGTCCGCGTCAACGACCGAGGGCCGGTCAGCGAAGGCTTTCTCATCGAGCTGTCCGAGGCCGCGGCCGAGGCGCTCGGGCAGGACCGGGGCGCGGCCGAGCGCGTCGAGGTCCGCGTGGTGCCCTAGCGAGGGCCGACGGTGAACATCCTCATCCTCACGATCGGGTCGCGCGGGGACGTGCAGCCCTACCTCGCGCTAGGGCGGGGGTTGCGCGGTGCCGGGCAGGCGATCGGCAGTGAGGACGGGGTGGCCCAGGCCGTCGCGGCCATCGAGCGGATACGCGGCCGGTGAGCGCGGGCGGTCGGCGAAAGTCGCCGGGAAGCGTGGGCACGACGGCGCTCGTTTCAGCTTCCCCCGTATCCCTGTGCTTTTTAGATGAACGGGAAGGTAGCGGCGGCGTATTATTTCAGCCTCCGCCCGATCACCCCACTTCTGCAGCCATGGCTACTCTCACGCCCTCCGAAATCACCATCCTCGTCGTCGACGACGAGGAGGACGTCGTCGAAATCATCAGTCACTTCCTGCGCCAGGAAGGCTTCAACGTGCTCACGGCGCACGACGGCGAGGCCGCCCTCGAGCAAGTGACCCCGGACATCGACCTCGTGGTGCTCGACGTGATGCTGCCCGGCCTCGACGGCTTCGAGGTGGCCCGCCGGCTGCGCGGACGGGTCGAGACCGAGATGATCCCGATCCTCTTCCTGACGGCGAAGGTCGAGGAGGAAGACCAGATCGAGGGCCTCATGGCCGGCGGCGACGCCTACCTGACCAAGCCCGTCAGTCCCCAGGTCGTCCTCGCGAACGCGCGCGCCGTGCTCCGCCGCTCGGGCACCGAGGAGAGCCACATCCTCACGGTCAACGACCTAATGATCTACGAGGACGAGTACCGGGCGACCCTCAGCGGCGAGGACCTCGGCCTGACGCTGACCGAGTTCGAGCTGCTGCGCTACCTCGTCCGCCACCCGCGCAAGGCCTTCACCCGGCAGCAGCTCCTCGAGACCATTTGGAAGGACGCCATGATGGTCACCGAGCGCACCGTCGACGCCCACATCAAGAACCTCCGCGAGAAGCTCGGCGACTTCGCCAAGCACATCCAGACCGTCCGCGGCGTCGGCTACCGCTTCGTCGAGGAGGAGCCGGAGGAGGAGGAAGCCTGAGGACAGAGGAGAGAGCATCGAGGATAGAAATCCATCTTCTATCTTCCCTTCTCTATCTCCCCTTCTCTATCCTCACGATGCCCCCGATCTGCCGAAGCGAAACGCGCAAGGCTGTGGCAAGCCGTCTCCAAGACCTCCAAAGCCTCCTCCTCCCGCGCCGCGCCTCGACGCAGACGTGGATGATGCTGACGTTCGCGCTGTTCGTCGGCACGGCGGTCGCCGTGGTCGGGCTCTACGCGTTCATCGTGCTGCGGGGGCAGATCCAGGACGCCGCGCGCGAGACGCTTCGCGTTCAAGCCCGCACCGTGGCGGCCCAGCTCGAGACGGCCGACGACCCCGAGGCGCTCGTCGAGACCGTCCGCCGGACCAGCACCGTCACGCCCTACCGGATCGGCGTAGCCACGGCCGACTCGCTCGTCTGGGAGATGACCGACGGCCGCGTGCTCACCGACCGCACCTTCCTCGACCAGCCCGAGGTGAAGCAGGCCCTCCGCACCGGCCTCGGCTACGACGAGCGCACCGACGAGGGCCACAGCGAGCCGACGCTCTACGTCGCCCACTACAGCCCGGTCTCGGGCTACGTCGTCCGCCTCGGCCAGCCCGCGCCGCCGCTGCTGACCGTCCTCCAGAGGATGCAGGCGACGCTCATCATCGGGCTGTCGCTCGCGCTCGCGCTCGCGCTGATCGGCGCGTGGATCGCCGCGCTCCAGGTCACCCGCCCGCTCCGGGCCATCTCCGGCAACGCCCGCCGCATCAACGAGGGCGACCTCGACCGCGAGATCGTCGTCCGCACCCGCGCCGCCGAGATCCAGGACCTGGCCGGCAGCCTCAACTCGATGGCCGAGCGCTTCCGGCAGGACATCAGCGAGCTCCAGCGCGTGGCCCGCATCCAGAACGAGTTCATCGGCAACGTCAGCCACGAGGTCAAGAACCCCATCTTCGCCGTCGGCGGCTACCTCGAGGCGCTCGACGCCGACCTGCCGGCCGAGCAGCGCCACAAGTACGCCGCCAAAGGACTGCTCAACCTCCAGCGCCTCAACAACCTCTTCGGCGACCTGATCGAGATCGCCAAGCTCGAGTACCGCGAGGACCTGATCCGCCCCGAGGTGTTCGACCTCCAGGGCCTGATCGAGGAGATCGGCGAGATGCTCGAGCCCAAGGCCGAGGACAAGGGCCTCGACCTCGCCTTCGACAACCGCCCGGCCGAGGTGTGGGCCGACCGCAGCCGCCTCCGCCAGGTGCTCACCAACCTGATCGACAACGCGATCTCCTACACCGAGGCCGGCAGCGTCAAGTGCCGGATGCGCCGCCACCGCGACAAGGTCCGCGTCGAGGTCGTCGACACCGGCCGCGGCATCGCCGAGGACCACCTCGACCGCGTCTTCGAGCGTTTCTACCGGGTCGACACGGCGCGCAGCCGCAAGGAGGGCGGCACCGGCCTCGGCCTGTCGATCGTCAAGCAGATCTTGCAGGCCCACGGCGAGGCCATCCACGTCGAGAGCACCGCCGGGCGCGGCACGCGCTTCTGGTTCGAGCTCCCGCTCGCCGAGTCGGTCGACGAGTACCGCTCCCTCGTCACCGACGCCTTCGGCGACGACGTGCTGTGAGATGAAGGAGCGGTGACACCAGGCTGGGCTGGACAGCAGAGGGATCCCTCGGTCGCCCAGCCCAGCCGCCTACGCCTCGGGGCCGGCCTCGGGCTGGAAGGCGGGGCGGAGGGCGTAGTGCGTGCCGCGCAGGTCGGTCTTCGCCACGCGGAGCAGGCCCATCTCGAGGAGCTTGCGGGCGGCGTGGGGCGCGCACGGCTGGAGCGGGAAGCCGGCCTTGTGGAACCGGTAGCTGGCACCGCTCGGGCTCTGGACGAGGCGGTAACCCTCCCGCAGCTTGGCGGCGGCGAAGTTCGCCCACTGCGCCTTCGAGACGCTCGGGTGGGCGCGGGATGCGCCGAAGTCGGCGGCGTCGGAGGCGGAAGACGAGGAATCGAATGTGCTCATCGTAGAGGACCGAGGGGGCCAGACGGGGGAGAGGGTCGGCGAGCGCCGGGTGGAAGGCGGCGCTCAAAGCACGCGAGCCGACGGGAAGTTTCCGGCCGCGCCTGTGAATTAGTTCGGACCACAATTTTCGCACGGGTCCCGACGGCCGCGCTGAGCCCCGCCCCACGGAGTCTCCCACGGTGCCTCACGTTTTCAGCCTCCGCCGGAGTGGGTCCCGTGTATATTCCCGGTCCCCTGTTCCCTTCGCCGAAACTAGACGCATGAGCACGAAGACGCAGAAGAAGACCCGCGCCAAAGCCCCCGCCCGCCGCGCCAATGGCAAGGGGGCCAGCAGCCAGGCCACCCTCGCCGCCTACGAGGGCGACCTCGACGTGACGCCCGTCGGGCCGAGCGACTTCGAGCCGACCGAGCTGAAGCAGGCGCTCCGCACGATGATGCTCTCGCGGCGGCTCGACGAGAAGATGCTCACCCTCCTCAAGCAGGGCAAGGGCTTCTTCCACATCGGCGCGTCCGGGCACGAGGCCGCGCAGGTCGGCCTCGGGATGCACCTCAAGGGGGGGCACGACTGGTTCTGCATGTACTACCGCGACCTCGCCATGACGCTCACGCTCGGGATGACGGCGCGCGAGACGATGCTCGCCCACATGGCGAAGGCCGACGACGTCTCGTCCGGCGGGCGGCAGATGTCCGAGCACTTCGGCCACCGCGAGCTCAACATCATGACCACGTCCTCGTCGGTCGGGGCGCAGTACATGCCCGGCGTCGGGTTCGCCCTCGCCAGCCAGCGGCGCGGCGACGACGCGGTCACCTACATCTCGTCCGGCGATGGGGCCACCAGCCAGGGGGCCTTTCATGAGGCGCTCAACTGGAGCGCTCGGGCGGGCGCTCCCGCGCTGTTCCACGTTCAAGACAACAAGTTCGCCATCTCCGTCCCGATTGCCGAGCAGACGGCCGGGGCCAACATCCACAACATCACCGCTGGCTATGCGGGCCTCGCCCGCGCGAGCTACGACGCGACGGACTTCTTCACCACCTGGGCCGTCTGCAAGGCGGCCGTCGAGCACCTCCGCGCCGGCAACGGTCCGGTGGCCCTCGTCGCGGACGTGGTCCGCCTGCTGCCGCACTCGTCGTCCGACAGCCACGACAAGTACCGCGTCGCCGAAGACCTCGAGACGGACCGCACGCGCGACCCGATTCCGAAGCTCGCCGCCCGGCTTGTCGAGGCGGGCGTGATGACCGAGGACGAGGTCGAGGCGCTGCGCAAGGAGGTGCAGGTGGAGGTCGACGAGGCCGCCGTCTGGGCCGCCGAGCAGGCCGACCCCGACCCGGCGACGGCGCTCGAGCATGTCTACGACGAGACCCCGCCGGAGCTGGCCTACGAAGCCTCCGAGCCGAGCGGCGAGCTGGTCGTGATCGTGGACGCGATCAACCACGCGCTCGACGAGGAGATGGACCGCGACGAGCGCGTGCTGGTCTACGGCGAGGACGTCGGCGGCGGCAAGGGCGGCGTCTTCACCGCCACGCGCGGCCTGACGGCCAAGCACGGGGCCGACCGCTGCTTCAACGCGCCGCTGGCCGAGCACTCGATCGTCGGCAGCGCCGTCGGGCTGGCCGCAGCCGGCTACAAGCCGGTCGTCGAGATCCAGTTCGCCGACTACATCTGGCCGGCGATGCAGGCCATCCGCAACCAGCTCGCGCCGTTCCGCTACCGCTCGAACAACGCCTGGGAGGCCCCCGTCGTGATCCGCGTGCCGTGCGGCGGCTACATCCACGGCGGCTTGTGCCACAGCCAGAACATCGAGTCCATCTTCGCCCACTTCCCCGGCCTCAAGGTGGCGATGCCGAGCACGGCCGCCGACGCAAAGGGCCTGCTCAAAACGGCGATCCGGCTCAACGACCCGGTCATCTTCCTCGAGCACAAGTCGCTCTACCGGCAAGGCCCGGCGCGCAGCCCGGAGCCCGACGCCGACTACCTCGTCCCGTTCGGCCAGGCCCGCACTGTCCGCCCAGGCACCGACCTGACGATCGTCACCTACGGCGCGATGGTCTATAAGGCGATGAACGCGGCGAAGGCACTCGAGAAGGAGGGCGCGAGCGTCGAGGTGATCGACATCCGCACGATGATGCCGCTCGACGTGGAGACGATCCTGGCCTCGGTGGTGAAGACCAACCGGGCGCTCGTGCTCTACGAGGACCACGAGTTCGGCGGCTTCGGCTCCGAAATCGCCGCGCAGATCGCGGACAAGACCTTCGAGCACCTCGACGCGCCGGTGAAGCGCGTCGCGGGCGCGTTCACCTACATCCCCTTCGCCGACCCGCTCGAACGCGCTGTGCTCCCGCAGGACGCCGACGTGATCGAGGGCGCGCGGGCCGTCCTGGCCTACTAGCGACTCGGTCACTAGCGACTCGGTGCCATGCTGAAAACCTTTGCGGCGGCTGCCCTGCTCGTCCTCCTCGCCGCTCCCGCCGAGGCGCAGCTTGCCTTTGCGACGACGACGCACGACTTCGGGGCCGTGACCGAGGGCGCGGTGCCGACCCACACGTTCGTCCTCACGAACGAGGGCGACACGGCGCTGACACTCACGGCCGTCGAGCCGTCGTGCGGCTGCACGACGCCGTCGTTCACCACTGACCCGATTGTGCCGGGCGCGACGGGCGAGATCGTGGTCGCCTACGACTCCGAGGGCCGGCCGGGGCCGTTCCGCAAGTCGATCCGGGTGGCGGCCGCAACCGGCGGCGCGCGCCTCACCGAGACGCTCTACATCACCGGCGAGGTCGAGCGCGAGGTCCTCACCGAGGGCCGCCCGCAGGGCCACCTACTCTTCGACGCAGACGCCTTCGACCTCGGCACGGTGGCGAAGGGCCGGGAGGCGGCGCACGTCTTTCGGGTGCAGCACACCGGCACGCGGCCAGTCCGCATCACCGACGCGACGAGCACTCCCGAGGGCTTAGTGATCCTGTACCCGAACACGCCCCTCTTCGCCGGCGACCTAGCGGAGCTTCAGGTGGCACTCCCCGGAGACCTAGCGGACGGCGATTTCGACTACGCCATCATGTTGATGACGGACGACGAGGCGCAGCCTGCGAAGTCGCTCCGGCTGACCGGCGTGGTGAAGTGACACGTCTGTGAAGAGGCCGGGGGCCGCTCGGCGGTATCGTGGCGTTTCCCATCCTAGGCGTGGGAGGCCACGCCCCTACTTACACCGTCTGGCATTATGCTGAAGCTGCTTCCTGCTCTCTCGCTCCTCGTTCTCGTCGCCTGTGCCGAGGCACCGGACGCCACGCCGGACGCTAGAGCCGTCGCCACGGCGTCGGTGGAAGGCGCGACGCAGGCGTCCTACGAAGACGCGTGGAGCGCCCTCCTCCGAGAGATCGTCACCGACGACGGGCTGGTGCGCTACGAGAGGGTCGGCGGTCCGCTCCGCAGTCGGTTCGCCGAGGTCGCCGAGGCCATCGAGACGTTCGACGCGGGCGCGCTCGGGACGGACGCGGAGAAGATGAGCTTCTGGATGAACGCCTACAACCTCAAGCTGGTCGAGCGGGCGCTCGACGCCGGGACGCCGGGCAACATCGAGGCCCACGGGTTCGAGGCCTTCTTCGAGACGCCGGTGCGCGTGGCGGGGATGGACGTGACGCTCGATCAGATTGAGAACGTGATCCTCCGCCGGCAGGACGGGCCGGCCGCGCTCGAGGCGATGCAGCCGAGCCAGCTCGACCCGCGCCTTCACGTCGGGCTGAACTGCGGGGCCGTTTCGTGTCCGCGCCTGCGCGGCGAGGCGTTCACGCCCGAGACCGTAGACGGCGAGCTGGACGAGGCCATGCGCGACTTCGTCAACAGCCCGAGCCACCTCCGCTTCGACGGGGACGCCGCCGTGCTGTCGAGCCTGCTCGACTGGTTCGCCGCCGACTGGGACTCGGCCGCCGAGCCGGCGGGCGACTATCTGCTGGGCTATCTCGACGAGGGCCGGCCGGACGCGGAGCGGCTGCGAACCCTCCTCGGCGGCCGCACGGCCGCTGAGATCAAGGCGCAGCCGGCCGTCCGCTTCGCCTACGACTGGACGCTCAACGCAGCGCGCTGATCTTGTTATGCTGAACCGGACGGTTGCCGTGCTCGCCGTTTTGCTCGTGCCTGCCCTCGCCCACGGGCAGGCGTGGACGCAGGAGCCGGGCCGGGCGTACCTCAAGGTCACGCAGGGCTTCGCCAACGCCTCCGAGCGCTACGATGCCGGCGGCGACCTCGTCCCCTACGACTCCACGACGGAGGGCACGCCGTTCCGCGACCGCAGCCGCTACCTCTACGGCGAGGTCGGCCTGGCACCGAGCCTATCCCTGTTTGGGACGCTCCCCTACAAGCGCCTCTTCGTCCGCGACGGGGGCGCGGACCCGGCCGTCGAGCGGCAGACCTCGGACCTCGGCTCGGCCGTCCTCGGACTCCGGCTCGGGCTGGCGGAGGCCGTGGGACTGCGCGGCGACCGGAACGCGCTCGCGGTGAACCTCGCGCTCGCCGTGCCGCTCGGCTACCGGCGCAACGTCGCGCCAACCGTTGGGCCGGGGCAGGTGGACGGGCAACTCGGGGTCGCCTACGGGCGGAGCTTCTGGCCGCTGCCGGCCTACGCGCAGGCGGGCCTCGGCTATCGCCACCGGACGAGCGTGTTCGGCCTGTCGCGCATCGTCGACTGTCCGGCGGAGTCCGACGATGCCGAGGCGGTGTGCCTCCCGAATGGCGGGGCCGAGGTGGACTACAGCGACGAGCTGCTAGCCAAGCTCGAAGCGGGCTACACGCTCTTCGATCGGCTGCTGGTGCAAGGGCTGCTCGACGTGACGTGGTCCATACAGACCCCGGAGCCCGTAGCGGCGGCGGAGGGCGTGCAGCCCGAGGCGTTCCCGCAGCAGCGCGTCGTTCGTGCCGGTCTGGGTGCGACCTTCGTCCTGTTCGGCGGGACGGGCTTGAGCGTGCAGGCCTTCACCGCACCGTACGCCCGAAACGCCCTCCGCGCGGTCGAGGTCTTTGTCGGGATCGAGACCCGGCTGTAGGCGAGGGCGGCAGGACGAAAAGAGAGGCCCGCTGCCAGAGTGGCAACGGGCCTCGGAGGGCAGCGCGGCAGGGGCAATCAGCCCTGCTCCTGGACCTGCTTCACGTAGTCGAGCTGCGACTGCGCGCCGGTGACGATCTGGCTGAGGCCTGCGCGGCGGCCGTACTCGATGGCCTGTCCGAGCGAGCGCTGAGCCGAGGAGAACTGCTCCGCCTTGACCTGGCTGACGCCCATTTTGTAGTAGGCGCTCGCGTAGAGCTTGTTCAGGGCCTCGTGCCCCTCGCCGAGGAACGGCGCGGCCTTGTCGAGCGCCTCGACTGCGTCGTTGTAGCGGTTCGCCTTGATGGCTCCCTGGGCCTCGACGAGGTAGCCCTTGCCGACCGCGTCGCCGACCTTCTGCGCCATGTCGGTGTCCCCGACCGAGTCGGCGCGCGCGGCTAGCTCAGCGAAGGCCGTCTCGTACGCCTCCGTGTCGCCGCTGCCGCGGAGGGCGAGGCCGCGGACGTAGTAGTAGTTCAGTTCCTCCGGCGAGAGGAGGATGGCCGCGTCGAGCATCGGGAGTGCGGCGGGATAGTCCTCGGCCTGGAAGTAGGCCGTTCCCGCGTTGAACGAGGTCTTGGCCTGAAGCTCGGCGTCCTCTAGCCCCTCGGCCACGTCGGCGGCGCGGCTGAACTGAGCGGCTGCATCGGCGTGCTTCTCCTCGGCGGAGTAGGCCGAGCCGGCGTCCACAAAGGCTTTGGCGGCACCCTGCTTCATGCCGGTCGCGCTCTCGGCGAGCTGGTCATCGCCCGAGGCTTCGGCGGCCTCGGCGGCTTCGAGGTACTTCTCGGCAGCCATCATGTAGCTGTCGGCGGTGGCCTGCTCGCTGGCGGCGCGTGCCTCGGCCATCAGGGCTTCGATCTGGACGCGGGCGTCGGCGTTGACCGTGCCGGTCTCGGGCATCTCGTCGACGGGAGGGAGGACCGGCTCCGTCGTCTGCGCCATCGCCGGGGCACAAGCGAAAGTCAGAGCGAGGAGGGGGAGAAAGAGGGTCTTGGCGTTCATAGCGGTCGGTTAGTTGCGAAGGGGAGGAGCGTAAAAGCGAGGGCAAGGTACGGAGTCCCGCAGCGTCGTGATCCTCCTTTACAAGGATCTTGCCGGGGCGAATCGGGACAAAAACGAGCGACTCGTGCGGGTTCGTGTGTGACCGGGAGAGGACAGACGACCGCGCGGCAGTGGACGGAGAAAGACAGGGGAGACGGAGGAGAAGGGCTCCTCCCGTCTCCCTCTCCCCTCAAAAGTTCGGCAGGTGTCCGTGGCGGCGGCAGAACGCGTCGATGATCTCCACGGCCTCCTCGGGGTCGTCGGTGACGGCGACGAGGTCGGGGTCGTCGGCTGAGATGTTGCCGGCGGCGAGGAGGGTGTCCCGCACCCAGTCCAGCAGGCCGCCCCAGAACGCGGAGCCGATGAGGACCACGGGGAACGGTGCCGCCTTGCCCGTCTGGATCAGCGTGAGCGACTCGAACAGCTCGTCGAGCGTGCCGAAGCCGCCGGGCAGCACGATGTAGCCCATCGCGTACTTGACGAACATCACCTTGCGGGCGAAGAAGAAGTCGAAGTTGATGAGCTTGTCGGGGTCCACGTAGGGGTTGCCCTGCTGCTCGAACGGGAGCACGATGTTGAGGCCCACCGACGCGCCGCCGGCCTCGTGCGCGCCCTTGTTGGCGGCCTCCATGATGCCCGGCCCGCCGCCGGTGATGACGCCGTACCCGCGCCCGACGAGCGCTCGCCCGACGGCCACGCCGGTCTCGTAGAAGGGCGTTCCCGGCTTCGTCCGCGCCGACCCGAAGACGCTCACGCACGGGCCGATCCGCGACATCACCTCGTAGCCCTCGACGAACTCGGCCATGATGCGGAAGATGCGCCACGTGTCCTGCATGCGCGTCTGGTTCCAAGCGGCGATGTCCTCGGCGGTCATCGGGACGTTCGTGGCAAAGGGCGTATTCATATGGGTAGGGAATGAGGAGAGTGGAACGACGAGCCGGGCAAACTAGCGACGCCGCTGCACTCGCGCGCCCTCCCGCTCTCCAGGCTATGAAGTCCAGGCCACAAAAAAGGAGACCCTCGGCGTGTGCCGAAGGCCTCCTGAGTAGAGCGCGAGGCGCGGGATCAGCCGCCCTGCTCGTCCTCGAGCTGCTGACGGTACGCCTCGTTGGCATAGAGCGCGATCTCGACGCGGCGGTTCTGCTGCCGGCCCTCCTCGGTCGCGTTCGAGGCAACGGGGTTGGCCTCGCCCATGCCCGAGATCTGCATCCGGCTCGGGGCGACGCCTTCCTGCGCGAGGAAGGTCGCCACGGAGTTCGCACGCTGCTCAGAGAGCGTCTTGTTGTAGTCGTCCGTGCCCGTCGCGTCGGTGTAGCCGACCACGAGCGCGTCCGTGTTCGGGTAGCTGGCGAGGCTGCGGGCGAGGTCGTCGAGGTCGGCGCGGGCGTTCGAGCGCAGCGAGTAGCTGTCGAAGTCGAACAGGATCGCGTTGTCGAACGTGATCTTGATGCCGGCCGTGTTGCCCGCGTCGTCGGTGACGGTCTCGACGGTCGCGTTCTCGAGGTCGTTGTCGAGCTCTTCCGCCTGCTCCTCCATCTGGTTGCCGATGACCGCGCCGGCCGTGCCGCCGACCGCAGCGCCGATGATGGCCCCGCGCGCCGTCGAGCCCGTGGCCTTGCCGATGATGCCGCCCACGACGGCGCCGGCTCCAGCGCCGACGACGGCCCCCTCACCGGTCTTACTCATGTTCTGACAGCCAACCGCCGTCAGGCCGACGAGGGCGAGGGCTAGGAGCGGAAGGACGAGGCGGAAGCGGTGGAATAGGGTGTTCATGGTAGTCGTAGACCGGTTGTGAGCAGAGGTAGAGGGCTGGCGAAGAGCCTACCCGGAAGGGCACGTCTTCAATCCCGTGCGACGGGTTCCAAGTTCCGTTCCCATCGCACCGGCGGGCTGGCGGAGAGGAGTAAACTCCAGTCTTTGGGCTGTCTTCACCCGTCCTAGGCTGCCAAGTATGCTGCACGCTCCTGTCGGAGAAAGACCACAGCGGGGGGATGAGGGCGTGGGGGGCGAGGAGGAACTGGGGGGTTGAGAGGATTGCAGTCTGTGAGGGTTGGCTTCTTCCCTTCTCCCTCTCTTCCCTTCTCCCTCTCTTCCCTTCTCCCTCTCTTCCCTTCTCCCTCTCTTCCCTTCTCCCTCTCTTCCCTTCTCCCTCTCTTCCCTTCTCCGGCCGTGCCCTCTGTTGATTTTGCATTACCTCCGCCCGGCCCCGAACCATCAGCAGGACGCCCGGTAGTAGGCCCCGCGTTCCCCCGCTCATCCTCCCCCGATCTCCCGCATGAAGCTCATCATCCCGATGGCCGGGCGTGGCACCCGGCTCCGCCCGCACACCCACGTCACCCCCAAGCCCCTCATCCACGTCCGCGGCATCTCGATGGTCGAGCGCATCATGGACACCTTCGCCGACACGCTCCCGCGCGGCTTCGACGAGGTGGTGTTCATCCTCGGCCCCGACTTCGGGCAGGGCGTCCGCGACAGCCTCACCGAGATCGCCGGGCGGCACGGCATGGCGGCCAGCTTCGGCGTCCAGGAGACCGCCCTCGGGACCGCCCACGCCGTCGTGCAGGCCGGCGACCACCTCTCGGGCGAGTGCGTCGTCGTCTTCGCCGACACGCTCTTCTACATGGACGAGACCCCCGACCTCGACTCGTCCGACGCCGTGATCTGGGTCAAGCACGTCGACGATCCCAGCCGCTTCGGCGTCGTGGTGAAGGACGATCAGCAGCGGATCACCGACTTCGTCGAGAAGCCGTCGGAGCCGATCTCGAACGAGGCCATCATCGGCATCTACTACGTCAAGGACGGGGCCTCGCTCAGGCGAGAGATAGACCACCTGATCGACAACGACGTGACCGGCGTCGGCGGCGAGTACCAGCTCACCGACGCGCTCGACCGGATGCTCAAGGCCGGGGCCGTTTTCAAAACAGCTAGCGTTTCCGAGTGGCTCGACTGCGGGACGATCCCGGCGCTCAAGGACACGACGAAGGTGATCCTCGACAAGGAGGAGGGGCCGGACAAGCAGGGTACCGCCGAAAACTCGGTCCTCATCGAGCCCGTCTACCTCGGCGAGGGCGCGCGCGTCGTGGACTCGGTCGTCGGCCCCTACGTCGCCGTCCACGGTGGGGCGACGGTGACCAACTCGGTCGTCAAGAACGCCATCGTCTTCGACGACGCCCGCGTCACGGACGCGGCGCTCGACGACGCCATCGTCGGGCAGAGCGCCGAGGTCTTCCGCTACGCCGGGCCGCTCAACATCGGAGACCATGCCACCGCCGGCCCCGTCGAGTAAGCCGCGCCGGTTCGACCCCGCCAAGATCTTGGCCGAGGTGGGGTCGATTGTCCTGACCGTGCTCCCCGCGTTCCTCGACCGATGAAGCTCTATCCTGACGATGCCGAGGCGAAGCTCGGCTTCGACGCCGTCCGGCACCGCCTCGAAGGGCACGCCCTCGGGCCGCTCGGCCGGGAGCGGCTCCGGGCGATGCAGCCGTCGGCGGACCGCGCCCGCATCGAGGGCCTGCTGGCCCGGACGGCTGAGCTTCAACAGGCCCTCCGCGCCGACGATCCCATCCCGCTCGCGCCGCTGCCGGACGTGCGCGAGGCCCTCCGCCGCGCCCAGCCGAAGGAGGCCGCGCTCGAGGGCGAGGACCTCGCCGAGGTCGGGGCGGTGCTCGGGACGATGCGGCGGGCGCACGGCTACTTCAAGTCGCGCAGAGAGAAGTACCCGCGCGTCGCCGGCCTCGCGGGCGACCTCGCGGTGCAGAAGCAGCTCGAGGAGCACATCGGGCGGACGGTCGACGAGCGGGGGCAGGTGCGCGACGACGCCTCGCCCGAGCTGCGGCGGATCACGCGGACCCTCGCCGAGCGGCAGGGGCAGCTCAGGACGACGCTCGTCAAGGCGCTCCGCGAGGCGTCGGCGCAGGGCTACGCCGCCGAGGAGCAGCCGACGATCCGCAGCGGCCGGGCGGTGATCCCCGTCCGCGCCGAGGCCAAGCGCAAGGTGCAGGGCTTCGTGCACGACGTCTCCGGCTCGGGCCAGACGGTCTACATCGAGCCGGCCGCGGTCCTCGACCTCAACAACGACGTGCGCGAGCTCGAGGCCGAGCGCCGCCGCGAGATCCGCCGCGTCCTGCAAGAGCTCACCGGCCACCTCCGCAGCCGGCTCCCCGACGTCCGCGCCGGCCTCGAGGTGCTCGCCCGGCTCGACGCGCTCCAGGCCCGCGCCCGCCTCGCCAACGAATTGGACGCGCTCGTGCCGGAGCTGAACGAGGAGGGCCGCCTCCGCATCGTCCGAGGCCGCAACCCGGTCCTCGCGCTGCATTTCCAGTCCGTCGCCTCCTCCGCCGATGGCGTAGAGGCGACCGGCCGGTCGCTACTAGATGGCCCCCGGTCCGTCGTCCCGCTCGACCTCGACCTCGGCGACGAGCGCCGGACCCTCGTCATCACCGGGCCGAACGCGGGCGGCAAGTCGGTGGCGATGAAGACGGCGGGCGTCCTCGCGCTGATGGCGGCGTGCGGCCTGCCCGTCCCGGCTGCGCCCGGCACGAGCCTCGCCCTCTTCGAGCGCCTCTTCGTCGACATCGGCGACCAGCAGAGCATCGAGCAGGACCTCTCGACTTTTACCTCGCACCTCAAGAACCTCCGCCGGATGCTGGCCGAGGCCGACGGCCGCGCCCTGGTCCTGATCGACGAGGCCGGCACCGGCACGGACCCGGCCGAGGGCGGGGCGCTCGCGCAGGCCGTCCTGGAGGCGCTCACGGCGCGCGGCGCGCGGACCATCGCCACCACGCACCACGGCACGCTCAAGGCGTTCGCCCACAACCACCCGGCGGTCGAGAACGCCTCGATGCAGTTCGACACCGAGACGCTCTCGCCGACCTACCGCTTCCAGGAGGGCATCCCCGGCTCGTCGTATGCCTTCGAGATCGCGCAGCGCGTTGGGCTCGACGGCGAGGTGCTGACGCGCGCGCGCAGCCTGGTCGGGGAGGGCAAGACGGCGCTCGAAGACCTCATCGCCACGTTCGAGGCGCGGGCGCAGGCGCTCGAGGAGGAGCTGGCGACGGCCCGTGCCGAGGCTCAGGAGGCGACGAAGGCGCGGAAGGAGTACCAGGACCGCGCTGGATCGCTCCGGAGCCGCAAGGACGAGATCGTCGGGCAGGCCCTCGAGGAGGCCGAGCGGATCGTCGGCGAGGCGAACGCCCGCGTCGAGCGAACCATCCGCGAGATCAAGGAGGCGCAGGCCGCGCGCGAGCAGACCCGGGCGGCACGCGAAGACCTCGAAGGATTCAAGGAGCAGGTCGAGGCCAAGCGGAGCACGAAGCGCCGCGCCCCGACGCCGCGCCCCGCGCAGGCGAAGGCGGCCTCCGGCCCGATCCGCGTCGGCGACCACGTCCGGCTTGACGACGGCGAGGCGGTAGGCGAAGTGCTGGAGCTCGACGAGAAGGAAGCGCTCGTCGCGCTCGGGCAGATAAAGGTCCGCGCGGGGCTGAAGCGGCTGGCAAAGGTCGGGGCACCGAGCACGAAGCGCCGCGCGCGCAAAACCGAGCGCCGGACGGCGATGCCGATGCTCGACGCGCAGCGCCGGGTCGACCTCCGGGGGCAGCGCGTCGAGGAGGCGATTCCGGTCGTGATGCGGCTCGTGGACGACGCCGGGATGGCGGGCCTCGAGACCGTCGAGGTGCTGCACGGTACGGGCACGGGTGCCCTGCGCGCCGCCATCCGGGAGTACCTTGCCGGGCGCGCCGAGGTCGCTCACCTCGCCGACGCACCGTGGGAGGAAGGGGGGCCGGGCGTCACGGTCGTCTCGCTGCGGCGTGGGCCATGATGCGGCCGACCCGGGCCCGCGTGGCTTCCACCTCCCCAGAAATGATGCGACCTCCCAAAGCGCTCGCGGCCCCTCGCCACTTCGGGCGCGTCGTGGCGCTGTTGGTGGTCCTCGTCGCGGTCTTCCAGCTAGCGACGCTGCGGGGAGACGTGAGCGCGTGGTACGGTGACAGCTACCAGCTCGTGCTCCACGCGCAGAATCTCCTCGGCGGACAGCCCTACGCCGCCACCGGCTACATCCAGAACCCGGAGCGCTACCTCGCACCGGTCGCCTACCCGCCGGGCTTCCCGTTGCTGATGGTCCCGGCGCTGGCCCTCTTCGGGACCGACGCGCTGGCGATCGAGGCCCTGCTCGCGCTGCTGCTCGCGGGCACGGCGTGGGGGCTGGCCTACCTCGTCCGGCCCGCCCTGCCGGCGCTGTGGGTCTACGGCCTCGTGCTCATCGTGGGCCTCCACCCGTACCTGTGGGAGCTGAAGCAGCAGCCGCTCTCGGACCTCCCGTTCCTCCTCGCCGTCGCGCTGTGCTTGCTGTGCTACGACCGGGCGGTCCGGGCGGAGCAGGCGCGACGAGCCGTGGGATTGGCCGCGCTCGCAGGGGCCTTCCTGTGGTTCGCGCTCCTGACGCGCGTGCTCGGCGTGGTGCTGCTGCCGAGCCTGCTGCTGCCCGATCTCGTTCGGCTGCGGTGGCCCAGCCGGGTCTCTCTGGTCGCCGTGGCCGTGGCCCTCGTGCTCTACGGCGCGTACGCGCTGCTCTTCGACGCGGATGCCGGGGCGCGCCTCGCGGCGTCGGTCGGCGTCGGGCACGGCGGCTATGCCGCTCTGGTTCAGCAGGACGTGCTGCGGCACCTGGAGCAGCTCCCCGGACGGGCGGTGCAACGCGTTCTGGACTATGCCCGTGCCTCGTTCGTCTTCTGGCACGTCCCGCTGCCCGGCGGGAGTCTCGCGAAGAACGCGCTGATGCTGGTCTCGTTGGTGCCCGCCGGGGCCGGGCTGATGTACCGGGTGCGGCACCGCTTCAGCGCGGTCGAGGCGTTCTGCCTGCTCTACGCGCTGAGCCTGCTGCCGTGGACGTTTGCCCATCCGCGCTACCTCGTCCCGCTCCTGCCGTTCTTCTACCTGTACCTGTTCGTCGGGCTGACGCGCTTCGGTCCTGCTGCCGAGCGCTGGGCCCGCACTGCCGCCATCGCGGCATTCGTCGCCGTGGCGCTCGTCTCCGCCGTCCGGTACGGCGCGCTCTTCTCCAGAGAGCAGCCTCGTGGGGTGCAGGCGGACAACGCGGCGTACGTGTTCCTCCGGGACCGGACGCCGCCCTCGACCGTCGTCGCGACGAGTGGGGACCCCCGCCCGTCGCTCTTCTTCACGCACCGCGCCTCCTCGTCCGTCCCGCGTGACGCGGGCGTGTGGCCGGCCTACACCGAGCGCATCGGGGCAGACTACGTGCTCATCGACGCCAGGCAGGCCGCAGAGAGAAGAGCCGCTGAGCAGGCAGCCTACCTCCGCCCGATCCTCTCTGACGGACCGCTCACCCTATACCGCATCCAGCCCGAGGCCGCCACCGAGCGCGGCCCGGACGATCTTCCCTGACTTCCCTATGGCTTCTTCCTCGGACAATGCCCACCGCGTGCTGAGCGTGGTCGGCGCGCGGCCCAACTTCATGAAGGTCGCCCCGCTCCACCGCGCGCTCGAGCGGCACGGCGGGTTCGAGTCCCGCGTGCTCCACACCGGGCAGCACTACGACGAGCGGATGAGCGACGTGTTTTTCCGCCAGCTCGGCCTGCCCGAACCCGACCGCTACCTCGGCGTCGGGAGCGGCACCCACGCCGAGCAGACGGGCGCGGTGATGGTCGGGTTCGAGGCGGCACTCGAGGCGGAGCAGCCGGACCTCGTGGTCGTGGTCGGCGACGTCAACTCGACGCTCGCGTGCGCGCTCGTGGCGGCGAAGGCGCACGTGCCGGTGGCCCACGTCGAGGCCGGGCTCCGCAGCGGCGACCGCCGGATGCCGGAGGAGATCAACCGCCTCGCCACCGACAGCATCGCCGACCTGCTCTTCGTCTCGGAGCCGAGCGGGGCCGAGCACCTCCGCGCTGAGGGCGTCCCCGACGCGCGCGTCCACTTCGTCGGGAATGTGATGATCGACTCGCTCGTGCACTTCCGCGCCGCCGCCGCCGAGACCTCGGTGCTGGACGATCTCGGGTTGGCGGCGGACCCCTACGTCCTCGTGACGATGCACCGCCCCTCGACCGTCGACCGGGCCGAGGGCATGGCCGCGCTCGTCGACATGCTGGAGCGCGTCGCGGCCGACCGGCGCGTCGTCTTCCCGGTCCACCCGCGCACGCGCGCCCGCGCCGCCGCCTTCGGCCTCGCCGACCGCCTCGCCGGCATCGACAGGCTGACGCTGCTTGGCCCGCTGGGCTACCTCGAGTTCCTGCGGCTGATGGACTGCGCCACGGTCGTGCTCACCGACTCGGGCGGCGTGCAGGAGGAGACGACCTACCTCCAGGTCCCGTGCCTGACGGTCCGCGAAAACACCGAGCGCCCGGCGACCATCACGCACGGCACGAACGAGCTCGTCCCGCTCGACCCGGCGCTGATCGCGCGTCGCGTCGCCGAGCGGGCCTCGTCGCCGAGGCCCGACGCGCCGCCGCCGCCGCTCTGGGACGGCCGCGCCGCCGAGCGCATCGCCGACGTGCTGGCCGACGTGCTGTAGACACCCTGTAGACACCGCCACGCAGAAAGCTCCGCACACAGTCGAAACCGGCCCTCTCAACCCTGCGCTCACCCTACCCTCCTTGATGAACAACGCCCTCTGCCTCGTCCTCTTCGCCCTCATGGTAGCGGGGTGCGACGCCGGGTGCGCCTCGGTCGACGTCGCCGAGCGCGACGTGCTCCCGGCTCAGCGCGCCGAGTCCTCCCGCTCTGCGGTTTCGGAGGCCGCCTCGGCGGCGTTTCCCGGTGTCGCCTACGAGGAGCTAGCCATCGAAGCGGCCGACGGAACGGCGCTCTACGGGGCGCTCCTCCGCCAACCGGATGCAGACCTGACCATCCTCCACTTCGGCGGTAACGGGTTCACCGTCGAGCGCTTGGGCGTCGCGACGGCCCGGGCGCTTCTTCCGCTCGGCGTCAACGTCGTCCTCGTGGACCACCGGGGGTATGGGTGGAGCGACGGCGAGCCGTCCGTATCGGGTCTCCAGTCCGATGCGCTCATGGTATTCGACCGCGTTGCCGCTCTCCCGAACGTGGGGGGCGTCGTCGTCCACGGCCTGTCGCTCGGGAGCTTCATTGCCGGTTACGTCGGGGCCAACCGGGACGCGGCCGGGGTCGTGCTCGAAGCCTCGGCGACGACGCCGGAGGAGTGGGCCGAGGCCCGAGTCCCCCTGTTCTACAAGCCGTTCGTCCGCATCCGCGTCGAGGAGTCGCTCCAGGCAATCGACAACCGGGCGGCGGTCGAGCGGATCACCGAGCCGCTGCTCCTGCTCGTCGGGGACGAGGACGAGGTCACGCCGCCGGTGCTCTCGCACCGGCTCTACGAGGCGTCCCCGCTGCCGAAGAGCGAGAAGACGCTCGTGGTCGTGGAGGGGGCAGGCCACGGCGTCCAACAGCAGGCCGTGTTCGCAGGCGTGTACCAGGCCTTCCTGGACCGAGTGCGGGACAAGGCTTCTCAGCCCTCGCTCTAGCGACCGCTAGCCTCGGCGGCATACCCGGCGACGGTCGCGGCCTGCGAGAGCGCCATCAGCCCAGCGAGCAGCAGGCCACGCGTGCCCTGGTAGCGCGTGCCCTGGTAGCGCATGAGCGGGTAGCGCACCAAGTCGGCGTAGAACCGGAGCGCCCCGAACCCGCCGCCGTCGTCACGGGCAGCACGGTCGCGGTGGACGTGGTAGGCCCCGCGCCCGTAGTTCGCGTGCTGCCGCCAGAACGAGCGGAGGCTCAACCGGTGCCGGTGGTAGATGACAGCCTCGGGCGCGGAGACAATCACGCGGCCCGCCGCGAGCCACCGGTCGCAGAAGTCGCGGTCCTCGCCGGCAGCGAGCGGGTAGTGCTCGGCGAAGCCGCCGAGGGTGTGGAAGGCATCGGCGGCGAGGGCGATGTTGTTGCTCGCCGCAAACTCCATCGCCCCGGTGCCGTCGCGCTGCGCGTAGAGGAAGTCGATCAGGAGCTGGCTCGCCTCCGAAAACGGGTTCTCGGCGAGGGCGTTGACGGTGCGGCCGGCGATGAGCGCCTCGGGCGCACGGGCGAGACCGGCGGCGAGACCCCGGAGCCAGCCGGGGGCAGGCGCGCAGTCGTCGTCGGTGAAGGCGAGCAAGTCGCCCGCCGCCTCGGCCGCGCCCCGGTTCCGAGCGCTCGCCGGACCGCCGTTGGACTGCCGGATGAGCCGGACATCGAGCGATTCCTCGTGCGGCGCGACGACCGGCCGCAGGTCGAGGTCGCTGCCGTCGTCCACGACGACGACCTCGAACCGTTCGCGCGGATAGTCGAGCGCGCCGAGGGCGGCGAGGCAGCCGGTGAGGGGACCGGGCCGGTTGTAGGTTGGGACGACGACCGAGAAGCGAGGCACGTTCATCGGACTCGGCCTCCGGCGGTGAGCACGTCGCCGTAAACCTCGCGCGTGAGCCGGGCCGTGTCGTCCCACGTCACCGACGCCTCGGCCCAGGCGCGGGCGCGGCGGCCGAGCGCCTCCCGCACGTCGTCGTCGGCGAGCGCGGTGAGGGCGGCGGCGAGCGCGGCCTCGGAGCCGGGGTCGATCAGCCGGCCCCGGCCGCCTTCGAGCAGCATCGGGATGTCGCCGACGCGGCTGCCGATGACAGCGCGGCCCGCCGCGAGGGCCTCGACGAGCTTGAGCGGGCTCGCGTAGCGCGTGATCGTCGCGTCATGGCGCGGCACGGCGAAGAGGTCGATCTGCCGGAGGTAGCGTGGCACGTCGGCGCTCGGGACCCGGCCGGTGAACGTGACCGGCACGGCCAGCTCCGCCGCGAGCGCTTCGAGCTCGGCATGCTGCACCCCGGAACCGACGAACAGGACGTGCAGGTTCGGCACGGCGGCCCGCGCCTGCTCGGCGGCGCGGAGCAGGACGTCCAGCCCTTCGTAGCGCTGCATGTTGCTCGTCGAGCCGACGACGAGCTTGCCCCTCAGCCCCAGCTCGTCCCGCAAGCCGGGGTCCGGCGGGCCGGGCTGGAAGACATCGCAGTCGACGCCGTTCGGGACGACGCGGACGATCTCCGGCAGGCCGGGCACCTCGCGCCGGAGCAGGTCGCCGAGCGTGTAGCTCGCCGCGATCACGGCGTCGGCACGGCCGAGGTGTCGCTCGAAGCGCCGCCGGAGCGTCCGCTCCAGTAGCGGGAACGGGCGGCGGACGGTCTCGGTGATGACGGCCCCCGCCAGGTCGAACCGGACCTCGGCGACGAACGGGATGCCTGCGGCCTCGGCCGCGCGCGCCGCCGCCATCCCCAGCCCCGACGACCAGTGGCTGTGGAGCAAGTCGGGCCGGACCCGGCGGCACGCCTCGGCGAGCGCCCGCTCCTGATGCGCTGCATCGACGTAGAACCCGCGCGCGCGGCGGAGCATCCGCTCTCGGTCCGACAGCGGTACCGCCGTCACGTCCAGCCCCGGCGAACGCTCGACCTCCTCCACGCCGTAGCTCCGCTGCCGCGAGCTAACGACGACGTGCGGCGCGAGGTCGTCGGCGCGGGCCTGCGCGGTCAGCAGCTCGTGGCTGCGGATCGTGTAGCCCGAGACGCGGGGCCGCCAGCTCTCGACGGCGTGGAGCACGCGGAGGGGGAATGAGGGCGCGGGGGGAATGGGAGGAGGGGAGGGAATGGAGGGATACGCTTACGGTCGGGCGTGCTGCTGTGCGACATCGGGAGGCGGCCCGGCCTCGCCCGCCAGAAAGGGCCGCCACGCGCGTTCGACCTCGTCAAGCGTCGTGAGCGTCCAGCCCTGCTCGGCCGCCGAGCGCAGCATCCGCTCGAAGACGGCAGCGGTCTCGGCGTCGCGCATCACGTCGAGCGGGTCGAAGTAGACCGAGGCGAAACCGTCGTCCCAGGCGCGGCGGAGCATCTGCTCCCACAGCTCGGCGAACTCGGCGAGCGTGTGGAGGCCGGCCCCGCGCGACGGGTCGGCCGGCCGGCGGATCGCGTAGTACGAGCAGAACGGCGACCACCGCGCGTCGGGAGCCGGCGTGAGCGGGATCATCAGCCGGTCGGCGTTCTGCCCGGCGTCGGCGTGCGAGAAGTGGAGGCTGAGGTCGCCCGCGAACGGGACGGCCGTCGGGAAATAGGGCACCGACAGCGGCGACTTCGAGGCGAGCGCCGTGCTGACGTAGGTGATCTCGGGGAAGCGCGCGACGGCCTCCATCATCCGAAAGGCGTCTTTGAAGTGCGGCGTCCTGAAGCCCGTGGGCCGCACGCCAAGCATCCGCTCGAAGACCTCCTGTGCGCGGGCGATTTCGTCGGCCATCTCCTCGACTGAGAGGTGCCAAAACTCGCGGTCGGGGTTGAGGATGGGGTTGTCCGGGTGGCTCCAGGTGTGGTTGCCGATCTCGTGCCCGGCGTCGGCTGCGGCGCGGTACGGTCCGGGGTCGTCGTCCACGAGCCGGCCAATCGAGAACAGCGTTGCGCGCGCCTCCACGCGGCCAAGGAGATCGGTGAGGGCGGGCAGGGCGTCGGTGTCGGCCTGATAGTCGAGGTCGAACGAGAGCGCGAGCAGGCGGCGGTCGTCGGGGCGGCCGAGGGCACGGCGCGGGAGGTGCCCCCACAGTCCGCGCTTCGACAGCTCGCGGCTCGCGGGCACGCCGAAGCGGTCGAGCGTGCGGACCGTCCGGGCGGTCCACCGGGCTAGGCCGGGGCGGGGCTGAGAAAGGTAGTGATTCATAGCGTCAGGTCCATCCGAAGAGGTCGAGGGCGTTTTGGCGGCCGATCCGCTCGAGCACGGCGTCGTCGGTGACGATGCTCGACACGTGCTGCCACGCCGCGAGCGGGTGCGCGAGGGGCGCGTCGGAGCCGAAGAGGATTTTCCGGGGCACGCGGCGAACGGCGTGGCGGATGAAGTCCGAGACCCACGCGCCCGAGGTGTCGAGCCAGACGTTCGGGTACCGCTCGGCGAGGTCGAGCGCGTCGGGCAGCAGCGCCTCCTCCGCCGGGAACGCGCCGAGGTGGGCGACGATGAGCGGCCCCGGCACACGAGGCAGCACCGCCTTCTCGATCCAGCGCGGCGACGAGTACTTGCCGCCGTGGATCAGCACCGGCAGCCGCCGCCGGGCGATCTCGTCGAACACGTCGTCCGACGGCATCCCGTCGAGGTGCGGGAGCAGCTTGACCCCGTCGAACCGGGCGAGGCCGTCGGGGCCGAGGTCGGACGGGCGCGGGCGGCGACGCTCGGTGACGGCGCGGCGGAGCTTGCGGCGGACCAGCCACAGCGCCGGCTCCGTCACCGGCTGCTCGGCCCCGCCGATCCGGGCGAAGGCGCGAACGCGGCCCCCGGTCCCGGCGCACCACGCGGCGAGGGCGTCGTTGGCGGCGCGGTAGCCGTCGGTGCGCGCCGGGGCGAAGGCGCACGTGCGCTCGATGTGCGCGGCGTCCATCAGCTCGAGGACTTCGTCGCCGAGCAGCGGCGGGTAGTAGATCTCGCCCGTGTCGCTCTCGCCGAGGTGCAAATGCACGTCGATGAGCGGGAACGGCGGCGGCAGGAAGGCCTCGCGGAAGCGAACCGAGGTTGTGACGGAAGTGGTGGCGGAAGACGTGCTCATGCCCTAGCCTCCTGCACTGAGGTGGAGGCGAGGGCGTCGCTGAAGAGGTCGAGCGCGTTGCGCCACGCGATCCGCTCCAGCACGGCGTCGTCGCGCACGGCGAGGGCGGTGTGGAGCCACGCGGTGCGCGGGTGGACGAGCGGCGCGTCGGAGCCGAAGAGCAGCTTTTCGGGCACGCGCCGCGCCGCCTCCTGCATGAACGCCGCCAGCCACACGCCGCAGGTGTCGAGCCACACGCGGTCCACGCGCCGCGCCAGGTCGATGGCCTCGAACAGCCCCTCGGGGTACGCCGGGAACGCGCCGAGGTGGGCGACGATGACCGGCCCGCGCAGCTTCGGCAGGAGCGCCTTCTCGATCCAGCGCGGCGGGACATGCGAGCCGGCGTGGACCAGCACCGGCAGTTCGCGCGCCGAAATCTCCTCCAGCACGTCGTCCGACGGCACCCCGCTGAGGTGCGGGATCATCTTGACCCCGGCGTAGCGCCCGAGGTCGGCCACGTCCGGCAGTCGCTCGCCGCGAATCTTGTTTTCGATGGCTGACCGGACGGCCTTGCGCGCCTGCCACGCGGCGCGGACCGGGACCGGGCGCGGCCCGCCGAGCCGGGCGAACGGGAGCACGCGGCCCGCCGTCGTCGCGGCCCAGCCGGCGAGGGCTTGGTTCGCCTCGGCGTAGTGGTCCATCAGCGGCGGGAAGGCGCACGCCTCGGTTACGCCCGAGGCGTCAAGCAGCCGGAGCGCGTCGTCCGGCGCGAGGCGGCCGTAGCTCAGCCCCGGTGCGTCGCTGATCCCGACGTTGACGTGCACGTCAACCAGCCGGTCCGGGATCTCCGGTGGGTGCGTGCGGAAGAGGTTATCGGGTGAGAAAGGCATCGTTTACAGGGTAGAAAACGGGTGGGGCCGCTCTGCGATCAGCCAGGGTTCGCCGTTGATCGAGAGCGTGCGGAGCGTGGCCCCGCCGAGTGCCTCGCGCAGCCTCCGCTCGAAGTCCGGTCGGCGGCCGGGCGGCAGCTCTTCCGCGAGGTCGTCTACCGACACGGCAACGGCTCCGACGTCAGCAGCGGCTCGGCTCGTGAAGAGGGACCTGGTGGGGACGAGCCGGTGCGACCCTCGGTGCTTGAGGAGCGAATCGAAGGAGTCGATGATGCCGAGGAGGACGGGCCGTTGGACTCCCCAATGCCGGCGCAGAGATTCCAGGATAGGGTAGTCAGAGGAAGGAAGGCGAGCCGGGGCCATCCCTGCGGCGACGGCGCGGAGCCGGAGGTGGGCGTGGTCGGGAAAGGCGCGAAGCAGGAGGGCATCGAAGGCCTCCTCGCCGTAGCGGTAGTTCCCCCAGAAATGGAAAGTTGCGGGGCTTATCAGGACGCCATCCCAGTTTTCCCACACCGCGAGCCGCTGCCCGCCGGCGGCGACGGTGCCGAGTTGGTGCTGCGCTTCGGCCGCTTCGCGCGCGGCGACCTCGCTGAGCGCGCGCCGGTCGTCCAGGCTCTTCCAGAGGACGACGGTGAGGAGAGCTGCTGCGAAGAAGAAGGAGAGCGCGTTGCCACGGTGGTGCCCACGGGCGGGAATCTCCAGCAGGGTCGCGCCGAGCAGAAGAGTGAAGGGGATGCCGAGGGAGACGGCTGCGGTGTGGCGGAGGCCCAGCGGCAGCGTCACTCCTTCGGCAAAGAAAACAACGAGTATGACGGCACTGAGCCCGGCGAAGACCAGCGCAGCGCGCACGTCCCAGCCTCGGAGGCCAGCGGTGCCGCGTCGGGCGATCCCGGCACCGGCGAGGGCGAAAGCGGCGAGCGCGATCACGAACGCCGGCCCCACCAGGAGGAGGGCATCCGGCGCGCTTGCAGCGGTGACGGCCGCGGCGGCCCCAGGGGTCCCATACGTGACTGCCAGAAGAGGCGGTCCGAGGCGGGCAAGGACCGTGTGGAGCAAGGCGGCGGGCATGTGGTTCAGCACAGGCAACGTGCCCACGCAGAACCCGCCGACGAGGCAACCGCCGAGCGTCCCCACCTTGCCGAAAGCTCCGGCCCAATCGTCCCTCGCGCCGAAGAGGCGAACCGCGCTCGCCGCCACGATGCAGAGCACGAGCAGAGCAAACGAGAACTTGAGGGCGAGGGCCAGGCCGCACCCCGCCCCGAGCACCACCAGCCGCCGGTACGAAGGGTCCGAGAGCGACGCCCAGCACATCCAGATCAGCGGAATCCCGACGGCCACGACGAGGGCGTCCGGGGACAGATAGTTGAAATAGGTGATGGTGCTCGACCACGAGAGGGCACCGGCAACGAAGAGGGCCGCGACGCCCGGCGAGGTGGTTCGAAGCACGCGCGCGGTCACGCCTCCCAGCGCGAGCGTCGTCGCCAGCCCGATGAGGACGTAGGCCGCGTTGAGCACGGTCTGCGTGTCCGCGGGGTCGGTGCCGAAGAGGACGAGGAGGAGGGCCGTGAGGTAGGCGAGCGGCGTGCCCGGATGATACGTGCCGGACGGCCCGTACCCCGCGAGCACCAAGCGCGCGTTGTAAAGGTAGTCCGCCTCTACGTCCATGTGGTGCGGCAGGAGGAAGTAAGGGCGAGGCTCGACAAGCACGAACCACAGCGACAGCGCGAGCGGGACGGCGCACAGGCCGAGCACGCCTGCGCGGAGCACGCGGTCGGGAGTGCTCATACGGCCGCCTCGATCTCTTCGAGCCAGGCGTGGTCATCCTCGTAGCCCAGCGCGACGAGCGCGTCGGGCAGGCCGGGCAGTGCGGCGAGAACCTCGCCGATGCGCTCGCGGTGCTCGGGCTTGCGCCACCGGGCGAGGCCCGACGCATCGAGCGGGCGGAAGCCGCCGAGCGCGCCCTCGGTCATCGAGTCGCGGCGCAAGCCGCCGGCTTGGGCGACCTCGTAGTAGCGGTCGAACGGGTGGCGGACGGTCCAGCCCACGGCGTCGGTCAGGTCCTGCTGCACGCGGTCCGGGCAGGTCGTGAGGTCTTCGTAGCGAACGACGGTCACATCCGGGTCGTCGCGGAGGCGTTGCATCCGGTCGTAGACGGCCTGCCAGCGCTTGGCCGAGACGTAGTAGCCACGCGCGGCGGGGTAGGCGTCGTGGGTCGAGGTGAGCACGTCGCGCGGGTCGCGCACGGTGAGGGCGAAGTGCGCCCGGCCGAGGTGCGTCCGGTAGTAGGTGCGGACGGCCTCGACGTGCGCGATGTCGCCCGGCATCTTGGTCAGCATGAAGCGGTGGCGGCGGTTCGCCCAGCGCGCCGCCCAGAGCGCGTCCACCTCCTCGTCGAACGTCATCACGTCCTCGACGCACAGCCCGGCGATGAGCTGAAGGAGGGTCGAACCGGAGCGCGGGAAGCCGCAGACCACGATGTGCGTGTCGAGCGGGCGGAGCGGACCCAGGCCACGGTCGGCGGCCTGCCGGATCACCGTCTTGGCGGCACGGACTGGGAGCGAGAGGCTCACCCCATCGCCTGCGCTGCGCCTGCCGTCGTGTGCGGCGAGGGCGTGGGCGTAGACCTGTTCGTAGGTGCGGATCTCGCGCTTCCAGCTCCGCTCCTCGATGTCGCCCGTGCCCTGCCACGGCGCGTCCGCGAAGCCGACGAGCGCGTCGGCGAGCGCCCCAGCGTTCGGCTCGAAGAAGCGCACGTCCGGGCGGGCGGCGAGCAGCTCGCGCATCGCCGGCAGGTCGGAGACGAGCAGCGGGAGGCCGGAGGCGAGGGCTTCGAGCGGCTTGAGCGGCGTCGTGTCGGCCGAGACCACGGCGTGGCGGCGGGGCACGACGAAGAGGTCGAGACTGCGGTAGAAGTCCGGCATCTGCCCGTAGGGGACGAAGCCCGGCAGCCGCACCGTGTCCTCCAGTCCTAGCTCGCGCACCAGCCCGTCGATTCGGTCCCAGTCGCGGCCCGTCCCGGCGATTGTGACCTCGAGCGCGCGCCCTTGCTTCCGGAGCCGGTCGGCGGCCCGCGCGGCGGCCTCGACGAAGATGTCCAGCCCCTCCATCTGCTCGAACGTCGTCGCGTAGCCGACCCGGATCGTCGCGCCGGGCGGCGTCGCCTCGGCGGGCGGGGTGAACAGTTCGGTGTTGACGCTGTTGCGGACGACGAAAACGCGCTCGGCCGGGACGCCGGCGCGGACGATCCGGTCTTTCAGCCCGTCCGAGATCGTCACAATCGTGTTGGCGCGGCGGCAGAGGCGGCGCTCCAGTGCGTTCAGCCAGCGCCCGCGCGCCCGGAAGTAGGCGCTGTCGTGGTCGAGGTCGTAGTCGCCGTTGAAGCAGCGCAGCTCGTAGACGAACGGGACGCCGAGGGCGGCGGCGGCGGTGCGCGCCGGCTCGGCGTTGTAGTGCGGGTGGTGGGCGTGGACGAGGTCCGGCTCCAGGCGGCGGATGATGCTCCGCAGCTCGCGCCGGTAGACCGGGAAGGTGAACGGGGCGAGGCCGAGCGGCGGGCGCTCGAGCGGTCGGAGCGCGCCCTCGACGCCGCCCGGCTCAGCGTCGGCATAGTCCGTCGCCTCGATCTGCAGCCCCGGCCCCCAAAGCGGCGAGCGGAAGTCGGGGTCGGCCGCCTTCGCCAGCGGTGCAAACGGTGAGACCGCGACGGCGACCTCGATGCCGAGGTGCCGCTGCTGCGCCATTACGAGTCCCATGCTGCGGACGACGTAGCCGTCGATGCGGGGCCAGGCGTAGTTGAAGACGTGGAGGACGCGCTGCGGGAGGTCGGGCACGAGGGGGGCGTGGAGCTAGAGCGTGAGGTGGACGGCGGCCTCCTCGGTCCACGGGCAGCGGCGGTGCGAGATCACGAGGCAGACGCGCTCGCGGCACCAGGCCAGCAGGTCGCGCTGCACCTTCGCCTCGGTCGCCATGTCGAGCGAGGACGTGGCCTCGTCGAAGATCACGACATCAGGGTCGCGGAGGACGGCGCGCGTGAGTTGGATGAGTTGGGCTTGCCCGGAGGAGACGCCGAGCCCGTTGGGGCCGATGATCGGCTCGGTGACGGGGAAGGCTTGGCCGCCGCGCGTGATGCCGTCGAAGAAGCGCTTTAGCTCGCGGTCGGGGAGCGGGGCCCCGTCTTCGAGGAAGAGGTTCTGCTGCACCGAGCCCTCGACCAGGATCGGCTTCGAGGGGACGTAGAGCACGCGGCCGGGGGCGAGGCGCTCCGGCGTCCAGCGCGGCTCGCCGTTGACGAACACGCGGCCGGCGTCGGGGTCGAGCAGGCCCGCGAGGATGAGCGCGAGCGTCGACTTGCCCGCGCCAGTTTCGGCGGTGAGCGCCGTGATCTCGCCGCGCCGCAGCGTCACCCCGACGGCGTCGAGCACGGGCGGGCCGCTACCGTAGTGGAACGAGACGCCCTCGGCCGTAACGGTCTCGATCCGGCCCGGCTCGGCGTCGGCGCTCGGTGCGCCATCGCCCGACGGCTCGGGGACCGCGTCCAGGCGCGTGGCCCGGTCCTGCGCGTTCCAGTAGGCCGCGATGCGCTTGCCGCCGGTGGCGGTCTCGGCGGCGCGCGCGGCGTACTCGCCCATCTGCGAGAGCGCCGCCAGGAGCTGCCCGACCACGAAGAGCGCCGCCAGCAGGCCGCCCGCGCTCAGCCCGCCGCCCAAGATCAGCAGCCCGCCCAGGCACACGAGCGCCAGGAACGCCACCGAGTTCATCGTCAGGATCGACGAGCGGACGCCGGCCTTGAGCCGGCCCTGCAGCAGTGAGACCGCCATGAACTTCTCGTGGGCCTGCATGAAGACGCGGACGAAGAAGTCGTCGATCCCGAACTGCCGCGCGAGCACGATCCGCTCGACCTCGACCACCTCGCGCGCGCGCTGCGACAAGTCGGCTAGCCGGGCGAAGCGCTCGCCGGTGAGCGTCATGTGCTTGCGTACGCCCCACACGAGCGCGAGGCCGAACAGCACGCCGAGCGCACCCGCGAGCACGAGCAGCCACGGCGAGAGCCACGCCAAGAGCAGCAGCACCGCCACCGACCAGAACCCGACGACGACCGTCTGCCCGAGGCTGTCCACGAAGAAGCGGTAGGCGAAGTTGACGTCGGTCATGATGATCTCGCGCAGCGCCGCCATCGGGACGGCCGCCAGGTCCTCGTAGCGCGCCCGGTTGATGTTGTGCGAGAGCCGCTGCACCCCGAGCCGCTGGCACTCGAGCGCAATCTCCTCCTGCGCGAGCTGCCGCGCCCGCACGAAGCCGTACCCGACGAGCGCGAGGGCGAAGGCGACCGCGATCAGGCGGCCGTCGAGCGTCGGCGTCGGCGCGAGCGCGCCGTCCAAGATCGCCTTGCCGACGAGGGCGACGCCGATCTGCGACGCCACTTCGCCGAGCGTGAGGACCGCGAGGCGGAGCGCCTTGCGGCCGGGCTGCGGAACCTCTTCGAGGAGCTGCCGCCCGGTCCGCCCGAGGTCCGCCGCGCTCGTCGGGGAGCGGAGGATGTCCTCGATCGTGATCTGCTTGCGCTGACTCATGCGGCGCTCGGGGCGGGCGTGCGGGCGGCGCGGCGGCGCTCGTTGAGCGTCCGCGCCTTGGCCTTGGCCTCCTCGACCGTGAAGTCCTCGTGGTAGGAGCGCTCGACGTTCACGTCCCACAGGTCGAGCGTCTCCGCTCCCGGCTCGGCGGTGCCGTCGCGCGCAGCCAAGATGTTGCGCGCGGCCAGGATCGCGGTCAGCATCGAGTGGTCCTGGTTGTTGTAGCGGTGCATCCCGGCGCGGCCCGTCGTCTGCAAGTTCGAGAAGGTCTCGAGGTAGTCCCGGATGACGGCGAGGTTCTGCTTGTAGGTCCCGTCGTACACGGGATAGGCCATCGGCTGCCGGATCACCGTCCCGTCCTCGACGTCGGCGGCGGCGGCGAGGCCGATGTGCTCCAGCTCGCGCGTGGCGAGGTCGATCAGGTCGGCGTCGTCGGCGGTCCAGATGCCGTCGCCGCGCGTGCAGAAGTACTCCATCCCGACGCACGTCTTCGCCGGGTCCGGCACCATCGCGGGGCTCCAGTTCTTGAAGTTCTGGATGCGCCCGACCTGCACCTCGGGGCTGTGGATGTAGATCCAGTTGTCCGGGAAGAGGTGCTCGCGGTCCACGACGAGCGAGACGATCAGGAAGTCGCGGTAGCTCAGCCCGTCGGCGGCGGCGAGGACCTCGGCCGGCGGCGCGGGGTCGAGCCGGCGCACGAGGTGCGTGATCGGCATCGAGTTGACGACGTGCTCGACGGCGACCTCTTCCTCTTCACCCTCGGCCGAGCGGACCGTGACGGTGTGGACGGTCGGCCGCCCGGCAGCGTCGGGTTCGTGGGCGAGGCGGACGACCTCGGTCTCCATCCGCACCTCGCCGCCCAGCCGCTCGACGTGCTCGGTCGCGCGCTCCCACATCATCCCCGGCCCCTCGATGGGGTACTGGAACGTGTCGATCAGCGACGCCTCCGACGACTTGCCCGTCAGCGCCTGCCGGACGGCGCTCGTGAGCGAGACGCCCTTGATCCGCTGCGCGGCCCAGTCGGCGCGGATCTTGGTGCAGGGGATGCCCCACACCTTCTCGGTGTAGGTCTTAAAGAAGGTCCGGTAGAGCCGGGGGCCGAAGCGGTTGGTGACCCACTCTTCGAGGTTCTCCGGCTCGGGGTAGGGCTGGCGGAGCTGCGTCCAGAGGTAGCTCGCCAGGATGCGCGCGCTCTCGACCGGCCCGAGGTTCTTGAGCGTCTGCGTGATGTTGAGCGGGTACGGGTAGAACTTGCCCTGGTAGAAGATGCGCGAGAGGCGCGGCGTCTGGACGAACTCGTCGCCGAGGATCTCGTGCCACAGCGCCTCGACCTCGCCGACCTTGGTGAAGAAGCGGTGCCCGCCGATGTCGAAGCGGTAGCCCTTGTAGGTCTCGGTGCGCGAGATGCCGCCGACCTGGTCGGATTTCTCCAGCACCAAGGGTTGCACGCCGCGCTTGGCGAGCTCGTAGGCGGCGGTCAGCCCGGCGGGTCCGGCTCCAGCGATGAGGACGGATTCCATGCGTTTGTCTGCTGGTTCCATGTGTGGCTTTTTTCGCGGACCGTCCCCACCGAACGTCCCGACTGCGAGAGAGGTGACTGCGAGAAGAAAGGAGTGCGCGCGGGCATGCTAGACCGCCTGCGCTTCGAGCGCATCGGGACGGGGCCGCCGGGCGCTTTGGGCGAGAGGCTGTAGCTCCGGGAGGCCGGACGGCCGACGAGCCGGCGCTCCGCCGACGAGGTGCCGCGACGCCCCGAGCAGGGCCCCGAGGCCGCCGCAGAGAAAATAGGCCCAGTGCCACGGGACGGCGCGGAGCGCGAAGCCCCAGCCCTTCTTGCGGACGAGGAAGCGGTAGAACCCTTTGTTGAGGTCGGCGAGCACGAGCGCGAGCACGGGGGCGGCGAAGAGCGCGAGCGGCTGGCCGAGCGCGATCAGCAGGACCGCCACGAGCGCGAACGCCGTCGCGACGCTGAGGCGGCTGCGCGTCTCCAGGTTGAGGTCGTTGTCGAGCCGGTGGTACTCGAGCAGCAGGCCGGTCCACGGCGCGGCGCGCTTGAACACGTCGGTGCTCAGCATCTGGCGCGGCGTCCACTGCTTGAGGTGCTTCACCTGGAGGTCCGGGTCGAGCGCGATCCGGCAGCCCGCCTGCCGAAGCCGGTACCCCAGCTCGATGTCCTCCACCGACGGCTGCCGGAACCCGGCCGCATCGAAGCCGCCGACGGCGGCGAACGCCTCGCGGCGGACGGCCCCACATGCACCCCAAAACGTCGTTGCCTCGGCATGGGCGTGCTGGTGGGTGTAGTGGTGGAGCAGGTTGCGGTACTGCGAGAGGAAGCCTCGGTGGCCCGGCGCGTCGTCGTAGGAGCCGATCACGGCGTCGAGGCCGTGATCCTCGGCGAAGCGCGCCCGCACGCGGCCGACCACGTCCGGGGCCACGACGACATCGGCGTCCACGAAGAAGAGCACGTCGCCCTCGGCGAGGCCAGCCCCCACGTTGCGGGCGTGGGCCGGCCCGTGCGAGGCGTCGAGCACGAGCACGCGCGTCCGGTCGGCCGCACCGTAGCGCTCGGCGTAACGCCAAACCCCGTCGGTCTCGCCGTCGGCCACGACGATCACCTCGTCGGGCGGAGGAACCGCTTCGGCCAGCCCGTCGAGGCAGCGGACGAACGCGTCACCCCCCGAGTGAACGGGGATGACGACCGACACGGAGAGGGAGGCAGGATCAGTCAGAACGGGCACGGAAAGGGAGCGGAGACGGAAGTGGACGCGAGGGGCAAATAACAGGGCACAGATAGAGCAAAAGCTACTAGAGCACAGAGCGCGCCACGTTTGGTTGACCGGCTCGAATGGAGCAGCTATGCATCGGCTCTCCACATATGAAAAGATACAAGCTGCTGGTAGGAGCCGAGATTAACTTTTGGACTGGCTCCTCTCTTCCAGACGGGCACCGCCGCCCGAAGGCCTCCCGCTTCGGCCCGACCGTGACGGCGGACGGAGGGTGTAGCGAATCAAGGAGGCGGACGGCACCGAAGTCAGGCGTAGGGGATGCCCTGATAGCGTCGTGCGCCCGTTCCGCACGGTGGTGGCAGATTGGACTGCTTTTTGCCGTCCTCGGCAGCCATGACAACCGGTGCGCTTCCGTGCCGGACTGTCCATTTTCCAGGCACGACCTAGCCCGGCAGAGAGTCGCTCCCTCTGTCCTCCCATGCGCCTTTTGGTTTCCGCTGCCTTCTTCCTCGCTCTGTCCCTCGTCGGCTGGCCGTCGGTCGGGGCCGGGCAGGGCGCGGCGCTCGCGCAGTCCGACTCGGTGGCGCTCGGGCGCATCGAGCAGGCGTTTCGGGCGGGCGATGCCGAGGCCTTGCTCGACGGGGCCGCGAGCCGGATCGACGTGGTGATCTTCGGCAAAGGAACCTCCTACAGCCGGGCGCAGGCGGGGCGCGTGCTCGGGCAGTTCTTCCAGCGCTATCCGCCGAAGCGGGTCGTGTTCGAGCAAGAAGTCCTGGCCGAGGACCGCCGGTCGCTGATCGGGCGCTACTGGATGGCGGAGGGCGAGCCGCCGCCCGTCGGGGTGTCGGTGCGGCTGCGAGCGCGGGGCGACGGCTGGCAGCTCCGGGCCGTCCGCATCGACCGCAACGGTCGGTAGCGTACCTTCACGGCCCACCGTCCGCCGCCCACTGTCGGTTCGCCCTCCGTGTCCACCTGGTCCATGCGCGTCGCTGCGCGGTACGCCACTGTCGCTGGGTTTCTCGCCCTGCTGCTCGCCGGGACCTGGGCGCTGCGAGGCTGGGGCACGACGCCCGGACCCGACGCCGCCGAGAGCGCAGTCGCGGGTGCGCTTCGCGTGGCCGAGCAGGAGATCGGGACACTCGAGGCCGATCTGCTGCGCCGCGCCGAGGCCCTGGCGCAGGCCCCGGCTGTGCGCCTCGCTCTGCACACGGGCGCGCCGGAGGCGGCCGTCGAGCAGTTCGCGGCGCTGCGCTTGCCGGAGGGGCTGACGGCCGAGCTGTACACGCCTACGCCCGAGTTGCTAGCGTGGCACGGCCCGAGCCTGCCGCTCGGCCCGGCGGTCCGCGCCACGTCGTTCCTGGCAACCGTGCAGACTAACGTCGCCACCGACGGAGCGCTGCGGCAGGGCGTGGTGCTGTGGTTGCCGGTCCGGGAGAACGGGCGGGTCCTCGGAGCCATCCGCATGATCCGGCTCGTCGTCGCCCGCGTCCCGGTCCGCAACACCTACCTCCGCGACTTCGACCTAGCCGAAACGTGGCAGGCGAAGGCGAGCATCCCCTTCGAGGTCCGGTTCGGAGAGGCGACCACGAGGGGCGCATCAGGAGCGACGCGCCACGCGGTCCGGGGTCTCGACGGAACCCTGCTGGCCGTCGTCGAGGTGCCGACACCGTCGCCGTCGGTGCTCCAGGGCGCGGCGCGCCGGAGGCTGGGCGGGGTCACCGTGTTCTGGGCGGTGCTGCTGGCGGGCTGGGCCGTGTTCGGGCTAGGGCTCGGGGCCGAGCACCTGGCGGACCGGGCGGCGCGTACCCATGCAGGAAGCACCGTGCGGGTCTGGGGCGCGGCCGGGGCGATGCTCGTCGTTGCGCTCGCAGGGTGGGTGGGGCTGCGCTACGTGCTCCTCGCCCTCGGTGTCCCCGCACGGTGGCTGGCCGGGCCGGGCCGACTACCGGGCGAGGGAGCTGGCGAGATTGCCCTGTTCGACCCGGCGTATCTGGCCTCCGGCGTCGGGGGCGGCGTGCTCGGCTCGGTGGGCGACCTGGTGGTGACGGCGCTCTTCGCTGTCGTAGCAGGGGTCGGGTGGCTGCGCTTCGCGATGCGCGTGCTGCGGTGGCGGCGCGGCGCGGAGGCGCTGCCGCCTGGGCTGAACGTGCGGTGGGCGCTAGGAAGCCTGGTGGCAGCCCTGCTCGGTGTAGCCACCATCGCCCTGCTGGCGGTGCTCCTCCGCCACGCGGTGCTCGACGCCACGCTGCCGTACTTCGACCGGACGGGACCGCTGCCGTCGGGGCTGATCCTGATCGTTTTCGGGGCGCTGCTCGGGCTGACGCTGGCCGCGACCATGACGATGACGGGGCTGGCCGTGCTGGTCGGCACGCAGGGCCGCCGCTTTCTGGCGGGAGCGCTGACGGCGGCCCTCGCGCTGGCGCTGGGATATGGCCTGACGGACGCGGGCGTGGGGGTGTCGGGATGGGCGGCAGTGCTCTTCTTCGCTGCGGCCGGGACGGGCGCGCGGCTGCTGGAGTGGCGGCCGGACGCCTGGGGCGGGGCCCTCTCCGTGCGCGGAACGGTGGTCGTCGCGCTCGTGGTGGCCGCCCTGGCGTATCCGGTTCTGTTCGAGGCGGCGCGCGACAAGCAGGAGGCGCGGGTCGAGGACGCCGCCGAAGAGTTCGCCGACGGCGAGGACGCGCGCGTGGCCTTTGCGCTCGAAGGAGTGCTGCTCGACGCCCGCGCCTCGAGCAGCGTCCTCGACGCCCTCCGCCGCCGCCCACCGGTCCCGGCCCGGTTGTCCCTGTTCGACTCGCTCGCCACGGACCTCGTCACGGGCTCGCTGCTGGCGGCGCTCGCCGACTACACCGTGAGCCTGTCCTTCCTCGCCCCGGCGGGCGACACGCTCGGGAGCTACCGCGAGGTCGCCCCGCCCGGCGCGCCGCTCGCGCGCTGGGGCGAGGCCGTCCGCGTAGAGGACCCGCTCTCGTTCTTCACGCTCCGCCGACGCTACACCGCCGACACCGCGCCCGGCTTCGTCGTCGAGCGTGAGCCGACGGCGCGCGGCAAGCACCGCTATGCGGGCGTCGGGCCGGTGCGGCGCACGCGCGACGGGGCCGTGCTCGGCTGGGTCACGGCGCGGGCCGAGCCGAAGCCGGCGCGCTACGTCTCCGAAACGCCGTTCCCCCGCGTCCTCGTCCCGGCCGGCCTCGCGAACGTCGGCGAGGGGGACCTGGCGTTCGCCGAGTTCGAGGGCGGCGTGCTCGTCCGCACCCGAGGCGACGACTACGGGCGGTTCCGCCTACCGGCGTCCGTCGCCTCGGCCCTCCGCCACAGCGAGTCGGTGTGGAGCCGAGACCGCCTCGGCGGCGAGCCGGTGCGGATGTACTACCGGAGCGAGCCGGGCACCAGCGAGCCGGGCACCAGCGAGCCGGGCACCAGCGAGCTGGGTACCGCCCGCGTCGTCGCCGTCCGCGTCCCCGGCGTCGCCGTCTTCGACCACCTCTACTTCTACCTCCGGCTGCTGGTGCCGGCGCTCCTGCTCGCGCTCGGGGCTTACGGGGCCGCCGTGGCGGTCCGGCGGCGCACCGCAGCGGCCGAGCGGCGGAACCGCCTGCGCGACCGCGTGCTCAACCGGTTCCTGCTCGTCGGCGTCGTCTCGGTGGTGCTGACCGGGCTGATCGGGCAGGAGGTCGTGGTGACGCAGAACCGGCAGGCCGTCGAGGAGCGCCTCAAGCGGCGGCTCGCTCGGGTGGAGGACGCGCTCGCGGCGGAGGCGGCGGGCGGGGATACGCTGGACAGCGTCTCGTTCTACCGCCTCCTGGACCGCGCCCGCCCCGACGTCGTTGGCCCGCGCCTCGGCCTCGACGTGAACCTCTACCGCGGGGCGGACCTGGTGGCGAGCAGCCGAAGCCAGCTCGTCCGTCAGCGCCTGATCGACCGCCGCCTGCCCATCGAGGTCTACCGCGCGCTCTACGTCGACGGCGAGCGCTACGCCTTCGCCGAGGAGCACATCGGGACCTTCGCCTACACGACGGGCTACGAGGCGCTGCCCGACACCGCCGGCCGGCCGGGGGCCGTCGTCGCCATCCCGACACTGCCCGAGCAGCTCGCCATCGAGTCCGATCAGGCGCGGATGGTGGCCTACCTCTTCGGGGTGCTGCTGCTGCTGCTCGCCGGCATCTTCTTCACCACCACGCTCCTGGCGAACGACCTCACGCGGCCCTTCCGGCGGCTGCGCGCGGGCCTCCGGGCCGTCGGCGCGGGCGAGGACGGCGAGGCGATCCCGGTCGAGAGCCGGGACGAGGTCGGCGAGGTGATCGAGACGTTCAACGCGATGCGCTCGCAGCTCGAGGAGAGCCGCCGCAAGCTGGCGCAGCAGGAGCGCGAGTTGGCCTGGCGCGAGATGGCCCGGCAGGTGGCCCACGAGATCAAAAACCCGCTGACCCCGATGAAGCTCTCGGTGCAGCACCTCCGCCGCGCCCACCACGAGAGCGACGGCGCGGAGGGGACCCGGGACGGCCGCTTCAGCGCGCTCCTCGACCGGATCACCGGCACCCTGATCGAGCAGATCGACGCGCTGACCCGGATCGCGAATGAGTTCTCGTCCTTCGCCCGGCTCCCGCAGCGCCACCCCGAGCGGCTCGACCTGCGCGACGTCGTGCGCGAGGCCGCCGTGCTCCTCGGCGAGGAGGCCCACGCCGAGATCGTCCTCGTGCTCAACCCCGCGCCCCTGCCCGTCGTGGCCGACCGCGAGGAGCTGCGCCGGGTCTACATCAACCTGCTCAAGAACGCCCTCCAAGCCATGCCCGAGACCGAGCGCGGCACCATCACCATCCGCACCGAGCGCCGGGACGAGGGCGGGGCGGCGTGGGCGTGGAGCGCCGTCCGCGACACCGGCCCCGGCATCCCCGAATCGGTGCAGGAAAAGGTGTTCCAGCCCAACTTCTCGACCAAGACGAGCGGCATGGGGCTGGGACTCGCCATCACCAAGAAGGCCGTCGAGGAGTCCGGCGGCACGGTCCGCTTCGAGACCGCGCCGGGCCTGGGCACGACGTTCTTCGTCCGCCTACCGCTGGCCGAACCGGCTGGGCCGCCCCACGTATCGCAGGAGCAGGTGTCGCAGGAGTGGGACGATTAGCTGAGTTACGCTTCCTCTTCGTCGAAGAGGAGCATGAAGCTCGGGCTGAGGTTGTGCTCGCGCGCCAGGGTCAGCAGCACATCGGCGGCATCCTCGGGGCTGTCGTAGGTCCCGTACTCGTTGCCGTCGACGGCAAGGGCATAGTCGATCTCGCCGTCCTCGTCGGCGTCGAGCTCCTCCCACTCGACGGCCTCCTCGATGAGGTAGGTGTTGCGCTCGGGGTCGAACGAAGCGAGGTACAGCTCGCGCTGCGCGGCCCCGTCGATCAGGCTGACGTTGCCGAGGGCGACGTACTCCTCGTCGTAGAAGAGGGCTTCGATGAGAAGCTGGCGGGCGAACTGTTCGGTGCTGAAGGCCATGAGTCTGGGCGGTAGAGAGGCAGAAGGGAACGGGCGCGGACGCGAGGCGCGGACCCGGCGATGGTGCAGGGATGTTACACCGGCCGCGCGCCCGATGTTACGCCGAGGGCGTCGAAGAAACGGTGAGCCTCGTCGGCGGGCACGGGGCGCAGCCCGAACGCCTCGGCGACGTAGCCGAGCAGGCGGTCCGTCGCCTCCGCCTCATCGACGGGGCGGCCGAGCTCGGCCGCGAGCGAGGTCACCCCCCGGTCGGCGATCCCGCAGGGGACGATGTGGCCGAAGTACGACAGGTCGGTGTCGAGGTTGAGCGCCAGGCCGTGCATGGTCACCCACCGGCTACACCGGACGCCGAAGGCGCAGATCTTGCGCTCGCGCGCACTCCCGGCCTCGACCCAGACGCCGGTCCGCCCGGCGACGCGGCCGGCGACGATCCCGTAGTCGGCGCAGGTCTGGATGACGGCCTCTTCGAGCGTGCGGAGGTAGCGGTGGATGTCGGTGGCGCGCGCGCCGTCCGGGTAGCGGAGGCGGTCGAGGTCGAAGACCGGGTAGACGACGAGCTGGCCCGGCCCGTGGTAGGTGATGTCGCCGCCGCGGTCGACGGCGACGAACGTGGCCCCGCGCCGGGCGAGGGTCGCGTCGTCGGCGAGGAGGTGCGCCCGGTCGCCGCTCTTGCCGAGCGTGAAGACGTGCGGGTGCTCGACGACGAGCAGGGCGTGGGGCACCGTCTCCGGCGGCTCGGCCCGCTTGGCCGCGATGAGCCGCTGCTGAACCCGCCGCTGGAGGTCCCAGGCGGCCTCGTACTCGACCCGCCCGAGGCGGCAGACGGCGACAGGCTGGTTCATGGGCGCTATGCTGAGATTCGCCCCCCTAGGCTGCGCGGTGAGACAGAGCACACCTAGAGGCTATTGCAGAAGTCAGTTTGCTCGGCAGGCTGAGCGAGCGAGGCCATCGGCAAGGTGCCCGAAGCAGCCGTAGCGTGAGTTGCGGCGATGTAGGGCAACGACGCCGAGGCCGTGCGCAGCCAGCCGGAGCTCGAAAGGAGTTTTGCAATAGTCTCAGGCTCTGTCATGTAGATCGGTTCGAGGGCGAGCGCGAGGCGCTGACGTGCCCTGTGCAAGGCGACCGACGAGCGAGATGCCGAAGCATCGCGCGAGGAGGTCAACGCGGCGGGGCGCGGCAGCGGCCGTGCGTAGCCCGAACCCGGAGGAACGTGACAGGGCCTAGAGCCCACGGATCGTCTGGAATGCTCGGGTGAGGACCGGCGCGTAGGATTTGATACGCTCGTATATCTCATCGGCTAAGTCCTGGTTGTACGTGTGCGAGGTGAGATTGCGGTCATCGAGCATCTGGATCCAGACGGCTTCGTCGTCGATCCATTCGGCCTGGTAGGCTTTCTTGAGCGCTTCCTTTGCAAAGGTGACCTTCTCGCCTTTGGCTTCGAGGAGACGCTTCAGGGTTTTCCAACACAGCTCGAAGGTGAATTCAAACCGTTGGATTGTCGCATCGACGATGTAGCGCTTGGCTCCCGGTTCTTCGGCCACGACTTCGTTTAGTGCCTCAATCGCGTGGCCGAGCTGGGTGATGGAGAGGTGGAGCCTATCGTTCATAGAGGGTAATCCCGTCCCGCTCGATACGCTTGCGTAGCTCCTCGGGCGCTTTGTTGAGCCGCGTCAGATCGATGGACAGCAGGGTGGGGGCATCGTATTCGAGATACGCCCAGATCTCCGACCAGGGCGCTTCGCCCGCGTCAGAGCATTCGACGGCTAGGTCAATGTCCGAGCGCGGCCCGTTGTCACCCCGCGCACGGGAGCCGTAGAGCACGATGCGCTCGACTTCTGGGAGAGAAGCGAGGTGATCTTTGATCGTGTCGAGGACGGGCAGCATAGAGCGACTGGATTAGCTCGGCCAGGAGCTCTAAAGACAAAGGCTGTCACTGGAGCACCCACCCGTCGTGGTACGACGCGGCACTGCGACAGGCTCGGAAACGCTCCCGGGAGTGAAAATAGTGGCTAGTGGAGGCCCTCGCCGAATCGTCGAGAGCAATGCCCAGCTATCCAATATCTGCAGACCGTGACATTCTAGAAATCAAGATCCTAAGCGTGCGTTGCACGCTGACGCGCATAATGCCTTTTGTGCGTCCCAAGCTAGTACAGCCAGGTGAGACTATTAAGGAGGATTGACGATAGAGCAGTGATCTCACCCGCACCTCCCTACGGTGGTTGAACAGAGGCGAAGCCTACGGCTACAGAGCTGCCGCCCGCAATCGCCTTCCACCCATCTTCCGCGCGCCGCTTGTGCAGACGGATCCCTGTGAAGTGGCTTGTGTTCGAGCTCCCCTCGGTCGCCGGTCCCGCATCCGTTGCCGGCCCGCGTGTTCAACTCAAACCGCAGGGGGTCCTGCAATGGAACTCATCACCAAAGCCCAGATGGAGCAGCTTCTGTCCAACCGATCACCGGAGAACCGGAGCAAGGATCACAAGCCTTGCGACAGGGAGATGTGGAGGTTGTCGTTCATGGAGGGTAATCCCGTCTTGCTCGATGTGCTTGCGTAGCTCCTCAGGTGCTCTGTTGAGCCGCGTCAGATCGATGGATAGCAGGGTGGACGCGGCCGAGAGAACTAGAAAGGCCTTCTCTCTGTTCCCTCTCCTCTTTCCACTCTCTAGTTCGAGAACGACACGCGGAAGGTGAAGCCGCCGGTGAGTTGGGTCGTCGACGGGTTGCGGCTGCCCTCGCTGTCGAACTTGTTGTAGCGCACGAACGCCGTCGCCGCGACCTGGCTCGACAGGTTGTAGGTGAGCTGCGGCTCCACCGAGAGCCGCGTCGTGGCCTCACCCTGCGGGTTGAGGAACGTCTCGGTGCGGATGCCCGAGAGGTCCTGCGCCAAGTCCGAGCGCAGCTCGAAGCGGCGCGACAGGTTGTCGGCCTGCGAGACGATCAGGCTGAAGCGGATCTGGTTGTTGAGCCGCTTGCGGCCCAGGAACGGCAGCGGCAGCCGGAGGCCGGTCTTGTTGAAGCTCAGCCGGATCGAGAACTCCTTAGTCTCGGTCTGGTTGACCTCGGCCGAGGTCGGGGTGAGGGCGTAGCTCTCGCTCGAGTTCCACGTCAGGTCCGTCTGGAAGCCGCCCTTGAAGCCGAGGTTGAGGCCGACGAGCGGCTGGAAGCGCTCGCTGATGCGGACTGTGTTGGCCTGCAGGAACGGCGTCTCGGAGCCGAGCCGGATCGTCGAGGTGCCGGTTCCGGTCTGGATCGAGAGGCTCTCCTCGTTGGGGGTGCCGGCGAGCTGGTTGGCCTCGTAGCCGACGTCGTAGGTCGCCGAGTAGCCGTGCCGGAGCGTGGCCGACTGCGTGAGCGCGCGGATGATCGGAAAGTCGGAGATGCCGGTGTAGGTGACGCTCCAGTTGGGGAGCGGCAGCGCGGTGAACCCGCCGCGCCCGACCGAGCCGATGCCGGTGACGAAGGCGCTGCGGAAGTCTTCGACCACGGCGTTCTGGGTGAGTGCCTCCGAGGGGAAGCGGCCAAGCGAGTCCGGCTCGGCGCTCAGGGCGTCGGCGAAGCGGGCGCGGTGGAGGTCGAAGAAGTCCTGGTAGCTGCCGCCGAGCGTGAGGACGGTCGCGTTGCCGCCGCCGTTCTCCTGGACGTTGGACTCGCTCGTGGCGTCGCGCGAGAAGACGAAGGTCTTCTGGTTGTCCAGCCCCAGGTCCCAGGTCAGGTCCACGCGGAGCGCCTGGCTGAACTCGAGCGAGGTCCGCGCGCCGATCTGGTGGTCGCGGATCAAGGCGTCCTGCACGGGGATCGACGCGGTTTCGCTACCGAAGAAGCGGTCGTCCTCGCCGGAGCCGATGCGCCGGTCGAAGCCGAACCGGTAGCCCAGGCCAGGCCCGTCGCCGGTCACGCCGTCGAGGAAGCTGTAGCCCGGATCGCGGACGCCCTGCGAGGTCCCGCCGAAGGAGCCGTTGTAGGTCACCGAGAAGTCGCGCGGGCCGGTGAGCGCGAGGAAGCCGCGACGGAGCAGGCTCACCGGGTTCGGGATGGGGAGCGGCGGGGCGGGGCGGGCGAGGGTGTCGGCGGCCTCGGCCTCGGCGAGCGCGTCGCGGAGCACGGTGAGGCGCTGCTCAGTGACGAGGCCGGTGGTGTCTGTCTCGGCCAGCACCTCGGCCTCGCGGAGCTCGTCCTCGGCGGCCGTCCGGCGGTCGCGCGCGGCGCGGTAGTCGGTGAGGTCGCGGTCGAACTGCTGGCGCTGCTGCTGCTTGGCCTGCTCGTCCTCCTCCTGGCGCTCGCGCAGCCGGCGGTACGGCCCGACCTTCTCGAACAGCTCGCCGAAGCGGATGCTGAGACCGCCGCGCAGCGCCGCCCGGTTGGCGACCGTCGCCACGGTCACGGTGTCGGCGCGCTCGCGCGGGTCCACGCCCGGCAGCGCGGTGTAGCGCCAGGAGAAGGTGCTCGAGTACGACAGCGGCTGGAGCTGGAGCCACCGCAGCGCCTCGACCCGCTGGATCGGCGACTGCACCGTGGCGGTCGCGTTCTGGTTGTAGTCGTCGGTGAGGATGCTCCGCTCACCGGTCAGCAGGTCGCCGACGACGGTCTGGACCGGGAGCACGTCGAGCCGGTTCACGGGGAAGATCGAGACCGAGTCCGGGAGCGTGCCGCCGAACTGCGCGAGCACCTCGTCGCGGCTGAGCGCGACCTCCTCGAAGTTGTTCACGTCGCCGTTGCGGTAGTCCTGGATGAGGGTCGAGAAGGACTCGTCGGCCCCGGCGCTGTTGAGGCTCTGGCTGACGTCGGAGCGGTACTGGAGCGCGAGGAACTGGAACGGGTTGTACTGGAGGTCGAAGTTGCGGCCGTGGCTGAACGAGTGCTGCTCGCGGATAGGATAGATGAAGTCCGGCCGCGCGCGCTCGACGGCGATCCGCGCGGCGCGGTCGAGGCTGTCGGCGATGGTGTTGAAGCCGCCGCGCCGGGGGCGGTCCTGGTTGGCGTTGACCGAGCGGCCGGCGTCGGCCGACAGGCTGAGGCTCGCCGGGAGCACGTTGAGGTCGAGCCCGCCGAGGACCTTGAGCACCGGGAGGTCGCCGAGGAACCAGAACGGCCTGACCGTCTTGGGTCGGGGCACGTTGAGGCGGTAGGCGAGGCTGCCGTTCCACTGGTCGGTGTCGTTGAACTGCTGGGCCGGAGTGCGGGCGCGGCGGAGCGTGTTCGAGTAGGTCAGCGCCAGGCCGTCGAGCGTGTAGCGGAGCCAGGGGCTGCGGCTGCCGGTCTTCGAGATCGGCACGCGGATCACGCGCGAGAAGCTCGCGCTCTCGGCCGAGGCGCGGACCTCGTCCACCTGGCGCTCCTTCTCGGCGGGCGAGAGGGCGTCGCTCTCCTGGATCTGGGCGATCTCCTGGGCCACGGTGATGTCGCCCCGGCTCGGGGAGAAGCGCGGCGTCGAGAGGTCCTGCTGGACGGTGAGGTTGAGCGGGAGCCGCCAGCCGTAGCGCTCGGGGAGCAGCTTGTGGAGGTTGATGTTGGTGTTGACGCTGTAGCCCCGGCTGTCCTCGAAGGTGCGCGTGCCGAGCCCGCTCGCGAGGTCGCCGAAGCCGTCGGTCTGCTGCTCGTAGCGCGCGCTGAGGTCGACGAAGTCGGCCAGCCGGACGGTCGTGCGAGCGTAGGCGCTCCAGCCTTTCTGCTCGTCGAAGCCGCTGACGCGCAGCTCGTTGTACCACAGCTCGAGGTCGAGCGGCCGGGCCAGCCCGTCGCGCCCGTTGCGCACGCCGAGCACGATGTTCGAGACGTCCTTGACCGACGGGTTGCCCTTGATGCGGATGGTGGCACCGGGCGGTGCGAAGTCGAGCGGGATCGACTGCGCGGTGTAGACCGAGTCGAGCGAGACCGGGTTGTTGCTGGCGTCGACGGCGAGGTCGCGCTCGAGCTTGAGCTTGTTGAGCGCGTCGAACTCGACGTTGACCGAGTTGAGGTCGAGGAACCGGGTGCCGTCCGGGCCGAGCACCGGCACGTTGGTCTGCCAGAGGCTGTCGGCGGCGGCGGCGGCGAAGTCCCCGCCGTCGGGGATGTCCGGCAAGCGGTCGGGGTCGTAGGGGTAGAGCGGCTGCTCGATCTCGTAGTAGTCCTCAGCCTCGTTCGAGCCCAGGCGGACGAAGACGCGCACCGAGTCGCGGCGCTCGAAGCCCTCGCCGTGGACGAACATCCGGAGGTTGGAGTACTTGGTCAGGTCGAGCCGGCGGGTGTAGGGCTTGAAGATGGCGCGCGAGGCCTCGTCCTGGAGCTGCTCGACGCGGAAGACGAGCGACTGCTCGCGCGAGGGCAGCGGCCGGCCGCTCGTGGGGTCGCGCGTGAACGAGCGCACGGCCCCGTTCGGGATCTCGTACTGGTCGGGGTTCTCCTCGGTGTTGACCGTCGCCACGAACGACTGCGTGCCGGCCGGCGCGCTCGGCTCCGTCGTCAGCACCGGCATCCGGTCGAAGCCGACGCGCTCGGACTTGAGCCACTGGCTGCCTACCAGGTCGAGCGTGGCGAAGCGCATCGTGGCGGCGTCGGTGTGGCCCTGGGTCCAGACGCGGATGGTCTCGATCAGGCTGAAGTCCTGGATGCCGCCGACGGCCTCCTTGCGGTCGGTGCGGACCGGGATCCGCATCAGGTACCACTCGCGCCCGCTGGGATTCTCGCTGGTGTTCTCGTTGAAGATGGTGGCGACGTAGAACGGGTTGCAGCCGACCGTCTGGCCGTCGGTGCAGGGCGTGTCCACGACGCCCTCGGAGAGCGGGACCTCGTAGCGGAAGAAGCGCTCGGCGAGGTCGGGCGAGAGGTTGAGGTTGATGTCCTCCGAGTCGGGGAAGCGGGAGCTGCCCGGCGCGCCGCTCTCGGCGATGAGCCGCTGCGCCTCGAGCGAGTTCAGCTCGGTGCCGGGGAAGAGGAAGCTGAAGCGCTCCTGGAGGCTGGCCCCGCCGGGGAAGAGCGTGCCGTCGTTGAAGAAGGCGTCCTCCTGGAACGAGTGGAAGTCGTCAGCCGAGGGGTCGAGCTGCGCGAGCGCGAGCACCGGGCTGCCGGCGGCGGGCGAGGCGGCCAAGCTGTCGAGGAAGGGGGCGAACTTCTCGGCCTCGGTCGAGACGGCGTAGGGCGTCCCGTTGTCGGCGGCGGCGCTGGCCGCGATCGTCGACGGGATGCCGTCGAGGCCGAGGTCCTCGGTGCGGCGCGTGCCCTCGTTGATGTTGACGATGCCGTCCTGCTGCCCGCCGGCGGGCCGGCCCCACTCGTCCTCGGTGGTGACCGAGAGCAGGCCGTCCTCGTTGTTGTCCCGGCGGTTCGGGATCACGTCCTCGCTGGTCTGCCCGAGGTCCACGTAGAGCCGGGCGTCGGGGTCGATCGGCGCGTCGCCGTTGCGGCCGCCGAAGGGGGCAAAGATGAACTCGACGAACTCGATGTTATTCCGGGCGTCGAAGTCGGTGTAGCCCTCGGGGAGGCGCTGCGTCATGCCGCCCCACACGTCCTGCGGGCGCTGGGCGAAGGAGGTCCCGAGCGCGGCGTTGTAGTTGTACGGCCCGCGCTGCGACGGGTCGAGGTAGAGGTCGAGCGTCTGGAGGTTGGGCGGCGAGCCGCGCTGGAGCTCGCGGTCGGGGAAGATCTCCTTGATGAAGACGCGCGAGGTGGCGAGGTTGCGGGCCAGGGGCTCGAGCTCGTCGTCCTCGTAGGTGGCCGCCAGCACGGTGTACCACGCGAAGCGCCCGCGCCAGCTCGTCCGCAGCATCGGCGAGGTGACCGGGGCACCGGGGAGGTAGGTCTGCGCGCCCTCCGGCCCGGCCCCCGGCGTGTCGTCGTCGCCCTCGGGCGCGGCCGAGAGCCGCCACGCGCCGGGCTGCAGCAGGCTGAACGAGTTCTCGGTGCCCTCGAAGTCGTCGATGTAGGAGACCGAGCCCTCGAGCTCGTCCTCCTTGAAGTCGCGGCCCAGCTCCTGGAGCTCGCTCTGCGACTGCTCGAAGGCGAAGGTCTGCGGGTGGCCGGGGTTGAGCTGGGCGAACTCGCCCTTGAACTCGAAGGCGCTCGGCGCGCGCGTCTGCACCAGCGGCAGGGCGTCGACCAGCCGCGTCATCCAGCGCGGCTCGGCAGCGTAGGCGGCGTCGACGCCCCAGATGGAGTTGGCGATCGGCTCCTCGCCGAGCCGGAACTTGTCGATCAGCGGCTTCTCGGAGAGCCGCATCCACGTCGCCCCGATGCCGAAGTCCTCGGAGAAGGTGTAGTCGGCCCGCAGCCCGAGGAGGGTCTTCTTCTGGATGGCGACGAACTGGTTGCGCTCGAACGAGATCGAGACGTCGCGCCCGCTCGTCAGGAAGGTCGGGTTGGTGATGGTGACGGTGCCGGTGGCGTACTCGACGGTGTAGTCGGTGTTCTCGGTCAGGTCGAGGTTGCCGCTGCGGACGCGGACCGAGTTCTCGACGACGGCGAAGCCGAGGTCGTAGACCTCCTGGACGGAGCCGCGGAACTCGCCGGCGATGTTGTAGACGTTCTTGTCGGTCTCGCGGGCGGCAGTCTCGGGCTTGGCGGTGTAGAGCGTGGTGAAGACGTACTCGTCGACGGCCTCGTCCTCGGTCAGCCCCTGGAAGGCGACGGTCACGTCCTGGCCGTTCTCGCGGAACGCGCCGCGGAGCACGCGCTCGAGGTGCTCGCCGAAGGGCTGGCGGTAGGGGAAGATGACGCGGCCGTTGCCGGGGTCGACGGTGTAGCCCTGGAGGAAGTCGAAGAGGTCGTCGCGTGCGCTGCTGCCGTCCTGGTTGACGCGGTCCAGGCCGAGGGTCTGGAGGAGGGTCTGCTGCTGGCCGACGTCGACGTTGGGGAGGGTCCGCTGGGCGGTCGCGCCGCCGGGGTTGTAGAGGACCTGGAGCTCGAAGTCGGTGGCGTTGAAGCTGGAGCCGCCGACGCGGTAGATGTTGCGCATCGTGAGGTCCCAGGTGGCGTCCTCGGGCAGCGGGTTCTGGCCGCGCAGCAGCTTCAGGATGATGCGGTCGGCCTCGGCCCCGCTGCCGCTGCCCTCGGCGAAGTCGCCGACCTCGACGATGGTGCCGTCCTGGAGCTGGTACTGGTAGGCGACGGCGACGGCCTCGTTGTTGTTGAGCGAGCGCTTGAGGTTGAGCACCCCGAAGAGCGGGTCGAAGGTGTAGTCCTGGTTCTCGCGGAGCTTGCGGAAGTCGGAGTCGAAGAAGTCCTCCGGCCCCAGGTCGAAGCGCTCGGCGACGTCGATCTCGTTCTGGCGGTCCTCGCGCAGCTCCTCGAGGTCGGCCTCGGAGTACTGGTCGGCATCGTCAGAGTCGGCGGCGTCGGGCGCGGGCAGCGGCGGGGTCTCGCCCCGGAGCGCGAGGTAGGCCTGGCCGCCGAGGAGCACGTCGCGCGGCTCGCCGAGGTCGGCCAGGGCGAGGCCGGCCACCAGGGACTCGTCGCCGGCGCTGTTGGTGGTGTTGTTCTGCTCGAAGAGGTAGACCTCGAGGCCGATGAACCGGCTGAAGTCGGGGCCGAGCGAGACCTGGGGCGGGCGGGCGTGGGCGGCGTCCCAGCGGTTGTGGAAGTAGTAGCCGAGGTAGAAGTTGGCGTTGTCCTCGTACTCGGTGGGGCGCTTGACGAAGGTTGTGGTCTGGCTCCCGCCCTCGACGACGAGCTCGTCGCTCTCGGCGTCCTGCTGGCTCGCGACCACGGTCACGCCCAGGCCGCCCACCTGCAGGTCGGTGCGGATGCCGAAGAGGCGCTGGCCGCCGCGGATCAGGTCGCTCGGCGTCTGGAGAAAGACGTTGCCGGCCTCGATGCGCTGGAGGATTTCGTCCTCGTAGCCCTCGTAGGTGAGGCGGACCTGGTTCTGGAAGTCGAAGTCGTTCTGGGTGTCGTAGTTGACGTCGATGAAGAGCTTGTCGCCGATGGTGCCGCGGATGCTGAGGCCGAGCTCCTGGCCGAAGTCGGGGTCGACGCGGCCGCCCTGGCCGGTGGCGGCCTCCTGCTGCTCGTTCTGGCGGTAGGCGAAGCCGACGTCGACGTTGGCCTGGCCGTCGACGCTGAGGTCCACCTCGTCGGTGCCGAAGATGCGCTCGATGCCGCGGCCGGCCCCGCCGGGCAGCTCGAAGCCGAAGCCGATGCCGCTGCGGCGCTGCTGCTGGCGCGCGCGCTGCGCCGCCAGCTCGCGGTAGTTCTCGCTCAGCCCGAGGCGGAGCCGCTGCTCCCGGTAGGCGTCGAGGCCGAGCCGCACCGGCACGCGCACGTCCCCGCCGCCGACGGTCTCGGTGACGGTGTAGTCGGTCGAGGCCGAGTCCAGCTCCACGCGGCGCTGCCAGTACGTCCCCAGCTCCGGCCCGAGCGGCGCGCGGCGGCGCGGCAGCACCGAGGCCCCGTAGCGGTCGCGGCGAAAGGGCGGGAGCAGGCGCGCCGCCCGGCCCGTGTCCGGCAGCGCCTCGGTCGTGTCCGCCCGCACCGAGTCGGTGAAGGCGACGAGCGAGTCCGCCCCGCCCGAGTCGGGGCGCGCTCCGAAGGCCGAGTCCGGGAGGAAGCCGCTGACGTCGAAGTCGCTGACGTCGAAGAGGTCCAGCGAGTCCAGCCCGAGCGAGTCGAGCGCGAGGCCGAGCGTGTCCGAATCGCGCCGGGTGCGGAAGGAGTGAGACCAGGTTGGCCGGGTCCATCCCTCGGCGAAGGCCCGGTCGGCGACCGCGTCGGCCGCGCGGACGGGGGCCGCGAGGGCCGCGTGCCGGACGAGCGCCGCTCGGTCAGGCGCGGCCTCGGTCGGGTCGTTGGCAGCGAGGGTCCACAGGCCGGCCATCACCACACTGCCGACGAAGGTCAGCAGCAGGGCACGGCCCTCCGGCAGGCGGGTCGAGCGGGGCATACGCGCGCGCAGGTTCTCGGGCAGCAGCGGCCCCGGACCGCAGGGCGGCTCGGGGCGGAGTCGGACGGATTCGTGACGTAGCGGAGGCGCGTCTAGGCGTAGGCAGTTGGGTGGGCGGGTCGGTGCGGGGGCAGAAGCTAAGGCCGTTGCGCGGCGACTTCAAGGGAAGAAACGGTGCCGACGCAGCCTGCCGGCGAGTACCTTGAGGGCCTATCCGGAAAGTCGGCTCGATCAGCGGCGTCTGAGTGAACGGGTGCCGCGCAAAGCGCACGAGGGACGCCTCCCGTAGGAGGCAGATGCCGCTGCATCGGGCGACGAGGGCAACGCCGCGCCGCGCCCGTGCAGCCAGACGGAGCCGAGAGGGCTTTTCGGATAGGTCCTTAGTCGAGAGTCATTCCGGCCCCGAGCCGTCGCCCGAGCCGGTGGAGTAACGCGGCGGCCCGCCCTTTCGTCTCCGCTCGCCATGATTCGTTCGCTCCTCTCCGGTTCGCTTCTGGCTGTACTGCTTCTGGCTGTACTGCTTCTGGCGGGCGCGGCCTGCACGCCGCCGCCCGCTTCCCCGCCTCCGGCGGTCGAGGCCGACTCGGTCCGCGCCGTGCTCGACCGGCAGGTGGCGGCGTGGAACGCCGGCTCGCTGCGCGGCTTCATGGCGGGTTATGCCCAGACCGACTCGCTCCGCTTCGCCTCGGGCGGGACCGTCCGCCGGGGCTGGCAGGCAGCGCTCGACGGGTACGAGCGCGGCTACCCCGACCGCGCGGCGATGGGCACGCTCCGCTTCGACTCTCTCGAGGTGCAGCTCCTCGCGCCGTCGTGGGCCGTCGTCTTCGGCCGCTGGCACCTCGAGCGCGCCGACGACGAGCCGAACGGCCTCTTCACGCTCGTCTTCGAGAAACGCCCCGCCGGCTGGCGCATCGTCCACGACCACACGTCGAGCGCGCAGTGAGGGGGAATGGAGGGAATGGAATAAAACCGGGAAGGTCACCCCTCATTGACGTGCGTTTGGCGGCACCTTCCACAACTCACAACTCACACCTCATGCCCTCCGACCTTTCCGGCAAAACGGTCCTCGTCACCGGCGCGTTCGGCCGCCTCGGCCGCGTGCTCACCCGCCGCCTCCTCGAGGACGGCGCGACGGTTGCCGGCATCGACGCGCAGTCGGCCGATCCCATCGTAGCCTCGGACCGGCTGCACCTCTTCAAGGCGGACCTCGGCGACGAGGCGGCCGTGGCGCGCGCCTTCGCCGAGGTCGCCGAGGCCGTGGGGCCGCCGGATGCGCTCGTCCACGCGGTCGGGATGTGGGACGGGACGCCGTTCGCTGAAACCTCGCTCGAGGCGTGGGAGAGGATGCTGCGGGTCAACCTGACCTCGGCGTTTCTGTGCTTCCGCGAGGCCGTACGCCGGATGGCGGTGCGCCCCGGCTCGGGCGGTCGGCTCGTCGGGATCGCCTCGCAGCAGGGGGCGGACGGGGGCGTGGCTGAGCAGGCGGCGTACTCGGCGTCGAAGGCAGGCGTGGTGCGGCTCGTCGAAGCCGTCGCCGCCGAGTATGCCGGGACCGGGATTACGGCGGCGGCCGTCGCCCCGTCGACGATCCTCTTCGGCGAGCGCGCGGGCGCGGGCGTGCCGGCCGAGGAGGTGGCCGCCCTGTGCGCGATGCTGTGCTCGGACGAGGGGGCCGCGCACAGCGGCACGGTCGTCCGAGCCTACGGCTGAGGCGGGGCACACTTTTCGTATTCTCCCCCGCGTTAGACCCCTCTCCGCTAGGCCGTCTCCGCTCTTCACGCCGTCCGCCGCTCGCCCATGCGCCGCTGTGTCGTCCTTCTCGCTGCCCTCACGCTGGGGTCTGGGCTGTCCGGCTGCGGCCGCCTCCTCGGGCAGCGCTACGACAACTTCACCTCGTACTACAACACCTATTACAACGCCGAGCGCGAGTTCGAGCGCGAGCAGCAGCAGCTCCTCGAGGCCGAGCCGCCGGTAGACCGCGAGCGCTTCCTGACGCTCTTCTACGAGCCGGCCGAGGGGGGCGCGCAGCGCGCGGGCTTCGAGAAAGCCATCGAGAAGGGGACCGACCTGCTGATCGACCACCCCGAGTCGAAGTGGGTCGACAACACGCTCCTGCTGATGGGCAAGTCCTACTTCTACCAGGGCGACTGGTTTGGGGCCGCCGAGGAGCTCCGGCAGGTGGTCGAGCTGGGCGAGGCCAAGCTCGTCGACGAGGCCGCGTTCTGGCTCGGGCGTACGCTCGTCTCGGCCGGGCGCTACGAGGACGCAGCGGTAGCCCTGCGCGAAGGACTCGACCGGCCCGGCGTGCGCCCGCGCTGGGCCTCGCGGATGCGCCTGGCCCTGGCCGAGATCGACGTCCGCGAGGCCGATTGGGACGAGGCCGTGGCGTCGCTTCAAGAGGGGATCGAGGGCGTAGACGACCGGGAGATGGCCGCCCGCGCCGCGTTTCTGCTCGGGCAGGTCTACGAAGAGACGGACCGCCCGGCTGAGGCCGCCGAGGCGTTCGGCCGCGCCGTCGGCTACGGGCCGCGCTACGAGCTGGCCTACGCGGCGAACCTCTCGGAAGCCCTCGCCCTCAGCGATGCCGGCGACAGCGACGAGGCCCTCCGCCTGCTCCGAGACCTCGTCCGCGACGACAAGAACTTCGACCGCCGCGCCGAGATCGAGATGACGCGCGGCCGGGTGCTGCTGGCCGCCGACCAGCCGGCCGCAGCCCGAGACCTCCTGCGCGATCTGCTCTACGACCCCGACCCGACGATGCAGATCGGCACCATCCGCGGGCCGGTCCACTACCGCCTCGCCGAGGTCTACCGCGACGGGCTGAACAACTACGTCCGCGCCGCCGCCCACTACGACACCGCCGCCACCGCGATCCGCCGGCTAGACCTGGCCGGCGAGCGCCCCACGGCGCAGGCCATCACCGACGCCACCACGCTCGGGTCCGCCTTCGGCAGCTACGCCCGCGTCTCGGGGCAGGTCGCCGAGATGGACTCGCTGCTCACGCTCGGCAGCCTCGACTCGCTGGCCTTCGAGGCGGCCATCGAGCAGCTCATCGAGCAGAGGCAACGCGAGCAGGACGAGATCGACCGCGAGCTGGAAGAACGTCGCACTCGGGAGGGCTTCACCGGTGGCCCCGGCACCGGCCGACCGGGAGACGTGCCGAAGGACACCGACGCCGGGGGCGGACTCCCCTCATCGGGTTCGGGTGGGGGAGAGGCTGGCTTCCTCGGCTTCCGCAACCCGGTCCAGGTGCAGAACGAACGCATCCGTTTCATAAACCGCTGGGGGGAACGCCCCTATCTCCCCAACTGGCGGCGAGACGAAGCTCTCGCGGCCGTTGCCATCGACCCAACGCTCGATGGGGGCCGGGGAAACAGCAACGCGGTCCAGACGCGGGACCCGCTCGCCGACCTCGGCGTGGACCGCTCCCTGGTTCCTCGCGACGAGGACTCGCAGCAGGCGATGCGGACGAGCCGCGCCTCGGCGCTCTACGAGCTCGGCAACGCGCTCTTCCTCGGCCTCGGCCGGCCGGACTCGGCGGCGACGCTCTACCGGAGCGTGATCGACGAGAACCCTGGGGCCGAGGTCTCGCTGCGCGCCGCCTTTGCGCTCGCCGAGACGCAGCGCGCGCTCGGCAACGAGGCCGAGGCCGAGCGGCTCTACACCGACCTCATCGAGCGCACCCCGGACTCGCGCTTCGCTGCCCGTGCCCGCCTCGCCCTCGGCCTCAGCGAGCCGGAGCGCGAAGCCTCCGCCGACTCGCTCGGCCTGGCCTCGGAGGCCTACGCCGCGGCCTACGAACAGTGGCAAGCCGGACAGTACGAGGACGCGTTCGGCCGGATGCTGGGCGTCAGCCGCGCCTATCCGTCGACGCCCGTCGCGGCCCGCGCGCGCCTCGCCGCCGCCGCCGTCTACACCGAGTGGGCGGACGGGGACAAGGACGTGCTCCTCGCCTCCGCCCCCGTGCTCGCCCCGGCCCTCGCCGACTCGCTCGGCCTGGTGCCCACCGCGCCCGCCGACTCCGTATCCACTGCCTTCGTGCCCACCGGGTCGGCGGATGGCTTCGCAGAAGATGATGTCCTCGCAGAAGATGCGGTCGTCGTAACGGACCCGGTTGTCGCCCCGTCGCCCGACGCCGAAGCGCCCGACTCGTCCCAGGTGCCGCCGCCCGTGCCCAACGAGCTGGAGCCGGATGATCTCGCCGAGCCGGATGACCTTACAGAGCCTGATGACCTTACAGAGCCGGGTGATCTCGCTTCTGGTCTCGACCAGGCGCTCGGCGAAGAAGGCTTCGACGAAGAAGGCTTCGACGCGGACCGCCTCGACGCGGACTCTACCGACGCGCCGTTCTTCTCAGGCTTCGACCCGCCAGGCTTCGACCCGGAGAGAATGGCCAACGAGGCACCAGCCGACTCGTCGCTCGCGGTGGCCGACTCGGTCACGGCGGACTCGGTGGAAACGCAGCCGGAGGCGGTCCTCCCCGAGGCGGTCCTCCCCGAGGAGGACCCGTGGCTCGGGGTGCTCTACGCGAGCGTGGAGTCGGACTTCCCCGGCACGCCCTACGCCGAGCGTGCTCGCGCGCTGCGGACCGCCCTCGACGGCCTCCGCCCCGAAGCCTCTCCGGACTCCGCCGCTGCTCTCACCGACACCTCTCTTGCCGAGGCAGACGCCGAGGTGGCCGTGGACATCGAGGCGACGCTGCGTGGGACGGTCCCCATCGTGCACCGGAAGAGGGCGTTCTCGTGGGTGGTCTTCGCCTCGCCGGACCGCGCCGAGTCCGAGGCTGTGCTCGCAGACCTCGTCGGGCAGGACTACCGCTCGGCGCTCAACACAGTCGTAGACCCCGCACAGCGCGAGAACAACGTCAGCTACCAGGTGCTCGTCGGGCTGTTCGAGAGCCGGGCCGAGGCCGAGGCGGCCCGGTCGGCGCTGCCCGAGCGCGTCGAGGCCGGCGAGATCGACCCCGAGACGTTCAGCGTCTACCCGCTCGGGCCGGGGCGCGGCGAGATCGAGCAGCCCAGCGACCTTTTTAGAAGCGGGGACCAATAGCGCGGCCCCGCCCCGCGCCTCGGAACCGGGTGAGCGGGGCACCGGTACCGCCCGTCCGGTTTTTCCCACCCCCGGCACGGCCCTCCGGCGTGCGTCTTTGGTGCGGATGCTCAGAGGACAGAGGAACCCTATGGCGCAGGACAAGCGCGATCTGATGAACCCCCGCCGCGGCGACGACAAGCCGAAGGAGTCCCGCGAGGCGCGGCGGCCCCGGTTCTCCCTGTGGATCTACCTGGCGATCTTCCTCGGCCTCCTCGTCGTGCAGGCGTACCTATGGGGCGGCACGGCCGGCAACGAAATCGACTACAGCGCGTTCCTGCGCGACGTCGAGCAAGGCTACGTCGAGGAAGTGACGGTCGTCAACGACCGCAAGATCGAGGGCCTGTTCACCGCCGAGGCCGTCGAGGCCAGCGACGTTCCCAGAGCCGAGCCCGTGCAGGGCTTCGCCAGCGAGGACCCGGCCGTCGCCACGCGGCGCTTCACGAGCGTCAAGCCCGAGGACCACGACCTGACGCAGTTCCTCACCGAGCACAACGACGCCGTCGCCGAGGGCACGGCCGAAGGCGCGGTCGTGTTCGACTCCGAGACGCGCGAGAACTGGTTCGGCGGGCTGCTCGCGTGGGTCTTCCCGCTCGCGCTCCTCGTCTTCCTGTGGCTCTTCCTGATCCGCCGGATGGGCGGGCCGGGGCAGCAGGTGCTCAACATCGGCAAGAGCAAGGCCAGCCTCTTCGACGCGATGGACGGCCAGCAGCTCACCTTCGCCGACGTGGCCGGCCTCGACGAGGCCAAGGAGGAGGTCGAGGAGGTGGTCGACTTCCTCAAGAACCCGAAGAAGTTCACCCGGCTCGGCGGCAAGCTCCCGAAGGGCGTGCTACTCGTCGGACCGCCCGGCACCGGCAAGACCCTCCTCGCCAAGGCCGTCGCCGGCGAGGCCGGCGTCCCGTTCTTCAGCCTCTCCGGCTCCGACTTCGTCGAGATGTTCGTCGGCGTCGGCGCGGCGCGCGTGCGGGACCTCTTCAAGCAGGCCAAGGAGAAGGCCCCCTGCATCATCTTCATCGACGAGATCGACGCCATCGGCCGCAGCCGCGGCAAGGGCGCGGTCATGGGCGGCAACGACGAGCGCGAGAACACGCTCAACCAGCTCCTCGTCGAGATGGACGGGTTCAACACCGACAAGGGCGTCATCATCGTCGCCGCCACCAACCGCCCCGATGTGCTCGACACGGCGCTGCTGCGCCCCGGCCGCTTCGACCGCCAGATTATGGTCGACCGCCCGGACCGCCGCGAGCGCGACGCCATCTTCAAGGTCCACACCCGCACCCTCACGCTCGGCACGGACGTGGACACCGCGATGCTCGCCAACATGACGCCGGGCTTCGCCGGGGCCGAGATCGCGAACGTCTGCAACGAGGCCGCGCTCCTCGCCGCGCGGGAGGACAAAGAGTCCATCGAGATGGAGGACTTCGAGGCCGCCATCGACCGGGTGATCGGCGGGCTGGAGAAGAAGAACAAGCTGATCTCGCCCGAGGAGAAGAAGATCGTCGCCTACCACGAGGCCGGGCACGCCGTCATCGGCTGGTTCCTCAAGCACACCGATCCGGTCATCAAGGTCTCCATCGTCCCGCGTGGGCTGGCCGCCCTCGGCTTCGCGCAGATGCTCCCCGACGAGCGCTACATCACGAACGAGCAGACCTTCCGCGACCGCATGACGATGGCCATCGGCGGCCGCGTCGCCGAGGAGATCGTCTTCGACCACCTCTCGACCGGGGCCGCGAGCGACCTCGAGCACATCACCGGGATGGCCTACGCGATGATCGTCAAGTTCGGGATGAGCCCGGCCGTCGGGCACGTCAACTTCGACGTCAGCCGCCGCTCCGAGATGTCGTTCTACAAGCCGTACTCGGAGAAGACCGCCGAGCTGATCGACGCCGAGGCCAAGCGGGTCGTGGATGAGATTCACGCCCGCGCGCACGAGCTGTTGGTGGAGCACAAAGAGCAGTTCGAGGCCCTCGCTCAGGCGCTTCTCGAGCGCGAAGTCCTCAACGAGAACGACCTCAAGAACATCCTCGGCGAGCGCCCCTACAAACGACCCATCTACGACCGCCCCGTCGATGCCGAGCAGGTACCGGTCAACGACCCGAGCGCCAACCACCGCCCCTCGCCGGGCGGCGACGGGGCTCTCGGCGACGAGGTCCCCGGTGAAGAGCCGCCCGCCGTCACCTAGCGCGAGGCGTTGTCCCTCATGCGTGAGGTCCGTGTGTGAAGCGTACTGCTCCTAGCGTGCTGCTCCTACGGTGCGAACACACGAAAGCTGGGTAGATGATCGGTCAATAGTTCTATTCCTATAGATCAACTTGGTAGTCTTGCCTTCCTGCTAAATCCGCGTGAAGTGGCTGGAGAGGGATTTTGAGAAGGTCGGACGCTTGAATTGGCACGCTCGGTTGCGTACCTTTCTTTTCTGTCTCCGCGCGGCGCTCGACGCCGCTTTCTGATCAGCGACCGACGCTCCCGTGCCTACGATCCAACAACTCGTCCGTAAGGGCCGCAGCCCCAAAATGCGGCCGACCAAGTCCAAAGCCCTCCAGGGCAACCCGCAGCGCCGTGGGGTTTGCACGCGCGTCTACACGACGACGCCCAAGAAGCCGAACTCGGCGCTCCGCAAAGTGGCGAAGGTCCGTCTCACGAACGGGTTCGAAGTCATTGCCTACATCCCCGGCGAGGGGCACAACCTCCAGGAGCACTCGATCGTGCTCGTCCGCGGGGGCCGCGTGAAGGACCTTCCCGGCGTCAAGTACCACATCGTGCGCGGCGCGCTCGACACCGCCGGCGTCGCCGAGCGCAAGCAGAGCCGCTCCAAGTACGGAGCCAAGCGCCCCCGCAGCTAGCCTGCTTACAGTTCCTCGTTCCTGGTTGGGCTTACCCCTCCGTCTCCGGCCAGCGAGAAACCAGAAACTACAAACCAGAAACCTCGTCCATGCGCAGAAGGCAAGCAGACAAGCGGATCACGATCCCCGACCCGCTCTACGAAGACCAGCTCGTCGCCAAGTTCATCCACACCGTGATGCGTGACGGCAAGAAGTCCGTCGCCCAGCGCCTCGTCTACGGCGCGTTCGAGATGGTCGAGGAGCGCACCGGCGAGGAAGGCGTCGAGGTCTTCCGCAAGGCCGTCAACAACATCGCCCCGCTCGCCGAGGTCCGCAGCCGCCGCGTCGGCGGCGCGACCTACCAGGTGCCGATCGAGGTCCGCGCCGAGCGCCGCACGAGCCTCGCCTTCCGCTGGCTCTTGCAGTACGCCCGCGCCCGCGCCGACAAGTCGATGGCCCGCCGCCTCGCCACCGAGATCGCCGCCGCCGCCAAGGGCGAGGGCGGGGCCGTCAAGAAGAAGGACGACACCCACCGCATGGCCGAGGCCAACAAGGCCTTCGCGCACTTCCGATTCTAGACAGGTTGCCTCGGCAGCCGCCGTCACGCTTCGCCCCGTAGGCGATCACTGACCAACACTATGAGCCAGACCAACGGACGCCAGCTTTCGCTCGACCGCACCCGGAACATCGGCATCTCGGCGCACATCGACGCCGGGAAGACGACCACCACCGAGCGCATCCTCTACTACACCGGTAAGCTCCACCGCATCGGCGAAGTCCACGAGGGCGGAGCCACGATGGACTGGATGGAGCAGGAGAAGGAGCGCGGTATCACGATCACCTCCGCCGCGACGACCTGCTTCTGGGACGAGCACCGGATCAACATCATCGACACCCCCGGCCACGTCGACTTCACCGTCGAGGTCGAGCGCTCGCTCCGCGTCCTCGACGGAGCCGTCGCGCTCTTCTGCTCCGTCGGCGGCGTCGAGCCGCAGTCCGAGACGGTCTGGCGGCAGATGAACAAGTACGGTGTCCCGCGCATCGCCTTCGTCAACAAGATGGACCGCACCGGGGCCGACTTCGCCGCCGCCGTGCAGATGATGAAAGACCGCCTCTCGGCCAATGCCGTCCCGGTCCAGATCCCAATCGGCGAGGGCGACATGTTCCGGGGCGTCATCGACCTGGTCGGCCTCAAGGCCATCGTCTGGCACGACGAGTCGCAGGGATCGACCTGGGACGAGATCGACATCCCAGACGACCTCAAGGCGCAGGCCCGGCACTGGCGGATCAACCTCCTCGAGGCCGTCGCCGAGCACAACGACGCGCTCCTGATGAAGTACCTCGAGGGCGAGGAGATCACCGCCGACGAGGTCCGCGACACCGTCCGAGAAGCTACGCTCTCGCTCGACATCACGCCAGTCTTCTGCGGCTCGGCGTTCAAGAACAAGGGCGTCCAGCGCCTGCTCGACGGCGTCATCGACTACCTCCCCGCGCCGACCGACATCCCGGCTGTCCAGGGCCACGCCGTCCGCTCCGAGGAAATCCTCTCGCGCGAGGCCGACCCCGCAGCCCCGTTCAGCGCGGTTGCCTTCAAGATCGCCACCGACCCCTACGTCGGCCGCATCACCTTTGCGCGCGTCTACTCGGGCACGCTCGAGAAGGGCGACGCCCTCCTCAACGCAACGAACGAGAAGAAGGAGCGCGCCGGCCGCCTGCTCTTCATGCACGCCAACTCGCGCGAGGACGTCGACACGGTGCGCGCCGGCGACATCTGCGCCATCGTCGGGCTGAAGGACACCAAGACCGGCGACACGCTCACCGACCCGGATCACCCGATCGTGCTCGAGAAGATGGACTTCCCCGAGCCGGTCATCCGCATCGCCATCGAGCCGAAGACCAAGGCCGACATCGACAAGCTCGGCACCGGCCTCCAGAAGCTCGCCGAGGAGGACCCGACCTTCAAAGTAAACACCGACGACGAGACCGGGCAGACCATCATCGCCGGCATGGGCGAGTTGCACCTCGAGATCATCGTGGACCGCCTCAAGCGCGAGTTCAAGGTCGAGGCGAACGTCGGCAAGCCGCAGGTCGCCTACCGCGAGGCCATCAAGTCGAGCGTCGACCACAAGTACACCCACAAGAAGCAGACGGGTGGGCGCGGGCAGTTCGCCCACGTCGAGATCGAGTTCATGCCCAAGGAAGACGGCGTCGGGTTCGAGTTCCTCGACGAGATCAAGGGCGGCAACATCCCGCGCGAGTTCATCCCGTCGGTCGAGAAGGGCATCGCGAGTGCGCTCGACCAGGGCCCGCTCGCCGGCTACCCCATCGAGGGCATCGTGGCCCGGCTCTACGACGGCAAGTACCACAACGTCGACTCCGACCAGATCGCCTTCGAGATCGCCGGCCGCATGGCCTTTCGCGAAGCGGCCCGCCGCGCCAACCCAGTGCTCATGGAGCCGATCATGGCCGTCGAGGTCATCACGCCCGAGGAGTACATGGGCGACGTGATCGGCGACCTGAACTCCCGTCGCGGCACGATTAGGGAGATGGGCCAGCGCAACGACGCCCAGGTCATCACCGCCTTCGTCCCGCTCTCCGAGATGTTCGGCTACTCGACCGACCTCCGCTCGAATACCCAGGGCCGCGCGATCTACTCGATGCAGTTCGACCACTACTCCGAGGTGCCGAAGTCCATCGCCGAGGAGATCGTCAACGCCGACAAAGCCGAAGTCGCCTAGCTACCCAGCAGCCTAGCGGCTGCCCGGCACCCCTACTCCCTTCTCCCGAAGCATCCGATTTAAGAGGTATCCGCAATGGCAAAGGAAACGTTTCAGCGCACGAAGCCGCACGTCAACGTCGGCACGATCGGGCACGTCGATCACGGCAAGACCACGCTCACGGCGGCCATCACCAAGGTGCTCGCCGAGTCGAGCGGCGGCACGGCGATGAGCTTCGACGCCATCGACAACGCGCCTGAGGAGCGCGAGCGCGGCATCACGATCGCCACCGCCCACGTCGAGTACGAGACCACGGCGCGCCACTACGCGCACGTCGACTGCCCCGGCCACGCCGACTACGTCAAGAACATGGTCACAGGAGCTGCGCAGATGGACGGGGCCATCCTGGTGGTGGCCGCCACCGACGGGCCGATGCCGCAGACGCGCGAGCACATCCTGCTGGCCCGCCAGGTGGGCGTGCCCTACATCGTGGTGTTCATGAACAAGGTCGACCTCGTCGACGACGAGGAGCTCCTGGAGCTCGTCGAGATGGAGGTGCGCGAGCTGCTCTCGGACTACGAGTTCCCCGGCGACGACCTGCCGGTGGTGCAGGGCTCGGCGCTCGGGGCGCTCAACGGCGACGCGGCGGGGGTGGCGTCGGTCGAGGCGCTGATGAAGGCCGTCGACGACTACATCCCGACGCCGGAGCGCGACGTGGACAAGCCGTTTTTGATGCCGATCGAGGACGTCTTCTCGATCACCGGTCGCGGGACGGTGGCCACGGGCCGGGTCGAGCGCGGGGTGATCAAGGTCGGCGAGGGGGTGGACATCGTCGGGATGCAGGAGGCGAAGCTGTCGAGCACCGTGACGGGGGTGGAGATGTTCAGGAAGCTCTTGGACCAGGCGCAGGCCGGCGACAACGCCGGCATCCTGCTGCGCGGCATCGAGAAGGACGCGCTCGAGCGGGGCATGGTGATCTCGAAGCCGGGCTCGGTGACGCCGCACGCGGGGTTCGAGTGCGAGGTGTACGTGCTCTCGAAGGAGGAGGGGGGCCGCCACACGCCGTTCTTCAAGGGGTACCGCCCGCAGTTCTACTTCCGGACGACGGACGTGACGGGGGACATCGAGCTCAACGAGGGGGTGGAGATGGTGATGCCGGGGGACAACACGCAGTTCCGGGTGCAGCTGATCGTGCCGGTGGCGATGGAGCAGGGGTTGCGGTTTGCGATCCGGGAGGGGGGTCGCACGGTGGGGGCCGGCGTCGTCACCAACATCCTCGACTAACACATCCTCGACTGATTCGGCTAGAGGTCCTGGGTTGTGGGTGAGAGGCTCTCATCTTCACCCACAACTCCAAACCCCAAACCCAACAATGGCAAGCCAGAAAATCCGCATCAAGCTCAAGTCGTACGACCATACCCTGGTCGACAAGAGCGCCGAGAAGATCATCCGCACGGTCAAGCAGACCGGAGCCGTCGTGAGCGGCCCGATCCCGCTGCCGACCAAGAAATCGGTCTATACGGTGCTCAGCAGCCCGCACGTTGACAAGAAGGCGCGCGACCAGTTCGAGCACCGCTCGCACAAGCGGCTGATCGACATTCTCTCGACCTCGTCCAAGACCGTCGACGCGCTGATGAAGCTCGAGCTTCCCAGCGGCGTCGACGTCGAGATCAAAGTCTGACCGTGAACCGACTCCGACACCTAGCGCTCCTGCCGCTCCTCGCCTGCGTCGTCGCCTTTACGGGCTGCGACTCTGAGGAGGACGACCGCTCGGCCGAAGAGCGCATCCTCGGCACGTGGACGGCGACAAACGTGAGCGTGCGCGTAGCCAGCCCGCTTGGTGCCGTCCCCGTTCCTATCCTCGAAGCCGGCGACGAGGGCGCGATCTCGATCTCGTTCGAGGCCAGCAACGCGTTTGTCTTCACGGTCGAAGGACCGCTCGAAGCGACAGTTATAGGCGCAGGAACCTTCCCGCTCCTTGCAGACGGCGAGGGCACCACGAATCGCGGCACCTACGGGTTTGTCGAGGACGACGAGCAGATCCGCTTCACCGTCACCGAGACCGACGGGCAGAGCGTCCCCGAAACCAGCTTCAACGTCGCGTTCGATTTCAGCGGCAGCGACGCGTTCACCTTTTCGCTCGACGCCAGCGACGAGGGCCGCGAAGCCCTCGCGTTCCTGCTCGGCGACGCCTTTCCCGAAGAGGTATTCGAGCTGATCGAAGGCGGCCAAGCCCGCTTCGAGCGGGTCGAGCGCAGTGCCAACTAATCCCATCCACGCTTAACTTAATCAGGAGATTACAATGAGCGGAATCCTCGGCCGGAAGATTGCCATGACGAGCATCTTCGACGACAACGGGCGCAACATCGTGTGCACCGCCATCGAGACCGGCCCCTGCGTTGTGACGCAGATCAAGACGGACGAGACCGACGGCTACCGCGCCGTCCAGCTCGCCTTCGGCGACCGTACGGAGAAGAGCACCACGAAGGCCCTCCAGGGCCACTTTGAAGCGTCCAAGACCGCGCCCAAGCGCCACCTCGTCGAGTTCCGTCGCTTCGACGGCATGGACGACCTCGGCCTCGGCGACGAAGTCAGCGTCGGCGACGTGTTCGAGGAAGGCGACAAAGTCCACGTGGTCGGGATCTCGAAAGGCAAAGGCTTCCAGGGCGTCGTCAAGCGCCACAACTTCCGCGGCGTCGGCGACGCCACGCACGGCCAGCACAACCGGCAGCGTGCGCCCGGCTCCATCGGCCAGGCCTCGGACCCGAGCCGCGTCTTCAAAGGGACCAAGATGGCCGGCCGCACCGGAGGCGACCGCGTGACGGTCAAGAACCTCCGCATCGTCCGCGTCTTCGCCGACAAGAACCTCGTCCTCGTCAAGGGAGCCGTTCCGGGCGCGCGTCGCGGGATTGTCGAGATCCACAAAGCCTGAGTCGACCTTAGATTTTTGACTGGGGATTTCGGAGGGCCCCCTCCTCAGTCAACGCAACCAGCAACGCCATGAACCTCACCGTTTATACCCGCACCGGCAGCGACGCCGGCCGCACCGTCGAGCTAGACGAGAGCGTCTTCGGGATCGAGCCGAACGACCACGCCATATGGCTCGATGTCCGCGCCGCGCAGGCGCACGCCCGCCAGGGTACGCACAAGACGAAGGGCCGCAGCGAAGTCCGCGGCTCGACGCGCAAGCTCTACCGGCAGAAGGGCACGGGCAACGCCCGCGTCGGCGACAAGAAGAGCCCGACCCGGCGTGGCGGCGGCACGGCCTTCGGTCCGCGTCCGCACACCTACTCGGTCGGCGTCAACCGCAAGACCAAGCAGCTCGCCCGGCGCAGTGCACTCACCTACAAGGCGCAGCAGGAGGGGCTTCGGATTGTTGAGAACTTCCAGTTCGACGCCCCCAAGACGCGCGATCTTGCCGGTCTGCTTTCGAGCCACGAGCTCGCTGGCCGCAAGGTGCTCCTGCTCACCGGCGAGCACGACGATGTGCTCAACCGCTCCGGCCGCAACATCCCGAAGCTGACCGTCCGCCCGGCTGCGGGTGCTTCGACGCTCGACCTGATGAGCGCGCAGGTGATCCTGCTGCAGGAGGGGGCGCTCGACGCGCTCACCGGGGCGCTTGGCAAGAGCAGCACCGCCGAAACGCCGGCTCCAGTCGTCGCCGAGTAACTCACGCTTCCTAGCCACGCCCGATCATGGCCCGTTCCATCCTCATCGCCCCCATTGTCACCGAGAAGATGACCCGCCTCATGGAGGAGGGTCGGCACTACGCCTTCAAGGTGGAGAAGACCGCCAACAAGATCCAGATCCGCAACGCCATCGAGGCGCGGTATCCGGACATCGACATCAAGGAGGTGCGGACGATGGTGGTGCGCGGCAAGCGCCGCCGGCAGTTCACCAAGCGCGGCTTGGTCGAGGGCCGCAAGCCGACCTACAAGAAGGCCATCGTCACGCTCAGGAGCGGCGAGATCGACTTCTTCGAAAGCATCTAGATTCACCTGGGCGCAAAGCCTCCGGCCCGGCCGGGCGGCAGCTATGCCCGAACGCACAGACTCATGGCAATCCGCAAGCTCAAACCGAACACACCAGGCCAGCGCCAGCGCTCGGTCTCGCAGTTCGAGACCATCACCAAGTCGACCCCGGAGAAGAGCCTCCTGGCCCCCGTCCGGCGGCATGGCGGCCGCAACAACAACGGCCGCATCACGACGCGCCACCAGGGCGGCGGCCACAAGCGCCGCTACCGGATCATCGACTTCAAGCGCAACGACAAGGACGGCATCCCGGCGAAGGTCGCGTCCATCGAGTACGACCCGAACCGCACGGCTCGCATTGCGCTCTTGGCCTACGCCGACGGGGCGAAGCGCTACATCATCGCCCCAGACAAGCTGACCGTCGGGACGGTGGTGCAGAGTGGGGAAGACGCGTCGCCCGAGATCGGCAACTGCATCCCGCTCAAGAACATCCCGCTCGGCACGTTCGTCCACGCCATCGAGATGAAGCCGGGCAAGGGCGCGCAGATGGCCCGCAGCGCGGGGACCTACGCGCAGCTCCAGGCGCGCGAGGGCAAGTACGCCACGCTCAAGCTCCCCTCCGGCGAGATCCGCCTCGTGCCCGTCGGCTGCCGCGCCACCATCGGCCAGACCTCGAACCCGGACCACATGAACATCGAGTGGGGCAAGGCCGGCCGTAAGCGCTGGCTCGGCATCCGTCCGAAGACGCGCGGCGTCGCCATGAACCCGGTCGACCACCCGATGGGCGGCGGCGAGGGCAAGGCCTCCGGCGGTCATCCGCAGAGCCCGACCGGCGTGCCGGCCAAGGGCTACAAGACCCGGAAGAAGAAGGCCTCCAACAAGTTCATCGTCCGCCGCCGCAAGCAGAAAAAATGATTCGATTCTAGAGCTTGGACTTCCGGTTAGGGAGTGGACACCCCGCTCGCCCGATCAGGAAACTCCAGAATCCAGAATCAGAAATCCCCAATCGACTCATGGCACGTTCGCTCAAGAAAGGCCCCTTCGTCCACTACAAGCTCCAGCGCAAGGTGGACGAGATGAACGGGAGCACCCGCAAGAAGGTCATCAAAACCTGGAGCCGCGGCTCAATGATCACGCCCGAGTTCGTCGGCCACACCTTCGCCGTCCACAACGGCAAGCAGTTCATCCCGGTCTACGTCACCGAGAACATGGTGGGCCACAAGCTCGGCGAGTTCTCGCCGACGCGGACCTTCCGCGGCCATGCCGGCACCAAGGTCGACAAGCGCCGCTAGTTCGGTTCTGAGTTCTGTGCTCGGGGTTCTGAGAGAACGACCCCGAGCCCACAACCCCCAATCCCAACCTCCCATGCAAGCCAGAGCCAAGCTGCGGTTCATCCGCTCCTCGCCGCGCAAGATGCGCATCGTCGCCGATCAGGTGCGCGGCAAGCCGGTCACCGACGCCCTGAATACGCTCCACTTCCTGCCCCAGAAGGCGGCGACGCCGATCGAGAAGACGATCCAGTCGGCCGTGCACAACCTCTTCGACCAGAACGAGGACGAGCGGGTGGACGAGGAGGGGCTGGTCGTGAGCGAGATTTTTGTCGACGCCGCTCCGGTCTTCAAGCGGTTCCAGCCGGTCTCGCGCGGGCGCGCCCACCGCATCAAGAAGCGCAACAGCCACCTCACGGTCGTCGTCGCCACGCGCGCCGAGGCCGAGACCGACGCCTAGCACCACCCCCTTCCAGAGCACACGCAGAGGATAGCATTTTGGGTCAGAAGATCAATCCTATCGGGTTTCGCCTCGGAGTCATCCGCGGCTGGGACTCCAACTGGTACACCGACGGCAGCTACGCCGAGAAGCTCGTTGAGGACGAGGAGATCCGCCGCTACCTCGACGCCCGCCTGAAGCGCGCCGGCCTGAGCCGCGTGGTCATCGAGCGGACGCCGAAGCGGATCATCCTGACGCTTCACACGAGCCGTCCGGGGGTCATCATCGGGCGCGGTGGGACCGAGGTCGAGAAGCTGCGCGAGGAGATCAAGCAGCTCACCGACAAGGACATCCAGATCAACATCAACGAGATCAAGCGGCCGGAGGTGGACGCCTCGCTGGTCGCGCAGAACATCGCGCAGCAGCTCGAGGGCCGCGTCTCGTTCCGCCGCGCGATGAAGCAGTCGCTCTCCGCTGCCATGCGTATGGGGGCCGAGGGCATCCGCATCCGCCTCGGCGGCCGGCTCGGCGGGGCCGAGATGAGCCGCACCGAGCAGTACCTCGAGGGCCGCGTCCCGCTCCACACCATGCGCGCCGACATCGACTACGCCGAGGCGACGGCCTACACGATCCAGGGCACGACCGGCGTGAAGGTCTGGATCTACCGGGGCGAGATTCTCGGCAAGCCCGACCTCAGCCCAAACGCCCAAGCGCAGCGCCAGCAGCAGATGTCGGCTCCGCCGCCGGAGCGCCGCCGAGGCGAGCGCGGGGAGCGAGGTGGTCGGGGTGGCGAAGGAGGCCGCGGTGGGCGAGGCGGCCGCGGAGGCCGCAGCGAAGACAGCGGCGGTGGGGGCGGCGGTCGCCGTCCGCGTCGCGGCTAGCCCCTCCTTTCGAAACCCATTTCTACGTTGGACTAAACCGATTCTACTGCCATGTTGATGCCCAAGCGCACCAAGTTCCGCAAGATGCAGAAGGGCCGCGTCAAGGGAATAGCGCAGCGCGGTGCCCGAGTCAACTTCGGGGACTTCGCCATCAAGACGCTCGAGCCGGGCTGGATCACGAGCCGCCAGATCGAAGCGTGCCGCATCGCGATCACGCGCAAGATCAAGCGCACCGGGAAGGTCTGGATCCGCATCTTCCCGGACAAGCCCATCACCAGGAAGCCCGCCGAGACCCGCATGGGCAAGGGCAAGGGCTCGCCGGAGCATTTCGTCGCCGTCGTTAAGCCGGGCCGTATCCTGTTCGAGCTGGCCGGCGTGCCGGAAGACCTCGCACGCGAGGCCATGGCGCTGGCCCAGTACAAGCTGCCGGTCAAGACCAAGTTCGTCGTCCGCCCGGACTACGTCGCCCCCGTCGCCGTCCGCAAACAGTAACAAGTTTCTAGCTTGCGGTTTCTGGTTTCCAGTCGAGCGAGAAGACTGACTCAGCAAACCAGGAACGAGAAACGAGACACCAGAAACTCGCCCTCCATGAAAGCCAAAGAAGTCTGCGACCTCTCCGCCTCGGAAATCGAGCAGCGTATCCGCGACGAGGAGCACGACCTCGACGTGCTGACATTCCAGCACGCGATTGCTCAGCTCGAAGACCCGCTCGTGCTCCGGCGCAAGCGCCGCGAGGTCGCCCGCCTCAAGACCATTCTCAAGCAGAAGCAGGGACCCGTTACTCAGACCACCTGAGCGACTTTTTCTCCTCGTAGTTGGTAGGGTCACGGCCTACCAAGCGAACCGACACCGCTATGGAACCCAATACCACCGAAGAGCAGAACCCCTCGTCCGTTGAGGCCCAAGTGGCTGAGGCGACCGACGTGCCCACCGAGGCGGTCGATGTCCCACCGGCTCCCGTGCCGGTTGGCGATGCCGAGCCGGCCGAGCCGAAGGGTCGCAACGCCCGCAAGGAGCGCGTCGGCCTCGTCGTCTCCGACAAGATGGACAAGACCATCACGGTCGGCATCCAGCGTCAGGTGAAGCACCCGATCTACGGCAAGTTCATCAAGCAGACGACCAAGCTGATGGCCCACGACGAGACCAACGACGCCGGGGCCGGCGACACCGTCCGCATCATGGAGATGCGCCCGATGAGCAAGAACAAGCGCTGGCGTCTCGTCGAGATCGTCGAACGCGCCAAGTAACAGTTTCTAGTTCGCAGTTTCTGGTTTTTAGTTGAGTGAGAGCGACCAGGCCGACAAACCAGAAACCGAAAACCAGAAACCAGAAACTCTCAAAGACATGATTCAGCAAGAGTCCAGACTCGCGGTAGCGGACAACTCGGGAGCTAAAGAGGTTCTCTGCATCCGCGTCCTCGGCGGCAGCGGCCGGCGCTACGCCCGGATCGGCGACAAGATCGTCGTCTCGGTCAAGAGCGCCGTCCCCGGTGGCAACGTCAAGAAAGGCGAGGTGTCGCACGCCGTCGTGGTGCGGACCCGCAAGGAGTACCGACGCCCGGACGGCTCGTACATCCGCTTCGACGAGAACGCCGCCGTGCTCCTCAATGACGCCGACGAGCCGCGCGGCACCCGCATCTTCGGTCCCGTCGCGCGGGAGCTGCGCGAGAAGCAGTTCATGCGGATCGTCTCCCTCGCCCCCGAGGTGCTCTGATCGAGTTTGCAGTTTCTAGTTTCCGGTTATGCCGGAGCCATCAGGACGACCAAGCTAGAAACCAGAAACCAGAAACCAACCTGTCATGCAGAAGAAAAACGTCAGCAAGAAGCTCCACGTCAAAAAGGGTGACACGGTTGCCCTGACGAAAGCGATCACCGGCATCCAGCCCCGCGAGAAAGGCTTCGCCGGGCGCGTGCTCAAAGTCTACCCCAAAACCGGCCGCGTGGTGGTCGAGGGCGTCAACGTCCGCGTCCGCCACACCAAGCCGAACCAGGCCAACCCGCAGGGCGGCCGGATCGAGCGCGAGTTCCCCGTCCACCTCTCGAACGTGCTGCCGGTCGATGGCAACGGCGCGCCGACGCGCGTCGGCCGCAAGCGGATCGAGGACCCCGAGACCGGGAAGGGACGGTGGGTCCGCGTCGCTAAGACGACCGGCGAAGAGCTGGACAGCTGAGTTTCGGCAGACCTTTAAAAACACGCACTGACCTTACCCGTTTCCGCTGTCTGTCCTGGCTCGAAAGTGAGCTGCCTGAAGAACGAAGAAGATCATGGAAGAGAATTACATCCCCCGGCTGAAGCAGCGCTACAACGACGAGATCGTCGAAGCGCTGACCAAGCAGTTCGGCTACGACAACACGATGCAGGTCCCGCGCCTCGTCAAGATCTCCGTCAACAAAGGCGTTGGCGAAGCGGCCGTGACGAAAAAAGTTCTCGACGACGCCGTTGAGGAGCTTCGCACGATCACCGGGCAGCAGCCGGTCGTCCGCCGCGCGCGCAAGAGCATCTCCAACTTCAAGCTCCGCGAGGGAATGCCGGTCGGCACGAGCGTCACGCTGCGGGGCGACCGGATGTGGGAGTTTATGGACCGCTTGGTCACGCTCGCTCTCCCGTCCGTGCGCGACTTTCGCGGCGTCCCAGACCGGTCCTTCGACGGGCGCGGCAACTACACGCTCGGCGTGAAGGAGCAGATCATCTTCCCCGAGATCAACATCGATGAGGTGGACAGCATCAGTGGCCTCGACGTGACGTTCGTCACGACCGCTGACACGGACGCCGAGGCGCTCGCGCTCCTCAAGGCGCTCGGGATGCCTTTTGTCCGCCGCGAAGAGGCCGAGGCCGCCTAGTACGGACACGGCACACCGCGCCCCTACCTGAATCAACGACTACACCGAGACTATGGCAAAGACGAGCTGGATCGCTAGAGAGAAGAAGCGCCGCAAGACAGTGGCGAAGTACGCCGAGCGGCGCAAGAAGATGAAAAAGGCTGGCGACTGGGAAGGCTTGCAGAAGCTCCCGCGCGACGCGAGCCCCGTCCGCCTCAACAACCGCTGTGCCCTCACCGGCCGCTCCCGAGCCTACATGCGGAAGTTCGGTGTCTCGCGCATCGTCTTTCGTGAGATGGCCCTCTCCGGCAAAATTCCCGGCGTCAAGAAAGCAAGCTGGTAGCTCCACTTTGGGTTTCTGATTTTCGATTGTGGACTGGGCGCTTTGCTCGGCCGTCCTCAGAATCCAAAATCCAAAACCCGAAGGCTCGGCGCAGCCTATCCAAACTCCCCAATCGAATGAGCGGCATCACCGATCCCATCGCGGACTACCTCGCGCGGCTTCGCAACGCGCAGAAGGCCCGCCACCCCTACACCGACATTCCGGCTTCGAAGGTTAAGCGGGCGATGACGCAAATCCTGATGGACAAGGGATACGTCAAGAATTACCTCAACGTCGACGACGGCAAGCAGGGCCTGCTCCGCGTCTACCTCAAGTACCAGCGCGGCGGCGATCCGGTCATCCACTCGATGAAGCGCGTCTCCAAGCCGGGTCTCCGCCGCTACGTCGGCTCCGACGACCTGCCGCGCGTTCGCAACGGCCTCGGCGTCGCCATCGTCTCGACCTCGCGCGGGGTGATGACCGACAAGGAAGCCCGCCGCGCCGGTATCGGCGGCGAAGTCCTCGCCGAAGTGTTTTAGATAGTGGATAGTGAACAGTGGTTCGTAGGGAGGCCCGGCTCACCGCTGAGGCCAACACGGACCACCAACGACTAACCACCAACAACTAGCAACCCTCATGTCTCGCATTGGAAAGCAGCCCATCCCAGTCCTCGACGGCGTCACCGTGACCGTCGCCGACAACAACGTGGTGACGGCCAAAGGCCCGAAGGGCGAACTCCACGTTCCCATCGACCCTGACCTCACGGTCCGCGTGGAGGAGGACGAAATCGTCGTCGAGCGGCCGACCGAGCAGCAGCGCCACCGCGCGATGCACGGGCTGTACCGCTCGCTGATCGACAACGCCGTGATCGGCGTCACCGAGGGCTACAAGAAGCAGCTCGAGGTGATCGGGGTCGGGTACCGCGCCGAGGTCAACAACGGCGTGCTCGAGCTCGCGCTCGGCTTCTCGCACCCCATCTTCTTCCTCCCGCCCGACGGCATCGAGATCACGACCGAGGCGGCGCGTGGCAAGAACCCTCTCGTGACCATCGAGGGGATCGACAAGCAGATGGTCGGGCAGGTGGCAGCCAAGATCCGCTCCCTCCGTCCGCCCGAGCCATACAAGGGCAAGGGCGTCCGCTACGTCGGCGAGTACGTCCGGCGCAAGGCTGGCAAGACGGCCGCACGATAACTCACCGGGCGCAAGCCCGATCTCACAAGCGCGGGAGGGTCGGAAATCTTCCCGCCGAGACCTGAACCAACATGGCAAAGCAGCCCAAGAAAGTGCAGAACCGGATGCGCATCAAGCGCCGGGTCCGCGCCAAGGTCAGCGGCACGGCCGAGCGCCCGCGCCTGAGCGTCTTCCGCTCGAACAACCACATCTACGCCCAACTCATCGACGACCTCGATGGCCGCACGCTGGCGTCGGCGTCGAGCCGCGAGGCCGGTCTCTCCGACGGTGGTGTCCGCGTCGAGGTCGGCAAGGCCGTCGGCAAGCGGCTCGCTGAGAAGGCGACAGCGGCGGGTCTCGCGACCGTCGTGTTCGACCGCAATGGGTACCGCTACCACGGCCGCGTCAAGGCGCTCGCTGAGGGCGCACGCGAAGGTGGACTGAAGTTTTAATCACCGCGCTCGGGCGACCGGGCGCACTGGCACATCGACATGGCAAAGGACAGCAGACGGGGCCGCAAGGCCAAAGCCTCCGACGGGCAGAACCTGATCGAGCGGCTCGTGCACATCAACCGCGTGGCGAAGGTCGTCAAGGGCGGCCGGCGCTTCTCGTTCAACGCCGTCGTCGTCGTCGGCGACGGCAAAGGCACGGTTGGGCACGGACTCGGCAAGGCCAACGAGGTCGCCGACGCGATCTCGAAGGGGACCGACGCGGCGAAGAAGAACATGTTCAAGGTGCCGATGAAGAAGGGCACCATCCCGCACGCCGTGATCGGGATTCAGGATGCCGGGCGCGTCCTGGTCAAGCCCGCGAGCGAGGGGACGGGCGTCATCGCCGGCGGCGGCGTCCGCGCCGTGCTCGAATGCGCGGGCTACACCGACGTGCTCACCAAGAGCCAGGGGTCGAACAACCCGCACAACGTCGTTGCGGCGACGATCAACGCGCTCCAGCGCCTCGAGGACCCAGGCGAGGTCGCCAAGCGCCGCGGCGTTTCGGTGACGCGCGTCTTCAACGGCTAGCGCCTCCGCTCTCCCTCTCCGACTGGGCCCCGTGCCCTCCGCTATACGATACCATGGCAACACTCAAGATCACCCAGACCCGCAGCGCCATCGGCCAGCAAGGCGGTCAGAAACGCACCGTCGAAGCGCTCGGGCTCGGCCGCATCGGCAAGACCAACGAGCTGACGGACACGCCGCAGATTCGCGGCATGGTCAACAAGGTCAGCCACCTCGTCTCGGTCGAGGAAGTCAAGTAGACCGAGTCGGTCTCCCTTTTACTCCACGCGAGTCCGCTTCGGGAAGCGGGCGACACCAGCCAACACGAACGATGGATCTCAGTAACCTGAAGCCCGCCAAGGGTTCGACCAAATCGAAGAAGCGGATCGGCCGTGGCGAAGGCTCCGGCAAAGGAGGCACCGCCACCAAGGGCCACAAGGGCCAGAAGAGCCGCGCCGGGGCCAGCATCCCGGCGTGGTTCGAGGGCGGCCAGATGCCGCTCCAGCGCCGGGTCCCGAAGGTCGGCTTCCGCAATCCGAACCGCGTCACCTACGCGCCGGTCAACCTCTCGCGCCTGAGCACGCTCATCGACGAGGGCCGCGTGTCGGGCAGCGTGACGCCGGAGACCCTCGTAGCGCTCGGGCTGACCGACAAAAAGGACCGCGTCAAGATCCTCGGCGACGGCCGGCTCTCGGCCAAGCTCGACGTGACCGCGCACGCCTTTAGCGCCTCGGCGAAGGAGAAGATCGAAGCCGCCGGTGGCACCGTCCACATCGTAGAGTAATTTGGTTTTGGGGTCTAGGGCCGAGGCGGGACACGCACCCCCTTGACTCTCGACCCTCCAACCCCTAACCCGAAGGACATGTCATCGTTTGCTGAAAGCGTTCGCAACATTTGGAAGATCGAGGAGCTGCGCCGCCGCATCCTCTACACGCTCGGTCTGCTCGTCGTCTACCGCATCGGCGCGTACGTGACGCTGCCCGGCGTCGATGCCCGCATCCTGGCTCAGGTCAGCGACCAGACGCGCGACGGGCTGTTCGGGCTCTTCGACCTTTTCGTCGGCGGGGCGTTCTTCCAGGCGGGCATCTTCGCGCTCGGTATCATGCCGTACATCACGGCGTCGATCATCATCCAGCTGCTCGGGGCCGTCGTCCCCTACTTCCAGAAGCTCCAACGCGAGGGCGAGGAAGGGCGGCGCAAGATCACCCAGCTGACGCGCTACGGGACGGTCGGCATCACGGCGCTCCAGTCGATTGGCTACGCGATCAACTTGCAGTACGGCGCGACCAGCCAGGCCATCGTTGTCAACGAGACGTTCTTCCTCATCACGACGGTCATCGTGCTGACGGCCGGGACCATCTTCGTGATGTGGCTCGGCGAGCGGATCACCGAGAAGGGGATCGGCAACGGGATTTCGCTGCTGATCATGATCGGGATCATCGCCTTCCTCCCGGCCTCGCTCTTCAACGAGTTCGAGCTCAAGAGCAACTTCTTCATCTTCCTGATCGAGATTGGCGCACTCATTCTCGTGACCGCCGGCATCGTGCTGATCACCCAGGGGACACGGCGGATTCCGGTGCAGTACGCCAAGCGGGTCGTCGGCCGCCGGGTCTACGGCGGGACGACGCAGTACCTCCCGCTCCGGGTCAACGCCGCCGGCGTCATGCCGATCATCTTCGCGCAGTCGATCATGTTCATCCCGAGCACGATCGCCGCATTCTTCCCCGAGAGCGGCTTCTGGCTCGGGGTCGGCAACTGGACCGGCAACATCTTCGGGTTCGGCTACTCGTTCATCTTCTTCTTTGTCTGCGTCTTCTTCACCTACTTCTACACGGCGATCGCGGTCAACCCGCAGGAGATGGCTGACACGATGAAGCGGCAGGGCGGCTTCATCCCTGGCATTCGGCCCGGCAAGCAGACGAGCGAGTTCATCGACAACATCCTGACGCGGATCACGCTCCCCGGCTCGGTCTTCCTCGGACTCGTCGCCATCATGCCTGCCTTTGCCGCACAGGCAGGCATCACGCCGGGCTTCGCGAGCTTCTACGGCGGGACGAGCTTGCTCATCCTCGTCGGCGTCACGCTCGACACGTTGCAGCAGATCGAGAGCCACCTGCTGATGCGCCACTACGACGGCTTCATGAAGAGCGGGCGCGTCCGCGGCCGCCGCTAAGACAGTTTGTAGGTCCTGGTTTCTGGTTGGGCACACTGTCGTCTGCGCTCAATTAGAAACCGTAAACCAGAAACCCCCTCCGTGGTCCACCTCAAGTCCGAACGCGAAGTCGAAGCGATGCGCCGGAGCGCCGCCCTTGTGGGCGACGTGTTGACCGAGATGGCGCGCCGCATCCGACCGGGCGTTGCGACGCTGGAGCTGAACCGCGTCGCTGAGGAGATCATCGCCGAGGCGCGCGCGCGCCCCGCGTTCAAAGGCTACCGGATCGCTCGCAACGACACACCGTTTCCGGCCGCGCTCTGCGTCTCGGTCAACGACGTGGTCGTCCACGGCTTTCCGAGCGAAGAGCCGCTGCAAGAGGGCGATATCGTCTCGGTAGACTGCGGCGTAGAGCTGGACGGCTACTTCGGCGACTACGCCTACACGTTTGCCGTCGGTGAAATATCGGCTGAGAAACAAACCCTCCTGGAGGACACGAAACAGTCCCTCTACGAGGGCATAAAGAATGGGCTACACGGGCGGCGAATCGGTGACATCGCCTTTGCGGTGCAATCGTACTGCGAGTCCCGAGGCTACGGCGTCGTCCGTGACCTCGTCGGTCACGGCGTCGGGCGGAGCTTGCACGAGGACCCACAAGTCCCGAACGTGGGCCGCCGTGGTACCGGCAAGAAGCTGAAGTCGGGCATGACGCTCTGCGTCGAGCCGATGATCACCGGCGGCACGTCGGAGGTCACCGTTGACGCTGACGGCTGGACCGTCCGCACTGCCGACGGCACGCCCGCCGCTCACTACGAACACATGATCTTAGTCGGCCGGGGCGAGCCTACCATCTTGTCCTCGTTCGAGCCCATCGAGGCCGTCCTCGCCGAGCAGGGGGCGTTCATCGCCGGAGCCGAAGCTTCGTTCGCGCACTAACACACGCACTACAACCGAGACCTCCTATGAAAGTCCGAGCCAGCGTCAAGAAGCGCTCCGCCGACGACAAGATCGTCCGCCGCAAGGGCCGCATTTACGTCATCAACAAGCGCAACCCCAAGCACAAGCAGCGCCAGGGCTGAGTCGATTTTGAATTTTGGAGTGGGGACTTGTGATTTGCAGGTCCGCTGCTCCAAAATCCAAAATCCTAAATCCAAAATCGAATTATGCCTCGAATCGCAGGAGTCGACGTTCCCAACAACAAGCGTGGCGAGATCGCCCTGACCGATATCTACGGAGTCGGGCGGTCCCGCGCACAGGAGATCCTCGAGCGCGCCGAGATCGACCCGGCGGTGCACCCGTCGGAGTGGACGGAGGAGGATACGCGGCGCGTCCGGCGTCTCATCGAAGACAACTACACGGTCGAGGGGTCTCTCCGCACCGAGACGCAGCTCAACATCAAGCGGCTGATGGACATCGGCTCGTACCGTGGGCTTCGCCACCGGCGCGGCCTTCCTGTGCGCGGCCAGCGGACGCAGACGAACGCGCGCACCCGCAAGGGCCGCCGTCGTACCGTCGCGGGCAAGAAGAAGGCACCGCGCAAGTAAAAAGTCGTGAGCACGGGGTTTCGAGGCTTCGTGCCTCCGCCCTCGCGCTCCGAACCGTTTTCCTCGTCCCCGGCTCACTCCCCCTCGCCCCATGGCGTCACGGGGAGCACGCTGGGACTGACCACCTCGCGAACAGAACCTCATGGCAAAGCAGCAAGGCAAAGGTGCCGTCCGAAGCGCCCGTCCACAGAAGAAGAAGATTCAGGTCGAGTCCAACGGCACGGCCTACATCAAGGCGACGTTCAACAACGTCATGATCACGCTCACGGACTCCTACGGGAACACCATCTCGTGGGCTAGCTCCGGCAAGATGGGCTTTCGTGGCAGTCGCAAGAACACGCCTTACGCGGCCGGCGTCGCGGCAGGTGCCGCAGCGAAAGAAGCCTACGACCTCGGCCTCCGCCGGGTCGACGTTTACGTGAAAGGCCCAGGCTCTGGGCGCGAGGGAGCGATCCGCGCGCTCTCGACCTCGGGCCTCGAGCTGCTCACGATCCGCGACGTTACCCCGATCCCCCACAACGGCTGCCGGCCTCCGAAGCGCCGCCGTGTCTGACGATTGGGGGTTTCTGATCTCGGAGGATTGAGCGCCCGGCTCGAGTGTCCATCCAGAATCAGACTCCTCCGTCCAGAATCGCCAATCCAAAATCTAAAATCGAATCATGGCTCGTTACAGAGGCCCTAAGCAGAAGCTCGCCCGTCGGTTCAAAGAGCCGATCTTCGGCCCTTCCAAATCGCTCGAGCGCAAGCCGTACGGCCCCGGCCAGCACGGCCAGAGCCGCCGCCGCAAGGAGAGCGAGTACTCCGTGCAGCTCAAGGAGAAGCAGAAGGCGAAGTACACCTACGGCCTGCTCGAGCGGCAATTCCGCAACCTCTTCGAGAAGGCCTCGCGCAAGAAGGGCGTCACCGGCGAGAACCTCCTCAAGTTTCTAGAGGCCCGGCTCGACAACGTTGTCTTCCGGCTCGGCTTCGCCCGGACGCGCCGGCAGGCCCGGCAGCTCGTCAATCACGGCCACGTGATGGTCAACGACCGCGTCTCGTCGATCCCGTCGCACCAGCTCCGGCCGGGCGACATCGTCGAGATCCGGCCCAAGAGCAAGAACCTCGATACGGTCCGCGAGGCCGTCGAGCGGAGCCGCCGGGCCTTCCCGCACCTCGAGGTGGACCGCTCGACCCTGCGGGGCAAGTTCATCGATCTCCCCGAGCGCGAGGACATCCCGGAGAACATCCGCGAGCAGCTCATCGTCGAGCTGTACTCGAAGTAGTCCTCTGCGCTTCCGTCACCTTTCAGCACGAAATCTATGACCACGACGATGAACAACATCCAGCTCCAGATGCCGGACGGCGTGCAGGTCGAGGAGATGAACGACACCTACGGCCGCTTCACCGTGCAGCCGCTCGAGCGCGGCTACGGCGTCACCATCGGCAACGCCTTCCGGCGCGTGTTGCTCTCCTCGCTCGAAGGCACCGCCATCACGGCGCTCAAGATCGACGGGGTGCAGCACGAGTTCTCGACCGTCCCCGGCGTGACCGAGGACGTGGCTGACATCATCCTCAACCTCAAAGGCGTCCGTTTCCGGGCGAGCGAAGAGGAAGAAGGCACGATCACGCTCCAGCTCGACGGCCCCGGTGAGCTGACCGCCGGCACGCTCGCCGATGCGACGGCCGAGTTCGAGATCCTCAACCCGGAGCACCACATCGCAATGCTCTCGGACGAGGCCGACCTGCTCGTCGAGTTCCGCGTCGGGCGAGGCCGTGGCTACGTCCCGGCCGAGGAGAACAAGCGCGCGGACGACCCCATCGGCGTCGTCGCCGTGGACGCCATCTTCACGCCGATCCTGAACGTCAAGTACACCGTCAACCCGGCCCGCGTCGGCGAGAAGATCGACTACGAGCGGCTGACGCTCGAGGTCGAGACCGACGGTTCGATCACGCCGGAGGACGCGCTCACGGCCGCCGCCTCGATCCTGCGCGATCACGTCGGCCTGTTCATCTCGGTCGAGCAGGAGCCGGAGCAGCCCGAGGAGGAGAAGGAGGTGGACGCCGAGGTGCAGCGCGTCCGCAGCCTCCTCAACCAGAGCGTCGACGACCTCGACCTCTCGGTGCGCGCCCAGAACTGCCTCAAGGCCGCGTCGATCAAGACCATCGGCGACCTCGTCCGCCGCGAGGAGTCGGAGATGCTGAAGTTCCGCAACTTCGGCCGCAAGAGCCTCCAGGAGCTAGTGGTCGTCTTGGAAGACCGCCACCTCCGGTTCGGCATGGACGTCGGCAAGTACCTCGAAGAAGAAACCGCTTAACTGTTTCTAGTTTGCAGTTTCTGGTTCCTTGTCGGAAAGCCAGAAACCAGAAACGAGGAACCAGAAACTACCTGTCATGAGACATCAGAAGAAGATCAAGAAGCTCGGGCGCACCGCAGCGCACCGCAAAGCGACGCTCGCGGCGCTCAGCTCCGCGCTGATCGAGCACAAGCGCATCGAGACGACGCTGCCGAAGGCGAAGGCGCTCCGCTCGTTCGTCGAGCCGCTCATCAACCGGGCGAAGGAGGACACGACGGCCAACCGCCGCCAGGTCTTCCGCCGCCTCAAGAACAAAGAGGCCGTGAAGGAGCTCTTCGGCGACATCGCCGGACGGATCGGCGACCGGCCCGGCGGCTACACGCGCGTCGTCAAGCTCGGTCTCCGGCAGGGCGATGCGGCCGAGGTGGCATTGATCGAGCTAGTCGACTACAACGACGTGCAGCCGGACGGCGGCTCCAAGCGGACGCGCCGGACGCGCCGCAGCAGTGGCCGCAGCCGCAGCGCCTCGTCGGGCGAGCAGACGCAGCAGGCGGCTAAGCCCGCCGCTCCGCCTGTCGCCGCTGAGACGGCCACGGTCGAGACCTCTTCCGTCGAGGCCGACGACCTGACGAAGGTGCGGGGCATCGGCCCTGTCTTTGCCGGCGCGCTCGAAAGCGCGGGCATCACCACCTTCGCGGGCCTCGCCGAGGCCGACCTCGACACGCTCCGCGCCGCCCTCTCCGAGGGCAGCAGCACGTCTGACGCTTCGGCCAACGAGGAGACGTGGGCCGAGCAGGCCGCGCTCCTCGCCGCTGGGGATACCGAAGGCCACGTCGCCTACATCGACCGCCTCAAGACCGACACGGCGGAGGCGAAGGCCGACGCTGCAGCCGAGATGGCGGAGGCCGAGGCCGTGACCGAAGCTCCTGCCGCCGACGCCTCGACGCAGTCGGACGACGCGCCGAAGGCTCCCTCGGACCCGGAGGAGAACATGCACCCGGACGCGCCGCAGGGCGCGGCCCCCGGCATTGGGGAGCCGCCGCCGGACACCGGGGCCGGCGACGAGGGCGCGCCCAAGGGCAGCGGGCATCGCGGGTAGAGCGGTCCTGAGTTTCCGAAACGCGATACCGAGCGGCCCCGTCGAACAGGCGGGGCCGCTCGTCGTAGCAGCAGGTCTGCTGTACCCAGACGGGCTCGTCCTTACCGTGTAGCGTTCGTACCGCGTAGCGTCCGTACTGTGCAGCGCCCCTGCGTTCCTGACTGGCTCCACCATGATCAAAGCCTCGCCCTACCTCAGCGCCCAGCTTCAGGACATCCACGTCGAGCCCGCCTTCGAGCGGCGGTTCCGGGTGCTGCTCGAGCACTGCCGCCGCAACCTCCCGGTCGTCGACGAGGCCTACCTCCGCCGCGCCTTCGGGGTCGCCTACTGGGCGCACCGCCACGACCGCCGCGCCTCGGGCGAGCGCTACATCTCGCACCCGCTCGAGGTCGCCACGATCGTCGCGCGCGACGTGCCGTTCGACGACGTCTCGGTCGTCGCCGCGATCCTCCACGACACGGTCGAGGACACCGACATCTCGCTCGATCTGATCGAGGCCGAGTTCGGGCAGGGCATGGCGAAGATCATCGACGGGCTGACCAAGATCGACTACGTCTTCGCCAGCCGCGAGTTGGGCCAGGCGGAGAACGTCCGCAAGCTGATGCTCTCGATGGCCTCCGACATCCGGGTCATCATCGTCAAGTTCGCCGACCGGCTGCACAACATGCGGACGCTCGACTCGCTCTCGCAGCCGAAGCAGCTCAAGATCGCCAGCGAGACGCACGACCTCTTCGTCCCGCTCGCCCACCGCTTCGGGCTGAACGAGGTCAAGACCGAGCTGGAGGACTTGTGCCTGAAATACCTCCAGCCGGACGCCTACCGCGAGATCGCGCGCGGGCTGAACAAGACCAAGAGCCAGCGCGAAACGTTCGTTGATCAGTTCATCGCGCCGGTCAAGAGGGAGCTCGAGGAGGCCGGGTTCGACTTCAGGATCTACGGCCGGCCCAAGAGCATCGCCTCGATCCACCGGAAGATGCAGGTCCAGCAGAAGGGCTTGGACGAGATCTACGACCTCGCGGCGGTCCGCGTCATCCTCAACGGCGAAGGCAAGAAAGGGAGGGAGGACTGCTGGCGGGTCTACTCGGTCCTGACCGATCTCTACCAGCCGATTCCCGAGCGCTTCCGCGACCTCATCTCGGTGCCGAAGTCGAACGGCTACCAGAGCCTGCACACGACGGTCCTCGGCCCCGACGGCCGGCCCGTCGAGATTCAGATTCGGACGGAGGAGATGCACGCTGTCGCCGAGCGTGGCGTGGCGGCCCACTGGCGCTACAAAGAGGGCGGGCCGAGCGACGGCGTGGCGGCCAAGGTCCGCAGCGACGAGGCCCTCGAGAAGATCTACACCTGGGTCCGCGACCTGATCGAGAACCCCGCCCCCGAGCGCGCCAGCGACTTCGTCAAGGAGTTTCAGCTCAGCCTCTACGACGAGGAGATCTACGTCTTCACCCCGAACGGCGACCTGCTGACGATCCCGCGCGGCGCGACGCCCGTCGACTTCGCCTACCAGGTCCACTCCGAGGTCGGCTTCCACTGCATCGGGGCGAAGGTCAACGGCCGGATGGTGCCGCTCTCGTACCACCTCGCGAGCGGCGACCAGGTGGAGGTGCTGACCTCGAAGAAGCAGACGCCGAACCCGGACTGGCTCCAGTTCGTGGTCACCCAAAAGGCGCGGAGCCGCATCCGCCACTGGGTCAACGAGAAGCGGCGCAAGGCGGCGGCGCATGGGCGCGTTCTGCTGGAGAAAAAGCTCAAGCGCGCCAAGCTGGAGCTGGACGAGGACGACCTCAACCGCCTCTCGTCGGGCCTCAAGTTCCCGAACGCGCAGCAGCTCTTCTACGAGATCGGCACCGGGCTGTACGACCCCGGCGAGTTCGTCCGCGCCGTCCGAGAGGGGCAGCAGCAGGAAGAGTCCGCGGCCGAGGGCGAGACGCCGCTCCGGCTCCAGGCCGCCGAGTTCACCGAGACCGCGCGCGAGCAGGGCCGCGCCTCGCTCGTCATCGACGGCGAGCACCACGCCGACCTCGCCACGCAGTACGCCGCCTGCTGCAACCCGATTCCCGGCGACAACGTCTTCGGGTTCGTCTCCAAAACCGGGGCCATCAACATCCACCGGATGAGCTGCCGCAACGCGCCGCACCTGCTGATGGACCACGCCGACCGGATCATCCCGGTCGAGTGGAGCCGCCAGAAGGACGTGCAGTTCATCGCAGCGCTCCGGCTCGTCGGTGAGGACCGGGTGGGCATGGTCTCGGACCTGACCACGGTGATCTCGAAGAACCTCAAGACCAACATCCGCTCGATCACGATCGAGGGCGAGGACGGCGTGTTCGAAGGGGCCATCGTGCTGCTTGTCTCCGATCTGAGTCACCTTCAGCGGCTGATGCTACGGCTAGAGCAGGTCGAGGGCATCTACGGAGTCTACCGACTCGAGGAATCGGGGCCGGAGGCAGAGGTAAATGGCTAGATTTGGAGAAGAAAACCTTCTGGCCCACGAACAGCTTTGCGGAAACGGCTTTCCGGTACAATATCAGCACAACCGGTTGTGTTCTTCTGGAACATGTGCAAAGCCACCATGTTGTGGCCCACTGCGTTGGCTTCTGGCCTGTCGGATGCCTAGAGCAGTGCGCAGAAGAAGGAAGGGAAGAAGCCGATTTAAGTGCCTAACCTGTATCGCTAGAGGGCAGCCACGACTAGGCGGTTTCCCCCGCGATTGAGTGCGGTGCTCCTGTTCGTTCTTCAATCCTCCCCATGTGTAGGACCTATCTCCCATCCACCACCACTGAGAACATCATGGCACAGGAACGTGTCCCAACCCTAACTAAAAAGGACGTGGCCCGGCGTGTCGCTGAGCTTCGGGGTATGCCGATCTACAAGTCGGAGCCCTGGGTGACGGACGTCATCGCCGCGCTGCGTGAGCTGATGCTGGAGGCGGATCCCGAGGTCCGCATCGAGCTCCGGGACTTCGGCGTCTTCGAGGTCAAGAAGACGAAGGCCAAGCCGAAGGCCCGCAACCCCAAGACCAACGAGACGGTCTTCATCCCGAGCCGGCGCAAAACGCACTTCAAGCCGAGCAAGCGGGTGAAGCAGGAGCTGCAGAAGCCGCTGGCCGACCTCGGCTACTCTATCCCCGAGGGCAGCGCCGACGCGCCAAACGGCACCGCGAACGGGGCCAAGAAGAACGGCGTCAAGACCAACGGCACCGCTCGCAAGAAGGCAACGAGCAAGGCCTGAGTCCCCGCGCATCCCGTTGTACCTTTCAGGGCCGGTTCTGCCGGCCCTGTTTGATTTACTCAACGCTGTTGGCTCCAACGGATCTCCCCGACTCTGTCGAACCCGGCCCCATGCTCTCGACATTGCCTCGCCTCGTCGGTGTAGACTACGGCACGAAGCGGGTCGGCCTGGCCGTGGCCGACCCGCTCCGGCTGTTCGCGCAGCCGCTCGACACGTGTGCGCCGGACGTGGCGGTCGAGGCGCTTCGGGCGCTCGACCGGCGCGACGGGATCGAGACGCTCGTCGTCGGCTGGCCCCTCGATCTGGACGGGGAGGAGGGGCCGGCGACCGACCGCGTGCGCCCCTTCGTCAACCGGCTCCGCAACGCCTTCCCTGGCGTCGAGATCGTGACGTGGGACGAGCGCTTCTCATCGGCTCGGGCGAAGGAGGCAATCCGCACGGCCGGAGCCGGCCGCAAAGCCCGTCGCGACCGAGGCCGCGTGGACCGTGCCGCCGCAGCCGTCATCCTCCAAGAGTACCTCGACGAGCGGGCGAGCGAACGCCCGACCTCGGACATCCCCTCTGGCCCATGATTCTCCCGATCTACCCCTATGGCAGCCCCATCCTGCGGGCCGAAACGGTTCCCGTCGAGGCAGACAGCCCGGCGCTCCAGCAGCTCCTCGACGACATGGTCGAGACGATGCACGGCGCGAGCGGAATCGGACTGGCCGCGCCGCAGGTGGGCCGTAGCGAGCGGCTGTTCGTCGTGGACCTCAGCACGTTTGCCGCCGAGATCGAGGAGGAGCTGGGTGTGCTCCCGCTCTGGGCCGTGGGGCCCGTAGCGTTCATCAATCCCGAGATCGTGGACGCCGACGAGGACGACCTGTGCGACTACGAGGAGGGTTGCCTCTCGATCCCGGACCTCCGCGAAGACGTCGTCCGTCCGGAGCACATCCGGGTGCGCTTCCTCGACCGCGCGTTCGTGCCGCACGACATGGAGGCGTCGGGGATGCTGGCGCGCGTGGTGCAGCACGAGTTCGACCACCTCAACGGCGTGCTTTTTATCGACCACCTCAGCCCGCTCCGGCGGCGGCTGCTCCGGCGGCGGCTGCGCGAGATGGCGCAGGGCAAGGCCGAGGCCGACTACCCGCTCGCCGACCCCAAGCAGAGCATCGCCACGACCTAGACGCCCCGTGCGGCGGAACGAGAACGAAGTGGCGGCCGCGCCGTAGCACGCTCTCCTCTCACCTACCTCCGCCCGCCATGTCTGACCAGCCCGAAATGGACCCGAAGAAGCTCCAGAGCCAGAAGCCCGACTACGTCGAGGACAAGTCCGGTGCCGGCGACCCCGAGGTTCAGCCCGAGGTCGGCACCGATCCGCAGTCATTACCTCAGGAGGGCAAGCACAAAACCATCATCGCGCCCGACCCGGAGAAGGTCCGCGAGGCCGAGCGCCAGGGCCGCGGCAAGATGTAGCTCGGCATGCCAACAGAAAAAGGGGCGCAGCCTGTGCAAGGCCGCGCCCCTTTTCCATATCCGCCGAGTGCGGCTAGCGGAGCACCGTCACCCGCTGCGTCGCGACGCCGGCTGCGGCCTCGACCCGGACGAGATAGGTCCCGTCGGCGAGGCCGGCGGTGCCGAGCGCGAGAGCCGTCTCGCCTGCGGGCAGCGTACCGTCGTGCAGCACAGCCACGCGGCGGCCGAGCAGGTCGTAGACGGACGCGGTCACAGCGCCCGCCTCGGCGAGGCGAACGCGCACCACGGCCCCGTCCCGCATCGGGTTCGGATAGACCGCGGCGACGGCGAAGCCTTCGGCCTGGCTGGTCGAGTGGGCCGCCGTCTCTACCGAGGCCTTCCACGTCTGACCCGCCTCGACCGGCGAGCCGGAGTCGGCGTAGAGCGTGGTCCACGACGTGCCGAAGGCCGCCTGGGTGCTGGCCGCGCTGGACTTGGTGAGGCCGAAGTCATCGGTGGCTACCACGTCGTTGGGGAACGTGCCGAGGTACCCGATGTAGCGGTACGCGCCGGTCGGTGCGTTCGCCGGGACGTTCTGGGTGAGCGCGCGCGTGAGCGTCGCCCCCGCGCCGAGCGTCACGCGAACGGGGCCAGTGATCGGACCGAAGAGATTCCCGTTGGGCAGCTCGGCGAAGGTCCACGCGTCGAAGCTCTCCGAGGCGGTTCCGTTGTTGGTGAGTGTCGCTGTGAAGCCGACCGGGCCTCCGCCCGCTCCGACGACGACCGGCGGGTTGCTCGGCGTCAGCGTGAGAGCGAGGTCGCTCGGCGTGCCTGGGGTGAAGAACAGCAGCGACCACTGCTGGATGCTGCCGATGTCGGCTCCGGCGTCGTCGCAGACGGCGAGGGTCCACGTGCCCCGCGGGTCTTCGCCGTCGAAGCTGCTGAGCGGGTCGCTCCCGTCGCCTTGCGGCCGGCCCTCGACCTCGTAGCTCGGCGGGCTGAGGCTGTGGTCGCCGCTGCCGAAGGCGTTGGCCGGGCCGTCGTCGCTGAACAGGGCGTCGAGGTTGTCGGCCGAGCCGCCGACGCGCTGGAGGAGCTGCGCCGTCGTGCCGTCGGGACTCCGCAGCTCGACGCGAAGGTCGCCGCGCCACGTGTGCCCGATCGTCACACCGACCTTGAGGTCGTCCCACGCGAACGAAGCGGGCACGTCGATGGCGCTCGTCACGTTCGACGGGCAGGCGTTGTCCGGGATCGAGACGGTCTGGTTGTTGGTGTAGACGAGGTCTGCCTCGATGAACACGTCGATGGTCACGCCGACGCTCACCGTGGCGTCGAGCGCCGGGTGGTCGAGGGTGGCCGCGTTGAAGATGTCGCTCTCGACGCTCGCCCCGACGGTCACGTCGTAGGAGATCGTCTGCATCGCCCCGTCGGCGATGTCGAAGGTCCAGCCCACGGTGCCGCCCGCCTGCCCGGCCGAGCCGGCCGAGGTGGTGAGGTTGCCGGCGAACGTGAGGCCGGGGGCGAGGTCGTCCTCGAACACGACGCCGCTCAGCAGCGCCCCCGTGCCATTCGTGACGGTAGTCGTCAGGGTCACCGTCTCGCCGGGCGTGGTGCTGGCCGGGGTGGCGGTCATCGAGCCGAAGAGCGCTTCGCCGGCCTCCTTGCCGTCGATGAATGGGACCCCCGTGTTGCCCGGATCGAGGAACGCCTGCGCGCCGGTGGTCATGTTGCGCGCCATGCGCCCGTACCAGTCGGCGGTCTGGCTGCTGCACGAGGCGAAGCCGCCCGAGAGCTGGCCGACTACGCGCTTCTCGGGACTGAAGAGCGGCGAGCCCGAGGAGCCGCCCTCGGTGGTGCCCAGGTCCCAGTCGGTCACTTTGAGGTGGGTGCCGGCCGGGTTGTTCGGCCGCCCGAGGTAGGAGTCGATCGAGGTCGGGTCGTTCTCGAACGAGATGCGCTTCTCCTCGACGCCGGGGTGGTGGATGGCGATGGCGCTCGGCGTCGCCCGGTCGCGGCGGTCCCAGCCGTTGAGGTAGACGGCGTACTCCGGCGGGATCGGATCGTCGGTCTCGACGATGGTCCAGTCGGGGCCGCCCGAGGTGCCGCCGCCTGAGGTACCGCGCAAGAGCACGCCCGAGTTGAACTGGTCGCGCGAGCCGTTGCCGTTCTGGCCGCTCTGCGGGGAGCCGGGCACGCGGCAGGTCGAGTTCTCGTAGTTCCAGTAGATCACCATGCTGGCGGCGTTGCTGGAGCGGACGCCGCAGTGATCGGCGGTGAGGAAGTACGGCCGGCCGTCCTGCGAGGTGTTGTTCATCGCCGAGCCGCTGCACTGGTCGAAGCCGTTGAGCGTGTAGGCCCCGACCGAGCGGATGATGTCGCGGAAGCCGTCGCCCTGCGGGCAGACCACGTCCACGTTGCACGAGCCGGAGCGCTCGAGGTCGTGCGCCGAGAGGGTCGACCGGTCGAGGCCGAAGGGCCGGTAGGCGTGGTTGACCCGGCCGATCTCCAGCTCGAAGTCGGGCTCGTCGTAGGGTTTCACGTCCGGGAAGTTCAGCTCGATCACGGTCTCGTCGCCGCGGACGATCGGGGTCCACAGCTCGCCGTGTGCCTCGTTGTCGGCCGCCGTGAAGGCGCGGAAGTGCGGGGCCTCGCCCGCCGGGTAGAGCCAGAGCGTGGCCCCTTCGGGGAGACGGAAGCGGCTGAACCCGATGTTGAGCGAGTACGCGTCCGGCGAGCCGATGCGGAGCCGCCACACGCGCTGCCCGTCGGCGAGGGTCTCCCACGTGCCGGCACTCCGAGCGGAGGCGCTGAGGTCGAACGGCTCGGCAAAACGCAGCGGGCCGACCTTGCCGTCGGCGCGCGCCGCGTCCCGCGCGATGAGGGCGTCGTTGTCGACAGCCGGAAGCTGAATGCGCTCGACGAGCACGAGCGTGGCCTCGGGCGCAGCGGGCCGGGCCGACTGCGCGTGCGCGGCCGTGGTGACGCAGAGCAACGCGCCAGCGAGGAGAACGGGTCGGAGGAGAGGCATGGAAGACCGGGGGGTGGTGGAGGGGGAGAGCTCGGCGAATATCGCCCCGGCCGCCGTAATCTGCAACACGCTTCGTCCTCGAGCCCGGTGGGAGGTCGGGCGCACCGCCTCTGCGCTTGGCCGTGTTGACAGTCAATCACGATGAGCCGTTTCGGGCCACTCTGGGCCGCTCCTTCGTTGCGCTCGTCGCCCGATGCTACGGCATCTGGCTCCTCGCGCGCCTCGGATCGTCCTCAGACTGCCCTCGAACCGGCCTCCACCTGCTAACTGTCAACACGACTTTGCTCTCAGTCGGCAAAAAAAAGCCACTCGCAGGAGAGCGAGTGGCTTGAGTCGAGTTGCCCGGGAAGGACTCGAACCTTCAACCCCCAGATCCAGAAACTGGTGCTCTGCCAATTGAGCTACCGGGCAATCGGCGGATGGCAGACGCTAAAGCTACGCTGCGCGCGCGCGACCTCCGGGCTAGCGCGGCAATTTTGTCGTTTCTTCCACGCGGCGCGCGGCCGGCGAGACCGGCTCGGCGAGGGCGTCCACCTCGGCAGGGTCCGCCCCACGCCACGCCGCGATCTGGTCGACGATCTGGTCGCGCACCTGGGCGCTGAGCGCCTCGGCATCGGCCGGGCGGAGGCCGGCGGTGGGGATGGGCGGGAGCACCTTGAGGCGGGCGTGGATGGCATGGCCGAACTTCCAGCCGTGCTTCGGGAGCGCGTCGCGCGTGCCGTCGATGGCGAGCGGCAGGATGGGCACGCCGGCGTCGATGGCGAGGCGGAACGCGCCGGACTGGAAGCGGCGCACCCGGCCGTCGCGCGAGCGCGTCCCCTCCGGGAAGAACATCACCGAGCAGCGGTCGGCGAGGGTCTGGCGCGCGGCCAGCAGGACGGCGGCGCGGCTCTCCGGGCTGCGCCGGGCCACGGGGATGTCGCCCGCGAGCCGCATCATCCACCCGGCCACGGGGAGGCGGAACAGCTCGGCCTTCGCCACCCACTTCATCTCCCACGGCAGTCGGCTGATGACGGGGATGTCGGCGTTGGACTGGTGGTTGGCGACGACGACGTAGGGCAGGCGCGGCTCGTCCGGGAGGTCCCCTTCGAGGTGCACGTTCCAGAGCGGGTTGACGCGCGTCATCGCGTTGCCGAGGAGCCGGAAGAGGCGGCCCGTCGCGTAGTGCGCCGGGTCGCGGTCGAAGAGCCGGACGACCGCCACGAGCGGGAGCCACAGGAGAACGATCGCGACCTCGGCGGCCCAGATCAGCGCGGACTGAAGTGCTTTCATGCAGGGAGACGAGGGAGGGGAGCGCGCAAAGGTACCCCACCGTGGCGCTCCGCACAGGCGTACCTTCGGCGCAAATCGGTTGCCCCTTGGACATCGTCAAATACTTCTACGAAGAGCCGGTCCACCTCGAAGCCTTCTCGGCCGAAACGGACCCCGACGCACGCCGCCGGGACGAGCCCGCGTTGCCGCTCGGCGCGCTTCTCGCCCCCGCCTCGTACTTCCGAGGCTACCTCGCCGGCAGTCAGGGCGACCGCGTTGGGCTGACGACCACCCGGCCGGAGGCGTTCCTCCCCGCGCTCCTCGGCATGTTCGGGAGGGTCCGGTGGACGGTGGCAGAGCGCGAGGGGCGCGTCGCTCGGGTCGCCGATCCATCCGCGACGCTCGTCGATCCGGCAGCGGCAGCCGTGCTCGTCGGGACGGTGGGGACCGTGGGGGCAGACGACCTGCGCGCCGTCGCCACCGCCGAGCGGCGCTACGGGATTCCGGCACTCCGCCGGCTCCTCGACGCGGGCGCGACGGTGTGCTTTCCCGAGCCGGCCCACGACGGCTGGGACTGGAGCCTGTTCTCGCCGACCCCGCTCAAAGACCGTCTCGTCCAGGCGTTCCGGGCGCATCCCGTCGAAGACGTGCGACGGTTCGTGCTGGCCTACCCTCGTGCCCGGTCGGAGCACAAGTTCTACTTCGAGCGATGGGCGCTGGACGACCTTCCGGGTTGGGTGGAGGAACTTTAGAAACGAGCTCAACTATCAATTGATAATTGATTGATAGCAAACTGATAGGTAGCACGTGAGAGTCCCTCAGACACCTCCCGAGACAGACGTTACCATCTACTACACCTCAGATAACAAAGAGGCGTATTTCAACGAGCTTAGACGCGGGCCAGCCCCTGAAGGCCGCTATCGGCATTGGGACACGCTGCGACGGACGAGACCGCCGGACGGCTTGGTGATAGAGGACGTATGGGCCATACGAAAAGTGCTACGACATGGTCTGTACAGACAAGTTGCTCTGCTCCGTGATCGTGACGGAGCTCCGTTCGTGTACGCCCTCGTCGATCCGATGCTCGAACGCCTGCACCGGATCGACCGGGACGCCGCAGGCCACATCGCCCTCCCTGAGCAGGCCACGAACCCGGAGACGCGCGACCGCTACATCGTGCGGTCGCTGATCGAGGAGGCGGTCACGTCGAGTCAGCTCGAAGGAGCCGTCACTACGCGACAGGTGGCGAAGGAGATGATCCGCACGGGGCGTGCGCCGCGTGACCGCTCGGAGCAGATGGTGTTGAACAACTACCGGGCGATGCATCACCTTCGCGGGCGGGTCAGCGAGACGCTGACGCCGGAGCTGGTGGCCGACCTGCACCGTATCGTGACCGAGCACACCCTTGACGGCGACGGCTTCCGCGATCCTGGAGACGGCATCGGGGTGTACGACGATCAGAACCAGCTCTTGCACCGGCCCCCGCCGGCAGAGCAGATTCCAGAACGGCTGGAGCGGATGTGCCAGTTTGTGAACCAGGCGGAGACAGGAGCCTTTCTGCATCCGGTCGTGAAAGCCATCATCCTGCACTTTTGGCTCGCCTACGACCACCCGTTCAAAGACGGAAACGGCCGGACGGCGCGTGCTCTGTTCTACTGGCTCATGCTGAGGGAAGAGTTCTGGCTGGCGGAGTACCTGTCGATCTCGCGCATCCTCAAGGACGCACCCGCACGATACGCAAAGTCGTTCCTCTACACCGAGACCGACGACAACGACCTGACCTATTTCATTCTCGCTCAGCTTCGGGTGATCGAGCAGGCCATCGCCGGCCTCAAGGTGTACCTGGAGCGCAAGGTGAAAGAAGTGGCCGAGACGAAGGCCCTGCTGAAGCCCTCGACTGAATTCAACCACCGGCAGATCGCGCTCCTCGACCACGCGACGCGGCACCCGAGAATGGCCTACACGTTTGCCTCCCACAGGACGAGCCACGACGTAGCTTACGCGACAGCGCGGGCCGACCTGCTGGACCTGGCCGAGCGAGGCTTGCTGGACCAGCAGAAGCGCGGCAAGAAGTTCGTCTTCCTCGCGCCTGCTGACCTCGCCGGCCGCCTCCGAGACCTCTGATGCCTGAGCACGAGCGGTGGATGCGGCGGGCGCTCGACCTCGCCGAGCAGGGGGCCGGCGCGGTCAGCCCGAACCCGCTCGTCGGGTGTGTGCTCGTCGGGCCGGACGGCGAGACCCTCGGGGAGGGCTGGCACGGGGAATACGGCGGGCCGCACGCCGAGGTCTGGGCCCTCCGCGACGCCGAGCGCCGGCACGGGCCGGAGGCGCTGCGCCGCGCCACGCTCGTGGTGAACCTCGAGCCGTGCAGCCACCACGGCAAGACCCCGCCCTGCGCCGACCTGATCGTCGAGACGGGCATTCCGCGCGTCGTCATCGGGATGGAGGACCCGTTTCCGCGCGTGGCAGGCAGCGGGGTCCGGCGGCTGCGTGCCCACGGCATCGACGTGACCGTGGGCGTGCTGGAGCACCGAGCGAGGCGGCTGAACGAGGCGTTCTCGCATCACCTCGCCACGGGCCGACCCCTCGTCACGCTCAAGATCGCCCAAACGCTCGACGGGTCGGTCGCCACGGCGTCGGGCGACAGCCGATGGGTCTCGGGCGAGGCGTCGCGCCGGCGCGTCCACGAGTGGAGAGCGACCCTCGACGGGGTGCTCGTCGGCAGCGGCACGGCCCGGGCCGACGACCCGGCGCTCACCGTCCGCCACCTCGACGGCCGGCAACCGGTCCGGGTCGTGCTCGACCGCACGGGCACGCTGCCGGCCGGCCTCCAACTCTTCACCGACGCGCACGCGGCCCAGACCATCTCCGTCGTCGCCGAGGGCAGAAGGCCAGACTATGCCGACGCCCTGGCCGAGCGCGGTGGCCTCGTCCTGCCCATCCCGGAGCGCGAGGAGCACCTCGATCTCGGCCTTCTCCTCGACCGGCTCGGGGCGGGCGTCGGGGGGCACCGCCCGATGCAGTCGCTCCTGGTCGAGGCCGGGCCGGGGCTGGCGACGGCGCTGCTGCGGGCCGACTGGGTGGACCGGCTCGCGCTCTTCATCGCGCCGAAGCTCGTCGGCGGCCGGCGCTCGGTGGGGGAGATCGACGTCGGGCGGATGGCCGAGGCACTGGCGTTCGTCGAGAGCCGGTGGGAGGAACCTGTCTCGGAAGAGGCGGACGGTGATATCTTGTTCCTCGGCTGGCGGCGCGCGGTCTAGCGGCATTACCGCAGCGTTACGAGCGTGTTATCCCATCGTTAGTACCCACCGAGTTATCCACGATGTTCACAGGAATCGTCGAAGCCGTCGGGCGGGTTGCGGCCGTCGAGGCGCTGGACGGGGGGCGGAGGCTGACCGTCGAGGCCCCGTTCGCCGGTGCGCTGCGCGTTGACGAGAGCGTGGCCGTCAATGGCGTCTGTCAAACCGTTATTGCAAAGACTAAGCACGCGTTCACCGCCGTCGCCGTCGAGGAGACCCTCGCCAAGACGACCCTCGGCACCCTCGCTGAGGGCGGCCGCGTCAACCTCGAGCGCGCCATGCGCGCCGACGCCCGGCTCGACGGCCACCTCGTGCAGGGGCACGTCGACGCCACCGGCGAGGTCGTCCGCGTCGAGGCCCTCGCCGATAGCTGGCTCGTCCGGGTCCGCTATCCCGAGCGCTTCGCCCCCTACCTGATCCCCGTCGGTTCCATCACGCTCGACGGCATCTCGCTGACCGTCGCCCGGTTGGAGGAGGACGCGCTGACGGTCGCCATCATCCCGCACACCTGGACCCACACGACCCTCTCCGATTGGAGGCCGGGCCGGGCGGTGAACCTGGAGTTCGACCTGATTGGGAAATACGTCGTCCGCGCGCTCGAATGCGGAATCGGGACCGGCGAGCCAGCGCGCTCCTTTCTCTCCGGATAAGCCTCCTTTCCGGATAAGCCTTTCTCTCTGGATACGTCTAGCTATGCCTCGTCTCGCCTTCGCCCTCCTCCTGGCTTGCTGCTTCGCCGCGTGCGAGCCCGACGCTCCCGAGCCGGTCCGCTTCGACCTCTCCGAGGCCGAGCGCCGAGCCGCCGACGCGGCCCTCGACACCGCCCGGGCTGTCGCGGCCGACTCGGCCTTCGCCCACCTCGCGCGGGGACCCGAGCCGGTCAAGATCGAGCGGAACTGGCCGGACCCTGAGCGTCTCGTCTACGTCACCTACCTCAACGACCGGCACGGCTACACGCTCGACTACCCGGACAACCTGTTCTACGCCAGCGACGGCCTCGACCCCGAGCACGGTCGGGCGTTCAAGACCAACGACGAGACGGCCGACCTGCTTGTCTACGCCTCACCCGGCGGGGAGGGGACGCTGGAGCAGCAGTACGAGAGCGAGGTCGGCAGCGGCGATCAGCGCGTGACCTACCACGTGCTGCGGCCCGACTGGTTCGTCGTCTCCGGCTACGACGGACCCTTCATCTTCTACCGCCGCACCTTCCGCAGCGGCGAGGGCCTGCGCACGTTCCGCCTCCGCCACCTCGCCGAGGACCAGCCCTACTTCGACGCCATCACCGAGCGGCTCTCGTACTCGTTCGAGGGGTGAGCCTCAACCGTACACGTCCCGGCGGTGCGCGATGCGGACGACGAGTATCAGCACCTCGGCGTCGCGAACCTGGTAGATCACCCGGTAGTCCCCGACGCGAATCCGGTAGAGGTCAGCCTCACCGGAGAGTTTCGTACAGCCGGGCGGACGGGGCTCCTCAACGAGGGTGTCGAGCGCTCGTTGGATGCGCTTCCGGGGTCTAGGTGGAAGCTTTTTCTGAGCCTTGAGAGCCCTTCGCTCGACGACGAGGCGGTACCGTTTCATCTGGTTGGTCGAGTTCGCGCTTGGCCTCTTCCCAGTCGAGGAACTCGCTTCCTGGATCGGCCAGGATGCGCCGGGCCTCGCGCAGGTCGATTTCGTCTTCGAGGGTCTCGATGGCGCGCTCGAGGATCGCCAGCGCTTCGATGGGGATGACGGCCGCGATGGGCGCACCGCGCCGGGTGAGCACGATGTGCTCCTTGCCGTAGGAGGCTCGGTTGAGTACGTCGGAAAAGCGGTTGCGCGCTTCTACGGTAGACAAAGTCGTAGACATCTACTGACGGGCGTCGGGTAACAGGGCAGAGTCGGCGCTCAAACGTACATCTGAGTCACTAGAAGGATTCGGCCTCCGCCAACTTTTTCTGCAATCCGCCGCGCCGCCGGGTGAGCAACCGGAGCGGGCTTAGATTGCGCCTCTCACGCCGAACGCCTCGCCATGCAGCCCATCGCCGATCTCGACATTCTCCCGCCCGTCTCCTCCGCGCCGGACCCCGAATCGGAGTCCGCAGGCTTGGCCGAGGGCCTTGACGCGCCGCGGACGCTCGGGCACGAGACAGCGGGGCAGGAGGGGAGCCGCCGGGTCTACATCGAGACCTACGGCTGCCAGATGAACGTCTCCGACTCCGAGCTCGTCGCCAGCATCCTGGCCGACCAGGGCTACGGGCTGACCGAGCGCGAGGACGAAGCGGACGTGGTGCTCATCAACACCTGCGCCATCCGCGAGAAGGCCGAGGACCGGGTGCGCGCCCGGCTCGCGAAGTTCCGGTCGAAGAAGGTCCAGACCCAGCCCGACCTCACCATCGGCGTGCTCGGCTGCATGGCTGAGCGGCTCCGCAAAAAGCTCTTGGAGGAAGAGGCGCTCGTCGACGTCGTCGTCGGGCCGGACGCGTACCGGGACCTGCCGCGCCTGCTCGCCGAAACCGCCGAGACCGGGCAGGCAGCGGTCAACGTCCACCTCTCGCGCGAGGAGACCTACGCCGACGTGGCCCCGGTCCGCTACGCCTCGAACGGCCTCAGCGCCTTCGTCTCGATCATGCGCGGGTGCGACAACATGTGCGCCTTCTGCGTCGTCCCCTTCACGCGCGGGCGCGAGCGCTCGCGCCCGGTGACGAGCATCCTGAGTGAGGTGGCGCAGCTCGTCGATCTCGGCTACAAAGAGGTCACCGTGCTCGGGCAGAACGTCAACTCGTACCGCGCCGAGGAGGGCGGGCACGCGGTCGACTTCGCCGAGCTGCTCTACCGGATCTCGCTCCTCTCGCCCGAGCTGCGGGTCCGCTACTCGACGAGCCACCCGAAGGACTGCTCGGACGCGCTGCTGCACGTCCACCGCGAGGTGCCGGGCGTGTGCGACTTCATCCACCTCCCGGTCCAGCACGGCTCGACCGAGGTGCTGAGCCGGATGCGCCGGACCTACACGCGCGACGAGTACCTCGGCCTCATCGCCCGCGCCCGGTCCATCGTCCCCGGCATCGCCTTCTCGACCGACCTCATCGCGGGCTTCTGCGGCGAGACCGAGGCCGAGCACGCCGAGACGCTCAGCCTCATGGGTGCCGTGCGCTACGACCACGCCTTCATGTTCGCCTACTCCGAGCGGGCGAGCACCTACGCCGCCCGCAAGTTCGAGGACGACGTGCCGGACGCCGTCAAGAAGCGCCGCCTGGCCGAGATCATCGCCCTCCAGAACGCGACCTCGCTGGCGCTGAACGAGCAGCGCGTCGGCGAGCGCTATACCGTCTTGGTCGAGGGCCCGAGCCGCAAGAGCGACGCCCAGCTCTGCGGCCGTACCGACACCAACCACATGGCCGTCTTCGACCGCGAGGACTACCAAGCCGGCGAGTACGTCGAGGTCGAGGTCACCGGCTGCACCTCGGCCACGCTCCTCGGCCGTGCCGTCCGCCGTACGACGATGGCCGCCTCAGCCGTAGCGGCATACCAGCCATGACCATCTACGAAGTCAACCTCACCGTCGACCGTGACATCGCGGACGCCTACGCCGCGTGGCTCGGCGGGCACATCCGCGAGATGCTCGCGCTGCCGGGCTTCGAGTCCGCCGAGTGGCTCGTGGACACGCACTACGACGCGGACGAGGGGGCCGACCCACGCTGGTCGATCCAGTACCGGCTCGGCAGCCACGACGATTTCGTCCGATACGAGCGGGAGCACGCCGGGCGGATGCGGGCCGAGGGTCTGGAGCGCTTCGGCGACGGGTTCTCGGCGACGCGGCGGATTCTCGAAACGAGGGACGCCTTCGGGGGCTGAGCCGGGAGCCGGCGCGTCGGTGCCGCGTAAGGAGGCCCCCTCACTTCAGCACGGCGGCACGGCATGGACCGGCAGGCGGTACAGGAACGCTTCGGCATCATCGGCACCTCGGACGCGCTCCGGCGCGTGCTCGACCGCGTGCGGCAGGTCGCGCGCACGGACATCACGGTCCTACTCGAGGGCGAGAGCGGCGTCGGCAAGGAGCTCTTCGCCCAGGCCCTCCACGGCACCGGCGAGCGGAAGCACCGGAAGCTCGTCGTGGTCAACTGCGGCGCGATCCCCGAGGGGCTGATCGAGGCTGAGCTCTTCGGCGCGGAGAAGGGCGCGTACACCGGCTCGGTCGAGCGGCGCACCGGCTACTTCGAGGAGGCCGATGGCGGGACGATCTTCCTCGACGAAATCGGCGAGCTGCCTGTGCAGGCGCAGGTCCGGCTGCTGCGCGTCTTGGAGAACGGGACGTTCAGCCGCGTCGGGTCGAGCGCGCAGCAGCAGGTCGACGTCCGCGTGATCGCCGCGACCAACAAGGACCTCGGGCGCGAGGTGCAGGCGGGGCGCTTCCGCGAGGATCTGTACTACCGCCTCTCGACGGTCGTCATCCGCATCCCGCCCATCCGCGCGCGCGCCGAAGACATCGTCCCGATCTTCGAGGCCCTGCTCTACCGCGCCGCGCAGCGCTTCGACGCTCCCCTCCGCCTCCTCGACGCTGAGGCGCGCGCCCTGCTGACGAGCTACGCGTGGCCCGGCAACGTCCGAGAGATCCGCAACGTCGCCGAGCAGGCGGCGGTCCTGGTGCGGGGGAAGGAGATCACCGCCGACGACCTCCGCCCGTTCCTGCGGGGCGTGAGCGCGGGCGGCCTGATGGTGGCCTCGAGGGCGGAGAGCGACGAGCGCGAGCTGATCTACCGCGCGCTCCTCGAGCTGCGGACCGAGATGAACGACGTCAAGGAAGTGCTCCGCCGGATCGTCGGGCGCGAGGAGGCGATCCCGATGCCGGCCTCGTTCACCGCCCCGAGCGCAGCGTTCTCCGCGCCGCTCTTCGAGGCAGACGCCGCCTCCGGTTTCGAGGAGGGCGACGCCTTCGGCTTCACCGAGCAGCCCGGCGACTACCACCCGTACGTCGAGGACGTGCCCTACGTGCTCGAAGAGGAGGAAGCTCCCGCAGGCGAGGCCGCGCGAGACGAGGTCGCGGAAGCACCGGCCGCCGCGCCCGACGCCGAGCGCTCGGACGACGCCGAGTACCCGGAGGCCGAGCCTTCCAGCGCGCTCCGCCTCGGCCCCGGCCCGCTTCCGACGGTCGAGCAGACCGAGCAGGCGCTCATCGCCGAGGCGCTGCGGCGCTTCGACGGCAACCGCCGCGAGACCGCCCGCGTGCTCGGCATCTCGGAGCGCACGCTCTACCGCAAGATCAAGGACCTCGAAGAGCTAGGGGTGGAGGTGTGAGAATGGAGGAGTCGGGAAGCGGGAGAAGAGGGGAGGGGGGCAGCCGGAGATGCGTGTTTCGGCGGACCGTACTCGCGTTCCTGGCGCTCTCATCCATTCTCCCGTTCACCCTCTCTAGCTGCGGCATCTACAGCTTCAGCGGGGCCTCGATCCCCGAACACCTCGGCACCGTCGCCGTGCCGCTCGTCGAGGACCGGAGCTTCGGGGGGACGCCGGGGCTGGACCAGGTGCTGACCGACTTCCTGATCGAGCGCTTCGCCCGGCAGACGCGCCTGGCCCTGGAGCCGGACGAGAACGCCGCTGACGCGGTCCTCACGGCCGCCATCGAGAGCTACCGCAACGAGCCGGTCGCGGTCACCGGCGACGAGGTCGCCGCGCTCAACCGTGTCACCATCAGCGTGGTCGTCCGCTACCTCGACCAGGTTGAAGACGAGGAGGTGCTGGCGCGCAGCTTCAGCCAGTTCGAGCAGTACGACGCGGCCGACATCGACGCCGAGGCCGAGACCGCCGCCGCCGTCCTCCGCCAGATCGCCGACGACATCTTCACCGCCGCCACCTCGGATTGGTGAGCCTATTTTAGATTTCTGATTTTAGGTATTGGATTGACCATGCTGTGCAGACTCCAAAATCCCCAATCCAAACGCTAAGATGACCGTTCTTGCCGTTCTCTACGCCGCCTCGATGGTCGTGCTGCTCGTCTTCGGGCTGAACCAGCTCTGGCTGGCGCAGCGCTGGGCGCGAGCCGACCGCCTCCGCCCCGGCCCCGTCCCCGAGCCGGAAGACCTGCCCGAGACCCCCGACACCTCGTGGCCGGCGCTCACGGTCCAGCTTCCGCTCTACAACGAGCGCTGGGTGGCGGCCCGCCTCATCGACGCCTGCGCCGCGCTCGACTATCCGGCCGACCGACTGGACATCCAGGTCCTGGACGACTCGACCGACGAGACCTCGGCCGTCGTCGCCGAGCGGGTGGCGCACTGGCAGCGGCGCGGCCTCGACATCGTCCACGTCCGCCGCGGCTCGCGCGACGGCTATAAGGCCGGAGCCCTCGCCAACGGGCTGGGCTTCGCGCGCGGCGACGTGGTCGCCATCTTCGATGCTGATTTCGTGCCGCTCGCGGACTTCCTCCGTCGCACCGTCCCGCACTTCTCGGACGAGGGCATCGGGCTGGTGCAGGCGCGCTGGGCGCACCTCAACGCGGCCTCCTCGCTGCTCACCGTGGCGCAGTCGGCGCTGCTTGACGCGCACTTCGTCATCGAGCAGGGCGTGCGCCACGGGACGGGGTGCTTCATGAACTTCAACGGCACCGCCGGGGTCTGGCGGCGGGCGTGTATCGACGACGCCGGGGGCTGGACGGCCGATACGCTCACCGAGGACCTCGACCTCTCGTACCGAGCCCAACTCCGCGGTTGGCGCTTCCGCTTCCTCGGCGACCTCGGCGTGCCGGCCGAGCTGCCGGTCAGCGTGGCGGCGTGGCGGCACCAGCAGTTTCGCTGGACCAAGGGCACCGCCGAGGTCGCCCGCAAGACCCTCCACCGGCTGTGGCGGCGCGGTGCCGACCTCCCGCTCCGAGTCCGGCTCGAGGGCACGCTCCACCTCACCGGCTTCGCCGTCTTCCCGGCCATCCTGACGGCGGCCCTCCTGCACGCCCCGCTGCTGACGGCGCACGCGCTCGGGTACGGCGTCTCGGATGCCTACCTCGGGGTGATGGGGATCGGCCTGTTCGCCTTCGCGGGGATGACTCTGGCGCATCTCTTCGCGCAGCGCGCGCTCTACGCCGACTGGCCGCGCCGGATGCTGCTCTTTCCCTGGTTCCTGGCAGCCTCGATGGGGCTCGCCCTCTCGAACACGAAGGGCACGGCCGAGGCACTCCTGCGCCACCGCTCGCCGTTCGTCCGTACGCCGAAGGTGAGCGCCGCGCCGCGCGCGACGTGGTGGCAGGGGAGCCGGGCGGGCTGGCTGACGGCGCTCGAGGGCCTGCTCACGCTCTACTGCGCCGCCGGCCTCGCGGCTCTCGTGGCGAGCGGCGAGTGGGTGGCGGCCCCGTTCCAGCTCCTCTTCACGGCCGGGTTCGGGTTCGTCTGCCTCAACGACGCCGTGCAGCGCCGCAGGGCGCGGCGTCGTAGCTTCTCGCCTGACGCCCCCGCCGCCTAGCTAGCTCCGCCGATGACTGCCTCGCCCCCCGCCGGGATCCAGGACGCCGCCCGCCACCTCGCCGAGGAAAAGCCGGGCGAGGCCGTAGCCGTGCTCGAACGGCTCGTAGCCGACTTCCCGACCTACGTCACGGCGCACGTTCTGCTGGCGAAGTCCTACGAGGCGACCGGCCGACCGGCGGACGCGCTCGACGCCTGGCACCACGCCTACTTCCTGATGCCCGGCAGTCCGCTCGTCCTCCGCGAGCGCGCTCGGTTGCTCCGCGCCGAACCGGACGACCCGGCACCGACGCCTCGCCCGACGGCCCCAAGCTCCGCCCACCCGGTTTCCGGCCGTCCGGTTTCCGCCCGCCCGGCATTCGACCGTTCGCTGATCGACGAGGTGGACGACCTCGACGGCCTCATCGAGCGGCTCGAGCGAGCACCGCGCATCCGCCCGTCCGACGACTTCGACGAGGGCGATGACGACGGGAACGAGACGGACGAGGAGGAACTCGTCTCCGAGACCCTCGCCCGGATCTACGCGTCGCAGGGAGAGACCGAGGCCGCGGCCCGCGCCTACGAGCAGCTCGCCGTCCGCCACCCCGAGCGCGCCGCCGAGCTGAACGGCAAGGCCGCCGAGCTGCGACACTCCACAGAGGGTCCTTCCACGTGATGCTGCGCCGCCTCGCCCTCCGCTCCGTCGACGCCGCCGAGCGCACGCTCGGCGCGCCGCTCGACTACCTCCGGCACATCGCCGAGACCTCGCTCCCGGCCTTCGCCAAGTTCAGCCTCTTCACCCCGCTCGCGCAGCACCGCAAGCGCCTCCCCGCCGCGCCGTACCACCTCGCGCGGATCGCCGCCACGCGGCTCGAAGACTGCGGGACGTGCCTTCAGATCGAGGTCCACGCAGCGCTCAAACAGGGTGTCGAGAAGGCGCTCGTGCAGGCCGCTGCCGAGGGCCGGGCCGACGACCTGCCGCCCGACCTACTCCGTGTCGTTCGCTTCGCCGAAGCCGTGGTGACGCAGGCCGACGATCCCGATCTACGCCGGGCGATCCGGTCGCGCCACGGCGACGAGGGGCTGGTCGAGCTCGCTCTCGGGATCGCCTCGGCGCGCGTGTTTCCAACGACCAAGCGGGCGCTCGGCTACGCGACGGCGTGCGCGCTCGTGACGCTGGACTACGATTGATTCGCTGTGGCTGGTGTCAAGTTTGGTTGGCCGCTTCGTATTGGTTGGCCCCTTCGTGTTTGAGGAACAGTCTCCCCGACCCCGATCGGGGACCCACCGGCCAGCAAACCCTGTGGGTCCCCGTCGGAGCCTGTCCTGAGCGCAGTCGAACGGGCGGGGATGACGAGTGTAAAGGTTTTAGCACAAACGTCAAGCACGTTGGGTTTACAATGAGGGGAGATATGGAAGCACTACGACGATTACTCGACCGGCCCGAGCGCATCGTCGCCGGGGTGATGAGCGGCACCTCGCTCGATGGGATCGACGCGGCTGTCGTCCGCCTCGGGGGAAGCGGGCGGTCGCTGGAGCTAGAGCAGCTCGCCTTCGCCTCGACGCCGTACCCACCGGCCCTCCGCGAGGTCCTGCACCGCAACGCGGAGGCATCGACCTCGACCGTTCGCGACCTGTCCCAACTGAACGCGCTGCTCGGCCGCCTCTTCGCCGAGGCGGTGGCAGGCGTGGCGCAGAAAAGCGAGGCTGCCCTTGATCTGGTCGGCTCGCACGGGCACACCGTCCACCACATCCCGGTGGCCGAGCGCTTCGCCGGGCAGGATGCGGTAGCCTCGACGCTTCAGCTCGGCGACCCGGCGGGGATGGCGGTGCGGCTCGGGGTGCCCGTCGTCGCGGACTTTCGGTCGGCGGATGTCGCGCTCGGCGGGCAGGGCGCGCCGCTCGTGCCGTACGTTGACCACGCCCTCTTCGCCGACGACCGCGAGCACCGCGCCCTGTTGAACCTCGGCGGGATTGCGAACGTGACCGTTTTGCCGGCAGGGTGTAAGCAAGAAGACGTGACCGCGTTCGACACCGGCCCGGCCAATATGGTCCTCGACGCCCTTGCCGCCCGCCTCTTCGACGAGCCGTTCGACCGCGACGGTCGCCGCGCCGCCGCCGGCACCGTCAATGATGCCCTACTTGACGAGTTGCTCGCCGAGCCGTACTTCCACCGCCCGCCGCCGAAGTCGACCGGCCGGGAGCAGTTCGGGACGGAGTATGTGGACGCACTCGTGGCGCGGGGTCTCGCGCCGAATGACCTGATGGCGACGGCGACGGCGCTCACGGCCCGTTCCGTCGCCGACGCCGTGGCCTGGTTCGCGCCCGCCGCGCCGGACGTGGTGATCGCCTCCGGTGGCGGGGTCCACAACCGAGAGCTGATGCGCCGTCTTGGTGAGCACCTCGCGCCGGCGCGCGTCGTCACGACGGCCGAGCACGGCGTCGACCCCGACGCGAAAGAGGCGCTGTGCTTTGCCGTGCTGGCGCACGAGTGGGCTGGCGGCGCGCTGACGAGCCTGCCGTCGGTCACCGGCGCCGCGCGCCCGGCCCGACTCGGCGCGTTGTGGATGCCATGAAAGCACGGAGCAGCGCCGGATCTAGCCGACGCTGCCCCGTACTCTCAGCCGGCGCTAGCGAACGAGCGTCAGGCGCTGCGTCGCCACAAACGAGCCGGCCTCCATGCGCAGCAGGTACACCCCGCTCGGCAGGCTCCGCCCGGTGAAGGCCAGCGCGTGGCTCCCCGCCTCCAGCTCCTCGTCGACGAGCACCGCCACCGCGCGCCCGAGCACGTCGTAGACGGTGAGCCGCACCGGCGTGGCTGCGGGCACGTCGAGGCGCAGCGTGGCCGTCTCGCGGAACGGGTTGGGGAAGGCTGCCAGCGCGAAGGCCTCGGGCACGGCCGTCGCTGCGGCGACGGTCTCGGGCTGCTCGTCCGAGCTCCAGACGGTCTCGGCGGTGACGGCTCCGCCCGTGAGCGCGTCCACGACGCTCCAGTTCGCGGCGGTCCACTCTGCCTCAGAGGACATGCGCGGGTTGACGAAGGCTTGGTAGGCACTGAAGCTGCTGCTATCGATAGGGGCATTAGGGAAATCGCCGACGAACCCGGTGTAGGTGTAGTGGCCAAAGGGCACCCGGGGCGGGACCCGCTGCACCAACTCGCGCGCGAGCGTGTCGCTCGGTGCGAGTTGCACCCGTACGGGACCAAAGGCGAGAACGCGTCCACCACCGCTGAAACCGGAGAGCGTGATCTCGCTCCAGGCCTGGACGGTCTGCGTCTGCGCTGTCGTGTTGACGAGCGTTGCGGCGAACGGATAGGGCCCGCCCTCGCGGGGAATCGGGTCCGGCGACGCCTCGGTCTTGGCTACGCGGATGTCGACGACCGGCTGGGGCGCGCCTTCGAACTCGAGGGCACCGGCATCGCAGAGAACTGAGCCGTTAAGCTCCCCGTCGGCGGGCGCGTCGAAACTGCGCTGGTCAAGGGGACCGCACTCGCCGCCGATGTCGACGGCCGGATTGCCACCACTCGGGGCGCGCAGCGCGAGCGTCGGCGTCGGGCCGCCATTGTCAGCCAGTTCGGGGGCCAGCACCGACAGGGTAAGCTCCGAGTCCACGACGACATCGCTCGGCGTGGGGCAGTCGGCAGAAGCCCTGTTGAAGACGTTGTGCCCCTGCGAGAGCGTCCGGGACCCGCAGAAATTGATGATGCTGTTCGACACGGTGTATGGAACCGAGGAAGAGAGGAAGCTGGGGATCGTGCTGTTGCTGATGGTCAGCGTGCCTTGGTTTTTAAAGCCGTCGTCGTCGAGCGAGAAGTTGTCGAAGAACGTGCTATGCTCGAGCGAGAGCACGGCCCCGGGCCGGTTAAAGATGCCGGCCCCACCTGTAGTGGAAAATGATTGGCATTCTGTGACCGTGCTACGCAAGAGGGTCAGGGTGCCATAGTTGTTGATACAGGGCACAAATCGGCGTACGGTAGTCTCGCGGACCAGAAGCGTCCCTCTGTTGGTCAAGCGCCCATCGAGTGTGATCCCCGTGATTTCCGCCGCGACCTCTGCCGCGATGCTGATACTGCTGTTGAGAGTGATATCCTGTCCCTCGGCGTCGATCAGTAAGTCATCTGAGATGAATCCTCCAGACTGGATGATTTGTCCATCCAAGCTCGGGGCGAAGAGCACCGTGTCGGCACCAGCCGTGGCGTTTGCAGCGGCGATGGCCTCGCGGAGCGAACAGTCAGCATCGCAGACCCCATCGGCGCTGTCTGCCGTCTTCGTAACCACGAAGACGGAGCTGCTACCGACCTCTCGTGCGAAGCCGCTGAGAGGGACACGCCGGTCTCCGGTGCTCGTCTCAATGACGAGCATAGCCTCGAACAGCCCGGTCTGAGTCGGAGTGAATGCCACCTCGACGGTGAACGAATCCGCCGGGGCGAGGACGAAGGGCACGGCTGGGGTCGACGTGACCTCGAACTGCTCCGGGTTGCTTCCGCTAAGCGTGAAGGCTTCGACCGTGAGCGGGTCGCTGCTCACGCTTTGCACCACGACAGCTTTCGGCGGTGACTGATCGCCGACGGCGACGGAGCCGAAGTCGAGCGCCCGAGGTTGGGCCTGGACCTGGGCCGCAGACGTGCTGAAGTAGTAGGCCTTGCCCTCTCCGCCGTTCACATCCTCGCGGAAGGCCCCGATGAGGATGCCACCGCCACCGTCAGCATTGAACACGCCCGCCACCGATTCCCCGAAGTCACCGGATGTCTGGACATCGGGGGAGTCGAACTCGACCAGGAGATCGCCGCTGGCTCCGCTGAACAGGTAGACGCGACCGGCCACAGGGAAGCCGCCGGAGAACTCGTCAGAGGCCCCGATGAGAAGGTCTCCGCGTCCGTCACCGTCAATGTCGGGCACGCCGGCTACGGTGTCACCAAACGAGCGTGAGTACGGTGGAGTGGAAGAGTTGGGCGATCCGAGGTCAGCAAGCAGGGCACCCGTAGCTCCACTGTAGAGGTACACGCGGTGGTTTTCGTCCTCCCCGACGAGGAGGTCGCCGCGTCCATCGCCGTCTACGTCGGGCGTGCTCGCTACGACCTCTCCAAACCTGGCACCTGTTTCGCCATTGGAAGGCAACTGGAGTTCGAAGAGAAGGCTCCCGGTAGCGCCGCTGTAGAGGTAGGTTCGGCCGTTGTCCCCCTCGCGGTGTGCTCCGACGAGGAGGTCGCCGTGTCCGTCGCCGTCCGTGTCGGGCACGCCGGCCACCGAGAGGCCAAACTCGCCACCCTCCTCTTCGTCGGGGGATCGGAGCTCGAAGAGCAGAGCGCCCGTGGTCCCGCTGAACAGATAGGCGCGGCCGGGCTGGGCGACGCTGCTGTCGCTCCCATCCTCGTAGGCTCCGACGAGAAGGTCGCCGCGCCCGTCGCCGTCAGCATCGGGCACCCCCGCGACGGACCAGCCGAACGAACCGGTCCCGAGCGGGTCGGGCGGCTGGAGTTCGATGAGCAAGGCCCCGGTTGTTCCACTGTAGAGGTACGCTCGTCCTTCCTGGGCAGTGGTTTCCCGCGTCCCGACGAGGAGGTCACCGTGTCCGTCGCCATCAGCATCGGGTACGCCCGCCACCGAGAAACCGAACTGGTGGCCCACGCTGGGATCAGGAGCCGTCAGAGTGTGCTCCAGGCCCAGGTTTTGAGCGCGGGTCGTGGTGAAACCTACCGAGAGCAGAAGGGCAGAGAGCAGAAGCTGGGCGAGGGCGTTCGGGAGCGTACGCATCGGCGGAGGGGGCCGGTGGAACAGGACGTTAGCTACGGCAACATAGCGGATTCCTCTCGCCTCTGCAAGAGGAGCGAGCAGATTGCGCCGCCGGCGCACCCATTCCTGCCGCCGCGCTATATTCGGCGCACGCCGTCTCCACCCACGCATCGCCCCGCTATGGAAACCTTTGAGTATCTCGTCGGCCGCCTCGAATACTTCGTCTGGTCCTGGCCCGAAATCGGCGGCGAGCTGTCGCTGATCGTGCTGGCGCTGCTCGGGACGGGCGTCTTCCTCACGATCCGCCTCGGGTTCATCCAGCTCCGTCAGCTCGGGCACGGCATCGCAGTCACGACCGGCAGGTACGACGACCCCGACGAGCCGGGCGACGTCCCGCACTTCCAGGCCCTCACGACGGCGCTCTCGGCGACCGTCGGGATCGGCAACATCGCCGGCGTTGCCATCGCGATCCACTGGGGCGGGCCCGGCGCTCTGTTCTGGATGTGGATGACGGCGCTCTTGGGCATGGCGGTCAAGTACTCCGAGGTCACCCTCGCGCAGCACTACCGGGTGGTCGAGTTCCCCGACCGCGAGTCGAAGGCGTGGGAGGGCTCGGTCTCGGGCGGGCCGATGTACTACATCGAGAAGGGCCTGGGCGAGAGCTGGAAGCCGCTCGCCATGTTCTTCGCCGGCGCGCTGATGGTGACGAGCTTCCTGACCGGCAACGCGGTGCAGGCCAACACCGTCGCCGACATCGTCAACACCGAGTTCGGGATTCCGGTCTGGATCACGGGCTTGGTTACCGCCGCGGTCGTCGGGACCGTCATCATCGGGGGGATCGGGCGGATCGGGAAGGTGACGGGCGTGCTCGCCCCGGCGATGGCGCTGATCTACGTCGTCGGCGCGCTCGCGATCATCCTGGCGAACATCACCGAGGTGCCGGCGGCGTTCGCGCTGATCGTCACCGAGGCCTTCAACCCGACCGCCGGCGTCGCCGGCACCGGCACGGGCGTCTTCCTCTTGACGATGATGTGGGGCGTCCGGCGCGGGCTGTTCTCGAACGAGGCCGGGCAGGGCTCGGCCCCCATCGCCCACGCCGCAGCCAAGACCGACGAGCCGGTGTCCGAGGGCGTGGTCGCGCTCCTGGAGCCGCTGATCGACACGATCATCATCTGCTCGATGACCGGGCTCGTCATCATCACGACCGGGGTCTGGAACACCCCGATCCCGACGGCGCTCGACCTGTCCTCGGGCGACATCACCTACGTCGCCCCGGACGAGCGCGGCGTCTTCGCCGGTGGCGAGCCCGACGCCGAGATCTTCGTCGAGGGCGGGCAGCCGCGCTACGACGACGGCGCGCGCTCGTTCGCGTGGCACGACGCGGCGGTCGAGCAGTTCTGGGTGGACGAGGCGCGCGAGACGCCGTTCTCCGGGCGCATCCTGACCGCCGAGGGCCGGGCCGTCGACGCCGACGGCAACGCCTACACGGTGCTCTTCGGCGACGCCATCGAGACCTCGGCCCCGCTCACGAGCGCGGCCTTCGAGCGCGGGATGGGGCAGTTCGGGCTGGGCGGGCTGGGCAAGCTCATCGTCCTGGTCTCGGTGCTGCTGTTCGCTATCTCGACGAGCATCTCGTGGAGCTACTACGGCGATCGGTGCGCCAACTACCTCTTCGGCTCGGCCGGCATCCTGCCGTTCAAGGCGGTCTTCGTGGTGATGCACTTCGTCGGGGCGGTTGCGAGCCTGACCACGATCTGGGTGATCGGCGACATCGCCCTCGGCCTGGTGACCTTCCCAAACCTGATCGCGCTCGTGATGCTCTCGGGCGTCGTCGTGAAGCTGACCAAGAGCTACTTCGAGCGCAAGCCGTGGCTCGAGAACGCCGAGGTCCACAAACGCGTCGTGGCCGAGAAGAAAGCCGGGAAGAGATGACCCTCGTGGGGGCGCGGCGCGCCGTGCCCCTACCCGCCGCGACCGCATGTTAACTGTCGTAGATCCCCCTATGCCCCGGCCGCTGCCCCTCGCCTGCGTGCTCGTGCTTGCGGCGTGCGCCTCCCCGGCGAGTACGGTGGCCCCGGCCTCGCCCGCTGCGACGACCGACACGCTCGGGGCGCGGACGCTCTACACCTACCGGCCGGACTCGACCTACAAGCATCTCATCCCCGACCCACGGCCTGGTCTCATCGCGCCGAGCCTGACGGTGGAGGCCGCCCTCGACAGCCTCGGCCGGACGGTGGCGCACGGGTACTTCGACGGAACTACGACGGGGATCGGCTTCGAAACCGTTGAAGTGCTGAAGCTCCCGACGCCGCCGGACTCGATGCGGATCGCCGTCGTGAACATGGTAGACCCGGACAGTGTGGCGCTGCGGCGGTTTTTCCCAGGCTCTACGGGCGGCCTCATCTCCAGGCTGATGATCGAGGCGACGCTGATGCAGCCGCCGCTGCGGGTGGGCGAGCAACGACGACTCCTCGACGGCCTCGTGCTCCTCTACAACGGTAGGCGGTTTCCCTTCGGCGAGCCTGAACACGCCCCGTTCCACTACATCCACGAGCCCCCGCCTGGCCGCTACATCCGGCCCCGCTGACCGCCCATGCTCACCGTCGTAGACCACCCCCTGCTGAGGCGCGACCTCACGATCCTCCGGGACCGCACGACCCCGCACGGCCGCTTCCGCCGCACCGTCGGCGACGCCGCCGCGATCCTGGCCTACGAGGCGATGCGCGACCTCCCGCTCGTCGAGCGCTCCATCGAGACGCCGCTCGAGGAAACGACGGGCTACTACTTCCAGGACGAGCTGGTGGTCGTCCCCGTGCTCCGCGCCGGGTTGGGACTCGTGGACGGGTTCATCCGGTTCATCCCCGAGGCGCGCGTCGGGCACGTCGGGATGGAGCGCGACGAGACCACCCATGAGCCGCGAGACTACTACGCCAAGATTCCCGCCCTCACCGACGAAACCATCGTCTTCGTCGTCGACCCGATGCTGGCGACCGGCGGCAGCGCGGACGCGGCCATCTCGTTCCTCAAGGCGCGCGGCGCGCGGCGGCTCCGGTTCGTCTGCCTCGTCGCTGCGCCCGAGGGCGTCCGCTATCTCGAAGAGCGCCACCCCGAAATCGGCATCGTCGCCGCCACGCTCGACCGCGAGCTGGACGAGAACGCCTACATCCGCCCCGGCCTCGGCGACGCGGGCGACCGAATCTTTGGGACGTGAGAGGGTGGTCCGTAGCTAGTGGTTCGTCGTGTTTCTTCGTCCTTGCCGGTGCCCCAACTCACCACTACCAACTCACCACCACCCCATGCCTCACCGCCGCCTGCTCGTTCTCCTGATCTGCCTCGCCGGAGTTGCTGCGCTCGGGATGCAAATCGAAGCCCCCGACGTGCCGGCGGCCGCGCCGGACGCGCCGGTGCTGCTGGACGCGCCGCCCGCCGACGAGGCCCCGCAAGAGGCACCGGAGCGCGCGCCGACGTGGCTCTCCATCGTCCCGGCGCTCGTGGCGATCGTGGCGGCGCTCGCGTTCCGGCAGGTCGTGGCGGCGCTCTTCCTCGGCGTCTGGATCGGCGCGTGGATCACCTACGGCTCGCTGGCCGGCGCGTGGTTCGGGCTGCTCGACACGGTGCAGGTCTACGTCCTGGCCGCGCTGGCCGACGCCGACCACGCGGCCATCATCATCTTCACGCTGATGATCGGCGGGGTCGTCGGCATCATCCAGAAAAACGGCGGGACGCAGGGGATCGTCGAGGGCGTCGTCGGGTGGGCGCACTCGGCGCGGCGGGGGCAGCTCGCGACGAGCTTCCTCGGCATCGCCATCTTCTTCGACGACTACGCCAACACGCTGATCGTCGGCGGCACGATGCGGCCGATCACGGACCGCCTCCGCATCTCGCGCGAGAAGCTGGCCTACCTCGTCGACTCGACCGCCGCGCCGGTGGCGAGCCTCGCGCTCGTCACGACCTGGATCGGCTACGAGGTCGGCCTCATCGGGACGGCCATCGAGGCGCTGCCGACCTACGACGAGTCGGCGTACTCGGTTTTCCTCCACTCGATTCCCTACAGCTTCTACCCGATCCTCGCGCTGTGCTTCGTCTTCGCCGTCGCCGGCTGGCAGCGCGACTTCGGCCCGATGCTCGCCGCCGAGCGCCGCGCCCGCCGGACCGGCCAACTCTACCGCCCCGGCTCGGACATCGAGCACGCCGAGGCCGAGTCGAGCGTCCTCGTCCCGGACGAGACCACGCCGGCCCGCGCCTCGAATGCGCTCATCCCTGTGCTCGTGCTCATCGTCGGGGTCGTCGGCGGGCTCTTCGCGACCGGCGAGGGCGACGGGATCCGGGAGATCATCTCGAGCGCCGACTCGTACCGGGCCATGATGTGGGCGTCGCTCTTGGCCGTGTTGGTGGCCGTCGGCCTGTCCCTGGCACAGCGGATCCTGTCGCTCACCGAGGCGCTCGACGCGTGGTACGCCGGCATGAAGGCGATGCTGCTGGCGATCGTCATCCTGGTCCTCGCCTGGGCGCTCTCCGGGGTCAACGACGCCCTCGGCACGGCCGACTGGCTGGTCTCGACGCTCTCCGACAGCCTCGCCGTCGGGGTCGTCCCGGCGCTCGTGTTCATGCTCGCTGCCGCCACCGCGTTCTCGACCGGGTCGAGCTGGGGGACGATGGGGATCCTGATGCCGCTCGTGGTGCCGCTCGCCTACGGCGTCCTGGCCGCCGACGGCCTGCACACCAACGCCGAGTACCACCACATCATCTACTCGTCGGTCAGCGCCGTCCTCGCCGGGGCCGTCTGGGGCGATCACTGCTCGCCGATCTCGGACACGACCATCCTGTCGTCGCTGGCCTCGGGGTGCGATCACATCGACCACGTCCGGACGCAGCTTCCGTATGCCCTCCTGGTCGGGTTCGTGGCGGTGCTCCTCGGGACGCTGCCGGCGGGCTTCGGCGCGCCGTGGTGGCTGTGCCTCCCGGTCGCCGCCGCCGTTCTCCTCAGCGGCCTCCGCTACTTCGGCGAGCGCGTCGAGGGCGACATCGCGGCCGAGGCATGACCGCGGGGTTCGAGGTCCTGTACCTGGACAATCACCTGCTCGTCGTCGCGAAACCGGCGGGGCTCCTGGTGCAGGCCGACGCCACGGGCGACCCCGACCTGCTGACGCTCGGCAAGGCCTTCCTCAAGGAGAGATACGACAAGCCCGGCAACGTCTTCCTCGGCCTGGTCCACCGGCTCGACCGGCCGGTCTCGGGCGTCGTCGTGCTTGCCCGGACCTCGAAGGCGGCGTCGCGGCTGAGCGATCAGTTCCGCCGCCGCACGCCGGAGAAGCGCTACCTCGCGCTCGTCGAGGGCCGGCTCGACGGCAGCGGCACGCGCGAAGACTGGCTCGTCAAGATCGACCGGCACGTCCGCATCATCCAACCGGGAACGCCCGGCGCGAAGCGGGCCGAGCTACGCTGGCAGGTGCTGGCAACGGAGCGGACGAAGGCGGGCGCGCTGAGCCTGGTCGAGGTCGAGCTGCTGACCGGGCGGGCGCATCAGATCCGGGTGCAGCTCGCCGCGCTCGGCCACCCCATCTGGGGCGACCTACGCTACGGGGCCGCGCGCGAGTTCGACGGCCGCAACCTCGCGCTCCACAGCTACCGCCTGACCGTCGAGCACCCGACCAAGCGTGAGCGGATGGCGTTCTCGGCGCTACCGCCGCAGACGTGGCGCGGTCCCTTCGGAGAGGCCATTCAATCCATCGTCGGGGCTAACCTTTGAGGGCGCGGTCAGGGTCGATGAGATCCAGGCAATCAGATGAAGCAAGGAGGACTGGCGTAGGCGGCGTCGCTGTGACATAACGGTGGCATCGGGGCGGCGTATTCTGCGAAGTCAATCCTTCCGAGATCGCCATGAACGCTATTCCTGACACGACCTCCGAGCCGACGAACGGGCAGATCGCCGACGTGCTCGAGCAGATGGCCGCCGTACTCGAAGAGCGGCAGGTCAACCCGTACCGGAGCGGGGCCTACCGCACGGCCGCTCAGACCGTCCGGACCCACGCGCAACCGCTCGCCGAGCTGTACGCCGAGGGCGGCGTCAACGCCCTCACGGAGCTGCCCGGCGTCGGCGAGAGCTTGAGCGCGCACATCGCCCGCTACATCGAGACCGGTCGCCTCGGGCGGCAGCGGCGCGACGACGACGCGTTCGACCCGGTCGTACTCTTCTCGTCGGTGCCGGGGATCAGCCGGAGCCTCGCCCGCCGGATCGTAGACGACCTCGGCGTGACCACGCTCGACGCGCTCGAGCGGGCGGCCTACGACGGGCGGCTCGCGGCCGTGAAGGGCGTCGGTCGGCAGACCGTGGCGGCGCTGCGGCTCCAACTCGCCAGCCTGCTCCAGTGGACGGCCCTGGAGCACCGGCAGCGCGCGCGGGCCGACGCCTACCGCCTCGCCCCGGTGCCCGAGCAGCCTGCCCGTCCCCCGTTGCGGCGGGCGGCCTAGCTCACGCCCCGCGCGCGGCGGCGAAGTCGAGGAACCGGGCGGCGACGGCCTGCGCGAGCGCGGGCGAGTTGCCCCACGCCCGGTTGTTGGCAATCACGTTCAGCGTCCGGCCCGACTCGGCGGCGCGGTAGGCCAGCGCCGTCGCCTCGTCGACCATCTGCCGCGCCTGCGCGGTCTCGGCGAGGGCGGGCACCGGCGCGTCGAACGGGTAGGCCGCCGCAAAGGCCTCGGCATACGAGGTCCCGCGCGGGTTCAGGAGCCGGAGCACCACGTTCCCGTCCGCCGCCGTCAGCCGCCCGCCGGTGCGCTCCCACTGCTCCTTGATCGACGGCAGGTACTGCCAGTGGCTGAACACGAACCCCAGCCCCCGCGCCTCCAGCCAGTCGACATACGCCGGCACGAGGAGGTGGGGCGAGCGGACCTCGAGGTGGGTCTGCACGGTGTCCGGCACGGCGCGGAAGAACCCGTCGAGGTTCGCCACGAACGCCTCCGGGGCGGGCGACTCGGCGACCCTAGTGTACTCCTGTTCGAACAAGATGCCGCGCAGCCGGTCGCCGAGCAGCTCGGTCGCCGGGTCGAGGAACTGCCGGGTGTAGGCGTCGGCGTCGAGGTAGGTCGGGTTCTCCTCGTAGCGCGGGCCGCCCTTGCCGCCGCGCCGGAGCGTGCGGGCAGCGAAGGCTTGGGGGGCCTTGAGCAGAAAGAAGGCCTCGGCGGGCGCGTGCTCGGCGTACTGCTGGAGGACGAAATAATTGCTGCCCGCCTCGCCATCGTCCTCCACGAGGGGCCGGTAGAACGTGAAGTCGATCTCCAGGACCGAGAAGTGCGCGAAGTAGTCCACGACCGAGGCGACCGGTAGCTGCCGCTCCTCGAAGGTCTCGCCGCCGAGCTTCTTCTTCCGCGTCTGCACCTCGGACCGCCAGCGCTCGGGATAGACCTGCCCGATCCACGCGGCGTAGCGGTCCGACGCCGTTCCGAAGGCGAGGCACTCGTGGACGCGCCGGAAGTCGTAGCCCGCGACATCAGCGCGGCGCTCGTCGACGCTCCGGTCGTCAGGCGAGCGGCTAGAGGCGAGGTCGGGCATGGGTGGACGCGTCGGGTAGCGGAGGGGCGACGCCGTTCGACCCGGCGCTGTCCCGCCCGATGAGGCGGTGCTTGAGCGCGAAGGCCGTCATCACGGAGCCGACGGCGATGAAGAAGTGGTACTCCATGAGCCGCCACGTCAGCAGCGTCGGCCCGACCAAGCCCTTCGGCATCAGCGGGGCCAGGAAGAGAATGTAGAGGCCCTCGATCCCGCCCGAGCCGCCGGGCGTCGGGACGATCATGGCCGTCAGCGTCATGGCCCCGGTACGGACCATAAACGTGAAGCTCTCGACGGACGGATAGACGCTCAGCACGACGAGCAGCAGCGTGGCGTAGCGCGTCAGCCAGATGCCGGCCGACCACAGCACGCCGGCGAGGAAGAAGCGCGGCGGCTGCCCGCGCAGCACGGTCGCCCGGCGCCGAAGCTGCACGAGCTCGCGCCGAACCCGCCCCTCGAACCGCCGAAGCCACCGCAGCCTAACGATTCGCGTCGCTGCGATCTCGAGAATCTGCGGGCGGAGGAGCGTGGCGTAGGCGAAGAACCACGCCCACACCATCATGACGAGAAAGTAGACCGTCAGCGTCCCGGCCCCGACGGCTCCGAGCGCGGGCGGGAAGACGTCGATGTAGGCCGAGGCGATCAGGATGAACGGGATCGAGATAGCAAACCACACCTGATCCATCAACATGGAGAACAACATGATCGCCGTCGCCTCACCGACCGGGATGTCGTTGTCTTTCGCCACGAAGTACGACGCCAACGGGGCCCCGCCGACCGCCGACGGCGTGACGGCCGACATGAAGTCCCACGCCACCGCGCCCCGGATGCCGGCGCGGAACGTGAGGGCGCCCCGTGCGATGTAGCGCAGCCGCCCGCCGCCGAGCGCGATCCGCAGCCCGACCGTCCCGAAGGCCAGCCACAGCAGGCCGGGGTTGAGGTCGCGCCGCATCTCCGCCATCGTCCCCGGCTCCCACGTCAGGTACAGGATGAGGCCCAGCACGGCGACGCTGAGCAGCACCGGCCACAGCAGGCTCCGCGCCGAGATCGAGCGCGGCGGGACCTCAGGCTCGTCGGGCTGCGGAACGAGGTCGGGAGCGGACAGGGGCATGGGCGCGGCGCGGAGGGCGGCCAAAACTAGGCGAGACCGGCGGCAGGCCGGGAGAAAAGGTGGGGAAGAGGGAATGGGGGAATCAAAGAAAACCGGGAAAGGTAGTGAGACCGTTGCGCTGCGCGGCTAGCTTTCTGTCCTCTGCCCTCTGGGCCGCAACTTCCGCTGGCCGCTGCCGCAGGGCTGTCAGCGGGAGGCGCGTACTTTCGGACCATGCCGCGCGCCGACCTCCACACCCACACGACCGCCTCCGACGGGCGGCTCTCCCCGCCGGGCCTCGTCGAGAAGGCCCACCTCCGCGGGCTGGCCGCCCTCTCGATCACCGACCACGACACGCTCGCAGCCTACCCGACGGCGGCGCTCGCCGCCGAGCGCGTCGGGATCGAGCTGATCCCCGGCGTCGAACTGAGCGCGAATGTGAGTGGAACGGACGTCCACCTCCTCGGCTACGGATTCGATCTCGGCGATGCCGGGCTGCGGACGCACCTCGCCCGGTACCGCGCCGAGCGGCACGAGCGGGCCGCCGAGATCGCCGAGCGGATGGCCGCGCTCGGGCACGAGGTCCGGCTGGACCGCATCTTGGAGATCGCCGCCGGCGGAGCCGTCGGGCGGCCCCACATCGCCCGGGCGATCGTCGAGGCCGGGTACGCCGAGACGACGCAGGACGCCTTCGCGCGCTACATCGGCGACGGCGCGCCCGCCTTCGTGCCGAAGGGCGAGGCGTCGGCGGAGGAGCTGATCGCGCTCGTCCACGCGGCGGGCGGCGTCTGCGTGGTGGCGCACCCCGGCAGCTGGGTGCAGGTTCGCTTCGTAGAGCACCTCGTGGCGGCAGGCCTCGACGGGATCGAGACCGTCCACCCGGCGCACGACGATGACCTCCGCGAGCACTGGCGCGGCGTGGCCCGTCGCCTCGGCCTCATCGAGACCGGCGGCTCCGACTACCACGGCTTCGCCGAGCGCGACGACGAGCGCTTCGGTCGCTACACAGTGCCGGTCGAGCGGGCGGCCCCGCTGCGGCGGGCCGCGTGAGGGCACCGGCGGAAGCCTTGCCGGCCGCGAGGCTGTGCGTACCTTTGAGCGGAGGGCGCGGGAGAGCACGGCCTCGGGTTCTATCTTCGGCTCCCTCCACGTTCTCCGCATCGCGTTCTCGTCCCCCATGCCCAACGTCATCGAAGGGTCGCTCGTCGTCTCCGACGCCCGGTTTGCCATCGTCGCCGGCCGCTTCAACGAGTTCATCACCCGGCCGCTCCTCGAGGGCGCGCTCGACGCGCTCGGCCGCCACGGCGCAGACCTCGGCACGGTCGACGTAGCCTGGTGCCCTGGGGCGTTCGAGATTCCGCTCGTGGCGAAGAAGATGGCGGCGTCCGGGCGCTACGACGCCGTGATTTGCCTCGGGGCCGTGATCCGCGGGGCGACCTCGCACTACGATTTCGTAGCGGGCGGTGTCGCCTCCGGCATTGCCGAGGCGGCGCGCAGCACCGGGGTGCCGGTCCTCTTCGGGGTGCTCACCGTCGACACCATCGAGCAGGCCGTCGAGCGCGCCGGGACGAAGGCGGGCAACAAGGGGGGCGAGGCCGCCGTTGGGGCCATCGAGATGGTCAACCTGCTGCGGCAGCTCTAGCGACACGCTCTCCTCACCCCGCCTCGCCTCGGACCCTCCGCTACGCCCCAGCCCTCGTCCCTCCCTCTGGAGCTCCCTATGCGTCCGTTGTGGTCCGTTCTCTTCGCTGCGCTTTTCGCCCTCGCGCCCGCCGTCTCGGCCCAGACCGCGCGCTGGCAGGCGGAGCCCGCGCTCCGCAACGTCCGCACCCTCTCGGCCTCGACCGACGCGCTCTGGGCCGGCACCGACGGGGGGATCTACCGCTACGCGCCGGGCACGGGCGAGATCGAGCGCTTTACGCCGGTGCAGGGTCTGAGCAGCGTCGAGGTGCAATCCCTCGTCTACGACGACGCGCGCGAGGCCGTCTGGATCGGCTACCGGGACGGAACCCTAGACCGGCTCGACGCTGCCTCCGGCGCGGTCCAACCGTTTCTCGACATCGCGCAGGCGGACCGCTTCAACGCCCGCGCCGTCAACCGCATCGAGGTCGAGGCCGACTCGCTGCTGATCTCGACCGACTTCGGCGTGGTCGTCTTCGACGCGGTGCGCGACGAGGTGATCGACACCTACGAGCGCTTCGGGACGTTCCCGGCCGGGACCTCCGTCGGCGACGCGCTCGTGGCTCCGCTCCCGGACGGCCGGCCGGGCCTCTGGGTGGGGACGAGGGAGGGCATCGCCTACGCCCCGCTTAGCGCGCCCAACCTCCGCGAGCCGTCCGCCTGGACCCTCGACCCGGACACCCTCGCTAACGTGATCAGCCTCGCCGCCTTCGACGGCACCGTCTTCGCCGGCACACGGCAGACCGACGACGAGGACGGGGGCCTCTACCGGCGCGACGCCGACGGGCAGTGGGGGCGGGTCACCTCGGCGACGCGCTCGTTCTGGGACCTCTTCGTGCAGGGCGACGAGCTCGCCGCGGTCTCGGTCTTCCAGGTGATTCTCGTAGGCGCGGACGGCGGGACACGCAGCTTCGGGTTGAACGAGGTGAGCCTCTTCCAGACCGGAGCGCTCGGGCCGGAAGGGGACCTCTGGATCGGAAGCAGCGTCGACGGGCTGGCCGCGTTCCCCGCGCTCGGCGGACTGCCGGCGGCGGCGGTGGATCCGGAGCGCGTCGTCGTCCCGAACGGTCCCGTCTCGAACACGGTACGGGACATCGACGTGGCCCCCGGTGGCGACGTGTGGGCCGGCTTCGAGGCCCCCAACAGCTTCATCAACGGCTTCGCCCGGTTCGACGGGAGCACCTGGACCAACTTCACGACCCGCAACGGAGCATTGCCGGACCGCGGCTCGGTCCGCGTCGTGCACGCAGACCAGGCCGGCAACGTCTGGTTCGGCACCGAAGGGCGCGGGGTCTACCAGTACGCGCCCGACGGAGGGGTCACGCTCTACACCGAGGACAACTCCACTCTCCTGCCTGTGGACCCCGACGGCGGCCCGTACCTCGTCTCGAAGGGGGTGGACACGGACGCGGCGGGCTTGCTGTGGGTGACCAACCTCTCCCCCCGGCCTCTCCACGTGCGCGAGCCGGACGGCACCTGGACGGTCATCGAGCGGCCAGCCTCTGTGCCGACCAGCTTCAGCTACGATGACCTCTACATCGACTCGTTCGGGCAAAAGTGGATAACCGGCTTCGGGGACGAGGGCTTCCTCGTGCTCGACACCGGAGCGGACCCGCTCGACCCGAGCGACGACCAGGCGGCCGTCGTGCGCGGCGCAGGAGAGGTGGGGACGGGTCTCCCGGACCCGAAGGTCGAGGCGATCGTCGAGGACCGCAGTGGCCGCATCTGGATCGGCACCGAGCGCGGCCTGGCGACCGTCTTCTCCCCCGGCTCGATCTTCGTCGGCGACCCCGAGCAGCAGGTCACCTGGGCCCGGACGCCCGACGGCGCGCTCTTCCTGCGCGACCTCCGCATCTTCGACATCGCCGTCGACCCGGCCGACCGGAAGTGGCTGGCCTCCAACAGCGGCCTCTGGCTGCTCAACGCCGAGGGCAACGAGGTGATCGCCAACCTCACGACGGACAACGCGCCGCTGCCGTCGAACATCGTGCTGGCCGTCGACGTGGACGACGCGAGCGGGCGGGTCTATCTGGCTACCGAAGGCGGCTTCTACAGCTACGACGGCGACGCCATCGCCGCAGTGCCGACGGCCGAGGACCTGTTCATCTACCCCAACCCCGTGCGCGCTTCGGGCGGCGTGCTGCCGGAGATCGCCATCGAGGGCCTCGTGGACGACGCGGACGTGCGCGTGCTGACCGTCGACGGGCAGGTCGTGGCCTCGTTCCGCACGCGCGGCGGCAGCACGCGCTGGAACGGCCGCGACCAGCGGACGGGCGAGGTGGTGCCGTCGGGAGTCTACATCGTGGCCGCCGCCGGGCAGAACGGCGAGGGGACGTCCTACGGCAAGATCGCCGTGATCCGGTGAGGAGCGGTGCCGGTGCGAGTCGTCGCGTGCTGACCCGGCTTGAACGATTTTTCGCGGCGCGCGCCGTCCGGGCGGTTGAACAAGCGCGCAGCGTTCTCGTATCTTGCCCGCCTCTACGCGCCGCGCAGAGGCTCATGGTGGCTGTAGCTCAGTTGGTTAGAGCGCCGGGTTGTGGTCCCGGAGGTCGCGGGTTCGACCCCCGTCAGCCACCCACTCGCCGGGGTCCCGGCCGAGTCCTCGCCGCGTTCGTCTAGGGGTTTAGGACGCCGCCCTTTCACGGCGGTAACACGGGTTCAAATCCCGTACGCGGTACCCACGAAGCGCCGACGCTCCTCGCAGCGTCGGCGCTTTTCGCGTCCGGAGGACGTCGCCGCGCCCGAGGCTTCCGGCATCCTAGCGCACGCCGGGCAGGTGGCGGAGCAGGCCGAGGGCCTTGACGGTCAGGTCCGCGAAGCGCTCGTGCGAGAGGCCGAGCGCGGCCGGGGTCAGCGGCGCGACGAGCTGCGTCGCCACCGTCTGCGCCTCCGTGTACTTGAGGATCCCCTCGCGGCCGTGCCGCCGCCCCACGCCGGACTGCTTGAACCCGCCCATCGGCGCGTCGGTGGACGCCCACGCGGCGACGTAGGCGTCGTTGACCCCGACCGTCCCGCACTCGATCCGCTCGGCGATCCGGCGGCCGGCGGCGAGGTCGCGCGTCCACACGCTCGCGTTGAGGCCGTAGGCGCTGTCGTTGGCGCGGGCGACGGCCTCGTCGTCGGAGGCGAACGAGTAGAGCGCGGCGACCGGGCCGAAGGTCTCCTCGCGGTAGAGGGTCATCTCCTCCGTCACACCGCTCAGCAGCGTCGGCGCGTAGAACAGCGGGCCGAGGTGGTCCAGCCGCTGCCCGCCGGTCACGACCGTCGCCCCCTTCGCCACGGCGTCCTCGACGTGCTCGGTCACCTTGGCGAGCTGCTCCTCCGAGACGAGCGACCCCATGTGCGCGGTGAAGTCGTAGTGCGCGTTCACGAGCATCGCCTCGGTCGCCGCCGCGAGGCGGGTCGTGAACTCGTCGAAGACCGACTCGTGGACGTAGAGCCGCTCGGCCGAGATGCAGAGCTGCCCGGCCGACGAGAAGCACGCCTGCCGCACGCCCTCGACCGCCTTCTCGAGGTCGGCGTCGTGGCGGACGATGAGCGGGTTCTTGCCGCCTAGCTCCAGCGAGTGGCCCGTGAGCCCGGCAGCGGCCTGCTCGGCGACGATCTTCCCGACCTCGGTGCTGCCGGTGAAGTGCAGGTAGTCCACGGCCTCGATGAGCGGCCCGCCGATCTCCTCGCCCCGGCCGGGGACGACCTGGAAGAGCGCGGCCGGCAGACCGGCCTCGTAGAGAAGCTGTGCCCCCCACAGCGCCGAGAAGGGCGTCAGCTCGGCCGGCTTCACGATCACGGCGTTGCCCGCGAGGAGCGCCGGGAGCGCGTCGGTGAGCGCCATCGTGAGCGGGTAGTTCCACGGCGCGATGATGCCGACGACGCCCTTCGGGCGGTGATGGACCTCGGCCGTCGTCAGGAGCGGGACGAAGCCGCTGCGCCGCTGCGCGCGGAGGTGGCGCGGCCCGTGGATGCCATAGTACCGAGCGACGATCGCCACGTCGGTGTACTCGAGGAAGGCGTCGATCCGCGCCTTGCCGGCCTCGAGCTGGATGAGGTCGAGGCCCTCGTGGGCTCGCTCCAAGAGGAGGTCGTGGAAGCGGAGCAGGAGGGCGGCGCGCTCCGCGACCGGTCGCTCGGCCCACGCTGTCTGTGCCGCTCGGGCGCGCTCGGCGGCGTGGCGCACGTCGTCTGCCGTGCCGAGCAGAACCGTGCCGACCGGAGCGCCGGTGAAGGGGGCCGTGACGGAGTAGGCCTCGCGCTCGCCGCCGCCAATCGCGGCCCCGGCGGCGAGGCGACGGAGCGCGTCGGCCGAAAGACGAGACGGCAGCGGGGTCGGTGCGGCGAGGTCGGCGGTCAGGACGTGGGCGAGGGCGGGATCTTGGACTTGCATCGGAGGCTGGAGGTAGGTGGGGGCGCGGGCCGCAGGGCGTAGACAGCGGCGCGGAGCGCGAGCAGCAGGCCGAGCGGGAGGACGGCCGGGTGGAAGTCCTGCGGCAAGGCTGGCTCGGCCAGCACCACGCCGAGGGTGGCGGCGGCGGCGACAGCCCCGTACACCCGCAGCCCCCAGCTCCGGTTGCGCCGGGCGATCAGAACCGCCACCCCGAGGTGCGCCGGCCACGCCCAGCCGAGGTTCCCATTCGGCCCCGTCACCGCGTGCTCCGTCCCGAGCCACAGCCACGCCAGGATCACCCCCGCGAGCCCGACGATCCCGAACAGCGCCACGTCGAACCGGTGCGCGACCCGCCGCCACGAGACGCGGCGGACTGCCAGCGCCGTCACGCCGACGCCGAGCCCGAGCAGCAGCCAGGCGACGAGCGTCGGCCAGTCGAAGGCCGCCTCCGGCATCCCGGCCCCGTTGACCCAGAACAGCGTGTCGGTCGCGGCCACGAGGGGGCGGCCGTCGAGGCGCGCCGCGTCGAAGGCGCGCATCAGCTCGAGGGGCAGGAACATCGCCTCGCGCGGCGTGGCCGGGCGGTCCGTCGGCGCGCCGAGCCCGAGGTCGATGCCGAGGTCGGTGAGCGGGACGGCCTCGAGGTAGGGCTGGAGGAGGTCGCGGAAGGAGCGACCGGGGGGCGCGTAGTCGCCGTAGTCGAGCCGCTGGCGGAGGGCGGCCTCGAGCGCGTCGCGCGGCCGGGTCGAGCAGTTGTCGAAGAAAAAGTCGTAGCGGTAGGCGCGGTGCTGGGGGAGGTAGTTGGTCTCCAGAAACTGGAAGAGGGCCTGCTTCGCCTCGGCCGGCAGCGCGAGCCGCTGCTCGATCACGGGCCGCTCGAGATACCGGTACGCCGCGACGACCTGCTCGGTCGGGGCGACAGCGAGCTGGTAGTCGAGCAGGCCGCGCGCGAACCGGGCGATGAAGAACGGCTGGTCGAAGTCGAACGTCCCGTAGTTGTAGGTCCGGTCCAGCCCGAGCGCGGGGTCGGCGACGCGGAAGGCGGTGTGGCCGAAGAGCGAGTACACCTCGTCGCCCGGCAGCATCGTCAGCAGCGACACCTCGGCCCGGGCCGAGAGCGACGGCACGGCAGCGGGCTGCCCGGCGGCGGGCTGCCCGGCGGCAGGCTGCCCGGCAGCGACCGAAACGAGGAGCAGGAGGGCGAGGAGGCGGGCCGTCATGGCGCGAAAGATAGGGGCGTGGCGGGCGAGGGACGGGCAGCGAGGAGCGCGAGCCGACCGCCGCGCAGCGCCTCGATCCTCCGTATTCTCCTGTCCCCTTTTGTTCCGCTCCGCCTTCTTGTCTGAACGCCGTGACCCGCACCGAGCGCGCCCTGCACACCCTCGATCGACTCCGCGAGGCGATCCCTCGCCCGGAGACGGAGCTCCGGTACCGCACCCCGTTCGAGCTGCTCGTGGCCGTGATCCTGTCGGCGCAGTGCACAGACGCCCGCGTCAACCTCGTCACGCCGGACCTCTTCGCGGCCTACCCGACGCCGGCTGCGATGGCCGAGGCGGAGGCCGATGAGATCCTCCCGTTCATCCGCTCGGTCTCGTACCCGAACAACAAGGCGAAGGCCCTCGCGGCCACGGCGCGGAGCCTGGTGGGCGACTTCGGCGGGGCCGTGCCGCAGACGCACGAGGAGCTGATGACGCTCCGGGGCGTCGGGCGCAAGACGGCGAATGTGATCGTCGCCGTGGCCTTCGACGAGCCGGCCATCGCCGTCGACACGCACGTCTTCCGCGTCGCCAACCGGATCGGACTCGTGGACAAGGCCCCGACGCCGCGCGCGGTCGAGGCCGGCTTGCAGCGCGTGATCCCGAAGGCGGAGTGGGGCGAGGCGCACCATCTGCTGATCCTGCACGGCCGCTACACCTGCACCGCCCGCCGCCCCAAGTGCGAGGTGTGCCCGCTGACCGACCTGTGCCGGTACTATGCCCGCCTCCAGAAGCTCCCCGCCCCAATCCCTGACCTCGACGCCGGGCGCGGCACCTACTTCTGCAAGACCAGCGGCCGCTACTTCGACGAGCCGGCGACGAAGACCGACCGGCAGGGCGTCGAGCAGATCGTCGACCCCGTCTCCGGCTCGATGAACGTATTCCTCACCCGGACCGGCGAGACCACGAAGCGTGTGAAGGATTACCGGGTGTAGCGTCGGTGGGTCTTCGCGGGCCTTGCGGACCCCCCGTCCCGTTCGCATCGCGCTCCGGGACGAGTCCCTACGCGCTCAGCGCTCACGGGACTGTCTCCCTTGCGAAGGGGGGCAGCCGCGCGCTGCTGGGAGCAGAGGCGTCGCCTCGGCGACCGCGAGTGCGGCGGGGAGTCTTGCGGCAGGAACCGGCTCTCCGTGCTACAGTGAGAGGAGGAAAGCAGGACGGGACGACGCATGACGTGGCTACTCGAACAGACGAACGAGGTGTTCCTGAGCGCGGCCAGCGCCTGGGAAATGCAGATCAAGCTCCAGCTCGTCAAGCTCCTGCCGCCCGGAACGGTGCCGGAGCTGATAGGCGAGGAGGTTCGGGCTAATGGCTTCCTGCTACTGCCGGTCACCGTCGAGCACGTCTACGCACTCGCTGCGCTCCCGTCGCACCACTAGGTCGTGTGGACAATTGCGAGGTCAGGCTCGCGCACGGTCACGATTTCATCCTCGCAAGGAGCACGAGAAGCCAGATGCCGTAGCATCGGGCGACGAGTGCAACACGGCGAGGGCGGAATCTGGCCCGTGAGAGCCGATCTGGGTGAATGTCCAAACGGCCTAAGGACCCCTTCGACCGCCTGCTCGTCGCGCAAGCCCGACAGGAAGAGCTGACGCTGGTGAGCGATGACGGACTGATACAGCAATACGACGTGCCGCTTCTAACGTCATCCTCGCCAAGACCGGCCAGACCACCAAACGCATCAAGGACTACCGGATCGGCTGAGCGCCTCAGCGGTTCAGGTTCAGGGAGAAGCCGGCACCGAGGTGGACCGTCGTGAAGCTGTCGCTTTCGTCGCTGCTCGCGCGTCCTCCGAAAGCGTCGTCAGCAGAGACGGTGACGGTGAGCGAGGAGAAGACAGCGCTGAGGCCGATGTCGAGCGCGAGCGTCGGGGTCAGAAAATAGAGGAGGCCGCCGCCGACGGCAACGCCAGGGCCGGCATAGTCGAGCTCTACATCCTCCAGGAGCACGGTGGTCCCGTCGTCTAGCTGCACGAAGACGCTCCCGAGGCCGAGGGTAGAGGAGGTCTGATACGAACCCGTTGCCTCGGCGTAGGGAACGAATCGGGACTGGGGTGACCCGAACGAGAAGCGCCCCCCCATCGCCGCCTCTCCGAGGACGTAGCTCACGTCGGCCTCGTCGTCGCTCAGCCCGGAGAACCCGAGCTGCACGCGAACGGAGAGATTCTGCGACACGCCGTATCCCAGACCGAGCTGGACACCGCCCCCGCCGTTGCTGCCGTCCTCATTCGCGAAGCTGGTGCCTCGGAGCGCCCCACCGAGGGCGAGGCCGGTCGTGGTCGAGGCGCGCGCAGTGGGCGATGGGAGAGGCACCGCGCGTGGTGCCTGAGCGGCCGCGCGTTGCTTCTCTTCACGCATCTCGTCGACGAGCGCGACGAACGGCGGCGGGTCGAGGATCGGGTCGGGCTGGTAGCCGGGGGCGAGGTCCAGGAGGGCGCGGACGGCTGCGCGGGCGTCCTGCTCCTGCGCCTTGCCGATGTAGCTCAGCCCGATCAGCCGGTGGGCGCGGCCCTGGTCCTGAGTCGAAAAGGCCTCGCGGTTGAGGCAGGTTTGGAGGCGCTCGATGGTCTCGTCGAAATCGCCGTTGCGGTAGGTCGCCTCGGCGTCGTCGAAGGCGGTGCGGCACGCCGCCTCCTGCGCGGCAGCGGCCGGGGCGAGAGCCAGCACGACGGCGACGGCCGCGCATCGGAGGGCCGCGCATCGGAGGGAGGAGGTCGGCATGGCTAGCATCTTATTGGCGAGTGAGGGTGAAGCGGACGCGCTCGGACCGCCCGACGGCGACCGTGACCGTTTGCCGGGCCGAGGCGTAGCCCGGAAGCCGAAGCTCGACGGCGTGGCGGCCGGGCGGCAGGCGTACCGTCGCGGGAGTGTAGCGCCCCGTCCGGTCGCCGTCGATGAAAATCTCGGCGTTGACCGGGTCGGAAACTACGGTGACCGACACCGGGTCGGCCGAGGCCGCGGTGTCGAACTCGAGCAGCACCTCGCGCGTCCGCCCGCCCTCGACCGTCACGCGCCGCTCCAGCGAGCCGAGGACGGGGTGCACGGCGCGCACGCGGTGGGTGCCCACCGGCAGCGTCGCCAGGACGGCCGCGTTCGTGCCCGTCGCCAGCCGTCGCCCATCGACGTAGACATCGCCGAACGGACGGACGAGGATACGTACCGTGCCGGTGCTCGGGGCGGGCGGTGGGCGCTCGGCCTCCGGCTGCTGCTGGGTCGGCGGTGTCGTCGCTCGCTTGGGGGACGGAGAGGCGGGCGCTCGGTCCTCGACCGGAGGCGTGACCTGCGGCTCGGCCGAGCCGGGCGGGAGGAGGGGGGCGGCCACCTCGGTCTCCGGCTCTGCCGTCTGCTCGGCGAGGTCCTCGGCATCGAGCGAGCGCACCGAGCGCTGGGAGAGGAGTGCGAGCCCGATGGCGAGCACGAGCAGAACGGCCGCCGCGAGGGCGAGCGGCCGCAGGTCGCGCTCCGGCGTGGGGTCGGCGGCGGTCTGGGGCGGGGTCCGGGGAGCTATCGTCTCCTTCGCGTCGGTGCCGGCTGCGGGCGTATACGCCGACAGGAGCACCGTCTCGTCTAGCTCGCGCGGCCGGTCGCGCGGAGCGCTAGGCGTCGCGAGGACCGTCTCGTCCTCTCCCTGTGGCGGCTGGGGCGGGACGGCCGCCGGTTCTGAGGGCTCCGCCGGCACCGGGGTCTGCGGCACCGGTGTCTCCGGGACCGTCGGTCTTCGGAGGTCGAGCGACGGCTCGGGCAGGGCGAGCGCGTGGAGCGCGTCGTGGAGCGCGGCGGCCGAGGGGAAGCGGTCGTCGGGGCTCTTTTCGAGGGCGCGCAGGACGATCTGCTCCAGCTCCGGCGGCAGCTCGGCGAACGTCGAGGGCGGCGGCGGCGGGGTCTGGAGGTGAGCCTGCATCACCTCGAAGGTGCTCGCGCTCTGGAACGGGACGCGGCCAGTGAGCAGCTCGTAGAGCAGGATGCCGAGGGCGTAGACGTCGGCGCGGGCGTCGAGGTCGTGGCTGCGGACCTGCTCCGGGGCCATGTAGGCGGCGGTGCCGATGGTGAAGTGGGTCCGGGTCATGCGCTGCGAGCCGCGCAGCCGGGCGATCCCGAAGTCCATCACCTTGACCGTCCCGCCGGGCGTCAGGATGAGGTTGGCCGGCTTGATGTCGCGGTGGATCACGCCGTGGTGGTGCGCCTGCTCGATGCCGCTCAGGGCCTGGCCGAGCAGCGGCACGGCCTGGGCCGGGGGGAGCCGCCGCTGCCGCCGGAGGAGCTCCTCGAAGGTCTCGCCCTCGACGTACTCCATGACCATGAACAGGTCGTCGCCGTCGGGCAGGAGCGCGTAGAGCGTGGCGATGTGCGGGTGGAGGAAGCGCGCCAGGATGCGGGCCTCCTGCCGGAAGCGCTCGACGGCCTCCGGGTTCGAGGCGATGTCGGCCCGCAGCGCCTTGATCGCCACCGGCCGGTCGAGCATCACGTCGAGGCCGCGCCACACGGACCCCATGCCGCCCGACCCGATCAGGGCGCGCACCTCGTAGCTGCCAATGGTCCGGCCGATCATAAAAACAGGAACGCGAGGGCGGGGGGGCGAGAGGCCAAATATATCCCTGTCCCCGGAGGCATAGGGGCCGGGCACGGGCCACACCCGGCGCAGCGACCGTTAATTTCCGGCCTCTCTCTCACCGGCCCCCGACGCTGTGTCCCATCTCCTGCTCATCCTCGACGGCTACGGCCTCGCCGAGGACCCGTCCGTCTCGGCCATCGACGCCGCCCGGACGCCGTACCTCGACCACCTCTTCGCCCGCTACCCGCACTCGACGCTCGACGCCTCGGGCCTCGCCGTCGGGCTGCCCGCCGGGCAGATGGGCAACTCCGAGGTCGGCCACACCAACCTCGGCGCGGGGCGCGTGGTCTACCAGGACATCACGCGGATCGACCGCGACATCGAGGAGGGCGCGTTTCTGGGCAACGAGGAGGCCGCGTCGGCCGCTCGTCATGCGAAGGCGAACGGCTCGGCGCTGCACCTGATGGGGCTGTTCTCCGACGGCGGCGTGCACGCGCACCTGCGGCATCTCTACGCGCTCCTGGCCCTGGCGAAGCAGGAGGGCCTCGGCCCGGAGCAGGTCGTCGTCCACGCCTTCACCGACGGGCGCGACACCGACCCGCAGGGCGGCGCGGCCTACGTCTGCGACTTCCAGCGCCACGCGGCCGAGATCGGCGTCGGCCGGATCGGGACCCTCGTCGGGCGCTACTACGCGATGGACCGCGACCACCGCTGGGCGCGCACCGAGGCGGCCTACCGCCTGCTCACCGCCTCGGGCCAGACCGATCCCCCGACGACGGAATCCGACGATCCCGTCGCCGCGCTCGAGGCGAGCTACGCCGCCGGCATCACCGACGAGTTCGCCCGCCCGGTCCGCATCGCCGGCACCCCGCCCATTGCCGACGGCGACGCGGTCCTCTTCTTCAACTTCCGCGCCGACCGCGCCCGCCAGCTCACGCGCGCGCTCACCGACGAGACGTTCGACGCCTTCGACCGCGGCACGCCCGGCAACCGCCCGATCGAGCTGCACTACGTCACCTTCACGCCCTACGACGACGCCTTCGACCTCCCCATCGCCTTCCCGAAGCTCCACCTCACCGACACGCTCGGCGAGGTCGTGGCCCGCGCCGGCCTGACCCAGCTCCGGGCGGCCGAGACCGAGAAGTACCCGCACGTCACCTACTTCTTCTCCGGCGGGCGCGAGGAGCCCTTCGAGGGCGAGACCCGCATCCTCGTCCCGAGTCCGACCGTGCCGACCTACGACCTCCAGCCCGAGATGAGCGTCGCCCCGCTCGCCGCCGCCGTCGCCGAGGCGCTCCGCTCGTCGCGCCCCGACCTGGTGATCCTCAACTTCGCCAACGCCGACATGGTCGGGCACACCGGCGTCTTCGAGGCGGCGGTCCGGGCCGTCGAGGCGGTCGACGCCGCGGCGAAAGTCGTCGTCGGGGCCGCCCTCGCCGAGGGCTACACCGTCGAGATCATCGCCGATCACGGCAACGCCGACAAGATGAAGAACCCCGACGGCAGTCCGCACACGGCCCACACCACGGCCCTCGTCCCGCACCTCGTCATTCGGGATGGCTTCGACGGACCCGTCCGCCCCGGCAAGCTCGGCGACATCGCTCCGACGATCCTGACCCTGCTCGGTCTCCCCGTGCCCGAGGCCATGACGGGCGACGTGCTGGTTGAGAGATAGGGCGGGGAAGCATTACGTCGGAAGGGTAGCCGGTCGTCTATTATGCGGAACGGTTCCGCTTTCGCCGCCTCGCGCTACGCCGACCTGTTGCTGGACTCGTGGTCCTCCTACCGTTTAAGCTCCTCTGCGTCATTGCCTTCGTCACTGCGGTCACGCTCGTCTTGGAGCGGCGTCTGGTAGCCTGCTACTGCTCCTAGCCGGAAGCACACCGAGGAAGCTCGAGCTTCGCTTCTGAGCACGAGACCGTCATGGTCCTAAAGTCCAGCTAGCGGACTCGCACGTCGGTGAGGAGGCGGGTTTGGGGCGTGGCGTGGAGGCCTACGGCGTCGCGGAGCAGACCGGCCTGGCGGTGGAACAAGCGCTCGGCGGGGGAGGGCGGACGGAGGCGCGCGAGCAGCGACGCGGCCTGCACGCCAAAGGCATCGCCGAACTGGTCGAAGAGCGATTTCTCGGGCGGCAGGAACCAGAGTTGGTAGCCGTCGGCGTCTAGCTCGGCCTGCTCGGCGGCGAGCGCGATGGCGTCGTCCAGCCCGCCGAGGGCATCCACCAAGCCGACCGCGAGCGCGTCGGTGCCGGTGTAGACCCGGCCGCCGCCGAGGACGCGGACCGAGTCCTCGGGCAGCCCGCGCCCGTCGGCCACGCGGCGGACGAAGGTGTCGTAGATCCGCTCGGTCGTGCGCTCGAGCACGGCGCGCTCCTGGGCGTCGAGCGGCTCGCCGAGCGAGTAGAGGCCGGCGGTCGGGCCGGTCTGGAGGACGTCGAGCGTGACGCCCAAGCGGTCGTTGAGGAACTCGGTGGCGTCGAAGAGGAGCGAGATCACGCCGATGGAGCCGGTGACGGTGTTGGCGTCGGCGACGATGGCATCGGCCGGGGCGGCGAGGTAGTAGCCGCCCGAGGCCGCCACGCTCGCCATCGAGACGACGACCGGGACGGTCTCGGCGGCCTCGGCGACGGCGTGCCACATGGCGTCCGAGGCGGTCGCCGAGCCGCCGGGCGAGTCGACGCGGACGACGAGGGCGCGCACTTCTTCGTCGAGCGTGGCCTCGCGCATCACGTCGGTGAAGGTGTCGGAGCCGAGGAACACGCCGTTGCCGTCGGAGACGCTCTCGCCGGGGACGATCTGCCCGACGGCGTAGACGACGGCGATGACGTGATCGGGGTCGCCGAGGTCGAGCCCGGCGGCGGCGCGCGGGACATAGGCGTAGTCCTCGAGCCAGACCGAGCGGAGGTCTTCGTCGGCCTGCTGACCGGTCGCGTCGAGGATGAAGTCGAGCACCTCGGCCTCGTAAGCGAGCACGTCCACGAGCCCGGCGTCGCGCGCGTCCTCGGCGTGGTACAGCCCGCCGGCGTCGATGGCGGCCTGGAGCGCCTCGGCCGAGAGGCCGCGTGCGTCCGCGACGGTCGAGAGGAAGAGGTCGCTGGTGCCGTCGAGGAGGTCGGCGTACTGCTCCCTGTTGGGCGGCGAGAACTGGCGGTTGGTGAACACCTCGGCGGCGCTCTTGTAGGTCCCGGCGCGGACCACCTGCGCCTCGATGCCGAGCTTGTCGAGCGTGCCGGCGAAAAACGGCGCGGCGAGGTAGAACCCGTTCAGCTCGAACCCGGCCTCGGGCGGCGAGAAGACCGAGTCGGCGACCGAGGCGAGGTAGTAGGCCGCCTCGTCGAACCCGTCGGGGCCGCTGCTGGCCCAGAGCGGCTTGCCCGAGGCGCGGTAGGCCTCGAGCGCGCGGCGGACCTCGGAGAGCGTTGCCCACGAGGCGTCGACGCCGTCCGGCCGCAGCCACACGGCGTCGATGCGGTCGTCGGCCGCTGCCTTCTCGAGCGCGTCGGTCACGTCGAGCAGCGTCAGGTCGAACGTGCCGAGCAGGGCACCGAGTGGGTCGAACGGAGCCTCCTCGGGGAGCGGCCCGGCCAGGTCGAGCCGGAGCACCGAGCCGTCCTCGACTGCGGGCGCGGCGTCGCCGCCGAGCACGAGCGCGAAGAGCGAGAGGCCGAAGAACGCCGCGACGAACAGGGCGAGCAGCGAGCCGAGGAAGCCGGCGGTGAGGGCGAAGAGGAAGCGGCGCATCGGGCGGGGCGGTAATGGGGGAATGGGGGAATGGGGGAATGGAAGAAAACCTGGGGAAATTAACCCTCACCGTTGCACCGTGCGCCTAGCTTCTCGTCGCTCGTCGCTCGTCGCTCGTCGCTCGTCGCTCTCGATTCTCATGGACCTCGACATCCCGTACTGGCATCCGCTCGTGGTGCACTTCCCGATAGCGCTCGTGCTCTTCGGCGCGGCGGCGGCGGCGGTCTACGCGGCGCTCGGGCGGGCGTTCTGGCGAGGCGTGGCGCTCCTCGGCTTCGCCACCGGGAGCCTGGGGGCCTGGGCAGCGGTGTGGTCGGGCGAGGCCATCGAGGAGGGCGTCGGGGGGATGCCGGTGGTGGAGGCGTTGGTGGAGCGGCACGAGGACTTGGGCGAGTGGACGTTGTGGGTAAGCCTCGCCGCGTTTGTAGCGCTCGCCGGGGCGACGGGCTGGGCGTGGCGCACAGGCCGAACGCCGGCCGAGCGGGACCCGGTGGCGCTACGGCTCGTCGCCTTGGTGCTCGCGCTCGCGGCGGCGGTGCTCGTCGTCCTCACGGGGCACCTCGGCGGACAGATGGTGTGGGGCGTCGCTCCATAGCCGTCGCTCCACAGAAAGCCGTCGCTCCATAGAACCGCTCCATAGAAAACGCACCCGGTCGTTCGAACACGCACCCTGGCGGTCGGTATGACGGACGTATGATGAGCCACCGCCCCGACCGCCGAGCCGGCCCGGACCGCCCGCCCCTCGGCGAGCGCGAGGCCGTGATCCTGCGCTCGGTCGTGACGCGGTTCATCCAGACGGCCGCGCCGGTCGGCTCGAAGGTGCTCGCGGCCGAGGGCGTGGTGGACCTCTCGTCGGCGAGCATCCGCAACACGCTCAGCGCGCTCGAAGGCATGGGCTACCTCGGCCACCCCCACACGTCCGCCGGCCGCGTCCCGACCGATCTGGGCTACCGCGCCTACGTGGACGAGTTGATGGACCGCACCGGCGTCTCGGCCGTCGAGCAGCAGCTCCTCCGCACCGGGCTCGAGCAGCTCTACGGCGACATCGAGTCGCTCATGCGCGAGACCTCGCGGCTGCTCGGGCAGTTCACGAGCCTCCTCGGCGTCGTCCTCAGCCCCCAGCTCTCGACCGGGATTCTGGAGCGGCTCGACGTGGTCCCGCTCTCGTCCTCGCGCCTGATGTTCGTCGTCTCGGTGCGCGGAGGCCTCGTCAAGACCATCGTCGCCGAGCTCGACGCCGAGGTCCGCCGCGCCGATCTCGACCGGGTGGTGCGCGCGATGAACGAGCGCCTGGCCGGCCTGAGGCTCGACGAGGTCCGCGCGACGGCCGCCGAGCGGATGCGCGACCTCGGCGCGGGCGACCGCACGGGCGTGGTCCGGCTCGTGCTCCACCAGGCCGCGACGCTCTTCGCCGGGTTGCCCGAGGACCGGCAGGCCGAGGTCGGCGGGGCCGAGCAGATCGTGACGCAGCCCGAGTTCCAGGGGGCCGAGGAGGTCCGCAGCGTGGTCGAGCTGCTCGCCAACCAGGACGTCGTGGTGCACCTTCTCGAGGCCGACGCCGCGCCGTTCGACGCCGAGGGCCGCGCCGTCGTGCGGATCGGCAACGAGGGGGCCGCGTCGCCGTTCGGTGGAACCTTCTCCATCGTCAAGGCGCAGTACCGCCTCGGCGACACGACCGGCTCGCTCGGCGTGATCGGCCCGAAGCGGATGGACTACGCCTACGCCGTCACCCTCGTCGAGTACCTCGCGGGCCTCCTCAGCGGAGCCTCCCCCGACGCCTGACCCTCCAGCCACCTCTTCACGTTTCGCACCACACGTTTCGCACGATGACCGAGAACGAACACGATACGCAGACCGCGCCCGAGCAGGGCGAGACCGGCACCGCCGAGCAGGCGGCATCGCCTGAGCGGCCTCGCTCCGAGACGCAGCCCGAAGACGCTCCGACCGAAGACTACCAGGAGCAAGAGTACCAGGAGCACGCCCGGCGTCTCGAGGAGCAGCTCCTCCGCCGCGCCGCCGAGTTCCAGAACTACCGCCGCCGCACCGATGCCGAGCTAGCGACGGCCTCCGCTCGGGGCCGGGGCGAGGTCGTCCTCCCGCTCCTCGACGTGCTCGACGACCTCCGCCGCTCGCTCGACGCCGCCGAGGCGGCAGCCGAGGAAGAGCAAGGCGGGTCGGTGTACCAGGCCCTCAAGACCGGCGTAGACCTGGTCTACAAGAAGTTCGAGGATACGCTCCGGGCGCTCGGCGTCGAGGAGATCGTCGCCGTCGGGGAGGCGTTCGACGAGCAGCTTCACGAGGCGATGATGCAGCAGCCGGCCGCCGACGCGGCCCCCGGCACCATCGTCGGCGAGGTCCAGAAAGGCTACCGGATGGGCGACCGCGTCCTCCGCCACGCCCGGGTCGTCGTCGCCCAATGAGAGCGTAATGAGCTAATGAGAGCGCAGGGAGACGCGAAGGAGGAGGAACGGGGATTCCCCTCTCGCTCTCTGCGCTCCGGTTGAGACCCTCCGTTCCGTCCACGCCGTCCGGCCGCTCTCTTGACTATCATCACCAGCATTCCAGGCACATGGCAGGCACCACCGAGCAAACGATGAAGGACTACTACGAGGTGCTCGGGGTCGAGCGCGCCGCGGCACCGGACGAGATCAAAAAGGCGTACCGCAAAAAGGCCTTCCAGTACCACCCCGACCGCAACCCCGGCGACGCCGAGGCCGAGGCCAGCTTCAAGGAGGCCGCAGCGGCCTACGAGGTGCTCTCGAACGCGGAGAAGCGCCAGCGCTACGACCGCTTCGGGCACGCCGGCGTGAACAACGGCGGGGGGCGGCCCGGCGGCTTTCAGGACATCTCGGACATCTTCAGCGCCTTCTCCGACATCTTCGGCGGGGCCGGTGGTCCGGGCGACCCGTTCGGCCGGACGGGTCCCCGTCGGCGGGCCGGCTCGGACCTCCGCGTCCGGCTCGCGCTCACGCTCGAGGAGGTCGCCGAGGGCGTCGAGAAGAAGATCAAGGTCCGCAAGTTCGTCCCGTGCAAAGTCTGCGACGCCACCGGGGCCGAAGGCGGTCCCGAGAGCATCGAGACCTGCCCGACGTGCAACGGCGCGGGGGAGGTCCGCCAAGTGTCGAGCACGTTCTTCGGCCAATTCGTCAACGTCGCCGCGTGCCCCACGTGCCACGGCGAAGGCCAGGTGGTCACCGACGCCTGCCGCAACTGCAAGGGCGAGGGCCGGGTCAAGGGCGAGGACACGACGACGGTTGAGATTCCGGCGGGGGTGCGGGGCGGGCACTTCCTCGCCATCCGCGGGGCGGGCAACGCGGGCCGGCGCGGCGGGCCAGCGGGCGACCTCCGCGTCGAGATCGAGGAGACGCCCCACGAGCACCTCACGCGCGACGGCCTCGACGTGCGCTGCGACCTCCACCTCTCGTTCCCCGACGCCGCGCTCGGCACCGAGGTCGAGGTCCCGACCCTCAAGGGCCGCGCCCGGCTCCAGATCGACCCCGGCATCCAGAGCGGCCGCGTGCTGCGGATGCGCGAGCGCGGCGTCCCCGAGCTCGGCGGCTCGCGGCGCGGCGACCAGCTCGTCACCGTCCAGGTCTGGACCCCGACCCGCCTCACCGACGAGGAGCGCGCCCACATCGAGGCCCTCCGCGACGCCCCCGCCTTCCAGCCCCGGCCCGACGAGGAGCCGGAGAAGAAGTCGTTCTTCCGCAAGGTCAAGGACGTGTTCTCGTGATCCCGCGCGTGGCAGCTTCCTCTCCCCATCCCGCCCCGGTCGACGCGCTCGGTGCCGAGGCGCGGCACGGCGGCGTGGGCGGGGAGCGGCTGCGGGCCGTGATGCAGCGCCTCGCCTCGCCAGTGACCGTCGTGACGGCCGCCGCCGGTGCGACGCAGCGCGGGGCGACGATCGGCTCGTTCACGAGCGTCTCCCTTTCCCCGGCGCTCGTCTCGTTCAACGTACAGAAGCCCTCGGCCTTTCACGCCGTGCTCCTGGCCGCCGACGCCTTCGCCGTTCACCTCCTCGGCGATGACCAGGCCGACCTCGCCGAGCACTTCGCCCTGCCGGACTTGGACGATCAGTTCGGAACCGTCCCGCACTCACACAGCAGGGCGGACGAGCCGCCCATCCTCGACGGCACGGTCGGCGTGCTGCACTGCCGCCGGTGGGCCGTCCACGATGCCGGCGACCACTCGCTCTTCCTCGGCCGCGTCGAGCGCGTCACCGAGGGCGAGGCCGCCGGCCCGCTGCTCTACTACGCCCGCTCCTACCGCGCCGTCGGCAGCGAGGTGTGAGGAAGGGATTGTGTATGGCGTGGGAGGAATGGAGGGACCTCAACCTGGATCGTCAGTGCGGGAGGGTGAAGGGTTAGGGCGTGTGGACAAGTACCGATATCCGCTCTCCCGGTCCAGATTCCGCTTTGGCTGCGTTGCACTCGTCGCCTGATGCTACGGCATCTGGCTCCTACGGGACGCGTCCCTCGCGCGCCTTGCCAAGTCGAAATCGTGACCTCGTGCGAGCATGAGCCTGCAAATGTCCACACGCCCTAGTGCTTCCTCACCCTCCTTTCCCACCCCACCCCCACGCCCAGAAAAACTCTTTTTTCCTATGCCCGACTTCACTCCTGTCTCCGCCGTCGGCGAGTTCGGCCTGATCGAGCGGCTGCGCGACGCCCTCGGCGAACCGGCCTCCGACGACCTCGTGAAAGGCATCGGCGACGACGCGGCGGTCGTCCGCATCGGAAACGGCCGCGCGCAGGTCGTCACGACGGACGCGCTCGTCGAGGGCGTCCACTTCGACCGGTCGTTCGTGCCGATGGGCCTGCTCGGGGCGAAGGCGATTGCGGTGAACGTCAGCGACGTGGTGGCGATGAACGCCACGCCCCGGTGGGCGACGGTCGCGCTCGGGCTGCCGAACAACGTCTCCGTCGAGGCCGCCGAGACGCTCTACGACGGCATCGCGGCGGCGTGCCGGCGCTACGGCTGCACCGTCGTCGGCGGGGATGTGACGGCGGCGGAGCGGCTGCTGATTTCCGTCACCGTCCTCGGCGAAGCCGGCGAAGACGAGGTCGTCTACCGGCACGGCGCGCAGCCCGGCGACCTCCTCTGCGTCACCGGCGACCTCGGCAGCGCGGCGGCCGGGCTCAAGGTCCTCCTCGCCGAGAAAGACACCTTCGCCGACGCCGACGCGCAGCCCGACTTGGGCGCGTGGAGCTACGTCGTCGAGCGCCACCTCGCCCCGCAGCCGCGCCTCGACCGGCTCCGGCAGTGGCGTGAGGCCGCCGTCCGTCCCCACGCCCTGATCGACCTCTCCGACGGCCTCGCCTCCGAGGTGCATCACCTCTGCCGCGCGAGCGGCGTCGGCGCGCGCATTGAGGCCGCACTCTTGCCCGTCCATGCCCAGACCTTCCGCGCCGCCGAGCGCTTCGGCGACCGGCCCGAGACCTACGCGCTCTACGGCGGCGAGGACTACGAGCTGCTCTTCGCCCTCCCCAAAGCCGAGGCCAAGAAGCTCCCCGGCGACAGCTTCGCCGTGGTCGGGGCCGTTACCGAGACGCCCGACGTCGTGATCGGCATGCCCGACGGCGCGACGATGCCGCTCGACCCGTCGGGCTTTCAGCATTTCTAGGCGTTAAGTTGTCGTATGAGCTACGAGCAACTCGACATAGAACGCATCCTGCAACGGGTAGGCAATCTGCGCCGGGAGATCGATGCCGAGCGGCCCGTCGAGAAAGATCAACTCGGCAAAGCCCTCCAACGGCTGCGGCTCGAATGGACCTACCATTCGAACGCCATCGAAGGCAACAGTCTTTCCTATGGAGAGACGCGTGCGCTTCTGCTGCACGGCGTCACCGCGCAAGGCAAACCGCTTAAAGATCACCTCGACATTCGCGGTCACCGCGAGGCGCTGGACGTTCTGGAGCACTTCGTGCGAGACGAGGAGCCGCTGACGCTCGCCGCGATCCGGGGGCTGCACAAAGTGCTGCTCGGCGACGAACCGCAGGAGATCACCGCGCAGACCCCGGACGGGCAGCCGACGACCCGCACGATGATGCCGGGCACGTTCAAGACGATGCCGAACAACGTCCGCACGGCGACCGGCGAGCCGCACTACTACGCCTCGCCGGAAGAGACCCCTGCCCTGATGCAGGAGCTAATGGAGTGGTACCGAGAGGAGAGGGCGGAGCAGGGCACAGTTCATCCCCTCGTTTTCGCTGCCGACTTCCACCACCGCTTCGTGGCGATCCACCCGTTCGACGACGGCAACGGGCGGCTCGGGCGGCTGCTGATGAACCTAGTGCTGATGCAGGCAGGGTACGTCCCCGCCGTGGTCCGCCGAGAGAACCGGAGCGCCTACTACGGCACCCTCGCCCAAGCCGACGCGGGCGACCTCGCGCCGCTCGTCCGCTTCCTCGGCGACGAGCTGGCGGTGACGATGAGGCTCTACCTCAGCGCCCTGCGCGGCGAGCCGGACCCGGACGAGTTCGACCGGCGGCTGAGCTTGCTAAACCGGCAAGTTGAGACGATAGAAAGAAGAGCAGAGGCGGGAGGACCCCCACGAACCTTGCCCCACCTTACCGAAGTGTTCGTTCGACCATTCCTACAGACTATCTCTGAAGGAATTGAGAAAGTGTCGAGCCTCTTTCGCTCAACGGAACTGTTCAGTAGCTACGGTGACACTACAGGGGAATTCGAAAAGCTTGGCATTGGCAATAAATTTCCTACCTCATTCGCACTAGGGGAGTGGACTTCATTTGAAGTGATGTGGTTGCTGCAGGGGTATCGATTGCAGCATGGCACAAATCTTTCGTTGAGTTGTGAAGCGTCGGCGTCAACGAGAAAGTTAGAGATTTCGCTTATCGTTGGGGGCATTGAAGGCAGAGGTGATACTGTCGTATTCGACTACAAGATGGAGCCTGCGTCTGGAAAGGCACTCGAAGCTGCCTCTCAGGTCCTTGATGCCCTGCTCGGCGCAATAGAGGGCATTCAGCGTCAGGTCGAGGAACAGAACGCTGCCGGCTCTTCGCCCCCCTGACTCTCGGTTCCCCGGCCTCAACCGCCTTTTCCCGGTTTCTTCGACCGTCCGAGGTGGGGGCCGCTCGGTGCCCTCCGGTATCTTCGCAGCCTCGTCCGCCCACGCCCGTACCCTCTCTCCGAGACGCATGGAACCCACCCCCGTCACCACGCCCCGCCCCAAGACCCTGGCCGACAGCGACGGCGAAGTCGTCCAGGTCATCGGCCCGGTCGTCGACGCCGACTTCTCCGGCAGCACCGTCCCCGACATCCTCGACGCGCTCGAGATCGACCGCGAGGGCGACGCGCTCGTGCTCGAGGTCCAGCAGCACCTCGGCGAAGGCCGCGTCCGCGCCATCGCCATGGACTCGACCGACGGACTCACGCGCGGTACCGCCGTCCGCAACACCGGCCGGCCCATCGCCATGCCGGTCGGGCCGGAGATCCGGGGCCGCCTGTTCAACGTCGTCGGCAAGGCCATCGACGGGCTGCCGCAGCCGCCGGCCGAGGACTACCGCCCGATCCACACCACGCCCCCGAGCTTCGACGAACTCGCTACGAGTGTCGAGATGCTCGAGACCGGGATCAAGGTCGTCGACCTGATCCAGCCCTACGCGCGCGGCGGCAAGATCGGCCTCTTCGGCGGTGCCGGTGTTGGCAAGACCGTCCTCATTCAGGAGCTGATCAACAACATCGCCAAGGCGCACGAGGGTCTGTCGGTCTTCGCCGGCGTCGGCGAGCGGACGCGCGAGGGCAACGACCTGATGCGCGAGATGCTGGAAAGCGGCGTGATCCAGTACGGCGACGCCTTCATGCACGCGATGGAGGAGGGCGAGTGGGACCTGGCGAAGGTCGACATGAGCCAGGTCAAAGAGTCCAACATCTCGCTCGTCTTCGGGCAGATGAACGAGCCGCCCGGCGCGCGCGCGCGCGTCGCCCTCTCGGGCCTGACGATTGCCGAGTACTTCCGCGACCTCGGCGGGCGCGACGTGCTCTTCTTCGTCGACAACGTCTTCCGCTTCACCCAGGCCGGCTCCGAGGTCTCGGCGCTCCTCGGCCGGATGCCGAGCGCGGTGGGCTACCAGCCGACGCTCGCTACGGAGATGGGCGAGATGCAGGAGCGCATCACCTCGACCAAGAAGGGCGCAATCACGAGCGTCCAGGCCGTCTACGTCCCGGCCGACGACCTCACCGACCCCGCCCCGGCGACGACCTTCGCCCACCTCGACGCCACGACGGTGCTCAGCCGCCGCATCTCGTCGCTCGGCATCTACCCCGCCATCGACCCGCTCGACTCGAACAGCCGGATTCTCGACGCCCGCATCCTCGGCGACGAGCACTACAACACCGCCCAGGACGTGAAGGAGCTGCTCCAGCGCTACCGCGAGCTGCAGGACATCATCGCGATCCTCGGCATGGACGAGCTGTCGGACGAGGACAAGCTCGTCGTCAGCCGCGCCCGCAAGGCCGAGCGCTTCATGAGCCAGCCGTTCTTCGTGGCCGAGCAGTTCACCGGCACGCCCGGCAAGTACGTCAAGATTGAGGACACCATCCGCGGCTTCCGCATGATCCTCGACGGCACGCTCGACCACGCGCCCGAGCAGGCGTTTCTCTACAAGGGCACCATCGAGGAGGTCCTCGAGGCCGCCGAGAAGATGGCCACCGAAGCCTAGCGATTTCGGATTTGCGATTGGCTTCCCGAGTCTTCGGGTTTCGGATTCGTCAATCGCAAATCGGCACTCCAAAATCTAAAATCGAAATGCCTCTTTTCGTCGAGATCGTCGCGCCGGACACGAAGGCTTTCCGGGGCGAGGCCGTTAGCTTCCGCGCGCCGGGCACCGAAGGCTCCTTCGAGGTGCTCCACAACCACGCCCCGATGATCGCCGCTACGGGCGTCGGGTCGGTCACCATCACCACAGCCAACGGCGAGACCGTCGAGTTCGCCACGTCCGGCGGGTTCGTCGAGGTGCTCGGCAACCGGGTCACGATGCTCACCGAGACGGCCGAGCCGGTCGGCGAGATCGACCTCGCACGCGCGCAGGCGGCTGAAGAGAGTGCGCGCGACCGCATCAAGGAGAGCCAGTCGCCCGAGGAGCGGGCCGCCGCCGAGGCCGCCTTCGAGCGCGCCCGCAACCGCGCCCGCCTCGCGATGGGCCGCGTCGGCGCGCGGTAGCTAGGCCTCTCGTCGCGTCGAGCGCCCGGTGGCCCTCCCGGTCGCCGGGCGTCTTCCTGTTACGGTTATGCTCTGAGCGCGGCCTCTAGCTCAGCCTGAAACGCAGCGGTAGCCTCCTCGAGATCATCAGCCGTCGTGACTGCCGTCATCACGGCGATACCCCACGCTCCCGCACCGAGCACCGAGGGCACCCGCTCCGGTGTGACGCCCGCGATGCCGACGACCGGGACCGACACCGCCGCGCACACCGCCTGTAGTCCTCTGATCCCCTTCACCGAGGCCGGGTTGCGCTTCGAGGCCGTCGCGAAGACGGGACCGAAGCCGAGGTAGCTCGCCCCCGCCGCCTCCGCCTCGCGTGCCTGCGCCGTGTTCGTCACCGTCGCCCCGATGACGGCGTCCGGTCCGAGCACGCGGCGCGCGACGGCTACCGGCAGGTCGGTCTGCCCGAGGTGGACGCCGGCTGCCCCGACGGCCTGGGCGAGCGCGAGGTCGTCGTTGACGAGCAGCGGGACGCCGGCCGCGCGGCAGACGGCGGCGGTGCGCTCGGCCTCGTAAAGCCGGGTCCTCGCCGAGCCGGTCTTCTGCCGAAACTGGATGGTGTCGGCCCCCCCGGCGATGGCGCGGGCAGCGATCTCGGCGTGGGCGAGGCGCTGCTGGAAGACGAAGTCGGTGAGGACGTGGAGGCGGCCGACGGGCATAGGGCTAGGGGCAGAAAGTGTGCGGACGAGCAGAGGGGATTGTTCCGGTCCGGGAAGATGGCCTACCTTTCCCCGTCCTAAGCAGACCTTCGATTCCGCACCGATCTCCGGTCCTCGATATCTCCGGTCCTCGATCAGCAGGTGGGACCTCGGAGGCCTCTGCTCCCCGTATCCACCCACGCAAGACGCACTACTGTCATGGGAGAACGCGAGACCGGCACGGTCAAGTGGTTCAACGCCGACAAAGGCTTCGGCTTCATCGAGCGCGAGTCCGGCGGCGACATATTCGTTCACTACAGCGAGATCAAGATGGACGGCTACCGCAGCCTCGACGAGGGGCAGAAGGTAGAGTTCACCGTCGGCGAAGGCCGCAAGGGTCTCCAGGCTCAGGAAGTCACCTCCGCTGCCTGACCCCTCGCTGGCAGCGCGCGGGGCCGCCGCCTCCAGGGAGCGGTCCCGTGCACTACAGCCAGTTCTTGCGCTTGAAGTAGGCCAGCATCCCGACGAGCAGCGCGCCGATCGCGCCCAGGAAAACGAAGTAGCCGTTGTGGTACTGAAGCTCGGGGATGTAGGCGAAGTTCATCCCGTACAGGCCCGTCAGAAACGAGAGCGGGATGAAGATGGAGCCGATCACGGTGAGCACCTTCATCACCTCGTTCATGCGGTGGCTGAGGCTCGACAGGTAGAGGTCGACCAGGCTCGCCAGCACGTCGCGGAACGACTCGATCAGGTCCACGACTTGGATCGTGTGGTCGTAGGCGTCGCGGAGAAACAGCTTGGTCCGGTCCTCGACGAGCCCGCTCTCGTCGCGCAGGAGCGAGCTGAGCACCTCGCGGAGCGGCCAGATCGAGCGGCGCAGGAAGATGGCCTCGCGGCGGAGGCCGTTGATCTCGGCCTGCACCCCCGGCTTCGGGTCGTCGAGGACGACCTCTTCGAGCAGCTCGATGTGCTCGCCGATGCCCTCGATCACGCCGAAGTAGTGGTCGATCAGCAGGTCCAGGAGCGCGTAGGCGAGGTAGTCCGGCCCGGAGTCGCGGATGCGGCCGGCGTCGCCGCGGATGCGGTCGCGAACCGGGTGGAACACGTCGCCCTCGAACTCCTGGAACGAGAGCACCCAGCCCGGCCCGAGGACGATCCCGAGCTGCTCGACCTGGACCTCACCGCGGCGGGCCGCCTCGTCGTCCGTCCCCCCGTTGGGCTCGTCGATGTGGAGCATCTTGGCGATGATGAAGAGCAGGTCGTCGTAGCTCTCGAGCTTGGGCCGCTGCGTGGTGTTGACCAGGTCCTCCTGCACAAGCGGGTGCAGCCCGAACGCCTCGCCGAGCGCGCGGACCGTCTCGGGGTCGCGCACGCCGACGACGTCGATCCACGTCACGCCCGGCTCCTTGCTCAGCGCGGCGGCCTCGGCGACGGTCGTGTCCTGTCGCTCCTCGATGTGCGCCTCGTCGTAGTGCATCACGGCGATGCGCGAAGGGACGCGGTGCTCCTCGGGCAGGTCGGGAATCATGCCCGGCACCTGCCCGATGCGACGCGGCACCGGGGGCCGCTCGATCAGCCCGATGGTGCGGAGCGGGAGGCGGACCAGGCCGCGCCCGAGGGCTTCGAGGCGGCGCTGCTGCCGGCGAACTTGGCGAAAGATCTCGTCGGGGAGCGAGTCGTTTCGAGAGGCCATGTCAGCGGATGTCGTCGGCGCGGTGCTGCGCGTCGTCCGCCATGCGGCGGGTCTCAGCGGCGAGACGCTCGGTCTCGGCCGCGCCGCCCGCGGCCGCGCCGCCCGCGACGGGCGGCGGCGCAGAAGAACCGACCACGCGCGTCTGCTTCTCCACCACGACGGGCGCGCTGCCCTCGGCGATCTGCCGCTCCAGCGTCTTGATCCGGCCGCGCGCCCGCAGCCGGCTCGGGACCGAGACCAACGAGCCCACGATGACCCCGGTCAGCAGCGACACGATGATGACCAGGGCCAGCGGCACCGGCACGCTCTGGAACGTCAGGAACTCGACGTCCACCTGCTCCGGGTTCTGAAACGCGAACACCACCGCGATGATGGCGACGAGGAGGGAGAGGATCAGCGCGAAGCGCATGGCGGGGCGGGTGGGAGGACGGAGAGGGAGGCTACGTCGGACAAGTTAACCCGGCCGTCGTGTTTCGCGCAGAGCTTCTGCTCAGCGGTGCGCCGTCCGCCGCCCCCGTATATTTTCTGTGGATGCGGACCCCGCCGGAGGTGCGGCCGTTCGAGACGAACGCGCTTTCGCCGTCGGCGGCCCCGTCCGCCCGCTCCTCTGACGTCTATCACCTACCGAACTTCGCTATGTCTATCCTCTCCCAGATGAAGGGCGTCGCCGCCAAAGATCAGCAGATGATCCGCGATGCCGAGACGATGATGGGGCCGGAGCCCGAGGAGATGGGCTTCGTCAAGAACATGTTCTGGGGCCGCATCCGCGAAGACCTCGTCTTCCCGTACCCGAAGGTCTCCGCCTCCGAGAAGGCGATCTGCGACGACCTCCTCGAGCGCCTCGACGACTACCTCGTCAACGAGCACCCCGCCATCGAGATCGACCAGGAGGAGGAGATCCCCGAGTGGGCCTTCAAGAAGCTCTTCGACCTGGGCGTCTTGGGCATGACGATCCCCGAGGAGTACAGCGGGCTCGGGCTCGGCGTGGCGAGCTACAACCGCGTGCTCGAGCGCCTCGGCCGGACGTGCGGCTCGACGGCCGTCGTGGTCTCGGCGCACCAGTCCATCGGCTGCAAGGCGCTGATGCTCTTCGGCACCGAGGAGCAGAAGAAGGAGTACCTCCCGAAGGTCGCCCGCGAGTACCTCTCGGCGTTCTGCCTCTCCGAGCCCCAGGTCGGCTCCGACGCGGCCGGCCAGGAGACCCACTGCAAGCTGAGTGGCGACGGCACGCACTACATCCTCAACGGCGAGAAGAAGTGGTCGACCTCCGGCGCGCTCGCCGGCTTCTTCACGGTCCTGGCGAAGCAGCAGGTCATCGACCCGCGCACGGGCAAGGCGAAGGAGGGCGTCACGGCGCTCATCGTCACCCCGGACATGGAGGGCGTGGACATCTTCCAGAAGAACCGCTCGAAGACGGGCATTCGCGGGACGTGGCAGGCCCGCATCCGCTTCACCGACGTCAAGGTGCCCGTCAAGCAGCGGATGCACAAGGAGGGCCAGGGCCTCAAGGTCGCCCTGACGTGCCTCAACTACGGGCGCTGCACCCTCTCGGCCGGCGTCACCGGCGCGGCCAAGCAGGCCCGCGACCAAGCCACGAAGTGGGTCCGCACGCGCTACCAGTTCAACCGCCCGCTCGCCGAGTTCGAGCTCGTCCAGGAGCACGTCGCCAAGATGGCGGCCTACTGCTACGCCATGGACGCGATGCTCTACATGACGTGCGGCTTCCTCGACCGGCACGACACCGACATCATGGTCGAGACGGCCGCGTGCAAGGTCTTCTGTTCGCACTATGGCTGGGAGGTCATCGACGCCGGGATGCAGATCATGGGCGGCGAGGGCTACGTCACCGAGAACGAGTACGACCGCCTCTGGCGCGACAACCGCATCCACCGCATCGTCGAAGGCTCGAACGAGGTGATGCAGTCGTTCGTGTTCGCCTACGGCGGCAAGCAGCTCGCCGAGTACATGCTCGGCGTGCTCAACGCCGTCGAGTGGGACGAGGACTCAGGCACGCTCGACAACATCCGGCGCATCGCCACGAGCGCGGTCAACCCGGACATCGTCAAGAAGGGAACCCCGCTGGCGGCCGAGATCTTCCTCGGCCGGAAGCGCCCCCGCGCGGACGTGCAGCGCCTCCACCCCGCGCTCCAGGGCCAGGCCGACCTACTCTCCAAGCACGTCCAGACCCACAGCCGCGAGTTCAAGCTGACCTCGAAGCGCCTCGAGGAGACCATCGTCACGCGCCAGGTGATGCAGGCCCGGCTCGCCGACAATGCGATCCTGATGTACGCCTGGGCCTGCGTCCTCTCGAAGCTCGACGACCAGCTCCGCTCCGGCGAGCGCGGCCCAGCCTTCGAGCGCGACAAGGCCGCCGCGCTCCACTTCCTCCGCCTGGCCGACCTCCAGATCCGGGAGAACGTCCGCAGCCTCAGCCGCAACGCCGACGCCTCGATGGTCGCCGCCGCGCAGGCGCAGTACGCGTTCACGGACACGCAGCCCAACAGCGAGTTCTATATCCACGAGTCCTCGCCGACGCACGCGGGCACCGGCCGCGCCATTGAGACCGACGCCATCCGGCAGTTCCCCGGCGACGCCTACGGCGGCGACGGTGCCCCGGCCAAGAGCTCGGGCGACGGCGCTCCGGCCAAGGAGAAAGTGACTAAGTCGTAGCGCGACGATACGGACGGTACAGCGAAGAAAGAGGGGACCTCTCGGCCGAGGGGTCCCCTCTTTGCCTAGGGAACCCCTGGGCCTTGGTCACCACGAGACCCCTTTCGACTGCGCTTAGACGGGTGGAGCGCGGAGCGTGGCGGAGCGTGGGGCGTGGCCGCCACCGGCCTTCACGGGTCGCCTTGACGAGGCGGTCGTGTCTGCGGCCTATGCAGCGGCCGAGGTTGTAGCGGCAACCGAGCCGGAAGCGAAAATCATCGTGGCCTACCCCAACCCGTTCACGGAGCACACGACCCTTGCCTTCGAGGTGGAAGAGCCGGGCGCGGTGCGGGTGGCCGTAGTCGACATGCTCGGGCGCGAGATCGCCGTACTCGTCGCCGAGGAACTCGTAGCGGGCCGCCACACGGTCATGTGGACCGGCACGGACGCGAGCAGGCAGCCGGTTGCTGCGGGGCTCTACGTGGTGCGAGTCGCGACCAGAACATCTGCGACAGCGCAGCGCGTCACACTGGTTCGCTGAGGGATCAGGCCCATACCACGCCTCCACCGGTCACGCAAGAGGATGGATGGGCAAGAGTGGAGAGGTGGCATATCGGAACCCTGTTGATGAAGTAGTGGGTGATCAATACCTTGCTCTGCATAACCGCAGCGTCCGCGCTGTAGCCTCACCCACCCAGCGAGTCTCTCTATGTGGAACGAGTTCAAGGAGTTTGCCATCAAAGGCAACGTCGTCGACATGGCCGTCGGCATCATTATCGGCGCAGCGTTCGGGACCATCGTTACCGCGCTCGTCGAGGGCATCCTGATGCCGCCCATCGGCCTGCTGCTCGGCGGGGTCGACTTCAGCGACATCTTTACCGTGCTTCAGCAGGGCGACCCGGCCGGGCCGTACGCCTCGCTCGCGGCCGCCGAGGCCGCCGGTGCGGTCACGATGAACTGGGGCGCGTTCATCAACACGCTCATCTCGTTCCTGATCATCGCCTTCGCGGTGTTCCTCTTCGTCAAGTGGATCAACAACCTCAAGAAGATGACCGAGCGGAAGGTCGCCGACGAGGCCCCCGCGCCGGAGCTGAGCGCCGACCAGCAGCTCCTGACCGAGATCCGCGACCTGCTCAAGCGCCCGAACGCCGTGTGACGATGGGAAGGAGCAGAAGGAGGCCGCGTCTGGGCCTTCTCCCGCCTTCTGCTCCTTCCATCCTCCACGCTCTCCGTGCGTAGCTTCGTCGGAGCTTTTACCGCCCCGAGCGTCACCCACGCGCCCCGATGACAGACGAGCACCCCGTCAAGCGAACGAGCGAGATAGAGGAACCTACCAACCTCTATGTCATCCACCCCATCAGTCGGTCGCTCGTGACGGTGCTCGCGCGGTGGGGGGTGCGGCCGAACGCGGTGTCGGTGGCCGGGATGGTGCTGGGCGGGGCGGCGGGCGGGGCGTACTACTACTACGCCTCCTGGCCGGCGACCCTCGCGGGCTTCCTGCTCATGGTCGGCTGGCACATCGCCGACGGCGCGGACGGGCAGCTCGCCCGGCTGACGGGGCAGACTTCGGAGATCGGCAAGGTCCTGGACGGGCTGTGCGACCATCTCGCGTTTGCGGCGGTTTACGTCGGCCTCACCCTAGCGGCGTCCCAGTCGTTCGGTGGCTGGGTATGGGGCGTGGCGGCGCTCGCCGGCGTGAGCCACCTGGTGCAGGCGAGCGCCTACGAGTTCCAGCGGCAGTCCTACGACTTCTGGGTCCACGACCGGGCCTCAGCGCGGATCGTGATGCCGGACGAGCTGCGCCGCGAGCGTGGCGAGCGGCGCGGCCTCGCCCGCCTGTTCGATGGGCTGCACCTGGCGTACCTCCGTCTCCAACACCGGATCGCAGGGGTCGACGCTGGGTTGGTGGCGGATCTCGGCGCGGCGCGGCGCAACGGGCGCGGCGCAGAGGTGGCGGAGGCGTACCGTGCGTCCCACCTCGACCTCGTCCGCCGCTGGTCGGTCCTGTGCTCGAACTACCGCACGATCGCGATCTTCGTGGCGTGCCTGGCAGGCAATCCGCTATACTTCTTCCTGTTCGAGATCGCGCTCCTCAACCCGGCGCTGGTGGCGCTACGGGTCGCGCAGGCGCGGGCGAATAGGGGGCTGCTCGGCCGTCTCGCCGGGGCTACCGCGCCCTCGGCTCCGGCGCTGCACTCGGCCCCGGCGTAGCAACGTCGCTAGCCGACACGCTCGACCACGACGGGGCCGTTGACCTTGACCATGCACGCGAGGCGGCACCGGCCCGGCGCATTCCCCGGCTCGAGGTCGCAGATGTCTTCGAGCGTGCCGGCCTCCTCGTCGCCCGGCGCGTCGAGGTGCTCGCCGCCGGAGACGATGCGGACGGGGTCGCTGCCGCAGATGCCGGCGTGGCACTCGGCCTGGAGCTCGACGCCCTGCGCCTCGGCGGCCTCGCACAACGTCTGGCCGGGTTTGACGGGAATCGGGTCGCCCTCGCCCTTGAACGTGACCGAGGGAGCGCCGGCCGGGGTGGGCGTCTCCTCGGCCCGCGCCGGTTCGGGTGAGTCCGGAGCCGCAGGGCTGGCCGGAGCGGGCACGGGGGCCGGAGCCGAGTCTGGCGCGGGCGTGTAGGGCGTCAGCCGGAACGAGGTGCTGTTGGAGGGGGTGACTTCCTCCTTGATGCTCAGACGAAACACCTGCTGGCCGGCGCGGAACACGTCGCCGTCGGACAGCGCGGTCTCGTCGCGGACGCGGAGGTAGGTGCCGTTGAGGCTCTTGAGGTCCTTGGCGTGGAGCAGGCCGTCCTTGAGCGCGAGGGCGAGGTGCCGGCGCGAGAGCGCCAGGTCCTCCGGGTCGAGCGTGAGGTCCGGGGCCTGGCGACCGAGGACGAGGGTGCTGCCCTCGGCGATCTCGTGCCGCCCGACGGCCTGCCCGCGCGCGTCGTAGTGCGTGAAGGCGTGGGTCCCGCCGGCGACGTGAAACCGGAGGAACCGCTGGCCGAGGCGGAGCAGGTCGCCGTCAGCGAGCGGGTAGAGGGTGCCGGGGCGGAGGTGGAGGAACGTGCCCGTCGCGCTGCCGTCGTCGCGCAAGGTGGTGCCGTCCGCGCTGTGGACCACCGAGGCGTGGGGAGCCGAGAGCGTCGTGTCGTCGGGGAACGAAAGCGTGCAGTCGTGCCGGCCGATCGTCGTGGTGCCGGCGAGCGGGAACTCGTCCTCCTCGACCCCGCCCGCCGTGATGCGGACGAGGTGCCCGGCGGCGTCGACGGTCCGCTCGGGTGCCGTAGCTAGGGCAGGCGGAGCCTCGGAGGTGGCGACGGGCAGCGGCGGTGCGGCGGCGGCCCACTCGGGATCGGAGGGCTCGGGATCGTCGGCAAAGCGCAGATCGACCTCGATCACGTCGCGGCCTTCGAGCTTCTGCTTCACCACCTCGGCCACGAACACGCCGTCGCGCAGGGCGGACTTGATGTTGCCCCGGTGCTTGATCTCGCGGAAGGTCGCGGGGTCGGCCGAGAAGTCGTCGGTCTCGAGGTAGACCTGGCTCAGCAGGTCACCGATGAGGTAGACGTTGGGCTGCTGCGTCTCGAGGAGCGGCGTGACGACCATCCGCTTTTTGCCGCCCGGCAGGGAGGCGAGCGAGATGCCGAGGGTGTTGAGCAGCGCCTCGGGGATGTCCTCGCCGATGCAGGCCACGCAGCGCGTCTTCTCGAACTCCAGGTGCACCGTCTCGCTCGGCCGCCCGTCGGCGCTCTTGCGGTCGACGCGGATCGAGAGCCGCTCCTCGCGCTCGGGCGTGGTCACGACGGCGACTGGCTCGCTGCCCGGCTGATAGCGGATGTTGCCGTTGCCGAGGTAGGCGTTGAAGAAGGCGTCGGCGAGAGCCTTCGAGACCTTGGGGAGCTTGTCGCCGCGGTAGGACCAGTAGACGGCACAGTCGTCATCAGCGGCGGCCTTCGCCTCGGAGAGCGCGATCACGGCCTCGGCCGCCGAGGTCCCGCCGCCGATCACGCAGACCGGATGGCCGAGGTACGGCTCCGGCGTGTCGAGCCGGTAGGCGATGCCGTCGGTGGAGCCCGGAATGTCGAACCGGCGCGGCACGCCCCGCCCAATGGCGAGCGCGACGTGGCGGGCGTGGAACGTTTGCTCCGCCTTCGCCCGGTGGTTCCACGTCTTGGCGTCCCACACGCCGCCCTCGCCGGCCTCGATGCCGGTCAGCTCGACGCCGGTCTGGAAGGGGATGTCGTGGGTTTGGTAGAGCGCCTTCCAGGTGAGGCACAGGTCGTCCTTGTCGATGGGGCTGAAATGCAGCCCGCGCACCATCTCGCCGCCCTCGGGGAACTGCATCTTGTCGCCGCCGCCGAAGTGGGGGAGGATCTGCTTGTCCTTGGCGTAGTCGCGGATGCGCTTCATCAGGTCGTCGTAGTCGATGACGAGCGCGCTCAGCCCCAACTCTTTGGCGCGAAACGCGGAGGCCGTCCCCGCCGGCCCCCCGCCGACGACGAGGAGGTCGAGGATATCGGAAGCGTGTCCATTCATCATGGCTGAGGGTGAGTTACGAGACTCGTTAGGGTGCTATAGGTTGGAGGAGACGCCTACTCTCTTCCTCAGTGTGCAGCAGTAGGTGTCATGCCTCCGGTTCAGCAGTTTTTCGTTTAAACTGCTGCTCGACTTCGTAGCACGCGACGCAGAGTGGGAGACCTAGACGAGCCAGCTTCTCTAGCTCCTCCGGCTCATACTCCATGTTCATCTGGCCGCCGAAGTGTTCGACAATCCAAACCTCGGCTCGGTCTGCTCCCAAATCGCGCAGCAACGCGATGTGCGGCGTCGCAGCATCAAGCACCCAAACGAGTTTTTCTGGGGGCGAGACATCTTCGGGGGCATCGAGCGAAGCCGCACCGTAAGGTAGTGGCTGTCCCCTGTATCGACCGCGCTGGCCGATCTGGCCCGGCTCCCGCTTGTCCGACAACTTCAGTCCGGTGACTCGCTCGGCCTCCGATGGGGAGAAACGGTCTCCCTGCAGCACGATGTAAGCATGATCCGTCATAGGGCCACGCGGAGGAGGAGGCCCGGTGCGGCTTCTTGCAACGCGACGTTGGTAGCGGGTGCGAGTGGCAACAGGTCGTCGATGTCGTTGCTCATGGCCGTGAGCACGATGAGGCAGAGGTCGATCCCGCTCAGGTCCTGCTGGTACTCGATCCCCCGGTCCATCGTCAGAAGTACGTCAAACTCGGCTGCGGCCAGCCGGAGCAGTCGGCCGTTCTTGATTCCGCCCCAACCGCGCTCGGGCACGGTCAGCACTTCGGAAACCGCCTTCGCGTCCAGCGCCCACTTCAGCTTGCGCGGGAGGTTCTCGTCGAGCAGGACCCGGATCACGCCTCGGCCACCAACTCGCGCTCCGCTAGATCCAGGAGCGCCTCGGCCTGCTCGCGGCTCACCGTTGGGAAGTCGTCCCGAAAATCTTCGATCCGCTTGCCCTTACGAAGATAAACGAGCAGCGTGTCGATGGGGACGCGTGTGCCGGTGAACACGGGTGTGCCACCGAGGATGTCGGGATCGGAGTGGTATACGTCGGTTCGGTTCATCGCTTCAGCGGATGTCTTGACTGTGAACGCTCGGTGCTTCGCTCAGATTCCGAGGGCATAACAGGCGATCTCAGGCGCGGCGGAGGCGGGCTTCGATCTCGATGCCGAAGCGGAGCGCGCCACCGGGCGGCACCTCGGTCTCGTCGGTCACCGGCTCGCCGTTGAGGAAGGTCTTGTTGCGGCTGCCGAGGTCGCGCACGGTGACGCGGCCGGAGCAGACGGTCAGGACCGCGTGCTGCCGCGAGACGGAGGCGGCGTCGAGTGTGACGGCGCACTCGGGCGCGCGCCCGACCGTGTTCTCGCCCTCGACGAGGAAGACGGTCTCGACGGTCTGGCCCGGCTCGCCGACGGCGAGGGCGAAGCGCGGAGCCTCGACGATCGTGGCGGCGTCCATCGGCCCGGTGCCGGGGAGCGGGGGAGCGAACGCGCCGTGGAACTGCGTCTTCTGGGCATCGCCCTCCGGCCCAGGGGCATCCTCCTTCGGCACGGGGGCATCGTCCTCGGACGGCAGCGCGAGGGCGGGCATCTCGGCCATGCGCGTCGTCCGGTCCTCCTTCGGAGCGGGCGTCGGGGCCGTCGGGGACGGGGCGTTGCCCTCGCGGTAGATCAGGTCGATCCGGTCGGCGAGGGTGACGACGTGGAGCGGGCCGAGCTTGACGGAGTCGGTGACGCGCTGCCCGTCGAGCCGCGTCCCGTTGCGGCTGCCGAGGTCTTCGAGGAAGTACGCGCCCTCGCCCTCGTCGAAGTAGATCCGGGCATGGCGGCCGGAGACGAGCTCGGCGGGCACGGTGACGCCGCCGTCCGGCCCTCGCCCAATCGTCGCCTCCTCCGCGATGGCGAACGTGGCCCCGGCGAACTCGCCCGTTTTGCAGAAAAGGTGTGCCGGCATGGTCGGTCGGATCGTGGCGTGTGCGTAGGGGCGTAGCGCCGCTGCGCCCTCGGTCGGGAAGGGCACCGCGCTAGTCCAGATACCGCAGCAGGTTCGAGCGCTGCGATGTGTCGGGGTGAAAGAGGTGGCAGGTGACGCAGGTGTTCGCGGCCTTGCCGTCGTCGTGGCAGGTGACGCAGGTCTCGATGGAGGGCATGTTCTGGATGGCGGCGCGGTCCTGCTCGGCGGGGGGGCGCTCGCCGGCCGCGTGGAACTGCCGGATCGGGATGGCACTGTGGCAGTCGAGGCAGCGCGTCGTGGTGATGTGCGCGCCGTGATCGAACTCGGCGCGGAGGAAGGTGCGCTGGTCGGCCTTCGCCCGGACGATGGTCGCGTCCCGGACGACGTGGCACTGCTGGCAGGGCTGGGTGAGCTGGGCCGCGACGCGCTCGATGGTCCGCACGTCGTCGGTCGTCAGCGACGTGTCGCGCTCGGCGCGGGAGACGGCGAAGCGGGTCTCGTCGAGCGGCGCGTAGGGGTCGCGCAGCCGGTGCTCGACGACGGCGACGAGGTCTTCGATCTCTCGCAGCTCGCGCTGGACGGTGCGGTCGGGTTCGCCGCGCAGCTCCTCGGCGTAGGCGCGGAGCGTGGCGAGCGCCTCGTCGTAGAGCGCGCGCGGCTCGCGGTCGTCCACGTCGCCGGAGGCCTGGATCAGGTCGGCCAGGCCGGACGAGGGGTAGAGCAGCCGGCGCAGGCGCTGGAGGTTGGCGACGACCCAGCGGTCCTGGTGGTAGACCGGCGTCTTGCGGACGGTCGCGCCCCGGTTCTGGAACTCGCCCGGATTCGTGTAATAGGTCCACAGCGAGCCGGGCCGCCCATCCGACCGCAGCGACTCGAGCGTCAGCACGCCCACGCTCTCGCCCGAGGCGACGGGGATCCACGGGGTCGCCACGTCCGACGTCAGGTGGCAGGCCTCGCAGTGCTGCTCGAACGAGATCGGCCCGAAGTTCTTGCCGTCGGCGTCGGCGTTGTGGCAGTAGAGGCAGGCCTGCTCGATGTCGACCAGGTCCTCGCGCTCGCTGACCTGGGTGACGTGGACGGTGTGCGGGAACTTCAGGTTCGCCTCCTCCAGGCTGTCGGCGACCGCGTCGAACTCGGGGTGGCCGTCGTTGAACGAGCCGAATTCGTGGCACTGGAGGCAGAGCGCGTCGGCGGTCTCGGTGATCGGCGCGTCGCGGCCGACGTGCTCGTTGTGGCAGGCGAAGCACTCGGGTTCGTCCGCAGCGGGGACGACGCGCGTGAAGTCGGCCGTGCGGTAGAGGTAGTGCGACTCGAAGGTGTGGACGCCGACCTCGTCGCCGTACTTCTCGTGGCAGACCGAGCACTTCTCGTCGGTGACGGCCTGGAACGGGGTGTGGCACGCTTGGCAGTCGCCGCCGAAGCTTGCGTGGTTGGACGAGAGCGGGCCGTTCGAGACGAGCGCGCCTTGCTGCAGAAAGGCGTTCGCCGCGAACAGCCCGAACACCAGCACCATCCCGACGCCGCCGACCAGGAACAGCCCGTTGCGCGAGGACGGGTAGACGTACTCCTTCGCCACCGGCAGGCGGAGGCGGCTGAAGAAGCCTTTGCGTTTGGGCTTGGCCGCCATTACCAGTACCAGACGGAGAAGATGTGGAACGCGAGCAGGCCGATCAGCACGATCGACACCGGGACGTGGAGCACGAGCCACCCGCGCAGCGCCCGTTGCAGCGTGTAGTGCGCGTCGATCTCGCGCTTGGTCTGGACCATCTGCCGCAGCTCGCCGAGCTTGGCCCGCTCCTCAGCCGGCAGCATCGCGCCGAGCGCGTCGAACTGCTTCGCCCGGCCGTCCGGCGCGGCCCCGAGGTAGTAAGACAGGTGCGTCTCCGGCCCGGCGAGCGCGGGCGCGAGGTCGTCCCGGTAGAAGCGGCGGGTCGCGTAGTCGGCCGACTCGACCAGGGTCTCGGCGCGGCGGCGGATCTCGGCAACGAGATCGGGGATGCGGTCGTAGTGAACCTCGGTCGTGAGGCCGCTGCTGAGGAGCGTCGGGAGCCACTTCTGGAGCACGATTCCGAGCAGGCCGCTCGCGACCACCCAGAGGCTCAGCGCCCACAGCCACCACGTCAGCACGCCCTGCGGCCACCGAAAGCCGACGTGCATCAGCATCAGGAGCAGGAAGAGCGCCCCGCCGTAGACGTGGACTTGGAGGTACACCCACGAGCGCCCCAGCCCGCGCACCTTCATCAGCCGCCGCCGCAGCGCGTAGAGAAACACCGCCACGAACAGCACCGTCGCCGCGATGCCGTATCCCAGCCCCCACACGCTCGACGGGTGCACGGTCCCGAAGACGGCGTTGAGCGCGAAGACCGCGAGGCACAGTGCCACCGCGATCCAGAACCCGGCAAACCACCGGGGTGACTGCACCCAGGTGTTGGCCCACCGCGACGCGCCCGCCCGCTTGGTTGGATAGCCCTTCGTCGTCTGCACCGCTCCGTTCCCCCGCGATGGGGGAGGGGCCGGAGCCTTCTTCCGCTTCGGCAGCGCGGGCAGTTTGGGGAGGACGCGTCTCATCGCTAGGCCCTCGCGCCGGTCTGAAGCTGCTGGAACTCGTCGAGCGACGAGACGCGGAAGGCGCACGAGTGGGGGCAGCTCGTCACGCACGCCGGGCCTTCGTCCGACGTGTGGCAGAGGTCGCACTTGCTCGCCACCTTGCGGTCCTTGCCGCGCAGCCACTCGGGCAGCGAGCTGTCGGGCCACGTCTCGCCGGTGTCGTGCATCACGATGGCGTCGTAGGGGCACTTGTTGGCGCAGTTGCTGCACCCGATGCACAGGCTGTCGTCCACCTCGACGACCTCGCCGACGTTCGCCCGGCGGATCGCGCCCGTCGGGCAGCCGATCAGGCAGACCGGGTCCTCGCAGTGGTAGCACGAGCGGGCGATGAGGAAGTTGTCGTAGCGGTCGCCCTCGCGGACGAAGCGGGGCCGGCCGCCGTGGGTGCTCGCGCAGCCGCGCACGCAGTCGTCGCAGCGCGTGCACACGTCGAGGTCCATCACCAAAATGCTGTTGCCCTGGACCAAGCCCTTTTCGAGAGCGAACTCGACCAGGTCGGCCTTGGCGGGCTGCTGGCGCGTGGTGCCGGTCTCCTTGATCCGCGCGACGGTCGCCTCCCACAGTCTCCGCTCGACGGCCGGGTGGCGGCGCACCAGGTCGGCGAAGTCGCTGCGGTCGATGCGGACCAGCTCGGTGTAGCCGACCGACGTGAGCGTGAACTGCCACGCGTCGAGGCCGTCCATCAGCAGCTCGGCCTCGCCGAAGGTCATGCCCTTGCTGAGGTACGTCATCACGACCTCACCGCCGTCCGTGCCGCCGTCGACCGACTGCGACAGCTTGAGGAAGCCCGAGCGGACGAGGTAGAGCGCGTCGACCGCGCCGCCCTCTGGGGCCACGACCTCGCCCGGCGAGCACGAGACGAGCTCGACCTTCTGGCTCAGCTCGGAGAGGAAGGGCGGGTCGATGCTGGCGAAGAGCGGGGTCGTCTGGAGCTGCTGCCACAGCGAGCGCTCGCGGTAGAGCCGGTCGGTCCAGGCCTTGAACTCCTTCGATTTGCGCTTGAGCTGCTGGAGCGCCGGCAGCCGGATCTGGACGAGCGTGCAGGCCGTCGCCGTCCGCGCCGTGACCGACTGCGGCCAGCCGTTGAGCGCCCCGATCTCGCCGAAGATCTCGCCCTTCCCGATCCGGCGCTCCTCGCCGCGACTCAGGTCGAAGTCCAGCGAGCCGAGGTAGGTGATGTTCGTCCGGCCGCCGGTCTGCTGGTCCTGCTGCGCGTCGATCTTGAGGTCGAACACGGTCTTGTCAGCCGGGCGGGCCGGCGGTGCGCCGTCGCCCTCGGGCGCGTCGAGCGGGACGGTCAGCATCCGCGTCGTGTTGAAAATCGGCTGCGGCGCGGCGTCGGCGTGGTGCTGGAGGAAGAGGCTGACCGTGCCCTCGACGACGTAGAACGCGAGGTCGAGGTAGCTGCCCTCCTCGAAGAGCGTCGCGCCCGGCTCCCACTTCGCCACCGAGATGTCCGGCGTGAGGGTTTCCAGGAAGCCGTCGTCGAAGTCCTTGAACAGGTCGAACGACTTGAGCTTCCGGGCCGAGGGTTTGTCGGAGAGCTGGGCTAGCCCGGCCGTCTCGCCGTAGGCCGACCAGCGGTCGTTGTACAGCTCGCGGCGCTGCAAGCCCGTGCCGGAGGTTTCGAAGAGGCCGTCGCTCACGATCCGCCTCCGAGTGCCTTCGCGAGCCGCTCGAGCCGCTGCTTGATGATGAGCAGGATGTCCTCGGTGGCGGTGCTGTCGGTCACGGCCGGGGCCGGCGGCAGGTCGATCTCGCGCGCAACGGCCGGGCGGACGGAGCGGGCCACGGGGCGCGTGCGCGGCGGCGGGGGCGGCGCGGAGACGCGGCTTCCGCCGGAGCTAGAGGAGGAGGTGCGGCGGACCGTCGGAGCCGAGGCGGCGGCCACCGGGAGCGAGGCGCGCTGCACGGTCGGGACCGGGCGCGAGGCGATGGCCGAGGCGTAAGCTCCGTTCAGCGCGCCGCCGCTGAGCGTCGGGGCCTCCCAGTGTTTGATGGTGCCGTTGCGGCTCGCCATTTCGAAGCCGGTGCCGTCGGAGTGCCCGGCCGAGAGGAGGCGCTCGTCGGTGATGTGGTGGCAGCGGGCGCAGTTGGCGGCCCGGACGCTCGCCTCTTCGAGCCGGACCATCCCGAGCGGCGCGCCCTGGTCGTAGAGGCCGGTCTGGTGGTTGCTGGCGTACTCGGCGGCCGGGCCGTGGCAGCTCTGGCAGCCGACCCCGTCGAAGACCTCCTCGGCCTCGTCGCCCGAGACGACCGTGCCGTGGCAGTTCATGCAGAGCTGGTTGCCGCGCTTCATCTGCGACGTGCTCAGCCCATACAGGGTGGCGATCTGGACGGCCTGCGCGCTCTCGTTCAGGATCGGCTCGGCGGCGAAGGCGTGGGCGTCGTCGCCGTGCCAGCGGAGCGCGTCGCCGTGGCAGCCGCAGCCGCCGGGGGCGATGGTCTCCTGGTTGAGACGGGGGAACCACGCCGGCTTGGTCCGCTTCTCGCCGACGACGCTGGGCGCGGCCGGTGCAGCCGGGCCTGACGCCGCTTCACCGGGCACCGCATCGGGTGCGGTGCCGGGGGCGACGGCAGGCAGCGCCGAGTCGCCCGGCACCGTGCCACCGGCAGCGACCACCTCGGATTCGATCTCCGGCTCCGGCACGTCCTCGCCTGCGATCAGCGGATCGAGCGCGGCGAGCGCGGTGCCGTCGTTCTGCTGGGCGAACTGCTGGGCCTGGGCGCTCATCGCATCGGCGGCGGCCGTCAACGACGCGCCGTTGCCCGGCGCAATCGCCAGGGTCTGCCCGATCCGCAGAATCTCGGCGATCTCCTCGATCTCCACGACTCGGAGGACTTTGTCGAGGTCGCGCCGGGCGGTCTTGACGCGGCGCTCCATCGCCTTCGAGTAGATGTCGGCCTTCGTCGCCTCGGCCGCGCCGCGGATGCTGTACTCGTAGTCGAGCGCCCGGCCGACGACGAACAGCAGCCGCGTCCGCTCCGGTGTGCGCGGCCGGTCGACCTCCGGTCCGCCCCACTGTGCCTGGACGAAGTTGTGGCTGATCTGCTCGCTCCACTCGACCAGGTCGAAGTCGCTCCCGCTCGGGTGGCCGCCGACGTTGATCAGCTTCTCCTCCGGCACGGTGTGGCACTCGAAGCAGTTGGCCGCGACGGCGTAGAGGTCCGACGACGGCCGCAGCATCCCGCCCTCGACGCTCTGGGCGACGCGCATCGCCTTGTGTTCAGCGGTCTCGGTCTCGTGCGTCGCGCCGCCGTAGTCCTGGTGGAGGTTGACCCAGTCGCGCGCCGCGCCGTGGCAGGACTCGCACGAGACGCCCGCGATGGCCTGGACCTGGTCGCGCTTGATGTTGGCCGTGTAGTGGCACTTGAGGCAGAGGCTCTCGCGCTTCGAGAGGCGGAACTCCATCCGGTCGAGGATGGCCTGGGCCTGCTCGGAGCGGTGCAGCTCGTCGAAGCCGGTGGCGTGCTTGGTCTCGGTCCAGACCTCGTACTCGAGGTTGTGGCACTCGCCGCAGGGCACGCGCGCGTCGCGCTCGGAGAGAACGATCTTGGCCGGGTCGATGCGGAGGTAGGGCGAGTCCGACAGCTCGTCCGGCGCGCTCTGCGCCCACGAGACCGCGACCTGGGCGACGGGCACTACGAGCGCCAGCCCGAGCAGCGCGCCGAGGGCGAGCAGCGCCCACGGGCGCGCAGTGTCAGCGGTCGCCGGTTCGCTCACGTTGCCTCCACGCTTGGGGATTCGTTCACGGTCGGGAGAAAGGTAAGGAAGACAGCGCGTTCATGTGGCTACCTAGAACCGAACGGCTAGCTCGGTGCGCGCGCCGAAGACCGGCTGCCTCGCGTTGAAGTCGTAGGCCCCGAACCCGCCGAGGACGATGGTGCTGCGCCGCCCGACCGCCAGCGAGAACTGCGCCGTGCCCCCGGCGATGTCCTGCTTGAGCACGTCGGCACCGTAGGTGTAGCGCCCGCCGGCCTCCAGGACGAGCTGCTGCCGCCGGGTCTTGCCGAAGAACATCTGGTAGCCGACCCCGCCGCCGACGGCCTTGTCGGCTTGGTTGCCGAGCGCCGCGCCGAAGCGCCCGATCCCGACGGCCGAGAACAGCAGACCCGCCTGCCCGAGCGGTCCGCCGGTCGCCGGCCCGCGCGCCGCGGATCGGAACTGCCCGATCCCCCCGAAGAGGTTGACGTAGGCCCAGTTGTGCGTGTGGTGCGGCGTGAACCCGAACTGGTTCAGCACCAGCACGCCGGCCCGGTTGAACTCGGTCGTTTCGCCGACCGGGACCGAGCCGACCACGCGAAACGTGTTGTTGTACTCGCCGATCCGCTGCGTCACGCCGAGGCCGCCGTGGACGCCGTTGCCGGTCGAGTCCGCGCCGAGCAGGAAGAGGCCGTCGAGCTCGATGGTCCGCGTACGCGAGTCCGACTCGGTGAAGAGGCCGAAGAGGAGGGCCGACTCGTCCTCGAGGTTCGGCCCGGCCGTCGGGCGGTGGACGTCGCCCCAGCCGAAGACGCCGGCGATGCGCGTGTTGACCAGCCCGCCGAGCTTGACGTTCGCCCGCGTCAGCCCGACCATGTCGATGGCGTCCTCGTTGATCAAGAGGCCGTCCTGGAAGCTGAGAGGCTGGCGGCCGACGGAGATGTAGTAGTCGAGCGGGCTGCTGTCGTCCCAGTCGAGCGTCGGGAACAGCTCGGCGAGGTCGCCCTCGAAGAAGAGGGTGCGGACGTAGAAGTTCAGCTCCTCCTCGAAGTTGCCCTGCGTTTCGCCGTCGGGACCCTCGAAGCCGGTCGGCGAGCGGAAGGTGTAGCTCGTGAAGCGCCCGTCGCGGTCGAGCGGCCGGAAGCCGACCAGGATGCGCTCGGTCTGCGTCAGATAGAGGTTGCCGAAGAGGTCGAACCGGGCGACGGCCTCGCCGAACTGGGTGTCGGTGATGCCGTTGTCCGCGCCCTGCGTGGCGGTGCGGAGCGTGCCGAAGACCATGAAGGCCGGCGTCCAGACGGCCCCGGTCGGGATCTTGAAGCCCTGGCTGATGTTGCCGGTGCCGAGAAACTTCGGGCCGATCTCGATGAGCGGGCGCGGGCGCTCGGGGAGGTCGGCGAGCGGGATGGGCTCGTCGGCGAAGCGGCTGTCGCTCTCGCCATGTCCGTCGTCGCCGTGCCCGTCATCGTCGTGCTGCGCCGAGGCGGGCGCGGCGAGCAGGAGCGCGAGGCAAAGCGAGAGCGCGCGAAGGGAGATCGTCATGGCGTCTCCCCCTGCTGGCCGCTCGGCGTGGCGGCGACGCGGGCACCGGGGCTGAGCGGCACGTCGCGGTCCCAGAGCGTCAGCGCGCCCTCGACCACGCGGTCGGCGACCTGGCGCGGCGTCATGAAGTAGTCGAACCCGACGCCCTGGATCTCGTCGATCAGGTTGACCGGCACCATCTGCGCGATCAGCTTGACGTTCGCCCGGTACGGCGCGCGGCTGCCCTCGAGGTCGCGGCGGCTGACCGAGTAGCTGGGCCGCTTCACGTCGCCCGGCGCGATCGTCGCGCGGTGCTTGCGCACGGCGACGGGCCGGCCGAGGAGCACCGTCGAGCGCGTCGACGGCCGGAGGAAGGGCAGCGGGCTGGGCGAGTAGTTGACTGCCAGCACCTGCTCGCGCTCGCCACCCCGGATCATGCGCGTCAGGAAGCGCGACTGCAAGCTGAACAGGTCTCGGTCGAGCGGGAGCTCGCCGTTGTGGACGTAGAGCGAGTGCAGGTCGCGCACGTCGCCGTTGGGGTCGCGGTCGCCCGAGACGTAGACGACCTTGCCGTCGGCGTCGGTGACGGTGACCTGGAGGAAGACCAGGCGCTCGGCGTCGAAGCCGGTCGGGACGTTGTGCCCGTCGGTGCCGTTCTTGACCTCGACCGAGAACTCGACCCCGTCGGCTCCGGCGCGCTTAACGGCGACGTCGCCCAAGACGTAGCCGGCGCGCAGCACGGCGTAGCGCTCCTCGTCGAGCTCGGCCAGGGCCTCTTTGTTTTCCTCGATCAGCTCGCGCGCGTCGTAGCGGTCGTCGGCCGTCGCCCAGCGCTCGGGGAAGAGCATCCCCTCGGGGACGTTGCCCTCGAAGGCGTCGGTGCCCCAGCCGGCCTGGTGGTCGAACGTGAGCCACTCGCGCATCGTGGCGAGCTCGTTGGCGCGGACGTTCTGCGGGAAGAGGCCGGGGTGGATGATCGAGTGGTCCGGCCCGGCGAAGCGGTGGTTAGTGCGCTTGCGCGGGGTCGTCTCCTTGCCGCCGACGACGGCGGCCGGCCCTTCATCGTAGCCTGCATCTTTGCCCGGCTCTTTGCCCATGTGGCAGTCCTGGCATGAGACGCCGCGGCTGGAGGCGTCGGTGGCCTTGTACTCGCTGAAGGCCTCCTCGAGCCGGAAGCCGTTGACCAGGTTCACGTCGTGGCACGCCCCGCAGAAGGCCGACTCGGTGAGCTGCTCGAACTCGACGGCCGTCGTGTGGATGGTCCGCCCGCTGCGCCCGCGCTCGGTGTTGACGTTGAAGCCGGGGTCGTTGATCACGCGGTCCAGCTCGGCCCCGCCGATCGACCCGAAGACCGGGTCCAGGAGGTCGCCCTCGACGATGGCGAAGCGGCCGCTGATCTTGCTGTAGGCGTTCTGGACGCGGTGGCAGACGACGCACGTGATGCCCTCGCGCGAGGTCGGGTGGCGGTCCATGTTCGACATGAACTCGGCCTCCTCGAGGTTCATCCCGACCGGCGTGTGGCAGCGGATGCAGAAGTCGCCGTTCGTGCCGTTGGTGAGCTTGAGGATGGTCCCGTGCATCGCGTTGAAGACGGGGCTGAGCTGGGCGTAGGCGTGCGACGAGACCGACCACTCGCGGTAGTGGTCCGGGTGGCACGTCTGGCACTCGTTGGCCGAGGGGAAGCGCTCGTCCTGGTAGACCGCCGTGTGGGCTGAGTCGGCCAGGAGCTGCATCAGCGCCGCGCCGCGCACCGAGCCGTCGGAGGCGTCGAGCCACGCCTTGAGGATGCCCGTCGAGGGGAGCGCCGCCTCGTCCACCGAGGGGCCGGCGATGCGCCGGGTCTCGACGCGCGCCGCCGTTCTGAAGACGGGCCGGGCCGCGAAGGCGTCCGAGGCGAGGAGCACGGGGACGCGGGTCTCCGCGACGGGCTTCGTCTCGGCCGGGGCCAGGGTGAGGCCGACCAAGCCGAGCGCGGCGAGGCTGGCGACGAGCAGAAAGGCCGAGGTGAGGCGTTGCCGCAGCAGACCGTCTAGAGCGTGCTTCATGAGAACAGACGTCAGGGAGAGAAAACAGGAGACGCGAGCCACCGCAGTCTTTTCAGGAAGCGGTCTTTTCAGTAAAACGGAAGAACGCGCTGCGAAGGCTCACGCCGGGACGCAGATTCTTGAATCGGTACCTCGGGCAATATACATAAACCTAGTTCAGCATCAACAAGGCAAACGGTGACGAGAACGGGACCGCAGAAACCCGCAACGCTAGACCTGAGCGCGTATCTCCGGGCCCCCGGCTTCGCTGGGAAGCGGCCTCCTGCGTCGTCCCGAGCGCAACGAAGGGGAGCCGAGGCATCTCTTCGGGCACGGGCTCGAGACCCTGCCTTCGAGAGCCGGCCCAGGGTTTCCTCGGAGAGATCGGGCGGCGCTCAGCCGAACCGGTGTTCAGCCGATCCGCTCGAAGCCGGTGTAGGGCCGGAGCGCCTCGGGGACGAGCACGCTGCCGTCGGCCTGCTGGTTGTTCTCGAGCAGCGCCGCCACGATGCGCGGCAGGGCGAGGCCGCTGCCGTTGAGCGTGTGGACGAACTGCGGCCGACTGCTCTCGTCGCGGAACCGGATGGCGGCCCGCCGCGCCTGGTACGCCTCGAAGTTGGAGACCGACGAGACCTCGAGCCACCGGTCCTGGCCGGCGCTCCAGACCTCGAGGTCGTACTTCTTCGACTGCGTGAAGCCCATGTCGCCGGTGCACATCAGCAGCCGGCGGTAGGGGAGGCCGAGTTTCTCGACGGCCCGCTCGGCGTCCTGGCGGAGCGACTCGAGCGCGTCGTAGCTCCGGTCCGGGTGGACGAACTGGACGAGCTCCACCTTGTCGAACTGGTGCAGGCGGTTGAGCCCGCGCACGTCCTTGCCGTAGCTGCCGGCCTCGCGGCGGAAGCACGGCGTGTAGGCGGCGAACAGGACGGGCAGGTCGCCGGCGTCGAGGATCTCGTCGCGGAAGAAGTTGGTGACCGGCACCTCGGCCGTCGGGATGAGGAACAGGCCGTCTCGCTCGGCCTCGTACATCATGGCCTCTTTGTCCGGAATCTGCCCGGTCCCGATGCCGGACGCCTCGTTGACCACGAGCGGCGGCTGCATCTCGGTGTAGCCCGCCTCGCCGGCCAGGTCGAGGAAGAAGTTGACGAGCGCCCGTTGCAGCCGCGCGCCCTGACCGATGTAGAACGGGAAACCCGCGCCCGCTACCTTCGCCCCGCGCTCGAAGTCGACCAGCCCGTGCGCCTCAGCGATCTCCCAGTGCGGCCGGGGCTCGAAGTCGAACGACGGCCGGTCGCCGATCTCGGCCGCGACCTGGTTGTCGGCCTCGGTCCGGCCGACGGGGACGCTGGGGTGGGGGAGGTTGGGAATCTCCAGCAGGAGCCGGTGTTGCGCCTCTTCGAGCCGCTTCGGCTCGTCCTCGAGCTCCTTGACGCGCGCCTTGAGGCCGCCGGTTTTCCCGATGACGGCCTGGGCTTGGTCGCGGTTGCCGGCCCCCATGAGCTGGCCGATAGTTTTCGAGAGTGCGTTCAGTTCGGTCTGGGCCTCTTGCAGCTCGGTCTGGGCGGCGCGGCGCTGCTCGTCGACCTCGAGCACCCGGTCCACGGCGGCGGGGTCGCCCGCGCCTTTGTCGCGCATCGCCTGGCGGACGCGGTCGGGGTCGTCGCGGAGGAGCTGGAGGTCGAGCATGGGCGGCGGTGCAGGAGGAGGGGCGCGCGTCGGTCAAAATATCGAAGCGGGTCGGGGCGATGCCGCTACGCCTCGCGCGCGGCCCGATGTTCACGCTACCTTTGTCTCTCACCGCCCGCTCGTCGCCCCCATGCTCCTACGTCCGATCCTCCTGGTCCTCGTCCTCGCCGCCTCCGGCTGCGACGCCGGTCTCAACAGCGACCTGGTCGGGACGCGCTGGGTGCTCGCCGAGGTCACGCCCACGCCGGCCGACACGGCGGCGCTCGCCTCGACTTCGATCCTGTTCACGAGCGAGACCGCCGTCGAGATCGCGTCGTGCAACGCGTGCAGCGGACCCATCGGCCGCCGCAGCAACGAGCTCGACTTCCGGGGCCTGGCCTGCACCAAGCAGGTGTGTCCGGACCGCCTCGATCTCGGCCCGCGCCTGGCCGCCTCCGAGCGGGTCGTGTTCTCGCTCTCCGACGACGGGCTGCTGCTGGTCGCGGACGAGGGGGAGGCGCTGCGCACGTTCACGTTCGTGGCCGAAGAGTGAGGGCTAAGAGTCTCCTGACTCAAGTAGTGGCTGACTGCTGCAACCTGCCACGCAACAGCAGAAAAACCCATCCCACGGTATTGTGCCTGTCCAACTCATCGACTGGAACCGGTTCTGGGTGCCGAACGACGAAGCACCTGACGTGGATGCCGACGGCTTCCTCGAAGAACCGTTCTACCTAAACCGCGGAAACCTCCTCGTCCATCTTCGCAACCGGAGTGCGCTAGCCACCGGAGACTTGGACGACATCCCGTGCCTCGTTCTTCTCGGGGAGCCGGGGATCGGGAAGAGCACTGAACTGGAACGGGCCGTGGCACATGCCGAGGCCAATGGTCAGCGGCTCCACCATGTCAAGCTCGGCTCCATTGGAAGCGAATACGGCTTCGACAAACGTCTTCTGGAGCATCCAAACGTGCAGGGCTGGCGGGAGCACGCTACACCACTCACACTCTTTCTGGACGCGTTCGACGAGGGGATTCTCCGGATCGAGAACGCCGCCGCGATCCTACGAGAACGGCTGTTCGACAACCTGCCGCCCCCTAAGACAGACCGCGCGCACTTCACACACGCGCTCAAGCTCCGGATCACCTGCCGCCCGGACGAGTGGCCAGAGAGCCTCACGCGTGCATTCGAGGACGTTTGGGGAAAGGACAGCGTCCGTGTGCTTCACCTCGCACCGCTCCGACGATCCGACATCGCTCAAGCCACCCAGGCGAGGTCCGTCGATCCTGATGGTTTCTTTCAGGCTGTTCGTGACGGCGACGCGGGCCCCCTAGCGGCGGTGCCATTGACCTTGTTCGCCCTCCTGGACGCTTTCGCTGATAACGGGACCCTCCCGAGGTCCAAAGCTGACCTGTACGAGCGCGCGACTCTCCTTCTGTCCGACGAGACCAACAAGGATCGACGCACAACTGGACGCACGGGAACTCTGGATGCCGAGTACCGGCGCGTGGTGACGGCGCGCGTTGCCGCCCTGATGCGCTTTGGGGCGAAGTCGGAACTCGATCTCCAACCGGCACACTATATCGGGACCGACCCGCGAGGCCCCGACGTGCTCACCGCGGAAGCGGCAGGAGGACAGGACCGCGCCCCCCACGGAGGCAGCGTGGTAGTGGGTGCTCACGAACTCCGTGATACGTGTCGCCACTCCGGCCTCCTGACAGTGTCGGAAAGTGGAAAGGTCCGTTGGGTCCACCAAGCTTACGCTGACTTCCTTGCCGCTTGGTACCTATGCCATCGTAAGGCGACCACCCTCCAGGTATGGTCGCTCCTTACGGACCCCAATACGGACCGCGTGGTCCCGCAGCTACGGGCCGTCGCCGTATGGACCGCGACCCTGATCCCGGGAATCTTCGACCGGATGCTGGAGCGAGATCCGCTCCTGATCGTCGCAGGCGACGCCCAGGCCCTGACTGACGCCCAGCGGGAGACCGCCGTGGAGGCGGTCCTGACAGCCTACCATACCGGCTACCTCGACGAGTTCCACGACGGGCTTCGCTCGTACCGACCCCTCCGCCACCCCGCCCTCAGCGAGCAGCTCCGGCGCTGGATCATGGACCCGGAGAAATCGGAGGACGCCCGGAGCGTAGCTGTGAGGATCGCGTCCCACAACGAGCTGGATGAACGGGCGACGGACCTTGCCACCCTTGCGCTCGACGGGTCCTCACTGCTCGACCTCCGGGTCACGGCTGTCTACGCCCTGTATCATCTCGACGCCAAGGAGGCGCTGGCTTCACTGCGACCCCTGGCGCTCAAGGCTGACGACAGCGACCCCGAAGCCCGGCTGCTGTACGCCGTCCGGGGCGTCCTCTGGCCTGATGCGCTGACCTTCGCAGATCTCCTCGCGTCCCTCCAGGCGGACAAAACCTACCTGAAAGGAGATAACTACGGGCGCACATGGGCCGATGACGTGTTCGAGCACGAACACCTCTCGTCTGAACAGATAGACGATGCCCTCGCGTGGCTCGAACAGGGAAGAGGAGAAGACCTCCCGGACCTCGCGGCCTCCATCCTTGCCGCTGCCCTGAGGCGACTGGACACGCCCGGTGTCGCGGAACGCATCGCGCCTACCCTCGTCGAGCTGACGGGTAAGTACGAGCAGGACCGGTTCCCCTACAACGCATGGCAGCGAGTGACTGACGTCGCGCGCACGCTCGACCAGGAAAAGTACCCTCTTCAACGCGCCGTCGCCGAGATCCTTGCCGCCCGCCCGGATGACGATCGGGCGAGATACACATTCGTTCACGATCTGGAGTTGTTCAGCCGCGAAGACGCGCCCTGGATGGTCGAGGCGTGCCAGACGACCCCGCCCGGACCGCTACGGACGTTTTACCTCCACCATGTACGCCTCTTCGTCCTCCGTTGGGAGCAGCGGCCCGCCTCTGTACTCGAAGGAGCTTACGATGCCTTGATGAAAGCGAAGGGAAAGGTACCCGAACTGGATGCCCTCGCACGCGATGCCTTCGATGCATGGAACCTTGACTCTGACCTCGCCCGCGAAGCGAAGGAACACCACCGGAGGTGGAAGCGCGAGGAACCTACTTGGCCTCTGCTCGACCCTCCCCTGGACGACCGCGTCAATGATCACCTCCCCGATGCCCTAAAGGGTGACGAGGACGCTTTCAAACACCTCTGCTACACTCTCACGCTTCGTCCCGACGACGGACGCCACCGCGAACCCGGAGACGACATACACGATGTCACGGAGCTTGCCGGGTGGAAGGCGCTGAGCGAGGACCATCACCACCAGCTCCTCCAGGCGGCCGAGGCCTACCTCTACCGCGTTCACCCCGACGAGGACGACTGGAAGACACGGGACAAGGGGGAGATGACGTACCGTATACTAAACGCCGTCAAAGCCTTTTTTCTGGTCCACCGGTTCCGAACCGAAGCGCTCGACGCCCTCCCAGACGACGTGTGGGCCGCCTGGGCTCCCGCCCTCGTCCTTCACCCGACGACCGGGGACCAAGAGGAATACCAGGTCTATGAGGACCTAGTTCAGCGGGCCGTCCGAGCCGCCCCGGAGGCGATGCGCGCAGCCCTTGCTCGGGCACTCCCGTTCCTGCGGGTAGGAACGAGGGCACTCGTCCGCGCTCTCGGCACCGTGCCCGACCCGGAAACTGATGACCTTCTGCTGAGAGCGGCCGAACAGGACGTGCTCGAGACGTACGACGCGACGTTTGTCCTGGAAGAACTGCTCCGGCGCAAAGTCCCCGGTGCCTTTGACGCTGTCGCCCGCCGGGTCGAGGCGGCAACCGGTGAACACGAGCGCAGCACCGAAGCCCTCCGACTCGCCGACGCCGACCCCGGTGGCGCATGGGCTGTGTGGGGCGACCGGTTCACCTGCGACGATGCGTTCGCCCGGGCGCTCCTCCGGGCTGTTGCATACCGGCATCCTCACCCCATCACCCGCCAGAACACTTCCGTTGAGGCGCTCCTCACTCTCGAACGCCGTCTCCACACCCTGTTCCCACCTGAGAACGATCCCCCTCGTCCAAAGGGCATGTTTTCCCCGTCAAGCGCCGATAATATCCGGGACCTCCGGGGCGGCTTTGCCAACGCGCTTGCCGCCTTCGGCACGCCGGAGGCCATCGCGGCCCTCCACACGCTCCAAGAGGAGCAGCCAGACCGCAACTCTGACTGGTCGCTCCGGGTGGCCGACGAGCAGGCCCTCGTCAATGCGTTTCAGCCAGTACCACCGTACGACCTCCTCGCCCTTTTGGACCGCGCCGAGGGCCGTCTCATCAGAAACGCAGAGGAGCTATTCGCCGTTACCGTCGAAGCTCTCGAAGACTTCCAAACGTGGCTCCACACCGGCGGGGCGGTGTACGATCTCTGGAATGCGGTCCCCCGCAGCGAGGCCCTCCGCCTCGCTGAATCCGTCGCACGGGAAGAGGGGAGGGAAGACTTGGCGAGCGCACTGAACGCCCTCCGGAGCGCAAAGCGGAAGGAGCCGGTCCGCCACTTCCCCAAAGACGAAAACCACCTCGCCGACCTTGCCCTTCGCTTCCTGCACCAGCGCCTGGGGCCTCAAGGGATCGTGATAAACAGGGAGGTCGAGGTGCAGAAGGGCCACGCCACCGACCTCTTCGTCTCGGTCTCCGCCGAGGACGAGGAGGGCAAGGAGGAAATCGCTGGTGTCGTGATCGAGGTCAAGGCGAGTTGGCACAACCATCTTTATGCCGCGATGGAGACCCAACTCGCTCTCGGCTACCTCGACGGCCACACCCGACGCCACGGTGTCTACCTCGTCGGATGGTACGGAGGAGACCGCTGGTTCCGCCTCGTTCCAGATCACCCCCACCCCAAGGCGACCCGGGCACGGCGCGGCGGCACAGCTCTGCTCCGCCGCCGCCTCGAAGAACAAGCGGCGACCCTGTCCGTCTCCGACCGCACGCTTGCGGCTGTTGTGGTCGATGCTTCTCTGCCTCCGCCCCGCGCTAGTGGCTAACAACGCTTGCCGATGGTCGCGGACGAGGGGGAGGCGCTGCGCGCGTTCACGTTCGTGGCCGAAGAGTGAGGGGTGGCCGCCCGTCTCGTGGCTCGCCGTCTCGCGAGTGTGGGGACGAACGAGTGCCCCGAGTGGGCGCGGCGGGCATGGTATATTTCGCCTCTGCCCATCCTGCTCGCCGCCCCATGCTCGCGCTCCGTCTGTCCTGCCTCGCCCTTCTCCTGGTCCCGATGGCCCCGGCGTGGGCCCAGGAGCCAGCCGCGCCGCCGGCCGTGGTGCCGGCGGTCGTGCTGCCGCTCCAGCTCGACGTAGCGCACGCGGCCTTTCAGTACGACGCCGAGACCTCGCTCGTCGAGACCTACCTCGCCTTCGAGGCGTCGTCGCTGCCCTACGTCCGCGCCGAAGACCGCTTCGAGGTGGTGCTGCCGGTGGCGGTGTCGCTGCGGCGCTCGTCCACCGGCGGGCTGGCGCAGGCGTCGAGCGACCTCGCCTTCGCCGACACGACGGCCTACCGCTTCTCGGTCCCCGACACGGCGGGGCTGGTGCAGGGGCAGTACTTCGTGCAGCAGGTCCGCGCCGCCGTGCCGCCGGGCGAGTACGTGCTCGCGGTCGACGTGCTCGGCGATGAGGGGACGGGCCGGCCCGCCTTCGCTGCGCGAAGCGACGTGGCCGTGTCCGATTTCACGCTGCCGGGCCAGGTGCTCCTCTCCGACGTCACGCTCGCTGCTGACATCCGCCGCACGGACGATGCGGACGATCCGTTCTTCAAGCACGGCCTCGCGGTGCAGCCCAACGCCAATAGTCTGTTCGGGCGCGGCCTGCCGTCGCTCTACTACTACGCCGAGGTCTACGGCCTCGACGAGGTGCTCGGCGGCGAGACGTACACGCTCTTCGCTTATCTCGCCCCTTCCACGCTTGGGCAGCCGCTCGCGGACTACCAGCGCCGCACCGAACGCCGCGTCCAGGACCCCGACGTGGTCGTCGGCGAGTTCGACCTCAGCGAGCTGCCCGGCGGGTCGTACGTGCTCGCCCTCGTCCTGCTCGACGAGAACAACGAGGCGCTCGCCGAGCAGTCGCGCCGCTTCTTCGTCTACAACCCCGATGTGGCGCGCCAGGTAGCGGACGAGCGAGCGTCGTCCTACGAGGCCAACCTCTACGCGGTGATGCCCGAGGAGGAGGTCGAGGCCAACCTCGCGCACGCCGCCATCCTGGCCGGGGACCGCGAGGAGGCTCAGATGCGCAGCCTCGCCGACCTCGACGCTAAGCGCGACTTCCTCGCCCGCTTCTGGAGCGAGCGCGACGAGAACCCCGCCACGCCGATCAACGAGACGCGCCGCCGATTCTACGAGAACATCCAACACGTCAATACTCGCTACTCGACCTCGTTCACCGAAGGCTGGAACACGGACCGCGGCCGGACGATCCTCAAGTACGGTCAGCCCTCCGAAATCACTCCGACGCTCTACGACAGCAACTCGGTCCCCCACGAGACCTGGAGCTATGACAACATCATCGGCTCCGGCCAGGCCGTGTTTGTCTTCGTCGACCGCCTCGGCTTCGGTGACTTCGAGCTGATCCACTCGACCGTCAGCGGCGAGGTTAGCATGCCCAACTGGCAGAACCAACTCCGACGGTGACGGGAGGAGAGGAGGCTGAGCGCGCGGCGGCGGTCGTCCGCTCCGGCGGCGTGCTCGTGTACCCGACCGAAACGGTCTACGGGCTGGGCTGCGACCCGGCCAATGAGGCCGCCGTCCGCCGGGTCCGCCGCATCAAGGGCCGCGACGCCGACCGGCCGGTGCTCGCGCTCACCGACACCTGGCACCGCGCCGAGGCGTGGATCGCCGTCCGGGCCGAGGCGCACCGCCGCCTGATGGAGCACGACCCGCCGCTGGCCGTGACGCTGGTGTTCGAGGCGTCCGCCGCCGCGCCGTCCAGCCTTGTGAGCGCTTCGAGCGAGATCGGCCTCCGGCGCATGGCCGACCCGTTCTGCCGCGCCCTCGTCGCCGCCGCCGGGACGCCGGTCCTCTCGACCTCGGCCAACCGCGCCGGCCACCCGCCGGCCGCCCGCTTCGCCGACCTCGACCCCGCCGTGACCGCCGCCGCCGATCTCGCCGTGGACGCCGGACGCCCGCTCGGCGGCACGCCCTCGACTGTTGTTCGGATCGAGGACGGGCGGCTCGTCGTGCTCCGCGAAGGCGCGGTGGAGGCAGAGACGCTGCGGGCGATCATCGAACATGAATCGTAGGGGCGCACGGCGTTCGGCCCGCCGTGTCAGGACCAACCGGGTCGTCAGCCCCAACCAGGGTGAGGCACGCTTCGCCCCTACGGATGTTCACCGTCGGTGGATCAGCGCCCGCTGTATTTTCGCGCCTCTCTTCGCCCGCATCCGTACCGTCCCATGATCGACTCCGCCACCGCCGTCCGCGACCTCGCCGAGCACGAGGGCGAGACCGTCACGCTCCAGGGCTGGCTCTACAACAAGCGCGGCTCGAAGGGCCTCTACTTCCTCGTCCTCCGCGACGGCACCGGCTTGGCGCAGTGCGTCGTCAACCAAGAGCAGGTCGACGCCCCGTCGTTCGAGGCGGCGAGCGCGGCGACGCAGGAGAGCGCCCTCCGCATCACCGGCACCGTGGTCGCCGACGAGCGGCAGGTCGGCGGGTTCGAGGTCCAGGTGACGGCCGCCGAACTGCTGCACCTCGCCGAGGAGTACCCGGTCTCGCCCAAGGCCCACGGGGTCGAGTTCCTGATGAACCACCGGCACCTGTGGCTCCGCTCGCAAAGGCAGTGGGCCATCATGCGCGTCCGCAACCGCATCATCCAGTCGATCCACGGCCACTTCCAGGAGGACGGCTTCATCCAGATGGACCCGCCGATCCTGACCGGGAACGCTGCCGAAGGGACCAGCACGCTCTTCGAGCTAGACTACTTCGACGAGCCGGCCTACCTCACCCAGAGCGGCCAGCTCTACGGCGAGGCGATGGCCCTGGCGCACGGCAAGATCTACACCTTCGGCCCGACCTTCCGCGCCGAGAAGTCCAAGACCCGCCGCCACCTCACCGAGTTCTGGATGATCGAGCCCGAGATGGCCTTCTTCGACCTCGAGATGGACATGGCCGTCGCCGAGGCGCTGCTCGTCCGCATCGCCACCGATGTGCTCGCGCAGTGCGCCGACGAGCTGGCGATGCTCGAGCGCGACACGGCCGCGCTGGAGACCGCCGCCGAGGGTGGCTTCCCCCGCGTCCACTACTCCGAGGCGGTCGAGATCATCACGAGCCAGAAGACCCAGCAGATGCTCGACGCCGAGATCGCCGCGCTAGAGGAGGAGCAGGCGGCACTCGCGGCCGAGCGCGACGAGAACCAGGCCCGCTACGGCCAGGCCAAGAAGGGCGAGAAGCGGCGCATCGACGCGCGCGAGATCGAAATCGGCGGGCGGCTGGGCGAGATCGAAGAATCGCTCCACAACCTCCCGCAGTGGAAAGAGAGCGCTGCCAATTTCCAGTGGGGCAGCGACTTCGGCGGCTCCGACGAGACCGTGCTGACCCGGCACTTCGACCGGCCGATCATCGTCCACCGCTTCCCGGCCGCCGTCAAGGCGTTCTACATGAAGCGCGACCCCGAGGACGACCGCTTGGCGCTCGGGATGGACGTGCTCGCGCCCGAGGGCTACGGCGAGATCGTCGGCGGCGGCGAGCGGGCGACGGACCTGGCGTTTCTCAAGACGCAAATCGACGCCCACGGCCTGCCGCAGGACGTCTTCGAGTGGTACCTCGACCTCAGGCGCTACGGGTCGGTGCCGCACGCGGGCTTCGGGCTCGGCCTGGAGCGGACCGTCGCCTGGGTCTGCGGGCTGCCGCACGTCCGCGAGACCATCCCCTTTCCGCGCCTGCTCGGCCGCCTGAATCCGTAAGAGACTTTCGTGAGACAGACCTCTAGCTTGGTAGCCCTCTACGCTGTGCTGCTGCTCGTTGGCGGCGTCGCGCTCGTTTTCGCCGGGGAGGAGATCGGCGCGAGCGTGGAGCCGAGAGCCGGAGCCGTCTTCCCGCAGCTTCTCGGGGCGGCGCTGTTCGGCTTCGGCGCAATGAACTGGACGGCGCGGGGGCTGATGCTCGGCGGCATCTACGGGCGGGCCGTGGTCGCCGGGAATCAGGCGTTCGCGTTCGTCGGCGTGCTGAGCCTGCTTGGGAAGGTGGGGGACGGGGTGGGCGCAGGGTTCTGGTTGCTGCTGGCGGTCTTTGGCTACGGCGCGGTGCTCTTCACGCGGCTGATGTTTTGGGGACCTCCCGAGGCGAAGGATTCCTGACAGGCGACGGCAGCAGGCGTACCTTTTCAGCGTGCCCGACCGTTGGAGGGTGTAGCACGCACGCTACGCCCCTACGTCTCACATCGAGGTTGGACCCATGCTCCGCTTTCTCCTTTCGCTCGTCTCGTCTCTTCTGCTTCTCGCTCCGCTCGTGGCTGCCCAATCCCCCGATTCTCCGATCCTCCAATCCTCCGATGAACGAACCGTCACCGTCAGCGGCGTCGGGACGATGGACGTGGAGCCGGACGAGGCGACGGTGCAGTTCGCCGTCGTGACACGCGCCGAGACCGCCGAGGCGGCGCGGCGGCAAAACGCCGAGGCGGCCGAGGCCGCGATGGACGCCGTCCGCGCGCTCGGGATCGAAGACCGCAAGATGCAGCTTCTGGGCCTCCGGCTCGACGAGGACGTGGAGTACCGCGACGGGCAGCGCGTCCTCAAAGGCTACATCGCCCGGCGCGACGTCAAGGTGACCGTCGAGGACCTCGACTTGGTGCCGCGCGTGGTGGCCGAGGTGGTGCAGCAGGGGGCGAACGAGCTGAATGGGATTCAGTACGGCCTGCAGGACCGCGAGGCCGTTGAGGACCAAGCGCTCCGCCAAGCCGTTGCCCGCGCTCAGGCGAAGGCGCAGCTCATGGCCGATGCGCTCGACGCCCGGCTCGGCCGCGTCGCCCGCATCGCCGAGGGGACCATGAGCATGCCGCAGCCTCGGCCCGTCATGTACGCCCGCGCCGAGATGGCGATGGACGACAGTGCCGAGTCCAACCCCGGAGCGTATGCCGGCGGCGAGATCACCGTCCGGGCGACGGTCACCATCAGCTTCGAGCTCGAATAGGATGGCTGACGCTGCCGATCTCCGCTTCATGCGTCTCGCCATCGAACAGGCAGAGGTCGCCGTCCGCGCCGGACAGAGTCCGTTCGGAGCCGTCGTCGTCAAAGACGGCGAGGTGGTCTGCGCGGTCCACAACGTGGTCTGGGCGACGACCGACAGCACGGCCCACGCCGAGGTCCACGCCCTCCGCACGGCCTGCCGCGCGCTCGGCACCATCGACCTCTCGGGCTGCACGCTCTACTCGTCCACCGAGCCGTGCCCGATGTGCTTCGCGGCGACCCACTGGGCGCAGTGCGACCGGATCGTCTTCGGCACCTCCATCGCCGACGCCGACCGCGCCGGCTTCCGCGAACTGCCGATCTCGAACGAGCAGATGAAAACGCTCGGCGGGGCCACGGTTGCCGTCGAAGGCGGGGTGCTCCGCGACGAGGCGCAGGCGGCGTTCGACCTCTTCGCGTCGGTCAGCGAGGACAAGCTCTATTGACGAAAAGACAAGCTCTACCAACGACACGTCGCACTCGATGAGCGATTTCCCCCACGTCCCGCTCGGCTTTCAGGCGCTCCCCGACGCCGAGACCGTCGCCCGCGCCGAGGCCTTCTTCGCCGAGATGGACGGCCGCCGCTCGGTCCGGCACTTCTCCGACCGGCCCGTGCCGCGCCGCCTCATCGAGCTCGCCATTCGGACGGCGAGTACGGCTCCGAGCGGAGCGCACAAGCAGCCCTGGACCTTCGTCGCCATCAGCAACGCCGAGGTGAAGCGCCGCATCCGCGAGGCCGCCGAGGAGGAGGAGCGCGCGTTCTACGCCGAGCGCGCCACGCCCGAGTGGCTGGAGGCGCTCGCGCCCATCGGGACCGACTGGCGCAAGCCGTTCCTGGAGACCGTCCCGTGGATCGTCGTCCTCTTGGCGCAGAGCCGCAGGGTGGGCGAGGCCGGGGAGAAACAGAAGCACTACTACGTGCAGGAGAGCTGCGGCATCGCCGCCGGCTTCTTCATCGCCGCGCTCCACCGGATGGGCCTCGCGACGCTCACGCACACGCCGAGCCCGATGAAGTTTCTGAACGAGATCCTCGGCCGGCCGAGCCGGGAGCGCCCCTACATCCTGTTCCCCGTGGGCTACCCCGCCGCCGACGCGACGGTGCCGGACCTGAGTCGCAAGCCGCTGGACGAGGTCGCCGTCTGGGCCGAGTAGGGCAGGCTGCACGGACACAGAAAAGCCCCAGGCTGCGAGGCAGCCGGGGCTTTCAACGCGTCGGGCCGGGCGAGGGACCCTAGCCCTCGACGCGCCGGATCTGCTTGGCCGCTACGCCGGCCTTGCCACCGACGACGGTGTACTCGACGGGGTCGCCGGTGCCGGGCGTCTCGCCGTGGATGTCGCGGGCCGAGAAGGGGACGAGGGTGGTGCCTTCGGCGTGGCGGACGTAGCCGACGCCGCGCTGCGCGTTGAAGGTCGTAACGATGCCTTTGGTCACAAGATCGGGGGTCGGGTCTGGAAGAATGCGAGGGGCGGGAATGCCGTCCGCAACAACGGCAAGAGGCGTGCCGAGGCGGAACGAGAAGGTAGTTTGTCCCCAGACCGTTCCATGCGAGGAAACCATTAAGGGAGTGTGTCCTCTGTGTGCGCGTCGAGCCACGCGGTGAGGTCGTCAAGCACGGCTTGGCGCTCCGGCTCGTTCATCGTCTCGTGGCGCAGCCCTTCGTAGAGGTGGAACGCTTTGTCCGCACTCGGGGCGCGGTCGTGCAGGCGCTGGCTGCCCTCGGGGTCCGTGATCCGGTCCTCGGTGCCGTGGAAGAGGTAGAGCGGGAGGGTGAAGGCGTCGGCGTGGGCATGGATCTCTTCGGTGACCCGTAGGACCTCCGCGCCGACGCGGGCGCGGACGCCGCCGGTGTAGACCAGCGGGTCCTGCTCGTAGCCCCGCACCACGCCGGGGTCTTTCGAGAGGTGGGTCGGGTCGAGCCTCTTCATCGCGAGCGTGGGCGCAAGACGGCTCAGGGTGCGGACGACCTTCTGCAGGAGCGGGAAGAGATCGTCCGGAATGGCAAGCGCCGCCGACGAGAGGATCAGGCCTGCCAGGCCGTCGGCCCCGTGCGCAATCACGGTGCGCGCGGCGAGGGCACCGCCGAGCGAGTGGCCGAGCAGGAAGACCGGGCGCTCGGTGTCGTCGTGGACGTGGCTGAGGTAGAGGGCGATGTCGTCGACGTACCGGTCGAACGACTCGGCGTAGGCGCGTGGCTCGCCTTCGGAGCGGCCGTGCCCGCGCAGGTCGAAGGCGTAGACCGCGTAGTCGTGCAGCATCAGGTGGGCGGCCACGTGCGCGTAGCGCCCGCTGTGCTCGGCCAGCCCGTGGAGGACGACGACGGCCGCGCGGGGCCGGTCGTGCGGCATCCATCGCCGCGTGGCGAGGGTCAGGCCGTCGGCCGTGCGGAACGTACCGGCATCGTGCTGCATCGTTCGAGTGGGGAGGTGAGCGTTTCGATTTTAGATTGCGGAAGCTACTCGGGCGGGGGCGCAATCCCCAACCCGAAGGCTCGGCGAAGCCAACCCAACTTCCGAAATCTAAAATGACCATAACCGAAACCGCTGCCACAGCCGAAGGCGTCCTCGCGTTCATCGACGAGAGCGTCCGCGCGCTCCAGCACGCGGGCCTCGAGCCACGGACGATACTCGTCGGTCCAGCGGCCTACGATCTGCTGTGCAACGCCGTCGCCCGGCAGTTCAACCGAACGCCCGGCCGCTTCGAGACGTACCAGTATCTAGCCATCGTCCTCGACCCGTTCCGCGCCGACACCGTCTGCGTGCTGCCCGCCCCCGGCGACCTCGCCGACGGCGCGCGCGGCGTCCGGGTCTGACCTCACCTCTACCCTGCTCAGTCGCATGAAAGCTATCTGGAACGGTACCGTCCTCGCCGAGAGCGACGCCACCATCGTCATCGAAGGCAACCACTATTTCCCGCCGGCCTCGCTGCACCGCGAGCACCTCCAACCGAGCGACCACCGCACAACCTGTCCCTGGAAGGGCGAGGCGCACTACTACTCGGTCGCCGCTGACGGCGAGACCAACGAGAACGCAGCGTGGACCTACCCTGCGCCGAAGGACGCCGCCGCCGAGATCAAGGACCACGTCGCCTTCTGGCGCGGCGTCGAGGTGGGCGAATAGAACCGGGGGGAGCCGCGCCGTGAACAATGACCGGGGACTGTCCTGCCCGCTCCGCGACCCTGCGGAAGCGCATCGCGTCACAGTGCGACCCTACGGCCACAGTCTGGAGTGGGCGTGCGGAGCCGACGTGTCCTTTACGAGAAGGGGAAGCCAGCTTATACCGGTTCTGAGAGTTTACGCGGCACGCTCGTGCGCTTCTCCTCCCCCATAGGGGCTGGTAGGGGTAAGGTGTTCACAAATTCGGTCTCGGACTGAGGAAAGCCCAGTGCCTCGATCCGTGTGACAACCGAAACGATGCGGCCCTGCTTGATCCGGTTGTCTACCTGGGCCTGCACAGCGGGCGGTAGTTGGCCGTTCAAATGATAGATTAGGATGTTGCTGTTGAAGACGCGCATTCGGGCAACGGCTTATAGCTCAGGCTTCCAGTTGGGATTGTCCCAAGGGCGGTCCCACCCGGCACGCATCTTCTCGATCTCCGCGTCGATCTCGTCGAGGCTTCTGACGGTGGCCCAGGTTCCGCACGTCTCGTTGAGTACGCGCTGGATTTCCTCAGGCGAGGGGCGCGGCTGCTCGAGCACGGTCACCCGAACGCGGTGGGGACCCCTTGGTGCCGGGCGCTCGCCGAGCCACTCGATCCGCCCGTCTTCGAGAAGAGCGTCGTAAGTTTTTTGAGTCGGTTGCATCGCTTGCTTGGTCTGGCGAGGTAGACAGTAGAAGCGCAGCGAGAAAGGCTTTGCTCCCGCGGTCTTACGGCACGCGCCCCCGCCAGCCAAAGCCGACAGGGGCGCGCTCAACTCTGGGCGAGGAGGAAATCAGTCCTCGACGTTGTCGATCTGGGCTTTCTGCAAGGTGCCGGAGTAGTCGACGTAGACGGTTTTCGTTTCGGTGTAGAACTCGAAGACCTCCCAGCCGCCTTCGCGGTGACCGTTGCCGGTGCCCTTGACGCCGCCGAACGGCATGTGGGCCTCGGCCCCGATCGTCGGGCCGTTGATGTAGGTGATGCCGGCCTCGATGTCGCGCATCGCGCGGAAAGCCCTCGCCACATCCTTCGTGTAGACGGCCGACGACAGGCCGTAGGGGACGTTGTTGGCGACCTCGATGGCCTCGTCGAACGACCGAATCTTGAGGACCGAGAGGAACGGCCCGAACACCTCCTCCTTGGCGACCCGCATCTCGGGCGTCACATCCGTGAAGATGGTCGGCTGGAAGAAGTGCCCGTCGCCGAGCCCGTCGCCCGTGGCGCGCTCGCCGCCGAGGGCGAGGGTGGCCCCTTCGGTCTTCGCGATCTCGACGTAGCGCTCGACCTTCTCGATGGCTTTGGCGTTGATCATCGGCCCCATCTCGGTGGCGTCGTCGTTGCCGTAGCCGAGCGTTAGCTCCGACGCCCGCTCTTTCAACATCTCGACCAGCTTGTCGTGGACGTCCTCGTGAGCGATGAGGCGGGAGGTCGCGGTGCAACGCTGGCCGGTCGTGCCGAAGGCTCCCCAGAGCAGGCCCTCCACGGCCAGGTCGAGGTCGGCGTCCTCCATCACGATCATCGGGTTCTTGCCTCCCATCTCGAAGCTGAACCGCTTGTGCATCCGCCCGCAGACCTCGCCGATCTTCGAGCCGGTCTCGGTCGAACCGGTGAAGGTGATCACGTTCGTGCCGGGGTGCTCGACGATGGCCTGGCCGACCTCGCCCGCGCCCTGGACGAGGTTCACGACGCCGTCGGGGAAGCCCGCGTCGATCATCGCCTGGATGAGCAGGCGTCCGCTGTTCGGCGCGTCCTCGCTGGGCTTGAAAACGACCGTGTTGCCGGCGAGCAGGGCGGGGAACATCTTCCACGTCGGGACCGCGACCGGGAAGTTCCACGCGGTGATGACGCCCGCCACGCCGATGGGCAAGCGGATCGACATGTTGAACTTGTTGGAGAGCTCGCTCGGGACGGTGTGGCCGAAGAGGCGGCGGCCCTCGGTGGCGGCGTAGTAGGCCGTGTCGATGGCTTCCTGGACGTCGCCCTTGGTCTCGAAGAACGGCTTGCCCATCTCGCGCGTCATCGCGTGGGCGAGCTCGGACTTGCGCTCGGTCAGGATGTCGCCGAGCCGGCGGAGGATGTCGCCGCGTTGCGGGGCGGGCATCAGCCGCCACCCGTCGAAGGCAGCGCGGGCCGCCTTCACAGCCGCGTCCACGTCCTCGGCCGTCGACTTCGGAAACAGGCCGATGAGGTCCGACTGCCGGGCGGGGTTGCGGTCCTCGAAGGTCTCGCCCGAGGCCGCGTCGCGCCAGGTGCCGCCGATGTAGTTCTGGAAGGTCTGGACGTCGGTCGCTGGTTCGGTATCAGCGGAGGTGCCGTTGGCGGTCATCGTTTCTGCCATGATCTCGGGAGCGTGGTGCGAGTGAAAGGGGGGAAGCGCCACGGGGGGCGGGGCCGTAACTTACCCGGCTCTCCGCCGCCGGGTCCGTCCGCTTTCGGTGGATTCCCGACCCCGGCACTTCGCTGACATCATGTCATTCCGAGCGCAGCGAGGAAGCCCCTACGTTGAGGAAGGCTCCGGCGTGGGGATGTCTCGCTACACTCGACAGGACACATTGGACCGGAGCCACCTAGCCTCGACGCTCATGCAGACCGCCCCGCTCGACCTCGAATCCCGCCTCTCGGACCGCGTCCGCTCCGTCCCGCCGTCCGGCATCCGCCGCTTCTTCGAGATCGCCGCCACGATGGACGACGTGATCTCGCTCGGCATCGGCGAGCCGGACTTCGTCTCCCCGCAGCCGGTCATCGACGCCGCCAAGGCGTCGCTCGACGCGGGCCGGACGGGCTACACCGCGAACGCCGGGCTGGCCGAGCTGCGCGACGCCATCTCCGAGGAGATCGACCGGCTCTACGACGTGCAGTACGACCCGGCGACCGAAATCCTCGTCTCGGTCGGCGTCTCGGAGGCGATGCAGCTCGCGATGCTCTCGCTTCTCGGTCCGGGCGACGAGGTCTTGATCCCCGAGCCGTGCTTCGTCAGCTACGGCCCGACCGCCAAGTTCGCCGGGGCCGAGGTCGTCTACGTCCCGACGCGCGCCGAGAACGACTTCCAGGTCACCGCCGAGGACATCGAGCGCCGCATCACGCCGCGCACCAAGCTCCTCTTCCTCGGCTACCCCAACAACCCGACCGGGGCCGTGCTCCGCCGCGAGACCCTCGAGGAGATCGCCGAGGTGGTCGTCCGGCACGATCTGCTCGTGCTCTCGGACGAGATCTACGACCGGCTGATCTACGGCGAGGCGTACAGAGAAGGCCACACCTGCCTGCCCTCGATCCCGTCACTCCGCGACCGGACCGTGCTGCTCGGTGGGTTCTCGAAGGGCTACGCGATGACGGGATGGCGGATCGGTTACTGCTGCGCGCCGCCCGAAATTCTCAAGGCGATCTACAAGTGCCACCAGTACGTCGTGATGAGCGCCCCGACGATGGGCCAGATCGGGGCCGTGGCCGCCATCCGCGAGTGCCAGCCGCACGTCGAGGAGATGCGCCAGGCCTACGACGCCCGCCGCCGCGTGATCGTGGACGGCCTGCGCGCGGCCGGCCTGCCGACGTTCGAGCCCGAGGGCGCGTTCTACGCCTTCCCCGACATCACCTCGACCGGGCTGTCGTCGGAGGACTTCGCGCAGCGGCTGTTGCAGGAGGAGCACGTCGCGGCAGTCCCCGGCGACGCCTTCGGGCCGAGCGGCGCGGGCTACCTGCGGTGCTCGTACGCGACGAGCCTGGAGAACGTCACCGAGGCTGTCCGCCGCATCGGCATTTTCGCCGAGCGCGTGCGGGCGTAATTTGGTTCGAGTCGAGACCTCGCCTCGTTTAGAACGGAGGTGAGGTTGTTCATAGAGCAGATGACAGGTTTTCGGGTGATCAACCGGTGCTCGCTCTAAAGAGTCATCCCCGCCCAGGCGGGGACCCACCGGCCAGCTTCACGCTCTGGTTCCCCGCGTTCGCGGGGATGACGGGTGTCGAGGTGCGGAGCTTGGAGTCTTCCCTCTTCGGGAAAGCCTATTCTCGACAGGGGGACCGTCCACAACGCGTTTCCAGACCGGAGCTTCAAGCCACGAAAGTCGAGTTCTTCCCAGACACGGACACCCTCAGGTCGCGATTTCTCAGGGTAAGACGCAGAGGTTCCTGACCGGTACGCTTGGCGTCGCGGCCTCCTTCTGAGCTTTTGCAAGCAGGGGCATTCGTTGTCCCTTGCCGCCCCAGGGCAATAGCCTCTTGCTTCTGTCATTTGAACGTTGACCTCCACGAACTCGCCACGCTTTATGCGCCTCCCGCTTGTTGCCTCATTGCTCGTCGCCCTCCTTACGCTCGCGGCGTGCTCGTCCACGCAGCAGGTCTACGACATCACCGAGGTCGACCGACCGGCGGAGTTCGAGCGCGACACGCTCGTCGTCCAGGACCCGGCGGGGGTGACCTACGTTCTGCCGGCGAAGGTGACCCCGGACCGCGCCCCGGACCGCAGCGTGGACATTACCGCGACCGCGCTCGACGTGTCGTTCGGCTTCGAGGACGAGACCGTGACCGGCACAGCGCGGCACACACTCTCGCCGCTCCGTGACGGACTGACGGAGTTCTACCTCCACGCGGCCGACATGGACATCCTGAGTGTCCGGCAGACCGGCGCGCGGGGCGTCGGGTTCGCCTACGACTCGACCCGCCTCACGATCACCCCGGCCGCGCCGCTGCGGCTCGACTCGGCCTACACGTTCGAGATCGACTACGTCGCGCATCCGACGCGCGGAGCCGGGCAGGGCGCGCTCGGCGACGGCGGCTCGGGGCTCTACTTCATCGACCCGACCGGCGCGGACCCCGGCCGGCCGACGCAACTCTGGACGCAGGGCCAGGCCGAGAGCAACCGCCGCTGGTTCCCGACCTGGGACTACCCCAACGACCGGATGGCGTTCGACATCACGCTCACCGTTCCCGACTCGCTCGTGACCGCCTCGAACGGCGCGCTCGTCGAGCAGACCGACCTCGGCGATGGCACGCGGCGCGACCGGTGGGTGATGACGGGCGACCAGGCGGCGTACCTCGCCGCCGTCGCCGCCGGGCCGTTCGCCGTCGTCCGCGATTCGGTCCAGAGCACCGACGGCGAGACGCTGCCGCTGGCGTACTACGTCGAGCCGGCCTTCGCCGACGACGCGCGCCGCATCTTCGGCGAGACGCCGCGCATGATCGAGGTCTTCGAGCGGAAGTTCGGCGTGCCGTATCCGTGGGACGACTACAAGCAGATGCCGGTGCGCGACTTCACCGCCGGCGGGATGGAGAACACGACCATCACGCTCCTCTTCGAGGACGTGCAGACCGACGAGCGCGGCTACCTCGACTACACCGGCCGCGACCTGATCGCCCACGAGCTGGCCCACCAGTGGTTCGGCGACCTGGTGACGACCGAGGACTGGGCCAACCTCGCGCTCAACGAGAGCTTCGCCTCGTACCTCGAGGAAATCTACCTGGAGGAGGTCTACGGCCGCGACGAGGCGCAGGCCCACGGCATCGCCGACCGCGACGCCTACTTCGAGCAGGCCAGCACGCTCCGCCGCCCCATCGTGTGGTACGGCTACGAGTCGCCCGACGGCATGTTCGACCGGCACACCTACCAGAAGGGCGCGCAGGTCCTGAACCAGCTCCGGTTCGAGCTCGGCGACGAGACCTTTTGGCGCGGGATGCGGCGGTACCTGGAAGAGAACCGCTACCGGACGGTCGAGATGGCGGACTTCCGGCGGGCGATGGAGGCCGCCTCGGGACGGAGCCTCCGCACCTTTTTCGACCAGTGGTGGCACCAGCCCGGCCACCCGGTCTTGGAGGTCGAGCAGGCGTATTTCGCCGGAAGCCAGCTCTACACCGTCCAGATCGTCCAGCGCCAGGACCTGACCAAGGCCCCGACGTTCGCCTTCGACACGCGCGTCGAGCTCAACTTCCCGAACGCGCCGACCGAGGTGCGCCGCGTGCGCGTCGCGAGCGCCGACACGACGCTGCGGTTCTCCGTTCCCGAGGCCCCGAGCTTTGTCCGCTTCAACGAGGGCAACTGGACGTTTGCCGAGACGCGCCTCCGGCAGCCGCTCCCGGAGACCCTGGTTCAGGCCGTCGAGGACGACGAGATGGCGGGGCGCTACGACGCCGTTGGGATGCTCGCCCGGCAGGGCCTCAACCCGCAGGTGCGCGCCGCGCTCGTCCGGGCCGCGACGGAGGATGCCCACGCGCTCGTGCGCGAGCGGGCCGCCGACGCGCTCGGCGCGTACGCGAGTATCCCGGTCGTCGCCGAAACCCTCGCCGCGCTCGCCCAGCGCGATGAGGCCCCGGCCGTCCGCCGCGCCGCGCTCCGCAGCCTCGCCGAATCCGACGCCACGGCTCAGGTCCAGCCCGTCCTCCGCGACGCGCTCGCCGACTCGTCATATCTCACCCAGGCCGAGGCCGTCCGCCTCTACGCCGAGCGGTTCCCCGACGAGGCCTTCGCCGCGTTCCGACCGCTGCTCGGCGCGCTGCCGTCGTGGCGCGGTTCGGTCGAGCAGGCTCTCGTCGCTGCCATCGCCGACCACCGGCTCGGAGGGATCGAGGGAGCGCAGTATCTCGCCGCGCAGACCGACATTCGCCGACCCGACGCGCTCCGCCTCGCGGCCGTCGAGGGCCTGCTCGTGCTCGCCCGCCAGGACGACGAGGTTCGGGGTTTCGCTACTCAGGCCCTCGCCCCGCTCCTCGGTGATCTCCGGCCGGAGCTACGCCGCGCCGCCGCCGAAGCGCTCGGCGAGATCGGTGACGACGCCTCGCTCGCGGCGCTGCGGGCACAGGTCGAAGCCGAGCGCGACCCGGTCGTCGAGGCGGCACTGCGTGGGGCCGTGGAGCAGTTGGGGAAAGGCTCGACGCAGGTCGGCGGAGGGTGAGGGAAGGGAGGGAGAGATAATGAGACCGTCGCGCGATGCTCCGTGGCTTCCGCTGTCCTAGGCTGAATCAGGTCGCCCCGGCTCCGCGCCGTCGGCTGAGTGGTAGCTTTCACCCCGCGCCTCCGCCTACTGCTCTCCGCCTGCCGCTATGAACCGAGAAGACTGGACCGGCCTCGGCGTCAGCCTCGCCCTGCACGCGCTCCTGCTGCTCGGCTTCGCCGTGGTCTCCGGGGCGAAGCCGCCCGAGCCGCTCGGCCTGATCGAGGTCGAGTTCGGCCCGTTCGAGATGGCGCAGCCCGCCACGCGCGCCGACGTACAGCGCCCGTCGCCAACGGCTCCACGGCCCGACCCGCAGCCGACCCCGCCGCGCGCCGATCCGGCCCCGCAGCCCGCCCGGCCCGTCGCGCTCCCCGACCCGCCGCCTGCGCCCGACCCCGGAAGAGTCCCGCCGCCTACGCCGGAGGAGACGGTCCCTCAGCCCGAGCGCGAGACGCTGCCCCCGCGCCCCGTCGCCGACCCCGCGCCGCAGACGCAGACCGGCGGCAACCCGCAGGGCACGGTCGGCTCCACGTCCGAGGCCGGGGACGAGGGCACGAGCACGACGCGCCGCGCGCCGTACTCCATCGACGGGCTGAACCGGACGCCGCGCCGGGCACCGCTGCCCCAAAACCCTGGTGGTGTCGGGACGGTGACCGTCCGGGTGACGGTCGCGCCGGATGGAGGCGTCGCCCAGGTACTCATCCTGCGTCGGGCCGATCCGCGCCTCGACCGCGCGGTGCAGGAGGCCGTCCGCGCCTGGCGCTTCAACCCGCTGCCGCCGGCCGCGCCGCAGGAGAATCAGCAGGGGACCATCACGTTCGAGTTCAGCCTGAACTGACCTCGCGCAGGCCGCCGAGGGTGCGGACCTCCTCGGCGAGCGCCCCGACGAGGGCGCGGCCGAGGAAGACGACCGGCGACACCGCGTCCCCGCTGAAGGCGTCGGCGATGGCGTGGAGCGTGACCGGGCTCGGGGGCGGCCGACGCGGCGGCGAGATCGCCGGAGCGGAGCGCGAGGGCGCGGGCACGCGCGAGATCGTCAGGCACAGCGTCTGTACCCGCGCCGCCCGCCTCCGTTCGACGCTAGAGGTCTACCACCAGCTCGGTGCGGACGAAGAGCCGGTCGGCGTCACGGTCCCAGCGCTGATAATCCGCGAACAGGTTCAGGGCGATGTCGCGCACCGGCTCCCACGTCAGGCGCACGCTCAGGCCTGGCCCTTCGATGCGCTCGCCGGCCAGGAACTCCTTCGAGAAGTCGCTGAACGGCGGCTGCCGCCCGTCGGTGATGTCACCGCCGACGTTGCGGACGACCTCGCCGTTCTCGTCCACGATGTTCTCGCCGCGCCGGGCGTAGCGCGCTCGCACCTCGCCGCGTGTCCGAAGCGGCCCCCACGCCCGGAGGCCGACCTCGACCTGATCGGCGTTCGGTCCGAGCGGGTGGCCGAGGCCGAAGCCGTTGTGCTGGTACGCGTTGTAGAACGAGCCGTCGAGCAGAAAGCGGTGGGTGTAGACGAACGGCTCGATCCGGGTGTACTCGGCCCAGGCGGTGGCTGGCCCGAGCGCCGCGCCGAGGCCGGCCTGCACCGCCCACTTGTTGTTGAACGAGTTCTTCCCGAGCAGCCCCACGTCGAGGTCGTCGGCGAGGAACGTGCCGTAGGCCTCCAGGCCATCGGTGGGCCGGAAAACGGCCTCGAGGGTGAAGAGCGAGTTGTCGCGGTCCCAGAGCGCGTGCTCGGCGGGCTTGATCGGGTTGACCGGGTTGAGGTAGGCCAGCTCCGGCCCGCGCTGCCCGTAGACCACGGTCTCGGTGAAGGCGAGCTGGAGCCGGTGCCAGGGGTTGAGCACGATCCGGTGAAGCGCGAGGTAGCGCTCCGGCCCGAGGAGCACGCCGCTACCCTCGTCGCCCTCCACGAAGAACGAGCGGTCGCCGAGCGCGCCGTGCACGAACTGGTACTGCACCACGCGCGCGTCGAGGCCGAGGCGGACGAACGAGAAGTAGTCGGCGTTCGGGCCCAGGATGAGCGGGTCGCCGAACGAGGCACCGAGGAGGAGGCGCTCGTGGGCGATCTCGGCCGAGAAGGTGCGGCCGGCGGCGCGGAGCGAGGCCGTGGCCCGGTCGAAGTTGCCCGGCGGGACGTCGGCGCGGCCGATGTAGTAGAGTGGGGCCAGCACGGGGTCGGCCTGGAGCACGCGCGTGTCGCCGCTGAGCTGCGCGCCGTTGAAGGTCCCGACGTAAAAGCCGACGAGGCCGCGGTAGGTGCCCTGGAAGACGCCCTCGGGCACGAGCGAGATGCCGCCGTAGGCCGCCTCGCCGTCGGAGGCGCGGCCCTGGACGCGGCCGATGGCGCTGAGCGCCAGCCGCCAGTCGGCGTCGCGGCGGTAGTATAGAAACTTCTCAGTCTCCGCCCCGAGCGGGAGGCGGACGCGCCCGCCGTCGCCAATCACGGCTGCGACGGCCTCCGCCGGCTCGAAGATCTCTCTGCGGTAGCGAGCGAGCCAGTCCGCCGAGACCGCGTCGAGCCGGGCCCCTCCGTCGGTGCGGGCGCTCAGGCTGTCGAGCAGGCGGCCGAGGCGAGCGCGGCCGAGAGGCCGGGCCTCGTGGCGGTACTCGGGGAGCGCGCCGCGCACGCGCTGCTGATGCAGGAAGTCGTAGAGCGCGTGCTCGGCTGGGAGGATTTCGGGCTGCGCTGCCGCCGGCGAGAGGAACGTCAGGCTGGCGAGTAGGGCGAGCGATCGGGAGAGGAAGCGCACGGGCACAGGCACGAGGGCGGGAGAGGGTAGCCAAAGCTAGGCCCAGCCCGGCGCGTGTGCAACGGCATACGGTTTGCCCCGCGTTTAGGCTCGGCGCGAGGGTGCGCCCAGTTCCCAGCAGAGGGCATCGTTTGGTGCCCCCCTTGCGCGGTCCGGCCCCCGTCGGTTACCTTCGCGTTAGTACAGTGTGATATTTCACCAGACCCGGTAGGCCCTATCGCTAGCTTGCTACGCGCGTAACAGACCTCCCCACGCCCGTGGTTCGCAAAGCCGAACTGGCCGCGTTGCTCCTCAGCGACGCCGTCACGCTCTTCCTCGCCTACTTCGTCTTCCAGGCGGTCCGCGCCTCGGGCGGGCTCGGGGCCTCGGCCGACCCGTCTGTCTTCGCGCTCCCCTCGGCCTGGGTGCTGTGTGCGTTCTGGCTCGTTCTGTTTCTCTTCGCGGGGCTGTACCGCGAGCGCCGCGCCGCCAGCCGGTTCGACGAGTTCGTGACCCTGCTCAAGGTCGTCACCGTCGGGACGCTGCTGCTGTTCTTCCTGCTGTTCATCGAGCGGCTGGACCCGCTCGCGGCGCGGACCTCGGTGGCGGTGTACTGGGTGTGCGTGCTGGGCTTCAGCGAGCTGGGGCGGTTTGCGGTGCGGAGCGTCCAGAAGGCGCGCATCCTCCGCGGCCACGGTCTCCACAAGGCGGTCATCGTCGGCTGGAGCCGGCAGGTGGAGCAGCTCTACGGCGAGATCGCGCGCTACCCGGCGGCCGGGCTCCAGATCGTCGGCGCGGTGCGCCTGCAGGCAGAGCCGGCAGCGGAGCTGGCGCTCGCCGGCGCGGCCGACGCCTACCTCTGGGGCGGCGACGGCCCGGTGGCGAACCCCGCCTCCGGCGACGGAGCCCCAGTGGCGGCCGAGGCCACCGCGCACGGCGACACCGTCCCGTCGTTCGACAGCGACGGCCTCTCGACGGCCGTCCACTCGATCGCCGCGCTGCCCGACCTCATCGACCGCCTCGGGGTGCAGGACGTGCTGATCGCCCTCGGTCCGGATGACCACGCCTACCTCGACGAGGTGCTCCGCGTCTGCGACGGCCGGTCCGTCGCGCTCAAGCTGGTGCCGGACTTCTACACCGTCATCGGCGGCATGGCGCGCACCGAGCACATGTATGGCCTCCCGCTGATCGAAGTCCTCCCCGAGCCGATCCCGGCGTGGGAGAAGAGCACCAAGCGGCTGCTCGACATCGTCGTGAGCGCGGCGGTCCTGGTGGCGGGGCTGCCGCTGTGGCTGGCCGTCGGCGCGCTCGTCAAGGCGACCTCGCCGGGACCGGCGATCTACCGGCAGACGCGGACTGGGCAGCACGGCCGGCGCTTCACGATGTACAAATTTCGCACGATGCAGGACGACGCCGAGCGCCATACCGGCCCCGTCTGGGCGCAGAAGGGCGACCCGCGCTACACCTCGATCGGGCAGGTGCTGCGCGCGCTCCGGCTCGACGAGATCCCGCAGATGTGGAACGTGCTCAAGGGCGAGATGAGCCTGGTCGGCCCGCGCCCGGAGCGGCCCTACTTCATCGAGACCCTCGCCCGCGAAATCCCGCTCTACAGCCGCCGCCACCGCGTCCAACCGGGCATCACCGGCCTCGCTCAGGTCAAGTGGCGCTACGACCAGGACATCGACGACGTCCGCCAGAAGCTCAAGTACGACCTGTTCTACATCGAGAACATGAGCCTGCGGATGGACTTCCAGATCCTGCTCCAAACCGTCCGCACCACCTTGACTCAGCAAGGCCATTAGGCCGTGTGGACATTCACCCAGATCGGCTCTCACGGGCCAGATTCCGCCCTCGCCGTGTTGCACTCGTCGCCCGATGCTACGGCATCTGGCTTCTCGTGCTCCTTGCGAGGATGAAATCGTGACCGTGCGCGAGCCTGACCTCGCAATTGTCCACACGACCGTAAGAGGGACGAGGGACGGATGCCGGACGACGAGGGGGGCGGGCGCTGCGTCCGCCTCTTTCCGTTTAACTCAGCCTGACACACATGATCGATACTGCTACCGCCCTCGACGACCTCATCGCCCGCGCCCGCCGCGCCGCCCGCGTCGCGCTCGACACCGAGTTCGTCTGGGAGCGGACCTACTACCCGCGCCTCGGGCTCGTCCAACTCGGCCTGGACCGCGACGAGACGTTCCTGATCGACGCCACGGCGCTCGACCTCCGGCCGCTCGGCGACCTCTTGGCTGACCCCGGCGTCGTCAAAATCCTCCACGACGCGCAGCAGGACTTGACGATCCTCCACCGGGCTGTCGGAGCATCGCCCGAGACTGCGCCGCGCAACACCTTCGACTCCCGCTTGGCGGCGGGCTTCGTCGGTCTGGGCGCGACCCTGTCGCTCCAGGCGCTGATCGAGGAGACCGTCGGGGTGCACTTGCCCAAGGGGGAGTCGCGCTCGGACTGGCTGCGGCGGCCGCTCAGCGACGCTCAGCTCGAGTACGCCCGCGACGACGTGCGGTACCTTCCCGAGGCGTTCGACGTGCTGCGCGCGCGCATCGGGGAGCGGGGCCGCGAGGCGTGGGTGGCCGAGGAGATGGGGCGCTACGACGACGCGGCGCTCTACGCCGAGGCCGACCCGCGCGAGCAGTATCACCGGATCAAGGCGCGCGGCAAGCGAGGGTTTTCGTCGCGCGACTACGCCGTGCTGCGCGAGGTCACCGCCTGGCGCGAGGCCGAGGCGCGGCAGGCCGACAAGCCGCGCCGGCACGTGGTCCCGGACGAGGTGCTGGTCACACTCGCGCAGCGCAAGCCCGACAACTCGGGTGCGCTCCGCAGCGTCCGTGGCCTGAGCGATAACGCGAGCCGCAGCTACGGCGAGGCGCTCGTCGTAGCCATCGCGCAGGGCCTCGCCGTGCCCAAGAGCGAGCAGCCCCGGCCCCCCACCAGCCGCCGCAGCGACGACGCCGAGCAGGCCCGGCTCGACCTCGCCCTGGCCCTCGTCAAAGGGCAGAGCCTCGGGCAGGGCATCGACCCCGGCTTGGTGGCAAACCGGGCGGAGATGGAACGCCTGGTGGCCGACGGCCCCGACGCCCGGCCGGCCGACCATGCGATGCTGCGAGGCTGGCGCGGCGCGCTCGTCGGCGAGGCGCTCCTCGATCTGCTGCGCGGCGAAGGCTCCGTCGGCGTGGACCCCGCGACGGCGCTGCCCGCGCTGCGCGCCGACCCATGACGCCGGCCGACCACATCGCGGTCATGTCCGAGGCGGCCGAGGCCTGGCGCGACCCGGAGCACCCCCCGCGCCGCGCGGCCGTCGAGGCCACGCTCGCCGCTCCGAACCGGTGGACCGAAGAGGGGCTGGCGTTTGCGCTGAACCACCGCGCGCATCAGGCGACGCCGGCAACCCTCGCGGCGTGGCTCGGCAGCCGAGCGGCAGTGCGCCGGGCGACGGTCGGGGTGCTCTGCGGTGAGAGCGCGCCGCTGGCGGGGTGGACGGCGGCGCTGGCGGCGATGCTGCTCGGCCACGAAGCCGTTATTGGACTGTCGGAGTCGTCGCCCGCGCTCCTGCCTGCGTTCTGGGACGAGGTGCCGGGCGCCGCCGTCACCTTCGTCTCGCGGCGAGAGGTGCTGGACCGAGCGGAAGCACTCGTCGCTGAGGGGACCGAGCCGGAGGAAGAGCACGCGCTCGTCGCCGAGGCCGAGGCGGCGGGCCTCCCCGCCTCGCGTCGTCTGCTGTCGGTCCGAGGCTCCCTGCTTGCGGTGCTCGGTGGGCGGGAGGACGCCGCGACGCTCAGCGGGCTGGCCGAGGATCTGCTGCTGCACGAAGGCGTCGGCGCGCCCGGCATCGTGTGGGCACCGGCCGGGCTCGCGCCGGATGCGCTCTTGAACGCGCTCGCCGGGTTCCGAGAGTATGTCCCGGCGCACCCGGACACCGACGGCACACTCGCGCTCCCGACGGCCTTCCTCGCCTCGGCGAAGCAGCCGCACGCCACGGGCTCCGGCTTCCTCGTCAGCAAGGGCGCGCCGGAGCCGCAAGCGCCGGCCCACCTCCGCTGGGCCGAGTATGCCTCGCTCGCTGAGGTCAGCCGCTGGCTTCGGGCGCAGCCGCCGGGGGTCGCGGTAGTCGCGGCACCTGAGGTGGCAGAGCGGCTAGAGGGGCGGTCCACCGCGCCGGGCGACGTACACCGGCCGGGGCTGGACGAGGCGGTCGCGGCGTTCCTGGCGAGCGTGTGATCGGCAGAGGCGCGGTCACGATTCGAGGTGCTGCGTCAGAATCTGCTCGACGCGCGGCAGCAGGTCGTCCCACGACGCCTCGGGGCGCTTGGTGACGGTGACGAAGCCCGGCAGCACGAGGACGTTGTGCATCCCGTCGAGGGCGAAGAGGGGAGCACCGAGGGGATCGCCCGAGGCTTCGGCTGCACTCGAGAACGCGCCCATTCCACCATCGAGGAAGGGGGTGTCGGCGGCGGTGAACTTGAGGCTGTTGGGGTTGGGCGTGGGCTGGACGGAGAACGGAGGCATTGGGGCGTCGGCGAGGCGGGGAGAAGAGTCGGAAGCTACCGCACCGTCTGGGAGCGCGAAAACATATCTTCCCGCTGCGGAGTACCTTTCGCCCTGCCCACCTCTGCCTCTCGCTCGCTCCGACATGGCCGTCCCCGATCCCCGTCCCGCTTCCCCTCCGGCTCTGCCGCCCGAGCCTTCGCCGGTCGGTGGGCACCCCGGCGGGGCAGCCCTCGCAGACCCACCGCCGGTCGGGGCCCCATTGCCGGGCGATCCGCTTCTCGTCGCGCCGCCACCGGCGGCCCTCCGGCCCGGTGCCGCCCCGCTGCCGATGACCGCTGACGCGGCGCACCAGCTCCCTGCTCACAAGGGGAAGGTCGCCCGCGTCACCGACCACGTCAGGGGGGCCAAGGACGATCTGACCGACTGGATCGAGTTGCGGATCGCCTTGCTCAAGCGCGAGGTGAAGGACGAGGTGCAGACGGTGAAAACGCAGGCCCTCACGCTCGCTAAAGCGTATGGGGTGGTGGCCGTGTTTGCGCTCGTGGCGGCCTTCGCTGGGTTGCTCGTGGTCGGGTTCCTCCTCAGCGCGCTGTGGGGTCTCCTGCTGGGTGAGGAGCACGAGCTGTGGGCGCTCACGCTGGGATTCCTCACGATGATGGCGCTCGCCGGCCTCGGGGCCTGGCTGGCCTACAAGAAGGCCGAGCAGAAGAAGGAACAGCTTTCGGTCTTCGGCTCGTCCCCGCCCCCGGTCGATGCGCCGCAGCCCGTCGTCGCCGCAGCCTGTCGCCTCGCCGCAGCCTGTCGCCTCGCCGCAGCCTGTCGCCTCGCCGCAGCCTGTCGCCTCGCCGCAGCCTGTCGCCTCGCCGCAGCCTGTCGCCTAGCCCGTCGCTCAAGACTACCGCCCAGCATGGACGACCTCAAGAAGAAGTCTCTCACGCAGCACCAGCTCCGCGCCGCGCTCGACGCCCGCGCCGACAGCCTCGACTACCACCTCACTGGGCTGAAGAAGGAGCTGACGACGTTCGACGATGTCAGCGTCGGCGGCAGGCCGCTGCTGGACTACGTCCGCGAAGACCCGCTGCGGGCCATCGGCGTGGCGGCCGGGGTCGGCGTGGCGGCGGGGCTGGTCACGGGCCTGCTGGCGCGCGAGACGCCCGAGGAGCCGAGCGAGCGCGACCTGTGGATGAGCGCCTACCTCGACGACTTGGTAGACGAGGCGGGCCTCCGCGTCGCCGGCGGTGAGGATGCCGAGCGCGCCCTCGCGCAGATGCTCCGCACGCGCGCGCCGGTGATCGTGCTCGAGGAGGAGACGGTGCGCACGACCTCGTCCACGATCAACGTGCTCCTCAACACGGCCCTCGGGTTCGGTGCTAAGTTTGCCCTCGACCAGATCGCGCAGCGGCTCACCGGCGAGGACGAGATCGTTTCTGCGATGCAGGACACGCCCTGAAGGCCGCCCTCGCGCCCGACCCTAGCTCCGATCGCTATGTCTCTCGCCGTCACTGTCTTCCTCGCCGTCCTGTTTGTGGCCGGCGTCGTGCTGATGTGGGAGGCGCGGACGGGTCGGTTCACCGCGTCGTCGCGCAGGTGGGAGGTGGTGCGCGGGACCCTCTTCTTCCTGGCGACGGTCGCCGGGGGCACGCTCCTGATCCGGTCGATGGGAGGGACAGTGCTGCTAGCGCTCGTCTTCATCCCGGTGACGGTCCTCAGCCTGATGCGCTTCGTGGCGATCACGCGGCGGCGCTGGCCGGGCGTAGCCTCCTTCGTCACGCTCGCCCTGCTGCTGTGGAGCGGCCTCTGGCTCGGCCTCGCCGCGCTCCCCACGCCGCTCGACGAAGGCTTCCTGCTGGAGCACATCCTCGACCGCGGCGAGGCCGGACGGAGCATCGACCCCGCTGCCGGCCGCCCCGTCCGGGCGTAGCCCGTATCTTTCACGTCGCGCCGGACAGGCTCCGTCGGCGGTCCCACGATTCCACGTTTCCCGTCCCCATGCGCCTCGTCCTCTTCGGGCCGCCGGGAGCCGGCAAGGGCACCCAGGCCCGGCGGCTCGTCGAGCGGTTCTCCCTCCAGCAAATCTCCACCGGCGACCTCTTCCGCGCCGCCCTCCGCGACGAGACGCCGGTCGGCCTCGAGGCCAAGCGCTACATGGACGACGGCCAGCTCGTCCCCGATGCGGTCGTCAACAGGATGGTCGAAGGCGCGCTCGACGCGCTCGGGCGCGACGGCTTCATCCTCGACGGCTTTCCGCGCACCACCGACCAGGCCCGCTGGCTCCTCGGCTACCTCGCCTCACACGGCACCCCGCTCGACGCCGTGGTCAGCCTGAAGGTCGACCCCGAGCGCATCGTGAACCGCCTCTCGCGCCGCCGCACCGACCGCGACACCGGCGCGATCTACCACCTCGACTTCAACCCGCCGCCGCCCGACCTGCCGGCCGAACGGCTCGTCCACCGCTCCGACGATCAGCCCGAGGCCATTCGCACGCGGCTCCAGGTCTACGAGGAGGAGACCCGGCCCGTCGCCGCCGTCTTCCGGCGCGAGGCTCCGTTCGCCGAGATCGACGGCGAGGGGGAGATCGGGGCTGTGCAGGAGCGGATCATGGACGCGCTCGGCGAGGTCGGTGCGCGCGGCCTCGACACCCCGCGCGCCTCGTGAACCCGACGCTCGCCGACCCGACCCGCGCCGCCGAGGCGCACGTCGCCCGGCTCACCGAGGCCGCTGAGCGCGGCCTCGCCGGGATCCCGTTTCCGGCGGAGCCGGAGGCGCTCTACGAGCCGGTGCGCTACGTCCTCGCCGGCGGCGGCAAGCGGCTTCGCCCGGCCCTCGCGCTGCTGGCAGCCGAGGTCTTCGACGTGCCCACGGAGCGGATGCTCCCGGCGGCCCTCGCCGTCGAGGTGTTCCACAACTTCACGCTCGTCCACGACGACATCATGGACCACGCCGACGAGCGCCGCGGCCGGCCCTCGGTCCACGTCGTCTGGGATCAGAGCACGGCCATCCTCGCGGGCGATTTGCTGATGGGGACCGCCTACGACCTCCTCGCGCAGACCGAGACGGACCGGCTCGGCGAGACCGTCCGCGCCTTCCACCGAATGGTGATGCGGCTCTGCGAAGGGCAGACGCTCGACGAGCAGTTCGGGACCGACGACGCGGTGACGGTCGCGCGCTACCTCGACATGATCGACCGCAAGACCGGCGCGCTCGTCGAGCTCGCGCTCGTGCTCGGCGGCCTCGTCGGCGACGCCGACGCCGACGCGCTCGACGCCCTCGCCGAGGTCGGCCGGGCGTGGGGCCGGGCCTTCCAGATTCAGGACGACCTCCTCGACCTCACGGCCGACGATGCCCGCTGGGGCAAGACCATCGGCGGCGATCTGATGGAGGGCAAGAAGACCTACCTTCTCCTCCGCACGCTCGAGCGCGCCGAAGGCGACGAGCACGACTGGTTCCGTCGCATCGCCTCGGGCGGGTTGCCGGCGGGCGAGATCGACGAGGCGCGCCGCCGGATGCGGTCGCTCGGCGTGCTCGGCGAGGCCCGAGACGCGGTGCTCCGCTACTACCATACCGGCGAGGCAGCCCTCGACCGGCTCCCGGCTGGGCCAGGGCGCGACGGGCTGCGCTGGATCGCCGGGCGCATGGCGCGCCGCGTGCGCTAGACTCCTATCCAACAGCGCTAGACTCCTATCCAACAGCGACGGCTATGATTGAGCGCGACGTCAGGGTTCGAAACAAGGCGGGCGTCCACACGCGCCCGGCGGCGATGATCGTGCGGGCGGCCGCCAAGTTCGAGTCCGAGTTCCACATCCGCACCGACGGCTACGAGATCAACGGCAAGAGCATCATCGGCGTGATGACGCTCGCCGCCGAGCAGGGCGCGACCCTGACCCTGATCCTCGACGGCGACGACGAGGCCGCCGCCGCCGACGCCCTCGCCGAGCTGTTCGCCTCGGGCTTCGGCGAGCCGGTGGAGTAGCATGTCTGATTCTGCCCCTGTTTCTCCCGAAGCGTCCACGGCCGACGAGGTGGTGGTCGAGGGCGTCGGCGTGGCACCGGGGATCGCTATCGGAACGGCCGTGGCGTTTGCCGCCGAGTCGTTCCGGGTGAGTGAGGAGCGGGTCGAGGGCGACGGAGCCGAGGCCGAGATCGAGCGCTTCGAGGAGGCCGTCGGGCGGGCCGAGCGGGAGCTGAACAAGGTCGCCACCTTCGCTAGGGAGAAGCTCGGCGAGAGCAGCGCGGCCATCTTCCAGGCCCAAGCCCTCGTCCTGCGCGACGCCGCCCTCCACACCGACATCGCTCGGCTCATCCGCGACGAGGGCCGCAGCGCCGACTTCGCCGTGCAGACCGTGATCGGCCGGACGCTGGGCCGCCTCGAGGCGAGCCCGAGCGAGTACCTCCGCGCCCGGAGCGGCGACCTGGTGGACGTGCAGAACCGGCTGCTGCGTGTGCTCCAGAAGAACAAGGGCTTCTCGCGGATCGAGGCCGAGCGGGTCGTCGTCGCCGAGAACCTGACGGCGGCCGACCTGCTGCTCTTCAGCCGCCGCCGCGTCCTCGGCTGCGCCAGCGACTTCGGCGGGCCCACGTCCCACGTCTCGATCATGGCGCGCGCGCTCGGCGTGCCGGCCGTCGTCAGCCTCCACGGCTTCTCGCAGCGCGTCCGAGGCGGCGAGGCGATCATCGTCGACGGGTTCTCCGGCCGCGTCGTGCTGAACCCGTCGGAGCAGACGCGCGCGGCCTACCGCGAGCGGCAGGCGCGCTACCGGCGGGGCCTCGACGCCCGGCAGGAGCTGGTCCCGCTCCCGGCCGAGACCCGAGACGGCCACCGGATCGCGCTCCGGGCCAACGTCGAGCTGGAGCAGGAATTCCCGTTGCTCGAGCGCTACGGGGCCGAGGGCATCGGGCTGTTCCGCACCGAGATGCTGCTGCTCGCCAAGGGCCGCCCCATCGACGAGGCGGAGCAGCTCGCGGTCTACCGCGAGGCGATCCGCGCCGCGCGCCCGCACCCGACCACCTTCCGGCTGCTCGACCTCGGCGGCGACAAGCTGCTCCCGATGGCCCACCGCGAGCACAACCCGTTCCTCGGCTGGCGCGGCATCCGCATCCTGCTCGACAAGCCCGACCTGCTCCGCCCCCAGCTCCGCGCGCTCCTCCGCGCCGCCGTCGACGGCCCGGCGCGCCTCCTGCTGCCGATGGTCTCGGCGCTCGGCGAGGTGCAGCGCTTCCGCACACTCCTGGCCGAGGCCGTCGCCTCGCTCGAGGCCGACGGCCTCGCGCACCGGGCCGAGATCGAGGTCGGCATCATGGTCGAGGTCCCGGCCGTGGTCCTGCTGCTCGACCGCTTCGCGCCGGAGGTGGACTTCCTCTCGATCGGCTCGAACGACCTGACGCAGTTCACGCTCGCCGTGGACCGCGGCAACGACTTGGTCGCCGACCGCTACCGCGAGCTGGACCCGGCCGTGCTCCGGCTGATCGCGCAGACGGCGGAGACTGGGGCCAGGCACGGCCTCTCGGTAAGCCTGTGCGGCGAGATGGCGAGCAACCCGCGCGCCGCCCCGCTCCTGGTCGGCCTCGGGCTGACCGAGCTCAGCACCTCGCCCGCTTTCCTGCTCGACGTCAAGCGCGCCGTCCGCTCGTGCTCGAAAGAAAAGATGACCGCCCTCGCGGCGCAGGCCCTCGATCAGCCCGACGCGCAGTCGGTCGTGACGCTGATGAACACCTGGCTGCGCGAGCACGTCCCCGAGCTCGCCGTATTTTTCGACGGCCGGGCGTAGCGGCTCCGTCCCCTCGGCTTGCCCTCCTTCTCACCCCTTCACCCCACCCCGATGCAAGACGAGATCCAGGACCAGATCAGCGCCCACGACCCCGACGGCATGTTCGCCGCCGTCCAGGGCTTCCCCGAGAACTTCCGCGAGGGCTGGGACGAGCCCGACGGCTTCGAGCCGACGCACCGCGCGGCCGACCTGACGCAGGTCGTCATCGTCGGCATGGGCGGCTCAGCGATCGGCGGCGACATGGTGCGGACCTATTGCCGCGAGACCTCGCCGGTGCCGATCTCCGTCGTGCGCGACTACGCGCTCCCGGCGTCGGTCGGCGACGGGTCGCTCGTGATCGCGTCGAGCTACTCCGGCGGGACCGAGGAGACGCTCGCGGCCTACGACGAGGCGAGGCGGCGCGGGGCGACGGTCTGGGTCGTCACCTCCGGCGGCGAGCTGGGGCAGCGTGCCGAGCGCGACGGCCTGCCGCACTTCTCGCTCCCCGGCGGCAAGCAGCCCCGCGCGGCGCTCGGCTACTCGCTCGGCGTCGAGATGCGCCTAGCCGACGCCCTGGGGCTGTGCGACATCTCCCAGGCCGAGTACGACGAGGCCGAGGCCGTCACCGACGAGTGCGCCCGAGCCTACGCCGACCTTGACGGCAACCCGGCCCTCGAGCTGGCGCGGATTCTGGCAGAAAAGGTCCCACTCATCTACACCGGACCGGGGCTGCTCGAGGCCGTCGGCGTGCGGTGGATGACCCAGATCCAGGAGAACGCCAAGCAGCTCGCCTTCGGCAACGTCTTTGCCGAGATGAACCACAACGAGGTGCTGGCCTGGGAGCACGCCCTGCCGGACGTGCAGAAGCTGCTGCACCCCGTCGTGCTGAAAGACCCGGCGGACCACCCGAAGATTCAGCGCCGGATGGAGGTCACGAAGGGCCTGCTCGCGCCGAAGGCCGCCGGCTGGGCCGAGTTCACGCCGCAGGGCGACGGCAAGCTCGCCCGGATGCTCTCGATGATCCAGCTCGGCGACTTCATGTCGTTCTACCTCGCCATGCTGATGGGCGTGGACCCGACGCCGATCGAGACCATCGACCACCTCAAGCGCACCCTGGCTGAGGGGTAGCGCGCGTGGATTATCTCCAGTTCTACTACAACCTTTACGCCGCCGAGCTTCAGCGCCAGCAAGAGCTAGAGCGTGCATTGACCCTGCCGACCGGCGTGCTGACGCTTCTTGCGGGGGTCCTCGGCATCTACGCGAGGGCGCTGGCAGAGAGCGAGGTGCTCGACGGAGCCACATCTCTGCTCGGCATCCTGGTTCTCCTGGCAGTGCTCGCCTTTCTAAAGGCTGTAGCGAACCTGAGCCTTGCCTACCACGGCAAACACGAATACAGACGTCTGCCCTATGCGACAGATATCGAGATCGCGCGCCGCGAAATGCCTATCGGCCTGTGGGCCGACCGTGAGGAAGAGAAGGAGATATTTGATGAGGAAATGATCGAGCAACTAGCTTCGGCGCAGCAGCGAAACGCCTACACCAACGAGTCGAGGGAGCAGTACTTGAACGAGGCAAAGGAGGCGCTGATATATGTACTAGTTTTGACACTGCTTGGTGCGATCCCCTACTTCCTTCGGATCCTCCTGGCGTCGCCCACCGTTTGACCGATCAGAGTGAAATATCCCTCAGCAGGGAGAGTCCATATGAAATCGAGCGAAGAGCAGAGGCCAGTAGGCCAGCAGAACGAGACGGAACGAAAGAAGCTGGAAACGCCTTTCCAAAGACTTCAGAATAGGACGATCAGGCTAGGCGTTCAGCCGCCGCGCCCTCGTTTCATCGAACCTGGTGACTTTCCCCCAGCCCCCAGATTCAGAGAGCGCCGGGACTGAATACACACTGTGGACCCGACGCCGATCGAGACCATTGACCACCTCAAGCGGACCCTCGCCGAGGGGTAGGGCCGGCCCGCTAGGCGAAAGGTGGGCGGCGTATTTTGCCACGTCGCCCGCCCTCCTCGCCGCTCGTGATTCGCCTCGCCGCTCGTCTGTCGCTCAGCCTCCTCCTGCTCGTCGGCTGCGGGAACGCGGACCCGCCAACCCCAAACGTAGCGCGCGCCGCCGTCCCCGCGCCGTACCGCTTCGCCGCGCCCGACGCGCGGTTCGAGCTGCCCGGCCGGCTCGACGAAATCTCCGGGCTAACTGACCTCGGCGACGGCCGCCTCGGTGCCGTGCAGGACGAGAAAGGAACGCTCTACGTCCTCGACGCCGCCACCGGCGAGGTGGTGCACGAGCATGACTTCGGCGAGGGCGGGGACTACGAAGGGGTCGCCGCGGTGGGGGACCGCGTCGTGGTGCTGCGGAGCGACGGGCGGCTCTTCGTCGTCACCGACTGGCGATCCGAGAAGAGCCAGGCGGAGAGCCTCGACACCGGCCTCCACGCTGGGTGCGACGCCGAAGGGCTGGCCTTCGACGCGGAGGGGGAGCGGTTGCTGATCGCCTGCAAAGCCGCGCCGGGCGGCGGGCGACGCGGCGCGCGGGCTCTCTATGCCTTCGACCTCCGCGCCCAGGCCCTGGCCGCCGACCCCGCCTTCCTGGTCTGGGCGGACTCGCTCGGGGCGATGCGCGGCCTGGACGAGGCGGTGCGCTCCGCCGTCCGTCCGGTCACCGACGTCAACGCGTTCCGGCCGTCGGCGGTCGGGGTGCGTCCGGGCAGGGGTGAGGTCGTGGTGCTCTCGTCGGGGCGCACGCTGCTGCTGGTGCTCGGGCGCGACGGCACGGTTGCTGCGGAGTGGCCCCTCCCGCCCGGCCTCGCCGCGCAGCCCGAAGGCCTCGCCTTCCTGCCCGACGGCATGCTCTTCCTCGCCAGCGAGGCCGACGGCGGCACCGCCACGCTCTTCCGCTTCAACTACCGCCCATGACCCGGTTGCCTGCCGCCGCCCGGCGCCTGCTGCTGCTCGCCTCGGCGCTGACCCTCGCCGCCTGCGCGTCGTCCCGCCCCTACGTCGGCGAACCGTTCGAGGACGGACCGGCCCAGGCCGCACCCGAGGCGGAGCTCGCCTACCGCGTGTTCCTGATCGGGAATACGGCCGGGGCCGAAGAGGGGCAGCACACGGGCCTGGACGTGCTCCAGGCGCAGCTCGCCACGGCGGGTGAGAACAGCGCCGTCGTCTTCCTCGGTGACCAGCTTCGCGCCCCGCTCCCGGACTCTTCTGCCGCCGGACGTGCTGACGCCGAAGCGTCGCTGAACCGCGTGGCAGAGGCCGTCGCGGGCTACCGAGGTCGCGTCCTGCTCCTCCCCGGCGACCGGGACTGGGGCGACGACGATCCGAGCGGCGAGGCACTCGAACGCGAGGCGGCGTTCCTGGAAGACCGCCTCGGCGAGGACGTGTTCGTGCTCGACGGCGGGCTGCCCGGCCCCGTCGATATCAAGCTCGCCGACGGGTTGCGCCTCGTCGCGCTCGACACCGAGTGGTGGCTCCGCGACGCCGCGAGCCGCCCGACGGGCGAGGTCGACGGCGAGGACATCGAGTCCGAGCTGGACGTGCTGATCGCACTCGACGAGATTTTGGCCGAGCGCGACGACGACCGGGTGATCGTGGTCGGCCACCACCCGGTGGTCTCCAACGGCGAGCGCGGCGGGCACTACAGCCTCCGCCAGCACCTCTTCCCGCTGACCGATCTGTGGGAGCCGCTCTGGGTGCCGCTGCCGGTGGTCGGCTCGCTCTATCCGCTGCTGCGGAGCTACTTCGGCGGGCGGCAGGACTTCTCCGGCTCGGAGTACCGGGCGTTTCGGAAGGTGCTCCCGGAGGCGCTGAGCGCACACGACGGCGTGGTCTACGCCGCTGCGCACGAGTTCGGGTTGCAGTACACGCCGCTGCGGACCGACGCCGTCGAGCTTCAGCACCACATCACGAGCGGTGGCGGGGCGAGGAGCGCGCCGTTTGCGGCGGGCTTCGAGGCGGGCTTCGCGCACGGCGCGCAGGGGTTCGCCTCGCTCCAGTTCTACGAAGACGGCACGATGTGGCTCGAGCTCTGGGAGCCGGACGCCGCCGCCGCGCGCGGTCGCCTCGCCTTCCGCACCCAGCTCGAGGAGGCGCTCAGCGAGGACGTGGACCCCGGCCTCGACGTCCTGCCTTCGACGCCGCTGAGCTACGCCGACAGCACCCGCATCGTCCGCGCGGACCCGGACATGGCGGCCGGCGCAGCCAAGCGCCTCCTGCTCGGCAGCAACTACCGCGACGTGTGGACGACGCCGGTCGCGGTGCCCGTGCTCGACCTCGGGCGCTACGGCGGCCTCGCGCCCGTCAAGCGCGGCGGCGGCTACCAGACCGTCTCCCTCCGGCTCGAGACCCCCGAGGGCCGCCAGTTCGTCGCCCGCCAGGTCCGGAAGCGCCCCGACCTCCTGCTGCCGACCACGCTCCAGGGTACGGTCGCCGCCGACGTGCTCGCCGACCAGATGTCTACCTCGAACCCGTGGGGCGCGCTCGTCGTGCCGCGCCTGGCTGAGGCTGCGGGCATCTACCACACCTACCCCGAGCTGGTCGTGGTTCCGGACGACCCGCGCCTCGGGGTCTACCGCGAAGACTTCGCCGGCCGGCTCGTCCTCTTCGAGGAGCGCCCGACCGACGAGGCGGCGGGGGTGCCGCACCTCGGCGGGGCCGGCGACGTGGACTCCTCGACCAAGATGCGGCTCGAGCTCCGGGAGGACAACGACGCCCGCGTCGACGCCGAGTTCTACCTCCGCAACCGGCTCTTCGACGCGCTCATCGGCGACTGGGACCGCCACCAGGACCAGTGGCGCTGGGCGCAGTTCGAGCCGGGCGACCTCGACTCGACCCTCCGCGGCGACGCCCGCACGCAGGGCAAGGTCTACCGCCCGATCCCGCGCGACCGCGACCAGGTCTTCTTCCGCATCACTGGCCTGCTGCCGCGCATCGCGCAGTTCTACGTCCCCGGCCTCCAAGACTTCGACCCGGACTACGGCCACGTCGGCGGGCTGACCGAGAACGGCCGCGTGCTCGACCGGCGCATCCTGAGCGGTCTGTCTCGGGAGACGTGGCACGCCGTCGCGCGCAACCTCCAGGCCCGGATGACCGACGAGGCCTTCCGCCAGGCCCTCGGCGACTGGCCCCCCGAGATCGACGCGCTCCACGGCGAGCGCATCTTCGAGACCCTCCAGAGCCGCCGCGCCGCGCTCCTCGACTTCGCCGACGACTGGTACGGCCTGCTGAGCCGGTACGTCGACGTGGTCGGCTCGGACAAGCACGAGCGCTTCGCCGTCCGCCGCCTCAGCGACAGCGAGACCGAGGTCGTGGTCCACAAAAGCAGCAAGGAGGGCAAGAGCCGCCGGGTGCTCTACCGCCGCGTGCTTCGGGACGACGAGACGCGCGAGGTCCGGCTCTACGGCCTGGGCGGGCGCGACCGGTTCGAGATCGAGGGCGAGGGGCGCAGCAGCGTGTACGTCCGCGCCGTCGGCGGACCGGGAGACGACCGCTTCGTGGACCGGACGGGCCGGCGGCGCGCCCACTTCTACGACACCGCGCGCGGCAACGAGGTCGAGCGCGGCCACGCCCGCGTCACGCTCTCCGACGACCCCGAGGTGAACCGGTACGATCCCGAGGAGTCCGGCTTCGCGGTGCGGACGGTCTTCCCCCGCGTCGGGTACAGCGCCACCGAGGGCGTCGTCCTCGGGGCCTCGGCCGAGATGATGACCTCGACGTTCCGCCGCGAGCCGTTCGGGCACTACCACCAGCTCGCGCTCCGGGTCGCCACCGGCACGGGGGCCGTCGCCGGGGCCTACAGCAGCCGCTGGACCGAGCGCTTCGGGCCGTTCGACGGCGTGCTGAACGCGGCGGGGGCCACGCCCCAGAACGTCCTCAACTTCTACGGGCTGGGCAACGAGACCGGCGACGACCGCGACGACGACTTCTACCGCGTCCGCCTGGCGCGCGCGGCGGCCTCGGCCGGGCTGGAGCTGAACCTCAAGCGCGGCCTCCGGGTCGGCCTCACCCCGGCCGCCGACCTGACCGTCGTGGACCGCGACTCGACGCGGATCGCGGGGCAGCCGGGCGTCGGCGAGGGGAGGGGAAACGCGCAGTGGTACGCCGGGGCCGACGGCCTGCTCGCCTTCGGGCACGCCGACCGGCTCGTCAACCCGCGCCAGGGCTTCGGGTGGGAGAACCGGGCGCGCGTCCGCACCGGCGTCGCCGGCACGGGGGACACGTTCGCCGCGCTCTCGTCCGCCGTCACGGTGTACCTCTCGCCGTCGCTGCGGCCCCAGGTCACGCTCGCGCTCCGCGCCGGGGCCGAGCACGTCGCCGGCGACTTCCCGTTCTACGAAGCCGCCACGCTCGGCGGCACGCAGAACCTCCGCGGCTACCGGAGCACGCGCTTCGCCGGGCGCAGCGCGCTCTTCCAGAACGCCGAGGTCCGCCTCGGGCTGGGCCAGTTCCGCACCTACGCGGCCGCCGGGTCGTTCGGCGCGCTCGCCTTCGTGGACAACGGCCGCGTCTGGGCCGACGGCGAGTCCTCCTCGGCGTGGCATCAGGGCGGCGGCGGCGGCCTCTGGCTGAACCTGTTCGACTTCGTGCTCGCCAGCGGCACCGTCGGGTTCTCCGCGGACGGCACCTTCGTCAACATCGGCCTCGGGTTTCTTTACTAACGCGGCGGTGTGCCGATATTGCGACCGATCCGCAAATGTGATTCGTGTGGCGTGCTACGTAAGGGGGCTGACTGTAACGCTGAGAAGCAGACTCACGAATCACGCAACAAGAATCACCAACCAAGCGCCCGATGCCCACCGACGAACACCCCGAGCCCGAGGTGCTGGAGCCGCCCGACATTGAGGCCGTCGCCCTCGCCTCGGCCGAGGCGGTCGAGGAGGCGCGCGCCGAGCGCAAGGCGCAGAAGAAGGCCGAGAAGAAAGCGAAGAAGGCGGGGAAAGAGAAGGAGGAGGACCGCGTGGCCGACACCTTCGGCACCAAGCGCGGCGTCGAGACCATGTTCCGCACGGCGTACCGCGTCCACATGGACCTCACCTCGCTGGCCGACACCAAGGCCAACATCATGATCTCGATCAACGGCCTCATCCTGCCGATCCTGCTCGGCGCAATCTCGCCCAAGATCGACTCCAACCCGTGGTTGCTGGTGCCGACCTCGGTGCTCATGATCGGCTGCCTGATCTCGATGGTCTTCGCCATCCGCTCGGCCCGGCCCCGGGTCAACACCACCGCGGTGACGCTCGAGCAGGTCCGCAGCGAGAGCGCCAACATCCTCTTCTTCGGGCACTACGCCAACATGACGCGCGACGACTTCGAGACGGGCATGACCGAGCTGATGCTCGACGGCGACCGGCTCTACCGCAACATGATCCGCGACCTCTACGGGCTGGGCAGCGTGCTGACGACCAAGTTCCGGCTGCTCCGCACCTCGTACACGGTCTTCATGATCTCGATCGTCACCGGCGTGCTGCTCTTCATCGGGACCTACTACCTCATCGCCACCGACGTGATCGGGGAGGAGCCGACGACGGTGACGATCACCCCGGAGGCGGCTCCGGCTGCGCCCCTGATCCCGCTGCCCTGATGACCGTCACCTTCTACGGGGTCCGCGGCTCGACGCCGTCGCCGGGGGCGGACTTCGCCCGCTACGGCGGCCACACCACCGCCATCGCCGTCGCCTTCCCCGGCCGCGTGCTCGTGATCGACGGCGGGACGGGCATCCGCCCGCTCGGGGCCGCGCTCGCGGGCACCTCCGACGAGGTCTTCATTCTGCTGACCCACCTCCACGCCGACCACCTGATCGGCTTCCCGTTCTTCGCGCCGCTCTACGAACCCGGCCGGGCGATCCACGTGCTCGACTACGACGCGGCCGACTGGTCGCCGCTGGCGCTCCTGGACGGGGTCCACTACCCGCTGCGGGCCGCCGATCTGCCGTGCACCCTCCGCCGCATCCGGCAGCGCCCGATGACGTTCCTGCGGCGCAACGGCATCGACGTGGCGCGCCAGGCCGTCAACCACCCCGGCGGGGCCTTCGGCTACCGGATCGAACACGAGGGCGCGAGCTTCGTGTTCATGCCCGACAACGAGCTGGGGCTGGAGACCCAGGTCCCGCGCGCCCAGATCGTCGCGTTCTGCCGCGGAGTCAGTGTGCTCTGCCACGACGGGCAGTACCTCGACGCCGAGATCGAGACGCGGCGCGGGTGGGGGCACAGCAGCACCGGCGAAGCCGTCCAGCTCGCCATCGACGCGGGCGTGGGCCGCCTCGTCCTGACCCACCACGACCCCGACCGCACCGACGACGACCTCGACGCCGTGCTGCAGCAGGCTACGGCCGCGCTCGAGCCGCACGGGATCGCGTGCAGCGTCGCGGCCGAGGGGCTCACGCTCACACTCGGCGAGGCCGGTCCGGTGCCGCCTGCCGACCGCCCTGCCACGAGCGCCCAAACGCTATGACCGACCAGGCTGACACGAGCCCTACCCCGCCGAACGACGTGGAGGTCGCCCGCATCCTCGTTGCCGACGACGAGCCCGACCTCGCCACGCTGATCCAGCAGAAGTTCCGCCGCCGCATCCGCCGGGGCGAGCTGGAGTTCCTCTTCGCCGGCGACGGCGAGGAGGCCCTCGAGCACCTCCGCGAGCACGCGATCGACCTGGTGCTGACGGACATCAACATGCCGCGCATGGACGGGCTGACGCTGCTGGCCGAGCTGACCCGGCTCCGGCGGGAGGAGGACGTCTTCGGCGCGGTCGTCGTCACGGCCTACGGCGACATGATGAACATCCGCACCGCGATGAACCAGGGGGCCTTCGACTTCCTCACCAAGCCCATCGACCTCGACGACCTCGAGCTCACCATCGACAAGGCCCTCGCCCGGGTGCGCGACCAGAAGCAGGCCGCGCACGCCCGCGAGACCGTCGGGCGCTACCTCTCCGACGAGGTGGCCGAGACGCTGCTCGCCGGCCCCGAGGCCACGCAGCTCGGCGGCGAGCGGCGGCGCGTCACCATCATGATGGCCGACCTGCGGGGCTTCTCGACGATGAGCGAGCGCATCGCCCCGGAGCGCGTGCTAGACGTGCTCAACATCCACCTCGGCGCGATGACCGGCGTGATCCAGGAGTACGGCGGCACCATCGACGAAGTTCTGGGCGATGGGGTGCTCGTGCTCTTCGGCGCGCCCGTCGAGCGCCCGGACCATGCCCGCCGCGCCGTCGCCTGCGCCGTCGCCATGCAGCAGGCCATGGCCGGGGTCAACGAGCAGGTGGAGGCGATGGCCATGCCACCGCTCCAGATGGGCATCGGCATCAACACGGGCGACGTGGTGGTCGGCAACATCGGCTCGGAGCGGCGGATGAAGTACGGCGTCGTCGGCAGCCCGGTCAACCTGACGGGCCGGATCGAGTCGGCGACGGTCGGCGGGCAGGTGCTGATCTCGGCCGCGACGCTGGCCGAGGCGGGCGACGACGTCCGGGTTCGGCGCACGATGGAGCTGTCGGCCAAGGGCTTCTCGGCCCCGATCCCGCTCTTCGACGTGGGCGGCCTCGGCGAGGACGGGCTGCCGGCCGAGGCGCGCGCCCTCCACCCGCTGCCGCGCCCCCTGCCGGTCCGCTTCCACGTCCTCGACGGCAAGCAGCTCGGCGGCCAGGCCGTCGACGCGGACTTCACCGCGCTCTCGCTCTCCGGCGGCCTCCTCCGCACCGACCACCCGCTCGAGCCGTTCACCGACCTCAAGCTCCAGCTCCCCGTCCCCGACGCCGCCGACCGCGCCTTCGACGATGCCTACGCGAAGGTGCTGGAGGCGTCCGGCGACGGGTGGGTGGTGCACTTCACCGTCATGTCGGAGCTGATCTCGCAGTCGCTGCGCGGCTATCTTGCCGAGGCGGCTGCGGAGTGAGGGAAGGGGGGGAATCGAAGAAAACCGGGAAAGGCAACGAGACCGTTGAGGAGTCCGCCGCACCTTCTGTCCTCTGTCCTCTGTCCTCTGTCCTCTGTCATGGATCCTCTGCTCATCCTCTTCCGCGTGGTCGTCGTGGCGCTGGCGGCGTGGCTGTGGTGGCACGGGCGGCGGCAGGCGGCGGAGGCAGCCCGGCTGCGCGGCGAGGTGGAGGCGCTGGAGGCCGAGGCCAAGACGGCGCGCGAGAGCCTCCGCACGGTGCAGGACCAGCTCGCCCAGAGCCGCAAGATGGCGTCGCTCGGGCAGCTCACCGCCGGGATCGCCCACGAGATCAAGAACCCGCTCAACTTCGTCAACAACTTCGCCCAGCTCCTGGTGGACCTCACCCGCGAGCTGCGCGAAGAGCTGGACGAGCACCGCGACCGCTCCGCCGGCGAGGTGCTCGGCGAGGTCGGCGACCTCCTCGAGGACATCGCCCTCAACGCAGACAAGATCACCGAGCACGGCAAGCGCGCCGACGCGACCGTTCGGGCCATGCTGCTGCACGCGCGCAGCAACGACGACCAGCGCCAGGCCGTCGCCCTCAACGCCCTCGTCAAGCAGTACGCCGGCCTCGCCTACCACGGGATGCGCGCCGCCGAGACGCGGTTCAACGCCGACCTCCGGTTCGACCTCGACGCTGAGGTGGGACACGTCGAGGTGGTGCCGCAGGAGATCGGGCGCGTGCTGATCAACCTGCTCAACAACGCGTTCTACGCGACGCACGAGAAGGCGAAGGCCGACGACGCGTTCAGGCCCATCGTCGAGGTGCGGACCGAGGTGCGCGGCGATGAGGTCGAGGTCCGGGTGGCCGACAACGGGCGCGGGATGCCCGAGGCCGTGCGGGCGCGCGTCTTCGAGCCGTTCTTCACGACCAAGCCGGTCGGCGCGGGGACCGGGCTGGGGCTGTCGCTCTCCTACGAGATCGTCACTCAGCACGGCGGGACGCTGGGCATCGAGACGGAGGAGGGGGAGGGGACGACGTTCGTGGTCACGCTGCCTCGGGCGGCCGAGGCGGGGGCGCTCCGCGATGGATAGCCTCTGGGACAACATCTTCCGGCGCGAGCCGATGACCGGGACGCTCGGCCTGCTGCGCCGGGTGCCGATGTTCGCCGACCTCGACCGCGGCGAGCTGGCGAAGCTCCGCAAAATCCTCTACCGCCGGCAGTACCAGGCCGGCGAGGTGATCTTCCGGCAGGGCGACCCCGGCGTCGGGATGTACGTCATCGAGACCGGGGCCGTCGCCATCACGCACGAGCCGACGAACCGGCGGCTCGCCGAGCTGGGCGAGGGCGACTTCTTCGGCGAGATCGCCCTGCTCAACGAGACCCCGCGCTCGGCCAGGGCCGAGGCGACGGCGGCAACGGTCCTCCACGGCCTCTTCCAGCCCGAGCTGTACGACCTCGTCCAGCGCGCGCCCCGGCTCGGCGTGAAGCTGCTGCTGCCGCTCGCCCGCAACCTCGGGGCCCGCCTCGTCCATGCCGACGGGCAGCTCGAACGGCTCCACCAAGCGCGAGGCCCTGGGGCCGAGCCCTACCACGACGGAGGCGAGGATGCCACGCTGGGCTAAAGCGTTTCTCCTCCTTGGCGCGGTGGCGGCGGCGGCGTGGCTGTTCGCGCCGGCGGCGGGCGTCGTGCAGATGCTCGTGCTCGGGGCGCTGCTGGCCTACCTGCTGGACCCGCTCGCCGGACGGCTCGAAGCGCGCGGGATGGGGCGCGGCGCGGCCTCGGGGCTCGTGTTCGCCGGCTTCCTCGTCGGCGTCGGCGTGCCGCTGGGGCTCTTGCTGCCGGCGCTGGCCGCCCAGGTGGTGGCGCTGCAAGAAGGGTTCGATCCGAGCACGGCGATGCGCTTCGTGGAGGGCGTGGAGCGGTGGGCCGGGGCCCGCCTCGCCCCGCTCGGCGTGGCTCCGCCGGACCTGCAGGCGTGGGCCGCAGACTTCACCGAGCGCCACCTCGGCGACGTGCTCGGGTTCGTGCCGGGCGTGCTCGGGCTGGTGACGCAGGTGGTGATCGTGCCGGTGATCGCCTTCTTCCTGCTCCGCGACGGGCGGCGCATCCGCAAGCGCTTCATCGGCCTCGTCCCGAACCGCTACTTCGAGTTCACGCTCAACGCCCTCCACCGCGCCGACGGCCAGCTCGGCGGCTACCTCCGGGGCCAGCTCCTCGCCGCCACCATCGTCGGCCTGCTGGCGACCTTCGCGCTCTGGCTCATCGGCGTGGACTACTACTTCGTGGTCGGCTTCGTGGCGGGCCTGGCGAACCTCGTCCCGTTCCTGGGACCGTTCATCGGCGGGATCGTCGCCATCGCGGTCTCGGCCGCGACGACCGGCTCGCTGGGGCAGGCGGTCCCCATCGCGCTGTCGTTTGCCGTGATCCAGGTGATCGACAACGTCGGCTCGCAGCCGCTGCTCCTGGCGCGCAACGTGGAGCTGTCGCCGCTCGTGATCCTGCTGGTGCTCTTGGTGGCGGCCGAGGTGTTCGGGCTGCTCGGGCTGCTGCTGGCCGTGCCGGTGGCGGCCGTGCTGAAGGTGCTCGTGCAGGAGTTCGTGCGGACCTCGCGCAGCTACCGATTCTCATAACCCACGCCTCCTTTCCCTGCGCCCTCCATGAAGACGATCCTCCTGCTCCGCCACGGCAAGTCCGACTGGGACGCCGACTACGGCCCCGATCACGACCGCCCCCTCAACGGCCGAGGCCGAGAGGCGGCCCGGACGATGGGGCGGTTCCTCGCCACCAGCGGCACGCGCCCCGACCGGATCGTGACCTCGACGGCGGTGCGGGCGCGCTCGACGCTGGAGATCGCGCGCGAAGCCGGCGGCCTGACCGCGCCGGTGCGCGAGGCGCGGTCGCTCTACGGAGCCGGCCCGGCGGAGCTGCTCCGCACGATCCACGACCAGGACGACGCGGCGAGCGTGCTCCTCCTCGTCGGCCATCAGCCCGGCTGGGGCGAGACCGTCAGCCGGCTGGTCGGTGGCGGCGCGGTCCGCTTCCCGACGGCCGCCCTCGCCCGCGTCGACGTAGCCGTGGGGCGGTGGCAGGAGGTCGGCTTCGGGCGCGGCGAGCTGGTCTGGCTCGTCCCACCGAAGGCCCTGGGGTGACATCTTGTGGGGAATCTCAGGCGACCCGGCCTTCGTCCTCCGTCGGGCGTCCGGCCTCTTCGACACGGACCGCGCGGGGCGCGACCTCGACGAGCACCTGCTTGATCCGGTTGTTGTCCACCTCCTCGACCCGGAACGTCAGCGGCCCGTACTCGGCGACGGTGCCGGGCTCGGGAATCTCGCCGGTCAGGTGGAAGATCAGCCCGCCGAGCGTCTCGAAGTCGAACGCCTCCTCGACCTCGACCTCGAAGTTCTCCAGCAGGTCGCCCAGGTCGATGCCGGCGTCGACGCGGAAGGTGTGGGGGCCGACGCGCTCGTAGGGCACGGCCTCGGGCAGGTCGTGCTCGTCGCGGATCTCGCCGACGATCTCCTCGAGGATATCCTCGAGCGTGACCACGCCCGCCGTGCCGCCGTACTCGTCCACGACGACGGCGATGTGGGTGTTCGAGGTCTGGAAGTCGCCGAGCATGGCATCGAGCGGACAGCTCAGCGGGACGAACTTGGCTGGGCGCGCGATGGCCTCCCAGTCGGTCGCGGGCGCGTCGAGCGCGGAGAGCGCGGCCCCCTCGCGGTCGAGCAGCGGGATCAGGTCCTTGGCGTAGAGGATGCCGAGGACGGCGTCGAGGTGCTCGTGGTAGAGCGGGAAGCGCGAGTGGCCGGTCTCGCGGATCAGCGCGAGGGCCTCGTCGAGGGTCGCCGTGCTGGTGATCGCGTGGACGTCGACGCGGCTCACCATCACCGCGCGCACGGTCGTCTCCCCGAACTCGACGATGGAGTGGATCAGCGCGCGCTCCTCCTCCTCGAGCGTGCCCTGCGCCTCGCCAAGGTCGGCCAGCGTCTTGAGGTCCTCGCTGGAGACGACGGACTGCGGCGTGCGGAAGCGGTGCTGGATGAGGTCCATGCCGCGCGCGAGCAGGTCCGAGGCCGGGTAGAGCAGCCGGAACAGGACGTAGAGCGGGCCGGAGGCGACGGTCGCCCACCGCCGGTTCTGCTGGGTGGCGATGAGCTTCGGGGTGATCTCGCTGAGGACCAGGAGCAGGAACGTCAGCAGCACCACCTGGATCACGAGCAGGACCGTCTCGCTCCACCCGTAGGCGAGGGCCACCTGCACCGTCAGGACCGTCGCCAGGATCGCCGCGGCGACGTTGACGAGGTTGTTCATGATCAGGATGCCGATGAGCAGCCGGCGTGGGCGCTCGAGCATCCGCAGCACACGGCGCGCGCCGGCGCTCTCGTCCTCGCGCAGCGTCTCGCGGTCGCCTTCGCTGAGCGAGAAGAGGGCGACCTCGGAGCCGGAGAAGAACGCCGAGAGCGCGAGCAGGAGCACGAAGAGCGACGCCTCGATGGCGACGGTCGCGGTGCCGGCGGCGACGGGCGGGGTCAGGAGAAGCCCCACGAGGGGGCCGCTAGAGTCTGCGTCCAAAGCGGGGGAGGAAACCCTCGGCTGGTTCGACAAGCGGAGCGTCGGCGGCGGGCACGGGAGAGGTGGGGCCGGACACGAAGAAAATATACGAGTTCGTACGGTGTTCGGTCCCCTAGCCATCGACGGGTCGCGGAAACGCATCAAAAACGTAACGAGGGGCGGTGGCCCCAAAGCCGCCGCCCCTCGTCCGTGCTGCGCGTCGCTCGTGGCTAGAACGGCAGGTCGTCGTCCGGCCCGAAGGGGTCGTTGCCGCCGCCGGCGGGCTGCGCCTGGCGCTGGGGCTGCCGCTGCTGCGGGCGCTCCTGCGAGTAGCCGTTGCCGCCGCTGCTGCGCGACTGGTCGAAGCCGCCCGACGAGTCGTAGCTGCCTCCGCCGCCGCCGCCCTTGCTGTCGAGCATCATCATCTCTCTCGCCTTGACCTCGGTGGTGTACCGCGTCTGGCCCTCCTTGTCCTCCCACTGCCGCGTCTGGAGCGACCCCTCGAAGTAGACTTGGCTGCCCTTCTTGAGGTACTCGCCGCAGATCTCGGCGAGGCGGGCCCAGGCGACGACCGCGTGCCACTCGGTCTTCTCGACGAGCTCGCCGTTGGAGTCCTTGTAGCTCTCGTTCGTGGCGAGGCGGAGGTTGCAGACGGCGGTGCCGCTGCCGGTGTAGCGAAGCTCCGGGTCCGCCCCGAGGTTGCCGATGAGGATGACTTTGTTGATTGCGCGTGCCATAGAATGGCCTCCGGAGCAAGTGCTCCTATTGGGTTGGGTTACATGATTCCGCCGACGCGTCTCGGAGAGGCTCCGCCGGCTTAACGGGTCCGGCCTCGCGGCCGGTGCTGCCAGTATAGACAGGGAGGATTCGGGAACGTAACCTCCGCCGGCAAAATAATTTTCCACAGTGCCAACAGTGGGTCACACGATTTTGGATTGGGGAGTCTGGATTGGCTTCGCCGAGCCTTCGGGTTTTGGATTGGTTTCGCCGAGTCTCCGGGTTGGGTACCTTCCAGGCTTTGCTCGTCTCTCGACGCCTCGCCCCGTGAACCTCGCCCCGTGAACACTGCCGATCTCGATCTCACTGCCGAAGACCGCGCTGCCGCCGTGCCCGATCTGTGGGCCGACTTCGTGGCCGTCGTCCGCCGCCTCCGCCGCGACTGCCCCTGGGACCGCGAGCAGACGCACGGCTCGGTCAAGCACCTCCTCATCGAGGAAGCCTACGAGGCCGTCGACGCCATCGACCAAGCCGACTGGCCGGAGCTGGGCGGCGAGCTCGGCGACCTGCTGCTCCACGTCGTCTTCCACAGCGAGATCGCCGAGACCACGACGGGTGCCTTCACGCTCGAAGACGTCATCCGGCAGGAAACGGAGAAGCTCGTCCGCCGCCACCCGCACGTGTTCGGCGACGCCGAGGTGAGCGGGACCGGCGAGGTGCTTCGCAACTGGGAGCAGATCAAGCAGCAGGAGCGCGCGGGCCGGGGCGAGGGCCGGCGCTCGGTGCTGGACGGCGTGCCGAGCCAGCTTCCGGCCCTCCTTCGGGCGCAGCGCGTCCAGGAGAAAGCGGCCGGTGTCGGGTTCGACTTTCCCGAGGCCGCCGGGGCGTGGGACAAGGTCGAGGAGGAGGTGCGCGAGCTGCGCGCCCTCGTCGAGCGCGCGGCGACGCCCGAGGAGCGCGAGGCCGAGTTCGGCGACGTGCTCTTCGCGCTCGTCAACTACGCCCGCTTCTCCGGCGTCACGCCCGAGACCGCGCTGCGCCGCACGCTCGACACCTTCCAGCGCCGCTTCCGCCACGTCGAAGCCCGCCTCGCCGAGCAGGGCCGCTCGTTCGACGAGGCCGGCCTCGCCGAGATGGACGGCTATTGGGACGAGGCTAAAAAGCTGGAGCATCGAGGATAGAGAAGAGAGGGTGGAGGACAGAGTTCGGAGTCACGGCGGCTGACCCAACCCGCTATCTTCCACTCTCCATCCTCTATCCTCCCGACGCATGCTGTTCCGCCAGATTTTCGACCCCTCGCTCGCGCAGTACGCCTACCTCATCGGCTGCCAGAAGACGAAGGAGGCGCTCGTGATCGACCCCGAGCGCGACATCGACCGCTACGTCGACGCCGCCGCGCGCGAGGGGCTGCGCGTCACGGCCGTCGCCGAGACCCACATCCACGCCGACTTCCTCTCCGGCGCGCGCGCCTTCGCCGAGCAGGGCGCGGCGGTCTACCTCTCCGCCGAGGGCGGGCCGGACTGGCAGTATGCCTGGGGCGAGGACTACGACGTGCACCTCCTCCGCGACGGCGACTCGTTCCGCGTCGGCAACGTCGAGGTCGAGGCGCTCCACACGCCGGGCCACACGCCGGAGCACCTCAGCTTCCTCGTCACCGACCTCGCGAGCGGGGCGAGGGAGCCGCTCGGCCTCGCCTCGGGCGACTTCGTGTTCGTCGGCGCGCTCGGACGGCCGGACCTGCTCGAGACGGCGGCGGGGCAGGCGGGCGCGCAGCGCGAGGGGGCGCAGTCGCTCTACGCATCGGTGCAGCGGCTCGCCGGGCTGCCGGACTTTTTGCAGCTCTGGCCCGGCCACGGCGCGGGCAGCGCGTGCGGCAAAGCCCTCGGCTCGGTCCCCACGTCGACGCTCGGCTACGAGCGGAGGCAGAACGGCGCGATCCGGTCGGTCGAAGGGGGGGAGGAGGCGTTCGTTGAAGAGATACTCCAAGGGCAGCCGGAGCCGCCGCTCTACTTCGCCCGGATGAAACGCGAGAACAAAGCGGGGCCGAAACTCCTCGACGCCCTACCCAAACCGGACGTGATCGAGGCCTCCGGTCTCGACGCGCTCGGCGACGACGTGGTGGTGATCGACACGCGGCCACGCGAGACGTTCATCCGGGGCTACCTCGACGGCTCGGTCCTTGCGCCGCTCGGCAACAGCTTCGCCACGGTCGCCGGCTCGTACGTGATGCCCGGTCGCCCCATCGTCCTCGTGGTCGAGGAGGACCGCGCCGACGAAGCCGTCCGCGCCCTCGTCCGCATCGGGCTGGACGACGTGCAGGGCCTCGTCACGCCGGAGACCCTGAAGGAATATGGCCGAGGCAACGATACGCTGCGGATGCTCAAGGCCATCGACTTCGACGAGCTGGACGGCCGCCGCCACTACACCAACACGGCGGTCCTCGACGTGCGGCGGCAGGACGAGTGGGACGCCGGCCACGTCCCCGGCGCGGTCCACGTCCCTCACGTCCGCCTGCTCGAGCATGTCGACGAGCTTCCGCGCGATAAGACGATCCTCGTCCACTGCCAGAGCGGGGTCCGCAGCGCCGTGGCGAGCGCGCTCCTCGCGGCGCACGGGTTCTACGTGATCTACGTCAACGACCACTTTCCGAACTGGAAGGAGCGGGAGAAGGAGGCGGGCGTGACGGCGGGGGCGCACTGAAGGGATTGAGGGATTGAGGGATTGAGGGATTGAGGGATTGAGGGATTGAGGGATTGAGGGATTGAGGGATTGAAATAAAACCGATCAAATTAGCGAGGCCGTCGCGCTCCGCGCCAACGGTTTTCCGTCCTCTGTCCACCGTCCTCCGTCTTCTGATAACCATGCTTCTCGCGCTTGTCGGTGCCCTGCTAGTCGGCCTCAGCCTCGGGCTGCTCGGCTCGGGCGGGTCCATCCTGACGGTGCCGGTGCTGGTGTTCCTCGTCGGGCAGCCAGAGAAAGAGGCCGTCGCCGAGTCGCTCGGGATCGTCGGGATCATCGCGCTCGCGGGTGCGGCGCTGAACGCGGTACAGCGGCGCGTGGACTGGCCGAGCGTGGTGCTCTTTGCGCTGCCGGGGATGCTCGGGACGGCCGTCGGCGCGTCGCTCTCGGGGTTCGTCAGCGGCCTCGTCCAACTGACCGTCTTCGCGCTCGTGATGCTCGCCGCAGCCATGCTGATGGTCCGGGGGCGGCCGACCGAGGCCCGCGAGCGGCGGCAGCCCGCGGTGGTGATCGCGCTCGAAGGCCTCGCCATCGGCGTGCTGACGGGGTTCGTCGGGGTCGGCGGCGGGTTCCTCCTCGTGCCGGCGCTCGTGCTCCTCGTCGGCCTGCCGATGCACGTCGCGGTGGGGACGAGCCTGACGGTCATCGTGCTCAACAGCGCGAGCGGGTTCGTCCGCTACCTCGACGTGCTGGCCGAGGCGGGGCTGGGCGTGGACTGGCACCTCGTGGGCGTGTTCGGGGCGGTCGGGGTGGTCGGCAGCGTGCTCGGCAACCGGATCGGGGCGCACGTCCCGCGCGAGCAGCTCCGGCGCGGGTTCGCGGTGTTCCTCGTCGTGATGGCGGCCTACATCCTGTGGCGCAGCGTGCCGGGGCTGGCGTAGGGGCGAACGCCGTTCGCCCTGTTGAGGCATGGCGGCATTCCCGACCAGGGCGCAGTGCATTGCGCCCCTACGGTCGCAGAGGAGAACCCGTGCCGTAGTTTCGGCTCTCGACTTTCCGACCCACCAACTTCCCCGACCCCACCGATGGAAACTGCTGTCGCCGTCAAGGCCCCGACCGGAATCGTGCGATATAGAAACGGGGCTAGCCTGTGAGGGCCAGCCCCGCTCTGGAGCAGAGAGGTTTAGTTCAGTAGAGTTGCCCGTTGAGTGAGAAGTAGAGCGTCTGTGCCCGCCCCGCTAGTGACGGTAGCGCGCAGCAGGTATGTCCCGCTGGCGAGACCAGCCGCGTCCCATCGCACCGTGTGGTGCCCGGCCTCGTGCTGGCCTTCAGCTAGCACAGCGACGCGACGGCCCAGCACGTCGTACACCTCGATGGTCACTTCCGCCGCCGCTGCTAAGTCGAAGGCGACGGTGGCCGAGCGCTGGAACGGGTTGGGATAGACGGGTGCCAATGTAAAGGTGGCCGGCATCGCCTTGACAGCAGACGCCACAGGGGCTGCGGAGTCTGTCTCAGCTTCCATCGCGGAGAGGAGAGCCACCTCGATTGGAGCGTAGTCAGGCGGATCGTACTCTGCGGCGAGGCTGGGTTCCAGCGCAACGGCGGCAGCTTCGCGCAACGTAATGAGCGCTTCAGCAGACTGTCCTGTCTGACGCAGCAGTTCGACTTTCGCCAGCAAGAGATCGGTCTGAAGGTCTGCGTCGGTCACTGCTGCTTCGGCGGCAGCGAGATGCTGTGCTGCTTCTGCAAACCGCTCGGCAGACACGAGGTGGCTGAATGCTTTTGTACATGGGTGTGTGTGCAGGTACAGGGTGTCGGGTGAGAGAATGGGTGAGGGGGGATAGCTTCCGTCTGCGAATGTGCCGCAGGAGTGCTCAGGGCGGACATGGGCCAGGCTCGGCGGCCGTGCTGCCGCGCACCCGCTTCCTCCACAGGCCGGGTCCTCCGGCGTAGAGCTGACCGTCGGTACTCAGGTGGAGGCCCCCGCTCCGTCCAATCAGGATATCCTCCGGCCCGAAAGCTTCCCACATCATGCCTGGCACCCGCTGCCAGACTGTCGCGATCCCCTGGGGGAAGTAGTCGGCGAGGAGGTAGAGCGTCCGGGTCACTGGGTCCTGAACCATCCGGCCCGCGTTGAGCGGAGAGGGGAGGCCGTCGTAGTACGGAGCCCACGTCGCCGCTCCGTCCAGGCTCCGCCACACCCGCATCGTCAGGTCGCCTATCGAGAACGAGGCGTAGACCGTCTCGGGGTCGGCCGCGTCGAGCACGAGCGCGTTGACGAGGCTCCCGGAGTTGTCGAACCCGAGCGCCCACGTCCGGCCCCCGTCCTCGCTTTTGAGGATATCCCCCTGGAAAGCCGTCCCGGCGTAGACCACGCCCTCTTGCTCTGGGTCCAGCGCCAGGCTGAACACCCCGGCCCGGAGCCGGCAGTCGGGAGCAAAGGGGTCCTCGCAGGTCGGTGGGGGATCGGTCGTCTCGGCCCAGGTCGCCCCGCCGTCGGTGCTGCGGTAGAGCGTGCCACCGAAGAACCCCCCGGTCCCGGCGTAGAGCGTCTGCCCGGTGGGATCGTGCGGGTCGAAGGCGAGCGTCTGCACGTCCGTGTCGAAGTCGTTGATGATGCCGTCGTCAGCGGGCATCCAGGTCTGGCCGCCGTCGGTAGTCTTGACGATGCCGTCGGGCACGGCGAAAGCGACCTCCGGCTCGGCGGGGCTGAAGGTGATGTTGCGGTAGCTGCCGCCTGCGAGGACGGCCTGCCAGGAGGTGCCGCCGTCGGTCGAGCGGAAGAGGTAGCCGGGGATGCCGGCCGAGAAGTTCTGAGCAGTTCCGGCAAGCAGGAGGTCAGGCTCGAAAGGACTCGCCGCTGCGGAGCTAACTCTAAAGAGGGTGTCGGCCTGGAGGCCGAGGAACTCCCAGCCGTCGGCCCGCTCGGAGGCGGTGCGGGCTGCTGCGGTGGTGCGGGCACCGGGAGGGCACGCGGCGGGCGGCGTGGGCGCGGCGGCGTCGCACCCGGCGAGGGCTAACAAGGCGGCTAGCAGCACGGCGGTCGGCCACCGGAGCGCCGGGTGCGTGAGGGCGGGAGAGGGACGGAGAGCGAGGCAAGACATAGCGGTGTGGTGAAGAGCGCTTCTTCACGGTAGCCCCACACAGTCCGGATGTCAAGGGCAATCAACTCGAAGTTTGTGCTTTCGCCTCGAAATATGTGATACTGTTGCCGTAAATATTTAATCGTTGCAACATCTATCCTTCTGTCCTCGCGCGCCGCTCGGCCTGAAGCTGCTCGCGCCACGCCCGAGGCGGTAGCCCGACCTGGGCCTTGACGAGGTGGTTCAGCGCCTTCGCGTCGCGGAGGCCGACGCGGCGGGCCACATCGTAAAGCTTGACGTTCTCCTCGCGGAGGATCCGCTCTACGGCCGCGAGCCGGTGTGCTCGCAGCAGCACGCCGGCCGAGCAGCCGAAGTGGGTCTTCACCGCGCGGGTGAAGGCGGCGCGGGCGTAGCCGTGGAGCCGCGCCCAGTCCTTCACGGTCTGGACCTCGTTGAGCTGTTGATCCAGGACGGTAAGCGCGTCCTCAACAGGAGGGTAGTCTCGAAGCGCAGACATAGGCGTGTGGCGAGGGCAGTCGGGACCTGAACCCATATAGACATTGAACCCATATAGACATAGCGTGCCTCTGAACATAACCTGCCCAGAACAAGAAATCGTAACCTTCGGCGAGTTGGGTCGGGGCACAGAGCCTCTGCGCATACCGTAGTTTCGGCTCCCGACCTTCCGACTTCCCGACCCTACCGATGGAAACTGCCGTCGCCGTCAAGGCCCCGACCGGAACCGCGCTCTCGTGCAAAGGCTGGCACCAGGAGGCCGCCCTGCGGATGCTGATGAACAACCTCGACCCCGCCGTGGCCGAGGACCCGGACCAACTCATCGTCTACGGCGGCGGTGGCAAGGCGGCGCGCGACTGGGCGAGCTACCACAAGATCGTCGAGACCCTCCGGCGGCTCGAAAACGACGAGACGCTCCTCGTCCAGAGCGGCAAGCCCGTCGGCGTCTTCCGCACCCACGAGGAAGCGCCCCGCGTCCTCATCGCGAACGCCCATCTCGTCCCGAAGTGGGCGACCATCAGCGAGTTCCGCCGCCTCGACGCGCTCGGCCTCACGATGTACGGGCAGATGACGGCCGGCTCGTGGATCTACATCGGCACCCAGGGCATCTTGCAGGGGACCTACGAGACCTTCGCCGAGTGCGCTCGCCAGCACTTCGGCGGCTCGCTCAGCGGGCGGCTCGTCGTCACCGCCGGCCTCGGCGGGATGGGCGGCGCGCAGCCGCTCGCAGCGACGATGAACGGCGCGGCCTTCCTCGGCATCGAGGTCGACGCTGGGCGCATCCGCCGCCGCGTCGAGACCGGCTACTGCGACCGGCTGGAGACGGACCTAGACGCGGCACTTGAAGCGGTACTCGAAGCTAAATCGGAGGGCGAGGCACTGTCGGTCGGTCTCGTCGGGAACGTCGCCGAGGTGCTGCCCGAGCTGGTGCGGCGCGGCGTCGAGGTGGACGTGGTGACGGACCAGACGAGCGCGCACGACCTCCGGGTCGGCTACCTCCCGGCGGGCTATTCCATCGCCGAGGCCGACCTCCTCCGCGAGCGCGACGCGGCGGGCTACGAAGACGCCGTGCTCGACTCGATGCAGCGCCACGTCCGCGCGCTCCTCGACCTCCAGGACGCCGGGGCCGTCGTGTTCGACTATGGCAACAACCTCCGCGGGCAGGTGGCCGACCTCCGGGGCATGACCGAGGCGTTCGACATCCCCGGCTTCGTGCCCGCCTTCATCCGCCCGCTCTTCTGCAAAGGCTCCGGCCCGTTCCGCTGGGCCGCGCTGAGTGGCAACCCCGCCGACATCGCCGTGACCGACGCCGCCGTGCTGGAGACCTTCCCCGAGAACGAGGCCCTCGCTCGGTGGATCAGGACGGCGCAGGAGAAGGTCCACTTCCAGGGCCTGCCCGCGCGCATCTGCTGGCTCGAGTACGGCGAGCGCGCCGAGATGGGAGAAAAGTTCAACTGGCTCGTCAAGAGAGGTAAGGTCGAGGCCCCGCTCGTGATCGGGCGCGACCACCTCGACACCGGCTCGGTGGCGAGTCCGAACCGGGAGACCGAGGCGATGAAAGACGGCTCCGACGCGATCGCCGACTGGCCGCTGCTGAACGCCCTGCTCAACACCGCCTGCGGCGCGTCGTGGGTCAGCCTCCACCACGGCGGCGGCGTCGGGATCGGCTACTCGGTCCACAGCGGCATGGTCTCCGTCGCCGACGGCACCGCGATGGCCGACCGCCGCCTTGCCCGCGTCCTCACCGCCGACCCTGGCACCGGCGTCATGCGCCACGCCGACGCCGGCTACGACCTCGCCATCGAGACCGCGAATGAGCGCGGCGTCGACCTCCCAATGATCACCAACTCAGACTCCTGATGCGTACCGCTCTCTACCGGCTCGGCCTGCTCGCCCTGCTACTCGTCGTCTCCTCTGATGCCTGGGCACAGCAGGCACCGGCGCTATCCGAGGAGGTCCTCGCGAATGTCCGCGCCCGCGTCGATGCTGGGGAGACGGAGGGGGCGTTCGTCGGCGTCGTCGGGCCGGGTGGGCGAGAGACCTTCGGGTACGGCCGGCTCAGCGCGGAGCGGCCGGCGGTCCCGGACTCCGCGACGGTGTTCGAGATCGGCTCAGTCACGAAGGCGTTCACCGGGCTGCTGCTGGCCGAGATGGCGGCGCGCGGCGAGGTTGCCCTCGACGATCCCATCGCGGCCTACCTGCCCGACTCGCTCGACGTGGCGTTCGGTGATCGTGTCACGCTCGATCACCTCGCCACGCACACGTCGGGGCTGCCGCGGCTGCCGGGGAACCTCGCCATCACCGACCCCGGCGATCCCTACGCGGCTTACACCGAGGCCGACCTCCACCGCTTCCTGTCGGGCTACGAGCTGACGCGGGAGCCGGGCACGGCCTACGAGTATTCCAACCTCGGGATGGGGCTGCTCGGGCATCTCCTCGCCCGCCGCGCCGGGATGAGCTACGAGGCGCTGCTGCGCGAGCGGGTCCTCGGTCCGCTCGGCCTCGACGACACGGCCATCGCCCTGCGCCCGGACCAGCAGGAGCGCCTCGCGCCGGGCCACAGCGGTGGCCGGCCCGTCCCGAGCTGGACGTTCCCCACGCTGGCCGGGGCCGGTGCTCTCCGCTCGACGGGCGACGACCTGCTCCGCTTCCTCGCCGCCCACCTCGGCCTCGTCGAGTCGCCGCTGACCGAGGCGATGGAGGCGGCCCGAGCGCCGCGCACCCCGGCCGGGGGCGACAGCATGGCCGTCGCGCTTGGCTGGCACGTCCGCACCGCCCCGAGCGCGGAGGTCGTCTGGCACAACGGCGGCACCGGCGGCTACCACTCCTTCGTCGGGTTCGACCCGGCGGCGCGGCGCGGCGTCGTGGTGCTGACGAACGCGGACCTCGGGATGGACGATGTTGGCTTCCACCTTCTCGACTTGGGCTTTCCGCTGACGCTGGTGCGCGAGGCGGCTGATGTAGCGCCCGAGGTGCTGGAGCGCTACGTCGGGCAGTACCAGCTCGCGCCGGGCTTCGTCATCACCATCGCCCGCGACGGCACGCAACTCACTGTGCAGCTGACGGGCCAGTCCGCCTTAGGCATCTATCCCTCGTCGGAGACCGAGTTCTTCGTGCGGGTGGTCGACGCGCAGCTCACCTTCCGCGTCGGTGCGGAGGGGGAAGTGGAAGGGCTGACGCTGCATCAGGGCGGGCTGGACCAGTTCGCCCCGAAGGTCCAGTAGGTCCGCAGACCGTGCGCCGCCGCGGCGCGAACCGCCCCACCGAGGCCCTCGCCTGCGCGGGGATGACTATTTTGGAAGGATGAGCCAGACTGAGACACAAGCTGTCCCTCTCACCGTCGCCGACCTCTACGGCGACCTCGACCGGAGCCTCGCGGAGCTGCGGAGTGACGCCAAGCGAGTGCGGGCGTCGCGCCACGTCGTCGAGGCGGCGCTCGCGAGCGGGGAGACGTTCTACGGGATCAACACCGGGTTCGGGGCGCTCGCGCGGCGGCGGATCGAGAGTGCGGACACCGAGCAGCTCCAGCGGAATCTGATCGTCTCGCACGCCGTCGGGGTCGGGCCCCTCGTCCCCCGTGACGTGACGCGGCTGATGCTCCGGCTCAAGGTCCACGCCCTCGGTCTCGGCTTCTCCGGCGTCTCGGAAGAGACCTTCGAGCGGCTGCTGGTCATGGCCGAGCGCGACCTCGTCCCGGCGGTCCCGAGCCGGGGTAGCCTCGGCGCATCGGGCGACCTCGCGCCCCTCGCGCACCTCGCGCTCCCGCTCCTCGGCCGGGGTGAGATATGGGACGAAGCCGGCGAAACCACGCGGCCTGCCGCCGACGTGCTCGCCGAGTACGGCCTCGCCCCGATCACGCTCCGCGCGAAGGACGGCCTCGCCCTCATCAACGGGACGCAGATGATGAGCGCCTACGGGGGCTGGGTGCTCCACCGCGCGTGTCACCTCCTCCGCTCGGCGGACGTGCTCGCGGCGATGAGCCTCGAGGCGCTGCAAGGCTCGATCAAACCGTTCGACGCGCGGATTCAGGCGGTCCGCCCGCACCGGGGGCAAGGCCTCGTCGCCGAGAACGTCCGGGCGCTCCTCGACCAGAGCGAGATTCTCGAGAGCCACCGCACCTGCGGCAAGGTGCAGGACCCGTACTCGCTCCGCTGTGTCCCGCAGGTCCACGGCGCAAGTAGGGACGCGCTCGCCCACGCCACCGCCGTCATCGAGACCGAGATCAACAGCGTCACCGACAACCCGCTCGTGTTTCCCGACGGCGACCCGGCCATCGTATCGGGCGGCAACTTCCACGGGCAGCCGCTCGCGCTCGCGATGGACTACGCGGCGATGGCCCTCGCCGAGCTTGCCAGCATCTCGGAGCGGCGGACCTACCTGCTCGTCGAGGGCAACGACGGGCTGCCCGTGTTCCTGATGCGCGAGACCGGGCTGAACTCCGGGTTCATGATGCCGCAGTACACCGCCGCCGCGCTCGTCTCGGAGAACAAGATCCTTTGCCATCCGGCATCGGTCGACTCGATCCCGTCGAGCCGCGGCCAGGAGGATCATGTCTCGATGGGCAGCATCGCCGCGCTCAAGCTCTTCGACGTGCTCCGCAACGTCGAGCACGTCCTCGCCATCGAGCTGCTGACGGCCGCGCAGGCGCTCGACTACCGGGCACCGCTCCGTCCGGGGCGCGGCGTCGAGGTGGCGCACCGCTTTCTCCGCACCGAGGTGGGGCACCGCGAGGCCGACGAGGACTTCCAGGGCGATGTCGCGGCGTGTCTTCGCCTCGTTCAGAGTGGTAAGCTCATCGGTGCCGTCGAGGCCGAGGTCGGCGAGCTGCACTAGCCGGAGGGTGCCGCATGGTCGAGTCCGAGCGCCCCGTCGCAGGCGTCGAGCAGGATGGGAGCCAGATGGATCAGACGGCCGCCAGGCATGGAGCGAGTCGGGCGGCGCGGCTTAGCGCTCGTTCTGCATCTCGGCCGCCACGCGCTCGGCGTCGGCCAGGACCCGGAGGGTGTTGCCGCCAAGGATCTTGCGGATGTCGTCGTCCGCATAGCCTCGCTTGAGCAGGCCGTAGGTGATGTACGGCAGCCGCGTCGCATCGTCCATCCCGCGTGGCAGGAATGGCACCCCGTCGAAGTCGCTCCCCAGCCCGACGTGCTCGACGCCTGCGATCTCGACGGCATGATCGACGTGATCGAGGATGTCGTCGAGCGTCGCGCTCCCCCCGTCCTGGGCGAGGTACTTCGAGAAGAAGTTGATCATGATGACGCCGTCGTGCCGGGCCAGGGCGCGGAGCATGTCGTCGGTGATGTTGCGCGGATGGTCGGTGAGCGCGCGCACCGAGGAGTGGCTGAGGATGACCGGCGCGCGGCTGACCGCGAGGGCGTCGTAGAAGGTCGAGTCCGAGACGTGGGAGAGGTCCACGAGCACGCCCAGGCGGTTCATCTCGCGGACCAGGTCGCGGCCCGTGTCGTTGAGCCCGTTCCAGCGGACGGCATCGCTCGACGCGTCGGCCCACGAGTTGGTGTTGGTGTGCGTCAGCGTGACGTAGCGGATGCCGGCGTCGGCGAGCGAGCGGAGCACGTCTTCGGAGCCGCGCAGCGCGTGCCCGCCCTCGAGCCCCATCAGCGCCGCTTTCCGGCCGGACCGGGTGAGCCGCCGCACGTCCTCGGCCGTCGTCGCCATCTCGATCCCGTCGAGCGCGTCGACCTGCCGCTTGAGCTCGGCGATCATGGCGAGCGCGCGGTCCGTCGCAGCGGGCGTCTCGCCGTAGCTGCGGGCGACGTAGATCGAGAAGAACGGCGCGTCGAGCCCGCCCTCGGTCATCTTCGGCAGGTCGACGTGCTGGGAGCCCGAGCGTGGCGTGTGGCGCTCGCCGAGGTTGTAGCCATCGTCGAGCATCAGCGACGGCGTGTCGATGTGCCCGTCGGTGACGATGGCGTCGTAGTGAAGCCGGAGCGCGCGTTCCCACAGCGGGTCCTCGGCCAGCAGCCGGCTCCGCGCGGGCTCGCCGAGGCGGACCACGCCGCCGTCCCGGCTGCCGACCGTGTCGGCGGCGACCGTCTGTACGGCGGCTTGAACGGTGGGGAGAGAGGGGGATGCCGGCTCGGAGTTGGTCGAGCAGGCGGTGAGGCTGAGGAGGAGAGAGAGCGCAGCGCGCATAGGACCGGCGGAGGGCGAGAGGGCGGTAAACTACGGGGCGGAGGAATTGCCCCGGTCGGTCAACGGGGTGGGCTGTACGTTGTGCCTATCGCTATGTGTATTTCTCACTACGTCCATGCGCTTCGCTTCCGTCCTGCCTTCCCGCGTCGGTCTCGTGCTCAGCGCCATGCTGCTCGCGAGCGCTCCGCCGGCCTCGGCGCAGACCGTCGGCGACTGCCTGCTCGGCACCGCCGAGGCCGACCTCGACATTAACGACGTGAGCGCCCGCCTCTTCAACAGCGGCAACCTCTTCTTCGGTAACGAGACGACTAGCGGGGATGGCTACCTCGTCCCGAAAGCGAGTCGCAACTCGCCGATCTTCGCCTCCAACCTGTGGGTCGGCGGCAAGGTCGACGGAGAGATTCGGACCGCCGCCGGCCGATACCAGAACTTCGAGTTCTGGCCCGGCCCGCTCGACGAGGAGGGGAGTCCGCCGGCCGACTGCTCGGCCTTCGACCGCATCTACCTCGTCAGCCGGGGCGACGTGGCGCGCTACCTCGACACCGGCGAGGCGACGGACGACCTCCGCGACTGGCCCGTCGACCTCGGCGCGCCGGTGCTCGACGGCGACGGGGTGGCGGGGAACTACGACCTCGCGGGGGGCGACGAGCCGGCGCTCTCGGGCGAGCAGATGGCGTGGTGGGTGATGAACGACGCCGGCAACCGCTATCCCGCCTTCTTCGACAGTCCTCCTATCGGACTCGAAGCCCGCGTGAGTGCCTTCGCCGTGCCGTCCACGACCGCCGCGCTGCACCAAGCCACGCTCTACCGCTACCGGTTCACCCACCGGGGCAGCGCCCCGCTCGACAGCGCTTACGTCACCTTCTGGACCGACAGCGACCTCGGCGACGCGTCGGATGACTTCATCGGGAGCGACACTACGCTGAGCATGGGGTTCACCTACAATGCCAGCGAGCCGGACGCATTCTACGGGGTGCCGCCGGCCGTAGGGATCAAGGTAATCCAGGGGCCGGTCGGGCTACCGAACGGGCGGGACGACGACGGCGACAGCGAGGTGGACGAGCCGGACGAACGCCTCGGCATGACAGCTTCTCCTTGCTTCTCCAAGCTGTACATCGGGGAGCCAATCACGCCTGAGGGCTTCTACAACTGCATGCGCGGTCTCTGGACCGACGGGACGCCCATCACGAGATGGGGAGGCGGGTACGGGTCGGACTTTCCCGTCACGACGTTCGGCGATCCAGGCGATCCTATCGTAGGGGCGTTTTGGAGCGAGGAGAATCCGGACGGAACAGGGGTCCGCAACCCTTCGGGGGACCGACGCTTCGTGGTCGTGACCGGGCCGTTCCGCCTGGCACCGGGCGCGAGCACCGAGGTCGTCTTCGTCATCCCCTTCGCCCAGGGAGCGGACCGGCTCGACTCCATCGTCGAGTTGCGTGAGGCGGCGCGCTATCTCCAGAACGCCTACGAGGTCGGCTTCTTCGAGCCGCAGCGCGTCGGGGGCGTGCCGGAGCCGGTGCTGCCGGACGCCTTCGGGCTGTCGCGGCCGTTCCCGAACCCGTTCCGCTCGGCCACGTCGCTGACGCTGACGGTGCCCGAGGGGGCAGGCCGGGCGCGGCTCTCGGTCTTCGACGTGCTCGGGCGCGAGGTGGCGGTGCTGGCCGACGGCCTCCTCCCGCCGGGCGAGCAGACGCTCACGCTCGGCGGGGCGGGGTTGCCGGCCGGGGTCTACCTCGTCCGGCTTCGGACGGCGCGGCAGACCGAGACGCTCAAGGTGCTCCACGTCGAGTGAGCTACTCGATGGTCCACGTCTCGCCGGAGCGGAGGAGCGCGTTCAGGTCGCCCGCGCCGCGCTCGGCGACGACGGCGGCCTGCTGCTCGCGGAGCAGCCGCTCGTAGGTCGGCCGCTGCTCGCGGTAGAACACGCCGAAGGGCTGTGGGAGGTCGTCCTGCCAGAAGATGCGGCCGACAAGCCCGGCGAGCGTCCGGTCCGTGGCATCGTAGACGAGGCAGTCGTCAGCGGACCACTCGCCGCTCGTGAGGTCGATGGGCACGAGCTTCAGCCCATCGAGCCGCAGCCCTTTCGTGCCTTCGTTGTAGACGAGCGGCTGGTCGTGGTCGAGGAAGAGCGTCGTGTGCGGCTTGGTCTCGCGGTCGGTGTAGCGGAAGAAGGCCCCGTCGTTGAAGATGTTGCAGTTCTGGTAGATCTCGACGAAGCCCGTGCCCGCGTGCTCGTGCGCTTGGCGGAGCATGGCCTGCATGTGCTTCGGGTCGCGGTCGAGCGTGCGGGCGACGAACGTGGCGTCGGCCCCGAGCGCGAGGGCGGCGGGGTTGAACGGGTGGTCGAGCGAGCCGTAGGGCGTCGACTTGGTGACCTTGCCCGGCTCGCTGGTCGGGCTGTACTGGCCCTTCGTGAGGCCGTAGATCTGGTTGTTGAAGAGCAGGACCTGGAGGTCGAGGTTGCGGCGGAGCAGGTGGACGAAGTGGTTGCCGCCGATCGACAGCGCGTCGCCGTCGCCGGTGACGAGCCACACGTCGAGGTCGGGGTTGGCGCACTTGAGGCCGGTGGCGACGGTCGGGGCGCGGCCGTGGATGGTGTGCATCCCGTAGGTGTTCATGTAGTACGGGAAGCGGCTCGAGCAGCCGATGCCGCTGATGAACACGGTGTTCTCCTTCTCCTCGACCAAGTCCGGCAGCAGGCGCTGCATCGCGGCAAGGACGGCGTAGTCGCCGCAGCCGGGGCACCACCGGACGTCGGCATCGGAGGCGAAGTCTTTGCGCGTGAGGCCTCCATCGCCGCTCGGGTCGGGGACTAGGCGGCCGGCCGGGCGGGCGGGCTTCGCACCAGGCGGGCGCTTGGGGACGCGCGCCTTGACAGGCAGCGTCGCCTTGCGTGGCGGCAGCGCCGGCTTTTTGGTGCTGGGCGGGCGGATGGGTTTTTCGTCAGCCATACAATTGGATGTGCGAGCGACCACAAGGGGTGCGCCTACGGCGGGGTTATGCGTCGGCGGCAACCATCTCGCGGAGGCGGGCGGTGATCTCGCTGACCTTGAACGGCAAGCCCTGGACCTTGGTGAGGCTCTCGAGCGGGCGCACGAGCTGGTCCTGCAGGACGCGGACGAGCTGCCCGTTGTTGAGCTCGGGCACGACGACACGCTCGAACCGGTCGAGGACGTCGCCGAGGTCGGGCGGGAGCGGGTTGAGCCAGCGGAGGTGGACGGCACCGACGCGCAGCCCTTCGGCGCGGGCCAGCTTGACCGACGCCTCGATGGCACCGCGCGTCGAGCCCCAGCCGACGAGCACGACCTCGCCCTCGGCGTCGCCGTAGACCGAGGTCGGCGGGATCTCGTCGGCGACGCGCTGGACCTTGGCCGCGCGGAGCTCGGTCATGACCTGGTGATTCTCGGGGTCGTAGGAGACGCCGCCGGTCTCGCGGTCCTTTTCGAGCCCGCCGAGGCGGTGCTCTACGCCTGCGGTTCCGGGCTTGGCCCAGGGGCGGGCCAGGGTCGCGCCGTCGCGACGGTAGGGGAGGAACGGACCGCTGGAGGGCTTGCTCGCGAACGCGACGGGGAACGGGGCGAGGGCGTCGGGGTCGGGGATGCGCCACGGCTCGGCCCCGTTACCGAGGTAGCCGTCGGAGAGCAGGATGACGGGCGTCATGTACTTCACCGCGACGCGGCACGCCTCATAGGCGGCCTCGTAGCAGTCGCCCGGCGTAGAGGCAGCCAGGACTGGGAGTGGGGCGTCGCCGCTGCGGCCATAGAGGGCGAAGAGCAGGTCGCTCTGCTCGGTCTTGGTCGGCATCCCCGTGGCTGGGCCGGCACGCTGCACGTCCACGACAACCAGGGGGAGCTCGGTCATTAGGGCGAGGCCCAGAAACTCGCTCTTCAGCTCGAGGCCCGGTCCGGAGGTGGCGGTGACGCCCAGGCTCCCGGCGAAGCTCGCGCCGAGCGCCGCGCCGATGGCGGCGATCTCGTCCTCGGCCTGGAACGATAGGACGCCGAGGTGCTTGTAGCTCGCGAGCGCGTGCAGCAGGTCGCTGGCCGGCGTGATCGGGTAGGCACCGTAGAGGACCTCTAGCCCGCTCCGCACGGCGGCCGTGGCCAGGCCGAGCGCGAGGGCTTCGTTGCCCCGGATCGCCCGGTAGAGGCCGGGCGGCAGGCTGGCCGGGGCCACCTCGTAGCGCGCGGCAAAGGCCTCCGTCGTCTCTCCGTAATGGTAGCCCTTGGTCAGGACGTGCCGGTTGGCCGCCAGGACGTCCGGCTTGTGGGCAAACTTTGCCTCCAGCCACTCGAGCGTCGGCTCGGTGGGCCGGGTGTAGAGCCACAGCGCGAGGCCGAGCGCGAACATGTTCTTCGACTGGTCCGCCTGCTGCGTCGAGAGGTCGAACTCGGCAAGCGACTCCCTGGTGAGCCGGGTCAGCTCGACCGGGAAGACCTCGTAGCCGGTGAGCGTCCCGTCGCCGAGCGGGTTCGACGTGTAGCCGGCGAGTTCCAGCCCGCGGTCCTCGAAGGCGTTGAGGTTCACGAGCACGCTGCCGCCGGCCCGGACGCGGTGCAGGTTGACCTTGAGCGCGGCCGGGTTCATCGCCACGAGCAGGTCCACCTCGTCGCCGGGCGTCGAGATTTCGGTCGCGCCGAAGTGGAGTTGGAAGCCGGAGACGCCGTAGGTGGTGCCGGCAGGGGCGCGGATCTCGGCGGGGAAGTCGGGGAGGGTGGCGAGGTCGTTCCGCGCCTTCGCCGTGGCGAGCGTGAACTGGCCGCCGGTGAGCTGCATCCCGTCGCCGGAGTCGCCTGCGAAGAGGATCGTGACCTCGGCGACGGAGCGAGTCGGGGTCCGGCCGGCGTCGGCAGGAAGCGGGTCGAGAACGGGCATCGTCGGGCGGCGGGGAGGACGCAGATAGGAGGAGCCTTCGGAACAGCGGGTCGGCGGGTCGGGTTGCACCGACGCGCTGAGGCTCACCCGGACTTCACACGAATCCTTTGCCTGCTCCGACCCGACCGATCTGAGAGGACTGCCTGATGCTGGAGACGATGAGTCGGATCTTCCGAACCCCCAAGCCCATCCTCGCGATGGTCCACACCGGCCCGACGCCGGGCGCGCCGGGCTACCGCTCCATCGAGTCCACGGTCGAGCGCGCCGTCACCGAGGCCAAGCTCTACGCCGACCTCGGGGTCGACGGCCTCGTCCTGGAGAACATGCACGACTTTCCGTGCATCCACGAGCGCGAGCAGGGGCCGGAGGTGGCGGCGTTCATGACGCGCGTCGCGGTCTGCGTCAAGCGGCAGGTCGGGCAGCTCCCGGTCGGGGTGCAGGTGCTCTTCCAGGCCAACAAGACGGCCCTCGCCGTCGCCCTCGCGGCGCAGTGCGACTTCATCCGGGCCGAGGGGTGGACCTTCGCCCACGTCTCGGACAAGGGCATCGCCGAGGCGTGCGCGGGCTCGGTCCTCCGCTACCGCCGCGCCATCGGGGCGCACGACATCCCCGTCTTCTGCGACGTCAAGAAGAAGCACGCCGCCCACACCTGGACCGGCGACGTGCCCATCGCGGAGGTCGCCCACCTGATGCAGCTCCACCACGCCGACGGCGTCGTCGTCACCGGCGTCCGCACCGGCGAGGAGCCGTGCACCGACGACCTCCGCGCGGTCTGCGCGGCGACCCCGCTCCCCGTTCTCGTTGGCAGCGGGGTCACGGCCGAGAACCTCGAGGACCTCATCGACTGCGCCGACGGGTTCATCATCGGCAGCGCCTTCAAAGAGGGCGGTGTCTGGAACGCGCCCGTCTGCGAGCACCGCGTGCAACATATCGTCTCGGTCGCCGAGCACGCGCGCGGCGTCCACAGCACCATCGGGTAGCCGTGCCGTACGCCGCCACCACCGAGCACGTCACCGTTTCGGTCCTGCCGCGCTACCTCGCGGATCAGTCCGACGTGTTCGCCCGCCGGTTCGTGTTCGCCTATTTCGTCCGCATCGAGAACAGGGGCGAGGCCGAGGTGCAGCTCCTGCGCCGGCACTGGCTGATCCGCCCCGACGAAGGCCGCGCCGTGGAGGTCGAGGGCGAGGGCGTCATCGGGCAGCAGCCGGTGATCGCGCCAGGCGCGTTTCACGCGTACCACTCCTTCTGCGCCCTCGAGGCGATGGCCGGCACGATGGCCGGCACGTACCTGATGCAGCGCCCCAACGGCTCGCGCTTCCGGGCGCAGATCCCGACGTTCCACCTCCGGGCAGCGGCGAACTGAGGTTGTGGGTCCGAGCTTAGAGGTGGAAACCCGCAGCCTCCAACCTCTCACCCCATCTCGACCGTGATCGTGCAGTCGGCCGTCTCGAGGAGAATCGCCCGCTGGTCCTCGGTAAGAGTGTAGTCGGCGATGGCGTCGGGGAAGACCTCCTTCGGGGTGCTCATGCGGAAGAGCGCGTCGGCGACGACCTGCCAGTCCTCGGGCGTGAGCGCGACGGTTGCCGCGCCGCCCTCCTGCACGTAGGGGTAGTACGCGAGGACCTTGTCGAGGTGGTTGATCGCCTGCTTGACGTGGAGACCGGGGTCCATCGATTTCGGAGTTGCGATTTCGGATTTTGGAATAGGCCGGGCAACGGCGGTGCGGGTACCCGACCTTCGGCGCTACGTTCCGATCTTCCCATCGTCCGTGCTTTCTCGTATCCTCCGATACTGCCCGCCGCTCCGCGCTCCCGATGCAAATTTCCGATCCGCCCCACACTCTCTCCGCTGACCGTGCCTACCTCGACCTCGTCCGCCGCGTGCTCGACACCGGCACCCGCAAGCGCAACCGCACCGGCACCGACACGGTCTCGTCGTTCGCAGAGTTCTACACCGTCGACCTCGCCGACGGCTACCCGCTGCTGACGACCAAGAAGGTCTACTTCGACTCGATGCTGCGCGAGGTGCTGTGGTACCTCTCGGGCGCGCCCCACATCCGCGACCTCCGTGAGCACACCAAGATCTGGGACGCCTGGGCCGACGAGGAGGGCCGGCTCGAGACTGCCTACGGCCGGTTCTGGCGGCGCTTCCCGGTCCCGGCGGCGGGTGCAGCGCTCGACGGCGAGGTCTTCGCCGGGCCGGACCACCCCAACGTCCGGCGCGAGGCCGACGGCTCGCTGTCGTTCGACCAGGTCGGCTACGTGATCGACGAGTTGCGGCGGAACCCAACCTCGCGGCGGCTCGTCGTCAGCGCGTGGCATCCGGCGAACGCGGCCGTGAGCCGGCTCCCGCCGTGCCACTTCACCTTCGTCCTCAACGTGCAGGAGACCGCCGACGGCCGGCAGCGGCTGAACTGCCACCTCACGCAACGCTCGGCCGACCTCGCGCTCGGGGTCCCGTTCAACCTCGCCTGCTACGCGCTCCTGACGCAAGCCGTCGCGCAGCAGGTCGGGCTGGAGCCGGGCGTCTTCGCCCACACGCTCGTCGACGCGCACGTCTACGTCAATCATGTCGACGGCCTCCGCGAGCAGCTCGACCGCGAACCGTTCGACGCCCCGCGCCTGAACATCGCCGACAAGCCGCTCGACGCGCTGCGGTTCGAGGACGTCAGGCTCGACGGCTACCGGCACCACGACCCCATCCGGTTCGAGGTCGCGGTCTGATGGCGAAGCCAGAGTTGGTCTTAGTCGCGGCCGTCGCGGAAGAGAACCGGGTGATCGGCGACGGGCGCGACCTGCCGTGGCACCTCCCCGAGGACCTGCGGCACTTCAAACGCCTCACGCTCGGGCACCCGCTCGTGATGGGCCGGCGGACCTTCGAGTCGATCCTGCACCAGTTCGGCGGACCGTTGCCCCAGCGCGAGAACGTCGTCTTGACGCGCCATCCGGTCCGGGTCGAGCATGCCGGCATCCACGTCTACTCGTCGCTCGACGCTGCGCTCGAGGCCTTCGCGGACCGCGACCAGATCTGCATCGGCGGCGGCGCGACGATCTATGAGCAGACGCTGCCACTCGCCGACCGGCTCGAGCTCACCCTCGTCGAGGGCACGTACCACGGCGACACCGTCTTCCCGCCGTTCGAGCACCTGCTCGGCACCACCTTCGAGCTGGCGCACCGCGAGCCGCGCGACGGCTTCCGCTTCGAGACCTGGGTGCGGCGCTGAAGTGGGAGCCCCTCGCCACGGCGGAGCTTTTTGAGAGAGATCGAGTTAACCAGGCTCTTTCAGCCAACCCACGCACTCCGCCGCGCCATGAGCATCCACGAGATCGAAGCCCACGCCCTCCAACTCGCGCACCACGAGCGTGCACACCTCGCGCAGCGCTTGATCGCTAGTCTCGACGAGGCTGACCGAGCCGAGCACGTCTGGGTCCAGGAGGCCGGACGCCGTGACGAGGATATCCGTTCAGGTCGTGTTACCGCCGGGCCTGCAGCCCAAGTGTTTGCGGACGCCCGCGCAGCTTCGCAATGACCGGGATAGGCTTTCACCCGGAGGCCCGAGCCGAGCTCCTCGCTTCGGTAGCATATTACGAGGATCAGGCTGAGGGGCTAGGGCGGCAGTTCACGGACGAGGTCGAGCGCGTGGTGCAGTTGGTGGCGGAGCAACCAGGTTTTGGTGCTCCGATAGGGGGTACCAAAGCGTTACGTCGTTGGACACTGCGCCAGTTTCCCTACTATCTGATCTATCGGTCGGAGCCGAACGCCCTCTTGGTCCTCGCGGTCGCGCATCAGCGCAGACGCCCCGGCTATTGGAAGGCACGCAGTTCGTAGCCCCGTATGTGCCGCGAGCCGCGCGACGGCTTCCGCTTCGAGACCTGGGTACGGGCGTCGCAGTGAGAGGCTGACTATGAATGGAGGAAGCAGGCGAGACCGAGCGCCGGGCGGCACCGACGAGGCGCGCGAAGCAGACGGGGCACCGCCCCGGCGATGCAGCGCCACGCCGTCGGAGGCGTCGCCGTCGGAGGCGTCCGGAGCCGTTCGCAGCCCTTCACGTTGCACTCGTAAGCAACCTCTGAGTGTCCTCGCCTCGGGCCGGAGTATCTTGCATCCGTAATCCCTTCCGGTTACCGAACGCCTCCGCATGACTGCTACCGTCCCGACATTCTCTGTAATTGGCACCATGAAGGGGGGAACGTCGAGCCTCCACCGCTACCTCAAGGTCCATCCCGAGGTGACGATGACCTCGAAGAAGGAGTGTAACTTCTTCATCCCGGTCAAGCACGGGACGTACCAGCGTGGCTTCGACTGGTACCGCAGCCTCTTCAAGGAGGAGGCCAAAGCCTACGGCGACGTCTCGCCGGAGTACTCGAAGCGGCACCGCTACGGAGACGACACCCCGCGGCTCCTGCACGAGGCCAACCCGGACGTCCGGCTCGTCTACGTGCTGCGCGACCCCATCGAGCGCTTCCTCTCGGGGTACATCCACAACACGGCACGCGGCCGGACGGGGCGGACGTTCGAGGCGTTCTTCCAGAGCCCGATGATCGAGCCGCACCTGGACACGAGCCGGTACCACTACCAGCTCGAGCCCTACCTCGAACACTTCCCGCTCGGCCAGCTGCTGATCATCACCTCGGAGGAGCTTCGGCGCGACACCCACCGCGTGCTCCAGGAGGTCTTCCGCTTCATCGGCGTGTCGCCGTTCGAGTCAGATGCCTTTAACGAGCGCCACCACGTCAGCGCGAACAAGATGCGTCCGTCCGAGCTGACCACTCGGGTGAAAAGCCCGCGCCTGCGCCGCGTGCTGAAGCCGTTTCTGCCGAAGCACCTCACCAAGAAGCAGCCCATCGAGAGGCCACAGCTCTCAGAGGCCCAGCGGGCCTACCTCGTCGAACGCCTCGGGCCGGATGTGGAGCGGCTCCGGGCGCTGACCGGCCGCTCGTTCGACGAATGGTCGCTCTAGCCGCAGGCCGTTCCAGCCGCCTGCCGCAGCCCGGAGCGCTAGCTCGGCACGTCGGCGAAGGCGCGGGCGAGGTGCAGCCACCGCTCGGCGGTGACCAGCCGGCCGAGCACTTGGACGTGGTCATGGGTGCCCTCGGTGTGCTCGCGCAGCAGGCGCTCGAGTTCTTCGCGTCCGAATAACTCCAACGAGATGCTGCTCGTCTGCGTGAGGAGGTCCCGGATCGGATCGGCGAGGGGGCCGGCGAACATCGCGGCCTGTGCCTGCTCATGGCCTGCGTGCTCGGCGGTCGGCGCGCTCCGAGCCTTAAGCCTCGCGGCCACGCGCCGAGCGCGGCGGTCCAGGCGCTTCAGCAGAGGCCGGGCCGCGCCAGCCATCTCCAGCGGCATCAGCGTCTCGTAGTTGCACCGGACCCAGTAGGCCCAGGGAAGGGTTTGGCGAATGAGCGTCTCGTGGATGCGAGCGTACTCGCTGATTGGGGCAGGGAGGCGGTAGGCCATCCTCACTAGGCGACGATCTCTGAACGGTGTCCAAAAGGCGGTCGATGTCCAGGTGAACCGGTCTTTGAGCGCGTCCCAGACACAGGCGCGCTCCTGGGCATATAGGAGGTCGAGGATGTCGTACCCATCGGTCGAGGCTCCGGCGTAGTGCCTTACAGTTTCCTCCACGCGGCGGGCTAGCCCCTCCTCAACGCGAGGGTCAAAGGCAAGGTGCCTCCCAGATCGTGCAGTGCGGAATTTGTCCAGCGCATCCTGAAGTCCGAGGGGACGGTTAGCTGTGCGCGAGTAGTAGTGACCACGGAAGATGGCTGCAGCACCGCCCCACGACAGAGCGCTGTCGCGCTCGGCGTAGGTGCCGTCCACCTGGGGGGCGCGCTTAGCATTCGTGTCCCCGTTCATCGAGAAGGCAAACAGGTCCACCGTCTTCAGGAACCCTCCCGAGGAGGGCGCTTGCGGCTCCGTTCGCTTGAAGGTCAGCCCGTAGTGTTCGGCGATCCGCCGCGCCGTCCGCACGTCGGGGCTGTTGGGGTAGCCGGTGGTTTGTACGAAGGTCCGCTCCCGGTCGAGCGACGGCAGGATCGCGGCCATCGCGGCGCGGCTGTCCATGCCGGCCGTGAGTTGGATGCCGGCCTGGGGCCACCGGCTCGCAAAGGCGCGTGCGCCCTCGCGGGCGACCTCAGCCATGGCCTCGACCTGCTGGCGAATCCGCCTCTTGTCGCCCACGGCGATCCGCCGGCCGGGGTCGATCAGGAAAGTCTCTTCGCGCCTGAGCGCACCGTGCTGCCAATGGACGCGCTCGTCAGGCCGGCTTGTGGCAACGCCGCGAAGGAGGCTGCGGCCCCTGAGCGACCACCCGGTAGTTACACTGCTCGCTACCGAGACCAGGTCGAGGGACACCTCGACCAGGCCGGAGGCCAGCAGCGTCAGGTCGTGCGGCGCAGCCAGGAGGAAATCCTCCCCGGCGAAGTACCGGAGCGCCCGCGACCCGAGGCAGTCCGTCAGCAGGTTGACCTGTCCCGTAGGCCGATGGACGACCACCGCCCCGAACGAGCCGTCCAACTCGGAGGCGTCCTCGACGCCCTCGCGCGCGATCCGGCGCGCGGTCTCGTCTTCCGGCACGCCGGTGAGGTCGCCGAAGACGAGGACGGCCTGCTCGTCATCTACGTGCTCGTCCAGGACAGGTAGCCCGACGGTGCCGCTCGGCTCGACCCGGCACCAGCCGCCGTTGAGGCCGTCGAGGAGCGTCAGGCTCGTTTCGAGGGGGACGCCCGCGTCGGGCATCACGCGCGCGAGGTGCGCGGCTGCGCGGCGAAGGAGGACCTCAGCGCTAGGACCGTCAGGCCGGCCGAGGTAGAAGAGGAAGGTCTCCAAGCTGTCGGTGTTAGGACCCGCTGCGGAGTCGGTCGAAGCGCTCTCGCTGCGAGGTGTGGGCGGGAACATCGTAGAGTGAAGCAAAGGACGGGTCAACTGCACGACCCTAAATTTAGTTGCCGCGCGACGGAACGTCCTTTCCCTTATATTCACAGAGGAACTCTCTTTTCTCGCACCTTTGCCCCTGTTTCCATGCGCTCTTTTCTCTTTTCGCATCTGGTTCTCGCTTCCTTTGTTCTACTGACTGCCCACACGGCTGCTTCGCAAAATGGCTGTACCTCTGCGGAGGGTTGGCAGTCCCGACTCGTCCACTACCTCAACTGCGATCCAAGTACCGATAGCCTCGTCTACAAGGTCGTTCGCGGCGAGCGCATCCCAGATTTCTCGCATGCCGGCTATCGTGGCGGAGGTGTCCCACTTCCGACTGTGCCGGTGGTGGCAACGCTTCAACCCGTCCCTGGCGATAACACAGGGCGCATTCAGGCTGTCCTAGATTCGGTGGGTGGTCTGAATCCCAACCTAGACGGTTTCCGAGGGGCTGTGCTTCTGGAGGCTGGCATCTACGAGGTGACAAATTCCCTGGCGATTGAGCGAAACGGCGTTGTCTTGCGGGGTGTCGGCAGCGGTGCAAACCCAGATTCCAACACAGTACTCCTGAGAACGGGAACCAATTCAAGCGCTGTGGTCAAAGTCGGCGTAGGGGTGCTTGTAGGGTCGCCCGCAGATAGGAATAAGATTGCTACGAGGGACCTGGGTCGGGACACCACCCACATTACTGATGACCTGGTGCCAACGGGAGCCTACTCCTTCAATGTAGCGAGACCAGAGCTTTACACTCCGGGCGAAGACATCGTCGTGTTTCATCCATCGACTCCGGAATGGATCGCCGCTGTGGATTCTGGCGGAACAGCTGGTGCTCCTCCGTGGGAACCTGGAGAGTGGCCAGTGGCCTACGCCCGAACGATCACTGATACCGTTGGTACATCGATCACCGTGGATGCACCGTTTTTCTACACGTTTGACACTGCAATATCTCTGGCGTATATCTATCTGCGAGACAATGCAGACACAGTCGAAAGGGTAGGGGTAGAAGATATCCGCATAGACATCGTGACTGAAGACTCGACTGCCGAAAATCACGCTTGGGACGGAGTATACTTTAGCGACGTTAGGAATGTGTGGGCTAAAAATGTCACAGCATTACACTTCGTGCGCTCTGGGATCGCTCTTCAATCAGCTCTCCATGTAACGGTGTTAAACTGCCAAGCTCTCTATCCGCACTCACTGGAGGAGAGCAGGCGGCGATACAGCTTCAGCACCCATTATACACAGCTATCCCTCTTTCAGAACAATAGAACTATAAGGGGTAGGCCATCCTATATAGTGAATGGAACTTCCTATGACTCAGGTATAGTGTTTCTGGATAACACAGCAGAACAATCCAACGGCAACAGTCAGGCTCATCAGCGATGGTCGACAGGTGTCTTGTTCGATAATCATTATGAGGAAAATCTGCTACTTGATGGTTCGGGAAATCCTACTCGTTACGAACGCCGATTACATCTAGGGAATAGAGGGAGTGGTGGTAGTGGTCACGGTTGGGCATGCGCGAACTGCATCGCGTGGAATGCCTCAATGGAAGATCCTTCTGTGCTCGTCGTAGAGAAGCCGCCGACCGCTCAAAACCTCGCCATTGGCGGGTCGGGGAATATCAGTGGGACGGCAGGACCCTTCTACGACCCTCCTAGCGTCTCCCTTCCTCCTAACGTGACTGCTGGCTACATCGAAGGCGCAAATCGTCCGGGCCTCCTGCCGCGCTCGCTCTACCTCGCTCAGCTCTGTGATCGGCTTGAGACACCAGAGGCTTGTGCAGCCGTGCGTGATACCTAAGCGTCGGCAAGCCGTCACCGCGCAGAGAGCACCGCTGCTGTTGACGCTTACCCAAACCCCTTCACCCGCACCACTACTCTCCGCTTTGGCCTCGCCAGGGCCGGCACCATCCGTCTCACTGTCTACGATGTGCTTGGGCGGGAGGCCGCCGTGCTCGTGGACGCCCCAGCCGAGGCAGGTCAGCACAAAGTGGTTCTTGACGGGGCAGGCCTAGCCGCTGGCGTTTACATCTACCGCCTAGAAACGGAGGTGGAGGTACGGAGTGGTCGTCTGACGCTCCTCCGTTAGACTCAGCCTTGGAGGCGGTCGAAGCGCTCCTGCTGCGGGGTGCCGGCGGGGAGGTCGTAGGGCGAGGCCGGGAGGCGGACGCGCCGGAGCACCGGGTAGCCCTCGCGGAAGAGAAACGGGGTCGGCTGCCCCACGATGTCGTGCCCGATGACCAGCACCATCGTGCCCTGGTGGTGGACCGTCGCGCCGACCGACGAGATCGCGTCGCCGCCGGTCTTGTCCCAGGTATCGGTCCAGGCGTAGAGCCAGCGGGCGTCGGGGTCGGAGAGGCGGACGCAGCCGTGGCTGGCGGGGCCGCCCATCGGGAGGGCGTACTGGTGGAGGTGGATGCCGCGCGCCTCGTGGATGTTCATCACCCAGTACATCTCCCACAGCTCGGCGTCGGGCGCGCCCGAGCCGTAGCCGGGGCTGAGCGTCGAGACGCGGTGCGGCTGCTTCCAGTTGACGTTGAAGCGGCCGCTCGGCGTGCGCGCGCTCTCGGTGCCGGTGTTGATGATGCCCCACCGCGCCAGCCGCCCCCACTCGTAGGCCCCGAAGGCCTGGATGCTCTTGTCGAGGACGACCAGCTTCTCGATGCTGCGCCCGCCGGGATAGGTGCGCGGGAAGGGCGAGTAGGCCCGGAAGTCGAGCGTCACGTCGGTCGGGACCACGAGCGTATCGCCCAGGCGGAGGTTCTCCAGGTCGTTGCGGTTGAGGAGCTGGAGAAGGCCCTTGTTCTCCTCGCCGTAGCGGCGGTAGAGCTTGAGACGGGCTTCGAGGCGCGAGTCGTCGCGGACGACGTGGTAGTCGTAGAACACCTCCGGCACGTCCTCGAGGTCGCCGCTGCGGCGCTCGATCACCTCAGCGATGTTCTTCTGGCGGAAGTGGGTCGTCTCCTGCGCGTGCACGGCAAGCACGGGCGCAGCGAGCAGGAGGGCGAGCAGGGCGTTTCGCATGGCGAGAGCTCGCATGGCGAGAGCGGTGGGTGGGAAGGCGTCCGGCTATACGCGCGGTGTCTTGCTCGGGTCCGCTCGTCTAGGGAGCCCACGGGGCCAGCGCACTCGACCTCGGCGAAGCCGGGCTGGTCCACGGAGATCAGGCGCTCAGGGCCGGGAGCCGGAAGACGCGCGCGTGCCACGTCTCGCCCGCCGGTCGCTCCAAGCCGCCGTCGCGGAGACCCCCGAGCGTGTCGAGCGTCGTGAGGAAAACCGGCGTCTCGGCCGTGACGGCTCCGGCGCGCACCTGCTTGCGGAAGGCAGCGCGGGGACCGGCCTGCACCGCTCCGCTCCGGCCGCGCCAGACGACCTGCAACCCGTCCAGCCACGCGAGGCCAGCCGACCGTCCCGCCTCCTCGACGGCGTGCACCAAGCTGTCGATCCCACATCCCGACACCCCGCCCGGAAGGCGGGCCGCCACCGCGAGAAAGCGCTCGTCCAGGAGCGCAGCGCGGCCCGGCACCGGCCGGCCGTGGGAGGTCCACTGAGCGGTGAACCGGTTGACGGCCTCGAGCAGCGCGCTGCTCTCGGCAGAGCGGAGAGGCCGGTCGGCAGTGAAGATCCAGACGCGGGCGTCGGCGGGGAGGTCGGGGAAGAGCATGAGCGCAGGGGCCAGCGAGCGGGGCGTCGTTAATCCCGAGGTCGCCACGAAGTTTCGCGCCCGCTCGGGGCTACCACGCTTTGATCTGGTAGCGCACGCCTAGCTCGGCGAACGAGAGCAGGTCGCTGCCGCCGCTCGTGTCGATGTGGTCCACGGCGTCGCCGGGGAGCAGGATCGCGGCGCTCAGCTCTGCAAAGGCCCCGACCTGGCGCGATAGAGCATAGTCGAGTCCGACCGCCCCGCGAGGACCGAGGCCGGTCTTCACGGCGTCGTTGATCCGGCTCCGCGAGGCGATGAGGCCCAGCTCGACGTAGGACGAGGCGCGCCCAAACGGCCGGTAGTACGTGCGGCCGGAGAGGCTCGCCAGGTGAAGCCACTTGCTGGACGAGTCCCCGTTGATGGAGTCGCCGACGGCGCTGAGTCGGTCGCCGGACCGCTCCTGGAACAGAGCAGGCACGTACTGGAACCGGTACGACAGGCTGACGGCGAGGGTCTGCGTCAGGTTGAAACCGGCCCCGCCGCCGCCGGCGAACCCCGCGTTCTCGGCGAAGTCCTCGACCAGCCACGAGCCGTCGAAGCCCCGCTCGCCGCCGTAGCTCCCGGTTCCCAGGAGGAGGTAGGCGTAGAGCGACCGCGAGGCCCGATAGGCGACCGGCAGCGGCTCCGGTGAGAGCGCGGCGGGGACGGTGGGCGCGGCGACGACGATCTGCGGGGCGGCGGCCTCGCGTTCGATGCGAAGCGGCTCTTTGATGGACTCGACGAGCGCGACGTAGGTCGGCGGATCGAGGACCGGGTCCGGGGTGTAGTCGAAGTCGATGCCCAGGAGTCGGATGACGATCTGCTTGGCGTCGGAGAGGTTGTCCTGCCGCAGGTAGACGAGGGCGAGCAGGCGGTGGACCTCGATGGCCGTCGCGTCGTCCACGTCGGGGCGGCCGAGGCACTCGCGCAGTAGAGTCTCGGCCACGTCAAACTCCTGGTCGACGTAGTAAGCCTGGGCCGTGGCGAGCGTGCCCGTGCAGGGCGGGGCCTCCTGGGCGAAGGCGGGGGCCGCGAGGCAGAGCGCCGTCGTCAGGCCAACTCGCCGCAGCGCGTGGAACAGTCGCATAGAGGTAGGAGGGACCGGACCGGCTGTAGGTCCGATAGCCAAAGCGTTAGTTCAGCGTAGCCGTCAGCGCGACCGGCTGGTCGGGGGTGACGCGCACGCTGCGCTGCCACGTGCCGAGCGTCGGATGCACGACGCGGACCTGGTGCGTGCCCACCGGCAGCTCGGTCTCGTAGCGGAGGTCCGTGTCGCGGGCCCGCAGCGCGCCGTCGATGTAGATGGACCCCCACGGGTGGACCACGATGCTCAGCGTCCCGCGCTGCGCTGCGGCGGGCGGCACCGGTTCCGTCGCGGCGGGTTCCACGGCGGCTGGTTCCGTGAGAGTAGGCTCGGCTGCCGGAGGAGTCGCTCTGGGCGAGGTCGGCTGCGTCCGAAGACGCGTCGGCTCAGCCGGGGCCGTGCTTTGGGGCGAAGACCTCGGGGACGACGGCGTGGGTCGGGAGACGGGGTCGGCCGGTCGCGGGACGGGCTCTAGGCGGGCGACGTCGCCTGGGCCGTCGCCGGAGGGAACGAGCGACAGGGCGATCCGCACACGCGCCTCGTCGTTAAGGTGAACGAGCGTGTCGAGCGTCTGGTAGCCCTCCTGCCGCACGGTCACGATGTACCACCGGGCCTCTAGACGGTCTCGGCGGAGCGGCGTCTGCCCGGCGAAGGCATAGTCGAGGGTCACCTCGGCCCCGGCGGGCTCCGTCTCCACCTCTAGCACGGCCGATCCGGCTTGTTGGCTGGCAGGGGCGGCCGCCTGCGTGCGGGCCTTCTCCTCCTGCGCCCGGAGCAGCGTGGTCACCTCCTCCTCCGACACGTCGGCAGAAGGGGGAGCCGTGAACAGGAGAATGCCGCCTGCGCCGAGAAAGAGGACGAGCAGGGCGCCGAACAGCACAGCCGGCGGAATGCGCCGGGGCTGGGGCGGCGAAACCTGAGAGAGACCGGGGAGCGCGTAGTTCGGCCCCGTGGCGCTCTCGAAAGACCCGGCCGGAATCCGGCGCTGCGTGCCGGCCGGCCGTTCAGACGGTGTCATAGGTGCGGGCTGTTGCATGGAGACCGATCACTCCTTCGTCGCACGATTAACCGCTTCGGTACCACCAACGACGTACTAGACGAGCAGCCCCGCTGATACGCGAAACGGAAGCACACAGCGGGCGAAGGGAACGGATACATTGCTGGGGCGGAGAGTAAGGCATTTCGCACCGAAGCGCAAGGCCAACTCATGCCCAAGCGGAGAGGACATCCGCAGTCTGGACGGCTCCCGCTTCATGCACAGCGCAACGCAAGGAGCCCGCTTCTTGTTCGTTGAAGAGTCTGCGCGGCCGTCCGCTGCGTTGCGGTCAGTTCGAGGGGAAGGCGGCCTGCACCACGGACACTGCCTGCGCTACCACCTCGGACCGGTAGGAGAGAGGGGTGTGGCCCGGCAGCGTCAGCGTCACGACATACTGGCCCGGCCGGAGGCCGCTGAGGGACAGGGGCGCGGCCCCGTGGGGCACCCCGTCTACGAGCACCTCAGCGCCGGCGGGCGACGAGGACACCGAGAGCGAGCCGGTGTTGCTCACCCGCCGGAGGACGTCCGCCGGTGCGTTGGCGAAAGTCGGAGACGGGGCCGAGGCGGGCTTCGGCGTGGTCTGTTTCGGTGCGGCCGGTCTCGGTGCGGCCGGTCTCGGGATGGCGCGTGGGCGGGGCGGGCTGCCACCGCCTGCCGCTGCGCCGCGCTGCTCCTCACGTACCGCCTCCTCGCGTGCCGTCGGAGTAGGCTGCGGCACGCGCTCGACCGGTCGCGCGTCCGCCACGGCGTCGGGGCCGGGCGTACCGGAGGCGGGCGGAGACTCCGCCGAGGACTCCGAAACCAGCGCCACGCTGAGGGCGAGCAGCGAACGGCTGGCGAGGTAGATCGACGTGTCGAGCGGCGCGTGGTCAGGCAGGCGGAGCGTCACCGTGTAGAAGGCCGGCTCGAGGTCGCTGAGCGAGAGCGGCGTCCGGCCGACGAGCTCCCCGTCGAGGTGGACGGCGGCCCCGGACGGCTCGCTCACCAGGTGCAGTCTGGAGGAACGGGGGGGAGCCGTCCGCTCCGAGGCCGAAGAAGGGGGGGCAGCGGGTGCCGGCTGAGCCGCACGGACGAGCGCTTCGACCTCGGCCTCGGTGAGCTGGTTCGGGTCGTCCGGCGAGACCAGGAGGAGCGCGAGGGCCGCCACGAGCGCGACGACCAGGAACGCGATGAAGGCGAGCGGGTGCATCCGGCGTCCGACCGGAGGCGGAGGCGACGGGGACCGGCCGGGCGACGGGGAGAGCGTCTGCACCGGGGGAGCCGGACGCGTGAACGGCGGCGGAGAGGTCCGGGGCGGGGTCGTCCGAGGAGCGGAGGAGAGGGCGGAGGGGGGGAGCCGCTCGTTCATAGTCTCGTAGGCTGTAGAGCCTGGGTGAATACCGCCAACCGCTTTTCCTTGGGGGGCCGGACCGCTGGCGCAGCGGGCGAGCTGTGGAGACACTCATGCAATCCCTATGCCCGCGCCTGCCCACGCCGCAGCGGTGGGCCACTAATACACCGCTCGACGGGTGCAAAACTGGGACACCGCTACGCGCTATAAACGGCAGCGCCCGCTCCATCGGGCCACCGCCGGCGCGCCGCCTACGCGGCCTCGATGCGCTGCTCCTGACCCAGAAACGCGAGGGCGTGCTCCACCAAGCCGTCCGGCCCGATCCCGACCTCGTCGTGCAACTCGCGCTGCGTGCCGTGCTCGACGAAGTGGTCCGGCAGCCCGAGGCGCAGCACCTTCGCCTGCGGCAGGTCGCGGTCGGCGAGCCACTCGAGGACCGCCGTCCCGGCCCCGCCGGTCACCACACCGTCCTCGACCGTAATCACCTTGTCGAATGTGGCGAACACCTCGGTCAGCAGAGCCTCGTCGAGCGGCTTGCAGAAGCGGAGGTCGTAGTGGGCCGCGTCGACGCCGTGCGCGCGGAGCCGCTCGCGGGCCTCGGCCACGTACCGCCCGATGGCCCCGTAGGTCAGGAACGCGAGGTCGGTGCCGTCGGCGACGGTGCGGCCCTTGCCAATCTCGAGAGCTCGGAAGCCGGGGCGAAGCGTCATCCCGGTGGCCGCCCCGCGCGGGTAGCGGATGGCGAACGGGCCGGTGGCGTGCTGCGCGGCGGTGAACATCAGGTCGCGGAGGTCCTGCTCGTCGAGCGGCGCGGCGCAGACCATGTTCTGCACGCAGCGCATGAACGGGATGTCGAGCGCGCCGTGGTGCGTCGGCCCGTCGGCCCCGGCGACGCCCGCGCGGTCCATGCAGAAGACGACCGGGAGGTTCTGGAGCGCCACGTCGTGCACCACCCCGTCGTAGGCCCGCTGCAGAAAGGTCGAGTAGATCGCAACGAACGGCTTCATGCCCTGCGTCGCCAAGCCGGCGGCGAACACCACCCCGTGCATCTCGGCGATGCCGACGTCGAAGGCCCGCTCGGGCATCTGGTCGATCATCATCTTGAGGCTCGTCCCGCTCGGCATCGCCGCCGTGATGCCGACGATCGTGTCGTCCGCCTCGGCGAGCTCGGTCACGGCCCGCCCGAACACGTCCTGCCACTTCGGCGGCTTGGTGCCGTTGGGCGTCGCCACGGCGATGCTCTTGCCCGTCACCTTGTCGAAGGGCGAGCCCGAGGCGTGCCACTTCACCTGGTCGGCCTCGGCCGGGGCGAAGCCCTTGCCCTTGGTCGTGAGCGTGTGCAGCAGGATCGGGCCCTTGAGGTCCTTGAGGTTCTCGAGCCGCTCGACGACCGCGTTCACGTCGTGCCCGTCCACCGGACCGAAGTAGCGGAAGCCGAGCGCCTCGAAGAGCATCCCCGGCGTCAAGGTCGCCTTGAGGCCGTTCTCAACGCGCGCGGCGATCTTCTGGAGCGTCCCGCCGCCGACGCCGCGCATCTTCTCGAAGAGCTGCCACATGTCGTCCCGCAGCCCGTTCCACGCTTTGCCGCTCGCCACCTGCGCGAGGTATTCGTTGAGCGCGCCCACGTTCGGGTCGATGCTCATCCGGTTGTCGTTGAGGATCACGAGCAGGTCGCTCCCGGCCGTGCCGGCGTTGTTCAGCCCCTCGAAGGCGAGCCCGCCCGTCATCGCCCCGTCCCCGATCACGGCGACGACCTTTTCGCCGGTGCCCTTGAGGTCGCGCGCCTTCGCCATGCCGAGCGCGCCGGAGATGGAGGTGCTGGCGTGCGCCACGCCGAACGTGTCGTACTCGGACTCCGCCCGTTTCGGGAAGCCGCTCAGCCCGCCGTACTTCCGCTGCGTGGCGAAGTCGTCGCGCCGGCCGGTGAGGATCTTGTGCCCGTAGGCCTGGTGCCCGACGTCCCACACCAGCTGGTCGCGCGGCGTCTCGAAGACGTAGTGCAGCGCGACGGTCAGCTCGACCACCCCGAGCGAGGCCCCGAAGTGCCCGCCATGCACGGCCACCACGTCGATGATGTAGCTGCGAAGCTCGTCGCAGACCTGGACGAGCTGGCGTTCGGGGAGCGCCCGCAGGTCGGCCGGGCTGTCGATCTGGGCGAGGAGGGGACCGGGAGTGAACGTCACGTCGGCGGAAGGCATCGGCAGGAAACGGTGGGAGCGGGCAAAAGATACTGGCAACCGCGAAGCGCGCGCCGGAGGTGGATTTCAATATAAACTGAAAGGCGACGGGGGGTGAGGTGCGCTTCGCCTTCTGGTTCTTCGACGGGGTGGGAGAGTGGAATAAAACTGACCAAGTTAATCGAGGCCGTGGTGCTTAGGACCTATCCGAAGAGCCCTCTCGGCTCCGCCGGGCCGCGCGGGCGCGGCGTTTCTCTCGTCGCCCGATGCTGCGGCATCTGACTCCTACGGCATCTGACTCCTACGGGACGCGTCCCTCGTGCCCCTTACGCGGCACCCGTTCGCTCAGACGCCGCTGATCAAGCCGACCTTCCAGATAGGCCCTTACGCTCAAGCTTGTCCCTCCTTGCCCCCCATTTCCCCCACGCCCTCTCTGCCGTTCCCCCGCGCACTTTCCACGGATTCTGTGCATCTCGCTCCCGGCCTGGCGCATAGAATGCCGCTCCCCAACGCCGCCTTTCGCCCGTCTCGTATGCCGCCTCCTGCCCCCGACCCGATCCGCGTGATGTTCGTCTGCCTCGGGAATATCTGCCGCAGCCCGCTCGCCGAGGGCTACTTCCGCGCTCTCGTCGAGAAGGAGGGCCTGGCCGACCGCTTCGAAATCGCCTCGTCCGGCACCGGCCCCTGGCACGTCGGCGATCCGCCCGACGCCCGGATGCGCTCGACCGCGCGCCGCCGCGGACTCAGCCTCGACGACCTCCGCGGCCGCCAGCTCCAGCGCAGCGACCTCTACGACTTCGACCACCTCTTCGTGATGGACAAGTCGAACCTGCACGACGCCCTCGCGCTCGACCCGGCCGGCGACCACGGCACGCGCGTCCGCCTCTTCCGGGAGTTCGATCCCACGCCGGAGACCTACCAGGTGCCGGACCCGTACACCGGCGGACAGGCCGGCTTCGAGAACGTCTTCGACATCGTCGAGCGCACGAGCCGCGCCCTCCTCGACCGCTTCAAGGACCTCTACGACCTCGACGGGCAGAGCGACGCTGGGCAGGCCGGCGCTAGGCCAGCCGACCCCGGCCACGCCGACCCGGCGGCGTGACGCTGCCCAACGCCGTCACGGAGGCGATCCGCCCGCACGTCGGCGCAGTGCGCACGGCCGAGCCGGTCGGCGGCGGCTGCATCGCGGACGCGACGCGCGTCGAGTCCGGCGGCGGATCCTACTTCCTCAAGTGGAGCGAGGGCGAGGCCGGGCAGACGTTCGAGGCCGAGGTCGCCGGGCTGCGGGCGCTGCGCGAGGCCTGCTCGCCGCTCGTGGTGCCGGAGGTGCTCGCGGCCGAGAACGCGGCCCGAGAGCGGCCCGGCTTTCTGCTGATGGCGTGGCTCGAGCCGGGCCGGCGCGACGCGGGCTTCTGGCAGCGCTTCGGCGAGGGGCTGGCCTCGCTCCACCACCACACCCCGACCGACGGGCGGTACGGGTTCGAGCGCGATACCTTCATCGGCCGCCTGCCGCAGTCCAACCGGTGGGCGGAGGACTGGCCCACGTTCTTCCGCTCGCAGCGGCTCGCTCCGCAGATCACCCTCGCCCGGGAGCAGGGCCGGTGGAAGGCCGCGTGGAACCGGCCGGCCGAGCGCCTCCTCGACCGGCTCGGCGACATGCTCCCAGCGGAGCCTCCCGCCTCGGTCCTCCACGGCGACCTGTGGAGCGGCAATGTTCTCACCGCCTCGGACAGCCGGGCGGCGCTCATCGACCCGGCCGCGTATGTCGGCCACCGCGAGACCGACCTCGCGCTGACCGAGCTGTTCGGCGGCTTCGACCGGCGCTTCTACGATGCCTATCGCGCGGCGTGGCCGCTCGAGCCGGGCTACGCCGAGCGGCGCGAGGTCTACAACCTCTACCACCTCGTGAACCATCTCAACCACTTCGGCGCGAGCTACGCCGGGGGCGTCGAGCGGACGCTGCGCCGGTTCAGCTAGCGAGCAGGTCCGAGACCGACTCGAGGTCCGCCAGACTACCGAGCAGGATGTCCGGCTCGTGCTCGGCGAGGGAGGCGCGGTCATAGCTCCCCGTGGCGACGGCGACGGCCACCGCACCGAACTGGCGCGCGCACTCGATGTCGCGCGGCGTGTCCCCGATCACGAGCACGTCGGCCGGGTCGAACGCGCGGCCGGCGTAGGCGGCGGCCCGCTCGGCGGCGATGGCTGGGAGCGCGTTGCGGTCCTCGTGGTCGCTGCCGAACGCGCCGAACGGGAAGTGCGTCTCGCCGAGCCCGATGGCCCCGACCTTGAGGTAGGCCATCTCGCGGAGGTTGCCGGTGAGCAGCGCGAGCTGCACGCGGTCGTCGCCGTGGAGCCGCTCAACGAGCGCGGCGGCCCCGTCGAGCGCGTCGGTGGTGGCCGGGTCGAAGAGCCGGTGCATCGCCTGCCGGAACGCGTCGATGGCCTCGGAGAAGCGCCCGTCCGTCCACGCGGCCTCGGCCTCGTTGCGCCGCAGGACCTCGCGCAGGATCTGCGGGTCCGTCTTCCCCGAGAACGAGAGGCCCTCGGCGGCGATGGCCCGCCCGGTGAGAGCGGAAAGCGCGTCCTCGACCGCGCCTCGGCCGGCCCCGTTCGTGGTCAGGAGGGTGCCGTCAATGTCGAAGAGGAGAAGCTTCATGGAGAAACCGAGCGGTTGGGTGGCGGAGACGCGCAGGCGAAGGATACTTTCGTTTGCTCTGGGATAGGAGCCCACGTAGCTTTTCAGCCCGCGCTCGCGACGCGCCTTGGCAACCTTTTTGCCCGTCGTCCCCTCTGAGCCGTGTCCCCCCTTCCATAGAGGAGTATCGTAATGACGAGGAACTGCACCGCCTGCCTAGCGCTCGTGCTGATTTTGCTGACGGGGTGCGACGTAACGAGTGGGGACGAGCCGCGTGCTCCGGCTGGGGTACCCCCACTGGACCAGGACGTGGCCCTGGTCAGCGACTCGTGCGCGAAGTACGTCCTCGTCGGCATCTGGGGACAGTCGAACGCGAAACGGGGAGACCGAGGCGAGGAGACCAGCGCCCTGGGCGGGCGGCTCTCGCTCAACATGCTCGACCGGGCGGTCTACGAACAGAACGGCGCGACGAACGTGATGCGGTGGGACATTCAGGAGCCGAGTGGAAGGGGGAGCTTCACCTGGATGACGCGGGAAGACCTCGACGGCACCATCGCCGAGCGGGACAGCAACAGCGCACTCGGCGACCCCTACTCGATCTTCGACGCCGACTTTACCGGGGGATCGAACGAAAGCCCGCTGACGGCCTACACCGACCTAGCCAACCAGATCTATCGTCAGACGGGCTCGTGCGTCATCTTCTCGTCCGAAGCACGGGGCGGCAGCGGCCTGCAAGCCGACTCGCGCGACGCGCCGTACAAGGTCTGGGACCCCGGCGTCGCCGGCAGCCGCTTCGGGCCGGCCCTGCGCGAGCTGCGCGAGGCCTACCGGTTCTTCCGCAGCCAGCCGAAGTTCGACCGTGACCACGTGCTGATCTACTGGAACCAGGGTTTTGCGGACATGACCGAGGCGGCGAACCAGGTCATCGCCTTCGAGAACGGCGAAGGCCCCGCGCCGACGGTGACGATCAACGGGTGGGAGCGGACCTTCGAGGCGCTAGCGGTCAAGTCGCGCGCGGCCTTCCCGCCGGGCGTCCTCAAGATGATGGTGTCGCTCTCGGCGCGCCCGCAGGCCTGCCCGGACAATGTGTACTCCGACAGCCTGCGCGCTGCCCAGACGGCTGTGACCGAGACGCTCGACTTCGTCTCCCTCATCTCCGAGGTGATGCCGGCTCCGTCCACCGGGGCGCACTATGCGGACTGCATCCACCTCTCGTGGAGCCAGTACCGGTTCTGCGAGAACCCGTCGATCGCCCAGGGGGCCAGCGCCCTCCTGCTGGGACAGCCCCTGCCGAAGCCCCTCGACTCGTGCAGCCTCCCGCCGAACGTGTTGCCCTACCCGGTCCCGTCGAGCTGCCGGCCTAGCGCCGAGCTCGCCACGTTCTGCGAACGCTTCGGACGGTAGCGAGCGTCTCTGCTACGACTCGCCCTCGAGCATCACCATCTCGCGGCCAAAGAGGCGGTAGATGCCCTGCATCAGCTCCGGCGTCGGCTCGACCATGCCCTTCTGGGCGCGCAGGCGGACGGGCTTCGGGATGGCCTGCGTTGACACGTCGAACAGGAGCTGCGCCGGGCCTCTGTTGCGCTGGCAGAGGGCGTAGAACTCGTCCATCGTCTCGGGTGTCGTCGCGTCAGCGTCGAGGCGGAGGATGATCCGCTTGACGTACTGCTCGCGCACCTTCCACATCGGGTCGATGGCCGCCGCCTTGATCTTGAGGCCCCCGCGCACCTCGGCTTGCCCGCGCACCATCACCACCTCGTCGGTGCGGAGGAGGTGGCTGTAGCGCTCGAACGTCTTGGTGAAGAGCACCACCTCGCCCTGCCCGGTCTGGTCTTCGAGCGTCAGGAAGGCCATCGGCTTGCCGGACTTGGTGGTGATCTCCTTGACCTCGGTGACGATTCCGCACACCTTGTGCTCCCGCTCCAGGTCGATCTCCTCGACCCGCCCGAGGTAGGCCGTCACGAAGGCGTTCACCTCGGCCTCGTAGGCGTCGAGCGGGTGGCCGGAGACGTAGAACCCGACCAGGTCCTTCTCGTGGCGGAGCGTCTCGCCGCGCGTCCAGGGTTCGACGTGCGGGAGGGTCGGCTCGAAGTCGTCCTGCGCCGCTCCCTCGCCTCCGAAGAGGGAGTTCTGGCCGAGCGCCTTGTTGACCTGGTGCTGCTGCCCGAAGCGGTGCGCGTCCTCGACCGCGTGCGCGAGCTGCGCCCGGTGCGACGGGGAGAAGTCGAACGCCCCGGCCTTCGCCAGCGAATCGAGCGCCGACTTGTTGACCGCCGCGAGATCGACGCGCTTGCAGAAGTCGAAAAGGTTGCCGTACGGCCCGTTCCCGACGCGCTCCGCGACGATGGCCTCGATGGCTGCGGCTCCGACGCCCTTGACGGCATACAGGCCGAACCGCACGAACCGTTGCTCGGCCTCGACCTCGACGTTGAAGTGGTGCTCGGAGCCGTTGACGCACGGCGGCAGCAGGTCCAGGCCAATCCGCCGCGCCTCGTCGAGGGCGACGGCGAGCTTCTTCGAGTCGCCCGATTCGTTCGTGAGCACGGCCGCCATGAACTCGGCCGGATAGTGCGCCTTGAGATAGGCAGTGTGGTAGGCGACCAAGCTGTAGGCCGCCGAGTGCGAGTTGTGCGAAACGATCCCGTTGGCGATGAAGTTGAGCGGGCCGTTCGGTGCCATCTCGACATCGTAGGTCACGGCCTCGCCGCACGGTTCGATCTGTGCGATGGGGTCGCCGTTCTCTGCGTGCTCGAGGGCGAGGTGACGCGACACGATGGGGCGGAAATCCTCCGGCGTCACGACGACGAAGGGCAGGTCGCCGTACTTGTCAGCGAAGTAGGTGGGCTCGCGGTCCATCCCGTCCATCTCCCAGTACACCCCGTCGAAGTAGAAATCACAGACACGCCCGCTTCCCAGCACTTTGTGCATTTCGAACTCAATGTCCTGCTCGATGAGCCACTCGCACATGTCTCGTTCGGGCTGGCTCGCGCACCACATGCCGTTTGACGCAATCGAACAGATTCCGAAACCTGGTCCCGTATCGTACGCCGAGCGCACGCTGGCAAGCGTCCGTTCCATGTGTGCTCTGTGCCACCCAGCGTCGTTGGCGTGAAGCCATCGGACGCGGTCGTGCATAGCTGCGACGCCGTTCCGCGTCAGGTGCGGGTAGTCCTCGTGCATCCGCTGCATGTGAGCAACCTTTTCCTCGTGGGGCCGAGCCGCCCGGTAGGCTGCCACCCGCTCCGAGACGCGGGCACGCTGTGCAGGTCGCTTGTTGATCCGAGTCGTTGTCGCTGGCCGCGCTCGTCGCTGCGCCTCGGTCACGGGCCGAGGCGCTGTAATTAGCTCGGTGCCGATTTCCATCTGAGCCACTTCACGGTAGCCCTCCGTCGTGAGCAAGCGGTGCTCGGCCGTCACCTTGATGACGCGCCCCGACTCAGTCGTCAGTTTCAGCAGTGGTTTCTTACCCGTCCTGACTATTTGAGAGACGTGGTGCGGACGGATCTCGCCGTCGGGCCACATCGCCATCAGTTCGGCGGGCTGCTCGCGATAGGCGCGAGCAAGCGTCATCTTGGTGCCATCCGGGAGGTGCACGTTCGTTTGAGCGTGGGCGCACTTATTGAATCCGTAACCCGCGAACTTCGCCATCATGTCGAAGACCTCGTTCGCCGTCTTCGCATCCACGTTCTTCCGCGCCGCACCCTCGACGAACACGACCCGCTGTTTGTCCATCTCGGACTGCTTCTTCTTGCCCATCGCGCGGCGCAGCAGGTCAGCCCCGCCGAGGGTGTAGCCGCCCATCACCTGGGCCATCTGCATCACCTGCTCCTGGTAGACCGGGATGCCATACGTCGGCTCCAATATCTCGGCGAGCATAGGATGGGGATGCTCGACCTCCTCCTTGCCGTGCTTGCGGTCGATGTAGCTCGGGATGAGGTCCATCGGGCCGGGCCTGTAGAGCGCGTTCATCGCGATCAGATCGTCGATCCCGGTCGGTTTCAGCTTCCGCATCCACTCGCGCATCCCCTCAGACTCGAACTGGAAGATGCCGACAGTGTCGCCGCGCTGGAAGAGTTTGTAGGTCTCTTGGTCGTCGAGCGGGAGCGCATCGAGGTCGATCTCGATCCCGTGCCCGACGCGGATCAGGTCGAGCGCGTCGTCGAGAACGGTGAGGGTTTTGAGGCCGAGGAAGTCCATCTTGAGGAGACCAAACTCCTCGATCCATCGTCCGTCGTACTGCGTCACCACGGCATCGCCCGCACCGCCCTTGCCTTTCTGAATCGAGATCGGGACGTACTGGCTCACGTCGCCGGGGGCGATGATGACGCCGGCGGCGTGGACGCCGGTGTGCCGCGCCGAGCCTTCGAGCACGGAGGCGTAGTTCATCAGCTTGCGGATCTGCGGGTTCGAGGACTCGTAGAGCTGGGCGAACTCCTTGACCCCCTGCTTCGCATCGTCGAGCGACACCTTGACCCCGTCTGGAATCAGCTTGGCGATGCGGTCCGCCTCGGAGAGCGGAATGTCGAGCACGCGCGCTACGTCGCGGATGACGGACTTGGACCCCATCGTCCCGAACGTCACGATCTGACATACTGATTCGCGTCCATACTTCTGGACGACGTAGTCGATCACCTTGCCTCGTCCCCGGTCGTCGAAGTCGATGTCGATGTCCGGCATCGAGACGCGCTCGGGATTGAGGAAGCGCTCGAACAGGAGGTCGTATTCGAGCGGGTCGATGTTGGTGATTCCGAGACAGTAGGCGACGCAGCTCCCGGCCGCCGAGCCACGCCCTGGTCCGACCGACACGCCGAGGTCGCGCGCGGCCGTCGTGAAGTCCTGGACGATCAGGAAGTAGCCGTCGAATCCCATCGAGCCGATGATGGCGAGCTCGTGGTCGATCCGTTCGCGGATAGGCTCGGCGACCGTCCCGCCGTAGCGCATCTTCGCGCCTTCGTAGACGAGGTGCCGGAGATAGGCCCCCGGCTGCTCGAAGGCATCGGGGAGCGGGAAGTGGGGCATCAGGAGCTCCCCCATCTTCAGCTCTAGCTTGCACTTGTCCGCGACCTCCCGCGTGGCATCGAGCGCGCGGCCGACTACGAGGGCGTCGCCGACCGAGTCGGCAAAGGCAGACTGCATCTCCGCCGTAGATTTCAGGAAGAACTGGTCGTTCTCGAAGCGCATCCGGTTCGGGTCGTTGAACGCCTTTCCGGTCTGGAGGCAGAGCAGCACGTCCTGCGCGGCCGAGTCGTCCTGCGCGACGTAATGTACGTCGTTCGTGGCAACGACCTTGACCCCGAACTCTTTTGCCCATTTCAGGAGCACGGCGTTGCACTGGCGCTGCTCCGGGATGCCGTGGTCCTGGATCTCGATGTAGTAATCTTCGCCGAAGATATCGAGGTATTCCTTGAAAATAACAAGCGCTTCGGCGTCGCTCTTTTTCAGGATCGCCTGGAGCACTTCGCCTTGGAGACAGCAGGTCGTCGCCACCAAGCCCTCGCTGTGAGCGCGAAGCGTGTGCCGGTCGATCCGGGGCTTGTAATAGAACCCGTCGGTGTAGCTGAGCGAGGAGAGCCGGATCAGGTTGCGGTAGCCGACCTCGTCCTTGGCGAGGAGCACTTGGTGGTAGTAGCCCCGCTCCTTGCCCGCCATCGGGCCGTCGGAGACGTAGAACTCGCAGCCGACGATGGGCTGCACGCCGGCCTGCTTCGCGGTCGTGTAGAACTCGGGGACGCCGAAGAGATTTCCGTGATCGGTGATGGCGAGGGCGGGGAGCTCTAGCTCCGCCGCGCGCCCGACGAGGTTCTTGATGCGCGCTGCGCCGTCGAGGAGGGAGTACTGAGTGTGGCAGTGGAGGTGGCAGAACTCGGGCAAGGGGGGCGGGGAGCGGGTGGTCGGATCGGGTTCTGCAAGAAACAGGGATTGGAGGCGAGGGGCAAGGTGTGTGGATAACTCGGTGGCCGGGGGAATGGAGGGAATCGAAGAAAACCGGGAGAGGTAGCGAGACCGTCGCGCTGGGCGGCTAGCTTTCTGCTCTCTGCTCTCTGCTCTCTGCTCTCTGCTCTCATGACCTACGTCTTCTACCTCGACCGCTACCACCTCGGCGATCCGCTCTTCCTGACGGGCTTCGCGCGCGACGTGCAGAGTCTCGGCGCGCCGTGCCTCGCTGTGCACGGGGCCGGGGAGGCGGCGGAGCGAGCGGTGGAGGCGCGGGGGCAGACCGCTCGGTGGGAGGGCGGAATTCTGGTGGCGGAGACGGCAGTGGAGCGGGCGCTCGTCGCACGGTCGGCGCGGGACCTGAACCGTCAGATCGCGCACGGACTCAACGATGCGGGCGTGCCGGCGGTCGCGCTCGAGGCGGGCGGGCGCGGCCTGCTCTCGCGCACCGAAACGGGCCTACGTCTAGGGAGGGCAGACTGGCTGCGTGAAATCGTACGGCGCGGGGCGGTGCCCGTGGTGGCGGCGCTCGTCGGCGACGGCCGGGGGGGCGCAGAAGAGATTCCGGGCGGAGCCGTGGCGGGCGCGCTCGCCTGCGCGATGTCCACCGGGGCCGAGGCGGCGGCGGTTATGTTTATCGTCCGAAGTGGATCTCTAGGGGGATTGGGTGGAGATTTCGGACAAGGGGGAGTACGTCTAGAAGACGTTCCCGAGGGGGCGTTCCCGGAACCGGAGGCCGTCCGAGCGGCGCTCCGAGCGGGGGCCGAGGTCTACGCGGTGGGGCGGTCTGGACTGCGGCAAAAACCGCTGGGCGGACGCCGGGTCCTCCTCGACGATCACAGGGAATCGCCTTAAATCGTCCAAAAAAGCGGAATCCTGCTTGACAGAGTGCGCCGGGAGTGCTATCCTTTTCGCACACGCACACTCTCTGGGGGTAGCCGGTGCCCGGCGGTCCCCTTCACCCTAAATTGGAGGATTCACCTCATGGCACGTTACGATGACCTGAAGGAGTACGTCGACTCGATGGAGCGCGACTTCTCGCAGTTCTACGACAAGGGCAACAAGGCTGCCGGCACGCGCGTCCGCAAGGGCATGCAGGAGCTGAAGAAGATGGCGCAGGACATCCGCGTCGAGGTCCAGGACAAGAAGAGCGACATGTAGGTCTCGCCCTGCTCATGACTGCCGAGGGCCGCGCCGATCCCGGTGCGGCCCTTCGTGTTGCCCCTCCTTCCGCCCTTCGCTCCCGCCATGCCGCTCCGCCTGCTTCTCGCGCTGTGCCTCCTCGCCCCCCCGGCGCTCGCCCAGGACGAGGAGGAGGCTCCCCTCACCCAGGCTGAGGGCTGGCGCTCGGTCCTCACCGGCCAGCTCGCCTTCAGCCAGGCGGCCTACAGCAACTGGCAGGAGGGCGGCCTCGACGCGCTCTCGTTCACCGCCGGCACGACGGGCCGCTTCCAGCGCCTCCTCGGCCGCTTCAAGCAGACCCACAGCGCCCGCCTCGCCTTCGGCCTCGTCAAGCAGGACACGCTCCAGTTCCGCAAGGCGACCGACGTGATCCGCTACGCCTTCGAGCTCCAGTACACCGGCACCGGCGTGTTGCAGCCGACCTTCGCCACGGACATCCGCAGCCAGTTCGCGCCGGGCTACGACTACGACCCGGACTCGACCACGACGCCTTCGCTCTCGGCTTTCATCGTTCCCGGCGAGCGGCTCAAGGTGTCGGACTTTCTCGCCCCGGCCATCTGGACGCAGTCCATCGGCGTCACCTACGACCCCGACCGGTGGTACACGGTGCGGCTCGGCCTCGCCACGAAGGAGACGATCGTGCTCATCGACCGGCTGCAGCCGGTGTACGGAAACGAGATCGGTCAGACGGTCCGCGTGCAAGCCGGGCTGGAGCTTCTGGCCGAGGCGAAGCGCGAGCTGTTCCGGAACGTGCTGCTCAGCTCGCGCCTGAGCCTGTTCGAGGCGTTCAACCAGATCGACAGCGCCGCGCCGGACCTGGTCTTCGAGAACCTGCTCACCCTCAAGGTCAACGACTGGCTCAACACGAACCTGGAGTTCGTCGCGCTCTACGACAAGGACACCATCGACGAGGTGCAGCTCAAGGAGGTGCTCTCGGTCGGAATCGGGATCACGCTGCTGTGACACGCAGGGCGTGACACGCAGGGCGTGACACGCAGGGCGTGACACGCAGGACTGACCTGCAGCGCGTAGGAAGACTTCGCCCCTTCGTTTTGCGTCTCGCGTTTTACGACACGCTCCATGCGAACACCGCGTCTCTCGAGGCCGATCCTCGCCGTTGCCGTCGTCTACGCGGTGGCGTGCGTGGGGCTGTGGCCGCTGCCGCTCTTCGGGCTGCTGCACGCGGAGTCGAGCGCGGTCGTGGCGGGGGTCGGGTTCTTCGCGTCGGGGGTGGCGGCGCTCGCGCTGCTCCGGCGCGGGGTCGCGCTCGGGACCGTGCTGGTCCGGCTAGAGTTGCTTCTCGTCGTGCCGTGGATGCTGCTGACGATGTCGCTTCTCTGGCGGCCGAACTGCGGCTACGGGCAGGGGCTGCTGCTCTTCGTCGTGTTCGCGGGGCCGAGCGTTGCGCTCGCCGTGGCCCTTGCCTTCGCGCTCGACGCGGCGGGGTGGAGGCGGCGCGGGCTGGTGCTTATCGGCCTCGCCGCAGCGCTGCTCCCGGTGGGGTGGGACCTGGGGCTGCACCCGCAGTTCTACACCTACAACCACGTCTGGGGCGGGGTCCTCGGCCCGATCTACGACGAGGAGCTGGCCCTCCGGCCGGGGCTGTTCTGGTTTCGCGGCCTGACGATGCTCTGGGCCGTGGGGCTGATCCTGCTCGGTCGGCGGACGAGAATGCGTTCAGCACGGAAGGAAAGGAGGGCTTCCTCTCTCGAGGCCTGGGCGCTCCTGGCCGTCGCCCTGCTCATCGGCCTCGCCTACGGACTGGCGGTGCCGCTCGGGTTCAACACGTCGGCGCGGTCGATTCAGGAGCGGCTCGGGAGCCACCTCGCCACGGAGCGGTTCGACCTGTACTACGACGCGGCCTCGGTCTCGCCGGGCGAACTGTCGGTGATCGCGGACGCGCACGCCGTCGGGTACGACCGACTCCGCCGGGCGCTCGGCGTGGACGTAGGCGAGCGCGTGGCGACGTACCTCTACCCCGACACGGCGACGAAGGCGGCGCTGACCGGCGCGGCGCGGACGAGCGTAGCGCCGGTCTGGCTCCCGCGCCCGCAGATGCACCTGCTCGTCGGGCGGTTCGCGCAGTCGTTCGGGCACGAGCTGGTGCACGTCTTCTCGCGCGAGTTCGGCAGTGTGCTGCACGCCTCGCCAGCCGTCGGCCTGGTCGAGGGGCTGGCCGTCGCGTTCGAGCCGCCGGACGGGCTGCCGTCGCCGGACGCTCAGGTGGCGGCGGCGGTCCGCTACCGGGCGGGGTTGGGCGGCGACGAGCCGCTGGGCGAAGCGCTCGCCTCGCGCCTCGCGCCGCTCGGGTTCTGGACCGGGCGCGGGGCCGTCTCCTACACCACGACCGGCTCGTTCGTCCGCGACCTCTACGCGCGCTTCGGGGCCGAGCCGCTGCGCGAAGTCTACGCCTCGGGCGACTTCGAGGGCGTCTACGGGGTCCCGCTCGACACGCTCACGGCCGCGTGGGAGCGGCGGCTGGCGGCGCTCCCGGACGATGCCGAGGCGGCGGCCCTCGTGCAGCGGCGTTTCACCCGGCCCTCGCTCTTCGAGCGCCGCTGCCCGCACTGGCTGGAGCCGTGGCTCCGGGCCTACCGGGCGGGCGCGGCAGCCCTCGCCGCCGGCGACGCGGACGAGGCGCTGCGCCGGTTCGAGCAGGCCGTAGAAGCCGACCCGGCGCAGCCGTGGCCGCTCGCGGCGTGGGGGCAGCTAATGCTGACGCAGGGCGAGACCGGCCGCGTGATCGACCGGCTCGAGGCGGCGGTCGCCGCCGCCGACACGCTCGCCGACGCTGCGCTGCTGGCCCGGCTTGGGGACGCGTACACACTCGCGGGTGACCGGGGCGCGGCAACGGCGAGCTACGCCCGCGCGCTCGCCGAGGCGCCGAGCTATCAGCGCGAGGCGCGGGCACAGCTTCGGCTGCGGCGCGACCTGACGGCCGAGGCGCTGCGCGTGCTCCTCGCGCCTGACCCGCCATCGGCGCGAGCCGACCGGTTGGCCGGGACGGGGACGCCGGCCGCGCGCGCGATGGCGGCGCTGCTGTGGGCCGAGGCCGGCGACTACGGGGCCGCGCAGGCGGCGCTCGAGGCGGTGGCCGTGCCGGAGGTGGAGGCCGAGCGGTTGAGCTGGCTGGCGCGCTTCGCCCACGCTGCCGGCGACCGCGTGGCGGCGGCGGCCTATGCCGGAGGCGCTGCCGAAGCCTACACCGAGCGCGGGGCGCTGTGGGCCGCCGCCGCGCAGCGCGACTACGCCGACGCGCTGTGGTGGCTGATCCTGAACGACGATCCCGTGCTCGGCGGCGAGCCCGCGCCAGAGCCTCGCTGAGGTGTGCCACCGAGCCGGCTCTGCCGAAAGGGCTTGCCTTCTGCGCGCGAACGCGTCATATTCCGGCCCGCGCCCGCCCTCTTCTTCAGCCGCTCGCATGATCCTCTCGACGTCCCCGCGCCTCGCCGCCGTCCTCTGCCTCGCCGCGCTCGCCGGGTGCGCCACCACCGAGGAGGGCCAGGACCGAGGGCCGACCGCCTCGCGGGGAGCCGGCTACGCCCTCAGCCGCACGGCCGACAACGTCGCCACGGTGCAGCTCTACCGGAGCGGGAACGAGGGCGCGCTGCCGGTGCTGCCCATCGGCTCGGGCGAGACGCTGACGCTGGAGTTCGACCTCTTGGCCGAGTACGGCGAGCCGCTGACGGTCTACTTCTACCACGCCGACCGGACGTGGCGGCGCGACCTTCTCCCGGTCGAGTACCTCCGCACCTTCCAGAGCGACGACCTCCGCGACTACGAGCCGTCGCTTGGCACCGAAGTCCGCTACGTCCACTACCGGTACGATTTCCCGAACGCCAACATCGGATTTCTCCGCAGCGGCAACTACATCCTCCGCGTCACCGAGCCGGGCGACGAGCGGGCGGTGCTCTTCGAGCGGGCGTTCTTCATCAGCGAGCAAGCGGCCGAGGTGCAGTTCGGCATTCAGGATGGGCTGGCCGGTGGCGTGGGCGGGGCCTTCCTGCAACCCGTGCTCCGGCTCCGCCCGCCCGCCGCCTTCGACAGCCCGATCTACGACTACGGCGTGTGCTTCGCCCGCAACGGCCGGTTCGAGCAGACGCGCTGCGCCGCCGACCCGACCCTCGCCGGTGGCTCGCTCTTCCAGTTCTTCCTCCCGCGCGAGACCGCCTTCACGCCCGAGGGGCCGCTCTACGACCTCGACCTCTCCCTCCTCCAGACCGGCCCGAGCGTCAAGAGCGTGGACTTCCAGACCTCGCCCTACACCGCGTCGCTCGCGCTCGACTACGCCCGCTTCGGGAGCGACCTCTTCGACCGCGACCTGACCGGGCAGACGCTCGTCTCGGCCGTGGTGGAGGACGCCGCCGGCCCGCCGGACACAGGGGCGGAGTACGTCGAGACGGTGTTCCAGTACGTCCCGCAGGACGAGCAGGAGCTGGCCGGCCCGGTCATCCTGCGCGGCAGCTTCAACGACTGGGCCATCGACCCGGCGAACGCGCTCGTCTGGGACCCGGCCGAGCGGCGCTACACCGGGCGGCTGCTCCTCAAGCAGGGGCGCTACGTCTACGGCTATTATGCCGACGACCCGGCCGAGCAGGCGCGCATCCGCCGCACCGTCGGCGTCGGCCACCCGAACCTGTACACGGCGCTGGTCTACCTCTACGACCCGGCGGTCAACTCGGACCGGCTGCTGTCGGTGAGCAATGTGCTCGGGCAGTAAGGGTGGAGGGAATGGAATAAAACCGAGGAAATTAACCCTGACGGTGCGCGCTGCATCGCACCTTCCACTGCCCACCGTGAAGCCTATCCTCATCTTGATCGGGACGCAGACCGGGAACTCGGAGCGGGTGGCCGACGACCTCGCGGATGCCCTCGCTGCCTCCGGGCGGGTGGCGCACCTCGTCGACATGGCCGACGCGGTGCCGGAGATGCTGGCCGAGGCCGAGGCGCTGATCGCCGTGCTCTGCACCTGGAGCGAGGGGACGTTCCCCGACAACGCCGCCGAGTTCTACGAGTCGCTCGTCGCGCTCGCCCCGGACCTCTCGGGTCTCGCCTACGGCGTGGTCGGCCTCGGGGATCACCTCTACGATCCGTACTTCCTGACCGCGGCCTACCGCCTCGCCGCCCGGCTCGACGCACTCGGGGCCACGCGCGCTGCCGAGACCTTCGAGATCGACAAGGGGCCGACGCCCGCCGACCTCGACCGGGCGCAGGCGTGGGCGCTCCGCTGCGCCGAGGCCTTCGAGCACGTCCGGGCAGTCTGAGCGCGGGCGGACAAACCGGCGGAACAGGGAAAAGAGGGGACTGGTTAACCGAGACCTAGCTCAGGTACCGCTCCTCTCTCTTCTATCCTTCGGTGGGTTTGGTTGCCCACCTGCGCCATGCACCTCACGGATCTCGACCTTTCGGACGTGCGCTTTCGCACCGACGCCGAAGCGCACGCAGCACTCCAGCACGCCTGCGCGGCCAACGCCGACCTCGCCACGTTCCACCACCTCGGGGCGAGCGAGGAAGGGCGACCCGTCTGCGGCGTCACCCTCGGCCACGGACCCGAGACGGTCACGCTCGTCGCCGGGGCCCACGCCGACGAGCCGGTCGGCCCGGAGACGCTCCGCACCTTCGTCCTCGGCGCGCTCGAGCACCGCGACTGGCTCGCCGAGGAGGGCGGTTTTACGGATTTGCTGGAGCGCTTCACGTTCCGCATCATCCCCCAGGTCAACCCCGACGCCGAGCTCCGCAACCGGCCCTGGATGGAGGCGTGGCCCGAGGTCGAGCCCTACCTCCAGCACCGCGTGCGCGAGCAGCCGGGCCGCGACGTCGAGTTCGGCTTCCCGGTGATGCGCCAGGAGAACCGCCTCGCCTCGCGCTTCCTGTTCGACTTCTCGCCGATCGCCCTCCACATGAGCCTCCACGGGATGGGCTTCTCCGAGGGCGCGATGCTGCTCATCGAGCGCGGGTGGGTGGAGCAGACGGAGGCGCTGCGCCGAGCCTTCATCACCTCGGCGACCGAGGCCGGCCTCGGCCTCCACGACCACGACCGCGGCGGCGAGAAGGGGTTCGAGTACGTCGACCCCGGCTTCTCGACCACGCCCGAGGGCACCGCGATGCGCGAGCACTTCCAGGCGCAGGGCGACATCGAGACGGCGCGCAAGTTTTTCTACTCCTCGATGGAGCTAGCCAAGGTGACGGGCTACGACGCCCGCCGCGAGCGTCATCCGCTCTGCCTCGTCACCGAGCTGCCGCTCTTCGTGATCGGGAGCGAGTACGAGCACGAGCCGGGGCTGCCGTCGGCCTACCTCGCCTTGCGCGACGAGCTGCCCGAGCTGCAGCTCCGCCTCCAACACGGGGAGTCCGTCCGCGACGCGCTCGACGCCTACGAGCTCCGCCCGCTCGACCTCGAGACCGCCGTCCGCCTCCAGCTCCGGTGCATCGAGCTAGGGCTGGAAGCGGTTTTCGGTTCCTAGTTTCTGGTTCAGCGAGGACGACCGAGCGCACCGAACCAGAACCGAGAAACAGCACACGAGAAACGTGCTTACGCGAAGAGGAGGCGGACGACCCAGACGGCGACGAGCATCGCGGCGAAGTCGGCGATGAGGCCGGCCGGCACGGCGTGGCGCGTCTTCTTGATGTTGACCGCCCCGAAGTAGACCGCGATCACGTAGAACGTCGTCTCGGTCGAGCCGAACATGGTCGCGGCCATCTTGACGAAGAGCGAGTCCTCGCCGTACTGCGCGATCATGTCGACCACGATGCCGGCCGAGCCCGAGCCCGTCAGCGGCCGGACGATCGCCATCGGCAGCACCTCGGCCGGGAAGCCGACGAGCGCGAGGACGGGCCGCAGCGCGTCCGTCAGAAAGTCCATCGCCCCGCTCGCCCGGAACATCCCGATGGCGAACAGGATCGCGACGAGGTACGGGATGATCCGCACCGCGACCTGGAAGCCGTCCTTCGCGCCCTCGACGAAGTGCTCGTAGACCGGCTGTCGCTTGTACAGCCCGTAGAGCGGGAAGCCGACGATGATCGCCGGCAGGACGAAGTACGACAGGATGCTGATGACTTCGCGGAGCGTTTCCATGGTTCAGAAGACGGCAGGCAGAGGACGGAGAGCAGTAGGCAGTCATGGGGGCAAGGCACGCCTTGCCCGGCGCTAGGCGACCGGCGGCGGGTCGAGTCGGTTCGGATCGGAAGCCCTAGACTTCGGGAGCCGGCCGAGGAGCTTGGCGGCCGTGATGGCGACGGCGAGCGAGATGCCAGTCGTGATGATGATGGCGAAGATGAGCTGGTTGATCTGCAGGCCCATCAGCGCCAGCAACAGCACCGGCGGGACGAGCTGCACGCTCGCCGTGTTGATGGCGAGGAGCATCACCATCGCGTCGGTCGCCGTGTCGTCGGTCGGGTTGAGGGTCTGGAGCTCCTCCATCGCCTTGATGCCGAACGGGGTGGCGGCGTTGCCGAGGCCGAAGACATTGGCGGCCATGTTGAGCGCGATCATCCCGAGCGCCGGGTGGTCGTCGGGGACGCCGGGGAAGAGCGGCTTGAGGACCGGCCGGACGAAGCGGACGAGCGCGTAGATGATGCCCGACTCCTCGGCGATCTTGAGCAGGCCGAGGAACAGCGCGAGCACCCCGATCAGGCTGAGCGCGATGCTCGCCGCCGTCTCGGCGAAGTCGAGCGCCGCCGCCGCGATCGCGTTCATCTTGACGAACCGCACCGGCTCGAAGGCGATCGTGGCCTGGAACGTCCCGTCTGCGGCGGGCCCGGCGAGGGCGACGGCCCCCTGGAGCTGCTCGTTGCGGGCGTTCGTCACGTCGCGGATCGTGGCGAGCGGCTCGGGGAGGTCAGCCCCCTCGTCGAAGCGGAGCTGCGTGCCCTCGCGCGTGCGGATCAGCGTCGCGTCGTACGCCGCCTCGGGCCGGGCGTCGGTGCCGTAGAACGCGCCGAAGGCGGCGGGGTCGAGGCGGACCTCGACCGGGGTGCGCCGGTCGGCCGGCTCGGCCCCGTCGGGGAGCACGAGGGTGACCGGGAGCGGCGCGCCGTTGCGGTAGGTGTCGCGGGCGAGGTCGCCGACGTCGTAGACGAGCGCGAAGAGGAGGCTGAAGGCGATCAGCCCGGCCCAGATGTAGTTGAGCATCGGGAGGGAGGCGGGGAGAGGCGGAAGCTGCTAACTACGCCGGACCGGCACTCCGAGGCAAGCCGCACCCGAACAAAGCCGGCGCTGTCTTTAGCCGCTCGCGGCGGCACCCAGCGAGGTCATAACTTTCGTTCGTGCAGGGCCGCCTCGACCCGACCGACGCGCAGAGCATCAAGGGCGAGTACGTCGACACGCTCGAGATCGACGCGCCGTCGTCCGGCCGGTTCACCGTCGAGCTGCTCTGCTACGGGTTCGACGGCTTCCTTCGCGTCACCGCGCCCGGCGGCCAGCACTGGCGCAACGACGACGCCGGCTCGGCCAACGTCTCGCGCATCGAGAACCTCGCGGGCGCGCCCGGCACCTGGACCGTGGACGTCATGACGGTCAGCCCGGACGAGGTCGGGGCCTACGACCTGCGCGTGCTCGTTTTTTGGAGTGAGCCAGATTTCCCGAGTGAGCCGGCCGGTGTGCCCAGCCCGCCTACGGTTTGCCGTCAGAGGACGAGGCCGGAAGCGGGCGGTCGAAGTCGATCCGCTCGACGTCGGCCCAGGATACGTACTCCGGGGTGGCGCGTCCGCCGGCGAAGACGAGCAGGCCGGCGTTGGCCTCGCCGAGGTCGCCGGCGCGCGCGAGCCGCAGCTCCTCGCCGCTCTGGAGAACCACCCGAGCGCGCTCTTCCCCGGCTGGGAGGATGACCGAGGCAATCAGGCTGAAAGGGATGGTGTAGTCCAGGCCCCGCGCCGGGGCGTCTAGCGTCTCGGTCGTTTCGCTCTCGTCGAGGTCGTAGACCAGGCAGCCGGCGAGGCGGCGGCCGGCGCGGGTGGTGACGCTGCCCGCGAGCGGGCGTCCCGGGGCAAAGTCGTGGTAGGAGGGGCCGCTGCCGTCGGCTTCGTCGAGCCTAAGCTCGACGCGCTCGAAGGCGTCCCATGAGACCAGCACCCGCCCGTAGCGGGGATCGTCGACGTATATCCCGCGATGGCCGGGGCCGACCTTCTGGGTGCCGGAAAGCACCATCTCGCGGCCGTCGAGCAGCGTCACGAGGGAACCTTCCGACGCGTGGCGGGCGATGGAGCGGACCGAGTCGAAGCGCACGCCGTGCCTGCGGCCGTCGGCGCGGCCGATGAGGAGGTCGCGCCCGACGGCCTCCTCCCGGTCCCACTGGAGGAAGCCGGTAAAGGGACCCTGGCGCGTATGCACCGTGCCGTAGAGCCGGGCCGGGGCGTCGGCGAGCCGGGCTGTGGGGAGAAGCTCGACGGTGCGGACCTGGCGAGCCGTGAGGTCTGCGACGCCGCGCCTGCTGTCCCACACCCGCACCCCGTCGTCGAAGTCGCTGGCCGAGAGGCGGTCGAGGTCGAACACGGTGCCGTTCTTGAGGACGACGCGGACGACGGGGTCGAACTCGACCCCGTCGGCGAGAAGCCCCTGCATGCCGTCGCCGTGCGACTCGATGCGCGCAATGTCGCCGAAGCGCGTCATGAACGGCCGGCTGAGGTCGGGCGGCCGCTCCCCCAAGGGGATCTCGACCCCGAAGATCGTGGTCGGGCGGTGCTCCTCAGCCTGCTGTCCGAGCGGGGTGTGGGCCGCCCAGGGGTTCTCGTCTTTAACGCCGTTGAAATAGTCGTTCCAAAACGCCTCTTCGTGGCCTCCCCAACGCAGCCGTCCTTCGTAGCGGTCGCCGCCGTGGGTGGTGACGCGGCCGTATAGAAAGCCGGGGGCCTCTTTCGGGGGCGAGGAAACCCCGGCACCGGCCTCCTCGGTTGCGGCGGGGTGCTCCCGCTCCAGGATGAGATAGCTGAAGGCGAGAACGAGCGCGGTGAGGCCAACGGTGACGGCCCCCCGGACGGCAGTGGCGTTAGGCATGGTGTCTGGGTCGTACTAGGGTCGCAAGCCGCGACGGTACGGCCGCGACGGTGCGGCCGCGCACAGCTCTGCCGGCGAGTGTCGGCCGCATTCCGGCTCGGTTTGACGGATTTGCAAGGTGCTTTGAAACGGCAAAGTAAGTCAAGCGCTGTCTGCGGCAGGCGCGCAGCGTGTGTCTCGTCGGGGATAGTCGCGGAGGCGCGCTGGCTCTGAGGGCGTAGACCGGCGCGCGTGCAACGGGGACTACGGCACGTCGCCCTCGGGCGGCGGTCCGGCAGCGGCCTCGGCGGCGACCGCCGGGGCATCGGGTGTGGCCTTGCCCTCTTGGGTGCGGAAGTAGCCGTGGACCTTGCTCGCCACGCTCGGGCCCACGACCTCGGCGAGAGCGTCCTCCGTCGCCGCCTCGACGCGCTTGACCGAGCCGAAGGCCGTCAGCAGCTTGCGGGCCGTCTTGGCCCCGACGCCCTCGATCTCCAACAGCTCGGTCTGGAGCGTGGTCGTCTTGCGCTGCTTACGCTGCGCGGTGATGGCGAAGCGGTGCGCCTCGTCGCGGACCCGCTGCAGGAGCCGCAGCGCCGAGGAGGTGCGCGGAATCATGATCGGCTGCGTGTCGCCGGGGACGAAGACCTCCTCGAGCCGCTTGGCGAGGCCGACGACCGGGAACTTGCCGTACACGTCGACCGCCCGGAGCGACTCGACGGCCGACGAGAGCTGGCCCTTGCCGCCGTCGATCACGACGAGGTCGGGCCAGGGGCCGTTCTCCTCGAGGGTCCGCCGGTAGCGGCGCTGCACGACCTCGCGCATCGACTGGAAGTCGTCGGGCTTGCCGCTCTCGACCGAGCGGATCTTGAACGTCCGGTAGTCGCCTTTCTTGGGTTTGCCGTCCTCGAACACGATGCAGCTTGCGACCGTGCCGGTGCCGCCGAGGTGGGAGATGTCGAAGCACTCGATCCGGCGCGGCGGCTTCTTCAGGCGCAGGTCGCGGCCGAGGGCCTGGACCGAGCGGGGGACGCGCTCCTCGTCGGTCTTGGCCTTTTGCAGCTTCCACTCGCCCAAGAGCAGCCGGGCATTGGCCTCGACGAGCCGCAGCAGGCTGGCCTTGTCGCCGCGCTCGGGGACGCGGAGGTCGACCTTGCGGCCCCGGCCGGCTCGGAGAATCTCCTCGAGCGGCCCCGGCTCCGAAGGCGCGTGGCTGAGGAGCACCTCGTCGGGGAAGAAGGTCGCCTCGGCGTAGTGGTCTTCGAGCAGGCGCTGCATCAGCTCGGCCTCCTCGATGCCCTCGATGGGCCGGAGCGTTTTGTGGCGGCGGCCGATGATCTTGCCCTCGCGCATCTTGAGCAGCACGCCGATCGCTACGTCCTCCTCGCGGTCGAGCGCGAGCGCGAACAGGTCGCGGTCCGCCCCGTCCTCGGCGACGACCTTCTGCTTGGCCGAGTAGGCTTCGAGCGCCGCGATGCGGTCGCGGTAGGTGGCGGCCTCCTCGAACTGCTTATCGGCTGCCAAGCGCTTCATCTCGTCCTTCAATAGGTCGATCAGCTCCTTCGTCTTTCCGTTGAGGAGTTTCTCGATCTGGCGGATGGTCGAGTTGTAGTGCGCCTCGGTCTCGTAGCCGACGCACGGCGCGGCGCACTTCTGGATGTGGTAGTCGAGGCACGGCTCGAACTTGCCCGCTTCGATGTTGCCGTCGGAGAGGTAGAGCGAGCACGACCGGAGCTTGAAGAGGTCCTTGATGGTCTTGAGGGCGACCTTCATGCTCTTGACGTCGGTGTACGGCCCGAAGTACTTGCTGCCGTCTTTGCGGACGCGGCGGGTCGGGAAGACGCGGGGGAAGCGCTCCTTCTTGATGCAGATGTAGGGGTAGGTCTTGTCGTCCTTGAGGAGGATGTTGTAGCGCGGCTTGAGGCGCTTGATGAGGTTGTTCTCCAGGATCAGCGCTTCGGCCTCGGTGTCGGTCAGGATGATCTCGACGTCCTCGATCTTGGAGACCAGGATGCGTAGGCGCTTGTCCTTTGGGCGCGACTCCTGGAAGTAGCTCCGCACCCGGCTGCGGAGGTTCTTCGCCTTGCCGACGTAGAGCACGGTCCCGTCGGCGTCCTTGTGCTGGTAGACGCCGGGGCCGGTCGGGAGGTGGGCGAGCTTGTCAGCGAGCGCGTCGGTCATCGGGGCAGGTAGGGGAGAGGAGCGAGGCTTTACCCGGCGCACGTTCAGCGTGATCCCACGTCCTCTCCACGCCCGGCGGCACCGAAGGAAGCTAGGGCAGAGGTCGGTTGAGGCATCGTGACCTCGCAGAGGCTTGCACGACCCCCTCGCTTTAGCATAATTCTGCTAGGCCATGACACGCACGAGGTCGGATATTATGTACGGCTTTGCCCCTCTCCGCGCGCCACGTTCGAGCGTGAAGGCGGACGGGTTATCATACACAACGCTGAGCGAGGTAGGGACACGGCGTGCCGTGTCCGGCAGTCCTCGAACGCGCCCCCACGGGCAAGGCACGCCGTGCCCCTACGTCTCCACCTCTACGCCTCCCTCCCGAGAAGAACCCCCTCCACGCGATCCGAGCGTAGCTTCCGGCCCACTTCCGACTACGTTTGCCTGACCGTACGAAGGCAGCGCGGTGCCCGTTCGGCCTCCAGAGCGGCGACTCCCTCGTGCTCATCCGAGCTCGTGCTCATCCGAGGCTTCTTCTGCCCAAAGGACTTCTGCCCAAAGGAAACGAAACGACAGCTCATCATGAACCTCCCACCGTACGTCCCGCTCTGCCTGGCGGGCCTCCTGCTCGCTGCCGGACCTGCCCTCGCCCAACCGGTTTCGGAGCGTCTCCAGAACCCGGAGGCCGCCAGCGTCGAGGTCGTCGGCCACGTCGTCGAGCCTCGGCCGCTCGACCCGACGCCCGAGCGGCTCGCCGGGCTGCGGCTGCCCGACGGGTTCGAGATCGGCGTCTTCGCCGAGGGCCTCGTCAACCCCCGCATGATCGCCGTCGCGGGCGACGGCACGGTCTACGTCACCCGCCGCTCGGTCGGCGACGTGGTCATGCTCCGCGACACCGACGGCGACGGCCGGGCCGACGGCCCACCGGTCGTCGTGGCGAGCCGGCCGGGGATGCACGGCATCGCGCTCGACGGCGACGCCGTCTACCTCGTCACCATCAAGGACCTCTACCGGACGACGCGCCGGGCAGATGGGACGCTCGCGCCGCTCGAACTCCTCGTAGACGATCTCCCCGACGCCGGGCAGCACCCGAACCGGATGGTCGTCGGCGGGCCGGATGGGAAGCTCTACCTCACCGCCGGCTCGACGTGCAACGCCTGCTCCGAGGCGAATCCCGAGAACGCGACCATGCTCCGCGTCGAGCCCGACGGGTCGAGCCGCACGATTTTCGCCTCCGGCCTGCGCAACACGATCGGCTACGGGTTCGAGCCGGAGACGGGCGAGATTTACGGGATGGACCACGGGATCGACTGGCTCGGCGACAACGAGCAGCACGAGGAGCTGAACCACGTCGTCGAGGGCACGGCCTACGGTTGGCCCTACGTCTACGCCGACGGGCAGTTCAACCCGCAGGACCACCCGCCGGGCGGGATCACGATGGACGAGTGGGCCGCCCGGAGCGCCGAGCCGCTCGGCCTCTACACCCCGCACGCCGCCCCGATGCAGCTCGCCTTCTACACCGGCGAGGCTTTCCCCGAGGCCTACCGGGGCGACGCCTTCATCGCCATGCGCGGCTCGTGGAATCGGAAGCCGCCGTCGGGCTACGAGGTCGTCCGCATCCGGTTCGAGGACGGCCGGCCAGTCGGGTTCGAGCCGTTCCTGCAGGGCTTTCTGGTCGAAGACGGCGACGCCGAAGGCGACGGGTGGGGCCACCTCGGGCGGCTCTGCGGGCTGGCCCAGGCTACGGACGGCGCGCTCCTGCTCTCCGACGACACCAACGGCGTGATCTACCGGATCGCGTACACCGGCACCTCGGCTGCGGGCGGCACGCCTACGATGCCGACGAACGAGGCCGGGGCGAACGTCCGTATGCTCGCGGGACCCGACCCGCAGCCCGCCGCCTCGACGCCGGAGGAGCTAGCGGCGGATCTCGTCGAGACGCAGGGCGCGCTCAAGGTCACCTCGCCCGCCTTCGCCGACGGCGCGCCGATCCCGGATGTGTTCGCCGCCGAAGGACAGAACATCTCTCCGGCGCTGAGCTGGTCCCCCGGCCCGGCCGGCACGCAGAGCTACGTCGTGATGATGGAGGACCCCGACGTGCCGGCCGAGATGCGGCCGTTCGTCCACTGGCTGCTCTACGACGTCCCCGCCGACGTGAGGCGGCTGGGCGAGGCCGTGCCCGGCTCCCCGGCGCTCGCCGTCCCGGAGGGCGCGCGGCAGGGGCGCAACGACTACGGCGCGCTCGGCTACTTCGGCCCACGCCCGCCGAAGGGCGACCCGCCGCACGCGTATCATTTCCAGGTCTTCGCGCTCGACGCGGTGCTCGGCCTGCCGTTCGGGGCGAGCCGGGCCGAGGTGCTCGATGCGCTCCGGGGCCACGTTCTCGCAAGCGGTGAGATCGTCGGCACCTACGAGCGCTGAGGTGGCAGGGCCGAACGGTGCCGGGCGCATCCGCAACCGCGTCCGCGCCCTGACGGGTGCCGTGCTGGGCACGCTGGGGCTGCTGGGGAATGCCGCCGCTCAGGCTCCGGCGGACACCGTGGCGCTGGGCGAAGTCGAGGTGACGGCCGCCCCGTTCGCGCTCGAAGGGGCGAGCGCGCCGCTCGCGCTCACCGTCCGCACCCGGACGGCGGCCGACCTCGCCACCGACCCGGCCGTCGGGCTCGATGCGCTCGCGCGAGGGGTGCCGGGCCTGTGGGTCTCGGACCGGGAGAGCTACGCCCTCGGCGAGCGCGTGCTCGTGCGGGGGCTGGGCTGGCGGGCGGCCTTCGGGGTGCGCGGCACGCACGTCCTGCTCGACGGCGTCCCGCTCACGCTCCCCGACGGGCAGGCGATGCTGAACGTCGTGGACGCCTCGGCCGTGCGCCGCGTCGAGGTCGTGCGCGGCCCGGCGTCGGTGTTCTGGGGGAGCGGCTCGGGCGGCGTGCTCGCCCTCTCGACGCAGACCCTCTCGACGCAGAGCGCAGACGGGCCTCGCGCCCGCGCCCGCGTGCTCGGCGGCGGCTACGGGCTGGCGAAGGCGGACGGCGCGGTGCGACCGGACCTCGGGCGGCACGCGCTTACGGCCTGGGGATCGTACCTCTCCGAAGAGGGCTTCCGCGACCACAGCGCCGTGCGGCTCGCCCGTGGGGGCCTCTCGTCGCGGCTCGACCTGGGGCAGGGGCGGTCGCTCTCGGCGGTGGCGCTGGGTGCCTACATGCCGGAGGCGCAGTCGCCGGGCGGGCTGTCGGCCGAGGCCGCCGACGAAGACCCGAGGCAGACGCGCGCGATCTCCGTCGCTCAGCAGGCGGGCAAGACGCTCACGCAGGTTCACCTCGCCCTGGGCTACGCGCAGCCCGTCCGTGCGCTCCCGAACGGCCGGCTCCGCGCCGACGTCACCGGCGGGCTCCGCGACCTCGATAACCCCATCGTGCCCCGCTACATCCGCCTCGACCGTCGCACCGCCGGACTTCGGCTCTCGCTCGAGGCGGGCACACCGGGAGGCTGGAGTGCCGGCGTCGGGGCCGAGGGCGAGCTTCAGCGCGACGACCGGCTCGAAACGCCAAACGAGGACGGGCAACCCGGCGCGGAGCGGCTCACCGATCAGCTCGAGACCGTCCGCTCGGGCGCGCTCTTCGCCCGGCTGGCGGTGCCGCTCGGCCCCGTCGGGCTTCCGGCGCTCACCCTTACCGCCGCGGCCCGCCTCGACGCGCTCCGCTACGGGGCCGACGACCGGACGGGACGGGCCGCCGGTGCCGGTGGCACGCGCGCCGCCACGGCCGTCAGCCCTGCGCTCGGCCTCGCCTACCGCTGGCGGTCGGGCGCTGCGGCCGGGCTGCTCTACGCCAACGCCGCCGGTGCCGTCGACGCCCCGACCACGACCGAGCTCGGCAACCGTCCCGGCGGCGCGGCCGGGTTCAACCCGGACCTCGAGCCGGAGCGGACGTGGGGGCTGGAGGCGGGTACCCGTGGCAGCGTCGCCCTCGGCCCCGTCATGGCCGGGTTCGACCTCGCGCTCTTCACGGCGTGGGTGGACCGGCTTCTGCTCCCGTTCGAGATCGGCGAGGTGACGTTCTACCGCAACGCCGGGCGCACCCGCCACGGCGGGGTCGAAGCAGCCGTCGACGGCGGCGGTCCTGCGGGAGGCGGAGGCCGGTTCGCCATCGCCGTCGCCTACACCTGGACGCGCGCGCGCTTCACCGAGAGCCTGCCCCGGACCGGGTCCGGGGGCACCGATGCCGTGCTCGCCGGAGCCGCCGTCCCCGGCTTCCCCGAGCACCTCGCCACGTGGACGGCGGCGTGGCAGCGCGTGCGGGGGTCGCCGCTTGTGCTCGGCGTCGAAGGTGAGGCCGCGAGCGCCTACTTCGCCGACGACGCCAACACCGCCGCGACCGACGCCTACGTCGTCCTCCACGCCCGTGCCGCGATGGACGGCCTGGCGCTCGGGCGTGGTCTCTCGGCGTCCCCATTCGTGGCGCTCCGCAACGCGCTCAACGCGCGCTACACCGGCTCGGTCGTCGTCAACGGGTTCGCCGGGCGGTTCTACGAGCCGGCGGCCGGGCGCTACGTGCTCGTAGGCCTGGCCCTGGAAATCGACTAGGCTCTGTCTGGACGGTGGCTTTAGCAGACTCCTGCTATGGAGGAGCCGCTGTGAGAGCGACCCGGTCCTTCTCCCTCCGTACGGCGTACGGGTTCACACATCGTCCAGCTCGGCGCGGATGGTGGCGTGCCGTCGTGGCGGACTACGCTGGTGCGCTAGCCGAAGCGCCCGGCCGCCGGGTAGCAGGATCCTGCCAAACGAGACCACGGACCCCGCAGGGGGAGCGGTCAGTGGATCCCTCGGCTCGGGACTCGGTTCGGAGGCTGGAGCGCGGCCGGACTCCGGTTTCCTCCTCACTTCCCCTCTCCCTGGTCAGGCTTCTTTCCCTCACGCGTCCCTATGAAAAAGCTTCAGGCTCTTGCCGTGACCCTCTTGCTCGCCGCGCTCGCAAGCGTCGTCAGCGCTGGCTGCGACAGTGACGACGGCAGCGACGACCGCGAAGCCCGCGCTGCGATCACGTCGCCGCCGGACACCACGACCGGCGTGGCCGGCACCGTCACCTTCACCTCCACCGACGACGGCGTCCGCATCGAGGTCGCCCTCGACGGTCTCAGCGCCGGCGAGCACGGGGTCCACCTCCACACCGCCGGCTCCTGCGAGCCTGGCGACTCCGACGGCGACGGCGTCCTCGAGATCGCCGGGGCCGCCGGCGGCCACTACGACCCGCGCGGCACGAACGACCACGGGGCCCCCGACGACGACGAGGGCGAGAAGCACCTCGGCGACTTCGGCAACGTCACAGCCGGCGCGGACGGCCGGGCGGCGAAGACGCTCGCGGTCGACGGCTTGGCGTTCTCGAGCGTGCTCGGTCGGGCGCTGATCGTCCACAGCGGGCGCGACGACCTGGAGACCGACCCCGGCGGCGACTCCGGCACGCGCATCGGCTGCGGCGTCGTCGCCGAAGACTGAGCCCGCTGCCCCTCCACCGCACCTCTGTCCACCTCCAATCTCTCAACCCCCACCTCCATGTTCTACCACGACGGCGGCAAGCTCCAGTACCCGGTGCGCGTCGACGCCCCGAACCCGGTCTTCGCCAAGGCGCTCCAGCAGGCCATCGGCGGCGGGGCCGGCGGCCAGGACCGCGCCGAGCGTGCACCGTGGCTCCCGCTCGCGCTCGCGGCGAAGGTGGCAAGCGACATGGCGACGAACCTGACGTTGGCGCGTGAGGAGTGGGCTGAGAACAAGGCGCTCTGCGCCTACTGCCAGGCGGCGAACCTGGCCTTGCTGGTGTCGCTCCCGCTCGTGCTCCCGGAGGCGCGCAAGGCCCTCGGCCAACTCTTCAATCGCTAAACCACTTCAATCGCTAAATCACCGCTCCCATGAAAGTCTCTGCGAAAGCTCCCCTCAACGCCGGGTTCGCCGGCGGCACTCTTGCTGGCGCGGCGACGGTCGCGGCGACGGCGCTCGGCCGCCCCATCGGCCTCGTCTCCGCCGACGAGTTCCCGCCGCCGGAGACGTGGCAGGGGATGTTCGGCGGGCCGCGGCCTCGGGCGACGGTGCTTGGGAGCGCTCTCTTCGCCGTCGGCGGCGGGGCGTGGGGCGCGCTCTTCGCCGCTTCTGTTAAGAACCCAACCCCGCTGAAGGGGGCACTCTTCGGCGTGCTCCCGCTGCTCTACGAGGGGGCCGCCGTCGCCCCGCTCATGGGGAAGCGGCCGTTCTTCGGCGGGCGAGCGCTCCCGAACGTGCTCGGCGTCGTCGGGAACTGCCTGATCTGGGGCGGTCTCACGGGCTGGTACTGCCGGCGGCACGCAGCACGAGCTGAGCCTGCGGACTGACCGACGCCACTGCTCTCGTCTCGGCCCCCCCGGCGAGCACTTTTTACCTCTCTGACCTCTCTCCCCATGACCGCTTACCGAACCACCTCGCTCACCCCGCCCACGAGCGGGTCGGACCACGTCAACGTAGGACCGGGCGAGCGCGTCGCTTCGGCAGCCGGGGGCGCGGCGCTCGTCGCGCTCGGGCTGGGGCGCGGCTCGCTCGGCGGGCTGGCGCTCGCGCTGGGCGGCGGCGCGCTCGTGGTGCGCGGCCTCTCGGGCTACTGCCCCGTCAACGAGGCCACCGGCCGCGACACATCCGGCGAGCGCCGCGACGCGCTCGACCTCACGACCGCCGTCACGGTGCAGGCCCCGCGCGGCGAGGTCTACGCCTACTGGCGGAAGCTCCAAAACCTCCCGACGTTCATGGAGCACCTCCGCGACGTCCGACGCCTCGACGGCGGGCGCTCCCGCTGGACGGCCGACGTGCCGGGGCTGGGGGCGACGCTCGAATGGGACGCCGAGGTCGTCGACGACCAGGAGGGCGAGCGACTCGCGTGGCGCTCGGTGCCGGGCAGCGAGGTCGAGAACGCGGGCGAGGTCCGCTTCCGCGATGCCCCCGGCGGGCGCGGCACTGAGGTCGAGGTCCGCATCTCCTACCGCCCCCCCGCCGGCGACGCCGGCCGCGCCCTGGCCGGCCTGCTTACCCCCGTCTTCGAGCAACTCGTGAAGGAGGATGTCCGCCGCTTCAAGCACGTCATGGAGGTCGGCACCGTCCCCACGACCGACGGCCAGCCCTCCGGCCGCAGCTGACCCAGGACGCCTCCTGCCTCCCCTTCCCACCCGGCCCTCTTCCCACCCAACCCCTGTCTCCTAATGGAATCCCCCCGCTCCTTCGCCGTCGTCACCGGTGCCTCCTCCGGCATCGGCCTCGAGCTCGCCAAGCAGTTCGCCGAGCACGGCTTCGACCTCCTCCTCTGCGCCGAAGACGAGGAGCTCGACGCCGCCGCGCGCGAGGTCGAAGTCTTCGGCACCGACGTCGACACCTTCCGCACCGACCTCGCGGCCTACGACGGCGTCGAGGCGCTCTACGCCTACATCCGCGAGGGCGAGCAGCCGGTCGACGCCCTCGCGCTCAACGCGGGCGTCGGCGTCAACGGGGCCTTCGTCGAGACGCCGCTCGGGGACGAGCTGCGCCTGATCCAGCTCAACGTCGCCTCGACGGTCCACCTCGCCAAGCGCGTGCTGCCCGGCATGGTCGCGCGCGGGCAGGGCCGCGTCCTCGTCACGGCGTCCATCGCCGCTCAGATGCCCGGCACCTTCATGGCCGTCTACAACGCCTCGAAGGCGTTCGACCTGATGTTCGCCGAGGCCCTCCGCAACGAGCTCAAGGACACCGGCGTAACCGTCACGGCGCTTATGCCGGGTGCCACCGATACCGATTTCTTCCGCCGCGCCGACATGGAGGACACGTCCGTGGCCTCGGGTGAGAAGGCGGACCCCGCCAAGGTCGCGCGGCAGGGCTTCGAGGCGCTCATGGCCGGGGACGACCACGTCGTCGGGGGCGGCCTCAAGACGAAGCTCCAGAGCGCCGTCGCGAACGTGCTCCCCGAGACCGTCAAGGCCGAGCAGCACCGCCAGATGGCCGAGCCAGGCTCGGCCGACGACGCCTGACCCTGGCGCTCCCTGACTCCCCCCTTTTCCTCCTCCTCTCCCTCTCCCCATGAAAGCCCTCTGCTGGTACGGCACCGGCGACGTCCGCGTCGAGACCGTGCCCGACCCCACGATCCTCAGCCCCACCGACGCTATCATCGACATCAGCCTGACGGCGATCTGCGGCTCCGACCTCCACCTCTACGACGGCTACATCCCGACGATGGAGGCCGGCGACATCCTCGGCCACGAGTTCATGGGCGAGGTCGTCGAGGTCGGCTCCGAGGTGAAGAACCTCAAGCGCGGCGACCGGGTCGTGGTGCCCTTCCCGATCTCGTGCGGGCACTGCCACTACTGCGGGCGCGAGGAGTACAGCCTCTGCGACAACTCGAACCCGAACGCCGCCATCGCCGAGACCGCCTACGGCTACAGCCCGGCCGGGCTCTACGGCTACAGCCACATGCTCGGCGGCTACGCCGGCGGCCAGGCCGAGTACGCCCGTGTCCCCTACGCCGACGTCGGCCCGATCAAGGTCCCCGACGGGCTGAGCGACGAGGAGGTCCTCTTCCTCTCGGACATCTTCCCGACCGGCTACCAGGCCGCGCTCAACTGCGGGATCGAGGGCGGCGACGTGGTCGCGGTCTGGGGCTGCGGACCCGTAGGGCTGTTCTGCATCCAGAGCGCGCTGCTCCTCGGGGCGGGGCGTGTCATCGCGATCGACCGCTTCCCCGAGCGGCTGGCGATGGCGCGGCGCGCCGGGGCCGAGACGCTCAACTACGCCGACGAGAGCGTCTTCGGCGCGCTCAAAGAGATGACGGCCGGGCGCGGCCCCGACGCCTGCATCGACGCGGTCGGGTTGGAGGCGCACGGGTTCGGGGTCATGGGGGCCTACGACTGGGCCAAGCAGCAGCTCCGCCTCCAGACCGACCGCCCGACGGCGCTCCGCGAGGCGATCCAGGCGTGCGGCAAGGGCGGCACCGTCTCGCTCGCGGGCGTCTACGGCGGCGTCGTGGACAAGCTCAACCTCGGGGCGGCCTTCGGCAAGGGGCTGACGTTCAAGATGGGCCAGACGCACGTGCAGAAGTACCTCCCCAAGCTGATGGGCCACATCGAGGCCGGCGAGGTGGACACGACGTTCCTGATCACCCACCGGAAAGCCCTCGGCGACGCGCCCGAGATGTACGAGACGTTCAAGCACAAGCAGGACGGCTGCGTCAAGGTCGTCCTACAGCCCTGACGAAGCCAACCTCTCTCTTCCCCTCGCCCCCCGGTCCGATGCCCTACGACACCCTGAGCGAGCTTCCCGACTCGGTCAAGAGCAGCCTGCCGGAGCACGGGCAGGAGATCTACCAGTCCGCCTACAGCGACGCCTGGGACGAGTCCGCCTTTTCCCCACGAGCCACAGGACCGACGTGCGTGCGACGACCGTAGCGATTGCAGGAGCGAGCACCCTGGCCGCGCGGTGGGCGCTCCGCCGGAGCCGCCGCGTCGACTTCGTCGGCGCGTCGGTCGTCATCACGGGCGGGTCGCGCGGGCTGGGGCTGGAGCTGGCGCGGTGCTTCGCCGCCGAGGGTGCCCGCCTCGCGCTCGTCGCCCGCGACCCCGCCGAGCTGGAGCGCGCCCGCGCCGACCTCGCCGGGGCCGACGTGCGCGTCTACCCGTGCGACGTTACCCGCCCCGACGAGGTCCTCGGCGCGGTCCGGCGCATCGCCGAGGAGCGCGGCGGCCTCGACGTGCTCGTCAACAACGCCGGCGTGATCCAGGTCGGGCCGCAGGAGCACATGACGCCCGAGGACGTCGAGCAGGCCCTCGCGGTCCACGTCTGGGGACCGCTCCACACGACGCGGGCCGCCACACCCATCATGCGCGCGCAGCCCACCGGTGGGCGGATCGTCAACATATCGAGCATCGGCGGGCTGGTGGCCGTGCCGCACCTGCTGCCCTACAGCCTGAGCAAGCACGCGCTCACGGGCCTCTCCGACGGCCTCCGCGCCGCGCTCGCCGCCGACGGCATCCGCGTCACGACGGTCTGCCCCGGCCTGATGCGGACCGGGTCGCACGTGCAGGCGTGGTTCAAGGGCCGCCACGAGGCGGAGTTCGCGTGGTTCGCCGCCGCCGCCTCGCTGCCCTTCGTCTCGATGAGTGCGGCCTCCGCTGCCCGCCGGATCGTCGCGGCGTGCGCCGCCGGGCAGGCGCGGCTGATCTTGACGCCGCAGGCGAAGCTGCTCCACGCGGCGAACGCTCTCGCGCCGGGCCTCACGGCGGGCGTGATGAAGCTTGCCGCGCGGGCGCTGCCCGGCCCGACCGGCCCGGAGGGGAACCGTCCGCAGAAGGGCTGGGCGAGCGCCTCCGCCCTCGCCCCGTCGCCGCTGACGCACCTCGGCGACGAGGCCGCCGAGCGGAACAACGAGCTGTCCGGCCCGCGACGCCTATGACGGCTGAGCCCCACGCGTAGCGACCGGAGCCGCCTTTCAAGAGCCCGGGTCAAGCGCCGTAGTAGCTCAGGAGCCACAGCGTCAAGAGCACGACGGCGGTGAGGGCCGTGGCTCCATGCGCCAGGATGACCAGGCCAGGCCACGGCTTGCCCTGCTGCTGCCGGACGTAGAGGAACCCCCCGGCGAGCGCGGCTAACACGAACAACCCCAGGATCAGCCAGCCGGTGCCCGGCTCGCCTCGCCCCTCTTCGCCCGCGCCCAAGAGCAAGACCACGAGCATAACGATCCCGCTCAGCACGAACGCCCCGTGGAGCCAGCCCCATCCCACCGGCGACTCCTTGCCCCGGAAGTGCGTGACGGCCATCGCGATGCCGACGAGGGCACCGAGGGCGAATACGAACGGGAGCACGGCGGTCATGGCAGCGACGGGTCGGACAGACGGATCGGGCCGCAGGAGCGGACCCCTCGCACTGCACAGGCCGAGGCCCGTTCCTCCTGCCCGGCGGGACAGGAGAATCCTGCTATACCACCCCGCGAACTGGGTCGTCCCGCGAACTGGGTCGTCCCGCGCGAACTGGGTCGTCCCGCGAACTGGGTCGTCCCGCGAACTGGGTCGCTATGTTGCCCTCCCTTCTCTGCCCACGAGCCTGCCCTCCCTGCGCGGCGCTCGTGCTCTCAGTCCGCAGGGGTTCGGTCTTCTAGCAAAAACTCCGTCACGAGCGCGGCGAAGCGCTCCGGATCGACGCCCTGGATCGGGTGGTCGAGGCCGGGGTGGACGGCGAGGCGGACGTCGGGGAGCGTGCGCCACAGGGTGAGGGCGTGCTCAAGGCGGAAGTAGCGGTCGCGGTCGCCGGCCGAGACGAGCGTCGGGGCGGTGATCTGCGCCAGCTCCTCGTCGGCGAAGCGGCGGTCGGGGAGGGCTTGGGTGAAGCGGATCATCCGGCGGGCGAGGGCCTGCCAGCGGTCCTGCCCGTGCGTCTCGGCGAGGCGCGCGGCCCAGCGGGGGGCGTGGCGCTGCATGGTGTTCGGGTCCATCCCCTTCGTCATGGTCGCCACCTCGTTCTGGTCCCACTGCACGTTCATGCCATGCACCACGAGCCGGTCGAGGCGCTCGGCGTGTCGGCGCGCGGCCCAGAGCGCCGCCGAGCCGCCCATCGAGAAACCGAAGACGTGGGCGCGCTCGACCCCGGCCGCATCGAGCACTGCGGGGACGGCCTCGGCGAAGAACTCCAAGGTCAGGTATTCCTCGTCGAAATCGTCAGAGCAGCCGTGTGCGGCAAAGTCTAGAGCGATCGTCTTGAAGTGTTGGTTGAGGTAGGGGAGGAGCCGCCGGGTCTCGAGCTCCGTCGAGCCGAGGGCGGCGTGGAGCACGACGAGCGGCGGGCCGTCGCTGCGCCCGCCGAGGTAGTAGGCGATCCGTCCGTCGCCGAGCGGGGCGTAAGCCGGCACGAGCGGCTCGGGCGCGCGCTGACAGAACTCGACAAGCACCCCGCCGGCGGACTTGGGGTGGACGAAGCAGACCAGCTTCTCGTCGGCCCCGCGCTTGGGCTCGTCGCTGAGCAGCCGGACGCCCTCGGCGCGGAGCCGCTGCATCGTGGCGCGGAGGTCGCGGACCTCGAAGGCGACGTGGTGCAGGCCCTCCCCGCGCTTGTCGATGAACGAGGCGACCGGCGAGTCGGGCCGGGTGGATTCGAGCAGCTCGATCTTGGCCCCGCCCGCGTCGAGGAAGACGGTCTCGACGCCTTCGCGCTCGACGCGCTCGCGCTTGTAGGGCGCATACCCGAAGAGGCGTTGGTAGAGCGCGACGGCCGCGTCGGCATCGCGGACAGCAACGCCGAGGTGTTCGATCCGGGGCATGGTTCGGTGGATGGTCAGGAGGGAGGAGACCGAAGGTACCCGCCCGGTGCGACCTGCGAGATCGCCTAGCCTCTCCGCCTAGCCTCTCACCGCCTACCGACCCGTCTCAGCGCTCCGGGAAGAGAACCGCGAAACGGCCGAGCATCCGCTGGGCCTCGGTGCGGACGGCAGCCCGCCCCGCCTTGCCGGTGGCGAAGGACTCGGCGATCTCGTCGAGGTGGGCATCGCGCTCAGCAGGGGGGCGGTGGGCGAGGGTCCAGTAGGCGTCGGCGCGCTCCATCGCCGCGTCGAGGTCGTCGAGGTCGGCCTCCTCCAGCAGCGGCTGGGCGAAGAGGGCGCGGGCGTCGATCTCGCTGAGTCGGCTCACCTCATGGGTCAGCTCGGAGGGCGCGGCGGCTTCGCTCTCGGGCGGGTGGGCGAAGGCTGGGTGGGCCAGGAGCGCGTCGAAGCCCAGGGTCTCGGCGTCAACGTCCTCGGCGAGGGCGCGGTCGTCTGCCGTCAGCGCGTCCCAGTGGGTCTCGACGGTGTCGAGGAGTTGGTCGAACTCGGCCTCCTCGTCCGGCTCGGGGTCGGGGCCGAGGAGGAAGGCGGCGAGGGCGTCGTGCCGGGCGGCACGCTGGCGGGGCGGGAGGGAGAAGTAGGCCCAGAGCACGCGAGCCGCTTCGAGCACGGCGACCGTCATCTCGTCGGTGTCGTGTCCGTCGAGCAGGGCGAACGCCTCGGCCGGGTCGAGGTCGTAGAGGTCGAAGAGCGGCTCGGCGAAGAGGGCGAGCGAGGCGAAGCTGAGGCCGGTCTCGTCCTGGCTGAGAGCGCGGACCTTGCGGGTGTGCTGGGTCAGGAGGGGCGGGGTGTCGGAGGTCATGGCGGGGGCTCCGTCGCCGAATGCGGGGAGCGAGGCGGGCAGGTGCATAGCAGGGTCTAGGAAAAAAACGTCCCTACTCCCGGCGCGGGGTGGGGGGTTCCCAGCGGAGGCACAGCCTGCATAAACTTCGCGTGGCCGGCTCGCGCTTTTTCCGCGCCCGGCTCGGAGACCGGTCGTACTCTCTCTAATTCCCACTTCTCTCTCCCCGTCGATGACGCTCTCCCGCTCTGAGTACGCCCGCCGCGCCGCGATCACTGCCGGCCTAGCGTTGGGGGCCGTGGCGCTGTTCTTCGTGCTGAGGACGGCGGCTCCGGTGCTGCTGATCCTCTTCGCCGGGGTGTTGCTGGCGGTCTTCCTGCACGGCGCGGCGCGGTGGCTGAGCCAGCGAACGCCGCTGCGCCGCCCGGTGGCGCTCGGCGCGGTGCTGGTCGTGCTGGTGGCCCTGATCGCGGGGATGGGGTGGTTCGTCGGTCCGCGCATCGCCGAGCAGGTGCCGGTGCTCACCGAGCAGCTCCCGCAGACGGCACAGAACGTCCAGGACTGGGTGGAGCAGTACGGCTGGGGGCAGCGGGTGGTGGAGCAGATGCCGGAGTCGCCGGGCGAGGTGATCCCCGACTTGGCGAGCACGCTGAGCACCATCACGACGGCGTTCTCGGTGGTGCTCAGCATCCTGGCTAACGGATTCATCATCGTGTTCGTGGGCCTCTACCTGGCTGCGAACCCGTCGCTCTACGTGAACGCGGCCGTGCGCCTGGTCCCGCCGCAGCACCGGCGCGAGGCCGACAGCGTGGTGGCGACGATGGGGCGGGCGCTGCGGTACTGGCTGCTCGGGCGGATCGCGTCGATGCTGGTCGTCGGGGCGCTGACGGCGACGGGGCTGTTCCTCTTCGGCGTGCCGCTGGCGCTGACGCTGGGGCTGATCGCGGCGCTGTTCTCGTTCGTGCCCTACCTCGGCCCGATCCTCGGGCTGGCCCCGGCGCTGGCCGTGGCGCTCCCCGAGGGGCAGATGCTGGTGGTGCTGGGCATCTACCTCGCGGTGCAGCTTCTGGAGAGCTACCTCGTCACGCCGCTCATCCAGGAGCGCGTGATCTCGATGCCGCCGGCCCTGCTGATTACGGCGCAGCTCCTGCTCGGCGTCCTGATCGGGGCCGTCGGCGTGGCCGTAGCAACGCCGCTCACGGTCGTAGTGATCGTCCTGGTGCAGCGGCTCTACGTCGAGAACACGCTCGGCGACGACGTGGAGGTGATGGGCGAGGACGAGTGATCGGATCAGAGAGTTCGAACTTCGGATTCGGGTAGCTCTCTCGCCCAGCCCAAATTCTGAAGTCCACACTCCGAAATCTCACACCATTCCGGCGCGCTTGCGGAGCACCCACTCGGCCGCGAGGAGCGCGACGACGACGGCGAGCAGCCACGCGAGGTGCCACAGCTCGGTCTCGTGCTCCTGCTCGACCACGCGCGGCCCGAAGCCGTGCGCCGCAAGCCGGGCCGGCAGGTCGCCGAGGTCGGCCGGGTCGATGACGGCTCCGCCGGAGCGTCGGGCGAGGCCGCGCATCAGAGCCGCGTCGGCCTGGGTGTCGCGGAACTCGAGCGCGAGCGCGCCGACGGCGAACGCGCCCCGGTCCTCGCCGAGCGCGACGCCCGCCCGCTCGGCCTCGGCGGCGAAGCGGTACTCGCCCTCGGGCAGCGTCCCGGCGTCGAGCGTGTAGCGGCCGTTGCCGGCGGCGCGCATGGTGAAGGGCGACGCCGTGCCGTCCTCGGCCGTGAGGCGGACCTGGACCGAGGCGTCGGAGATCGGAGCCAGGCTCTCGTCGTAGACCTGGCCGGTGAACTGCACCGCCTCGCCCTCGCCGAAGAGCGGGCGCACGGGGCGGACGCGGACCGGCCGGTCGTCCTCGCGCGTCGTGAGCCACCGCAGCAGGTTGTCGACCAGGCCGGGGTAGAACCCGGCGACGGACTCGAGGTCGGCCGGCACGTTGAGCCAGCGCCACGTCCCGGCGGTGAGCAGCGCCGCCGACCGGCTCCGCCCGCGCTGCCGAACCAGCAGCAGCGGGTCGTCGAGCGCGATCCCGCGCACCCGCGCCGTGGCGAGCACGCGCGCGTCGGGCGACGCCTCCCACCGGCTGTCGTTCATCGCCACGGGCGGCAGGCGGCTGAGCACGCCGGGCGGGACCCTCGGAATCTGAAAGACGGGGTGCAGCGCGCCCGCGGCCGTCGGGACGAGCAGGGCCTCGCTGAAGCCGGGCCGGGTGAGAGCCGGCGTGGCCGGGAGCACTTCCCCGAAGGCCGTGCGGAGCGCGGCCAGGTCCGTCTGCCGGGTCAGGATGAACAGCAGCGGCACGGTCCCGGCGGCCTCGGCCACGCGCCGGGCCGTCGCGGCGTCGGCCGCCCGGCCGGGCCACCCGGCGAGGACGATGGCGTCGAAGTCGCCGAGAGCGGGGAGGCGGCCTTCGTAGAACGTGCCGGCCGCCCGCTGCGTGCGCGGGACCACCTCCAGGTTCGGGTCCGTCGCGAGCACCTGCCGGAGCGCCGAGAGGTCAGGGCCGGGCGCGGCGGCCAGCAGCAGCACGCGGCGCTTGCTGGAGAGCACGCGCACCGCGACCGACTCGGTGTTGTTGCCATACGTCACCTCGCCGTCGAACCGCGACACGGCGGCCGTGTAGCGGTGCAGCCCCTCGGTCTGGGGCGTGAAGGCGAGGTCGGCCACCACCTCGACCCCGCCCTCGGGGAGCGTGACCACCTCCGAGGCGAGGCGCTGCCCGCGCTCGAAGACGGAGACCGTCGCGCGCTCGCCGCCGAAGCCGTCGGCCCGGACGGCGACCTGCACCGGCAGCTCGACCCCGGCATAGGCGATCTCGTTGGTCGTCACGCGCGCCACGAGCACGTCGCGCTGCCGCGTCGTGTCGCCGACCGTGGCCGTGAAGATCGGCACGTCGTAGCGCTCGGCGAGGTAGAGCGGGTTGCGGCCGGTGTTGTAGCGGCCGTCGGAGATCAGCAGCACGCCGCCAAGGTTCTGCCCATCGAGGTCTGCCTCGACGCGCTGGAGCGCGCCGGCGATGTCGGTCCGCACGCCGTCGAAGCGCACGGAGTCGCCGGGGCCGAGGGGCGTCGCCTCGGCATCGAACGTGTAGCGCCGGGTGGTACCGTCGACGGTCGGGAGGCGGGTGAGGGCCTCACGCGCGGCGGCGGCTCCGTCGCCCGCGCCGTCCTCGCGCCCGAGGCTCTGGCTGCCGTCGACGAGCACGGCCAGAACCGGCGGCTCCTCGCTCGCCTCGACGCGGCGGAGCACCGGCTCGAAGAGCAGCACGAGGACGATGAACAGCGCCGCCCCGCGCAGGGCCATGAGCACCGCCCGGCGGCCCGGCGTCACGCGCGGCACGCTCCGGCCGTAGGTCCACCACGTCAGCCCCGCCGCCGCCACGAGGCAGCCGACGAGCAGCAGGGGCGGGTAACCGAGCGAAAGGTCCACGGGGAAGGAGGGAAAAGAGGGAAGAGAAGGAGAAGAGGGAAGAGAGAAGCTTTCTTTTCTATCTCTTCTGTCTCCTCTTTCTCTTCGCTACAAAAGGACAATCCGGCCGTCGGCGTCGAGGGCACCGCCGGTGAACCGGTAGAAGTAGAGGCCGGCCGCGAGCGCCGGCAGGGCGACGGGGCCCCGGCGCGGCGGGCCGTCGTAGAGCACCGCCACGCGCCGGCCGAGCACGTCGTAGAGCGACAGCGTCACGCGGTCGGCGGCCTCGGAGTCGATCTCGACCGTAAGGGTCCGACGACCGCGCGGGACGAGCGTCGGGTAGAGCGCGGCCGCGAGCGGCTCAGCCTCCGCCGGCTCGCCGCCGGCTAGGAGGCGCGCCTCCTCGACGGCCGCCGCTGCGTTAACGACGCCCCAGCCCCGCTCATTGTCCGGCGCGCCGGACTGACTCGCCGTCCGGCGCAGCAGGTCGCGGACCTCGACCGGCCCGAGCGCCGGGTTGACCTGGAGGATCTGCGCCACGACGCCGGCCACGGCGGGCGACGAGAACGACGTGCCGCCGCTGACCCGGTAGCCCCCGGTCGACGAGGCGACGGTGACGCGCGAGCCGAGCGCGACGACGTCCGGCTTGGTCCGCCCGTCGGCGGTCGGGCCGACCGACGAGAAGCTCGTCCGCGACGAGTCCGAGCGCACCGCGCCCACGGCGATGGCCGAGTCGGCGTCGGCCGGGGCGGCGAGGTAGCGCCACGACGAGTCGCCCTCGTTGCCGGCGCTCGTGACGACAACCACGCCGAGCGCCGCCGCCCGGTCCACGGCCCGCGTCACGAGCGTCGTGTTGCCGTCGAGGTCGGCGTAGCTGAAATCGCCCTCGCCGCCGTCGAAGGTCGAGTAGCCGAGCGAGACGTTGACCACGTCCGCGCCGCTCGCCTCCAGCCACTCCAGCCCGGCGACGAAGAAGTCCTCCTCCTGCCGCGTCTCGCTCGGGGCAAACTCCGTGGTGGCGGCGAGCACCGTCGCCCCCCACCCCGGCCCGACGAGGTCGCCCTCGTCGAACCCGACCGCGACCGACGCCACCGAGAGGCCGTGCGTATTCGCCTGCGCCTGCCCCGTGAAATCGCGGACCTCCAGCAGCCGCCCCTGCTCGACCAGGTGCGCGAGGGCCGGATGCTGAAAGTCGAACGTGGTGTCAAGAAACCCGACGACCACCCCCGCGCCGTTCACCCCCGCGTCGAGCGGGCCGCGCGCGTTGATGAGGTCGATCTGCTGCGCCGACGGGCCGTAGTCGATCCGAACCGGCGAGACCGGCCCGGCTCGCTCGGTCACCGTCCGGCCGACCGGGCGCAGGCCGCGCACGAACGGCAGGGCGCGGACCGTCGCGGCCTCCGCCGGTGTGAGCGCGGCGCTGACGGCGTTGAACCACCGGCTCGCGACCACCGGCTCGATGCCGAGCGCCCGCAGCGCATCCAGGTGAGAAGCGGCCACCGGCACGTCGGCGCGGGCCGGGACGCGGCCTCCGCGCTGCGAGCGGCGCTCGGCAGCATGAGGCGAGACCGAGATGCGCGCCGTCTCGGCCGGCGGATGCGCCAGGAAGACCCAGTATTTCGTCGCCTGCGCCTCGGCAAGCGGAGCCGAGAGGGCGACCAGGAAGACGAGCGTGAAAGAGCGCATCGCGGGCCAGGCCTAGGATGCCGTCAGGAGGGGCAGAACGAGGTACGCCATGTACCCGAAGAAGGCGACCAGCAGCAGCACCCCGTGCCAGCGCTCGAGCCGCCCGTTGAACCACGCCATCATAATGAGCGCGCCGAACCCGACCATCGCCGGGAAGTGGATCGACAAAGCCTCTGGGGCGACGCGCATCGGCTTGACGAGCGCCACGCTCCCCACCACGAAGAGCACGTTGAGCAGGTTCGAGCCGATCACGTTCCCGACGGCGAGGTCCGTCTCGTTGCGGAACACGCCGACGAGCGACGCCGCCAGCTCCGGCAGGCTCGTCCCGACGGCCACCACCGTCAGCCCGACGATCACCGGGTCGATCCCGAAGATGTCAGCGATGGCGACCGCCGCCGTCACCATGAGCTGCGCCCCGAGGGCGAGGCCAGCGATGCCGCCGACGAGCAGCAGCGCCTTCTTCCACGCGGCCATCGTTAGCTCCGGGGCCGCCATCACCTCGGCCGCGCCGACGCTGCGGCGGCGCACGTCGCGGACGAGGTACGTCAGAAACGCGACCAGCCCGCCGATCAGCAGCGCCCCATCGTAGCGCCCGATCTCGCCGTTGAGCGCGAGCACGTAGAACGCCACCAGCACCGCGAGCATGAACGGGTACTCCCGGCGGAGCGTCGAGGGGGCCACGGCGAGCGGGACCAGCACCGCACTCGTCCCGAGGATCAGGCCCACGTTCGCGATGTTCGAGCCGATGATGTTGCCCAGCGCCAAGCCGTCGTTGCCTTGCAAGGCCGCGATGAAGTTGGTCATGAACTCCGGCAGGCTCGTCCCCAACGCCACCACGGTGAGCCCCACCACCAGCGGCGGAATCCCGAACCCGACCGCGATGCTCGACGCGCCCTTGATCAGCCACTCCGCCCCGAAGTAGAGGATCACCAGCCCGAGCAGGAGCACGCCGACGTGGACAAGCATGGCAGGGGCGGGCGGGGTGAGGGAGATTTTTTGGCGCTGCGCTCATACGGGTGGGCCTCGTGGCTGTTCACAGCCTCAGGGTATCCCCGGTGAAGAACTGCGGGAGAAGGGCTGCCGGGGTCGTCGTCTCGGACGCGCCCGCGCCCCGGTCCATGACCACCGGGACCTCGGGCACGAGCTCGGCCAGCAGCTGCCGGCACGCGCCGCACGGGGTCCCCGACGGGTCGGACGGGCACGACAGGAAGACGCGCCGGACCGGTCCCACGCCGTAGGCCATCAACACGGCGAGCGCCGCGCGCTCAGCGCACAGGCCCCGCGTCCAGTCGGCGTGCTCCACGTTGCAGCCTGGCACGAGGTCACCGCCCTCCGTCAGCAGCACGCACCCGACCCGGAAGCCGGACTCCGGCACGTGCGCCCGCTCCGCCACCTGCCGGGCGAGGCGGAGTCCGGCGGCATCGTCCTCGGGAACCGGCGCACCGAGAAGCGGAGACCAGCGCGCCCCCACCTCGGGCAGCGGCTCGGCTCCGAACACGAGAGCGTCGGGGGTCTCCTCTGCGAGGGTCAGGCCGAGGGCGGAGGCCAACCACTCCGCCTCGCCGGCGGCGAAGGGGCGGCTGAGCGCTGCCGCCCGTATGTCGCGCCGCCCACCGGCGATGGCCGCGACCACGGCCCCGAGAAGAGCCAGCACCGTGAGTGGGTACGAGGCGCTCTCGACTCGGACGCCGGGGACCCACTCGCCGTCGGCGAGCAGGAGGGCCGCCCCGACATCGCGGCCGGAGTAGGGGGCGTGAGCAAAGGCCGCCGACTCACGCGCACGGGCACGCAGCGCCTCTAGAGGCAGCGCATCGAGGGCAGGGGCGGAACCGTCGCGGGCGTTCATGCCCGGCGAAGATACCAGCAAACGCGTTTACGAGAAGGTGCCGAGTTGCACCGAGCCGCGCGCGCGAAGTAGGTTGCAGCCCGCCCGCGAGGGCCCGGCCGGGGTGGTGAAATGGTAAACACAGCAGACTTAAAATCTGCCGGTCCGCACGGACCTTGCGGGTTCAAGTCCCGCCCTCGGCACAGACCCACCCCTTGGCACAAACCCAGCCGGTTAGCCGAGCTGCCCCTCGAAGAGGTCGGCGTAGAGGTCGTCGTTGTCGATGCTCAGGTCGAGGACGCGGGCGTCGGGGGCGCGGCGGGCGAGGTGGAAGAAGGCGAGGGGCGCGGCGGCGGTGGCGAGGGCCACCCAGAGGGCGCGCTGCGGAACGGAGAGTCGGGACATGGTCTCGTAGGTTGGTTGTCGTGGTGCGGCGTGAAATGACGCAGCGCGGCATCGGTTCTGTTAACGGTGTTAAGTATGTGTGTGCTTTTCCTGCCGCCGCCCGTTGCGCCGCGCGGTGCGCGGCTGCTATCCTTGCACGTCTCCCTCTAACCCGATCCCACCATGCCCTCCCCTCAGTACTGGACCCCCGAGTTCGTCGAAGCCTACGTCGAGGCCCTCAACGACGACAAGGCGTTTCAGAAAGCCGCCGGCTCCTTCTCGAACACCATCGTGCTGCGCTGCCTGGACCACCCGAGCGGCGAAGACGTCGAGGCGACCTACACTTTCGAGAACGGCGAGGTGACCGACGTGCAGCTCTGGATCGAAGACGCGGGCGACCCGGACTTCCGCGACGACCCGTTCGACAAGTCGCTGGCCCTCGCCCGCGCCACGGCTCCGTACCGCGTCTGGGTGCAGCTCGACAAGGGCGAGATGACGCCGCTCGCCGCCCTCACCTCGCCCGACTACCAGATCGAGGGGTCGAAGCTCAAGATTATGTCCAACATGGGCGTGCTCAACGGCATGGGCGAGGTCGCCTCACGCGTCGATAAGACGTACTGAGCAGCCTGCCCTGCACCGCCGTTCCTCCTGTGACCTCACGCACCACCTGAACCTCTCCGACATGGCCGAGAAGAAGAAAGTTACTATCGTCACGAAGAAGAAGAAAGCGAGCGGCGCGGCCGACGCTTCCAGCCCGAAGGCGGGCACGAAAGCCGGCATCAAGAAAGCGGTCCCAAGCAAGACGATGCCGAGCAAGAAGAAAAAGGCGGGTCTGCTCGGCGGCCTGCCGAGTCTACCGGACCTGCTCGACTTTCCGGCCGGGGTCGCCGAGACGGCGCGCGAGGTGTGGATGGCCGGCATCGGCGCGCTCTCGACGGTCGAGGAGGTCGGCGGCGAGCTGTTCCAATCGCTCGTGCAAAAGGGCGAGCATTGGGAGGAGGCGAGCCGCAAGAAGCTGACGTCGGCGTCGAAGACGGCGGGGGCGGCGGCAGGCGTCGCGGCGGGCGCGGCGAAGGCGACGGCGGAGAGCCTCGGGCAGAAGCCGCTGGCGTGGAGCGCGGCCGTCGAGGCGCAGGTGCAGCGTGTGGTGGAGGACTCGGTCGAGGGGGTCCTCCACCGGCTCAACGTGCCGACGCACGACGAGGTGCAGGACCTGATCGCCCGCGTCGCGGCGCTCGCCGGGAAAGTGGACACGCTCACCCGGCAACGTGCCAGCGCCCCGGCAAAACCCACTCCGCCACCGAAGCCCACTCCCTCGGCCAAGCCCACCCCCCCGCCGAAAGCTGCCTCGAACGATGCGGCAACGGCCTCGGGCACGCCGGTCTACCACGTGGTGCCGCACGACGAGGGCTGGGCGGTCGAGAAGGAGGGCGGGAGCCGCGCCCTGAGCGTTCATGGCATCAAGGCCGAGGCGACGACGGCCGGGCGGGAGCGGGCGAAGGCGGGCGCGTCGGGCCGGCTCGTGCTCCACCGGAAAGACGGGACGATCCAGGACACGTTCAGCTACGGCGAGTAGTCGCCACCCAGCGTCAGAAGGAGCCAGAGTCAGAAGGGACGGGCTTAGCCGAGCTCCTCCCGCTTCACCTCCTGGAAGTCCACGTCCACGATGTCCGTCACGATGTCCGTGTCTTCGATGTCGGCGGGGCGCGTCGGCGGCCACGTGGAGACGCTCACCGAGCCGCCGAGCAGGCCGCTCTTGACCCGCTTCGAGACGGCCCGCTTGATGAGCGCCCGCGTCGGCGGGAACAGGCCGAGGAAGCCGACCGCGTCGGTCAGGACGCCGGGGGTGAGCAGGAACGCTCCCGCGACCAGGATCACGATGCCGTCGGTGAGCGCCTCGCCCGGCATCTCGCCGGAGGCCATGCTCGACCGGAACCGGGCCAGCGCCGACAGCCCCTCGCGGTGGGCGAGGTAGGAGCCGACGACCGCCGTGCCGGCGATGATCCCGACCGTCGGCCAGAACCCGATGCGCCCGCCGAGCCAGACGAGCAGCGACAGCTCGATGACCGGGACGATCGTGAACAGCAGCAGCAGGCGGCCGAAGAGCGAACGGTTCTTGGGGGCGGACATGGCAGAGACAGAGTGGGCAGCAGGTCGGGTTGAACGCGCCCCCGAGCGATTGATCCCGGCCGGTGGAGCACGGCTAGTGGAGCACCACCGACGCGGCGCGGCAAAAAGAACCGGCCGAGCTCCCCATGCGTTCGTAGCCTTCAGGTTGACCAACCTTTCTCCAACTCGTGCTGCTCATGCCCGACCTCTCCGTCTCCCGCCGCGACTTCCTCCTCCGCTGCGCTGCCCTCGGGGCGGCCGGCTCCGTCCTAAGCGCCTGCGGCGACTCCGGCCGCCCCACCGCCGAGACCGAGGCTGGAGGCGTGTGCTCCGACGTGAGCGGCCTCACCCCGGCGGAGGCCCAAACGCGACGGACCTTCAACTACGTCGAGCAGACGCCGCTCCCCGAGAAGCGGTGCGACAACTGCCGCTTCTGGCTGGCTCCGGCCGAGGACGCGGCCTGCGGGGGGTGCACGCTCGTCAAGGGTCCTATCAATCCCGGCGGGTACTGCACCTCGTGGATCGCTCCTGCCGCCTGAGGGCGCGAGCACATCTCGCAAACTGAGGAGCCGTCCAGGCTGTTGGTTCTACGCTTTCGCCTCGCGTTTCGACCGTTCGGCGGGCGACGCTTGCCTTGCGCGGCGGAAGGGAAGATCCTATCGTCTCCCGGACTCTCGCTGCCCACCATGCGCTGCCCGCTGCTTCTGGCCCTCGTGCTGCTCCCGGTCGCCGCTCCGGCACAGTCGCCGAGCGGGGCCGAGCTCATCGCAGAGGCTGCCATCGCAGAGGCTGCCATCGCAGAGGCTGCCATCGCAGAGGCTGCCATCGCAGAGGCTGCCATCGCAGAGGCTACCGTCGCCTACGAACGAGGCGATCTGAGTGCGGCCGTGGCGCTCGCCGAGGAGACGGTCGGGCGAGACCGGAAGAACGCGGAGGCGCACCACCTGCTCGCGCTCGCCTACGGGCGGCCTGGCCCGCTGCGCGACGAACGCCGCGCACGGCACCACGCCGAGCGGGCCATCGCGATGGCCCCGGACGGTCCGCGCTACCTCGAGACCCGGCTCCGGCAGCTCCAGCGCGAGCTGAGCGAGGAGCGGGCCTTCAGCCTAACCGACAGCCGGCGCGCTAGGCTCGCCCGCCGGATTCTCGCGCTCGACCCGGCGAGCGCCGTCGCCCACGAGGAGCGGGCGCTCGGGTATCTCCTCGAGTTCGACTGGCGGCGCGGCATCGCCGAGCGGCAGGGCCGGTGGGACCGAACCGCCGAGCGGGGGATGAGTGGCGCTGCCAACGGCGCCCTGGCGCGCGTGAGCGAGCACCTCGGCCGCGCCCTCGACGCCGAGCCGGACCGCGCCTCGGCGCACCGCCTCGCACTCCGCACGGCCGCCACCACGGGGGACGACGCGGCCCTCGCCGCCGCCGCCCGCCGGATGAAGGCTGCCCACCCCGCCGACCCGGACGCCGACCTAGCGCTCGGCCTCGCCCACTACCGCCTCGGGCACACCGCCGCCGCCGACCGGGCCTTCGCGGCTGCCCTCGACGCTATGCCCGAGGCGCAGCGCCGGGCCTTCGAGAGCATCGCCCTGTTCGTGGGTCGCGACGACGAGGAGGCATTCGCCGCCGACTCGTCCGGGTTCGCCGCGCGCTTTTGGCAGCGCCGCGACCCGCGCCTGCTGACGCCCGAGAACGAGCGCCGCCTGGAGCACCGCGCCCGCCTCGTGCTCGCCGATCTGCTCTTCGCCGAAGGGGCGGAGACCGGTGGGCGTCGAGGGTGGGAGTCGACGCGCGGTGAGGTCGCGGTCCGCTACGGGCTGCCGCGCGTGCAGGCGAGCTGGCTCGCCAACGATTCCGTGGGCAAGGACTTCAGCCGCTACAGCCGATGGGTCTACGGCGAGTTCACGCTCCTCTTCGAGGACGCCTTCCGCGACGGCGAGTACCACTTCCAAAGCTCGGCGGCGGGCGAGGACGAGGCAACGCGCGCCCGCAGCCTCTTCGCCCGGACGCCCGAGCGGTTCGAGTATGCCCCGCCGGGCCGGGTCGACGTGCCCTACGGGACGGCGACGTTTCGGGGCGAGAGCGGCCGAACAGAGATCGTCGTGGCCTACGGAGCGCCGAACCGGGTGGGCGGACGAGCCGGCGCGTTCCTGCTCGATGCCGACGGCGCGGTCGTCGCCGAGGCGCGCCGCGACGGGCCGGGCGATGCGTTCACGCTGCGCGCTGCGCCGGGGGCGTACGAGCTAGCCGTCGAGACCGAGGCCCCCGGGGTGGTCGGGTTCGAGCGGGCGGCGCTCGCGGTGCCCGCCTATCGCGGCGGCTTCGCGCTGAGCGACCTGCTGCCGGCCGTCCTCGTTGACGACGCACACGGTGCGGCGGCGGGACTCCGGCGGGGCGGGTTGGAGATCGTGCCTGCGCCGGGCGCGCGGTTCGCCGCCGGGCAGCCGGTCTACCTCTACTTCGAGGGCTACGACCTCGCCCCGGACGCCGCCGGTGGGAGCCGCTACGCCGTCGAGGTCGCCCTCCGGCCGACGCCTGCGACGGGCCTGAAAAGGCTCGCGCGCCGCCTGTTCGCCGGGGAGGCGCGCGGCGTGGCCGTCGAGTTCGAGGCGAGCAGCCCATCGCGCAGCTTCGGCGACTACGTCCTGCTCGACCCCCCGCCGCAGCCCGGCCCGCACGTCCTCACCCTCCGCCTGCGCGACCTCGTCTCGGGGTACACACGAACCCGCACGACGGACCTGTTTTTCGAGTGAGGAAACTTCCTGCCGAGACGGCGTCCCGCCCGAACCCGTCCGGTCCGCTGCCGGTACACTGCCCCATCAGAACCGAGACCTCGCCATGACCACGTCCCCGATCTACGCCGCCGCTCTGCTGTTCGCGCTCGCCCTGCCGGCCCAGGCGCAGGAGACGCCCACCGCAACGAGCCCGGCGGTGAGCGCTTCACAGCAGGCCCTCGAAGCCGGCATCGAAGCCTTCCGCGCCGAAGAGTACGAGGCTGCCCGCGCTGCCCTCGACCAGGCCATCGCCGCCGACGCCGAGAACGCCGAGGCGCACTACATGCTCTCGCGCCTGTACTACGAGACCCCGCTCTTCGACAAGGGCGCGGCCGGCGACGCCATCGGCACTGCCCGCCGGCTCGATCCCGACAACGTCGAGTTCATGGTGGCCGAGTTGCAGCAGCTTCGGCTACCGGCGTGGAACAACATGGCTGAGCTGATCCAGCATGAGCAGCGCCGGGCGCTCGCCGAGCAAATCCTCGCTGTCGACTCGACGAACGCCTTTGCCCACGAAGAGCTCGGCGCCTCCTACATCCGCGACTTCTGGCAGTACCGCAACGCCGTCGCCCTGCCGACCTTGGAGCTGCCCGGCAACCGCCTGGACTTCGCCGACGACCCCGAGGGCGAGAGCGGCGAGCTGATCATTCAGGGTGCCGATCCCGATTCCAACGCCGATGACATCGTCTCCCCAGACCCGGTTTCGCCGACCGACTTCGGCGGAGCCGGCCAGATCATCGACCTCACTGACCGCTTCAATATTGCCACACTCGCCTCCCAGGGGGCCGGTGTGCTCGACCTCAGTGGCCGCGCCGACCGGGCCTACGAGGCGGCAATCGGCCACCTTCGCACGGCGCTCGAGTACGACCCCCGTCGCCGTCCGGTCTACGGCCACCTGATGCGAGTCTACACGCTCAACGAAGACTACGGCGACGCGCTCAGGATGCTCGGCCAGATGCTCGTTTTCTTTCCTGAGGACGCCGAAATGTGGGCCTATCTCGGCTTGGTCAATCAGCGCCTCGGCCGGAGCGAGGCGGCGGCGAAGAGCTTCGAGCAGGCGCTAGAGGTCATGGACCCCGCCGAGCGTGCCGCCTTCGAGGACCTCTCGCTCATCCTCTCCGACGAGGACCAGGCCCGCCACCGCGTCGACCCTGCCGGTTTCGCCGAGCGCTTCTGGACCAGCCAGGACCCTCGCTACCTCACGCCCTACAACGAGCGCCGCCTCGAGCACTACGCCCGCCTCGTCCACGCCGACCTGCTCTACGCCGCGCCCGACGTCGACCTCCGCGGGTGGGAGACCCAGCGCGGCCGCCTCGTGGTCCGTTACGGCCCGCCGCTCTCCGACGTCACCATCACCGGCGACTTCGGCGAGGTCATCGCCGGCTTCGGCCTCGCCAAGATCGCTCAGGGCACCGAGTCCGGACGGCAGTTCGGCCCGCGCTTCGACATGGCTGACCGCTCGAACCTCTTCAACGTATGGGACTACGGCGACTTCAAGTTCGTCTTCGAGGATCCCTTCCGCAACGGCGAGTACCGCCTCTACTCGCCCCCGGCGGACTTCTTCGCGGACGCCGATGTCCGCTTCGCCGAAGCGATGGACTACGAGATGATCGCGCGCCGGACCTTCCGCAAGCAGCCCGAGCGCTACGAGTACACGCCGCCGGGCCGCGCCGTCCGCATCCCGTACCTCGTCAGCGCCTTCAAGGGTGAGGCCGGGGCCGCCGACCTCTACGTCAGCTACGGCATTCCGCTCGGCTCGGAGGTCGACCTCGGCGGGGACTTGGTCAACCTGACCGTCCGCACGGGCACCTTCGTCATCGACGGCGACCGAGAGGTGGTGGCAGAGCGCCGCCGGACGCTCTACGGCCTCAAGACGAGCCAGGTCGAGGCGTTCGAGGAGGCCACGCTGTGGACCGACACGCAGCCCTTGACCGCGCAGCCGGGGCCGGCGACGGTCTCGGTCGAGTTCGAGACGGCCGGCGGCGGGGCCGAGGCCGCGCAGCGCCGCGACCTAACCGTGCCCGACTTCGCCGAGGGCTTCGCCGTCAGCGACCTGATGCTGGCCTACCAGGTCGAGGAGGCGTTCCAGCCCGGCCAGAACGGCGTGCAGGCCGGCCGCGTCCGCCGGGGCGATTTCGTGATCGAGCCGGCCCCGTGGAGCGTCTTCGCCCGCCGCCAGCCGATCTACGTCTACTTCGAGACCTACGGCCTCGACCAGAACGCCGACGGCCAGAACCAGTACAGCGTGGAGATCGTCCTTCGGGCGAAGGACACGGCGCGCGGACTCGTGAAGCTCGCCAAGAACCTCTTCGGCGGGGACGACGGCGGCGTCTCGGTCGAGTTCGAGGCCGGCGGCACCGGGCCGGACGACGCGACCTACACGCTCCTCGACGCCGCCGACCAGGAGCCGGGGCTGTACACCCTCGCCCTCCGCGTGCGCGACACCCTCACCGGCGAAACCGCCGAACGCAGCCGCGACCTGTTTTTGGAGTGACCTGTTCGTAGGCCAAAGCGTCGAGGCCGGCCAGGGCGAACGCCGTTCGCCCTTACGCGTCCCCTTGCACGCGCTCGTCCATCGCCTCGACGCGCTCGACCTCGGCGGCTCGGAAGGCGGCCAGCTCGTGGGCCAGGGCCTCGTCGGTGACCGCGAGAATCTGGACGGCCAGCAGCCCCGCGTTCTTCGCCTGCCCGATGGCGACCGTGGCGACCGGCACGCCGCCGGGCATCTGCACGATCGACAGCAGCGAGTCGAGGCCGCTGAGCGCCGAGGTCTTGACGGGCACCCCGACGACGGGCAGCGTCGTGCTCGCCGCAATCATCCCCGGCAGGTGCGCCGCGCCCCCCGCACCCGCCACGATCACCCGCAGCCCGCGCGCGCGCGCCGTCGTCGCCCACTCCGTCATCCGGCCGGGCGTCCGGTGCGCCGAGAGCACGCGCATCTCGAACGGCACGCCGAAGTCGGCGAGCACGTCGGCGGCGGCCTGCATCGTCGGGAGGTCGGACTCGCTGCCCATCGCGATGCCGACGAGGGGCGTAGGGTCAGAGGTCATGGGTGCGGGGTGCGTAGAGGCGGGTCTTGTGCTCGCTTGCGTCCGGGGCGACCACGAGGGTCGCCCCTACGGGGTTATAAGTGGATCAGGTTATAAGTGGATCAGCCCGGCGGCGCGCTCGGCGCGGGTGCGGGTTTCGGCGGCGTCGGTGCCCGTCGCGGTGACGTGGCCCATCTTGCGTTTGGGGCGGACGTGCGCCTTGCCGTAGAGATGGACGCCCACGCCCGGAACGCCGAGGGCAGCATCGATGACGGGGCGGACCTCGCCCTCGCGCTCGCCGAGGACGTTGACCATCACCGCGACCGGCACGCGGAGGCTCGGGTCGCCGAGGGGCCAGCCGAGCACGGCGCGGGCGTGGTTCTCGAACTGCGACGTGTGGCACGCCTCGATCGAGTAGTGTCCCGTGTTGTGCGGGCGCGGGGCCAGCTCGTTGACCAGAATCTCACCGCTCTCCGTCTCGAACAGCTCGACCGCCGTCACCCCGACCCCGCCGACGGCCTTGACTGCTTCAAGGCCGACCCACCGCGCCTCTTCCGCCGTCGCCTCTGAAACGTCCGCCGGGACGACGACGGCGTGGCAGCGGTGCTCGCGCTGCTCGGTGTAGGCGAGGGGATAGGTGACGTGCGCCCCGTCCGGGTGCCGCGCCACGAGGACGGTCAGCTCCTGCCGGAACGCGACGAAGGCTTCGACGAGGAGGCCGTCGTCGTCGGCGAGGTCGGGCCAGGCGGCACTCAACTCGTCCGGCGTGCGAGCCGTTGCGTTGCCGTAGCCGTCGTACGAGTGGGTGTACTGCTTGAGCACGACCGGATAGCCGAAGTCGCCGGCCGCGCCGAGGGCGTCTTCCAGGGTCGGGCAGCAGCGAAACGGTGGGAGCGGGAGGCCGGCCTCGGCGAGGGCTTGGTTCTGCCGGCCCTTGTGGCGGATGAGGCGGAGCGTCTCGGGCGCGGGCCAGAGCGCAGTCCCGTCGGGCAGCACCTCGGCGAGGACGTCGGCCGGTGCCCACTCGCTCTCTACCGTTATTGCAGTGCAACCTTTCGCCCAGGCGCGCAGCACGGCGCGGTCGGTCCAGTCGGCGACGGTCACCTCGCCCAGGCCCTCGACCGAGCCGGACGGCTTCGGGATGAGGAACCGGAGGCGCACGCCGAGCGGGACCGCCGCGAGCGCCGTCATCCGCCCGAGCTGCCCGCCGCCGAGGATGCCGAGGGTCGGGCTAGGGGATGGAAGGTGGAGGATGGAGGATGGAGTAGGGGACCCCGTCGTTCTATTCTCAATCATGCTACTCTCCGTCCTCCAGCTCTTCTGGCTCGCCGTGGAGCAGCGCCTCCAGCGCCTCCTGGTCGCCGACGAGCACGTCGCGCGCCTTCGACCCCTCGAACGGGCCGACGATCCCCGCGTCCTCGAGCTGGTCCACGATCCGCGCCGCCCGCGTGTAGCCGACCGAGAGCTTGCGCTGAAGCAGCGACACCGAGCCCTGCTGGCTGCGGACGATCACCTTTGCGGCGTCCTCGAACAGGTCGTCGCGGTCCTCCTCACTCGTCGGGCCGAGCACGCCGCTGTCCTCGCCGGTGTCGAGCGGCGGCAGCAGGTACGGTCCCGCGCCCTTCTGGGCACCGACGTGCTTGACCACGCGCTCGATCTCGGTGTTGGAGACGAACGGCCCTTGCAGCCGCTCCATCCGGCTGCCGTTCATGTAGAGCAGGTCGCCATTGCCGACGAGCTGCTGCGCGCCGCCGCTGTCGAGGATGGTCCGGCTGTCGATCTTGGACGAGGTCTGGAAGGCGATGCGGCTGGGGAAGTTGGCCTTGATGAGGCCCGTGATGACGTCCACGCTCGGCCGCTGCGTGGCGAGCACCAGGTGGATGCCGACGGCCCGCGCCATCTGCGCGAGCCGGGCGATGGGCGGCTCGACGTCCTTGCCGCTCGTCATCATCAGGTCGGCCAGCTCGTCGATGATGACGACCAGGTAGGGGAGGTGCCGGTGGTTGTCGTCGGCGGAGAGGCCGCCGGTGCGGACCTTGTCGTTGTACTCCTTGATGCCGCGCACGCCCGCCTCGGCGAGCAGGTCGTAGCGGGTCTCCATCTCGCGCTCGCAGGACTTGAGCACGCCCGCGGCCTGCGTAAAGTCGGTGATGATCGGGTCCTCGGCGTCCTCGGGGAGCGCGAGGTAGTGGTCGAGCAGCACCTGGTACGGCCCGAGCTCGATCTTCTTCGGGTCGATCATCACGAACTTGAGGTTCGCCGGGTGGCACGCGAAGAGCAGGCCGACCACGAGGCCGTTGAGGCCGACCGACTTGCCCGCGCCCGTCGCCCCGGCGATCAGCAGGTGCGGCATCCGGGCGAGGTCCTCGATCGAGACCTCGCCCTGGATGTTCTTGCCGAGCGCGACCGGCAGGTCCATCCCCGCCTCGGTGAAGCGCGCCGTGCCGAGGACGCTGCGGAGGCGGACCAGCTCGCGGTGCCGGTTCGGGATCTCGACCCCGATGGCGGACTTGCCGGGGATCGGGGCGAGGATGCGGATGCCGGGTGCGGCCATCGCCATCGCGAGGTCGTCCTCGAGCGCGGTGATGCGGCTGATGCGGACGCCCGGTGCCGGCGTCAGCTCGTAGCGCGTCACCGTCGGCCCGACGACGGCGTTGATCTCGGTGATCTCGACCTTGTAGGTCTCGAGCTTGTCGAGCAGCACGCGCTTGTTCTCCTCGATCTCGTTGTAGTCGACCCCGGCGGTGGAGTCCGGCTCGTCGAGCAGGTCGATGGGCGGGAAGTCGTAGGGCAACGTCGCCGCGTCGGGCCGCTCGTGGAGCGCGCCGAGGTCGCCGGCCTCTTCCTCGACCGGCCCCTGGACGTGGAGCGTCGGCTCGGTTTTGTGGGTGAGAGGGTGTGGGTTGGAGGTTGGGGGTTTGGGTCGCTCTACCACCGGCGGCGGGTTTGCCATGACGGGCGGTGTCGGCATCGGTGCCTGCGTCTCCCGCTCTTCTCTCTCCTCTTTCCCTTCTCTCTTTTCCCTCTTCTCTCTCTTGTCCTCGCGGCCCTTCGCCTGCTTCAGCTTCTCGCGCTGCCTCGCCTCGCGCGCCTTTCGGCGCTCGGCCGTCCGGGCGGCGCGGGTCTCCTTCCGCTCGGCGCTCGCGGCCCGCGCCGCCGACCACTTCTCCTGGGCCGTGCTGCGGAGCGAGGCCGCCGACGCCTCGGCGCGGTCGAGCGTGAGCTGGATGTCGCGGTCGATGATGAGCAGCAGCGCGACGATGGCGGCCAGGACGAGCACGATGAACGAGCCGGTCGCGCCCAAGAGCTGCGTCATCCACCCCGCCACGCCCACGCCGACGTCGCCGCTCCAGAGCGCGAGGGTGCCGCCGGAGCCATCGGCGAACCAGCCGAAGAAGGTCGAGGCCAGGAGCACGACGACGACCGCGAGCAGGCTCAGGATCGGGAGGAAGACGGTCTGGCGGCGGCGGAAGAAGACGTAGCCCCACGCGCCGAGCAGCAGGGCGAGGAGCACGACGGGGTAGCCGAGGAAGCGCGGGACCAAGCCGTAGGCGAGCGTCGCGCCGACGAGTCCGAGCGCGTTGTCGGCGGCGTTCCCGCGCGGGCTGAGGGCGTCGCGCAGCGAGAAGGCGCGGGCGAGGGCGTCGTCGGCCGGGCTGTAGGTGACGAGCGCGAGGGTCAGCAGCAGCGCGAGCGCCATCAGCACCAAGCCGAAAACTTCCTTCTTGCGCTGCGGGGAGACGAGCACGGCGTCGCTTTTGGCAGCGGCGCGGCTCTTTCTGCTTTTGGAGCGAGTCGAGGATCGGCTCACAGGCGTCGGTCGATCCGGTGGGCGGGAGGCGGCCAGGAGTCGGGGGGCAGGGTGGCCGAAGACGGAATATACAGAACCCAAGTTGTGCCCTATGTGCCGAGGTGCGGGGACCGCAGACCGCGGACGGCAGACCGCCGCGCGAGCCAACAAACAGCGGTCCGCAATCCGTCGTCCGCGGGCTCTGGCCTCCCAAGCCTGTACCTCAGCACTTGAGTTACAGAAGCCTGTGGGGGTGAGACGGAAACCGGCCGGCCGCTCAGTGCCACTCGGTCGGCCCGGCGCGGAACACCCCGTCGGAGAAGGTGACGGTGGACCGGCCGCCTGTGTTGCTCGACACGTAGCCCTCGATGATCCCCTCGGTAACGCGCCCTCCGACCTCTGCCGTGTAGGCAAGCTCGCCCTGGGAGTCGAAGTGCATGGCGACCGAGGCCGATGTCCCCGGCGCGAGGCCTTCGAGCACCTCCTCGACGCCCGGTGCCGCTAGCTCGAAGCGGGAGATGACCTCGCTGCTCTCGTTCCGGAGCACGACCGTGAACCGGGTGAGGCTGAGCAAGACGAGGGCTAGGATGACCAGACCCACGGGCAGGTTGAGGAGCAACACCCCAGCGGGTTTCGCCCCCCGCCGCGCCACGGGTCCCCACGATATTCCCGCGCGGCGCTGCGTGACGGCGTCGACGAGGACACACACCAACCCGACCGCCACGCACACGGTCCCGGCGTAGAGCGTAACGAGGCCGGCGAGCAGGAGCGGGTTCCACTGTGTGAGCTCCCACACGAGGTAGATCGCGATTCCCACCGTGAGCGGGAGCAGGCCGCACAGCCACGCCGCGCGGTACAGGCGGGTCGCGGGCGGGGCTACCGGCACTCGTCCACGGCGACCTCGCCGCCGGCGATGACGGTGCAGACGTGCGAGGTGTACTCGAACGGGTCGCCGTCGAAGAGGACGAGGTCGGCGTCTTTGCCCTCGGCGAGGGAGCCGACGCGGTCGTCGATCCCGAGCATCCGGGCCGGGGCGAGGGTGATGGTTTCGAGCGCGCCCTCGACGCCGAGCCCGTGCGCCGCCGCAATGGCCGCCTCGAAGAGCACGACGCGGGTCTTGGGGACGTAGGCTTCGTAGCCGCTCTGGATTGCCACCTCGATGCCGGCGTCGCGGAGGGTCTTGGCCGTTTCGTAGCTCGCGCTCTGGGCGTCGCCGCTGGGCCGCGCCATCGTCGGGTGCAGGATGACCGGGATGCGGGCGTCGCTGAGCTGATCGAGGACGAGGGGGGCCTCGGCCCCGCCGTCGAGGACGAGGCGCAGGCCGAACTCCTGGGCGAGGCGGAGGGCCGTCAGGATGTCGTGCGCGCGGTGGGCGGTGACGAGCGCGGCGGCCTCGCCCGAGAGCACGCGCGCCATCGCCTCGTTGCGGAGATCACGCGCCGGGCGCTTCTCTTCGTCCTCGTCGGCCATCTCGTCGGCGTAGCGCTGCGCGTCGAGGAGCGCCTCGCGCAACATCGCAATCTCCTTAGAGCGCGTCCCCGGCGTCTCGAAGTTGCCCCGGATGCCGGTCCCGAGGACGAACACGACCATCGGCGCGTCCGCCACCAAGCCGTCGGCCACCATGCGGGCGTTCGTCTTGAAGATCGCCGTCTGCCCCGCCACCGGCGCGCCCGGCGACGGCCCGACGTGGACCGTCGTCACCCCGAAGGAGAGTACCCACGCGACGAGCGCCTCGGTCGGGTCGTAGGCGTCGAGGGCGCGCAGCTCGGGCTGGATTGGGCCCGAGGTGTCGAGGTGGTCCTGGTCCCCCTCCTGGTTCAGGATGCCCGACAGCCCGACCGTCGCGCGGGCGTCCACGAAGCCGGGCGTCACGACGGCCGCTGCGAGCTCGCGATAGCCGTCGGGTATGGCACGCGCCGGGCCGACGTATTCGATGGTCCCGTCCGCCCCGGTGAGCACCACCCCGTCCTGGATCGGCTCGCCCTCCATCGTGTAGACCAAGCCTCCGCGCACAGCGAGTTGAGCGTCGGCGGCGGGAGCGAGGAGGAGCAGGGCGAGGAGCGAGGCGAGGCGCATGAGTCGGGGCGCAGTAGAGGGAGGCAGTAGATGGCGCGGACCCCCGCTTCTCGCGCCATCGCGTTGCTCAGGGCACGAGAAGCTGTCCCGTCCCCCTCAAACGAGGGGGACAGCCCGGCGCAGAGAGGAGCGTAGCGACCGCAAGACGGGCGGGGGTCCGCACCGGCATCAATGATCGGTGTGCACGGCGCTGCTGCGGAAGACCTGGTAGCCGCCGACGGCGTAGGGCCGGTCTTCGGGGTTGCTGCGGTCGAAGACCCTGACGCCGTCGATGAAGGTCTGCTCGACGTGGGTGTAGGTCGAGAGCGGGTCGCCAGAGAGGATGAGGAAGTCGGCGTCCTTGCCCACCTCCAGCGAGCCGAGGCGGTCGGCGAGGCCGAGCATCCGCGCCCCGGCGAGGGTGACCGACTCGAGGGCCTTCTCGCGGCTCATCCCGCCGCGCACGCCGAGCGCCGCCGAGCGCAGGAAGAGGCGGCTGTCGGTGATCCAGTCGTCGGTGTGGTAGGCCACGTCGACGCCTGCGTCCTCGAGCACGCCGCCGGTCGTGAGGTACAGCTCGTCGGCCTCGATCTTGCCGCCGGGCGAGTCGAGCACGATGATCGACGCCGGGGCGTTCGCGGCGGCGATCTCGTCGGCGACCTTCCAGCCCTCGGAGACGTGGTGGAGGACGGGCGTGAACCCGAATTCGTCGCCGAGCCTGAGGGCCGTCAGGATGTCGTGCTGCCGGTGGGTGTGGAAGTGGACGATCCGCCGCCCGTCCATGACCTCGAGGAGGGGCTCTAGCTCCAGGTCGAGGGCCAGGTCGGCGTCCTCGGCTCTCTTGTCGCGGTACTGCTGGGCCTTGAGGAAGAGCGCGCGGACGAGCGCGGCGCTCTTGGCGCGCGTGCCGGGGAACGGGCCGGGGGCCGAGCGGACCGGGTTGGTGCCGTTCGCCATCTTCATCCCGCCGCAGAGGCCGGCGGTGAGGTCGTCGCAGAAGAGCATCGCCTCGATCCGCACGGCGGGGCGGGTCTTGAGGTAGACCGTCTGCCCGCTCATCAGGTGGCCGCTGCCGGGCATGATGTTGGCCGTCGTGATGCCGCCGGCGCGGGCCTTCTTGAAAGTGTCGCTCAGCGGGTCGATGGCGTCGAGGATGCGGACGGAAGGGTGGAGCGCGGAGGATCGGTCGCCGCCGTCGCCCTCGCCGATGTGCGAGTGGGTATCGACCAAGCCCGGCATGATGACCTTGCCCGCCACGTCGACCTGCCGCACCGCGCCGAGGTCGCGCACCGGCCCGACCTCGACGATCCGGCCGTCCTCGACGACGAGCATGCCGTTCGGGATGGGCGGCCCGGCGATGGGGTAGACCGTGGCCCCGACGTAGGCCGTCGGCTGCGCGGCGGTGGGGAGCGCCAGGAGAGCGGCGAGGAGGAGGGCGAGGCGCATGAGCATGGGAGCAGAGGGCAGACCAGGGGCCAAGGTACCGTAACGGTTATGACCCGTAGGGGCGAACGGCCGTTCGCCCCTACGGGTCATAACCGTTACGTCCGACCGTCTCCCGCCCACGCCGTTCACCGGCATTCACCGATTGCGCCGCCCGAGCGCGGGGCGTACTTTACAGACCTCTTCGCTCACCTCTCGCCCTACCCCGCATGGAGCCTTCGGTACAAACCCTGCAACGAACCCCGCTCTACGAGACCCACCGCGCGCTCGGGGCCAAGATGATGCCCTTCGGCGGGTTCGAGATGCCGGTCCAGTATGCCGGCATCCTGGAGGAGCACCGCGCCGTCCGCCAGGCCGCCGGTCTCTTCGACGTCTCGCACATGGGCGAGGTGCTCGTGCGCGGAGCCGGGGCGCTCGACTTCGTGCAGCACCTCGTCACCAACGACGCCGCCACGCTCTACGACGGGCGCGCGCTCTACACGGTGATGTGCAACGAGCACGGCGGGGCCGTCGACGACCTGCTCGTCTACCGGCTCGCCGAGGAGAGCTACCTGCTGGTCATCAACGCCTCGAACATCGACAAGGACGTGGCCCACATGCGGTCGGTCCACGAGAGGGGCGGGTTCGACTGCACGGTCGAGGACGTGTCGGAGCACATAGGCCTGCTCGCGCTCCAGGGGCCGAAGGCGTTCGCCGTCATCGCGGAGGTGACGGACCTGCCGGTGGCGGACGTCGAGTACTACCACTTCATGCGGCCCGCGCCGGGGGCCTTCCTCGGCTGCGACAAGATCATCCTCTCGCACACGGGCTACACCGGCGAGCGCGGCCTCGAGATCTACTGCGAGGCCGAGAAGCTCGAAGACGTGTGGAACGCTTTGATGGAGGCCGGCGAAAAGCACGGCCTCCAACCCGCCGGCCTCGGCGCGCGCGACACGCTCCGCCTCGAGGCGGGCTACTGCCTCTACGGCCACGAACTGACCGACAAGACGACTCCGCTCGAGGCCGGCCTCGGTTGGGTCACCAAGCTCGGCAAGGACGCGTTCGTCGGGCGCGGCACGCTCGCGGCGCAGAAGGAGCAGGGCGTCACGCGCAAGCTGGTCGGGTTCGTGATGCAGGAGCGCGGCATCCCGCGACAGGGCTACCCGCTGGTCGATGCCGAGGGCGCGCCCATCGGCGAGGTCACGAGCGGCTCGCAGTCGCCCACGCTCGGCGAGGGCATCGGGCTGGGCTACGTCCCGAACGAGGAGCGCTTCACCGCGCCCGGCAGCGCCCTCGGCGTCTCGGTGCGCGGGCGCATCCTCCCGGCGATCGTCACGAAGCCGCCGTTCCACAAAGGCTGACCTGGGCGGCGCGTGGCTCTCGCGCTGACGCACCGCTGGCAGCCGCGCGGCCTACTATTCAGGCTCACACCGATTGTCTCTGCTATGCATATCGAAGTCTACCTCACCGCCGACTCCGCCACCGAAGACGACCTGAAGGGCAAGGCGGTGGTCGTGGTCGACGTGCTGCGCGCCTGCTCGTCCATCGTGACCGCGCTCAACCACGGCGCGCGGGCCGTGATCCCCGTGGCCGACATGGCCGAGGCCGGGCGCATCGGCGCGCACATGGACACGACGACGAGCCTCCTCGGCGGCGAACGCGGCGGGCAGAAGATCGACGGCTACACCCTGGGCAACTCGCCGGCGGACTACACGCCCGAGGCGGTGCAGGGCAAGACCGTCATCCTCAACACCAGCAACGGCACGCGCGCGATCACCACGGCGCGCGGGGCCGCGAGCGTGGCCGTCGGCTGCTTCCTCAACGTGAGCAAGGTGATCGAGTTCGCCTGGCACGCCGAGGAGGAGGTCGCCATCCTCTGCGCCGGCTCCGACGGGCGGGTCGGGCTGGAGGACATCCTCTGCGCCGGGCTGATCCTGAACCAGCTCTGGAACGGCCAGGAGCCCGAGGGCCGCTCCGACGCCGCCCACATCGCGCTGACGCAGTACGCCTCGGACCAGCACGACCTCGCCGCCGCCGTCGCCCGCAGCAACCACGCCCGGCACCTCGTCGGTCTGGGCTTCGAGGCCGACGTGGCGTACTGCGCCCGCGTCGACGCGCTCCCGCTCCTGCCGGTCTACCACGACAGCCGCATTGTCCTGCTGAACCCCGCCGAGGCGGCGGTCCCGGCGAAGGCTGCCTCCACCGAGACGACGGTGGACTGAGGGAATGGAGGGAAACCGAACAAGTTAACCCCGCCGTCGAAGGTTCTGCGGCATCTACCCACAACCCACTTGAAGGCGCTCCTCCTCACAAAGTCTGACGGTGGGATCGACGCGGCCGTCACGGTCGTTGACGACGCCGATCTCCCCGACGGCGACGTGCTGATCGACGTGGCCTACTCCAGCCTCAACTACAAGGACGGCCTCGCGGTCACGGGCAAAGGCAAGATCGTCCGGGCCGACTTTCCGTTCGTGCCGGGGATCGACCTCGCCGGCACCGTCGCCGAGTCCCGGAGCGAGCGGTTCGCGCCGGGCGACGAGGTGGTCCTGACGGGGTGGGGGACGGGGGAGGACCGGTGGGGCGGGTTCGCCGAACGCGCGAGGGCGAGCGCCGAGCACCTCGTTCCGCTCCCGGACGGCCTCTCGCTCAAGGGCGCGATGACCGTCGGCACGGCGGGCTTCACCGCGATGCTGGCCGTGATGGCGCTCGAGGAGCACGGCGCCGAGCCTGGACACGGCGAGGTCGTCGTGACCGGCGCGTCGGGCGGGGCTGGGAGCATGGCCGTCGCCCTGCTGCACCGGCTCGGCTACGACGCCGTCGCCTCGACCGGGACCGAAGCGGCACACCCCTACCTCCACTCGCTCGGCGCGGCGCGCATCATCGGGCGCGACGAGCTAGGCGGCGGACCGGAGCAGCCGCTCGAGAAGGCGCGGTGGGCCGGAGCCATCGACGGCGTCGGCGGCCCCACCCTCGCGTCGCTCATCGCCCAAACCGAGCGGCACGGCAGCGTCGCCGCCTACGGCCTAGCGCAGAGCCACGAGCTGCACACGACCGTCTTCCCGTTCATTCTGCGCGGCGTGAACCTCCTCGGGATCGACTCGAACACCTGCCCGCCGGAGCGACGAGCCGTCGCCTGGCGCCGCCTGGCAGAGGTGCTCACGCGCGGCGACCTCGACGCGATGCAGCACACCATCGGGCTCGGCGAGGTGATCGCCTTCAGCGACAAGATCACGCGCGGCGAGACGCAAGGCCGGATCGTCGTCGACGTGCAAGGATAGGGTCTGGTTCGACCCTCGGGGTCGCGCCTCTCCCCGGAGCCGATTGTGCCGAACCCGCTCAACCGGTAGGGCTTGCGCTTTACACTGGCCGGCGCTTATTCTCTGGGCGCTACCCCGCTCATGGCTTGGTGCCGCTCATGAACGTCCGCCAGACTCTCCGCCCCGGCCAGCGCGGTACGCGGCGGTTCACTGACCGCTACCGTGATCGCCTCGTGTGCGTCCGCTACCGCTACGACGCGGACTCACAGCGGCGCGTGACGACGGTAGAGCTGGTGGTGGACGAAGGTGCGTGGACGCCCTCACCGAAGACTGTGGTAGGTGTTCGGGTGGTGTGGGGCGAAGCTGATCTGGCGCGGCGGGTGAAGCAGGCCGGAGGCCGATGGGACCCGGAGCGAAAGGTGTGGGACCTGCCGTATGGGAAGGTTCAGCGCCTAGGCTTGGAAGGGCGGATCGTTCGGCTCGGTGGTCTCTAGATCTAGAGACGGTCTCTAGATCTGGTGATCGGTCTCTACATCTAGAGACTCCCATTCCGTATAATCACTGGTTATGTGGATCACCACCGTCTGAGATGAGCGAGAGGAAGGAGGACCTGATCCGACGTTTGAAGCGAGTGACGCTCTCGATGTACGATCTCGAGGCTGCTGAGTCCTTCGCGGAAGAGATTCTATCTGATCGGGAAGCTGTCCGATCCGAGGTGGTGAGCGCAGCGCTTGATCTGGCGCTGAGAATCAGCTACTCGCGTCCGTTCACTGGAAACCGAACCGGCAAGAACAAAGACTTTGATAGCCGTCTGACTTCCGACTGTACCTCCACCTACTCGGCAGACGAGCAGGCGCTGCACGAAGAAGTCTATGCCTCACGAAACCAGATTTACGCGCACTCCGACCCTGAGCCCTACGATTTGGAGGTCGGCGTCATCGGAGAGGGGGGGCGCTGTGTACGGGTACTCCCATGATCCTGCACGTCTGCTCAGCCCTCACAAGGTGGATCAGCTTCTGTCAATGTCCAGAAAGCTTCGCCAGTGCCTGATGCATGAGCGCCACCGGATCGCGGAGCAACTTGGCCCGGGTGAGTATTAGCCTAGAGATCCACATAACCCGCCGCTGCAGGCCGACATGGGGCGTCAGCGTTCTCGGCTCGTCCGAACTCCGGCGTATCCTGTGCCTCGTTCGACCATTTTGCCGTTTGTCCCATGCGGCTGAGCGGCCCTCTGTTATACAGCAGCTACGCCTTAGATGCTCGAAGACCTCTTCTATCAGCGCGAGAATGTAATCGACGTTGACGCCGCTGTGGTTGGCATCAGTCGGCTCCGTTGGGGAAGTGTCACTCCTAGGAGACGCGAGATCCTGAGCGAGTCCGCCTCGTCATGGAGGAACGGCAGTTCGACGTGATGCCTATTGATAGGGAGGGCGCAGAGGTACACTCGTACTTCAAGACGAGAGATTGGGGGGTCTACTCCACGGTTGAACGTCACGAGATCACATACGACGATGTGATTCCGCAAAGCACCCCAATAGCCGCAGTCATCCGGGGGTTCGCTGATGGGAGACAGTTCTTCTTCCTAGCTCACGAACGTCGCGTCACCGGCCTCATCTCCATTGTCAACCTCAACTGCCGCCAAGCGCGCACCTTCCTGTTCGCGCTGCTATGCGAGTTGGAAGTTCGGCTCGGTGAACTGGTGCAAGCTGAGATCGGGAGAACTTTGAGCGCGGAGGACGTGCTGAACGAAGCGAAAGCCGAAGTCCGCAAGCGCTACGAATCGGATCGGCAGCAGAACATCGAACGCGACGTAGTGGAGTACCTCTATCTCCCAGATTTCCTGAAGCTGGTTCGAAAACGAGACCTTCAGGGCGTGCTCGGCTACGAGTCCAAGAGTAAGTTCGAGAAGGAGTTTAACCGACTCGTCAAGTTGCGCAACGCTGTAGCGCATCCCGCACAGTCCCTTGTCCGTTCTGCTGACGCTGCTGAGAAGCTGTGGCGAGACATTCTTGTGATCGAACGGGCGCTGTTCCAGATTCACCAGTTGAAGCCACCAACGGAAGACCCAAAGTTGCCCTAAAAGGTGCCCTAATCCCCGCTGCTGTATAACCCGCCGCTGCAGGCCGACAAAGGGCGTCAGCGTTCTTGCTTCGTTCAAGCCGCAGTGTCTACGTTGCTCGTCCAACCGTTTGCGGTCGTTGCCCTTTGCGGCTGAGCGGCCCTCTGTTATGCCGCTCGCGTCACCGTCGACATCATGTCAATACTCTTCTGGATTTTAGCGATACTAACTATCCTGGTTCTATCTTGGCGAAGGAGAAGGGGTGGGTTATATTTGAATAAAGAGATAAAACATATACCCAAAGCTATACCTGATTATATATCAGAAAAATATATAACAATGAAAGACATAGTCGGGTATGGGGTAGAAGAAGTAAAAATCTACAGATCTAAGCTATCTTATTGGGAGGCTATGACCAAGTTAAATAGGGGCAATAAACCCTCCTCTCCAACTTGTTATTCTATTAGTAGTAATTTTCGAGGAAAAATGATATTCACCGAGGGAATAGTTCACGATGTCAAAATACCACACGACGAGGATAAAATCATAGTTTTGATTAGAGTAGATGAAGAACACAGATTTGGCGATATAATTATAATCGATTTAATATTGGGGCCCGAATGGAGAAATGCTCTGCGACTATTGAAGAAAGGGAATAGAGTGTCTGCCGTTGGTAGACTCCAAAAGATACACTCATCGATTGAAACCAAAGTTTTGGACAGATATCTGATACCTCATGAGGGAGGAGGGCACGAGTGGACTGATGATTACTTTCGCAGAAAACATGCGGTGATCCAACTATCGGGGGTCTCCATTGCTGCGGTGGTCACATGTAGGAGCCGGGCAGTTCCTTTACACCTTTGTCTGACCACATCGTTTACACTTCTCACGGCCTGAGCCTCAGCCCCGAGCGCTCATCGAGCCGCGCCAGCAGCCGGTCGTAGAAGTACAGGCTCCACACCCCGTCGGCGACCTCCTCCAGCCCGACCCACTCGTGCGCCAGCGCTTGGCTGACGAAGAGCTGTTGCCGCTTCCACTTGATGTTGCCGCTCTTTGAGAGCCAGCGCACCTCGAAGTGGCCGGGATACCTCGGCTCCGGCAGCACGTCCGGCATCGGGCGCGGTGATGGCGCGTAGACCGAGGCCGGGGTCTGGTAGCCGAGCGCTTCGTGCGGGCGCTCGCCGTTGAACTCCGTACGCCAGTCCTCGAAGCGAGCCTGCTGCCGGGCCATGTCGCGCTCAGGTGGCCGGGCCGTCTCCGCCTTGAGCGTCTTGTGCATCCGCTCGTGGCGACCGTTCTGCTGCGGCTGGCCAGGTGTGATGCGATCATGCCCGATGCCGAGCTTGAGCCACCACACCGAGAGCCGCGAGAGGCCACAGAGCGCCTGTGTGGCGAAAGGCACGCCGTTGTCCGAGCGGATCGCTCCGGGTAGGCCGTACTCGCCAAAGAGGCGCTCGAACTGCGCCTTTGCGCCCTTCTGCTTCACTGACGGTAGCCCGGTGCAGCCAAGTACGAAGCGGGAGTGGGCGTCGCAGACCGTCAGCGGGTAGCAATACACGCCGTCGCGGGTCTTGAACTGGCCTTTGAAGTCGGCGGTCCATACTTGGTTGGGGGCCGTCGTCACGAGCGGCGTTGAGCCGGGGTGCTTCGGCACCCGGCGCTTGCGCCGACGCTTGGTCATCCCGTGGCGCTGGAGGATGGCGGCGGCTGTGCTCGGGGCAGGCCACCGGACGCCCTCGTGCCGCCGGGCGAGGTAGGGCAGCAGCTTGCGCGCGCCCCACGTCGGGTGGACCCGGCGTGCCTCAACGAGCAGTCGCTCGGCCTCGGGATCGGTTCGGGCGTGCTGCGTGTGGCGGGCGCGGCTGCGGTCGAAGAGCGCCTCGGCTCCACCCTGTCGGTAGCGGTCGATCCACTTGTAGACGGTGGGCCGGGAGACCGAGAAGCGGTCTGCGAGTTCGGCGACGGAGTAGAGGCCGTCGAGGTGGGCGGCAACGAGGCGGGCGCGCTCCATGGGCGGGTCGGTCGTAGTGAAGGGCATGGCAACTCACGGAAGGGTGTCCGTGTAAACCATGTGCCTGGACTATGGTGTAAACCATCTGCCCGGTCTGTACCAGCAGGAGGCATAACCCGCCGCTGCACGCCGACGCAGGGCTGCACTGCCTTGCCTCGTCCGAGCGTCGGCGTCTACTTTGCCTCGTCCCACCGCCGCGCCGCCCTTCGCGGGTGAGCGGCCCCCTGTTATACCGCCTTGCGGTGTAGCTGAAGCCGCTCACTAGCCGTACATAACCATGAAGCCATACGCAGTCTTCAGTCTCCTCGCTTTCATCCCAATCCTCTTTACCGCCTGCGATTCTGAGGATGGATCCGAACCAGAAACCGGCTCTATCGATGGCGTGTGGTACAACACGGAGGATTATCCCACACCAGATTTCCGCAGCTACGTAGTCATCCAAGCTCCCAGTCTCAGCCTCTACGAACGCGTTGAGGAGTTCGACCCTGATACAGGCACTACAACTGGCGATGACTGCTGGCTCATCAGAACTGCCGTTCTCGTCCAACAGGATGACCGTGTATGGACGGAGGTCGCAGAAGACGATGCGGTTTTCTACCGACAGGGAACCGGCCTCATCGTTGAAGGCGATGGCCGGGTGGATGACGGTCCATACGCGAGAGCGGAGTTGGGTGAGGGCGAGATCGCCGCGTTGCTCCCAAGGTGCGTTTTCTAGCAGCGCGGCGTAGCTTGGCCGAATGAAAGTCCAGCGCGTCTACACCGATACCTCCGTCATCGGCGGCTGCTTCGACGCCGAATTCGCTCTGTGGTCAAACGGGCTCGTCCGCGATTTCCACCTCGGCAACTTCGCTCCGATCGTCTCTGAGATCGTCGAGGCGGAGGTAGCTGACGCGCCGGAGAACGTGCGCGGCGTGCTGGCTGATCTCCTCAGAGCCGGGGCAGAGCGTGTGGTCGTCTCAGACGATGTGGTAGACTTAGCCGACACGTTCCAATCGCGCGGCGTGCTCACGCCGAAGTTCTACGACGATGGTCTCCATGTCGCGCTGGCGACCACCAGCGGGGCCGATGTGATCGTAAGCTGGAACTTTCGCCACATTGTACACTTGGACAAAATCCGGCTCTTCAACGCGATCAGCATCGAGCGCGGGTACAAGCCGGTCCTAATCTACTCACCCCGCGAAGTGACAAGCTACGAGGTACCGACCTATGAAGAGGCGATCCGAGTCTGAGCAGTCGATTAAGGCGGTTGAGTTGGTACGACGTATCCGCGATGCCCACTACGAGCGGTTCAAGGACCGTCCTGTTGAAGAGCGAATCGCGTACTATCGGGAGCGAGCCCGCATGTTCGAGGAGGCTGTAGGCTGCACGTCCGAGCCGAGCAAGCCGGCGGTATAACCCGCCGCTGCAGGCCGACACAGGGCGCAGGCGTTCTTGGCTCGTCCGAACATTGGTGTCTACATTGCCCCGTTCCACCGCCGTGCTGCTTGCCCTTTGCGGCTGAGCGGCCCTCTGTTATGCAGCCTCGCTCACAGTCCCAAGCATGACATCGATTACTGGAACTCTATTCGGGGACCTGGAAGCTCCTGAAAGTTTAGGAGAGCTTTTCGAAATCGCTTTCAGCGTCCCGGCAGAGGGCAACTTGGTTCGTATGTGGCGCGGACAAGCAGACTTAGACTGGCCCATCCATAGCTCGGCATATCGTCGCCTGGCACTGAGCGGCCGCTCTATATCCGAGCCTGATCTAGTCAGGTACGAGGAGCACCTGCTGAGACACGCCACTCACCAGGGTTACAGATATTTAGACGGACGGGCTCTATCCGACTTCGAGCTGCTTGCTCGATTACAGCATCACGGGGCAGCCACCCGACTGATAGACGCAACGCGGAGTCTTCTTGTGGCTTTGTGGTTCTGCTCAGCGGATCACCCTGACAAGACGGGAGCGCTGATAGGTATACACAGCCATTATCTAGGAGGCCGAGAGCAAGTCACAGAGGATGGAAACTACAGTGACGTAATTGACAGGGTAGCAAGCAGGAGCCACCCGTTTACTTGGGAGCCACCCGGCGTGTCCGCGAGGATCGCGGCTCAGCACGCTCAGTTTGTTTTCAGCACCGTGTTCGACGATCCTCGCGGAAGCTTGCGGTTGCCGGATAAACCAACAGGCACGCTGGTGATACCTATCGTGCCAATTCTCAAAACTGAGTCACTGAACACCCTGATGGAGGTTTTTGACCTGAGGCGTCGCACCCTGTTTCCTGACATCGATGGCTTCTCTACTTCGAATAGCCACAAGCTGTCTACATCTGAGATGTTCAGGTGGTAACACGGCTGCATAACCCGCCGCTGCAGGCCGACACGGGGCGTCAGCGTTCTCAGCTCGTCCGAGCGGCGGTGCTATCATTGCCTCGTCCAACTATCGTGCTGTTTGCCCCGTGCGGCTGAGCGTCCATCTGTTAGGCAGCCTTTCAACGTTGAAGCTGTGCCAGGCATCGATTGAAGGTTCGCAGTCAATAGAGCGGCCTTAGGCTTGACTGGATCACGATAGATTGGTAATATGGGTTAATCTCTTTCAAGACGCCCGCTCATGGACCGCCTCAACAACCCCTTCTCCCCGGGCGCTGGTGCTCGACCGCCCGAACTAGCTGGTCGTGACGAGATTATCGAGGCCGCGAGAGTTGCTCTCCACCGCATTCGCAAAGGACGACCGGAGAAGAGCCAGATGCTCCTCGGGCTCCGGGGTGTAGGCAAGACTGTGTTGTTGAACAAAATAAGTGAGATGGCAGAGGATATCGGTTACCTGACCATCTCCTTGGAGGCACCAGAGGGCCAAAGGCTTGCCGAATTTTTGTCGCCGGCTTTGAAGGGAACTCTGATCCGTCTTAGCAAAGTCGAAAAAGCGAAAGAGTATGCGGCTCGGGCGATGGCTGCGCTTCGGGGCTTCGCCAGTGTGTTTGAAGCCTCAATTGGTGACATCGACTTCGGCATTAGCGAGCCTCAGAGTGCCGACAGCGGTAACATCGAAGTTGACTTGCCGGAGCTTCTGATCAAGACGGCCCAAGCTGCTGAGGCAGCGGACAGTAGCGTAGCCCTGTTTATAGATGAAGTTCAGTATCTGACAGAGGATGATCTCAGAGCGCTTATAGTCTCATTGCATAGAATCTCCCAGAAGGGGCTGCCTCTTGTTCTGTTCGGGGCTGGCCTCCCCCAAGTAGCAGCACTGGCGGGGGAGGCTAAATCTTACGCTGAGCGTCTCTTTGACTATCCAGAGGTTGGTCCGTTGTCCAAAAAAGCCGCCCGACAAGCGATACAGGAGCCTGTTCAAGAGGAGGGAGCAGACATCGAGGCTGACGCTCTAGATGAAATTGCCGATGTCACAGAAGGCTACCCATACTTCATCCAAGAGTGGGGAAAACACTCTTGGAACGGAGCTCCTCAGTCACCCATAACGATTGAGGATGTAAAATCCGCTAGCTCCACCGCGACCGCAGCATTGGATAAGAGCTTCTTTCGCGTCCGGTTCGATAGGCTGACTCCGCGCGAGCAAGACTATTTACGTGCTATGGCGGATCTCGGGCCAGGGCCTCATCGGTCTGGTGCCATTGCGGAGAGGTTAGGACGAAAGGTAGAAGGGATGGGACCACTCCGGAGTGGTCTCATAAGGAAAGGAATGGTATGGAGTCCTGCTCATGGAGATACCGCATTTACCGTTCCCTTGTTCGATCAGTTCATGCATAGAGCAATCCCCGACTGGAGCCCTCCTCCAAGAAAGAAGAAGCAAAACAATACCCGTTAGCACCATGACTGCCTAACCCGCCGCTGCAGGCCGACATTAGGCGCCAGCGTTCTTGGCTTCGGCCGGGCGCTGGCGTATCCTCCGCTTCGACCGACCGCCGCGCCACAAGCCTAATGCGGCTGAGCGGCCAACTGTTATGCCGCCTGCCCACCGTCCCGATAATGATTGAACGCTTCAAGCCGTCTGCGCTCACGTGGATGTGGATCTGGCTCGGAGCCGTTTGGGTTTTGCCGAGTACTATTTACCGTGAATCCATTAGTGCTGTTGCAAAGGACGCGGTCGCCCTTCTCGTCTTGTCTCTCATCGTCGCCGTTGTACCTTTAACCGAAGAGGAGCAGAAGGATGAAATCAGAACGGCCCGGCGAGCCACCATAGCCGCGTTAGTAATTCAGGTCATCCACTTGTCTGTGCTAGCCTCTTGATGTCGATTATTTCTGGCTGGCAGAGTGTTAACCCAATCAGTGGCTCAACTTGCCGAGGCATAACTCGCTGCTGCACGCCGATCGGTTCGGTTGTCTCTTAACTTCGTTGGATGAAAGTCCGCGATGTGCTCAAGAAGATTAAGAAGGACGGGTGGTACCTCGCCCGGACCCGAGGCAGCCACCGGCAGTTCAAGCACGACGACAAGCCCGGACTCGTGACCGTTCCCGGCAAGCCCGGTGACGACCTTGCCCCCGGCACCTACAACAGCATCCTCAAACAAGCGGGCTTGAAGTGATGAAATACCTCGTCGTGATCGAACCGACCGAAACGGGATTCTCGGCGTACTCCCCCGACCTCCCCGGCTGCGTCGCCACGGGTGCGACCGAGACTGAGGTTGAGCGGGAGATGCGTGAGGCGATGGAGTTCCACATCGAAGGGTTGGCGCTCGAGGGCTACCCGGTGCCGGAGCCGTCTACGCGCTCGGCCTACCTCGAAATCGCCAGCGCGGCCTAACAGATGGCCGCTCACCCGCGAAACGCGGCGGGCCGGTCGAACGAGGCAATATCAGGGACGGCGACCGGACGAGGCAAGACCGTCGAGCGTTTCGTCGGCGTGCAGCGGCGGGTTATGCCGCCTCGCGGTATAGCCGAAGCTGCTCACCAACCGCACAACGCCATGAAGCTCGCAGCCGCCTTCACCCTCCTCGTCATCCTCACCCTCGTTGGTTGTGCCAACTCTGCCAGTCTTGCTGTTGAAGACCGCAGCCGCACCCTCACTGAGTCGAAGGAAGGCGTCTACAATGCAGCCCTCGCTTATCTCGGACGCAACGGATTCGAAATCGCCCAAGCCTCGCCGGAGACAGGAACGATCATAACCGAGTACAAAAGGGGAAGCGGACTCTACACATTTGGCCGTGACCGCCATCTCTGTCTTCATCAGAGAGCTTGATTCTGGCGAGGCCGAACTGACGCTCACCCTCACGGAGCAGGAGCAGAAGAACGGAGATTGGGTCGATTACCGCCGACTCAGTGCCTCCCAGGCTAAGGGGAAGTACGTCGAACACCTGGGCGGCATCGCCGCGATGCTGTAGAGCGGCATAGGGACATCCTCAGAAACGCTAGCAGAACCTCCGCTTGTAGGCCGACGCCGCGCAGCAAGGCCAATGAGCAGGGGTCTTCTGTGCCGTTCCGTAATGCAGTCCAAGAACCAGGGGGACTTCTCCTCGTACATCACCTAGACCAGCTGAGGACGCTATGCGGACTGTTAAGCTAGATGAGGCACAGCAGCGACTCCCTGAACTCATTGAGGAGGCCGCCTCTGGGGAGGATGTCGTGATCTCCCGAGGAGATGGAGCCTTCTTCCGACTTACCCCTGTGTTGGAACCTGAACCGCGCCCGGTCTTCGGCAGCGCACGCGGACTGATTGAAATGGCCGACGACTTCGACGCTCCGATTGATGGCTTTGAGTCCTACGCGCCGTGAGGCTGCTGCTCGACACGCACGCTTTTCTCTGGTTCGTAGGGGGTGACTCCCGGCTCAGCGATCACGCCCGTGCGCTCATCCTTGAACCTGCCAACGAACGCCTCCTCAGCGTGGCGAGTCTGTGGGAGATGGCGATTAAAGCCAGTCTCGGTCGCCTCAACCTTGCACTGCCCTTCCCGGAACTGGTCGAACGACAGGTCCGCGGCAACGCAATGAGCGTACTGCCCGTGCAGCCGCAGCACCTCGACGAGGTAAAGCATCTGCCCTTCCACCACAAAGACCCATTTGACCGCCTCATCATAGCGCAGGCTCAAGCGGAGGGTATTCCGGTCATCACGCGAGACGCGGCCTTCGCGTCCTACGACGTGACGACGATCTGGAAGTCATTGCCGTGAACCCGGCGGCATAACCCGCGCTTGCAGGCCGACCCAACGCTGGGGTTTTTGCGTTGCTCAACTGTCGGCGTCTACTTTGCTCACCCGGCCATTTCGCTTTCTGTTGGGCGGCTGAAGCGCAAGTCTGTTCGCTGGCCTGCCGGCCCCTGTTACTTCCCCGATCCCGAGCGCGCCCTCTCTGTCGACGCCAACGCTCCGCTCCGACATGCCGCTCCGGGTCCTCCTCACGCTCGCCCTCCTCGCCGCCGGCTGCTCCTCGGCCGAGGACATCGTCGGCCCCCTCGCCGAGGACGAGCCGCTCCCGACCGGCACGCCCGAGGCCGTCGGGCTCGTCCCCTCGTACCTCGAGGGCGTCTCGCGCCAGATCGCTACCGAGGACGACCACGAGCTCCACAGCATGCTCGTCGTCCGAGACGGGCTCCTCGTCCACGAGGAGTACTTCAACGGGTACGGGTGGGCCAACCCCCACGACATCCGCTCCGTCACGAAGAGCATCACGTCGCTCCTCACCGGCATCGCCGTCGAGCGCGGCTCGCTGGCGGGCGTCGACGCCCCGCTCATGGACTACCTCGGCACAGAGTACCCCGAGGTCCGGGACAAAGACGACATCCTCCTCCGCCACCTCCTCTCGATGTCGACCGGGCTTGACTGCGACGACGGCGACCGGAGCACGCGAGGACAGGAAGACCGGATGTACGAGACCGAGGACTGGGTCGGGCATTTCCTCTCGCTCTCGCGGCCGTACGCGCCCGGCGACACCACACGGTACTGCACGGGGGGCGTCGTGGCCCTCGGGGAGGCCATCGCCCAGGGGACGGGCCAGGACCTCGCCGCGTTCGCGGACGACGCCCTCTTCGCCCCGCTCGGGATCGAGAACTACCGGTGGGCGCGGTTCGACGACGGGCGGAAGGTCGACGCCGGGGGCCACCTCCTCCTGACCCCGCAGGCGATGGCGAAGGTGGGGATGCTCGTGCTCCAGGGCGGGGAGTGGAACGGCCGCCAGATCGTCTCGGAGGAGTGGATCGAGCGCTCAACCCGGCCCCGGACGGAGATCCGAGGGATGCCCTACGGGTACCTCTGGTGGTCGGACACGCTCCGGTACGGGGAGAAGGAGGTCGGGATCGTGTGGGCGAGCGGGAACGGGGGCCAGACGATCTTCCTAGCGCCCGAGTACGACCTCGTCGCCGTGTTCACGGCCGGATACTTCAACTCGGACCGCTCGCAGGTCGTGTTCGACCTGTTCTCGAACGCCGTGTTGCCGTCGGTGGCCGAGCTGCAAGAGCACCTCCCGAACGGCCGGTAAGCTGCTCCGTCCTGCTCGGGCCAGCGAACCCGCCGCTGCAGGCCGACACGGGGCGTCAGCGTTCTCGGCTCGTCCGGGCGCCGGCGTCTCCGTAGCTTCGTGGGAGCATCCCACTCGCTGCTCTGTGCGGCTGATCGGCCCTCTGTTATACGGCCTCACCTCGGCGCTGGCAACCCGAGTAGGTTTAGCTGGTTCAACAGCCGAAACCGACGCCTATGCAAGCTCATCGCACTAGCACCACCGTCTCTGGCGACGGTAGCGTGACCGTCAGCGACCTGCCCTTCTCCGAAGGTGAAGAGGTAGAAGTCATCGTGCTTCCTCGCCAGACCTCCGGCGGGGGCAACGCTGACCGGATGCCGTTGCGCGGTAGCGTCCGCCACTACGAGCGCCCATTCGAGCCTGCTATCCGTGCGGACGACTGGAACGCCGCATGATCGTCCTCGATACGCACATCTGGGTCTGGTGGGTCAGCGAAGCGGACCGGCTCAGCGAGACACAGCGTGCCGAGATCGGTGCCGCTGAGCAGAGCGGCAGGGGTGTGAGCGCGATCTCGTGTTGGGAAGTGGCGAAGCTGGTCAAACTGGACCGACTCACACTCGACCGCCCGGTAGTGGATTGGCTGAGGGTGGCGCTTGCCTATCCCGGTGTCCGTCTGCTCGGACTCACACCGGAGGTGGCAGCGGCTTCGACACAGCTACCGGGCACGTTCCATCGTGACCCTGCCGACCAAATCATCGTGGCGACGGCCCGGCTCCATAGCAGCCGTCTCGTCACATCCGACCGGAAGATTCTCGATTACGAGCATGTCGAGACCGTTGCCTAACCTGTCGGCCGTATAACCTGCCGCTGCACGCCGACGCAGGGCGCGAGCGCCTTCGGCTCGTCCGAGCGCCTGCGCTTCCGTAGCTTCGTCCAATCGCTGTGCTGCTTGCCCTGCGCGGGTGAGCGGCCATCTGTTATACAGCCTTGCCGCAGCACCGGAAACTACCGACTCGGGTTCTCGTTCTGAGTAGACCAACTGGAGGAGCCATGATCTACCACGTTGCGCTACAGAAGACGGACGAGGGCTATGCGGTCTCCTGCCCCGGTTTGCCCGGCTGCTGGTCGCAAGGGCAGACCGAAGACGAGGCCCTGGCGAATATCCGAGACGCCATTGCTGAGTACCTCGCGGTGGCTCAAGAGCTAGCGAAGCAGGACGAAGCAGAAGTGCGCGAAGTGGACGTAGCCGCTTGAGATGCCGAAGCTGCCGGGCGTGACCCACAAGGCTGCGATCCGCGCGCTGCGGAAGGCAGGATTCGAGGTAGTGCGCCAGGGGAAGCACACGATCATGAGCGACGGTCAGCGCATCCTGACGATCCCGCGCTCGAATCCGATCACCGCCTTCACGATGGGCGGGATCGTCCGCGATGCTGGCTTGACGGTGGAGGAGTTCCGGCGGTTGCTGTAGGGTGCTTATCCTGTCGGCCGTATAACCCGCCGCTGCACGCCGACGAAGGGCTTAGCGGTCTTGCCTCGTCCAAGCCTCCGCGTCTACCTTGCCTTTCCCACTATCTGCGGTCACTGCCCATTGCGGCTGAGCCGCCATCTATTAGCTCGCCACTCCGTCAGCGCTTGGATCGGGCGGGCATCGAGCGCGTTCTAAGACCGAACCTTTCCTGCAAATCCCATGGACCGCGCCAGCATCTACCATTCCCATCTCGGCATCATGAGCGGGACGCCCGTCTTCACCGGCACTCGCGTTCCGGTCGACTCCCTGATCTAGCATCTCCGCGCTGGCGTCACGCTCGCGGCTTTCCTGGACGACTTTCCGAGCGTCAGCCGAGAGCAAGCCGAAGCGTTCTTAGCTCTCGCTCTGAACGACGCCCTCGACCTCACGCCGCAGGACGCAGAGCCGGTCGCCTGATGCGCGTACTCCTCGACGAGAACGTCCCGCGCAAACTGAAACGGGCGTTCACCTCGGACTACGACGTCACCACGGTTCAGGAACACGGGTGGTCAGGCCTGCTCAACGGCAAGCTTCTGCGACGAGCTGATACGGAGTTCGAGGCGTTGTAACGCTGGACCGGGGGATCGAGTACCAGCAAGACCTCACCGACTTCTCGATTCGGATCGTAATCGTTCGATCGTTCTCGAACAAGCTGGAGGACCTCTTGCCACTCGTTCGGTCGGTTCAATCGGCCCAGGATAGGGCGAAGTAGCTTCGAACCATAAAGCTTCTCCTCTACATCGAGACCTCCGTCGTCAGCCACCTTGCCGCTCGCCCGAGCGGCCATATCATCACCGCACGTCGCGGGCGAGGCCACGCTGCATCCGGCAAAGGCCGACCCCACAGGTCTTCTCGATATATCCGGTCGAAGGCGTAGCTTCCCCGCATGAAGCCACGTGTCTACATTGAGACGACGATCCCGAGCTATCTCACCGCTCGCCCCACGCGCGATCTCGTTCGCACCGCAATCTGCAGATCACGCGGGAGGGGTGGGCCACGCGCGAGCGTTTCGATCTCGTCGTATCACAGGCCGTGCTCGACGAGGCGTCAGCAGGTCACCCTGAAGCAGCGCAGCGGCGGCTCCGCGCGCTCGCCAGCCTCCCCAACCCCGACGTGACGGAGGACGTAGCCGACCTCGCTGAGTCTCTCGTCCTCGGAGTCCCCTTTCCTCCGAAGGCGGCCGTGGATGCCGTGCATATCGCGGCGGCAGTCGCGAACCGAGTAGACTATCTCGTGACGTGGAACTGCACGCGTCTCGCCAACGCAGAGATGCGGAAACGAGTGGACCAGGTGTGCCGTTCGAAGGGATATGAGCCAGTCGTGATCTGCACGCCCGAAGAGCTCATGAGAGGTCGAGATGAACCAGCGTGATTCTATCGTAGCGGAGGTCCGATCCGCGCGCGAAGCCTACGCAGCGCGCTTCGGGTTTGATGTCCGCGCCATCTGTCGTGATCTGCGCGAGCGTCAATCGTCTAGCGAGCGTCAGGTAGTTGCAAAGAGACCTGAGCCAAGCAAAGGCAGCGGCGAGTCGCATGACTCGCGCTTGTAGGCCGACCCAAGACTGGAGATTCTTGCTTCGCTCGGCGGCGTTTACTGTTAGCACAATCGGGATCGGTGAATGGGAACGCGAAGCTTCGCCGCAGGCAAACCAGAGACCAGAAACGAGAAACCATTCACTGTTTCTCACTGGCAGGCCGACGCCGCGAGAATCTCTTCGAACAGCGCGCCGCCGGACCGGTGCGACGTGGCGATCGTCGGCGGCGGGATCGCGGGCGTCTCGGTGGCCTACGGGCTCCGGCGGTTGGCTCCATCGGTAAACGTGGTGCTCGTCGAGCGCAACACTCTGGCGCATGGCGCGAGTGGGCGCAACGCCGGCTTCCTGCTGCAAGGCACCGACGCCGACTTCGCCCGGACCGCCGAGGCGCGCGGGGCCGAGACCGCCCGGCGGTTGTGGCGGTTCACGCAGGAGAACCGGGACGGACTCGTCGAGGCGCTCGATGGCGCAGAGGTGGGACTGGCGCTCTCGGGCAGTCTGACCGTCGCGGGCGATGCGGCCGAGGACGTTCGTCTCCGCCGAGCGGCCGAGCTGCTCCGAGCCGACGGCGTGGCGGCTCACTACCTGCGGCCAGACGAAGCCTCCCGTCGGACCGGGAGCACCGGGTTCGGGGGCGCGCTCTACGTCGCGGGCGGGGCGACGCTGCATCCGCTGAAGGCTGTGTGTGCCCTTGCGGAGCGAAGCGGGGTCCGGGTCGTGGAGCGCTGCACGGTGCAGTCGGTCGAAGCGTCGGAGGGCAGCGTGCGGCTGGAGACGAGCGGCGGCACTCTGGAAGCGGCCCACGTCGTGCTCGCGCTCAACGCCTGGCTACCCAACCTCGTCCCGTCGCTCGGCCGCTTCGTCCGGCCGGTCCGGGCGCAGATGCTGGCGACGGCTCCGCTGCCGGCCGCGCTCGATGTGCCGGTGTACTCGCACGAGGGCTACGTCTACCTCCGCCAGCTCCCCACCGGCGAGGTCCTCCTCGGCGGAGCCCGCCACCTCCACCGCGAGGCCGAGGTCGGCACCGAGGATGCGACGACGGCACCGCTCCAGGCGGACCTCGAAGCGTATCTCCGCCAACACTTCCCTGCGTTCGCAGACGCGCCCATCGCCCGTCGGTGGAGCGGGGCGATGGGGTTCTCGGCGAGCGGGCTACCCGGCTTCGGTGCGGTGCCGGAAGTGCCGGGCGCGTGGTGGGTCGGCGGGTTCACCGGGCACGGGATGGGCTACGGGTTTCGGATGGGCCGGACGGTCGCGGCGGCGCTGCTCGGCGATGCCGATCCGTTTTCGGACCTGTTCAGGAACGAGGCGGGGTGAACGCCGGTTCTGAGGCGCGACGGCGCACGATCCGCGCCGACCCTGTTCACCGACGATCTCTCCGAATGAATACCCACGCTCTTTCTGCCCCCGTCGCCGACCTCGGCACCGACGCGCGGGCGGCGTTCATCACCCGGACCTACCTCCACCTCTTCGGCGCGATCCTGCTGTTCGCCGGGATCGAGGTCGCCCTCTTCCAGTCGGGCCTGGCCGCCGTCATCGCCGAGGCGCTGCTCGGCGTCAACTGGCTGCTCGTGCTCGGCGGGTTCGTCGTCGTGAGCTGGTTCGCGAGCCGGACGGCGCACACAGTCGAGTCGCCGGCGGCGCAGTACGCCGCGCTCGGCGGGTTCGTGCTCGCCCAGGCGATCATCTTCGTGCCGCTGCTCTACGTGGCGGCCTACTACACCGGGCCGGGCGTGATCAACAGCGCGGCGTGGGTGACGCTCCTCGGCTTCACCGGGCTGACGGCCGTGGCGGTGCTGACGCGCAAGGACTTCTCGTTCCTCGGCGGCCTGCTGCGGTGGGGCTTCATCGTCGCGCTCGTCGCGATCGTGGCGGGCGTGCTCTTCGGCTTCGAGCTCGGCACCTGGTTCTCAGTGGCGATGATCGGGCTGGCCGGCGCGTCGATCCTCTACGACACCTCGAAGGTGCTCCACCACTACCCGGAGGACAAGCACGTCGCGGCGTCGCTGGAGCTGTTCGCCTCGGTCGCGCTGATGTTCTGGTACGTCCTGCGCCTGATGATGAACCGCAACTAGGCAGCTAGGAACCCCCTGCCACTTTCTGGTTTCCAGGGCGACCGCACCGCGCGGTCGCCCTTTCTTTTCGCCTAGCGCCTGTCCCATGCCCCACGCCAAAGCCGGCGACACCGTCCGCGTCCACTACACCGGCACGCTCGCCGACGGCACCGCCTTCGACTCGTCGGCCGGGCGCGAGCCGCTCGCCTTCACCGTCGGCAGCGAGCAGGTGATCCCCGGCTTCGACCAAGCCCTGCTCGGCATGGAGCCGGGCGACACCAAGACGGTCGAGATTCCAGCACGCGAAGCCTACGGGCCGTACCGCCCCGAGATGCTGCTGCACGTCCCGCGCGAGCAGTTCCCCGAGGGCCTCGACCCGCAGGTGGGCGAGGAGCTTCAACTCAGTCAGCCGGACGGGCAGGCCCTCGCCGTGCGCGTCGCCGAGGTGTCGGACGAGGCCGTGACGCTCGACGCCAACCACGCGCTCGCGGGCGAGGACCTCACCTTCGAGATTACGCTCGAGGAGATCGCCGAGGGCTGAGCCGAGCAGGGGCCGGACGGCGAGGCGGCTGCGTCAGCTTCCGCTGCGGGCATTCGCCAGCTCGACGGCGCGCGCTAGGTTGACCAGCCCGCCCGTCGCCGAGAGCGTACCGAAGTCGACGCGCTCGTCGGTGCCGGGGCGGAGCGCGGTCGTCCCTCGGTAGGGCACCGCCGAGTCAATCAGAATCCGGCGCACCTCCAGCGGGGAAAGGTCGGGGTAGCGGCTCAGCAGCAGGGCCGCGATGCCGCTCACGACCGGCGCGGCCACGCTCGTCCCGTCGGCCCGGTCCGTGCCGCCGCCGAGCGCGAGGACGTCGATCTCGGCACCGGGCGCGAAGAGGTCGACGCCCGCCGCGCCGTAGTTGCTGAAGGGGGCCGCGAACGTGTCCGTGCCCCAGGTCGTCGCGCCGACCTCGAGCCAGTTGCTCGCCTCGGTGCCGCCGCCGAGCGTCCGCGTCGGGAAGTTGTCGGCGGTGTCGAGGTCCTCGGCGCTGTTGCCGGCGGCGTGAACGAGGAGCACGCCCCGCGCCTCGGCGTAGCGCACCGCGGTGTCGACGACCGTCTTGTCCGGCGAGTACGACTTGCCGAAGCTCATGTTGACCACAAGGGCCCCGTTGTCGACGGCGTAGCGGATCGCGTTGGCGACGTCCTTGTCGCGCTCGTCCCCGTTGGGAACCGCGCGGATGGGCATGATGACGACGCTGCTGTCGGCTATGCCGTCGGTGCCGAGGCCGTTGCCCCGCACGGCGGCGATCACGCCGGCCACCGAGGTGCCGTGCCCCGGATACGGCCCCGCGACGTCGGGGTTGCCGTAGCCACGCTCGGCCAGGTCCGCCGGGTCGTCACCGATGGCCGGGCGCGGGTCGTAGTCCGTGTTGTAGCCGTAGTCCAGCACCTTGGCGATCCGGCTCCGCTCGGCGGCGACGTCGCCCGGCGTGAGGCCGTTGGCGGCGAGGTAGCTCATCAGCCCCTTCGCCTGCTGCACGGCGGGCGTGTCGAGGAAGCCCGGCTCCAGCCTCTCGGGCGCGTACGGCGGCGCGCCGAGCGTCGGTTCGAGAATGGCGACGGCCTGTTCGGTGGCGGCCTCGAACGTCTTGATCTGGGTGAGCAGGCCGCCGTACTCGGCGCGCTGCGCGGTCAGCTTGGCGTCGAGCTCCTGGTAGTAGGCGAGCTCCTCGCGCTCGGCCTCGGAGAGCGTGGCCGGGTCCGCATCTTGATAGCGCGGGCGAAGGCGGGCGACCTCGCGCGTCAGTTCGTAGGTGTCGTACTGCACGTTCTCGCCGTCGGCGCTGCCGAGGAAGTTCCAGCCGTGCGTGTCGTCCACATAGCCGTTGGCGTCGTCGTCGAGGCCGTTGCCGGCGACCTCGTCGGCGTTGGTCCAGAGGCGGCCCTCCAGGTCCGGGTGCTCGGTGTCCACGCCCGAGTCGATCACCGCGACGACGACGGTGCGGCGGGGGCCATCGGGAAGCGCGCGGTAGCCACGCTCGGCGCTGATGCCTCGGACGTTGTCGTCGGCCTCGTCGAGCATCAGCCACTCCGGCGGTGCGGCGTCCGGGTCTGCCTCGGTGGCAGGTTCTTCCACCGTCGTTTCAGGCACCGTCGCCTCGAGACGGACCGACTCAGCAGGGGAGGCCGCCTCGGCAGCGGGAGGATCGTCGGGTGATGGGGCGGGCGCGGTGGCGGCGCATCCGGCGAAGAGGGTGGCGGCGTAGAAGAGGACGAGCAGGCGGGGCATGGGCGCGACAACGGGCGAGAGGAGCGGGACGCTCAAAGGTAACGCGGCGGCCTGCGGGTTCGTATCGCCGTCGGAACCTCAACCCGGCAAGACTCATGTAAGACGCCTGCACCTCTCGCAGCATCGCTCCTTTTCCTTCACGACAACGAGGCATTTCCATGAAAGACGACAAACGCATTATGACCGGCATGTTCCGCACGAGCGAGGACGCCGACCGCGCCTACACGACCCTCCGCGACCGCGGTTACACCGACGACGACATCCACGTCGTCATGTCCGACGACACCCGCAAGCGCTACTACGACCGCGACAACGTCGAGATCGAGGAAGGCAGCAAGGCGATGGAGGGAGCCGGAGCCGGAGCGGCACTTGGCGGCACCGTAGGTGGCATCCTCGGCGCGATCGCCGCCGTCGGCACGACGGCACTCATCCCTGGCCTCGGCCTCGTTGTGGCGGGCCCGCTCGCCGGTGCTCTCGCCGGAGCCGGCGCGGGCGGTGCGGCCGGCAGCCTGGTCGGCGCGCTCGTCGGGGCCGGCATCCCCGAGGAGCAGGCGGAGCATTACAAGAAGGGTCTCAAGGACGGCGGCATCGTCGTCGGGACCCACCCGAAGAACGATGAGGACCGCAAGTACCTCAGCGAGCAGTTCAAGACCCACCGGGGCGAGCAGGTCCACTACTAGGCCACCTCGCAACGCCGAACACCGAGGGCCGGGGCTTCGCGCTCCGGCCCTTTTCTATGTCGGTGAGGTAGAGGCGCTCACTTCGCATAGATCACCTGCGCGGCAGCGAGCACGGGCGCGACGAGCAGCGGCTTGATGCCGTCCTTCGGGACGAGGGCCACCGGCCGGTCCACGAGAGCACTCAGACGCTTCTGAAGCTCGGCGAGGGGAAGGAGGCCGAGTGGAGGGTGGTATACGACCTCAGCGACTTGGTATAGGAGGGCGCGCGTTTCCGGGAGGATACGACCTGGGCATCGCCGCGCTCTACGTCGCGTTCCGCACGGCGTCCACGGTCTCGGGCACCTCCAGGCTCGACGTGTCGCCGAGGGCGTCGCCGAGGTAGGCCGCGCGGATGAGGCGGCGCATGACCTTCGCGTTGCGCGTCTTCGGCAGCGCCGTGGCGAACCGGACCTCGCGCGGCTTCAAGGGCTTGCCGAGCGCGTCGACGAGCCGCGCTACCAGACCGGCCCGCAGCGCCTCGTCCGGCTCGTGCCCGGCCGCCAGGACGCAGAAGGCGACGACCTCCTGCCCCTTGATGTCGTGCGGCACGCCGATGGCCGCGCTCTCCAGCACGGCCGGGTGCGCGTTGAGCACGGCCTCGACCTCGGCCGGCCCGAGGCGCTTGCCGGCGACCTTGATCGTGTCGTCGGAGCGCCCGAGGATGTACCACAGGCCGTCGGCGTCGACCGCCGCGAAGTCGCCGTGCGTCCACACGCCGGGGTGCCGCCGCCAGTACGAGTCGAGGTAGCGCTCGGGGTCCCGGTGGAAGCCGCGCGTCATGCCGATCCACGGCTGCCGGATCACGAGCTCGCCGACGGCCCCGCGCACCGGCTCGCCGGCCTCGTCCACGACGTCGGCGTCCATGCCGACCACCGGCCCGGAGAACGCGCCGGGCTTGAGCGGGGTCAGGAAGGTGCCGCACACGATCCCGCCCGAGATCTCGGTCCCGCCCGAGTAGTTGAGGATCGGCTTGGCGCTGCCGAGCACGGTCTCGAAGAGCCACGTCCAGCTCTCGGGGTCCCACGGGCTGCCGGTCGAGCCGACGGCGCGGAGGCCCGACACGTCGTGCTGCTCGACCGGCGCGGTGCCGTGCGGCATCAGCGAGCGGATGAGCGTCGGCGAGATGCCGAGGTGGGTGACGCCGTGCCGTTCTACCAGGTCCCACGTCCGGTCCGGGCCGGGGAAGTCCGGCGCGCCGTCGAAGAGCACCATCGTGGCGGCGTTGAGGAGCGTGCCGAAGACGAGCCACGGCCCCATCATCCAGCCCATGTCGCTCATCCACCACATCACGTCGCCGGGCCGGAGGTCCATCGGGTGGGCCATGTCCTGGGCGGCCTTGACCGGGAAGCCGCAGTGCGTGTGGACCGCCCCCTTCGGCGCGCCCGTCGTGCCGCTCGTGTAGATCAGCATGACGACATCCTCGGCCTCCGTCCGCTCGGTCTCGGCGGATTCCGGCTCGTCGTCGCCCAGCGCCATCAGCTCGTCCCAGGTTCGGTCGCGCCCACGCATCATCGGCACGTCGAGGCCGGCGCGGTCGAAGACGACGACGTGCTGCACGCTCGGGGCCTCGGCGAGGGCCTCGTCGGCGGTCGGCTTCATCGGGATCGCCCGGCCCCGGCGCAGCATCCCGTCGGCGACGAAGAGGGCCTTGGCTTGGCCGTCGGCGAGGCGGGTGGCGACGGCCTGCGCGCCGTAGCCGGAGAACAGCGGCAGGATCACCCCGCCGACCTTGGCGACCGCGAGGAAGGCGACGATCAGCTCCGGCGTCATCGGCATGTAGAGCCCGACCGCGTCACCCCGGCCGATCCCGAGCGTGCGGAGCGCCCCGGCGCAGCGGCACACCTCGCGGTGCAGCTCGCGGTAGGTCAGCGTCTGGCCCTCGCCCTCTTCGCTCTCGAACCGGACCGCGTCGCGCTCGGCGACCTCGGTGCCCTGCCACTTGTCGAGCAGGTTGTGGACGATGTTCATCCGCCCGCCGACGCACCACGTCGGCCGCTCGATGCCGTCCGAGGTGTCGAGAATCTCGGTATACGGCTGGTAGAACTGAATGTCGAGATCGTCGAGCACGGTGGCCCAGAACCGGCCCACGTCGTCGGTCGCCCACGCGAGCAGGGCGTCGTAGTCGGGCACGCCGGCGCGCTCCATCAGGCGGTGGAGGTTGGTGCGCTGGCTCGGGTCCGGCCGCCACGCGATGGGCTGGCCGAAGGGGAACGTGTCGGGCATGGCTAGAAGCCGATCTGGACGTTGAACAGGACTTGGGCCGGCTCCGTCTGCGGCTCGTCGTCGAGCGGGAGGAGGACGTTCGCCTGGAAGCCGGCGGCGCGCGTGACGCTCAGGTTGTAGCCGAGCAGCAGCTCGCTGCTGCCGTCGAACTCGTCGAGCCGGACGAGCAGCCGGTTGCTCGGGCCGAGGTCCACCCCGGCGGTGACGTAGAAGCCGTCGCGGTCGGGGAAGGCGTCGCCCTGGGTCTGCTCCACGATGCCCTCGGCGGCGACCAGGAGCCGACCGAAACGGAGCCGGGCATCGGCCCCGACGAGCAGGCGGCCCGGCACGTCGAAGGCGTCCGACAGGTCCGGCGTGTCGTAGCTGACGTTTGCCCCGACGATGAGGGTGGGGCCGCCAGCGGGCGCGAGGGTGCTCTGGGCGCGGGCCGCGAGCAGGAAGCCACCGCGCTGCGACTGGCTTACGGTCTCACCGTCGGTGGTGCGGCGGAAGGTGGCGTTGAACACGCCGGCCCGCAGCGCGAGGGCCTCGCCCGCGAGCGGCACCCGCACCGACGCGCCGACCTGCCGCCCCGGCGCGAGCGCCCGCACCACGCGCGCCCGGTTGACGAAGTCGATGGCCGCCGCCGAGGTCAAGAACTCGTAGGAGAAGGGGGCCTTGTACTGGCCGACCAGAAACGTCGCGGCGTCGCCAGGCTGGTAGCTCACGAAGGCGTCGAGCACCGCCGGGGCCTTCGCAAAGTCCGTCTGGAGGCGGTAGCCGATCCCGCCGTCGAGCCGGCCGCCGATCCCGAACCGCGCCGTTGAGACGGCGAACCCGCCCTGGTCGCCCTCGGCGTCTTCGAACGGGAACTGCGGGACGATCTGGACGAGCGCCGTGAAGCGGAGGTAGTCGCGCTGGAATTGGCCCACGAGGGCGTCGTACCGGTTTTCCTCACCGGCGGCAGTCTGGCCGCTGCCGCCCTCCTCGTCGTCCTCGGTGGGGCGCTGCTGGGCAGAGGCCGGAGCGGCGAGCAGGGTGCAGACGAGCAGGGCGCAGGGAGACAGGAGCCGGAGGAGCACGGGCCGAAGGGAGGAGAGGACGAAAGACGCAGGGGCGAAAAGACGCAGGGGCGACCGGCCGGCCGCCCCTGCGAAACTACGCCCCTGCGGGGCTACGGATGCGAGCGAGCGAACGCGCCGCCCGGCTCAGTCGCGCCGCCCGGCAGCTCGGGCCGGCAGGTCTTCCGGCGAGCCGACCGACCCGCCCACCGCCGCGGCCACGAGGCCGAGCAGAAGCGCGAAGAACGCGGCGAGGGCCGCGCCCCCGAGGTAGTCGGCGGCTGTGTCAGCGATCTCGGGCGCGTCCTCCTGGATCTCGTCGACGGTCTGCGAGACCTGGCGGCGGGCCTGGTCGTACTCCTGCTCCCACCGGTCCACGGTGCGCTCGGCCTCCGCCTCGGTCACGCCCGTCCGCGCCGCCACGGTCTCGATCAGCTCCTGGCGGGCTGACCCGTCCACCGGGCCGTCGCCGCCGAAGGTACGGTCGATGGCGCTCTCGATGTCGGCTCCGGCGTCGCCGGGGCTTTCGGCGATGTCCTGCAGGAGCTGCTGCGCCTGCGACTTGATGCCGCTCAGGTCGACGTTCTGCTCGATGGCGCTCGCGGCCTCGGGGGCGACGGCCGTCGCCACGCTCGAGATGCCCTGCCCGGCGAGGTCGAGGCCTTGCCCGATCATGCTCGTCGTGCCGCTGACCACGCGGCCGACGCCGGTCGTGAGCAGGTACAGCCCGAGGAGGGTGGTGAGCGCCCAGGTCACGACGCCGTGGAGCATCCCGTCGGTCTTGCGCGGCATCCCGGCGAGGCGGCCGGCGACCCAGCCTCCGACGAAGAGCGCGATGAGCGCGCTGATGACCGCCCAGATGCCCTGCGCCATGCCGAAGCCGGCGGCCGAGTCGTCGGGCGAGGCGAACTCGAAGGTCGTCAGCCCGATGCCGAGGCCGAGCAGGTTGAGCAGGAACTGGACGATGATGGCGACGACGGCCCCGGCGAAGATCGCGCCCCACGAGACGCGCTTGATCGCGGCCGAGACGCGGCCGTAGTCGTGCGGGCCGTGCTCATACTCGTCGTAGATGGTGACGCTGCGGCCGGGGGCCGAGGGGACGTGGTGTTCTTCGACGTGCGTGTGTTCGGTAGCCATGATGTGCGAGAGGTGAGATGGGAAAAGAGCGGGGTGCGGAGGAGAGGGGCCGCCGCATATACACTATAATACGCCACCCCGCGAGAAATCAGTTCGCATAGAGTGGATAGGAGAACCGAGAGGGAGCGGGATCGGACAGACACTTTGCCGCCTCCAGGGAACACCGACGCAGCTACACTATATTTTAGCTAGCGCGCGGGCCTATGTGTCTCTGTGCGATACCGGTCAGCGCCTCTCTCCTCTCACCTTCTCTCCTCTCTCTATGGATTCCCCTTCCCCTTCCCGCTCCGGCGGGTCCTCTGACCCTGTAGCCGAAGCCAAGGCCAAAGCGTCAGCGCTCAAGGACGACGTCAAGGACAAGGCTGCCGGCCTCGCCGACCAAGCGCAGACGGAGGCCAAGGAACGTGTCGACGCCGGTAAGCAGAAAGCGGCTGGCGCGCTCGAGAACGTCGCCGACGCGCTCCACGACACCGGCGACGCCCTCCGCGAAAACGACCAGGACGCGTTCGCTCGCTATGCGGACAACGCCGCCGACCAACTCGACCAGTTCGTCGATGGCATCCGCGACCGCAGCGTCGGCGAGCTGTTCGACGAGGCCGAGCGCTTCGCTCGGCAAGACCCCGGCCTTTTCGTCGGGGGAGCCTTTCTGCTCGGCATCTTCGGCGCGCGCTTTCTCAAGGCCTCGGCGAGCGATGCCGGACGTTCCCACGAGGGGCCGGCGCACGACAGGGCTAGCCCGTCTATGCAGCGTTCGGCTCGCGGCGCATCGCCCTATAGCCAGCCGCGTCCCGCCTCCTCGTCGGTTTAAACGGAGACCTCATGGCAACCCCTAGCAAACTCGACCCCAACGAGGCGGTGCTCGTCAAGCCGCCCGACACGCCACCTGCTGCACCCGACGACCGCTCGCTCGGCGATCTGCTCGGCGAGCTAGCCACCGAAACCACGACGCTCGTCAAGCAGGAGGTCGCCCTCGCCAAGTCGGAGATCCGCCAGGAGATGAAGGCGGCCACCGACGAAGCGAAGACGGCCGCCACGCACGTAGGCGCGATTGCCGCCGGCGGCGCAGTCGCCTACACGGGCCTGATCGCTGTCGTGATCGGTCTCGGCTGGCTCCTCGGCGAGCTGCTCGCCGACGCCGAGTGGCTCGGCATCCTCATCGTCGGCCTCATCGTCGCAGCCATCGGCTACGTACTCATCCAGGGCGGGCTGAAGAAGCTCAAGAAGGACTTGGACGCGCTCAAGCGCATCGACCCGACGCCCGACCGCACCATCAAAACTCTCAAGGAGGACAAAGAATGGCTCAAGAAAGAAACAGCCTGACCACCGGCAACTCCCCCCGCCAGATCGAGCGCGACATCGACGCGACCCGCGCCGACATGAGCGAGACGCTCGACGCGATCAGCGACCGCTTCGATCCGAACCACCTCAAGGAGCAGGCAATGGACCAGGCGAAGGACTTCCTCGCCGGCCCCGCCGCCGACCTCGGCAGCAGCCTGCTCGATACCGTCAAGCAGCACCCCGTCCCGGCGCTCGCCGCCGCGCTCTCGATCGGCTGGCTCGTGGTCAAGAGTGGGGAGTCCGAGCAGGACCGCCGCTTCGAGGACGACTACTACCAGCGCACCGGTCGTTACCCGGCTCCCGGCTACGCCAGCTACGCCCGTCGCACCGGCCGCCACTACGAGATGCAGGGCGACTACGGCTCGGCCTACCGTGCTGACGGCGGCGAAGGCTCCGGCCACTCGCTCGCCGACAAGGCGGGGGACGCGCTCTCCAGCGCCAAAGACAAGGCGAGCGACGTGCTCTCCGACGCGAAGGACAAGGCGAGCCACCTAGCCGACCAGGCGACCGACATGCTTCCGAGCAGCAGTGGCAGGATGCAGCGCCGCCGCCGCCAGGCGTCGAGTTGGCTCGAGCAGCAGCTCGACCACAACCCGCTGATCGTCGGGGCCGTGGCGCTCGCCACGGGCGCGCTCGTCGGCCTCAGCGTGCCCGAGACCCAGCAAGAGAACGAGCTGATGGGTCGCCAGAGCGACCGCCTCATCGGGCAGGCCAAGGAGGTCGCCGACGAGAAGATCGACCAGGCCAAGCAGGTCGTCCAGGAGACGGCGGCCGAGGCGAAGGGCAAAGCGAAGGAGGTCGCCAAAACTGCGAAGGGGGAGGCGAAGGACGTAGCGAAGACCGCGCAGAAGGAGGCCCAGAAGCAAGGCCTCGCCACGCCGCCGAAGGCTACGAAGTCCAGCGACACGACCTCGCCCAGCGCGAAGGCGTCGAGCTCGGCGTCGGCGAAGTCTGGGATGGAGGAGCTAGAGGCCAAGACAAAGAAGGTCAAGGCAAACGCCTCGTCTGGCTCCGGCAAGAAGTAGGCTGCTCTCTCCCTCAAACGCTCTACGGAGCCGGGGCGACTCTGTCGCTCCGGCTCTCTTTGCATCTCTATCTCACCTCGTCTCACCGCCACGCCTATGCCCAAGCGCCTTGTGCTCGCCTTCCTGCTCGTCGTGCCCGCGCTCCCCGCGGCCGCCCAAGAGACGGCCGAGGCACCGGACCTCGCGCAGGAGGAAACCATCTCCTTCGGCGGCCTCGTCCAGACGCAGTTCAACACGACGAGCGCCGACAGCGTGGACGTCACCGACCTCGGGCTCCGGCGTGTCCGCCTCAGCGCAAATGCCAAGCTCAGCGACTTCGTCAGCGGTCGCTTCCAGGCCGAGCTTGCGAACGCCGCCACCGGCGGCTCGGCCGAGCTGAACGAAGCGTACGCGCTCTTCACGTTCGCGCCGCCGATCCAGGTGCTCGTCGGCAAAGGCGGCCGGCCGTTCGGGGTCGTGGACGCGACGACGGCGGCGACGCTCGTCCCCATCGAGCGGGGGGCGCGGTTCCGCGGGGCGCGAACCGTCGAGCAGTACCGGATCATGGAGGAGCTGGCCTACGCCGGCCGCTCAGTCGGCGTCCAGCTGCTCGGCGAGACCAGCGCGCTGCCGGTCGGGCTCGCGTATGCGGCGGGCTACTTCACCGGCTCGACCGGCGAGGAGGGCACCGACGCCGACATCCGCCAGTTCGCCGCCCGTCTGCAGCTCGCCCCGGCCGCATGGCTCGCCATCGGCCTCGCCGCCACCAGCCGGGCCTTCGCGCCGAACGACCCCGTCGGGATGGGCGAGGAGGGTATGGCGTCGGGGGCGGACGCACGCGGCGAGACGCGGCGCGGCAGCGGCTATGCGGTGGACGTGGCGCTCGGCCGCTACGGCGAGCCGGGGCCGTACGTCCTCGCCGAGCTCGTCACCGGGACCATCAACCCGTTCCTTGACGAGCGCTTCACGAGTGCTCAGGCCTGGCTGTCGTACCGCGTGGGCGGGCTAGGCGCGCGGAGCGGCGACCGGCTCCTCGCCGTCGAACCTCTCTTCCGCGCGTCGTGGGGCGATGCCGAAGGGCCGCTCGACGCGTTCGACGGCGTCCTCCTCACGCCGGGGCTGAACCTCTACGCCGCCCGGAACACGCGCCTCGCGCTCAACCTCGACCTCTTTCTGCCCGAAGACGGCAGTGACACGGCGACGAGCTTCAAGGCGCAAGTCCAGATCGTGTTCTGAGCCATAACCCAAGTGGGCATTCCAGTACCTGTTGACCACGGACGGCAAACCGCCGATGGGTGCTGGATTCAGCGGTCCGCCGTCTGCGGTCCGTAGTCTCAATCGGACGAGTTCGAGTTCTGTCGTGTACCGTGATTCACGAATCACGCGCGTCCCCAGGCTATGTCAGGCCGGGTCGTCGGCGTCCAGGTCGTCCTCGACGTCTATGAGGAGGGCGGGCCGCACCGGAGTGTCATCGCCGTCGGGCAGCGGGAGCACGCTGAGCGTCCCATCGGCTTCCAGGACGACCGCGGCCACGTCGTCCATCGTCCGGTTCCCGCCTCCGCGTGCGGCGGCCCGGATCTCGCGTTTCGTGACCCGCTCATCTTTCATCGAGTTTTCCAGAAACTCCCCCGAGTAGTAGAGCAGCCTCGCGCGAGCCTCGACGGCCTCGCCGAACCACCGCCACTGCACCGAGGCCCGCGTCACGCAGAACTGAAGGAAGAGCAGCACCGTCACGGCCGCCAGCCCCTCGACGAGGGCGATCCCTTCGCTCAGAATCGTGGACCCGGTGATGGCCCCCATCGCGACCGTCACGATCCAGTCGAAGTTGTTCATCTGCGAGGCCGTCCGCTTGCCGATGAGCCGGTGGAGCGCGATCAGAAAGAGGTAGACGATCGCTGCAAAGGCCGAGAGGTAGACGAGCGAGATCGGGTTCTCGGGAAGCCAGCGCATTGGCGTAGGGAGTAAATGAAGGTAGGGGCGACCGGCCGGTCGCCCCTACGGGGATTCGAGGTGGAATAATACGCTACCGCGCCGAGTCAGCGGAGGAGACGTCGGCCACGGCCCCGTCGCCGGCGTGGGGCGGGATGGGTGCGGCGTCGGGGAGCGGGTGGTCGTGCCGCTCGGGCTGCCACGAGTAGATGTAGTCTGGGTCCTCGATCCCGAGCGCGGCCTTGGTCAGGTTGAGCGGGCGGAACGTGTCCACCATCACCGCCAGCTCCTTCGTCTCGCGGACGCCGATGCTGGCCTCGGTCGTGCCAGGGTGCGGGCCGTGCGGGATGCCGCCGGGGTGGAGCGTGAAGCTGCCCCGGTCGATCCCCTTGCGCGACATGAAGTCGCCCTCGGCGTAGTAGAGCACCTCGTCGGAGTCGATGTTCGAGTGGTTGTAGGGTGCCGGCACGCTCTGCGGGTGGTAGTCGAAGAGGCGCGGCACGAACGAGCAAACCACGAAGTTGTGCGCCTCGAACATCTGGTGGACCGGCGGCGGCTGGTGGATGCGTCCGGTGATCGGCTCGAAGTCGTGGATCGAGATCGCGTAGGGGTACATGTAGCCGTCCCAGCCGACCACGTCGAACGGGTGGTAGCGGTAGACGAACGGGTGGAGCTTGCCGTGCTTCTTGATGCGGACGGTGAACGCACCTTCCTCATCGACCGTGTTCAGCTCAGTCGGACCGCGGTAGTCGCGCTCGTGGTACGGCGCGTGCTCGAGGAGCTGACCCTGATTGTTGGTGTAGCGCTTCGGCGGGCGGAACTCGCTCGGGGCCTCGATGATGAGCAGGCGTGGCTGCACATCGCCCGTAAACACCCAGCGGTGGGTGAGCGTGCGCGGGACGTGGACGTAGTCGCCCTGGACGAACTCGACCGTCCCGAGCACCGTCTCCAGGCGGCCTTCGCCGTCGTGGACGTAGACCAGCTCGTCGGCCGTGGCGTTCTTGTAGAACTCGTCGTCGCCCATCGGCTCGGTCGGCGCGCAGAGCGCGAGGTCTACATCCGCGTTGCCCATGATGTAGCGCCGCCCGTCGAGCCAACTGCCGCCCGGCTCGACCTGGCTGCCGAGAAAGTGGCGGTGGCGGAGGAAGTCCTTGTCGGCGTACTCGACGGCGTACGGCTCCGGCTCCAGCACCTGGTCGACGAGCGTCGGCGGGTGGAGGTGGTAGGCGATCGACGAGATGCCCGAGAAGCCCTCCGCGCCGATCACCTCTTCAGTGTAGAGCGCGCCGTCGGGGCGGAGAAACTGGGTGTGGCGCTTCGGGGGGATGGTCCCCATTCGGGTGTAGTACGGCATGATTCGATTTTGGATTTTGGGTTGGGGATTTTAGATTCGACTTGGCTCGGCACCAACTCGCAGATCAGAAATCCAGAATCACAAATTCCCACGGCGTTCCTGCTCGCGTTCGATGGCTTCGAAGAGGGCCTTGAAGTTGCCCTCGCCGAAGGTGCGCGCGCCCTTGCGCTGGATGATTTCGTAGAAGATCGTCGGCCGGTCCTCAACGGGCTTGGTGAAGATCTGCAGCAGGTAGCCGTCCGGGTCGCGGTCGACCAGGATGCCGAGCTTGGCGAGCTCGTCGACGGGCTCGTCGATCTGCCCGACGCGGCCCTGGAGCTCCTCGTAGTAGGTCGTCGGAACGGTCAGGAACTGGACGCCGCGCTTGCGGAGGGCCGAGACGGTCTGCAAGATGTCGTCGGTCGCCATCGCGATGTGCTGGACGCCGGCCCCGTCGTAGAACTCGAGGTACTCGTCGATCTGGCTCTTGCGCTTGCCCTGGGCCGGCTCGTTGATCGGGAATTTGATCCGCTCGTTGCCGTTCGACATCACCTTCGACATCAGCGACGAGTACTCGGTCTGGATGTCCGAGTCGGTGAACGAGATGATGTTGCGGAAGCCCATCGTCTCGGAGTAGTACTCCACAAACTTGTTCATGTCGCCGAGGTGGACGTTGCCCACGCAGTGGTCGACGAACTTCAGCCCGACCGGCTCGCTGCGCCAGTCGTCGTTCGTCCACTTCTCGAAGCCCGGCATGAAGAGACCGTCGTAGTCCTTCCGTTCGACGAACGTGTGGATCGTGTCGCCGTAGGTGCCCATCGCCGAGACGACGATCTGCCCGTGCTCGTCCGCGAGGACCTCGGGCTCGCGGACCGCGACCGCGCCCCGCTTGGTGGTCTCCTCAAAAGCCGAGCGCGCATCGTCCACCCAGAGGGCGATGTCCCGGACGCCGTCGCCGTGCTTGTGGACGTGCTGAGCGACGGGGCTGTCCGAGCGGAGAGCAGTCGTGAAGACGAACCGGATTTTGTCCTGCCTCAGCAGGTAGCTCGCGGCCTCGCGGTGCCCGGTCTCCGGCCCCCGGTAGCCGACGATCTCGAACCCGAAGGCAGCGGCGTAGAAGTAGGCTGCCTGCTTGGCGTTGCCGACCCAGAACTCGACGTAGTCGGTCCCGTTGATCGGGAGGAAGTCGTTCTCGACATGATCGGGCGCGTCCTTCAGGCTGAGGCCGGCGGCTTCGGCGGTCGTCGCGCCCGCCTGCTGGGCGTTGGGCTCGGTCGCTACGGCGTCGAGGGCGGAGCCGTCGCCGGATTGGAAAGTCTGGGTGGAGTCGGCCATGAGAGCGGAGGCGTTGGGTGGTCGAAAATCGGAGTCGGAGGGAAGAGCCGGAAGCGGTTCCGGCAGCGCGTCTTGCACGGGAGAACCGCCCGCCGCGTTCCGTCTATCTTACGCACGCACGGCCTTACAATGCACCGCCGAGAAACCTACGCCATGCCACAGTACGAGCTCGACGCCGTCGGGAGGCACGAGGTCTCCGCTCGCACCCGGGGCCGGACGCCGGAGGAGGCGGTCCGCCGCGCCGCCGGTCTCCCCGACGACGCGGACCTCGCCGTCGACGCCGAGGCCGACCTCCACGGCTGGCACGTCGTTCGCCTCGAGGGGAAAGCAGCGGGCCGGGTCCGTCTGCACCAACGGATGCAGTTCCGGCGGGATTAGCGCACGACGGTCACGCGCTGCGCCTGCTGGAACGTCTCGCCCGAGGCGCGGACGACGTAGACCCCCGCCGGCCACCCCGCCTCGATCACGACCCGGTGCGTGCCGACCGCGAGCGGCCCGTCGTGCACCGTCGCCACGCGCCGCCCGAGCAGGTCAAACACCTCGACGGTGACGGTCTGCGCGCTAGCGAGGTCGAGCGCGAGGGTGGTGTGAGCGGCGAAGGGATTCGGGTAAGCCGCGCCGAGCGCATTCTGGGCCGGCGTGCCTGCGCCCGGTTCGAGCGCCACGGTGAACGGGCTTTCGTAGGCCCCGAGGTCCGGGGCGTTGCCCTGCACACGGGCATTGCCGTCGAGATCAACCGGTAGCGGTTCTTCCGTGTCGCCGTCTTGGTCTAGGTCAAAGATGTCGGGTGGGAGGAACTCGGCGAGGCCGAAGTCGATGGCGGGGGAGCCTTCCTGGAGGCGGAGGTCGCCGTAGTCGTCGTCCTCGGTGCCCCACGCGCCGTCGGGGCCGGGGTCAGGGTCTTGGGCGAAGAGCGGGTCGGCGTCGAGGATGGCGCTCCCCGGGTAACCGCCCTCAACGATGGTGTGTTCGATTAGGGTGGTTCCTGATTCCGCGTTCCCAATGGGGTTCGGGGCGGTTTGCCAGATAATGGAGTTGGTGCCCTCTACCACAGCTTTGTCAAACGTCTGAATTGCCTCTCCGCCGTCGCCGCTGGGCGTCATGTTCGACACGAACGCCGAGTTGGTGATGCTGGTCAGGCTACTACCACCGCACCAGAGCGCGCCGCCGCTGCTGAGATCGTCTGAGCGCCACCGGGCTTCGTTGCCGATGAGCACAGTGTTGATGAGGGTAAGGTCTCCAAAGCTGGAGATCGCTCCCCCCCGATAGGCCGTGTTCCCGAAGAACTGCACGTTGATCAGAGAGGCCGTGCTGCTGCTAGAGACGCCCAGCCCACCCCCCTGGGCAGCGGAATTGTTAGCCTGGTTCTCTAGAAACACCGAGCCGATCACGGTGCAGAGGCTTCCGGAGCACCAAAGACCTCCACCTATACCATTGGTGCCGAATTGGGTGTTGTTCTCGAATCGGCTGTCGACGGCAAAGAGAGAGGAACCGGACACAGTGAGTCCGCCTCCCGATCCCCCCTCGGGACCTGCGGTGGAGTTACTTCTAAAGACGGTCCGCCGTAGTAGGAGGGACGCTCCATCGGTCGCGTAACCTCCACCCCCGGAGCCGTTCAAGAAGGATGATATGCCGTTGAGCGTGACGACTACGTCCTCTAATTCTAGCTGACCTCCGCTAGCGTAGAATCCCGCTCCAAACCCGGCTCTATCCTCAAAAGCACCGGCTTGGTTGCGCGAGACGGTAACGCGGTTCATAGAAACAGAGCTATCGATGAGGAGCAGACCCCCACCCTTATTCGAGTTCTCATCCGGATTATCGAAGCTGCCTTCGGCATAGCCTCTTTCAATGATGAGTCCGTCAACGAACGCTCCCTCCACACCCGAGGCAGCTACGACGTGGTAGCTGTTGTCTGAGTTGTCGTCAGACACGCCGAGGTCGCCGCTCAAGACCGTTTCGTTAGCCCCCGGGTCGCGCTGATCGAGCGCAGTCTCCGTGCCGTCGAAGCCGCCGTAGAGGGCGAGGCCGCCCAGAAGCTCGAAGCTGACCGTCCGGTCGCCGTCGCCGGTGGGGAGGTAGGTGCCCTCGGCGACCCAAATTGCGAGCGAGTCTAGGTCGAGTTGCCCGGCCAGGGCGAGTGCGTCTTGGAGATCGGTGAAGGCGTCGGTCCACGAGCTACCGTCGTTCGCGCCGGTCGCGTCGGCGTCGACGAAGAGGAGGGAGGGAAGAACAACCGTCGCGCTCTCGCCGCTGAGGAGGAACACGTCGTTGCTGCCGGCGCTCGTGAGCGTCGTGTCGCCGAACATCGCAGTGTCGCGGAAGAAGCCGGCAGCGGCGAAGCGGCCGAGGACGTCGCTCACGGCGATGCCGGTCGCGGCGTCCTGACCGGTCCCGCCGAGCAGCTCGACCGTCACGAGGTCGCCCTCGGCGTCGAACACGGCGAAGTAGCCGTCGCGGCCCTGGGTCGTGATCGGGGTGCCGGCGAAGGTGCCGGTGCCATCGGCGTAGCCAACCGCGAGGGCGTTGCCGCCGGCATCGACCGCGAGCGCGGCCGAGAAGTTGGTCCCGCCGCCGCCGCCACGCCGGCCCCAAACCTCCTCTCCGTCGGCGTCGAGCTTCGCCACGAAGACATCCGTGAAGCCGGTGCTCACGAGCACGTCGCCCCCGACGAGGATGGTGTTCGAGAACGACCCTTGCACGTAGACATCCCCATTCGCCCCCAGCCCGATCCCGCCGCCGCGCGTGAACTCGGCCCCGTCGGCCCCGAGGCTCTGGGCCCACACCGGCGCGCCGTCGGGGTCATACTGGACGACGAACACGTCGGAGCTTCCAGCGCTCTGCACCGCGAGACCGCCGAACTGAGCGACGCCCCGGAACGAGCCGGAGATGTGCGCCGCGCCCTCGGGCGTGGCCGCGACGCCGTAGCCCAGGTCGCCCTGGTCGGAGCCGCCGCGCTGGGCCCAGAGGACGGTGCCGTCGGGGGCGTACTTGGCGAGGAAAGCGTCGGAGGAGCCGGCGCTGGTGAGCGTCACGCCGCCGAACGTGCCGGTGCCCGCGAAGCCGCCGACGAGGTAGACGTTGCCGTCGGCGTCGAGCGCGAGGTCGCGGCCGGTGTCCTGCTCGGTGCCGCCGGCCTGCCGGACCCACAGCAGATCGCCGGCCCCGTCGTACTTGACGAGGAACACGTCGAAGTCGCTGAAGGTGGTGAGCGAGGCGTCGGGACTGGCCCCGCCGTCGAAGGTGGCGACGCCGGTGAAGAAGCCCGTGGCGTAGACGCTGCCGTCGGGGGCGATGGCAGCGGCGGTGCCGAAGTCGTTGAACACGTCGGTGCCGCCGCGCCGCGCCCACACGGCCTCGCCGTCGGGGGCGTACTTGACGAGGAAGAAGTCGCTGTCGCCCGTGCTCGTGACCGACACGTCGCCGAAGGTGGCGGTCCCCTCGAAGGTGCCGGCGACGGCGCGGCTCCCGTCTGAGCCGAGGGCGACGCCTTCGGCGGTGTCGCTGCTCGGCCCGCCGCCGCGCACGGCCTCGTCGAACGTGAACGGCTGGGCGGCAGCGGGGAGCGCGGCGGCGAGGAGAGCGAGCAACAGGAGACGACGCATCGGGAGAGCCCGGAGTATGAGTGGGAGAGCCTGAGAGACTGTTCGAAATTCACAATCGCGGGCTGCGAGCGGCTGCGAAACAGCCCGTCGGCGTTGCGCTGCATCGCCGAGCCTACAGGCTCGCCTGCTTCGCGCGCCTTGAAGGGCCATTTCTCGCTCACTCTCGCCTGCACGCTCCAAATCCGAGCAGCCTCTGAGAATGGTGAGGCAAAATAACCCGGCGAAGCGCAGAACGCGGGCGAGCGCGCCACGCGGGTCGGCTCGGGTCGCTACCTTCGTTTTCTCCCGGCCTCCGACTTGCCCATGCCCGACGACCCCCGCCGCTGGACCACGCTCGCCTCCGAGCTGATCGTCGACCGCTGGTGGCTCCGCCTCCGCGCCGACCGCGTCCGCCTCCCGACCGGAGCCGAGATGGACGAGTTCCACGTCGCCGAGGTGCCCGATTGGTCGCTCGCCGTGGCGCTCACCGATGACGGGCAGGCGGTGCTGGTCGAGCAGTACCGCTACCCGGTCGACCGGACGGCGCTGGAGTTCGCCGCCGGGGTGATCGGGGAGGGGGAGACGCCGCTCGAGGCCGCCCGCCGCGAGCTGCTCGAGGAGACCGGCTACGCGGCCGACGAGTGGACCGCGCTCGGGCCGTGCGCGGTCGAGCCGGCGCGCCACACGAACTACGGGCACCTCTTCGTCGCGCGCGGGGCACGCCGCGTCCAGGCACCGGCGCTCGATGAGACCGAAGACCTCCAGGTCCGCCTCGTGCCGGCGGCCGACTTGGCCGGGCTGATCGAGCGCGGCGACATCGTCCACGGCCTGCACGTCGCCGCCGTGTTTTGGGCGCTGCACCGAGGCTTGCTACCGTAGGAACGGCCGTTCGCCCCTGGTCAGGACTGGCACCGAGGCCGGACACGGCACGCCGCGTCCCTAGGACTCTACGTCCGCTTCTCCTATGCCGTCCACCTCTCAGCGTCGCAAGGCGGCAGAAACGATTGGCCCGCCGTGGCGTACACGCGCTCCTCTCTTCACCTCTCCCCAGCATGCTATGCAGACCGAACGCACCACGCTCATCGTCTCCGTCAACACGGAGGACCCGGAGGAAGCGCAGATCAAGAAGATCAACGCCCAGGTCGGCGAAGGCTGGCGGGTCGTCCAGAAGGTCCCGATCTCCGGCGGCGGCGCGGGGCCGGGAGGCCAGTCGGAGCACTTCATGCGGATGCAGGTCACGCTCGAGCGCCAGATCGACAGCGACAACGTGATCGTCCAACCCGGCGACGACCAGTAGCCCGCCACCGCACCCGCTGACCCGCGCCCCTCTGCTATGCTGTTTCCCATCGGCGACGACGACCGCCACCTCGATGGGCCGGCGTTCGTGACCCTCGCCCTCCTGCTGGCGAACGTGGGTGTGTTCGTGCTCCAGCTCCTCGACCCGGAGCTGATCTACGGGTGGAGCACGATCCCGTTCGAGATCACGAGCGGCCGCGACCTGGTCAACGACGCGGCGGCGACGCTGAACCCGGCCGACCTCAGCCAGCTCCCGCAGCGGCCCGGCCCGGTGCCGATCTACCTGACGCTCTTCTCGAGCATGTTCATGCACGGCGGCTTCGGGCACCTCGGCGGCAACCTGCTCTACCTCTGGATCTTCGGCGACAACGTCGAGCACCGCTTCGGGCACGGCGCGTTCCTGGCGTTCTACCTCGTGAGCGGCCTGGCGGCGAGCGCCGCGCAGATCGCGCTCGACCCCGGCTCGATCCTCCCGAACCTCGGCGCGAGCGGGGCCATCTCGGGCGTGCTCGGCGCGTACCTCGTGCTCTTTCCGCGCAACCGGGTCCACACCGTGTTCTTCTTCACCGTCGTCGCGGTGCCGGCGGTCCTCGCCATCGGGCTGTGGATCGCGTTCCAGTTCGTCAACGGCTTCGGGGCGATTGCGGCCGCCGAGCAGACCGGCGGCGTGGCCTACGGCGCGCACATCGGCGGGTTCTTCGCAGGCGTCGTGCTCGCGCTCGTGCTGCGGCAGGTGCTCCCCGACGACCGGCCCAACGTCCTCCAGGCGGCGATGCACCGCGACTCGGCGGCCCGCCGCCTCTGGTAGTCTCCTATTCTGGTAGCCTCCCACTTCCCGTTTCACCTACTGACCGATCCCATGTCCGACTCCAAGCAGAAAATCCAGAAGTCCGACGCCGAGTGGCGCGAGCAGCTCACCCCGGAGCAGTACCGCATCCTCCGCGAGAAGGGGACCGAGCGGGCCTTCACCGGCACCTACACCGACGAGAAGGCCGACGGCGTCTACCGCTGCGCCGCCTGCGAGACGCCGCTGTTCTCGTCCGAGGCGAAGTTCGACTCCGGCTCCGGCTGGCCGAGCTTCTACGACGCCGTCGACGCCGGAAACGTGGAGCTGCACCGCGACTTCACGCACGGCATGATCCGCACCGAGGTCACGTGCGCGGCCTGCGGCTCGCACCTCGGGCACGTCTTTAACGACGGCCCCACGCCGACCGGCAAGCGCTACTGCATCAACTCCGCCTCGCTCGACCTCGACCGGACGGCGGCCTCGGACGGGTAGGCGGGGCACACCTCGGCCAGACGCGCCTCCGCGTCGAGATACCGATCCTTCCACGCGCGGAGCGACTCCTCGGACAGCCCGCTCACGAGCGAGGAGATGTTGTTCACCGAGGCGTGGATCTCCTCGACGTGGAGGTCGAGCTCGGGGCGCGCCCCCTGGGGGACGAGGATTTGGAGGACGGTCAGCTCGTTGAGCACCCCGTCGGTCAGCATCTCCCGGATCTCGCAGATCGAGGAGAGGCGGATGGTCCGCTGCCGCCGCCGGACCACCCAGAACACGATGCCGTGCAGGAGGCTGACGGTGACCGCCGTCAGGGCGGCGACCTTCCAGACGTTCCCGGAGCCGGGGGCCAGGATCACCGAGGCGACCCAGACGACGCCGAGGCCGGCCCCGCTGAGCCAGAGTTCGATGTTGTCGACGAAGCGTTTCACGGCGCTGGGAGCGAGAGCAGAGACGAGGTGCGTGGGCGGCACCGCGGGCAAGGTACCCCGAGCGACGCGAAAGAAAGCGGCGGAAAAGAAGCGGCCCCACCGGCGTAGAGCCAGTGGGGCCGCTGAGCGAACGAGTCCTGCGAGTCTCAGCCCTTAGCGCACGAGCGAGACGCGCTCGGTCAGGTCGGCCGAGTCGGTCGACAGGCGGTAGACGTAGACCCCGCTCGGGAGGCTCGACGCGTCGAAGCGCACCGAGTGCGAGCCCTCGGGGAAGAGGCCCTCCGCGAGGGTCGCCACGCGGCGGCCGAGCAGGTCGTAGACCGTGAGCGTGACGCGCTCCGCCGCCGGCAGCGTGAAGCCCAGCGTCGTCGCCGAGGCGAACGGGTTCGGGTAGGCGCTGTGGAGCGTGAACGTCCCGGCCTCGGTCGTCTCCTCGGTGGCGACGTCCTCGCACTGCGTCTCGCCGAATTGCTGCGCGGCGCAGGCGTTGGCGAGCAGCTCGTCCAGGTCCGTGCCGCCGACGAAGGCGAAGGTCGCCGTCACGCTCTCGCCTGCAGCGATGTCGTAAGGGCCGACGCCGAGCGTGGCGCGGAGATCGTCCGGGATGGCCGGATCGGGGAAGTCCGTGGTGAGGCTCGTGTAGAGGCTCTCCTCGGTGGGGTTCATCCCGTCCCCGGTCTGGAGGTTGTCCCCCGATACGTTGCTGGTGAGGGCAGCGACGCCGAAGTAGCCCGGCGTGCCGTCGTCGTCGAAGACGTAGAGCAGGCGCGCCTCCTCGTCGTAGCCGCCGAGGTTGGCGGTCGCCGAGCCGACGTCCCAGTCGGCGAAGATGCCGGGGTAGATGCCCGTCAGGTCGGCACCGGACGTGTTGGTGATCTCGAACTCGACGATCACGAAGCCGTCGCGGTCGTCGTCTGAGCTGGAGTAGGAGAGCTGGTTGACCTCGATCCCAATCGGGTTGGCGGCCCCGCTGTCATCGTAGGTCGCGGAGAACGCCTGGTCGAAGTCGTCCGGGGCGTCGGCGTTGCTGAGCGAGTCGACCGTGACCCACTCGCCGGACTCGTAGGCCATGCCCGAGACCTGGTCCACGGCCTGGCCGACGAGGAACGTCGAGGCGAAGAGGCCCTGGATGCCGTCGTAGAGGAAGCCCGTGCCAGCGAAGGACGGGCTGGAGGTGCCGAAGTTGCCGTCGGCGTAGACCTCGAACTGCACCAGGCCGGTGTCATGGATGGCCTCCTCGAGAGCCGGCGGCCCTGTGACGAAGAGCGACTGCGCGCTCGCCGCGTTCTCGACGATGTCGTCCAGGCTGGAGCCGCCGACGAAGGCGTAGCGGACCACGATGGACGCGCCGTCCGCGATGTCGTAGGGGCCGACGCCGAGCGTGGTGCGGCGGTCGTCCGGGAGCTGCGGCTCGGGGAAGATGTTGGTTAGGAAGCCGTAGATGTCGGCGTCCGTTTCCGGTCCGCCCAGCCCGTCGTAGGCGACGCCGGAGACGGGCGCATCGTCGTCACTGCCGAGCGCGGCCAGCCCGAAGTAGTTGTCCGAGTTGCCGCTGTCGTCGAAGGTGTAGAGCAGGCGCGTCTCCTCGTCGTAGCCGCCGAGGTTGACCCCGAAGCCGGTAGCGCCGCCGATGTCCCAGTCGGCGAAGAGGCCGGGGTAGATGCCCGTCAGGTCGGCACCGGACGTGTTGGTGATCTCGAACTCGACGACGACAAAGGCGTCGCCCTCGTCGGAGTACGAGCGCTGCGTCACGTCGAGGCCGATGGGGTTGGGCGCGTCGCTGTCGTTGTACATGGCCTCGAAGCCCTGGTCGAAGTCAGCGAAGGGCTCGGCGAAGGGCGCGTCGATCTCGTCCGGCCCGGAGACCGTGGCCCACTCGCTCTCGACAGGCGGCATCATGGCGTCGCCGCCGTAGTAGTTGCCGGAGACCTGGTCCTGGGAGGCTCCGACGACGAACGAGGAGTGGAAGAGGCCGTTGTCGCCCTCGAAGAAGAAGCTGGGCAGTTCGGCGAAGTCGGGCGGGGTGGTGCCGAAGAAGCCGTTGGCGAAGACCTGGAGCTGGGCGGTGCCGGTGTCGTGCACGGCCTGCGCGTGCGTGAGTGCAGGCAGCATCAGCAGAAGGAAGGCGGCCAGCAGGTGCCTTGTCGTAGCAGAGACGATCATGGGAATGGCGGTTTGTGATAGAGGGTCGAAAGGCCCCGCGCGATGGCTGCGGGGGGCTACACGATACGAAGGAATTCCCAAATCTTCAATAACGCAGCACAGATTGCGAGTCTGACCGGCCCAGGCGCAGCGGGGAGCGCACTCGTGCCTAGCGCGTTAGACGCCCACTCTGCCTGATTCGCCCTCCCCGCTAGCCTGCTCTTCCGTGGCTCTCTCCCGTCCTCCTCACGCCTCGCCGCCCACCGCCTCGACCCTGGAGGAGCCGGCGCTGCGGCTCGCGCACCTCTCGGACATCCACTTCGGCAAGATCGCCGATGAGCGCGTGGTGCCGGCCCTCGTGGCCGAGGTCAACGCGGGCGCGTTCGACTTGGTGGTGCTTTCGGGCGACCTCACGCAGCGCGCCCGCACGCGCGAGTACCAGGCGGCCAGACGGATGATCGATGCCTTCGCGGCCCCGGTCCTCGTGGTGCCCGGCAACCACGACGTGCCCGCGTGGTGGCACGACCCGGTCCGCCGCATCTTTCGCTCGTCCTCGCGCTTCAAGCAGTTCATCGGCGACGACACGACGCCGTCGTTCCTGGCCCCTGGCCTCGCAGCGTTCGGGCTCAACTCGGCGCATGGCCTGACCATCAAGGGCGGCAAGATCAGGCCGCGCCACCTCGCCGAGATGCGGCGGTTCTTTGCGGCGCAGCCCGCCGACGCGTTCCGCGTCCTGGTGCTGCACCACCACCTGACGCGGCTGCGGGCGCTGGGCTCGCACGACGTGGCGCGCAACGCCCGGGCCGCGCTCCGGCTCGCGGGCGAGGCGAGCGTCGATCTGATCCTGTGCGGGCACCTCCACGTCAGCCACGTCGAGAACGTCGAGATCGACCTGGAGCAGCAGCACCGGCTCGTGATCGCGAGCGCCGGCACGGCGACGAGCAACCGGGGGCGCGGCTCGAACAAGCACGTCAACTTCTACAACCACGTCGGCGTCTGGCTGGACCACTTCACCGTCGAGGAGCGCCGCTTCGACCCGGAGTCAGGCACCTTCCGGCCGGAGCGCTCGACGAGCTTCGAGCGGGCCGAGCACCCCGACCGCACCGCGCGCCCGTAGGTTCGGCTACGACCGACGACCAATCCCGTGCCGCCACCCGACCTCCAGCCGCCTCCGGTCCTGACGTCGCCCGACGGGCGCGAGACCTGCGACAACTGCGGGCACGGTGCGGTGGGGGCCTACTGCTCGGCGTGCGGGCAGGCGTCGGTCTCCTTCCAGCGGCCCCTCCAGCACCTCGGCCGCGAGGTGATGACCGACTATCTGGGGTTCGACGGAAAGCTGTGGCGCACCCTGGTCCCGCTCCTGAGCCGGCCGGGGTTCTTGACGACCGCCTACCTCGGCGGGCAACGCAACCGCTACGTCCGGCCCATCCGGCTCTACCTCTCAGCGAGCGTTCTGCTCTTCTTCCTCATCTCGCTCCTGCCGGGCAGTCTGGGAGGCATCCTCCAGGTGTCAGACAACGCCGTGACCGCGACGGACTCGCTCAACGCGACCCCGACAGTGACCGAGGTGGAGCGTGAGCTGGCGGCCCTGGACTCGGCGCGGGCGGCGCTAGTGCTGCGGCGGGACTCGCTTCGGCAGGGCGCAGCGGCAGCGCCCACGGTGAGCGCACCGGACTCGGCAGAATCTGGCACGGCGGAGGCCGAGGGCTTCTGGCACCGGCTCGGCGAGAAGCTAGAGTCGAAAGGGGGAGCGCTCGACGAGATGGGCGAGGCCGGGGCCCGGCAGTGGTTCGCCGAGGCGGTTGCGAGCAACATGCCGAAGGCGATGTTCATCCTGCTCCCGCTCTTCGCGTTGCTGCTCAAGCTGCTCTACGTCCGCCGCCGGCGGTATTACGGCGAGCACCTCGTCTTCGCCCTCCACACGCACGCCTTCGCGTTCATCGTCTTCGCTGCCCTGGCCGTGTTGCAGGCCGTGACGGGCGAGGTCGATAGCCTGACCGGCTGGACGCGGGTGGTGGTCGGGAGCCTCGTGCTCCTTCTCTTGGTGTCGGTGCCGGGCTACGTGCTGGTCGCCCTCCGCCGGGTCTACGGGCAGGGCTGGGTCAGGACGACGCTGAAGGGAGCGGCTCTGACGCTCAGCTACTTCGTCGCGCTCAGCCTCGGGCTGACGGGGGTGATCCTGTTGGCGGTCCTGCTGCTCTGACGGTGCACGACCGCGTCGGAAACCGTGTAGGGGCGACCGGCCGGTCGCCCCTACGCAATCCTCCTGAAAATCATTGGTCAGGCGGTCTCGGCGGACGGGCCGGCGGCGGCGATCTCGGCGGCGGCCTCGTCGGCGTAGCGCTCGAAGTTGGCGGCGAACATCTGGGCGAGCTTGCGGGCCTTCTCGTCGTAGGCGGCCTCGCTGTCCCACGTCTCGCGCGGGTTCAGGACGGCGTCGGGCACGTTCGGGACCGAGGTCGGGATGTGGAGGCCGAAGATGGGGTCCTCGCGCGTCTCGACGTCGGCGAGCTGGCCGGCGAGCGCGGCGCGGACCATCGCGCGCGTGTGGGCGAGCTTCATCCGCGAGCCGGTGCCGTAGGGGCCGCCGGTCCAGCCGGTGTTGACCAGGAAGACCTGGGCGTCGTGCTCGCGGATTTTCTGCCCGAGCATCTCGGCGTAGGCGCTCGGGGGGCGGACCATGAACGGCTCGCCGAAGCACGCGCTGAAGGTCGCCTGCGGCTCGGTGACGCCGCGCTCGGTGCCGGCGACCTTGGCAGTGTAGCCGGAGAGGAAGTGGTACATCGCCTGGGCCGGGGTGAGCTTCGAGATCGGCGGGAGCACGCCGAAGGCGTCGGCCGTCAGCATCAGGATGGTGCGCGGGTGGCCGGCCTGGCCGGATTCGCTCGCGTTCGGGATGAAGTGGAGCGGGTAGGAGAGGCGCGTGTTCTCGGTGATCGTCGCGTCGTCGAAGTCGATGGCGCGCTCGGCGTTGAGGACCACGTTCTCGGCGATGGTGCCGAACTCCTTGGTGGTGGCGTAGATTTCGGGCTCGCCCTCGGGCGAGAGGCGGATGGCCTTGGCGTAGCAGCCGCCCTCGAAGTTGAAGACGCCGTCGTCGCTCCAGCCGTGCTCGTCGTCGCCGATGAGGGTCCGCTCGGGGTCGGCCGAGAGCGTGGTCTTGCCGGTGGCCGAGAGCCCGAAGAAGACGGCCACGTCGTCGGCGTCGTCGGGGTTGACGTTGGCCGAGCAGTGCATCGGGAGCACGCCCTCGGCGGGAAGGAGGAAGTTGAGGGCCGAGAAGATCGACTTCTTGATCTCGCCGCCGTAGTGGGTGCCGCCGATGATGACGAGCCGCCGCGTGAGGTGGACGATGATGAAGGTCGACGAGTTCAGCTCCTCCTCGCCGATGGCCTTGAAGTTGGGCAGGTCGATGACGGTGAAGCCCGGCGCGAAGCCGTCGAGGTCGCCCTCGTCGGGGCGGAGGAACATGTTGTAGGCGAACATGGAGTGCCACGCGAACTCCGTCACGACGCGGACCGGCAGGCGGTAGCGCGGGTCGGCCCCGGCGAAGCAGTCGCGCACGAAGAGGTCGCGCCCGGCGGCGTACTGCCCCATCTTCTCGAGGAGCCGGTCGAACGTCGCCTCGGAGACGGGGACGTTGCTCTTGCCCCAGCCGACGGCCTCCTCGGTGGCGGCCTCCTTGACGACGAAGCGGTCCTTCGGGCTGCGGCCGGTGTGCGGGTCGGTGCGGGTCACGAGCGGGCCGTCGGCGGCGAGGCGGCCCTCGCCGCGGCGCAGCGAGATCTCGTAGAGCCGGGCCGGCGAGAGGTTGTAGTAGAGCGTGTCGATGCGCTCGAGGCCGAGGTCGGCGAGGTGCTGGGCGACGGGGTCGGGGGCGTTCATGGCGGTCTGAGGATGGGGGGCGGAGGGCGCGGGGACGGGCCGGCGGGCAAAACACACAAGAAACGCCGCAGCCGGCGGAGGCGCTGCTAAAATCGCGTCAAAGTTCAGGACGGATGCCGTGGCCGTCGCGTTCGGCTCACCGTCCTACGGAGACCGGGAAGCCGAGGCGGTGGCCGAAGTCGTCGAGCGCGGCGTCGAGCCCGCGCGGCTTGTAGCCGAGCTCGGTCTCGGCCTTGAGGATGAGCAGGCCCGTGCGGAGCGGGCGCGGGGCGTCCGGGTGCAAGGCGTCCGTCGTCGTCGGCGAGAGCAGGCCGGGGTCCAGGTCGAAGCGCTCGGCGAGGCGGCGCGCGAAGTCGAAGACCGAGAGCATGTCGCGCCCGGCGAGGTGGTAGACGCCGTTCTTGCCCAGTCGGACGGCGCGCGCGATCCCGTCGGCGAGGTCGGGGATGTAGGTCGGCGTGCGGACCTGGTCGGTGCAGACGGCGGTCGGGGTGCCGCGCTGCAGGCGCTCGGTGAGCCAGAGGCCGAAGTTGGAGCGGCTCAGCGCGGTGCCAGTGCCGAAGCCGAGCGCGGTGCGGACGATGGTCCAGCGGGCCAGCCCGGCGGCGCGGACGGCGTTCTCGCTGGCCCACTTCGAGCGGCCGTAGAAGTTGACCGGCTCCGGGCGGTCGCGCTCGCCGTAGGGGCCGTCGGTGCCGTCGAAGACGAAGTCCGTCGAGAGCTGCACCAGGCGGCTGCCGTGCGCCTTGCAGCGCTGCCCGAGCCCGGCCACGGCGTCGACGTTCACCGCCCAGCACGCCGCGCGGTTGGCCTCGCCGTCCTCGACCCGGGTGACGGCCGCACAGTTGATGACCACGCCTGGCGCGAAGTCCACGAACAGGCGGCGCACCGCCTCGGCGTCGGTGATGTCGAGCGGCGTGTAGCCGCACGAGCCGGCGCGGTAGCGCGGCCGGTCGTCGCGGCCGGTCGCCAGCAGGTCCACGTCCGGCTCGGCGCTGAGCCGCTCGACGAGCGCCTGGCCGACGAGGCCGTTGGCCCCGGTGAGGAGGATGCGCTGGTAGAGAGGAGGCAAAGCGGGCGCGGGCGGAGCCTAGCTGCGGTCGAGAGCGGAAACAGTGGTTCGAAGGTACGCTACGATATCGGCCAGCGGCGTCCCCGGCGTGAACACCTTGCCCACGCCGAGCGCCTCCAGCCCGGCGATGTCGTCGTCCGGGATCACCCCGCCGCCGATCACCACCACGTCGTCCATCCCCTCGGCCGCCAAGCCGTCGCGGAGCTTGCGGAACACGGTCCCGTGCGCGCCCGAGAGGATCGAGACGCCGATCACGTCCACGTCTTCTTGGAGGGCCGCGTCGACGACCTGCTCGGGCGTCTTGCGGAGGCCGGTGTAGATCACCTCCATCCCGGCGTCGCGCAGCGCGGCGGCGACGACCTTCGCCCCGCGGTCGTGACCGTCTAGGCCGATTTTAGCCATGAGCACTCGGATGGGGCGCGGTTCCATGAGGGGCGTGGGCTAGCGTGGCGAGGAGAGAGGAGAGACGGCGGCGGCGTGCTGAGAAGGTACGGTGCTCGTGACGCTCGGACGAGGGGTCGCCCGAGCGGTCGCCCGAGCGCGAGGCCGACGCCTGCTTTTTGCCAATCCCTCTCTTAACATCCGTCCCCCGCTGCCGATGCTCTTACGGCAGGCCAGCCCGGAAGCCGCCGCGCGCTTTACCCGGAGCCGGTCCCGCAAAGCCCCTATTCTCGAACTAGAACGAAGGCAGACCCATGAGTGTTTTTAGCCGACCCGCGCTGCTCGCGCTGCTCCTCGCCGCCGCACCCTCGGCATGGGCGCAAACCGCGACCCAGGACGTTACGATCATCGTCGAGGAGATTATCGAGATCGCCGTCTCCGGCAACGTGACCCTGACTATCGACGCGGCGACGGCCGGCCAGGACCCCGACGACGCGACGGACAACAGCACTACTTACGACCTGACCACGAACGGGGCGGGCAAGAAGATCACCGGCGTCCTCGGCGCGGACTACGCCTCGGGCATCTCGCTGTCGATCGCGCTCGCCGCCCCGGCCGGCGGCGGGACGAGCGAAGGCACGCAGGCCCTCGGCACGACCGGCGTGGACCTCGTGACCGGCGTCGCGAACCTGGCTGAGACCGGACTCGGGATCACCTACACGGCCTCGGTCACCGGCGACGCAGCCCCCAACACCGGGGCCGGCGAGACGCAGACCGTGACCTTCACCGTGACCGACGTGTAGGGTCGACGCACCGACCGGACATCGGGGAGACTCGGAGATTCTATTCGGAGATTCTATGACGATGCCGACACGCGCGGCTCGGTGCCGCCGGTCTGCCGCTGCGCTGTGCCTGCTCGCGGCGATGGGTCTGGTCGCGCTCGGCGTCCGACCCGCCGCCGCGCAGACCGTCGAGGACGTAGCCGGCGACAAAGACGGCACCGTCAACGGCGCGACGTTCGAGGCCGCCGGCCAGATCGACGGCGCGCTCCGCTTCGACGGCGTGGACGACCTCGTCGATCTCGGGGGCGTCGACGTGGCCGGCAACAGACTCACGCTCGCCCTCTGGGTCCGGTTCGACGCAGTGCCGACCGTAGACAGCCGCTTCATCTCGAAGGCTAACGGCACAGCCGAAGCGTCCCACTTTTGGATGCTGGGGGTCGATGAGAACGGGGCTACGACGCGCTGGCGCACCCGGCTGCGAACGAACGGAAGCACAATCACAGTCGAGTCCGCCCCGGTCACCCTCGTGCCCGATCAGTGGTACCACGTCGCGACCACCTACAACGGAAGCACGGTGCGGCTCTACGTGGACGGGACCGAGGTCGGCAGTCAGGGCAAAATTGGTAACCTCAACACGGACGCCTCGGTGGATGCGGCGCTGGGCGACCAGCCACCCGGCGCGGGGAGCCGCCCGCACGACGGCCTGCTCGATGACGTGCGTATCTACAGCCGCGGCCTCTCCCAGGCCGAGGTCCAGACCCTCGCCGCCGGCGGCGACGTGGCGAGCGGCCTCCAGCACCACTGGCCGCTCGACGCCATCCAGGCGGCACCGCCGCCGGGGGGTGCCTACCGCACCGTCCAGTCCGGCATCTGGGACGACGCCTCGACGTGGCAACGCTACAACGGCTCGGCGTGGGTCGCGGCTTCGGCCGGCCCGACGGCCTCAACCGCTACGACCGTCTTCATCCTCAACGGCTTCACCGTCACCGTTGAGGCCCCGCTCACAGCAGACGAGATCCAGGTCCACTTCGGCGCGCAACTCACGGTGAACGACGTGCTCACCCTTCAGCCCGGCTCGGGTAACGAGTTGGAGGTTGGGGGTACCCTCGTAGTCAACGACGCCGTCGAGATTCGCGGGGCGTCCACCATGCACACCTTCACCGGGTCCCGCGTCGAGGTCCAGGGCACGCTACAGTTCTTCGACGACGCGCAGGGCGAGTTCTTCGACGGGTCCGATGTCGAGGTCTACGGAAGCCTAATCGTCGGCGTGGGGGAGATAGTCCTCCGGTTCTACGGCGACACGAACGTCCGGGTCTACCCCGGCGGCCTCCTCGACAGTGAGGACGACCTCTACCTCTACGACGAGGTCGTGATGGAGGTCAGCGGTACCTTCGTCAACCGCGACCCGGACGACTTGTACCTCCTAGAGAACAGCCACCTCTACATCGAAGACGGCGGCGTCTACCGGCACGCCCAAGTCGTCGGCTCGCTCCCGGACCCGGCGTTCACGACCTGGGAGACCGGCTCAACACTCGAGGTCACGGGCGTCACGGATGCGCTGCCCGGCAACCTCAATCACAGCTTCCACCACCTCACTTGGAACTGCCCCGGCCAGACGGCCAACTTCGTCCTCGACGCAGCTCCTCTTGCCATCAACGGCGACCTCACGATTGCCAACACCGGCGGCAATGGGGCTTCCTTGCTCTGGGAAGACAGTGGCGACAACGAACTCTTGATCCGCGGGCGCTATGTCCAGACCGGGGGACGGTTCGTCTACACCAACAGCGGAGACGGCACGATGGACGTGGCCGGGGACCTGAGCGTGAGCGCCGGAACCCTCTCGCTGACCGACGGAACCAGCGGCCCGAGGCTCGAGGTGGGTGGCGACTTCGACCTCTCCGCCGGCACCATCAGCGTGGGCGTCGACGGCGACGCCGAGATCGAGCTCGACGGCAACACCAACCAGGCCGTCACGGCCACCGGCACGCTCTCCGGCGAGATCAAACTGGTTCTCAACAACGCGAGCGGCGCGACGCTCCAGGGCGACCTCGTCCTGACGGACGACTTCGAAGTCCTCGCCGGCACCTTCGACCTGAACGACTACGACCTCACGCTCGGCGACGACCTGTTCGTTGACGGCAGCATCGCCAACCCGGACCGAATCACACTCACCGGCGAGTTCGCCGACACCATCGAGATCGAGTTCAGCAGCGTGCCCACCATCCCAGAGCTGGTCGTGGACACGGTCGATAAGGTGGCCTACCTCAGTTCGGGTATCGAGATCACGCGGAGTCTCACCGTTTCCAGCGGCACGTTCGAGCTTCGAAGCCAGGCGCTCACGCTGAAGTCCGTCGGCGGCCGGACGGCGACGCTCTTCGAGGGCGGCGGGACGGTGCTCGCCGCCGGCAGCGAGGCCCTCTCGGTCGAACGGCAGTTCGGCGAGGCCGCCGACGGCTGGCGGATGCTCGGCGTCCCGCTCGCGGACGTGGCCTACAGCACGCTCAACGGCACCTTCCACACCCAGGGCGGGGAGTGGGCGGACGTGGGGTACGGCACGGCCAACCTCCAGCGGCTCGACGCCGCTGCCCAGGACTGGACCGAGCTGAGCGGGGCCGACGCCGACTTCGAGCCGGGCACCGGCTACATCTTCTACATGTGGGAGGACGACCCTGAGGGCAGCCCCCAGCTCCCGGCGACCTGGACCGTCACCGGGGCGGTCTCCGAGGTCACTGCGCAGAGCCTCACCTTCAACTCCGACCCCAGCGACAGCCACAACCTCGTCGGCAACCCGTGGGCGGCGAACCTCGACTGGGACGCGACGGTCGCCGCGAGCGCCAACGTCGGGACGAGCTACGCGACGTGGGACCCGGCGGTGACCGACGGCGGCGGGCTGAGCGGCTACAAATACTACAACAGCGCCGGCGGCATCGGTGCGGCGGGGCCGTACCTCCCGCCGCTGACGGCGTTCTCGGTGCAGGCCACGGGCGCGAGCGCCTCGCTCGCCTTCGCCACCAGCAGCGCGGCCAACGACGGCGACCCGACCTACTTCGGCCGGAGCGCGGCGGGCGACTCGCTGTCGGCGGACTCGGTGCCGGTGGACTCGGCGTCGGCCGATTCGCTGCGCGCCGAGGCGTCGCCGCACGTCCGGCTCCATCTGGAGGGCGAGGGGGTGGCCGAGGCCGAGACCTACCTCGTCTTCGACCCCGCCGCGGGCCCCGGCCGCGACGACTTCGACGTGGACCGCCTCGCCCCGCTCGCGGCCGAGCACGCGACGCTCTGGTTCGAGGCCGAGGGCGGCCGCCGCCTCGCCTTCGACGGGCGGTCTGTCTCCAGCGGCGAAGAGACCTACGCGCTCGCCGTCGAGGCCACGCGCGCAGGCACCTACGAGCTGAGCTGGCCCGACTGGCACGCGGTCCCCGACGGCTGGAGCGCCGTGCTCTACGACCAGGAGACCGGCGCGGAGACCGACCTGCGGACGACGCCGAGCTACCGCTTTCGCCTGACGGAGGAGGCCGCGCGCCGGCCCGCCCCGCTGCGTCCTCCGGCGGTTCGGACCGCCGCCTCGGCCGCGAGCAAGTCGGCCGCGAGCAAGGTCGGGGGCGCGCCGCGCTTCGCCGTGCGCGTGTGGGACCCGGCCAGGGTCGGGCCGGAGGTGCCCTTCGCCCCCGAGGAGGTCCGCCTCGCGCAGAGCTACCCCAACCCCTTCGTCGCGAGCACGACCTTCCGCTACGGCCTGCCCGAGCAGGCGCACGTGGAGCTCGTGGTCCACGACCTCCTCGGCCGGCAGGTCGCCCGGCTGGTCGAGGGCACGCGCGAGGCGGGCTGGCACACGGCGCGGTGGGAGGCGCGCGGCCTGGCGGCAGGCCTGTACCTGGTGCGGCTGCGAGCCGGCAGCGCGGTGCGGACGGGCAAGGCGGTGCGCGTAGAGTAGCGCTCTGGTAGAGTAGCGCTGCGGGGTTAACAAAGGCCTCCCGAGGCCGATACCCCATGTCAGATGAACCGGCCCTCGATACCCCTTGCGCGACGCTCGTCTTTCCCTATGTCTCCTCGTGCTAGCAAGCATCGGCCCGGCAACCGGGGTCCGCGCCCAGGTGCCGCTGCCCGAGCCGGGGCTGCAGCAGAGCATCGGCTCGGCCTCGCTGGCGCAGGACGTCGTGGTCTCGGTCTCGGAGATCAACGCCTTCCAGGTGGCGGACGGCGCGGTGACGCTGACCGTCGACGCGGCCGTGGCGGGGCAGGGCATCCCCGCGGTGCAGACCGGCACCACCTACGGCCTCACGACCAACGGCACCGGCAAGAAGATCACGGCCGCCCTCAGCAACGAGTACGCCGCCGGCCTGACGCTGGCGCTCTCGCTGGCCGCCCCGGCCGGCGCGGCCTCGACCCCTCGCACGCTCAGCACGACCGCCCAGGACGTGGTGACGGGGCTGAGTCAGATCGCGGCCTCGGCCCTGGCGGTGACCTACACGGTCTCGGCCACGCTCGCGGCCGCGCCAAACGCTGGCGGCGAGACCCGCACCGTTACGTTCACGCTGACGGACATGTAGCGCACGGAGACGGAGGAGCGGAGGGGGAGACGCCGGGGGCTTCCGGCGCGCGCTGTCTCGCAGCAGACGCCTCGCGCCTTTCCGTCTACGCCCTGGCTCTCCTGCTGGCCATGTGGCTCCTCGCCCCGCCCGCCCTCGCTCAGGTGCCGCTGCCGGAGATGGGCGGGCCGGCCTCCGGCCGAAACATGATCCTAGAGTTCAGCCTCGGCGGCAGCACCCTCTCGCTCGCCGTCGACGCGGCCGCAGCCGGCAGCGAACCGACCACCGTGACCGACTCCTCGACCGAGATCCACTGGAGCAACGGCTTCGGCGAGCTAGCCAAGATGACCGTGGGCACGGTCTGTCCGGGGCAGCGCTTCGCGCTCTCGGTCGAGGTCCAGGTGACCAGCTTCGGCAGCGGCACCCAGGTCTCCCCTCAACCCGCCGTCGCACTCGCCGACGGGATGCTGGAGGCGGACCTCCTGCGCGACATCGGCTCGGCACTGCCGGGCCGCGAGGGCTACGGCACGCTCGTCTACCGGGCCTCGGCGACGGTCGCCGACGGCACCAGCGCCGAGCACGGCGACGACTACCACACCATCACCTACACCCTGCTCGCACAATGACCCAGCGTTTCCTTTGCCTCGGGCTCGCGGCCCTCCTGCTGGCCGCCTCGGCGCAGGCCCAGATCTCCGTCCGCAGCGCGCTTTCCGACGACCGCGAGGTCGCGCCCGGCACCGCCTACGAGGGGACCATCCTGGTCGAGAACGAGACCGACCAGCCGCAGCAGGTCAAGGTCTACCAGACCGACTACCGCTTCCAGCACGACGGCACGAACGAGTACGCCGACCCGGGCACGACGCCGCGCTCGAACGCGGCCTGGGTGCAGTTCAGCCCGGCTGCGCTGACGCTCCCGCCGCGCCAGAGCCTGCCGGTGCAGTACGTCGTCACCGTGCCCTCAGCGCTGGACGAGGCTCCGCCGGAGGGCTCGTTCTGGAGCCTGATGATGGTCGAGAGCATCCCGCCGAGCTCGCCGGAGTCGACCCTGCCCGAGGCCGACGAGGCCCGGCACGGGGTCCGCCAGGTGATGCGCTACGGGGTGCAGCTCGCCACCCACGTCCGCGGCACCGGCACCCGCGCCATCGCCTTCGCCGGCACCGACCTGGAGCGGCACGACGACGGCGAGGCCGTGCTCTGCCTCAACCTCCGCAACACCGGCAGCCGCATGGCGCGGCCCGACGTGTGGGTGGAGCTGTTCGACGCGGCCGGTCTCTCGAAGGGCCGCCTCGAGGGCCGCCGCAACCGGCTCTACCCCGATACCTCCGTGCAGCAGCGGATCACCCTCGGGCGGCTGCCGGCCGGGTCCTACAAGGCCCTCGTCGTCGTGGACGCCGGCGAGGACGAGATCTACGGAGCCGAGTACGTGCTCGAGCTCTAACCCCCGACCGCCAGCCTGTGCTCTGCCGCTCCCTCTTCCTCCTCGGCCGGATCGTCGCGTGCCTGCTGCTCGTCGGCCTCGGGGCGAGGCACGCGGCGGCGGCGGGCGGTTCCGGTGCGGGCAACGAGGCCGTGCGCGTGGAGGCGGCGAATCCCGAGCAGCTCGAGGCGACGCCGGGTGAGGTCTTCACGGTCATCTTCCGCGTGACCAACACCCTGGCTGAGGTCCGCCACTTCACGGCCCACCTCGACCTCCCTCCGGCGTGGCAGCCCGTCCTCCCGCAGCGCCCGTTCACGCTCGCCCCCTACGCCGAGGACCTGCGCCTGATCTCGTTCCAGGTGCCGCTCGACGCGCCGCCCGGCCTTTACGAGGTTCGCTACGCCGCCCGCGACCAGCAGAACCCGGCCTCGGCCGGCGAGGGGACCGTGCTCGTCGCCGTCCCGCCGACGTGGGGGCTGAGGCTGGAGCTGGACGAGGCCCCGCGCTTCGCCCCGGCCGACGCGCCCTACCACGTGCGGCTGTTCCTCTTCAACGAGGGCAACGACGCGGCGACGGCCGTGCTTCACGCCACGAGCAACGCGGACCTCCGGGTCCGGCTCGACCCGGCCCGGCTCGTCCTCCCGCCCCGGTCGCTTCGGCGCGTGACCGTCACCGTCTCGCCCGGCGAGGGCCGAGCCTCGGCGCACCGGCGGCACGTGCTGCGCGTCGAGGCGAGGCTGAAGGAGGCACCGGAGGTACGGGCGCACCTCGGCGTCGTCACTGACTTGGTACCGCCCGGCGGTCCGGGGGACGGCCGCGAGGCGCTCCCGGCCGAGGTCACGCTGCGCGGCGTCGGCGGCAGCGAGGGCGTGACGGGGCAGGTCGGGGCCGTCGCTGCCGGCCCGCTGCTCGGCGGCACCGTCGACGCCGTGGTGATGGTGCCGGACCAGCGGCGGACGTCGTTCTACCGGGACCGCAGCCGCTACGGCCTCCGCTACGCGAGCCGCGCCCTCGACCTCTACCTCGGCGATCAGGTCTACGCGCTCTCGCCGCTGACCGAGGAGCGGCAGTACGGCTTCGGCGGCGGGGCCGAGGTCCGCGCAGGGCGGCTGGCCGTCGGCGGGTTCTACCACAAACAGCGCCACGCCTTCCTGCAGGAGGCCTACGGCGGCGCGTCGGTCGGCTACCAGGTCAGCCGGCTCGCTCGGCTCAGCGCCCACTACCTCCGGCGGCGCGGCTTCCGCGACGGCGACGCGGTCACCCTGCGGACGGTCCTCCGCGAGGGCCGCACGGCGACGGCTGATGCCGAGTGCGGCTTCGGGGTGCAGACCGCGCCGGGCAGCCCCGTCAGCCGCGCCTGCTCGGCACGCCTCGCGGTCGACTGGCGCTGGCTCTCGTACTCCGCCCGGCTGCTCCAGGCGAGCGAGGCGTATCCCGGACGGTACTACGGCCTCAGCGGGCTGTCGGGCAGCACGGTGGTGCGCCCGTGGCGGTGGATGCGCCTCGAGGCCTCGGCCCAGGACCAGCGGCGGCGCTACGCACCGGGCGACGAGCGCCGCACCCGTCTCTACCGCGTCGGCGGCGGGCTCACGGCGCGCCCAGGCACGCACGCCGCCCACCTGCTCGCCTACTACCGCGACCACCGCTTCGACCTGGTCCCGGACGACGTCGACGTGGACCGCCGCGAGGCCTCGGTGCAGCTCAAGCTCGGCTACGACACGCGCCGCCTCGGGCTGAGCGGCAGCGCGGAGCTAGGCCACGTCTGGAACGAGCTGCTCGGCTACGAGGGCGACTTCCGGCGATACCGGGTGCTGACGCGGCTCCACCTCGGGCGGCAGTCGGCGAGCCTCTCCGTCGAGCACCTGCGCGGGCTGACGGTCTACCGAAGGGACGAGCAGGCGCAGTGGCGCGCGAGCCTCGGCTCCCGGTTCCGGCTCGGGGCGCGCACCCTCGTCGCGCTCACGCTCTCCGGGTTCGTAGACCGCTCGGCCGGCGGAGCGGAGCAGATCGCCGGGACCGCGCAGGCGCGCGTCGAGCACACGTTCCGCGCCGGTCCGCGCCTCGAGCTGAGCGGTCGCCACTTCGCCGTCGGCGACGGGCTGGGCGGCGGGGTCCGCCGGGGCACGGGGGAGGTCAGCCTCGCCCTCGTGGTGCCGCTCGGGCTGCCGGTGGGCACGCGGCGCGGCGGTCGCCGTCTCGTGGGCCGGGTCTACGACGCCGAGACCGGCGCGGGCCTGGAAGGCGTCGCCCTGACGCTCGGCGGCGAGACGGCCCTCACCGACGCGACGGGCGCGTTCCACCTAGCCCGCCCCGAGGACGGCATCGCCTACCTGCGCCTCGACCGGATCAGCGCCGGCCTGGGCCGGGTCCCGATGCTCGACATGCCGCTCGAGGTTCAGCCCGGCACCGAGGCGGACCTGGAGATCCCCATGCTGCGGAGCGCCCGCCTCGCCGGGCGGATCGAGGTGGTCCGCACCGACGGCGCGAGCGACCTGGCAGGACCCGGAGCCGCGCCCGAACCCGCCGCCGTGCGCGACGCCGTGCTGGAGCTGAGCGGCGACGGCCGCCGCCTCCGGGCCGTCGCCGACCGGACGGGGCGGTTCCTCTTCCCCGAGGTGCCGCCCGGCCCGTGGACGCTGCGCGTGCTCCACGCCAAGCTGCCGGACTACCACGCAGTCGAGCACGAGACCTACGCCGTCCCCCTCGCGCCGGGCCAGCACGACCACCTAGCGATCCGCGTGCTGCCGCGGCAGCGCCGCATCCAGATGATCGAGTCCGGCACCGTCGTCACGCGCCCCGTGCCGGACCCCGATCCGTAGCGGCCTCACGTCTTGCGCTTCTGCTTCTTGGCGGCCGGGAAGAGCACGTTGTTGAGGATCAGCCGGTAGCCCGGCGAGTGCGGGTGCAGCACCAGGTCCGTCGCCGGGTCGCCGACGAAGTGCTGGTAGTCCTCGGGGTCGTGCCCGCCGTAGAAGGCGAAGAAGCCCTGCCCGAGCGGGCCGTAGAGGTAGCGCACCTCGTCGCGCCCCGGTGCCTCGGCCAGCACCACCACGCCGGGCTTGACGAGCGCCTTGCGGAAGTTGGTCGTCTGCCCCATGAAGCCCTTCACCGTGGCGACGTGGTTCTGGGTGAGCATCGTCGGGACGGGGTCCCACTTGGCCGAGAAGTCGAAGAGCGTAAAGTAGTCCACGGCCGGGTTGCGGAGCGCGGGCGGCGGCGTCACGTCGATGTTCGAGTGCTCGTACTCCATCGCGTTGAAGCTCAGCTCGAAGCCCGTGAACGCCAGGGTCCGGGAGAAGTCGAGTGCCTGCATCGCGTTCGGCGCGACGCCGTCGCCGTCGAGCTGCTGCGGGACGATGTCGATCCCGGCGGCGGCCAGGGCGATGTCGAAGGTGTCGGTGCCGGAGCACATCGCGAAGAGGAACCCACCGCCGGCGACGTAGGCGCGGATCCGCTCGGCGACGGCGAGCTTGAGCGCGCTCACCTTGCCGAAGCCGCGCGCGCTGGCGTCGGCCTCGGCCTCGCGCACCTGCTCGCGGTACCACGCCGCGTTCTGGTAGGCCGAGAAGAACTTGCCGAACTGCCCCGTAAAGTCCTCGTGGTGGAGGTGCAGCCAGTCGTACTCCTCCAACTCGTCGTCGAGCACGTCGCCGTCGTAGACCAGCTCGTAGGGGACCTCGGCGTAGGTGAGCGCGAGCGTCACGGCGTCGTCCCACGGGAGGCTCTGCTTGGGCGCGTAGACGGCGATCTTCGGGGCCTTCTCGAGCCGCACCACGCTCGTGTTCGACCCCTCGGACTCGACACTCGCGATGACCTGCGCCGCCTGCCCGCCGCCGAGCACCTCGAAGCTCACGTCGCGGATGCGGAGCTCCTGCTGAAGCTCCGGCGTGCCGGCCGCCAGGAACGACCCGCCCCGGTAGTTGAGCAGCCACTCCACGTCGAGGCTCCGGTCGAGCGCCCAGTAGACCGCGCCGTAGGCCTTGAGGTGGTCGCTCTGCCGCTCGTCCATCGGGATGAGGACGTCCTGTGCTGAGGCGGGCAGAGTGAGGAGGAAGAGGAGGAAGGCTGCGAGGTACTTCATGCGGTTGTGGTCTGTCGGAGCGTTTGAGATTTAGAGACTGTTTGGGATTCATAATCGCGGGCTGCGAGCGGCTGCGAATCGGCCCCCCTGCGTGGCGCTGCATCGCCGAGCCTACAGGCTCGTCTGCTTCGCGCGCCTCGGAGGGCGGTTTCTCGCTCGCTCTCGCCTTCGCGCTCTAAATCCAAACAGTCTCCTAGTCATTCCCGCGCAGGCGGGAATCCACCGGTTTGGCTTTGTCTCTGGGTCCCCGCCTTCGCGGGGATGACTGTTGAAGGTTGAAGCTATCGGCATCCCAATCCTCCGGTCTTCCGGTTCCTCAATCCTCCGATAAACTCATACTCCGTCTCCCCGTAGTCGGCGGATGCGGGCGCGGACCTCGGGAGCGAGGAGCGAGCCGGGGTAGCGGGCGAGCAGGTCGGCGTAGGCGGTCATCGCGGCCTGCGGATCGCCGAGCTCACGCTCGTGGATCTCGGCGGCGGTGAAGACGGCGCGGTCGGCGAGGTGGCTCTCCGCGTGCTGGCCGGGGAAGGCGGCCAGCGCGGCGAGCGCCTCGCCGGTGCGGCCGAGGGCGCGCAGGAGCTCGGCGCGGAGGAAGTGGGCGTCGTCGGCGAGCTTGTGGTCGGGCGCGGCCGCGAGGAGGCTGTCGACGGTGCCGAGCGCGAGCGCCGGGCGCTGCTGGCGCTGGAGGAGCCGGGCGCGGGCGAAGGCGCGGAGCGGGGCGTTCGTCGAGTCCGGGCCGGTGTTCTCGGAGACGAGCAGCTTGAGCTCGATGGCGTCGTTGGCGGCGTCGGTGGCCGTGTTGCGGTTCATCGCCTGGGCGCGCGTGGTCGCGGTCTCGAACTGCCCCTCGTAGAACGCGAGCCGCGCGAGCTCGAGCCGCGCGAGCTCGGCGACCTCGCCGATCCGCTCGCGCTCCTCGACGCTCGAGAACGCCGCCTGCGCAGCGGCGAGGTCGCCCCGCAGCATCGCCACCTCGCCGAGGTCGAGCCGGGCGCGGGCCGCCACCGCCCCGTCCGGCGACGTGGCGAGCACGCGGCGCAGCAGCGTCTCGGCCTGGCCGTAGTCGCGGAACACGTCCTTCTGCAACCCGGCCAAGCGCCGGAGGGCGACGGCGACGCTGGGGTGGGTCGGATGCTCGCGCAGGAACGTCTCGTAGAGGGCGCGGGCCCGGTCGTAGTCCGGCGCGTCGATGCGGGTGCCGGCCGGGTCGAAGGCCCGCTCGCCACTGGCCGAGGCGCGCTGGACGTGGAGGTCAGCGCTGCCCAGGAGGGCCATCGGGACGACGGGCTGGTCGGCGTGCCGGTCGAGGAGGAGGCCGTAGGCGCTGAGGGCTTCGTCGAAGGCCCCGGCTCCGAGGGCGGACTGCGCGAAGGCGAACAGGCTCAGGCCGTCGTCGCCGCGCAGCCGGTCGAGGGCGCGGGCGGCGTCGAGCGCGGCGGCGAAGTCGCCGGTCTCGGCCGAGAGCCAGGCCGAGAGCTCGCGGTAGGGGAGGACGAGCGGCTCGCGGCGGATCAGGCGGCCCAGCGCGTTCGTGAACGCGTCGGCCGTCCCCTCCTGCTCGAGCATCTGCCCGATCCGGCTCTGCACAAAGTCGAGCCGGTCCGGGTCCTCGCTCAGGAGCGCGGCGTACTCCTCGAAGGCGCGCTCGGGCTCGTCGGTGCGGCCGAAGAGCTCGGCGAGGCGGACCCGGAAGAGCGACGCGTCGCTTAAGCGCTCGCGGCCCTGGAGGAGCGTGGCGCGGGCGTCCTGGTAGCGCCGCGCCTCGATCTGCGCCGCCGAGACGAGCTGGTACGACGACGCCCGGTCCGGGGCCGTGTCGAGCGCCGCCCGCCACGCGTCGGACGCAGCGGGTTCGTCGCCCGCGAGGAGGTGGAGCCGGCCTAGCTCGGCGAGGAGGTTCGCGGTCCGGGCCGTCTGCGCCATCCGGTCCTCGACGAGCCGGCGCGCGTCGCCCGTGCGGCCGGCGGCGACGTAGGCTTCCTTGAGCTTGTCGTAGACCGGGAACGAGCCCGGCTCGGCGGCGAGAAGGTCCTCGAGGAGACCGACGGCGCGGTCCGTCTGCCCGGCCCGGAGGTACGCGTCGGCGAGCTGGAACGTGCCCGAGGCGGTCTCCGCTCCCGGCCGCTGGATGGTCCAGCCACCGTCTTGCTGCGCGAGCGCGGCCGGCGCGGCGAACAGGAGGAAGAGCAGCAAACGAGCGATCATGGCGAGCCGGAAAGACGGCGTTGTGGTATGGAGCCTCAACGCGTAAGTTTCGCGCCTTGTTGTTTCGGAACCCCGCCGCTCTCGTCCCCGCCGCAGCCCCTCGGTCCTCACCGCCGTTCTGTATGCTTCCTCGTCTCGACCGGCCCGTGTGGTCCCCCGGCGACGGCCCGCGCGGCCTCGCCATCCTCGGCTCGACCGGCTCCATCGGGACGCAGACGCTCGAGATCGTCCGCCTCTTTCCCGAGCGCTTCCGGGTGGTCGCGCTCACCGCCCACACGAACGCCGACCTGCTGGCCGAGCAAGCGGCGGCCTTCCGGCCGGACATCGCGGTGATCGGCGACGCCGCGCGGGCCGAGGCCGTCCGGCGCGCGCTCTCGAGCACCGACGTGCGCGTGCTCGTCGGCGACGCCGGCCTGGAGGCGGCGGCGACGGACGAGGCGGTGGACACCGTGGTGGCAGCCGTCGTCGGGTTCGCCGGGCTGCGGCCGGCCCTCGCCGCGATCCGAGCGGGCAAGACCATCGCCCTGGCTAACAAGGAAACGCTCGTCGTGGCCGGAGCCCTCGTCCGCGATCTCGTGAGAGCGCATGGGACGGCTGTGCTGCCGGTGGACAGCGAGCACTCAGCGCTGTTCCAATGCCTCGTCGGCGAGCCGCCGGGGGCGGTCGAGGCCCTCACGCTGACGGCCTCGGGCGGGCCGTTCCGCACGCGCCCGGCCGGCACCTTCGGCGCGATCACCCGGTCCGAAGCCCTCGACCACCCGAACTGGGAGATGGGAGCCAAGATCACGGTCGACTCGGCGACGATGATGAACAAGGGCCTCGAGGTGATCGAGGCGCGGTGGATGTTCGACCTCGGGGCGGAGCAGATCCGCGTGCTCGTCCACCCGCAGTCCATCGTCCACTCGTTTGTCACGTTCAAAGACGGCTCGGCGAAGGCCCAGCTCGGCGTGCCCGACATGCGGGTCCCGATCCAGTACGCGCTCTCGTTCCCCGACCGCTGGCCCGCCCCGCACCCGCGCATCGACTGGTCCGAGGTGGCGCGGCTCGACTTCGAGGAGCCGGACACGGCGCGCTTCCCGTGCCTCCGCCTCGCCTTCGACGCGCTCGCCGCCGGCGGCACCGCCCCGGCCGTGCTCAACGCCGCCAATGAGGCGGCCGTCGCACTCTTCCTCGCCGACCGGGTCGGCTTCACCGACATCCCCCGGCTCGTCGAGGCCGCGCTCGAGCGAGCCGGCACCGAGACGCCGACCTCGCTCGAGGCCCTCGAGGCCGTCGACCGCGCCGCCCGCGCCCGCGTGCAGGAACTCCACGGAAGCCTCACCGTCTAGCCGGAGCTTTCTCGTTTCCCCCGTGGTTGGGTGTCGTCTTTTACGTGCGAGACCCCCCACACCGACCCCTTCTCGATGGACCTCGTCCTCACGATCCTCTCCTACTTCTTCTGGGTCGGCCTCGCGCTCGGCATCCTCGTCTTCATCCACGAGCTGGGCCACTTCCTGGCGGCCAAGTTCTTCAAGATGCGCGTGGACCAGTTCTCGATCGGCTTCCCGCCGCGCATCCTGAGCACCACCGTCGGCGAGACCGAGTACCGCATCGGGGCGGTGCCGCTCGGCGGCTACGTCAAGATCGCCGGGATGGTCGACGAGTCGCTAGACACCGAGCACCTCGACGCCGAGCCGCAGCCGTGGGAGTTCCGCGCCAAGCCCGTCTGGCAGCGGATCGTGGTCATCACCGCCGGGGTGATATTCAACTTCATCCTGGCCTTCCTGATCTTCATCGGGCTGAAGTGGGGCTACGGCGAGACCTACATCCCGGCCGACAACGTCGAGGCGGTCTACGTCGCCGACGGCTCGCTCGCCGCCGAGATCGGGCTCCGCACCGGCGACCGGCTCGTCGCCGTCAACGGCGAGAAGGTCGAGGTCTTCGACCCCACCGGCGGCATCGAAGCCCTGTCGGCCGACCGGGCGACGTTCACCGTCGAGCGCGGCGGCGAGGCCGTCACGGTCGAAGCGCCCGAGGACTTCGCCTCGCGCCTCAACACGGCGAAAGGACGGTTCGGCGTGACGGCGCTGCCGCCCATCGTCGGCAACGTCGTCCCCGGCGGGGCCGCCGCCGAGGCCGGCCTGCAGCGCGGCGACCGCATCCTCCGGCTCGGCGACACGCCCGTCGCCTTCTGGGAGCAGATGGTGGACCTGATCCAAGCCTCCGAGGGGCAGCCCCTCGCCGTCCGCTGGCAGCGCCCCGACTCGCTCGCAGCCGACACCGACCCGGCCCCCGCCGAGACCGCAGCAGGCGGGGCGGTCTACGAGGCGAGCCTCCTCCCGGAGCGCTCCGGCGAGGGCGACGACGGCCCGGACCGCTTCGTGCTCGGCGTCTATCCGCCCGACGGCGACCTGCTCCAGGCCGTCTTCGGCGTGCAGCAGCGGCGCTACGGGCTGGGCGAGGCCGTCGTGGCCGGCAGCGCCGAGACCGTCGACTGGATCGTGCTCTACGGCCGCCTCATCGGGCGGCTCTTCACCGGCAAGGACGACGTGCGGCAGAGCGTCGGCGGCCCGGTGATGATCGCGCAGGCGACCAAGCAGGCCGCCGACCAGGGCATGGAGCAGTTCTGGTTCATGGTGGCGATGCTCTCGATCGCGCTCGCGGTCTTCAACATCCTTCCCATCCCGGTGCTCGACGGCGGCCACCTCGTGTTCCTGCTCTACGAGGCCGTCACCCGGCGCGAGCCGTCGGTCCGCGTCCGCGTGGTGGTGCAGCAGGTCGGGTTCGTGCTGCTGCTGGCGTTCATGGCGTTCGTGATCTTCAACGACTTCACGCGCCTGTAGGCACGCGCCTGTAGGTCCGAGAGACCGAGACTCAGGCTGAGACGGCCTAGCGCGGAGACGGGGTCGGGGGAGACCACTGGGGAGTCCTGGAATGCCAGCGTACCAACAGAGCGTCCCGAGGGAGCGGAGCGGTCTCCGGCAGCCCGTTCGCAAGGGGAGGCCCGTAGCTCGTCCTCCCATCCATTCTAGAGGTAACCCCATGAAGACGTACACCGAACCCCGGGTTGTAGACTACGGGAACGTAGCCACGGTCACCGCCACGCTCGGCAACCCGTTCACCGGCGACCTCTCGTTCGACGTCGACGGCAACGTGCTCGAGTCGGGCGAGAACTCGATCAACCAGTGCCCGACAATCAACAACGAGCAGTGCCACTTCAACGAAGGCCAGGCTCCGTAACGTCGGCAGCGCCGTCGATTGACTACCGCACGCGGGCTTCGGGGCACCCCCCGAGGCCCGCGCGGCGTTTGGTCCAGGCGGTGCATAAAGATCGTGTGAGCAGGGGACGACCGCTTGCCCCGATTCGGTCGGAAGGGGTATACTTGGCCCGCTCTGATCGCGCAGTGCGCCGCACACGAAGAGTCGTGCGGGAGGCTGCGAACCGGTCCGGTAGTTCAGTTGGTTAGAACGCCGGCCTGTCACGCCGGAGGTCGCGGGTTCGAGTCCCGTCCGGACCGCAGATCAGCGCGAATGCCCCGATGCCACCCCGGTGTCGGGGTTTTTTTGTGCCTCAGCGCTGGCCCCAGGAGAGCTTGTTGCGGATGGTCTGGAAGTAGCCCCGCCCCGGCAGCCGGACCGCGCGAGTCGCCCGTGCCAGCTAGGCTGCCGTCGAGCCTCTGCGGACAGAGCCTCTGCGCGCGACCTCGTGCTCGACGGCCTTGCCGACGAAAGCGTTCAGGCTCTCGTCTTCCGCCTCGGCGGTCAGCGACGCCGCCCGGTGCAGGTCGGGGTGCAGGCGGACGTTGAAGCGTCCGCTGTACGGGCGGTCGGGGTCCTTGCCGAGGGTAGCGCAGAAGGCGAGGTAATCGTCCACGGCACCGTGGAAGGCGGCCTCTACCTCGTCGGCGCTCGTCGCCTCAAAGACTACGGTATCCCGAAGGTCAAGGACCCGGCCGAAGAGCAGCCGGTCGTCCGGCCGGTACTCCACCTTCGCGTGGTATCCCTTGTACGTGAGCATAAGGTGCTGGGTCGGAACGCTGGTTTCGTAAAGGCGCGGGCCGTGTCAGCGGGCCGGTGTCGCCCTGCAGGCTTTCAGGAACGCCCGGAGGCTTTCGAGGGACCCCTTCGACAGCTCGCTGCCGGGGTGCGGCTTGTGGATGACGAACACCCTGTCGCCGAGGGCAAAGGCTACGCGCGAGCCTGCCCGTTTCTCGTCTACCGTCGCTCCTAGCTTTCTCATGAGCGCGATGACGGCCGTCCACTTCACGTTGCCGCGCGTGGGTTTCTCGAAGACCGCCCCAAGCGTGCGCCTGTGTTTCTTGGAGAGGGTGGAAACGTCGGGGAAGACAGGCATTGAGATCAGCCGTTCGGAGGCACTACCAAGTAGTACCACCTGGGTTCCGCTGTGACGGAGCTCAGCGCTGGCCCCAGGAGAGCTTGTCGCGGATGGTCTGGAAGTAGCCCCGCCCCGGCAGCCGGACCAGCCGGACGCAGTGCGCCGCCGGGCGGATCACGATCTCGACCCCATCCCCCTCCACCACGTCGCTCGTGCCGTCGTGCGCGAAGAGGAACGGCTGCCCGCGCGTGGTGACGCGCAGCGCGATCTCGACGCGGCCGGGGAAGACGATGGGCCGCGTCGTCAGCGTGTGCGGCGCGATCGGGGTGAGGACGACGGCGGCGGAGTCGGGCGCCAGCAGCGGGCCGCCGGCCGCCAGCGAGTACGCCGTCGAGCCCGTCGGCGTGGCGACGATCAGGCCGTCGGCCCAGTAGTCGTTGAGGTAGAACCCGTCGACGTGAACCCGGACGTCGATCATCGAGGCCGAGCCGCTCTTGGCGACCACGAAGTCGTTGAGCGCCCAGCGCCGTTCGCCGGGCTGCCCGTCCACGGTCGCCTCCAGGACTTCCCGCGCCTCGATCTCGTGCTCGCCGGCCTCGATCCGCCGGATCGCCTGCTCGACGTCGCCGACCTCGGTGCCGGTCAGGAACCCGAGCCGCCCGATGTTGACCCCGAGGATGGGCGTCTCCTGAGTGCCGACCTCGTGGGCCGTGTTGAGCAGCGTCCCGTCGCCGCCAAAGGAGAGCACCACGTCCGCCTCGGCGGCGAGGTCGGTGACCGACCGCCGCTGGCAGAGGTCCGGCTCGGCGAGGCCGCGCTCGGCGAGGCCGGCCGCCACGCGCTGGTCCAGCCGGAAGGGCAGGCCCTCGGCGCTGAGCCAGCCAACGAGGTCGGCTGCGGGCTGCCAGAGCTTGTCCTTGCCGGTGTTGCCGGTGATGCCGTAGACCATGACGGGGCGGGGTGCAAGGGGAGAGGGACCGCACGGGCGGAGGCGAAGATAGGGAGCGCCCCGTTGCGGCGGGGGGTTGACGAGTTTGTGATATCCGAGCGGCCGGGCGGGGTGTATGTTCGAACAACCAACTGCGCCCTCGCTCATGCACCTCGCCATCATCGGGAACGGGATCGCCGGGATCACCGCCGCCCGCCACGTCCGGAAGCTCGACCCCGACGCCCGGATCACCGTCGTCTCCGACGAGAGCGACCACTTCTACTCGCGCACCGCGCTCATGTACCTCTACATGGGCCACATGACGGTCGCCCACACCAAGCCCTACGAGGACCGCTTCTGGGACGAGAACCGGATCGGCCTGGTCCGCGACTTCGTCGAGCGGGTGGACACCGAGGCCAAGACGCTCCACCTCCGCTCGGGCGGGGAGATGCCCTACGACACGCTGCTCGTCGCCGCCGGCTCGACGCCTCGGCTCGCGGGCTGGCCCGGCGAGGACCTGCGCGGCGTGCAAGGGCTGTACGGCCTGCCCGACCTGGACCGGATGACGGCCGACACCGAGGGCGTCGAGCGCGCCGTGGTCGTCGGCGGCGGGCTGATCGGGGTGGAGATGGCGGAGATGCTCCATACGCGCGGTATCCACACGGCGCTGCTCGTGCGCGAGGCGAGCTACATGGCGCACGTCCTCCCGCCCGAGGAGTCCGAAATGGTGAACCGCGAGATCCGCCGCCACGGGATCGACCTCCGGCTCGGGACCGAGCTGAAGGAGGTTCTGCCGGACGCGAACGGCCGCGCGAGGGCCGTCGTCACGAGCACGGGCGAGGAGCTTCCGGCGCAGTTCGTCGGCCTCACGATCGGCGTCACGCCGAACATCGACTTCCTCGGCGGCTCGGGCATCGAGACCGACCGCGGCGTGCTCGTCGACGCGTACTTCGAGACGAGCGTGCCGGGCGTGTTCGCTGCCGGCGACTGTGCGCAGCACCGCGAGCCGCCGCCCGGCCGCAAACCCGTCGAGCAACTCTGGTACACCGGCCGGCTCCACGGCGCGACCGTCGCCCACGCGATCTGCGGGACGCGGCGCGCCTACGACCCCGGCCCATTCTTCAACTCGGCCAAGTTCTTCGACCTCGAGTACCAGACCTACGGCCGCATCGACCCGAAGCGCGAGAGCGGCGAGCAGACGTTCTACTGGGAGCACCCCGACGGCCGCGTCTCGGTGCGGATCGACTACGAAGCGCCCGGCAGCCCCGGCGAGACGCGGGTGACCGGGTTCAACGTGATGGGGACGCGCTACCGGCAGGCCGTCTGCGAGCGGTGGCTCGCCGAGGGCGCGTCGCTGGCGCACGTCGTGGCCCACCTCGGCGCGGCCAACTTCGACCCGGAGCTCTTCGCCCGGCACGAGGCGGCCATCGTCGCCGCCTACAACCGGCAGCACGCGCAGCACGCGGTGAAGCTCAAGCAGAAGAAAGGCTGGCGGCGCTGGATGTCGCCGGATGCGCGCGGCCTCACCGGCACCGACATCCCGCCGGGCCGGGCCTTGCCGTAACGCCCCGCCGTCGGAGCAGCCAGCGCCGCAGGGCGACAGGCCGGTCTACGCCGCCTGCTCCGAGAGCCTCCCAATCCCCCGACCCTCAGATTCCCCGATAGCCATGGCCTCGATCCCCGTCTTCAACTCCCTCGCGCTCGGCGACAACCCGGCGCACGACCTCTCGGCGGTGCAGAAGGCGGCGCTCACCGCCTTCGCGCTCGGCGTGCTGGCCGTGCTCGTGGCGCTCTTCAGCGGCCTCGGCGCGGCCTACCCCATCCCGATGCTGAGCGCGACGGCCGCGCTGGTCGTCGGCGGGGCGCTGGGCTACATCTGGGACGAGTACCGGGGCCGCCCGGCCGGCATCAAGAACGACGGGATCATGTTCTCCTCGAACCAGGCGCGCGGGCTCGTTGGCTGGACGCTCGGGATCGTCTTCACCGGGCTCTACGTCCTGCTCTACTGGTTCCCGGCGACGCTCGAGGGGCTGATCCGCGTCGTCGATCCCCTGGCCTACACCCTCACCGGGGCCGCCGCGAACCAGTGGTTTCTCTACGGCACGATCTACACCCTGGCCGTCCTGGTGATGGGCGTGCGGGCGATCCTGAAGTACCGCCACAGCCCGTACCAGATCATCCGCACGCTGAGCGTGATGACGGTGCAGCTCGTCTTCGCCTACCTCATCCCGCAGCTCCTGGTCCTCTTCCAGCAGCCAGAGTTCTACTTCTCCTACTTCTGGCCGCTGAAGTACGACTACCTCTGGCCTGGCACCGTCGGCTACCTCATCGACAGTGGGGAAGGGCTGGGGTATTTCATGGTGTTCTGGGGCGCGATGATGACCGCCGTCGCGACGCCCGTGCTGACCTACTTCTTCGGCAAGCGGTGGTACTGCTCGTGGGTCTGCGGCTGCGGCGGGCTCGCCGAGACGGCCGGCGATCCGTACCGGCACCTCTCCGACAAGTCGCTGGCGGCGTGGAAGGTCGAGCGGTGGATGATCCACTCGGTGCTGGTCTTCGTAACGGTCACGACGGCGCTGCTGTGGATCAACTCGGCGACGGAGGGCGGGGTCTTCGGCGGGCTGTCGCAGACGTTCTCGTCGTGGTACGGGTTCGGGATCGGGCTGGTGTTCTCGGGCGTGGTCGGGGTCGGGTTCTACCCGCTGATGGGGAGCCGCGTGTGGTGCCGGTTCGGGTGCCCGATGGCGGCGGTGCTCGGGTTTCAGCAGCGATTCTTCTCGCGCTTCCGCATCACCACGAACGGCGGGCAGTGCATCTCGTGCGGCAACTGCTCGACGTACTGCGAGATGGGGATCGACGTGCGGTGGTACGCGCAGCGCGGGCAGAACATCGTCCGCTCGTCGTGCGTCGGCTGCGGCATCTGCTCGGCGGTGTGCCCGCGCGGGGTGCTGAACCTCGAGAACGGCGCGCGCCCCGGCCGCTTCGGCGCGCCGACGCTGAACCTGATCGAGGACCTCGATATCCTCGAGCCGATCGAGCGGGCAGAGGCGTAGGCTCGGTGGCCTCAGCCTGGCGGCGCAACGCGAAGCAGGCCTCCCAGCCTGCGGGACTAGCGCCTGCGGGGCTAGCGGTCGACGGTCCTGATTAGGGGATCGCTATCTCTTCGCAGGCGAACGAGCAGATGCTGACCGAGTTGCTGTCGGTTTGGATAACATTGCCGTCGACGTCAAACGTGGCATCGCCGGTGAATGGGTTACCCAGCACGGCGGTGATCTCGGCGATCGTGCCGTAATCGGTGAGGTAGGGCGAACTGTAAGCTTTCATGGGAGGGTACCGTGCGGTAAGATAGAAAGCGGGCCGAAATGCCGACCCGCAGGTGGCGAAACCGTAGCGAAGGTTGGGAGGTCTCTGCCCTGAAGTATCTCTGCCCTGAAGTAGAAGAGAAGTCCGAAGCGCCCCTGGTCAATGTATGGTTACCTCGGAGTGCGCCGAGGGTCTCGCCGAAGCATGGGAGCAGACTTGAAAAGACCTGGGGCACATCTTAGGCTGTATCGCGGGCTTTCTGGGCGGCATCGCGCAGCGCGTCGGTCGTGATGTCGTAGTGGCTGGCGTGGTAGACCGCCTCGCCATTGGCAACGATGAGCACCTGCGGCGTCTCGTGCTGCACACCGAGCCGCTCGGCGATCTGGTCCGACACGTCGCGGGCGTACTGCACCACGACGGCGTAGAGCGGCGGGTCGGCGTCGTCCTCGAGCTGGACGAACTCCTTCTGGCCGCGCGCCGAGATCGGGCACGAGATGGAGTGCTTGAGCAGGGCGACGGGTTGATCGCGCGAGGCGTCGAGCAGGGCGTCGAAGTCGGCAGCGTCGTGAAGCTCTTGGACCTGGGCCATGAGGAGGAACTTGGGGAGGGGAGAGGACGAATGAAGGCCGCCGAGGCGACCGGGGTGCGGCTCTCAACCCCTCACCCCGCACCGAGGTTGCAGCCCATCGAGGCGGCCGCGCGTCCGCCTTTCCTGGCTCGATCAGGGCGGAGCCTCGCGGCCACACGTGCCTCGCGCGAAATCGCCCCACCGTCCACCGTGCTGACCTCTTCTATGCCCGACCTCCTCGCTCCGCCCACCGGCGCTGAATCCGTCCGCTGGAACCTGGCCGACCTCTACCCCGACACCGACGCGTTCGACGCCGACCTCGACGCGGCCGAGGTCGAGGCCGAGCGGTTCGCCGAGACCTACCGGGGCCGCCTCGCCGGTCTCAGCGCGGCCGAGCTGGCCGAGGCGCTCGCGGCGCTCGAGGCCGTCCACGACCGGCTCGGCCGGGCCGCGACCTACGCCTACCTGGCGTGGTCCACCGACACCGAGGACGCCGAGCGGGGGGCGCTCCTGCAGCGGATGCGCGAGCGCACGACGCAGGCCGGGCAGCGGCTGATCTTCTTCGACGTCGAGTGGGCCGGGCTGAGCGAGGAGGCCGTCGCCGGGCTGCTCGCCGACGACGCCCTCGCGCGGTACCGCCACCACCTCGAGCTGCTGCACCTCCGCCGGGCGCACGTCCTCTCCGAGGACGCCGAGCGCGTGCTCGCCGAGAAGGCCGTTACGGGCAACGCCGCGTGGAATCGGTTCTTCGACGAGACCTTGGGCGCGGCGCGCTTCGAGCTGCGCGGCGAGACGCTCCCCAAGCAGACCGTCCTGGCCAAGCTCCACGAGCACGACCGCAGCCTCCGGCGCGACGCCGCGCTCGCGGTCACCGAGGGTCTCGAGGCCCTCGCCCGCCCGCTGACCTACGTCTTCAACACCGTCCTGGCCGACAAAGCCTCGACCGACCGGCTCCGCCACTACGACCACTGGCTCGCCGCGCGGAACCTCGACAACGAGATCGCCGACGCGTCGGTCGAGGCGCTGATCGACGCCGTCACGAGCCGGTACGACCTGAGCGAGCGGTTCTACGGCCTTAAGCGCCGGCTCCTCGGGCTGGACGAGCTGATGGACTACGACCGCTACGCGCCCGTCGGTGAGACCGAGCGGCGCTACGACTGGGCCGAGGCGCGCGACACCGTGCTCGACGCGTACACCGCGTTCCACCCGCAGATGGGGGCGATCACCGAGCGGTTCTTCGACGGGCGCTGGATCGACGCGCCGGTCGCTCCAGGCAAGCGCGGCGGGGCGTTCAGCCACGGGGCTGTGCCGAGCGCGCACCCCTACATCCTGATGAACTTCACCGGCCGCGTGCGCGACGTGCAGACCCTCGCCCACGAGCTCGGCCACGGCGTCCACCAGTACCTCGCGCGCGAGCAGGGCGTCTTCCACGCCGGCACGCCGCTCACGACGGCCGAGACCGCCTCCGTCTTCGGCGAGATGCTCGTCTTCCAGCGCCTCCTCGGCGCGGAGACCGAGCCGGCCGCGCGCCTCGCCATGCTCGTCCAGAAGATCGACGACTCGATGGCGACCGTCTTCCGACAGGTCACGATGAACCGCTTCGAGGCCGCCGTCCACACCATCCGCCGCGACGAGGGCGAGCTGACGACCGAGCGCTTCGGCGACGTGTGGATCGAGACGCAGACGCGGATGTACGGCCAAGCCGTGACCCTCGGCGACCACTACCGGCGCTGGTGGAGCTACATCCCGCACTTCGTCCACACGCCGGGCTACGTCTACGCCTACGCCTTCGGCGAGCTGCTCGTGCTCGCGCTCTACGCCCGCTACCGCGACGCCAACGCCGAGGCTGGCGGGCAGGACGGCTTCACCGAGGCGTACCTCGACCTCCTCCGGTCCGGCGGCTCCGACTGGCCGCACGTCCTGGTCGGGCGTCTCGGCATCGACCTCCGGGACCCGGCGTTCTGGCAGCAAGGGCTGCGCGCCATCGAGAACCTGATCGCCGAAGCGGAGGCGGCGGCCGACAAAATGCACGGCGGCTGAGTGGGGGGCTTGCGGCCCGACGCATTTTGCCCTATGCTTGTGGCAACCTCCCTCCGCTCCACACCCCACACTGTGTTGCACGACACCCCGACCCCGCCCGCGCCGATGGCCGAGCGCTCCGCCTTCTGGGACGCCCGCTTCGCCAGCGAAGTCTACACCTACGGCACCCGCCCCAACACGTTCATCGCCGAGGAGGCGCACCGCTTCCCCGCCCGCGCCGAGCTGCTCGACCTCGGCGCAGGCGAGGGCCGCAACGCGGTCTGGCTCGCCGAGCAGGGCTTCGCCGTCACCGCCATCGACTACGCCGAGGCGGGCCTCGAGAAGACCCACGCCCTCGCCGCCGAGCGCGGCGTGACGGTCGCCACCGAGCAGGCCGACCTCGGCTTCTGGACGCCGAACCGGCAGTGGGACGGCGCGGTCTGCACGTTCGTCCATCTCCGCCTCAGCGAGCGGCTCCGCCTCTTTACCGCCATCCAGGCGGCGCTCCGGCCCGGCGGCCTCCTCGTCGCCGAGTGGTTCCGCCCCGAGCAGCGCACCGACGGCTACACCTCCGGCGGCCCGCCGACGCTCGACCTGATGGTGAAGCCGCGCGAGCTCGAGCAGCACTTCATCTGGGGCGATATCCTGCTGTGCGAGGCCGCCGACGTGACGCTCAACGAAGGCTCGTTCCACCAGGGCCCCGCCGCCACCGTCCGCTTCATCTTCCGCAAAGGCGAAGTCTAGCGAAGGCCGAGCAGCGAAGCGAGGGCGTCAGGCGCGAGAAGCGGGGGGCCCCTCGGCGCTCGCGGGAGGGCGCGCCGCGCGCCGGAACAGCCACGCTGCCCCGAGCCACAACGCGACGAACAGCCCCGTCAGCGCCCACGTGTCGAGCAGCGACGCCCCCACGAGTCCGCTGACCTGCGCGATCACGGCGACAGCGACCTGCGCACCCGCCGTCGCGGCCAGCGCGCGAGCCAGGCCCCGCGGCTCGAACCGCGCAGCCACAGCCCCGAGGACGCCGACGACGAGGACCCCGCCGTACATCAGGTTCGCCGGATTGTCCTCCGACCCGATAACGCCGACGGCCCCGTTCGCCCAGACCAGGAGCACCGCGCCCGAGAGCGCAAGCCCAACGCCAGCCTTGTAGGCCGCGCTGCCGGTTCTTCTCGCGGCGAGCTCGTACGCGCCCAGGCCGCCGAACAGCAGGAGGCCGGCCAAGGCGAAGTCGCCCGCCGTCCAGTGCACCTCGTCGCTGAGCTGCATCGCGGCCAGCGGCAGCAGCAAGATGAGCCCTGCGCCGGCCCAGGCCGCGACTCTCCAGTGGCTCCCGCGCGGTCCGATTCCATTCTTCGCGTCTCCTGTCATGGTCGTGTCTCCGTTCGTGTGTGACCCCATTTGCGAGTGGCGAGAGCAACCTAGTCCGGGTGGTCGGTGGGCGACATGGGCAGCGGCTGAGGGTTCGCTGAGCAAGGCCAGCCAGTCGATGGCCAGAGCGGTGCTGCGTCGTGGCTATACGGCCTCGCGTTTACTCCCGTACCTCGAAGGCGTTGCTCGTACGCTCCTCGTCCGGTAGAGCCGTCTCGTGCTCGTACACCTCTTCTAATATGTGGAACACGTAGTGGTACGTCCCCGGCGGAAGGTCGGGGAGCACGCCCACGAGGAACTCGACGCTATAGATCTCCTCCGGCGCTAGCTCCGCAGGGGCCTGGGCGAGCGCTGCGCAGACGTATCCCGGCGCGTAGGGCACCCACTCACCTTGCTCGCGCCGCTCGAACCGGATGATCGGGAGCGGCTTCCGGTCGAGGGTCAGGCACCCATCGGGCATGACGAACGCCGCTGAGGAGCGCCCGTTAGCGAACGAGACGACGACGGTGTCGCGGGGACTGTAGAGAGCCTGGTCGGTCTCGACTACGAGCGCCCCTGGTTGCTGCGCTGAGCTGTCGCAGCCGAGGACGCCGAAGAAGGAGACGAGCAGCAGGCAGGTTCTGACGAGTGTGTTCATGGCCAGTAGAGCAGATTGCGGTTCAGCGCAGCGAAGCTGATTGGGCGAGGCAGTGTAAGCGGCGTGGGCCGAACGAGACAAGACCGTGCAGCCCTGCGTCGGCGTGCAGCGGCGGGTTATGCCTCCTGCTGGTACAGACCGGGCAGATGGTTTACACCATAGTCCAGGCACATGGTTTACACGGACACCCTTCCGTGAGTTGCCATGCCCTTCACTACGACCGACCCGCCCATGGAGCGCGCCCGCCTCGTTGCCGCCCACCTCGACGGCCTCTACTCCGTCGCCGAACTCGCAGACCGCTTCTCGGTCTCCCGGCCCACCGTCTACAAGTGGATCGACCGCTACCGACAGGGTGGAGCCGAGGCGCTCTTCGACCGCAGCCGCGCCCGCCACACGCAGCACGCCCGAACCGATCCCGAGGCCGAGCGACTGCTCGTTGAGGCACGCCGGGTCCACCCGACGTGGGGCGCGCGCAAGCTGCTGCCCTACCTCGCCCGGCGGCACGAGGGCGTCCGGTGGCCTGCCCCGAGCACAGCCGCCGCCATCCTCCAGCGCCACGGGATGACCAAGCGTCGGCGCAAGCGCCGGGTGCCGAAGCACCCCGGCTCAACGCCGCTCGTGACGACGGCCCCCAACCAAGTATGGACCGCCGACTTCAAAGGCCAGTTCAAGACCCGCGACGGCGTGTATTGCTACCCGCTGACGGTCTGCGACGCCCACTCCCGCTTCGTACTTGGCTGCACCGGGCTACCGTCAGTGAAGCAGAAGGGCGCAAAGGCGCAGTTCGAGCGCCTCTTTGGCGAGTACGGCCTACCCGGAGCGATCCGCTCGGACAACGGCGTGCCTTTCGCCACACAGGCGCTCTGTGGCCTCTCGCGGCTCTCGGTGTGGTGGCTCAAGCTCGGCATCGGGCATGATCGCATCACACCTGGCCAGCCGCAGCAGAACGGTCGCCACGAGCGGATGCACAAGACGCTCAAGGCGGAGACGGCCCGGCCACCTGAGCGCGACATGGCCCGGCAGCAGGCTCGCTTCGAGGACTGGCGTACGGAGTTCAACGGCGAGCGCCCGCACGAAGCGCTCGGCTACCAGACCCCGGCCTCGGTCTACGCGCCATCACCGCGCCCGATGCCGGACGTGCTGCCGGAGCCGAGGTATCCCGGCCACTTCGAGGTGCGCTGGCTCTCAAAGAGCGGCAACATCAAGTGGAAGCGGCAACAGCTCTTCGTCAGCCAAGCGCTGGCGCACGAGTGGGTCGGGCTGGAGGAGGTCGCCGACGGGGTGTGGAGCCTGTACTTCTACGACCGGCTGCTGGCGCGGCTCGATGAGCGCTCGGGGCTGAGGCTCAGGCCGTGAGAAGTGTAAACGATGTGGTCAGACAAAGGTGTAAAGGAACTGCCCGGCTCCTACAACTCGCTGAGCCACGACCGCGAGAACGGAATGGTGTAGTACGCCCACGCGAACGAGGCCACTCCTTCTGGTAGCACGGCCTCGATATCCTCGTCCCGTGGCGGGGTGAACCGGATACGGGCAACAGCGGAGCGGACAGGAGCGGCTGGCACTTCGCCGTAGATCCGCACGACCTCCGCCTGCGTCACGGTGCCGTCCCACGCGACGAGGAAACGGACGAAGGCACGAGAGCCTTCGTCAATCTCGTCTGCTCCCTCACGGAGCAAAGCGGAGAGGGGGACTTCTCGACCCAGCGAGTCCACTCCAAACGCCTCTATCTCGGGGGTTGGAAAGAGGGAAGGCCTGTTGCTCATGACCTCGCGGAGCGAGTCAACAAGTACGGAGTCGGGATAGGGTGGAGGCGGGCGGGCGATCAGGAGTTCGCCTTCCCGAAGTAGTTCGACTCTTACTTCTGTCTGGCGTGACGAGTCAGCCGGAACGGTAGGAGCAGGGACCTCGGGCGGCGCGCCCGCAGGAGGGGCCGAGCAAGCGGTGACAACGAGAAGGCAGAGGAGAAATGCTCTCATGTCACGAGGGCCGCATAACCACTGATTGAGCCTACTGGGTCGGCATAGCGCGAGACGGCGAGAGTGGAGGCGTTCCACATAAGAGAGCCGAAGATACACAGCGTAAGGCACTCCAGACGCATCGCTTCGGTCCTGCCTCTAGGCACCCGCGACGAGGGCGAGCAGCCACGCGCAGCCGAGCGCGGCGTAGATGCCGAGCACGTAGCCCGCCACCGCCATCAGCAGCCCGACCGGGGCCATCGCCGGCAAATACACCCCCGCCACGATCGGCGCGCTCGCCGCGCCGCCGACGTTCGCCATCGAACCCGTCGCCACGAAGAACAGCGGCGCGCGGAGCAGCTTGGCCGCCCCGAACAGCAGCCCGATGTGGACCGCCATCCAGACGACCCCCATCAAGAGGTAGATCGGCGCGTCGAGCACGGCGGCGAGGTCGGCCTTCGCGCCGATGCTGGTCAGGAGCAGGTAGAGCGCGGCGAAGCCGATCCGGCTCGCCCCGTCGGCCTCGAGCCGCCGCATCGGGGTGAACGACAGCACCAGGCCGATCGTGACGGCGATCAGCACAGCCCACGTCCCGCCCGAGATGATCGTCGGGTCGCCGAGCGTCGGCAGGCTCGCCCCGAGGACGCGCGAGACGACCGCCGCCCCGAACCCGAGGCCGACGATGATGGCGACGGTCGCCGTGGAAGCGGGGCGGCGCGTCTGGTCGAGGGCCTTGAGCGTCTCGTTGACCCGGTCGAGCGCCGTCGTGTCGGCGTTGACCCAGCGGTCGAAGCGGCCTTGCAGGGCCGAGAGCGCCAGCAGAATGCCCATCCAGCCGTAGCCGACGAGCGTGTCGACCACGATGATCGGGGCCAGCCCGGCGTCGCTCAGGCCCACCGACTCCTGGAGCGCGAGCATGTTGGCCGTCCCGCCGATCCAGCTCCCGGCGAGCGCCGCCATCCCCTGCCACGTCTCGGCGTCGCCGATGAACTGCCCGACCGCGAGGTAGGCGACCGGCCCGCCGAGCACGATGCCGACCGTCCCGACGAGCATCATCAGGAGCGCCATCCGCCCCAGGCTCAGGATCGCCGGCAGGTCGATGGTGATCATCAAGAGGAAGAGCGCGAACGGCAGCAGGACGTAGCCGAACCAGTCGTAGGCCGGGTTCTGCGCGGGGGTGACGCCGGCTGTCGTGAGCAGCATCGGGACGAAGTACGCCCAGATCACCGGCGGGACGAACTCGAAGATTTTGCCGAGGGCTGCCACGCGCGAGAGCGCGAAGACCCCGGCGAGCACGGCCGCGAGCAGCGCGGCGACGTGGGTAGGGTCGGTGACGAGCGCGGCGGCTTGTTCCATCGGGCAGCAGTCGGGTGAGCGCCGAAGCTACGCTGCCGCCTGCTTCGGTGGGCGCGGACCCCCCGCTTCTCCTCCCATCGCGCTGCTCAGGGGAGGAGAAGCTGTCCCCCTCGACGAGGGGGACAGCCGCGCCTAGCGTGGAGCGAGCGTTGCGAGTGACGGTGCGCGCGGCAGGGGGGTTAGAGGTGACGATTCGGCAACGGGGAAAGGCTGCGTGCGCCTTGACATACACCGGCCCATGCCTTACTATATCCCCGTCTTCCACCCCAACCAGCGAGGGCCGTCATGGATACGCACTATGCTCCTGGCAACCGTCTCGAACGTAACGGGGGGGGGGCGTAGCCTCTCTACCCATCTCCTCCTCTGGGCTGCGGCGCTCGCCTTTCTGGGCCTAACCCCGAACGCGGCGCTGGGGCAAACGCTCACGCCCATCACGCTGCCTCCGAACGGCTTCAGCGCCGTGCCCCTCTTCGAGGACTCGCTCGGCAACCGCTACGCCGCGCGCATCTCGGTCCACTTCGGTGAGCACGTCTTTGACCTCCCATCGGGTCAGCGAACGGCGACGCCGGCCGACATGCAACCGGGGTATCCGGCCGTAGCTGCCCTCTTCAGCGACCTCGAGGCGGACCACGGCACGTTCACGCTCGAAAAGGTAGTCCCGGAGGCGGCGTGGGGGGACACGCTCACCACGAACCTCCGCACGGGAGCAACGGTCAGCGTTTCCGACTACTCGCAGCTCTTCCTCGTGCACTTCTCCCAGCCGGTCCCACTTACTGACGTGACGGCAGATTTCGAGGCGCTCAGTGCTGTGGACTATGCCGAGGGGCCGGAGGTCCAGGTCGCCCTCGGCAGCGTCACCCGCCCGCTGCCAGGCCCCAACGACCCCGCCTACACCAGCGGCCAGCAGTACTACCTCCCGACGATGCAGGCGGCACGAGCCTGGAACCTCACGCGAGGAATCGCGCAGGACGGGCCCGTCGGGATCGCTTTCTCGGACTGGTTCCCCTGCGAGCTCGACGACGCGGACATGCACCCCGACCTCGCCGGCAAGCTCACGATCGTAGACTGCGACAGCGAGTTTGAGCACGGCATCCCCGTCTCTAGCGTGGCCGGTGCCAACACAGACAATGGACAGTTCATCGCCAGCCTCGGCTGGAACACCAGACTATACGGCTTCGAGGTAGATACGCCCAGGCTCTCGCGCTTAGCATGGGCAGCGACGAGCATGAACAGCCCGCTCTACGGGGACATTGATGTCGTCAACTTTAGCTGGACCTTCGTGCTCGCCGGCTATACTGACTCAAATACTTATACAGCGGTAGAGCGCCTTCTTAAGGCAGGCATCGTCGTCACCGGGGCCGCCGGCAACAGCAGGTTTTGCGTCCCCGGAGGCAGTTGTGGGACCTGCAGCGGCATGGGCTGCGCCCAGTACTTCTACCCTGCCGCGCACAACTACGTCTTCCCCGACGGGAACGGCAGCTCTTACAAGGCTCAGGTTATCGCTACCAGCGCGACCGACCAGAGCGACGAGTTCAGAGACGGGTTCGTCTACAGCAAGGGGACCAACCCCCTCGGCAACGCGACGACTGCCTACATCGACGTCGCCGCCCCAGGTGTCGACATTCTTTTCCTGAATGTGGACGGGCTCCCAGATGGCCCCTACACCTATACTACGGACATTGACGAGGGAACTTCCTTTAGCGCCCCCCTGGTCGCAGCGCAAGCGGCCCTCGTGCTCTCGGTCAACCCGACGCTGCGCGTCGACGAGGTCTACGACATCATCACGCGCTCGGCCGTGGAGGTCGATACGCTCGACCATCCCAACACGTTTTTCTACAGCGCTCCGGACACGGGGGAGAGCCTCTCGTGGAACCGATACGTCGGCTACGGCCGGGCCGACGCCTTCCGCGCGCTCAAGCGCACGCTCGAGACGAAGGGGGGCTACCTCGCCCAGGACCTCGTCATCCCGGCCGGCGAGACGTGGAACTTCGGGGCGGTCACCGTGGCCTTCGCCCCCGGATCGGGGGTCGTCGTCAGCGGGACGATGAACGCCGACGGGACGACCTTCGCCGAGGCCGAGGCCGGCCAGGGCTGGGACGGCATCGCCGTCTACGGCAGCGGCCGGCTCGACTTCGACGGCGTGACGGTCGCCGAGGCCGCCGTCGGCGTGACGGTGCGCTCCGACGGCAACACGTTCACGCGCTCGGTCTTCACCGGCAACGGCGTCGGCATCCTCAGCGACTTCGAGTGCCCGTTTGCGAGCGAGTGCCCCGACTCGAACCGCAGCAGCTTCACGCTCGCCCAGAGCTGCGTCATCGAGAGCGTGTATGATGCCGTGGCTGGACTCGAAGGCTACGGGGTGTGGGCGCGGTATGCCGACGTGCAGATCACGCAGTCTACGATAGAGACGAACGACGCCTACGGTCTCCGCCTCGACGAGGCCGACGTGAGCGCCTACAAGCTCCTGCTCACCGGCAACGGAGTCGATCCGATATCTCTCGGCCGCGACGGCGCTCAAATTCTGCCCGGCGGCGACCTCACGCTGAGCTCGTTCTTCAGCGGTAGCTCCGGCACCCAGAGCAGCCCCTCCTACGCCGCCGGCCTCAACAGCCTCCGCGACAACGCCGAGGACGAGATCGGGGTCGAGCTTGGGGGCTACACCTTCATCGGTGACATCTGCGGGATCACCACCTGCCCCACCTCGAACCGCGTCTCGGAGAGCGGCTTCCCCGGCGACGGCGACTACCTCATCGACAACGAGGCGACGCAGATCATCAAGGCCTCCCGCACGTATTGGGCGACGACCCCGCCGGACCCGCCCGACGCGGCCTTCTCCAACCCCGCCCTCGTCGAGGACTACCAGGCGCTCTCGAGCGACCCCGCCACCGACGCCGGCCGCCCCGGCGGGTGCACCTTCTCCAGCGCGCGGGGCACGCCGGGTAGCACGGCCGCACGGTACGGCGACGGGGAGGTCAGCAGCCTCCCGGCGCTCACCCCCGAGGACGCCGCGTGGCTGAGCGGGCGGATCGACGCGATGCGCGTGGCGCTCGCGGCCAACCCCGCCGGTGAGGGGGCCGCCGCGCTCGCGCAGCAGCTCTACGTGCTCCAGCGGCTCGACCGCGCCGACGAGCTCGGCGAGCACGCCCGGACGCTGGCGATGCTGGCAGACCTCCACGCTCCGCTCGCCGGGAACGCTCCGCTCGCGCCGACGCGGCGGGCCACGGCCGAGGTGGCGCTCGTGGCAAGCGTCCACGACGCGCTCCGCCACGGCAGCTACGACGAAGCAAATGCTTTGCTGAATGCCTCCGGTGGCTACGTCGAGGACGAAGGGGCGCGCCGCGTGCTCGACCTCGCGGCGGTCGCCCTCGACGAGCAGGGCGGGCGCTACGAGAGCGCCCTCGCGCGCCTCGACGCCGTGCTGGCCGGGCTGGGGGCGGAAGAGGCGCAGCTCGCGCGCGACCTCGGCGCGACCGTGGCCCTGCTCGAAGCGCGGCTCGCCGGTCCCGAGGCGGCCGTGACTCCGGGCCGAGAAGCCTCAGCGACGGAGGCGAGTGTCCTGGCGCGAGGCGTGGCCGAGACGGCGCTGCTGCCGGTCTACCCGAACCCGACGCGCGGCCGCGCGGCCGTGCGCCTGGCGCTCGCCGAAGCCTCCGAGGTTACGGTCGCGGTCTTCGACGTGCTCGGCCGCCGCGTGGCGCTGCTGCACGAGGGGCAGACCGAGGCCGGAGTGCACCGGCTCGGCTTCGACGGGGCCTCGCTGCCGAGCGGGGTCTACCTGGTGCGCGCGGTCGTGGGCGCTCCCGGCGGCGCGTCGCGCGCGCTGACGCGGCGGCTCACCCTGCTGAGGTAGCCCTATGCGAATGATGCCGCTCCTTCGACACCTGGCGCTCGCCGTCGGGGCGCTCCTCCTGCTCTTCGGGGGGAGCGCCCCGGCGCATGCACAGCCCGGGGTCGTCCTCTTCGTCGACGCCGCCGCCGCCGGGGCCGGCGACGGCTCCTCGTGGGCCGACGCCTTCCCCGACCTCCAGGCGGCGCTCGCCGTGGCCGCGCCCGGCGACGAGGTGTGGGTGGCCGAGGGGACGTACCGCCCGACCGACGGCGGCCCCGACGCGGGCGACCGCACGGTGAGCTTCCGGCTGCCGAGCGGGGTGGCGCTCTACGGCGGCTTCGACGGGACCGAGACGAAGCGCGAGCAGCGCGACTGGTCGCGGTACGCGACGGTGCTCTCGGGCGATGTGGGGGTGGCCGGCGACAGCCTCGACAACAGCTACCACGTCGTGGTGGCCGAGGGCGTGGACTCGACGACGGTCCTCGACGGGGTCACCGTCGAGCAGGGGAACGGAGCCGGGCCGACCGTGCCCAACGACCGGGGGGCGGGGCTATACGCTCCCGGCGCGAGCCTGACGCTTCGGAACTGCATCGTTCGTCGCAACCGGATCGGCTTCCCTATCGGGCAGGGCGAGAAGCTTGGCGGCGGGGTTTACGTGGAGGATGGGAGCCCGCTGATCGAGGACTGCCTCTTCGAGAGCAACAGAGCAAATGCGGGTGCCGGGTTCTACGCCTCGGGTGGAGCACCGGTCCTGCGGCGGGTGACGTTCCGCGACAATAGGGCTGCCAGCGTGTTTCTTGGCGATGGGGCCGACGCGCTGATCGAGGACGCGCTCTTCGAGGGAGGAGAGCTCGGCGCGCTTTACGTGCGCGAGAGCAGCCCGGTGGTTCGGCGAACGACCTTCCGCGACAACACCCTCGACGGCGACGGTCCTGCCGCTCGCATTGAGGGCGCGGCCTCGGCCCCGCGCTTCGAGGACTGCCTCTTCGAAGGTAACACGGGTCTCAACGGCGGCGGCATCTTCTCCCAGAGGTTTGCCGCCCCCGTCGTCGTGCGCTCCGTCTTCCGCAACAACACCGTCGTCTCGAACGGCGGCGGGGCTACGATCCAGGTCGGCGAGGCGCTCTTCCTCGACTGCCGCTTCGAGGGCAACGAGGCAGGCTCCGCCAGCGCCCTCTATTTCAAGGAGTCCAGCGGGGCCGTCATCGGCTCGGCCGTCGTCGGCAACCGCGCCACCTTCCCTGCCTTCAGCGGGGCGCTCAACGCTTACCTCCCACCGCGCTCGGGCGCGCCGCTGCTGATTGCGAACACGCTCGTCGCCGGCAACACCGGCGTGCGCGGCGGCGGCTTCCACTTCGACTACACCGGCGAGGTGCACGTCGTCAACACCGCCGTCGTCGGCAACGCCGCCGACGTGGCTGGCGGCGGACTCTACCTCTCCGAAACCCTCGGTACCCCGATCCACCTCACGAACGTCACCGTCGCCGCCAACACCGCCGCCGAGACCGGCGGCGGCCTCTACATCGGCGGCGGCTGGGGCACGCGCCTCGAGAACGCGATCCTCTGGGGCAACGAGGCTCCGGGCCGCGCCGAGGTCCACGTCGAGTGGGGGACGCCGCCTGCGGCCGAGCGCGCCATCATCGAGGGCGGCTGCCCGATCGCGGTGAACTGCACCGGCGTCGAGGACGCCGACCCGCTCTTCGTGCGGCCCCCGTCGCCGGGACCCGACGGCGCGTGGGGCACCGCCGACGACGACTACGGTGACCTGCGGCTGCGCGAGGGAAGCCCAGCGGTGGACGCGGGGCTGGCGTCGCTCTTGCCGGCGGACCGGTGGGACCTCGACGGGGACGGGGACACCGAGGAGCCGATCCCGATAGACCTCGACGGTCGGCTGCGGGTGCAGGGGATGGCCCCGGACCTGGGAGCCTATGAGAGCGCCTTCGCGGTGGGCGCGGAGGACGAGCCGGCACCCATAACCGAGCCCGCGCTCTCCGTCTCGCCGAACCCCGGACGTGGCGTGGTGACGGTGCGCTACCGGCTCGCGGGGGCGGGCGCGGTGCGGCTGGCGGTCTTCGACGTGCTCGGGCGCGAGGTCGCGCTCCTCGCAGATGCCGTGCAGGCCGCCGGAGAGCACGAGGCTCGGCTCGGCAGGCGTGGTCTTGCTGCCGGGGTCTACCTGGTGCGGCTGGAGGTCGGGACGGGGCGCGCGGCCGAGGTGCTCACGCAGCGGGTGACGCTGCTGCGGTAGCGCGGCAGCGCGGTAGCGCCTCGGTGGCCTCGTAGGCGGGGGTGACGCACGGCGCGCGGCGACAGCGGCGGGGTCCATCGAGCGAGGGATTGGTGAGACCCGAAGCTACGCCGCTGACGGCTTTGCCGGGCGGCGGGCCATTCTCGCCTTTCAACCTCTTTTCAACTCGTCCAGCGAGGCACGGTGGTATGCTCCGGGGATCGCACGCACGCCTCCCTCGCATGACCTTCCACGCGTTCGGACTTAGCCACGAAACCGCATCCGTCGCGGTGCGCGAAGCGTTCGCGCTCGACGAGGCGGCGCGGCGGCGTCTCTACGGCCTGCTCCGGCTCTCCGACGGGGCGGAGGTGGTGCTGCTCTCGACGTGCAACCGCACCGAGGCCGTGGTCTTCGGGTACGAGGCGGACGTGGCGACGGTGCGGGCGGCGCTCAGCGTCAGCGCGGGCGCGCCCTGGCCCGAGGGCCACGCCTTCGCGCTCACCGACGAGGCGGCGGTGCTCCACGTCCTCCGCCTCGCCTCCGGCCTGGAGTCGCAGGTGCTCGGCGACGCGCAGATTCTGGCGCAGCTCAAGGACGCCTACCGCGTGGCCGTCGAGGCCGACGCCGTCGGGCCGCTCGAGCACCGGCTGATGCACGCGGCGTTCCGCGCGGCCAAGCGCGTCCGCACCGAGACGGGGCTGTACGAGGGGGCGGCGTCGATCTCGAGCCTGGCCGTCCGCGCCGCCCGCCTGCACTTTGAGGCCATACGTGGCGAGGCCACACCGGTCGAGGACACAGGTGTCGAGGACACAGGTGTCGAGGACACAGGTGTCGAGGCCGCACGGGTCGAGGGCACACCGGTCGGCGAGGCTGGCCGGGGCTTGGTGGGCCAGCGCGTGCTGCTGCTCGGCACCGGCGAGATGGGCGTGGCCGCGCTCCGCAGCCTCGCCGCCGAGGGCGCGGCGCTGACCGTCGCCAACCGCTCCCGCGCTGGGGCCGAGGCCGCCGCCTCGCTCGTCGGCGCGGAGGTGCTCGACTGGGCCGACCGGCACGACGCCGACGCCGACCTCATCCTCGTCGCTTCGGGCGCGGCCGAGCCGGTCCTGTGGGCCGACCGCCTGCCGGCGCGCTCCGCACCCCGCTTGGTCATCGACGTTGCCGTGCCGCGCAACGTGGACCCTGCCGTCGCCGACCTGCCGGGCGTCACCCTGCTCGACCTCGACCGGCTCAGCCGCTGGCGCGACGCGACGACCGCGTCGCGGGCCGCCGCCGAGCCCGCCGCCGAGGCGATCTGCCAGGAGGCCCTGGCCGAGTTCGTCGCGTGGGTCTTCAACCACGAGGCCCTCCAGCCGACCATCCAGGCCCTCCGCGACACCTTCGAGGCCATCCGCCGCCAGGAGATCGAGCGCCACGCGTGGCGCTTCACCGGCACCGACGCCGAGGAGCTCGACCGGCTCACTCGGTCGATCATGCAGAAGGTCCTGGCCGTGCCGGTCGTCCGCCTCAAGAGCACCGAGCCGGAGAGCCTCGACTTCGCGCGCGGCATCCGCTTCCTCAGCCATGTCTTCGCCCGCCCCGACTGCGACGAGACGTCCGAGAGCGGAGCGCCCGCGAGCATGGCCTCCGACGCGCCGGGCTGCCCCGTCGACCACGCGCCCCGGCCTGCGCAGGCCGCACACGAGATGGGGGATCAGCTTGAAGATCGGAACCCGCAGTAGCGCCCTCGCCCTCTGGCAGGCGGAGCACGTCGCCGACCGACTGAGAACCGCCGGGCACGACGCCGAGATCGTCACGTTCACGACGAAGGGCGACCGCATCCTCGACGTGCCGCTCGCCGAGATCGGCGACAAGGGGCTCTTCACGCACGAGCTAGACCGCGCCCTCCTCGACGGCCGGATCGACCTCGCCGTCCACTCGCTCAAGGACCTCCCGACGGCGCTGCCCGAAGGGCTCCGCCTCGCCGCCGTCACCGCCCGCGCCGAGCCGTGGGACGCCTTCGTCGCCCACCCCGAGCTCGGCGGGAGCCTGGCCGGTCTGCCGGCAGGCGCGACGCTCGCCACCTCGTCGCTCCGGCGGCAGGCGCAGCTTCTGGCGTGGCGGCCCGACCTCCGCGTCGTCCCCGTTCGCGGGAACGTCCCGACCCGAGTCGCCAAGCTCGACGCGTCGGACTGGCACGGGATCATCCTCGCGGCGGCCGGCCTCCTTCGGCTCGGTCTGGAGGGGCGCATCACCGAGCGGATCGACCCAGACGTCATGCTGCCGGCCGTCGGGCAGGGCGCGCTCGGGATCGTCTGCGCCGAGGGGGACCGTGAGACCGTCACCGCCCTCGGCACCGCGCTCGCTGACCCCGCGTCGACCGCCGCCGTCACCGCCGAGCGGGCGCTGCTGCGCCGCCTCGAGGGCGGTTGCCAGGTCCCGGTCGCCGCGTGGGCTCGAGCCGAAGGCGGGGAGCTGCACCTCGACGGAGCCGTGGCCGCGCTCGACGGGTCGCGCCTGGTCCGCGACGCGGTCTCCGGTCCCTCGGCGGAGGCGGGACGGCTCGGCATCGACCTCGCCGAGCGCCTCCTCGCGGGCGGTGCCGGGGATATCCTCGACGCCATCCGCCACCTCCACCCGCCCGACGTGCGGCTGACGTGACCCCCTGCTTTCCGATCCATCGCTCCGGGGCTGCGCCCCTACGCTCACGAATCGAAAAGCTGTCCCCCTCGACGAGGGGGACAGTTCGGTGCCGCCGCGAGCGAGCGAAGCGAGTGACCGCAAACCGAACGAGGGGTGTCTGCCCCACCGCAATTCTCCAATCATGCCTCGCCCACGTATCCTGCTGCTCCGGCAGCCCGACGAGCCGGACCCCTACGTTGCCGCGTTCGAGGCGGCCGGCTTCCGGGCGCGGTGCGTGCCGGTGCTCCGGTTCGAGTTCGTGAACGGGGCGGCGCTGCGCGAGCGGCTGGCGAGGCCTGCTGACTTCGGCGGGCTGGTCCTGACGAGTCCGCGCGCGGCCGAGGCGATGGAGCGCGCCGGGCCGTTGCCGGCAGGCTGGGGGGATAAGCCCGCCTTCGTCGTCGGGCCGGCGACGGCCGCGGCGGCGCGCACCGTGGGGCTGAGGCCGGAGGGCGACGGAGCGGGGGAGGGCGAGGCCCTGGCCGCGCACATCGCTGAAGCTGTTATTGCAGGACCGTTTTCGCCTCCGCTCCTCTTCCTCTGCGGCGACCGCCGCCGCGACGCGCTCCCCGACCGGCTCTGCGCTGCCGCCGTGCCGGTCGAGGAGCTTGTCGTCTACCGCACGATTCCCGAGCCGGCAGCGCTCGAGGGGCTGGCCGCGTCGCCGCCGGCGTGGGTCGCGTTTTTCAGCCCGTCCGGGGTCGAGGCCGCGCTCGCCGCGTCCGGCTTCCCGTGGGAACGCATCGCCCGCGCCGCGATTGGACCGACCACCGCCGCCGCCCTCCGTGACGCCGGCCACCCCGCCGCTGCCGTCGCCGCCGAGCCGACGCCTGCTGCCCTCGTCTCCGCCATTGCTCATCCCCTCGCCCATGCCTGACCCTGCCGCCTCGCCCGCCGCCACCGACGCGCACCCGCCGCTCAAGAACGACCTCCTCCTCCGCGCCGCACGGAGGGAGGCCGTCGAGCGCGTGCCCGTCTGGGTGATGCGCCAGGCCGGGCGCTACCTCCCCGAGTTCCAGGCCATCCGGGCCGAGCACGACTTCTTCACCGTCTGCCGCACCCCGGAGCTGGCCTGCGAGGTCACGCTCCAGCCGCTGCGCCGCTTCCCGCTCGACGCCTCGATCATCTTCTCCGACATCCTGGTTGTCCCCCAAGCGCTCGGGCTGGAGGTGCAGATGGTCAAGGGCCGAGGCCCGCACTTCCCCGATCCTCTCGCCGGGCCGGCCGACCTCGACCGCCTGAATACGCCCGACGTGCAGCGCGAGCTGGGCTACGTCTACCAGGCGGTGTCGCTGACCCGGCGCGTGCTCGGGGGGCGCTGCCCGCTGATCGGGTTCGCCGGCGCGCCGTGGACGCTGGCGGCGTACATGATCGAGGGCGGCGGGAGCAAGACGTTCTCCAAGAGCAAGGCCTGGCTCTGGGCGCACCCCGAGGCCAGCCACGAGCTGCTGCAAGCCGTCACCGATGCCGTCGTGGACCACCTCGCGGCGCAGGCCGAGGCCGGGGCGCAGGCGCTGCAAGTCTTCGACTCGTGGGCCGGCCTCCTCTCGCCGGTGCAGTTCACCACCTTCGCGCTGCCGTACCTGACCCAGGTCGCCGACCGGCTCAAGGCGCTGCACCCGGATACGCCGCTGATCGTCTTCGCGCGCGGCGCGCACTACGCCCTCGACGCCCTCGCGGCGAGCGCCTACGACGTGGTCGGCCTCGACTGGACCATCCTGCCCGCCGCCGCCCGCGCCATCGCCGGCGACCGCGCCGCGCTCCAGGGCAACCTCGACCCGGCCGCGCTCTACGGCTCGCCCGCCGCCATCCGCGCCGCCGTTCGGGAGATGCTCGACGGCTTCGGCACCGAAGGCACCATCGCCAATCTCGGTCACGGGATGCACCCCGACCACGACCCCGACCACCTCGCCGCGTTCGTCGAGGCCGTACAGGAGTATGGTTCGTAGGGAAAGATTCGCGGAGCGTGGAGACGCTCCACGACCCACACTTCACCACCCACGCCTGACCGCTACCCGATGGCCGACGACCACCGCCGCGCCGAGCGGCTTCGCCAGAACCCGCGCCCCGACGTCGCCCTCGGTGGCCGGGTGCAGCGATTCGTCGAGGCGCTGCAAGGGCACATCTGCCAGACCTTCGAGCGGATCGACGGGGCCGCAAGCTTCGGGGCGGACCGGTGGGAGCGGCCGGGCGGCGGCGGCGGTCTGACCCGCGTGATCGGTGGCGGCGAGGTCTGGGAGAAAGGCGGCGTCAGCACCTCCGCCGTCCACGGGCACCTGCCCGCCCCGATGGCCGAGCGGCTCGGGATCGGGGAGGGCGCGTTCTTCGCCACCGGCCTCTCGCTCGTGATGCACCCGCGCAACCCCTACGTCCCAGCGGTCCACGCCAACTTCCGCTACTTCGCCCTCGGCGACGACCCCGCAGCCCCGGCCGACCAGTGGTTCGGTGGCGGCGCGGACCTCACCCCGACCTATCCCGAGCGCGCCGACGCCGAGCACTTCCACGGCGTCTGGAAGCGGGTCTGCGACGAGCACGCGGTGGCCGACTACCGCACCTTCAAGCGGCAGTGCGACGCCTACTTCTTCCTGCCGCACCGCGACGAGACGCGCGGCGTCGGGGGCATCTTCTTCGACCACCTCCGCGATGACCCCGAGGGCGCGTTCCTCTTCGTCCGGCAGGCCGCGCGGGCCTTTCTGTCGTCCTACGTCCCCATTGTCGAACGCCGCAAGGACCAGCCCTGGGGCGAGCGCGAGCGCGACTTCCAGACCCTCCGGCGCGGGCGCTACGCCGAGTTCAACCTCGCCTTCGATCGGGGGACCCGGTTCGGGCTCGAGACCGGCGGGCGGACCGAGAGCGTGCTGATGAGCCTGCCGCCGGTCGTCCGCTGGGACTACGATCGCCACGCCGCGCCCGGCACGCCCGAGGCCGAGGCGCTCGCCTTCTTCCGGCCTCACGACTGGCTCGGGGTCGAGGGGAAAAGCGAAGACCCCGCTAGGTCCTAAAGGCCGTCGGACAACTCACCGAAACTTCGAGCCGGCGGCGGAACGGTGGCGTCGGAGTTTGGCTTAATTGACTCCAGCGGCGCACGCCGCTCAACCGGTAGCAGCGCGCTCATCGGCAGGGAGCATTTCGAGAAAGGGTTATGACGCCACGCGAGTTCCTAAAGGTCTACACCTACGACGAGCGGCTCATCACGGGCGGGTACTACCCCCAGGAACCGGTCGCCGTGGAGCCGGGGGACCGAGTGGGCGTGGTGATGATGAACCTCGGCGGGCCGATGGGCGAGGCCGACATCGAGCCGTTCCTCTACAACCTGTTCATGGACCCGGCGATCATCGACATCCCGCTCCCGAAGCGGCCCCGCCACTGGCTCAGCCGGTTCATCGCCAAGAAGCGCGCGCAGTCCGTCGGCGAGGACTACAAGCTCATCGGCGGCAACTCGCCCATCAACCAGCTCACGCGCGAGCAGGCCGCCGCCCTCGAGGCCCGCCTCAACGAGCGCTACGGCGCGCTCACCAGCGCGCGCTTCCGCACCTACATCGCGATGCGCTACTGGAAGCCGTCGAGCGAGGACTGCGCCCAGCAGATGGCAGCCGACGGAATCACCAAGGTGGTGCTGCTCCCGCTCTACCCGCAGTACTCCAAAACCACGACCGGCGCGTCGCTGGTCTACTGGAAGGCGCTCGAGGAGGCCGGCGAGATGCCTGAGCGCCCGACCTCGCTGGTGTACGAGTACGCCGCGCACCCGCTTTACGCGAAGGCCATCGACGAGCGCATCTGCGAGGGGCTGCAACGCTTCCCGCACAGCGTCCGCGACCGGGTCCACCTCCTGTTCTCCGCGCACGGGACGCCGGTCAAGGAGATGAAGCAGCGCCGCGATCCGTACTGCTGCCTCGTCCACTCGACCGTGCAGACGGTGATGGACCTCCGCGCCGAGCAGGAGGACCGCCCGTTCCACGTCGCCTTCCAGAGCAAGGTCGGCCCGGCCGAGTGGCTCACGCCGAGCACGCCGGACAAGCTCGAGGCCCTGGCCGAGGCGGGCGTGAAGGCCGTGCTCGTGATCCCCGTCGCCTTCGTCAGCGATCATGTCGAGACGGCGTTCGAGCTGGACATCGAGGTCCGCGAGGAGGCCGAGGCGTTCGGGATCGAGCACTACGAGGTCACGCGCGGGCTCAACAGCCACCCGCTCTTCATCGAGGCCCTAGCCGAGGCCGTCGCCGCGCAGGTGGCCTCGGCGCGGCCGGGCGAGGGCGACGGCGCGGTGAGCGCGCTGCCGCAGCCGATCCCGTCGCTCCCCCGGCGCAAGCCGCGCAACCGGACGGTCCGCTGCCACCAGTGTCTCTGCATCGCCGAGGCCCACTGCTGGAGCAGCCAGGACGCCACCGCGTCGCCCGACGAGGTCCGCCGCAGCGACCGGGCGGCATGAGCGCCCTCCCGGAAACCGCCGCACCGCCCTCCGAGCACCTGCTGCGGACGATGGCCGCCGTGCCGGTCCAGAGCCGCGTGCTCGACCTCGGCTGCGGGGCCGGCCGCCACACGGACCCGCTCGCCCGGCTCGGCTTCGACCTCTGGGCGTGCGACCAAGAGAACCACGCCGTCGCCGTTGCCCGTGCCCGGCTCGCGCCCCTTCTGGGCGAGGAGGACGCGGCCCGGCGCATCACGCGCGCCCGGCCCGCCGCGCTCGGCTACCCCGACGAGCACTTCGACTGGGTCGTTGCGCACGGCACGTACGACCGCGCCGACTCTGCCGCCGAGATGAAGGAGATGCTCGCCGAGACGCGCCGCGTGATGAAGAACGGCGGCTGGGTCGTCGTCGCCCTCCGCCGCGGGCTCGCCGGGCCGGACCTCACGCCCGAGACGCTCACCAAGCTCTTCGCCGAAGCGGGCCTCGCCCTGGCCGAAGACCCCGCCGAGGACACCGAGGCCGAGCCGGTCCTCCGCGCCATCTTCCGAAAAATCGACGCGACGACACCACGCTAGCTTCCATGCCTGACCTCTCGCAAAGCCGAAGTCTCTTCGCCCACGCGCAGCGCGTCATCCCCGGCGGCGTCAACTCGCCCGTGCGCGCCTTCAAAAGCGTCGGCGGCACGCCGGTCTTCTTCGAGCGGGCCGCCGGCGCGCACCTCGTCGACGCCGACGGCAACCGCTACGTCGACTACGTCGGGAGCTGGGGGCCGATGCTCTTCGGCCACGCCCACCCGGACGTGGTGGCCGCCGTGCGGGACGCGGCCACGCGCTCGACCTCGTTCGGGGCACCGACCGAGATCGAGATCCGCCTCGCCGAGCTCGTGGTGGAGCTGGTGCCGAGCGTTGAAAAAGTCCGCTTCGTCAACTCCGGCACCGAAGCGACGATGAGCGCCGTCCGCCTCGCGCGGGGGTTCACGGGGCGCGACAAGCTCGTCAAGTTCGAGGGCCACTACCACGGCCACGGCGACTTCTTCCTCATCGCCGCCGGCTCCGGAGCGATGACCTTCGGCGAGCCGAACTCGCCCGGCGTCACGCCCGGCAACGCCGCCGACACGCTCGTCGCTACCTACAACGACCTCAGCAGCGTGCGCGCCGTCCTCGAGGCCAATCGGGGTGAGGTGGCCTGCATAATCGTCGAGCCCATCGCTGGCAACATGGGCTGCGTACCGCCTGCGCCGGGGTTCCTTCAAGCGCTACGTGAGCTGTGCGACGCGCACGGCGCGCTCCTGATCTTCGACGAGGTCATGACCGGCTTCCGGGTCGCGCCGGGCGGGGCACAGCAGCTCTACGGCGTCACGCCCGACCTGACGACGCTCGGCAAAATCATCGGGGGCGGACTGCCGGTCGGGGCCTACGGCGGGCGGCGCGAGATCATGGACTACGTCTCGCCGAGCGGGCCGGTCTACCAGGCGGGCACGCTCTCGGGCAACCCGCTCGCCATGCACGCCGGCTACGCCGTCCTCCGCCGCATCGCCGACGACCGGAGCGTCTACGACCGGCTCGACCGCTACGGCGAAGTCCTGGCGCAGGGCACGCGCCGCAACCTCGACGACCTCGGCCTCGGCCTCGTCCAGACCAGGGTCGGCTCGATGGGCTGTCTGTTCTTCACCGACGAGCCGGTGACCGACTTCGCCTCGGCGCAGCGGAGCGACGCCCACCGCTACGGCCGCTACTTCCACGCGATGCTGGAGGAAGGGGTCTACCTCGCCCCGAGCCAGTTCGAGGCCTTCTTCTTCTCGGCCACCCACGGAGCCGACGATCTCGCCACGACCCTCAACGCCCAGCGCCGCGCGCTCCAGCGCGCCTTCGACGACGCCTGGACACCCGCTGCCACGGTCCCGAGCGGCGCTCCCGTGGACGAACAGGAGAACCCCGCGGTGAGCTAACTCAACGCGAATCGCCAGCCCGCTATAGCCTGTCGTAGTCTTCCGGCTCCACGTCAGGCACCTTCGCCAGAATCTGCTCGAAGGCTTCCCGGCTCCTGCGCGCGGCCCGCTCCCTCAGATAGTCCACCGTCTTGAGGGCCGACAGCTCTCGGCTACGGCCGTGGCGATGAACTGGTCCACCGAGACGCCGTCCTCGTGTGCCAGCTTCTCCACTTCACGGTGCAGTGAGCGAGGAAGGCGAATGCTGAGGGCATTGCTCATAACGGTGCTCCAATCTTGTCCAGCGCTTTTTGTGGCGAGATACTCTCGATGCCGAGGGTCTCTACGCCCCGGAAATCACGTTTGTTGTATGTCACGATGTGCTTGCATCCAGCACTCACGGCCAAGTCGGGCACCATCTCGCCGCTCGGGTCCTTCAGCCGGGGTCGCCACAGGAACTATATTTCGTGGAGATTGGCGACGGAGCAGACGTAATCGAGGAAGCGGGCGATCTCCCCACGTGTGGGGTCCAGGGCGTGGCGCTCCCGTAGCAGGACTTCCTCGTATTCCAGCACGAGCGGCACCGACAGGTTGATCTCGAAGCACCCGGAGCCGAGCAGAGAAACCAGCAGGAATGAGGACCCCCGACGGGACCGGAGGGCCGAGTAGACAACGTTCGTGTCGAGAACGGGTCGAATCAGCTCTATGCCAACCTACGCTGTTCCGAACCGCACGGTCTGCGGGTAGGGGAAGAGGTCGACCGGCTCGTCGGCGCGGTGCCAGGCTTGCATCGAGCGCCAGAAGGCCGGGTCGAGGAGGTCGGCGTGGTGCCGTACGAAGACGGGCCGGAGGTGAGCCGGCAGGCCGAGGAACTGCCCGATCTCGGCGGGGAAGACGTCGTTCGAGGCGACGTGGAACCACGCCTCGGCGCTCATGCGCTCGAACTCGTCCGTGGCCTCGGGGAGCGCGCGGAAGGCGTAGTCGCCGAGCAGGCCTAGCTCGTCGTAGTCGTAGAAGATCACCCGGCCATGGCGGGTCACGCCGAAGTTCTTCACCAGCATGTCGCCGGGGAAGATGCCGGCGGCGGCGAGGTCTTTGATCGCCCAGCCGCAGTCGATCACGGCCTCGCGCGCGGCCTCGTCGCCAGCCTCGGCGAGGTAGAGGTTGAGCGGCGTCACCCGGCGCTCGGTGTAGAGGTGCTCGATGACGACGTTCTCGCCGTCGAGCCGGACCGTCTGCGCGCCGACCCTCAGCAGCTCGTCGAGCAGGGCGGGGTCGAAGCGTGCCCTGGGAAACTCGAGGTGCTCGTAGGCCTGGACGTCGGCGAGGCGGCCGACGCGGTCGTGGAGCATCACGAAGCGGTACTGCTTCATCACCTCGGCGCGGGTGGTCTGCTTGGGCGGGTCGAAGCGGTCCTTGATGATCTTGAAGACCACGTCGAAGCCGGGCAGCGTGAAGACGCGCATCACCATGCCGGGGGTGCCGCGCGCGGCCTCGAAGCGCTCGTCGGTGCGGGCCAGGAAGAGGCAGAGGTCGCGGTACAGCTCGGTCTTGCCGTGCTTGGTGAAGCCGAGCGAGGCGTACAGCTCGGCCGTCCGCTTCTGCGGCATCAGCGTCTTGAGGAAGGCCACGAGCGACCAGGGCTGCGCGCAGAGGACGTGGAAGTACGAGCGCGTGAACGAGAACACCATCGAGACGGCGTTCGGGGTCAGCAGCGCCGCGTCGACCCGGATGCCGCCGTCGGCGTCTCCGTCCTCGGCCCAGAGCACCGGGAGGACGAGCGGCACCACGGCCTCGCCCGCCGTGATGCGCCCGATGAGGTAGGCTCCTTTGTTTCGGTAGAACACCGGCTCCAGCATCTCCAGCGCGTCGATCCCGCCGGCTCCGACCTCGGCCAGCCGGGCCTCGACGCAGCGGGCGACGCGCTCCGCATCGCGCCCCGCGTCCTCGAACGACGGCCCGAGATCGACCGCTCCCAGCACGCCTGCCAGCGTCGCGGCGAGCGTCTCCTCGGTGGGCACCGACCGGGCGCACGGCTGCGCCTGCTGGGACTCCGGTGCCGTCAGCGCGTCGCCGACGAACTCGACGTGGGGGTCCACGCCGACGGTCGAGAAGACGCGCCGGGTGATGGAGTTGTAAAAGGTCTCGGCGAGCTCGGTGTTGGTCCGGCCGGCGCGGCGCTCGGCGTAGGCGGTGCGCGCCGCCGCCCAGCGCGCGCGGTCCTCCAACCGGCCGTCGAAGACGCGGCGGACACGGCGAAGCGTCTGCTGGACCTGCTTCTCGTAGAGCGCCAGCCGCTCGCGGTCGTCGGCGGTGCCCTCGGCCCATTCCTGCGCCGCGAAGCGCTCGGCCGCGCGGCGCGTGGTCGCCTGGAAGCGTTCGTGGTAGGTCTCGAAGCCCTCGTCGATGAGGCGGGCGGCGTCGGCGGACGCGCCCGTGGAGGAAGGGTCGGTCACGAGGGAGGGTCTGGTGGCGGAAGAGGCAGGGGCGGGGCAGGGGCGATGGCGGGGAGCGGCGCGGCGCAGATACGGCAGAAGACGGCGTCGGGCGAGTGGCCGTCGGCCCCGCACCCCGGGCACCGGCGGGCTTCGTTGCGGGCGTTCGCGCTGACCAGCTCCGAGGTCACGATCCCCGTCGGGACGGCGATGATGGCGTAGCCCATGATCATGATGAGCGCCGCGATGAGCTGCCCGAGGTTGGTGCCCGGCGAGATGTCCCCGTAGCCGACCGTGGTCAGCGTGACAATCGCCCAGTAGATCGAGCGCGGGATGTTGTCGAACCCGTTCTGGCCGCCCTCGACGACGTACATCAGCGAGCCGAAGATGACGTCGAGCGTGACGACGGCCAGGAGGAAGACCATGATCTTGCGCCGGCTCGCCCAGAGGGCTTGGCCGAGGAGGTTGGCCTCGGAGAGGTACTGGACGAGCTTGAGGATGCGGAAGACCCGGAGGAAGCGCAGCATCCGGATCACCGTGAACGCCTGCGCGCCGGGGAAGAACACGCTGAGGTAGGTCGGCAGGACCGCCAGCAGGTCGACGATCCCGAAGAAGCTCGTCGCGTAGCGCCGCTTCTGGTTGACGCACGCGAGCCGGAGGACGTACTCCGCCGTGAAGAGGATCGTGAACGCCCACTCGGTGGTCCGCAGCTCGTCGCCGAACCGGGCGTGGACCGAGCCGACGCTCTCGATCATCACCACGAGAACCGAGAGGCCGATGACGATGATCAGCGCGAGGTCGAAGCCCCGGCCGGCGGCGGTGTGGTGGCCGAAGATGACTGCGTAGAGCTTCGCCTGCCACCGCGCGCGGCCCGGCCCGAGCTTGCGCGGAAAGACGTTCTGGTCGGTCGGCTTGAGTGGCGGCATAGAGCGGGAGCGGCGAGGCGGCCCCGAAGATAGTAGCCTGGCCCAGAAGGAACGCGAGCCTGCCCGGCAGAAGCTGGACAGGCTCGGAGAAAACAGGTGGCGTGGGGGAGACTTGAACTCCCGACCTCCGGGTTATGAATCCGACGCTCTAACCAGCTGAGCTACCACGCCAGTGGACCCCGCAAGATAGCACGCGCGCTGAGCCGCGTCCACCGTTTCGCCCCGTTGCCACGGTGAAGCCGCCCTGAAAAGGGTGCGGCCGACGGCGGTATCTTCCGGGACAAAACGGGTGACTATGGGCTGGCAGCAGGTGATCGGACAGGAGCGGGTGGTGGACACGCTGCGGCGGGCGCTCAGCGGCGAGCGCGTCGCCCACGCCTACCTCTTCCACGGGCCCGACGGTGTCGGCAAGCGGGCGGCGGCGCTCGCGCTCGCCCGGGCGCTCGAGTGCCAGCAGCGCGCGCCCGGCACCGCCGACCCGTGCGGGACGTGCCCGGCCTGCCACCGCGCCGAGCGGATGCTCCACCCGGACGTCCACGTCTACCTCCCGCAGCCGAAGGACGCCGGCGGCGACCTCGCCGACCGGCTCCAGCGCCTCGGCCAGAACCCCTACGCCGAGGTCGACTTCCGCCGCCGTCCGACGCTCGACGATCCGGCCAAGACGTCGACCAAGCAGGCGATCTACAACGTGGACCGCGTCCGCGAGATCACGAAGGACCTCCGCTACCGGCCCGCCGAAGGGAAGGTCAACTTCGCCCTGCTCACCGACGCCGACGCGATGAACGAGGCGTCGGCCAACGCCTTCCTCAAGGGCCTCGAGGAACCGGGCGCGCAAACCGTGATCGTCCTCACCGCGAGCCGCCCCGACCGGTTGCTGCCGACGATCCTCTCGCGGTGCCAGCGGGTGCGGTTCGACCCGCTCTCGGCTGAGGCCATCGAGGCGGCACTCGCCGAGCGGGAGGGCCTAGCGTCGGACCGGGCGGCGCTCCTGGCCCGGATGGCCGACGGCTCGTACACGCGGGCGCTGACGCTCGCCGGCAGCGAGGAGCTAGCGCGGCAGCGCGCCCACGTCCTCGCCTTCTTCCGCGCGGCGTTCTCCGGCTCGGTCGAGGCCCTCGACGAGCACGTCGCCGACCTCGCCGGGCTGGGGCGCGAGGGGCTGAAAGGGGTGCTCCACCTGATGCTCGGCTGGGTGCGTGACCTCGTCCTGGCCCGCCACGCCGGGGCCGACGCCGCGCTCGTCAACGTGGACCAGCGCGCTGCCGTCGAGGGCTTCACCCAGAACCTCCCGGCGGCGCGGCTCGACGCGATGGTCGGCTTGGTGGAGCACGCCCTCGACCTCGTCGAGCGCAACGTGAACGCGGCGCTCGTGCTGACGGTGCTCGCCGACGCGCTCCGGGCGGCGATGCACGGGCGGGACCGCCGCCGCCTCTTCGCCCCGCTCGCCGAGCCGGTGCCGGCATAGGAGGGCGTGGAAAGGGAAACCGAGAAAGCTACTGAGACCGTGGTTTCGCGAGGTCCGTCCCTCCTTTCCTCCCACGCCGTAATCAGCTCCGCAGGCTCGCGTTCGCCGCGAACGCCAGGGTGATGGAGACGGCGAGGCCGATCCCGGCGTAGAGCAGGTCCTTCCGCATCAGCCGGAGGCTCTCGCCGAGCGGGCGGCGGACGAGGGCGCGGCCCCACGTCAGCCCGAACTCGCGCCCGGCGAGCAGGCCGATGAACACCCAGGTCGTGCTCATCGGGATCACGCTGACCTCCTTGAAGCCGAACAGCAGGAGCGCGTAGACGAAGTCGATCACCGTCGCCGCGCGAATGTCGAGGGTGTCGGACTTCTCGGTGACGATCTGCTGGATGCGGTCGCCGCGAAGGTAGAACAGCACGCCGAGGCCGAAGAAGAGGGTGAGCGCGAACGCCGCGAACATGCCGGGGCTGAGGCTGCGTGGGAGGTAGACCGCCACGTTCGCCATGTCCTGCATGATCCAGCTCGACCACAGGAACGCCGTCGAGGCCCACTGGAGCGGGGTCCACCACCGGCTCGGCGGCCCGGTGAACCCGCCGCTCAGCGCCCGCGTCACCGTGATCCACACGGCGATGCCGACGACGAAGGCGATGACATAGCCCGAGAGGCTCTTCACGAGCACGGCCTGCACGCCGACGGCGCTCGTCGAGAAGCAGCTCAGCAGCAGGAAGGTCGTCGAGACCGGCATCCGCAGCCGCGTCAGCACGAGGAGGAAGAGCGGGGCGGCGACCTGGAGGAAGGTGAACGCTTGCGGGGCCTCGGCGAAGCCCTTCGCCGAGAGCCGGCCGTAGCTCACGTCGCCCGCGTTCGTCCACCACCCGTAGCTGACCGTCGCCAGGAACACACCGCCGACGAACAGCCACAGCACCCACCATCGCCGCCCGGCGTTCGAGGCGATGAACGTGCCGACGGTTTGGATCGAGTCGTTGGCGACGGTCGAGTAGGCCGCGAGGGCGAAGCCGACCCACATCGCGACGGCGGGGTAGGGGTAGGACGCGCCTGCTGCGAAGAAGCCGACGGCGAGCAAGACGAGGAACGTGCGCTCGCCCCGAACCGCCCGGAGGAACGTGGCCCGGCGGGGGACGACCGTGGTGGAGAGCGAGCGAGGAGGCATGGGGGGCCGATAGAAACCGCCGTTGCACGCCGCGCCCGGCCGTCGGTTACCGCACGACGGTTACCAAATCATTGCATTTCACCGTTGCATTTCGTGCCCGGCGTGCGCCTGCGCCTCGCGCAGAACGGCGAACGCCTCGTCGCGCTGCGTGAGGACAAAGAGCAGGAGCAGGTCGCCGGGGCGCATCCAGTCGAGGGCCGCGCGGATGCCGGCGATGACGTCGGGGACGTGGGTGATGTGCTCGCTCGGCGCGCCGAGGCGGTGGAGCTCGTCGTCGATGAGCGCGGGGACCTCGCCGAGGGCGCGGCCCCGGAGATAGTCGGCTAGCTCGGTAACGATGACATGCTCGGGCGCGGCGCGCCACGCAGCGCCGGCGAGGGCCTGGACCTCGGCATCGGTCCGGTCGCCGGCTTGGCCGAAGAGGACGAGGCGGCGCTCAGCCGGGAGGGCCTTGGCGGTCTCGGCGATGGCCGCGACGCCGTGCGCGTTGTGGGCGAAGTCGACCAGCACGCGGGCCCCGCCGATCTCGAAGTAGTTGCCCCGGCCGGGGTTGTCGGTCGTGTCGCCGCGGAATGATTTCAGCCCGGCGCGGATCGCGTCCGTCGGCAGGCCGAGCTCTTTCGCGAGGGCGACGGCGGCGAGGGCGTTCGAGACGTTGTGCCGCGCCGCGCCGCCGAGCGTGATCGGGACGTCGGCGACTGGGAGCATCGTCTCGCGGGCGTTGCCGTGCTGCCAGACGATGGTGCCGTCCTCGACCGTGCAGATCCGCCCGTCGGCGTTCCGGTGCGCGGCGAGCGTCGCATTATCCCGGTCGAGGCTGAACCAGCAGACCTCGCCCGCATAGCCCTGCGCGCGCCGGACGAGGCCGGCGTCGTCGGCGTTGAGGATCAGCACGCCGCCGGGCTCGACGGCGCGGCGGATGGTGAGCTTGGCGTCGAGCAGGTCGCCGAGCGTCCACAGGCCGTAGTCGCCGAGGTGGTCCTCGGCGACGTTCGTGACGACGGCGGCGTCAGCCCGCGCGAGGGCGAGGCCGCGCCGGAGCATCCCGCCGCGCGCCGTCTCCAGAATCGCGAGCTCGGTGGTGGGGTGGCGGAGGACGGCTCGCGCGCCGCCCGGCCCCGAGTAGTCGCCGCGCTCGACGATGGCGTCGCCGACCTGGACGAAGTCGGTCGAGCACCGGCCGGCGGTGCGGCCCGCCGCCGTAGCCATGGCGGCGGTGAGGCGGACCGTGGTCGACTTGCCGTTGGTGCCGGTGACCAAGCCGACCGGCACGTCGTGGACCGCGGACCAGTCGACCGTGTCGGGATCGGGGAGGTCGGCGACGGGCCAGGTTCGGCTGCCGGTGCCGAGGCCGACCGAGGCGGCCTCGTCGTCGGGCAGGAACGCGACGCCGTGCGCTGCTGCCGCGTCTCGGAGGGCGAGCAGCGCCGGGTGCCGCTCGGCCTCGATCTCGGCGCGGAGCCGCGCTAGGGCTTTGGCTTCGTCGGAACGTGCGTCGCCCGATAGCTCGGCGACGGCCGCCGCCCACGCCGCCTCGTTGAGCTCGGTGGCGGCGTAGAGCGCGTCCTCCGGGGCGGTGAAGCCGAGGCTCGCGCCGCCCTTGAACGGCCGGTGGAACAGCTCCGACTCGGTCCAGCCGACGGCGTCGAGGAGCCGCCGCGCGTGTCGCCTCCACGCGGCGACGGTGGCGGGCACGTCCTCGGTGGCGGCGTCGAGCACCGCGCCTGGCCGCGAGGTGTAGAGGTTCGGCCCGGTGAGGCGGCGGCTGTCGTCGAAAGTCATAGGTGTATGTCAGCTAGCGTGCGTATGTTTTTGCGCAGCGGTCCCAGAGTGCCGCGTCTTCGTCCTCACCACATTTTGTCCTTACCACATCAGGTATCTACGATGGCGACCTTCGAAATCTACAAGAGCACGAACGGCGAATTTCGGTTCCGGCTCAAGTCCAGCAACGGCCAGACCACGCTCAGCTCGGAAGGCTACGCGCAGAAGGCCGGGGCCAAGAACGGCATCGAGTCGGCGCGGAAGAACGTGAACCGCGACGGCGGGACGGAGCTGTACGAGGGCAAGAACGGCAAGCACTACTTCCGCATCAAATCGACGAATGGGCAGACGGTGGCGAGCTCGCAGGGCTACGCCTCGGCGCGCGGTGCGGTGGGCGGCTTGGCGGCGGTCCGGAAGAGCGCGGGCGACGCCGAGGTGAAGGACACGAGCGCTGCCTGACCCGGTCACGACGCGGCGAGCGAATCGGCGGGCGGACGGCCGAGGAGCGAATCCAGATGGGCGAGCACTTGGTCGCCCGCGACGTCGATGCTCGCGGTCACGCTGCGGACGCGCTGGAGACGGAGTGGATACCAGCCATACTTCGGGCGAAGTGCGCCGGTGGCGGTGTCGTAGAACTCGCTCGGCGCGCGGCCCAGGCTGGGATAGAGCTGCTCGTTGATGAGCGTCCGAAGTTCGGTTGCGGCCTCGACCCCGCTCGACAGCATGGCAAAGTACCGCTGCATCATCGCGATGGTCTGGGCGTCGAGCACGTCGAGACCGCCGGACTGGAGAAGGGCCTCCCAGAGCCCGGTTCCCGTGTCGCCCGCGTTGAGGTTGAGCGCGACGAGCGGCGGCATGGCCCCGACTTCGATGCTGTCGAGCAGCGGACGGAGGTAGAGCGAATCGACCCTGGGGAAAACAGCGTCTAGTTCGTCGTTGATGAGGGCGACGTGGCTGCGAAGAGTTTCGAGAATCTGCTGGTGCCGTGCCTCGTCGCGCTGGTCTTGCTGCCACGTGCTGAGTGCGAAGGCGGCGTAGACGCCGACGAAGACGACGAGCAGCTCGGCCAGCAGCCGGCCGCCGCGCTGCCACCAGAGTTTGGTTCGAAGGTTCATCGGTTGGAGTGTTGGGCGGACCCCCGCGCCGACCCCTGCTTCTCTCGCGCCTACGGGACAAGCCCCTGCGGCTGCTTCGAGAAGTTGTCCCCCTAAACCAGGGGGACAGTTCCGGGAGTGCCTGAGCGCGCAGGGACTTGTCCCGGAGCGCGATGTGCTCTCGGAACGGGGGGGCCGGTCAGTCAGCCTCCTCGTCGCGCACGAGGCGGACGCCGCGCTCGTCGCGGACGAGCTGCTGGCCCTCGGCGAGCGCGAACGGCTCGGTCTCGTCGGCGGCCGGGGGCGTGGCCGGCTCGGCGAGGGCTGGGTCCGGGGTGGGCGAGGCCGAGCCGTCGCCGCCGGCGGGGTTGAAGTGGATGATCTGCTTCCAGCACCGCGCGATGTTGTCGCCGAAGACCATCACCAGGTCGCCCGGCTGCGCGAGCGTCAGCGACTTCAGCACGGCCTCCTGCTCGTCGGGGACCACCTCGACCTGCCCGGCGTCGACGCCGTGCTGGAGGAGGGTGTCCTGGAGCATCAGCGGCACCTCGCGCTCGTCGCGGCCGCGCGGGTTGTCGTCGCGCTTGCAGACGAAGTGCTCGAAGTGCGGCGCGGCGATGGCGGCGATCTCGCGGATGTCCTCGTCGCGCCGGTCGCCGGGGGCGGCGAGGACGCAGATCCGCCGGCCGGCGGTGTCCATCCGGCTCGCGGTGTGGCACATCGCGCGGACGGCGGCCGGGTTGTGGGCGTAGTCGAGGACGACCTTGAAGGGGTGCTCGTCGAAGATGTTGAGCCGGCCCGGCGCTTCGTAGTAGCTCGTCGAGAAGGTGCGGAGGCCGTGGCGGATCTGGTCGAGGGTCTGGCCCATCGCGTACGCCATCGCGGCGGCGAACATCGCGTTCTGGACGTTGTGGACTGCCTTGCCCTCGAGCGTCGCCGGGATGAGGTGGGTCCAGACGAGCGGCAGGTGCGCGCCGCGCTCGAAGAGCGTGATCATCTCGCCGTTGATGCCCTTCTCGAGCACCACCGCGTAGCCGCCCGAGCGGATGTGCTCGCGCACCAGCTCGTGGCCGGGGTCCATCGTGACGTAGCACAGCCGCTCGGCGCGCGTGTGGTTCGCCATGTCGAGGCACAGCGGGTCGTCGGCGTTGAGGACCGCGCAGTCGGTGGCGACCTCGACCACGACGCGCTTGACCTCGGCGAGGTCGTCGAGCGTGTCGATGCCCTTGAGCCCGAGGTGGTCGGCGGCGATGTTGAGGACCGCGCCGACGTTGCAGCGCGACAGCCCGAGGCCGCTGCGGACGAGGCCGCCGCGCGCGGTCTCCAAGACGGCCGTGTCGATGGTCGGGTCGCGGAGCACCATGCGGGCCGAGGCCGGGCCGGTCATGTCGCCCTTGACGGTCAGGTTGCCGTCGATGTAGACCCCGTCGGAGGAGGTCATCCCAACGCGCGCGCCGGTGGACTTGAGGAGGTGGGCGAGCATGCGCGTCGTGGTCGTCTTGCCGTTCGTGCCGGTGACGCACGCGACCGGCACCCGGCTCGGGGTGCCGTCGGGGAAGAGCATGTCCATCACCGGGCCGGCCACGTCGCGCGGCGTCCCCTCGCTCGGGGCGACGTGCATCCGGAAGCCGGGCGCGGCGTTGACCTCGACGATCGCGCCGCCGACCTCGCGCCAGGACTTGGTGATGTCGTCCGAGAGAAAGTCCACGCCGCCGACGTCGAGGCCGACGGCCTGGACCGCGCGGACCGCCATGTCGCGGTTGTCGGGGTGGACCTGGTCGGTCAGGTCGATGGCCGTGCCGCCGGTCGAGAGGTTGGCCGTCGAGCGGAGGTAGAAAAGCTCGCCGTCGGGGAGGACCGTCTCCTTCGAGTGGCCTGCGCGGGCCAGGAGCCGCTCGGCCTGCTCGTCGAAGGCCAGCTTGGTCAGCACCTTCTCGTGCCCGACGCCCCGGCGCGGGTCGGCGTTGACGATCTCGACCAGCTCCTCGATGGTGTGCGCGCCGTCGCCGATGACGTGGCCGGGGACGCGCTTCGCCACGGCGACGAGCGCGCCGTTGACGACCAGCATCCGGTGGTCGAACCCGGTGACGAAGCTCTCGACCAGGATGCCGTTGCTGCTCGCGGCCTCGCGCGCGGTCTCGAACGCGGTGGCGACCTGCTCGGGCGTGGTCAGGTTGATCGAGACGCCGCGCCCGTGGTTGGCGCTCAGCGGCTTGACGACGACCGGCGGGCCGATCCGCCTGGCGGCCCGGACGGCCTCGCGCTCGCTGTAGACGAGCTCTTGCTGCGGCACCGGCAGGCCGAGGTCGGAGAGGATGTTGCGCGTGTCCTCCTTGTCGGAGGTCACCTCGACGGCGATGTGCCGGGTCTCGCTGGTGATGGTCGCCTGGATGCGCTTCTGGTAGCGGCCGTAGCCGAGCTGGACGAGGCTGTACTTGTTGAGCCGGATCCACGGGATGTCCCGCGCCTCGGCGGCGTCGACGAGCGACTGCGTGCTCGGCCCGAACTCGCGCTTCTGGGCGTAGCGGATGAACTCGTCGCGCTCGGTCTCCCAGTCGAAGCCGTCCTCGATCTCGCGCGCAAACGGCTGGCGCAGCTCGTCTGGCAGGAGGTGGAACAGGAGCTGCCGCCCGAGCCGCGCCGCCTCCAGCCCGACCTCGCGCTGCTTGTACTCGAACACCATCGTGTACTGGCCCTCGGTCCCGGTCGAGCGCGTCTTGCCGAACGTGACGGCGCTGCCGGCGATGTTCTGGAGCTCGATCACGACGTGCTCGAGGACGTGCCCGAGCCACGTCCCCTCGTCCTCGGTCATGCGGCGGACGAACCCGCCGGGCGTGCCGTAGGAGCAGCCGTGCTCCTGCAGGTCGGGCAGCCGGTCGAGGAGCGCGTCGACGAAGCCGGGCAAGCGCATCGTCGGGTAGGCCTCGAGCGGGCCGAGGTCGAGGACCTGCCGGATGACCGGGAAGTTGGCGTAGACGTTCGGGCCGACGTAGACGTTCGTGGAGAGGACAGTCATGACGCTGGGGGACGGTGAACGGAAAACAGAGGGGCGCGGGAGCCGAGCGCCCGTAGGGGTGTAGCGCGGCTACGCCCTAGTCGGGAAGGGCACATCCTTGCCGAGCTACGATCCCGCCGTCGCCGCGCGGGAGATCGTGTCGTAGCGGTCGCCGTCGGTCAAAATATGCAAGCGCAGGCCAAGAAGGGAGACCGCCTCGCCGCGCCCGGCCCGGCCCATCGACGAGTGCTCCAGCGCGCTCGGGTCCACGACCGTCACAGCCCCGCTGCCGACGACCTCGAAGACGCCGTCCGGGCCGATGAAGGCGGCGGTGTCCTCGTCCAGCCCGATGCCCGTCATGAACGGGTTGTAGGCGAGCGCCGCCAAGAGCCGCCCGAGGCGGTCGCGCTGCCGGAAGTGCTGGTCGATCACGAGCGCGTTCGTCAGCCCGAGGCCGGGGGCGAGCGTGACCTTGTCGGGCGTCGGGGTCGCGCCCGGCGTGCCGCCGGCGATCATGTGCTCGGGCATGATGGCGGCCCCGGCCGAGGTCCCGGCGACGGCGACGCCGTCGGCGCTGCGCTGCCGGACGGTCCTCGCCACGGCCGTGCCGCCGAGGATGGTCGAGAGCCGGAGCTGGTTGCCGCCGGTGATGAAGATGCCGGTGGCCTCTTCGAGCTCGGCCACGCACCCCTCGTCCTCGGCCTGGGCGCGCTCGTCGATGGGCAGCGACACCGCCGACCCGATGCCCAGGCCCTCGAAGATCTCGACGTAGCGCGGGCCGGTGTCGGCCATCTGGGACGCGGTCGGGAGCACGGCGATGCGGCCGTCGTCGCCCCCGGCGAGGGCGGCGAAGCGCTCGAGGATGCGCGGGCTGCGCTTCTTGCGCTCGGCCCCGCCAATCGGGATGACGAAGCCGCGGGCGACGCCGGGACGGGAGGGGGAAGACATAGACGAGCTACGAACGACGAGTGACGAACGACGAGTGACGAACGACGAGGGGAAAGAAAAGCCCCGTTTGTCGTCCGTCGCTCGTCGCGCGTACCTATTCAAACGTTCCTCGCACGACGGGCTGCCGGCCCCGGACGAGCCAGCGCCCGCGCGCCATCACGTCGCGCGCGTGGTCGTCCTCGTCGAGCACAATCAGGTCGGCGTCGGCCCCGTCGGCGAGGCGCCCCTTGGCCGGGAGCCGGAGCAGCCGCGCGGGGTTCGAGGTGAAGGGCGGCAGGATGGTCTCGAGCGCGCGCCCGGCGCGGAGCAGCTCGCGGATCGTGTCCATGAGCTCGTCCGGCTTGCCCACGTCCATGTGGGCGACCTGCCCCTCGGCGTCGAACGTCGGGAGGCAGCCGCCGCCGTCGGAGGAGACCGTCAGGCACGGGCCGGGGAGGCCGAGGTCGAGGTAGCGGCGGACGGCCTCGGCGGCGCTCCACTCGTCGTCGCTCTGCTTCGGGAAGGCGGTCACGTCGATCACGCAGCCGCGCTTGGCGAGGTCGCACGCCTCCTGGAAGAGGGCCTTGCGGCGGTTGACGTGGGTCGGGTTGAAGACGCGCGCCGGGATCTCGGTCTCGTCGAGGCAGCGCCAGAGCAGCTCCAGGCCGCGCGGCCCGTCGCCGAGGTGGAAGTGGACGATGCCCGCCTTGCCGGTCATCAGGCCGGCGACGTGCGCCTCGCCAGCGAGGCGAGCGATCTCCTGGAAGGTCGGCTGGCTCGATCGGTGGTCCGAGAGCGCGATCTCGCCGACGCCGAGCACGCAGTCGAGGTAGACGATGTCGCCGCGCACCGAGCCGGTGAGCGTCGCCGGCGGGAGGTGGTAGCCGCCGGTGTGGCAGTAGGCCGACAGCCCCTCGCGGCGGAGGCCGCGCACGCGCGTGACGAGCTCCGCCGTGGTCCGCGTCAGGTCGTCCGTGCCGAGGACGCCGACGGCCGTCGTGACGCCGGCCAGGGAGTAGACGCTGAGCGCAGGCGGCGGCACCTTGGTCTGCGGGCCGGCCTCGCCGCCGCCGCCGGTGAGGTGCGCGTGCCCGTCGACGAGGCCGGGGATCACGCGGCGGCCCGCGAGGTCGGTGACGTAGAGCTCCGGCCCCCGCACCTGCGGCTCGTCCTTGCCGACGTAGAGCACCTTCCCGCCGCCGATGACGAGGTGGCACCGGCCCAGCTTGGCCGGGGCGTAGACCTCAGCGTTGAGCAGCAGGTGGAGCATGGAAGATTGGTGTGTGGTTCGTGGTAGGTCGTTAGTAGCAGGAAATAGCTACACGTTTGGCACCAATGGCTCTCGACTAACGGCTATCTGCTAACAACTATCCACCCTCCAGGACCGCCTCGAAGCGGTCGGCGATGGGCTCGATGGCGAAGTGGGCCTCGGCGTAGGCGCGGGCGTTCGCGCCGAGGCGGGCGCGCAGCGCGGCGTCGGCGGCGAGCTGCGCGCCGGCTTCGAGGAACGCCCGGTTCGCGTGCGGTGGGACGACGAGGCCAGCCTCGTGCTCGGTCACGATGCGGGCAGCGAGGTTCTGCGGCGGCACGGCTAAGAGCAGCGGCCGGGCGGCGCAAAGGTACGTCAGCACCTTCGAGGGCACCGAGAAGACCCCCGCGTCCGGGGTGAGAATGGCGACGAGCACATCGGCCGCGCCGAGCACCTCGGGCAGCGCCTCGAACGGCTGGAACGGCAGCAGGCGCAGGTTCTTGACGTTCTCGGTCGCCTTCTGCTCGCGCAGCCACTCGATCCCCGCGCCCTGGGAGACCACGACGATCTCGTGCGGAATCCGGTGCGCGAGGTTGAGCAGCAGCTTGGGGTTGTGCTTCAGCCCGAGGGTGCCGGCGTAGACGAACCGCAGCGAGCGCTTGGGGAAACCCTGCGCCTCGGCCCAGGCGCTGCCGCGCGGGCGCGGCGCGACGGCGTCGAGCGGCGACCAGATGGGGATGACGTGCGCCGAGGCGTGATCCCGGATCTCCGGCACGGCCCCGTGGAAGTCCTCGGTCACGAGCACGAGCGCGTCGCTCTCGGCGAGCAGCGTGCGCTCCAGCTTCGCATAGTGCCCGCCCACGAGTCCGCCCACGAGGGGCACCTTCTCGCGAAGCAGTCGCTCCGAGGCCCAGCCGATCAGGTCCTGCACCCAGTAGACGAACCGCGCGCCGACCGAGCGCGCGGCCGCGAGCAGCGTCCGCTGCGCGTCGAGCGGCGTGTTGGCCGAGAGGACCACGTCCGGCCGGAAGGCCCGGAGCGCGGCGGCGGCGACGTGCCCGTAGGCGCGCTCTTGCCGCCACCGAGTCACGAACGCCTGCTTGTTGATCGGCGCGTCGAGGGCGAGGCCGCGGATCTCGAAGCCATCGGGGTCGTCCGGCCGCGTCTCCATCGCCTGCGGGGTCGACGACAGCGAGGCGCAGTAGGCGTGGAGGACGGTGTGTCCGCGCTGGGTGAGCGCGCGGCTGAGCTGAACCTGAAACGGGTGCCCGGCGAAGTCGTGGACGAGGATGCGCATTCGGTAGGGCAGAGGACAGAGGACAGACCGAGACGCGAAAGGTACCGACCGCGCCACATCGTTCCCGTAGAGGCGAACGACGTTCGCCCTGAAAGCCTCTCGCGTCCTACCGTCCGGCCGTCACCCCTGCGTCTCTCGTCGCCCCAGGTCCCACAGCAGGCCGCCGAGCGCGCCCGCCGCCACGAGCAGAAACCCCAGTCCGCTCGCCGTCCGCCCGAGGATCAGGTGCCCCGTCCCGAAGAGCGCGAGGTAGACGACGGCGCTGCCGACCAGCCAGTACGCCCCGAGCCCGGCCAGCCCCGCGTCCGGCGCTACGTCCGGGTGTCGCGCCGCTACCGGTCGCCAGCCGGGCCCTCCCGGACGGATGCGCCGGTAAAACGCGTCGAGCCGGCCCGGGTCGGTCGGAGCGGTGAGGAACGTGGCCGCCAGCCAGACCGCCGTCGTAAGCGCGGTGACACCGAACAGGTTGGCGGGGAACGCGGCCGTCAGGAACGGCACGGGGACGCCCGCCAGTTGGAGCGCGACCAGGACGAGGGGCGTGAGCGTCGCGGCCAGCTCGCTCCAGGCGTTGACGCGCCACCAGTACCACCGCAGGATCAGCACCAGTCCCAGCCCGGCCGACGCGCTGAGCACCAGCCCCCACGCCCCGCTGATCGAGTCGAGCCGGCCGGCCACCAGAAAGCCCGCCACGGCGAGGGCGAAGGTCGTCCACCGCGCCGCCGACACGTAGTGCCGCTCGCCCCGGCCCCGGACGAGGAAGCGCCGGTAGAGGTCGTTGACGAGGTACGACGTGCCCCAGTTGAGCTGGGTCGAGATGGTGCTCATGAAGGCGGCAAGGAAGGCGGCGAAGAGCAGCCCGAGCAGGCCCGGCGGGAGCGTCTCGCGCATCACGAGCACGTAGCCCTCGCGCGCGTCCTCCAGGTCGGGGAAGAGGACCAGCGCCACGAGCGCGACGATGATCCACGGCCACGGCCGCAGGCAGTAGTGCGCCACGGCGAACCACAGCGTCGCCAGCAGCGAGTCGCGCTCGGAGCGCGCGCTCAGCATCCGCTGCGCCACGTAGCCGCCGCCGCCCGGCTCGGCTCCGGGGTACCAGCTCGACCACCACTGCACGCCGAGGTACGCCGCGAACGACGCCGCCGACAGCGTCAGCACCCCCGCGCTCTCCGCCATGCCGACCCCGGTTCCGATCTCGGGGAAGAACCGGAACGTCGAGGCCGGCAGCTTCTCGACCAGACCCGCGACGCCGCCGACCTCGGGCAGGTCGAGCGCAAAGAACGCCAGGGCAATCGAACCGGTCATCGCCATCACGAACTGGAACACGTCGGTGACCGCGATGCCCCAGAGCCCAGCCACGAGCGAGTAGCCCGCCACCACCAGCATCAGGAGCCCGACGACCGCCATCGGCGCGCCGACCTCCCAGCCCCCGACGCCGAGCGACGCCCGGCCGAAGACCGTCAGGTCGGGGAAGAGGACGCGGACGACCGTTTCCATCGCGAGGGTCACCCAGCCGACGATAATGCCATTCATGAAGAGCCCAAAGTAGACCGCCTTTATCCCGCGCAGGGCAGCGGCCGGTGGCCCCGCGTAGCGAAGCTCGACGAACTCGACGTCGGTCAGCACGCCGCTGCGCCGCCACAGCCGGGCGAAGAAGAAGACGGTGCCGAGCGCGCCGAGCGCGGCGTACCACCACAGCCAGTTGCCCGCGATCCCCTCGCTCGCCACCAGCTCGGTCACCGCCAGCGGCGTGTCGGCGGCGAACGTGGTGGCGACCATGCTCGTCCCGGCGACCCACCACGGCAGGTTGCGCCCGCTGAGGAAGAAGTCGCCCGTGCTCCGCCCGGCGCGGCGGTAGAAGTAGAGCGCCAGCCCGAGCGAGAGCGCGAGGTAGCCGCCGACGATCAGCCAGTCGAGCGTGGTCATGGAGGAGGGCAACGGTGGGGTGGCGGAAAGGTACCGAGGCGGGCGCGACTCGTAGGGGCGACCGGCCGTTCGCCCTGGGCAGAAGGGCGCTGCCCCGAACCGGGCGAACGGCGTTCGCCCCTACGACCATCCCCCTACGACCATCCATTGTCTCACCGTTCGCCGTTGCCGTTCTCACCGTTCGCCGTTGCCGTTGTCCGTCGCCGCCGGTAGTTTCCCGGACCGCCCAGCCCCGCCTGTGATGCCCCGCCCGTTCCGCCTCCTCGCCCTCCTCGTCCCGCTCCTCGCCGGGTGCTTCCGCTCGGCCCCGCCGGAGACCCGGTTGCCGCCGAGCGGTGCGCCGGCCGGCGAGACGGTCGCCATGCCGGGTGCCGTGCTCGCGCCGCCGGACACGACCGGGGCCGTCGTGGCGACGCGCGGCCTCGTCGTCACCGGCCACCCCGAGGCGTCGCGCGTGGGGGCCGAGGTGCTGCGGCGCGGCGGGAACGCGGTCGACGCCGCCGTCGCGGCGGGCTTCGCGCTCGCCGTGGCTCTGCCGAAGGCGGGCAACCTCGGCGGGGGCGGCTTCATGGTACTTCGCCTGGCCGACGGCACGGCGACGACGCTCGACTTCCGCGAGGTCGCCCCGGCCGCCGCCTCGCGCGACATGTACCTCGGCGACGACGGCGAGCCGGTCCGCGACCGCAGCCGCGTCGGTGCCCTCGCCTCGGGCGTGCCCGGGACCGTCGCCGGCTTCCTCACGGCGCTGGAGAAATTCGGGACGATGGACCGCGCGGACGTGCTCGACCCCGCCATCGCGCTCGCCGAGGACGGCTTCCGGCTGACCGCGATGCAGACCGGCCATCTCAACCGCTACCGCCCGTCGTTCGTCGACTTCCCGAGCACGATGCGGTACTTCGCCAAGACGGACGAGAGCGGCGAGCCGGCCTACTTCGTCCCCAGCGAAACCCTCGTGCAGCGCGATCTCGGGGCCACGCTCCGCCGCATCCGCGACGCGGGCCGCGACGGGTTCTACGCCGGCCGCACCGCCGACCTGATCGTGGCCGAGATGGCGCGCGGCGGTGGCCTGATTACGCACGCTGACCTGGCCGCCTACCAGGCCGTCGAGCGGACCCCGATCCGGGGGACGTACCGCGGCTACCGGGTGCTCTCGATGCCGCCGCCGTCGTCGGGCGGGATCGCCCTCGTGCAGCTCCTCAACGCGATGGAGCCGCTGGACCTGGGCGCGCTCGGGTTCCACAGCACGGCCTCGGTCCACCGCATGGCCGAGGCCGAGCGGCGCGTCTTCGCCGACCGCGCCCACTGGCTCGGCGATCCGGCCTTCGTGGACGTGCCCACCGAGGGCCTGCTCTCCAAAGCCTATATGCGGAGCCGCATGGCCGACTTCAACCCGAAGCACACCACGCCGAGCGAGCGCGTCGCCGAGGGGACGCCGCCGGGGGTGGAGGAGTCGAGCCAGACGACCCACCTCTCGGTCGTCGACGGGGCCGGGAATGCGGTCAGCCTCACGCTCACCATCAACGACTGGTACGGCTCGAAGGTAGCCGTGGGCGGGGCCGGGTTCCTGCTCAACGACGAGATGGACGACTTCACCGCCAAGCCCGGCGTGCCGAACCTGTGGGGGAGCGTGACGAGCGAGCGCAACGCCGTCGCCGGCGGCAAGCGGATGGTGTCGTCGATGACCCCGACGATCCTCGAAGACCCGGCGGGCGAGCTGTTCCTGGTCGTCGGGACGCCCGGCGGGCCGCGCATCATCACGACCGTCTTCCAGGTGATCACGAACCTCCTCGACTTCGGCCTGACGCTGCCCGAGGCGGTGATGGCCGAGCGCTTCCACCACCAGTGGCAGCCGGATGTGCTCGCCTACGAGACGGCCGTCGAGACGTGGCCCGGCGGCGGCTTCCGTCCGGCCACGCTCGACAGTCTCGACGCGCTCGGCTGGGAACTGGACCCGTTCGGCAACACCGGCGCTGTCGGGGCCATCCTCGTCGGCCCCGACGGCACGCTCGTCAGCGCCTTCGACACGCGGCGCGACGTGACCCCGGTCGGGTACTGAGAACCTATCTCAGATAGGGCGTGCCGAGCGTGCGCGCTCCCAGGAGGCTTCGCTCGACATCTAGCCTGGAGCCGATTGCGGTTGTTGAGTAGAGACGCCGCAGAAGAGAGAGCCCGTCGGGATCAATTCCCGGCGGGCTTTTCTCGTGGCGCAAAGAAGGAGTGGCGTCCCAGCCTCGACCTGTGACCTCTCGACACCAGGCGCTCAGTCTGGCAGCATGGGAGCTAGACCCGTTCTTTCACCAGCTCCCAGACCCATGCCTGAATACATCGACTACCGAGCGATCAAGGATCGCGTCAGCATCCGCGACGCGCTCGCGCACTACGGCCTCCTCAACCGCATGGTCGAGAAGCCAAACGGACAGCTCTTCGGCAATTGCCCCTTCCACGACTCCAAGAGCGGTACCTCGTTCAAGGTCAGTCCGAGCTACCGAGGCTTCAACTGCTTCGGCTGCGACGTGAAAGGGAATGTTCTCAACTTCGTCGCTCGGATGGAATCGTGCTCGGTACACGAGGCCGCGGTCGAGATCGCCCGTTGGATCGGCCATCATCCGCCGCTGCCAGCGGAAACTGTCTCGCCTGAGCTCGTCTCCGGTGACGGCCACGACGGTACCGTGCCTTCGTCCCGTGTGGTCGAGACCACGACCGGTTCGGAACCGCCTCCGCCCCCAAGTTCACCCGCCGCTGGGAGATGGATACGATGACGTATCAGTTCATATTACGATAATATTACGTTGAAACTATGTTCAACATCTCATTGCACTAATACAGCGTATTCACCTCACTCCACCACGACATGCCATTTTTTCCAAGATATGCTTCTCTGACATTTCTTTCGGCCATATTTCTCTTAGCCGGTTGTGATCAATCGTCTATGTCGCCGCTTTCGTCGGAGGGTCCCGATGGTACCTCGCTGGCGACTGAGACTCTAACGCTGATCGATCTAGAGATTCCTGTCGATCTCTACGCATCTCTCTATGACAAAGGCCTTGATTATGGCTTTGTCCAAATCGCAGAGGAGATTGATGGCTTCGGCGGGATGTTCATCGAAGAGGGCAGTCCGGTCATCTATCTCACTGACCCTGAAGCACAAGAGGAAAATCTTCGGCAGTTGCTGCCCTCACTCTATCCTGAAGGTTCTGAGAGCTACGAAGATGTGGTCTCCGGGAACTACGAAATCCGATCTGCTAACAACGATTTTATCTAGTTAGCTACTTGGAAAGTGCAGTTGGCTAGTGCACTCTCTTTGCCCGGAGTTGTAAGGCTGGGAATCGACCATGCTGAAAATCGAATGCTAATTAGCGTAGCTGACGATTCGTCTCTTCCTGCCGTTGAAAATGCTCTCCTTGCCGCCGATTTTGACCTTGAGAATATTACACTGGAGATCAAAGACTTTGCTTTGTTAGGCGAACGGTCTCGGACACCCTCAACGCTGGCCCAGAACACTTCTTCTAGCGTTGACAGGCTCGATGGAACAGTACGCCCTATCCGAGGAGGGTTGGAAATAGGCGTTGATACAAGAGATGGGTTTAGGAATGACTGCACCCTCGCTACGATTGCTCGAGACCGTCGCATTCATCCTGATGGATTCGCCTATTCGCAATCACTGCACTTGACTAATTCTCACTGCACAGGAACGATGGGAGCGGTCAACGTGAATGATCCCGACCTACTCGTCCAAGATTTCAACGGCAGCACTTCGGCTGGTTTCGAGTCGAGTGACCCCCCCCTTCACATTTGCTAATTGTCCTAGCGGTACCCCCTCCGGTAATGTATGCCGGTACAGCGATAGTGCACTGTTCGATGTAGACGATGATTTTTTCTATGACGTAGACTTCGGCGGGATATACCAAACTACCGGTCGAAACACCTTCGACCTAACCATCCCGCCGACTTCAGGCCGCTACTACTTTACCATTGATGATGGAAGCCAACGACCAGTGGGTAATTCGCCGCTTCGCCCCCCAGGGTCTCAATACGAGTACATTGGTGCTACCACAGGTTGGCACTCTGGATACAAAGGGCAGAGTTGCTTCACGTTCAACCTAAGCAACGTAGGAAATCGCGCCTCGGCTCCTCCATCACCAGTGCAATCAGATTCACTTCTTATCTGCCAGAGCGCGCTTAGGGTAGGCACCGCAGATGGTGGCGATAGCGGTGCACCTGTTTTCCGAATGTCCGGTAACGGTGGCCAGCACGATGAGAATGTCGTCCTGATAGGCATCTTATTCGCTGAACAGCCAAACGACAGTGGAATCATGGAGACCCTGTATTCCAAGTGGGTTGGTGCTGTTGACGATCACTATGTCAACTTCGGCGAGATCAGTGTACAGGATGATTAGTGATCTGCATACCGGCAGAAGGCTACCTGTTGCTACAAAGCGTCAGCAGTGTTGGGAAGCCTCCTGCCTTTTGATTATCCTTTTGCTCGTGGGCTGCTCTGGGTCGAAATCCCAAAGCCAGCAAGGAGAAGTGGCAGTGCTATTTACTGCTGACGATTCTGTCTACGCGAGAGGGGATAGCATTAGACTAATGCTCGACAATCAAACGGATCACATTATTACATACAACCTCTGTCTTTCAGAACTGGCTGTCTTTCATAATGACGTAGTTATTACAGATACCGTAAACCAAAGAGGGATATGGCCCTGTCTGCTGGCAGCTCGATCTCTCCCACCGAACCAAGTAACTTCGTTTGAGGCGGTGATACCCTCAGACACACCCACCGGCCAATTTGGATTTTCTACCAGAATAAAGCATCAATATGCTTCGCAGGGTAAAGGTGATTCTAGGGACACTCTCTACTCTGCTCCCCTGAGAGTGGTCGAATAATCAATTTTTCAGAATGATGAGTTAGGGCTGAGATAGTGGCCCGCAACAAGCGCCGGATACAGGCTAGCTTGTCGAAGCGCGTCGCCACGCTGCGGTGCTCCTTGAGCCACCCTACCAGTCGCGGTGCTTGCTACTCTCGTTGTATCATGCTAGTTTAAGTGTCATAAAGGACGTTGTGCAACGCCAATCTCGCACTGTGTTGAGCTTGCCATAGGCCAACCCGCTTCGTCGCCGTTCCCCATGCCCTTCGATCCGTCCCGCGTCCGCGCCCTCTGCTTCGACGTCGACGGCACGCTCTCCGACACCGACGACCAGCTCGTCGGCCGGATCGCGCAGTTCCTGGCGAAGCTGCCGTTTCTCGGCGGCGGCCAGGCCGAGCGCGTCGCCCGCCGCATCGTGCTCGACGCCGAGACGCCGGTCAACACCGCCTACGGCCTCGCCGACCGGCTCGGGATCGACGACGAGCTGGCACGGATCCGAGCCTACTTCGACGAGCGGAAAAGCGCGCAGCCCCGCGAAGTCGAGCACCTCATCGTGCCCGGCATCGCCGAGATGGTCGACGCGCTCGCCGCCCACTTCCCTATGTGCGCCATCTCGACGGGCGGAGCCGAGCGCGTCGCGCACTTCTTCGAGACCTTCGGCCTGCGGCAGCACTTCACCGCGCTCGTCACCGCGCAGACGACCGTCCGGATGAAGCCCTACCCCGACCCGGTCGAGTACGCCGCCGAGCAGATGGGCGTGGCCCCCGAAGACTGCGTGATGATCGGCGACACGACGGTCGATATCCTCGCCGGCAAGGCGGCCGGGGCGCAGACCATCGGCGTGCTCTGCGGCTTCGGGACCGAGGACGAGCTGCGCCGCGAAGGGGCCGATGAGATCGTAGACGTGACGCCGGACGTGGTCCAGCTCCTGCTCCCCGCTGAGGGGACGCTGCGCGCCTAGCTGCCGTTCAGCACGACGGTGCCGACGACCGGGAGGTGGTCCGAGGCCTGGCGGCTGTCGGCGCTCTCGTGCGCGTGCAGGTCCGCGATCTCGGCCCCGCGCGCGTAGATCCGGTCAAGCGCCATCACCGGCCGGGGGCTGGGGTAGGACGCCGGCCAGTCGCGGTTGGCGTGCCGCTCGGCGAAGCCGTCGAGGCTGCGCGAGGCCGGCGTCTTGCGCCACGCGTTCATGTCGCCCAAGAGGACCGCCGGGCCGCCGTCGAAGTGCGGGTGGTTCAGCAGCGCCTCGACCTGCCGCGTCCGCGTCCGGTCTACGATGGCGAGGTGCGTCGAGGCAATCGTGATCGGCGAGGCCGCGCCGTTCGTGAGCCGGACGGCGAGCGCGGCGCGGCGCTCGAGCCGGCCGAACGACAGGTCGATGGCCTCGGCCCCGGCCAGCGGCCAGCGCGAGAGGATGGCGTTGCCCAGCTCGCCCCGCTTGTGGATGCGCGTCACGACGAAGGCCAGGTGGAAGCCCAGCATCCGGGCGGCCTGGCGCAGCGGGTCGGGGCGGTCCGTGGGCCGGAGCACCTCTTGCAGCGCGAGCACGTCGGCCCCGAGCTCGCCGAGGACGGTCAGCACGCGGTCGGGCTCGTACTTCCGGCCGCCGCGGACGCCGGCCCAGCGGTGGACGTTGTAGGTCGCCACGCGGAACCGGAGGCCGAGCGGCGGCGGCGCGGCGGTGAGCGGCGCGGTCAGCTCGGCGAGGTACGGGGCGGGGCGGCGGGACATGAAGGGCAGTACGGCGCGTCTCACATCCGGGTCCCGGCGGGCAGCGCCCAGACCGGGCTTCGGCACTTCTTCGCCGGTATCTTCGCGCGTCCCCACACGCCCCCCCCCCATGCCCGTTCTCACCGACATCGCGACCCTCGCCACCTGCCGGGCCGACGGCGCGCAGGCCGACCTCCACCCGGTTCGGGATGCTGCGCTCGTCTGGCAGGGCGATACCATCCGCTGGACCGGGCCGGCCAGCGAGGTGCCGGGCGAGTTTGCGGACGAGGAGCGGCAGAGCGCTGGCGGTCGGCTCGTCATCCCCGGCTTGGTCGACTGCCACACGCACCTGGCCTTTGGCGGCTGGCGGGCCGACGAGTTCGCGCAGCGGATCGCGGGGGCGGACTACCTCGACATCGCCCGCGCCGGCGGCGGGATCGCCAGCACGATGCGGGCGACGCGCGCCGCCACCGAGGCCGACCTCGCCGAGCGCGCCGCCGGCTTCCTGGCCGAGATGCGGACCCTCGGGGTGACGACCGTCGAGGCCAAGAGCGGCTACGGGCTGAGCGCCGAGGACGAGCTCAAGACGCTCCGCGCCTACCGCCGCCTCGCCGAGAGCCAGCCGACGCGGATCGTCCCGACGCTCCTCGGCGCGCACATCGTCCCGCCCGAGTTCGCCGACGACCGGGACGGCTACCTCCGCCTGCTCACCGAGACGGTCATCCCCGCCGCTGCGGCCAGCGGCCTCGCCCGGTTCTGCGACGTGTTCGTCGAGGAAACGGCCTTCTCGCCGGACGAAGCCCGCGCGGTCTTCGCCGCCGGCACGGCGCACGGCCTGCGCCCCAAGCTCCACGCCGACCAGCTCTCCGACACCGGCGGGGCGGGGCTCGCCGCTGAGGTCGGCGCGGTATCGGCGGACCACCTCGAGTACGTGTCGGCGGAGGGAATCCGGGCGATGGCCGCGGCGGGCGTCGTCGCCGTGTCGCTGCCCCTGGCGACGCTCTACCTGAACGTCCGCCCGCTCCCGGCGCGGCGGCTGATCGGGGCGGGCGTGCCGGTGGCGGTGGCGACGGACTTCAACCCCGGCAGCGCGCCGAGCTACAACCTGCCGCTGGCGATGCTGCTGGCGTGCACGGTGCAGCGGATGACGCCTGCCGAGTCGCTCAAAGGGGCTACCGTTATTGCATCGAGGGCCATCGGGATGGACACCACCGTCGGATCGCTGGAGGCCGGCAAGCGCGCCGACTTCGCCGTGATCGACGCGCCCGACGTGAACCACTGGCTCTACCACTTCCGCCCCAACGCCTGCCTCCGCACCGTCATCGGCGGCGCGACCGTCTGGAGCGCTGATGCCTGACCTCGTCCCCGCCACGGTCCCTGCCCCCGACACCGCCTCGGACGATCCGCGCCTCGGCCACTGGCTCGCCCGACGCCGGCCCGTCGAGGCGATGCGGGTCGCGGTCGTCGGCTTCCCCTCGGACGAGGGCGTGCGGCGCAACGGCGGTCGCCCCGGTGCCGCCGCCGGCCCCGACGCCCTCCGCCGCGCGCTCTACAAGCTCACCCCCGACGCCGAGCACCCGGCCTTCACGAGCCTCCTCGACCGCACCGCCGACCTCGGCGACGTGCCGGTGACGGGCGACGTGGAGGCCGACCAGCAGCGACTCGGCGAAACGCTGGCTCCGCTCCTGGCCGCCGGCGTCGTGCCGGTCCTCCTCGGCGGGGGGCACGAGACCAGCTTCGGGCACTTCCTCGGCTACGTCGGGGCCGACCTCGACGTGGAGATTCTGAACTGGGACGCCCACGTAGACGTGCGCCCGCTCAAGGACGGCCTCGCCCACTCGGGCTCGCCGTTCCGGCAGGCGCTGGAGCACGAGTCGGGCCGGTGCACGCGCTACCAGGTCGCCGGGCTCCAGCCCCACAGCACCGCGCGCGCCCACCTCGACGTGATCGACGAGCACGCCGGGGAGGTGATCTGGCGGCGGAGCCTGCACGAGGTCCGCGTCCGCTCCGTCGCCATCGGCCTGGCGAACCCGACGCTCGCCACGTTCGACCTCGACGCCGTCGACGCCGCCTCGGCCCCCGGCGTCAGCGCCCCCAACGTCGGCGGCCTCCCGGCCGACCTGTGGCTCTACGCGGCCTACGAGATGGGCCGCTCGCCGCTCGTCGGCTCAGTGGACGTCGTCGAGCTCAACCCGGCGTTCGACCTCGACGGCCGGACGGCCCGCCTCGCGGCGCTCACCGTCTGGCACTTCCTGAAGGGACTGGCGGAGCGGGAGACTCGGCCCTCGGACGCGCAATGAAATCCCCCAAACCAATCGCCTCTGCCAAGACGAGGCAGCGCCGCTTCGGGGCCTACTACACCCCGCGCTCTGCCGCCGATCTGATGGCCGATTGGGTGGTGAGGCGGTCGGGCGATGTCGTCCTCGAGCCTAGCTTCGGGGACGGGGCCTTCATCCGGGCGCTGGACCGCTCCGTCGAGGCCCGAGGACTGGAGGCCGTCCAGGTCGTCGGCGTCGAGCTCGACGAGCAAGCCGTCTTGCGACTCGACGGCGTCTCGCCCTCCCTCGGCGTCACGACGGTCCGGTCGGATTTCCTCAGGACCGATCCGGGCTTGGTGGACGGTGTCGTGGGCAATCCCCCCTACGTCCGGCTCCGGCATCTGAAACCCGGGCAACGGGACCAGGCTCTCGACGTGGCGCAGCGCTCGCTCGGGCACGCGATGGCGACGAGTGGGAGCCTGTGGATGCCGTTCGTGCTTCATGCGGTCGAAGCCCTGCGGCCCGGCGGTCGCCTGGCGCTGGTGCTGCCGTACGAGCTCACCTACGTCAGATACGCCCTTCCGCTCTGGCGCAAGCTGGCAGAGTCGTTCCGGTCGCTCGCGGTCGAGCGCTCCAGGGAGCGCCTGTTCCCCGACGTGATGCAGGAGGTCGTGATCCTCTACGCGGACGGCTACGGGGGCCGCACGGACACGGTCGACTTCCGGGCGTTCGACACAGTCGGCGGTATGGTCGAGGGAAGACCTGGGGTCGAGCGAACGGTGTCGGTCCGAGATATCCTGGCGGGGGAGCGCGTCTTCGTCAGGGCGCTGCTCTCGGACGAGCTGACCCAGGTGCTAGACCGCATGCTGCCGGCACAGACGGTGCCCCTCGAGCGCCTAGCGACGATCAGGATCGGCTACGTCTCTGGAGACAAAACCTTCTTCCACCCGGATCCGGGCACGGTAGCCCGCTACTCGATCAGACCCGAGAACCTCGTCGAGGCGATCACCTCGACGAAGGCCCTGGCGAAGTCCGGGGTCCGGTCGTCTACGGTGCCGAGCGAAAGCGTCTCGACGCTGTTCCTACCCCGAGAGGCCTTGACGCGCTCGGAGGCGGCGTACGTCGCGCAGGGCGAAGCGGAGGGCGTCCAGAACCAGTACAAGTGCAGGATCAGGTCTCCGTGGTATGCCGTGCCGGGTGTCCGAACGCCGGAGCTGATCCTGAGCGTGTTCAGCGAGCGCCCCGTGGTGATGGTGAACGATGCGGGCTACGCCGCCTCCAACAGCCTCCTCTGCGGCTACCTCAAGCCGGAGGTTCGCCCCGAGGCCGTTGTCACCGCTTGGTATACCTCACTGACCTTGCTTCAATGCGAGCTGGAGATCCACGCGCTCGGGGGCGGCGTGCTGGTGCTGATTCCCGGAGAGGCCAACAAGATTCGGCTCCCGCGCTCCGTGCGTGCGGACGAGCGGCACCTGTCGGACCTGGACGATCTGCTGAGCGCATCCAAGACCAACGAAGCGTATTCGGCCGGAGACCCGTTCGTTCTAGAGGGCCAGCTAGGGATGTCGCAGCCAGAGATCGCACTCGTCCGGCAGGGAGTCGAGACTCTCGTGGGCTGGCGGACCGCTCACCGCGGCTAGGCCTCCGCGCGTACGGTCTCGATGACGATCTCGCCCTCGAGCGTGCGGTGGACCGGGCAGCGGTCGGCGATCTCGGTGAGGCGGGCGCGCTGCTCGGCGCTGAGGTCGCCGTCGAAGGTGAGGGTGCGGCGGAGGCGGTCGATCTTGCCCTCGGCCGTCTCGCAGTTCGCGCAGTCGGTGGCGTGGAGGCGGTCGTGCTCGACCTGCACGGTGACGCCGGTGAGCGGCCACCGCTTGCGGTCGGCGTACATGCGGATGGTCATCGCGGTGCAGGTGCCGAGGGCTGCGGCGAGCAGGTCGTAGGGCGTCGGCCCCTGGTCGGTGCCGCCGACCTCGGTCGGCTCGTCGGCCACGAGCGCGTGCTGGCGGACAGCGACCCCGGTGCGGAAGCCCGAGGCGGGTGTGTGGACGGTGACGCGGCGGTCGAAGACCTCGGCGAAATCGGCGGGCGGTTCCATGTGGGATCAGGGAGGATGGGGCGAGGACAGAGAAGATAGTCCCGGACCCTGCCGGTGCTCTTCGCGTTGTCTTCGGCTGCAAACGGATACAACGCCCCTAGCGCACTTCGTTCTTGGGCGACGCGCCTCCCGCTACTCCCACCCCGACTGCCCCCGATGAAAACCCTCCTCGCCGCCTGCCTGCTCGCCCTCGCCGCCGTCCCGGCGACGGCTCAGGACGCCAAGATATTTCCCTACGAAACCCACGTCCGCGACCTCGACCACGGCCTCCGGGTGATCGTCATCCCGACGGGCTACCCCGACATCGTCTCGCTCTACATCCCGGTCTCCGTCGGGAGCCGCAACGAGGTCGAGCCGGGCAAGTCCGGCTTCGCGCACTTCTTCGAGCACATGATGTTCAGGGGCACCGAGGCCTACCCGACCGCGCGCTACCAAGAGACCCTCAAGAACGCCGGGGCCGACCAGAACGCCTACACCACCGACGACCGGACGGTCTACCACATCACCTTCTCGAAGGAGGACCTGGAGACGATGCTGAAGCTCGAGGCCGACCGCTTCCAGCACCTCGCCTACTCCGAGGCCGACTTCCGCACCGAGGCGCTCGCGGTGCTCGGCGAGTACAACAAGAACTCGGCGAACCCGGTCTCGAAGCTCTTCGAGGTGCAGCGCGAGGCGGCGTTCCAGGCCCACACCTACCGCCACACCACGATGGGCTTCCTCGAGGACATCGAGGCCATGCCCGACCAGTTCGCCTACAGCCGCCAGTTCTTCGACCGCTTCTACCGCCCCGAGTACACGAGCCTCATCGTGGCCGGCGACGTGGACCCGGAGCAGGTCTTCGCGCTCACTGAGCAGTATTGGGGCGACTGGCAGCGCGGCAGCTTCGTCTCCGACATCCCGGCCGAGCCGGAGCCGGACGGCGCGGTCTACGCCCACGTCGCGTGGGAGGCCGAGACGCTGCCGTGGGTGACCGTCGCCTTCCACGGGCCGGCCTCCTACGGCGAGGACGACGCCGACATGCGCGCCGCCGACATCGTGGCGAGCTACGCCTTCAGCCGGTCCTCGGACCTCTACCGCCGCCTCGTGGTCGAGGAGCAGGTCGCCGACCAGCTCTGGGCCTCGTTCCCCGACCGCCGCGACCCGGCCCTGCTGACCGTCGGGGCGCGCGTCAAAGACCCCGCAGATGTGTGGGCCGTCCGCGACGCGATCCAGCAGACCCTCGCCGAGATTCGCGCCAACGGCGTCGACGCCGAGCGGATGGACGCGATCAAGAGCAACCTCAAGTACGGCTTCGCCAACGGCCTCGACAACTCGCCCGACATCGCGGGGGCGCTCGCCTCCTACGTCGCCGTGACGCGGGACCCGGAGACCATCAACGAGGTCTACGCCCGCTACGACGCGCTCACGCCCGCCGACGTGCAGGCCGCCGCGAACCGCTACTTCACCGACGAGCGGATGGTCGTCGCGACGCTCTCGCACGAGCCGCTGCCCGAGGCCGCCTCGACCGTCGGCTCGGTCGATGCCCGCGTGGCGGACGCCGAGGCGCTGGGCGCGGCGTCCCCTGCGCTAGAGCAGGTGGCGATCGAGATCACCGACGAAGTGCTCGGACAGAATACGCTCACGGCCGAGTCGGTCTCCGATGTCGCGGATGAGAGCGGTTCGGCCGAGCCGCTTTTCGAGACCATCCTGCAGACCTCCGACTCGCCGCTCGTCGACTTCCGGTTTCTCTTCCTCACCGGAGCCGCCGACGACCCCGAGGGCAAGGAGGGCCTGGCCGAGCTGACCGCCCGCATGGTCGCCGACGCCGGGAGCGAGGCGCTGACCTACGCCGAGTTGCAGGAGGCGCTCTTCCCGCTCGCGGCCGGGTTCGGGTCGCAGGTGGACAAGGAGATGACCGTCTTCGGCGGCCGCACCCACCGCGACAACCTCGAGGCCTACTACCCGGTCATCGCCGACCAGCTCCTGCGCCCCGGCTTCCGCGAGGAGGACTTCGCCCGCGTCAAGAGCGATCTGCTGAGCGACATCCGGCTCAGCCTCCGCGCCAACAACGACGAGGAGCTCGGCAAGGAGGTGCTCTACGAGAGGGTCTACGCCGGCCACCCCTACGGCCACCTGACCCTCGGCCACGCCCCGGCCGTCGAGGCCCTCACGCTCGACGACGTGCGCGGCTTCCACGACGAGCACTACACCCAGCGCAGCCTGATGCTCGGCCTCGCCGGTGACGTGTCCGACGCCTTCGTCGCCCGCCTCGAGGCCGACCTCGCCGCCGGGCTGCCCGAGGGCGAGAGCACCCGCCGCGCGCCGGTCACGATGCCCGCCATGCCGGACGGCCTCGAGGTCACGCTCGTCGAGAAGGACACGCGGGCGGCGGCCATCTCGATGGGCTTCCCCATCGACGTCACCCGGTCGCACCCCGACTTCCCGGCGCTGTGGCTCGTGCGGTCGTACTTCGGCGAGCACCGAAGCTCGAACTCGCACCTCTACCAGCGCCTCCGCGAGGCGCGCGGGCTGAACTACGGCGACTACGCCTACATCGAGTACTTCCCGCGCGGCATGTTCCAGTTCCACCCGGACACGGGCCTCGGCCGCCACAGCCAGCTCTTCCAGCTCTGGATCCGCCCGGTCCCGCCGGAGCAGGCCCACTTCGCCATCCGCGCGGCCACCTACGAGCTGAAGAAGCTCGTCCGCGACGGCCTCTCGGAGAGCGACTTCGAGGCGACCCGCCAGTACCTCCTCAAGTTCACCGGCGTGCTCACCCAGAGCCAGGGCAAGCAGCTCGGCTACGCGCTCGACTCCCGGTTCTACGGCACCCCGGACTTCGCCTCGACGCTGCGGGCCGGCCTCCAGGCGCTCACCCTCGAGGACGTCAACCGCGCCCTCCGCGAGCACCTCCAGGCCGACGACCTCGCGCTCGTCGCCATCACCCCGAACGCCGAGGACTTGGCCGACCGGCTCGCGGACGACACGCCCTCGCCGATCACCTACAACGCGCCGAAACCGGACGAGATCATGGTCGAGGACGAGGTGATCCAGCAGCTCCCCCTCGGGATCGAGCGCGAAGCCATCCGCATCGTCCCGGTAGACGAGGTGTTCGAGGGGGCCGTCTTCGAGTAACGGGACGCCACAACGATCAGCAGCGAAGGGCGACCGGCGGGTCGCCCTTCCGCGTTTTGGGCGGGTCGATAAAGCTCGGCGAGGGGGCGGACGATACGAGGGTCGGTCCGCCTTTGCAGCGAGGCCACGTGCCGCTCGGCACGCCACGCCGTTCTCGCCCACGCCCTACGCCCATGCGCCTCCACACCCGATTGCCCCAACCCTGTCTGTCCCAGACTCGTGTGCCCCAGACCGGTCTGTTCCAGGCACGCTTGCTGCTGCCCGTCCTCGCCCTCGCCCTCCTCGCCGGCTGCGACTCCACCGACGAAGCCGGCACCACCACGCTCCGCGGCTCCGTCGTCGAGCAAGGCTCCACCCGAGGCGTGGCCGGAGCCACCGTCCAGGTCATCGGCACCGGCGAGAGCACCGCCACCGGAGCCGACGGCACCTTCTCGCTCGCGGTCCAGGCCGACAGCACCGGCGACATGATCTCGCTCGAGATCTTCGCGCTCGGCTACGAGCGGACCACGCTCGAGGTCGCCGCGGCCATTGACCGGGAGGTCGCCGCGCTGATCGAGCTCCGCTCCACGTCGACCGGCAACGGCGGGGGAGGTGGCGACGGCGGTGACGGCGACGGCGGCGACACCGGCGGCGGCGACACCGGCGGCGGCATCGACGAAGGGGCCGACGAGCCCTCGGGACCGGCGGCTAGCATCACGCTCGTCGGGCGCTCCTCCGAGACCATCGGCGTCGTCAGCGCCGGGGCCGACGAGACCGCGACCCTCACCTTCGTCGTGCTCGACGCCGCCGGCAACCCCGTCGACGCGGAGCACGCCGTGGACGTCAGCTTCGCCATCGGCAGCGGGCCGGGCGGGGGCGAGTTCGCCGCGCCCGCCGTCAAACCGACCGACGCCTCGGGCCGCGTCCAGACCACGCTCTCGTCCGGCACCCGCGCCGGGGCCGTCCAGCTCGTCGCCACGGCGACCAACGAGGACGGCGACGAGATCCGCTCGCTCCCGACCGTCATCACCATCACCGGTGGGCTCCCGGACGACCTCCACTTCAGCATCGCGCCGGGCAACCAGGGCAGCTCCAACTTCCCCGGCTACGTCCGCTTCGGCCAGGTCAACCCGATCACGGCCTACGTCGGCGACATCTACGGCAACCCGGTGCAGCCCGGCACGGCGGTCTACTTCACAACGGACGCCGGCATCATCGAAGGCTCCGGCACGACCGACGCCCTCGGCATCACGACGGTGTCGCTGATCTCGGCCGCGCCCCTCACCACCGGCGAGCCGCCGCCCGACTGCCCCGATTCCGACGCCCGCGGCTACGCCCTCATCACCGCCCGCACCGCCGACATGAACCAGCAGCAGATCGAGGCCACGACGCCGATCCTCTTCTCTGGTCAAGCCCGGATCCGCGACCTCACGCCAGTCGATATCGACACGGACACCGGCCTGGGAGACTACAGCTTCATCGTCGACGACTCGTTCGGTCATCCGCTCGCCCCCGAGACCACGATCTCGGTCATCGCCGACGGCGTCAACGTCGAGGCCGTCGGGGACTCGGACGTCACGCTCGGCGACTACCTCTGCCCCGGCGACGGCCGCACCAGCTTCAACTTCAGCGCCGTCCAGGGTGAGCAGGTGGACGACTTCGGCAACCCGATCCCGCCCGAGCTCGAGACCCTCACGATCCGCGTCCGCAGCCCCAACGGCAACGTCCAGCTCACGGCCTTCGCCGTCGGCGGCGGGCTGCTCGAGATCGTCGTCGAGAACGTCTAGCCCAGCTCGGAAAAGCTGGCACGCCCCTTGAATACGGCATGCTAGGCTGCGTCTGGATGTGCAGCCTGAGGCTGCAGCCTGAGGCGACCGGGCGGCGGCTGGACGCGCCGCTCAGTGGTCGGCAGAACGCACCCACTGGTGAACCACTCTCACCGACGGACAGACCCATGCTGCTACGCTCTCTCGCGCTCCTTACCCTGCTCGCCGCGGTGCCGGCTCTGGCGCAGCCCTCGAACACCCAGCGGCTCTTCCTCCAGGCCTCGCTCGACGGCCAGTCCCTGAACTACAACGAGGACGACTTCGACGACACCGACGACGGCGGCGGCCTCTCGTTCCGCGCCGGCTGGAGCGTTTCGCGCGTCGTCACCCTCTATGCTGGCCTCGCCGGGTCCCGCATCGACGGCGAGACGAACGGCGTCATCAACGACGAGTACGGCTGGGGCGGCGGCGAGATAGGAGCCCGGTTCAACCTGCTGCCGAGCCGCCGCTGGGTGCCCTACCTGGACGTCGCGCTGCGCGGCGTCGCCGCGACCGAGGACGACCTGGAGTTTCGCGGCGGTGGGATCACCCTCGGCGGCGGGATTGCCTACTTCGTCAGCCCCACTGTCGCGCTCGACGCCGGCCTCCGCCTGGGCGGCGGCGGGTTCAGCGAGGTCCAGCTCGGCGACTTCTCGGCCGAGATCGACGAGGACGACTTCGGCTACGGCGAGGGGCGTTTCTCGCTCGGCGTGACGTTCTATCCGCTCCGCTAGAGCCGTCCGCTCCGCTAGAGCCGCTGCCGAAGGCTCTGACATAGGCCCCGTGCCGCCCGGTCCGCGCGTGCGGGTCGGGCGGCGTACTTTTGGGGGCTATGCCCGACGATCCCGGCACGCTCGAAGCGATTTACACGGCGCCCGAAGCCAAGGCTCCGATGCGGGCCGTGGCGGCGGCGCGCGCCGTGCCGGGGCGCGGGCTCGAGGGCGACCGCTACTGGAAGGGCGAGGGCGCGTTCAGCCGCTGGCCCGGCCCGCTCCGCGAGGTCACGCTGATCGACGCCGCCGCGCTCGAGGCCGCCGAGGCCGAGTTCGGCGTGGCCGTCGCGGCGGGCGAGCACCGGCGCAACTTGGTCGTGCGCGGCGTTCCGCTCGCCGAGTGGAAGAAGCGCGAGTTCCTCGTCGGCGCGGTGCGGCTGCGCGGGGTGCGCGTGTGCGCGCCGTGCCGCTACCTCGTCCGCGTGACCGGGCAGGAGGCGATCCTCGACGCGCTCGTCGGGCGCGGCGGCCTCCGGGCCGAGGTCCTCACCGAGGGCACGCTCCGCCTCGGCGACGCGGTGCGCCTGGCCTAGACGCGCTCGGCATAAAGGTGCCGGGCCGGGTGAACGCCGGGGGCCTGCGTGCGTATGTCTCGCCCACCCGAGCCCGCCCATGCGTATCCCCGAAGACAAGGTCGAAGAGGTCAAGGCCGCCACCGACATCGTGGACGTGGTGAGCGACTACGTCCGGCTCAAGAAGGCCGGCTCCAACTTCAAGGGCTTGTGCCCGTTCCACAACGAGAAGACCCCGTCGTTCAACGTCAACCCGTCGATGGGCATCTTCAAGTGCTTCGGCTGCGGCGAGGGCGGCGACGCCTTCTCGTTCCTGATGAAGGTCGAGGGGCTGGGCTTCACCGAGACCGTGCGGATGCTCGCCGAGCAGGCCGGCATCGAGCTTCCGGCCGAGGGCGACGGCGACCCGCACGCCGACCAGAAGGAGTCGGCGCTCCACGCGCTCCGCTTCGCCGCGCGGTGGTACTACGAGCAGCTCACGCGCACCGACGCCGGGCGGCAGCGCGGGCTGGGCTACTTCGAGAGCCGAGGCCTCTCGCCGGAAACCATCAAGACCTTCGGGCTCGGCTTCGCGCCGGACGCGTGGGACGGCCTCCTCAAGGCCGCCGAAGCGGCGCAGATCAAACCCGAGACCCTCGACGCGGCCGGCCTCGTGCTCCCCAACAAAAACGGCGACGGGATGCACGACCGCTTCCGCGAGCGGGCCATGTTCCCGATCCTCTCGCACGTCGGCAAGGTCCTCGGCTTCGGCGGGCGCGTGCTGCCCGACAGCAAACCGGCCACGGGCGACTACACGCCGCCGAAGTACATCAACTCGCCCGAGACCCGGGTCTACTCCAAGGGCCGCGTGCTCTACGGGCTGTTCCAGGGCAAGCAGGCCATCCGCCGCGAGGAGGAGGCGATCCTGGTCGAGGGCTACACCGACGTGACCGCGCTCTACCAGGCGGGCGTCGAGAACGTGGTCGCCTCCAGCGGGACGGCGCTCACGCCGGATCAGGTCAAGGCCCTCGGCCGCTACGCCAAGCGGGTCTTGCTGCTCTACGACGCCGACTCGGCCGGGGCGGCAGCCGCGCTCCGCGGCATCGACCTGATCCTGCGCGAGGGCCTCGCCGCCTACGTGGTGTCCCTGCCCGAGGGGGCGGACCCGGACTCGTTCGTGCAGCAGTTCGGGGGCGAGGCGTTCCGCAACTACCTCCAGAAGGAGCGCCAGAGCTTCGTCCACTTCCAGGTCGCCGCCGCCCGCCGGGCCGGCACGCTCGCCACGCCCGAGGGCCAGGCCGAGGCCGCGCGCGCGATCCTCGACTCGGTCGCCCAGATTCCCGACACCGTCGCGCAGGACGGCTACATCCGCCTCGCGGCCGAGCAGCTCGGCGTGCCGGACATCCACCTCCGCGCCCAGTTCCGCGACCTGGTCAAGGGCGGCGGGGTGCGCCCGGCCCACCCGCGCCCGGCACCGCCGCCGCCCGAGGACGAGGACGCCGCGCCGCCGCCGGTCCCGTTCCAGATGCGCCCCGAGGAGGGAGCCCTCGTCCGGCTGATGCTGGAGCACGGCCGCCCGATGGTCGAGCACGTCCTCGGGCGGATGGGCCTGGACGAGTTCTCCGACGGCCCGGTCCGCCAGACGGTCCAGCACATCCTGGAGCAGTACCAGGGCGGGGGCGTGGACCGCGAGGCGTTCGTCGGCGGCGCGTTCGGGCCGGCCGTGCAGCAGATCGCCACCGGCGTGCTCGTGGACCGCCACGCCGTCTCCGAGAACTGGAAGCGCCTGGCCGGGATCACCGTGCCGGAGCTCAACGGCGAGCCCTACGAGTCGGCGGCGAGCGCGATGACGCTGCTCAAGCTCGACCGCGTGGAGGAGGCCATCGCCCGCGTCATGCGCCAGACGTACGCCGCCGAGCAGGCGGGCGAGGAGCTGACGGCGCTCCAGCGCGAGATGCAAGAGCTGCAGCAGCTCAAGGGGCAGATCGAGCGCCGCGCCTTCCTCGAGTGGGAGGAGGGGTAGTTTCGAGAGGAGAGGGACGGCTGTGTCCTTCGTCCTCGCTCCCCATCCGTGGGTATACTCCGTGCGTCCCGTGGCCGATAGTTCCTCCACCACCTGCTCTGCCGACGTGACCCCCGCCGACCCCTCCAGCAAGCGCGACATCTTGCAGGCTGTCTACGAGGACAACCTGCACGCCGCGTCGCGCGCGCCTCAGCCGCGCCGCATCCGCCGCCTGGCCCCGCCTCGTCCGACGGTCCAGCCGCGCCCGGCGTCGCGGTGGATGCCGGCCGCCTTGCTCGGCCTGGCCGGGCTGCTCGTCGCCGGCGTGCTCGGCCTCGGGAAAGAGCCGCCGCCGCCCGCCGCGCGCGCGGGCATCGTCGCCGGGCCGTCGCTCATCGTGCCCACGCTCAGCGTGCCCACGCTCGGCGCGACGGGGCGGGCGTCCGCCGAGACGAGTCCGACGCGGCTGCCGATGGCCGAGCTGTTCAACCTCCAGGTCAACACCATCGTGCTCGACCCGGGGCACGGCGGGCGCGACCCCGGTGCGCTCGGAGCCGACGGGATGCGGGAAAAGGACGTCACGCTCGACGTGGCGCGCCGCCTCCGGGACCGCCTCGCGCGCAGCGGCGCGCGCGTCCTGCTCACGCGGGAGACCGACGTCGCGGTGCCGCTCCAGGACCGCGTCGCCTTCGCCAACGAGCACGGGGCCGACCTCTTCGTCTCGCTCCACGTCAACTCCATCCCCGACCCCGACGTGGCCCCGCTCGAGACCTACTACTTCGGGCTCGGCGGCGACGCCACCGCGCTGCGCCTCGCGCACGGCGAGAACGCGGCGGCCGACTACTCCGTCGCCGAGTTCAACGACCTCCTCGAGCGGGCCGGGACGACGGTCAAGCTCGAGGAGTCGAAGCACCTCGCCGAGTCCGTCCAGGCGTCGCTCGTCGCGCGCGTCCGCGAGGTCAGCGCCGAGGCCGACGATTGGGGCGTCAAGGCCGGCCCGTTCGTCGTCCTGCTCGGCGTCGAGGCCCCGGCGATCCTGGCCGAGATGGCGGCCATCAGCAACGCCGACGAAGAGGCCCGGCTCGGCACCGACGCCCACCGTGAAACCCTCGCCCGCTCGCTCGAGGAGGGGATTGCGGCGTACCTTCAAGACCGGCCGTTCACGAATCTGACCAACACTCCCGATGGCGAAGAAAACCACGACTAAGCCCACCAAGAAGACCGAGCCGCTCCACATCGGCATCGACCTCGGCACCTCGCGCAGCGCCATCGTCGCCTCGAACGGCAAGAAGACCTGGGTCGAGAGCTACGTCGGCTGGCCGAAGGACTTCGTCGCGCGCAAGATGCTCGGCGAGGACGTCCTCTTCGGCGAGCAGGCCGTCGAGAACCGGATGTCGGTCCACCTCGTGCGCCCGCTCGAGAACGGCGTCATCCGCGACGGCACCGAGCGCGACGAGGAGGCCGTGCGCGAGCTGATCCACCACCTCATCGAGCAGGTCGAGCCCGCCGAGGGCCAGCGCATCCAGGCGGCCGTCGGCGTCCCGGCCGAGGCGCTCAAGGTCAACAAGCTCGCCATCCGCGACGCGGTCAAGGAGTACGCCGACGCGCTGATGGTCGTCTCCGAGCCGTTCGCCGTCGCCTACGGCCTCGACGCGCTCTCGAACGCCTTCGTGATCGACATCGGCGCGGGCACAGTCGACTTCTGCGTGATGCACGGCACCATGCCGACCGACGAGGACCAGCGCACGCTCACCACGGCCGGCGACTTCGTCGACCGCCAGCTCCAGGGCCTGCTCGCCGAGCGCCACCCCGAGGCCAAGTTCTCCCAGACCGCCGTCCGCCACTTCAAGGAGCAGTATGGCTACGTCGGCTCCGCGAACGGCACGCTCCCGATGAAGGCCGCCGTCGACGGCAAGCTGACCGACGTGGACGTGTCGAAGGAGCTGCGCGAGGCCTGCGAGGCCATCATCCCGGTCGTCACCGAGGCGACGATCGAGCTGATCGCGCGCTACGACCCGGACTTCCAGGAGGTGCTCAAGAAGAACATCTTCCTCGCCGGCGGCGGCAGCCAGATCAAGGGCATCGCCGAGGCGCTCGAGGCCGCGCTCTCGGAGTACGGCCCCTGCCGCGTCCGCACCGTCGACGACCCGCTCTTCGCCGGGGCCTCGGGCGCGCTCGCGCTCGCCCAGGACATGCCCGACGAGTTCTGGGAGGACATGTAGGACCGTCGGTCGTGCAGACCCAGCGAAAGGTCGGTCTGCGGGAAACGAAGGAGCGCAATCTGACCGGGTTGCCTCGCGCGAACCGTCCGTCAAATCTGCTTCGGAGTAGCTCGGTCCGCTCTCCCCCTCCAGCCCACGCATAGCTGACGGTTACGCACGGCTGACTGTAAGGACAGGTCGAACCATGCCTGGTCCTCTCCGAGCAGGTTGGGAGAGGTCATGTGCCACAGCGCCTATTTGGGCAACACCGCTCGGCGCACGGCAGTCAACAGCTGAGGGACCTCGTCTCGACCTAGAACGTCCCGCCACTAGAGATCTCTCCACTCGCTGCGCTCGGTCGAGATGACGGGATTTGAGCTTTGCAGCAGAGGAGACCATCGGAGTCGCCACCGCCGCTTCGGTATTCCCCGTCAGCCGCCTTATGGAACTCAGCGCGACCTCACCCACCTCTTTCGACGCCATCGTCATCGGCGGTGGCCCAGCCGGCCTCAGCGCTGCCCTCGCGCTCGGCCGCTCACGTCGCCGCGTCCTTGTCGCTGCTGACGGTCCGACCCGAAACGCTCCGGCCGACGCCGCCCACAACGTGTTCACCCGGGACGGAGCTGCCCCGGCGGATCTCGTCCAGATCGGTCGGGAGCAGCTCACTCCGTACGACGTGACCGTCCGTGAGGAGTGGGCGACGGATGCCGAGTGCACAGAGGACGGGTTCCGCGTGACGTTCGCCAGCGGCGATGTCCTCTCCGCACGTGGGATCGTGCTGGCGACTGGCGTCCGAGACGTGCTCCCCGACCTGCCAGGCTTCAGCAAGCTGTGGGGGACCGGCGTGTTCCACTGCCCGTATTGCCACGGATGGGAGGTCGCGGGTCGCCCGCTAGCACTCTACGGGAAGGGCGAGACGGCGCTCCACCTGCCACGCTCATCCGGGGGTGGAGTGACGACCTCGTCCTGTTCACCGATGGGCCGTCCGGGCTGGCGGACGACGAGCGTGCGAGGGTCGAGCGAAATGGAATCGTTGTCCGGGAGGAGCCTGTCGAGCGCCTCGCCGGGGTGCGAGGCCAACTCGAAGCGGTCGTGCTCGAAGGGGGCGAGCGTGTACCCCGCTCGGGTTTGTTCTTGGCCCCGAAGCAAGAACTTCGGTCGGACCTTCCTCACCGACTCGGTTGCCCACTCTCAGGCGAAGGGAGGGTCGAAGCTGACGCCGTAGGCCGGACACCAATCCCAGGCGTTTTCGTCGCGGGGGACGTTGGCCCCGGCCCGCAGTCCGTCCCGACGGCTGCCGCTAGCGGGACGGTAGCGGGCGCGATGCTGAACCACGATTTGTTGTCGGAAGAGTTCGGGCGGTGAACTGCCCCACTGTACTGGTCTCTTCGTAGAGCTCGACCCAGCCGAGGCGTGCCGAGTGTCTGCCAGGGTTGCGAGGTCCCATGAGAGACCAGAGTCTAAGACAGGCGACCCTGACGCGGCGCAGCGGTGGCTCCATGCGCTCGGCGGCACCCCCAACCTCGACGTAGCAGAGGAAATAGCTGACCTTGCCGAGTCTCTCGCCCTTGAGGTCTCCTCTCCTCCGAAGGTGACCATGGATGCCGTGCATATCGCGGCTGGACAGATGTTGCAGGGTATGGGAGCGTCATAAGTCGAGGTCGCCGCCTGTGAGGGCGCGTCCGTATCATGGCAGCCCATCCACCGATCCACCTCACGAACGCAGCGAGAAAGAGCTATGGCACAGACCGTTTACCATGTCGTCCCGAGTGGGGACGAGTGGGCCGTCAAGAAGCAGGGCGTCGAGCAGGCGTCGCGCACGGCCGCCACGCAAAAGGAGGCTATCGGCCACGCCGAGACGTTCGCCCGGCGGCAGGCCCCGAGCCGGGTCGTGATCCACGGCGAGGACGGCACCATCGAGGGCCAGCACTCGTTCGACACGGCCGTGCGCGAGGAGAACGCCCTCACCGCGATCCTGACGACGCCGCCCGTGCTGACGGGCCTGGCGCTCGCGCTCGGCCTCGGCGGCCTCGTGTGGTTCCTGCGCCGCGACTGACCGCCCGGCGACCGGCTCGTGGCCGCCGCGACGGGTCGCAGTGCTCGCGCCGCCGCGTGCCGGCGACGTGGAGAACCTGCCGCGGGAGGAGCGCCTTGTCTCTGCCCATCACCTCTCCAGACTACCGCCATGTTCTTCTCCTCGTGGGAGGCCCTCGCCCGCATCGTCGTCGTCGGCACGCTGGGCTACGCCGCGCTCGTGCTCGTGCTCCGCCTCTCGGGCAAGCGGACGCTCTCGAAGATGAACGCCTTCGACTTCGTCATCACCGTCGCGCTCGGCTCGACGTTCGCCGCGACGCTGCTGTCGAAGGACACGCCGCTCGTCGACGGCCTGGTGGCGCTGAGCCTGCTGGTGCTGCTGCAATACGTCGTCACCTGGCTCTCTGTGCGCTCCGAGGGCTTCCAGCGGCTCATCAAGGCGCAGCCTACGCTGCTCTTCTACCAGGGCCGCTTCCTCGAGGAAGCCATGCGCCGCGAGCGGGTCTCGACCGAAGAGATCCGCGCCGCCATCCGGGCCAGCGGCGGGTCGAGCATGACCGACGCAGCCGGGGTCGTCCTCGAAACCGACGGGACGATGGTGGTCATCGAGAGCCTGCCGTCCGGGGGCAAGCACGAGGCGCTAGCCAGCGTCGCCGGTACCGACCGCCTGGACCAGCTCGACGACGGGCAGCGCCACGACCCGGTAGCCACCTAGTCGGCACTACGGCGGCGGACGGCTGTCGCTCAGCGGCCGGGGAGGGCGGAGCGGTAGCGCGCGCGCAGCTCCGCGCACTCGGCGGCGGAAACAGTGGAGGCGAGGCCCTGCACCGGCTCGTCGGCGCACAGCCGCACCCTCGGCGTGGCCGACTTCCCGTGGACGCGGGCGAACCCGGCGCGGAGTGGCACGCCGAGGTCGAGGTCATCGACGAAGACGAGCGGTCCGGTCCCGGAGGCCCCGGTTGGGAGCACGGCGTTCAGCGAGGAGGTTGTACCGGGCAGCGACTGGACGCGCACATTCTGAAGACCGATAACGCTTTTCTTGCCTCGCCCAATGAGGTACTGGAGGTGCCCGTTCAGGAAGACCTCCACGTTGTCGAGCACCAGCCCGTTCGAGTCGCCGGAGTAGAGGCCGGGGGAGGGCTGGTCGTCGAAGATCACGACGCCGTTCTGCGCCCAGAGGCGGTCCGCATCGCCGCTGAAGGGGCGCTGGTAGCCCGAGTCTCGCAGGTCGAAGTAGAACCCGTCGATGTGGACGGCGCTGCCCCGGAACCCGAGGAGGCCGTCGAACGGCTGGCGGAACCGGTTCGGCCGCCCGTCCTCGACGACGAGGTTGCGGATGGTCGTCGCCATCGGCTTCCCGTCCGGCCCGTTCTTGGGACACGTTGGTCCGACGTGCCACGAGAAGCCGGTGAGGGTCACGTTCGTCCAGTCGCCGTCGGAGCAGTAGACGAGGTGGTTGAGCGGCGCGTCGCCGAGGCGGACGTTGCGGAGGGTCCATGTGTTGTTGGCGTCGCCGAGCGTCGCGGTCGAGTAGCCGAGGATGGCGACGTTCTCGAGCGTGAGGTGCTGCCCCTCGGGGATCTCGACCTGGTTCTGCCGGCTGGCGGCAAACCCCGTGTGGGCCGGTGAGTTGCGGAACGTCTCGAAGAGGTCCCGACCGCGCTCGTCGCGCTTGAGCGCCTCCATGTCGGGAGCCTGGGCGCGCCAGTTGCCGTCGAGCACGAGGTTCTTCAGCCCGGCCCGCGCGACGCCGGACTGGACGTAGAACGCCGTCAGGTGGCTCTGCAACGCCGCCTTCGGGTCCGGCGGGAGGTAGCGCGCGTCGCGGCGGCCGAGCGAAGTGCGGAGGTGACGGGCCGCCGTGCCGGGGAGCGCCAGGAGTCGCGTCGGGCAGTCCACGACGCGGACCGGTCGGAACGTGTGGCCCAGGTCGTCCGTGGCGGTGACCAGCTCAGTGCCGCCAGCCCCCTCGAGCGTGACCTCAGGGATGGCGAGCGTGCCGTAGTAGCCGTAGTCTCCGCACGCGGGGAACCGCACCACCGAGGCACGGCGGAAGCGGGCCACGTTGAGGATGTGGGCGAGCACCGGCTGGTAGTCGCGCTCGGCGTCCGGGACCACGCCCCACCAGGAGACGTCGAGCGTGTCGACCCGCCGCCCGCGACCCTGAGCTTTCCAGGCGGCCCGCTCCCAGCGCACCTCGGAGGTGGGGTGCCGGTAGGTGATGCGGAGCACGCAGGCTTTGCCATGTCCTGCCGCCTCGCAGACCTGCCGGAGCCGCCGGTTGCGGTCGCGGAAGGCCCCGTTGGGGTAGTCGAGATAGGGAATGGGCGGCGCGTCGTTGAACCACTCGTGCCCGTGGAGCAGGCTGTCGCTGACGGCCAGCAGCGCCCGCCCGTCCGGGGCGATGACCTCCACGCGCGCCGTGCCGTAGATCGTGTTCCGGTGCAGCCCGATCCGCTTCGCCTCGCCAAGCTGCACGCTCACCGTCACCGGCTCCGACTGGTGCTCGGGCGGGACGAGACACAACCCGCCATCGGGGACACAGCCGGAGGAGGTCTCGGCGAATCCCTCCGGCACCGCAGATTGAGCGAGGGCCAGCGTCGGGGCGAGCCAGAGGACAAGGAGGACGGGGGAGAGGCGGCGCATGGCGGGCAGGCAAAGGCGAGAGGAGGCAGCGGTACGCCGGGTAGAGCAACATGTTTGCCACGCTCACCTTAGTCTCCCTCAGAGCCTCTCGTCTCGGGTAGGACCGCTCGCTCTCCGGTGCCGCAGGGCTGGCTGAGACAGGGACTGTGTCCGGACGGCTACAGCTTGGCAGCGGACAGGTACGAGGACAAATCGCAAAGGTGAAAGCCGTTGGCGTGCTCTTGGTGCAGCCTGGTGCAGGTTCATCCTTCAAGGCCGCAAACCTCGTGGCTCTCCGACATCTTCTCCTCCATCCTCCGCGCACTATGCTCGCTCACCCTACCCCCCTCCTTCACTCAGCTCTGCTGCGCGCCCTGTGGGCCTGCGCGGTGGTCCTCCTGCTCGCCACGCCCGCGATGGCCGCCGGCAGCGTCACCTGCCAGCCGGCGACGCAGGCGAGCCTCCAGCAAGGCTCGTCCGTCATCGCGAACGCGGCGACCCTCGTCGTCCCGGAGGGCACCTGCCCCGTCACCGTCAGCTTCAGCCTCTACGCGCTGCCGAGCGGCAACGTCCAGCCGTTCGAGGAGCAGGTCCTCGTCGGCAACGTGACCGACGTCTACGGACCCGGCACCTATTCCCTCACGCTCGACGCGCCGGAGTCCTGCGGCTACCAGTCCGACCTCTACCTCGGCCCCGTCCTCGCCCCGCTCACGTCCAGCGCCCACGGGGGCGGCATCCTGATCGGCGCGGATGTGACGAACGAGGGCACGCCTTGTGACGTCACCGCCGCGTGCGCGAACGTCAACTTCGAGACCGACGCCGACGGAAACGCGCTCGGCCTCGGCACCGTCATCGACGACGAGTATGCCGGCTTCGGCGTGACGCTCTCCGAGGCGAGCGGCCGCAAGCTCCTCGTCTTCGACACCGCCAACCCGACCGGCGGCGACACCGACCTCCGCACGCCCGGCTCCGGCTTCGGCAACACGTTCGCGCTCGGCAACGTCCTCATCATCTCCGAGGACGGCGACGAGTCCGACCCCGACGACAATGCCGGCGGCGGGACCATCGTCTTCGACTTCGACGACGAGGTCTCGGTGCAGGCCGCCGACCTGCTCGACATCGACAGCGACGAGGGGGCCATCGTCCGCGCCTACGATGCCGGCGGGACGCTGATCGCGGAGGTGAACGCGGAGGCGTCCGGCAACAACAGCTACCAGAGCGTCGCCGTCGGCGCGGCAGGCGTACGCCGCCTCGAGGTCGCCTTCTCGAGCAGCGGCGCGCTCGCCGGGCTCGTCTTCTGCGAAGAGCCGCAGGGCGTCTGCGAGCTCGACCAGGGGCCGCCCGAGGTGTCCTACTCCTTCGAGAACCCCCGCCACGTCCTGGTCACGGTGACCGACGACACGGGGATCGAGTCGGTGGAGATCGACATTGCGAACCCGGACGGCGGGCCGCAGAACCTGGAGCTGGTCGCGACCGACTTCGAGCCGGGCGCGATGACGGCGACCTTCCGCTACCGCATCGTCAGCCTGACCCAGAACGCCACGGTGCGCGTCGTCGCCACCGACCTCTGCATGCAGACCCAGTGCCCGAGCGACGGCGACGGCTCGCCCGACGAGCGGCCGCCGGTCGTCCAGATCGACGGGCAGGGCGACATCGCGGTCGGCTACGCCGAGCACCCGGACGGGCTGCAGAGCCTCACGCTCATCCCGATCTCGAACGTCGTCGTCACGCAGAACACGTTCGCCGCCGGCAGCCCGCGCGCCGACTTCCAGTTCGACAAGATCGACCCGAACCGGAGGGGGCGCTTCGGCCTGATCGCGGCCTCGGCGTGCAACGCGGCCGTCATCGACCCGGACCTCGACACGGACTACGCCGGCGGCGCGGCGTTCCTCGAGGCCGGCGGTCTCGTCGTCGTCGAAGCCGAGCACTTCACCGGCACCGGGGCCGGCCGCCACGGCGGCGAGGCCTTCGCCTGGGAGGCCATCGGCGAGCAGGACGGGAGCAGCGCCTCGGCGATGCAGGGCCTGCCCAACACCGGCGCGAGCGCCCGGCACACGACGTTCGGCCCGCGGCTCGACTACACCCTCGTCTTCGCCACGCCCGGCACCTACACCGTCTGGGCGCGTGCCGCGGGCGACTCCGAGGGCGACAACTCGGTCCACGTCGGGTTCGACGGGGAGCGCGTCAGCCCGCACGGCGGTCTCGCCGTTGAGGCTGCGGCCGGGTGGACCTGGTCCGCCCGCATGCTCCTCGGCGCGCAGCCGATCACCGTCGAGGTGACCGAGCCGGGCCGCCACACGCTCAACGTCTGGATGCGCGAAGACGGGGCCCAGCTCGACAAGCTCCTGCTCACGCTCGACCCGTCGCTGCAGCCGGTCGGCGTCGGGCCGGACGAGAGCCCCCGCAGCGTCGCCCGTCAGGCTCCGGGCGAGGCCCTCGCCCGCGACGCTGTGTCCGGCGATGCAGAGTCCAGCGATCCCGTGTCCGGCGACGCGCCGCTGGCGGCGTCGAAGGACAGCGGGGTGCCGGCCACGCTCGCGCTCGCCCAGAACTACCCAAACCCGTTCGGCGCGTCCACGACCGTCGAGGTCGCCCTGCCCGAGGCGGCCGAGGTGCGGCTCGAGGTCTACAACCTCCTCGGCCAGCGCGTCAGCGTCTTGGCCGACGGGGCGTACGAGGCGGGCACGCACCGCTTCGCGCTCGACGCCCGCAGCCTGGCGAGCGGGACCTACGTCTACCGCCTCGCCACGCCGGACCAGTCCCTCACCCGGCGGATGACGGTCGTCCACTGACCCGAGCCGGGGCGGCCCCCTTCCCAGCCCCGGCTCCCCGGCCCGCCGGCTCCCAGCGATGGGCAGCCGGCGGGCCGCTTTTGTGGGAGGGGCGAGCTACTTCGTCAGTCCCGGCAGGCGGTCGAGGTACTCGTCGTACAGCTCCGTCTGCCGCGAGGTCATCGGCATCAGGTAGCCGTCGATGAACAGGTGGCGGATCTGGGTCCGGGTCTCGAACGGGTCGCCGTCGGCGAGGAAGAGGGTGGCCGCCTTGCCGGCCTCGACCGACCCGAGCCGGTCGGCGACGCCGAAGAGGCGGGCCGGGACGATGGTGACGGCCTCGAGCGCGGCGGCGCGGCCGAACCCGACGGGTTCTCCGTAGGCGGCGGCGAAGGCGGCGTGGTAGGGGAGGTTGCGGACGTTCTCGACCTCGGTCGTCTGGAGGGCGACCTGGACGCCGGCGGCGTGCATCAGGCCCGGATTGGCGTAGGCGCGGTCGTAGCGGTCGGAGGCCCGCGTCGGGAGCGCGAGCACGGGGCCGGCGATGACCGCGAGACCCGCGTCGGCGATCTGGTCGGCCACGCGCCAGCCCTCGGCGACGCCGGTGAGGACGGCGCGCACGTTGTTCTTCTGCACCCACTCGATGGCCTTCGTGATGTCCTTCGCCGCGTTGACCTCGATCAGGAACGGCACCTCGCGGCGCACGACGGCCGCGAGGGCCTCCATCTCGGGGACGTACTCCGGGGTCGGGCGAGGCTCGGGCGCGACCTGATAAGCGGAGTCGATCCGTGCCCAGAGCAGCGCCTGCGCCCAGGTCTCGTCGAGCCTCTTCATCGCCTCGGCCGCCTGCTTCTCGATCTCCTCCGCCTCGCGCTGGTCCCACTGGTTTCGCCGCGCCGACGAGGGGAAGCTGAGCACGACGCCCCGGAACCCGGCGTCGAGCTGCTCGGGCGTGTAGCCTTGCAGGCTGAGCAGGGCCGCCGTGCCCGGCATCATCCCGCCATCCGGCACCGTGAGAACGGTCGTCACCCCGCTCAGGCGCGTGATCGGGATGAGCGTCGAGGACGGATTGACGGCCGTCAGCGCCTGCATCTGCGGCGTCACCTCGCCGATCTCGGCGTAGTCCCGCGTCTCCGAGAGCGAGCCGATCTCCTGGAGCCCGAGCCGCGTCCCGCCGTCGATCATCCCCGGATACACCGTCAGCCCGGTCCCGTCGATCACCTCGGCATCGGCGGGAGCCTGCACGTCCGCGCCCACGGCCTCGATGAGCCCGTCGCGGATCACGACCGTGCCGCGCTCGACGGTGCCGTTCGTGACGGTCTCGATGCGGGCGTTCGTGATGGCGAAGGTGCCGCGCCGGCCCTCGTCGGGATCGGGCGCTCCGGGGCGGACAAGGGCGGTGAGCAGGAGCGTGAGCGCGAGGAGGAACGGCATAGCCGGGTTTCTGGTTTTGAGTTTCTGGTTTATGGTTAGGGTTTGTATTTGAGGCCGCGCTGGCCTGCCCGTTTGAGGTAGTTCATGAGTCCGCTGGTGGTCCGGGTGATCTCAGCGGTCTACTGAGCGAGGTCAGTAAATGCCCCCTGGTCAACGTGTTGCTGATCGAGTGCGACGTAGAGCTGAGCGCGACCCTCGCCCGCAGAACCGTGGGCGATGGAGAGGAAGTTGATGAACTCGTTGCTTCCGCCCCGCTCGAACCCTTCGGCGATGTTCGACATCACCGAAATGCTCGCCCGCCGTATCTGATCGCGGAGGGCGAAGTCACGCTCAAAGCCTCCGCGCCGCGAGATAGCGTAGATCTCCCGCGTCAGCATGCAGGCCGTCTTCCAACTTTCCGATTCTTCGAAGGAGGTAAGGGTTGCCATCGTAGGCTCTGTTGGTGAGTGGAGGAGCACTCTGTAAGACACTACCGCCGGTCCGCCATGACCAACCAGAAACGAAAAACGAGAAACCAGAAACTCGTTACCGCCACCACGCACTCTGCTCGGCGACGTCCCGGAGGCAGGCCTCGTCGTGCTCGGACGCGAGCGTCGTCTCGCCCACGGGGTCGTCGGGGTCGACGAAGACGCGCACGTCGTCGCGGTCCTGCTCGCGGTCGAAGCGGACCACGCCGTCGACGATGGTGAGCTGCGGGACGGCGTAGACCGAGAGCGGGTGCCCGTCGAAGAGCGCGAGGTCGGCGTCCTTGCCGGCCTCGATGGAGCCGACGCGGTCGTCGATGCCGAGCTGCCAGGCGGGGTTGATGGTGATGAGCGCGAGGGCCTCGTCGTCCGTGAGGCCGCCGTACTTCTGGGCCTTGGCGGCCTCGTGGTAGAGGTGCCGGATCAGCTCGGCGGAGTCGGAGTTGATGCTCGTGCGGACGCCGTTGCGGGTCAGGATCGCGGCGTTGTAGGCGGTCGAGTAGTAGACCTCGAACTTGTAGGCGTACCAGTCCGAGAAGACGGAGGCCCCGGCCCCGAAGGCGGCCAGCTCGGGAGCGATCTTGAAGCCCTCGTTGACGTGCTGGAACGTGACCCGGTCCACGCCGAAGTCCGCGAGCACCTGCATCAGCATCAGGATTTCGTCGGCCCGGTAGGAGTGGGTATGGACCAGGATCTCGCCGTCCAAGATGTCGGCCAGGGTCTCGAGCCGGAGGTCGTAGCGCGGCGGCATCGTCCGGCGGCCTTCGTCGCGCGCCGCTTGGTAGGCGCGCTGCCGCTCGCGGTAGCGCCGGGCCTCGGTGAAGGCGTCGCGGATCGTCATCTCGACGCCCATCCGGGTGGCGGGGCGGATGCCTCGGTAGCGGCCGTGGACGCGCGTCGGGTTCTCGCCGAGGGCGAACTTGATGGTGCGCGGCGCGCCCTCGAAGCGCCAGGCCTCGGGGTCGGTCAGCCCCCAGCGGAGCTTGAGCGTCTCGTTCTGCCCGCCGATGACGTTCGCCGAGCCGTGCATCGCGTGGGTCGCCGTGACCCCGCCCGCCAGCGCCCGGTACAGCCCGACGTCGAGCGGGTCGAGCACGTCGCCGACCCAGACCTCGGCGGTGACGGGGTTGGTGGCCTCGTTGACCGACGAGATGCCGAGGTGCGAGTGCGCGTCGATGATCCCCGGCATCAGGTAGCGCCCGCTGCCGTCCACGACGGGGACCCCGAGCGGCGCGCTCAGGCCCGGACCCAGCTCGGCGATTTTGCCGTCGCGGACGAGCACGTCGGTGTCGGCCAGCGTGCCGTTGGTGACGGTCAGCACGGTCGCGCCGCGGATCAGCAGGTCACCCACGGGTGGGTCGCCCACGAGTGGGGCGTCCGTCGGTTGGGCGAGGGGAGCGGACGCAAGAAAGAGAACGAAGAGGAGAGGGCGCATGTGGCGGTGGGTAGGGGCGTACGGCCCGTACGCCCGTGCAGAAGATGGGGGCAACCGGTATCAGCTGGTATCAGCCGGGTCGGCGGGTAGCGGTGAGCGAGAGGGACGGGATGTTCGCGCCGGTGAGCGTGGCCTCGTACGTGTCGCCGGTGACGAGGCCGGAAAAGCGGATCGTGCCGAAGGCGTTGCTCGTGACGCGGAACGAGAGGCGGTTGCCTTCGAGCACTACGTCGTCTAGCGAGCGGACCCCGGTGCCGGGCGCTTCGGACGTGCCGCTGAGCGTGCCGCCCTCGTCGGTGATCGTGAAGCTGCCCGTCATCGGCTCGCCCTCGGTGGCGACGCGGTAGTCCCACGTCCCGGCGACGGCCACCTCGGCCTCGGCGTCGAAGCCCTCCTCCTGCTCGAACGCGAACCGCTCGCCGCCGACGAACACGAAGCGGACCGTGGCCTTCTCGTCGAAGTACGGCCCGTCGGTGACGACGAGGTTCGCCATCTTGCCCGGCGCAACGGTCCCGAGGCTGCGCTCGAGCCCGAGGAGCGTGGCGGGCGTCGTGGTCAGCGCGGCGAGGGCGTCGTCCTCTGAGAGTCCGGCCTCGACGATGCGGCGGAGGGCGGCCCGGATGTCCGTGGGCTTCGCGTTGAGCGTGGCGAAGCCGAACGGGATGCCGGCCGCGCGCAAGGTCGAGGCGTTGCGCTCGTACAGCCCAAGGGCCTCGCCGCGCCGACGGTTCAGAGTGGCCGTCTCGTCGGCCACATCCGCGTAGGACCGGGTGCGGCGGTCGGAGAGAAAGAGGGTGCCGCCCGGCGCGGCGGGGCTGCGGTCCGGCCTCACCTCGGCGGCCGTGGAGTCGGTGGCTGTGGAGTCGGTGGCTGTGGAGTCGGCGTCGGGGCGCTTGGGGAGGTGGAGCGAGGCGAAGACCGGGACCTCGGCGGCGCGGAGCTTGTCGGTCAGCATCGAGCTCTCGCGCAGCCCGCCGAGCACGAGGCGCAACCCGAGCTCGTCGGCGATCTTCAGCGCCCGGTGGCCCTCGAGCACGTCGTCGACGGCGAAGAAGACGGGCTGCTCGCCGCGCAGCGATGGGGTGAGGGCGTCGAGCACGGGGTCGTAGCTCGGGCGTTCGAGTCCGGCGGGATTCTCGGCGTAGAGCGCCTCGCCGGTCTGTCGCCGCGCGGCGTCTCGGTAGCGTTCGCGGAGGACGGCCATCACCGCCATCGGCGTCGCGGGGTAGACCCCGGAGGCCCCGTCGAGCTGCGCGAAGAGCGCGCCCGGCCGGAGCACCATCGCCTCGGGCGTATCGCCCGCGAGCAGGATCAGCGCGCCCTGCCCCGGCAGCATCCCGCCGCGCGGGACCGTGTGGGCTACCGTAAACCCGACCTTCCGCAACGCCTCGACCGAGCCGTCGTCCGGGTCGAGGAGGGTGCGCGCGTCGCGGTCCGGGGTGATGCCGGCGGCCTCGCGCGGCGGGTTGCCCGGATCGCGGGGCCGCTCCTCGTCCTCGTCCTCCTCCGGCTCGGCGATCCCTGCGTGGCCGAGCCCGTCGATGAACCCGGCATAGACCGTGAGCGAGTCGCCGGCGATCACCTCGGCGTCAAACGGCACCGCTACGCGCTCCCCGACCGCTTCGATCAGGCCGTCGCGGACGACGACCGTCGCGCCGTCAATCACGCGGCCCGGCTCGGGCACGACGCGGGCGTTCGTGATGGCGAAGGTCCGGGTGACCGGGCGGACGCCGGGGTCGAGCGGCGCGCGGTCCTGCGCCTGAGCCGGGGCCGCCGATAGCAGCGGGACGGCTGCAAGCAGCAGGAGAACGAGGAGGAGGCGTAGCATGGGCGAGGGGAGAAGGGACGGCGGAAGATAGAACGTCAGGCGTCGCCGAGAGGCGGTTGGGAGTCCGAGCCGCTTCTGAACACGCCGAGGTCGCGGCCGAGGCTGCGGGCGGCGGGCGTGACGATCTGCCCCTCGCGGACGGTGATCGTCTGCCCGCGCAGCCGGGCCTGCCGCACGTCGGTCTCGGTGACGAGCCGGCCGGTCGGGTAGCCATCGGCCACGGCAGCGTGGCGCGGGTGCGGCGTCGCGAGGTCGAGGTGAGGGGTCCAGCGCGCGGGGTCGCCCTCGGCGAGGCCGGCGGCGAGCGCGTCCGCCGGGTCAAGGTAGACAACGCCCTCGCCCTCCCCGACGGTCACGTCGCCGAACGCGACGGCTCCGGCCTGGACCGCGACGGTCTGTCCGACCGCCAGCCCCCACGCCCGGATCAGCCCTGCCGGCAGGGCCAGCGCGCGGGCTACCGGCTCCACCGTCGGCGCGTCGAGGCGGCCGGCCGGGCCGCGAAGCCGAAGCCTCGCGTTTTTGCCGAGCGCGCTTTGGCCGAGTGTGTCCCGGTCGAGCGCGTCGAGCACGAGCCGGGAATCGGGGCCGGCCTCGACCGGAACCGATACCTCGCGCCGCGTGGCCGCGCCGACGAAGACTCGCTCGGTGCCTCGGAGCGCATAGCCGTCGCCGAAGAGCCGCCGCACGGCACCCGGCGCGAGCACGGCGCGCGACCGGACGAGGCGGATAGGCAGGGCGTCAGGACGGAGCACAGGTCGGGGGTCGGGCGAAGCTGAGAAAATACCTCGCGGTCGAATCGGGATCGTAGGGGCGAACGGCTGTTCGCCCTGGTGGGGCCGCCCTAGTGGGGCATGGCGCTTCGGTCCTCACCAGCACTGCGCCCGCGCAGGCGGGGAGCACCGCGTTACCGGCGGGCCGCCGGGTTCAGAAAGCGGGTCTCCACGTCCTCGATCTTCTGGACGCGCCCCGCGTGGCGGCCCCCCTCGAAGGCGGTCGTCAGGAACGTGGCGAGGACGCGCTTGCAGACCTCGATGCCGGAGGTTCGGCTGCCGAGGGTCAGGACGTGGGCGTCGTTGTGGGCGCGCGCGTTGAAGGCGGCGAACTCGGTGGCGCAGCACGCGGCGCGGACCCCGCCGACCTTGTTCGCCACCATCGCCGAGCCGACCCCGACGCCGTCGAGCACGAGGCCGCGCTGCACCTCGCCGAGCGCGACGAGCCGCGCCACGGCGAAGGCGAAGTCGGGATAGTCCACCGAGGCCTCGGAGTCGGTGCCGACGTCGGTGACGGTCCAGCCGAGGGAGTCGGCGTGCTCGGCGAGCGCCGCTTTGTAGGCGAACCCCGCGTGGTCGCAGCCGACGGCAAGCGTTTTCGGCGGCGGCTCGCGCGGTGGGGCAGCGTCGCCACTGCGCGTCGTCGGCGGGCCGGCGCTTCGCTCCTCGAGCGCGATGCCGAAGGCGCGGGCGGCGTCGCGGGCGAGCGCCGTGACGAGGGCGTTCGGCGCGAGGGCGAGCGTGCGGCGGCCGTCGGCGTGGGCGCGGCGCACGTCGCGCTCGGTGAGGAGGGGGCGTCCGGGCATAGCCGAAAGCTACGGGTTCCGTTGGGACGGTGGGCACGCCGAGGAAGATACCGGGCCGGCGTCGCCCTCTAGGGCGTGTGGACATTCACCCAGATCGGCTCTCGCGGGCCCTATTCCATCCTCGCCGCGTCGCACTCGTCACCCGATGCTACGGCATCGGTTTCCTCGCGCTTCTTGCGAGGCCGAAATCGTGACCTCGCGCGAGCCTGACCTCGCCATTGTCCACACGCCTTAGCCCCGTTCCGCGTCTCGCCGATTTCCTTCCCCTTTGCCAAAAGCGACTCTAGTACCTTCCAAGACCACATCCTTTCCACTCTCCCTCGCCCGTCATGCCCTCCGTCGTCCAGCAGCGCCCGAAAGTCTCCGCCTACGAAATCGCCACCGCCAACTTCGCCCGGGCCGCTGACGTGATCGGCCTCGACGCGGAGTGGCGCACGCTCATCCGCCGGCCGTTCCGCGAGATGAAAGTCGAGGTCCCGCTTCACATGGAGGACGGCACGCTGCGGACCTACACCGGCTACCGCATCCAGCACAACGGCGCGCGCGGCCCGTTCAAGGGCGGCATCCGGTTCTCGCCGCTCGTCGACGCCGACGAGGTCCGGGCGCTCGCCGAGATGATGACCTACAAGACGGCGCTCGTCAACGTCCCCTTCGGCGGCGGCAAGGGCGGCATCAACGTGGACCCGCGCGAGCTGACCACGAAGGAGCTCGAGCAGCTCACGCGCCGCTACATCTCGCGCATCCACCTCATCCTCGGGCCGAATCGCGACGTGCCCGCGCCGGACCTCGGCTCGAACGCGCAGGTGATGGCGTGGATCGTGGACCAGTACGGCCGCCAGCACGGGCACTCGCCGGCGGTCGTGACGGGCAAGCCGCTCGCGCTCGGCGGCTCGCCGGGGCGCGAGGCCGCCACCGGCCGCGGCGTGATGATCTGCACGCTCGAAGCCGCCAAGGACCTCGACATGGAGGTGGCCGACCTCCGCGTCGCCGTCCAGGGCTTCGGCAACGTCGGCATGTGGGCGGCGCTGCTGCTCGACCAGCAGGGCGCGAAGGTCGTCGCGGTCTCGGACGTCTCGGGCGGCCTCTTCAACGGCGACGGCCTCGACGTGCAGGACATCCGCGACTACAAAGACGCCCAGGAGCACGGCACCATCAAGGGCTACGACGCGCCGGGCGTCGAGCACGTCACCCACGCCGACTTCATGGGGGTCGACTGCAACGTGCTCATCCCGGCGGCCATCGAGTCGGCCATCAACGCCGACAACGTGGACGGCGTCAAGGCCCGGCTCGTCGTCGAGGGCGCGAACCTGCCGGTGACGCCCGAGGCCGACCGGCGGCTGACCGAGCGCGGCGTGCTCATCCTGCCGGACCTGCTCGCCAATGCCGGCGGCGTGACGGTGTCCTACTTCGAGTGGTCGCAGAACTTCCAGCAGTACCGCTGGGCCGAGGCCGACGTCAACAGCCGCCTCGAGGCCGTCATGCTCGAGGCCTACCGCTCCGTCCGCGACCGCGCGCAGCACTACGACGTGACGATGCGCGAGGGGGCCTTCGTGGTCGCCGTCGAGCGCGTGGTCGAGGTCGAGAAGCTGCGCGGCATGCTGTAAGCGACACCGCCCCATACCCCGTTTGCCACGCTGCTATCCCGGTGCTGCTATCTCGGTAGGGTTGAGCCATGATCGACACGACGCGAGACGCGGTCAGCTACCACTACGCGACGGCTGCCCACGACGATCACCACGCCTACCTGCTCCCGGCCGTCGAGCAGGCGCTCGCCGCCGTGCCGCTCGCCGAGAAGCGGCTCTTCGACCTCGGGTGCGGCAACGGATCGGTGGCCGCTCACTTCGCGGAGCGCGGGTTCCAGGCCGTCGGCGTAGACCCGTCGGCGAAGGGCATCGAGATCGGCCGAAAGGCGTTTCCGAACGTCGAGCTGCATCAGGGGTCGGCCTACGAGGATCTGGCAGCGGTGCACGGGCAGTTCCCGGTGGTCATCAGCCTGGAGGTGATTGAGCACCTGTACAGCCCCCGCCCCTACGCCGCAACGCTGTTCGACCTGCTGGAGCCGGGCGGCGTCGCGCTCGTCTCCACGCCGTACCACGGCTACGTCAAGAACCTCGCGCTCGCGCTCGCCGGGAAGTGGGAGGCGCACCTGATGCCCCTCTGGGATCACGGCCACATCAAGTTCTGGTCGGTCAACACCCTCGGCACGCTGCTGCACAAAGCCGGGTTCGAGGGGATCTATTTCAAGCGCGTCGGCCGCATCCCCGCGCTCGCCAAGTCGATGATCGCCGTGGCGCGGCGGCCGAGGTAGCCCGCGCTATGGAGCAGAACGACCGCCCTCCGCCCTCCGACACGGCGCGCCCGCGCCGCTCGTCCTGGGGCAACACTTGGCGGCGGAATCTCGCCGTCGACCGCCGGGTGGCGGGGTGGCTCGTTGTGCTGACCGTGGCGGTCGCCGGGGTGCGGTTCAGCGATGGGCGGATGCTGCTGGCTATCGCCTCCGGGCTGGGGCCGGACAGCCCCGCCTTCGGCTTCGCGCCGACTCAGTACGTGTGGGACTCGCCGCTCAAGGTCTTCGTGCTCGGCCTGCTGCCGGCGCACATCGTCTGGATCGCCGTGGCCTTCGCCGCGCTCGGGATGCTGCCGCTCCTGGGGCTGCTGGCTCGTGACCGCTCGCCGGTGCTGTACCTGACGCTGGTGCTGGTGGCGCTGACGCCGGCGCTGAAGGTGTCGGCCCAGAACCTCGGCGTCGGCGATGGCCTGGTGTACCTCCTGGCTGTGCTGGCGGTGGCGAGCACGGACCGGCGCGCCGTCGCCGGGTGCCTGCTGGCGCTCGCGCTGTGGCACCCGCAGCAGGCGTTCTTCCTCTTCGGGACCTACAGCCTGTTCAGCCTCAACTACGAACCCCGCGCCCTCTTCGAGAGGAGAACGCTCTGGGGGGCAGCCGGCCTGGCCATAGGCGGCGTGGCATTTCTGCTGCACCGCCTGCTGGTGCGCGTGGACTACTACGACCGGGCGGACTATCTGCTTGACAACGCGCACCGGCTCCCGCTGGAGAACCTGGCGGTGCTGCCGGTGTCCGCGTTCTGCGTCGTCTTCTGGCTCTGCCTGGTCCGCCGCGCCGTTCCGGAGACGCGCCTAGCCGCCTACGCGGTCGTATGGATGGGGGTGCTCGTCGCCGCGGCGCTGCCGGCGCTGCTGATCCCGTTCCGGCAGCGGTGGCGCTCGGCGGAGGCGGAACCCGTCCTGCGCGTCCCGCTCCTGTGGGTGGCCCTGAGCCTGCTGCTCCCCGTGCACTCGTGGTCCGGCTTCGACCTGTTTCTGTGGGGCGACGTGCTGCGCGACCTGTGCACGTACGGCCTCGCCTGCCTGTAGCCCTTGCTATTTCCGCTGGAGCCAGCCGGCGGGGTCCACGGCCTCGCCACTGACGAAGAGGGCGAAGAAGAGGCCAGGCCCGAGCGGATCGTCGGCCGTGCCCGCGCGCCCGACGCCCTGCCCGGCGCGGACCTCCTGGCCCTGGCGCACGTCCACCGACGAGAGGTTGCCGTAGATCGTCGCGTAGTCGCCGTGCGAGACCATGACGCAGGTGCCGTAGCCCGGCATCGCGAAGACGCGGCTCACGAGGCCGTTGAAGACGGCGCGCACCGACGCCGTCGGCGGGGTCGAGAGCTCGAGGCCGATGCTCCGCGTCTTGGTGCCGTAGACGGGGTGCGTCCGCGTGCCGAAGGTGCCGGTCACGACGCCGTTCGTCGGCCACGGCAGCCGGCCTCGGTTCTGGCGGAACGAGCCGGTCAGCTCGACGAGCGCGGACTCGGCGGCTTCGGCCTCGCGGGCGGCGGCGGCGTTGCCGGCGCGGCGGGCAACCTCGGCCTCGGCGCGGGCGCGCTCGGCGGCGCGGCGGCGGGCGGCCTCGGCCTCGGCGATCATCTGCTGGATGCGGGCCTCGAGCTGCGCGACGTCCTGCTGGCGCTGCTCGAGCTCGGCCTCGAGCCCGCTCCGCTGCTGCCGGAGCTGGGCCACGAGCGCGGCCCGCTCGGCCTTGCGCCCGGCCAAGGCCTGCTGCTCGGCCTCGCCCTGGGTGAGCAACGTGCGGATGCGCGCCGCCGACGAGTCGAGCGCGACCTGCCGCTCGGCGAGCGCCGCCTGGGTGGCCGTGATCTGGCCGAGCTTGCTCTGCCGCTGCCGCCCGAAGCGCTGGAGGTAGCGCGTGCGGACGAGCATCTGGTTGATCGACCCGGCCGAGAGGATCAGCGCGAGGTCGCCCACGCGCCCGCGCATGTAGGCGTTGCGGGCGTGGACGGCGTACTCCTCCTTGAGCGCCCGCAGTTCGTCCTCGAGCGCGGCGGCCGAGCGCTGGAGGCCCGCCGCCTCGGTGCCGAGCACGGTCTGCTGCTCGCGGTACGACGCGATCAGCTCCTCGCGCACGGCGATCTCGCGGTCGAGGGTGCTGAGCGCCGTGGCGGCGTCGGTCTCCTCGCGGCGCGTGCGCGAGAGGCGCTCCTCGTAGTCGGCGATCTGGCTCCGCAGCTCGCGGAGGCGCGCCTCGGCCGCCCCCTGCTCGTCTTGCGCGGCGGCCGGCAGCGCGGCGAGGAACAGCAGGAGCAGGCAGAGGCGGGGTGGCATAGGAAGATGGGACGTCGGGCAGTCAAGCGGGACTCGGGTCGGACGGGACTCGGGTCAGTCGAGGGGGATTCGCTCGGCGTCGCCGGGCGAGAAGGGGAACGTGAGGCCGGGCGGGTTGAGCGTGAGCGTGCGGTGCTCCAGCGTCACGCTCGCGCCGGCGCGCGGGTTGCGGAGCGCGACGCGGCGCGGCAGCACCCGGCCCTGGACCACGTCGAAGGCCGAGAACGAGCGCTCGTCGACCAGGCTCCCGCCGTCGAACCGCTCGTACCGGACGGTCCGCCAGCTCGCCGGGTCCACGGTGAACCGCTGCGCGCCGTCGTCCGTCGTCAGGACGTACCGGCTGCTGTCGCGCTGCACCGACCAGCCCTCGGCCGTCGCCGGCCGCAGCCGGCCCAGGAGCGTGTCGAACAGCTCGCGCGTCCCGACGGCGCTCGGCAGAAACTGCGACGCGGCCTCCACCGATCCGGCGTAGAGCCGCCCGCCGATCCGGTCCCAGATCTCGACCGACTCCGGCGTGGCCCGCGCGCGCGCCACCTCGATCCCGAACGGCCCGCGCGCGCTCACCCACAGCGTGTCCGCCGCCCGCTGCCGCACGGTCGCCGCGAGGTCAGCGTCGCGCGTCGACGAGCGGACCTCGACCTTCGCCTGGCTCGAAAACGCAGCGATGGAGTCCTGGCCGGCGACGGTCTCCATCAGCAGGACGATCTGCCCGGCGGTGTGGTTCGGGAAGTCGGCCGGGGCTGCGAGGTCGGGGGCATCGCGGACGAGCGGGCCGGCGGAGCACCCGGCGATGAGCAGCAGGGGGACGAGGAGAGGAGCGCGCACGAGAGGGCAGGGCGTGGGGGGAAGCGTCGCCGTCCCGAACGGACGGCCCGCGCGGCGAAGTATACCGCTGCCGGTCTAGGGCGCGCTGCGCTCGAGCCGCTCCCGGAGCCGCTGCCGGTCCGCAGGCGCGAGGCCGGCGGCGCGGCCGAGCGCCTCGAGGAGGGCGGCTCGCTCGGCCTCCTCGGCCGGGTCGTCGGCGAGCAGACCGAGGGCGTCCTCGAACAGGCGAACCGCCTCGTCGGACCGGCCGGCGGCGGCGTGGGCGAGCGCGGCGGCGCGGACGAGCGCGACCTGGCCGGGGAAGAGCAGCCGGGCCTCGTCGGCGGCCTCGAGCGCGGCCTCGGCCTCGCCGGACCGGACGTGGGCGTCGACGAGCTGGGCCCACCGCGCCGGGTGCAGCGGGTCGTCGGCGAGCGCCTGCGCGAGGGCCTCGGCGGCTCCCGCCCAATCGCCCTGCTCGATGGAGCGCTCGCCCGCCAGGAAGCGGTCATCCTCGGGGTCGTGCTTCGGAGGGGAGGCTGGGGGGGGCGCTTCCGGCTCGTCGCCTCGGAGCGCGGCGAGGCGGTCTCGCAGGGCGGCGTCGGCCGGCTCGAGGGCGAGCAGGCTCTCGAGGGCGTCCAGGTCGTCCGGCTCGAGGGCGAGCAGCGCGCGGTAGGTCTCGGCGGCGGCAGCCGTTTCTCCCGCTTCAGCCTGAAGGCGGGCCAGGTGGCGGGCGAGGCTCGGCTCGGCCGGGGCCGCCTCGGCGGCTTGCGCCGCGAAGTAGAGCGCCGTCGCGCCGTGCCCCTCGGCCTCGTGCGCCTCGGCGAGGGCCGCGAGCACGGCCGCCTCGCCCGGCCGGAGCTCGAGCGCGCGCTCGTACTGCCGGATCGCCGCCTCGTGGTCGCCGGCGTAGGCCCGCGTCATCCCGCTGACGAACGCCTGCTCGGCGCGGAGGGCCTGGAGCGAATCGCTCGCCGGCCGTTGCGCGGCGGCCGGAAGACTGAGCGAGAGGGCGACGAGGGCGAGCAGGAGCGGTCGGAGCATGGGGCATCGGATCGGCGGGACCGGGGTGGTACGCGCGATGCCGCAAAAGTTCGAGACGGCCGGGGTAGTTTGCCGGCCTCCACCTTCCGACTCCCGACCGATGCGCCTCTCCCGATTCAAAGCGCCCGACACGACGCTCATCATCTTCTCGATCATCGTGCTGGCCGCCGTGCTGACGTGGATCGTCCCGGCCGGGGCCTACGACAAGGCCGAGATCCTGGTCGAGGGCGCGGGCACGCGCGAGGTCGTCGTCCCCGGCTCGTTCCACACCGTCGAGCGGGCGTTCGACGGCGTGCTGGACCGGCTCGGGCACACGGTCGCCATCATTCTGCAAGCCCCGATCCTCGGCTTCATCGACGAGGACGCCGCGCCGATTATCGCCTTCGTGCTGCTCGTCGGCGGCGCGTTCGCGGTGCTGCAGGAGACCGGGGCCGTCGAGGCCTCGCTGCGGCGGCTGGTCCGCGCCTCGCAGCGGTCGCGCGCGGTCGAGGTGCTGACGATCCCGATCTTCATGGGCCTGTTCTCGCTCGGCGGGGCGGTCTTCGGGATGGCCGAGGAGACGATCCCGTTCGTCCTGATCTTCGTGCCGCTCGCGCTCGCGCTCGGCTACGACTCGGTGACGGGCGTGGCGATCCCGTTCCTCGGCTCGGCGGCGGGCTTCGCCGGGGCGTTCCTGAACCCGTTCACGGTCGGCGTGGCGCAGGGGATCGCGGCGGTGCCGCTGTTCTCAGGCGTCGGCTTCCGCATCGGGCTGTGGCTGGCCGTGACGACCGTCGTGATCGCCTTCGTGATGGCGCACGCCGCCCGCGTCCGCCGCGACCCGGCGCGCAGCCCCACCTTCGAGATCGACCAGGCGAAGCGCCACGACGGGCTGCACCTCGACGCCGAGGGCGAGACGCCGCCGCTCTCGGGCCGGCAGCAGGCCGTGCTCGGGGTGTTCTTCCTCGGCATCGCGGGGCTCGTCTTCGGGGTGCTCGCCTACCAGTGGTACATCATCGAGATCGCCGCGCTCTTCGTCGGGCTCGGGCTCGTGATGGGGGCCGTCGGCGGGCTCGGCGCGAACGGCACCGCCCGGGCGTTCATGCTCGGCGCGAAGGACCTGGTGGCGACCGCGATCATCATCGGCCTGGCGCGCGGCATCCTGGTGGTGATGCAGGACGGGCAGATCATCGACACGATCCTGCACGCGCTCGCCTCCGGGCTGGAGGGCACCGGGTCGGCGGTCGCGGCGATGGCGATGTTCGGGACGCAGACCGTCATCAACTTCTTCGTCCCGAGCGGCAGCGGGCAGGCGGCGCTGACGATGCCGCTGATGGCCCCGCTCTCGGACCTGGTCGGGGTGACGCGGCAGACGGCCGTGCTCGCGTTTCAGATGGGGGACGGCTTCACGAACATGATCATCCCGACGAGCGCCGTGCTGATGGGGGCGCTGACGCTGGCCGGCGTGCCGTGGCAGACGTGGGCGCGGTGGGTGCTCCCGCTCCAGCTCAGCCTGGTCGCCCTCGGCCTGGTCGCGCTCGCCATCGCCGTCGCCATCGGGTGGGGCGGGTGATGCCGAGCCTCCCTCGCCACCCGAACAAGGCGATCCGTGCGGCGGTTGAATACGCCGCCGAGCGGGGTTGGCGGATCGAGAAGGCAGGGCCGCGCGCCCATGCGTGGGGGGCGATGCTTTGCCCCGGCGGGCGCGGCGGGTGTCGTCGCTCCATCTACTCGACGCCGCGTAGCCCCGAAGCGCACGCCAGACAGCTCCGCCGCTATATTGACACCTGCCCCCATGTCTGACGAGACTATGCCATGACCGCTTTCGGCTTCGAGTTGATCATCGACCGGGACCCGACCGGCTGCGAGGATTCCGACCGGCTTTTCGAGGCGTTCGATGCTGCGGGATTTACGATTACGCCCGGCGTGTCAGCGGGTACAGCGTCCATCGCGTGTTATGTGGAAGCTGCCGATCTCGACACGCCGACACTGGACGAGGCGATGCGGCGCGCCATTGCGCTGGCTCAGGAGGGTGGATTCGCTGTAGCCCGCGTTGAGCTGGAACCCGAGGATCTAGCAAAAGCAGCGTAATCGGCTGGGGGAGCTAGACCCCAACGCTGAGGGTGAGCGTGGTGTAGGTCTGCACCGGGCGACCGCCGTGCCGGCCGGGGCGGAAGGGCGTCCGCCGGGCGGCGTCAAGGGCGGCCTCCTCGACCCCGTAGCCGATCTCGGCCACGCGCTCCTCGCGGTCCTTGCCGTCGAGCAGGAAGCGCTCCAGGATCAGCGTCTCCTGCACCCGCCCGCGCTCGTCGACCAGCACCCGGATGCGGACCCTCGCGCGGATGTCGCGGCGCTCGGCCTCACGGGGATAGTCCGGGAAGACGGTCTGCCGCGACTGCGGCCGGCGGTCGGCGCGCTCGACGAAGACCGGCCCGTCGGGCTCACCGGCGATCTCCTCTAGCCCGGGCGGCGCGTCGATCTCGACCGGCTCGAGGGCCGGGCTCAGGTCGAGGGCGTCGAGCTCGATGACCTCGTCGGGGATCGGCACGTCGTCGGGGACCTCGACCGGCGGCGTGCTCGGCGGCGGGGGCGGGGCGGCCGCGCGGGACTGCTGCGTCGGCTCGATCAGCTCGAGGGCGATCCGTTCCTGCGGCGTGGCGACGTAGCGCCGCTCGGCCTCGCGCTTCTCGGTCGGCCAGAGGCGGAACGCGAGCGTGACGGCGAGTAGGCTGAGCGCGAGCGCCGCGAGGATGCGCGGCCCGTAGGCCTGCTCGTGCGCTTCGGTGCGGCGGGGAGTCGGAAGGGGCACGGGGGCGAAACGCGGCAGATCGGGCTGGAAGTATAGCGCGGAGGCCGGTGTGAAAAGAGGCAGAAACGCGGACGGCGACGCGCGGCGACAGGGACCCTCGCCGTAGCTTTCGGTCCTACGTCCACCGCTCTTCCCGCCTCTCGTGCCCGGCGTCCTCCTCGTGCTGCCCGACCCTCGCCGGAGCCGACCCGCTCCTCAGCCTTCCCGTTTTGGGGAGGCTTTTTTTATACGCCTCGCCCGAGGCGGACGATACTCCCGCCCCGCTCCCTCGGCCTCCCGCGCGCTATGACCTCCGACGCTCTCTCCGCTCGCCCGCCCGCCAAGCTCGCCCTCGAAGACGGCACCGTCGTCACGGGCGTCGCCGTCGGACACCCCGGCGAGACCGCCGGCGAGCTGTGCTTCAACACCAGCATGTCCGGCTACCAGGAGATCATGACCGACCCGAGCTACGTCGGGCAGATCATGATGATGACCTACCCGCACATCGGCAACTACGGAGCGGCTGAGGCGGACCTCGAAGCGGCCGGCCCGATGGTCGCCGGCCTCGTCACGCGCGCCTTCGTAGACCGGTACTCGAACGCGCTGGCCGACGAGAGCTTCGAGGCCTGGATGAAGCGGCACGAGCTGGTGGGCATCTCCGGCGTGGACACGCGCCGCCTCGTCCGGCGCATCCGCGAGGGGGGCGTGCTCAACGCCGTCATCTCATCGGTGGACCTGGACGACGAGAGCTTGGTCCGCAAGGCGAAGGCGCACCCGAGCATGGCCGGCCTCGAGCTCGCGAGCCGCGTCACCACGCCCGAGGCGTACACCTTTGCCGAGGGCGAGGGCCCGCGCATCGCCGTCTACGACTACGGCGTCAAGCGCAACATCCTCCGCTCGTTCGCCCGGCGCGGCTGCGCCGTCCGCGTCTTCCCCGCCGCCACGCCGCTCGGTGAGGTCCTCGACTGGACGCCCGACGGCCTCTTCCTCTCGAACGGGCCGGGCGACCCGCGCGCGATGCCAGATGCGGTCCGCACCGCCACGGAGGCGGCCGAGAGCGGCCTCCCGACGTTCGGCATCTGCCTCGGCCACCAGCTCATGGCGCTCGCCTCGGGCATGGACGTCTACAAGATGAAGGTCGGCCACCGCGGCGCGAACCAGCCCGTCAAGAACCTCGAGCGCGGCGACGTCGAGATCTCGACCCAGAACCACGGCTTCGCCGTCGCCGAGGACTCGATCACCGACGAACGCGCCCGCGTCACCCACCAGAACCTCAACGACGGCACCGTCGAGGGCCTGCGCTTCGCCGCGTTCCCCGGCCTCTCGGTCCAGTACCACCCGGAGTCCTCGCCCGGCCCGCACGACAGCGCCTACCTCTTCGACGCCTTCCTCGACCTCATCGCTGAGACCAGGGAAGCCTCCACCGAAACCGCCTGACCGATGGCAACCGAACGCACCGCGCACGTCGTCTACTTCGACCCCGACGCCGAGGGCGAGTCCCCGTCCCTCACAGCCCTCAACGCGCGCCTCGCCGATGGCTGGCTCCCGCTCCACGTCGCCGCGATGGGCGGGGCCTCGACCGGGATCGACTCCGACCTCGCGCCGCGCGCGGGCTACGCCGCGCTCGTCATCCTGGAGCGTCCGAAGGACTACACCGTCAGCGGCTTCGGCGGCTGACCGGAGCCACCGCTGTATGGGCACGGCGCGCCGTGCCCCTACGTTGCCGAACCCTAACACCTCCGCCTGTGCCCAAACGCACCGACATCCAGAAGATCCTCCTCATCGGCTCCGGCCCCATCGTCATCGGGCAGGCCTGCGAGTTCGACTACTCCGGCAGCCAGGCCTCGAAGGCCCTCCGCGCCGAGGGCTACGAGGTCGCCCTCGTCAACTCGAACCCGGCGACCATCATGACCGACCCGGTCATGGCCGACACGGTCTACCTCCAGGAGTTGACGCCCAAATCCATTAAGCAGATCGTCGAGAAAGAGCGGCCGGATGCCGTGCTCCCGACGATGGGCGGCCAGACGGCGCTCAACCTCGCCGAGGTGCTCCACGAGGAGGGCTATTGGAAGGCCCAGGGCGTGGACGTGATCGGGGTTGATATCGACGCGATCCGCATCACCGAGGACCGCCAGCAGTTCCGCGACCTGATGGAGCGCATCGGGATCGACCAGGCCCGAAGCCGCGTCGCCAAGTCGCTGCTCGAGGCCCACGAGATCGCTCAGGAGCTGGGCGGTGGCCTCGGGTTCCAGCCTATCGTCATCCGGCCGAGCTTCACGATGGGGGGGGCCGGCGGCGGCATCGTCTGGAACGCCGGCGAGTTCGACAAGAAAGTCACCCGCGGACTCGAGCTCTCGCCCGTCCACCAAGTCCTGATCGAAGAATGCCTCTTCGGGTGGAAGGAATACGAGCTCGAGCTGCTCCGCGACAGCGCCGAGAACGTCATCATCGTCTGCTCCATCGAGAACCTCGACCCGATGGGCGTCCACACCGGCGACAGCGTGACCGTCGCCCCGCAGCAGACCCTCACCGACAAGCAGTTCCAGCAGATGCGCGACGCGGCCATCAAGGCGATGCGCTCGATCGGCACTTTTGCCGGCGGCTGCAACATCCAGTTCGCCTTCGACCCCAAGACCGGGCGGATGGTCGTCATCGAGATCAACCCGCGCGTCAGCCGCAGCTCGGCCCTCGCCTCGAAGGCGACGGGCTACCCGATCGCCAAGGTCGCCGCCCGGCTCGCGGTCGGCTACACCCTCGACGAGCTGCCGAACGAGGTCACCGGCACGACGAGCGCCTGCTTCGAGCCGGCACTCGACTACGTCGTCACCAAAGTCCCCCGGTTCAACTTCGAGAAGTTCGAGGGCGTCGACGAGGAGCTGACCACCCAGATGAAGGCCGTCGGCGAGGCCATGGCGATCGGCCGGACGTTCACCGAGTCGCTCCAGAAGGCGTGGCAGAGCCTCGAGCTGGGCTACGCCGGGCTGGGGGCCGACCGCGACCCCGACCACCGCACCGTCGTCCGGGAGCGCCTCCGCAAGCCCTATTGGGACCGGACGCTCCAGATCCGCAACGCCTTCACGCACGGCGCGAGCGTCGAGGAGATCGCCGACATCACCCACGTCGATCCGTGGTTCCTCTACCAGATCCGCGCCCTCGTCGAGACCGAGCGCGAGGTCGCCGCCCTCGCGCTGCACGAGCTCGAGAAAGACTTCCTGCTCCGGGTCAAGCAGCACGGCTTCTCCGACCGGCAGATCGCCTACCTCTTGAAGGACGATGTGAGCGAGGAGCAGGTGCGCGCGCGCCGAAAGGAGCTCGGCCTCACGCCGACGTTCCGGGTGGTCGACACCTGCGCGGGCGAGTTCGAGGCCGAGACGCCGTACTTCTACTCGACCTACGACGGCAGCGGCGACGCCGACGCCAACGAGAGTGAGGTGACGGAGCGGGAGAAAGTGCTCATCCTCGGCTCCGGGCCGAACCGGATCGGGCAGGGCATCGAGTTCGACTACAGCTGCGTCCACGGCGTCCTGGCCGCGCGCGAGATGGGCTACGAGGCGATCATGATCAACTGCAACCCCGAGACCGTCTCGACCGACTTCGACGTGGCAGACAAGCTCTACTTCGAGCCGGTTTTCTGGGAGCGGGTCCTGGACGTGATCGAGCACGAGAACCCGGCCGGCGTCATCCTCCAGCTCGGCGGGCAGACGGCGCTCAAGCTCGCCGACGGGTTCGAGAAAAACGACATCCACATCTTCGGGACGCCGTATGCCAAGATGGACCTGGCCGAAGACCGGGGCAAGTTCTCCAAGATTCTGAAGGAGCTGGAGGTTCCGTTTCCGGTCTACGGCCTAGCGCGCACTCCCGACGAGGCCGTGAACGTGGCCGAGGGGATCGGCTACCCGATTCTGATCCGGCCGAGCTACGTCCTCGGCGGGCAGGGCATGCGGATCGCGATCAACAAAGAGGAGGTGTCCGGTTACGTCAGGGACATCCTCAAGATGCTCCCCGAAAACCAGATTCTGCTCGATCTCTTTTTGGAAAATGCCGTCGAGGTGGACTGCGACGTGATCTTCGACGGCGACGAGCTCGAGGTCTGCGGCATCTTGCAGCACATCGAACCCGCCGGGGTCCACAGCGGCGACTCGACGGCCGTGCTCCCGCCGTTCTCACTCTCCGACGAGATTCAGGCGACGATCCGCGACTACGCCGAGGCGATTGCGCGCCGGCTCGAAATCCAGGGTTTGATGAACGTACAGTTCGCCATCAAAGACGGGACGGTCTACGTCATCGAGGCGAACCCGCGCGCGAGCCGGACGGTCCCGTTCATCGCCAAGGCGACGGGCATTCCTTACGCCGCGATTGGGACGAAAGTGATGCTCGGCGAGAAGCTTGCGACGTTCCGAGCGGCGGGCGAGCTCGAGAGCACGCTCGAAGGCTATGCCGTCAAGGAGCCGGTCTTCTCGTGGGACAAGTTCCCCGAGGTCCCGAAGGAGCTAGGCCCCGAGATGAAGTCGACCGGCGAAGCCATCGCCTTCGTGGACGACCTCACCGACGAGCACTTCAGCCGGCCCTACGAGATGCGGAATCTCTACCTTTCGCGGTAGGTATCATGCCCCGCATCTCCGAGTTCTTCGGCATCGTCATCGCGATTTACTACGACGACGCGGGGCAGCACAGCCGGCCGCACTTCCACGCGCAGTACGCCGAGCACCGGGCCGTCTTCAGCATTCCCGAAGGGGAGTTGCTGGCGGGCACCCTCCCGCGTCGTCAGCGCCGCCTCGTCCAAGCGTGGGCCGCACTCCGGGAAGCCGAGTTGGAACAGGCATGGACTCGGGCGTTGAACATGGAACCGCCTGGAATCATCGAACCCCTTCGCTGATCATGCCTGAGATTCAGACTGAGCCTGAAATCATCGTCGGCCCCGAGCCGCTCGCCCCGCGTGTCGTCACCGCGTCAGCAGTCGGAGGAGCGACCATTCGCATCACGTTCGAGGACGGCGAGGTCCGGGTGTTCGACGTCGCGCCGCTCTTGAGCCGGGGTGTGTTCCAGCGCATCGCCGACGCTAGGGCGTTCACGGCGGTGACCGTCGTGGAAGGGGGCGGGGGCGTCGAGTGGGCGGCGGGACCAGACCTGTCCGCGAACCGACTCTACTTTGACGGCGAGGTTGACGGGGGCGGGGGAGAATAACGAACGCCAGCGCATTCACCGGACACGATCCTGCCAGGCCGACATTTGTATCGCTATAGACCCGGTGAAGATGGGCGGTGTCCCGTGCATTCCGACTGCCCGTGGCGACCGTCGTCGCCGCGCTCGCCGACGGGATGAGCGAGGCCGAGGTGCTAGCCGCACATCCTGATCTAGAGTCTGAGGACATCCGGCAGGCGCTCCGTTACGCGGCCGAGGCGATGCAGGAGCGGACGCTCCCGCTCGCCGCCGCGTGAAGCTCCTCGTTGACAACGTGCTCTCGCCGGACGTAGCCGCCGGACTCCGGGCCGCCGGGCATGACGCGGTCCATGTCCGGCCCTCGCCGAGCACGTCGAGCGTGGATGCGTTGCCGTCATGGAGGCGGAGCGAGTGCGAGTTCGGTCGTTGCCCATCGGATAGCGCAGCCGACCCGCAGCTTCGCCTTCGACACTTGGGGGAAGACCTCGCAGAAGGGCCGGCCGTGCAATCTCTACCTTGGCCGATAGAGGCCGCTTAGCCGGTAGAGGCCGTTCAGGCCGCGCGCCGGCTGGCGGGCTGGGTGGCGGTCAGCGCGGTGCGGAGCTTGAGCATCGTCTTGCCCATGATCTGCGAGACGCGGGCGTCGCTCACCCCGAGCACTTCGCCGATCTCGCGGAGCGTCAGGCCCTCGGTGTAATACAGCCCGAGGATGACCTGCTCGCGCTCGGGCAGGTGCGGCAGCATCTTCCGCAATGCCTCTAGCTCGGACCGGGTCTCGACGCGCTCGAAGCCTTCGGTGCCGTCCTCGTGCTCGATCACGTCGAGCATCGTCTGGGTGCCGTCCTGGCCGGAGGGTTGGTCCACGGAGAGCGCGAAGCGGTGCTGTGCCTCGGAGAGCAACTCCTGGTATTTGCCGAGCGGCACGCCGAGGTAGTCGGCCACGTCCTCGTCCTGCGGCTCGCGCCCGAGCACCTGGTGGAGGTCGGCGATGGCTTGCTGGGCCTCGGCCATCTGCTGGCGCTTGCCGCGCGAGAGCACGTCGATCGAGCGGAGGTAGTCGACGAGCGCGCCCTGGATGCGGCGGTAGGCGTGGGTGACGAAGAGCGCGCCCCGGTCCGGGTCGTACGTGTCGAGCGCCTGGAGGAGGCCGAGCAGCCCGGCCCCCTCGAGGTCGCCCCACGTCGCCATCGGGTTGTCGGGGAGCGTGAGCTTGCCCACGAGCGAGCGCACGAGCGGAAGCGCGGCGAGCACGACTGCCTCGCGGTGCGCGGGCGTCGGGGCGACGGCGTGGCGCAGGACGAGCGCCTGGAGGTCGCCGGGCGCGCCAGACGCGGGACGGTCGGACTCGGGGCGAGGGGAGGACAGGGGAGGCATAGGGGGCAGAGAGAAACCTCGGGTCGCAGGCTCCCCGTCAACCACTGTGCCGGTTCGGCTCGGCCCCCGGCGCACCCTGAAGGCGGCTCCGATACGGCCAAAATAGCCTCCAGGCTATCTCCGACCCTGGGATCGGGGGGAGCGTCGAAAGGAAGAAAGTCCCCCGCGGAGAGAGGTTTTGCCAGGGCGCAGGACCGGGGGCGAGAGAATTTTTCGGATAGGCCCCAAGTGTCACGGAAGCGTAACAGGGAAGATTCGACTTGCATAGCGGCCCTATCTGTGCGACATTGAAAGCCTTCCCCAACCAACCTCTCCTGCCATGCATCCTCCCTCCCTACGGGCTCGCGCACTGCGGACCGGGCTCCTCGCCCTCGCCCTCACCGCCTTCGTGGCCCCCACGGCTGACGCCCAAGACCTGATCCGCTCCTGGACCGGCGACGTCAAGCTCGAAGACGGCACCACGGCGCGCTGGACCACGACCCTCACTTACGACGCCGCGAGCGGAGAGTACCTCCGCACCATCACCGACGCCTCCGGGGCCACGATCAAGCAGGAAACCACCCGGCAGGCCATCTACGGCCCGAGCGACGAGGAGGTGGAGCAGGCCAAGGCGCTCATCCTGGCCGACGACGAACTCGGTGCCCTCTACCAGCGCGCCAGCAACCCGGTGCTCTCGGGCGGCTTCACGCTGCTGCGCGAAGAAGGCCACGCGTGCGGCCCCGGCTCGCGGTGCCTGATGTTCGACCTGTACGACGTCGACGGCCGCAACGCCGAGCGCATCCGGTTCGTGGTCGTCGACCTCGGGACGCGCGCGCTCGTCTCGCGCGACTTCGACCCGGACCGCGACAGCAACGCGACGCGCTTCAACAGCGACCGCCGCTAACCCTTCCCACGCCAACCCTCTCTCTCCATGCGACACGTTCTATCTCTCTCTGCGGCGCTGGGCCTTCTGCTTCTGGCGGCTCCCGCGTACGCTCAGGTCTCCGCACTCAGCACGACGCCCTCGGGCTACAACGCCACGGCCAACTGCACCTCGGCCGTGACCGGCCACATCGACTGGCCCGCCGACAACCCGATCTGGTCGTTCGACTACGTCCGGCCCTCGCGCAGCTCGGGCAGCGACGGCTCCGGGCTCGAGATCCTCAACGCCTACTACCGGGGCTTCCTGATCTTCAAGCGCGCCCACACGCCCGTCCTCAACGTCGAGTACGACCCCGGAGGCTGCGGCTGCTACCGCGACTGGAGCTACTCCGAGGCCGGCTTCGCCGCCACCGGCATCCGCCCCAACGGCTGCTTCGCCGACGCCGACTTCGGCTCGGTCCAGACCACGTGCGACATCAACCAGGCCGGCGGCAGCGGCGGCGACGCCGGTAACTTCCGCGGTGTCGCGGTCGAGGAGACCGACGACGAGCTGATCGTCACCACTCACATGAATGCCGGCTGGTACCGCTACCGCCTGAAGTGGCACTTCTACCGCGACGGCCGCATCTGGCCCGAGTACTCGTTCTCGGCGGCGACCGCGACCTGCACCGATGAGGCCCACCGCCACCACGTCTACTACCGGTTCGACTTCGACCTGCTCGCCGGGCAGTCCGGCGGCGGCGAGGACCAGATCTACGAGGTCAACCCGACGACGAACGCCATCACGCGCTTCACCAGCGAGACCCAGCGCACCTGGGGCAACCCGGACGACGGCGTCTTCTGGGCCGTCCGCGACGCGGGCCTCCGTGCCGGCTACAAGATCATCCCGTCCGAGGCAGACCTGGAGCTGCCGGTCGACGCTTTCTCGAAGCTCGACATGATGGCCGTCCGCTACGATGCCGGCGAGTTCGACGACGGCAGCGTGGGCTGCGCCATCAACCCGAACCGGCCGCAGCTCGTCAGCGGCGAGTCGCTCGTGAACCAGGACGTGGTGCTCTGGTACCGGTCGAGCGCGCTCCACGGCGCGGGCAACCCCTGGGAGTGCGACGTGGTCGGCCCGACGCTCGTCCCGTTCCGCAACGACGGCCGCCCCTCGAGTGCGGAGCCGACCGTCGAGGACTTCATGACGACCGCGCCCATCCGCGCCGAGACCTCGGAGCAGGCCATGCCCGAGGGCTACGTGCTCGAAGGCGCGCGCCCGAACCCGTTCGACGCTACGACGACGGTGCGCTTCCGCCTCGCCGAGGCGCAGGACGTGACGGTCACGCTCTATGACGCGATCGGCCGCCGCATCGCCGTGCTCTACGAGGGCATGACCGACGCCGACGAGTTCCGCTCCGTCGAGGTGGACGGCCGCTCGCTCCCGAGCGGCACGTACACCGTCGTGCTCGAGGGCGCGACCGTCCGCGGCTCGACCCGCGTCGTGCTCGTGAAGTAGCCCGCGACGCACAGAAGCCGCGACGTACAGAAGCACAGACAGCGCGCCTGGTCTCTTCGGAGGCTGGGCGCGCTGCTCGTAAAGGACGACCGACCAGACGACGGGAGCGAGGAACCGGGGGCGCGGGCCGCGTACAACCGGCTCCCTCGCCCCCGCTGCCCGTGTCTACTCGCTCTTCGATTGCCGGCCGCAAGGCCGTGCTCTCCCGCCCGCCCGACAGCCCCGAGGCGACGGACGACGACGCCTTCCGCACCACGCTCGACCGCTCCGAGAGCGGAGCCCCGGCGGCCGGCCACGCCGTGCGCGACCTCTTCTCGACCGACGAGATCTTCCAGCGCCTCGTCGCCACCGCCGACGAGGAGTTCGTGCGCTCGACCCGGCTGCTGTTCCTCTCTGGCCTGGCGGCGGGTCTGTCGATCGGGCTGTCGTTCGTGGCTCGCGCCGCGATCACGGCCGAAACCGGGAGCGTGATGCTGGGCAACCTGCTCTACCCGGCGGGCTTCCTGCTGATCGTGCTCGGGCGCTACCAGCTCTTCACCGAGAACACGCTCACGCCCGTCACCCTCGTGCTGACGCGCATCGCGAGCGTGCCGCAGCTCCTGCGGCTCTGGGCGATCGTGCTCGCGGCCAACCTCGCCGGGGCGGCTCTTGCGGCGATGGCCTTCGCCTGGACCCCGCTCTTCGACCCCGACACGGCCGAGGCGGCGCGCGGCTTCGCGCTCCACGGGCTGGAGGTCTCCACGGAGGCGCTCTTCTGGAAGGGCCTGATGGCGGGGTGGATCGTGGCGAGCATGGTGTGGCTCAACCACGCCGCGCGCGAGACCACGGCGCGGCTGCTCGTCGTGATGATCCTGATGACGCTCATCCCGAGCGCCGACCTGTTCCACTGCATCATCGGCTCGTGCGAGGCGCTCTTCCTCGTCTTCCAGGGCTTGGCGCCGCTCGGCGAGGCCGTACGCTTCGTCGGGGCCGTGCTCGTGGGCAACACCGTCGGCGGGGTGCTGCTCGTCGGAATTCTGAACTTCGCCCAGACGCGCGGCAAGCGCTTCCCCGACCGCGCCGACCTGTCGCTGACGTGGCGCGAGCTGGTGTTCGGGAAGCAGGCCGGGCGCGGCCGGCAGGCCACGCGCGACGGACTGACCGGAGCCAACGCCGACGGCGACACGGAGAGCCTCCTGGACCGCCCCGTCAACGCGGAGCCGGGCGGTGACGAGTCGGTCGGCGGAAAAGGCGAGAGCGAGACCGTGATCGACCCGGCCCCCGTCTCGAAGACGGCGTGAGGCGCGAAAAGAGCGCGGGCTAGTTTACATAGAGCGCCGGGGGGCCGATACCGACGGGGCCACCCGAACCTATCCCTTCCGTTCCGATGAGAGAGTCTCTAGCCCCGACGGCCTCTGCCAGAACCCCTTCCGAGCCGGCCGACGCCAAGCCGCGCGTCCTTGTGCTCGAAGACAACGCCGAGTCGCGGCTCCTGCTGCGCCACCTGCTCCGCAAGGGGTTCGACGCCACGCTCGTCAGCGGCGTCGACGAGGCCTTGGCGGTGGCCGGGGAGAAGACCTTCGACGTGGCGCTGCTCGACATCAACCTCGGCGAGGATCGCACCGGCGTGGACGTGCTCGAGGCGCTCCACGCGATGCCGCAGCACGCCGACCTCCCGGCGCTCGCCTGCACCGCCTACGCCCTGCCCGGCGACCGCGAGCGCTTCCTCGACGCCGGCTTCAGCAGCTACGTCAGCAAGCCCTTCGTCAAGGCCGACCTGTTCGCCGTGCTCCACGAGGCCGCCGGCGATGTCCGGCGGAAGGCGGCCTAGACCGACTACGCGCTCACCGCGAAGCGCTCCAGGAACGCCGAGAGCAGGCCGTCCACCTCCGGCGTGTCGCGCAGCGTGGCAACCGTGTGCTCGAACTCGGCCTCGCTCTGCGTCTCGGTGTAGTAGGCCCGGTAGGCGACGAGCCGCTGCCGCTCGCGCTCGGCGTCCAGCTCGCTGTGGAACTGCGTGCCGTAGATCGGCCGGCCGGCGATGCGGAAGGACTGGAACGGGGCCGTGCCGTTGCACGCCAGCTCGACGGCGTCGGCCGGGAGCACGCTGACGCGGTCCTGGTGCCCCATCTGCGCCGAGAACCGGACGGGGAAATCGCGGAAGAGCGGGTCGGCCTGGCCGGCCTCGGTGAGGACGACCTCGTGGGTGCCCATCTCGCTACGCTCGAGGTCCTGGACGACCGTCCCGCCGAAGGCGCGGGCGATGAACTGGTGCCCCCAGCACGATCCGAAGAGGGGCAGCCGGCGCTCGTAGCAGCCCTCCACGAGCTGGATGAGGGCGGCGGTCCACGGGTAGGTGTGCGTCACCGAGTACGCTCCGGCCCCGCCGATCATCACGGCGTCGACCCCGTCGAGCAGCGCCTCGCCGAGCGGCTCGGAGAGCGCGTTGACGGTCAGGAGCTGCTCGGGCCGGAGGTGGCAGCGCTCGAGAAACGTCTGCTGCTCCTCGCGCAGCACGGCGCGGCGGTCCCGGACCTGGACGAGGCGGACGCGGAGCTGGTCGTAGGTGGGAGCCATAGGGCGACGGGACCTAGAGGAGAGGCGGGTTAGTTCTCCCCAACGCCGGGCGGGACGAGAAGATCGGCGAAATGGGCGCGAAGCGTTTGGTAGAGCCGGTGCAGCGGCAGGCCGACGACGTTGTAGTAGTCTCCCTGGATGCCTTCGACGAAGAGTGTGCCCCAGTCGTCCTGGATCCCGTACGATCCCGCCTTGTCGAGCGGCGAGCCGCTAGCCACGTAGTCCGCGATCTGCCCCTCGGAGAGCGCCGCGAACCGGACCTCGGTCGCTTCGTGCGCGGTGACGGTTCGGCCAGCCCGAGTCAGGGCGAGGCCGGTCCAGACGGTGTGCGTGCGACCGCTGAGCCGAGTCAGCATCGCCGCGGCGTCGACCGCGTCCGTGGGCTTGCCGAGGATCGTCCCGTCGAGCACCACGACGGTGTCGGCCCCGAGCGTGAGCGCAGCGGGGTAGGCAGGCGCGACGGCCTCGGCCTTGTGCCGGGCCAGCAGAGCGACCGCCGGGCCGGGGTCAAGGCCAGGGGGGAGCGTCTCGTCGGCGTCGCTCGGGTGGACGGAGAACGGGACGCCCAGGCGTTCGAGGAGGTCTCGCCGGCGCGGCGAGCGCGAGGCCAGGACGAGCGGGACGCGGAGGCGGAGCATGGGCGCGAGGGCGAGGAGCCGGAAGATAGGCTCTCGGTCCCGTGCGGTGCCGCGCTACGAGGACAGCCGGGTCAGGCTGATCGTCTGGCGGCGCGCCGGCTGCTTGGTCCGCTTCGCCGACGGGGCGCGCCACTCGGGAAAGAAGAGCGTCATGAAGCCCCAGAGGAGGGCGAGCAGGAGCGTCAGCACGAGCGCCGAGCGCCCGACCCAGTCGCCGTGGGTGGTGTAGTAGGTCGGCGCGTGGAGCAGCGGGACCGAGGTCTGGTGGACGGTCTGCTCCATCCAGCCGGTCACGGCGCGGACGCTGCCGTCGGGCTCGATGAGGCCGCTGCGCCCGGTGACGGTGCCCATCACGACGGCCCGGCGGTTCTCCACGGCGCGCAGCCGCGAGAGCGCGAAGTGCTGGCGGTAGCCGGCCGAGCGGCCCCACCACCCGTCCTGCGAGAGGACCGTCAGGAACTCGGCTCCATTCTCGACGAGCCGCCGGGCGTGGTCGCCGAAGAGCGACTCGTAGCAGATCAGCGCGCCGAACCGCGCCGAGCCGGCCTCCAGGATCCGCTGCCGCCGCCCCAGGCCGTAGGCCCCGACGCCCCCTGAGGCCACGCCGAGCGCCGCGAGCGCCGGCCGCCACTCGACCAGCGGCACGCGCTCGGCGAACGGGATCATGTGGATCTTGTCGATCTGCTGGGTCGGGTCGCCGCCCTGGAAGAGGAGCGCGCTGTTGTAGTACGGCGTCACCTGGGCGTACTTCTCGGCGACGACCGCGTCGACCGTCAGCGACGGGGCCGAGTCGTAGCGCGTGATGGCCCCGGTCAGCAGGGCCACGTCGTGCTCGACGGTCCAGGCGTCGAGGCGGCGGTAGAGGGCGCGCTGGCGGCGGGCGTCGGCGTAGACCGGCAGCGAGGTCTCGGGCCAGACCAGGAGGGCCGGCCGCCGGGCGGGGCGCGTAGGGCCGCTGCCCTCGGCGGCGCGGAGCTGCTGCGCCGAGAGCGTCGCCATCAGGTCGACGCGCGCGCCGTTCGTCACGTCGGACCAGCGGTGCGGCGACACGGCCGGCTGCACCAGCCCGACCTCGAGCGTCCCGGTCGGCGCTTCGAGCCGGTCGGTGCGCCACCAGCCGTAGCCGACCGGTGCGGCGAGCAGGACGACGGCCGCCACGGCGAAGGCCGTTTTCGCAAAGGTCGGGCGGACCTGGATCGCCCAGAAGAGGGCCCCGTTGACGAGCCAGAGCCACAGCGTCAGGCCGCCCACGCCGCCGAGGTCGGCGAACTGGTTGAACGGGGTCGCCGTCGCCTGCGTGTTGCCGAGCAGCAGCCACGGCAGCGCCACCGGCCCGTGCGTCATCGCGTACTCCATCGCCAGCCACGACGAGACGAGGACCGCGAACCCGAACCCGAACCCGAAGCGTTGCTTCGCGAGCGCGGCGGCCACGACGGGCAGCGTCATCGGCACCGGCAGCAGCAGCAGCCCCAGGCCGGAGGTGAGCGCCGTCAGCACGTGCTCGTGGAACAGCACCCAGTGCCCGGCGATGGCGGCCATCACCAGGAACGCCGAGTACGCCTCGCGCAGCAGCATCCAGCCCAGCGGCATCCGGCTCCAGCGGACCAGCAGGGGCACGAGCGCGACATACGCCAGCCACCACAGCGGGAAAGGCGGGAAGCTCAGCCCGAGCATCATGCCGGAGATGAGCACCCAGATCGAGCCGCTAAACTGATCGACGAAGCGGGAGCGGGGGAGGGCAGTCACAAGCGTGGGCTGGGGCGTCGAGAACGGTTCGCGGCGGGGTCTCTTCCCATCCGGGAAGGGGGGACGCGCGCAAGGTACTCGGTGGTGAGACGAGATCGAAGAGCGGGCGCGTCGGATCAGATATCGGTGTCCCCGGGTGCGGGCTAAAGGGAAGCCGCCGAGGACGCCTCGGCGAGCCGGGTTGCATCCCCGCGGGCCGGCCGGTAATTTCGCTCGGCTCAGAGAGATTCGGAACGCCCACACCGCGACGGGCGGGAGCCGAAAGAGGACGCCTGGCTCGATCCCCCGCTCGCTCTAGGACGCTCTAGGAGCTTCGCCACCCCCCGGCCGGGGGCTGATGTGAAACGCAACGCCCGCTCACCCGCACCCCGATCCCTCATGCCCGTCCTCAGCATCTGCAACCACAAAGGCGGGACCGGCAAGACCACCACCACCATCCACATGGCGGCGGCGCTCGGCCTCAGCGGCCGCCGCGTGCTGGCGGTGGACCTCGACCCGCAGGGCTTCCTGACGCGGCTCCTCGGCGTGGACGAGCCGGACGCCGCGCAGTCGTCGCTGGCGCTCTTCGACCCCGAGGTGGTGCCGCGCGACCTGGCCGCCGTGCCGCTGCACGGGTTCGACCTGCTGCCGGCGTCGTACAGCATGACGAAGGCGGCGCGCGGGCTCAACCGCCCCACCGACGTGCTCTGGATCAAGGAGGCGCTGGAGCAGGGACACGACTACGACCTCATCCTCCTCGACACCGCCGCAGCGATGACCGTCTTCAGCCTCAACGCGCTTGTGGCGAGCGACGCCGTGCTGATCCCGGTCACGCCCGAGTTCCAGCCCGTCGTCGGGGCCGAGCAGACCTACTCGACGGCCAAGCTCGTCCAGGACAAGCTGAACCCGTCGCTGGCCGAGCCGCTGCTGCTGCTGACCCAGGTCGACGCCCGCAAGCGGGACCACGAGCGCTACGGCCACTACGTCCGCCAGACCTACGGCGACCGCGTGCTCGCGGCCGAGATCCGCACGAGCGCCTCGCTGGCCGAGAGCACGCACGGCGGCCGGACCGTCTTCGACCGCGACCTCGCCTCGCGCGGTGCCAGGGACTACGCCAACGCCACCGACGAGCTGAGCCGCCTCCTCTTCCCCGAGCCGGGCGCGCCGCCTGTGCCCGCCGAGGCCTACCCGTCCGCTCCTCCGACTCCCGATCCGTATGCCCCACGACTCTGACCAACGCTTCTCGTCGCGCTGGGCGCTGCTCCTGAGCGTGCTCGGCATCGCCGTCGGGACGGGCAACATCTGGCGGTTCCCGCGCATCGCCGCGCAGAACGGCGGGGACGACGGGGCGGGGGCGTTCCTCTTCGCGTGGCTCGTCTTCCTGGTGGCCTGGAGCATCCCGCTCATCATCGCCGAGTACGCGCTCGGGCAGCGCGGGCGGCAGGGCGTGGTCGGGACCTTCACCCGGCTGGCCGGCGAGCGCTTCGCGTGGATGGGCGCGTTCGTCGGGTTCGTGGCGACGGCCATCATGTTCTACTACGCGGTCGTCGCCGGGTGGTGCTTCTACTACACCACCGAGTCGCTCTTCGCCGGGCTGCCGCTCACGACCGAGTCGGCGATGGCGACGTGGGACGGCTTCCAGTCGAGCCCGTGGCCGCTGTTCTGGCACGCGGCGGCGATGGGGCTGGGCGCGCTCGCCTGCCGGCAGGGGGTCCGCTCCATCGAGCGCGTCAACCAGGTCTTGGTGCCGACCCTACTCGTGATCGTCCTGGTCGCGGTCGTCCGCGCCCTCACGCTGCCCGGCGCGGGGGCGGGGCTGGCGTACCTCTTCACCCCGGACTGGAGCCAGCTCTCGGAGCCGCGCCTGTGGCTGGAGGCGCTGACGCAGAACGCCTGGGACACCGGCGCGGGCTGGGGCCTGATCCTGACCTACGCGGCCTACATGAAGAAGGAGCACGGGGTCGTCCGCAACGCCGTCCTCACGGGCGTCGGCAACAACACGGTGTCGCTTCTGGCGGCGACGATGATCTTCGGGACGGTCTTCGCGGTCCTCGGGGCCGAGATGAGCCGGGGCGAGATCCTGGACGTGATGCGGACGAGCGGGCCGGCCTCGACGGGCCTGACGTTCATCTGGATGCCGCAGCTCTTCGCGCAGATGGCCTTCGGCAAGGTCCTCGCCGTGGGGTTCTTCCTCGCGCTCTCGTTCGCCGCGCTCTCGTCGCTGATCTCGATGATCGAGCTGGCCTCGCGCGCGCTCGTGGACTTCGGCCTGCCGCGCGGCCGCGCCGTGGGGACCGTCGCGGGCGTCGGGTTCGTGCTCGGCGTGCCGAGCGCGCTGAACCTGACGTTCTTCGCCAACCAGGACTTTGTGTGGGGCGTGGCGCTGATGATCTCCGGCGCGTTCGTCGCCTTCGCCGTCGTGCGCCACGGCGCGGCCCGGCTGCGCAACGACTTGGCGACGCCCGGCGACTGGCGGCTCCCGGCGCTGTGGGACGGCGTGATCCGCTACCTCGTCCCGCTGGAGGCCGTCGTGCTGCTCGTCTGGTGGCTCGGCCTGGCGGCGACGGTCTACGCGCCGGACACGTGGTACAACCCGTTCGACGCGTTCAGCCCGATGACGTGCCTGGTGCAGTGGGCCGTGGCGCTGGTGCTGTTCGCCGCGCTCAACCGCTGGATGGCCCGGCGCACGGCCGAGCGGGGTTGACTGTAGACGAGTTCCGAGAGCTGCTATAGCTGCTTCGGAACAGACCAACTCGTCTAGCCCGGAATGAACCGAGAGCGGGGGAGCGCGGCGTCGTAGTCGTTGGCCTCGCGCAGCGCGGCCTCCTCGGCTCGGATGCGGACGCGCAGCACGAGCGCATTGAGGACGCTGAAGACGAGCGCCGTTCCCCACGCCGTGTGGATGAGCGGCACGGCGGCGATCTCGAGGATCACCCCGAGGTAGTTCGGGTGCCGGATGCGGCGGTACAGGCCGCTCGCCACGGGCGGGGCACCCGGCAGAATCATGATGTTCACCGTCCAGCGCGGGCCGAGCGTGCGGATCGCGGCGTAGCGTAGCGCCTGCCCGAGGCACAGGCTGGCGAGTCCGAGCGCGGCCAACCACGGCACGAACGGCCGGCCGAGCAGAAACACCTCGGCCAGCATCGCGGCGAGCCACGCCGCGTGCATCGTCGCCATCCACGGCATGTGCCCCGCGCCGACCTCGACCCCGCCCTGCGCCCGGATCGCCGCCGCGTTGCGCCGGCTCAGCCGCAGCTCGAAGAGCCGCTGCACCGCCACCAACACGATGAGGCCGAGAAAGAGAAGCTGCGTCGCCATCGCGGCAGAGAACGAGAAACCAGAAACGAGAAACGGGGAACGAGAGACCGCGCAGCCCTACCAGCGCAGCAGGATGAGCTCGGCGACGAACCCCGGCCCCATCGCCAGCATCAGGCCCCAGGTGCCGGGCGCGGGCGGGGCGTCGCGCAGCACGGCGTCGAGGATCAGGAGCGCCGAGACCGACGAGACGTTGCCGACCTCGCGGAGCACCGTGCGGCTGCGCTCGAGCGTCGTGCCGTTCAGCCCCAGGCCGTCCTCGAGCGCGTCGATCACCTTCGGACCGCCGGGGTGGCAGACCCACTGCCCGATATCCCCGACTCCCAGTCCGTGTTCTCCCAGGAACGCTCTGATCTCGCCGCTCAGCGGCCCGCGCGCCGCCTCGGGCACGTCCGCCGACAGGACGATCTGCATGCCCGACTCCTTGATCTCCCAGCCCATGTAGTGCGCCGAGTCGGGAAGGAGCACCGAGCGCGAGGCGACGACCTCCGGCCCGCCGCGCTGCGCTAGCGGGTGCGCGTCGCCGACCAGCAGCACCGCCCCGGCGGCGTCGCCGAAGAGGCCGCAGGCGATCAGGTTGGCGATCGAGATGTCGTGCTTCTGGATCGTGAGCGAGCAGAACTCCTCGGCGAGCAAGACCGCCGCCTCGGTCGGGTGGCCCCGCAGGTAGTCGGCCACGCGGGCGATCCCGGCGACGCCCGCCACGCAGCCCATCCCGAAGAGCGGCATCCGCTTGGTGTCCGCCGCGAACGGCATCCGGGCGAGCAAGAGCGCGTCGACGGTCGGGATGGCGATGCCGGTCGTGGAGGCGAAGACGAGGAGCTGCACCGCTTCCGGCCCCAGCCCCGCCTCGGCGAAGAGTTTTTCTAGCACCGCCTCGCCCAGCTCGACGGCCACGTCGGCGTAAATCGCGTTCGGGGCCTCCCAGCCGCGCAGTTGGTAGTACTCCTCCTTGGGAACCGCGATGTAGCGCCCCTCGACCGTCGTGTTCTCGTGCAGCGCGGCGATGCGGTCGGTGTTGACCCGGTACTCCCGCCAGAGCATCTGCAGGTCCTCGCTGATGGCTTTCTGCGAGTAGAAGTGGGGCGGGAAGCCGGTGGCGGTGGCGGCGATGAAGGGCATAGCGCGGGGTGATGGCCGGCGCGGTGGTACGAGAGAAGGGAAGGGGGGTTCGGTGCGCCCCGATCTAACCCCACGGCCCGGAGGCGTAGTTTGAAGCGCCACCCGCTCTCGCCCTCCCGATGCTCCGTCTTCTCCTGCTTGCGCTGCTCCTGAGCGCCGCGTCCGCCCACGCCCAACTCGACACGCTCCGCACCGCCGCCGAGCGCTCGGCCTTTCGCGCTACGTCGACCTACGCCGAGGTCACGGCCTTCCTCGACGTCATCGACGCCGAGCCTGGACTCCGCGCGTGGGACTTCGGGCAGTCTGTCGAGGGGCGTCGCCTGCCCGTCGTCGTGTGGGACGCGAGCTGGGAGGACGAAGAAGGGGTCGATCCGTCGAAGCTCCGGGTGCTCATCGTGGCGAACATCCACGCGGGCGAGGTGGCGGGCAAGGAGGCGGCCCTGATGCTGCTCCGCGAGCTGGCCCTGGGCGAGCATGCCGCCTGGGCCGACTCGCTCGCGCTCTTCGTCGCCCCGATCTACAACGCCGACGGCAACGAGCGCGTCGAGTACGGCAACCGACCGTTCCAGCACGGGCCGGTCGACGGCATGGGCCAGCGCCCGAACGCCGAGGGCCTCGACCTCAACCGCGACTTCGTCAAGCTCGACGCGCCCGAGTCGCGCGCGCTCGTCGGGCTGATCGAGGGCGTGGACCCGCACGTCGTGCTCGACCTGCACACGACGAACGGGACCGTCCACGGCTACCACCTCACCTACGCGCCGCCGCTGCATCCGAACACGCCCGCCGCCATCGACCGTCTGCTGCGCGAGGCGTGGTTGCCGGGCGTAACCGAAAGCTATAAGCAGAAATACGGCTGGGACCTCACGTATTACGGGAACGACAAGCCGGAGTGGGGGCAGCCGCCGGGGTGGGCGACCTTCGACCCGCGCCCGCGCTTCGGGACCAACTACGTCGGGCTCCGCAACCGCGTGGCGATTCTGAGCGAGGCGTACAGCTACGCCACCTTCGAGGACCGCGTGACGGCCACGCTCCGCTTCGTCACCGAGACCCTCGATTGGGCGCACGGCCATGCAGGCCAAGTCCGCCGGACGGTCGAGGCGGCCGAGGCCGAACCCCTCGTCGGCGACTCGCTCTTTCTCCGCTCGGCCGGGACGTGGGAGGCCGGCGAGGAGCCGGGGACGATCCTGCTTGGCGAGGTCGTCGAGGAGCCGAACCCGCACACCGGTGCGCCGATGCTCCGCCGCACCGACACGCAGACGCCGACCGAGATGGCGGTCTACGGACGCTTCAGCGGGGCCGAGCTAGAGACGGTGCCGGAGGGCTACCTGATTCCCGACAGCCTCACCGCCGTACTCGATCTCTTGGAGGCGCACGGGGTCCGCACCTGGCATCGCCACAGCCCATCGGCTGTGCCCGTGCCCGAAGCGCAGCACCAAGTCTTTCGAGTAGACAGCATCCGCACCGCCGAGCGACCGTTTCAGAATCGGTACGAGCAGGAGGTGTTTGGACGCTACGTCCTCGAGCCGGGGCAGATGGACGCGTCCACGGTCATGGTGTCCGTAGATCAGCCCCTCGGCCGGCTCGTGTTCTCGCTCCTCGAACCGCGCTCCGACAGCGGCTTTGCGAATTGGGGTCTGGTTGAAGCTGAGGCCGGAACGCCGTACCCGATCCGCCGGGTAATGAAATCCGAAGAGGACACGATCTACCTTCGCGGGCAGTGACGCGAACTCGTCGCCGGTTCTGGACGTAGCAGCCGCATGATCTATCGCCCCATTCTGCTCTGCCTCCTCCTTCTCGGTGTCCTCGCCGGGTGCACCGGGCAGGAGCCGCCCGGCGGCCTTGTCATTCAGCCCGTGTCCGCTGAGGAGCTGATCGAGGAGGTCCGGGCCACCGACTCCGACGTGGTGGTGGTCAACTTCTGGGCGTCGTGGTGCGCGCCGTGCCGCGCCGAGTTCCCCGAGTTCATCCGCTTCAGCCAGGAGACGGACCCCGCCGAGGCACAGGTGCAGTTCGTCACCATCGACTTCGAGGAGGACCTCCCGCACGCGGCGGCCTTCCTGCGCGAGCACGGCATCAGCGGCACGACCTTTGTCAAGGACGGCAAGGACGGCCCGTTCCTCGCGGCCATCAACCCCGAGTGGACCGGCGCGATTCCCGCCACCGCGATCTACGACCGCACCGGCAAGCGCCTCGCCTTCTGGGAGGGCCTCGTCACCTACGAGCAGCTCGCCGAGCGCGTCCGCACCGTCCGCGCCTCCAGCACCCCCACCAACCCGACCTCGCTATGACGCTCCATCCCTCTGCCTGCCGTGCCGCCTGCCGTGCCGCTGCGCTCCTGCTGCTCGTCGCCCTCTCCCTGACCGCGACGGCCCAGACCGCCCAGCCGCTCGACATCGGGGCGTCGCTGCCCCTGTCGGACCGCTCGATGCAGAACGCCGCCGGCTCGGCGATGTCGCTCAGCCAGGCGATGGGGGATCAGGGCTTGGCGGTGATCTTCTGGTCCAACACCTGCCCGTGGGTGGCGAAGTACGAGGACCGCGTCGCCGCGCTCGCCGGGGAGTACGAGGCGGCAGGCATCGGCTTCGTCGCGGTCAACGCGAACGACGCCGGGGCCTACCCCGAGGAGAGCTTCGCCGCGATGCAGAAGAAAGGCTACCCGTTCGCGTACGTGCAGGACCAGGGGTCCGAGGCGGCGAAGGCGTTCGGGGCCTCGCGCACGCCGCAGGTCTTCCTCTTCAACCCCGGCGGCACGCTCGTCTACGAGGGGACCGTCGACGACAGCCCGGCGGACCCCGGCCAGGTCGAGGAGGAGTATTTCCGCGACGCCATGAACCAGCTCATCGCCGGCACCACCATCGAGGTGCAGAAGACGAGCGCCTTCGGCTGCACGATCAAGTTCCCGTAAGGCCAGGTTCCCGTAAGGCGCGGTCGGCACCCGACGGTCCGGTGTCCCTCCTCCCATTCTCAACCGCCCGGCCGCGCTTCGAGCGCCGCCGGGCGGCGTAGCTTCGGCCCCCTCCTCCCAGCCCCGACCCGATGCCCGACCCCGCCCTCGCCGCCGCCGACTCTGGGCTCGACCCCGCCGGCCTCGACCACGCCGGCCTCGATCACGCCGCGCTCTACCGCGCCCTCCGCTTCCCGCGCACCGTCGAGGAGAAGATGCTCCGGCTCATCCGGCAGAACCGCATCAGCAAATGGTTCTCCGGCCTCGGGCAAGAGGCCATCGCCGTCGGCTGCGTGTGGGCACTCGGCGAGCGCGACGTGGTGCTGCCGATGCACCGCAACCTCGGCGTGTGGACCACGCGCGGCCTGCCGCTGCGCCCGCTCTTCTGCCAGCTCATGGGCAAGCAGGGCGGCTTCACGAACGGCCGCGACCGCACCTTCCACTTCGGCACGATGGAGCACCGGATCGTTGGCATGATCTCGCACCTGGCGGCGATGCTGCCCGTCGCCACCGGCTTCGGCTTGGCGTCACAGTTGAAGGGTGACGACTTCGTCGCGTGCGCGTTCGTCGGCGAGGGGGCCACGCGCGAGGGCGACTTCCACGAGGCGCTCAACCTCGCCGCCGTCTGGAAGCTGCCCGTCCTTTTCGTGGTCGAGAACAACCAGTACGGCCTGTCCACGCCGACGGGGGACGCGATGGCGGTCGAGGACATCGCCGATGCGGCGGCGGGCTACGCGATGGCGGGCGAGGTGGTGGACGGCAACGACGTGCTCGCCGTCATCGACGCCGTCGAGCGGGCGGCCAGCCGCGCCCGGGCGGGGGCCGGCCCGACGCTCTTGGAGATGAAGACGTTTCGGATGCGCGGGCACGAGGAGGCGAGCGGGACGAAATACGTCCCCGAGGCGCTGTTCGACGAGTGGGCTGGCCGGGACCCGTTATTGCAATATCAAAATATAACCCTCGCCGAGGGCTGGCTCTCTGAAGAGCAGCGGGCCGAGATCGACGCCGCCCTCGAGGCCGAGGTCGAGGAGGTCGCCGAGTGGGCGATCCGGCAGCCCGAGGTCGAGAGCACGCTCGACGCCGAGCGGGCGGCTCTCTTCGCCCCGTCGCCCGTCGTCACGACCAAGCCCGGCGGCCCGGTTTCGGAGAAGCGGTTCATCGACGCCGTGCAGGACGGCCTGCGCCAGGCGATGGCGGCCGACGACCGGGTGATCCTGATGGGCCAGGACGTGGCCGAGTACGGCGGCGTCTTCAAGGTGACCCAGGGCTTCGTGGAGGAGTTCGGGAAGGACCGCGTCCGCAACACGCCGATCATCGAGAGCGGCGCGCTCGGCTGCGCGATGGGGCTGGCGCTCGAGGGCTTCCGGCCGGTCGTCGAGATGCAGTACGCCGACTTCATCACGTGCGGGTTCAACCAGATCGTCAACAACCTCGGCACGACGCACTACCGCTGGAACGAGCCGCTGAACGTGACCATCCGCGCGCCGTTCGGCGGGGGCATCGGGGCCGGCCCGTTCCACTCGCAATCCCCCGAGGCGTGGTTCGCCCACGCGCCCGGCCTCAAGGTCGTCGTCCCCGGCACGCCCGCCGAGGCGAAGGGCCTGCTGATGGCGGCCATCGAGGACCCCAACCCGGTGCTCTTCTTCGAGCACAAGCACCTCTACCGCTCGCTTAAAGGCGACGTGCCGGACGCGCCGTTCACCGTCGCGCTCGGCGAGGCGTCGGTCGTCCGCCCCGGCACCGACCTGACGCTCGTGACGTGGGGCGTCGGGGTCCGGTGGGCGCTCGACGAGGCCGCGCACTGGGAAGAGCAAGGCGTCGAGATCGAGATTGTCGACCTGCGGACGCTCGTGCCGTGGGACCGCGCGACGGTGCTCCGGTCGGTGGAGAAGACCGGGCGCTTGCTGGTGCTCCACGAGGCGCAGCGCACGGCCGGGTTCGGGGCCGAGGTCGCCGCCCAGCTCGTCGAGGAGGGGTTTGAGCACCTCGACGCGCCGCCGGTCCGCATCGCCTCGGAGGATTTGCCCGTTCCGTTCTCGAAAGGGCTGGAGCAGACGATCTACTCGGCCAGCGGCAAGCTCCGCGCGGGCGTCGAGCGCGTTCTGTCGTATTAGGGAAGGGGCTGTCCTAACTAACGGTCCAGTCCAGTAGCGCTTTCAGTAGCTCGCGCGGCGACCCAGAGTTGAACCGCCACTCACACTCCTCCAAAAACAGCTCGAAATGAGCCTTCGGTACTCCATTGTACCGCCTCAGGTGTCGCTTCGCCTGACTCCAGAAGTTCTCGGTCTCATTAATGTGAGCCACCCGGCCGTTAGCGTCGTAGCCCACGTACCCCTCACCGTGGTCGATCCGGTAGTGCGCAAACCCCGAGGTGTCGAGCGTGTCGTAGACCCGGAAGCCGTCGGTGTAGACCACCGAGTTCGGCTTAACCCGCTCCCGAATGATTAGCAAGAGCGTCGCCCGCTTGAGGTTTGGTGGAACGGCGGTCTAGACCTTCCCGCCACGCTTGAGGATACCGAAAACGACGACCTTACCTGCGGCACCTTGGCCGCGCTACCTTGGCCGCGCTTGTCTTTACGCTGCCCTCTGAGGTAGCTCTCGTCGATCTCGACCTCTCCGTCGAAGGGGCTCTTGTCGACGAAGTGCTCGATGAGGCGTCGCTGGGTGGCGCGTGGGAGTCTGCTTCGTCGTCGGGTCATGTTGGAGGCTAAGCCATTAGACCGTTACTTAAGACATCCCCAATAGAAGTCGTAAAGACGTGGACAGCTTGGATAACCGAAATCGCCCCCCCTAGCGGCGGGTGAAAGGAGTCCGGCCAGCAGGCCTCACAAGCTATCTGCTCAACCGTTTCACAGTGGCCCCGCGCCTTGGTGGCCTCCCGCTTCTCCCTTTCGTCGAACACAGTTTCGGCTGTTTACGGTGGCTGTTTAATTAACGGTTATTATTTCCCTTTGGCGTCTAGGCTATCGGAGGAGGCGGCGTAGTAAAGCTGTCCTCGTCGCTTACGCTCCTGCGGGATCACTTGACAACGACGCCGCCTTCGAATGAATCCGTGCGGGTAGCGTATCCTTTCACCGGTCGGGGGCGTTGCACCGACAGCGGCAATGCTGTAAACTGCTGAACTGAGGAGATAGACCCGTGAGCATTCAAGAAATCATCAGAGCCGTCCGCCAGCTTCCGCCGGAGCAGCTTCGCCAGTTTGATGCGGAATATGAACGGCTACGCCACAGCGCAGGCGGCGACGGAGCGCAGCCCGACGAACGCAGCGCCCACGAGAAGGCGAAACATCTCATTGGACCCGGCAGCGGCATTGCCGATCTGACGACCAACCCGGCCCACATGGAAGGCTATGGCCGCGACTCGCTATCGTGAGCCGAACGGTCATCGCAGATACCGGCGTCATTGCTGCTTATCTCGATCCGAGTGAGCAGCATCACGCTTGGGCCGTCGAGCAGTTCGAGCGCTTCCCGTCATTCCTGACATGCGAAGCTGTTCTCTCCGAATCCTGCTTCTTGGCAAGCAGACAACAGGGCGGAGTGGCGCGTGTGATGGGGTTGCTCTCCTCCGGGGTGCTTGCCGTTCGATACAGCATCCGGGGCGACGAGAAGCAGGTCGAGCAGTTGATGACGAAGTACGCCGACCAGCCGATGAGCTTTGCCGATGCCTGCCTCGTGCGGATGAGCGAGTTGCACCGCGATGCTGAGATCATCACGACCGACAGCGATTTCCGGGTGTACCGGCGGAGCGGCAACGAAGCGATCCCCGCGACCCTGCCGTAAACATCGCCTTTAGACGGCCCCACGTCGCCTTACAGCGCCGGGACGGAGCCATCGGCTACCGGTGGAAATTGCTAGCGCCCCTCTGTGAGGCTGTGAGAAGGTCCCTTTAGACCGATGGTGCGCTTATCTTTTTGGCCTTCATCAGACCCTGGCAATCATGCTTTCTCATTTCACCCGTTTCGCTGCTCTGTGCATCGTTCTAACCTCTTTTGTTGGATGCGGCTCTGACAACTCCGATGATGTAGAGGACCAAGCCACAGCGGAGGCCAGCTTGTCAGGCGACCAAGACTCAGTTGTTGGATTTTATTACAGGTTAGATGTTGCGTACGCAATCAACTCATCCCATGCAAACTATGAGAATGGAAATTCAGACAGAGACCCAACTCACTTTCTTAGTGTGGGGAACCCGGGGTTGATTCTGAGACCTAATGGAGAAGGCGAGATATACATAGATATCATCAATTCTGGTTATACATTAGCGGCTCCTCGGAACGTTAGAGGCATCAGACAAGTGGCATGGGCTACGGAAGATGACTCGCTGTTTCTCTACTGGGCGAATCCGGTAGATCGGTCAAATAGAGATAGACCTCGGACTGCAAAAGCCGAATTCTCGTTCATTCAAAAAGAAGACACCCTTATTCTTAAGAAGTTTAGGCATTGGGACTATTATGGCTCGTATTCGGAGCACAGGCCTGAAACTAACTATCAGATAAGTGTTTTTGATAATGACAAGGTGGAGGGTAAAAAAAACGATTGGATGGACGATTATAGACTCTTGAAATTAGACAGAAAAATAGTTAAAAAAAGCCTTGATTACATTCCAGGCTATGACCCTGATTACAGGCCTGGATTCACGAGGCTACACCTACACTCTGATGCTGCGCTGCTCGATTATGGTCGGCTTAGCGTGGACGAGATAATGAGTGCTTTTGAGCAGTCGTATGACCCTGCCTCCTATACAGCCCAGTTCACTAAGATAACAGATAGGCAAAGGCGCGAAGAGATAGCAGAAGAGGAGTACAGATACAGGCTCCAAGTATTTGAATCACCATAGAAGATAGGGTTACCGAATGGTAAGCTGTCATCGCTGATGCGTGTTCCCTGATGCACAAGCGCACCGGTAGTGCCGCACCGGTGATCGGGATGCTTACCAGTAGGGGGTAGTGAAGTGATCCCCGCAACCCTGCCGTAAACATCCTAGCAGACGGCCCCACGTCGCCGCACGGTGCCGGGGCGGGGTTTTTAAGGAATCCTGGCCACACTCTTTCACCGAGAGCTAACAGCGACGGGCGGGCCGGCGGGGTACCTTTGGTGCTGCCTGGTACCGATCCAGACTCTTCGATTCACGCCCTGCCTGCGGCATATCGACCGCAGGCATACGGCACTCACCGTATTCCAGAGGGAACAAGATGGCTACACCAGACCGCGCCATGTACGAACTGATGTACGTGGTCAACACTGTGCTCAACGACGAGCAGGTCAAGGACATCGTCGGGCGCGTCACCGCCTACATCCGCGAGAGCGGCGGCGACATCATGGAGGTCGAGGAGAAGGGGAGCCAGCGGCTCGCCTACCCCATCGAGAAGAAGCGCAACGGCTACTACGTGTCGGCCTACTTCCGCGCCGACGCCGCCTTCATCGAGCGCTTCGACCGCGCCATGCGGATCAACGACGACATCATGCGCCACCTCGTGCTGCGCTACGACGCCAAGATGGTCCGCCACTTCGAGAGCCGCCAGGCTCAGCCCGCCGACGCGGCCGAGCCCGAGGCGGCCACCGCCGACGCGTAACCGCCTCACCTAGACTCTCCCGATCATGGCCCGCAACGACCGCAAGAAACCCGCCGACCCGATTGCTCGCGCCGCCGTCCCCGGTGCCAAGCGCCGCCCGACATGCCCGTTCGAGTCCGCCGGCATCGAGTACATCGACTACAAGGACACCGAGACGCTCAAGCGCTACCTCAACGAGCAGGGCAAGATTCTGCCCCGCCGCGTCACCGGCGTCTCGGCCAAGTCGCAGCGCCAGCTCACCACCGCCGTCAAGCGCGCCCGCCACATGGCGCTCTTGCCCTTCGTCGCGGACAACATCAAATAGCTTGGAGCTACAGGGCGTGGGTGTCGAACCCTCTGGCCCTCAACTCTCCATCCACAACCGAACCCATGAACGTCATTCTCACGCAGGACGTCGAGAACCTCGGGCAGAAGGGCGAGACCGTGTCGGTCAAGAACGGCTACGGCCGCAACTTCCTGATCCCCCGCAGCCTCGCCGTCGTCGCCAACACGTCGAACGTCCGGCGCTACCAGGAGGAGACGCGCCAGCAGGCCGTCAAGCTCGCCGCCGTCCGCAAGGACGCCGAGGCCCTCGCGCAGCGCATCGACGAGATGGAGATCGTCCTCCAGGCCCCGGTCGGCGAGGAGGACCGCATCTTCGGCACCATCACGACGCAGCAGATCGCCGACGCCCTCGCCGGGCGTGGCCTCGAGGTGGACCGCCGCAAGATCTCGCTCGACTCCGAGATCAAGACGACCGGCGACTACACGGCGTCGGTCAAGCTGCACCCCGAGCACACGGGCACCCTCAAGGTGCGGGTCGTCCCCGAGTCGCTCGAGGAGTCGCTCTAGCGCCCGCGCGCCGGCCGGGCGGTTCTTCGCGCAACACCCCCGACGGGGCGTTCGTTGGTCCGGTGCTGCCGGGCGCGGACGCCCCGCTGTGCGTAAAGCGTGATGCGTAAAACGTAACATGTAGGGATCTTCACCCTCCATCCGGCTACCGTTTCCTTTACGTTTTAGCCTCATGCGCCTGCTGATCCTCGTGCTCGCCGCCTCGCTCGCGCCCGTCGCGGCGCAGGTGCCCGGTGATGAACCGGTGACGTGGAGCGCCACCGCGATGCCGACTGGAGCCACACCGGGCGAGACGGTGGACATCGTGCTCGTCGGGAAGATCGGGGCGGAGTGGCGGATGTACGCGATGGACTCGCCGCTCGGCCTCCCGCTCGCCGTGGCGTTTGAGCGGACCAGGGCGCTCACCCCGGCCGGTCCCGCCCGGCAGGCAACCCCGAAGAAGGGCTACGACACGTTCTTGGAGAGCGCCTACCCGTACTTCGCGGGCCGCGCCGAGGTGAGGCGCACCTTCCGCGTCGCCCCGACCGCGCCGGGGGGCCGCGCCTCCGTCCGGGGCACCGTCGACTACATGGTGTGCAACGACGAGATCTGCCTGCCGCCGATGGAGCAGCGGTTCGCAGCCGCCGTCCGGATCGACGCGCCGCCTGCCGGGCCGGAGATCACGGCCGCGCCCGGGGCACCGGCGCTGCCGCCCGAGGCACCGGATTCTCTGTCTGCCCCGGAGGCCGGGCCGAGACCGAGCGTCCCCGAGGTGAGCGCGTTTCCCGTCGATCCGACGATGCCCGAGCGGAGTGGGTGGGGCGGTTTCCTGCTGCTCGCCATCGGGGCCGGGCTGGCGGCGCTGCTGACCCCGTGCGTCTTCCCGATGATTCCGCTGACGGTGTCGTACTTCCTGCACCACGCGGGCGACCGGCGGCGGGCGGCGCGCATGGCTGGCATCTACGGCCTCGCCATCGTCGGCCTGTTTACGGCGCTCGGCGTCGCGATGGCGCTCGTGGTAGGAGCGGCCGGGCCGCAGCTCATCGCGGCCAATCCGTTCGTCAACCTGTTCATCGGGCTGGTGCTGGTCGTTTTTGGATTCTCGCTGCTCGGGTTCTACGAGCTTCGGATGCCGGCGGCGTGGTCGAACGCGCTCAACCGGCAGAGCACCGAGCGGGGCGGCACGCTCGGCGTAGTCTTCATGGCGCTGACCCTGGTGCTGGTCTCGTTCTCGTGCACGGTCCCGTTCGTGGGCGGCCTGCTCGCGGCGGCGGCCCAGGGCGGCACGGCGCGCCCGCTCGTCGGGATGGTGGTGTTCTCGGGCGTCTTCGCGCTGCCCTTCGTCGGCTTCGCCGTCTTCCCGAACGCGCTCGGGCGGCTGCCCCGGTCGGGGTCGTGGCTGGGCGTGCTCAAGGGCGTCCTCGGGTTCGTCGAGATCGCGGCGGCCCTGAAGTTCCTCTCCAACGCCGACCTGGTGTGGGGGACCGACCTGCTGCCGCGCCCGCTCGCGATCGCGCTGATGATGGTGATTTTCGCGCTCGCGGGGCTGTACCTGCTCGGCAAGCTGCACCTGAAGGGGCCGGGGGCGGAGGTGCTGGACGCGCGCCCGGTGCCCATCGGCGGCCTACGGCTCGGCCTGGCGATGGTCTTTCTTGGTCTCGCGTTCTACTTTATGCCCGGCCTGCTCGGCGCGCCGCTCGGCGGGTTCGATGCGTTCCTGCCGCCGCGCCGCGCCACGGACGTCAGCCTGCTGGCGGGCCTGGCGGCGAACGCGCCTGAGACGGTGGGCGAAGACGGCTGGCACCAGACGCGGGCCGCCGCGTTCGCCGAGGCCGAGCGCACCGGGAAGCCCGTGCTGATTGACTTCACCGGCTACACCTGCACCAACTGCCGCTACATGGAGGCGACGGTCCTGTCGCAGCCCGCGATCGCCGAGCGGATCGGGCGCGGCTTCGTCCCGCTCCAGCTCTGGACCGACGCCGCCGAGACCGGGCCGGCGCTCCAGCGCTACCAGCTCGAGCTGACCGGCCGCATCGCGCTGCCGACCTACGCCGTCGTCCGCCCGGATGGCCGGCTCCTCGGTCAGCTCAGCGGCGTCACCTCGCCCGAGGCCTTCGCCGCCTTCCTCGACGCTGCCGCTGGTGCCGAGGATTTCGCTACGCGGTAGCTTCCTTCTCTCAGCCGTTCCTGGACCTGCCTCGCGTCATGTTTCGCCTCCTGCTCTGCCTCGGTTTCGCACTCGTCGTCGGGTTCGGCGGCTGTGCCGGAAGCCGGACCGTGGGCACCGCCTCGCCGGTTTCGCTCGCTGAGGTGAACCGCGTGCTGGCGGGCAGGGAAGCCCACAGCTAACTCAGCGATGGCACGGCGCTCACGGGCCGTGCCGTCACCGTCGCCGAAGATTCTATCCGCTTCCTGTCCGATAGGGGCCGCTCCGCTGCGCCGGTCGCTGCGGTGAACAGGATCACCTATGAGCGGGACCGGTTCTCGCCGGCGGATGGAGCCATGACCGGCGTGATGGTCGGGCTGGGATTTGCCGCCCTCATGGTGTCTTCGTCGAGAAGCGGAGGTGCCCTGGTCGCAGTCACGAGCGCCCTCGCGGTGGCTGCAAGCGCTCTGCTCGGGGTGGTACTCGGAGTCGCAGAGCAGGCCGGGCCGCAGGAGCGCGTGGCGTATGAGGGACCCATCACACGGTACGTCGCGGGCGAGGACCGGCGGTAGGCCGAGCGAGGCGGCGAACGAAGCCCGCGCTGTATATTTGGGACGCCGTCCCCGCTCCGTTCACCCAGCCTTTCCTCCGTTGCCATGATGCAGCCCGTCGAGTACGACCCCGCGCCCGATACGTCCGGCCACCAGCGCCTCCACAACTTCTCGGCCGGCCCCGGCACGCTCCCGCTCGACGTGATGCTCGAGGTCCGCGACGAGCTGCCCCTCTACGGCGACGTCGGCGCGTCGATCATGGAGATCAGCCACCGCTCGCCGGCCTACTCCCAGGTCCACGGCCGCGCCGTCGAGAGCCTGCGCCGCCTCCTCGGCCTCGGCGACGACTGGCACGTCCTCTTCCTCCAGGGCGGCGCGTCGATGCAGTTCCACCAGGTGCCGCTGAACTTCCTGCCCCCCGCAGGATCGGCCGACTACCTCAACACCGGCGTCTGGAGCACGAAGGCGATCAAGGAGGCGACCATCGTCGGCGAGGGCCGGAAGGCTGCGCCGCGCACGGCCGCCAGCAGCCAAGACCAGAACTTCAGCTACATCCCCGACGCCGAGACGTGGGACCTCGACGACGGCGCGGCCTATCTCCACTACACCTCGAACAACACCATCTTTGGCACCGAGTTCGCCGACGAGCCCGAGGCCGCTGTCCCGCTCGTGTGCGACGCCTCGTCGGACTTCCTCAGCCGCCCGATCGACGCGGGGCGCTACGGGCTGATCTATGCCGGGGCGCAGAAGAACATCGGCCCCGCCGGCGTGACCGTCGTCCTCGTGAAGGACAGCTTCCTCCAAAAGCGCCAGGGCGGCATCCCGACCATGCTCGACTACGGCACGCACACGGCCAAGCTCTTCAACACGCCGCCCGTTTTCGCGGTCTACATCGTCGAGAAAGTCCTCCGCTGGCTCGAAGACCTCGGCGGGCTGGACGCCATCGAGAAGATCAACACCGAGAAGGCCGACCTCCTCTACGGAGCCATCGACGCGACGGACTTCTACCGCGGCACCGCGCGCACCGACTCGCGCTCGAAGATGAACGTCACCTTCCGCATCCAGGACGGCGACGAGGGCTTGGAGGCCGCCTTCATCGAGCAGGCGAAAGGGGAGGGGCTGCTCGCGCTCAAGGGCCACCGCTCGGTCGGCGGGCTGCGGGCCTCGATCTACAACGCCTGCGAGCGGTCGTCGGTCGACGCGCTCGTGCAGTTCATGCAGGAGTTCGAGCGGACGAAGGGGTAGGCGCTGCCGTGCCGGCTCGGCTGCAACAGCCCGACGCGGACACACCTTTAGCGCGGTGGCAAACGACTCTCGGGGACACCGCGCAGAAGATGAAATGTGCTCGGGGCGTAGTACTGGACCTCGGCGTCGTCCGCCGGGCTGAACTGAACGCGGACCACGACCAGGTCGCCGTCAGGGTAGAGGGCGATTATGTTGTCGAGGTCGCCAGCCGCGAAGAAGGCACCAGCCCCCTCGTCCACCCACCACAGGTACCCAAATAGGGGAACACCGCAAGAGGTACGCGGACTGCTTCAATCCAGTCGGCGGGGACGATCTGTTGACCGTTCCACGCACCGCCATTAGCAACGAGTTGGCCGAGCGCTGCCGCTTGGCGGAGCGTGGTCTGCGGGCCGCCGACCGTGCTCGTGTTCCCAGCGGAGTCAGTGCCGAGGCGCGTCGAGTCGAGGCCAAGCGGCTCGAAGAGCCTAGTCTGGGCGTACGCGTGGAGCGGCATTCCCGCTGCGCGCTCCAGGACGGGCGAGAGGAGCTGCGCGCCCTCATTCGAGTACTCGAAGCGCTCGCCCGGTGAGTAGACCAGCGGGACGGACAGGGCATAGCCGGTGTAGTCCGATCCGCATTCGGGAGCCGAGGCTGGGCAGCCCCGGGTCCGAGGCAGCCCAGCCGTCATGGTGAGAAGATGGCGAACCGTCACGGCGGAGTCCGCCCCGGCCTCCCACTCCGGAATCCACTTCGATGTCGGGTCATCGACCGAGAGCGCGCCGTCGCCGACGAGCATCCCGGCGAGCAGAGCGGCCACGCTCTTTCCAGCCGACCGCATCGACCGCCCGGTGCCAGCCGAGGGGGCTGAGTAGTTCGGGCCGTACCACTCTTGGACGATCTGACCCTGGTAGGCCACGATACATCCGTCGGCCCGTGACCGCTGGCAGAGGTCGAGGTGCGCGTCGAGCACGGCGAGGCTGAGCCCGAGCGAGTCGGGGTCCGCTACGGGCCACTCTGTCACTGGGGCGTTTGCGGTGCCCTGGCCCAGCCCCTGAGCCGCGACGGGCAGAGCGGAGAGAGCCAGGCTGAGGAGGAAAAGGAGACGCATGAGGGCAGAAGGGTTGCGCGTCTAATAGTACGAACACGTCAGGCTGGACCCGACGTTTCCCGTGCTGCTCGCGTGAGGACGACGCACTCGATCACGTTCAGCGTCAGGTGTGCAGCATACGGCCCAGCCAGATCGCCTCCCCACGACCGGAGCACCCAGCAGGGCCCGCCGACTAGGACCCCCGTGACGACCACGTACCACGCGCCTCCGGGCCAGTGGAAGAGGCCGAACGCCGAGCACCCCGCCACCGCCGCGAGGACAGGACTGAGAGGGGCCGAGAGAGAGTCGAAGAGCAGGCCCCGGTACCACAGTTCCTCGATCAGCGGGGCAAGGAGAATGTTTGCTACGAAGAACGTCGTGCCACCCGTTCCGAGAACAGCCGTGCTCCCAGCAGGCACGAAGTCGCCTACGTGAGTCTGCGCCCACCGGACGACCCGGTCGAGACCGCCGAAGTAGACTGCACCTATAGCGGCACCAACGGCGACCCCTACGGCAGCGTTACGGAGCCAGGCATCTGAAACGAGCGTGCCTCCGAGAGCGTCGCGAATCGCACCGCTGCTCAGCACGACAGCGCCGAGGCTCAGGCCGGCGACCGCGAGCGTCACGGCGAGCAGAACGGAGACGCGAGCTTGAACGAAAGCGCCTACGGATTCCGCCGAGGTCGCACCGCCGCGCACCGCAACCGCCGAGGCAGCGGCGATCAAAAGAAGGAAGACGAGGGGCGGCCACCCGACGAGAAACCAGAGCATAGGCGAGAGGTCGCACCAACCGGGGAACTCTGGACAAGAGCAGCGGGCACGATGGGGAGGCAAGTGGTGTAAGCCTGGGCGTTTGGCAGAGGCATCATACGTATCCCTCGGGGCACCTCAGTAGTGGTACCGGGCCTGCAAGAAGTCTACACGGTTTCCCTGGACCACATACACCAAGCGGTGCTCCTGAGTCACGCGGCAGGACCACACCCCGCTCCCGAGGTACTTCAGAGGCTTCGGCTTCCCGTGGAAGCGGCAACATCAAGCCCTCCCTCCAGTGGAGGGAGGGGAAGCGGCAGCAGCTCTTCGTCAGCCAAGCGCTGGGTCACGAGTGGGTCGGACTCGAAGAGGTCGCCGACGGGGTGTGGAGCCTGTACTTCTACGACCGGCTGCTGGCACGGCTCGACGAACGCAGTGGGCTGAGGCTACGCGGTTGAGCCAGAGCCGTCAGGAGTGTAAAGGATCAGCCCGGCCCCGAAGTGTAAAGGAACTGACCGGCTCCTACACTCAAGCTGAGCCGCACGTTCAGCGCTGGTCCCCCTACGGCGCGACGAACTCGACTCGGATTGTCGTACCGGATACGGCGTGAGTCTCTCCTGGATTGCGCCTGACGGCGGTCGGTGTCACTTCTATCTCCCCGGCCCCGATGAACTCATCAAGGAAGGGGAAGTCCTCAAAGATAAAGGGGGGCTCATCATCCACCCACTGCCCCACAAGAGTGTCGGCGACGAGGCGTACTTCAGCCCGCCAGAAGTCATCGGGGTCCGCAACAACCTCGACTCGTATGCGGCCTTCGTACACTCCCCCATCCTCGATCCCTCGGATACGGACGGCTGCCTCGTCCTCTGCGGAATCACATCCCAATGCCAAGCACAGCAGGAGGGTGCAGAGAAGCGTAGGCCGCACTGGAGTGAAGTTTGTCGTCGGTGGTCTCATGTCGGTAATGGCGACTCCAGTTGCGGAGCTGTATAGCAGAGGGCCGCTCACCCGCGAAGGGCAGCGCGGCGGTGGGACGAGGCAAAGTAGACGCCGAGGCTCGGACGAGCCGGAAGCGCTCACGCCCTGCGTCGGCCTGCAGCGGTGGGTTCTGCCGCGCCGAGGGGACGGCTACCCCACGACCGCCGCACCGACAAGAGCCGCCGTGTTCCCGAGGTTATGGGCAAGGATTGGAAAGGCTACGCTCTCCGTCCGCTCCCGGAGCCACCCGTAGGCGAGGCCGCCAATGAGAGGGAACGAAGCCGAGAGCGTATCGAAAGAGACCGCTCCGTCACGCACGCCGAGTCCGTGCCAGAGCCCAAATGCGACGGCTGTAATGATAACCGGCCACCAACGCTGGGCACCGTCCGCCGAAGGAAGCACGCGATGCAGGAGGCCGATGAACACGCCACGATAGGCGATTTCCTCGGCTAGACCTGGTGCTGTGAGTTGGAACGCGACCGTCTCGGCGTCAGGCGGGCCGCCCCCGAACAGCGTTCCGATTCCAAAGCTCGCCGCCGTCAGAGCGAGCGTAGCGAGAAGTGCAGGGCGGACGGATCCCGCTCGCTGGCGGAGCGTGAGGCCGGACTCAGTCGCGGAAAGAGGACCGAACGCGACGAAAGCGACCGCCCAAATCAGGCTGAGCGTTTTGCCCTCCCAATTCCACGCACCGGGAAGCACGTTGAGGATGCCGCCGCCAGCGTGGGGCAGCGACGTGAGTAGGTCGTCGAACGCGAGGAGGCCGAGGAAGAGGACGGCCGGTACCCAACGCCGCTCCCGGTCAGTCCACAGCGCAAAGGCGACAAGCGGCGCGGTGAGGAGAGCGAGGAGCGCGGCGTTCGAGATGATGTCCACAGAGCGTCGGGGTGAGGAGTGGACCGGATGACGGCTCCCAATAGACGAACATTACACTGTCTGTCTAAGCACCGCAGGTAGGCGCGGCAGAACCACTACTTGTGCGGCGCGGGGCGCTGCGTAAGGGGCGGGATCGGCCTATTATACTGCGCCGGCACGTGCGCAGCATACCGACTTGATCCAAGGCAAGCGCGCTCACGTCTCCAGGGCGCGGCAGCACCTCGACCGAACGACCCTGCGGCTACCGGCGCGCGATCAAGAGCACGCTGCCAACGATCAGAAGCGCGCCGCCCAGGCTCCAGGCGTCCGGCACGGTCCCGAACACGAGCAGGCCCCACACGAAGGCGAACACGACCTGCAGGTAGCCCACCGACATTGCCCGCCCGGCCTTCTCGCGGTGCAGGCCATGGGTGAGGAAGAGCTGCCCGAGCAGCGTCGTCGCCCCCGCGCCGAGCAGCCATCCCCACTCGGCCCCGACCGGCAGCACCCAACTCCCGGCGAACGGCAGCGCGCCGACGACCCCGACCGCCGACAGGTAGAAGATGATGACGTTCGGCGCGTCGGTCTCGCGCAGCTTGCGGACGATCGTGTAGACTAGCCCGGAGAGGATCGAGGCCGCGAGGGTCGCTCCTACCGCGAGCGGATCGAGGCCCGCCAGGCCACCGCCGAACAGCACCGACGGCTTGGCGATGAGCGCGACCCCGACCAGGCTCACCGCCATCCCGCCGAGCACGCGCCCTGCCGTCCGCTCGCGGAGCACGAAGGCGGCCGAGACCGCCGTCCAGATCGGGGCGAGGTAGAACAGCGCCGTCGCGTCGCCGAGCGGGATGCGGGGGAGGGCGAAGTAGAACAGGCTGAGGGCCGCCACGCCGATCACCCCGCGCGCCAGGAGCAGCCGCCGGTGGGTGCCGAGCGGCGACAGGCGCTCGCGGCGGAGCAGGGCGTAGGTCGCCCCGACCATGAGGAGCGAGCGCGCGAAGACGATCTCCATCGTCGGGATTCTCTGGCCGGCCAGCTTGACGAAGAGCGTCATCAGGCTGAAGAACAGCGCCGAGCCGGCCATGTAGCGCAGCCCGAGCGGGATGCGGGCGAGTCCGGCTTGGGGAATGGCGGGGGCGGGCACAGGCAGGGGGCGCGGGTGAGCAGCGCCAACCCGACGCCCCGGACGAGGTTCATAAGCACCGGGCATTTCCGGGCCTCTTCACGCGCCCGTTTCGGCCTCCCCTCGGCGTGCGATGTGCCTCTTTCGTTACCTGTTGGCACCGGAAGCACGGTATCGTATCCTCTCCCGTCTCGCCCGCCCCCTCCAACCCTCTGCGACCTATGCGCCTCGCCGCTCTTCTCCTTGTTCTCCTCTTTGCGCTCCCGGCCGTCGTGGCGCAGCCCGCCGCGCCCGAGCGCTACAGCCCTGAGCGCTACAGCCCTGAGCGCTACAGCCCTGAGCGCTACAGCCCTGAGCGCTACAGCGAAGTCCGCATCCCGCTCGCCGACCGGGCCGACCTCCAGGCCCTCGCCGCCCAGGTGCCCGGTCTCGGGCACGTCGGGATCGACAAGGCGGCCGGTGGCCTGGTCGCGGTCACCGTGCTGAACCAGGACGACCTGGCCGACCTCGCCGCCAGCCGGTTCGCGTTCGAGGTCTCGGTGCCGGACCTGGCCGCTGCCTACGACGCCCGCCCGGCCTTCACCGAGGCGGAGCAGCGCCAGGCCTTGGCCGCGAGCAAAGTCGACGGCTTCGGGTTCGGGTCGATGGGCGGCTACTACACCTTCGACGAGGTCGTCGCCAAGCTCGACGAGATGGCGGCCAGCTATCCCAACCTGATCACCGAGAAGGTGTCCATCGGGCAGAGCCACCAGGGGCGCGACATCTGGATGGTCAAGATCTCCGACAACCCCGGCGTGGACGAGGGCGAGCCGGAGGTGGCCTACACCGCGCTCCACCACGCCCGCGAGCCGCAGAGCATGGCGACTGTCGTCTACTACATGTTCTACCTCCTCGAGAACTACGGCACGAACGCGATGGTGACGAACTTGGTGAACAACCGCGAGATGTATTTCGTCCCCGTCCTCAACCCCGACGGCTACGTCTACAACCAGCAGACCGACCCCAACGGCGGCGGCCTCTGGCGCAAAAACCGCCGCAACAACGGCAACAACCGCTTCGGGGTGGACCTCAACCGCAACTACGGCTACGAGTGGGGCCGCGACAACGACGGCTCCAGCCCCAGCCCCGGCAGCGAGACCTACCGCGGCCCGGCCCCGTTCTCCGAGCCCGAGACCTCGGCGATCCGCGACTTCACGGTCGGCCGCGAGATCCGGGCGACGTTCAACTACCACTCGTTCAGCAACGTGCTTCTGCACCCGTGGGGCTACGCGCGCAACACGTACACACCCGAGCAGGGCCTCTTCACGCGCGCCTCGCGCTTCCTGACCGGCGTCAACGGCTACGAGTTCGGCCAGGCCGCCGACGTACTGTACCCCGCCAACGGTGCCTCCGACGACTGGCAGTACGGCGAGCAGACCACGAAGGACAGAGTCTTCTCCTGGACCCCCGAGGTCGGCTCGTTCCGCCAGGGCTTCTGGCCGAGGCAGAGCGACATCGTTCCGCTCGCCGAGATCAACCGGGTGATGAACCTCCGGCTCGCGCAGATCGCCGGGTTCTATCCGACGGTGACGGCCTTCGCGGTCGCCGAGACACACACGAGGAACGGCTCCCTCGATCCAGGCGAGGCCGCTGCGGCGACGATCACGGTCACGAACGTCGGGCTGGAGGCGAGGACGGGCCTCCGCGTCCGGGTCGTCGGCACCGACCCGGCGATGGGCGTCGAGGCGAGCGCGTGGAGCGCGCCGTTCGACCTCGAGCCGGGCGAGAGCCGCGAGGTCGCGGGCCTGGCGTTCACGCTCGGCGCGGACGCCCCGCTCGGAGTGGAGGGTGGCCTCGGGGTCGAGTTCGCCTTCGGCAACGAGACGCTCACCGAAGCCGTCGAGGATGTCGCTATCAGTACGCCGGTGGCGAGCGAGAGCGGTGTGCAGCCGGGTGCCGCGCAGCTCTTCGAGAGCTACCCGAACCCGTTCGCCGAGCAGACCCTCGTTCCGTTCTCCCTCGCCGAGGCCGGGCCGGTCGAGGTCGCGGTGTACGACCTGCTCGGGCAGCGCGTCCGCGTGCTCGCCGACGAAACGCGCTCGGCCGGTCAGCACACCGTCTCGTGGAACGGGCGCGACGGGGCGGGGCAGCCGGTCGCCAGCGGGGTCTACGTCTGCACCCTCCGCGCCGGCGGCGTGGTGGCGACGCGCAAGCTGCTCGTGGTGCGTTAGGAGCGCGCTAGAAATCGCACAGACACCGGGTGCCCGTGGCGATGCTGTCACGGGCCCCCTCGTGTGCACGGGCCCCCTCGTGCGTTCGCCCACTGCGTTTCCTCACCCGCCGAACTCGGCGACGAGGGCCTCCATTTCCGCGTGGAACGCCGCCACGAGTGCGCCCGGATCGGGGGCCATCTTCACGTCGGTGGCGATGCCGATCATCACCTCGCCAGCGTAGCTCATTACGCTGACGCCGAGGCCGATGTCGCCCGCGCGCGGGACCCAGAACATCAGCCGCCGGACCCCATTGCCGTAGAAGTGCAGCCGCTCGGTCGGTCCCGGCACGTTCGTCACCACGGCCGAGACCTTGGACGAGAGGATCTCGACCACCTGCTCGTGGAGCAGCTCCGGCCCGGCCCCGATGGCCTGCAAAATCCCGAAGGCGACCGCGGGCTCGGCCGAGCTCTTGATGGTGTCCATCCGGCGCTTGACCTCGAGCATCCGCTCGCGCGCGTCCGCGATCCCGACCGGGAGTGAGAGGAACACCAGCCCGAACACGTTGCCGAGGTCGAAGGCCCGCTCGTAGGGCCGGAGGTTGACCGGAATCGCGGAGCCGACCTCGACCCGGTCGATGGGCTCACCGTGGCTGTGGAGGTAGCGCCGGAGCGCGCCCGTCACGGCGGCCATCAGCACGTCGTTGACCTTGCCGCCGACGCCGTGCGCGACCGCCTTGACCTCGGCCAGCGGAAGCGGGGCCGACCACGCGACGCGCTTGATGACGGTCGCCGGGGCCTTGAAGCGCGTCTCCGAGTCCGAGGCCATCAGCGCGATCTTGCTCGCCGCCGCGCCGACGCTCATTCCCTGCCGCGCCCACTCGAACGCCTTGCCCGGATGCTGCACCACGTCCAGGCCGCCGGTCAGGACGGAGGCCGCCGCCTGCCCGAGTTCATCGGCGGCCGACGCCGCGCGGCGGAGCAGCCGGTCGGCCACGGTCTCGCCGGCGCGCTCGCGGCCGTAGCTCGGCGTCGCGCGCCCAGGGTCAAACATCTCGTCGGTGAGTGCCAGCAGGACGTGGATCAGCGCGATCCCGTCGCCGATGCAGTGGTGGAGGCGGCCGATGAGCGCGCTGCCGCCGTCGAACCGCTCGACGAGGTGGAACTGCCACGGCGGCTTCGAGAAGTCGAGCGGCGTGGTCATCAGGTCGCTCGCCAGCTCCTCGAGCGACGCCTTGGTGTCCGGCTTGGCGAGCCCGACCCGGTGGACGTGCGCGTCGAGGTCGAAGTGCGGGTCGGTCTCCCACACGGCGGTGCCGCGCCGGTAGACGACGCGCTGCCGGAAGCGCTCGAGGATCAGCAGCCGCTCCCCGACGAGGCGCTTGAGGTCGTCGAGCGCCATCGGCTCGTCGAAGCCGATGATGCCGACGATGGTCATCGGGTTGACGGAGGACTCCATGCGGAGCCAGGCCACGTCGGCGGCGCTGAGTTTTTGCCTGCGTGCCATGCGGGGGGGCGGACGGTGGGCGGGAGCGCAAAGCTACCGCGCCGAGGGCTATGGTACCGCGCCCTTGCGAAGCAACTTGGTGAGCTGTTATTGCATCGTCCCATAAATGAGGCACCCATCCAGGAGAGAGGCTCTGGATAGAGGAAACTGTTATTGTGGATAAATACTGCTTGGTCTGACGTGTCCGTATCGGTAGCTTCTTCCACCTCATGCCGCCGGAGACGGGGCCACGGGGGAGCCTCGGCTTTCCACGCGGACCCCGCAGTCGCGTCGCGGAGAAGCCCGGCCCGTCTCGCACGCGGCCGGGCTTTTCGGTGCGGCCCGACATCTCAGAGAATCGGGGTGTGGATAACCTCCTCGATAAGTTGTGCATAAATCGACTCGCTTGCTTCTTGACTTCGCGGCTTCGGCGGACTTAACTAGACCCCGTGCCCTCGGGCACGCGCCGCTGGTGCAGCACGCCTACGCGGTGCCGTTCCTTGACGCGACTGAAGTTCTCCAGGCTGCATGAGGTCGCCGGCAGGGTCCGGCGAGGACGCGGTGCTCCTCGGCTTCCCGGCTCGCGCTCGCCCTCCCGGCGGGCCTCCACCGACGCGCTCGTCCGCGTGGTGCAGACCGTGAGCCGGACGTACCGAACGACCACTAGGTAAGCCCGGAGTCCCCGAGCCGCCCAGCTTCGCCGGGCGCGAGGAGGCCCCGGCAGACGCCTCGCCGAAGGACCCGCTGCGCCGTGATCCGTCACGGTGCGCGCGTTCGCACATCCCGCCGGGGAAAATCTGTCTGGGCGGCCGTAGACCGGACGTAGTGCCTCGGTACGACGTCGGCTACCTCACCCAAGTACGACCCCGTCAGAATCATGACCCCGTCATGACCATGACCCCGTCGCACTCGGTGAATGCCGCAGCACGCGGACCACGTTTCGAACGGAGCGCCTCGCGCCTCGTTCGCTCAAACAGGTGGCCGGTGCAAGGACCAGCCCACGCTTCTGTCCGGCGTCGCGCCGGGGCGAGGTCTAGCGACCTGATCCCGCAGCGACCTGTTCCGGCGTCCGGCTTCGGCCGGGTCCCGTCGGAGGTGGCTCTCTGAGCCGACGGAACACGGGCTGTCGCGTCGAGGACCTGTCGGCAGGCCGGTGCCTCGGGTGCCGGCCTGCCTTTTTTAGGTGAGCACGGGGTGCCGAGGGGAGCGGCCTCTCCCTGCCGTTGCTTCCCCCGGCGCGCGTATCTTTCGCGCTCCCGTCTTCCCCTCGCACCTCTCCCGGTATGGCGCTCGCGCGCGAAGGATTCTCCCTCACCGCCGGTGTCGCCGTCCGGGCGGCGGTCCGCGTTGCAGCAGGCGGGTGGCTCAACGTCGGCGGAGTAGGCTGATGGCTGACGAACGCTCGCCCAAGCCGCTCGGCGCGCCGCCGTCCCCGCCCGCCCGCCCGCGCGCGCCGGGTCCGGTGCTACGGCAGCGGCGGCGGCGCGTGATCCGCGGCGTCCCGCCGGTGGCCGTGCCGAGCTTCTTCACGCTGATGAACCTGCTCAGCGGGTTCTTCTCGATCATCCAGACCTCGGCCGGCAACCTCGAGGCCGCCGCCTGGCTCGTCGTCCTGGCCGCGTTCTTCGACCTGCTCGACGGGCTGATGGCGCGCCTCGCCCACGTCTCGACCGAGTTCGGGGTGGAGCTAGACTCGCTCAGCGACATCGTCTCGTTCGGCGTCGCGCCGTCGTTTCTGCTCTACGAGTTCGGGCTGAGCCAGCTCGGCTCGATGTGGGGCGGCCTCCTGGCGAGCCTGCCGGCGCTCTTCGGGGCGGTCCGCCTCGCCCGGTTCAACACGCTCGCCAGCCCCGACGAGAAGCAGTCCTACTTCATCGGCCTCCCGATCCCGGCCCAGGCCGGCACCGTGGTCGTCTTCATCCTGACCTTCGCCGACCTCGCGTGGTTCGACGTGCTGGAGCGGCGGCAGATCTCGGTGCTCATCACGATCGTGCTGGTGCTCTCGGCGCTGATGGTCTCGCCGGTCCGCTTCCCGTCGCTCCCGCAGCCGAACCGGGCCAACCTCCGGGCCTACCCGCGGCGGTTCCTGGCCTTCGGCATCGGGCTGCTGTTGACGCTCTTCCTCCAGGAGATCGGCCTGCTCATCGCGTCGGTCGTGTATCTTTCGATCGGCATCGGCGGGGCCATTCGCTGGGCCGTCCAGGCCGCCTCGGAAGACGACACCTCACCCTGATCCGCCGCCGTGTTCAACGTCACCGTCCGCATCACGCTCCGCCCCTCGATCCTCGACCCGCAGGGCAAGGCCGTCCGCCACGCCCTCCACAGCCTCGGCTACGACGCCGTCGAGGACGTCCGCGCCGGCAAGCTCATCACGCTCCGCATCGACACCGCCGACCGCGCCGAGGCCGAGCGCATCGCGCGCGAGGCCGCCGAGAGGCTGCTCGCCAACGAGGTGATGGAGGACTTCACGGTTGAGCTGGAGGCGGCCGAGGACGCGTCGGCGTAGTCGGACTTACCGCGCCACCACGAACGGCTGGGAGAGGGCCGTGGTGCCGCCCCCGAGGGCGACGCGCACGAGGTAGCTCCCGCCGGCGAGGTCGGACCCGTCGAAGCGCGCCGTGTGGCGGCCGGTCCCGTAGCGCCTCTCAGCTAGGACGAGCACCTGACGGCCCAGCACGTCGTACACCGCAACGCGGACGTCTGCCGCCTCCGGCAACACGAACGGCACCGCGACGGACGAGTGCGCCGGGTTCGGATAGGCCGGCTCCAGCGCGAACGGGCGGGCTGCGCTCGCCTCGTCCTCGGCCGACACGAGCCTCGACAGGTCGATCAGGACCGCGTCGGAATCCTGCTCGCCGGCCGCGTTTCTGCTGACGATCGACAGCGTATCGGGTTCGAACTCCCCGCCTCCGCCACTGCACACCGGGCAGGTATCGACATAGAGCACTCGGATGAGAGCAACCTCTCCTGGGGCAAGCCGAATCGGAGGAGGTGGGGCACCGTAGAAGGGCATAACGCGGTACACGTCGTCGCCAACCTCGACCTCGAACTCCCAGATGTAGGGGACCTCCTCGCCCAGACTGAACTCCGTGATGGCAAGAATCTCTGGGCCGGTGTTCGTGGCGGTGATGGTGTCCTCGTCGGGATAGAGCAGGGTGTCCGGCGAGACGGTGAGCACAGGCTGAGCGGAAGTCGCTGGTGAGAGCCATGCAACAGCGGTGAGAGGCAGGATGAGCGTGATGAGAGCGCGCATGGGAGTCCTCGGTTGGTTGTCGGGCTACGGGAGCACGATGAGCTTTTGCGTGAGCACGAGCGGGGCGTGGCTCGCCACCGTCAGACGCGCTTGCACGAGGTAGACGCCGCTGGCGAGGTGCCCGGTCTCGAAGCGCGCCGCGTGGCGGCCGGCCTCGCGCCGCTCATCAGTGAGCACGGCGACCTGGCGCCCGAGCACGTCGTAGACGGCGAGGCGCACGTCAGCCGCCTCGGGCAGCGCGAACGGTACCGCCACCTCGTCTCGCGCAGGGTTCGGATAGGCTGGGCCGAGGGTGAACGCCGCCGGGGCGCTCGCGCCGTCCTCGTTGCTGACCTGGGGCACGACGGTGAGCTGCACCGGCACCGCGATGTGCTCCGCCGCGCCGGGCGTGCCGGCCTCGACGCGTAGGGTGTCGGCGTAGACGCCCGGTTTGAGTGCCGCCGCGTCGAAGGTGAACGTGACCCCGTGGCTTGCGCCTGGTGCGAGCGCTGCGCCCCACTCCGAGACCGAGGTCCACACCGGTGCCAGCGGAGCTGGGCGCATGGCATAAATCCATTTGGTGAAATTGCCATCAGGGATCGGCGGCCAGTTGCCGCGCGACACCGTGACGTAGAGCGCGCCGTTGGGGTCCACGCGACTGCGCACGAGCGAGAAGATGCTGAGTACGTCGTCGAGCGTTGGCAAGACTGGCGTCTCGGCTCCTGTGTCGCACCCGAGGCGGTCGGTGACGACGATGCGCACCGTGCCCCCCTCGCCGGGCAGCCCGACGCCGACCTCGAAGCGGCCGCCGCCGCGGCTCTCGGGCGCGCCATGAGCGTCGATCTCCGTGCCGGTAATACCAGTGGCCGAGGAGTCGGTGTAGCTGGTCTTGGCCACCGGGTAGCCCTCGGCCACCGCGCCGTCGAGGTCGCGGGCGACGATGGTGTCGTGGATTTCATCGACGTAGAAGAACAGGCCGTCGTCGCCGGCATTGGGGTCGAAGGCGAGGCCGGCCGATCCACCGACGGTGTCGGGCGGAATCTCGCGGTGGAAGCGGACGCGGCGGCCGGTGGCGTGGCCGTCGAGGTCGTTCTCGTGGAGGACGACGAAGCCGGCCGACGGGACGAGGTTCCACCACAGCGTGCCCTCGCCGCCGGCCGGGTCGGGCATGTAGGCCAGACCATTTTCTCCGTAGAGGCCGCTGGGGTTGTCAAAGTAGAACTCGTGGACCAACTCCAGGTCTGGCGTGAACTCCTGAGCCGTGCTGCTTCCCGTGTTAAAGAGGCGACCCTCGGGTGTCATCGTTACACGCCCGCGATTTCCACCACCAAGTTCGACCGAATCGACGAGCGCGCCGGGTGCCTCGCACCCCGCTTCGGTCAAGCGGCTCGTGCGCCAGGCGCGCGCCTCGGCTGTCGGCGCACCCGTCGCCAGCGGGTCGTCGAAGTCCAGGCAGAACGCTGCCGCCTCCGCTCCGGCATTCGAGATCGTCACCGTCCGCTCGGCGACCTCACCGACCTCCACCTCTAAGACTAGCGCTGCCGCGTCCACAGTGACGCTCGACGCGGACTGTGCCCACGCCGCCGGGGCGGCTGCGACCGAAGCCACAGCGACCCCAGCGAGCACGAGCGCGCGCCGCAGTGGGTTAGTTCTCCGGCGGATCATCGGACCACCGTCAGGCGGTGCGTGAAGGCGCGCGTGCTGCCACCACCCTCGAAGGTGGCGCGCACCAGGTAGACGCCACTGGCGAAGCGCGTGGTCTCGAAGCGCGCCGCATGACGTCCGGCCTCGCGCCGCTCGTCGGCGAGGAGTGCGACTTGGCGGCCGAGCACGTCGTAGACGGTGATGCGCACGTCAGCCGCCTCAGGCAGCGCGAACGGGACCGTTGCCGCACCCGCTACCGGGTTCGGATACGCCGCGCCCAGCTTGAAACGCTGCGGCAGGCTCGCGCTCGCCGTCGGCGGGGCGGCCTCGGCGGTCGCTGCGCTCGGCTCCACGGCCTCGATGCCCACCGCCTCGGCGATGGCAGCGGCCACGAGCGCGAGGTCGGTCGCCACCTCAGCCTCGTCGTCGCCGAGCGAGGCGATCACCTTCTCCATCCCTGCGAGCGCCTCACCGTACCGGCCGGCCTGCTCGTCGAGGATCACCCGGCTCAGGGCCAGCCCGCGCTGCGCCCTGGCGTCGGCGATGCGGTCACCGTAGGTGCTCAGCAGGGCCTCTGCCTCGGCGTAGCGCTCGTGGCGTAGCGCGTCGGAGACCTCGCTCTGGAGCGCTCGCGCGGCGGTCGCAGCCAGCGGGGCCGGCAGCGACTCACGGTCGAGCAGACCGCGAAGCGAAGCCAGCACGGCTCGCGTCGCCCGGTACTCGCCGGCCTCGTCGTCTCGGTCGAGCCGCTGGAAGTAGTAGAGCGCCGAGACCAAGTCGGCGGCACCATCGGCGGTCGGGTCCGCGTCGAGCGTCTGGCGGGCCTGGCGGATCTCGCTCTTGAGCCACGCTTCCTGTGATGCCGTCCGAGCCACTATCGGTGCCGTGGGGCGCGAGCTACCATCATCGGTGGGATCGTAGCTCAGATAGGGTGCCGGATCGACGGGGCCGACGAACGAGCCGACGGGTGGGCCGTTCGGATCGCCCCAGAAGGTGTACTCGGCCTCCAGGAACTGGTTGGACGCTCCGGCCGCGTAGTAGATCAGCTTCGAGCCGGACGAGGGAGCATCGTCGAAGATCGCGTTGTGGCCGTTCTCCTCGTCGTTCCCAATGAACATGAACGACTCGGCGATGACCCCTATCTCGTGCCGCGCGTTGTTGGCGATCCTGTTCTCACCCTGCACCTCAATCACCCCGGTCTGACTCAAGGCGAGGTCGCTGTTCTGGGTGAGGCCGAGCCCGTGCCCGTTGTTGGCCGCGCCGTTGCGGACCACATTGTTGTTGAAGAATTTGTCCGAGGTCGCGTTCCAGAGAAGGACCCCGTGCTGACCGTTGTCCTGGACGGTGGTGTTTCGCATCTCGAAGTCCGCGTTGCGGGCGAACAGCCCGATCCCACCGTTGTCCTCGATCCGGGTGTCTTGCAGATCGAAGAAGCTGCGGTAGGCATAGCACGCGACGGGGTCGGGGTCGCCGTTATCGGGTTGATCGCATTCGCCGGCATAGTCGGCCTTGATTCCTGTCCGGCCTTCGGCAAAGCGGCTGCTCCGAATGAGGCCGTCTTGGCTCAGCACGGTCAGACCCGTCTTGGCCCCGGTGACGGCGACATGCTCGAAGAGCGCGTCGTCCGCCTCTAGCTCGATGCCCTGCCACAGCCGACCGGGAACGGTCGGACCGAAGCGGACCGAGTCGCCGGGGACACCGACGACCGAGACGTTGCCGTTGCCCGGCTCCTGGCGAAGCCGTCCGAGGGTGACGAGAGCATCGCCGTCGAAGGTGAAGCCGTTGTTGCGGTCTAGGGTCATACCACTCTCAAAGCGGAAGTGTCCGCCGAGGTGCCACATGTTCTGACGGCCCAGCGTCGTGGACTGGTCGAAGCCGTAGTTCGTCAGCAGCGTCTTCTCTCCATGCTGGTCGTCGCGGAGATAGTCGCCCCAGACGTTGAACGTGAACGTCTCGCCGGTCCGCCGGATGTCGGTGATGGCGACACGGCGGTGGAGGTCGAGGTCCTGTTCGAAGTCGAAGCCGAAGATGGAGAACGGGGAGAAGGCGTCGTCCTGGTCGAAGGCGGCCTCGTCGATCTCCCGGAAGCTGACGTCGCGGTCCAGGCCGCCGAGGTTTTCCAGCCCATCGAACTGGTTCCCGTCGGAGTCGCTGGTGTAAAGGAAGAGGCCCTGGTCGGGGAGGTAGTTCCGGTCGTCGAAGTCGCCGTCGCTGTCGGGCCGGGGGCCGTCCCACCACGAGGACCAGGTGCGGGCCTCGGCGATCACGTCGCCCCGCCCCGGTGTGCCATTCGTGAGCTGGAGCGCCTCATACGAGTAGATCGAGGGAATGAGCGATTCTTGGCGTCTCGAGAAGTCGTTCACGTCGAGGACGCGCGGCGTTACCCAGTCGAGCATGATCCGCTCCGGCGCGCTCATGGAGCGGGAGGGCCGCCGGTAGCTCATGATGTGGAGCCGGGCACCGAAGTCGTGGCACCCGATCTGGGCATGTCCCATCTCGTGGCCCACTATGCTCGCCATCCCCGACCGCGTAACGGCGGTGGCGAACATCCCCGAGCCGTAGCGATGGTTGTCTTTGACGCGAAGCCCACCGAGGTAGATCGGGTTGGGGTCGAAGTGGTCATCGTTGGGGTCGTAGCTCGCGTCGTAGGTATAGTCATGACCAAACCCGAGGAAACTCCCTCCCCACCGGTCGACGATGATGAGCATGTCGAAGACGCCGTCGCCGTCCGGCTCGCCGTCCAGGTCGAGGTCAGGGCCGTAGGTGTTGGTGCCGTTGATGTAGCGGTCGAACTGAGAAAAGTCCAGACCGTGCGGGTTGGCGTTGATCTGGGCGACGATGGCGCGCGTTAGCTCGGGGGGGCTCAACCCGGGCTCTGCGAAGTACAGTTCGGGGTAGACGTGTCCTTCGAGCCGCATTTGCCCGCCGGACATCTGCCAGTAGTAGTGGCTGAGCGTACCGAGCCGGTAGGCTGCGCCGGTGCCGGGCGGGTCGATCAGGTCGTCGGCCCACTGCGGGAGCGAGGGCACGCGGTCGCCATCGACGAGCTCGAAGGCGGGCCATTCCGTCTCCGGGTCTTCCGTCCACGACTCGTAGCGCGGGTCGCCCGCGCCGCAGGTGGCGTCGTAGTTGTCGGACACATTGGTGGGATTTCCGTTCGCGTCCAGGTCGCCGTAGTCCAGGCAGTGCCGGAAGAAGTCGTTCTGAGTGAGCACGATGAGCGCGTTGATCTGCCCGTGATTCGGATACCAGAGAAGGGGAGCTTGCTGGCAGATCGATCCCTGCGACTGCTGCTGGTCGATACCCTCCATCGCGCAGTCGCCGAGGGGGCTATTCGATGGCTGCGCGAGAGCGCCGGGAGAGAGACACAGACCCGCGACGATCAGAAACACGGCAGGCCAGGCACGGATAAGTCGTTGGGGGGGGGGGGGGCGTATAGGGTCTTCATGGGAACACCTCCAAAGGCGTTGATGAGTGAAGCCACGACAGCCGGAATAATGACGACTTCTCTCATATAATGAAGAGCGTGTGATAAAGTCAAGGGGTCGAGGTCGAATTAACAATCCGCCGTCCGTCTCGTAGCGCTCGTTCGGCGCTACCGTACCGCAGAGGCGATCCACAGAGGCGCGCGGCTTTCCCACGATTCCGGCAGTGGCAGAATAAGATCGAGCGTAGCTTTTCGGCTGCCTGCCAACCTCGACATGCCGTCTCTTCTCGCCAGCCCATTACCTCCTCTGCCTCGGCCCTGCGGTCGAAACGATCACGGCAGAATCGCCGCTGGCGCGAGGAGGGCAGCACCCGTGCTCGGCCCCGCGGCTCCGCCTGCTCCGGCGGCCCCGGACGTGGACGTAGCCGTCGAGGACGACACCGAGGAGCGCCTGGCGATGCCGTGGCGGGTGATCCTCTACAACGACGAAATCCACACCTTCCAGGAGGTCATCCGGCAAGTCGTCAAGGCGACGCGCTGCTCGGTGGCCCGCGCCGAGCGCCACGCCTGGACGGTCCACACCGAGGGCAAGGACCGGGTCTACGAGGGCGAGTTCGAAGACTGCTTCCGCGTGCAAGGCATCCTGCGCGAGATCGGCCTGGTGACGGAGATCGAGGGGTGAAGGCGTTTCTCGTTCGTGGTTTCTCGTTTGCCTGCGGCGAGGCGTCGCGTTCTCGTTGGGCACGCCCAATCGGGTGCGTTGAACGGGAAACGAAGAACCGGAAACTCACCGCATGATCAGGTAGCTCAGCTTGACCAGCAGCACGTTCTCGGGGTAGAGGCCGAACGTGTCGCCGAGCTGGCGCAGGGTCGGCGTGTCGAACGGCGAGGCGGCCGGATCGTCGGCGAAGCGGACGGTGGCGTCCTCGGCAAAGCGGTTGTGGCTCCAGACGACGAAGAGCGCCGAGCCGGGGCGGTACTCCCAGCGGAGCACGGCGTTCGAGATGAGCGACTCGACCGAGAAGGCGCGGCGCTTCGGGTAGGCGTCGAACGCGCGGGGGTCGTCGGGGGCGGCCAGGAGGGCGAAGTCGCGGAAGCGGCCGCGCGCGGCGAAGAGCTGGGTGAAGAGCTGGAGCGAAAGGTTCGGGCGGAAGGTGACGCTCGTGCGGAGGGCGAGGTCCAGCTCGCGCGTGTCGCGCGCGCCGAAGACGGGGAGGAAGTAGCGGTCCGGCTGCCCGTTGTAGAGCCCGACGCCGTCGAGAACGCCGTCGAGCGTGCCGCCGTCGTCGAACGGGGTGACGTCGCCGGGATCGCCCGCCCCGTCGTCGGTGCCGATGGCGAAGCCGGCGTCGGTGCGGCGGAAGGCCTCGCTGGCGGCCCAGGCGATCTCGCCGTCGTCGGACGCGTAGACGGCCTCGAGGGCGAGGTCGAGCCGGTCGCTGGCGTTCCAGTCGATCTCGAGGCCGGCCTCCCAGCCGACCCCGCCGCCTTGCTGGAGGCGCAGCCCGCCCTCGGTCTCGAACCGGAAGCGCCGCCGCGAGTCGCTCTCGTAGCCCAGGTCGAGGCTGAGCGTGCGCCGGTTGCGAACCAGGCCGAGGCCGCGCGTCTCGCGCACGTCGAACCCGCCGAGGCCCCCGAAGCCGACGCTCAGGCCGACCTCGCTGAAGTCGCGCAGCTCCCAGCGCGCGTTCGCCGAGCCGCCGAAGCCGCGGTTCGTGCGCGCGGCATAGCTCCACGTCTGGTCGGCGAAGAGGCTGACGCGGACGCGCCGGAACGGGCCGACCGGCTCGGCGCGGTTGAGGAAGGTGGTGCCGCCGGCCCCGAGCCGGATGAGGTCGTTCTCGCGCAGCCGGCCGAGGTCGTTGGGGCGGAAGCGGTCGGAGTAGACCCGCACGCCGGTGCCCCAGGTGGTGGTGCCCCGGATCTTGTCGTAGCCGGTGTAGACCCCGAAGCCGGTCTCCATGTCCTCGGTGCCGGTGTGGCTGAGCGTGGCGGCCCCGTCCCAGCGGTAGGTGTCGTCCGCCACGCGCACCTCCCAGTCGCCACCGCCGACGAGCGCGCGGGAGCCGCCGGCCGTGGCGAGACCGCCGAACTCGTCGAAGTAGGTCAGCCCGGCTCCGACGAACGAGCGGCCGCGCAGCTCCTGCTTGAGCCGCCCGGCGGCGAAGAGGCGGGACGGCTGCGCGGCGACGCCGGTGAGCGAAGCCAGGGCTCCGCCGGAGAGCCCAGCGTCCGAGCGTCCGGTGATCTTGGCGGCTCCGATGATGGGGGCGTCGCCGCCGATGCGGCGGGTGTAGAGCAGCCGCCCGTCGCGCCCGCTGTCGATGGTGTAGTCGAAGATCGCGGTGCCCTCGAGGAAGAACGGGCGGCGCTCCTCGAAGAACGCCTCGAAGGTCGAGAGGTTGAGGATAGCGGGGTCGGCCTCGACCTGCCCGAAGTCCGGGTTGACGGTCGCGTCCAGGATCAGGTTCGAGGCGAGGCCGAGCTTGAGGTCCGCGCCGACGTCGCCGCTGAGGGTCGCGTCGGCGGTGCCGGGGCGCTCGGCGTCTTCGGCCGTCCGCCCCCGCGAGAGGGTGTACGGCGTGAGCTGGAACGTCCGGCGCGGGGCGATGCCGCGCAGCCCCTCGAGCCGGCCGGCGATGAACCCGGTGCCCTCGTTCTGGCGCGTGATGGGCTGCCACGCCACCGTCTCGCTCTTGCGCGGGATGACGCGCTGGAACTGGATGCCCCAGGTCTGCTCCTCGGCGCGGGAGAAGCGGAGCATTGAGTAGGGGATGGACAGCTCGGCCGTCCAGCCCTCGGGCGTGAGGCGGACGGCCGAGGTCCACACCGCGTCCCACGAGCGGTCGAAGCTGTTCCCGCTGCGGGCGGCGTCGAGTTGGACGCCGGCCGCGGTGAGCGTAAAGACGTTCGCCGACTGCCGGTCGAGGTAGCCGTCGATGGCGACGACGAAGCGGTCGGTGTCGCCCGGCTCGTCGCGGCGGCTGAGCGGGCGGCGGATCTGGTCCGGCTCAGGGTCGTGCATCACGGCCCCGACGTAGAGGGCGGTCGCGCCGTAGAGCACCCGGACCTCGGTGCGGAGCGAGGCCGGCGCGCCCTCGTCCGGCTCGAACTGCCGGAAGCCGGTGGCGACCTCGGCCGCCTGCCACGCCGCCTCGTCGAGCCGCCCGTCGATGGAGAGGCTGCCGGTGGCGGGCGACGCCAAGAGGGTGCGCGGCTCGTCCGGCAGGTGGGCGTCCGGCAGAAACGCGAGCAGGAGCAGGAGGAGGGCGGGGACCATGCCGGGAAGATACCGGGCCGCGGCAACGGTGCTACCGCGAGTAGACCGTGCTACCGCGAGTAAAAGGTGAAGCGCGCCGGGTAAAACATGAGGGGTAAGACGGAAGGAAAGCCCCGCCGAGACGCTTTGCTGACGGCACCCTCACGCCGTACGTTGCACACCCATGACCGATACCTACCGCACGATTGCCCGGCCCGCGACCGCCGAGCCGCCGAAGACCAAAGGCTCCCGGTTCCTCGGCGAGGCCTTCCTGGCCGCGACCGAGGCCGAAGCCGAGGCCCATCTCGCGCTCGTCCGCAAGCGCGAGTACGCGGCGACCCATTGGTGCTGGGCGTGGCGCATCGGGGCCGAGGGCGACACCTTCCGCTCCGGCGACGACGGCGAGCCGAACGGCAGCGCCGGGGCCCCCATCCTGCGGCAGATCGACGCCCGAGAGCTGACGAACACCGTCGTCGTGGTGACGCGCTACTACGGTGGAACCAAGCTCGGCACCGGCGGCCTGGTGCGGGCCTACGGCGAGGCGGCCTCGGAAGCCCTGGACGCGGCGCGCGCCGTGGAGCACGTCGTCCGCGTTCCCGTCCGCCTCCGCTTCGCCTACCCCGACACCTCGCCGGCCCTGCACACCGTCGGCCGGTTCGACGCCGAGATCGCCGAGCAGACCTACTCGGACGACACCGAGCTCGTGGTCCGCGTCCGCCGGTCCGAGGCCGAGGCGCTGCGCGCCGCCTTCGTCGACGCCCTCGGCGGGCGCGGCAGCATAGACTGAGCCGAGCGCGCCGCGGGGTGCCCGATTCGTGAGGATCAGCGGTGCGGCGGCGGGGTATGCTGGCTCAGACCAACCCCCTGTCGCTATGCCGATCCGCGCTGCTGTGCTCGCCGCTGCCTTCACCCTCGCCGCCTGCTCCTCGCCGGAGCCGGCCGACGACCGCGCCGTCCCCGTCCGCACCACCGCGCTCGACCCCGCCCTCAGCGTCCCGGCCGACTCGTTCGCGGCCTACTGGTACCAGGGCCTAGCCGAGATCACGAGCTACGACCTCCAGCAGGCCCGCTACGGCGAGGTCCACCCCGGCGAGGCCGTGCTGATCTTCGTCACGGAGCCGTTCCTCGAAGCTGAGCAGGTCAAGGCCGACGACCCGGACGCCGACGGAGCCGTGACCGTCCTCAAGATGAACGCCACGCGGGCGTTCACGACGGGCGTCTATCCGTACTCGATGATGACCTCGGTCTTTGCGCCCGTCGAGGGCGGGCCGGCGCTCAAGGCCACCACCTCGTCGCAGGAGTGGTGCGGGCACACCTTCACCCAGCTCAACCGACGGGCCGGAGGCTACCACCTGAGCCTGCGGTCGTACTTCGAGGGCGAGGCCGACCAGGACCGGACGCTCCCCGACGCGCTCCTCGAGGACGACCTCTGGACCCAGCTCCGCCTCCACGGAACGCTCCCGACCGGTGCTCTCACCCTGGTCCCCGGCACCATCTACCAGCGCTTCAGCCACCGCGACCTCGCGCCCGAGCAGGCCACCGCCACGCTCGCCGACGTCGGCGACGGCCTGAGGACGTACACCCTGTCCTATCCCGACCTCGACCGGACCCTCGCCATCACCTTCACCGCCGCCTTTCCCCACACCGTCGAGGGGTGGACCGAGGCCCGGCGCTCCGGCTCCGGCGGGCCGCTGACCACCACGGCCACGCGCAAAGGACGCGACCGGCTGGCCTACTGGTCGCGCAATAAGCGGTCGGACGTGCCGCTCCGCGCGGACCTCGGGCTGGACGGGTAGCCGCTCTAGCTCGGGCGGGTGTAGAGCGGCGGGGCGTCCAGGAGGTAGTGGCCCGGCCGGAGCGAGTAGCCGTAGGCCCGCACTCGGGACTCGAACCGCTGCTGGAGGTAGAGGCGATGCGCCGTCCTCGCTAGCCCGCTGCGCTCGAAGCGGTCGAGGTAGGCGTCGTTGACGTTGCTCCGGACATCGCGCTGCAGCGGGTACGGGTCGAGGCCGGCGAATCCGTAGAGCGCGCCGAGGGTCGCCTCGGGGGTGCGGACGAAGTCCTCGTAGCGGAGCACGTAGGCGTTGCCGATGTGCGGCAGGTCCTTGCGGAAGAGGTCGTGCGCCGCGAGCCAGTGCTCGATCAGGTTGCGGAGCCGCATGGCGGGCGTCGTCTTGGCCGTGTAGGTCTGGGTCGCGTAGCTGACGGCGACCGGGTGCCGCACCAGGAAGATGAACGCGGCGTCGGGGAAGAGGGCCTGGAGGAAGCGCGACATGATGAGGTTAGGCGGAGACTTCTCGACGAGCCGCCGGGCGTCGAGGTCCCAGAACCGCGCCCACTCGGAGAAGAGGCGCTGCGCGTTCTTGTCCCTGTTCTTCTCGTTCGCCAGGCCCGACCTCTCGGTCAGGTGCGCCCCGCGGTGGAAGGCGAACTCGCCGAGGCCGCCCCGGCCCTTCTCCTTGAGGTAGACCGACTGGAGGTGCTGGCCCTCGTCCTTCGGCACGCCGGTGTCCGCGAAGGCGCTGACGTCCGGGTGGTCCCCGATGCAGCGGTGGAGCAGCGACGTCCCGCTCCGGTGGAGGCCGCACACGAAGAGGAGCTTGTCCTGGTAGTCGGCGACGGGGACGGTGGGGTACATAGGTCGGTGCTGCGCTAGGTGAGACGGGCGAGCGGGCGGCGCAAAATACGGGCCTCGCGGCCTACGCGGGGTCGGCGGGCGGCGTGGAAACGGCTCCCTGCCGCCGCCCGGCGGGCGTATTTTCAGCGCTCGACCCTGCTGCTCACGCTGCCGCTCACGCCCCCGATCCATGCTGCTCGAACGCCTCGAACGCGACCTCAAAGACGCCATGCGGGCGAAGGACAAGACCCGCCTCCTCGCCATCCGCTCGCTCCGCGCCGGCATCATCGAGAAGCAGAAGGAGGGCGGCGGCCCGCTCTCCGACGACGACCTCGTCGCCGTCATCCAGAAGCAGGCCAAGCAGCGCCGCGACGCCCTCGCGCAGTACGAAGAGGCCGGGCGCGAGGACCTCGCCCAGGTCGAGCGCGACGAGCTGACCATCATCGCCGAGTACCTCCCGGCGCAGCTCTCCGACGAGGACATCCACCGCACCGTCCAGGACATCGTCACCCGCAGCGGGGCCACGTCGATGAAGGACATGGGCCGCGTGATGGGCGAGGCCATGAGCGCCCTCAAGGGGCAGGCCGACGGCAACCGCGTCCGCGTCGTCGTGCAGAGCCTCCTCCGCGCGTGAACACGCTCGATGGGGGGATTCTCCTGCTCGTCGGGCTCGGGGTCTGGCGCGGGGTGCGGGCCGGGGCGCTGAGCCAACTCGTCGGGACGCTCGGCCTGGTGCTCGCGCTGTGGCTCGCGGCCGGCGCGATGGGGCCGGTCGGCGATCTGGTCGTCGCCAGCCTCGGGCTGTCGGAGCGGCTGGCACCGGCGCTCGGCTTCGCCGTCACGTTCGCCGCAGTGCTGAGTGCGGTGACGTTGGGTATCTACTTCGTCCGCAAGACACTCGCGCTGCTGCGGCTCGGGGCAGTCGACGCGCTGGCTGGGGCGGGCCTCGGCGGCCTCCGCGCAGCGCTCGCGGCGAGCGTGCTGCTGCTGCTCACGAGCGCCGTCGCGCTGCCCGGCGGCGAGCCGGTCCTCTTGGGCGAGCGGACGCGCGACGGGTCGGTCCTCTACGAGCCGGTGCGCGCGCTCGCGCCGGTGGCGTGGGACCTGGTCCGCGCGGTCCTCCCCGGTCTGCAAGACCAGCTCTGGGACAAGTTCGACGACGAGTAATCGTCACCGAGGGGCGGGGGCCGAGCCTCGGGTGAGGCACCGCCTCGCCCTTGCCTGCGTTTCACTGTGCGCCGTCTCACCGTTCTTCGTCTCACCGTTCTTCGTCCTCTGTGATCCCCGTCTCGCTCAAGCTCCGCAACTTCCTCTCCTACGGGACCACCACCGAGCCGCTCGACTTCGAGCAGTTCCACGTCGCCTGCCTCTCGGGCGGCAACGGGCAGGGCAAGTCGGCGCTGCTCGACGCCATCACGTGGGCCGTCTGGGGCGAGGCGCGCAAGGCCTCCGACGCCCGCAAGCCCGACGAGGACCTGCTCCGCATCGGCACGCGCGAGATGAGCGTCGAGCTGGTGTTCGACCTCGACGGCGGGCGCTACCGCGTCGTCCGCTCGTTCTACCGCACGGCCTCGGGCAAGACCTCCAAGCCGGGCCTCGAGTTTCAGGCGCAGGACGGCGACGCCTTCCGGCCGCTCACCGCCGGCTCGGTCAAGGACACGCAGGCGGTCATCGACGCGACGATCGGGCTGGACTACGAGACGTTCATCAACTCGGCCTTCCTGCTCCAGGGGCGCTCGGACGAGTTCACCAAGAAGAAGCCCGGCGAGCGCAAGGACATCCTGGGCCGCATCCTCGGGCTGGACCGCTTCGAGCGCTACGCGGCCGTGGCCCGCAGTCGCTACAGCGAGGCGACCGAGCGCGCGCGCGTCGCCGAGGCGGAGGTCGGGCGGCTGAACGCGCAGCTCGAGGGCGTCGGGCAGTGGGAAGAGGAGCAGGCCGTGCTCTCCTCCGCCCTGGCCGATCTGGACGCCGAGCGCGCCGGGGCCGAGGCTGAGGGCCGGCGGCTCACCGAGCGCCTCGCCGAGCTCGACGCCCTCGCCCGGACCGCCGAGCAGCAGCAGGCCCGCCTCGCCCGGCTCGAAGCGGGCAGGCAGGGAAAAGAGAAAGACCACGCCGAGATCGGCGAAAAAATCGCCGAGGCCGAGGCGCTCGTCGCGCAGCGCGAGGCCGTCGAGCAGGCCCACGCCCGCCACGAGGTGCTCCTGGCCGAGCGCAAGACGTGGGACGACAAAGACGACCTGCAGCGCGGCCTCACCAATCAGCTCCGCGAAAAGGAGCTCGCGCTGGAGCGTACCCGGATGGAGGCCGAGGCCCGGCTGAGCCGCACCGAGGCGGACCTGCAGGCCAGCCAGAAAGCCCGCGCCGAAGCGGAGCGCCGACTCACCGAGCGCGGGTCGGCCGAGCGCGGTCTCGCCCGGGCCCGCGCCGCGCAGCAGCAGCTCGGCGTCCTCCGCACGCGGCGCGACGCCCGCACCCAGCTCGAGGAGCGGGTCACGGCGCTCGACAAGCAGCTCGCCAACGCGCGCGGCCAACTCCAGGCGCGGATCGCGAACGGGCACGTGGCCGTCCGCGAGGCCGCCGAGCAGGAGGCCCAGCTTCCGGCCCTACGCGAGCGCGCCACCGCCCTCGCCGCCCAGGCCGACGGGCGAAAGGCGCTCGAGCGGCAGCGCGACGAGGTCGGCGACGCGGGGAGCCGGGCGAAGGCCGCGCTCGGGGCGCTGGACGCGGAGCGCGACCGCCTCGCCGCGGCCCAAGCCGCCCTCGACGCCAAGGTCGAGAAGCTCCACGCCGTCGAGGCCGCCGACTGCCCGACCTGCGGCACCCCGCTGACGGACGAGCACCGCCGCACCGTCGAGGCGACCTATGCGGCGGAGCGCGCCGCGCTCGACGCCGAGAGCCAACGCCTCGGGCGGCAGCGCGCCGAGGCAGAGCAGGCCGTGCAGACGCTCCGCGAACGCTACAAAACCGTCGCCGCCCAGCTCGCCCAGGCGAGTCAGGTCGCCGACGCCCTCGCCGATCTGCGCGCCCGGCTCACCGCCGCCGAAGCCGCGTCCCAGACGGCCGCCGACAAAGCGGCCCTCCTCGCCGAGCTCGAAGTCCAGCTCCGCGACGACGCCTACCGCCCCGACCTCCGCGCCGAGCGCACCACGCTCACCGACCGCCTCGCCGACCTGCCGTTCGACGCTGAGCAGTTCGACCGCCTGCAGGCCGAAGCCGCCCACGCGGCGCGCTACGAAGCGACCCTCGCGGAGCTGAGCGTCGTCCAGGAGCGGCTCGGCGTCCTGGCCCAGCAGGTCGAGGCCGGCGAGCGCGAAGTGGCCGGCTTCCGCGCCCGCCTCGCCGACGGCACGGTGCTCGGCCCGCTCCGCCAGCAGATCGACCGCCTCCGCCAGCAGCTCGACTCCGTCGGCTACGACCCCGCCCGGCACGACGCCGTCAAGCGCGAGCTGGCAACGCTCAAAGACGCCACCGAGCGCTACATGCGCCTCGCCAACGCCGAGCGCAACCTCACCGACTGGACGGCCCGTCGCGCGGCGCTGGCTGCGGAGCTAGAGCAGGCCGAGGCCGAGAGCGTGACGCTCCGCGCCGAGGGGGCTGCCGCCGCTGAGCGCCTGGCGGCCCGTCCCGGCCTAGCCGACGCCCAGCGGACGCAAGCCGAACGTCGGGGCGCGCTCGCCGCCCGGATCAGCCAAGTGCAGGCGCAGCTCGGCGGCCTGGCCGAAAAGCTGGAGCGCGCCGCCGCACAGCGCGAAACCCTCAAGACCCTCCGCGCCGGCCTCCGCGAGGCGAAGAAGGAGAAGACGCTCTACCGCCACCTCCGCGACGCCTTCGGCAAGAACGGCATCCCCGCGCTCATCATCGAGGAGACCCTGCCCGAGATCGAGAACCGGACGAACGGCCTGCTGGAACGCCTCGCCAAGGGCCGGACGCGCGTGACGCTGGAGACGCTCAAGGACAAAAAGGCCGGCGGGACCAAGGAGACGCTCGACATCAAGATCACCGACGCCGGCGGCGTGCCGCGCCCCTACGAGACCTTCTCCGGCGGCGAAGCCTTCCGGGTCAACTTCGCGCTCCGCATCGCCCTCGCCCAGCTCCTGGCCGAGCGCAGCGGCGTCCGCATCCGCACGCTCGTCGTGGACGAGGGCTTCGGAACCCAGGACAAGCAGGGCATCGAGCGGCTCGTCGAGGCCATCCAGGCGATCCGCGAGGACTTCGACAAGATCCTGGTCATCACCCACCTCGACGAGCTGAAGGAGGCCTTCCCGGTTCGCATCGAGGTCAAGAAAGACCCCGTCGACGGGTCGGGCTACGACGTGATCGGGGTGTAACGCATCGGGTGTAGCACACCGGGGTGGAGCGCGAACCTAGGGGTGGAGCGCGAACCTAGTGGCCTCCGGCCATCGCCAGCGCGCCGGGCTTGTCGTGCACGCCGACGCGGTCGAGGAGCGCCGCGCTCTCGTCGTTGAGGCCGGCCACCTCGGCCTCGACGCCGCGCCGCCGGAAGCGGAGCACGGCCTTGTCGATGGCCGCCGCCGCCGAGGCGTCCCAGACGTGCCCGTGCGTGAGGTCGATCTCGACGCGGTCCACGTCCTCCTCGAAGTCGAGGTGGGCGAGGAAGCCGGTCACGGTGACGAAGAAGAGGTCGCCGTTGAGGACGTAGGTCCGCGTGCGGCCGTCGGCGCTGAGGTGGTCCTCCATGAACGCGCCGTCGGCCACCTTGCGGGCGAACAGGAGCGCGCTCAGGACCACGCCGACGAACACGCCGATCGCGAGGTCGTGGGTGTAGATCACCGTGCCGACCGTGGCGAGCATCACGAGCGTCTCGCTGAAGGGCATCGCGGTGAGCCGGAGCGAGGACCAGTCGAACGTCCCGATCGAGACCATGAACATCACCGCCACGAGCGCGCCCATCGGGATCAGCACCAGCCAGTCGGCGAGCACCAGGATGAAGAAGAGCAGGAACGCGCCCGCCGCGAGCGTCGAGAGCCGCCCGCGCCCGCCCGACTTGACGTTGATCACCGACTGCCCGATCATCGCGCAGCCCGCCATCCCGCCGAAGAAGCCGGTCACGACGTTCGCGATCCCCTGCCCGCGCGCCTCCTTGTTCTTGTCGCTCGGCGTGTCGGTCATCTCGTCGACGATCGACGCCGTCAGCAGCGACTCGATCAGCCCGACGAGCGCGAGCGCGAGCGCGACCGGGAAGATGATCCGGAGCGTGTCGAGCGAGAACGGCACCGCCGGCAGGCTGAAGAACGGCAGCGCTGTCGGGAGGGCTCCCATGTCGCCGACCCGGCTCAGCCCGCCGTCGCCGAGCAGCGAGAGCACCGTCAGCGCGGCGATGGCGACGAGCGGGGAGGGCACCGCCGTCGTCAGGCGCGGCAGCAGGTAGATGATGCCCAGCCCGCCCAGCACGACCGCGTACATCAGCGGCCCGGCCCCGACGAAGAGCGGGAGCTGCGCCAGGAAGATCAGGATGGCCAGCGCGTTGACGAACCCGACCATCACGGGCTTCGGGACGAACTTCATGTAGCGCCCCAGCTTCAGCCAGCCGAAGACGAGCTGCAATACGCCCGTCAGGACCGTCGCGGCGAAGAGGTGCTCCAGCCCGTGCTCGCGCACGAGCGTGATCATCACGAGCGCCATCGCGCCGGTCGCGGCCGAGATCATCCCTGGCCGGCCCCCGACGAACGCCGTCACGACCGCGATGCAGAACGAGGCGTAGAGGCCGACCTTCGGGTCGACTCCGGCGATGATCGAGAAGGCGATGGCCTCGGGGATGAGCGCGAGGGCGACCACGACGCCGGCGAGGAGGTCACCGCGGACGTTCGAGAACCACTGAGCTTTGAGGGTGGCGGGCGAGGGGAGGGAGAGGCCGTAGCGGCGGTCTCCGAGGATGGAGCTGAGGTTCAAGCGAAATCTCGTGAGGGGCCGAGGGCGAAACGCCCGTCGGCAGAGCGGGGAGCGGTGGGCCGCCGCGACGTACTCCGAATAAAAAAGACCTGGGCCGTGGCCCAAGTCCTGTGTGTCGGTGGCATCGTGCCTGCGCGAGGACGTGCCACCTCGCCAGGCACAGGCAAACTACGCGCCGCACGGCGTCAAACCCGAGAGCCAAGCCCTCGTGCCGCAGCGGAATCCGCTCTATTAACCGAATCCAGACAGCCACGCCGGCAGCGACGCCGGCCGAGCCAGCCGAGCAGGCCGCCGGTGGCGAAGCCGGTCACGGTGCCACCGAGCGTGGTCTTCGAGTCGGCGTCAGTTCTCCCCGCGAAGCCCCGCCAGCAGACCGTCGATGCGCGCGTGCTGGGCGGTGGGGGCCAGCCTCCGCGCCGTCTCGTACTGCGCGGTCGCCCCGGCCGTGTCGCCCTGGGCGGCCAGGCCCTCGGCGTAGCTGTCCCATACGTTCCACGAGTCGGGATGCTGCTCGGTGTTCAGGCGGAAGAGGGCGACGGCCTCGTCGGTGCGGCCCTGGCCGAGGAGCTGGTAGCCGTAGGCGTTAAGCTCGGCCTCGGTGGCGAGCGCCATCGCCGAGGCGCGCGTGGCCCCGGTCTCGGCGCTCCGGCCGAGTGCGTCCTGGAGGCCGGCAACGGTCATCGTGTTGGTGAACGTCCGCGTCATCGCCACCGACTGCTCGGCCCAGCCGAGGGCCTCGTCCAGCCGACGGTCGTGCTGCGCCGCATAGGCGGCGATCTGGTTCCAGCCCTGCCAGCCGAAGCGCGGCAGCCCCCGCATCTCGCGCTCCATGCTTGCCAGCACGACCTCCGGCGTGTCGACCGAGACCGGGATCGGCACCTCCACCTTTTCCCAGTGCAGCACGGCGGTCACGGCGTCGTCGGTCGGGTCGTCGAAGCGAAAGGCCAGGCGCTCTTGCATCGGCGCGGCGCGGACCGTGACGGCGGCGCGGACGGCGTCCTCGGCCGGGTCGTAGCTGAAGCTGCCCCAGGCGGTGTGGGTGGTGCTGAGGATGAGCGTCCACGGGCCGGCCTCGCTCGGGATCAGGTGCAGCCCGTAGGTCCCGGCGTCGAGCCGCTGCCCGCCGATGGTGACCGGGGAGGAGGTCGTGAGCGTCGTGTTGTCGTTCGCCCCGGCGCGCCAGACCTGGTCCCACGGCACGAGCGCGCCCCACACGGCGCGGCCGTTGACGGCGGGCCGGTGGTAGTCGATGGTGAGGTCGGTCAGCCCGACGCGCTGCGTCACGCTCGCGTGCGGGCTGGCGCGCGGGACGGTGAGGAGCGGCTGGGCGGCGACGGGGCCGGCGAGCACGAGGAGAGCGGCGATGAGGAGCGGGAGACGGCGAGGCATCACGAGGGTGGCTGGTGAAAGGCAAAGAATACCACTGCGCCTCCAACCGAGGGCGGCGCGGCGACACGAGGCGTCCTCGACGCGAGGCGTCCTCGACGCGAGGCGTCCTCGACATGCCCTGCACCCGCCCTTCTCTTTTTTCGTTGCGCGATTCCTCCCGGCGTCGTATCTAGGACGAGGCTAAACCATCCCCGCTATGGCTGTTACGATTGGCGTCCCCGCCGAAACCGCGCCGGGCGAGCACCGCGTGGCCCTCACGCCGGACGTGGCCGACCGCCTCGCCAAGATTGGCTACGCCGTCGCCGTCGAGCGCGGCGCGGGAGAGCGGGCCTACTACCCCGACGCGGAGTACGAGGCCGTCGGGGTCCGCCTGGTGAGCCGCGCCGAGGCGCTCGGGGCGGACCTCGTGGCGACCGTGCAGCCGCCGGAGGACGAGATCGACGCCCTCCGCTCGGGCGCGACGCTCGTCGGGTTCTTGCAGCCGCTCGACCGGCCGGCGCTGTCGGCCCGCCTCGCCGAGCAGAACGTGACAGCCTTCTCGATGGAGCTAGTACCGCGCATCACGCGCGCCCAGAAGATGGACGCCCTCTCGGCGATGAGCACCGCGGCCGGCTACAAAGCGGTCCTGCTCGCCGCCGACACGCTCCCCAAGTTCTTCCCGCTCTTGACGACCGCCGCCGGGACCATCCGCCCGGCCCAGGTGCTCGTCCTCGGCGCAGGCGTGGCCGGCCTCCAGGCCCTCGCCACGGCGCGCCGGCTCGGGGCCGTCACGCGGGCCTACGACGTGCGCGCTGCCGCCCGCGAGCAGGTCGAGAGCGTCGGCGCGAGCTTCGTCGAGCTGGAGCTCGACACGAGCGACGCCGAGGACAAGGGCGGCTACGCCAAGGCCCTCGCCGAGGACGAGGCCGCGCGCCAGGTCGAGCTGCTCGCCCGGCATGTCGCCAAGGCCGATGTCGTGATCTCGACGGCGCTGATCCCCGGCCGCGCCGCACCGGTCCTCATCACCGAGCGCGGGGTCGAGGGCATGGCCTCCGGCTCCGTCGTCATCGACCTGGCGGCGGCGAACGGGGGCAACTGCGCCGTCACGCGCGCCGACGAGCGCGTCGTCCACGGCGGCGTCCAGGTTCTCGGGCCGACCAACCTGCCGGCCTCGATGCCGCTCCACGCCAGCCAGATGTACGCCCGCACGCTCGCCGCGCTCGTCACCGAGTTCACCGCCGACGGCGCGTTCACCCCCGACTTCGAGGACGAGATCGTGCAGGGCGCGTGCGTCGCGCACGGCGGCGAAGTCGTCCACGAGCGTGTGCGCGGGCTGCTGAGGCCAACCTCGTAGCGACCGGCCGGTCGCCCCTACCAAACCTGCACCCCAATGGACATCGCCCTGATCGTCGTCTTCGTGCTCGCCGCCTTCGTCGGGATGGAAGTCATCGCGAAGGTGCCGGCGACGCTGCACACCCCGCTCATGTCCGGCTCCAACGCCATCAGCGGCATCACCATCGTCGGCGCGCTCGTGGTCGCCGGGATGGTCGGGACGCCGTGGGCGAAGTGGCTCGGCTTCGCCGCGCTCGTGATGGCGACCACGAATGTCGTCGGCGGCTTCCTCGTCACCGACCGGATGCTCCAGATGTTCAAGAAGAAGGACCGCGCGCTGCCCGCAAAGAAAGAGACGGTCGCGGCCAACGGTGCGGCCGGTGAGCCGGCAAAAGTGTGAGGTGAACTGCCCATTCCCTCAATCCCCCGATCCCTCAATCCTCCGATGAAAGAAACGCTCATCACGCTCGCCTACCTCGTGGCGGCCTCGCTCTTCATCGTCGGGCTGAAGCGGCTCTCGTCGCCCGCCACCGCGCGCGGCGGCAACCAGCTCGCGGCCGGCGGGATGCTGGTGGCCGTCGTGGCGACGCTCTTCATCCAGCAGATCCTCAGCCCGGTCGAGATGGTGGCCGGCCTGGTGCTCGGCGGGGCGGTGGGCGTGTGGCTGGCGCGGAGTGTGGAGATGACCAAGATGCCGGAGCTGGTGGCGGCCTTCAACGGGTTCGGCGGCGGGGCGAGCGCGCTCGTGGCGGCGGCCGAGGTCGCGCGCTACGCCGGCCTCGATCCAGTGCCGCTCGCGTCGGCCGGCCCGAGTGCCCAGCCGGTGCCGGCGGACATGGTCGTGCTGCTCGAGCCGTTCACCGGGCTGACGGCCTTCACGGTCGCGCTCTCGGTCCTGATCGGGGCCGTCACGTTCTCGGGCAGCTTCGTCGCCTTCGGCAAGCTCAGCGGCCGGGTCAGCGGCAACCCGGTCGCGTTCCCCGGCCTGCGCCTGCTCTCGATCGCCGTCGGCCTCGGTGTCGTCGCCTCGACGGTCTGGATCGTGCTCGGCGCGGCGGACTTTCCGGTGATCGAGGCCCCCGTCGTGTGGGGGCTGGTCGCGCTCTCGGCGCTCGCCTTGCTGCTCGGCATCCTGCTCGTCGTCCCCATCGGCGGAGCCGACATGCCGGTCGTGGTGGCGCTGCTGAACTCGTACTCCGGCTTGGCGGCGAGTGCAGCGGGCTTCGTGCTGAACAACTACGCGCTGATCGTCTCCGGCGCGCTCGTCGGGGCGAGCGGGCTGATCCTGACCCGGATCATGTGCGAGGCGATGAACCGGTCGCTCGCGAACGTGCTGCTCGGCGGCTTCGGCGGCAGCAGCGCGGCGGCGGCCGGCCCGGCGATGTCCACCGAGGGCCTGACGGTCCGCGAGACCACGCCCGACGACGCGGCGATCCTGATGAGCTACGCGCAGAAGGTCATCATCGTCCCCGGCTACGGCCTGGCGGTGGCGCAGGCGCAGCACCAGGTCCGCGAGATGGCCGACCTCTTGCAGAAGGACGGCGTCGAGGTGAAGTACGCCATCCACCCCGTCGCCGGGCGGATGCCGGGCCACATGAACGTGCTGCTCGCCGAGGCGAACGTGCCCTACGACCAGCTCTTCGACATGGACGAGGTCAACGCCGACTTCGAGACGGCGGACGTGGCACTCGTGGTCGGGGCCAACGACGTCGTCAACCCCGCCGCACGGACCGACGCCGGCTCGCCGATCTACGGAATGCCGATTCTGAACGTGGACCGCGCGCAGAACGTGATCGTCCTCAAGCGCTCGATGCGGCCGGGCTACGCCGGGGTCGAGAACGCACTCTTCTACGGCGACAGCACGCAGATGCTCTTCGGCGACGCCAAGGACTCCGTCGGCGAGGTGATCTCCGAGCTGAAGGCCCTCCAATCGTAACCAACCCGATCTGAGCTATGGCTACGCGCTCTCGTTCGTCCGCCCCCGTCACCCCGCGCCCCGGCTGGCAGCATCCGTTCTTGCTGCCGGGCGTGCTCGCCGTTGCGGCGCTGCTGTTTTTGCTCTCCGGAGCCGCCGTGTTCGCGCTCGGGTTCGTGCTCGGCGCGCTCGGGGCGCTGCTCTATCTGATGGGGAAGGCGAAGCGCTGGAAGGGGGCCCCGGAGGCGGGGCTGCTCGTGTGCGGCGTGGCTGCCATCATCGCGCTCTGGGCGCTGGTCGGGTGAGACCGGGCGCGGCTCATGTACCGGCAGCCTCGGTGCTCCTCGCAAGCAGAGAAGGGGAAGGGTGAGGAAGAGCTACTACGTATAGAACCCGAGTTGTGAGGTATAGTCTTCAGGGAAGAGACACTGCGGACGCCGGACCGCAGGCCGCAGTCTCTCGGTATGACACTCCGCCGCTCCCGTGCGACGCACTGAGGGATTGCCGCGTCGCTCACTGTGTTCGCTCTTCGCGATGACAAGCGAAGGGGCCGGTAGGGATACCGAAGACGGGGGAACGCTGGTTCAGACTCCGCGTGTGAGGCGTCCCACTCGGCCAGCGGCGTGCTGACAGCGCGCTGACAGCCCTGGCGGGTATCTTGCCGCCCCCTGCCCCTCACCCCACGCCCACTCGCATGAAACGACTCGTCGTCGTAGAGTCCCCCACCAAGGCCCGCACCATCCGCAATTTCCTCCCGAAAGGAGAGTACCGGGTCGAGGCGTGCATGGGGCACGTCCGCGACCTGCCGTCGTCGGCGTCGGAGGTCCCGGCCGCCGTCAAGAAGCAGCCGTGGGGCACGCTCGGGGTGAACGTAGACGAGGGCTACGCGCCGGTCTACATTGTCCCGAAGGAGAAGAAGAAGGTCGTCAAGGAGCTCAAGGACGCGCTCAAGGACGCCGACGAGCTCTACCTCGCCACCGACGAGGACCGCGAGGGCGAGTCCATCGGCTGGCACCTGCTCGAGGTCCTCAAGCCGACCGTGCCCGTGCGGCGGATGGTCTTCCACGAGATCACGAAGGAGGCCATCCAGCACGCGCTCACCGACACGCGCGAGATCGACCAGCGCCTCGTCGACGCCCAGGAGACCCGCCGCGTGCTCGACCGGTTGGTCGGCTACACGATCTCGCCGCTGCTCTGGAAGAAAATCGCCCCGCGCCTCTCGGCCGGCCGCGTCCAGAGCGTCGCCGTCCGCCTGCTCGTCCAGCGCGAGCGCGAGCGGCTCGACTTCGTCGTCGCCGGCTACTGGGACCTCAAAGCCACGCTCGAGCAGGACAAGCAAGCCTTCGAGGCGACCATGATCGCCCTCGGTGACCGGAAGCTCGCCACCGGCCGCGACTTCGACGAGAACACGGGCACGCTCAAGGACGGCAGCGACGCCTTCGTGCTCGAGGAGACCGAGGCCAAGGCCCTGGCCGAGCGGCTGCCGGGCGAGGCGTGGCGCGTGGCGTCGGTCGAGTCGAAGACCGTCACGCGTCGGCCGGCCCCGCCGTTCATCACGAGCACCATGCAGCAGGAGGCCAACCGCAAGCTCGGGCTGTCGGCGCGCGACGCAATGCGGGTCGCCCAGAAGCTCTACGAGAACGGTCACATCACCTACATGCGGACCGACTCGCCGAACCTCTCGTCGGAGGCCATCGGCGCGAGCCGCCGCGCCGTCGAAGAGCGCTACGGGCAGGAGTATCTCTCGCCCAAGCCGCGGCAGTTCTCGGCCAAGAAGAGCAGCGGTGCCCAAGAGGCCCACGAGGCCATCCGTCCGGCCGGCACCCAGATGCGGACCCGGAAGGAGATCGGGCTGAGCGGCGTCGAGGGCAAGCTCTACGACCTCATCTGGAAGCGGACCGTCGCTACGCAGATGGCGGATGCGAAGCTGCGCCAGACGCGCGCCGAGATCACCGCCGGAGCCGACGGCCCGGAGCAGGCGACCTTCCGGGCGAACGGCCAGACGGTCGAGTTCGCCGGGTTCTTCCGGGCCTACGTCGAAGGCTCCGACGACCCCAACGCCGCGCTCGAAGACCGCGACAACCCGCTGCCCGCCCTCGCCGAGGGCGACATGCCGGCGTGCCGCGACCTCGAAGCGCTCGGCCACGAGACCAAGCCGCCGGCCCGCTACACCGACGCGACGCTCGTGCGGATGCTCGAGTCTGAGGGCGTCGGCCGCCCGAGCACCTACGCCTCGATCATCGACACCATCGTCCACCGGGGCTACGTCCGGCGCGACGGCAAGCAGCTCGCCCCGACGTTCACGGCCTTCGCCACGACGAACCTGATGGAGGACAGCTTCTCGCCGCTCGTCGACACCGGCTTCACCGCCGAGATGGAGCAGATCCTCGACGACATCGCCAGCGGCGACAAGGAGCCGACGCGCTACCTCGAGCGCTTCTTCCGCGGCGAGGGCGGCATCGAGCCGCGCGTCGAGGCCGGGCTCGAAGGCATCGACGCCCGCGCGATGTCGACCATCGAGCACCCGAAGTGGGGCGATTACCGCGTCCGCGTCGGCAAGTTCGGCCCCTACGTCGAGGGCGAGATCGACGGCGAGACCAAGACGGCCTCGCTCCCCGAGGCCCTCGCCCCGGCCGACGCCGACGAGGCCGTCCTCCAGAACCTTTTGGAGACCAGCAACGCGCCCGACGAGATCCTCGGCATCCACCCCGAGTTCGACCAGCCGGTGCTCGTCAAGCAGGGTCCGTACGGCCCCTACGTCCAGCTCGGCGACGACGACCAGGAGGGCAAGCCGAAGCGGACCTCGCTCCCGAAGGGCGTCCAGCCCGAGGCCGTCGACATGCCGATGGCGCTCGGGCTGCTGAGCCTGCCGCGCACGGTCGGCGAGCACCCGGACGGCGGGCCGGTCAAGTCCAACATCGGACGCTACGGCCCCTACGTCCAGCACGGCAGCACCTTCGCCTCACTCAAGGCCGAGGACGATGTGCTGACGGTCGACCTGCCGCGCGCGCTCGAGCTGATCGCCCAGAAGCACCAGCGCAACAAGCCGCTCCGTACGCTCGGCGTCCACCCCGAATCGGGCGATCCGATCGAGGTCTTCGAGGGGCGCTACGGCCCTTACGTTAAGCACAAGCGCACGAACGCGACCATCCCGAAGGGCACCGAGCCGGGAGACGTCACGCTCGAGCAGGCCGTCGAGCTGATCGCGGCGAAGGCGACGAAGAAGGGCGGCAAGAAGAAAAAGGCACCAGCGAAGAGCCGAAAGAAGAAGACGGCGTAAAGCGTCGGCGAGGCGGGCTGCGAGCGGCTGCGAACCGGCCCGTCGGCGTTGCGCTCGCAGCGTGGCGCTCGTCGCCCGATGCTACGGCATCTGGCTTCTCTCGCGCCAAACGTGCCGAGGGGGGGCGCACGCTACCGCTGTCTGCTTTTGGCGGCCCACCCCGCCGCCGTCGCCACCACGAGGGCGAGGAGCGAGAGGGCGATGGTCCACGTCCGCTCCGGCAGCGGGAAGCGCGCGGTGAGGTGGTGCAGGCTCGTCACGAAGGCGCAGGCGAAGAGCACCGCGAGCGCCGGCCGGGTCCACCGCGCGTCCTCCAGAATCCTCCCGACGAGCGGATACACTGCCACACACGCTGGGGCGACGAGCCGCTCCTGGTCGCCGCCGAAGAGTGCACTGCCGAGCACGAGGCCGGCGAAGGCGACGAGGAAGAGGTGACGGCGGGCGACGTCCACCGTGGTGCGCCAGAAAACCAACGGCAGGAGGCCGAGCGGGGCCCACGCGTTGACGAGCAAGCGGTACCACGTCACTGGATCGAGCGCCTTTGCGACGTGATCGCTCAGGAGGAGCAAGAAGCCCGGTCCGTCGGCCGGCACGAGGAGGCGCAGCCCGACGAATACCAGGACAGCCGGCGACGACGCAGCGATCCAGCGGATCCCGTCAGACCGCAGCGCATCGCGCTCCCAGAGAAACACGAGCGCGGCCGGGATCACGAGGAGGGCCACCTCACGCGTCGCCGCCCCCAGCGCGAGCGCGACGGCATACCAGACCCAGTGTCGTTTTGCGAGGGCACCAAAGGCGGCCAGCGCAAACGCCATCCCGAGCGCATCGTTGAGCTGAAAGGCGTTGAAAGCGGGGAAGCCGAACACGTAGGGGTTGAACGGAACGAGCGCCGCCGCGAGCGCCGCGCCCCTCGGAGCGAGGCCGAGCCGCTGCCCGAAGCCATAGAGTCCGAGTGTGAGTGCGACGAGCGTTGCCGTCGTCAGGAGACGAAAGCCAGCCGGGTCCGGCACCGGCAGGAGGCCGACGAGAGACGGGCCGAGGAGGCGATGCGCGAACGGGCGCGGTACGTCGGCCGCACCGTGCGCGAGGGCCCGGTAGTGGCGCAGGTCCACGCCTGCGAACGCGCCGAGGTAGTCGATCTCGCCGTACAGCCACGCCATCACCAGGGAGAGCACAGCGAGGCCCAGCGGATACCCGAGGCGGCGGCTCATCGGCCGACGTCCTCGCCCCGGAGCGAGGCCAGCAGGCCGAGGTACGACAGGTACCGCTCCGGCGCGATCTCGTCGCCCTCGACCGCCGCCTTGACCGCGCACGCCGGCTCGTGGTCGTGCGAGCACGGCGAGAACTTGCAGTCGTCGAGGTAGGGCAGCATCTCGACGAAGTAGCCCGACAGCTCCTCCGGCTCCAGGTCCCACAGCCCGTACTCCCGGATGCCCGGCGTGTCGGCGACGTAGCCGCCCGCGACGGGGAGCAGCTCGGCGAACGTCGTCGTGTGCTTGCCCTTGCGGGTCTTCCGGCTGACCTCGCCCGTCCGCAACTCCAGGCTCGGATCGACGGCGTTGAGCAGGGTCGACTTGCCGACGCCGCTCGGCCCGGCGACGACCGAAATCTTGTCGGTCAGCCGCTCGCCGAAGTCCTCGACCCCGTCGCCGGTCTCGGCGCTCAGCAGCAGCACCGGGTAGCCGAGGGACTCGTAGAGCGCCTGCCAGTAGCCCAAGTCCTCGGCGTGCTCGGCGACCTCGACCAGGTCGGCCTTGTTGATGACGATGCCGGCCGGGACGCCGTAGACCTCGGCCATCACGAGGAATCGGTCCACGAAGCCGGGGTTGAACGACGGCAGCTTGGCCGCCTGCACGCACCACGCCGCGTCGACATTCGCGATCAGCACGTGCTCGCGGCCGTGCCGACGCCCGGCGGCCCGGCGGCTGAGCTTGTTGTGGCGCGGGAACAGCTCCGTGATGAGCCCGGTCCCGTCGTCCCCCATCCGCATCGCGACGCGGTCGCCTACGGCAACGGGGTTCGTCACGTCGCGCTCCTCCAGCCGGAACTTGCCCCGGACGCGGGCCTGGACCGTTTCGCCGTCCGAGCGCACCTCGTACCAGCTTCCGGTTGAGCGGAGGACGAGGCCCTCGCGGAGGGGCGGCTCGGGGCGGTCGGGCGGCAGCGCGTCGGGCATCGGCGAAACTTGGCGAGCGAGGGTCCGTGAAACGGCGAGACACAGCCCGCGCGGGAATCCACCCGCGCCCTAGCCCGAGCCGACCATGCCGGACCCCCGACGAGAGACCGCGCGCGCGCAGTATTTCAAAGCCCGCGCCGAGTTCGAGAAGCTGGAGACCCAAGATAAAACCGCCTTCGTCGTCGAGGCGACCTTTGCCACGCTCGGCCAGGCCGTCGAGGACGCGGGCCGCGGGCTGGCCGACGTGCTCGAGCGCGTAGCGAGCTACGACTTCGGCTGGGGAGAGAGTGCCTGGAACCGCCCGATGTGGGGCACCGATGCCGACGCTGGCGGGCCGAACCCCGCCACGCCGCCGACCTCGGCCAAGCGCGCCCGCAGCACCAAGACCGACGAGGACGAGGCATGAGTGAGGTCCTGGACCAGACCGAGCGCTGGATCGCTCGCTTCGAGCGAGCGGGCGCAGCGGGCAAAGCGCTGCTGGTCGGCGGCACTGCCGTGCGCCTCACCGCTCGCCTCATCGACCGCACGCTCGACCGCGCCGCCTCCACCGTCGCCGAGACCGAGCAGGCCTTCAAGCGCGAGATCGACCCGAACATGGAGGACGCCACGATCCTCGACGAGTGGGACGAGCGGCGCTAGACGGAGTGCCCTCGCCCGTATCCCCGATTTGCCATGAGCCAACGCGACCCCCTCGCCGACCCTTCTCACAACCGAGCCGTTGGGGTCGGCACGGCCGTCGGGGTTGCCGTTGGCGCGGCCGTGGGGGCTGCGACGGGCGAGATGGGGTTCTGGGTCGGCGCGGGCGTTCCGGTAGGAGCGCTCGGCGGGTTCTTGGTCGGATGGCTTCACAGTAAACCGGGCACCGTCTGAGCGTGAGACGCCAGGAGAACCCGAATGCGGCTCATCATAGGTCCGGTCGCCGGTACTCCGCGCACACCCGAACAAAAGGCGGAGGGGGGCGCGCGCAATCGGAAGGCGGTGACCCGGTACTATGGCATCCCGGACCCGGACGAGGAGACGCTGCTGCGGCTTCTCTCGGAGGCCGAAGGTGGGAGTAGCGACATGCTCCTCCGTGCCTGGTTCGTGCTCGGAGGGCTGCACGGCATCGCTACACGGGCTTCGCTTCCTGTCCTAGAGCGAGCCTTGTTTTATCGGAGGCAGGACATCAAGCTAGGTGCCCTCGGTCTCATCGGGCCGTGGAACGGGGAACCGGAGGGGCCTCCACTGGAGCTGATGGAATGGGTGATCGAGTTGAAGCCTCTGCCAACAAAGACGTAGGGGCGACCGGCCGGTCGCCCCTACGAGGTTCTGCTAATGCGTGACGGCTGGCCTAGCTCATCACGGTCTCGCCCTCGGCGGTGGGCTGCACGGGGCGACCGTTGCCGGTGACGAGCTGGCGCTCGCGCTCGGACAAGGCGAACAGCTCGGCCGGGTCGGCCACCGGCTCGAGCTCCAGGACGTGCGCGAAGAGGTCGCCGATGCGCGAGACGTAGACCACGTCCAGCCCCTCGATGGCGGCCTCCTTGATCTCGTCGATGTCCTTCTTGTTCTTCTCCGGCAGCACCACCTTGGTGATTCCGGCGCGCTTGGCGGCGAGCACCTTCTCCTTGATCCCGCCGACGGGCAGCACCAAGCCGCGGAGTGTGATCTCGCCCGTCATCGCGACCGTGTGCCGGACGCAGCGCTGGGTGTAGATGCTGGTCAACGCCGAGATCATCGCCACGCCCGCGCTCGGGCCGTCCTTCGGGATCGCGCCGGCCGGGACGTGGACGTGGAGGTCCCAGTAGCGGAAGGCGTCGAGCGGGATGGCGAGCTCCTCAGCGTGGGCCTTGATGTAGGAGAAGGCGGCCTGCGCGCTCTCCTTCATCACGTCGCCGAGCTGGCCGGTCAGGATCAGCCGGCCGGTGCCGCGGCTGAGGCTGGCCTCGATGAAGAGGATGTCGCCGCCGACGGGTGTCCACGCCAGGCCCGTCGCCACACCCGGGACCTCGGTGCGCTCGGCGAGGTCGGAGAAGAACTTGCGCCCGCGCAGGTAGGTCTCGACGTCGCCCTCGGCGACGGTCTCGTGCTCGGTCTCGCCGAGGGCGACCCTCTTCGCCACGCCGCGCACGACCGAGCCGATGGACCGTTCGAGCTGGCGGACGCCGGACTCGCGCGTGTAGCCGTCGATGACGAGCGCGAGCGCGCCGTCGGTGATGTCGAACTGCTCTTCCTTCAGCCCGTTGCGCTCGATCTGGCGGGGGACGAGGTATTGCTTGGCAATAGCGAGCTTCTCGGCCGGCGTGTAGCCGTTGATCTCGATGATCTCCATCCGGTCGCGGAGCGGCGGCGGGATCTGGTCGAGGTAGTTGGCCGTCGCGATGAAGAGGACCTTCGAGAGGTCGTAGTCGAGCTCGAGGTAGTGGTCGTTAAAGGTGTCGTTCTGCTCGGGGTCGAGGACTTCGAGCAGTGCTGAGGACGGGTCGCCGCGGAAGTCGGAGCCGAGCTTGTCGACCTCGTCGAGCATGAAGACCGGGTTGCTCGTCCCGGCTTTCTTGAGGCCCTGGAGGATGCGGCCCGGCAGCGCGCCGATGTAGGTCCGGCGGTGGCCCCGGATCTCGGCCTCGTCGCGGACCCCGCCGAGCGACATCCGCACGAACTCGCGGTCGATCGACCGGGCGATGGACTTGCCGAGCGAGGTCTTGCCGACGCCGGGCGGCCCGTAGAAGCACAGGATCGGGGCCTTCATCGCCTCGTTCGAGACGTCGATCTCGCCGCGCTCGACGCGCTCGCCCTTGAGCTTCAGGACGGCGAGGTACTCGAGGATGCGGCGCTTGACGTCCTCGAGGCCGAAGTGGTCCTCGTCGAGGATCTCGTCGGCGCGCGCGATGTCGAGGTGGTCCTCCGAGTAGTGCCGCCACGGGAGGTCGAGGATGGTCTCGGCGTAGTTGCGGGCGACGCCGTACTCGGGACTCGCGGGGTTCGTCCGCGCGAGCTTGGTCAGCTCCTTCTCGAGGGTCTCGACGACCGGCTCGGGCAGCTCGTCGCCGCGCTCAGTCATGCGGGCACGCAGCTCGGCGGCCTCGGCGGTGCCGCCCTCGCTCTCGCCGAGCTCGTCCTGGATGGTCTTGAGCTGCTGGCGGAGGAGGTACTCGCGCTGCTGCTGGTCCACGTCCGTGCGGACCTTGCTGCGGATCTCCTCGGAGAGCTGGAGAACCTGTATTTCTTTCTCCAGGTATTTCAGTACTAGCTCGGCGCGGTCTACGAGGGGCACCGTCTCCAGAAGTTCCTGCTTGTTATTGACGTCGATCTGGAGGTTCGAGGCGATGAAGTGGATCAGGAAGCCGGGCGACTCGATGTTCTGGATCGCGTAGGCCGCCTCGCTCGGCAGGTTCGGCGACATATTGACGATCTGGATCGCCATCTCCTTGATCGAGCGGACGCGGGCAGTGAGCGCGAGGTCGGCCTCGGGGGTCTCTTCGGCGACGGGCCGGACCGTTGCGCGGAGGTACGGCTCCTCCTGGGTGAAGGCCTCGATCTCGAAGCGCCGCTTGCCCTGGATCACGATTGACACCGAGCCGTCGGGCATCTTGATGAGCTTGAGGATGGTGGCAGCGGTGCCGACGCGGTAGAGGTCGGCCGGGTCGGGGTCCTCGACCTCGGCGTCGCGCTGCGAGACGACGCCGATGGTGCGGTCGCCGCTGTAGGCGTCCTTGACGAGCTTGAGCGAGGTGTCGCGCCCGACGGTGATCGGGAGGACGACGCCGGGGAAGAGGACGGTGTTCTTGAGCGCGAGGACGGGCAGCTCGTCGGGGAGGCTGGCCTCGTGCATCGCCTGCTCCTCGTCGGGGGTGAGCAGCGGGATGCTCTGCGGGTCCTCGTGGGCGTCGTCGTCGGAGAGAAGGAAGGGGCGGAGAGTCATTACGTTGGGTTGTGTAATCGAGAAACGTGGCGGGGGGAGGTCCGCGGGTGTTTCCCGCCTTCGCCCAAAACCATGCCAGCCACCGGGCGTGACAAAGTGGCGGGGGCGAGAAAGGATGGGCGTGGGGAGAAGGGAGGGTGGGGAGGGAAAGGAGGGCGCGCGCAGCGTCGCCGTTCATCCGAGTGTCTCCTCTTGTCCCGCCCAACCCTCCTGGCCCTCCGCGCCCCAGACGCCCCTTCTCGCTACTCCGTCAGAAGCCGCTGGATCACCTCATCTAGAATCTTGATCTGAAAAGGCTTGCGCACCACAGCGTCGGCGTGACCAGCCTGGTCCTCGGCGTCGGTGTGGCCGGTGAGCAGGATGATCGGCAGGTCGGGGAGGCGCTGGCGGATGCGGTAGGCTAGCTCGCTGCCGCTCATCTCGGGCATCCCGAGGTCGGTCACGACCAGGTCGACCGTCTCGTCGTCGAGCAGGGCGAGCGCTTCGGAGCCGCCGCTGGCCTCCTCCACGGCGTAGTCCCGGGTGGCGAGCAGGCGGGCGGTGACGTTGCGGACGGCCGGCTCGTCATCGACCACCAGGATCCGCGCCGAGGCCGCGCGCGGGGGGGACAGCGGGACCTCGGGTTCGGAGACGACCGAGGCGGTGGGGGCCGCCGGGAAGTGGAGGCTGAAGCGCGTGCCCTCGCCCGGCTCGCTCGCCACGGCCACGTCGCCGCCGTGCTCCTGCACGATGCCGTAGGACACGGTCAGGCCCATCCCGGTCCCGTTCTCGCCCTTGGTGGTGAAGAGCGGCTCGAAGATGCGGTGCTGCGCGGCCTGGTCGATGCCGACCCCGGTGTCGGTGACCTCGGCGACGACGCTGGAGCCGTCGAGCCGGGTGCCGAGCGTGAGGGTGCCGCCGTCGGGCATGGCCTGGACGGCGTTCAGGATCAGGTTGACGAACACCTCGCGCAGCTCGGACTCGGCCCCGCTGATCGGGGGGACGACGCTGAGCTGGCGGACGAGGCGGATGGCGATGCCTCTGCGGCGCGGCTCGTTGAACCAGTACGGCCGGGTCAGCGAGGCCACCTCGTCGACGATCGCCGTGAGGTCGACCGACTCGAAGCGCTGCCGCTTCTCGTGACGGATGTAGCGCTGGATTTTGCGGACGAGCGCGGCCCCGTCGAGCGCCGCCCGCTCGATGGTCGTGAGCTGTTCCTGGTGGTAGAGCATCTCCGGCAGCTCCTCGAAGGCCCCCTTGAGCAGCTCGACGTGGCCGAGGATGCTGGTCAGCAGGTTGTTGAAGTCGTGCGCGATGCCCATCGCCATCTGGCCGAGCATCTCCATGCGCCGCCGCTTGGTCTGGTCGGCGGCCCAGCGGCGGGGCTCCTGGAGCACCTCGCCGGTGATGACGACCGGCCGCGCGCCGGCGCGCGTCTCGGGCAGGTGGACCGGCAGGAAGTTGAGCAGCACCGGGGCCGGCAGGTCCTCGTGGTGGCGGGCGACGAGGAACATCTGGTGCGTGATGAGCGAGCCGGCAGCGGCCTCGCCGATGTAGTCGCTCGCGTAGCGCCGGTCCTCGGGGGCGAGGCGGTCCCAGAGGCCGTCGCGGCCGAAGACCAGGTCCCAGGCGGCGTTCGAGCCCAGGCGCTCGCCGCGGGCGGAGACCGTGGCCGACAGGACTTCCGGGGCGAGCAGGGGGAGGTCGGGCGAGCTCGAGTCCATAGTGCTGAGGCAGCAAGGGGAGGGGCGCGTCCGGCGACGGCCGGCGACCGTGGGCAAGGATAGCGGCAGCAGAGGCTCTCGTGCAAGTCCTCGGCACGGCGCGCAGCGCAGCACGCAGCGCGGCCGGCCGGCCGGCCGTCAAGTCGTCGCGAATCCGGCTCGGGCGGCGGGCCGGGGCTGCGCCTCGCCCCGTACCTTTTGGCCCCTCGCTCTCCCGACCCCGATCCGCATGTGGCACGACACCATCCTCGGCACCATCGGCGACACGCCGCTCGTCCAGCTCCACCGCATCCCGGCCGACGTGCCCTGCACGGTGCTCGCCAAGGTCGAGTTCACGAACCCCGGCGGCTCGGTCAAGGACCGGATCGGGGTGGCGATGATCGAGGACGCGGAGGCGAAGGGGCTGCTCCGGCCCGGCGGGACGATCATCGAGGGCACGAGCGGCAACACCGGCGCGGGCCTCGCGATTGCCGCTATTGCAAAGGGCTACACATGCATCTTCACCACCACCGACAAGCAGAGCCACGAGAAGACCGACGTGCTCCGCGCCTTCGGGGCCGAGGTGATCGTCTGCCCGACGGCCGTCGCCCCGGACGACCCACGCTCGTACTACTCCGTCGCCAAGCGCCTGTCTGAGGAGATTCCCAACTCGTTCTACCCGAACCAGTACGACCACCCGGCCAACGCCGAAGCCCACTACCGGACCTCCGGCCCCGAGCTGTGGCAGCAGACCGACGGCCGCATCACCCACTACTTCGCCGGGGCCGGCACCGGCGGCACGATCTCCGGCACCACGAAGTACCTCAAGGAGCACAACCCCGACCTCGTGACCGTCGGCGTGGACCCCTTCGGCTCGGTCTACCACGTCTACTTCCACACCGGCGTCTTCGACGAGTCCGAGATCTACCCCTACTTCACCGAGGGCGTCGGCGAGGACATCCTGGCGGGCAACATGGACTTCTCGCTCGTCGACGACTTCGTGCAGGTGACCGACAAGGCGTCGATGCAGATGACGCGGCGGCTCGCGCGCGAGGAGGGCCTGTTCGTCGGGCAGAGCTGCGGGATGGCCGTGGCCGGGATGATGGACTGGCTCGACGACCACCGCGCCGAGCTCGAGCCGGACGACGTGGTGGTGGTGCTGCTGCCGGACTCGGGGTTCCGCTACCTCTCGAAGACCTACAACGACGAGTGGATGCGCCGCCACGGCTTCCTTGACGAGCGCGCGGGTGTGACGGTGGAGAGCATCTTGCAGCGCGGTGAGCGGAACGGCGTCGTCGCCGTCGCGCCGGGCGAGACCCTGGCCGAGGGCGTCGCCCGGATGACCGAGCACGGCATCTCGCAGCTTCCCGTGGTGGAGGACGGCGCGGTCGTCGGCAGCCTGACCGAGCGCTTGGTGCTCGGGCTGCTCGTGGACGACCCGGCGGCGCGGGACCGGACCGCCGGCGAGGTGATGGGCGATCCGCTTCCGGTCGTCGCCGCGAACGCCTCGGCCGAGGAGCTGTCGGCCGCGCTCGACGCGCCGCCGGGGGCCGTGCTCGTGCACGGCCCCACCGGCCTCCGCATCATCTCGCGCTCGGACCTGATCGCAGCCCTCGCCGAGGCGGGCCGGTAGGGCAGAATGAACTGGCAGAGGTGGTGACCCGGTTTGGCTCCGCATCATAGGGGCGAACGGCGTTCGCCCTGATCGGGAAGGGCACCGCGCGTGAACCGGACGAAGGCCGTTGGTCTCTACGCCCGATCCCCCGACTCACCGTCACCGACCCACCGCCCCTCTTATCTTCGGCTCCTCTTCTTCCCCACCTCCCGAGCCAGATCCCCATGAGTGACGCGCCAGACGCCCCGCAGCCGGGCCAGAACCCGAACCAACCCCACCTCAACATCGAGCTGACCGAGGAGATCGCCGAGGGCACGTACTCGAACCTCGTCATGATCGCGCACTCGCCCGAGGAGTTCATCCTCGACTTCATCCGCGTCATGCCCGGCGTGCCGAAGGCGCGCGTCAAGAGCCGGATCGTGGTGACGCCGCAGCACGCGCGGCGGCTGCTGGCGGCCCTCGAGGAGAACATCTCGCGCTACGAGGCCAGCTTCGGGGCCATCGGCGAGGGCGGGGGGACGCCGCAGTTCTCGTTCAACATCCCCGGTGGCGAGGCCTAGGGCTACTCGGCCTAGCGAGAGGGCGGAGGGGCCGTGCCGAACAGGCGGTGGCGGACGCGAGAAGCCGTGCGTCGCGGCACATCTTGTTTGTGGCCGGCGCGGTCCCTACTTTCCGGAAGCGCCGAGCAAGACGTGCCGCCAAAGGAGTTGTCCTACCTGCCCCCCGTGCCCGATGCCGATCAAGCTGCTGGTCTCCCACTCCGGCGACGACGCCCCGCCCGACGTGTACGTCTTCGACCAGCCGGCCGTGACCATCGGCCGCGACGGGGAGAACCTGCTGACGCTGCCCGACCCCGGCCGTGTGGTCAGCAAGCGCCACGCCGAGGTCCGCGACACCGGCGGGGCCTACGAGCTGGTCGACCTGGGCAGCAAGAACTTCACCTTCCTCAACGGCGCGCGCCTCACCTCGGGCCAGCCCACGCCGCTCGCCCCCGGCGACGGCTTCACCGTCGGCGAGTTCGAGGTCCGCTTCTACCCGGTGGAGACGCCGGCCCCCGACGCCGACCGGACCGTGTTCGCCGCCAGCTTCGTCAACCCGTTCGAGGAGCCGGTCGGGAAGCTGGCCGCTGCGCTCGGCGACCTGCGGCGGGTGTGGGCGGCCGAGGACGGGTCGCGCCGCGCCGAGGCTCTTCAGGAGGCGCTCGGCGAGGCCCTCGGCGGCGGCAGTGACGAGGCGGCGAAGCTCGTCGCCGAGGTCCTCCGCGGGGGCGGCGCGGTGCCGGACACTGCGCCTTCGTCGGTGCCTCCTCCGGCCCGGCCCTCGGACCGCTTCGCGGTGACCCAACCCGAGCCGATGGCCCCGCTGCCCGAGCCGCCCGCGCACCGCTCCCCTCGCCCGGATGACCCGCCGCAAGACGTGACCTCGTATCCCTCATAACACTGGTTCTCCGTAACACTAGTCCTCCGTCCGTGCCCCCGACCACGCGCCCTCCTCGACTCCGTGCCTTCGCCTGACCTCCCCGTGCGACCCGCCGTGCGCGTGCACGTGGAGGGCACGTCCGTGCCCGGCCTCGACCGCGCCTTCACGGAGCCGTTCACGATCGGGCGCGGCATGGAGGCCACGCTCCACGTCGACTCCGGCCGCGTCAGCCGGATCCATGCGGAGGTCGTGTTCGAGGATGGCGGCTGGGTGCTGCGCGATGCCGGGAGCACGAACGGGACTTATCAGGACGGCGAGCGCGTCGAGCGCGTGGCGCTGGGCCGGCGGACCACGGTGCGGCTCGGGCAGGAAGGGCCGTTCGTCCGGCTCGAGGTGGGAGGCGCGACCGAAGCGGTCCCGCGTGCGATCGATACCGCGTTTCGCGCGGGCACGACCGAGGCGCGGCGGGCCGAGCGCACCGAGGCACAACGGCCGAGGCCCACGCCCCCGCCATCGGAAGAGCCCCCGCCGTCGGAAGAGCCGCCGAAGACGGTGAGCGCGGAAGGGCCCTCGGCTCCGAGCGGCCCAGACCCGTCGGTGAGCCAGGTGATCCGGCGCTACTTCGACGAGGACGGCGGCCCGGCGGGCGAGCGGACGATGATGATCCGCCAGGCATACCAGGAGGTGCAGCAGAAGCAGAAGCGCAGCTACGGCCGCGTCATCGGGGCGGTGGCGGCGCTGCTGGTGGCCGCCATCGGGTTCGCGCTCTGGAAGCAAGTCGAGGTCTCGCGCCTGCGCGGGTCGGCCGAGGCGCTGTTCTTCCAGATGAAGGAGCAGGACCTCCAGGCGGCGCAGCTCCGCGTGGTGATCGAGGAGCAGGGCGTGGACATCGAGGCGCAGCTCGCCGGCCTCGAGGCGAGCCGCCGCAGTCGGGCGCAGCTCTACGCCGGCCGCGTCCGCGAGCTGGGCCTGTACCGCTCGCTCACCGACCAGGAGCAGGAGATCTACCGCGTGGCGCGCATCTTCAACGAGAGCGAGTTCTCGATCCCGGCCGGCTTCGTGCGCGAGGTCCAGGGCGTGATCGCGGAGTGGACGCGCTCGGACCGCTTCGAGAACGCCGTCCAGCGCGCCGAGGCAAACGGCTACACGCCCGTCATCGTCCGCACGCTCGTCGACTACGGCCTGCCACCCGAGTTCTTCTACCTCGCCCTCCAGGAGAGCGACTTCGACGCCTGCGTCTCGGGCCCGCCGACCAACTGGGGCATCGCCAAGGGGATGTGGCAGTTCATCCCGTCCACGGCCCGCGCCTACGGCCTCAACCCCGGCCCCCGCGAGGACCAGCGGGTCCGCGACCTGGACGACGAGCGGTGCGACTTCGCCAAGGCCACCGACGCCGCCGCGCGCTACCTGCTGGCGATCTACACCGAGTTGGCCCAGGCGTCGGGCCTGCTCGTGATGGCGTCCTACAACTGGGGCGAGCACCGCGTCGCCCCCCGGCTCGACCGGCTCGAGAGCCACACCGCGGTGGTCCGCCGCGACCTCTTCGAGGGCGTCCCCGAAACCCCGCAGGACCGCACCTACTGGCGCTTCCTGAACGAGTACCGGGACCGAATGCCCGAGCAGACAAAAGACTATGTTCTGCATATCTTTGCCGCAGCGGTCGTCGGGCAGAACCCGCGGCTCTTCGGGTTCGACTTCGACAACCCCCTCCAGCCGTACATGGAGCAGGGGGCGTCGGGGCGGGCTGAAACGTAGGGCGCGGTTTCGTCGGCTCGGGGCCGCGCTGCAGGCATCCTTGCGCCAGGTCCCTTCGCGCTTCACTGAGCACCCGTGGCAGACACCTTCATCGGACAGCAGATCGACGGCTACCGCGTGCTCGAGGAGCTCGGGCGCGGCGGCATGGGCGTCGTCTACAAGGCCGAGGACGAGGCCCTCGCCCGGCCGGTCGCCCTCAAGATGATCGCGCGCGACCTGGCGCGCGACGCGTCCTTCGAGCGGCGCTTCAAGGCCGAGGCGCGGGCGCTAGCGCGGATCAACAGCCCGCACATCACGGGCATCTACGCGCTCCACCTCGCCGAGCCGGTCTTCATCGCGATGGAGTACATCGCCGGCGGCACGCTCGGCGACCGCCTGGAGCGGGGGCCGCTGGCCTGGGCCGAGGCCCGGCCGCTGGTGCTCGACATGGTCGCGGCGCTCGAGCACGCGCACGGCGTCGGCATCATCCACCGGGACATCAAGCCGGGCAACATCCTGCTCACCGACGCCGGGCAGGTCAAGATCACGGACTTCGGCCTCGCCAAGCTCCGCTCGGCCGACGGCAACGCCACCGTCACGCAGGGCATCACCGGGACGCTCAACTACATGTCCCCAGAGCAGGTTAAGGGCGCGCCCACGCTCGACGGCCGCAGCGACCTCTTCTCGCTCGGGGTGACGGTCTACGAGATGCTCACCGGCCGGCTGCCGTTCGCGCGCGGCGGCAGCGAGTTCGCCACCATGCGGGCCATCGTCGAGGAGTCGTTCCCGCCGCCGAGCCAGTTCGCGCCCGGCCTCCCGCCGGCACTGGACGCGGCCGTGATGGAGGCGCTCGCCAAGGACCCCGAGGCGCGCTACCCGAACGCGGCCGCCATGCGCGCCGCCTTCGCCGCAGTCCCGGCCGAGGGGCTCACGCCGGTCGGACGCCGCGACGCCCCGACGCTCGTTGAGGAGCCGCCCTACGACGCCCCGCCTCCGCTAGCGATGCGACCGGGCTGGTGGGCCGGAGCCCTCGCCCTGGTCGCCGCCGTTCTGGTCGCCGCCGCCCTGGTCGCCGCCGCCGTTTGGCTGTGGCCGAGCGGAGAGGGCGTGGCGCTCTCGGTCGCCTCGGAGCCGGCCGGGGCCGTGGTCCGCCTCGGCGGCGAGCGGATCGGGCGGACACCGCTGGAGCGCACCGTCCCGTCGGAGTCCGCGCGGCTGCGCGTCGAGCACATCGGCTACGCATCGGTGGACACGCTCCTCAGCTTCCGGGACGCGGTGGCGCTCCAGGTCGCGCTCACGCCGCTGGCCGAGGCGGCGGCGCAGGCGCGGCTGCTGGAGATCACCTCGACGCCGTCGCCGGCGGCGGTGCTCGTCAACGGCGAGCGCGTGGGGGAGACGCCGCTGACGTGGCGGGACACGACCGGCGCGCCGCTCGCGGTCCGCGTGGAGAGGCCCGGCTACCGCCCGTGGCAGCAGACCGGCCTCGTGCCGCAGCCCGACGTGACGACGACGCTCCGGGCCGACCTGGAGCCGGCGGACCGAGCCGAGACGCCGCGCGCGCAGACGCCGGAGCAGACGCCCGCCGAGCCGACCGAGACAGTGCCGAACCGGGCCCCAGGCACGCTCACCGTCCACGTCGAACCCGGCAGCGGGAGCGTCCTCGTCGACGGCCAGCGCGAGGCCGGCGGCGGCTCGTTCCGGCTCGCGCCCGGCCGCCACCGCGTCCGCTGCGAGCACCCCGAGCACGGCCCCTACACCGAGACCGTGGAGGTCCGCTCCGGGCAGCGGACGCAGGCCACGTGCTACTTCGAGACGGTCGTCCGCGTGCAGGTCGTCCGCGCCGACGGCGTGGGGGAGGGGTACGGGACGATCTGGGTCAACGGGGCCAACACGTCCCTCTACGCGCCGCGCGAGCTGCGCTTCGGGCCGGGGACCTACCGCGTCGAGGTCCGCAACCCAGACTTCCGGGTGACGCCGGGGAGCCAGGAGGTGACGCTCCGAGCCGGGCTCGTAAGACCTGACATCAAACGCCTTATCTTCGAACTGGAAGAACCGTAGCGCGTCCTCCGGCCCGGTGTGCGGGGCGCTTCCGTTCTGTACACGACGGGCCGCGCGCTCCTTCTGCTATCCCTACTGATTCAGCCGACCGAACCCATGATGCCGACCACGCGCTTTGCCCGCCGCGCCGCCTTCTGCCTCGGGGCCGTGCTCCTCGCGCTCCCCGCGCAGCTTGCGCGCGCCCAGCCCGTGCAGCCGCCCGAGGACGACCTGCTGCGGGAGGCCATCGCCGCCTACCGCGCCGCCGACTACGAGCGGGCCATCCCCGGCTTCGACGCCCTCGCCAAGGACGACGACGTGGAGGAGGCCGTCCGCAGCAGCGCCCTCCAGTACCTCGGCATCACCTACCTCAGCCGGAACGAGTACGAGAAGGCCCGCGAGGCGATCTACCGGATGCTCGAGCTCGAGCCGCCGCTCGTCTCGCTCGACGGCACGATCCGCTACCCGCCGCTCGAGCGGCTCTACTGGGAGGTCCGCAAGGACTACACCGGCAGCTACCAGGTCGAGCGCGAGGACCCAGGCATGAAGACCCTCGCCGTGATGGACTTCGCCAACCACTCGATCGACGAGAAGGAGCGCTTCGACCCGATGCAGCTCGGCTTCGCCTCGGCGATGACCGGCCACCTCCAGGGCGGCACGGAGCTCAAGGTGGTCGAGCGCGAGCGCATCCAGTGGCTGCTCGGCGAGCTGGAGCTGCAGCGCGACGGGACCGTCGTGGACCAGGGCTCGGCGGTGCAGGCCGGCCGGCTGCTCGGCGTGACGGCGGTGCTCTTCGGCTCGTTCATCATCCAGGGTAAGAAGATGTGGCTCACGGCCCGGCTCGTGAAGGTCGAGACCGGCGAGATCCTGTTCGTCGAGCAGGTCGAGGGCAAGTGGAGCGACTTCATGGACCTGGCCGACGACTTGGCCGCGCAGGTCGCCGACGCCATCGACGTGGAGGTGGCCGGCGAGGACGGCGGGACGCGCTCGGGCGAGGCCTTCCTCGCGTACGCCCAAGGCCTCGAGCTGATCGAGCAGGAGCGCTACCAGGAGGCCTACGACAAGTTCACCGAGGCCCTCGACCTCGACCCGAGCTACGCGGCGGCCCGCCAGGAAGCCGAGAGCATCGAGCACCTCCTCGGCTAGCCCGTCTCGGCTGGTCCCGTTCGCCTCTCACCGCCTCGTCTCCATGCGCCGCTCCTGCCTGATTCAGCCCCTCGTCTCCGCCGTGCTCGCGCTGCTGCTGGCCGGTGCCCTCGGCGCGTGCGCGCCGGCCTCGCTGGGAGACCCGGACGGGCAGGGCCGCGCGCTGGAGCGCGCCCGCGCCGACCTCGTCCGCCGCCCTAGCGACGTCCGCGCCCGCCGCGACCTCGGCGCGCTCCTGGCGCAGGCCGAGCAGTTCGCCGAGGCCGAGCCCTACCTCCGCCAGGCCTACGTCGAGGACACGGGCGACCCGACGACGCTCTACTACCTCGGTCTGGTCGTCGAGGCCGAGGGGAATCTCGGCGAGGCCCTCCGGTACTACGGGCGGTTCACCTCGGTGTCACCGCGCTCGCCGTTCCGGTCGCTGCTGGAGGGGCGCTACGAGCGGGTGACGCGCGAGCGGCTCCGCGCCGAGATCGCAGCCTTCGCCGCGCGCGAGGACGAGATCGCGGCGGACTCGGCCGCCCGGCCGGCCACGGTGGCGGTGTTCCCGTTCGCCTACCTCGGCAGCGACCCCCGGTACGCGCCGGTCGGCCTCGCCCTCAGCGAGCTGGTGACGGCGGACCTGGCCGGGCTGGGCGCGCTGCAGGTGGTCGAGCGGCTCCGCGTCCAGGCGCTGCTCGACGAGCTGGCGCTGGGGCAGGGCCGCGCCTTCGACGCCTCCACGACGCCGCGCCTCGGGCGGCTGCTCCGCGCGGGCCGCGCCGTCGGCGGCGCGTTCGACGTCGCCGACGGCGACCTCCGGGTCGACGCCGCGCTGTGGGACTGGGAGGCCGAGCCGGTGCCTGACCTCCAGACGCGGTCGGCGGCCCTCGGCCGGCTCTTCGAGCTCAAGCGGGAGATCGTGCTCGCCGTCGTCCAGCAGCTGGCGGTGCCGCTGACGCCGCAGGAGCGGGCGGCGCTCGACGTCGTCCCGACGCGCAACATCCAGGCGTTCCTGCTCTACGCGCGCGGGCTCCAGGAGGAGGACGCGGGGCGCTACGGGCCGGCGACCACCGCCTACCGCCAGGCGGCGAAGCTCGACCCGGGCTTCGGGGCCGCCGCCGCCGCCGCCGGGCGCTCGGCCGCCGCAGAGGAGGTCGGCGCGTCCATCGCCGAGGCGCTCGCCGCCACGCCGCTGGCGAAGGCCGCTCGGGGCCGGCGCGTCCAACGCCGCAGCCGCCGGCTCAACGACACCGTCGGCGGAGCCTTCCTGCCGGGCGGGGCCGGCCGCAACCCAGGAGCCGAGGTCGCCACCGGAACCGGCACCGCCACCGAACCGCTCCCCGACCCGCCCGACCCGCCCGGCGGCAACTAACTCCTGAGATTCGTTCGAGATTTGCTATGACGCTCTTTCGCCTCGCCCTCGTGCTGGCTTGCCTCGCCGCCGCGGGGCCGCGCGCCCACGCGCAGATCGTGGTCTACGACGACGAAGGGGTCCGCATCGAGTCCAGCCGCCTGCTCCCCGTCGTCGGCGAGCCGTTCCGCGTGACCATCACCGCCCCAGGACTGGAGGGGGAGGGACTCTCCGGTACGCTCTTCTACCGCCTCGCCGGGAGCACGGCCTACACCCCGATCCCGCTCACCCCGGTGGGCGACGAGGTGCGGGTGGAGCTGCCGGCCGAGGCGATGACCGTACGCGGGCTGGAGGTCTACGGCGAGGTCAGCGACGGCGAGGAGACCCTGGCGTTCCCCTTCGAGGAGGACCCGGCGGCCCGGCCGTTCGGCCTGCGGGTGTTCCTCGGGTTCCTGGCGGCCGACGTGGAGCTGGCCCCGCGCCAGTACCGGATGGTCTCGGTGCCGGCCAACATTGGGACGGCGGCGGCGCTCAACGTGTTCACGGACGATTTCGGCGAGCCGGACCCGCTGCGCTGGCGGCTGGCGCGCTGGAACCCGCAGCGCCAGGCGTACGAGGAAGCGCCTACCCTCGACGACTCGTTCGCTGACGGGCAGGCGTTCTGGCTCGTCACGGCGCTCGGCGGCTCGTTCGACACCGGCGCGGCGATCTCGACGGCTCCAGACTCGGCCCAGACGCTGACGCTCCTGCCGGGCTATAATCAGATCGGGACCCCATTCGCCTTTCCCGTGGCGTGGGACGACGTAGACCCCAGCGGGATCGTGGGACGGCCGGTCGGCTACGACGGGGTCGAGCTCGTCCCGGACCAACCGCTCCTCGTGCCGTGGCAGGGATACTTCGTCAACAACCCGACGGACCGGACGGTGACCCTCACGGTGCCGCCGCGCGAGGCGTCCGGCGCGCGTCCGGCGAAGACCGCCCCGCCGAGCTACACCGTCCGCCTCAGCGCCCAGGCCGGCCTCTGGCGCGACACCCACAACCGCGTCGGCTTCGCGCCCGACGCGCTGCCGGGGCGCGACCACCGCGACCTCGCCGAGCCGCCGCTGATCGCCGAGCACTTCCGCGTGAGCGTGCTCGGCGACGGCACCCGGTGGATGCACCGCTTCGAGCCCGAGCCGGCTGACGGCGCGGTCTGGGACGTCGAGGTCTCGGCCTCGGCCGGTGCGCTCGACGACGGGCCGCTGCACGCAGCGCTCAACCTGACCGAAGAGGGCGTGCGCCCGGCAGGCTTCGGCCGCTGGCTGCTCGACCGCGACCGGGGCACAGCCGTCGCAGCCGGTGGGGCGGTCGGCGTCACCCTCGACCGGGACACGCCGGTGCGCCGGTTCCGTCTCGTGCTCGGGACCGAAGCCTTCGCCCGGTCCGAGAGCGAGGGCGCGCCGCTGTCGCCCGTCGCGTTTGGTCTCGGCGGCGGTTTCCCCAACCCTTTCGCCGACGCGACCACGCTCGGCTACCGCTTGGCCGAGCGCGGCCGGGCAACGCTCGAGGTCTTCGACCTGCTCGGCCGCCGCGTCCGCGTGCTGCATGACGGCGAGACCGAGGCGGGGCCGCACACCGCTACGTGGGACGGCCGCGACGCCTCGGGACGCCCGGTAGCCAACGGCGTCTACCTCGCCCGTCTCCGCACCGCTGACGCTTCGGCCACGCGCCGCCTCGTCGTGCTCCGCTAACCCGCCTCCTGCCGTGAAATCAGTCGTCGCTCTACTCGCCGTCCTCGCCGCCGCGCCGCTCGCCTTCGGGCAGCCGGTGTCGCTCTATGCAGATGGGGACCGGCAGCCCATCCGTATCACCGTCGAAGGGCTGGTGCAGCGCTTCACCGACGACGGGGAGAACCTCGCCGAGGTGAGCGCGCCGCTCGGGGTGTACCTGCCGCTGGGCGAGCGCGTGGCGCTCGGGCTAAACGCCAACTACGCGAGCGTGAGCGGCAGCGAGATCGACCGCTTCGGTGGGTTCGGGGACGTGCAGCTCGTGGCGAGCCTGTTCCAACCGATCGGCACCGGGAGCCTGGTTGCCAGCATCGGGGTCAACGCCACGACCGGGGCGAAGTCGCTCTCGCCCGACGCGTTCCGCGCCGCCACGCTTGCGGCGCAGACCGTCTACGACCTCCGCGTGCCGACGTTCGGGCAGGGCCTGCGCGTCGTGCCGGCCGTCACCTACGCCTTCCCGGCCGGCGACCGCCTCGCCCTCGGCCTCGGCGCGTCCTACCAGTACCGAGGCCCCTACGCGCCGCTCGACGCGGCGACCGAGCTGGACCCCGGCGAGGAGGTGCTGGTCACGATCGGAGCTGACCTCGAGGTCTCGCCGTCGGCGTCGGCCTCGCTCGACCTCTCGCTCGGCTTCAACGGGACCGACCGGTGGGGCGACGTAGCCTACGAGCCGGGCAACACGGTCGCGGTGACGGCGCAATACCTTGTGCTCTTCGGCCTGCACGAGGTCCGGGCCGTGGCCCGCTTCCGCAGCCGCGGTGAGGGCCAGGTCCCCGACGACGCCTTCTCGGCCCAGACCGCCGTGCCGACCCAGCTCGTGTTCCTCGGGGACATCCGGCTCCAGCTGCTGCCGGGCGTCGCACTCGGCGTCCTCGGGCGGTTCCGCAGCTACGGCGAGAGCGCGCTCTTCGCCGAGCCCCAGCGGCTGATCGACTTCGGGCTGGCCCCGGCCCTGCGGGTCACCGACGAGGTGGGCCTGAGCGGGCGGTTCGTCTTCACGACGGGCAGCTTCACCGGCTTCACCGCTGGCGGCGGGCTGCACCTGTCGCTGTGAGCGGGTCGCTGTGAGCGGGTCGGTCGGCTCGTAGCTTTGCGGGTCCTAGCCAAGAGTACACCATGCCCCCGCCACGTCTCAGCGCCGCCCGCGCCACCGTCCTCTGGATCGTCTACGCCGTCGTGTTCGCCGTCGCCGGGGGCATCGGCGCGGGCGTGCCCGCCCTGCTGTTCGAGCTCGTCGCCAGCGAGCCGTACGACGATATGCTCTACGCGATCATGTTCGGGGTGACGGGCTTCATCGCCTACCGGCTGGTGCAGCGCGTAATCGGTCCGTAGGGAGAGTCGGTCCGCAGAGATAGTTTGGGCTGGAGGTTATACCGGCGGACGCTGGGTGTCTAAGAGTGTGTCTGCGAAGTCGAGGAGACAGGCGAGAACGAGCGAGCAGGTCGTCGTCGAGGCGCGCGAAGCAACCGTAGCACCGCTACGGCGATGCAGCGCAACGCTGAGGAGGGCCCGCGCAGCCGTTCGCAGTCCTGCCCGGCCTTCATAGACAGACTCTAAGGGAGAACTCCCTCCACCCAACCCGTGCCGCCATGCTGTCCCATGTCTGGAGCGCTACCGTCGTCGGCGTCGACGCGCTCCCCATCGAAATCGAGACGCACACCGAGCCGGGGCTGCCGAAGTGGACGGTCGTCGGCCTCCCCGACGGGGCGGTGCGCGAGAGCCGCGACCGGGTCTGGGCCGCGCTCAAGAACTCCGGCTTGCCGGTCCCGCGCGGGGCCATCACCGTCAACCTCGCCCCGGCGGACGTGCGGAAGGAGGGCGCGGCCTTCGACCTGCCGATTGCCCTCGGTCTGCTCGCCGCCTCGGGCCTGGTCCCGCAGGCGGAGCTCGACGCGCTCTTCATCCTCGGCGAGGTCGCGCTCGACGGCTCGCTCCGGCCCGTGCGCGGCGTGCTCCCGACTGCCCTCCGCGCGCGCACCGAGGGCAAGCGCGGCGTCCTCGTCCCGGAGGAGAACGCGGCCGAGGCGGCCGTGGTCGAGGGCCTCGAGGTGTACGCGGTCGCCACGCTCGGCGACGCCGTGGCCCTGCTCGCCGACGGCGTGGGGACGCCGTTCCACCGCGACCTGGACCAGCTCTTCGACGAGGCCCAGCACTATCCCATCGACTTTTCCGACGTGCGCGGGCAGGAGAACGTCAAGCGCGCGCTCGAGGTGGCGGCGGCGGGGGGGCACAACGCGCTGCTCGTCGGGCCGCCCGGCGCGGGCAAGACCATGCTCGCCCGGCGGATGCCGACCATCCTCCCGCGCCTCAGCGCGGACGAGGCCCTCGAGACGACGACCATCCACAGCGTCGGCGGCACGCTCAACGGCGCGGCGCGGCACGGGCTCGTCGCCACGCGCCCCTTCCGCTCGCCCCACCACACCATCTCCGACGCCGGGCTCTGCGGCGGCGGCTCCAACCCGCTGCCCGGCGAGATCTCGCTCGCCCACAACGGCGTCCTGTTCCTCGACGAGCTGCCCGAGTTTCGGCGGCAGGTGCTCGAGGTCATGCGGCAGCCGATGGAGGAGGGGCAGATCACCCTCGCCCGGGCGCGGTGCACGGTGTCGTACCCGGCGCGCTTCATGCTCGTCGCCTCGATGAACCCCTGCCCGTGCGGGCACCTGAACGACCCGACGCGCGCCTGCGTCTGCGCCCCGCCCCAGGTCCAGCGCTACCTCGCCAAGATCTCCGGCCCGCTCATGGACCGCATCGACCTCCACGTCGAGGTCACGCCCGTGCCGTTCGACGAGCTCCGCCGCCGCGCTCCAGGCGAGTCCTCCGAGGCCGTGCGCGGCCGGGTGATCGCGGCGCGGGGGCGTCAGGCTGCCCGCCTTGCCGGCGATGAGGGCGTGCACTGCAACGCGCAGATGGGCACGCGCCTGGTGCGCGAGCACTGCCGGCTCGACGCCGAGGGCGAGGCGCTGATGAAGATGGCGCTCTCCAGACTCGGCCTCTCGGCGCGGGGCTACGACCGGATGCTGAAGGTGGCGCGCACGGTGGCCGACCTGGCCGGGGCGGCGCGCGTCGAGGCGGCGCACCTGGCCGAGGCCGTGCAGTACCGCTCGCTCGACCGCGCCTGGTGGGGCGCCTAGCGGGGCGCGCGAGCCTACTGGAGGCGCGGGTCGAGCAGCGGGTCGAGCAGCGGGTCGAGCGGCCCGCTGACCTCCAGCTGCTCCGCGTCCGGGTGCGCCGGGTTGAGGAGATAGTTCCACTCGGAGGGCACGACCGCCGAGGGCACCCGGAGCACCAAGCTCCGGCCCTCGCGCACCCACGTGTCGCCTATCGCTTTCGTCGACTGAGGGGCCGGGTCGTGACGCCAGTTAGCGGGAAGCGATGCGGCTGAGAGCACTTCGACGAAACCCGAGCCGAAGCGCACCCGGAAGGCGGCATAGGAGGCGAGCAGGCGATCCGTTGGGAGATTGACCAGAACCTCCAGCTCGGCCAGCGAGAGCGAGGCGGACATGTAGACGAGCGCGGTCCCTACGCTGCCCCAGCGCCCCCCGGCCAGGCGGGCGCCCTCGCCGCTGAACGCGGTCTCGGCATGCTTCGCCTTGACCAGCCGCCACGCCTCGATCATCGTGTACCTAGCTGTAGACCCCGTGCTCGATCCGCGTGAGGAGGTGCTCGACCTCGCGCGCGCCCGGCCCAACCGAGGCGTAGCGCAGCGGGGTCTCACCGCCGAGCGCCCGCACGGGCTCGGTCAGCCACCGCCGCGCCGCCTCGACGCCTTCCATCACCTCGACAGCGCGCGCCACGAGGTGGGCGAGCCGGACGAGCCGCTCGGACTCTACGACGTCGAACGTCCCACGCTGTCGCCGCCGGCTGAGGGTGCTCGGCGAGATGTGGAGCACCCCGGAGAGCGCGCCGGACGATACGCCCAGGGTTCGTTGAAGCGCGTCAAAGCGCCCGGTCGGCAGGCCGTCGCGGACGGCCTCGACGAGCTGGGTGGCGTCACTGAGTGCCAGTTCGGGAAAGTCGTTGGTGAGAGAGGAAGCAAGGGTTTCAGGCATAGGAGTGCTGAGTCATATGGAAAAATGCTAAGCCCAGGTGGTGATAGTATGTCTGACGAGTCAGGTTCCACTCACTCGGGCGTGCCATAGCGTACCCGGCGCGCTCCATGCTTGCGGCTTCGATGAACCCCTGCTCATTCGTTGTGCTCGGCCGCCGCGTGGCCGTGCTCGTCAGCGGCCTGCTTCGAGGCGGGGGCACACACGCCTACGCTCGAGGCGTCGTCGTTGCCTGCGGGGATGTATCTCTTGCATCTGACAGCGCAGCGACATACAGCGATCCGGCGGTTCACCGTAGTGCAGTAGCACCATCGTGAGTGCAGTAGCACCATCGTGGCGTAGCTAGAGACGGCCCGCCTGATCGTGACGGCTCGCTCGACCGCGCCGGGTGGGGAGCGTGAGACCGGAGCCACGGGCTTGGAACCGAAAGCGCTCCGCGGGCTACGACCGCCGTCTGACCTCCTCGTGTTTGCCACTTGCCGGACTGCCGATGCTTGGCTATTCCACGGCTGACTTTGCCGCGTGGGACCTACCCACGGCCGCGCGCCGCGTCGAGAAGGGGCTAGCCCCCGCCGCGCTCGACGGCCTCCGGGAGGCGCTCGGCCTGTCGAGCCGCGAGCTAGCAGACGTGCTCCTGCTCTCGCCCCGGACGCTCTCACGGCGTCGGCGCTCGGGCGAGCGGCTCCCGCCCGATGAGTCGGAGCGCGCGTACCGGCTCGGGCGGCTCGCCGAGATGGCGTCGCAGGTGCTCGGCGGTGCCGAGGCCGCGCGGGCGTGGATGCGCGAGCCCAACTTCGCGCTCGGCGGTGCCCTCCCGCTTGAGCTGGCACGGACGGAACCGGGGGCGCGGCTCGTCGAGCGTCTCCTCGGCCACATCGAGCAGGGCATCCCCGTATGAGCGGCAACCGTGGTTGAGGTCTGGCGCATCACGGCTCCCGAGTACGCCGGCGACGCCTACTCGGGTGAGGGGGCGCGGCAGTGGGGCGGGCGCTTCAACAGCCCCGGCAAGCGCGTAGTGTATGCCTCGGGTTCGCTGGCAGGGTGGGACGCTCGGCCGTACACGGGAGCCTCTCAGGCCGTCGGCGATGCGTGGCTGGCCGAGGGGCGTTCGCTCGCGCTGCGGGTACCGAGCGTCGTGGTCGCGAGCGAGTGGAATGTCCTCGTCAACCCGCAGCACCCCGCGTTCGGGGAGGTCGAGGTCTCGGCTCCGGTGGCCGCTCCGTTTGACCCACGCCTGCTGGAGTGACGGCGGCGGACCTGGCGGGCGCAGGGCGGTTGGAGGCGGGGCACCTGGCCGAGGCGGTGCCGTACCGCTCGCTCGACCGGGCGTGGTGGGGGGCCTAGCGGCGCGCGCGAGGCACGGCCGAGTGAGCAGGACGCGCCGAAGCATTACATAGAGGTAAGCTCGAAGCGCTAGGACGCAGGCACCCGGTGCCGTATGCTAGGCGCATCGCCGGCTCTCCCGCCGGAGTCCTTACTCCTTCATTCCAACCCTTCCGTCATGAAACACCTTCTACCTGCTGTGCTGGCCGTCGCCGTGTGCGGCAGCGCCTTCGCCCAGGCCCCGGACGACCTCCTGATCTCGGAGTACGTCGAGGGCTCCAGCTTCAACAAGGCCGTCGAGCTCTACAACGGCACCGGCAGCGCCATCGACCTCGGGGCCGAGCGCTACTACCTCCGGTTCTACTTCAACGGCAACGCCACCGCCGGCACCTCGATCGCCCTGATGGGCACCGTCGCCGACGGCGACGTGTTCGTGCTCGCCGAGGACAGCGCCGACCCGGCCATCCTCGCCGAGGCCGACCAGCTCTCCGGCGCGAGCTTCTTCAACGGCGACGACGCGGTCGTGCTCTTCCGCGACTCGACGATGATCGTTGACGCCATCGGCCAGGTCGGCTTCGACCCCGGCGACGAGTGGGGGATGGGCGACACCTCGACCCAGAACAACACGCTCCGCCGCGTCGACGATAGCTGCGACGCCGACGCCGACACGAGCGACGCCTTCGACCCAGCCGAGAACTACGTCGGCTTCCCGATCGACACGTTCGACGGCCTCGGCAGCACCGACCTCGACTGCGAGGACGGCATGGGGCCGAACTTCGAGCTGATGGCCTCGGCCAGCCAGACGACCGTCGCCCGAGGTGGCTCGATCGTATTCTCGTACTCGATCACCAACAACACCACCAACTCGGTCACGGGCGACCTGTTCTTCATGGTCAGGCGCGGCGGCAACCCCGTCACCGGGCGCACGGTCCGCTCGGGCACGCTGCCGCCTGGCTTCACGCTCAACGGCAGCTACACCCAGAGCATCCCGATGAACGCGCCGCTAGGGCCCTACGACTATGACCTCAAGATCGGCCAGGCTCCGAACACGGTCGTAGACATCGAGTCGTTCGTGATTACGGTCACGCCGGCCGCGCCGAGCGGCCCGGCCGCGACCGCCTGGAGCGTGACCGACGCCACGCCGTGGATCGTCGAGGGCGCGGAGGTCTCCGCCGCGGCGCGCGTCGCTACGGTCGGGGCCTACCCGAACCCGTTCGCCCGCAGCACCGAGATCGGCTTCGAGCTGGACCGGGCCGCTGACGTGTCGCTCGTCGTCTACGACGTGCGCGGCCGTGCGGTCGCTACCCTCGCCGAGGGCGCGATGGAGGCTGGGCAGCACAGCCTGAGCTTCGACGCGGCCTCGCTGCCGAGCGGCGTCTACGTCTACCGCCTCACGGCCGGCACGACGGTCGAGACCGGCCGCGTCACGCTCGTCCGCTAGCACGCGCGCGGGATTCAGTAGGGCGGCGAGACCGGGAGCATTTACCCGGTCTCGCCGCTTTGCATAGGGGCATCGGGCAACGGTGTGACCCGCCCGGCGCACCTTAGTTCGTACTCGGTGCTCAGTGGGATCACTTTTTGCCCGGAACGTGTTTCTAGCGCCCGGCTCACCAATCCAAACTCGACTTATGCACCTCCTCTCCCTACCCTCTCTCTCGCGCCGGCTCGCCGTGCTCGCCCTCGTCCTCGCGAGCGTCGCACCGGCGGCGGCGCAGACGCCCAGCCCTTACGTCCTGGCCGAGCTGCAAGCCCCGACCCAGCAGAACTCCGGCTACTTCGGGTGGGCGACCGCCGGGGTGGACGACACCGACGGCGACGGGCGCGGCGACTTCCTCGTCGGGGCCTTTGGTCAGAGTCCGGTGCCGGGTCTGGAGCGCGCTGGTCGCGCCTACCTGTTCAGCGGAGCCGACCGGTCATTGCGGTTCACGCTCGTCTCGCCCAACGAGCAGGACGGCGGCCTCTTCGGCTCGGCCGTGGCGGGGGTGCCGGACGTGAACGGCGACGGGCGCGGCGACCTGCTCGTCGGAGCCTACGTTGAGACCACGGGCTCGAGCCCAGCCGGGGCGGGCCGGGCCTACCTGTTCAGTGGGGCGAACGGCGCGCTGCTCCGGACCCTGGTCTCGCCAAACGAGGAGTTCGCGGGCTACTTCGGCGGTGACGTCGCCGGCGTGCCGGACGTCGACGGCGACGGGCGCGGCGACCTCCTCGTCGGGGCCTACAGCGAGGACCCGGGAGGGAGACCGGACGGGGCGGGACAGGCGCACCTCTTCAGCGGAGCGACGGGCGCGCTGCTGCGCACCCTCGCCTCGCCCGACCCGAAAGCGCTGGGCCTCTTCGGCATCTCCGTGGCCGGGGTCAGGGACGTGAACGGCGACGGCTTCGGCGACCTGCTGATCGGCGCGGAGCGCGAGGACCCCGGCACGAGTCCCGTCTTCGCCGGCCGCGCCTACCTCTTCAGTGGAGCGACGGGCACGCTCATCCACACCCTCGTGTCGCCCAACGAAGAGACGCAGGGCTACTTCGGCTCGTCCGTGGCCGCCGTGCCGGACGCCGACGGCGACGGCGACGACGACCTGCTCGTCGGGGCCTACCGCGAGGACCTGGGCCCGACGGCCGCCGGGGCGGGGCGCGCCTACCTGTTCTCCGGCGACACGGGGACGCTGATCCGCACCCTGGTCTCGCCGAACGAGGAGGTCGAGGGCTACTTCGGCCTGTCGGTCTCCGGCATCTCGGACGTCGACGGCGACGGGCGCGGCGACCTGCTCGTCGGGGCCGTGCTGGAGAACCCGCGCGGCGCGCCTCGGGACGCCGGCCGGGCCTACCTGTTCTCCGGCGACGACGGCGCGCTGCTCTCCGTCTACTCGTCGCCGAAGCAGGAGCGCGACGGCTTCTTCGGCTTCTCCGTCGCCGGCGTGCCGGACACCAACGGCGACGGCCGAGGGGACGTGCTCACGGGAGCCTACTTCGAGGATCCGGGCACCGCACCCACCGACGCGGGCCGGGCGTATCTCTACGCGGGCGGTCCGCTGCCGGCCGTGTTCGAGGTCGAGGCCGAGGTGGACGGCCCGGTGTCGATTCCCTCCGGCGGCGGCAGCTTCACCTTCGAGGTGAGACTGGAGAACGCTACCGGTCAAACGCAGGCCGTGGACGCGTGGGCGTCGGTCCTGTTGCCGAACGGGAGCGTGCTCGGGCCGCTCGTCGGGCCGAGGCGCATCGTGCTGCCCGGCGGGGCGAATGTAGGACCGGTCACCCTCCAGCAGCGCGTCCCCGCCGCCGCTCCGGGCGGCAGCTACACGTATGTCGTACAGACCGGCCAGTTTCCGCTCGCGGCCTCCACGTCGAGCTTCCCCGTCACGAAAGCGATCGGCTCTATCTCGGCCGCGAGCCGGATGGCGCAGGGCGATACCGAGTGGACCGTGGTCGAGCTGACGACCGGAACGCCGGTGCTGGCCGAGACCGCTGCTCCTCCCGTCATGGCGACGGGCGAGACGGAGTGGGTGCGCTCGGAGGCGGACGGCGCGGCGCTCGGTGCCTACCCGAACCCGTTCCAGCGCCAGACCACGCTGACGTTCGCCCTCGACGCGGCCGGCCCGGTGCGGCTCGCCGTTTACGACGTGACCGGCCGCGAGGTGGCGGTGCTCGTCGACGAGGTGCGCCCGGCCGGCTCGCACGCCGCGCCGTTTGCGGCCGACGGACTGCCGAGCGGTGTCTACGTGTACCGACTAACCGCCGGCACGCAGGTCCAGACCGGACGGCTGACCCTAGTCCGATAGCTCGGTAGCTGACAGACTATCCGGCACACACCGCGCGAGGCCTGAGGGGAGACCCCCTTCGGGTCTCGCTGTGTGGTGGGGTCCGCGCGGGCCGAGGTAATAGACGGATCACCTACGCCTAACCCGGCGGTAATCCTCGGGCGGGGCAGGAGAGGAGAGCTTTAGCGCAGCCCCCCTCCTCTGCCCCCGACCTCATGCGCTACCTCTTCCGCGGCGACCGCTTCTCTCGCCCCGAACTCCCCGGCCGCCCCTGCCGTCCGGTCCTGCGCGCCGGCAGCCCGGCCGTCGGCTCCAACGGAAACCGGCTCATCGAGTGGCCCGACGGCACGCGCGACGTCGTGCCCGGCCGCGCCGTCCGTCCGACCCGTGCCCAGCCCCGTGCGCCGGTATCGTAGTCGCATGGCGTGCCAGACGTGAGCGAGTGTGTCACCGTAGGCCACGTTCAGCTTAATAGTTCTGTAACGGTATCGTAACAGCGGAGTCCTGTGCGGCTGCTAATCTCCTAGCTCTGGTCTCCGAGCCTTCTGCTCGCCCGAGCCTCGGCTTCCCACTCCCGCCTCTCGCCCTGACTGTGTCCTCTCGCCGCCTCGCCTCTGCCGCTCTCGCTACCCTCTTCGCCGTCTTCGCTCTGCTGCCATCCCGAGCCGAAGCGGTAGCCGAACCGCCGGCGTTGCTCGCCGGGACCATCACCGGGCGCGTGATCGACGCGCGGACTGGGGAGGGGCTGCCCGGTGCGGCCGTCTCCCTTCTGGCGCTCGGGACCGGCGCGGCCACCGACCCCGACGGGCGCTACGTGATCGAGGGCGTTCCGGCGGGGAGCTACGACGCCGAGGTCCGCTTCCTCGGCTATGCGACCAAGACCGTCACCGGCGTCGAGGTCCGCGACGGGCGGACGACGGAGCTCGACGTGACGCTCGACGACGCCTCGGAGGAGCTTGATGCCGTCACCGTGACGGCCGAGCGCGAGCGCGGCACGACGGCGGCGCTCATCACGATCCGCCGGCTCGCCCCGAGCGTGATCGACGTCGTCACCCGGAACGACCTTCAGCTCGCCGGCAGCGACGCCGCCGCCGCCATCTCGCGCTCGCCGGCGGCCGAGGCCAAGGACGGGAAGTTCATCCGCGTCCGCGGCTTCGGCGACCGCTACGCGAATCTGACGCTCGACGGCATCCCGATCCCGTCGATCACCCCGGACCGCCGCGAGGTGCCGCTCGACCTCTTCCCGGCCTCGGCGCTCGAGTCGGCCCGCGTCGTCAAGGGTTACACGCCCGACCTCCCGGCCGACTTCGTCGGCGGCCTCGTCCAGCTCTACACGCGCGACACGCCGCCCGGCCGCGTCTTCCGCCTCAGCGCTTCGACCACCTACAACACTGCAGCCTCGCTCCAGGAGGGCGTCTACCTCGGCGGGTGCGCGAGCGCCTGGACCGGCTTCTCGTCGTGCTACGACGACTACCCCGACGCCTTCTTCGACGGCCGCTCGCTCACCGGCCAGACGACGAGTGATGACCCGAACGATCCTGACACACCGATTGCCAACCCGCGCACGCCGGGGGAGATCGAGGCGCTCGGCGAAGCCATCGCCGCCACGATGCCCAACACGCCGACCCGCCGGACGGCCCCGGTGGACCAGTCCTACAGCCTCACCTACGGCGACGCTTTCGACCTCGCTGACCGCCGCTTCGGGTTCATCTCCGTGGCGACCTACGACCAGACCTACTCGGTCCGCCAGAACTACGTCGAGCGCCTGCTCACGGCCGGCAGTCCCGACAACGAATCGGCTTTGATCCCTCTCTTCGACACCGACTACCGGGGTCAGTACGGCGAGCAGACCGTCCGCATCGGCGGGATCGTCAACGTGGGCTACGCGCTTTCCGACGCCTCGAAGCTCGCCTTCACGACGGTTTATAACCGCACCACCGAGGATCTAGCGCGCGTGCTGGAGGGCTACAGGGCGGGCGATGACCAGAACACCTACATCCCCCAACTCCGCCGGCTCCAGAGCCAGTTCATCACCACGCGCCTCAGTGGGGCACACGGGATACCAGCCCTCACCTCTGGCGCGAAGCTCGACTGGCAGCTCGCCTACACGCGCACCGGCCGCTTCGAGCCGGGCACGCGCGCGCCTGTCTACATCCAGGCTCAGACGCCGGTGGACTCCCCCGAGTTGGGGTACCAGCCTCTGGCAGGCGTGCCGTTCCGCTACTATGAAAGCAATTTTGCCAGCCTCGCCGCCATCTTCCACCAGGACCAGGACGACAACGGCTACGTCGGCGGCGTGGACGCGGCCCTCCCGTTTCGCGTCCTCGGCCGCCCGGTGACGGTCAAGGTCGGCGGCCTCGCCGACTACCGCGACCGCGAGGTCTACACGCGCCGGATCTTCTACACGCCGAACGCGGCCACAGGCCTCGACCTCACCGGGGGGGTGGAGAACCTCCCGCCGGGCGACCTCTTCACCCCCGAGTTCATCGAGGTCCCGGACTCCACGGCCACCGGTACGATCCTCGGCTTTGCTCCGGAGGAGCGCGGCACGGCCTCCGATAACTACGTCGCCGACGCGACGGTGCTCGCCGCCTACGGCATGGTCGACGTCGAAGTCCTGCGCGGCGTCCGCGTGGTCGCCGGAGCGCGGCTCGAAGACGCGCGCCAGGACGGCCGCGCCTTTGGCAACTTCGGCGAGGTGTTCTCGGAGACCGAGACCGACAAGACCTGGGGCCTCGCCAACACCGACCTCCTCCCGTCGGTCTCGCTAACGGTCTCGCCGTCGGACCGGATGAACGTGCGCGCCGGGCTGGCCCGGACGGTGGCGCGCCCTCAGTTTCGCGAGTTCGCGCCGATCACATTCTACGACTTCTTCGGCGGCATCACCGCGACCGGCAACGACCAGCTAGACCGCGTCTTCATTACGAACGCGGACCTCCGCTGGGAGATGTTCCTCAACCCGTCCTCGGTCGTCTCGGTGGGCACGTTCTACAAAGGCTTCGGCCGGCCCATCGAGGCGATCTGGCAGAACGGCGACGCCCGGACCTGGGCCAACACCGGCCGCGCCCGTGCCTACGGCGTCGAGTTCGAGGCGCGAGGCGAAGTCGGCCAGCTCGTCTCGGCGCTCGATGGACTGAGCGTCAACGCCAACCTCACGCTGATGTACTCCGAGGTCGACGACTTCGTCTTCCGCAACAGCGAGGGGCGGCCCGCCCGCATCCCTTCCGAGGAGCGGCCCGTCTTCGGCCAGACCCCCTTCCTGATCAACACGGTCGTGGGCTATGCAGTGCCCGGCATCGGGACCTCGGTCAACGCGCTCCTCCAGGCGACGGGCCGCCGGCTCGAGCTGGTCAGCAACGACGTGACGCGGCCGGCGATCTACGAAGCGCCGCGCGTCGAGCTCGACCTGATCGTCGAGCAGCCGCTGGGCCGGGGGATGACGCTGCGCGCCAGCGGCCGCCGCCTGCTCGGCAGCGAGGTCCGCTTCGAGCAGGACTTTCCCAACGGCCAGACGCTCGCCACGACGTCCTACGACCGGGGCCGGAACCTCTCGCTCTCCTTCTCCTGGGGCTTTTGAGGCAGACGCCCACTCGGTCCACGTGCTCTCCTCGCCCTCTGTGCTTTCTCTAGCCGCTATGATCCGCTTGCTCCACCGCTCCACCAGCGTGCTCGCTCTGGCCGCCTGCGCCCTCGTCGCCGGGTGCGACGAGGGGCCGCTCGAAGACCTCAACCAGGGCCTCCCCCTCGTCTTCGAGGTGACGAGCGACACGACGGGGTTCAACAGCGCGGCCCCCGGCGCTCAGCTCCGCGTCGCCCTCCGCATCACCGATCCCTACGGCACCGTCGTCCCGAACGCGCTCGTGGTCTGGGTGCCGGCGGGGGACGGCCCGACGAGCGTCGAGCCCGACGACTCGACGCGCACCGACGCCGCTGGGCTCACCGAAGCGGTGTGGCAGCTCGGCGAGAGAGGCCGCTACCAGCTCACGGCGACTACGGCTGCCTCCGTGTCAGCCGAGTTCTCCGCCCGCACGCAGTCCCCGGGCGGTTCGTAGCCAGCACGCGACAGTCCTGACCTCTCTCGGAAGTGGGACCCCGCAGGAAGCCATGTCGGGCTTCCTGAAAAAGACGTGTGCACAAAAATAACATATCCAAAAAGGATATTTGAAACAGATAACACAGGGCTAACAATTAGGTCACAGAAAGCGGGGGGCGGAAGGGGTACCCTCTAGAGTGCAGGCCGGGTCGGCCCCCGCCGCCCTCTGCCTGCCCGGTTCCTTCCCCTTCATCTCATCCCCCTGTACCATGCACGCTCTCCATCTCCGACCGCTCTACGCGGCGGTCCTCTTCGCCCTCGTCGCCGTCCCGGCGTTCCTTGCCGGCTGCGACAGCTCCAACCCGAGCGTGGACGACGCCAGCTTCGGCGACGCCGACGCCTCGGCCGTCCGCGGTGGCCTCCCCGAGGTCACGCTCTCCGGTGCCCTCGACGGGACCCGGGCGCTCTCCAACGACACGCTCTACATCCTCAACGGCATCGTGAGCGTCCCGTCGGGCTCCCAGATCCAGATCGAGGAAGGCACGCGGATCGAAGGCTCGACCAACCAGCCGTCGGCGCTGCTCGTCCGCCAGGGCGGCCGCATTGAGGCCAACGGCACGCAGGCCAACCCGATCGTCTTCACCAGCCGCCGGCCCGCCGGGCAGCGCCTCCCCGGCGACTGGGGCGGCGTGATCATCATCGGGCGCTCGACCTGCAACGGGCAGGGCAACAACGACTGCAACGTCGAGGGCCTGCCGGCACCGTTCAACAACCTCACCTACGGCGGCAACCCGGTCATCACGAACGACGACAGCGGCACGCTGCGCTACGTCCGCATCGAGTTCGCCGGCTTCGAGCTGACCCCGACGCGTGAGATCAACGGCCTCACGCTCTACAGCGTTGGCAGCGGCACCGAGATCGAGTACGTCCAGGTCCACAAAGGCTCCGACGACGGCTTTGAGTTCTTCGGCGGCACTTTCGACGCCAAGTACCTCCTGGCCACGGGCAACCAGGACGACTCGTTCGACTTCTCGTACGGCTACAACGGCCGGCTCCAGTTCCTGATCACGCAGCAGGACGTAGCCTCCGGCGACCGCGGCTTCGAGGTCGACAACAACGAGATCCAGAACGGCAGCACGAACTTCCTCAACACGCCGCTGACCGACCCGACGGTGTACAACATCACCGCCGTCGGCCGCATTCCGGCTGCGGCGGGCCTGGACAACACGGGGCTGAAGCTGCGCCGTGGCGCAGGCGGTTCGTACAACAACCTGATCATCGGCGGCTACCGGAGCTTCTTCCTCGACGTGGATGACCAGGCCACGTTCGACAACTGCGACAGCGGCGACCTCAGCATTCGCGGTGGCATCGGGGCGCTCTCGGGCATCTCGCCGATCGCGCCGGGCACCCCGCTGAGCTGCGTTGCCGCGGCCAGCTTCAGCTCGTCGAACCCGCGCCTGGTCAACCCGATCAGCCGCACCAACCCGGACTTCCGCCCGCGCAACACGAGCCTGGTGACGAGCAGCCGCCTGGTGCAGACGCCGCCGAACGACGGCTTCTTCACGCCGGTCAACTTCGTCGGTGCCCTCGAGCCCAATGTCGGTCCGTCGCAGGCCTGGACCTTTGGGTGGACGGCGTATCCGCAGAACTAGCTCGGTCAGCGAGTCTGCTTGACGTCTCGCTGTGAAGAAACGCGATCCGGTCGGTCTCTCTGCCTCTGTAGGGGGACCGGCCGGACCTGATTGAACTCACCGTATCTGTTGGGTGAACGACATATGGAGACCACTTCGTTCAGCGGTGCCAACGTATCGGTCTGATGAGCCTGTCTCGGTCTATCTCCTCACCACACCTTCTTTCCTACGCACCCATGCAGCTTGTCACCTCCACGAACCTCGCCCGAGCACTTGGTCTCGCCCTCTTCTGCATGGCCCTGCTTACTGCCATCGCCGCGTGCGATGGAGTAGGGAACGACTTCGAGGGTGAAGTGACCGATATAAGTCTCGGTTTCCCCGCGAGCACTGCTCTGGTAGTCGGCGAAACAGTGACGGTCGAGGCCTTCGTTTCTGATAACTTCGGCGTAGCCGCTCCTGGCATATCAGTCGCGTGGTCCGTCACAGAGGGGACAGTAGCTTCTGAGACTTCGGTGACGAACGCAGGAGGAATCGCCACGGCTGAGTGGACGTTGGGAACGATAGCGGATGTGCAGGGCATCACAGCGCGTGCCGAGGCAGGCAAGAACGTGATAGCGTCGCTAGAAACGCAAATCAGTATCGGACTGGTGAGCAGCATCGAAGCCGAGCTAGATCGTGACACCCTAGAGGTAGGGCAAACGACAGCCCTCCGGGTTACCCGTCTCGCCGATGCCTTCGGCAACGAGATTCCACGGGATGAATACAACAGGTATGGAATCGACTTCTTCAGCCTCGACCTAGCGGTGGCCGAGATCGTTCCGCAGCCCACGGAGACCCAGGGCGAAATCGGCCTTATCGTTGGTGTGAGAGGCGTGAGTCCGGGGGACGCTCTGATCGCAGCGACGGCCGCCGCCGCCCCACCGCGCGAAGGTCCCTTCCGCTTGCCCGACGGAGCCGCCGCTGACACAATAGCTGTCTCCGTGCTGGCTCTCGATTTAGGCGGCCCCTTCGCTGCTGCATCCATCTCAGCCGGGGCGAGATTCACTTGCGGTATTGACACCGAAGATGTTGCCTACTGCTGGGGAGCAAACGCTACGGGCCAACTCGGGACCGGTGACTTCATGCCGCGCCTCACCCCGACGCCAGTCGTCGGTTTGTCTGGAGCGGTCACGTCCATATCGGCAGGCGGGGCACACGCCTGTGCTCTGCTCGACAGCGGCGAGGTGTACTGTTGGGGAACGGCACTCTTTGGACGTCTCGGTAATAACGTGAGACAGGGGCTCTTCCCTACTCCTGTCCTGGTTCAATTTCCACAAGGGATCGGTGCTATTACCGAAGTTCAGACGGGAGGTTCTGCCACATGTGCATTGACAGCAGACGGGGAGGCCTACTGCTGGGGATATGATGTACTGGGAACGCTTGGCGATGGCGCGCCGCCGCTGCCTAACGAAGAGGAGGGGAGCACCGTCTACGAATCTCTCGTCCCTGTCCGTGTCGCAGCACCCGATGGGACTCGCTTTGTTGCACTGAGCTATGTCAGCCGGCACGTATGTGCAGTTACAGATACTGGGGCGGGCTACTGCTGGGGACAAGCGGAGTTCTTCAAGCTCGGTATAGGCTTTACCGACATTCTCAATTCTCCAGTACCAGCCCGTGTGCAGCCTACGGATGTGTCTTTCGCCGCCATAGCAACGCACACAATCGCTACTTCAGGCCTCGGCATGGACGGACAGCTCTATGGGTGGGGACAAGGGGCTGATCCCGATCCAAGCGCCTCGGGCCTGTCTTCTCTGGCTCTCTCCGCCACGCCGGTTCCTGGCAGCCGGTCTTACAAGGATCTAGACGGCGGCGAAGGGTTCCATGCCTGCGCCCTGACCACCTCAGGCGAGGCTGACTGCTGGGGAAATAACCTTCGCGGCTATCTCGGTACCGGCGACACGACAGCTAGTATTACGCCCATCCCGGTGGTGACCGATCAGCGCTTTGAGTCTATCGACGTCAGCACTTTTCACTCGTGCGCCATTGTCGAGGGCGGGGGCGAGGCTTACTGCTGGGGTTCCAACGAAATGGGCGAAGTGGGCACTGGTACAACAGACCTCGCTGTGCTCACGCCGACACGCGTCGAGACGGCTCCCGAAGGTGAACCTCGCCCGAGTTTTGAGACTGATGTGCTGGCTCACCGCCGCGCATGGTGCGCCTCACTCACAGACCGGCTTCGTCGCACGAGCGGTGTCTGCGGTGCTGGACTTCGCTAGCTCCCTCCGCCAACCTCCCAACATCCTTCTCCCTCTTATACCCCCTCTCCCATGACCCATACGCTACGCCTCCTGGCGAGCCTCACCCTCGTCGCCTTGCTCATCGCTCCGGTCCACGCCCAAGACGACCCCGAGGTCTTCTATCCCTTCAGCATCGGGGCGGCCTCGGACCAGCTCGCCACCGCCATCTCCGTCGAAGACGAGAGCGCCGTCGTCGTCGGCGGCTATTTCGCCGGCGCTCCCGACTTCGACCCCAGCGACGAAACCACCAGTCTAACGGCCGCCGGCTCCTTCGACGTCTTCCTGGCGCGCTACGACGAGCTCGGCGCGCTCGACTGGGTGATCAGCCTCGGCGGTCTGTCGCTCGAGCTGGTCGGCGGGGCCGCTACGACGGACGGCGGCATCGTTATCGTCGGGCAGTTCGACGGCACCTTCGACGCCGACCCTGACCCGGACAGCGAGACGATCCTGACGTCGGTAGGCTCGAACGACTTCTTCGTCGCCAAGTACGACGCCGAGGACGGCGGCTTCCAGTGGGCCTTTGGCGTCGGCGGGAATGGCGTCGACGCCTCGAACGCGGTCGCGGCTACCGAGGACGGCGGCGTGGTCGTGGTCGGCGCCTTCTCCGGAGCGGCTGACTTCGACCCCGGCGACGGCGTGACGCCGCTCATCTCGGGCGGCGGCGCGGACGCCTTTCTCGCCGAGTACGATGCCGACGGCGCGTTCGTGCGCGCCTTCAAGATCGGCGGCAGCGGCGAGGACGACGCGACCGGCGTCGCCACCGGCGGCGACGGGGCCATCGCGGTCGTGGGGACGTTTGAGGACACGGTCAACTTCGACCCGGCCGGCACCGCCACAGCGACGGCTCCGAGCGGTGCCTCGAACGCCTTCGTCGCGTCGTACAACGCCGACGGCACGTTCCGCTGGGTGAGCGCGCTCAGCAGCGAGGACAACAACATCGCCGGTGCGGTCACGGCGGACGGCGACGGCAACGTCATCGCCACCGGCACGCTGCGGGGCGAGACGACAGTCGGCACCGTGACGCTCACCCCGGAGGCGACGAGCGAGCTGTTCCTCGCCAAATACGACGCCGCCGGGGCCGTGCAGTGGGCCTCCAGCATCGGCGGCAGCGGCGGCTCCCAAGCCTCGGGCGCTGCCATCGCCGCCACGTCCGAGGGCGAGGTCGTCGTGACGGGCAACTTCCAGGTCGATTTCAACCCCGACCCCGCCGACCAGGACCTGACGATCAACGGCGTCGACGGACTCGAAGTCCTCGTCGCCCGCTACCGGGCCGACGGCTCGTACCGCTGGGCCTTCCCCATCGCGGCCGAGGGGTTCAACCAAGGCTTGGGCGTGGCCGTGGACGGGGACGACAACGCCGTCGTCGTCGGTTTCTTCGGCGCGTCGAAGGGGGCCGACTTCGACCCGTCGCCCGACAACGCCATCACGCTCTTCAGCCGAGGTGGGGCCGACGCGTTCGTGGCGAAGTACGACGAGGACGGCAGCGTCTGGGAGCCGGATCCGATCTCGTCCAACGAGACCATTGCGGAGACGGGGGGCGCAGCCCTTTCGGCTCCGTACCCGAACCCGGTGCGCGGCCGGGCGAGCCTCGCGCTCGCGCTCGCGCAGCCGCAGCACGTCCGGGTCGAGGTCTTCGACGCGCTCGGCCGCCGCGTCGCCATGCTCCACGACGGCGCGCTCGCCACGGGCAACCATCCGCTGACGCTCGACGCGGCAGACCTGCCGAGCGGGCTGTACGTCGTCCGCGCCGTCGGCGATGCGTTCTCGCTGTCGGCCCGCACGACGGTCGTGCAGTAACGCTGTCAGCAACGAGTTGGGCCGGGTGAAGCGTTTGTCTGGCTCATCGGGGCGTCCCTCGTGGGAGGGGGACGCCCTTTCTGTGTTGGCCGTCGCCGTATATCCCCCCGCGAGTCAGCGCTCGACGGCCTCGGTCGCCATCAGGATGCGGAGGCCGGCGGCGCGGGCGGCCCCGGCGACGGCGGCGAACTGCCCAACCGTCGCGGCCTCGTCAGCGCGCAGGATGAGGGCGTCGGCGCTCCCCGTCGGCGTCGCCCCAGTCGCCGCCCGGATGGCCGTGCCGAGCGCAGCCTCGGGTGTCGGCTCGTCGCCGACGTAGAACAGCCCGTCGTCGGTGATGGTGACCGTGACGGAGCGGTCCTCGGTCGGGGCCCCGGCCTCGACGCGCGGCAGGCTGACCTGGATGCCGTACTGCGTGACGAACGAGCTGGTCAGCAGGAAGAAGATCAGCAGCAGCAGCACGATGTCCGTCAGCCCGGCGAGGCTGAAGACCGAGAGCGGCTTGCGGCCGGAGGCAAAGTCGAGGGGCATCGGGGGATCGGGGAAGTGAGGAGTGGGGCGGTGGAGGGCATCGTCGCGCCGTGATCGCACGGTTTGCCGGGAGCGACGGGTGGAGCCGTTGAGAGTAGCGAGAGGATGGGGGGCGGCGTGCAGAGGATGCCGGCACTTCAATCCTCCGATCCCTCAGAGACTGTTGAGATTTTCAGTGTGTAGGCGCGAGCGAGCGAGAACCGAGTCCGTCGAGGCGCGCGAGGGACGTGTCCCGTAGAAGCCCGATGCCCTCGCATCGGGTGATACCAAATCCGGTTGACTACTTCGTGTCTGAGCACCCGGCATCCCCGACCCCGATCGGGGACCCACTGGTTAGCAAGCCCGGTGGGTCCCCGCCTGCGCGGGGATGACGGGTGTAGAGGGTAGCGGTCAAACACAGACTGTTTAACCGGATTTGGTATGACGAGCGCAACGTCGACGGGGCGGTGTGCAGCCGCTCGAAGCCCATAAGGTGAATCCTCAACAGGCTCTCAATCCCTCAGCTCCCCGACAGCTCGCCTCGGCGCGGCCGTCGCCGGGGCTTGGAGCAGGTCGATGAACTCGGTGGCGACGCCCTCCATCTCGTGGACCGAGCGGCCGATCCGGCTCAGCAGGAAGTTGTAGGCGAAGAGCGCCAGGATGCCGACGGCGAGGCCGGCGGCCGTCGTGACGAGGGCCTCCCAGATGCCGCTCGCCAGCACGCTCGGGTTGACGTTGCCCTCGAGCGCCTGGATCTGCTGGAACGCCGAGATCATGCCGAGCACGGTCCCGAGGAAGCCCAGCAGCGGGGCGATGGCGGCGGCGGACGCGAGCAGGTCGGTGCGCTTCTCGAGCTGGTAGGTCTCCTGCTTGCCGGCGGCCTGGACGGCCTCCCGGATCTCGGCGATGGGCCGGCCGAGGCGCTCGAGGCCGCGCTGCAGGATGCGCGCGATCGGCGTCTCGTGCGCCTTGCAGTAGCCCACGGCCCCGCCGACGTCGCCCGAGCGGACGTAGCCGGCGACGGTCTCCATGAACCGGCGCGGGTCGGTGCGGGCGCGGCGCAGCACGAGCCACCGCTCGACGAAGAGCGTGACCGTCAGCAGCGAGAGCAGCGCGATCGGGACCATCACCCAGCCGCCCTTGGCGAGGACGGCGAGCATCGAAAGCTCAGCCTCGGTCGGGGCCGGCAGCGCGGCGAGGGTGTCGGCGAGTGGAGCGGTGTTCTGAGGCATAGGGTTAGAGGCGGAGGATCCAGCTATCGGACGGTACATCGCCCGGAAGGTCGGCGCGGCGGGCCTCGGCGTCCTCGACCGAGTCGAACTGCCCGAGGCTGACGCGGTAGCGCGTGCGGCCACGCGCATCGTCGGCCACGACGCCGGCCCGGAGGCCCTGCGCGCGGTAGGCCTCGACGCGCCGCTCGGCCGGGGCCCGGCTCAACTCCGAGGCGACGACCCACGTGTAGCCGCCCGCGTCCGGGTCGATCGCGCCGGCGCTGCGGAGCGGATCGGCCGACACCGGCTCCGGCTCGCTGCCGACCGGCTCGCTGCCAGCAGGATCGACGGCGGCCGTGTCGGACGGGGCGGGGACGGCGGGGGCGGGGACGGTCTCGGCCACCGGCGGGCGCTCGGCGACCGGCTCCGGCGCGTCGCGCTGCGTCCACAGCAGGAAGGCCACGGCGAGGAGCGCACCCACGGCGAGCACGGCGAACAGCGGCGCGCGGTTCGGGCGCTCCAGCGGCTCGGTCGGCGCAGCGGTCTCGGCGACGACAGGCGCGGCGACGACAGGCGCAGCCGCAGCGGTATCGGCGACGGCGTCCTCTGCCGGCACCGCGTCGGGCAGCAGGATCGGCTCCTCCACCAGCCCGTCTGCAGGAGGCTCGGGCGCGACCGGCTCCTCGGGAAGCGGCATCGCCGAGAACGGCACCGTCGCTAGCGCGTCGACGGGCGAGTCGTCCTCCGGGACGGGGTCGTGCTCCGGGTCGACGACCGAATACTCCGCGTCCTCCACCGAGGACGGCGGCATCGGCCCGAGGGCATGGGGTTCGTGCCCCGCCTCGCCCTGCTCGGTCCAGGTGCCGGCGAGCCGCTCGTCGAGTCGCTCGGCGTCCGCGTCCGTCGTCTCCGTGGGCGTCTCGGCCCCCGGCATTTCTGGTTCGGAAAGCTCTTTCCGGCGGAGTCTCCAGCGGGAGCGGGTCGTCCTGGAGCGCCGGGAGGCTCGGGACTTCGGCTTGCAGTTCAGGCTCCTCGGCCAGCCGATCCTCGGCCAGCAGATCCTTGGCCTGCGCCTCCTCGGGTCCGTCGATGAAGGACGACAGCGGCTTGAACCCGGCGGGTGTGGCGGCGGCTTCGGTGGCGTGCGGCGTGCGCAGAGGGGCGGCCGAGGCGACGGTCGCCAGACCTGCATAGCGGTGGTTGACCGCGCGCACGAGGGCAGCCTCCGGCTCGAAGGTCAGCTCGCCGCCGGCCTGCCGAAAGGTGCCCAGGCCGGGCACGGCCGCCTCGCCCTGGGCGTCGAGCTGCTCGCGGAGGGTCGAGACGAGGTGGTGGAGGGTCTGCTGGGCGGCGTCCGGCGGGAGGTGCAGGGCGCGGGCGAGCTGCGTGACGAGCGCGTCGGCCATAGCTCAGGCGGCGTGGGGTTCGGGGACGGACTCGAAGGCGACGACGTCGGCCGGAGGGTGCAGCGCCCGGTGCCCGTCGGCGGTCTCGGCCACGCGGCTCGGCTCGTGCTCCACGACGAAGCGGCCGAGGCCGGGGACGGTGACAGGCGTGCGGTCCATGAGCTGCTCCCGGACGGCGAGGCTGAAGGCGCGGAGCACGTCGTCGGAGACAGTGTCGAGCATCATCGGAGGCGGGGGTGTGTGGTGGAGGAGGGAGAATACGAACGGGGACCGCGTTCTAGCGAGCAGCGCGTGCGCTACCAGCGCACGTGCTACCAGCGCACGCGGAGGCCGGCGAGGACGGTGGCCGGCGGACGCGGGAAGCCGGGCCACTGCTCGGCGCGCCCGGCGAGGCGCTCGGCGCGGAGCCAGAGTCCGATCCCGGAGGCGAACCCGTACTGCGCCTCGGCGTCGAGCGTCGCCCACGCGTCGGCGTTGCGCCCGGCAGTCTCGGTGGGACGGCTCGCCTCGGCGGAGGCCGTGACTTGGAGGAGGCCGCGCCCGGCAGCGAAGGGGACGGCTAGCGAGAGCTGCCCCGTGAGGGGCGCGAAGTACGGGATGCCGCCGCCGCCGTCGAGCGTGCCGGAGCGGACCTCAGCCCCGGCCGTGGCTCGGACCCCGGACGCGGCGTAGAGGGTGGCCGCCGCGCCGCCGCGCACGACCGTCGCCCCGTCGTACCGCGCTTCGTACAGGCCGGCAGCCGACGGCTCGGCGGTGCGCTCGAAGTAGCGCAGCACCGGGCTGAGGCGCAGGCCGCTGTAGACCGAGACGCGCACGCTCCGCCGCTGGAGTTCCAGCCCGATCTCGCCGTCGAGGACGTGGAGGTCGGGTGCGACGATGGGCTGGGGGACGGCGAACGGGTTGGCGAGAAAGAGGTCGGCCAGGCTGCCGCCCGAGGCGCGAGGGGCCGTGCGGAGCGAGAGCCGTGCCGTGGGCGAGAGCGGCGTCTCGAAGCGCACCACCGGCCCGACGGTCGTGCTCGACCCGCCGCCATTGGCCTCGCTCGCGCCGTAGCCGAGCACCCGCGCGCCGACATCGAGCTCGCTGCGGCCGAGGTCGACGCGCAGCGAGCCGCCGACGCGGTACGACTCCAGGCTCTCGCCCAGCCCTTCGGCTTCCAGACCGGCGAGCGCCCCGGCGGCATCGAGGCGCACGCTGCCGATCTGCACAGTGCCGTCGGTGGAGAGCCGCGTCTCGTCGAGGTCAAACCCGTCGCCCGAGCTGAGTAGGGTCGCCGGCCGGTCGGTTTGGTAGCGCGTCGAGGCGAAGCGCGCCCGCACGTCGAAGGCGGCCCCGCCGAGCGCTACCTCGCCGCCGAGCACGCGGCCGGTCCGCAGCGAGCGCGTGGAGGCAAGGCTCGGAAACGCGCCGACGAGGGTGTAGCGCTGATACCCGCCGTCCAGCCCCACCCCGACCCGGACCGGACCGGCGGACCGGTACGCAACGCGCCCCGAGAACACGTCCGAGACGGCATCGAGATTGCCGAGCCCTGCGGCGTCGCTGTCCCCCGAAAACGGCTGAAAGCTTGAGAACCCACTGTAGCGCGCGTCAACCCCGACCCCTTCGCGCCCGACCGTGAATCGCCCGAGCCGGCTGAAGTAGCGCCCGACGCCCGCGTCGAGGCGACCGGTGACCGGCGTCCGCGTGGCGATCTGAGGCGGAGGCGGGGCAGCGAGCGGATCGGCCGGCAGGTCGTCGAGGCGCTGCCGGTAGGGGGCGACGAAGGCCCGCCGGTCGGCCGGGACGACGTAGGTGCGCGGCGGCGGGGCGAACCCGCGCAGCGGTTGCCGCTCCAGGTCCGGCAGCGAAATCTGGAGGTCGCCGCGGATCTCGAAGGCGCGCGGCGTGAGGTCCGGCAAGCGCTCCGGCTCCGTCTGCGCGGTGGCTAGCGGAGCGAGGAGGTAAAGGCAGCAGAGCAGGGGACAGATCCCCAGCGTCGCTCCGCTACTCTGCCCCGTACGCCATCTCCTATTTCCGTTCATCGGCTCGTCCATGCGTGCTCAGCGTTCGCGCCGCGCGGTGTCGGCGCCGTCGGTGTCGGCGTAGGCGTCGAGCACCAAGGCGTAGGTCTCGTCCGCCCGGCCAGGCTCGCCGAGCGCGCGGTAGGCGCGGGCGAGGGCGACGAGCGCCTCGGCGACCTGCTCGGGGTAGCCGGCGAAGCGCGTGTCGAGGCCGAGCCGGTCGAGCGCCGCCGGCACCTCGGCCGCCGGGAGCGTCGCGGCGAGCCGGGCGAGGGCGTCGGCCCCGACCTCGTCGTCGCGTGCGGCCAGGCGCTCGTAGCGGCGGGCGGCCTCTGCGGGGCGGCCCTGCGCCTCGGCGGCGCGGGCAAGGCCGAGCTCGGCGCGGGCGTCGAAGGCCGTGCCCGCCTCGGCCACGGCGGCGAAGAGGGCCTCAGCCTCGGCGGCTCGGCCCAGCCCGAGGAGCGCGTCGGCCTCGCCGAGCCGCGCTTCGGCCCCGGCGTCCGGCGTCCCCGCTTCGGCACCGAGCGCGCGGTAGAGCGCCAGGGCCTCGTCGTAGCGCGCGCCGCCGAGGTAGAGCGCGCCGAGGCGGGCGGCAGCCTCGGTGCGGAGGTCCGCATCTTCCGCTTCGGCGGCGCGGCGGAGGGGCGGCTCGGCCCGGGCGGTGTCGCCGAGGTCGGCCCAGGCGCGGCCGAGGTAGAGGTTCGCCGCCGCGCGCAGGGCCGGGTCGCGGGCTGTCTGGAGGAACGCTTCGAAGTCCGTTATGGCAATACGAAGATTACCACTCTGGAACGCGCCCTCAGCCTGCCGGAACGTCAGCTCGTTGAGGACCGCCGCGTCGGGGTTCTGCTCGGCGAAGCGGTCGACGATCTCGTCGAGCCGGTGCTCCTCGCCCTGGGCGGTGAGGGCGTACTGCACTCCGGAGAGAGCCTCGACCACGAACGGACTCGTCGGGTAGCGCTCGAGCACGGCCCGGTAGGCCGCCGTCGCCTCGCGCAGGCGGCCCTGGTTGTAGAGCGCGTCGCCGATCCCGTACTGCGCCTTCGGGGCGAGCGGCGAGTCGGGATGCTCGCGGAGGACGGCCTGGTAGCCGGCGACGGCCGCGTCGTAGTCCTCCGCCCGGAAGGCGAGCGCGCCCTTGGCGTAGTGCGTCTGCGCCCGCAGCGTCGAGGCCGGGTAGCTCGTCAGCAGGCGGTCGTAGGCGGCGCGGGCCTCGGCGGTGCGCTCGGCGTTGGCGTGCGCCTGCCCGATCTGGAACAGCGCGTAGTCGGCCCCGCCTCCGGCGGCCTCGATCTGGCGGTAAACCGCGACCGCGTCGTCGAAGCGCTTGAGGGCGAAGTAGGCGTCGGCGAGGCGGAGGCGGGCGTCGGTGGTGTAGGGGACGATCTCGCCGCCGGGTCGGTAGCCGGCGAGGAAGCGCTCGAAGGCGGCGGCGGCGGCGGCGTAGTCGCCGCGCTTGAAGACGGCCCACGCGAGCGCGTAGCGGGCGGCGTCCTGCTGCCGGTGGTCGGGGAAGCGGTTGAGGAACTCGGCGAAGAGCGCCTCGGCGCGGCCGAGCGCGGCGGGGTTGGTCTGCTGGCCCTCCTGGAACGACGCTTCGGCGGACCAGAACAGGGCCTCGCCCGCGCGCGGGCCTTGCGGCTCCCGGCGGTAGACGCCCGCGAGCTGCCGCGCGGCCTCGGCGTAGTCGCCGGCCTGGTAGAGCCCATAGCCCTGCTGGAAGGCCACCTCGCCCGTCAGCTCCGCCGACGCTGTGCCGAGCGCCTCCGCCCGGCGGTTGGCGCGCTCGGCCTTGCGGTAGTCCCCGAGCGCGGCGTACGTCTCGCCGAGCATCCGCGCCGCCTCCCCGGCGAACGCCGAGGCCGGGTAGCGGTCGAGGAGCCCCTCGAACGACGGCACGGCCTCGTCCCACCGGCGGACCCCGTAGAGCAGCACCCCGCGCTCGAACAGGGCGGCGTCGGCGAACGGACTCTCCGGGCGGCGCAGCTCGACGGCCGCGAGCCGCCGGGCCGCCTCGTCGATCTGCCCGGTGCGCTTGAGCGCGAGGCCCTCGTAGTAGGTCGCCTCGGCGGCGAGGTCGTCGCCGTCGTCGCCGGAGGCGGTCCGCACGGCGGCGTACGAGTCGGCGGCGGCGGGCCAGTCCGCGCGGTCCCACGCGATGCGGGCGCGCCCGAACAGGGCCGGGCGGCTGTAGGCGCTGCCGGGTTCGACCTCGGCGAAGAAAGCGTCGGCCTCGTCCCGCCGGTCGAGTCGGAGGGCGGCTTCGCCGAGCAGGAAGAGGCCGCGGTCTCGGGCGTCGCCGCTGAGGGCGGGGAGGCGGCGCTCGCCCTCGCCGAGCGCGCGGTCGAACCGGCCGGTGCGGAGGTACGCCTCGGCGAGCGCCAGGCCCACGCGCCGGTCCTCGGGCGAGTCGGGATAGTCGGCAGCGAGGCGTTCGAAGGCCTCGGCGGCGGCGGCGTAGTTCGCCCGTTCCACCTCGGCGGTGCCGGCCGTGTAGAGAGCGAGCGGAGCCGCCGCCGTGCGCGGGTAGGCCTCGGCGACGCGGCGGAGCGTGGCTGTGGCAGCGTCCGTGCGGTCCTGGCGGAGCGCGGTCTGTCCCATCAGCAGGAGCGCGCGCGCGGCCTCCTCGGGCGGAGCGTCCTCCGCGGCGGCCACGCCGAGCGCCGTGAGGGCTTCGTCGTAGCGCTCGGCGGCGAAGTAGTATTCGCCCAGGGCGAGCCGGGCGCGCGGGGCGAGCGGATGCGCCGGGTAGCGCGCGCGGAAGGCAGTCAGGAGGCGCGCCGCTTCCTCGTCGTCCCCGGCCGCGAGGGCGGCCTCGCCGCCGTAGAAGAGGGCGTCGGGCGTGCGCGGGTCGCCGGGCCAGTCCGCGCGGAAGGTGCCGAACGCGCGCTGCGCCTCGCCGAAGAGACGAGCGTCGAAGAGCGCGTAGGCGTCGGCGAAGGCCGTCTCCGGCGTGCCGGCCTCGGGCTGCGCGACGACGGGCGCGGCGACGGCGAGGAGGAGCGCGAGAACGGAAGAGCGGAGGCGGCAGCGCCTCGCAGCGTGCGCGCTTTTGGCAGCGTGCGCGCTTTTGGCAGCGTGCGCGCTTTTGGCAGCGTGCGCGCTTTTGGCAGCGTGCGCGCTTTTGGCAGCGTGCGCGCTTTTGGCAGCGTGCGCGCTTTTGCCCCGCTCCCCCCGCCCTCCTGTCGTCGTCCCGTCCTCCCGCCCTTGAAACCGACCGTTCATCCATTCTTCCTTTCGTCGGACTGAGCATGAAGGGGACCGCGTGAGAGCGGCGGACGGGACGTGAAGAGGGGCGAGGCGGGCGGGCGGGGCGGCCTCGCCTAAGATAACCGAGGAACGCGACCCCTTGGGCGCTCCGCATCCCACCCGACCCGAAACAAAAACCCCGACGCCCCGCGTTCCACTGCTCCGACTCCGCCTTGCCGGGGTCGCTCTTTCTCCCGCTCCCCGACTCCTCCTCTGTCATGGCTAACGACTCCAACAAACCCACCGGCACTCCCGCCTCAACCGGCCCCGCCTCAACCGGCCCCGCCTCAACCGGCCCCGCCTCGAGCGGCACCCCCGCCGCAAACGTCGGCACGACCGACACCAACGGCACGCCGACGCCCAAGCCCCCGCCGACGCTCGGGGCCAACTCGGTCACGGCCGCCGCCGGCCGCCCCGTCACCAGCACCCCCAACTACGGCGACCCGACGGTCGACCGCCTCTCGCTCGACCCGGCCGACTCGGACGACTGGGTGACCCGCACCAAGATGTGGGTCGAGGAAAACCCGCTGCTCGCCGTCGTCGGGGCCATCGGCCTTGGTCTGGTTGTGGGCCGCGTGGTGATGGCCGCGATCCCCGACCCCGAGCCGCCGACGCTCACCGGGAAGATCGAGAAGCGCGCCAAGAGCCTCGCCAAGCAGGGCCGCTACGTGGCAGACGACGCCGGCGAGGCGATCTCGCAGCAGCTCGCGCTCGCGGCCGACGCGCTCGGCGAGGCGGCCCACGCGGTCTCCAAGAACGCCAAGCAGGGCTACGGCGAGGCCAAGGACTTCAGCGAGTCCATCGCCGAGGCCATCGGCGAGGCGTTCGCGAAGAAGGCGAACGACTGGCTCGACAAAATCTCGTAGCGCCTGAGCGCTTTCCAGCAGTCTAGCAGTCTACGCGGGGGCTGGCGCGCGAGCGCTGGTCCCCGCGCTGCGTGAAGCCCGCGCTGCGCCGGGGCGTCTCTGAGAGACTGTTGGGGGTTCCCAACCTTGGGCTGCGAGCGGCTGGACATCCAAACAGTCTCTGGTCGGTTCTTCATCCTGCGCCACGGCTGCACCTCTGGCGCGGCCTCTATCTTCAGCTTCCGTTCTCCCGTCCGCCCGTCCTCCCATGAGCGTCCTCGTCGTCGGCACCGTCGCGTTCGACACCGTCGAAACCCCCTTCGGCAAGGCCGAGCACATCCTCGGCGGCTCGGCCACCTACGTCGCGCTCGCCGCGCGCTACCTCGCCGCGCCGGTCCGCCTAGTCGGCGTGGTCGGGCGCGACTTCCCGGACGAGCACGTCGAGCTGCTCCGCGCGCGCGGGGTCGACACCGAGGGCCTCGAGCGCGACCCCGACGGCGAGACCTTCTTCTGGGCCGGGCGCTACCACTACGACCTCAATCGCCGCGACACGCTCGCCACCCACCTCAACGTCCTGGCGACGTTCGACCCGGCGATCCCCGCCGCCTACCGCGACAGCCGGATCGTCTGCCTCGGCAACCTCGACCCGACGGTGCAGATGAAGGTCCTCGACCAGGTCGAGGCACCGGACCTCGTCGTGCTCGACACGATGAACTACTGGATCGAGCACACGCCGCGCGAGCTGCGCCGCACCCTCGGCCGGGTCGACGTGCTGGTGGTCAACGACGCCGAGGCGCGCGAGCTCTCGGGCGAGCCCAACCTCGTCCGCGCCGCCAAGGTGATCCGCGACCTGGGGCCGCAGACGCTCGTGATCAAGAAGGGCGAGCACGGCGCGCTGCTCTTCAGCGAGGGCACCGTCTTCAGCGCCCCCGCCTTCCCGCTCGAGGCCATCCACGACCCTACGGGCGCGGGCGACGCCTTCATGGGCGGCTTCGCCGGCCACCTCGCCCGCGTCGACGCGCGCGACCCGCAGGAGCTGCGCCGGGCCGTTGTGCTCGGCAGCGCGCTCGCCTCGTTCGTCGTCGAGGCCTTTGGGACGGACCGCCTGCTGGACCTCGACGCCGCCGAGATCGGCGCGCGCGTCGCGGCCTTCCACGACCTCTCGGCGATCCCGGAGATGAGCGGCGCAGTCAGCGTGTGAACGGAGGAGGGCACGGCGCGAAGCCCTGCGGTGCGCCCGAGGCGGCCGTATCTTTCGGCCGCTATTCCGATCCCTCTCGATGCGCGTCGTCCCCTCGCTCCTCCTCGCTGTCTGCCTGCTCGGGACGGGCTGTGCCCGCGACGTACCAGAGCCGGAATCGGTCGCCGTGGCCGAGGTCGCCTACGTCGGCGACGAGGCGTGCGCCTCCTGCCACGAGGACCTCTACGCGAGCTACCACCGCACCGGAATGGGCCGCTCGGTCTCGCGCTTCGAGGCCGCGAGCGCGCCGGAGCGGTTCGACGCCGAGGGCCGCAGCCCGGTCGTCTTCAACGAGGCCAGCGGGTACTCTTACCAGGCCTTCGTCCGAGGCGACACCCTCTTCCAGCGCGAGCTCCGGCACGACGCGCGCGGACGGGTAACCTACGAGCGGGTGCACCGCGCGGCCTACGTCGTCGGCAGCGGCAACGCGACGCGGTCGTACCTGATGCACGAGAACGGGTTCGTGACCGAAATGCCGCTGACGTGGTACGTCGAGCGCGCGCTGTGGGACATGAGTCCGGGCTACCGCACCTCGAACAGCCGCTTCAGCCGCCCCGCCACCCTCGAGTGCGTGACGTGCCACAACGGCAACCCCGAGGTGTCCCCGTTCACCCAGAACCACTACGCCGACCTGCCGCTCGGGATCACCTGCGAGCGGTGCCACGGCGCGGGGGGCGCGCACGTCGAGGCCTGGCTCGCCGGCGTAGAGCCCGCCCCGGCAGCCAACGTCGTGAACCCGGCAAAGCTGGAGCGCGACCTCCAGCTCAGCGTCTGCCAGCAGTGCCACCTCGAGGGGGTCACCGTCTTCGAGCCCGGCCACGACCCGACGACGTTCCGCCCCGGCGAGCCGCTCGCGTCGCACCGTAGCGTCTTCGCCCGGCTCGGCGAGATCGAGGACCCCGACGACTTCGGCATCGCCTCGCACGGCCTCCGCCTCGCGCTCAGCGCGTGCTTCGAGCAGAGCGCCATGACCTGCACCACCTGCCACGACCCGCACCGGCCGACGGCCGACTTCGGAGCGGACGCCTTCAACGCGACCTGCCAGAGCTGCCACGACGGAGAGGCGGGGGAGGCCTTCTGCGAGCGCCCGGCCGCCGAGACCCTCGCCGAAGCGATGACGGGCGACTGCGTGAGCTGCCACCTGCAGGTCGGCGGGACGTCCGACATCCCGCACGTCTCGTTCACCGACCACTGGATCCGGCGCGTCCTGCCGCCGGCCCGCCCGCCGAGCGCGCTCGTGCGTGAGGCGGCCGAGACCACGCCCGCCGTGCTCGTAAACCTCCTCGGCGGCGAGCGCAGCGCGGGCGAGGCCGACCTCGAGACGGCCCTTGCGACGTTCCACCTGTACGAGACGCAGCACCCGCTCCCGGCGTATCTCCCGACCGTGGTCGCCGGGCTGCGGCGCGGCTTGGCGGCCGGAGCCGACCGCGCCGAGGCCCGCGTCGCGCTCGGCCGCGCGCTGCTGGCGATGGATTCGCTTTCGGCGGCGGAGCGCGCCCTCACCGAGGCGGCGGCGGTCTATCCCGGCGACGCGTGGGCGCAGTACTGGCTCGGCGTGACGCGCAACCGGCGGGGCGGAGCGCAGGCGGCCCTCGGCCCGCTCCGCCGCGCCGTCGAGATCCAGCCGCTGCTCATCGAGGCCCGGCTCGCGCTCGCCGACGCCCTCGGCGCGACGGGGCAGGCAGACGCGGCCCTCGCCCAGCTCGAGGCGGCGGTCGAGGCCGACTCGGTGCACCACCCGGAGGCGTGGAACAACCTCGGCTTCCTGCACCTGCAAGCCGGCCGCACGGCCGAGGCCGAAGCGCCGCTCGCGGCTGCCGTCCGGCTCGACCCGCTCTCCGCCGAGGCCCGCGTCAACCTCGGCTCGGTCTACCTGCTGACGGAGCGGACGGACCGCGCCGTGGCGCAGTTCGAGGCCGCCGCCGAGGCGCAGCCCGCCTATGCCCCGGCCTACGGCAACCTCGGCGTGGCGTACCTCCAGCAAGGCCGCCCGGCCGACGCGCGGCGCATGTTCGAGCGCCTCCTCGCCTTGAATCCCGGAGACGCGCGCGCCCGAGCGTACCTGGCCCAACTCGACGAGTCGGAACGATGAACGGATGGCATGGGGGAAGGAAAGGCGTGGGGGGAATGGAGAGGGCGGGAGGATATGTTCTCCTGCTCCTCGGCGCGCTCCTCGTCGGATGCTCCGGCCCTGACGCGAACGCCGACGGCCTCCGGCTGGACCTCGACAAGCGCGACCCTGAGCAACTGCTGCGCTTCTACCTCGGCTCGTACCTCGGCCCCGACGGCGGCGACCCGGTCGAGGCCGGGCTGCTCTCGGACGACGGCCGCTTCCGCCTGCACCCCGACGCCCTCGAGGCCCGCTGGCACGCCGCGCTCGACAGCGCCAACGCCGACGGCGACGGGTCGCTCGACTGGGACGAGTTCGTGGACTTTATCGACCAGACCTATGCCGAGACGCGAGGCTTTCCACCGACGCTCGACGCCTTCCGCGCCGAGGTCCCCTACGCGCCTGGGGACTCGGCGTGGTTCACGGTCGAGATCGACGGGGTGATGACGAACGCCCGGCGGCACGTCTTCGTCCCGATGCCGGGCCTCCGGGCCGCGCTCTCGGGCTACCACGACAACGGCGAGCGGCTGCTCTATCCCGTCGGCACCGCGCTCGTCGGCGAGCACCGGGTCGGCGGGGAGCTGGCCGAGACGACCGCCATGCGCAAGCGCGCCGACGGCTTCTGGGACTTCTTCGTCTACGGCCGGGACGGCGCGCTCGCCGCCGCGACGGCCACCGAGCCGCGCCCGCTCCGCAGCCCGACGCAGTGCCTCGGCTGCCACATCGGGCGCAAGCTGTTCGAGCCCGAGAAGAGCTTCCCGGCTCCGGCCCCCGACGGCCCCTTCGGCCCGCGCGGGATCCACGTCGGCCCGTCGATGCGGAACGCCGAGGTCGTGGCATTCTTCGACGAGCACGCTAAGCGGAGCGACACGGCGCTCGGCGTCTACGGCACCCTCTTCGTCTCCGCCCTCCTCGCCGACCGCGCCGCCGGACGGCTCTCGGCCGAGGACGCGGCACTGCTCGAATCGCTGGGCCTGTGATGCGCTGGGTCGACCGGATACCGCTGGGCCTGCTCGTCGCCGGGGCCGTCTTCATGGCGCTCGCGCCGTTCGTCCCGGAGCCCCACCTCTGGCGCGACCTGAGGTGGCTTGCGGCGGGCGAGCTGACCCAACCTGCGGACCTCTTCGACCTCGCCTGGCACGGCGCGCTGCCGGTGCTGCTCGCCGTCCGGCTGGTTCGGGACCGGCGCGGAAAACGGGCTGGGGAATAGGCCACGCGCCGCGCCGCCGGTGGCTATCTTCGGGCCCCACCGCTCCCGTCTCATGCCCGCGCACCCCACCGATCCGCTCGGCGCGACCGGCACCGTCCGGCTCGTCAACGCCGTCTTCTACGCGCACCACGGCGTGCTGCAGGAGGAGCACCGCATCGGGGGCCGCTACGAGGTGGACGTGGCGATGGACCTGGACTTCCGCGCCGCCGCCGAGCACGACGACCTCGACCGGACGGTCGACTACGAGCGGGTCTACGCCCTCGTCCGCGCGCACGTCACCGGGCACACCTTTTACCTCATCGAGAAGCTCGCGTACCAGATCGCCCACGCCGTGCTGGATACCTTCGCCGTCGTAGTGCGCGCCGAGGTCACGGTCCGCAAAGCGAACCCGCCGGTCGGCGGCTCGGTGGACCGCGCCGAGGTGGTCTACCGCGCCGAGCGCAGCGGAGCGGAGGCCGTATGAGCGAGCAGGGCGAGGCGCGGGTGTTCGTCGGGCTGGGCGCGAATCTGGGTGACCGGAGCGCGCAGCTCCGCACGGCGATCCGGGTGCTGGCGGCCGAGCCTGAGGTCCGCGCCGCGGCGGTCTCGCCGGTCTACGAGAGCGCGGCCCACACGCTGCCCGGCCGCTCGGCCGGCGCGCCGCCGCCGCCCTATCTCAACGCGGTCGCCGAGCTGCGGACCACCCTCGACCCGGAGCTGCTGCTCGCGCTCTTCGAGCGGATCGAGCGCGCCGCCGGCCGCACCCGCTCCGAGCGCTGGGCCCCGCGCCCGCTCGACCTCGACCTGCTGCTCTACGACGACCGCGTCATCCGCACCGCCGCGCTCGCCGTGCCGCACCCGCGCCTGGCCGAGCGCCGCTTCGTGCTCCAGCCGCTGGCCGACCTCGCCCCGGACCTGGTGGTCCCCGTCCTCGACGCGCCGGTGCGCGACGTGCTGGCCGTCTGCCCCGACGCCGGCCCGCTCCGCCGGACGGCGCACCGGCTCGACGCCGCGCTCCAGGACGCGCAGCCGCTGCTGCCCGACGCCCTCCGCTACGTCGCCGTCGAGGGCGTGATCGGGGCGGGCAAGACCTCGCTGGCCCGGCTCCTGGCCGAGCGCACGGGCGCGCGCCTGGTGCTCGAGGAGTTCGACGAAAACCCGTTCCTGCCGGACTTCTACCGCGACGCCGTGCGCTGGGCCTTCCACACCCAGCTCGCCTTCCTCGCCAGCCGCTTCCGCCAGCAAAAGGCCCTCGCCGCCCCCGACCTCTTCCACCACGCGACGGTCGCCGACTACACCTTCGACAAGGACCGGATCTTCGCCCACATCACCCTCGGCGGCGACGAGCTGCAGCTCTACGAATCCCTCTACGGCCTGATGGAACCGGCGACCCCGCAGCCCGACTTGGTAGTCTACCTCCAGAGCGCGCCGGACCGGCTGATGCACAACATCGCCCAGCGCGGACGGGACTACGAGAAGAACATGGAGCGGGGGTATATCGAGGAGCTGGCAACGGCCTACGACCGCTACTTCACGCAGTACACGAGCGGGCCGCTGCTGATCGTCGACGCCACGAGCATCGACTTCGTGAACGAGCCCGAGGACTTCGAGCGGCTCGTCCGCCAGATCGCCGCGATGGCCGGCCGGCCGGGCACCGTCCGCTTCAACCCCACCGCCGATGCCCAGCTCGACCTGCTGTGACACAGTCTGCTGTGACACGGCTTGCCAGAGAACGCTATGTCTGAGATCCGCGCGCTGACGCTCTACGCCATCGACGCCGACCTGCAGGCGCTCGAGGACGCCCTGCTCGCCTCCGGCGGCGAGGTCACCGACGAGCTAGAGGCCCAGCACGACCGGCTGCTCGACCTGCGCGACGGCAAGGTGGAGGGCTACCTCCGCGTGCTCCGCCGGCTCGAGGCGACGGCCGAGACTGTCAAGGCCGAGCGGCAGCGCCTCCAGGACGCCGAGCGTCGCCTGGTCAAGGCCGCCCAATCCCTCAAGGACCGGCTCGCCGAGTCGATGCGACTGCACGGCGAGCACGAGCACCTGACCGCGCTCGGCCGGGTCAAGCTCCAGCAGAGCGGCACCCCGCCGGTCGAGCTGACAGTGGCGGAGGACGAGCTGCCCGAGGCGTTCGTCCGCACCAAACGCTCGGCCGACCTGACGGCGCTCCGCGAGGCCCTCGCCTCCGACGACCCGGCGGTCCGGGCCGACGCCGAACGCCTCGCCCGGCTTGGCGAGGCCAGCTACTTCGTGCGGATCTACTGAGGGGAATCTACCGGACCGCTGCCCGGTCGCGGCGCTCGCCCTCGGCCACGGTCGCGGCGTCGAAGACGGCCTGCTCGAGGGGACCGAAGGGCGGCCAGTCCTCCGGCGCGAAGGCGTGAAGCGTGCGGCCGATCGGCACGTCGAGACCGTAGACCGTCCGCCGGGGCGAGAACACAGCGTGCAGCGGGAGCGGCTTCTTCCGCCCGGCCGCGTCCCACACCGAGCGGAGGCCGCCGCGCGCTCCGTCGAGGACCAGCTCGGCCGGCGTCCGCCGGAGGTCGTAGACCGTCCATGCCGTGCTGAGCGCGTAGACCAGCGGCACCACCCACACCACCCACGGCAGCGGGTCCTGCCCCTCGAGCATCGCCACCGACGCCGCGATCATCACGCCCGTCATGCTCCACGCCAGCGGCCCGGTGAGGGCGCGGGCGTAGACGAGCGCCATCGGCGCGTCGCCGGGGTGGTGTCGGCTGTGGAAAATGGTCAATCGATTTTGGAGGGTGGGTTTTGGATTCTGGATCAGGACGGCACCACGACGGCTTACGCCTCGGTGCGCTCTTCCTCCTGCCGGCCGTTAGCGGCCAGGTCCGGCGCGTGGAAGGGATAGGCGTAGTGCGTCGCCGGGTCGAACGTCTCTTTGATGGCGCGCAAGCTCGTCCACCGCAGCAGGTTGACGTGCGAGCCGGCCTTGTCGTTCGTCCCCGAGCCGCGCGCCCCGCCAAAGGGCTGCTGCCCGACGACCGCCCCGGTCGGCTTGTCGTTGATGTAGAAGTTGCCCGCCGCCTCGGCGAGCGCGTCGCGCGCCTCGATCACCGCGCGCCGGTCGCGCGCGAAGACGGCCCCGGTGAGGGCATACGGACTCGTCCGGTCCACGGTCTGGAGCAACTCCGAAAAGCTCGTGGAGGTCGGGGCGACGTAGACCGAGGCCACCGGTCCGAACAACTCCTTCTCCATCGTCTCGTAGTCCGGCTCGTCGGCGAGCAGGACGGTCGGCTCGATGAAATAGCCCACGCTGTCGTCGTATCCGCCGCCGTGCGCGATGCGGACGTTATCGGCCGCCTTCGCCCGGTCGATGTAGCCGGTGATGTTGTCGAAGGATTTCTGGTCGATCACCGCGTTGATGAAGTTGGTAAAGTCCTCGACCGGCCCCATCTTGAGCTCGTCGAGCTGGCTCATGAGCGATTCCTCGACCTCGCCCCAAAGCGCTTCGGGGATGTAGACCCGCGACGCGGCCGAGCACTTCTGGCCCTGGTACTCGAACGCGCCCCGGACAATCGCCGTGGCGACCGCCGCCGGATCGGCCGACTCGTGGGCGACGATGAAGTCCTTCCCGCCGGTCTCGCCGACGATCCGGGGGTAGGTCTTGTAGTGCCCGAGGTTGTTCCCGATCTCGCGCCAGAGGTGGTTGAACGTCCCGGTCGAGCCGGTGAAGTGGAGGCCGGTGAAGTGGGGTGAGGCAATGGCCGGGTCGCCCACGTCCGCGCCGCTGCCCGGCACCAGGTTGATGACGCCGGGGGGGAGGCCGGCGGCCTCCAAGAGCTGCATGATGTAGTGCGCCGAGAGCAGCGCCGTCGTCGCCGGCTTCCAGACGACCGTGTTGCCCATCAGCGCCGGGGCCGTCGGGAGGTTGCCCGCGATGGAGGTGAAGTTGAACGGCGTGACGGCGAAGACGAAGCCTTCGAGCGGGCGGTACTCGACCTGGTTCCACTGCCCCGGCGGCGAAAACGGCTGCTCCTCATAGATCTGCCGCATGAAGTGGACGTTGTAGCGGAAGAAGTCCACCAGTTCGCACGCGCTGTCGATCTCGGCCTGGTACGGGTTCTTGCTCTGGCCGAGCATCGTGGCCGCGTTGATGGTGTCGCGCCACGGCCCGGCCAGGAGGTCGGCGGCGCGGAGGAAGACCGAGGCGCGGTCGTTCCACGGCATCCGCATCCAGTCGTGCCGCGCCTCGACGGCGGCCTCGATGGCGCGGTTGACCTCCGCTTCGGCGCACTTGTGCTCAATGGCCAGCACCCGGCTGTGCTCGTGCGGGGCGACGACCTCGGCCGTCCGCCCGGTCTCGACGCGCGCGCCGCCGATGACGGCTGGGATGTCGACGGTCTGCTCCCGCATCTCGGAGAGCCGTTTTTGCAAGGAACGGCGCTCAACGCTGCCCGGCGCGTATGAGCGGACGGGTTCGTTGACAGGGGCGGGAGGGGAGAGGATGGCGTTCGTCATGGCGCGTCTGGGATGCGGGAAGAAGGGGGATGGAAGATACGGAGCCGGCGACGGCGGAACCCCTACAAGCGCGGGGAGGTTGGACACGTGGCTCTATCGAAAAGGACACCTGTCGCAAACCCCCGCAGCCATGAACGGATACGCCATCGGCCTCGACCTCCGCTCGACCGACGACCTGATCGGGCACGTCAAGCGCGGCTTGCCGCCGAGCGTGTTCGACCTGCTCCGGGCCGAGCTAGGACTAGCCGCCGAAACCCTCGCCGGCCTCGCCGGGGTCTCGACACGGACGCTGGCCCGGCGCAGGAAGCACGATCAACTCCTCGCGCCGGATACGAGCGAGCGGCTGATCCGCTTCGCGCGACTCTACGAAATCGCCGCCGACACGCTCGGTGGGGAGGCGGAGGCGCGGCAGTGGCTCAAGTCCCCGAAAGTCGCCCTCGCTGGTCGTACGCCTCTTGATTATGCTGACACAGAACCGGGCGCGCGCGAGGTCGAAAACCTGCTCGGCCGCCTCGCCTACGGTGTGTTCGTCTAGCTGCTATGCCGGACGACCAGATCACGTCGTGGCGGATTGTCCCAGTTGAGCATCTCGAAGGGGTAGACGCTAAAGCCGGGCGGAGTGCATTTAGCGGTGAAGGCGCGCGGCTGTATGGCGGGCGCTGGAACAGCCAAGGAGTGCCGGTCGCGTACACGGCGGGGTCCCGGTCGCTGGCGCTGTTAGAGATTTTGGTTCACCTCGAAACGCCGCGCCTGCTCCGGCATTACCTCCTGGTTCCGGTCACCTGCTCGCGCGCCGAGGTAGGGGTGCTGGACACACCGCCCGAGGACTGGCGGATGCACCCGGCTCCGCGCTCGACGCAGCGGGCCGGGGACGAATGGGTGCAGGCGGCGCGCTCGCCCGTGCTCCGGGTGCCGAGCGTCGTCGTGCCCGCGGAGTGGAACTACCTCGTCAATCCCCGGCATTCGGGCTTTGCCGGTCTGGACATCGGTGCGCCGGAAGTGTTGGATGTGGATGAGCGGTTGACGGAATAGGGAGGAGCGGCAGGTGCTACCTTCCGAGTTGCTACCGCTCTCCACCTTGCGGATCTCCACCTTGCGGATGTCCTCTTCCTCATTTCAGCGTTTTGTGGCGCTCCGCTACCTGCGCGCCGCGCAGGGCCGAGACGAGGGGCGGAAGTTCCTGCGCTTCGTCACCTACGTCGCCGTCGGCGGGGTGGCGGTCGGAGTGGCGGCGCTGCTGCTCTCGCTGATGATCGTGCGCGGGTTCAGCCGGGAGATCGAGGAGAAAATCGTCGGCTTCGGCGCGCACGTCCGGGTCGAGAGCTACCTCGACGCGCCGCTGGCGGACGCGGACGCGCTGCACGCCCAGCTCGAAGCCCTGCCCGACGTCGAGGCCGCGACGCCGGTCGTGGACGACTTCGCCCTGCTCCGCTCGACGTCGGGGATCGACGGGGCGGTGATCTCCGGGTCGCCGGAGGGGAGCCACGGGTTCCTCGCAGAGCAGATCAGAGCCGGCCGCTTTTCGTTCGCGCCGGACTCGGCTGGGCGGCCCGGCGTCGTAGTCGGGAAGAGCCTGGCCGAGCTGCTCGGGGTCGAGGTCGGCAGCCAGCTCACGGCGTTCTCGATGCGCGAGGCCGGGGCCACGGGTTTCGCCCGCCCCCGCGTGCGCGCCTTTCACGTCGCCGGCATCTACGAGACCGGCTTGGCCGACTTCGATGAGGTCTTCGCCTACACCGACCTGGGCGCAGCCCGCCGGCTGTTCGAGTACGGGGAGGACGAGGTGACGCGCTTCGAGCTTCGGCTCGGCAGCATCGAGCGCGCCGACGCGACGGCCGAGGCCATCACCGAGGGCTTCGGGCTGCCCGTCTTCGCGCGCTCAATCTACCAGGTGCAGCAGAACCTCTTCGCGTGGATCGGGCTTCAGCAGAGCATCGTTCCGCTCGTGATCGGGGTGATCGTGCTCGTGGCGGCGTTCAACATCATCGGGACCCTCCTGATGGTGACGCTCGAAAAGACGCGGGAGATCGGAATCATCCTCTCGATGGGCTGCCCGGCCGGCGGGGTGCGGCGTCTCTTCGTGTGGCTCGGGTTCCTGATCGGCGTAGCCGGGACGGCGCTCGGCAGCGCGCTCGCGCTCGGCCTGGCGCTCGTGCAGCTCCGGTTCGGGATCATCCCGCTGCCGCAGGAGGCGTACTACATCGACACGGCCCCGGTGGAGCTGAGCCTCCTCGACTTCGTGGTCGTGGGGGCCGTCGCGCTCGCACTCTGCACGCTGTCGGCCTATATTCCAGCCCGCGTCGCCGCTCGGATCGACCCCATTCGCTCGATCCGCTTCGCGCAGTGAGCGCGGCAGAGGTGGCCGGCTCGAAGCCGTAGGTTTCCGGCCCCGCCTCTTCACCCCGAATCTCTCCCTTCTACCGATCCCCTGATGACCGTTCAGACCGGGCAGCAAGCCCCCGACTTCACCCTCTACACGGACCAGACGGAGGCGTACACGCTCTCCGACGACAACGACGGCAAGAGCACGGTGCTGCTCTTCTTCCCCGGCGCGTTCACCGGCGTCTGCACTGCGGAGATGTGCTCCGTCAACGACGACCTCGCCCGGTACCGCGACCTCGACGCCCACGTCCTCGGCGTCTCGACCGACTCCCCGTTCGTGCTCGCCGAGTTCAAGAAGAAGAACGGCCTCGACTTCCCCCTGCTGAGCGACCACAGCGGGCAGGTCAGCGAGCAGTACGGCGCGAAGTACGACAACGACTTCACCGACATGAAGCTCGACCGCATCGCCAAGCGCTCGGCCTTTGTGATCGACGCCGAGGGCACGGTCCGCTACGCCGAGGTGCTCGAGAATGCGGGCGAGCAGCCCGACTTCGAGGCCATCAAGCGCGCCCTCGAGGAGGTCCAGAGCTGATGGCTGTCGTGACCCGAGACCTCCCGCTCGGCATCGCTGCGCTTCCGCTGGACCAGACCGAGGCCGGCCCCTGCGGGTCGGAGGAGGTCGAGGTGCGGGTGCTGCTCTTCAGCGTACTCCGCGATCTGGTCGGCACCGGCGACCTCACGCTCCGGCTCCCCGTCCCGGCGCGCGGCGAGGACCTCATCGACTGGCTGTCGATCGACTACCCCGCCCTGCGTGTCTACCGGGCGGTGACTCGCATCGCCGTCAATGAGGCCTACGTCCCGCCCTTCACCGAGCTGCGCGACGGCGACGAGATCGCGCTCATCACCCCTGTGAGCGGTGGCTGACGCGAGGGAGCACCGGACCGAGTGGAGCTGGTGCGGTCTCTACCGCGACGCGCTGCCGGTGAACACGGCCTCCGAGTTCCTCCGCGGTCCCGCCGTGGGCGGCGTCAACGTGTTCGTCGGGACGACGCGCCGTTGGACCGACGTCCAGGGAGAGAGGGGAGGAGCGTCCGAGGTGAAAGAAACCGAGCGGCTCCGCTACGAGGCCTACGAGCCGATGGCGCTGGCCGAGCTAGAGCGCCTCGCCGAAACAGCGAGGCGACGGTGGAGCATCGCGCGCTGCTGTCTGCTGCACCGGCTCGGCGACGTGCCGGTGGCCGAGCCGAGCGTCGTCGTAGGCGTCGGGGCAGGGCACCGGGCGGCGGCGTTCGAGTCGTCGCGGTGGCTGATCGACGCGCTCAAGGCGCAGGTGCCGGTGTGGAAGCGCGAGGTCTTCGCCGACGGCAGTGAGGAGTGGGTGCAGCCAAGGGGAAACCGTCCTATCCACTAGAATCCGTTATTGCAATGTCAATTATTCAAAGCCTACTGGACCGCGCAAAGAGCCTAAACAAGCGCATCGTCCTGCCCGAGGGAGAAGACCCGCGCACCGTGCGCGCCGCCCACACGCTCGCCGAAGAGGGGATTGCGCGGCCGACCCTGCTCGGTAGCGAAGAGGTAATCCGGTCTGTCGCGGCGGAGCAGAACCTCTCGCTCCCGCACACCATCCCGATCATCAACCCGTCGCGGGACGAGCGCGCCGATGCGTTCGCCCAAGAGCTGTTCCAGCTCCGCAAGCACCGGGGCATGACCTACGAGCGGGCAAAGGAAACCGTCCGGGACGTGCTCTACTTCGGTGCCCTGATGGTTCGGCGCGGCCAGGTCGATGGGAGCGTCGCCGGCGCGGCCCACCCGACTCCCGACGTGCTCCGCGCCGCGATTCACTGCATCGGGGTTGATCCCGGCTCGGCGCTCGTGTCCAGCTTCTTCCTGATGGTGTTGCCCGATGGTCGCCCCGTTACCTTCGCCGACTGCGGCGTGGTGCCGACTCCCGACGCCGCGCAGCTCGCTTCCATCGGGATCGATGCGGCCCGCTCTCACCGGCTTCTCACGGACCAGACTCCGCAAATCGCTTTCCTATCGTTCTCGACGAAGGGCAGCGCCGACGATCCGGCTGTAGACCTCGTTCAGCGCGCCACGGTCGAGGCTCAGACCCAACGCCCCGATCTCGCCATCGACGGTGAGCTTCAGTTCGACGCGGCTTTCGTGCCTGCCGTCGCCGAGCGCAAAGCACCGGATTCAGCCGTAGCGGGGCAGGCGAACGTGTTCGTCTTCCCGAACCTCGACGCGGGCAACATTGGGTACAAAATCGCCCAGCGGATCGGTGGGGCCGAAGCATTTGGCCCGATCCTCCAGGGGCTGAAGCAGCCGGCCAACGACCTCTCGCGCGGGTCTGACGCCGACGACATCGTCAACGTCGCGGCTATCACGGCGATTCTGGCCGGAGAGGAAGCACAGTAGGATGATGCCGTTATTGCAACCCATCCTAAACAACGAAATGGAACACACAAGCCACTAGAAAAGCACTTCGCTGATCCGCGCCTCTGGCTCCGGGTGCAAGTCCGGCTCGAACGTCTCGCCAGTGACCGTCTCGAACAGCTCGATATACCGACTCGCGGCGAGCACCCGGAAGTCGTCCGGTAGGTCCGGCATCGTCTGGCCGACTCTGCCCTGGAACCCCTGCGCCATCAGCCACTCGCGCACGAATTCCTTCGAGAGCTGACGCTGTGGCTCGGCGGCCCGCAGGCGCTCGTCGTAACCCTCAGCATAGAAGTAGCGCGAAGAGTCTGGCGTATGCACCTCGTCGATCAAGACCACATCCCCCTGCGCGCCGAGTCCAAACTCGTACTTCGTGTCGACCAGGACCAGCCCGCGCTCGGCGGCCAGCTGCGTTCCTCGCTCGAACAGGCGGTGGGCAAAGGCCGCAATCTGATCGAAGCGTTCAGCCGTGAGCAGTCCACGGGCAATGACCTCGGCGCGCGAAATATCCTCGTCGTGCCCTTCATCAGCTTTCGTCGCCGGGGTCAAAATCGGCTCAGGGAGGCGGCTGTTTTCCTGCAACCTGTCGGGCAGTGCAACCCCGCACAACACCCGACCGCCGCCTCGATACACCCGCCAGGCGTGGCCCGCGAGGTAGCCGCGCACCACGAACTCGATAGGGATCGACTCGCACGCGAGGGCGACGGACACGTTCGGGTCGGGCACCGAGAGGAGGTGGTTAGGAACGAGGTCTCGCGTCTTCTCGAAAAAGTAGGCCGCGAGCTGGTTGAGCACCTGGCCCTTGAACGGGATCGGGCGTGGCAGCACATGGTCGAAGGCCGAGATACGGTCCGTGGTAATCAGAATCAGCCGTCCGTCATCCGTGCGATACGTGTCGCGGACCTTCCCTCGGTACTTTTCGCCGAGCCCATCGAAATGGGTTTCGACGAGGCACTGGTCGAGGTGGCGGCGCAGGTGAGGATCGAGCGAGAGCATGGGGATTGACCGGGGCTAGCCAGGACGAACGTCCTCGCGCCAGGCATACTGAAACGAAGCGTCTGGACCGAGGCGCTGGCTAGCTCTCAGTCCCTCCGTGACAAACTGCTTGGCCTCCTGCAAGGCTTCCTGAGCCGGTGCCCCGCGCGCTAATCCCTGCAGCGTCACGAGAGCAAACACGCTCGAAGCCCCGTCGCGCCGGCCGCCAGCTAGGTGCGGGGCTTCGAAGAGGGCGAAGTCCTGACCGTCGAAGTAGAGATCGGCGTTGAATACGTCATTCGTCTCGTGCGAAGCGTCCAGATTAGACTCGAAGTGGCGCGCAGGCAAGGTGCCACACTTGATGACGACGGCCCGAGCTCCGCGCCGAACGAGCCGCTGGGCGGCCACCTGTGCATCGTCGAGCGACGCTATTTCGCCGCCACTGAGGGGTTCCGCATCCGCTCGGTCGAGCACGACTAGCTCGGGAACCGCCAGGCGGTCCAGCACGACCTCAATCCCGCGCCGGGTGAGAACGGTCTCGCCGCTCGGACCGGTGAGCTGCAGGTCGAGCAGCGTGGGTCCCGAAAAATGCTCGGCGAAGCGAAGCACGAGGTCAGCCACGGTGTGCGACGAGAGCACTCCTATCTTCAACGCTGTCGGATCGGCCGTCTTGGCAATGTGCTCGAACTGTGCGCTGACCGTGTCGGCCGGTACGTCGGTCGCGTCTGTCACGATGCCACCGCCGGCCAGGAGCAAGCTGGTGCACACAGGGTACCCTGTGCCACCGAGGGCACGGGTCGCCGCCAAGTCGGCTGCTAGGCCGCGCTCAGCAACGGGGTAGAGCGCACCGACGAGCACAGGTCGGAACGGAGCCGCGCCGGCGCCTGGAAGACTTTCTGCGATGTCCATTGCCTCATACCTGTGATAACCCTTATTATCAAAGCTAGCCACCATTCGCCTCCCAGACCGTCTGTCCCGTGCAGCCAAAAGAAACACCTTCCTCGCCACAAGCCATAGTCGCCACCGCGGTAGACCGGAATATAACCGTTCCCTCGGTGCACGCGCTAGACAGCGACCTACTGCCGGTCTACCTTCTTCGGTTCGACAGACAGCAGACCAGACGAGCCTACCAGAGCGATCTACTCCATCTATTCGGATCAGAGTTCATCACCCTCCGAATGGCTCGCCGCCTGACGTTCGTAAACGTCAACGCATATCTGCAACAGCTCCAACTGGACGGCCTGCGCTCTAGCACGATACGGAGAAAGATATCAGCTATTCGCGGGTTTTACAGCTGGCTCGTCGCTCTCAATCTCATCGAGTCGAATCCAGCAGACCGACAGCTCATTCGCCGGGTGGATCGCAATCAGAAATCGCAAAACACCATGACTGTTCTGACCTCGGCACAGGCTGCGGCTTTGCTCGACGGCACCAAGCATAACGGTCGAGCAGCCCTGCGAGACCGGGCGCTGCTGAGCGTGCTTCTCCACTGTACGCTCCGACGTGCAGAAGCATCGGGGATGGACGCCAAGCACATCCGCCCTCTCGGCCCCTACTGGGTACTAGACCTCCCAAGAACGAAAGGCGGAGCCGACGAATATGTCAAAATTCCGGCTCACATTGTGGAGCTGATCGATTCGATGAAGCAACACTATGGCTTCGACTCTGGGCCTCTGTGGCGTTCCATGAGCAGGAACGCTAGCCGTGACCGTCGCTTATCCCCCTCAGCTGTCTACGAGGTGGTACGTCGCACAGCACGTCGTGCAGGGCTCAGTTGGGACATTGGTGCTCACACGCTGCGCCATACAGGATGTACTCTCGCCATCGAGGCGGGAGCGTCACTCCAGCAGGTGCAGACTCACGCGCGCCACAAGCGTCTCGAGACGACGATGACGTACGTTCATCAGCGCGACAAGCTAAAGGACAGCGCTGCTGACTATATCAAACTTTGAATTGCAATAACAGATGTTCAATTTATACAGAGTTGAGCCATGACTAATTACGATTACGACATTATTGTTATCGGTGCTGGCCACAATGCACTTATAAGCGCGGCCTATCTCGCTCAGACAGGACACCATGTTGGCGTGTTCGAGAAGCGAGATATAGCTGGAGGTGCTGTTTCCACGAAAGAAATTATATCAGGATACAAGTTTGACCTAGGGGGAAGCGCTCACATTCTGATTCGGGTGACTCCTATCGTAGAGGAGCTGAATTTGTCCGAGTACGGACTAGAATACATTGATCTAGATCCGATGTTTTTTGCTCCATTCCCTGATGGAGACAGCCTCTTCTTCTATCGAAGCAGCGACCAAACGGCAGATCACATAGAGAAGAAGTTCGCGGGTGAGGGCGACGCGTACGCGCGCTTCATTCACGACTGGACTCCCTTTGCCCGCACCGTCCGAGATACCTTCCTCTCAGTTCCGGGTCCCCTCCAGCTTGGAAAGAAGATGATATGGGGAGATTCGGCTCAGATGGACTGGCAGAAAGCACTCGGAGCTATCCTGAGGCCGTATGGGGAGGTAGTAGATCAGTATTTCTCTGAGGAGAAAGTAAAGACGCCCCTGGTGTGGATGGCCGCTCAGTCGGGGCCTCCTCCGACGGAGCCAATGACCGCTCCTTTCCTTCTATGGCACCCTCTCTATCACGAGGGAGGTGTTGCTCGACCGCGAGGAGGGTCAGGAATGCTGACTCAGGCTTTGCAGGCGCACATCGAAGCTCACGGAGGGGATGTTCATCTCAGTGCGGGTGTAGACAGCATCCTGGTCGAAAATAATAGAGCAGTTGGAATACGTGTTGACAAGTCCATTTACACTTCTCGTGCGGTCCTGTCAGGCACTCACATTTTGGAGACGATGGAGCATCTCCTACCCGAGAAGCAGCGCCTTCCGTCTTTCAGTCCTCGGGTCGGAAATGGCTTCGGAGCTATTCTCAGACTCGCTCTTTCTGAGCGTATTCGGTATGCTGCTCATCCTGGGAACGAGGCGAGAACAGCGCTTCAACTCATCTGTCGAGACCGAAACCAACTTCTCGATTCGTATGCGGATTATCTAAGGGGGCAGCCAGCCAGCGATCCTCCAATCGTCGCGATGAGCTTCAGCGCAGTAGATGATTCCCTAGCTCCCCCAGGCGGCGAGGTGCTGTGGCTCTGGGCACAGTATTTCCCCTACGAACTGGCTCAGGGACAGTCGTGGGATGAGATCGAACAGCGGGTAGCCAACCAAATATTAGATACTTTTGAGCAGTATGCACCGGGCACGCGCGACAAGATCGTCGGCCAGCTTTTCCAGCACCCGCTCTGGCTGGAGCGCGAGCTCGGGCTCTTCCGCGGCAACGTGATGCACCTGGAGATGAGCCTCGACCAGATGTTCATGATGCGCCCTAGCATCTCCATGAGCGGGTACCGGAGTCACGTGAAAGGCCTCTACCTCACGGGCGCGAGTACCCACCCGGGCGGTGGTATCATGGGGGCCTCCGGGCGCAACGCAGCTCGGGTCATTCTCCAAGACCTCGGACGAAAAGTCTATTGACCTACTTCGGATTCCACGCTCTATTTATGGCACCCATCATTGCGATGCTGATTCTTGTGCAGCGACGTCCAATGGGTGGAGTTGGGGCACGCCATGCATGGAGGTGGATCGGGACGCTCGCTCTCATCGCTTTCGTCTATACGACGGCTTGGGACAATTATCTCGTGTTTCGAGGTGTATGGGGATATGGGGCAGACCGTGTCTCAGGAACAATCGGATACGTTCCTATCGAGGAATACTTGTTCTTTCTCTTGCAGCCCGTGTTGACCGGGCTGTGGTATATGATCGTGCGGACGAGACGCTACGAGGTCAGAACAGACACTCCGCCGTATGCCCGGCTTACCCTAATTTCTCTCTGGCTCGTGGCTACGCTTGCCGGGAGCCTCATGCTAACCGGTACGTCAACACTCTATCTTGGTCTCATCCTCGTCTGGGTGGGTCCTGTTCTTGCCGGTATGGCGTGGCTGTCTGCCGAAACCTTCTGGAAGCACCGAGCGGAATGGATGGTCAGCATTGCAGTGCCGACGGTCTATCTGTGGATGGCCGACCGAATCGCGATTGGAGCTGGCATCTGGTACATCTCTGATAGATACAGCCTGAACTTCGACCCGCTCGGGTTGCCCATCGAAGAGGCGCTCTTCTTTCTCGTCACGAATATGATGGTGGTTCAAGGTCTCATGATGTTTCTCCCGGATGATAGATCGTTTCTTGCAATAACGGCAAATTGACTGATCTCTCCACCGACGAGCTCCGCCGCTACAGCCGGCACCTGAATCTCCCTGGCGTCGGGCGCGAGGGACAGCACCGGCTCAAAGAGTCCTCCGTGCTCCTTGTCGGGGCGGGCGGACTGGGATCGCCGCTGGCACTCTACCTCGCGGCGGCGGGCGTGGGGCGTCTCGGCATCGTCGAGTTCGACTGGGTGGACGAGACCAACCTGCAGCGACAGGTGCTCTACACAAGTACCGATACCGGACGGCTGAAGCTGGACGCCGCCACAGAGCGACTTCGCGCCCTGAATCCCCACGTCGAACTGGTCCCCCACCCCGTTCGGATGACGAGCGAGAATGCCCTCTCCCTCGTTCAGCAGTACGACCTCGTCGCCGATGGCAGCGACAACTTCGCTACGCGCTATCTGGTCAACGACGCCTGCGTGCTCGCGGGAAAGCCGAACGTCTACGGCTCCATCTTCCGGTTTGAAGGGCAGGTGTCTGTATTTTGTATCCCGACCGGGCCTTGCTACCGGTGCCTGTACGACCGGCCGCCGCCGCCCGACTTGGTGCCTTCGTGCGCCGACGGGGGAGTGCTCGGCGTCCTGCCGGGACTTGTCGGGACGGCGCAGGCGACGGAGGTGCTGAAGCTGATCCTCGGCATCGGCGAGCCGCTCGTCGGCCGGCTGCTGCTCGTCGACGCGCTCGCGATGCGGTTCCACTCGCTTACCATCCCCAAGAACCCGGACTGTCCGGTCTGTGGTACCCACCCCACCATCACCCGGCTGATTGACTACCAGGCGTTCTGCGCCGCCTCCACGGAACCCCCTATGAGCACCGTTCCCGAAATCACCGTCCGCGAACTCAGCGACCGCATCGAGCGTGGGGACCGGCCGTTCATCCTCGACGTGCGGCGGCCCGACGAGTACGAGATCGCCAACCTCGAGGGGACCCTGATTCCGCTCGACGAACTGCCACAGCGGATGGGCGAGATCAGCGAGCACCGGGAGGAGAGCTTCGTGGTGCATTGCCGCTCTGGGGGCCGCTCGGCGAAGGCGGTGCAGATGCTCCGCGAGGCTGGGTTCGACGGTGCGGTCAACCTCAAAGGGGGCGTGCTCGCATGGAGCGACGAGGTCGACCCGTCGATGCCGAAGTATTGAGCGGGTCCGGCCGCCCGTCTCAGCCTCCATCAGCGCAGCGTGCGCCGGTCATCCTCGCGCTGATCGGCCCGACGGCCGTTGGAAAAACGGCGCTGAGCCTCGATCTGGCCGAGCGGCTCGGGGCCGAGATCGTGTCGGCAGACAGCCGGCAGGTCTACCGGCCGCTCACCATCGGCACGGCGAAACCGACCGTGGAGGAGCTGGCGCGCGTCCGGCACCACTTCATCGACGAGCTCGAGCTGGGCGACCCCTTCTCGGCGGGTCGCTTCGCTGAGCAGGCCGAAGCTCGGATCGCAGAGATTCTCAGCCGAGGCCGGAAGCCCCTGGTCGTCGGCGGCTCGACGCTCTACCTCGAGGCGCTCCTCCACGGCCTCGCTGAGATCCCAGCGACGTCCCCAGCGACGCGTGACCGGTTGATGCACCGGCTCGGCGACGAGGGTCGCGCGGCCCTCTTCGCCGAGCTTCAGCGCCTCGACCCGGCGAGCGCCTCGAGGATGGACGCGACCAAGACGCAGCGGGTCGTCCGCGCGCTCGAGGTGCTGCACGACACGGGCCGGCCGCTCTCGCACTACCACACTCAGCGGAGCACGCCCCGGTTCGACTTCGCGCCCGTCGTGCTGTCTCGCCCGCGCGCGGTGCTCTACGAGCGGATCAACCGCCGCGTAGACCACATGCTGGAGGCCGGACTGCTCGACGAAAACCGCCGTCTGCTGGAGGCAGGCGTCTCCCCCACGCTGAACCCGCTCCGCACGATTGGCTACCGCGAGCCCCTCGCTCACCTGCGAGGAGAGGTGGAGTATGCCGAGATGGTGCGTAGGCTGAAACGGAACACGCGCCGCTACGCCAAACGTCAGCTCACCTGGTTCCGCCGCCACCCAGGGTACCGCTGGCTAGACCTCAGGGCGGTCGATTCACCTCAGGTAATGGAAACCTTTCTTGCAATAACGGTCCAATAGGGTTATCGCAGCACCAGGCGGACGGCGAAAACGCCGATGCCGACCTGCATCGCGCCGAGCGCGACGGCCGAGTACGTGTCGTAACGGTCGATCTCGGGACGGAGTGTCGGGTCGCCGGTGCGCTCGTAGGTCTCGAAGGCGTCGTCGCCCTTGAACTTGTAGTGCACCGCGAGTGCCCCGGCCCCGAGCGCGACGCCGACCGCAGCAACGTCGATCCACCGGTTCGCTCGGCGCGGGGTGTGCCACGCGAGCGCCCCTTCCCCGGCCTCGGCGAGCGTGATCGGGCGAAGCACCAGGCTGTAGGCGTTGTCGGCTGCCCGACCCGGCGTCTGGCGCGCGGCGGTATAGCCGGTTTTGCGAACGACGAGGGTTCCGTCGAGCGGGCTCTCGGGCGTCAGCACGAGCGGCGTCTCGCCCAACCGCTCGGTGGTCCCATCGGGGCGTTCCAGAGTGACGGTGGCTCCGAAGGGGAAGCTCTCGATCCGGTGCCGGACCGGTACGTCGAGCCGGAGGGACAAGGACTCTCCTGGCGCGATCTTGACCTCAGCCTCGGCGTGGCGCGGCTGCCAGGCCCCGGCGCTCGGCTCGCGGAGCACCAGGCGGTGCGGGCCAGAGGAGAGCTCGAACGCGCCACCGGCGACCGGACCGAGGCGAACGTCGCCGTCGTAGAGCATCCCGCCGGGCAGGTTCGTCTCGACGAGGACCGTGCCCGAAAGCCCGGTACCCGGCGTGCCGAGCAGCGTGGCCGCGACCGAATCCGGAAACACGGGCTGGGCGAGGGCCGGAAGCGCCGAGAGCGACAGCAGGAGCGCGAGCGCGCGGTTCACGTAGGTCATCGTTCGTCGGGTTGGGTAGCGACCTGCGGCGGTCGGAAGGCGTGGACGTGGCGCGGCTCGGCGAGGACGATCAAGGTGCCGTCGTGCAGCACCGGGGTCGAGGTGACGCGGCCCTTAAGCTCGGTGTCCCACAGCATTTCGCCCGTGGCGCGGTCGAGTGCGTAGAGGTGGCTGTCGAGCGAGCCGACGTACACCACCTCTGGGGTGAGCAGAGGGGCGGTGGCGAAGTTGCCGTCGGCATGGAACCTCCACCGCTCCTCGCCCGAGGCTGCGCTGAGCGCCCGGAGCTCGCCGTCGCTCGCGCCGACGACGACGAGGCCGCCCTCGACCGCCGGCGCACTGAACTTGACCCCGTCGCCCGCCTCGACCTCCCACTCGACGCTGCCGTCGGGGCCGAGCGCCACGAAGCGACCGCGCGTGGTCGGGACGAAGAGTCGACCGGCCGCAGCAGGCGTCTCGTAGACCGGTGCGCCGAGCTCCTGCGCCCACCGGACCACGCCGGAGGCGAGGTCGAGCGCCGTAACCCGGCCCCGGTCGTCGGCGACGGCGAGCACGCCGGGGGCTAGAAGTGTGGGCGTGGCGTAGAACCCGGCGGCCGAGTCCGGGACCGCCTCCCACCGAACGGTGCCGTCGTCGGGGTCGATTTGGCGAACGGTACCGTCCATCGCGGCAGCTACGAGGGCGTCGCCGCTGAGCAGAAGCCCTGCCTCGTGAGGACCGGTTCGGAGCGACCACACCCGCCCGCCCTTGACGAAGTCGTACCCGACGATCGTCCGCTTCCCAGCCGCGACGGACGCGTAGAACCGGGTCCGCGCGAGCACCGCCGCGCCCTCAACCGGCTCGCGGAAGTCGACGACCGCCCGCTTGCGCCCAGTCTCGACCTCGTAGCCCCGCACCTCGCCCTTGCGCGTCACCACGACGAGCACCCCGTCGGCGGCGAGCGCGGCGGCGGGTCCGAAGGCGCCGTCGGCGTCGACCCGCCATACTTGGTCGAGCGGCGGGCGGAGCGCGAGGTCGGTGGCGTTGGCCCGGTCCGGCGCGCCGCCCTCGGTCGTCCAGTCCGTGTCCTGCACCTTGAGCGGGCTACCGAGTTGGAAGACGGTGCAGCCGCTGAAGAAGAGGATGAGTACGAGAAAGGAACAGGGGTACGGAGACTTCATAGCACAGCGCGACGCTGGCTCTCTCCCCTTCTCCCACCGGCCCACGCTCCCACTCATAGCGCTAGAAGTTATAGCCGAAGAAGAACTGCGTAAACGGGTCGCGCTCGTCCCAATCGAGGCCGTCGGTGAAGCGCCAGCCGACGTCGTAGCGGAGGACGAAGCCGCCGAAGAGGTTCATCCGCAGGCCGAGGCCGAGCGCGCCGAGGTCGGTGCCGGCGAAGAGTCGGGGCTGGCGCTCGTCGTAGGTATCGTTCCAGACGTGGGCCGCGTCGAGGAAGGCCGCGCCGCGGAGGTTGACGATCCCGAACGGGGCGAGGAACGGGACGAAGGCGCTGGGCCGCTCCACGAGCGGGAAGCGGAGCTCGTGCGAGGTGAACCACATGTTCCGGCCCCGGACGCGGAAGAGCGGGAAGCCGCGCAGGTCCCAGCTCCCGCCGAGCAGAAACAGCCGCGCCTCGCGCCCGACGTTGGTCTGCGCCAGCCCCCACGAGGCGAGCGTTACGCCGGGAACGAGCCGGAGGTAGTGCCGGGCGTCGGCGCGGAGCGTGTAGTAGCTCACGTTCGAGAACCGGACGTCGGTGGTGTAGGCCGCCGTCGCCGTCGCCTTCCAGCCGTCGACGGGGCCGTTGAGGCCGTAGAGCGCGTTGTCGTGCGTGACCGAGATCGCGTTCGAGAGCAGGAAGGCTTCGCGGTCGATCTGCACGGCGAAGATCTCCCTCCGGTCGTAGTTGAACGAGGTCTGGATGTCGACCCGCTGGAACTTCGAGATCGGATAGCTCACCAGGCCGACGGCTCCGACGAGCTGCTCGTAGACGACCGGGAAGACGTCGGGCGCGTCGGGGTCGGTGAGGTCGTAGCGCTGCCCGGCGTAGCGGTAGACGCCGTAGCCGTAGTTGGCGCGGCGGCCGAGGTGGATGCGCGTCACCGACGCATTCAGCCCGTCGACGAACGAGCGGCCGGGGACGCGGGTGCTGTAGCCGGAGACGAAGATCTGCTCGTTGCCGAGGAGGTCCGAGAACGCGAGCACCGCCCCGCCGCTCGTCCCCCACACCGGGTTCGTCGAGAGCGCGCCCTGGGCGGCGTCGAGGGAGTATTTCTTGCGGTAGGGCTGGCGGCGCTCCTCGTCCTCAACCGCGAGGCGGCCGTAGCTCCACGGCTGAGCGTCGTCGCGGTAGACCAGGCCGACGACGGCCTCCTGGCGCGGCGCTCGGAGGAGCGAGTCGGCCGAGGCCTGGCGGACGGTGAAGCGCGAGTCTTCGAAGGTCGAGAAGAGCAGGCGGCCGTCGGCGGTCCAGACCGGATCGAAGGCCGCGCCGGTGAAGGACGTTAGCTGAGTGGCGGTCCGCTCGGTCGGAATCTCTTCATTTGCAATAACGGTCGACGAAGAGCTAGCATCGGCGAGCGCGGGCACGTCCGCCTCGGGCATGTCCATCTCGGCCACCCACAGGTTCTGCCCGCTGAACTTGCCGTCCGCCTCGCGGCGCGACGAGATGAAGACCAGCCGGTCGCCGCCCGGACTCCAGTGGGGCGCGAGGTCTACGTGCGGGCCGTAGGTGACGTACTCGAGCCCGCCGCTCTCCAGGTCGAGCGTGAACACGTTGTAGTGGCCGTCCTCGCCGAAGTCGGTGCGGTCGGACGAGAAGGCGAGCGTCCGGCCGTCCGGGCTCCAGGCCGGGTCGCGGTCGTCGTAGGGGTCGTTCGTCAGCTTGCGGAGCGCGGCGGTCGCGGTGTCGTAGGTGTAGAGGTCCGAGAACCCGCTCCGCTCGATGCCGGAGAAGGCGAGCCGCTCGCCCGCCGGGTCCCACGAGGGCGAGTAGACGGCGACGAGACCGGGGAAGCGGTAGGTCGGCCCGACGCGGTCGGCCTGGAGGTCGTAGACGTGGACCACGTCCGCGTCGCCGCTCTTGGTGACGAAGGCGAGCTTGCCGTCGGCGCTGACGTCGAGCTGGCTCTCGAAGAAGTGGAAGGCCTCGAAGCGCGCGCTGCGCTCGCCCTCGACCAGCACGCGCGGGTCGTCCGTCGGCACGCCGGCCGAGTCCACGGGCACGGCGTAGAGGTTCGTGTAGCCGTCGCGGTTGGCGACGAAGGCGACGGTGCGGCGGCCGTCGGGGTGGCGGTAGAACGCCGGCTTGCCGCTGAAGCCGCGCGCGGTGACGGCGTCCGAGACGAGGGTCGGCGGGGTGGCCTCGTCGAGCTTCGGGAGGTACTGCTCGTGCACCCACGCGGTCCACTGGTCGGAGATGGTGCGGTAGTCCTCGCGCAGGACGGTTTCCATGACCTTGCGGAAGTCGGGGTCGCGCCAGAACTCCTCGAAGAGGCGGAGCAGCTTGTCCTCGCCGTAGCGCTCGGCGATGAAGCGGCACGCGGCCTCGCCCTCCTTGTACATCAGGTAGGTCCCGAAAATCCGGTCGAGGTTCTCGAGCGGGACGAAGTAGTTGCTCGCCACGGCGTCGCGGAGCACCATCTCGTGCTGGTAGTCCGGCTCGCCGCTCCAGTACTCGGCGATGCCCTCGGTGAACCACAGCGGCGGCGGCGCGGTGAACGGCCGGCGGTGATCGCGCATGACGCGCGTGAGCTTGGAGTAGGTGAAGACGTGGACCAGCTCGTGCCGGACGACCCGGCGGAAGCGGTGCAGGTTGCCGTTCGCTGGGATCACGACGCGGCCCTTGAGGAACTCGAAGAACCCGCCGACGCCGTCGGGGATGAAGCCGGGGGTGACGTTGGTCTGCTTGAAGTGGAGGTTCGACGAGTAGAAGATCAGCGGGACGCGGTGGCCGAGCGAGAAGTTGAACGTGTTCTCGAGCTCCTGGTAGGCCTCCTCGGCGAAGTGCGCGCCGTGCTCGGCGAGGGCCTGCATCTCGGGGTAGTAGTAGATGTCGAAGTGGTCCGTGTGCAGAACGTGCCAGTCGAATTCGTCGTACTGGACCTTGTTGCGGCCGAAGTACGAGTGGGACTGCGCCACCGCCGGCACGGCGGGCAGCAGCAGGCCGAGCGCGACGAGCGCGGAGGCGAAGCGGAGAGGTCGGGGCATCGGGCCGGAGGCGGGAGGGAACGGGCTACGATAGGACTATCGGCCGCCCCCGTCAAGGGCTTTCGCCGCGACCTTGTTTTGCCGTACATGCTGGGCCTCGCCTATGCCGTCGTCACGGCGGCAGCGCTCGGCTTCCTGCTGCCCGACACGCTCTCGGTCTGGGCACCGGCTCGGTCTGGGCACTGGGCGTGTCCGCGCTGGCTACCGGCTCCGGCCGAACGAGCAGCGCCGCCCTTCGCACGGAGCGAGGGGCGGCGCTGTCCAGCACAGCGAGCCTGCCGGAGGTGACCAGAGGCCGCTAGTCCATCAGCGTCTAGTCCATCAGCGTCACGCGCTTCCTGGCCGAAAACGCGCCGGCCTCCAGGACGTAGAAATAGACGCCCGCGCTGAGACCGGCTCCGTCGAGCGCCGCCTCGTGGGTGCCCGCCTCGCGGAAACCGTCGTCGAGGAGCGCGACCTCCCGGCCGAGCACGTCGTAGACCGCCAGCCGGACCGGACCCGCCTCGCTCAGCGCGTAGCGGACCGTCGTCTCGCCGCGGAACGGGTTGGGATAGGCCGCCAGCAGCGCCGCCGCTTCGGCCTTCGCCGCCGCCTCAGATCCGTCCTGAGCGACGCCGTCGAGGAGCCACGTCACCGCCTCTGTCTCGCCGAACGCGGGCCGCGCCAGGCCGTTCTTGAAGAAGGAGAAGCTGTCGCTGTCGTCGATCTGGTCGGGGAACGCCTGGCCGATGCGGAGCTCGACGAAGTAGACCCCGGCGGGGGCTCCGCCCGGCACCCGCTTCGAGACGGTCTGGGTGACGCTCTGCCCCCCGTCCAGGCTGATCTGGAACGGGCCCAGGCGCGGGCCGGCCGATCCGTTGGGATAGCTGACGAGCGCCCACCACTCGCCGTCGAAGTCACCGGAGGTCGCGTTCGAGAACGTGACGTCGGCGCTGACCAAGCCCCCGGAGCTCGGGACCGTGGTGCTGCTGGTAAGCGTGGCCGAGATCTGCCCCTCCCCGACGACCGGAGCGCCGAGCGCGGTCCAGAAGGCCGTGTTGAAGGTGCTCGTGCCCTTGTTGCTGCCCGCCGAGCAGCCGCCGTGGGTGTGGACACCGACGGCTTCACCCGTAGCCTCGTCGATGACCGGGCTGCCCGAGTTGCCACCCTCGGTGTCGGCCTGGTAGCGCATGGTTGTGCCCGAGGAGCCCGCGTTGGGCCCGGTGTGGGTCTGCTGCGTCTGGTTGGCCGCGCCGCCGTCGACGCCGTAGCCGGTGATGCGGATCGTAGCCGGGCCGAAGTCCTGCCGCAGCGAGAACGAAGCCCCCTGGGCGTCGATGGGCTGGAGGCCAGTCTGGGTGTTCGAGAACACGCTGAAGACGCCCCAGTCGTTGCCGACCCCGCCGGCAGTCCAGACGCGGCTCCCGCTGTCAACAGCGTACTGGTCCTCGGGACCGGGATGCTGCAAGCCGCCAAACACGGTCGACGGAGGCACGTTGAACTGCACCGTGCCGGAGCCGCTCATGCAGTGGCCGGCGGTGACGAGCTTGCCGTCGTCGATGATCCAGCCCGTGCACCCGACCGAGAGCACCCGCCCTGAGCGGGGGTCGTTCGAGGCCGTCCGGTCGTCCGTCGGGCCGCACTGCGACTCGGGTGCGCCGTGCTCGCCGACGATGACGCGCTCGGTGCGGAACTGAGCCGCCGCGTCGCCGGGGGCGACGTGGAGCACGACCTCGAGGGCGTCCCCGTTGAAGTAGGCGGTGGTGTTCTGCCACTGCGCCAGCGCCGCCGCGTCGAGCCGCTGCTGCGCGCCGTCGGCGAGCGAGGTCACCGTCAGGTAGCTGCCGGCCCCGAGCGCCACGTCCGCGAAGGCGAGGCGGAGCCAGGGAGCGTCGGGGACCGAGACCGTCGTGCGGAAGGCTTGGTAGACCTCGGCGGTTCCGGTGGTGCGGCCGTTGTGAACGCCGGAGTCGACGGCGTACGGCTGGGCGTGGTAGCGGAGCGGGGCCGTCTGGGCGTTCGCGGCGAGCGGGAACGCCAGCGCGACCAGGAGGCCGAGCGTGAGAGCGAGCGGGTAGGACGAGAAGCGTCGCATGGAATACGGGGGAGAAGGAGGAGGAAGGGAACGATTCGGGAGTGCTGAAACACGGGCTGCTGAGACCCGGTGTCCGCGCCGGAGGCTCGCGTTGGATGCGCCGGGGGAACGGAGCGTTCGCCAACTGCGAGCGCGTCAATATAGGGCACGTTCGCCGTGCCGCAAACCGGTTTCCGTACGGACGTAGCCGGCTGACTTCACTCGGCCTCCCTCCTCGCCGCTCACACGTCCAACTCCTCGACCTCGGCGGCGTGCTCCATGATGAAGGCGAAGCGCGGGGCCGCGTCGCGCCCCATCAGGTCAGAGATCGTCGTCTCGGTCTCGAGCCGCTCGCCCTCCGGGATCGCAACCTGTAGCAGGCGGCGCGTGGCCGGGTCGAGCGTGGTCTCGTTGAGCGTCGCCGGCATCATCTCGCCGAGCCCCTTGAAGCGCTGTAGCTCGGGCTTGGCCCGGCCTGCCGAGAGCTTCTTCAGGATGCGCTCGCGGTCGGCCTCGTCGAGCGCCCAGAAGGTCTCCTTGCCCGCGTCGATCCGGTAGAGCGGCGGCTGCGCGATGTAGACGTAGCCCTCGTCGATCAGCGGCCGCATGTAGCGGTAGAAGAACGTCAGCAGCAGCGTCGCGATGTGGTGGCCGTCGGAGTCGGCGTCCATCAGGAGGATGACCTTGTGGTAGCGCAGCTTCGACGGGTCGAGGTCGTCGCCGAGCCCGCAGCCGAGCGCGTCGACGACGTTCGAGAGCTCCTTGTTGGCGCTGACCTTCGACTTGCTCGCCTGCTCGGCGTTGAGGACCTTGCCGCGCAGCGGGAGGATGGCCTGCGTGTGCCGGTCGCGCCCCTGCTTGGCCGAGCCGCCGGCCGAGTCGCCCTCGACGATGAACAGCTCGCTCTCGGCGGGGTCGGTGGACGAGCAGTCGGCGAGCTTGCCCGGCAGGTTGAGGCGGTGGCTGACGGCGCTCTTGCGGCGGGCCTGCTGCGCGGCCGAGCGGCTCGCCACCCTCGCCTTGGCAGCCTGCACGACGCGCGTGATGATGGCCTCGGCGATGGTCGGGTGGGCGTTCAAGTACTGCTCGAAGTCGAGCCGGACCACGCCGGACACCAGGCTCCGGGCCTCGGGGTTGTTCAGGCGCTCCTTGGTCTGCCCCTGGAACTGCGGCTCGACGAGGAACAGGTTGACGATCCCGTACAGCCCCTCGCGGATGTCGTCGGCGGTGATGTCGAGCTTCTTCTGGCCGAGGTCGTGGGTGTCGATGTAGTTGCGGACGGCCTTGGTGACGGCGTCCTTGAGCCCCTGCTCGTGCGTGCCGCCGAAGCGCGTGGGGATGCCGTTGACGAACGAGCGAAGCTGCTCCTTCGGGGCCTCGGTCCAGTGCAGGGCGATCTCGATCCGCCCGCCCTCGTCCAGCTCTTGCCTAACGACGAACGCCTCGGGATGAACCGGCCGGGCGTGGTCGTCCACGAGCAGCTTTTCGAGGTACTCGGCGATGCCGCCCTCGTGCTCGTACTCGTGCCGCGTGCCCGCGCTCTCGTCCTTGAAGACGATCTTGAGCCCGGCGTTGAGATAGGTCTTGACCTCGAGGGCCTCGGCGATCACGGCCGCATCTAGCTCGACCGTCTCGAAGATCTCGGGGTCGGGCCGGAAGAAGATGCTGGTGCCAGTGCCCCGGACGTTCTTGCGGACGGTCTTGAGCTTCGAGGTTGGCGCGCCGCGCTCGTAGGTCTGCCGGTAGAGCGTGCCGTCGCGCTTGACTTCGGCGACGAGGGCCTCGGAGAGCGCGTTGACGACGGAGGAGCCGACCCCGTGGAGGCCACCCGAGGTGATGTAGCTCGCCCCGTCGAACTTGCCCCCGGCGTGGAGCGTGGTCAGGATGACCTCGAGCGTCGGCACCTTCTTGGTCGGGTGCTTGTCGACGGGAATGCCGCGCCCGTTGTCGGTGACCGTCAGGCTCCGACCGTCGCGGTGGAGGACGACCTCGATCAGCGAGGCGTAGCCGTTCGTGGCCTCGTCGACGGCGTTGTCGACGACCTCCCAGACGAGGTGGTGGAGGCCGGCCTTGCCGGTCCCGCCGATGTACATGCCGGGGCGGCGGCGGACCGGCTCCAGTCCTTCCAAGACCTGGATGTCTTTGCCGGTGTAGGTGGGGGTTGCGACTTCTGCCATGTCAGATCAAGTCTCGGGGGGTGAAAAAGGCGAACGTCTCGTAGGGACACGATGCATCGTGTCCGCTGTCACGGAAGCAGATCTTCGACGGCGATGGGCGTCGTGGTCTCCGGAGCCGTGACGGTGTCGTCCACAGTCCGCACGATGCGCTCGGTGTAGCCGTCCGGTCCCGGCCGCCGATAGACGACGAGGTGGTAATCCACCAGATCCAGGAGCCAGTATTCGCGGATGCCATGCCGGGCGTAGAGCGCGACCTTACCCCCCGCTACGCTTGCATCGCTCCGGGACACGTCCCTCCGCTCAAGCAACGCGTGGCTGTCCCCCTCAACCGAGGGGGACAGTTCGGTGTTGCTGGGAGCGAAGCGACCGCGAACCGAACGGGGGGTTCGCAACACTTCGACAACAAGCAAAGCCGTCCGGGGATGCTCGCGCGCGTAGTCGCGCACCACGCCAGCAACCACGGCAATGTCCGGCTCCGGCTCCGAGTCGGGGTCGAGCGCGAGCGGGACCTGCTCGCGGACGTACCACCCCTCGCCCATTACCTCGCGCAAGGCCTCCGCGACGAGAGCAACGATCGTGGCGTGGCTGCTGCTCTGTGGACTCATCGTGACGATCTCTCCGTCGAGTAGCTCGACGCGGGCATCCTCGTCGAAGACGCCGGCCTCGATCATCTGCTCGTACTGCACGCGGCTCCAGCGGTAGCGCGTCGGTTGGAAGGTCTGTTCCTGGGTCTGCATCGGTTCAGGCGGCTAGCAAAGCGCGGAGGGCGTCGAGGTTGGCCGCGTCGTCGAAGGCGGCGCGGACAGGGACGGCGAAACCGGGGACGGCGGCGCTGGCGAGGGTGCCGTGGTCCGACTTCAGCCGGAGCGCGTAGGTCTCGCCGTCGAGGAGGTAGACCTCGACCGTCTCGGCCTCGGGGTCGAGGAGCCAATTCGGCGACGCCATGCGCAGCGTAGTCTTCGAGCTTGACGCCGCGGTCTGTCTTTTCGGTGCTCGGACTGAGGACTTCGACCACCAAGTCGGGCGCGGGATAGCGGAGCGCATCCGGCGTGATCTCCCCCGCTTTCTCCCGACCGAAAAAGCAAACGTCCGGCTCGTAGTCGTTTCGGGTGAGCGAGACCAGCGCCTTCTCGGCGACGACGGTGCCGAGGTTGTGCCGCTGGACATAGGCGCGGAGGAGTGTGACGAGCCGTGCAGTGACTTCGTTGTGGCGATGACGGGTAGGGGGATGCACGATGACCTCTCCGTTGATGAACTCGGACTTTTCGCTCGGCGACAGGTCGTCGAGGAACCGCTCGCGACGTGTGGCCTCCTCGTCGAGCCGTTCTTGGAGGGCGCGGAGATGGCGCGGGAGCGAGGGCGAGTCGAGCAAGCGTCGAGCGGCTGGAGGAAGTTGAGTCGCAGGCATCGGAGTGCGAGGTTGACGAATGGGTGATACGTCGATCAATCCTTGCCGTTCAGGTGGAGCTCGACCGGCGGCGGGACGACGCGGCGGAGCGTCCCGCGCTGGATCACGTTGCGGCCCTTGTTGCCCCGGTTTGAGACCTCGAACTTGGTCGTCCGCACGATCTCCGTCCGGCCCCGATTCGTCTCGACCTCGAAGCCCTCGCGCGCGGCGTCGGAGAGGACGAACCCCAGGACGCGGTCCTTGTCGTCGAGGCGCATGGCGATGACGCCCTTGGCGGCGTTCTTGAAGACCGGCACCTGGTAGGCCGGGAAGATCAGCGCCCGGCCCTCGCGCGAGGCGAGGCACACGTTCTCGTCACCCCGGCTCACGCTCACTCCGACGATCCGGTTGCCCTTGCCGACCCGCATGAAGACGCGGCCGTTCTTGTTCGACGGCTCGGCGAAGGCGTCGAGCGTGAAGCGCACCGCCATCCCGTCGTCCGAGAGCGCGACCCCGAACGGGCCGACCTCGACGCCCTCGGGCGGCGCGCCGTCGCCGGCGAACAGCTCCGGCTCGACGTCCGAGGCCGGGGCCGGCTCGGGCAGCACCCGCTCGTCGAGCGAGACCACGCCGACGACGTGCTCCTTGTCCTTGAAGTCGAAGTATTTCTGGACCGGGTCGCCGTAGCCCGTGGTTTGCGGGAGGTCGTCGATGCGGGCGGTGAAGACGCGGCCCGCGCTCGTGAAGAAGGCGACCGTCGCGCGCGTCGAGCCGGCGAGGGCGTAGGCCACCTCGTCGCCGTCGCGCACCCGAATCGCGTCAAGCTCGGTGTAGGAGCGCTGCCGCTTGACCCAGCCGTCGCGCGTCACGATGACGTAGACGTCCTCCTTCGTGATGTAGTCCTCGGCGGAGTATTCGAGCACGGCGTCGGGGCCGACGACCTCGCTCAGCCGGTCGGTGGCGAACTGCTTTTCGGAGGGCGCGCAGCTCCTTTTTGATGAGCGTCCACAACCCCTTCTCGTCGCCGAGGAGGGTGCGGAGAGCGGCGGCGGCGGCCTCCTTCTCGGCCAGCTCGGCGCGGATGGCATCGACCTCCATCCGGGCCAGCCGGTAGAGCTTGATCTCGAGGACCGCGTCGGCTTGCAGCTCGTCGATCCCGAAGCGGTGCATCAGGCGCTGCGCCGCATCGCCCTTGTTCTTCGACGAGCGGATCAGCTTGATCGCCTCGTCGAGCGCGTCGAAGATCTTGACGAAGCCCTTGAGGATATGGATGCGCTTCTCGAGCAGCTCCAGGTCGTACTGCAAGCGCTTGGTGACCACCTCGAACCGGAAGTCGAGGAACGCTTGCAACGCCTCGCGGAGGTTCACCTTCCGGGGCGCGGCGACCTCGGGGTTGTCGGTCGGGACGAGGCACGTCATGTTGACATGGAAGCGGGTCTGGAGCGGCGTGTGCTTGAAGAGGTAGGCCAGCGCGGCCTCGGCATCCGCGCCGCGCTTGATCTCGAGGACGACGCGGACCTGGTCGGTGCTCTCGTCGCGGATGTCGACGATCTGCGGGACCTTGCCGGTGCGGATGTGCTCGGCGATCTTCTCGATCAGGTCGCCCTTCGCCAGGCCGTAGGGCACCGAGGTGAGGATGACTTTGCCCTTGCCCTCGAGCTCGTAGCCGCCGCGCAGCTCGACGGCCCCCTCGCCGGTTTCGTAGATCGCGAGCAGCTCCTCGGGCGTGTTGAGGATGCGCCCGCCGGTCGGGAAGTCCGGGGCCGTGACGAACTTCTCGACGAGCGTCGAGGTCCGCGCGTTCGGGCTGTCGACGAGGTAGAGGGCCGCGTCGATGACCTCGCCGAGGTTGTGCGGCGGCATGTTGGTCGCCATGCCGACGGCGATGCCGGTGGACCCGTTGACGAGCAGGTTCGGGAACGGGGCCGGGAGGACGACCGGCTCGAAGAGGGTGCCGTCGTAGTTGGGGCGGAACGGGACGGTCCGCTTGCGGATCTCCTCGCAGAAGGTCGCGCCGAGCGGGGTGAGGCGGGCCTCGGTGTAGCGCATCGCGGCCGGGTTGTCGCCGTCGAGCGAGCCGAAGTTGCCGTGCCCGTCGACGAGCGGGGCGCGGAGGCTGAACGGCTGCGCCATCCTCGCCATCGCGTCGTAGATCGCCGTGTCGCCGTGGGGGTGGTACTTCCCCATCACCTCGCCGACGACCGTCGCGCTCTTGCGAAAGCGCGCCTCCGGGGTGAGCCGCAGGTTGGTGTGCATCGCGTAGAGGATGCGGCGGTGGACGGGCTTGAGGCCGTCGCGGATGTCGGGGAGCGCGCGGCTCGTGATGACCGAGAGCGCGTAGTTGAGGTAGCGGTCCTTCGCGGTCTCGTGGAGGGCAATGACGTCGACGACGGGCATTTCGATGGGGGATTTCGGAGTGCCGATTGGGGAGTGAGCCGGCGGGGCGGCGTGATGCTACCCTACAGGTAGGGCGCAGGTAGGGCGGCAGATGTCAAGGTATTTGCAATAACGGCAAATGCGATGACGTATGGGGCGTCGCCGCCGGATTCGGCAACATACCACACGGGGGTGTCAACCCGTGTCACTTCGCACTCGCTTTGCAAAAACGGACCTAAGGAAAATAATTACTCCCGCACGACAGAAACCCCCGCACGACAGAAAGACATTCCCGATCAGGGCGAACGCTGTTCGCTCCTACGGGCCACGCTCGGAAGCCGCGTCAACATCCATCGAGGCGGAGGGCCGTCCGCCTCCTTCCCTCTCTGCCCTCCACACCCTCCCAGAATCCCTATTCCACGTCGTACGCCAGCGTGAAGTAGTCCGCCCCCTCGCGCGGGTGGAGCCGCAGCAGGTTGGCCTTGGCCAAGAGCACGAGCGTCTGCGAGGCCCGGCGCTTGGGGATGTCGACGAGCCGGGCGAAGCCCTCGACGGTGATCTGCTCGTGGCGGTCGAGGTAGCGCATCAGCACGCGCTCCTTGTCGCCGAACTCGAAGCGGACGTCGCGCGGCGCGCGCTCGTGCTTCATCAGGCGGACCGCCTCGCGGCTGGCCTCGACCGACTGGTCGGCGACGCGGACGTAGGGCGTCCGGCTCCGGCCGCTGCCGTTGGCGGCCCCGACGAGGTAGTGCGGCTTCTCGCGGCTCTCGGGCACGTCGACGACCAGCACCTCGCGCTTGCGGCTCACCGGGACGGTCCCGAGCGTGTACGGCACCGGCGGGTCGCAGTGCGCCCCAAGGGCTTGGCGCACGGCGAAGGTCTCCTCGTCCACATCGCGCACGCCGCGGATCGTCCCGTCGTCCTCGACCCCGACGAAGAGGCGGCCGCCGCGCGCGTTCGCGAGTGCGATGACCTCCTTGGCGATCCGCTCGGGCCGAGGGGCGCGGTGCTTGAACTCGATGTGCAGCCCCTCCCCGAAGCTGACGTAGCGCTTGACGTCTGCGAGATCCATGCCGGGCATATGGCCGAGCCGGGGCGGAGGTTTCGGGGTTACGAGAAGAGAGGGACGAGAAAGAGAAGAGGGAGAAGAAGGCTTCTCTCTTTTCCGTCTCTTCGCTCTCTTCTATCTCTTCTCCCCTACCCCCGCCAGCAGGTCCTCCCGCTTCGCGGCCCGCGTCATCAGCGCGTAGACCGCGTCCTCGGGCCGGAGCTGCTCGAAGAGAATGTCGAAGACGGCTTCGGTGATCGGCATCTCGACGCCGTGCCGCTCGGCGAGGGCCTTGGCCGAGCACGTTGTCTTGACGCCCTCGGCGACCATCTTCATCTCGGCCTCGACCTCCTCCAGGCTGCGCCCGCGACCGAGCTGCTCGCCGAAGTACCGGTTGCGGCTGTGGCGGCTGAAGCACGTCACGATGAGGTCGCCCAGCCCGGCCAGGCCGGAGAACGTGAGCGGGTCCGCCCCGAGCGCGAGCCCGAGCCGCTTGATCTCGGCGAGCCCGCGCGTGACGAGCGCCGCCTTGGCGTTGTCGCCCAAGCCCACGCCGTCGGCGATGCCGGCCGCGAGCGCCATCACGTTCTTGACCGAGCCGGCGATCTCGACCCCGACCAGGTCGGCGTTGACGTAGACCCGGAGCCGGTCGGTCATGAAGGCCCGCTGCGCGTCGTGCGCCACGGCGTCGTCCGGCACCGCGACCACGACGGTCGTCGGTTTGCCGGCCCCGACCTCCTCGGCGTGGCTCGGCCCGTAGAGCACCCCGATCCGCCTCGGGTCGACCGCCGGGAGCGCCGCGCGGAGCACCCCGGTCGTGGTCAGGAGCGTGTCGATCTCGATGCCTTTGGCGACCGAGACCACCGTGTGCTCCGGCCCGAGCCGGTCGGCCACCTGCCCGGCGACGGCGCGGACCGACTGCGACGGGGTGGCGAAGACGACGAGCGCGCAGCCGTCGACGGCCTCGGCGATGTCCGAGGTCACGGCGACGCGCTCGGGGAGGACGGCGTTCGGGAGGTAGTCGAGGTTGCGCCGCTCGCGCCGGACAGTCTCGACGAGGTCCGGGCGGCGCGCCCAGAGGCGGACGTCGTGCCCGCCGTAGACCGAGAGGCTGTGGGCGAGCGCCGTCCCCCAGCTCCCCGCCCCGAGCAGGGCGATGGGTTTGGCAGCGAGGTCGGGCATGGATGCCTCCGGGTTGGTCGTTGGCGTAGGGGCGCAGCGGCCTAGGGGCGCAGCGCGCGGCGCTACAGATTCAGTTCATCCGGTGACGCGGCCGATCTCGAACGGGGCCTCCCCCATCGCCCGCCACGCAGCCAGGGCCTGCTCTTTCTTGCCGGGCGGCACGACGGCGACGAGGCCGGCCCCGAGGTTGAACGTGCTCCGCAGGTCGTCCTCCGGCACGTCGCCGAGCCGCCCGATGAGGTCGAAGACCGCCGGCCGCTCCCACGCGCCCCAGTCGATCTCCAGCCCCAGCCCGTCCGGCACGATCCGGCGCGTGTTGCCCTCGATCCCGCCGCCGGTGACGTGCGCGAACCCGTGCGCGAGAGCTTGCCCCGGACCCGATCCGGCGGCGACGAGCGCCTGCACGGCGTCGAGGTACGAGCGGTGGACCCGCAGCAGCGCCTCGCCGACGGTGTCGCCGCCCAGCTCGTCCGGCCGGTCGCCGACCTCGAAGTGCTCGAAGAGGACGGCCCGCGCCAGCGAGTAGCCGTTCGTGTGCAAGCCCGTCGAGGGGAGCGCGAGCAGCACGTCGCCGGCCTCGACGCGGCTCCCGTCGAGGATCCCGTCGCGCTCGACGATGCCGACGATGCAGCCGGCCAGGTCGTAGTCGCCGTCGTCGTAGATCCCCGGCATCTCGGCCGTCTCGCCGCCGACGAGCGCGCAGCCGTTCTCCTTGCACGCGGTCACGAAGCCGCCGACGATCTGCTCGGCGACGGCCGGGTCGAGCCGGCCGGTGCCGAGGTAGTCGAGGAAGAAGAGCGGGCGCGCGCCGCAGACGGCGATGTCGTTGACGCAGTGGTTGACGAGGTCCTGCCCGACGGTGCCGTGCCGCCCGGCCCTCGCGGCCACCTTGAGCTTCGTCCCGACGCCGTCGATCGAGGAGACGAGTACGGGCGAGCGGTACCCCTCGGGCAGCGCGAAGAAGCCGCCGAACGCGCCGATGTCGGCGAGCACGCCCGGCGTAAAGGTCTCGCGGACGAGGCCCTTGATGCGGCCGACGGTCTCCTCGCCGGCCGCGATGTCGACACCGGCGTCGCGGTAGGTGGTCATAGTTCGTTTCTGGTTTCTGGTTTGCCTGCGGCGATGCTTCGCATTCTCGTTGCCCAAGCGACCGAACATGCTGAGCCAGCCAGAAGCTACGCCTCAGCCCAGGAGGACGAGCACGCCGAGGTAGAGCGCGGCGAGGAGCGCCGTCAGCGCCCCGATCCGGGCGAGTGGTCCGTGGGCGTGCACGCGCCGGTAGACGAGCAGCCCGAGCATCGCCCCGATCAGGCCGCAGAACAGGCCGCTGAAGGCGAGCGGCACCGCCGGGGCCGCCGCCGGGGCGAGGGTGAACATCAGCACCAGGCCGGGCAGCACGGCGAAGAGCACGTTCGCTGCTGTGATCTGAAAAGGGCCGTCGGTCGGTTCGTCGCTCATCGCCCTAGCCGAGTGCGTCGGCGGCGCGGCGGAGGCGGCGGACCGTCGCCTCGCGCCCGATGAGCACGAGCGTCTCGAACATCCCCGCCCCGGCGGCCACGCCCGTCGTGGCGAGGCGGACCGGGTGGATGATCCGGCCGAACCCCGCCCCCTCGGCCTCAGCCAAGTCGCGCATCGCGGCCTCGGTGCCTGCCTCCGTGAGCGAGTCGGCGGCGTCGAGGCGGTCGGCGTAGGCGCGCACGAGCGCCGCGCTGTCGTCCTTCCACCGCTTCTTGACGGCGGCCTCGTCGTAGCTCTCGGGGTCCTGGAAGAAGTAGGCGGCCTCGGCGAGGTCGTGGGCGAAGGTCAGCCGCTCGCGCATCAGCTCGGCGACGGCCGCGAGGTGGCCGTCCTCCACCGGCCCGACCCGAGACTCGACGGCCGGGCGGACGCGGCGAACGAGCTCATCGGTTGGGAGCGCGCGGAGGTGCTGGCCGTTGAACCACTGGAGCCTGTCGAGGTCGAACTGCGCGCCAGCGTGGTTTGTCCGCTCGATGTCGTAGGCGTCGGCCAGTTCGCCGAGCGAGAACAGCTCGCGCTCGTCGCCGGGGTTCCAGCCGAGCAGCGCGAGGAAGTTGACGAGGGCTTCGGGCTCGTAGCCCTGCGCGCGGTAGTCCCTGACGGAGACCGGGATGCCCGCAGCCGATGTCCCATCGGCCGTGTCGGCGTTGCGCTTGGAGAGCTTGCCGCCGGTCGGGCTGAGGATCAGCGGAAGGTGGGCCATGCGCGGGGGCGTCCACCCGAACGCGTCGTAGAGCAGCAGGTGCTTCGGCACCGACGGCAGCCACTCCTCGCCGCGGATGACGTGGGTGATCCGCATGGCGTGATCGTCGACGACGTTGGCGAGGTGGTAGGTCGGGTGGCCGTCGCTCTTGAGCAGCACCTGGTCGTCGACCTCGTTGGTCTCGAAGGCGACGGGGCCGCGGACGAGGTCGCCGAACCGGACCGTGTGCCCCGGCTCCACCTTGAGCCGGACGACGTACGCTTCGCCGGCATCCAGCCGTCGCTGCACCTCGTCGGCCGGGAGGGTGAGCGCGTTCGTCATCTGGCCGCGCGTGGCGGCGTCGTAGCGCGGCGTCGGGTTCTGCTTCGTGGCGAGCCGGTCGCGCATCGCCGTCAGTTCGGCCTCGGTATCGAAGGCGACGTAGGCGTGCCCGCTCTCCAGCAGCCGGTCGACGTGCTCGCGGTAGAGATCGGTGCGCTCGGACTGGTAGTAGGGACCCACCTCGCCGCCCAGGCCAGGGCCTTCGTCGAGGCCGAGGCCCGCCCACCGGAGCGCTTCGAGGATGTCGGCCTCGGCCCCGGCGACGTAGCGCGCGCGGTCGGTGTCCTCGATGCGGAGCAGAAACGTGCCGCCGTGCTTGCGGGCGAAGAGGTAGTTGATCAGCGCGGTGCGGAGGCCGCCGATGTGGAGCAGCCCGGTGGGGCTCGGGGCGAAGCGGACGCGGACGGAGTCGGGCATGGAGGGAGCCAGCGAAGCGATGAGCGAGGTCGCCTTAGTATAGCCGCCGCCCTCCGCCCCGTGGGGCAAATCCGGGTGAAAGGCGCGGCCCCTTTTGCCCGGCGTTACCTTCGGCTTCCCCGCTCCAGCTCTCTGGCACGTGCCTCTTCTCAACCACCTCTTTCCGCCATGCGCCTCCTCTTCTGCCTCGCCTTGGCCGTCCCGCTCGGGGTCGCCGCCCAGGACTTCGGCACCTTCGCCTCGATGGACGACCTCACGAACGGCGGCACCATCGAGGTCGACTTCGGGTGCGCCACCGCCTACGACGGGGCCTTCGTTTGGTACAACTTCCCGACGGAGGACCTGCTCGCCTACAACCCCGAGGAGCCGCCGGGCGAGCGGACGTTCGTGGTGCGCTCCGCCGCCGAGCTCGACGCCGACGCCGGCATCGACGTCAACCGCTGCCGCGCCGCCGTCCTCGACCCGGTAGGGGGCGACTTCGCCGTGTTCGCCCTCGCCAACGCCGACGCGAACGTGGACTTTCTCTACCTCGTCGGCGAGAAGTCGCAGGTCCTAACCGACCCCGCCGATAGCCTCAGCGATGGCATCACGGGCCTCACCATCCTCCCGAACAACGAGGAGATCTACGTCGCCCGGAAGGCCTTCTTCGGCGCGCCCGAGGACGGCGTCTACACCCTCAACGACCAGACCGGCGCGCTCGACCCGGTCGTCACCGATCCTGACCTCAGCCTCGTGGACCTGACCTTCGACGTGGCGACGGGCGCGCTCTACGCGCTCTCCGACAGGTTCGGCGAGGGCGACTTCGAGAACAAGATCGTCGAGATTGCCAACCCGTTCGGCACCCCGACGCTTCGCGTCTTCGCCGACCCGGCGGGCGTGTTCACGGGCACGCTCAACCTCACCGACATCGAGTACGCCGAGCAGGGCTCCCGGCGCGCCCTCTTCGTGCTCAACAACTCATTCGATGCCAGCGACGGCGAGGAGATCGCCCGCTACACCTTCGACGGTGAAGGCACGCTCTTCGCCTCCGAGACGACGATCCTGGCCGACCCAGACGTGGCCTCGGACGACTACGCGGTGCCGGGCAGCCCGAACAACATCGCCTTCGACCCGACCGACCAGACCCTCTTTCTCTTCAGCACCGACCGCTTCGGGGGTGCCGACGAAGTCCTGATCGTCGGCGACCTGTTCGCCACCGCCTCGGAGCCGGCGGTCCCGACCGGACCGACCGCACTGGCGGCCTATCCCAATCCGTTCACCGAGCAGCTCAGCCTGCTGCTCACCCTCGACGAGCCGCAGCCGGTGCGCGTGGCCGTCTACGACGTGCTCGGCCGCGAGGTGGCCGTGCTCTGGGACGGACTGGCTGGGACCGAACTCCGGATTGGGTTCGAGACCGCCGGGCTAGCAGCCGGGTCCTACGTCGTGCGACTCGACGGGAGCCGCACGACCGACGTGGTCCGCGTGAGCCTCGTTCGCTGAGGCGCTGGCGCTGAGGTGCTGCACTCCACCTACCGTCCCTGGGGCTCCTCGCCCGTGACGCCTTTGACCGTGACGCCGGGGTAGATGACGTAGACCGGGTCGGCGTGCTCGACCGAGACGAGCCGCACCGTCTCGACCGGCTCCGACACGAAGAAATGCGGAAGAGATAACCGCTCGTGCTATGAGTTCTTGATATTGCTCGCACATATAATCTACTTTACCGGCTACTCCATAACCCGAAGCTATGCAGTCGGTGCTCATTCATTCTAAGGTTTTTGTCTTTCTTCTGCTCGTAGGATGCGTGCTTCTCTCCCTCGTCGGCTGTTCTGCGGCCGACGTCACCCCCGAGGAGCCGCTGTTCCAGCCCGGTGAATACGGCGGCGCGGCGCTGCCGGGGACCGAGCATCTCTACCAACTCACGCCCAGCCCCGACGGCACCCGGATCGCGCTCGTCCGGCGGCAGACGCCCGGTGAGGAGTTCGGCCCGCGCAAGCAACTCTGGATCGTGGACGCTGACGGGAGTGACCCGCAGTTCATCGGCGTCAACGTCGGCGGGATCGACTGGTCCCCGGACGGGGAGCGGCTCGCGCTGACGATCTGGATCGGGACGAGCTCTTACGTCTACACGCTCGACCTGGCGACGCTGGAGGCCGTGCGGTGGTCGGGGACGGAGGAGCGCTTCTTCACGAAGCACACGACGAGCGCAGGGAGTTGGTTTGCCGACGGCCGCCACCTACTGGTCTCGGTGTGGGGGCAAGCGTACCAGCAGCCCTACGAGCGCGGGCTTTACGTCCTCGACACCGAGACGGGCGCGGTGGAGGGGCCGCTCGTCGAGTTGATGCAGGCGGCCTATCTCGGTGGTAATGGCTCTTACATCACCGGACGCAAATACGTGTACTCGGACGATCCAGCCTTCGACCTTGATGGAAACTGGGCACGCTACGACTTCGCCACCGGTGCGTGGAGCTACATCACCGATGTGCCGAAGGATTCCGTCAACACCATTGTGGTCATCCCGAGTCCCACAATCGCCCTTGTCGTCTACAAGCGCGAGGTCCAGAACGCGGACCAACTCCACCTCATGCAGAGCGATGGCTCCGACGTGCGGCGGATCACACGGCTGGGTGGGACAAACCCCCGTTGGTACGCCGACGGCTCGGGATTCCTCTTCATCCGCGACGTGCACCGGGGCGACGGGGCACGCTGGATTCCTTTCACCTATGACCTCGCCGCGGGCGAGGAGCGCGTGCTTTGGTCGGCGCTGCCGGACTCGGTGCCGGCCTTCCCCCCGCTGCCGCCCCCCAGCGCCTCGCCTACGTTCCAGTAAAATCGTTCGCTTCTGCTCACCACCACGACCTCAATCCTCATGACGCTCCGTTCCACTATCAGTCGGTTTCTCCCGTACAGTTTCCTTGCGGTGTTGGCCCTCGCTTCTACACCTGCGGTACACGCCCAGCAGACCAACGACCCGCTCGTCGGGCAGCAGCAATACCTCTTCGACGTTCACGATGTGGACGAGGCGTGGGCCGTGACGACTGGCTCGTCGAGTACCCTCGTTGCCGTTGCACTCCCTCGTGGGGTTCCGACAAACACACAATGACCTCAGCGGGCGCACGCTCTCGCCGCGCGGGGCTGCCATCCGCCCGGAGTTCGGATTCGCCACCGAGATGGCCGGTGTAGCTGCTGCCAACACCAATAACGGGATCGGGATCGCGGGCATTGACCGGCAGGCGATGCTCCGCTCGTACAGCGTGCTCCGCAACGCGCAGACTGGTGACAACCCCAACAACATCCTTGAATTCACGAACGACACCGGAGGTACCGAGCGGTTCTACCTCGACCTCGACACGTTCAGCCAGCGCGTGAGCGAGGCGCGCTCCGATGGGGCCGACGTGCATCTGTTCGAGTACGGCCTCCCAACCGCAGCGGCGAACGGATTCCCTACGACGACGATCAACACTACCACCCTGGCCGTCTCTTGGCCGAACCCTTCGCTCCCGCCGGGCCAGCGCGCGTTCTTCGCCGGCGAGGTTCGGCAGACCGCTAACACCATCTTCGATGCGCTCTGCTTCGGAAGCGGGTGCGCCAGCCCACCGAACCCGCTCAGCCTCCTCCGCGGTGCCGTCATCAACGCCGCCATTGAGGACGACGCTGTCATCGTAGCTCCGGCTGGCGACGCCGTGGACGGGTGGAACCCGCTCGAAGGTTACACCCCCAACCGGGTCGGGAAGTACAGCGTTGGCGTCGGTGGAGTCGTAGAAGGTTCGGCCGGTGAACTCCTTGCATGGAGTGGGACGCTTCCCAGCCCGTTTGTGGACGTGGCAGGGTATGCCGAGGGCGTCGTCGGACTAAGTGGCGATGCTAATGACGCATACATGACGTTCGAGGGAACGGCTCCGGCTGCTGCTATCGTCGGCGGCGTAGCAGGACTGCTCAAAGCAGAGAAGCCGGACCTCACCGGCGAGGAGATCGAGGGTATCCTCCGCCTCACCGCGACGGACGCTGGCACGGCGGGCTTCGACGAGGCAACGGGAGCGGGGGCCGTGGACGCAGGCGAGGCGCTCCGCTACGTCCGGGATAACGAGTTCGCCCGTGAGACCTCCTCCGGGGTCACGGTTCTCACCGATGACCTGTACTTCACTGACCTGGTAGAGCTACAGGGCTTCTGCCGCTTCTACAACGGGCCGGGGTACTGCACCCTGACCACGGGGAAATTGCGCCGGTTTACGGCCCGTATCGACTTTCCATCTTCCATCTCCCCTTCCTCCGCACCCGATGTTTTCGTCCGGTGGGCCGAGAGTGATGGCACTGACAATATGTGGTGGTACAACAGCAACAACTGGTATACGCGGTACGACCCCTTCGTGAAGTCACTCAGCATAACTTCGGCATCTGCCGAGGGCTTTGAGATCGAAGGGTTCTACTGGGATGCGAGTTTCTATGACGTAAGGCCTGGACTACTGGGAAGGGGAAGCGTTCCTAAGCGCCCTCAAGACTTCACCGTCGCCTACACGGTAGCAGGTTCTCAAGTGACACCGCCGCCCGCACCGTTTTCGGCCTACATCGACGGACCCGCCTCGGTCGGCGTCGGCCAGAGAGCCACCTGGGACTCCAACCCCTCCGGCGGCACCACCCCCTACTCCTACCGCTGGCACAAGCGCTACGTCACCCCCGACTGCCCCGCCAACTGCTTTCCCGACGACAACGGCTACTGCACCCAGGCCGGCCCCCAATGCGGCGGCGACTTCCAACTCGCCGCCACCAGCCGCCGGCTCACCACGCAGTTCAGCCCCGGCGGCCAGATCGAACTCGCCCTCGTCGTTACCGACGGCGGCGGAACCAAGCGCACGCACGGCTACGTGGTCACCGTAGGCTCCAACCGGCCCGAGGGCGGTTCTTCGGATGAGCTACGGGCGGAGGACGGCGCGCCGCAGACCGATGCCGGCACGGCAGCGAGCCGCGCGCGGCCCGGCGAGGTGTCCTTGTCCGCCTTCCCGAACCCGTTCGCCTCGGCCACGGCGGTGCGCTTCGGTTTACCAGGGCGGGCCGACGTAACCCTCGCGGTCTACGACGCGCTCGGGCGCGAGGTCGCCCGCCTCGCCGACGGTCCAGCAGAGGCGGGATGGCATAGCGCGAGCTTCGACGCCTCGCGGCTGCCGAGTGGGGTCTACGTCGTCCGGCTCACGGCGGGATCGTCGGTCCGGACGCAGCGCGTGACCGTGCTGCGCTAGCGAACCTGCTGCGCTAGCGAACCTGCTGCGCTAGCGAACCTGCTGCGCTAGCGAACCTGCTGCGCTAGCGAACCTGCTGCGCTAGCCGACGTTGCGAAGCAGCGAGGCCCCGCCGATGCTCCGGCGGGGCCGTTTCGATGTTCTACTGCCCTTCGAGCTATCGCTCTTCGAGCGTATCGTCCTCGACCGTCACGCCGGGGTAGATGACGTAGACCGGCTCGGCGTGCTCGACCGAGACGAGCCGCACCGTCTCGGCCGGCGGTGGGCTGGGCCAGAGCACGCCGAGCGCCGCGACGAGCGCGACGAGCGCGAGCGCCGTCCCGACCGTCACCCGGCGGCGGAGCACGCGCACCGGCTCCCGGTCCTCGGCGCGGTTGCGGCCCGGCCCGGCCCGCAGCCCGTCGATCCGCTGGAAGAGGGCCTCGTCCACGGCCGGGGCGACGGGGTTGGCGTCGAGGCGCGTCGCCAGGCGGAAGGCCATCAGGGCGTTGAACTGCGCGCGCGCCGCGCGGTCCTCGGCCAGGCTGGCGAACAGGTCGCCCTGCTGGTCGAGCGGCAGCTCGCCGTCGAGGTAGAGGTTGAGCAGCTCTTCGGTGCGTAGCGTCATTGCGGGAGACGGGGGGCGGGAGGCGAAGCGGCGGCCTCGCTGGAGGCGGCCTCGCTCTCGAGGAGCGGGCGGAGGAAGCTGCCGAGCTTGCGGCGGGCTTTGAAGAGGCGGCTCTTGACCGACGAGACCGTGTTGCGCGTCACGGCGGCGATTTCGTCGTAGCTCAGGTTCTGGTACTCGCGCAGCACGAGCACCTCGCGGTACTCCGGGCTGAGCCGGCCGAGGGAGTCGTTGACGAGCGCGACCTGCTCGCTCTTGAGGAGGTGGGAGAACGGGGTGCCGCCCGAGGCGACGGGCTCCGCGCCGCCGAGGGCGTCGCCGAGGGGCACCTGCCGGCCGGCGCGGCGCAGGTGGTTCAGGCACTGGTTGCGGGCGATCGTGAAGAGCCACGCCTTGAACGAGCCGGGCCGCGTCAGCCGCTCGCGGTTCTCGTAGACCCGGACGAAGGTTTCCTGGAGCACGTCCTCCGCCGCCGCCCGGTCCAGCAGCATCTTGGCGCAGAACGCGAAGACGGGGGACTTGTAGCGGTTGTAGAGCGCGACGAAGGCAAACTCGTCGCCCGCCTGGAATGCTTCGATGAGGGCGCGGTCGTCCGGGTCCATGAGCAGCGGGGTTTGGAGGTAGACACGGGACCCGAGCGAAAGTTGCTCGGCGAGGTTGCGCGGCCGGGGTCGGCGCGGGGAGACGTAGAGCTCCCCTCCTCCTCGGTCCTCCCTTCCCGTTTTCGCCGTTGCTTTACCCTCGGCCGGCCGGCAGACGGGGCGGGGCGGCGTAGCTTCGCACGCTGTTCTGCCCCGACCGATTCCGACCTCTTACCGTCTCGCTATGCCGCGCTTCCGCTCTGCCCTCCTCCCTGCTCTCGCCGTCGCCCTGCTCGCCGGCCTCGCCGTGGGCTGCTCGTCCGGCCCCAGCCTCTCCGACCTCCCCGCCGACGAGCAGCCCGTCGCCGTGTTCGCGGGCGAGACGATGACGCTCGGCGAGTTCGAGGAGCGCTACGCCCGCACCGTCGGCGGCCGCGCCGCCGCCGCCGCCGACTCGCTGCCGGCCTACGCCGACTTCCTGACGCGCTACGTCGACTTCCGCCTCAAGGTCCGGCAGGCCCGCGACCTCGGCCTCGACCGCGACTCGGCCCTCGTCGCTGAGGTCAACGACTACCGCGCGCAGCTCGCCAAGCCGTACCTCGTCGAGCGCGAGGTGCTCGAGGACATCACGCGCGATCTGTACAAGAAGCAGGAGGAGGAAATCCGCGCGGCCCACGTCCTCATCCGCGTCGACGAGAACGCCGCGCCCGAGGACACCCTCGCCGCCTACCAGCGGATCACGGCGCTCCGCGACTCGGTCCTGGCCGGGACCGCCTTCGCCGACATCGCGGTGCGCAACTCCGAGGACCCGTCCGCCGAGCGCAACCAGGGCGATCTCGGCTATTTCTCCGGGGGGCGGATGATCCAGGCCTTCGAGGACCAAGCCTACGGCACGCCCGTCGGCGAGGTCTCGCCGGTCTTCCGCACGCGCTTCGGCTACCACTTCCTCGAGGTCAGCGACCGCCGCATGGCCGAGCCCGAGATCCAGGCCTCGCACATCCTGATCCGCCTCGCGCCCGAGGCCACGGCCGCCGACTCGGCCGAGGCCCGCGCGCTCGCCGAGTCGCTCCGCGCGCGCGTCCTAGCCGGCGAGGACTTCGCGGCGCTCGCCCGTCAGTACTCCGACGACGAGGGCTCGGGGCAGCAGGGCGGTGACCTCGGCTTCTTCGCCCGCTCGCGGATGGTCGAGCCGTTCGCGAACGCCGCCTACGACCTCGAGAGCGTCGGCGACGTCTCCGACGTGGTCGAGACGCGCTTCGGCTACCACGTCATCCAGCTCACGGGCCGCAAGGCGCGCGAGACCTACGAGGAGGCCTACCCCGAGCTGAAGCAGACCGCCGAGCGCCTGCCGCGCACCGCCGTCCGCCGCCAGGCCGTCGGCCGCGCCTTCCGCGCCGAGGTCGGCGGCCGGCTCGACACCGCCGCCGTCTTCCGCGCCACGTCCCCCTTCGCGCCGGACAGCCTGATCTTCCTCGCCGCCACCCAGAACTTCGGCGAGGCCGAGGCCGAGCCCTTCGCCACGGTCGGCGACTCGACCTACACGCTCGGCGAGCTCGCCTCCTACATCCGCCAGTCCCGGCCCTCGCCCGGGGCCGACCAGCCGGCCCAGCTCCTCACGCTCGCCGACGACTTCCTCAACGAGCAGGCCGTGGAGCTGGCCGCGCTCCGCCTCGAGGACCGCGACCCCGAGTTCCGGCGCATCATGGAGGACTACGCCGACGGCGTGCTGCTCTTCCGCATCTCCGAGGACTCGGTCTGGAACGCCGCCTCGCGGGACTCGCTCGCGCTGATGGACCACTACGCCGCCCACACGGCGGACTACCAGTTCCCCGAGCGCCGCCGCGTGGTCGGCTTCTACAGCCGCAACGACTCGCTGCTCCAGGTCGTCGCCTCGGCGCTCGACGCGGGGCAGACCCCGGCCCAGATCGAGGCGATGGTCGAGGGCGCGGAGCAGGTCGTGCAGATCGACACCGTCTTCGTCAACAGCCAGCCCACCGGCGGCGGGGCAGCCACGATCTTCGACGACGCCCGCGTGCTCAACGTCGGCCAGCGGACCGCCGTCCTCCCCTACCAGAGCCGCCAGGCGATTCTCTACCTCGACGCCGTCGAGCCGCCGCGCCCGATGGCCTTCGATGAGGCCCGCGCCCAGGTCGTCGCCGACTACCAGGACGTGCTCGACGAGCGCCTCCGCGAGCGCCTCCGGGCGACCTACGGGGCCGAGCTGTTCCCCGCCCCGCTCCGCTTCGCCTTCGAGGGCGAGGCCGGGATGATGGACGAGGCGGCCGAGTCGATGTCGATGCAGTAACGTCGCAGTACCGTCGATGCAATAACCCTGTCCGCCGTTGCGTATGGGAGAGGGGAGCCACCGGACACGCAGGCGGCTCCCCTCTCGCTTTCCGCCTGCTCGCTTTCCGCCTGCCATGCCCCGCCTCGCCCTCCTCCTCCTCGTCGCCCTGGCAGCGTGCGAGTCCGCGCCGCCGCCGGTGCCCGGCACGTTCGTGGCGCGCGTCGGCGAGGAGACGCTCACCGAGGACGCCCTCGACGCCGCGCTCGACGTGGCCCCGGCCGGGCTGGACAGCGCGACGGCCCGGCAGCAGGTGATCGAGCAGTGGGTGACGGCCGAGCTGCTGGCGCGCGCCGCCGAGGAGCGCGGCCTCCGCGAGCAGCCCGACGTGCAGCGCCAGCTCGAGGAGAACGAGCGCGCCGTGCTCGCCGCCGCGCTTCTGACCTCGATCTACGACGAGGAGACCGCCGCCGCCAGCCAGGCCGAGCTCGACACCTACTTCGAGCACAACCGCGAGCGCCTGCGCCTGCGCGAGCCCTTCGTCCGCGTCCGCTTCGTCGAGGCCGCCACGCGCGACCGGGCGCAGTCCGCCCGCCGGGCCTTGCAGCAGGCGATGCAGAGCGCCCAGCAGGACTCGCTCTGGGAGGTCGCCGCGCGCACCTTCGCCCTCGACACGACCACCGCCCTTGGCCTCGGCCGCACCTACGTGCCCGAGAGCCGCCTGCTCACGGACGAATCCAGCGTCTGGCAGACCCTCCGCCAGCTCGGACCGGGCCAGATCTCGTCGGTGCTCGAAGCCGACTCGACGTTCGTCGTGCTCCAGCTCCTCGACCGCGCCCCGGCCGGCAGCGAGCCGCAGCTCGCGTGGATCGAGGACGAGGTGCGGCGGCAGCTCGCCATCGGGTCGCGCAAGCAGATGGTGGCGCGCCACGTGCAGCGGCTCCGCAACAACGCCCTCTCCGACGGCGAGCTGGAAATCCGCGAACCCGCGTCGCCCGCCCCCCCGCCGGACTCGGCCCGCGTCGCCGGAGACGTGTCTCGTTGACCTTCTCGTCGGCACCGCCCCGCTGACACCGCCGCACCGTCCACCGTTTCTCCGCTCCTGTCTATGCCCGTCTCCCGCCTGCTCGCGCTCCTACTCCCGGCGCTCCTGCTCCCGGCCCTCGTGCCCCGCCCCGCCTCGGCCCAGCCCACCGGCGAGGTCGACGGCATCGTCGCCGTCGTCGGGAGCCGGGTGATCCTGCGCTCGGACGTCGAGGCGCTCGCGCTCCAGGTCGCGCGCGGCCAGGCGGTCGGCGACGACGCCCGGCGGCAGGCGCTCGACGACCTCATCACCCAAGAGGTGTTCGTCGAGCACGCCGGGCGCGACACGACGGTCGTCGTCTCCCCGGACGAGGTCAACGACGCGCTCGACCAGCGCACCGAGGCCCTCATCGCCCAGCTCGGCGGCGAGGAGCAGGTGGTCGAGCTCTACGGCCGCAGCGTGAACCAGATTCGGGAGGACTTCCGCAACCAGGTCCGCGACCAGCTCCTGGCCCAGACCTTCCAGCGGCGCAAGTACTTCCAGATCCGCATCACGCCGCAGGAGGTCCGCCAGTGGTTCGGCGCGATTCCGGCGGACTCGCTCCCGGCCGTGCCCGAGCTAGTCCGCCTCGCGCACGTCGTCCGCTTCCCGGCCGTCGACCCGCGCGCCCGCGCCGCCGCCCGCGCCACCATCGACGCCGTGCGCGACTCCGTCGCCAGCGGGGCCGCGAGCATCGAGGCGATGGCCGGGCGCTACTCCGAGGACCCCGGCAGCGCCCAGCGCGGCGGGCGCTACGAGCGCGTCGGCATCCGCGACCTGGTGCCCGAGTTCGGGGCCATCGCCGCCACGCTCGAGCCCGGCGAGCTGAGCCAGGTCTTCGAGACCCAGTTCGGCTTCCACGTGATGCGCCTCAACGAGCGCCTCGGCGACGCGGTCGACTTCAACCACGTGCTCGTCCGCATCGACGCCTCGCAGACCGACCCGAGCGCCGCGCTCGCCACGCTCTCGGTGGTGCGCGACTCGGTGCTCGCCGGCGGCTCGTTCCCCCGGCTCGCCAAGGCCTTCTCCGAGGACGAGACCTCGGCCGCGCGCGGCGGCAACGTCACCGTCCCGCAGACCGGCGAGCGCGACCTCCGCTACGAGGCCCTCAGCCCGGCCTGGCACGCCGCCATCGACACCCTCGAGATCGGCGAGGTCAGCCGCCCGGCCGAGGTCGACCTCCTCGACGGCCGCGACGCCTACCACATCGTCCTCCTGCAGAAGCGCACCCCGGCCCACGCGATGACCCTCGAGACCGACTACCCGCTCATCGAGGAGTTCGCCCTCCAGGAGAAACGGCAGCGCGAGATGGCCGAGTGGATCGCAGAGCTCCGCGACGACGTCTACATCGCCATCAAAGACGAGCAATTTTTGAGTTTGGATTTGTGATTCTGGATTTTCCCAAGTCTCCGCTCCGAACCCCCTATCCGAAATCACCCATCGACTCATGGTTTCCTCCGACCCCGCCGCTGCCGACGCCCTCCACGATGCCTACGGGCGGCTGCGCAGCGAGATCGGCAAGGTCATCGTCGGGCAGGACGAGGTCGTGCGCGGGGTGATCGTGTGCCTGCTGGCGCGTGGGCACTGCCTGCTCGTCGGCGTCCCCGGCCTCGCCAAGACGCTGCTCATCCGTACGCTCGCCGACGCGCTCGACCTGGACTTCAGCCGCATCCAGTTCACCCCGGACCTGATGCCGAGCGACATCACCGGCACCGAGATCATCGAGGAGGACAAGAACACCGGGCGGCGCGTCTTCAAGTTCGTCCGCGGGCCGGTCTTCTCGAACGTCATCCTCGCCGACGAGGTCAACCGGACGCCGCCCAAGACCCAGGCCGCGCTCCTCGAGGCCATGCAGGAGCACCACGTCACGGCCAGCGGCGAGACGTTCGTGCTGGAGGAGCCGTTCTTCGTGCTCGCTACCCAGAACCCCATCGAGCAGGAGGGCACCTATCCCCTGCCCGAGGCGCAGCTCGACCGCTTCATGCTCAACCTGTGGCTCGACTACCCGAGCTTCAGCCAGGAGGTCGACGTGGTCCGCTCGACCACCAGCGGGCGCGCCGCCGCCGTCCAGCCCGTGCTCGGCCGCGAGGAGCTGCTCGCCTACCAGGACCTGGTCCGCCAGGTGCCCGTCGCCGATCACGTGATCGAGCACGCCGTCCGCCTGGTCGCGCGGACGCGGCCGGGGCGGGCGGGCACGCCGCAGGCGGCCAACGACTACCTCAGCTACGGGGCCGGGCCGCGCGCCTCGCAGTACCTCATCCTGGGCGCGAAGGCGAACGCGCTGCTTGACGGCCGCCTGACGCCGCTCGCCGAGGACGTCGACCGGATGGCCGTCCCCGTGCTGCGCCACCGCATCGTCCCCAACTTCAACGCTGAGGCCGAGGGCATCACCCCGGTCGAGATCATCCGCCGGCTGGTCGAGGGGTAGCGCCTTTGGCAGGTTTCTAGTTCTTGGTTTCTGGTTTTTCGCCCTCGGTCGTTCGTGCCCAACCAGAATGCGAAGCATCGCCGCAGGCAAACCAGAAACCCCAAACCAGACACTCCTCCTCGTCGGCGGCGGGCACGCGATGCTGCCGCTCGTGACGCACGCGGGCGAGTGGGTCCGGCGCGGCGTCACCGTCACGCTCCTCGACGAGCACCCGACGCTGTTCTACTCCGGGATGGTGCCCGAGCACCTCGGCGGGGTCTACGCGGCCGACGAGGTGCAGATCGACTTGGGACGGCTGTGCGAGGCGTCGGGCGCGGCGTTCCGCCAAGAGCGCGTCGTGGAGGTCCTGGACCGGGGCGTACGGACCGCGAGCGGCGAGGCCGTCCGGTGCGACCTGGCGGTGTTCGACGTCGGGGCCGTCAATCCCGGCCGAGAGCGTGCCGGCGAGGCGGTGCTCACCAAACCGCTGCACCACATCGAGGCCTTGGAGCGGTTCGTTCGGGAAACGCTGAGCGGCTCCGGGGAGACACGGGACCTCGTGATCGTCGGCGGCGGGGCGGCGGGGGTCGAGGTCGCGCTCAACCTCAGCGCGCGGGCAACCGCCGTCCAGCCGAGCGCTCTGCGGGTCACCGTCCTGGAGCCGTCGGACGCGCTCCTCTCCGGCTTCCCGGCTGGGATGCAGGCCGACGTGCAGCGCCGCCTCGATGCGCGCGGCGTCAAGATCCACCTCGGCACGACGGTCGAGACTGCCGAGAGCGGGACCGTGCGGCTCGGCGATGGGCGGCGGCTGCGCGCCGACCGGGTGCTGTGGGCGACCGGCTCGGCTGGCCCACCGCTCTTCGCCGAGGCCGGGCTGCCGGTGGACGAGCGCGGCTTCCTCCGGGTCGCCGACACGATGCAGTGCCCTGCCGCCCCGTGGCTCTTCGCCGCCGGCGACGGCGCGACGCTCGACGGGCATGCCGACCTAGAGAAGATCGGCGTCCACGCCGTCAAGCAGGGGCCGGTGCTCCGGGCAAACGTCGGCCGTGCGCTCGACGCGCTGCGAGCCGGGTGCAGCCTCGGCGACGTTGACCTCAACCCGTTTCGCCCCTACCCTGTCGCGCCGCTGATCCTCTCGACAGGCGAGCCGACCGGGCTGATCGCGGCGGGCGGGCTGTGGGCGCGCGGTGGGCCGGTGCTCCGGCTCAAGCACTGGGTGGACCGGCGCTGGATGCGGCAATACCATCCGCTCTGGCAGCGTTCTCCCAGCCAGATGCTCGGGGCGGAGGCCGCAGCCACGAGTGCCGGGCGTCCGTATCTTTCCCGTCCCCTCTGAACCAATCTCCCCTCTCCCATGACCGACGCGATGGCTCCCGACGTACTCGACCTCTCCGGCCTCTCCGAGCGGCAGCGCCTCGCCTTCTACGGCGCGCTCTTCGCCCTGGCCGCCGCCGACAACGACATCGACGAGGCGGAGTCGGACCTGATCCTCGAATCGCTCCACCTCGACGACCTCTCCGAAGACGCCCGGCAGCGGGCCTTTGCGCTCAGCATCGCGCCCCCCTCGCTCCGGGCCTGCCTCGACGTGCTCCGCGACGCCGACGACTCGGTCCGCCGCGCGCTCATGCTCGGCCTGGTGGACGTGGCGCTCGCCGACGGCGAGATCGCGGCTGGCGAGCCGCAAACGCTGGAGCGGGTCCGCGAGGAGCTGGGCATCGCGCCCGAGGAGCTGGCCGCGATGCACACCTACGCCTACCGCGTCCGCGAGCAGGCCCAGGGCCAGCCGATCCTCCGCCCCCTGGCCTGCCCGCCCGAGCTGGACGGCTAGGCCCGCCCCCGGTCTACTCTTCGAGCACGCTTCAACGCGCGCCGGAACAGCCGCCGGTGCCCGTTGTTATTTTAGCTCACACGCCTCCGTAGCTCAGTTGGTTAGAGCAGCTGACTCTTAATCAGCGGGTCGTAGGTTCGAATCCTACCGGGGGTACACTACTCAGGCGGCTCCGGGAATAATCCTGGGGCCGCTTTTTGTTTACCTCTCGCTCAGTCGGGAAGCTGGCCGAAGGCGACGCGGACGAGGGGCAGCTCCTGTTGGAGGAAGCCCGTCGTGTGGGCGTAGGTGACGTACTGCACCCGCCCGCCGGCCTCGGCGAAGTCGGGGTGCGCGTGCGCCGAGTAGTTGCCGAACGTGCCCTGCCCCGGCCGCATCGTGAAGAGCGCCTCCGGCTCGGACCACGGCCCCCACGGCGTCCGCGAGACGCGGTATCGGACCGTGTTGTCGAAGGCCGGGTGTAGATCGGCCGAGCGCCGTAAACTCCGTAGCTGTATTCGCCTCTGTCCTTCTCTGTCTCCTCTCTCGATCTGCCATGCGCGTCGTCCCGCTCGTCCTCCTGCTTCTGCTCGTGCCCGTCGGCCTCGCGCAGCCTGCCGTTGGCCCCGAGCCGGCCGTGCCGGTCCGCATCATGCCGGTCGGCGACTCAATAAGCAGCATGTGCTCCGCCCGCTCAGCATTCGGTTCGGCGCGCCGTCAGGCTCCGACCTCGACGGCCTCGATCTCGAGGAAGATCCGCACGTCGTGCCCGACCAGGAGGCCGCCGGCCTCGGTCGTGCGGCTCCACGTCAGCCCGAAGTCGCGGCGGTCGATGGTGGTCCCGGCTTCGATGCCGACGCGCGGCTTGCCGCCCGGCCCCACGGCCGTGCCGATGACCTCGCCCTCGAGCACCACGGGCCGGGTCACGCCGTGCATCGTGAGGTCGCCGGCCAGCTTGAACGCGTCGCCGTCGACTTCGGTGACGCCGGTGCTCACGAAGCGCATCTCGGGGTAGGTCTCGGCCTCGAAGAAGTCTTCCGAGCGGAGGTGCCCGTCGCGGCGCTCGTTGCCGGTGTCGATGCTCTCGACCCGGATCGTGGCCTCGACCGCCATCGTCGAGAGGTCGGCGGGGTCGACGCGAAGCTGGGCGTCGTAGTCCGCGAAGGTGCCGGTGACCGTGGAGATGCCGAGGTGGCGGACCTTGAACCCGACCGTCGAGTGCGTCTGGTCGACCTCGTAGACCGTGGGGACGGAGGCCGCTGGGCTGTCGACGGAGGCGAAACCGGCGAGCGTGCCGACGAGCACGAGGGCGGCGATGAGGGGGCGCGTGAGGGTCTGCATAGGGTCTCGAGGGCGTAGATTGATGAGGAGGATCGGGTTGCCAGACGAACCGGCGACCTGTAACCCGGCACCGGGCGCGCCAGGTTTCATCCCGCCGCCCCTCGTCCCCTTACGCCCCGGTCACCAAGCGCGGCCCTGCATGATCCAGCTCGACCGCAGCGCGAGCACGCCGATCGCCGAGCAGCTCGCCGAGCAGCTCCGGTTTCACCTCGCCACGGGGCGCTTCCGCACGGGCGAGCGGCTCCCGTCCACGCGCGCCTTCGGCGACCAGCTCGGGGTCTCGTTCCACACGGTCCGCAAGGCCTACCAGCAGCTCGAGGCCGAGGGGCTGTTGGAGGCGCGCGTCGGCAGTGGCTACACGGTCGTCGAGCGCTCGCCCGCGCCGGCCGAGGACCGGATGGAGCGCGGCGCGGGCGTCGTGCAGGACGCCATTCAGCGGCTGATCGGCCTGGGGCTGGACGAGGGCGAGGTCGAGTACCTGGTCCAGGAGCAGCTCGCCTTCCTCGACGACGGGCCGCGCCCGAGCGTCGTCTTCGCCGCGCCCTACCGCGAGCTGGCCGAGACCTGCGCCGAGCAGCTCAGCGCCGCCGTCCAGGAGCGCGTCGACGCCGTCCGCCTCGACGCCCTCGGGCAGCACGCGGAGGCGGACTTCGTGGCGACGCCGCACGACAGCTTCCAGACCGCCGCCCAGGCCGTGCCGCGCGCCGAAGCCCTCAGCGTGCTCGTCCACCCGCCGCCGGAGACCCTCGACCGTATTGCGCGTCTGCTACCGACCGACACGCTCGGACTCGTCACGCGCTACGACGACGCCGTGGCCCCGCTTCTGGCCGAGCTGCGCGCCCTCACCGGCTTCGCCGGCCCCGCCCTCGCGCTCACCGCCGACGCCGACCGCCTCGCCGAGGTACTCGTGGACGTGGACCTGCTCGTCTTCACCCCGCAGGCCCGACGCAAGCTGCGCCCGCTCCTCGCCGAGGTCGCCCACGCCCCGCTGCGCCACAGCATCCATCCCGCCTCGCTCCAAGCCGTCCGCGACGCCATGCGCCGGTAGACAGAGGACAGAAAGCTAGACGCGCAGCGCACAACGCTCTCGCTACCTTTCCGGGTTTTATTCCATTCCCCCTCACCCTAGCGAGGCCTGCTCCTCGGAGGAGAAGCCGGATGGCCGCTCGTCGCCTGCGTCGGGCGGCGCGACCGGGACGTCCTGGGCCGTGGGTGGCACGTCCACCTGATCCGCCGGAGCCGCCGCCGGAGCCGCCGCCGGAGCCGCCGCCGGAGCCGCCGTCGGCGCAGGCTGGGCGGCCGGTTTCTCGTCTGGCTTGTGCGGGGCCGCCGTCTTCTCCTCGCCGGTGATCTTGTCCTGGTCGGGGTACTTCACCCGGAGGTGGTAGATGCCGTTGAGGATCGAGAGGAACGTCTCCTTGATGCGGTTCAGGTCGGCGAAGGTGAGCGCGCAGCCGTCGAGCTGCCCGTCCTCGGCGCGGGCGCGGAAGATGGCGTCGACGAGTCCCTCGAGGCGCTTCGGGGTCGGCTTGTCGAGGCTGCGGCTGGCGGCCTCCACCGAGTCGGCGAGCATGACGATGCCCTGCTCGTTGGTCTGCGGGCGCGGGCCGGGGTAGCGGAACTCGGTCTCGTCGACGGGCGGGTCCTCGGGGCCGCGCAGCTCCTGCGCCTTGCGGTAGAAGAACTCCATCAGGGTCGTCCCGTGGTGCGTCGGGATAAAGTTCTGCACCACCTCCGGGAGGTGGTACTCGCGCTGCTGCGCGATGTCGAGGCCGTCCTTGACGTGGCTGGCGATGACGAGCGCGCTCATGTAGGGCGTCACGCGGTCGTGCGGGTTCTCGCCGCCCTGCTGGTTCTCGATGTAGTACTCCGGCTTGATCATCTTGCCGATGTCGTGGTAGAGCGCCCCGACACGCGCCTGGAGCGCGTTCGCCCCGACCGCCGCCGCCGCCGCCTCGGCGAGGTTCGCCACCTGCAAGACGTGGTTGAACGTGCCGGGCGCGCGCAGCGAGAGCTCCTTCAGGAGCGGCCGGTTGGTGTCCGAGAGCTCGAGCAGGCTGAGGTCGGTCGTCACCCCGAAGGAGCGCTCGAAGATCCACAGCAGCGGGTAGGCCAGGAGCAGCAGGACGCTGTTGATCCCGACCAGCGACAGCTCGGAGAAGAACTGCTCCCCGCCGCCGGCGCGCAGCAGGAAGTAGCCCCCGAGGATGAGGGCATACGCCCCGAAGACGAGGGCCGCAGTCCCAATGATCTGGCTGCGGTTCTTGACGTCGCGCACGCTGAAGACGGCCAGCATGCCGGCGAAGAGCGTCGCGAAGGTGAACTCGAAGTCGTACCCGAACACCAGCCCGCCGATGCACGCCAGGGCGATGGTGGCGAACATGCCGACGCGCGAGTCGAAGATGACCGTGAGCAGGATCGAGGCGAGGCCCACCGGCACCGCCAGGTCGGCGATCTGCGGGAGGCGGACGGCGATGCCGAAGAACCCGACGATGGTGGCGAAGACGAGCGCGATCAGGAGCAGGTACCGGGCCTCGTAGAAGACCTGCCGCCGCATGAGGTAGAGGTAGAGGAAGAAGATCAGGAACGCCGCCAGCGAGAGCAGCACCTCGCCGAGGAGCGTCTGCATCGGGCCGACGTCGCTCTGCTGGTCCGACCGGATGCGCGCCAGCGAGTAGAGCTGGCGCTGCATCTCCTCGGTCACGCGGTCCCCGCGGCGGACCACCGACTCGCCCTCCTGCACCACGCCGATCACCTGCGAGATGCCCTCGGCCTGCTCGCGCCACCGCGCCTCGGACTCCGGCTCGAGGTACCGCAGCGAGGTCCGCACCGCCTGCCGGAACAGGCTCGTCCCGATCTCGACCACCTCGGGCCGGTTGGGGAAGCGCACGCTCAGCTCGTTGCGGACGACGGTCAGCGCCTCGTCGCTGCCGTAGAGGTCCTCCTTCGGGATCAAGACCTCCGTGCGCGCCTCGCCGTCGACGGCGGTGATCTGCGCCGTCAGGATGCTGTCCTTCGGCACGTCGAGCACGCCGTACGGCAGCAGGCGGCTGGAGATGCTCCGCACCGCGCGCAGGAGCATGTCGCTGAGCGTCGGGCCGGAGGCGTCCGCCCGCGTCGCCGTGACGAGGCCGGCGCGCGCGGCGTAGGACAGCAGCAGCTGCTCGAGCTGCTCCTCCGACAGGGGCGAGCGCAAGGCCGCGAGCCGCTCGGCGTACTGCACCGAGTCCCGCTGCGCCGCAGGCCGGCCGCGCGAGCGGTTCTGCTGCCAGTTCACGTAGGCCTGGAACAGCGTCGAGAGCTGCCGGTCGAGCGAGTCCACGGCGGCGTCCGTCTGCGCGACGGCGTCGGGGACGCGGGCGAAGAGCGGGGGCTCCTCGTAGCGGACCGAGTCGCGCTCGGCGGCGAGCTGCTCCTCGCTCTTGTAGACCGGGAAGCGGAACGGGGCGATGACCTCCTGCCGCTGCCACACGTCACCCGGCTGGATCTGCGCCGCCACGTCGTAGGGCTCGAGGTCCGGGAACATCAGCACCGTCAGCCCGAGCAGAGCCCCGAAGATGCCGACGCGCACGAGGATCTCGTTGCGCGTCAGACGGCGGCCCGCCCTCGGCTTCGACGTCGAGAGCTGAAGCCCGACCCGGTGGGGGCGGCGACCCGTTTTGCGGCTGAGGCCGAGTCGGTCCAGAAAGCCCATGCGGTCTCGTGGTGGTCTGTGCGGCAGGCGGCCCAAAGGTACGACAGCCGCGTCGGTGGACGGCTTCTCCGGCACGGAGAGACGGCGGACGTAGGGGCCAACGGCCGTTGGTCCTTACGGATGCGGAGCACGGTGGCGCAGCGCCATCCCGACACCCACCGTCAGCAGACTGCCGGCCACGGTGTAGAGCGGCCACGCGAGCCCGCCCGACTGCACCGCCACCCCGAGCGCCGCGAGCGTCACGCCGTAGGCCACCAAGGCGTCGCGCTGCCGCGCCCGCCGGCTCGCCAGGCCCAGCAGGAACACGCCTAGCAGCCCGCCATACGTGAACGAAGCGATGCCCAGGCCTAGCTCGACCACCGGGTTCGTCCTCGACTCGAAGAGCATCGCGAAGCCCGTCAGGGCGACGCCCCAGCCGAGCGTCGTCCACCGGCTGAGCCGCAGCGCCGCCGCCTCGCCCAGCGGTGCCCCCCTGAGCCGCTCTCGAAGGTCGAAGACCGTAGACGAGGCCAGGGCGCTCAGCGACGACGAAAGCGTACTCATCGCCGCCGCGATGATGCCGGCCAGCAGCAGCCCCGCCAGGCCCGGCGGCATCGCCTGCACGATGAAGGTCGGGAACAGCTCGTCGCCGCGCGTCAGCCCGAGGGCCTCCAGGCTCGCCCCGCCGTAGTAGCTCCACAGCAGGAGGCCGACCAGCAGGAAGAGCGCGAACTGCCCGACCACCACGATCCCGCTCCCGACGAGCGCCCGCTGCCCGTCCCGCACTGACCGGCACGCCAGCAGGCGCTGCACGATGAGCTGGTCCGCCCCGTGCGAGGCCATCGAGAAGAACGCCCCGCCGAGGACCGCCACGACGAGCGTGTACGGAGTCGCGATCCACTCGGCGAACGTCAGCCCGAGGCCGAGGTCGACGACCTGCGTCTTGCCCGCCGCGCTCGCCGTCGCCCACCAGTCGCTTGGCACCTCGCCCAGCAGCATCCCGACCGCGACGAGCGCGCCGCCGACGTAGACCCCGAGCTGCACCACGTCCATCCACACGACCGCCTTGATCCCGCCGACGAACGTGTAGGCGACCGTCACGAGGCCGATGGCGACGATGATCGCAGCGTACGACACCTCCAGCCCGGCCCCGGCGGCGATCACCTTCAGCGGGATCGCCGTGGCGAAGAGGCGGACGCCGTCGGCCAGCAGCCGGGTCGCCATGAACGTCACCGAGGCCGCCGCCCGCATCGCGTCGCCGAAGCGCGCGCCGAGGAAGGCGTAGGCCGTCGCCTGCTCGCCCTCGAAGTAGCGCGGCAGCAGCACGAGCGCCACCACGACCCGGCCGACGAGGTACCCGAGCGTCAGCTGGAGGAAGACGAGCGACCCGCCGTAGGCGACCGCCGGCACGCCGATCACGGTCAGCGTGCTCGTCTCGGTCGCCACGATCGAGAAGAGGACCGCCCACCACGGGAGGTCGCGCCCGCCGAGGAAATAGTCGGCCGTCGTCCGCTGCCGCCCGCCGGCCCACAGCCCGAAGCCGAGCACGGCGACGAGGTAGGCCACGAGAACGGTGTAGTCGAGGCCGGTGAGCATTTCGATTCTGGTTAGCTGTGGGTGGTTAGTTGATAGTGGATGGTCGTTTGTTGCGACGGTCCAGTCGAACACCCCTACTAACGACTACCCAGCGGACCACCCACAACAGGCGGCTCGATCTTGCCGAGCGCCGTTTCCAGCACCGCGAGTGCTGAGGCGAACGAGTCGCTGGGGGCCACGGTCAGGTCGAAGAACGGCTCGGCACCGGCGGCAGCACCGGCGAGGCCGATGCGGAAGGCGGCCGGACTCGCCCCAACGAGCGCCGCCGCGCCGAGGTCGAACGCCGGGGTGAGGCAGAAGGCGAGATCCGGCGGCGGGGTCCACAGCGCCTCGGCGACCTCCCGCTTCGGCAGGCCGAGCAGGTCGACGGCTTTCTCGTCGAGCCGCTTGATCCGGCCGATGAACGCTGCTGGCGTGAAGGCGATCAGCCCCGATGGCACGACCGGGACGATCTGCGCCTCGGGGATGCCGAGCCCTCCGAGGAACCGCCACGCCTCCTTCGCCTTGGCCTCGCCGGCCGGCAGCACCACGAGCACGCGCCGCGCGGCTGGGTCCGCCGCCCACGGCTGCACGGCCCGCTGCCCGACGAGCTTGAGCGCGCGGCGGCGGGCCAGCCGGGTCTTGAGAGCGTCGAGCATTAGGCGTCCGGTTCGGCGGACGCGGCAGAACCCGTCCGCACGTCGGAGTCGGTGGGCAGATCGGGGTCGGCGGGCAGGAGGTTCAGCAGGGCCGCCTCGTCGAGGACGGCGACCCCGAGGCTCTCGGCCTTGCCGAGCTTCGAGCCGGCGTTCACCCCGGCGACGAGGTAGCTCGTCTTGGTGCTCACGCTGCCCGTCACCCTCCCCCCGGCCGCCGTGATCTTCGCCTTCGCCTCGGCGCGCGCCAGCGACGGCAGCGTGCCGGTCAGCACGAACGTCTGCCCGGCCAGCGGCCCCTCGGTCGGGGTCGGGGTGAAGACGGGTTCGTCCGGGAGCCGCACCGTGCTGACGCCGAGGTCGCGCAGCGCGGCCACCGTCGCCCGGTTCGGCGCGTGGCTGAACCACTCTACGACCCCGCGCGCCGTCTCCGGGCCGACCCCGCGGATCGCCTCCAGGTCCTCCGGCGGCGCGGCGGCGAGCGCGTCGAGCGTCGCGTAGTGCTCGACCAAGAGCTGGGCGACCGTCGCCCCGACGAACCGGATGCCGAGGCCGAAGAGGAGGGCGCGCAGCGGGCGACGCTTCGATGCCTCGATGCCGGCGAGCAGGTTCTCGACCTTCTTCTGCTTGAACCCGTCGAGCGCGAGCAGCGCCTCCGGCTCGAGCCGGTACAGGTCGTCGAGCCGCCCGACGAGGCCGGCCTCGACCAAGACCACGGCCACCTTCTCGCCCAGCCCGACGATGTCCATCGCGCCGCGCGAGGCGTAGTGCTCGACGAGGCGGATCGTCTGCGCGGGGCAGGCCGCGCTCGCGCAGTAGAACTCGGCCTCGCCCTCGAGCCGGGCGATGGGCTCGCCGCAGGCCGGGCACGTCGCCGGCATCTGCCAGACCGTCTCCGCCCCCGTCCGCGCCGCCGTCACCGGCCCGACGACCTGCGGGATCACGTCGCCGGCGCGCTTGACCACGACGCGGTCGCCGAGGCGGATGTCGCGGTCGCGGATGTAGTCGGCGTTGTGGAGCGTGGCCTTCGAGACGGTCACGCCGCCGAGCGGCACCGGCTCGAGGGCCGCCACGGGCTTGATGGCCCCGGTGCGGCCGACGTTGAGGTCGATCCCGCTGAGCCGGGTCGTGGCTTCGCGCGCGGGGAACTTGAAGGCGATGGCCCAGCGCGGCGCATTCGCGACGGCCCCGAGCGCGTGCTGGAAGTCGCGGCGGTCGACCTTGACGACGACCCCGTCGATCTCGTAGTCGAGGCCGTCGCGCCGTTCGTTCCACCCATTGCAATAACGGATTAGATTCTCGAGTGCCTCGAACCGCTCGATGTGCTCGTTGACCGGGAAGCCGCGGCCCCGCAGCCACGCGAGCGTCTCGTGCTGCGTCGCCGGCTCCCCGACGCCCTCGACCGGGCCGAGGCCGTAGGCGAAGAAGCGCAGCCCGCGCGCCGCCGTCACCTGCGGGTCGAGCTGCCGCAGGCTCCCGGCCGCGGCATTGCGCGGGTTGGCAAACGTCTTGGCCCCCTCAGCGGCGAGCGCCTCGTTGAGACGGGCGAAGGTGGACTTCGGCAGGTACGCCTCCCCCCGGACCTCGACGCGCACCGCCCCGTCCTCCGGCTCGAAGAGCGAGGGCTGCGCGCCGGGGCGGGCCGCCCGCGCGAGGCGGAGCGGGATGTCGCGGATCGTGCGGACGTGCTCGGTGACGTCCTCCCCCACGCGCCCGTTGCCGCGCGTGGCAGCGAGCACGAGCCGCCCATCGACGTAGGTCAGCGCGAGCGCGAGGCCGTCGATCTTCGGCTCGGCGACGAGGGCGGGTTGCACCTCGCCGAAGCGCTCGGCCAGGCCGCGCTGCGCCCGCTCGCCCCATGCCCGCAGTTCGTCGGCGTCGAAGGCATTGGAGAGCGAGAGCAGCGGCTCCGGGTGGCGGACCTTGGCGAAGACGTCGAGCGGCTCGCCCCCGACGCGGCGCGTGGGCGAGTCAACGGCGGCGAGGTTTGGGAAGCGGGCCTCCAGGGTTTGGAGCGCGCGCAGGAGCCGGTCGTACTCGGCGTCGGCGACGAGCGGATCGTCGAGGACGTAGTAGCGGTGCCCGAGGCCGCGCAGGACGGCCGCGAGGCGCTCGGCGAGCGGGCCGGCTGCGGCCTCGTCGAGGGCGTCCAGGTCGGTTTCACCGAGGCCCTGGAGGGCGGCCTCGGTCTCGGCAGCGAGGCGCATCACCGCGCCACGCGCGCGAGCGAGTCGAGGAACGCCTGGCCGTCGGCGGCGGTGATGCGGAAGACCTGGCCCTCGCGCGGGGTCCACTCGATCCCCTGGAGCCGCAGCGTCGCGCCGTCGTAGTTGCCCACGCCGCCCTCGCCGGAGACGATCACGCGCTGCTGCCCGGTGAAGGTCTGCTCCGCGCCGGGGTCGAGCCAGTACGGCCGGCGGAGGTCGTCGTCGGTCTGCACCTTGAAGTCCTCGAGCGGCTCGGCGGCGGCGGCGACCGTGACCTGGATGGGGGTCTGGAAGCGCGGCGCGCTCGATGGCGGCGGCGGCGCGGCCGGGGTCTCGGCCGGATCCTCCACCGGGGCGGCAGCGTCCGGCTCGACGGTTTCCGACTCCGCGGGCACCGAGACCTCGGTCAGCTCGGCGTCCGGCGTCGGGTCGCGGAGCAGGAACCACAGCACCGCGCCGATCACGAGGAGCGCCGCGACGGTGCCCCCGATGAGCAGGCCCCACGACTTCTTGATGGGCTGCGACGAGGCCGCCGCCGCCTGCGCCGTCCGCACGCGGCGCTTCGGCAGGTGCTCGGCGGTGCGCTCGGCGACGGGCGCACGCGGGGCCGCCGAGGCCGAGAGCGCCGCGACCGCCGGGGCCGTTCCCGAAGCTGGGGGCGGTGGGGCGGCCGAGGTCTCGGCCCCGCCCTCGAGGTAGAGGCTGCGGAGGCGGCCGTCGTAGGTGCCGGCCTTGGCCTTCTCGTAGGCGTCCTTGACCTCCTGGGGCGAGATGCCGAGCGCCTGCGCGTAGGCCTTGAGCAGGTTGCGGAGGTAGACCTCGCTGTAGCTGGCGTCGCCGATCAGGCCGCCCGCCTCGAAGCGGTTGAGGATGTCGCCCGGCATCCGGGTCTCGCGCTGGAGCGTGTCGAGCGAGACGCTGCGCTTCTCGCGGATGGCGCGGAGGTCGCGTTCGAGGCCGGAGGCGTCAGGCGAGAGAGCGGCGGGATCGGAAGCCATAGCGACGGGGGGAGTCGGGAGGACAAAGTCCAGAAACTACGCACGGCGGCGCGACGATCGGCGGCGCCCCGCTGGCCCGTCTCCGTGCGCGCCGCCGGGTCGGCAAAAAAAGCCCGGCCTCGCGGAGAGGCCGGGCTTGGCGCGCCCGTGTCGGCGTGCGGGTGTCGGGAAGACAGGATTTGAACCTGCGACCGCTCGGCCCCCAGCCGAGTGCTCTACCTGGCTGAGCTACTTCCCGATGGCCCTGCGTGGGGGGCGTCTAATATAGGCCGCTGTCCAGCGCGCACGCAACAGGGCTACAAACCGGCGCGCAGCTTCGCTAGGAATGCACGGAGGTCCTGGAGCGCCTCGCGGTCCGGCGCGACCGGCGGCTCGGCCTCGCGCGCGAGCACCTGGCGCGCACCCTCGATGGTGTACTTGTCTTCGCGCAGGAGCGTGCGGATCCGCATCACCACCTCGATGTCGCGCTCCACGTAGACGCGGTTGCCGGCGCGGTTTTTCTTCGGTGCCAGCTCCTCGAACTCGGTCTCCCAGTACCGCAGGACGTGCGCCTCGAGGTCGGCCAGGGCAGCGACCTCGCTGATCGAGTGGTAGAGCTTGCGGATGCCGTCGGACTTCATGGGGTCGGGGTCAGGGTCCGCACTTAAAGTACGACATGAAGAGGGGGAGACGAAAGACGGAGGGCGCGGGACGGCCGGGGTTACCTTTCTCGGTTTTCTTTCCATTCCTCATTCCTCCATTCCTCCATTCCTCCATTCCTCCATTCCTCCATTCCTCCATTCCTCCATTCCTTCCCAACGCCCCGCCGATGCCCGTCCGCCGCTCCGCCGACCTCGCGCTCCTCGCCACGGTCCTCATCTGGGGCCTCAACTTCCCGATCATCAAGGTGGCGCTCGGGCCGATGCCGCCGTTCGTGGTCAACGCGCTGCGTTTCGCGGCCTCGGCCGCCGTGCTCGGCGCGATGCACACGTGGCAGACGCGCGGCCGCCCCGGCGCCTTCCTCGCCCCGCTCCGCGAGCACCCGCGGACGGTCGTCGGGCTGGGGCTGCTGGGCTACGTCGGGTACCAGCTCCTCTTCATCGTCGGCGTCGACGCCACGAGCGCGGGGAGCGCGGCGCTCCTGATCGCCTCGGCCCCGGTGTGGACGGCGGTGCTCGCGCAGGGTCTCGGCGTGGAGCGGCTGCCGCTGCCAGCGTGGGGCGGCCTCGGGGTGTCGCTCGTCGGGACGGCGCTCGTGATCCTGGCCGGGACCGGAGCCGTGGCCTTTACCGAGGACACCCTCTTCGGGAACGTGCTGATGCTCGGCTCGGCCGTCGCCTGGGCGGCCTACACCGTGCTCAGCCGGCCGATCCTCCAGGCGGGCATCTCGGCGACGGGCCTGGCGTTCTTCGGCATCGTCGTCTCGCTCCCCCTCCTGTGGGGTCTGGGCGCGAGCGCCTGGGCAGAGGTAGACTGGCCCCGCGTCGACGCGGCGGTGTGGGGGGCCTTGCTCTTCTCCGGCGCGCTCTCGACGGGCGTCGCCTACGGGTTTTGGAACGCGGCGGTGCAGCGGGTTGGCCCCTCGCAGACGGCGATCTACAGCAACCTGGTGCCGGTCGTGGCGCTGGCGAGCGGGGCGCTGCTGCTGGGCGAGCCGGTGACGCCGTTCCAGCTCATGGGCGGGACCCTGATCCTGGCCGGGCTGTTCCTGATGCGCCGCGCCCGGCGGCCGGTCCCCGCGTGACCCCATCCGCCTCCGCTGCGGCCCTCGGTTGAGGCGCATAATCCCCCCGCGCCTTCCGTTCCCTCCACACTCCCACCTCCCCCGCGCCTCCTCTCCCGCCCCGCGCTTCCGCCCTATGCCCACCCGCTTCACCCTCCCGCTCGTCCTCCTGCTCCTCGGCTCCGCCGCCGCCGCCCAACCGGCCACGCTCAACGGGTTCGTCCGCGACGCCGCCTCGGGCGAGACCCTCGTCCAGGCCACGGTCCAGGTCGAAGAGACCGGGCGCGGGACGGTCTCGAACGCCCAGGGGTTCTACTCGCTCGGCGGGCTCGCGCCGGGCGAGGTGACGGTCGTCGTCCGCTACATCGGCTACGACGCCGTCCGTCGGCGCGTGACGCTCGCGCCGGGCGAGCTGCGGCGGCTCGACCTCGACCTACCGCCCGAGGGCGTCGTCGGGCAGGAGATCGTCGTCGAGGCCGAGGAGCGGATCGAGGAGGAGCGCGCGCCGGGCCTGCAGAACGTCTCCATCGACCTAGTCGAGGCGCTGCCGACGGTCTTCGAGGCCGACCTCTTCCGCTCGATCCAGCTCCTGCCGGGCGTCAAGTCGGCCAGCGATTTCTCGTCGGCGCTCTACATCCGGGGCGGCTCGCCGGACCAGACGCTCGTGCTCCTGGACGGGACCACGGTCTACAACCCGACCCACTTCTTCGGCTTCTTCTCGACCTTCAACACCGAGGCCATCAAGGACGTCCGCCTCTACAAAGGGGCCTACCCCTCAACGTATGGCGGCCGGCTCGGCTCGGTGGTCGACATCTACAACCGCGACGGCAACCGCAACGAGCGGGCCGGCAGCCTGACGGTCGGGCTGCTCGCCAGCCGGGTCGGGGTCGAGGGGCCGATCGTGAAGGGGCGCGGGTCGTACTCGCTCAACGCCCGGCGCTCGACGCTCGAGCCGCTCTTGGCCGTGCTCCGCGACCGGCTCGACGAGGACGGCATCCCGGAGAGCTTCTACTTCTACGACGTCAACGCCAAGGTCGGGTTCGACCTCACGCCCGACGACCGCCTCAGCCTCGCCGCCTACGCCGGGCGCGACCGCGTGCTCCTGCCCATCGGCGACGACGCCGAGTTCGACCTCGACTACGGCAACCGCACCGCCTCGCTCGCCTACCAGCGCGTGCTCTCGGGGACGACCTTCGCCACGGCCCGGCTGACGGCGAGCCGCTACTTCAGCTTCCCCACCGGCAACTTCGCCGGGACCACCTTCGAGCGGCCCAACACCATCACCGACTACTCGGCCCGGCTCGACGCCGAGTGGCTCCCCTCGGAGCAGTTCGAGCTGCGCGGCGGCGTCTGGGGCGGCCTGCTGCGCCTCGGCCTGAGCAGCAGCTTCAACGGCTCCACCCAGACCGACTACGAGAACCCGTCGCGCTACGCCTCGGGCTACGTCCAGACCCGGCTCCGGCGCGGCGCGTGGATCGTCACCGGCGGCGTCCGCGCCGAGTACTTCCGCAGCCTCACCGACGACCTCGTGGACGACGACGCCCCGGTCCCGGCCGCCTACGTCCGCGTCTCGCCCCAGCTCCAGGTCGAGCGGACCTTCAGCGAGCGCGTCGTGGTCCAGGCCTCCGCCGGGCGCTACCACCAGTTCCTGTCGCTGCTCTCGAACGAGGCGTTCTCCGGCTTCGACACCTGGGTGACGACCGGCGTTGGCGTCCCGCCCCAGGCCAGCGAGCAGGCCGTCCTCGGCGTCAAGACCCGGCTCGGCGAGGCCTACAAGCTCGACGTCGAGGTCTACGGCCGGACGCTGCGCGCCCTGTTCGACAACCGGCCCGAGGTGCAGGACGTCGCCGGGTTGCAGTACGCCGAGCTGTTCCGCTTCGGCAAGGGCTACGCCTACGGCGTCGAGGTCCTGCTCGAGCGCGGCGTCGGCCCGCTGACGGGCCTGGTCGGCTACACCCTCGGCGTGACGCGGCGGCGCTACCCCGACGAGCCCGCCTTCGACGAGACCTTCCCGCCGAAGTACGACCGCCTCCACGACCTCACGCTCGTCGCCAACTACGACCTCGGGCGCGGCTGGCGCGCGACCGTCGCCGGCTCCTACGCCACCGGCCAGGCCTACACCACCCCCTCCGGGCGTTACCAGACCACCGGCCTTCCGTTCGAGGACACCGACCTGAACCTCCTCGATTCGAACGGCCTCAACACGGCGCGCCTCGCCCCCTACCACCGGGTCGACGTCGGCTTCACGCGCACCGGCACCGCCTTCGGGGCAGGCTACGAGCTTCAGCTCCAGCTCGTCAACCTCTACAACCGGCGCAACCTGTGGTTCGTGACCTACGACTTCGACGAGAACCCCGTCGAGATCGGCGAGGTCCGGCAGCTCCCAATCCTCCCCAACGTCTCGCTCACGCTCGATTTTTAGAGCCCCTGGACTTCTAGCCCGATGCGCGTCCGCCTCCTCGCCTGTCTCCTCCTCCTCGCCGCCGCCGGCTGCGACGGGACCGTCGACGACGACTTCACGCCCCAGCTCGTCGTCTCCGCCTTCCTCGGCACCGCCGAGCCGCTGCCCGAAGTCCGCCTCGCGCGCACCACTCCCCTCGCGGAGGTGCTCGACCCGCTCCAGGCGGCGGTGGACGGGGCCGACGTCACCCTCACCCTGCTCGCGCTCGACGGCTCCGACGAGACCGTCTACCCCTACACGTCCAGCGGCGGCCCCGGTCTCTACGTCCCGGTCGACGGCGAAGCTATGGTCCTGGAGCAGCGAACCTACCGCCTTGACCTGACCGGCCCCGGCGGCGAGCGGCTGACCGCGCAGACGACCGTGCCGCCGGACTACGACCTCCTCAACCCCGCGCCCGAGGACCCCGACGTCGGCGAGGTGGTCTACGGCATCGGCCTCGGCCCCGAGGTCCGCATCACCCGCAGCTCGACCGACGACCGGCTCGCGGCGTTCGTCGGCTCCGTCCGCGCCCTCGCGCCCGACGAGTTCGAGGAGGTCGAGATCGACGGCGAGACTCGGTACCGGAGCCTCAACCTCGAGGGCCGGTTCCGTCCCGTCCCGCTCTTCCAGCGCTTCCTCGACTGCGAGGAGGACGCCGCCGGGCACCTCGTCTGCGAGGAGGACCCGCTCCAGGACGCCGTCGTGACCGGCACCTCGCCGGTGCTCAACGAGGAGAGCTACGTCGACCTCGGCGACGGGACGATCCTGGTCCGGGTGCCCTTCCTCGCGTTCGGCTACTACGGGCCGTACGACCTCACGCTCGTCTCGCTCGACCCAGCGTTCCAGGACTTCGTCCAGACCCAGGCCATCCAGGGCGGCGGCTCGACGCTCTCGCCCGGCGAGATCCCGAACGTGACCTCGAACGTCGAGGGCGGCCTCGGCATCGTCGGCTCGTTCTCGCGCGAGACCGTCCGGACGACGATCGTCGCCCCGTTCTGAGAAGCCGGACGCTGCCGTGCGGGCGTTCGGCGTAGCGTGCAGGAGTTGACAGGACGACGCCGACGCAGCTATTTTTGCGTGCTATGCGGATCGGTTCCGCTTTCGCCTCGGACTGCCGGGGCGCGCGTATACTTCCGCTCCTCGGCCCCCGATCCTATGCGCCGTCTCGCTCTCCTCCTCGCGCTGTGCCTGCCCGTAGCCTCCTTCGCGCAGCCGCTCCGCGTCCTCGACGTCTCCCCAACCGCGCACGCCGTGACAGCCGAGCGCACCGCGCCGGTCTCGCTCACCTTCGACCGAGCCGTCGACCCGGCGACGACCACGACCGCCTCGGTGCGCGTCTTTGGGCGGTGGTCCGGCCCGGCCACGGGCACGCTCACGGTCGACGACGCGACGGTGCAGTTCGTGCCGGACGCGCCGTTCTTCGCAGGCGAGACGGTCACCGTCTCGGTGTCCCGCGCCGTCCGGGGCACGGGCGGGGCCGAGCTAGATCACGGCTATGCGTGGAGCTTCTGGACCCGCACGCGGGCTGCATCCCTCGACTTGGTCGAGACCGGACAGCTCTCGACGCGGCGACCGGGCGAGGGGCTCGTCCGGTCCTACGGGGCCTACGGCGGCGACCTCGACGGCGACGGCTGGAGCGACCTCGCCATCCCCAACGAGGTCGCCAACGACCTCCGAGTGTTTCTCAACGACGGCACCGGCGGCTACGGCGACTTCGCCATCCACGCCCTGCCGAGCGGCTCGGTCCCGAGCACGAACGAGGGCGGCGACTTCGACGGCGACGGGGCCATCGACCTGGCGGTCGGCAACATCGGCAACGACCGGGTGAGCGTGATGCTCGGCGACGGCACCGGCGGCTTCCGCGACGGCGCGAGCTACCAGGCCGGTCGCGGCGTGCGCGGCCTGTGCACGCTCGACCTCGACGGCGACGGGCACGACGACCTGGTGACGGCCAACCGCAGCGCGAGCACGGTGACGATCCTGCGCGGCCAGGGCGACGGCACTTTCGCCGCGCCCGAGGCGCTGGAGACCGGCACCAACGGCGAGACGGCCTGCGCCGCAGCCGACGCGAACGGCGACGGCCTGACGGACGTGTTCATCGGGTCGATCACGAGTGGCGAGATCACGCTCCTGCTCGGCGACGGCGAGGGCTTGACCGTAGGCCCGAGCGTGCCGACCGGCGCGAACCCGTGGATGCTCGCCGCCGGCGACCTCGACGGGGACGGCGACGTGGACGTGGCCGCCGCCTCCGGCTCGAACAGCAACAACGTCGTCGTCGTGCGCGGTGACGGCGCGGGCGGGCTGGGTGCCGCCGAGCGCTACAGCTTCGGCCGCCTCAGCGTCGCCATCGACCTCGGCGACCTCGACGGCGACGGCGACCTCGACCTGGTGTCGAGCAACTTCTCGAGCAGCGACTTCGACCTCTTCGAGAACCTCGGAGACGGCTCGTTCGCCGACCCGACCTCGTACCCCGTCTCCGGCAACGGCTCCTGCGCCGTCTTCCACGACCGCGACAACGACGGCGACCTCGACCTGACGGGGATCGACGAGACCGATGACATCCTCTACTTCTACGACAACCCCGGCTCGACCGGCACCGAGGCCGGCCCCGACGCCGCGCTCTCGGTCACGCTCTACCCGAACCCAGCGCGCGACCGGATCGCGCTCGACCTCGTCCTCCCGACGCCGGGCGCGGTGACGGTCAGGGTCTACGACGTACTCGGCCGCGCGGTGGCGGCGCTCGCCGAGGCGCTGCCGGTCGCGCGGACGCGGACAATTCGCTGGGCGACGGGTGCGCTCCCGGCCGGGGCCTACGTCGTCCGCATTGAGGCCGGTGGGCAGGTCGTCGCGCGGCCTCTCGTGGTCACGCGCTGATGCGGCTCGGGCTGCGCCCCGACAGCGTGGCGGAGCGGGCCGCGCTCGGCCTCGGCTTGGTGCCGACGCCGTTCCTCCACACGCACCCGGCGCTGCTGCTCGCCCGCGCGCTGATGGTGGCGACCGAGCGCGGCGTCTTCGAGGCCCTCGCCGAAGCTTCGCTGCCGGCCGAGCGCGTCGCCGAGGCGTGCGGCACGCATCCGGCCGCGACGGCGGCCCTGCTCGACGCCCTAGTCGGGTCCGAGTATCTCCGCCGGCAGGACGAGCGGTATGCCCTGCGCCCCGTCGCCCGGCGGTGGCTGCTGCGCGGCAGCCCACACTCGCTCGTGGACAGCCTCCGGTTCCGGGCGCTCGAGTGGGACTGGATCGCCCGCCTGGACCAGTTCGTGGAGACCGGCGAGCCCCTCGACTTCCACGCGTCGATGAGCGAGGCCGAGTGGGGTCTGTACCAACGCGGGATGCGGTCGCTCGCCCGCCTGGCCGTGCCGGAGACGGTCCGCCGCGCCCCGGTCCCCGACGGCGCGCGCGCGCTGCTCGACGTGGGCGGCGCGCACGGGGCCTTCGCCGCTGCCTTCTGCGCCCGCCACCCCGACCTCCGCGCGACGGTCCTCGACCTCCCCGACGCCGTCGGCCACGCGGCCCCCCTCCTGGCCGAGACCGTGGCCGCACTCGGACTCGGCGACCGCGTCGCGCACCGCCCCGGCGACGTGCTCGAGGACGATCTCGGCGAGGCGCGGTGGGACGTCGTGTTCGTCGGCCAGCTCGTCCACCACTTCAACGACGCGACGGCGCGCGGCCTGGTGAGGCGGATCGCCCGGGCGCTGAGGCCCGGCGGCGTCCTCGTCGTGCAAGAGGTGATGCGCGGCGCGGCGACCGACCAGCTCGGCGCACTCGGCGGGTTGTATTTCGCGCTCACGAGCGCAGCCGGCACCCGGACGTTCGAGGAGATCGCCGCCTGGCAGCGCGAGGCGAGGCTGTCTCCGCAGCGGCCGGTGCGGTTCCGGACGCTGCCGGGCGTCGGCCAGCAAAACGCGGTGAAGACGGCGGGACGGTGAGACAGCGGGACGGTGAGACCCTAGGACGGCAAAACGGAGGGCGGCACTCTCGGTACCTTCTCTCCGCTATGTCTCCTTTCCCGATTGCCCGCTTCCCCCCATGTCCGACCTCGCCGCCTCGCCCTCCCGCCGGCTCCTGCTGCTCAGCAACTCGCGCAACGCCGGGCAGGGGTATCTCGAGCACGCCCTCGACCTGATCCGCGACTTTCTGGGGACCGAGCGGCGGCGCGTGCTCTTCGTCCCCTATGCGGGCGTGAGCCTGTCCTACGACGACTACGCCGAGCGCGTCCGCGAGCGGTTCGAGGCCGTCGGCCTCACGCTCGACTCGGTCCACCAAGCCGACGACGCCGGCCGCGCCATCGACCGGGCCGAGGCGATTGCCGTCGGCGGGGGCAACACGTTCCATCTGCTCAAGACCCTCGCCGAGGGGGGCCTTTTGGCCCGCCTCCGCGCCCGCGTGGAGAGCGGCGTCCCCTACGTCGGCTGGAGCGCCGGCTCCAACCTGGCCTGCCCGACAATCTGCACGACGAACGACATGCCCATCGTCGAGCCGCCGAGCTTCGAGGCGCTCGGCCTCGTCCCGTTCCAGATCAACCCGCACTACACCGACGCCCACCCGCCGGGGCACCAGGGCGAGACGCGCGCGCAGCGGATCCAGGAGTTCTGCACGGCGAACCCGGCGGTGCCGGTCGTCGGCCTGCCCGAGGGCACGTGGCTGCGCGTCGAGGGCGACCGGCTGACCCTCGAGGGCGGCGCGGCAGCGCGGCTGTTCCACGGCGAGCAAGACCCGTCGGAGTACCCACCCGGCGACGGGCTCCAGTTCCTGATACGCTCCTGAGAGACGGCCCTCGGTGAGAAAGGGGACCGTCGACGAAGCCCACCACGCACCGATCTCCCTACGTCCTTCCAGTTTTTATCCCTCGCCCTACCCGATGGACAGCCTCCGACCTGACGACCGGCCCGTCTTCGGCCTCGCCCTCGGCGGCGGTGGGGCGCGGGGCTTCGCGCACGTCGGCGTGCTCAAGGTGCTCGCCCGCGAAGGATTCCATGCCGACGTGGTGGCCGGGACCTCGATGGGCGGCTTGGTCGGGGCCGCCTACGCGGCCGGGTTCCCCGCCGAGATGGTCGAGCAGGAGGTGCTCGGCCTCGCCACCCACAGCCGGATGCTCCGCTTCGCCGACCGCATCCCGACGCTCCAGGCGCTGCTCTCGGGCAAGCGCTTCGAGACCTACCTCACCGACACGATGGGGGCCGGGCGCACCTTCGCCGACCTCCGCCGCCCGCTCGCGCTCTCGACGGCCGACCTGGTGACGGGGCGCGAGGTCGTGCTCACGAGCGGCCTCCTGGTCCCGGCCATGCGCGCCACGATGTCGATCCCCGGCGTCTTCGCGCCCGTCGAGATGGGGCGGTACCGGCTGGCCGATGGCGGCATCCTCAACAACGTCCCGGCCGACCTCGCCCGCTCGCTCGGGGCCGAGGTCGTGCTGGCGGTCGACGTGCTGCCGCACTTTCCGAGCAACCGGCTCGGCGAGGCCCCGCGCGTCGAGGGGATGGAGCTGCCGCTCGTGCCGCCGGGCATCCGCGACGTGTGGCAGGCCTCGTTCGTAACCGTGGCCGCCCTGACGGCGCGGAACCTGGAGCGCTCGGCCCCCGAGATCGTCGTCCGGCCGGCGCTTCCGGCCGACGTCAACCTCTTCATCGGGTTCACGCGGGCCGACGAGCTGATCGCGGCCGGCGAGCGGGCCATGCGCGCGGCGCTCCCAAAGCTCCGCGCCGCGCTCGGCCTGTCCCGTCTGACCGCGCGACCGTCCTAGCCCTGGTCCGGCACCTAACCCTGGTCCGGCACTATGTTGGTCGGCCCCCCGTTCACTCTCCGCTCGCTCCCTCTCCGACTCGCCCCTTCGCTCCCCATGCCCTTCGTGCTGCGTTCGCTTCTCCTCGTGCTGGCCCTGCTGGCGGCCGGCTGCATCCGGTCCGCCTCCGACGGGTTGCCCGACCCCATCGACCGAGACCTCGACGCGATCACCGAGCGCGATACGCTCGTCGCGCTGGCGACCTACAACTCGACCTCGTACTTCCTCTACCGCGGCGAGCCGATGGGCTACGAGTACCAGATGCTCCAGGCCTTTGCCGAGGAGCACGACCTGGTGCTCAAGATGCGCGTCGTCTCGGACTCGGACAGTCTGTTCATCCTGCTCAACGAGGGGGCCGGCGACATCGTCGCCTCGCGCTTGGTCCCGACGGACCACGACCGGCTCGCGGTCGGCTTCGCGGAGGCGCTCTACCGGACCGAGCCGACCCTCGTGCAGCGCAACGGCGAGGAGCTGGAGCTGCCGGACTCGGTCGACTCGGTGATCGTGGACGGGGCTGAGGCGATGGACACGACGACGGGGATCGTCCGCGCCATCGGCGAGGCCGGGGACCAGCAGGAGGCCGTCGACCTGGAGGCGCGGCTGATCTCGGACCCGGCGCAGCTCGCAGGCGAGGCCGTCCACCTGCCGGGCAACTCGCCCTACGAGGAGACGCTCGTCGAACTCGCCGACGAGGTCACCGGCGACATCTACGTGGTCGAGCTCGGCGGCGACGTCTCCACCGAGGACCTGATCCGCCAGGTCTCGGCCGGGACCATCGACTTCACGGTCTCGCAGGAGAACATAGCCGAGCTGCGGAGCGACTACTACACCAACATCACCGTCAAGCCGGCGATGGGGGCAGCGCACGACGTGGCGTGGGCCGTCCGCATCAACGCGCCGAAGCTTCAGTCTGCCCTCAGCGCGTGGATCGGCGAGAACGAGCGGCTCTCGACCATCCTCTACCGCAAGTACTTCGTCGACCGCAAGGGCTACCGCGAGCGCATCCAGAGCGCCTACCTCACCGGCGAGACCGGCACGCTCTCGGACTACGACGCGCTCCTGAAAAAGAACGCCGCCGAACTCGGCTGGGACTGGCGGCTGTTGGCCTCGCAGACCTACCAGGAGTCGCGCTTCGACCCGCGCGCGCAGTCCTGGGCCGGGGCCTCGGGCCTGCTCCAGCTCATGCCGCCGACCGCCCGGCAGTTCGGCGTCACCGACCTGTTCGACCCGGAGGACAACGTCGCCGGGGCGGTGCGCTTCATCCGGTGGCTCGAGACCTACTGGGACGACAAGATCCCGGACCAGACCGAGCGGCTGCGCTTCATCCTGGCCTCGTACAACACCGGCCACGGGCACGTCGAGGACGCCCGCCGCCTGGCAACCAAGAACGGCGGCGACGACACGAACTGGGAGGACGTGGCGTTCTGGCTCCTCCAGAAGTCGAAAGCCTCGGTCTACACCGACCCGGTGGTAAAGTACGGCTTCGCGCGCGGGCTCGAGCCGGTGACCTACGTCTCGCTCATCCTCGACCGCTTCGACCACTACCGGCAGTTCGTCACCGACGACGGCACCGCCGCCCTCGCCGAGACCGCCCCGCCGACCGTGCCCGAGGTCAAGGCACTCGGGAACGTCAGCGGCGGGCTCTAGGCTTACGTTCTAGAGAGCATCCGCTCAGAGACCCGCCGCACCTTCCTAAGGCGAAACGACCGTCCCCTCATGGCCGCAGCCCCCGAACACAGCCCCCGGTTCGTCCGCTTGGTGGACGAGACCCGCGCCCGCATCACCGAGACCGACGTGCCGACCGTCGCCGACCGGCTCGCCCGAGGCGAGGCCTTCGTGCTGATCGACGTGCGCGAGGCGAGCGAGTGGGAGCGGGGCCACCTCCCCGGTGCCCTCCACCTCGGCAAAGGCGTGATCGAGCGCGACATCGAGGACGCCGTCCCGGACCTCGACGCCGACGTGGTGCTCTACTGCGGCGGCGGCTACCGCTCGGCGCTCGCTGCGGAAAATCTGGGGCGGATGGGCTACACGAACGTGGCGTCGATGGACGGCGGCGTGCGAGGCTGGAGAGCAGCAGGGCACCCGATGGAAGGCGCGTGACGGAGAGCCAGGCTACGTCCGGCGAATCCATCCCGGCTCGCACGCCTTGCTGAGGTCGCCGCGTGCTCAGGCTCGCCTTCGTTCTGAATCACTGGACACAGCCTAGGCCTCCCTGTCCCGCTCCGGCTCTTCGTTCCAGCCCTCGCGCGGCTGCGGATCGCGGCGCTCGCCGTAGGGATGCGTCGCCTTCGCACCTTCGCTTTCGCCCGCGTCCTCGTCGTCCGACTTGGTCTCCGGCGACGTGTTCTGGCGAACCACTTTCTTCTGGCTCTCGACGACCCGGACCGCGTCCTCCGCCGGCTGAATGCGCGAGCCGGTGTGGACCGCCCAGAGCTGCGTGAACTCCGCCCCGACCAGCAGGATCAGCGCCGTGTAGTAGATCCACACGAGCAGCACCACCACCGAGCCGGCCGCGCCGAACGCCTCGCCGGGGTTCGACTGCCCGAGGTAGAACCCGATCAAGAACTTGCCGATCACGAAGAGCACGGCCGTCACGGCCGCGCCCGCCCACACGTCGCGCCACTCCACCTGGGCGTCGGGGAGCGCGCGGAAGATCGCGGCGAAGAGCACGGTGAACAGGCCGAGGCTCACGGCCAGCTCGCCGATGCGGGCGAAGGCCGCCCCGGCCGGCCCGATCGCGCCCTCGATCACCCCGAAGAGCGCCGTCAGCGCCGCGCTCGCCGCGAGCGAGACGATCAGCAGGAACGCAATCGTCATCACCATCCCGAACGAGAGAATGCGCTTGGTGACGAAGTTCTTCAGCCCGCCCGACGCCGGGTCCGGCTCCACCTCCCACGCCCGGTTGAGCGACTGCTGGAGCTGCACGAACGCGCCGGTCGCGCCGAAGAGGAGCGCCAGCAGGCCGAGCAGCTTGCCCATCAGCGAGCCGCCGCCGAGGTCTCCCGCGTTGTCGATCATCGCCCGGATCTGGGCCGCGCCCTCCGGCCCGACGAGGCCACCGACCTGTCCGGTGAGCTGCTCCTGCACCGTCTCGACGCCGAACACCACGCCTGCTATCCCGACCAGAATGGCGAGCAGCGGCGGGAGCGAGAGCAGCGCGTAGTACGCGATCGCTGCGCTCATGCTGAGGCAGTTGTCCTCGACGACCTCTTGGCCGGTCCGTTTGGCGAGGTCGAAGGCTTCGGAGGGGGAAATCATAGCGAACGGGTGAGGGGTGGAGAGGGAGGATAAGGCGAATCGCTTTCCGAAGGCACAGAGTTTTTAGGCCTCGGGGCGGCCTACCTTTCCCCCACGCGCCCCTGCCCCTCGCCTCCCCACCGCCATGCCTCGCCTCACCGACGACGGCACGACCGTCACCCTCGACCTCCACGGCGCGAGCGTGGACGACGCGCTCGACCTCGTTCACCGCACCGCTTCGCTCGCCGCCCAGCGCGGCCGCCCCACGCTCCGCCTCGTCCACGGCACCTCCACCTCGGACCCGCGCGCCCGCAACCGCACCATCAAGCACGCCCTCCACGGCCTCCTCGACGACGGCACCCTCCCCGAGGCGCAGAGCGATGTCCGCCTCGACGGCGAGACCGTCGTCAGCCTCCCGCTCGGCACCCGGCGCGACCCGACCCCACTCCGCCTCCTCGACGTGTACTGAGGGCAGAAGATGACCAGCGAGACGCGACGGCGGGGTTAATTTCCCGGTGTATTCCAACCCCCCAATCCCCCATGCCTCCGCGCATCGGCATCACGACATCGCTCAACGACGGCGAGCAGCGGCTCGACCGGCGCTACGTGCTCGCGGTCGAGCGGGCCGGGGGGCTACCCCTCATCGTCCCGATGCTCGAGACCGACGCGGCGGCCGAGGCGTTCGCTGCGCTGCTCGACGGCCTGGTGGTCACCGGCGGGCCGGCCGTCACCGACGGGCTGATCGGGGCGCTGCCGGACGATATCGCGGAAACAGCCGCCGCCCGTCTGGAGTCTGACATGCGGCTCCTTTCTTCCTTCCTTCACGCTCAGCGACCCGTGCTCGGCATCTGCTACGGTATGCAACTCGGCAACGCCCTCGCGGGCGGCACGCTCTGGGCGGACGTGCAGGCGCAGCACCCCGCAGCGGCCGTCCACAGTCAGAAGCGCGGCGGGACCGAGCACGACGTACAGCCCGAACCCGGTACCCACCTCGCCCGGCTCCTCGGGGCCGAACGGTTCTCGGTCAACACGCGGCACATTCAGGCCGTGGCCGAGGCCGGGCGCGGGCTGCGCGTGGCGGCGCGCGCGCCCGACGGCGTGGTCGAGGCCGTCGAGAGCGAAGACGGGCTGTTCCTCGGGGTGCAGTGGCACCCGGAGCGGATGGGGTCAGCGATGGAGCCGCTCTTCCGCGCCCTCGTCGAGAAGGCGACGCGCCGCACCGCGCCGGTGTAGTTTTTGCTTAGCCTTACACCCGATTCGCCCGAGCTGCCCCGTTCCCCTTTCCCCTACTTTCCTACCGCGTCCCGATGTCCGACCTGCCCTCTGAGCCGACCCCCACCAAGCGCTCGCTCGCCGACTACCTCACCGACCCGAGCGCGCGGCGGATCGAGTGGCTCGCGCTGCTGTTCCTCGTCGCCTTCGGCGTGTTCGCCCTCATCATCACGCGGGCCGACCTCGTCGCGCAGGGCGTGCCGCCGGAGGAGCCTGCTGGGGAAGAGGAGGCAGTGGCCGAGGAGCCGGCCGCGCCGCGCGGGCCGTTCACGTTCGCCTCGCTCGACCTCCACCCGGACCGGACCTACGCCTCGTACCTCTCGAACGCCTTCATCCAGTCTGCCGATTCCAGCTCGGGCGACGTGACGCTCGACGACTTCCGCGCCCAGCTCGACATCTACGAGAAGCGACAGGGCGTCGACGACAACTTCTCGATCCGGGTGCTCGACAACCGGACGGCCAAGACGCTAGAGGTCTTCACCCTCCGCGCCCAGCGCGACCAGTACGAGGAGACGGGCCAGGCCAACTGGGACCACATCGACCAGGCGCGCCGGGGGGCGACGAACCAGCTCGTGCGCAAGTGGGCGGCGCGCGGCGTCCCGCGCGCGAACGTCGCGATCCGCTGGGGCCGCGCCAACCAGGTCCAGGAGGCGAGAGAGCGCGAGTTGCCGACCATCGAGTACGAGGTCCGCTACGCGCGGCAGCTCGGCCTGAGCCTGCTCACCACCGAGATCGGGACGGTCGAGACCTTCAACCAGGACTGGCTGGTCTCGCCGGCCGACGCGAAGGGCCGGTACCAGATGATGCCGGACATCCTCGACCTGTTCGACGTGAACACCTACGCGCTCCCGGCCCAGGCGGGCACAGTGCAGGTGCGCGAGGAGCTGAACCCGCTGCTCTCGCTCCAGGGGTCGTTCCTGCTCGTGCGCGGCTACGCGAATGCCGTCGGGCACGAGATTCCGGGGGTCTCGGCCTACCACACGGGGCCGGGCAACATCTTCCACCTCTACCAGACCTACCTCCGCGCGAACGCGGGCGACGACACCCTGCCGGGCAAGACCGTCACCGACGCCTACATGTGGGGGGTGACCGACGGGTTCGCCCGCGTCCGCAAGCAGTCGTCCTTTGGGCCGCACTCGCGGGCCTACGTGCTCCAGGCGTACGGCTCGCTGCGGGCCGTCGAGAACGAGGAGATCGACCCGGACGGGACGCTCAGGACCGAGCAGGTGACGCTCAAGCCCGGAGCCTCGATCACGCTCGACGCCCTCTTGAACGCGCTCCAGCCGCACGACGCCCGCCTCGATTGGGGGCCGGACAACGACTACGCAAACCGCTACAGCCGCTTCCGCGCCCTCAACGCGCACATGAAGCTGCCGGTCTCGGGGAGTGACGAGGCCGTCAGCGTCCCCGCCTCGGGGAACGTCACCCTCACCCGGGCGGTCGGGGGCAAGCGCGTCCGCTTCTTCCTGCCCTACGGGGCCTCCGAGGTCCTGGCGCAGATCGGCACCGACCTGCTCGACCCGGCGCTCTTGGTGCGGTTCGACGAGGACACCTTTGCCGACCCCGCGAGGACCGGCGAGCAGACGCAGTACGACCGCGCCTACGACCGGCTCGTGCAGGACGCCGGCCGCTTCGGGTTTAACACCGCCAACAAGCGCCGCCTCGACGCGCTCTACACCAAGATGCAGCAGCTCGCCAAGGAGAATCCGACGCCCTACCGCGTGGCGCAGGCCAAGATCATCATGATCCACCGCCGGACGTGGGGCACGGCGGCCTTCCGCGAGCTCGCCGGCACGGTCGACAACGTCCTGGCCTCGCGCGCGGTCTCGGCTCCGACCACGACGACGGCCCCCTAGCGACCGTTTCCAGTGTGGCGATTGTAGGGGCGACCGGCCGGTCGCCCCTACTTCGTTTCCGGCACCGGCGTCAGCCTGCGACCCGCTCGATCCGGTCGCCGGTGCGGACCGTTCCGCCGCGCTCGACGACGAACAGCGCGCCCCGGTAGCGGTGCTGCCGCACGACGGCGAACGCCTCGGCGCTCGTCCGCTCGCGGAAGACGCCGCACGGCCGGTGCTCGCGCTCCGAGCGCACGAGCACGACTGCCTCGCCGACGCGCATCCGGTCGCCCGGCTCGAGCGCGGCCAAGTCCAGCCCGTCGGTGATGAGGTTGTCGCCGACGACGAGCGGATCGACGCCCAAGACGCGGAGCGTGTCGAGGGCAACGGCCGAGACCTCCCTTCCAGGGACGTGCTTGCCGAGGTAGAACGACTTGCGCGCGTGGTCGCCCGCGAAGCCTTTGCCGGGGACCGCCGCCACGCGCTGCCGCGCTACGTGCTCGTGCGGCCGGGGCGTCTCGACCAGCATCGCCACCGTCCCCCCGGCCCCGAGCTGCTGCGCGCCGAGCTCCGCCAGCCACGCCTCGACGACGCGGAGGTCCGGGTTCGAAGGCTTCAGGGCGACCCGTCCGGAATCCCGCATCACAGATCCCAGGGAAGGTCTTCCTCGACGGAGCGTTGGAGGGCGCGGTCCATCAGCACGTCGTGGAAGGCGCGGACCTTGTCCTCGCCCGGCGAGCGCTGCGTGTACAGCCCGTCCGGCCCGAGGTCCCACGCCAGGCGGTTGTCCTTGAGGCAGAACTTGAGCGTCCGCCGGAGCCGGCCTCGCGCCTCGGGGTCTTCGACCGGCATCGCCACCTCGACGCGGTCTTCGAGGTTGCGGCGCTGCCAGTCGGCGCTCGCGATGAAGTAGGCGGGGTCGCCGTTGTTACCGAAGTAGTAGACCCGGCTGTGCTCCAGGAACCGGCCGACGATGGAGACCACCTGAATGGTCTCCGAGAGGCCAGGCACGCCGGGCCGGAGGCGGCAGTGGCCGCGCACGATCAGCGCGATCTCCACGCCCGCCTGAGAGGCTAGGTACAGCTCCCGGATCATCACCGGGTCGTCGAGCGCGTTCATCTTGCAGATGATCCGGCCCTTGCCGCCGGCCTCGTGGTGGGCGATCTCGCGGCGGACCAGGTCCACGAAGGCCGGGCGCATGTCGCGCGGGGCGACGAGCAGCTTCTCGTAGCGCTGCTCGGGCGCGTAGCCGGTGAGGTAGTGGAACAGGTTGACCAGGTCCGAGCCGATGGCCGGGTTCGCGGTGAGCAGGCCGAAGTCGGTGTAGAGCCGGGCGGTCGTCGGGTTGTAGTTGCCGGTCGAGATGTGGCTGTAGGTCCGCAGGCCGTCGGCCTCCTCGCGGACCACGAGGGTGGTCTTGGCGTGCGTCTTGAGCCCGACCAGGCCGTAGGTGACGTGCACGCCCGCCTTCTCGAGGAGCTGCGCCATCTCGATGTTGCGCTCCTCGTCGAAGCGGGCCTTGAGCTCGATCAGGACCGCGACCTGCTTGCCGTCCTCGGCCGCCCGCCGGAGCGCGGCGACGACCGGCGAGGCCCGGCTCGTGCGGTAGAGGGTCAGCTTGATCGCCAACACGTGGGGGTCGGCGGCAGCCTCCTCGATGAAGCGCAGCGTCGAGGCTGAGAACGACTCGTAGGGGTGGTGCACGAGCAGGTCGCCGCGGCGGATGACGGCGAACACATTCGCGTTGTCCTCGCTCTCGCCCTCGTGCCGGAGGCGGACGGGGATGATCGGCTCCCAGCGGCGGTACTGCAGGCGCGGCAGCGGCAGGTCGGCCAGGTCCATCAGGTCGGCGAGCTCGAGCAGGCCGTTGGAGACGTAGACATCCTTGGCCTCCAGCTCCAGCTCGCGCACCAGCAGCGTGCGGACCATCGCCGGCATCGCCGCCTCGACCTCGAGCCGGACCACCTCGGCGAAGCGGCGCTCGCGCACCTCGTCGGAGATCATCGCCAAGAGGTCGTCGGCCTCCTCCTCGCTGCGGCGGATGTCGGCGTTGCGGGTGATGCGGAAGGCGCTCGCCGAGACGACCTCCATCCCGCGGAACAGCTCGCTGACGTTGGCGCGGATGATCTGCTCGACCGGGACGAAGTGGTGGACCTCGCCGGGGATCGGGATCCACCGGCCGCGCGAGATCGGGACCTTGAGCCGGGCGAAGTGCTCGGTGCCGCGCGCCGGGTGCCGGAGCATCACCGCCAGCGAGAGCGACAGGTTCGAGATGAACGGGAACGGGTGCCCCGGGTCGACCGCGAGCGGGGTCAGGATCGGGAAGACGTGGGTGTGGAAGTAGGCGTCGAGCGCGGCCTGCTGCTCGGCCGAGAGGTCGTCGTAGTCGCGGACCACGATGCCGGCCTCCTCGAGCGCCGGGCGGAGGCCGTCCTCCCAGAGCTGCACGATGGCCCGGTACATCGGGGCGATGGCGTCGCGGACCAGGTCGAGCTGCTCGGCCGGGGTGCGGCCGTCGGGCGAGAGCGAGCGGACGCCGGCCGCCTCCTGCCGCTTGAGCCCGCCGACGCGCTTGCGGAAGAACTCGTCGAGGTTGTTGGCCGTGATGGCGAGGAAGCGGAGCTGCTCCAGCCGCGGCGTCCGGGCGTCGAGCGCCTGCGCCAGGACGCGGGCGTTGAAGTCGAGCCAGCTCAGCTCGCGGTTGAAGTAGAGCGCCGGGTCGGTGAGGTCGGCCGCGTCGGCAAACGGCTGCGGGTCCACGGCGCGGGGCACCGCGAAGTCCCACCCCGGCACGGCGGGGACGACGCGGGCATCGGCCTGCTCGGGCGCGGGCGCGTCACCGCTCGTCGCGGTCTCGTCAGCGTCGAGGGTGGCGGGGGCGTGGTCGGAAGTGGGCGCGTCGGACATGGCGAGAGGTGAGCGTCGGAGAGAGGCGGAACGTACGCCTCAGCTTCGCCGAGGTGCCGGCCGGCACCGGAGCGCCTGTGGACCCCGGCCTTCTGACTCGTGTGGGCCCCGGCTTTCTGACTCAGTAGCGCAACAGCGCCGCGATGCCGCCGAGCTCCGTCAGCGCGTCGAACGGGTCCACGAAGTCGGCCTCGGCCCCGGTGCGGGCCAGGGTCTCGACCAGCTCGTTGACGAAGTCGATCTCGAAGAGGTCCGCGCTGCCGCAGCGCTGGCAGGTGTCCGGCGTGCCGAAGACCGCGTGCTCGCAGGCCCGGCACTTCCGCCCCTCCAGCGACGCTTCGCGGTCGACGAGGGCGACCTCGACGCGGGCAGCTTGCGCGGCCTCGAGCGTGCTCTGCGCCCCGACGACGGCGAGGCCGCCGGTGAGGTAGCCCTCCTTGATCCGCTCCCAGAGCGCCTTCTCCTCGGCGCGCTCGCCCTCGAAGTAGAGCGCGAACGCCTCGCGCATCACCTGCCCCTCGTCGTCCACGTCCACCGACTTCTCGCCCACGAGCAGGTCGCAGAGCGGCTGCGCCAGCCGGCCCTCGACGGCCTGCATCGCCTCGTCGGAGCCGAGCATCACGAGCCGGGCGAAGCCCTCCTCATCGTAGAGCGCCTGCACGACCTCGGCGACCTCGGTGGCGTACTGGTCCAACTCCTTCTCGCGGCGGCGGGCATAGCGCTTCTGCGACCACCCGCCCTTCTTGACCGAGTTCTTGACGTCGCCCCGCACCCGGCTCGCGTCCTCCACCTCGGCGGCGTGGACCGAGTAGACCTGCGCCGAGGCGTTGTCCACGAGCACCACGGCGAAGTCCTCGTACTCGTCCTGCAGCTCGGCCAGCGGGCGGATGTAGGGCGAGTCGCCCATCCACACCTTGTCCGGGACGGCCACCTGGAGCGGCAGCGTCTCGGCCACGTCGAGCGCCCAGCAGACGAAGACGGCCACCGACGGCGTGTCGAAGCGCAGGTCAGCGAGCAGCGGCTGGAGGAGCTTCAGGTTTTGCTCGAAGTGCTCCAGCTCTGCCTCGTTGTCCCTGAGGAGCGAGCGGACCGAAGCGAACGTGCCGTCGAGCGCGCCGATGCTGTCGGGACCCGAGAGGTAGAGCGTGAGGAAGGCGCGTTCCGGGCCCTCGAGGTCGGCGAGCTGCTTGAGGTTGAGCGTGGCAAAGGTGAGAGGCATGACGGGCAAAGAGAGGAGTTCACAATGAAGGAGAGGACTCCTCTCTACGACACTCGGTGGGCTCAGTTCTGAACCGACACGAAAAGAGAGAGGGCCGGACGGCGGAGGACCGCCTACGCCAGGCGTATATACGCCTCTGCGGCGTATCATGTAGGGCGTGGTCCCGCCGAAGGCCTCCCGCCGAAGGCAGAGCGCGGAGCCTAAGCCGCCGCGTGCTCTCTGGTCGCTAATGCTTACTCCGTCCAGAACTCTCTTTCCGCGAAGCATCGTGCTGCGTCTCCCCTGCCTGAACCGCCCGACCTCGGCGATGCATGCCGCCGCTTGGACCGTCTGGGCGGTTGGCCTCTGGGCACTCGGCGTCCTGGGCGCGCCGGGAGCCATCGCCCAGCAGCTCGCCTTCGACGGCGAGGTGGTGGCGCTCGACCCGGTGGTGGTGGAGCTGGCCGAGCCGGCCGCCGTGCCGCTCGGGAGCGTCGTCTACACGCTGCGCCCCGTGGCTGTAGGGCTGCGTGGCATCGCGGTGCTGACGGGGACGTTCGCCGCCCTGCGTTCGGCCGAGGGCCGAGTGGCGGTGATTCCACAGCCCGACGAGCGGGCCACCTCCTCCGAGCCACCGAGCGTCCGTCTGGGCGACGCCGTGCAGATCGACACGGCCCGGACTGCCGGGCGGATCACCATTCAGAGCGAACCCGGCGACGTTTCGGCGCGCGTGCTGTGGCGTGGGGCGACGATCGGCACGGCACCGTTCGCGATTACGGTCGTCCCCGGTAGCCACCGCTTTGAGGTGCATGCCGATGGACGAGAGATCGAGGAGCAGACCCTCACCGTCGCGCCCGGCGACGAGCAGACCGTCATGTTCTCGCTGCGAGAGCGGCCCCCAGCGACCTGGTTCTACGACAAGGCCCGTCGCCTCTTCAACAGCAACGACTTTACCGAAAGTCTGGCCCACCTCGACCGGGCATTGAACGCCCTAGTGCCGCTGCCCGAGGCCGACCGAAGCGGCGCGCTCTTCTTCCGCGACACGGTGGCCGGAGCGCGTGACCTCGCCGACCGGATGCGGGACCGTCGCTTCGCCGACCAGGAGGTGAGAGAAGCCACGGCCTACTACCGGAGCATTCGCAAGAATGAGCGGGACAACAACGAGCCGGCTCTCCGCCAAGCGCTCACCCGCCTTCTCCTCTTGCTGCCCGACGACCCGCTCGTGACGGCGCTCTCGAGGGAGTATCCTGCCGAGGCCCGCTGATGCTCGCTGCCATGCCTATGCCTCGTCTTCTTGGCCTCCTGGTTGCTATTCTCTCGGTCGCCGGCTCGGCCCTGGCTCAGGAGGGCGTCGTCTCGAAGGTGCAGGGCGACACCGTCGAGGTGGCCCTCACCGACTACATCACCGTAGCTCCCGAGACGAATGGCACCGCCTCGGCGCAGCGGGTGGGCCAGCAGACGGTGGAGAACCCGACCCTGCGGGTGCTCTCGGTGCAGGGCTCGACGGCCCTCTGCCTCGTCACCAAGCAGAGTCCGCGGTTTCCGGTCCGCGAGGGCGCGCGGGTCAGCTTCGAGGCCACGAGCTACGTCGGCCGCTTGACGATCACCAGCGACCCCAGCGGCGCGGCCCTCTCCCTCGACGGCGAGGCGGTGGGTCCCGCTCCCCAGACCGTGACGCGCCCCGCCGGCCGCTACCGCGCCGGGGCGACGCTCACCGGCTACGCGTCCGGCGAGGACTCGGTGAGCGTCGCCGCCGGGGAGACTCGGACGCTGGCCTTCTCTCTGTACCAACCCGGCGGCTGGCTCGACGTGGCCTCGACCCCGACCGGGTCGGAGGTGTTCGTCGAGGGTGTAGCCGTCGGGGCGACGCCGCAGCGGCTTCTCATGCCGCCAGGCACCTACCAGATCGAGGTGCAGCGGCTAGACTACAAGCCGGTGCGCCAGACGGTCACCGTCGCCTCTAGGCAAGAAGACGCCGTTGCTGTGGACCTGGTCTTCGACGCACCGCCGGGCCAGCCGCCAGAGTGGTTTTACGAGCAGGCACGGGCCTTCGCCCGAGCGGCAGTCTACGACCGAGCCGAGGCCTACCTCGCCTACCGGCAGGCGCGAGATCAAGGCCACGCCGCCGGGGCCGAGCTCCTCCGGGAGGTTCGCCGCGTCCGCGACCTGGAGGCCCAACTCTCCCCAGCCCAGCGTGAGGAGCTAGCGCTCCAACGGCGCAACGCCCTCGGAGCCCTCGAGACTGGCCACCGCTTCGCCCTTCGGACTGCTGCTGATCGTGTGCTGGCGATGATTCCACGCGACCCGTCAGCGCTCGCGCTGCTCGGCGAGGGCCTCGCCCAGCCCGTCTCGCTGCCGGCCGGTCCGGTGTTGCACTTCGCCTACGTCTTCAGCGCGTCCGAGCGCCCGCTCGCGCTGCCGCCCGGCGAAGGCCTGCCCCCGGCCGAGGGCTTCCTCCTCTCGACCACCGAGATCACCAACCAGCAGTTCGCCGCCTTCCTCAACGAGACGCAGGCGAACGCGCGACGGCTCCTCGTCCGGGACTCCAAGGCGCTCGTCCAGGTCAGCAAGCAGTGGCTGCCGTCTCCCGGCCTGGAGCAGCATCCCGTCTCCGAAGCCACCTGGGAGGGCGCGCGGACCTATGCCGCATGGGCCGGGGGCTGGCTTCCGACCAAGGCCGAGTGGTTCTGGGCCTTCCGCCTCGGCCTCGACGGCGCGGACGCTCCGCTGGAGGGCAACCTTCGCCGTCCGGGCGACGAGCGCGGCGGCAGCCTCCTCTCAGTCCGTCGCTTTGCGCCTGATGGCCTCGGTCTCTACGACATGGCCGGCAACGCCTGGGAGTGGGTCGCCGACGAGCCGGCGACGCGCGGCGGCGACGTGAGCATCGTGGGCGGCTCCTTTCGCGTGTCGACAGCCCGTGCCCTGGAGGGCGCGGTGGCCGCGCTGGCCCCGGAGAGGCCGCGCGAGGTCAGCTTCCGCGTCGCGCGACCAGCCCGGTGATCTTCCTGTGCTTCCTAAGAAGGCCCATAGGTATTTTGCCGATGGGTCTTTTATGTTTGGCGGCTGGTCAGGGCTTGCGGGCTAGGTATGGAGCAGATCGGAAAATATATCGTCCGCGGAGAGGTAGGCCGAGGCGGCATGGGCTTGGTGTACCGCGCCTACGACCCGGTGATCGGGCGCGAGGTGGCCGTCAAGGTCGTTTCGGAGCACATCATGCGGGCACCGGAGCTGCGCGCCCGCTTCCTGCGCGAGATCGCCTCGGCCGGGCGGCTCTCACACCCCAACGTCATGACCATCTACGACGCTGGCGAGCACGACGGCCGGCCCTACTTCGTGATGGAGCTGCTCGACGGCACCGACCTCAGCGAGCACATCCGCACCGGCACGCTCCCGCTCGACCAGAAGATCGACCTGGCGCTGCAGGTGGCTCAGGGATTGCACTATGCCCACCAACGCGGCGTCGTCCACCGCGACGTGAAACCCGACAACGTCCGGGTCACCGCAGACGGCCGGGCCAAGGTGATGGACTTCGGGATTGCCCGGATCGAATCTGGCCCACACACCCTGACGCATTCGAGCATCGGCACGCCCCGCTACATGTCTCCGGAGCAAGTCAAGGGCGATCCGGTCGACGCTCGCACGGACATCTTCTCGTTCGGGTCGATGCTCTACGAACTGCTCACCGGGCAGGCCGCCTTCACCGGCGACCGGATCACGACGATCATCTACAAAATCCTCCACGACCACCCGCCCCCCCTCGGGCTTGGCCGCGTAGCTGGAAACGAGGCGCTCGGCCACGTCATCGCGCAGTGCCTAGGGAAAGATCGGGCTGCTCGCTACGCTGACTTCGGCGCGGTTGCCGAGGCCCTCGAGGTCGTGCAGGCCGAACGCGAATCGGCTCCGCGCGACCCGTCTGAGGCGACCCAGGCCTCGGACGATACGGTTACGGCCCCGCTGGCTCCGTCTGACCTCGCCTTCCCACTCGCCAAGGAACCGCCACCTGCGCCGGCACCGCTTGCGGCTCGGCCAGCTACGAAACCCCAATCCGTACGGTGGCGCGTGGGCAGCGCGGTGGGCGTCGGCGTGCTCCTGGCCGTCGGCGTCGCGCTTCTGCGTCCTGGCACCGCGGACCGTGCGCCCGCCGACGAGACCGTACAACTTCCCCTGGACGCCGCGCCCCTCGCCCAACCGGTGATAGACTCGGCGACCGTGGCCGCTGAGCCGGCGGCCGGCGGCTCTTCCGCGCCTGTTCTCCCCGAGGCCTCTCCCCCTGAGGCGACCGCCCCGACGGCCAGGGAAAAGGCCGAAGCAAAACGCACGCTGGCCCGCCAAGCGAAGGGACGGGCCGAGCGCGACGGCGCAGAAGACGAGGACCAGTTTCAGCAGGCGCTCAGGCACCAAGCGGCGGCGGCCGTCGCGTTCGAGCGCGGCACCCCTGCCAGCTATGCCGAAGCGGAGCGAACCTACAACGACGCTGCCATCGCCTACTACAACGCACGGCGCGACGCCCAGCGAGCACGTTCCACACCCCGCGCGCCCTCGACTCCGCCGCCGGACCCATCGCCCGAGGCTGCCGCAACAGCCGCTGCCACCGCTGCCGCTACCGGCATCAGTCAGCGGCTGGCCGGTGCGCTCAACCTTGAGGACGCGGCTGCGCTGCGCCGGATCTACCAAGGCCTCGACATCAGGTGGCGCGGCTTCTTCGAAACGGCCGAGGATATCCGATCCACGGTGAGCATTCGAACCGTGGAGGTGGATGGTCAGCACGCCCAGGTCTCCGTCCGGACGCGCGTCGCGTTCCGGGATGCGACGACCGACCAGGTAGAGGTCCTCAACCGGACCGACACCTGGCGGCTGACCCAGAGAGGCGGATCGTGGGTCGTCACCTCCATGTGACCGAGAGTCTGGCCTGGGGCTGAAAGCCCAGCCGCGCAATGATTTTGCTCAACAAAAAAGGGCGGCGACCCGTAGATCGCCGCCCCGTGTGCTGCTGACCGCCGGACGAGCTAGCCTTCCTTCTCCTCCTCGGCCGGCTCTTGCTCAGCCGTCTCCTCCGCTTGCTTGGCGACGGCCTCAGCATCGTCGCCTTCGACGGTGGCATCGGCTTTGCCTAGCTCGGCGGACTCGCCCTCCTCCGCGTCGTCGTCCCCGGTGGCGTCGGCGACGGCTTTGTCGGCGGGCTGGTCCATCATCTCCGGCGTCTGGCCGGCCTCGCCCTCGATCATCGCCTCGTCGGTGTCGACCGTGGCGTCGGCGGGCGTGACCTCGGGTTCCTCGTCGGCCGCGTCCTCCTGGGCTTCCATCTTGGCCTTGAGGGCCTCGAGGCCGCTCAGCTCACCGATCGTGGCCGGGCCGCGCGAGCTGCTCTGGAACTCGCGCACCGAGCGCTGCTCCTCGCGGCGCTCGGCCGACTTCTCGGCGCGCTCCGCGTTCTTCTCGGCGCGCTCGGCAGCCATGCGCCGGGCGGTCTCCGAGAGGATGATGTCGCGGCTGCTGCGGTCGAGCCGGATCACGCGCAGCTCCAGCGTCTCGCCGGGCTCGTAGGCCTCGGTCGGGTCGCCGGTGCGCTCGAGGTGGCTGGCCGGGACGAAGGCCGGGGCCTCGAGCGGCAGCTCCACGCGCAGGCCGTCGGAGGTGACCTCGGTGACGACCGCCGTCGTGTCGGTGTCCTCGGCGTAGGCGGTGGCGTACTGCTGCCACGGGTCGGTCTGGACCTGCTTGTGGCCGAGCGAGAGGCGGCGCTGCGCCACGTCGATGTCGAGGATCTGGATCTCGAGCTCCTGCCCCTTCTTGACGACCTCCGAGGGGTGCTTGATGCGCTGCGTCCACGAGAGGTCCGAGACGTGCACCAGGCCGTCGATGCCGGGCTCGACCTCGACGAAGGCCCCGAAGCTCGTGATGTTGCGCACGACGCCGTTCATGGTCTGGCCGACCGAGATCCGGTCGAGCAGGCCCTCCCACGGGTCGGCCTCGAGCTGCTTCATGCCGAGCGAGATCTTCTTGTCCTCGGAGTCCACGTTGAGGATCTTCACGTCGACGATCTGGCCGAGCTGCACCTTCTGGGTGGGGTGCTTGATGTGCTCGGTGTAGCTCATCTCGGAGATGTGCACCAGGCCCTCGATGCCCTTCTCGAGCTCGACGAACGCGCCGTAGTCGGTGATCGAGACGACGCGGCCCTGGATGGTCTGGCCCTCGACGAGGCGCTCCTCGATGTTCTCCCACGGGTGCGGCTGGAGCTGCTTGAGCCCGAGCGAGATGCGCTGGCGCTCCTTCTCGTAGTTGAGCACCACCACGTTGAGCTCCTGGTCGAGCTCGACCACCTCGGACGGGTGGCCGACGCGGCCCCACGACAGGTCGGTGATGTGGAGCAGGCCGTCCACGCCGCCGAGGTCGATGAAGACGCCGAAGTCGACGATGTTCTTGACCTGGCCCTGGAGCACCTGCCCGACCTCCATCGAGTCCAAAATCTTATCGCGCTGCTCTTCCAGATCCTTCTCGATGAGCGCCTTGTGGCTGACCACGACGTTGCCGTTGGTCGGGTTGAGCTTGACGACCTTGTACTCCATCGTCTTGCCGAGGTAGGCGTCGAAGTCGCGCACCGGGCGGACGTCGATCTGCGAGCCGGGCAGGAACGCCTCGGCCCCGAGCAGGTCGACGATCATGCCGCCCTTGATGCGGCGGATGATGGTGCCCTCGAGGATGCCCTCGGTCTCGTGGGCCTCCTCGATCTTCTGCCACCGCTGGACGTCGTCGGCCTTGGTCTTGGAGAGGATGAGCTGGCCGTGGCGGTCCTCGAGCCGCTCGAGGAAGACGGACACTTCCTCGCCGATCTCGAGGGCCTCGCTGAACTCGTTGCGGCTGACGATGCCGTCGCTCTTGAAGCCGATGTCGATCACGATCTCCTTGTCGCCGATCGAGGCGACGCGGCCGTGGACGATCTCGCCCTCGGTGACGCTCGTCATGGACTGCTCGTAGAGCTCCATCAGCGCCTCGTCCTTCTCCTCGGGCTCCTCGGGGGCGATGCGGTTCTCGTAGTCCGCGAGGTCGGCGAGCGAGATGACTTCGCCCTGGATCTCGCCGGTGTAGCCGAACTGCCCCATGTCGGGCGCGAGGTCGGCGGCGCTCTCGACGGCGACGGGCGCGTCGGGGTCGACAGTGCCGGCGCTGCCGGTGATGCGCTCGACGACCGTCTCGGCGGCCTCGGCGACGGCTTCGGCGGCGTCGGCGGCGACGTCCTTCGCCTTGTCGACGGCTTCGTCGAGGAGGCTCTTGGCGCTGTCGGCGACGTCTTCGGCGCGGTCGGTGACAGCCTCGACGGCGTCCTCGACGAGGTCGCCCGCCGCTTCGACGGCGTCCTCGACGAAGTCTCTGGCCTTGTCGAGGATCGACTCGTCCTGCGTCTCCTTGGCGGCGTCCGTGGCGGCGGTATCCTTCGCGGTGGCGTCCGCCTCGGTGGCGTTCTCCGTTTCCGGGGTCACCTCGGCGAGGGTCGTCGGGGCGTCGCTCTCGGGGGTCGGGTTGGTGGTGTCCAGCTCTTCTGGCATGTGAGTTCGTTAGTGGGAACAGCCGCTCCGCAGCGTGCGGTCGAGAGGCGGCCAGTCGTGTGGGTTTTGGTTGGAGGAATGGCCCAGAGGGCGGCGTCTCGCGCGCCGGTACCGCCGGGGTTCGTTCAGGCCCTGCGTTTCAGGGAGTGCCTGCTTTTCAAGGAGAGGTAGAAGGCACGGCGCGGCGCTCGCGGACGAGGGCGACGACGCGGTCGATCTGCTCGTCGACGCCGAGCCCGGTGGTGTCGAGCACGACGGCGTCTTCGGCTTGGCGCAGCGGCGACACGGCGCGGCCAGCGTCGCGGGCGTCGCGCTCGGCGATGTCTTCGGCGACGGCGTCGAGCGTGACGGCTTCGCCGCGTGCGGTCAGCTCGCGGTGGCGGCGCTCGGCGCGCTCGGCGGGGTTGGCGACCATGTAGATTTTCAGCTCGGCCTCGGGGACGACGACGGTGCCGATGTCGCGGCCTTCCATCACCACGCCGCGCCCGGCGGCGGTCTGCTCGGCGGCCATGCGGCGCTGCTCCTCGACGAGCCGGCGGCGGACGGCGGGGAGCGTGCTGACGTGGCTGGCGGCTTCGCTGGCCTCGGGCGTGCGGATGCGGGAGGTCACGTTTTCTCCGTCGAGCATCGTCAGGAGGCCGTCCTCGCCCATGTCGAGGTCGAGCGCGAGCGACGGCAGCAGGTCGGCGGCGGCCTCGTCGGTGAAGGCGGCCCCGCGGTCCTGGAACGCGAGGGCGACGGTGCGGTACATGGCCCCGGTGTCGAGGTAGAGCCAGCCGAGGCGCTGGGCAACGCCGCGCGCCGTGGTGCTCTTGCCGGAGCCGGCCGGGCCGTCGATGGCTACGATCACGCGCGCATGGGGGTGGATGAGGAACGGACAGAACTGGCAAAATACGTCCGCCTATTCCTGTCTCCAAGCGTTAACGTCACATTCACCGGACGGCGAGCATCCGGGCACCCGTGCCACTCCCGGTCCGGATGCCCCAGCGGATCACTGCCCGATGCGCTCGCTCACGATCGTGATCTCGGACGGGTAGGTGATCGGGCCGATGGGCGTGGTGACCGTCGGGCGGGCGCGGAGGGCGATCTCCTTCGAGCCCTCGCCGGCGATGGCGGCGGCCAGCTCGACGATGTCCTCGAGGTTGCTGCCGAAGAAGCGGATCAGGTCCAGCTCCATCGAGATCGGCAGCAGCACCTCGGTGCCGGGGGCGATCACGCGTTCGTCGTTGAAGATGCCGCTGATGGTCTCGGTGTCGTCGAGCAGCAGCGTCCAGTCAAGCTTCACCAGGCGGGCGTTGACCGCGTTCTCGGCCGGGTTCGACGCGCCGAGGTTGAGGGTGAACGAGAGCGGCATCTCGCCCCGCGCGAGCGCCACGCCGAGCCGGGCCGCCTGCACGCCGCCCAGGTCCTCGAAGGAACGCACGTCCTGGACGTTGATGCCGGCCAGCGTCGTGCCGGTGACGTTCTCGATGGCGAAGTCGACGTTGCGGAGGTTGGCGATCTCCTGCAGCGCCGTGCAGGAGGCGAGGAACGGGAGCGCGGAGGCGAGGACGAGGAGAAGCGGGAGGCGGCGCATGGCGGGGCGGTTGGTGATCGGAGGGACGCGCGAGGCACGGGTAAGGTATCATTGCGCCGCCGCCCCATGCCTCTCCCACCCCGGTCCGTGAGAAAACTTCGCCCCGACGAGCTCGGCCGCCCCTCGCCCGAGGCCCTCGCTGCCCTCCCGCGCCACCCCGTCGCGGTGGTGCTCGACAACATCCGCTCGGCCTACAACGTCGGCTCGATCTTCCGCACGGCCGACGCCGCGCGCCTCGACCACGTCTACGTCACCGGCTACACCCCGACGCCGGAGCACGTCCGCGTCGCCAAGACCGCCCTCGGGGCCGAGCACACCGTTCCGTGGACCCACGCGCCCGACGCCCTCGCCCTGCTCGGCCGGCTGCGCGCCGACGGCTGGACCCTCGCGGCCCTCGAGCAGACCGACGCCTCGGCCGCCATCGCCTCGGTGGAGCCGGAGCGGTTTCCGCTCGCGCTGGTCCTCGGCAACGAGGTCGAGGGCGTGCGGCAGGCGGTCCTCGAGCGCTGCGACCTCGCGCTCGAGATTCCGCAGTGGGGCGCGAAGCACTCGCTCAACGTCGCCGTCGCCTTCGGCGTCGCCGCGTTCGGGCTAGTGGGCCTCGTTCGGCAGAAGTAGCACGCGCGCCTGCCCACGGCCGCGCGGCGCGGCCTGGCGCGCGAACCGGCTCGACGCTCGCACCGTTGGACACGGGCCATCCTCCTCTCTAGGTCTTCGCTGCCATGACCGTCACACTCGACCTCCCGAATCGCTCCGACCTTGACGTTGACGAGCGTTACGCCAAAGAAGCGCTCGTGGCGACACTCTACAGCAACGGCAAGCTCTCCGGCCACGAAGCGCGCCGGACCCTCGGGATGACGCGCCGCGCCTTCGAGGCGATGCTGCCGCGCTACGGCTTCTCGATCCTCGTGGACTCGCCAGAGAACGTCGAGACCGAGTTGAATCCGTGAGCGCTCTCTCTCGGCATGTCGTCTGCGATACTGGCCCGCTCATCTCGCTGGAGAAGATCACTGGAGGTTGCCGCTTCATCCGGCGGCTCATGACCGGCTGCTCGTTCCGCCCGCCGTGCTGCGCGAACTCATCGCGGGTGTCTTCGAGAGCGAGGAGGCGTACCGCCGCCACTTCGACATCGGCGACCTGCTCGTCGTGGAGCGCCCCTCGGACATGCAGTTCCCTGCACTTCCGTTGCTCGACGAGGGAGAGCGACAAGCTATCCGGCTCGCCCATGAGTTGGGGGTTACCTCTGCTGATCGAGGAGCAGGCCGGACGCGAGGCGGCCAGAGCCCTTGGGCATTTCTATTTCGGGGATCGCCGGTCAGCTTCTCCGGGCAGTCCGAGAAAAGATGGCGACGCCGGAGGAGGCCTCTGCGAAACTGGTTCAGCTTCGGGAGGCAGGTCGGATCAACCGGCAGGTTTTCGAAGCCGTTCAGGCGGCTATCGCAGCGGAAGCGCAGCGGCGGCTGCGGAAATAATACGCGCGCCTGCCCACGGCCGCGCGGCGCGCCCTAGCTTGCGCGCTCACCCTTCTGCCGCGCCCCATGCCCGCTCGCAGCTCCGCGACTCGTCGCTTTGACCGCCGCACCGTCTGGGCGTGGTCGCTCTACGACTTTGCCAACTCGTCGTTCACGACCCTCGTCGTGACGTTCATCTACGGGACGTACTTCACCGGCTACATGGCCCTCGCGCCGGACGTGACCGGCGCGCGCGTCCCCGACGCGGAGCTCGGCACCGTCCTGTGGTCGCGCGGCGTGGCGATCTCGGCCATCTGCGTCGCCCTCCTCTCCCCCTTCCTCGGCGCGCTCGCCGACCGGAGCGGGAGCCGCAAGCGCTTTCTGCTCGCCACGACGGCCGTCTGCGTCGTCGGGACCGCGATGCTGTTCTTCGCCGAGCCGGGCGAGGTGGCGCAGGCACTGTTCTGGTTCATCCTCGCGAACATCGCCTTCGAGATGGGCGCGGTGTTCTACAACGCCTACCTCCCGGAGATCGCCCCGCCCGAGGCCATCGGCCGGGTCTCGGGCTACGGCTGGGCGCTGGGCTACGTCGGCGGGCTGCTCTGCATGGCGATCGCGCTGGTCGTGCTCGTCAACCCCGAGGTCGCGCCGTTCGGGCTGGAGAAGGCGACGGGCGAGCACGTCCGGGCGACCAACCTCCTCGTCGCCGGCTGGTTCGCGCTCTTCAGCATCCCGACCTTTCTGATTCTGCGCGAGGTGCCGGCCGAGGACAAACCCCGCGCCGGCGCCCTGCTCCGGGCGAGCTGGGGCGAGCTAGTGGAGACCGCCCGCGAGCTGGGGCGCTACCGGGAGATCGTCCGCCTCCTCGTGGCGCGGCTGTTCTACAACGACGGCCTAGTGACGCTGATCGCCTTCGGCGGCATCTACGCGCAGGGCACGCTCGGCTTCACGATCGAGGAGGTGCTGCTCTTCGGGATCGTGCTCAACGTCATGGCCGGCCTCGGGGCCTTCGGGTTCGGGTTTCTGGACGACCGGCTCGGCGGGCGGACCGTGATCTTCATCTCGCTCGCGCTCCTCAGCCTCGCCTCGGTGCTCGCCATCGTCACGACGAGCAAGGCCGTCTTCTGGGCCTCGGGCCTCCTGGTCGGCATCGCCATCGGCCCGAACCAGGCGTCGAGCCGGTCGCTCTTGGGGCGGTTCGTGCCGGACGACAAGGAGACCGAGTTCTTCGGCTTCTTCGCGTTCTCGGGCAAGGCGACGGCATTCATCGGGCCGCTCGCGCTCGGCATCCTGACGGGCGTCTTCGGCTCGCAGCGCGCCGGGGTTTCCATCGTGATCGTGCTCTTCGCCATCGGGGCGGTGATGCTGGCGCGCGTCGACGAGGCTGAGGGCATTCGGCTCTCTGGCCGAACGACGGACAGCGAATGACGAGCGAGCATGACGAGGTATCCTCCGGTCTCCATTCGTTGTTCGTCCTTCCAACCTCGTCACTCGACATGACCGTCCGCACCATCGCCGCCGCGCTCGAACGCTGGGCCCCACCCGGCCAGAAGCTCTTCTACGACCGCGTCGGCCTCCAGGTCGGCGACCCGGCGCAGGGCGTTCGGTCGGTGCTCGTCGCGCTCGACCTCACGCCGGCTGTCCTCAGCGAGGCCGAGACGGCGGGGGCCGACCTCATCATCACCCACCACCCGCTCCTGTTCCGCCCGCTCGACCGGCTCGTGCCGACCGACTTCGTGGGCAGCCTCGCGTACCGCCTCGCCCGGTCGGGCATTGCCTACTACGCCATCCACACGAATCTCGACGCGGCACCCGGCGGGGTCTCCTCCGCGCTCGCCGAGCAGCTCGGGCTGCGCGAGGTCCGCTTCCTCGACGGCATGACCGAGTCGCTCGTCAAGCTCGTCGCCTTCGCGCCGCCGACGCACGCCGAGGCCGTCCGCACGGCGCTCGCCGACGCCGGGGCCGGGCGGATCGGGGACTACTCGGCGTGCGCGTTCACCACGACCGGTACCGGCCACTTTCGACCGGGCGAAAACGCCGACCCGCACACGGGCACGCCGGGCGAGCTAGAAGCCGCCGAAGAGGAGCGGATCGAGGCAGAGGTCGCGCGGTGGGACCTCGCGCGCGTCCTTGCTGCGCTGCGCGAGGCGCACCCGTATGAGGAGGTCGCCTACGATCTCTACCCCGTCGAGCAGCCGTCGACGCAGGCTGGGATGGGAGCCATCGGCACGCTGGGAAAAGCGACACCACTTAAAGCGTTTCTCGACGTGGTCGCAGCGAAGCTAGACGCCGCCTCGCTCCGCTACGTCGGCGACCCGGAGGCCCCGGTCGAGACCGTTGCCGTGTGCGGCGGGGCCGGCTCGTCGCTGGTCTCGAAGGCGATGGCGTCCGGGGCCGATGCCTTCGTCACGGCGGACCTCACCTACCATACGTTTTTCCAGCCCCTCGCCTCGGACGGCACGCCCCGGATGGCGCTCATCGACGCCGGCCACTACGAGACCGAGCGCGTCACCGAGCGCTTGCTCGTGGACTGGCTATCGGCGCGCTTCCCCGACCTCGACGTGCGCGCCACTGCCCACCGCACGAGTCCGATGCAGACGTTCGTCGGCTAGCTCGAGGAGGGGGTCCGCGTCAGGGAACACCCGCGCTGCCGGTTCGGTAGCAGCGCTCTCGTGTACAACCTCCGCACATACCGTTTCCTCCCCGCCCTGCTCGCTCTCAGCTTCGTGCTGATGGCGGCTCTGCCACTGGCACAGCACGCCTGTGCGATGACGGGCGCGATGACGAGCCCGGAAGTGACGGTTGAGCACGAGAGTCAGGGCGCAGAATCGAAGCCGGCGATGCCCCCCTGCCACAGCGACGGCGATGAGACCCCGGCCTCGTCGCCGGTGGTGGTCCTGCCGTGCTGCGTACTCGTCGCGGTAGGGACGCCCACGCCGACGGCTCCGACCCTCGAGGCGGCCGTTGTGCTCAGGCTCCCGAGCCTTGACGTCGCTGTGCAGCCCCCCTCCCCGGTGCTGGCGTTGGACGCTTCGCCGCCGGACCGACGAGTTCCGCTCCATATCGCCCTCGGCCGCTTCCTGACCTGATCGGTGGCCCGGCAGCTTCGGCTGCCGCCCGGCGGCTCTGTGGTGAGCCGTCTCTCCACGCGTTTCTCTCCGGGGAGACGTGTGCGCCTCTGGTATCAACCGATCAGGTCATGAACTACGTACCCCTTCTGGCGGTGCTCCTCGTTGCAGGATGCGCCGCCCCTTGCCCCGTTCTCACTCCCGCCGGTCACCCGGCGGCTCCGACGGCTCCCTCCTCGGCCCTCTACGCCGAGACCTCGCCGCTTCCCCCCGCTCCTCAGCCGGACCTGCCTCCGCCTCTGCGGCCCGACGAGACGCCGCTCGCCACGGACCCTGGCGGCCCGGCGGCCCTGGCCGAACCGGAGCACGCGCCGACGAGGCGAGGTCGCGCGCCAGACCGCTTCGCTGAGGTCCTCGATGCCTACCTGGCCCTTCAGGAGTCGCTCGCTGCGGACCGGCTCGATGGCATCGGCGAGCAGGCTCGGGTCTTCGGGACGACGCTCATGGCCCTCGCCGAGTCGGCTCCTGCTGATGCGCCTCATTTCTGGCACGAGCGAGCGGCGGAGACTGACGGCATCCGCGCCCACGCGCACGCCCTCAGCCGGGCCACCGATCTCGGGGCCGCGCGCGCAGCCTTCGGCGCGCTGAGCCCTCCCTTCGCTGCCCTCGTGGAGACCGTAGGGGTACCCGCCGGCTATGACCTCGCGCGGTTCACCTGTAGCATGGCCGACGCAGCCGAAGGCGGCGTCTGGCTCCAGCGCGAGGGCGAGGCGCAGAACCCGTTCTTCGGCCCGGCGATGGCGTCGTGCGGCTCGCGCGATGAAACGCTCGGCGGCACCCCGGAGCACGGCGCGGTGGAGGGACCCCATGACCACTAACCCTCTTCTGCGTCTCGTCCCCCTCGTCTTCGTCCTTGCAGGCTGCGCGACGGTCCAACCGCACCACGCTTTCGAGGACCTGGGCGAAACCCTCGGCGGACGCACCGACGCTCAGGTGGTCTGGCGCACCGACGGCGAGCAAGACGCCGCCGCCGACCGTGCCGTGGCCCGCCTCCTCGCCGACTCACTCACCGCTGAGGCCGTCGTGCAGGTCGCCCTGCTCAACAACCGCCGCCTCCAGGCGACCTACGAGACCCTCGGCCTCGCCCAGGCCGACCTGGTGCAGGCGGGGCTGCTCTCGAACCCGGTCTTCGGTGGGGGCGCGCTGTGGTCGCTCGAGGAGCGCGGGCCGCCGGACCTCCGGTTCACCGCCGCGTTCGAGTTTCTCGATGTGTTCTACCTCCCGCTCCGCAAGCGCATCGCCCGGAGCGCCTACGAAGCCGCGCGCCTCCGCGTGGCCGAGGCCGTGCTCGGAGTCGCCGCCGGGACGCGCGCCGCATTCTACCGCGCCCAGGCCGACGCCGCCCGGACGGCTTTGCAGCGCATGATGGTCGACAACGCCGAGGCCGCCTACGGCGCGGCGCTGCTCCTGCGCGAGGCCGGGAACGTCCCCGCCGTGGACCTCCTCGCCGAGCAGGCCCGCTTCGAGCAGGCCCGCCTCGACCTCGTGCGGGCCGAGGCGCAGGCCGTCGAGAGCCGGGAGGCGCTTGCGCGGCGGATGGGGCTGTTCGGCGAGGCCGTCGCCTTCGAGCTCGCGGGCGCGCTGCCCTCGGTCCCCGAGGACGAAGCCTTCCCCGAAGACCTCGAGGCCCGAGCCGTCGAGGCCAGCCTCGCGCTCGCGACGGCGCGGCAGGACCTTGTCACGCTCGGCGAGCGGCTTGGCCTGGCCCGCCCCGAGCGCCTGCTGCCCGAGCTCGAGGCCGGCGGCGAGGTCGAGCGGGAGGAGAGCGAGTGGGAGGCCGGTCCCGAGGTCGAGGTGGTGCTCCCACTCTTCGACCAGGGGCAGGCCCGCCGGGCGCGCCTCCGCGCCGAGCTTCGCCGGCGGCGCGCCGTCTACCACGCCCTCGGCGTCGAGGTCCGCTCGGCCGCCCGGCTCCTCGCGGCCCGCCTCGGCGCGGCGCGCACAGCGGCGCGGCAGTACCAGACCGTCGTGCTCCCGCTCCGCGCCGAGCTGACGGCGCAGACGCTCCGCCAGTACAACGCGATGCAGACGGGCGTCTTCGGGCTGCTGCAAGCGCAGCAGGCCGAGGGGGCCGCGAGCCGCCAGTACCTCGATGCGCTCGCCGCCTACTGGACGGCCCGCGCCGACCTCGCCCTCCTCCTCCAGGGTGGGAGGCCCGACCTCGACGCGGGCTCGCTTTCCATGTCAAACGCCGATGGCGCGTCGATGCGCGACGCCGGCCACTAACCCTCCTCCTATGTCCACGTTCTCCCGCCGCGACTGGCTCAAGGCCAGCGCCCTCAGCCTCAGCGGTGCCGCGCTCGGCACCCGCCACGCCGCCGCCCTCCCGGTCGAGGTCGACCCCGAGGCCTTGGCCGCTGCCACCCCTCACGCGCGCCACCCTGCCCTCGCAGCCCGCGACCTCTCGACGCAGTGGGTGGGCGACCGCCCCGCCCGCGTCTACACGCCGAACGGCACCTCGCTCACCGGCCGCCGCGCGCCCGACGGCGCGTGGGTCTACGAAATGACCGTCGAGGAAGTCCAGCACGCCTTCGCGCCCGGCCTGAGGGCCACGTGCTGGGGCTACAACGGCCAGGTCCACGGGCCGACGTTCGAAGCCGTCGAGGGCGACCGCGTCCGCGTCTACGTCACCAACCGCCTCGGCGTGGCGACGACGCTGCACTGGCACGGGTTCTTCCTCCCCAGCGGGATGGACGGCGTCGGCGGGCTCACGCAGCCCGTGATCGCGCCCGGCCAGACGTTCGTCTACGACTTCCCGATCCGCCAGAACGGGACGTTCATGTACCACAGCCACCACGACGAGATGACCCAGATCGGGATGGGGCTGACGGGGATGTTCGTCGTCCACGAGCGTGGGCGGGACGACGTCGACCGCGACATCGCGATCATGCTCCACGAGTGGCTCGTCCGGCCCGGCACGAGCCGGCCGGACCCGAACGCGATGTCGGACTTCAACGTCCTGACGATGAACGCAAAAGCGTTTCCCGGCACCGACCCGCTCGTGGTCGGGCTGGGCGACCGCGTCCGCATCCGCTTCGGCAACCTCTCGCCGATGGACCACCACCCGATCCACCTCCACGGGCACGCCTGGAACATCGTCGCCACCGATGGCGGCCCGATTCCGCCTGCCGGGCAGTGGCCCGAGACGACAGTCCTCGTTCCGGTCGGGAGCACGCGCACGGTCGAGTTCACGGCCGACGCGCTCGGCGACTGGGCGATGCACTGCCACATGACGCACCACGTGATGAACCAGATGGGCCACGAGACCCCCAACACCACCGGGGTCGACGCCGCCGCGCTCGACCGCGAGGTGCAGCCGCTTCTGCCCGGCTACGCGACGATGGGCGAGCACGGGATGGACGAGATGGGCAAGCATGTCCAGATGGGCCACATGGCGGTGCCCGAGAACTCGGTCCCGATGGTCGGCGCGGCCGGGCCGTTCGGCTACATCACGATGGGCGGGATGTACACCAACCTGCTTGTCCGGAGGAAGCCGGTGGACGTCGACCGCTTCCCCGGTTGGTACGAGCACCCGCCCGGCACCGTCGCCCGCGCCGTGACCCGCGAGGAGGCCGCCCGCGACGGCGTCCGCCTCGGCTCGGGCCACACGCCGTCTGTGCCCGAAGGGAGCCACTCCATGCACTGACATCCCAGTTCGGGATGCTCGAACGACAGCGCTCGTCGTGATCGCGTTTCCCTACGTCCTGGTCGGTGCTCTCACCCAACCTCCCTGACCTATGTCCTACACTCGCTTTTTCGCCATGATCGCCACCTCGACGGTGGTGATGTTCGTACTCATGTACTCGACCGTTTACACGGTGGAGCACGTCTGGTGGAGCCAGACGAAGTTCTGGATGGCGCTCTACATGGGGGCCTCGATGGCCGCCATCATGCTCGCCTTCATGCTGAAGATGTACGACGACAAGCGGAAGAACGTCGCCATCTTCGTTGGGGCCGCGCTCGTCTTCGCCGCCTCGTTCGTTCTCGTCCGCAGTCAGGACACCGTCGACGACGTGGCGTGGATGAGGGCCATGATCCCGCACCACTCGATTGCGATTCTGACCAGCGAGCGGGCGCGCATCGCCGACCCCCGCGTGCGGGAGCTGGCCGACAACATTATCCGCACCCAGCGCCGCGAAATCGCCGAGATGGAGGCGCTGATCGACAGCCTCAAGGACAGTCGCTAGGTCTCCTAAGTCCTTCAGCGCTACGCACTCAGCCGAGCGAGCGGGTCGAAGCCGGCGCGGACCTCGGCAGCCGTCGGGGTTTGGCCGGCGAGCATCAGGGCGTGGAGGGCAGCCATCGCGCGGTCGCGCCCGACGCCGGCGGCGGCGAGTACCTCTCCACCCTCGAGGTAGTAGGCGATGAAGCGCTTGTCGTCGAGGCTCCCCTCGAGGTGCACCTCGGTCCACGCCTCGGCATGGCCGAGGTAGCGGAGGCTGACACCGAACTGGCCGGACCAGAAGAACGGGACGCCCTGGAACGGGAGGGCCTGCCCGGCCATGTTGCGCGCGGCGATGCGGCCGTGCTGCTGCGCCAGCCGCCAGTGCGCGATCCGAACCCGCTCGCCCGGCCCGTACGGAAAGCGCGCGATGTCGCCGGCCACCCAGAGGCCGTCGCCGACGGCGAGGTGGGCACCGGCGATCACGCTCCCGTCGTCGGCCCGCGTGACGCCGTCGAGGAAGTCGGTGGCCGGCGTGATGCCGATCCCGACGAGCACCAGGTCGCCCTCGACGGTGGTGCCCCCGGTGGTGGTGAGCACGAGGCCGCTGCCCTTTTTCTCGATCTTCCGGACCCCGCTGTCGAGGTGGAAGGTGACGCCGTTCGCTCGGTGCGTCTGGAGGAAGAGGCCGCCGACCTCGGCTCCGAGCACCTTCTCGAAGGGGACCTCGTCGACCGACACCACGGTGACGGCGAGGCCGCGCTGCGTCAGGTTGGCTGCGGCCTCCATCCCGATGAAGCTGGAGCCGACGATGACGGCCCGCTTCGCTCCGGCGGCGCGCGCGGCGATGGCCTCGGCGTCTGCCGCCGAGCGAAGGGTGAACACCCCGTCGAGGTCGGCCCCCGGCACCTGGAGGCAGCGCGGCGTGCCGCCGGTGGCGACGAGCGCGCGGTCGTACGTCAGCGGCTCGCCGTTCTCGAAGTGGATCGTCTTCTCGGCGGCGTCGAGCTTCGTCACTGCCTGGCCGCTCACGACCTCGATGCCGTGGCGCTGGTAGAAGTCGGCGTCGCGGAGCGGGAGCGCGTCGGGGCCGGCCTTGCCGCTGAGGAAGCCTTTGCTGAGGACGGTCCGGTCGTAGGGCCGCGCCTCCTCCTTCGTCACCATCACGACCCGGCCTCGGAAGCCGACCTCGCGGAGCGTCTCGGCGGCGGCCTGCCCCGCCGCGCCGCCGCCGACGATCACGAACGTCTGCGGGTGGCCGTCGAAGTCACGGTCCGCCATCGCCGGCGTCTCGCCGCCGCTCTCGCGGTAGCTCGCCCCTTTCGGGGTGGTCTCTGCATCCTCGGGCACGCGGACGAACACGTCGTTGCCCTCGGTCCACGCGTGGTAATGGCTGAGGGCGTCGAGCGCGGGCGGGTCTTCGAGGCCGCCGGAGGTGACGTCGAACCGGGCGTGGTGCCACGGGCAGATGACCGTGCGGCCATCGAGCACGCCGTCGGCAAGCGGCGCGCCGTAGTGGGTGCAGCGCGCGCCGCACGCGTAGAACTGGCCGTCGACACGCGAGAGCAGCACCTCGGTGCTCGTCGACGGTGACGGTCATCATCTGGCCGTCTTCGAGGTCATGGATGGAGGCGACGCGGGCTTCGGGCATGGTGGTTGGGTTTTTCAGTTACTGGCTCCGACCTCAAACTCCAGGGGACGTGCGTTTTGGCCTGCCCAGGTAGAACAGGCGTAGTCGGACTCTGAGAGCACAGCCGGGTCAGACGATTCGCAAATGCTGAAGCGTGTGCTAGCGCGAAGCGTACACGACCCCGACCATCCTACAGGAATCTTGAGTTGATTCACAGGCAGATCGAAAACGTCGCGAGAGGCGGCGACTCCGCGCGGCGCTCCTCCGAAGGGTTGGCCTGCTCTCAGCTTCCAGTATCCAACGCTCGAATCGGTTTGCTGAATGACGTCAGCGCCCGGCCAAGCGTTCTTACCGTTACACCACACCTGGTAACGGACCAGCCGCACCGAGTGGCGAATGTACATCGGACCGCCGTTCATCAAGCTCAGGCTGGTCCTCACTCTGAGCGTGTCACTCACGACCGCTTCCTCGTTGAAGAGATGCATGTCGAGGACGAAGAAGATGACCCGGTCGGTGTCTGGCTCATCGCTGGTTCGCTCCATCGAAACGCACGACGCCAACAACACCGAGATGCTTGCGACTAGAAAAGCAACCCTCTTCGGCATCACACCACCCCATGCTGCTTGCCGACAGCAGTGAAGGCCGCAATGCAGCGGTCGAGGTGCACCCGCGTGTGGGCGGCCGAGACCTGGACCCGGATGCGCGCCTCGCCCTTTGGGACGACCGGGAACGAGAAGCCGATCACGTAGATGCCCTCGGCCAAGAGGTCGGCGGCGACGTCCTGGGCGCGCTGCGCGTCGTAGAGCATGATCGGGACGATGGGATGCTCCCCCGCTTTGATGTCGAACCCGGCGGCAGTCATCTGGTCGCGGAAGTATCGGGTGTTCTCGCGCAGCGTCTCGCGCAAATCCGCCGTGCCGTCGAGCATATCGAGGACCCGGAGCGAGGCGTAGACGATGGCCGGGGCAACGGTGTTGGAGAAGAGGTACGGCCGCGAGCGCTGGCGCAGCAGGTCCACCACCTCCTGGCTCGCCACGGTGAAGCCGCCCGACGCGCCGCCGAGGGCCTTGCCGAGCGTGCTCGTGATGATGTCCACCTGGTCAAGGACGCCCTTGAACTCTGCCGCGCCGCGCCCCGTCGGCCCGAAGAAGCCGGTGGCGTGGCACTCGTCGACGTGCACGAGCGCGTCGTACTGCTCGGCAAGCGCGCAGATCTCGTCGAGCCGAGCCACGTCGCCGTCCATCGAGAAGACGCCGTCGGTGGTGATGAGCCGGACCTTTGCGTCCTGGCTGTCCTGGAGGGCCTGCTCGAGCTCGCCTAGGTCGGCGTGCGCGAAGCGGTAGCGCGCAGCTTTGCAGAGCCGGACCCCGTCGATGATCGAGGCGTGGTTGAGCGCGTCCGAGATCACGGCGCAGTCCTTGTCGAGGAGGGTCTCGAAGAGGCCGGCATTCGCGTCGAAGCAGGCGGCGTAGAGGATCGCGTCGTCCTTGCCGTGGAAGGCGGCGAGCCGCGCCTCGAGCTCCTTGTGGATCGTCTGCGTGCCGCAGATGAACCGGACCGAGGCGAGGCCGAAGCCGTAGCGCTCGATCCCCTCCTGGGCGGCGCGGATCAGGTCGGGGTGGTTGGCGAGGCCGAGGTAGTTGTTGGCGCAGAAGTTCAGCACCTCGTCGGTCCGCCCGTTCTCGCGGACCTCGATGCCGGCGTCCTGCTGCGAGGCGATGACGCGCTCCTCTTTGTAGAGGCCGGCGGCGCGGATGTCGGCGAGGAGGTCGCGGTAGAGGGTGGTGGCGGTGTCGGACATGGGCAGGATGGGGATGACAGAGTGGGGAGCAGAGGACGGAGAGAGGATCGGTGCATTCAGGACGAGCCGCTATCCTCCGTCTTCCATCTTCACCGCTCTAACCGACAGGTGCTCGATCATGTCGTCCACCATCGCGTCGAGGTCGAAGGCGGGCTGCCATCCCCAATCGGCGCGGGCCTGGCGGTCGTCGATGGAGGCGGGCCACGAGTCGGCGATGGCCTGGCGGAAGTCGGGCCGGTACTCGACCTCGAAGCCGGGGATGCGCTGCTGGAGGGCGGCGGCGAGCTCTTCGGCCGAGAAGCTGAGGGCGGTGACGTTGTACGAGGTGCGGACGGTGAGCGCCTCGGCGTCGGCGTCCATCAGGTCGAGCGTGGCGCGGACGGCGTCGGGCATGTACATCATCGGGAGCCGCGTCTCGGGCCGGAGAAAGCAGGTGTACGGCTCGCCCCGGAGCGCGGCGTGGAAGATCTCGACGGCGTAGTCGGTGGTGCCGCCGCCGGGCTGGGCGGCGTAGCTGACGAGGCCGGGGTAGCGGAGGCTCCGCACGTCGAGGCCGTCGCGCAGATGGGCATAGCGGCAGAGCAGCTCGCCGGTGACCTTGGTCGTGCCGTACATCGTCACCGGGTCGAGCGGGCCGGCCTGCGGCGTGTCCACGCGCGGCGTGGCCGGCCCGAAGGCGGCGATCGAGGACGGCCAGAACAGGCGGAGGCGGCGCTCCACCGCCACGTCGAGGACGTGGCGCAGGCCCTCGACGTTGACGGCCCACGCGAGGTCGGGCTTCTGCTCGCCGGTGGCCGAGAGCAGGCTGGCGAGGTGGTAGACGGTGTCCACGCCGTGCGCCTGGACGAGCGCGCCGAGGCGGCCGCGGTCGCGCACGTCGAGCGGCTCGTAGCGCGCCCCGTCGGAGGCCGCGCCGTTCGGGAGCGGCTGGAGGTCGGTCTCGAGGACGGTGCGGCCCCGGCGGCGCAGCTCGGCGACGAGGTCGCTGCCGATCTGGCCTCTGGCTCCGGTGACGAGGATCGTTCCCACGGCGTCGAGGTGCTGAGTTGGAGAGAGGGGCAAGAGAAGGCCGAGCGCCGGGCCTACGCGCGCTCCCGCCTGCGGGTCCGGCTGCCCCGAACGATACCGCCCGCGCGCCCGTGCAGGCAAGCCGTGCAGGCAAGCCGTGCAGGCAAGCCGTAGTCGGGATGCCGGTCGTAGCTTCTCCGTCTTCGCCCCGCTCCCCGATCCCCCGACCCCATGTCCCGCATCCAGTCCGTCCGCGCCCGCCAGATCCTCGACAGCCGGGGCAACCCGACCGTCGAGGTCGATGTCACGACCACTGACGGCGTCCTCGGCCGCGCGGCCGTCCCGAGCGGGGCCTCCACCGGCGAGCACGAGGCCGCCGAGCTGCGCGACGGCGACCCCGCCGCCTACCTCGGCAAGGGCGTCCTCGACGCCGTCGACAACGTGACCGACACGCTCGGGCCGGAGCTCGAGGGGGCGAGCGTCTTCGAGCAGACCCGGATCGACCAGCGGATGCGCGACCTCGACGGGACCCCGAACAAGGGCCACCTCGGGGCGAACGCGATCCTCGGCGTCTCGCTCGCAGTTGCGAAGGCGGCCGCCGCCACGGCGCGGCTCCCGCTCTACGCCTACCTCGGCGGGCCGACCGCGCGGACCCTCCCGGTCCCGCTGATGAACATCCTCAACGGCGGCCGCCACGCCGACAACAACGTCGACATGCAGGAGTTCATGATCGCCCCGGTCGGCGCGGCGACGTTCTCCGACGCCCTCCGCATGGGGGCCGAGACCTTCCACCACCTCAAGAAGGTGCTCCACCAGCGGGGCTACGGCACGGCCGTCGGCGACGAGGGCGGCTTCGCGCCGGACCTGCGGAGCAACGAGGAGGCCATCGAGGTCATCCTCGAGGCCATCGAGCGCGCGGGCTACGCCGCCGGCGACGACCTCTTCATCGCCCTCGACCCCGCCGCCGCCGAGATGTACGAGCCGGGGGACGGCGGGGACGGGCACTACGTCTTCTACAAGAGCGACCCCGGCCGCAAGCTGTCGTCCGAGGAGATGGTCGACTTCTGGGCCGGGTGGGTGGACGAGTACCCGATCATCTCGATCGAGGACGCCCTCGACGAGAACGACTGGGACGGCTGGGGCGCGCTCACCGAGGCCGTCGGCGACCGCGTGCAGCTCGTCGGCGACGACCTCTTCGTCACCAACGTCGAGCGCCTGCAGCGCGGCATCGACGAGGAGGCGGCCAACTCGATCCTGATCAAGCTCAACCAGATCGGCACGCTCACCGAGACGCTCGACGCCATCGAGCTGGCCCACCGGCACGGCTACACGGCCGTCGTGAGCCACCGCTCGGGCGAGACCGAGGACACGACCATCGCCGACCTCGCGGTCGCCACCGGCGCGGGCCAGATCAAGACTGGCTCGGCCAGCCGCTCGGACCGCACGGCGAAGTACAACCAGCTCCTCCGCATCGAGGAGGCGCTCGACGAGGCCGCCGTCTACCCCGGCCCGGCGGCGTTCCTTTTTTGACCGCGGACGGCGGACCGCAGACCGCCGTATTTTGAGGCAAGCCGCCCCCAGCCTTTCCGATGCCGAACCCCATCCAACGTGCCGCTGCCAGCCCGCGTCTTCGGCGTCGGCTCGTCCTGGCCGGCCTGCTCGCCGCCGCCGTGTGGGTGGGGTTCTTCGACAGCCACAGCCTCGCCGAGCGCGTGCGCGGGCACGCCGCCCACCGCGACCTCGCCGCGCAGAACGCCCAGCTCCAGGCGGAGATCGACGCGCTCCAGCAGCGCCTCGACGCCGGGCTGTCGGACGAGGTCGTCGAGCAGGTCGCCCGCGAGCAGTACGGGATGCGCCGCCCCGGCGAGACGGTCTACCCGGCAGAGGAGTTTACCCGGTAGAGGAGCTTGCTGACGGAGACTAGACGGTAGCAAGTCGAGAGCGGAGGATGAGAACAGAAAAGCCCTCCTCCCTCTCCTACCCTCTCTCCTCACCCTCCATTACCCTTCCCCTTCCCCATGTCAGAGCGAGTTGCCGTCGGCGTTGACCTCGGCGGGACGAACGTCAAGGCCGGCCTCGTCCGCGCCGACGGCACGATCCTCGGCCACGCGCACCTCCGCACCCAGGCCGAGCGCGGGCCGGAGCACGTCCTCGGCCGGATCGTCGAGGTTACCCGGCAGGTGCTCGGCGGGCAGCCCGAGGGCGCGGCCGTCTGCGGCGTCGGCATCGGCGCGCCGGGCAAGGTCTCGCTCGACCGGACGACGGTCTCGCAGCCGCCCAACTTCTCCGGCTGGGACTGCGTCAACCTCGCCGAGTCGCTCGCCGACGACCTGCCCGGCCCGATCGTCGTCGAGAACGACGCCAACTGCGCGGGCCTCGGCTCCGCCGCCTGGGGCGCGGGGCAGCGCTTCGGCTCGTTCCTGATGGTCACGCTCGGCACCGGCGTCGGCGGGGCGATCATCCACGACAAGGCCCTCTTCCGCGGCGTCACCGGCGGCGCGGGCGAGCTCGGCCACCTCTCGATCGACTTCGAGGGGCCCTACGCCCGCAGCGGCGTCGCCGGGGCCGCCGAGGCGTACCTCGGGCTGCACTACCTCTCGCACCACGCCCGCTACCAGCTCCTCTCTCGCCCCAGCGTGCTCCACGACATGGCCGGCCCCGACCTCGACGGCCTGACCCCCAAGATGCTCCACGACGCCGCCGAGCAGGGCGACGCCCCGGCCCGCGAGATGCTGGCCTGGGCCGGGCACAAGCTCGGCTGCGCCCTCGCCTCGGCCGTGAACCTGCTGGACATCCGCAAGGTCGTCGTCGGCGGCGGCATCTCGGCGGCGGGCGACTACCTCCTCGACCCGGCGCGGGCGGCGCTCCGCCGGGCCGTCATGCCCAGTCTCTCGGACGGCGTCGAGCTCGTGCGCGAGGAGCGCGGCAACGAGGTCGGCATCCTCGGCGCGGCGCGGCTCGCGTTCGAGCAAGCGGACGCCTGACGCGGCGGCACGAAGTCTGCCCGTGCGCGCGTTCCCGAGGTCAGTGCTTTCGTGGGGAGGGCGAGGGCAGAGGCTGGACGCCAAAAGACAACGACGGTGACGAGACGAGGGATCATAGCGGCGATGCTGCTCCTGGCCTGGGCGGGCACCGCGCACGCGCAGGAGACCGGCTCACGCGAGGCCGATTCGCTCGGCGCGCCTGTCCTCTTTCCGCCCGGTGACTCCCTCGCGCTCGGCGAGGCGCTGCTCGACACCACAGCGGCGGTCGGCTTTGGGCCGCCGAGCGTCCCGCCACCGGTCGCCGACGGCCTGGAGCAGCCGGTCACCTTTTCCGCGACCGACTCGCTCGTGCTCGTCTTCGCCGCCGAGCGGCCGGGCGACGACGAAGCTGCCGGCGGCGATCTCGGGACGCTCTTCGGCTCGGCGCAGGTCGGCTACGAAGAGGCGACCCTCGCGGCGGCCGAAATCGACCTCCTCTTCGGGCGCGGGGAGCTGCGCGCGCGCGGGCCGACGGGCCTCGACGCGGCAACGGATTCGCTGGGCGAGCCCATCGGGACGCCGCAGTTTCAGCGCGGGGCCGAGGGGTTCTCCGGGCGCGAGCTGGCCTACAACCTCGGCTCGCGGCGCGGCCGGGTCGTCGGCGCGCGGACCGCCATCGAGGACGGCTACCTGCTCGGCGGCGTCGTCAAGCAGGCCGGGCCGCACGTCGTCTACGCCCAGGACGCGACCTACACCACCTGCGAGCTGGACCACCCGCACTACGGCCTCCGCGCCGGCGAGATGAAGGTCGTCGACGGCGAGTGGGTCTACACCGGCCCGGCGCGGCTCTACCTGCTCGGCATCCCGACGCCGCTGTGGCTGCCGTTCGGGTTCTTCCCCGCCGCCGAGGGCCGGCGCAGCGGGCCGCTCCCGCCGACCTACGGCGAGGACCCGCAGCTCGGCTTCTACCTCCGCGACCTCGGCTGGTACTGGGCGATCTCGGACTACATGGACCTCCAGGTGCGCGGCGGGCTGTGGACGCGCGGCAGCTTCGAGCTCAGCCCGCGCTACCGCTACGCCAAGCGCTACGCCTTCTCGGGCAACCTCGACCTCGCCTATTCGCTCCTCCGGCGGGGCGAGTCGCAGGACCCGCTGTTCACCAAGCAGCGCAACGTGCGCGTCGGGTGGCAGCACCAGCAGCAGCTCTTCAGCAACACCGGCAGCCTCAACGCGAGCGTCAACCTCGCCTCGACGGGCTACCTCCGCGCCGTCTCCGACGACTTCGACGACCGCGTGACCCAGACCACGCAGTCGACCGTCCGCTTCAGCAAGAACTGGCGGCGCGCCGGGCGCTCGCTCTCGGTGGACCTCCGCCAGAGCCAGAACCTCACCGACGGCACGGCCGACCTCACCTTCCCGAACCTCTCGTTCAGCCAGAGCCAGCGCTTCCCGCTGCGCCGCGCCGGGGTCGGTGCCCAGAGCCAGCGGTGGTACGAGCGCATCGGCTACTCCTACTCCGGCACGGCACGGAACCGCTACACCTTCACGCCCCGGAACGACACGCTCCTGACCGAGGACGAGCGCGACCTCTCGTGGCTCGACGGGTTGCTCCGCTACGACGATTTCGTCGCCGCCACCGGCCGCACCGAGCGGTTCGACGCGAACGTCTCGCACAGCGTCCCGGTCAACGCCACGTTCAGCCTCACGCGGGTCCCTCTCACCTCCATCCCGTTCACCCTCAACCTCACCCCGAACGTCCGCTACGAGGAGGACTGGTATCCCCGCTCGACGCGCGTGCTCACCGACGAGCGCGGCGTGGCCGACCTCGACAGCCTCGGCCGGATTCAGCAGGTGCAGGAGGACGGGTTCACGGCCGTCCGCCAGGTCCGAGGCGGGCTGAACGCGAGCAGCGAGTTCTTCGGGACGTTCCCCGTCAAGCTCGGGCCGCTCGACGGGGTCCGGCACATCGTCCGCCCGAGCGTCGGCTACAGCTTCTCGCCGGACTACTCCAAGAGCCCGTTCAACTACTTCCGCAGCTACACCGACTCGACCGGGCGAGTGGTCGAGTACCCCATCGTGAGCGGTATCAGCGCGCGCGAGACGCAGGCGCTCTCGCTCCGCCTCAACAACACGTTCCAGACGCGCGTCGTCAGGACCGACTCCACGGGCGAGGTGAGCCGCCGCGCCGTGCAGCTCCTGACGCTCAACCTCAACTCGAACTACGACCTCGCCGCCGACTCGCTGCGCCTCGCGCCGGTGTCCGTCACGGCCAGCTCGCGCGTCGGCGGGGTGACGCTTAACCTCACGGCGCTGTACTCGCCCTACGCGCTCGGCGCGGACAACCGGGAGATCGACCGCCTCGAGTACGAGGAGTCGGGGGCGCTGCTCCGCTTCCTCTCGCTCGGCTTCGCCGCGCGCACGAGCTTCCGCGGGGCCCCCCGCGCCGGGGCCGCCCCGCGCACCCCGCGCCGGGTCCCGGTCTACCCCGACCTCGTCGACGGCGACGGGACCGGCCTGCTGCCCTACGACTACCGCCGCCGCGACCTGGCCTACGTCGACTTCGCCGTGCCGTGGTCGCTCTCGCTCGACTTCAACTACCGCGACACCGCCGTGCCCGGTCAGCGCAACCGGGTCGAGGCGACGCTCGGGACGCAGTTCGACCTCAGCCTGACCGACACCTGGAAGATCGCCGGGCGGAGCGGCTACGACTTCGAGCAGAAAGAGATCACGACGACCCAGCTCTCGATCCTGCGCGACCTCCACTGCTGGGAGATGAGCTTCAACTGGATTCCCTTCGGCGACTTCAAGTCGTTCGGGTTCTCGATCTACGTCAAGAGCGGGCAGCTCGCCGACCTCCTCCGGTTCGACGTGCCGAAGCAGGACGTGCGCGGCCGGCTCGACCTGGCCGGCGGGTTTTGAAGCTCCGCGCCGTCCTCGTCCTCCTCCACACGCGGCGGGTGGTTCGGTAACGCGACAGCGTAGAGAGGTAAACGTCGGCGCGCCGGCTACTTGGTGCGCCCAGTGTTTTTCGCCCGCCTCTTTGCCGATACCGGCGGCGGCGCTATCTTCCGCGCCGCACCGTCCGGCCTCCGGCATACGCTTTGCCAACGTCCCGCCCATGCCCCTGCCCGCCCTCGCCCGCCGTCCTCTTTCACCGCGCCTCGCCGACGTGCGAGCCGTCCTCGTCGGCCTGAAGGCGCGGCGGCGGCAGACCGAGCGGGACAGCCGGATCGCAGACCGCGTGCTCGTCGCCTTCGAGCGGCTGCGGCGCAGCGACGTCTCGGACCTCCACTTCTACGTCTTCGAGGGGGCCGTCTCGGTCTACGGCACGGTGCTCACCCACGAGCACCACGCGGCCGTCCTCGCCGACCTGAGCGCGCTGCCCGGCGTCCGCCGCGTCGCCGACCACCTCCGGGTCCAGGACCGCCGCCCGAAGCAGCCCTTTACGATCCGCCCCGTCGCCTTCGAAGCGGCCTGAGCGCGCCGACGTGGAGCACACGACCGAGCACAGGGTACGAGAATCTGCCTCCAAAAGGATTCTGTTTCTGCCTCATGCCCTCCAGCAGATGGTGCGACCGGACCGGATGATCTCCTCTAACGAGGTCGAAGCGGTAATCTGGAACGGAGAAATCATTGAAGACTACCCAGAGGACCCAAGAGGTCCCAGTTGTCTGCTACTCGGCCATGGCGCTGGAGAAAGAGCGATTCACGTTGTCTGTGCCCCGAAAGCCGACTATCTCGCCATCATCACGGCCTACGTTCCAAACCCAGTGCTCTGGTCTGCCAACTTCAAGCGGAGGATAGTCTGATGGAATGCATGCACTGCAAGGGAGCGATGAGGCGAGGCACGGCCCCATTCTCCATTGACCGGAACGGGTACCATATCTATTGGTCGGCACTCCCGGCTTGGGTATGCAGTCAGTGTGGCGAGGCCTACTTCGAGAAAGAGGAAGCAGACAAGGTCCAGAGGGTGCTCCACACGATGGACGCAGAGCTGCCGACTCGGGCCGCGTAGTGTCGCCCAGAGCGCCCCTTCACCGCCTACCCCGTCGCCTTCGAAGCGGCCTGAGCGCGGTCGAGGCTGCTTCACTCAGAGCTGCTTCATCCAGCCGTTCTCGACGCGGGCGAAGCCGAGCCGCTCGTAGAAGCCGGCCGAGAAGTCCGAGTCGCGCAGCATCAGCTCGGTCCCGGCGCAGCGGGCCAGCACCTCGGCGATGAGCTGCTTCCCGATGCCGCCGCCCTGCACGTCCGGCTCGACGGCCAGGTCGCAGAGGAACGAGAACTGCTCGCCGTCGGTCAGCACGCGGGCCAGGCCGACGAGCCGGTCGCCGAGCCACGCCGAGAGCACGAGCGACGAGTTGGCAAACATCCGCTCGACCGCCGCGCGGTCGCCGGTGGGCCGCAGCAGCGGGGCGCGGCGGTAGAGCGTCGCGATGCGGGCGGGCGTCAGCCCGTCGAGGTCGTCGCGGAGGATGATGTCTCGGTCGGTGCTCATCTGGTCGAGGGTCAGGGGCACGGCGCGACGTGCCCGTACGAGGGAAGCGAGAGGTGCGACAGAATACGGCTACGCCCGGACCCAGTGATGCGTCGAGGCGCGGACGAAGAGCGGGTCGGGGACCGGCGCGCCGGGCGGCATCCACACGCGCAGCCGGCTGCCAAGCGCCTCGACGGTCCACTCGGCGTGCGCCCCGAGGTAGAGCCGGCTCAGCAGCCGCGCCGCGACCGAGTCCGCCTCGGCCTCGGCGGCGGCCCAGAGCTCGCCCGGCCGGACGGAGAGCACGTAGCCGTCCGGCCGCGCCTCGCCCGGCGCGAGCGCTGCGATGAGCGCCGGGGCCTCGACGACGTTGCTGCCGCCGAGGAAGCGGGCGACGTAGGCCGTCTCCGGCGTGATGTAGAGCGTCTCCGGCGGCCCGACCTCGACCACGCGCCCGGCGTCCATCACCGCGATCAGGTCCGAGAGCGCGAGGGCCTCCTGTTGGTCGTGGGTGACGTAGAGGCTCGTCGTGCCCAGCTCCTGTTGCAGTGCCTTCAACTCGCGGCGCGTCTCCTCGCGGAGCGCGAGGTCGAGGTTCGAGAGCGGCTCGTCGAAGAGCAGCACGTCGGGCTCGACCGCGAGGGCGCGGGCGAGGGCGACGCGCTGCTGCTGCCCGCCCGAGAGCTGCGTGACCGGCTTCGCCTCCAGGCCGCCGAGGTCCACGCGGCCGAGCGCCTCGGCGACGCGCGCGCGCACGCGGTCTCGCTTCCACTTCTTGACCTCCAGCCCGTAGGCCACGTTCTCCCCCACCGTCATCGTCGGGAAGAGGGCGTAGTTCTGGAAGACGAGGGCCGTCGGGCGGTGCTGCGGCGGCACGCCCGTCACGTCCACCCCGGCGATGGCGACGCGGCCGGCGTCGGGCTGCTCGAAGCCGGCCACCAAGCGGAGCAGCGTCGTCTTGCCGCAGCCGCTCGGGCCGAGGAGCGAGAAGAAGCTGCCGCGCGGTACGGTCAGCGTCACGTCGTCGACCGCCACGAGGTCGCCGTAGCGCTTGGTGACGCCGTCGAGCCGGATGCCGTCGTCGGGGTTCATGGACTGGGTGGAAACGAGGTAGGGGCGACCGACCGGTCGCCCCTACGGTGACGATGCCAACATGGAACCCCTACTTGCCGAGCGCGGCGGTCACCTTCTCGGCGGCCTCCTTGAGCTGGATCGCCGACTCGATCTCGATGCCGGAGTTCCGGATGATCTCCATGCCCTCCTCGGCGTTCGTCCCCTGGAGCCGGACGATCAGCGGCACCTGGATGTCGACGTTCTTCGCGGCCTCGACGACCCCGCGCGCGACGCGGTCGCAGCGGACGATGCCGCCGAAGATGTTGACCAGGATGGCCTCGACGTTCGGGTCCGAGAGGATGATGCGGAAGCCAGCCTCGACGGTCTCGGCGTTCGCCGTGCCGCCGACGTCGAGAAAGTTGGCCGGCTCGCCGCCGGCGAGCTTGATGAGGTCCATCGTGCCCATCGCGAGCCCTGCGCCGTTGACCATGCAGCCGACGTTGCCGTCGAGCTTGATGTAGTTCAGGTTGTGCTTGCCGGCCTCGACCTCGAGCGGATCCTCCTCGGCCTCGTCGCGCATGGCCGCCAGGTCCTTGTGCCGGAAGAGCGCGTTGTCGTCGAGGTTGATCTTGGCGTCGAGCGCGATCACCTGGCCCTGCTCAGTCAGGACCAGCGGGTTGATCTCGGCGATGGTGGCGTCGCTCTCCTGGTAGGCGGTGTAGAGCTGGGTGACGAACTTGGCGGCCTCCTTCATCTGGTCGCCCTCGAAGCCGAGCTTGCGGGCGAGGTACTGCGCCTGGAAGCGCTGAAGCCCGAGGCTCGGGTCGACCCAGACCTTGACGATCTTCTCTGGCGTCTCGGCGGCGACCTCCTCGATCTCGACGCCGCCCTCGGTCGAGGCCATGATGACGTCCATCTTGCGGTCGCGGTCGAGGGTCACGCCGATGTAGTACTCGTGGGCGATGTCCTCGGCGGCGGTGATGAGGATCTTCCTGACCTCCTGCCCCTCGGGGCCGGTCTGGGGCGTCTTGAGCTGCATCCCGAGAATGTCGGAGGCCTTCTCGCGGACCTCCTCGATGGTCTTGGCGAGCTTGACGCCGCCGCCCTTGCCACGCCCGCCGGCGTGGATCTGGGCTTTGACCACCCACATCCCGACGCCCTCGCTCTTCATGGCTTCCGCCGCGTCGACGGCTTCCTGGACCGTGTCGGCGACGCGCCCGCGCTGGACGGCGACGCCGTAGTTTCCGAGTATGTCCTTCGCCTGGTATTCGTGGACTTTCATGGGGGATCGGTCGTTTGGAGGGGAGAGACGGGGCGAGCGCAGGAAAGCTACGGACAACGGGTTTCAGGTTCGGGGTTCGGGGTTGTGAGTTCTCGATGGACCGACGCCGCGCCCTTTCCTCCAACCCCTAGCTCCAAACCTCATCACCACCTTCGACCGTCACATCATCGCCCGCTTTCTGGCCGCGACGGCGCTGCTCGTCGGGCTGCTGATCGTGTTCTTCGTGGTCCTCGACTATCTCGAGTACATCGACGACTTCATGGACCGAGGCGCGACCCCGGCCGAGGTCTTCGGGACCTACTACCTCAACTACGTCCCCGAGATCGTCCGGCTCACGAGTCCGCTCGCCATCTTCCTGGCGGCGATCTACGTGACGGGGCGGCTGGCACAGTCCATGCAGCTCGTGGCCCTGCTGTCGAGCGGGGTATCGCTGGTGCGGATCCTAGTGCCGTTCGTCTTCGTCGGGCTGCTCGTGACGGGGTTCATGTTCTGGTTCAACGGCTGGGTGGTGCCGCGCACGAACGGCGTCGTGATCGAGTTTCAGAATGAGTACTACAAGAAGGCACCGGCGCAGTCGGAGACGAGCCAAATCCACCGGCAGAACAGCCCCGGCTCGGTGCTCTCGGTCGGCTTCTTCGACCGGCGGACGGAGCAGGCGTACCGGGTCTCGCTCCAGGACTTTGAGGACGCCGACGGGGCACCGGGGGCGGAGCGCCTCGCGCAGCGGCTCGACGCCGAGTCGATGCAGTGGGTCGATTCGCTCGGGGTATGGCGGCTGCGCGGCGTGACCGTCCGCGACTTCGAGTCGGACGGCTACGCGAAGGTCGCCGTGCTAGACACCACGCTCCAGGTGCTCCCACGCGACCTCGCCCGCACCGAGCGCGACGCCGAGCGGCTGACGATCCCCGAGGCGCGGGACTACCTCGACGCGCTGCGGCGCTCCGGGGCGGACCAGCTCGGACGACCGCTCGTGAGCTACTACGGCAAGTTCTCCTACCCCATCGCGAACCTGATCCTGGTGGTGATCGGCGTAGCGTTCGCGTCGGTGCGGCGGCGGGGCGGGCAGGCGGTGCAGTTCGGGATCGGGCTGTTCGTGGCGTTCGTGTACCTGGCGCTGCAGAAGCTGAGCGAGCCGTTCGGCTACGCCGAGGCGGTGCCGCCGGTGCTGGTGGCGTGGCTGCCGCACGCGCTCTTCGCCGCCATCGCGCTCGCGCTCGTCTGGCGCGCCCGCCGGTGACTGCCTAGAGGGCCTATGACGGTAACGGAATCGGGAGTGTCAGTCGATACCTTATAGACTAGGCTCTCTATAGATTAGCTCTCTGCTCAGGCTCTATGTTCTGGATCTTCCTCGGCCCGGTCCTGCTGCTGCTCATCGCGGTGCCGGCGCTGCTCCCCTACCGCTCGTTCCGGCTCGCGCGCGGCAACGCCCGCCGCGCCGACGGATCCCGCAGCCGGTCGCGGGCGCGGCGCGAGGCCCGGCACGCCGCCCGCTTCCTGACGCTCACCCTGCTGCTGCCGCTCGCCGGCTTCGTGCTGCTCGAGTCCGGCCTCTTCCTGTTCCACCGCCACGTCGTCCCCAACACGCGGCTGCACGAGCTGTTCGGCGAGTACTTCCCCGAGACCTCGCTCCACGCGCCGGACCTGGAGGCGTGGCGCGACGCCGTAGCCGACGCCGAGCACCAAGCGGCAGATGAGGCTCGGCGCGAGGCGGAGGGGCGTGCGCCCCGGCGGCGACACACTCCGCAGGACGCGCTCGCCCAGCACTGGCCGCTGCACATCGTCTTTCTGATCGGACCGGCGCTGCTCCTGGCGGGGTTCCTCCGGTGGCACTATCTCCCCGCCGCCGTCGCCTACCACGCCGGCGTGCAGAGGCGCTACGAGCACTACCGGCGGCGCGCGCTGAGGACGTGACCCGCAACACTCTTGCTGCGCCTCCGTCTCCTCTCTATCTTGGCCTGGTCGCCTCCGGCTCCGCGTCTCCTTCTCGCTCCTCCACCTCCCGCCTCATGAAACGCCTGCTGCTGCCCCTCGTCTGCCTCCTGGTCTTCGCCGGCTGCACCGGCTCGCGCTCGGCGATGGCACCGACCGACTCGTCCGAGAAGAAAGAGGACGACAAGAAGTACGCCGAGGCCATCAAGTCAGCCGAAGCCATCGAGGGCCTGTTCACGGTCTACCGCGACACCACGAGCGGGGCCCTCCAGATGGTGATCGAGGCTGGGCAGTTCGACCAGGAGTTCATCTACTTCACCCACGTCGCCGACGGGGTGCCGGTGGGCGGGCACTTCCGCGGGCAGTTCCGCGACAACAGCGTCTTCTCGGTCCGCCGCCGCTTCAACAAGGTCGAGTTCGTCGAGGAGAACACCGCGTTCTACTTCGACGAGGCCAGCGCCCTCGCCCGCGCGGCCGACGCCAACATCAGCCCGGCCGTCCTCGCCGTCGAGGAGATCGTCGCCGAGGACGACTCGACCGGCCGCGTGCTCATCGAGGCCGACGACCTGTTCCTCTCCGAGGCCTTCGCCCTCGTCAAGCCGCCGTCGTTCCCCGGCCAGCCGCCGACGGCCTTCAAGCTCGGCAACCTCTCGAAGGACAAGACGGCCATCATCGCGGTCAACAACTACCCCGCGAACACGGACGTGCTCGTCCGCTACGTCTACGACAACCCGGCCCCGCTCAACGGCGGCGGTGCCGCCGTCACCGACGCCCGCGCCGTCTCGGTCACCCTCCAGCACAGCCTGATCGCGATGCCCGAGAACGACTTCGAGCCGCGCCTCGACGACCCGCGCGTGGGCTACTTCACCCACCAGGTCACCGACCTCACCTCGACGAGCGCGACGCCCTACCGCGACCTCGTCCGCCGCTGGCACTTCGAGAAGCAGGACCCTGAGGCGGCGGTGTCCGACCCGGCCGAGCCGCTCGTGTGGTGGATCGAGAACACCACGCCGGTCGAGTACCGCGCGGTGATCCGCGACGCGACGCTCCGCTGGAACGAAGCCTTCGAGGCCGCCGGCATCTCGAACGCGCTCCAGGTCAACATCCAGCCCGACGACGCCGACTGGAGCGCGGGCGACCTCCGCTACAACGTCCTCCGCTGGACGTCCTCGCCGACCCCGCCGTTCGGCGGCTACGGGCCGTCGTTCTCGAACCCGCGCACCGGGCAGATGATCGGCTCGGACATCATGCTGGAGTACGTCTTCCTCAAGAACCGCATCGCCCAGGACCGCCTCTTCGAGACCGCTGCCCTCTTCCTGGACGCGGCGAGCGAGCTCGAGGCCGCCGGCCACGCCGACCCGCACGTGTGCTCGCTCGGGCTGAGGCTCCAGGCCGAGACCCTCTTCGGGATGCAGACGCTCCAGGCCCAGGGCGCGTCCGAAGGCGAGATGGCGACGCTCGTCGAGCAGTCGCTTTACTACCTCGTGCTCCACGAGGTCGGCCACACGCTCGGGCTCAACCACAACATGAAGGCCAGCCAGATGCTCACGCCCGAGCAGACCACCGACTGGAACCTGACGATGGAGCGCGGCCTGCTCGGCTCGGTGATGGACTACCCGGCGCTCAACCTCGCCCCGCCCGGCGAGAGCCAAGGCGCGTACGCCGCCGTCCGGCCCGGCCCCTACGACGTGTGGGCCATCCAGTTCGGCTACGGCGATTTCGACGAGGCCGGCCGCGAAGCCCTCCTCGCCCGCTCCACCGAGCCCGCCCTCGCCTTCGGCAACGACGCCGACGACATGCGCGCGCCGGGCAAGGCCATCGACCCACGCGTGATGATCGGCGACCTGTCGAGCGACGCGCTGACCTACTCCGAAGGCCGCCTCGACTTGGTGGACGCGGTGATGGACGACCTCGTCGAGCGCTACGACGAGCCGGGCGAGAGCTACCAGGAGCTGCGCAACGCGTACATGATCCTGACCGGCCAGGCCGCCGGGGCCGCCTCCGTGGCGAGCCGCTACATCGGCGGCATCTACGTCGACCGCGCGGTCGTCGGCCAGCCCGGCGCGACGCAGCCGTTCACGCCCGTCCCCCGCGCCGAGCAGAAGCGCGCGATGGACCTCCTGACGCGCCGCCTCTTCGCGCCCGACGCCTTCGCGATGCCCGACGGGCTGTACAACCGCCTCGCTATGCAGCGGCGCGGGTTCGGCTTCTTCTCGCAGTCCGAGGACCCCAAGATCCACGAGCGCTACCTCAACGCGCAGCGGAGCATCCTGGCCCACCTGCTCCACCCGGTCACGATGCAGCGCATCTCGGACGCGACGCTCTACGGCAGCGAGTACCCGCTCTCCGAGATGATGGCCGACCTCACGACGGCCGTCTTCGACGCCGACGCCGACGCCGACGTGAACACGTTCCGCCAGAACGCCCAGATCGAGTACATCTCGCGCCTCGCCGAGATCGTCGAGGACGAGAAGGACCGCTACGACTACCTCAGCCAGTCGCAGGCGCTCGCCCAGCTCCGCCGGGTGGAGTCGATGCTGGAGGCCAAGCGCGGCGGCAACGACGAGACGCAGGCGCACACCGGCCACGTCCTCCTGGTCATCGAGCAGACCCTGGCGGTGAAGTAGACGTGACGGCTGACGCCCCATCCGCCGAGGCCGTGCTCCTGCTGCACGGCCTCGGCCGGACAGCCCGGTCGATGCGCTGGCTCGCGCGCCGGCTCGGTGCTGCTGGGTTTCGGACCACGGCCCTCGACTATCCCTCGACCTGCCACGGCATCGAGACCCTCGTGGCAGACTTCGTGCGGCCCGCCGTCGAGCACGCCCTTCAGGAGGGCGGTCCGGTCCACGTGGTGACGCACTCGCTCGGCGGGATTCTCGTCCGCGCCTACGCCGAGCGCCACGGCCTGCCCGAAGGCTCGCGCGTCGTGATGCTCGCTCCCCCCAACGCCGGCAGCCCGGTTGCCGACCTGCTGCGCGACCGCTGGCCGTTCACGGCGTGGTGCGGCCCGGCGCTGCGCGAGCTGGGCACCGGCCCCGACTCGGTCCCGCTCGGCTTGGGTCCGGTGACGGGCGAAGTCGGCGTCGTCACGGGCGAGCGCAACCAGTACCCGTGGTTCGGCCGCGTCTTCGGCGGGCCGAGCGACGGCTTGGTGTCGGTCGAGAGCGCGAAGGTGGCGGGGATGGCGGACTTCGCCGTCGTGCGCGCCGGGCATTCGCTCGTTATGAGGAACCGGGCCGTGGCCCGGCAGACCATCCACTTCCTGCGCGAGGGCCGGTTCGAGGCCGCTTAACGGCGTTAACCGAGAACACTGGAGGCCTCGTTATTTTCGGGCGGCTCACTCTCCACCTGGACCTGCACTCTCTATGCTGACCCACAGCACGATCACCGGTTGGGGCCACTACGCCCCCGAGCGCGTGGTGACGAACGACGAGCTCGCCGAGCGGATCGACACCTCGGACGAGTGGATCCAGACGCGCTCCGGCATCCGCGAGCGGCACATCGCCGGGCCGGACGAGCACACGTCGGTGATGGCGACCCGCGCCGCCGAGCGCGCCCTCGACCGCGCCGGCCTCGCCGCCGCCGACCTGGACCTGATTCTGATTGCGACCTCCAGCCCGGACTACCTCACCCCGCCGGTGTCGAGCCAGGTGCAGGACAACCTCGGCGCGCGCTGCGGGGCGATGACCCTCGCCGTCGGCTGCACCGGGTTCGTCTACGGCCTCGTGACGGCGCACCAGTTCATCGCGGCCGGATCGGCCCGGACGGTGCTCGTCGTCGGGGCCGAGCTGATCAGCCGCAACCTCGACTGGGAGGACCGGACGACGTGCGTGCTCTTCGGCGACGGGGCCGGGGCAGTCATCCTGCAGGCGACCGAGCAGGAGGCCGGCGTGCTCGCCCACGTCCTCGGCTCCGACGGCTCGGGCCACGAGCACCTGATGCAGCGCTCCGGCGGAGCCCGCTTCCCGCCGACTCGGGAGCGCCTCGAGGCGGGCGAGAACTACCTGCGGATGAACGGCCGCGAGGTCTTCAAGTTTGCCACCACCAAGATGGTCGAGGCGCTCGACGAGGTGATGGCCGCGGCCGGGATCACGGCGGACGCCATCGACCTGTTCGTCCCGCACCAGGCGAACGCCCGGATCATCGAGTACGCCGTGCAGCAGGCGGGGATCGCGCCCGAGAAGGTGGTCGTCAACGTGGACCGCTACGGCAACACCTCGGCCGCCACCATCCCGATCGCGCTCGCCGAGGCGCTCGACGCCGGCCGCGCCGGGCCGGGAGACACCCTCGCGCTCGTCGGCTTCGGCGCGGGGCTGACGTGGGCGGCCTGCCTCTTCCAACTCGCCGCCGCCCCGATCCCGCCAAAAGGCGCGCATGAGCACCCCGCCATCGAAGGATTCATTGCCTAGCTCGGCAGAATGGGTCAGAACGTCGGGTCGCGTGGTGCGTAGGAGGAGTCCTTTCCACTTCTGCTACCCCCCTCATGGCTACCGCCCTCTCCCCCAGCCGCGAGACCGTGCTCCCGCTCGCCGAGCAGTACCGCACCGTCCGCGCCTTCACTGAGTCGCTCTGCGCGCCGCTCACGACCGAGGACTTTGTCGTCCAGTCGATGGAGGACGTCAGCCCGACCAAGTGGCACCTCGCCCACACGACCTGGTTCTGGGAGACCTTCGTGCTCGGCGCGTTCGCCGACGACTACGCGCTCTACGACCCAGCCTACCCGTTCCTCTTCAACTCGTACTACGTCCAGGCCGGCGAGCGCCACTGCCGGGCGCAGCGCGGCTACCTCTCGCGCCCGACCGTCGACGAGGTCTTCGCCTACCGGGCGCACGTCGACGAGGCGATGCAGCGGCTTCTCGGTGGCCGGGCGGGCGACGAGGCGTCGCGCCTCGGCGAGGTCGTCCGCGTGGGGCTGAACCACGAGCAGCAGCACCAGGAGCTGATGGTGACCGACATCAAGCACGTCTTCTCGGTCAACCCGCTCCGCCCGGTCTACTGCGAGCGCGCCGGCTCCCCCGCGCCCGAGCAGGGGCCGATGCAGTGGGTAAATTTCGACGCCGGCCTCCACGAGATCGGCTACCTGCCCGAGCGCGACGGGCCGTTCTCGTTCGATAACGAGACCCCGCGCCACCGCGCCTTCGTCGAAGCCTTCGCGCTCGCCGACCGGCTCGTGACGTGCGGCGAGTTCATGGCCTTCCTGGAGGACGGCGGCTACCAACGGGCCCCGCTCTGGCTCTCCGAGGGCTTTGCCACGGTGCAGGCCAACGACTGGACCGAACCGTTCTACTGGGAGAAGCGAGACGCAGGGACCGGCGACGGTCCCGAGTGGCACCACTTCACGCTGGCCGGAATGCGGCCAGTCGATCCAAACGAGCCGATGACCCACGTCTCCTACTTCGAGGCCGACGCCTTCGCCCGCTGGGCCGGGGCGCGGCTGCCGACCGAGTTCGAGTGGGAGGTCGCGAGTGAGGGCATGCCGGTGGAGGGCACCTTTGCCGAGGACGGCGTGCTCCACCCGACGGCCCCTGCGCTGGTCGCGGCAGGCGGCGACGGGGCACCGCCCGCGCCCCGCCTCCGCCAACTCTTCGGCGACGCGTGGGAATGGACCCGCAGCCAGTACTCGCCCTACTCCGGCTACGCACCGCTCGAGGGCGCGCTCGGCGAGTACAACGGCAAGTTCATGTGCAACCAGTTCGTGCTGCGCGGCGGGAGCTGCGCCACCAGCCAGACCCACCTCCGCCGGACGTATCGCAACTTCTTCGCGCCCGCCACGACCTGGCAGTTCACAGGCATCCGGCTGGCAAAGGACCTGTAAGTCCCGTTTCTGGTTTTCCGTTTCTGGTTTCTAGTTGTCCATTCCCATGTCCTCTTCTCCCTCACCTCCTCCACCAGAAACTAGAAGCGAGGAACGAGAAACCTTCCTGAGCGACGTGCTCGCCGGCCTCTCCGCCGATTCGAAGTCGGTCCCGTGCAAGTACTTCTACGACGAGACCGGCTCGGCCCTCTTCGACCGGATCACCGAGACCGAAGAGTATTACCCGACCCGGACCGAGCTTGCCATCATGCGGGCGCACGTTTCCGAGATGGCGGACGAGATCGGGCCGGGCGCGGCGCTCGTCGAGTACGGCAGCGGCTCGAGCCTCAAGACGCGGGTGCTCCTCGACCACCTCGACGCGCTCGCGGCCTACGTCCCGATCGACATCTCGCGCGAGCACCTGTTCGCCACCGCCGAGCGGCTGCACGCCGCCTACCCCGACCTCCCCCTCTTCCCCGTCGCCGCTGACTACACGGCCGACTTCGAGCTCCCCGACCTTCCGCCCCACCACCGGCGTGTGGTCTACTTCCCCGGCTCGACCATCGGGAACTTCGACCCTGAGCAGGCGGCGGCGTTTCTGCGCCGCGCCGCGCGCGTGGCCGGGCCGGGCGGCGGTCTCCTGATCGGCGTGGACCTCAAGAAGGACCGGAGGACGCTGGAGGCTGCCTACGACGACGCGGCCGGCGTCACGGCCGATTTCAACCTGAACCTCCTCGACCGGATCAACCGCGAGCTAGGCGGTACGTTCGACCGCGATGCCTTCGCGCACCGCGCCGTGTGGAACGAAGCCGAGGGCCGCATCGAGACCTACCTCGTCAGCCTCCGCGAGCAGACCGCCGAGGTGGACGGCACCGCCTTCCGCTTCGGCGAGAACGAGGCCGTCCACACCGAGAACTCGCACAAGTACACCGTCGAGAGCTTCGCGCGCTTCGCCACCCGGTGCGGCTTCGCCCCTCGGCAGGCGTGGACCGACCCCGACGAGCTGTTCAGCGTGCAGTATTTCGAGACGGAGACGTAGCTTTAGCGAGCGTATCTCTCGAGTGCATGGGCAAGAGCAAAAAGAAACTGCCGAAGATCGTCCTCGGCATCGACATCGGCGGGACGGGCATCAAGGGCGCGCTCGTGGACACGCGCGCCGGGGTCCTCACCACTGAGCGCCACCGGATTCCGACGCCGCAGCCGGCTACGCCGAAGGCCGTCGCCCACACCGTCGCGGAGCTCATCGATCACTTCAAGTGGAAGGGCCGACTAGGCTGCACCCTTCCGGCCCGCGTCCGCGACGGCGTCGCGGAGACCGCCGTTAACATCGACGAGGCGTGGCTCGGGGTGAACGCGAAGAAGCTCTTCGGCAAGAAGACGGGCCTGCGCGTGGGCCTGCTCAACGACGCCGACGCAGCGGGTCTCGCCGAGGCGCGCTTCGGCGCGGGCCGGGGCAAGCGCGGGACCGTGGTGGTGCTCACCTTCGGCACCGGCATCGGCAGCGTGCTGATCGTCGACGGCACGCTCGTCCCCAACACGGAGCTGGGGCAGCTTCACCTCTGCGGGACGACGCTCGAGGGCTGGGCGGCCAACTCGGTCCGCGAGCGCAAAAGCATGACCTGGGACGCGTGGGCCGAGCGCGTGCAGACGGCCCTCGAACACGTCGAGTATATCCTCGCGCCCGACCTGATCGTCGTCGGCGGCGGGGTGAGCAAGCCGCACCGCTGGCAGGCGTTCGGCCGGCTCCTCGAGACGCGCGCCAAGCTCGTCCCGGCCCAGCTCGCCAACAACGCGGGCATCATCGGGGCCGCCTGGACCGCTCGGAAAGGATGACTCGGAGGGCGGAGGGCAGAATGAGGCGGCAGAATCAGGCAGGCAGAAGCGCGGCGGCCTCCGTACCTTTGTCGGCTTTCCTTCCCTCTCTCCCTCTCCCTTCTCCATGTCCTCCTTCTTCGACCAGCACCGCCAGCACCTCCTCGACGCCGACGCCGACGCCATCGCCGACCTCTACCGCGACGACGCCGTGATGCTCTCGTTCGAGTTCGGCGCAAAGGAAGGCCGCGCCGCGATCCGCGACCAGTACGCCGACTTCTTCGCCTTCCACGGCGCGGTCTCCGCCGTCGAGACCGACCGCGAGGTCGAGCACGGCGACGACCTGTTCGTCGAGTTCACGATGCACACCGAGCGCGGCGAGTTTCAGCTCTTCAACGCCTTCGTGCTCGACGGCGGCAAGGCGCGCCGCCACTTCTCGAACGTGACCCGAGGCGAGGTCGGAGCCGACGAGGCCGAAGCGTGATCTCAGAGACTGTTCGGGGGACAGGCCCGAAGGCGAGCGGGAGCCGATGGAGCCGCTTCGCAAGGCGCACGAGGGACGCGTCCCGCAGGAGCTAGATGCCGCAGCATCGGGCGACGAGTGCAACACAGCGAGCGGATTGGCTTCGCCGAGCCTTCGGGTTCAGCGGCCACGCGCAGCCCGGATTCGTTTCCCCAAACAGTCTCTCAGTCCCGGACCGTCACGCGGTCCGGGACGATGAAGGCCTCCGCGAAGCGGCGGCGGATCAGCGGCAGCGCCGCTTCAGCCTCGCTCCGGTACTCGAAGGCACCGAGCCGCACCCGGTAGTAGGGCCGGTTGAAGGCGACGTCGGGGTGGAGGCCGTGGGGCAGGGTCTCGGCCGTGCCTGGGTCGGCGCGGACGACGCGCCACCAGCCCGTGGCGTCGTCGCGGACCTCCTCGGCCGCGCCCTTGTCGGCGGACGAGAAAACCTGGATGCGGTAGCCCTGCACCGTGCGCGGACCGGTGAGCTCGGGGAGCGTGACGGTCCCCGCCATCAGCGCCTCCGGCACGTCGTGCTCGACCTCCCGGCTCGGCGGCGGTGGCTCTACGTCGTAGGCCGCTGGGTCGAACGTCTCGTAGGTCGGACGGTCGCGCTCGGAGACGGTCGGCGGGGGCGGCTCGCCGGTCGTGTCGCGCGGGCCGCTGCACGCAGCGACGCTCAGCACGGTGACCAGCAGGAGGGCGGCAGCTTTCATCGGATCGTGCATGGGTTGTCTGTCCTTTGGTTTACCGGTCAGTACCCGTCGCCGCCAGACGACGCGCCCTGAACGATGGCGACCGACGCGCTCGCGCCGATCCGCGTCGCGCCGTGGGCGACCATCTCGCGCGCGTCCTCGAGCGAGCGGATGCCGCCGGACGCTTTTACCCCCATCCGGTCGCCGACCACGCGGCGCATCAGCGCCACGTCCGCTGCGCTCGCGCCGCCCGAGGCGAAGCCGGTCGAGGTCTTGACGAAGTCGGCCCCCGCGTTCTGGGCGAGCACGCAGGCGATGACCTTCTCCTCGTCGGTCAGCAGCGCCGTCTCGAGGATCACCTTGACCAGCGCCCGGCCGCCCGAGGCGTAGCGGGCGGCCTCGGCGACGGCGCGGATGTCGGCCTCGACCTCGTCGTACAGCCCACTCTTGAGGAAGCCGACGTTGAGGACCATGTCGAGCTCGTCGGCCCCGTCGCGGAAGGCGGTCTCGGCCTCGGCCGCCTTGACGGGCGAGCGGCTCGCGCCGAACGGGAACCCGAGGACGGTGCAGACGGCCGGCACCGCGCCGCGCAGCGCCTCGGCCGCGAGCGGGACGTAGCACGGGTTGACGCAGACGCTCGCGAAGCAGTAGGCCCGCGCCTCGTCGCAGAGCGCGCGGACGGCATCGGCCGTGGTGTCGGGCTTGAGGACGGTGTGGTCGATCATCCGCGCCATCGGCGGGGCGAGCGCGCACGCCTCTGACGCGGCTCCACCGGGGGCCCCGGCCCGCATCCCGACGCGGGCCGCGCCGGTGCCGCACATCCGCTCGACGGCCTGCTGCAGCTCAGCCGCCGAGACGCTGCCCGGCGTCCACCCGGCCAGCCGCTGCTCGAGCTCGTTTTTCTCTTGTTCGGTCACCGGAGTTCAGGGGTCGATGCTCGCCGGGCGCTCACGCGTTCTCCAGCTCCTCGTCGAGGTTGTACTTGCGGCGCTTCTCCCAGAGCGTCTTCTTCGAGATGCCCAGGATGCGGGCCACCTCGGCGTAGGACGTGTCGGTGGTCTGGAGGACGTGGCGGATGTACTCGTGCTCGAGGTCCTCGAGCGAGCCGCCGCTGCGGAAGCGGAAGTAGCCGTCGGCGCTGTCGTCGGCGAAGCCCTCGGTCTTGAGCAGCAGCAGGTCGCCGGCGTCGAGCGTCTTGGCGCGCGTGAAGATCATCGCGCGCTCGAGGACGTTGCGCAGCTCGCGGACGTTGCCCGGCCACTCGTGGGCGAGGAGCTTCTCGTCGGCCGCGTCGGTGAGCGCCTCCACGCCGCGGTTCAGCTCGCGGTTGAAGTGATCGACCACCTCGTTCGCGATCAGCAGGACGTCGCGGCCCATCGTGCGCAGCGCCGGCAGCCGGATCGAGACGATGTTGATGCGGAAGAAGAGGTCCTTGCGGAAGGTCTTCTCAGCGACGCTCTCCTCCAGGTTCGCGTTCGTCGCGCAGACGATCCGCGTCGCCACGCGGAGGTCCTCGGTGCCGCCGACGCGGCGGAACATCCGACTCTCCAGGAACGAGAGCAGCTTGGCCTGCAGCGGCATCGACATCGAGTCGATCTCGTCGAGGAAGAGCGTCCCGCCGTCGGCCAGCTCCAGCAGGCCGGGCTTGCCGGCGCGGGCGTCGGTGAACGCGCCCTTCTCGTAGCCGAACAGCTCGGACTCGAGGAGGTTGTCCGGCAGGGCGGCGCAGTTGATCTCCATGAACCGCCCGGCGTTCCACTCGGAGTTGTAGTGGATCGTCTTGGCGACCAGGTTCTTGCCGGTCCCCGTCTCGCCCCGGATCAGGACGATGGTGTTGGGGATGTCGCTGAGCGTCTCGATGGTCTCGCGGACCTTCTCGATCTCGGGGCTGGTCCCGACGATCTTGTCGGTGTCGTGGGCCTTCTTGCGGGCCGTCTTGATCTGCTTCAGCTCGCGCTTGTCACCGTAGAGGTCGAGCGCCTTCTCGAGCAGCGCACGCATCTCCTCCAGGTTGACCGGCTTCTGGAGGTAGTGGAACGCCCCGAGCCGCATCGCGTCGACGGCCGACTGCACGGACGAGTGCGCCGTCATCATGATCACCGGCAGGGTGAGGTCGCGCGAGCGCAGGTTCTCGAGCAGCTCGATGCCGGTCATGTCCGGCATCATGAGGTCGGTCAGGATGAGGTCCGGCACCTCGCCGTCGCCGAGCTTGTCGAGCATCGGGACGGGGCTGACGAAGGACTCCGCGTCGTACTCATCTCGTCGCAGGACGGTGGCGAACAGCTCGCCGATCTTGGGGTCGTCGTCGACGATGTAGATTCGTTTCTTGCTCATCGCTTGGGGTGTGGGGCGAGGGCGGGAGAGACTTGAGAATGGAAGATAAACCGTTTCCATTTGTAATCATCTATCTTTTTGTCCTGTCCACCCGCCTCTACCGTCGCTCATGCGCCTCGCCCTCGTGCTCGTTTTCCTGCTCGCCGCCTGTACGGCGGACTCACCCTCCGTCCCGGCGCTCAATGCGCCGCCCCTGCGCCCGACTACGATTGCGGCGCTCGACTCGCTCGGGGCTGCCGGGCCGGTCGACGCCTCGGTGAGCGGGCAGGTGACCGAGCACGCTGCCGGGGCCCGCACGCTCGTGCTCGACGACGGAACGGCGCTGATCCGGGTGGCGCTGCCCGAGGCCCCGCCGAGCTTGGTCGGGCACCGGCTCTTCGTGCGCGGCGTCGTGGAGGACGGCGGCGCGGTGCTGCGGGCCGTGGAGTGGCTCTACGACTCGACGGCGGTCTCGTCCCGTTCGGAGTGAGATGGCTACCGTTCGGGAGGAACCGCTTGGCGGCGTCCGGCGAGAGGCCTATCGTTCCCTTGCGACCACATCCCGTGGGCGTGGCCCGCACCCGGCAGGGAGCAGCCTCGGCGAAACCGACAGGACCTATGGAGTTCACACCGGCTCACCGCTCCGACAATCCTCTCGAAGGACTCGTCAGCCAAGACATCTACCAGCGCCTCCTCGAGCACGACCTGCTGAGCGAGAAGGGCGTCCGCGACTTCCGCATCCGGGAGGCGTTCCGCGCCATGCGCCACCGGGACACGCCCGCCTTCGAGGCCATCGAGGCGCTCCGCGAGGAGTACCCGTACCTCCAGTTCGACACGATCCGCAAGATTGTCTACGGCCTGCGCACTAGAAAGCGTTAGCCGCGCGTACTACACCCGAGGGGAAGGGGAAGGCCGGGGCGACCCGGCCGGTGAGGGAGCGCTCAGGGGGCCGGCATGGCTGCCCTCTGGGCGCTCCCTCTTTTCTTTGAACTACACAGCCTCACCCCCGCTCTCGCACGGCAGCGAAGAGCGCGACGCCGGTCGCGACCGAGGCGTTGAGCGACTCGGCCGGGCCGCGCAGCGGGATCGAGACGAGGAAGTCGCACGTGTCGCGCACGCGGGGCCGCAGCCCGCTCCCCTCGCTGCCGACCACGAGCGCCAGCGGCCGGTCCCAGTCGAGCGTCCAGACCGTCTGCTCGGCGGCCCCGTCGAGGCCGGCGATCCAGTAGCCGCGCTCCTTGAGCTGCACGAGCGCGTCGGCCAGGTTGCCCGCGCGCGCGACCGGAATTCGCGTGGCGGTGCCGGCGCTCGCCTTGAGGGTGGTCGCGCTCAGCGGAGCCTGGCCCCGGTCCGGGACGATCACCCCGGCTACGCCTGCGGCGACGGCTGTGCGAAGGATCGCCCCGAAGTTGTGCGGGTCCTCGATCCCGTCGAGCACCACGAGCACGGGCTGCGTCTCGCGCACGACGTCCGGCGTCGCAGCGATCGCGTGGAGCATCGCCTCCAGGTCGGCATAGTCCACAGCCGCGGCGAGGGCGACCGCGCCCTGATGGGCCACGCCCGGCGCGAGACTGTTCAGCTTCGCGGCGGGGACGAACTGAACCGGCACGTTCGCTGCGCCGGCCGCTCGGCGGATCTCTTCGAGCGCTCGCGTCGGACTCCCCTTCGCCTTGGCGAGCAGCACCTTCTCGATGCTCCGCTCGCCGCGCTCGAGCGCCTCGCGGACCGGGTTGCGCCCGGCGATGATGCCTGAAGTATCGGTCATGGGGTGTAGGCTTGGGCGAGCGCGTCGAGCCGGTCTGCGAGGGTATCGACGTACAGCTCGTGCTCGGGCTTCATCAGGACGGAACGGAGGATGCGGACGTGCTCGCGGTCGGCTTCGAGGCCAGGGAACAGAGCGCACATCGCCGTAGCCGGGACGCGGTAGAGGCTGAGGAAGACCGGCTCGTCGGCCTGCATTGCGCGGTCGAAGAGGTCTTGGCTCGCAGCGTCGATGGCGGAGAGCGTCGGCTCGGCGGTGCAGGGGAAGAAGGGGACGATGTCGGTCTCGGGCGGGAGGTAGAGCTCGAAGGCGTCGGAGGCGCGGAGGCGGTCGGCGAAGGCGCGGGCGGCGCGGAGGCAGGCGGCGAGGACCGGACCGAGGCCGTCGTCGGCACGGAGTGGGAGGGCGCGGAGCGTGAGCCAGAGCGCGCCGGCCACCGCGCCCGGCCGCGAGCACTCCAGGCTGATCTCGCCGAGGTGCAGCACGTCCGAGGTGAAGTACGTGTACGGCGAGTCGTGCCGGTAGAACCGCCCCACCGACGGATCGCGGAAGAGCACGCAGCCGCAGCCGTAGGGCTGCAACCCGTGCTTGTGCGGATCGACCACGACCGAGTCGCAGCCGGCGAGCGCCCGGAAGGCTTCGCCGGGGAAGTCGGCCGGCACGCCCTCTCCCCCTTCCGCCAGGAGGGTGAAGAACCCGCCGTAGGCCGCGTCCGCGTGGAGCCGAACGCCGTACCGCTCGCCGAGCGCGAGGGCGTCGCGAATCGGATCGACCGACCCCAGCCCCGTCGTCCCCGGCGTGACGACGACCGTCCCGATCTCTCCGGTCTCGAGCGCGTCCTCGAGCGCGCCGAGGTCGAGGTGCCCGCGCCCGTCGGTCGGAATCACGACGGTGTCGAGGCCGAGGACCTCGCTCATCCGGCCGTGCGTGTAGTGCGCGTCGGCGCTGAAGGCGACGGCCTTGTCCGGGTGCAGGTGCCGCGCCACCCAGAGCGCCTCGAGGTTCGCCACAGTCCCGCCGCCGGTGAGGTGGCCGAGCGCGTCGTCCGGCAGCCCGAACATCGCCGCGAGGTCGGCGACGACCTCCTTCTCCATCTGCCCGGTCGGGGGACCGCCATCGAGGGCGTGGTTGTTCGGGTTGATCCGCTGCGCCGCAGCGTAGGCGGCGACGGCGACGGGGTGCGGCGGCTTGAGCATCTGCCCCGCGTAGCGCGGGTGGAAGAACGGGTAGTTCCCGCGCAGCCGGTCGAGGTACTCGCCGAGCGCCGCGTCCAACCGCTTCGCCGCGACGGCCGACGCCGGGTGCCGCTCGAAATCGCCCCACGACGCCTCCCACTCGGCCACGCTCCCGAGCGCGCGCGCAACGAGGGCCGCCGCGTCAAGGTGCGTCCTGGTCTCGGTCATGGCGTCGCCGACACGGGGGCGGGCTCGGTCGTGCGCCGCCGCGTCGTGAGCGCCAGCCCGAGGCCGCCGGCGAGCACGACCAGGATGGCGATGAACTGCGCCTGCGACAGCCCGACCCACGACAGCTCCGGGTTGAGCCGGATCGTCTCGATCAGGAACCGCTCGATGCCGTTGAAGACGAGGTAGAGCGAGAACAGCCAGCCCGCCTTGAAGGGGTGCGTCCGCAGCGCCCACAGCACGCCGAAGAGCACGAGGCCTAGCGCAAACTCGTAGAGCATCGTCGGATACACACCCGTGGCCCCGACGCACGCCTCGGCCGAAAGCCCGTTGCGCTCCATCTTGGCTGCGGTGTCCGCCACCACGTCCACGTTCAGGATGTTGCGCGGGAAGGTCTCGCTCCAGAGCCAGCCCGGCAGCCAGCCCGGCTTGTCCGCGAGGCTCGAGCAGATGCCCCAGTCGCCGTCGCCCGAGAGGTAGCAGCCGATGCGCCCGATGCCGTAGCCGAGGATCAGCCCGGGCGCGACGGCGTCGGCCACGAGCGGGACGCGCAGGCCCTGCTTCCGGGCGTAGTAGGCGATGGCTAGGCCGGCGCAGAGCAGCCCGCCGTAGAACGTCAGCCCCGAGGTCGAGAACAGCATCCCGGCCGGGTCCACGACGAAGCGCTCCCAGTAGTCGATGATGTGGAACAGCTTCGAGCCGGCGACCCCCACCACGGCGGCGAGCATCATGAACGTCCACACGATCGCCGACGGGCTCGTCTTGACCGTCTTGACCCGCCCGTTCTTGTCGCGCTCCTTGACCTCGACCGCCCCGAGCCGCCCGGCGGCGTACATCCGGTCGAGCTCGATCCGCATCAGCCACGCCGCCGTGAGGATGGCGACGGCCACCATCAGCCCGAACGAGAAAAGCGGGACCGGGAACTCGACCCCGAAGAGGTCTCGGAAGAGATCGGTGATGCGAGGGTACATGCGAGCGACGGGTTACGAGCGACGAGCGTCGAGGGGGATAGATACGAACCCCAGCCTCAACGCCGGACGACGCTGGATCATTTCACTCGCCGTTCGTCGTTGGCTGCTCGTCGCTCAGCACCTCGGCGAGGTCGTCGAACGGGACGCTCCGCTGCTCGCCGGTCTCCATGTCCTTTACGGCGGCGGCTCCGGCCTCGATCTCGTCCTTGCCGACGATCACGGCGAGGCGTGCGTTCTGCCGGTTGGCCTCCTTCATCTGCGCCTTCATCGAGCGGCCCCGCAGGTCGAAGGTGACCGACAGGCCCGCCGCCCGGAGCCGGTGCACGGCGGCGAAGACCCACCGCTCGGCCTCGTCCCCGAGCGCGACCAGGAACGCCGCCGGGTCGGAGCGCTCGGGCAGCGCGACCTGCTGCGCCTCGATGGCGAGGAACAGCCGCTCGAAGCCGGCCCCAAAGCCAACCGCCGGCACCGCCTGCTTGCTCCCGAGGATCTCGCCCAGCCCGTCGTACCGCCCGCCGCCCGCGAGCGCGCTTTGCGCCCCGAGGTCGTTGCTCTCCAGCTCGAAGGCCGTCCGGGTGTAGTAGTCCAGCCCCCGGACCAGGCGCGGGTCTTCTTCGAAACCGATCCCGAGGTCGGTCAGCAGCGCTTTGACGGTGTCATAGTGCGCCCGGCTCGCTGGGTCCACGAAGTCGATCAGGAGCGGCGCGCCTTCGAGGAGGGTTTGTTCATCGGGACTCTTGGTGTCGAGGAGGCGGAGCGGGTTCTGGTCGAGCCGGCGGCGGCTGGTCTCAGAGAGCGCCTCGGCGTGCGGGGCGAGGAAGGCGCGGAGCGCGTCGCCGTAGCGCGCCCGGCTGTCAGGGTCGCCGATGGTGTTGATGCGGAGCCGGGTGCCAGTGATGCCGAAGGCGTCGTAGACGGCCCTCATGCAGGCGATGGTCTCGGCGTCGGCGCGGGGGTCGTCGGTGCCGATGGTCTCGGTGCCGAACTGGTGGAACTGGCGGAAGCGGCCGCGCTGGGGCCGCTCGGCGCGGAAGCACGGCCCGATGTAGAAGAGCTTCTGCGTGCCGCCGCGCTGGGCGAGGTGGTGCTGGAGGTAGGCCCGCATCACCGGGGCCGTCACCTCGGGCCGGAGCACGTAGTCGGTGCGGCCCTTGGTGAAGGCGAACATCTCCTTCTGCACAATGTCCGTCGCCGCGCCGACGCCACGCGCGACGAGGTCGGTCGGCTCGAAGATGGGCGTGCGGATTTCCTCGAACCCGAAGCGCTGCATCACGCCGCGCACCGTCGCTTCGGCGTGCCGCCACGCGGCGCTACCATAGACCGTCGCGCCGCCCGTGTCGTAAGCATCGGGCAGAATGTCGAAGGTGCCGGGGATGGTCTGGAAGGCCATGCGTGCTCAGGCGGCGATGGCGCGGACGTGGCCGCATTCGCTTTGTCAAACCCGTGTGCTTGAAAGAATCGTGCTTTCGGTCCGCCAACCGGATGCGTGAGTGCGAGCAGGTAGCCCGTCCATGACCTCTTCGAGCGACGTTCCCTGCTCCGGCTGCCGAATCGCCTCGCGGAGGCGGCGGCTGACGAGGGCTTCGAGCTTGCGTTTCTCTTCAGCCGATGCTGATTCGTAGATTCGGGCCGCCTCGACACTCACGCGGAGGCTGATTGTTTTCGTTCCCAATCCGGCACCCTCTGCTTTGTGTGATTCTCCTGCCTACTGCGCGGGTGGGGCGACTGCCTCTATCCTGCCAGCGCGGCGTCAGCCTCGCGGAAAATGGCTACTATGTCAGCCGGGGTATCGGCGGCGAGGAGGTCGGCGCGGAAGGCGGCGTGGTTCATCAGGCGGGAGACGCGGCCGAGGAGCCGGAGGTGGCGGCCCCGCTCATCCTCCGGCCCGACGAGCAGGAACAGCAGCCGCACCGGCTCGCCGTCGTGCGCGCCGAAGGCCACCGGTTCCGCCGTCGTGGCGAAGGCGGCGGCGGTGCCGCGCACGCCGAGCGTCCGGGTGTGCGGAAGCCCGAGGCCCAGCCCGACACCCGTCGAGAGCTGTGCCTCGCGGGCGAACACGTCGGCCCGAACCCGGTCGAGGTCGGTCACGGCGTCGGTCCCGGCGAGGAGGTCGATGAGCGCGTTCAGCACGACCGCTTTGTCCACGCCTTCGAGTCCGACGCGGACGGTCGCCGGGGTGAGCAGGTTGGCGACGGAGAGGAGGTTGGGGGCGGCGGTCGACATGGCGCAAAGATACGGCCCAGGGCCGAGCAGGTACGCGTGGGCCTTCGAGCAGAATGCGCGATTCCACGCTTCGCACGTTGACCCTCGTCGTCCCCGCCTTCGCGGAGATGACGGGTTGCCGAGAGCGAATGTCGAGCTAAGCCCCTTCGACGGCGCGGAGGCGGTCGAGGACGTGCTGCATGTCGGCCGGGAGCGGGGCCTCGAAGTGGACGGCCTCGCCGGTCACCGGGTGCGCGAACCCGAGCGTCGCGGCGTGGAGGGCCTGCCGGGGCATCGCCTCGAAGAGGTTGCGGAAGAAGGCCCGCCGCTTGCCCGTGTCGGGGCCGGAGCGGACGGTGTTGCCGTCGTACCCTGCGTCGCCGAGGATGGGGTGCCCGAGGTGGCGGGCGTGGACCCGGATCTGGTGCGTCCGCCCGGTCTCGAGCCGGAACCGCACGAGCGCGGTGTGCCGCATCGCCTCGACGGTCTCGAAGTGGGTGATGGCGTGCTTGCCCTGCGCCTCCTTGACGACGGCCATCTTGCGCCGGTCGCGCGGGTCACGGCCGAGCCAGGTCTCGACGGTGCCGGCGTCGGCCGGCATCCCCCACACGAGGGCGAGGTAGCGGCGGCGGATCGTGCGGTCCATGAACTGCCGGGCGAGCGCGGCGTGCGCCGTGTCGGTCTTCGCCACGACGAGCAGGCCCGAGGTACCTTTGTCGAGCCGGTGGACGATGCCGGGGCGGACGGTCACGTCGCCCTCGAAGCGCGGGGCGGCCGTCGCCGTCGAGAGGCCGATGGCTTCGTCTTCTCCACCTTCCTCGTCCTCGCCTTCCTCGTCGTCGCCTTCGAACGAGAGCGACCCGCCGCCGACGTGGTGCAGGAGCGCGTTGACGAGCGTGCCGGTCCGGTTGCCGTAGGCCGGGTGGACCACCAAGCCGGCGGGCTTGTCGACGACCAGCAGCGCCTCGTCCTCGTAGACGACGTCGAGCGGGATCGCCTCGGGCCGGGCCTCGATGGGCGGCGGGCGGTGGAGGCGGCACTCGATCCGGTCGCTCGCGGTGACGGGCGTCGAGACCTTGGTCTGCACCGCGCCGTTGACCGACACGTCGCCCGCTTTGACGCCGCGCTGCACCTTCGAGCGGGTCGCGTTGGCGAGGTGCTCGGTGAGGTAGACGTCGAGCCGCTGCTCGGCGCGGTAGCCCTCGGGGACCTCGAACACGACGACGGTTTCCTGTTTCTCCTCGGCCATGCCCGGAAGCTACGAGAGGCACCCGGCTATCCCGCGGCGACCTGCGTTTTGCCGACCTCCGCGACGACCTCGAGCGCCCGGTCCACCTCGTCGGGCGTGTTGTAGTAGGTCGGCGAGATCCGGAGCTTGCGGTCGCGCACGGAGAGGGCGATGCCGCGCGCTTGGGCAAGCGCGAAGACGGCCTCCGGGTCGGGGTGCTCGGCGGCGACGATGCCTGAGGCATGGGCGGGATCGGCCGAGCCGTAGCGCCGCAGCCCGAGGCGGTCGAGGCCGGCGGCGACCTGCGCGCTCCGCGCCAGCACCTGCGCCTGACACCAGTCGCGGCCAGCGGCGAGGTGCAAGCCGACGGCCGCATCGAGGCCGACGAACCCGGCGTGGCCCAGCGTCCCGATGCGGAAGCGGCGCGCGTCGCCGTGGAAGGCGGTCGGATACGAGAGGAAGTTGTCCCAGTCGAGCGGCCCGTTGAGCCAGCCCCGCACCGGGCGAAGCCGCGCCTGCAGCGCCTCGGTGAGATAGAAAAACGCCGTCCCCTGCATCCCGAGCAGCCACTTCTGCCCGCCGCACGCGAGGAAGTCGATGGGCAGTGCGCCTACGCCGAGCCGGAGCGCGCCGACACCCTGAATGGCGTCGACGCAGAACAGGATGCCCCGGCCCCGGCAGAGCGCGCCGATGGCGGCGAGGTCGGCGCGGAAGCCGGAGAGGAACTGCACCCAGCTCACCGAAACCAGCCGGGTGCGCGGCGTGAGCGTCCGCTCGACGGCCTCGACGGTGAACGTCCCCCGGTCGTGCGGGATGAAGTCCACCTCGACGCCCCGGTGCGCCAGCCCGAGCCACGGGTAGACGTTCGCCGGAAACTCGCAGGCCGGCACCGCGACCCGGTCGCCCGGCTGCCAGTCCAGCCCCTGCGCAAGCACGCTCAGCGCCGCCGAGGTGTTCGCCACCAGCTCGACCCGCCCCGCCTCAGCCCCGATCAGCTCCCCGACTCGGTGCCGCGCCCGCTCGACCGTCGGCGCGGCGTCGAGGTAGTTGTTCGGTTGCGTCCGGTGCCGCTGCTCCAGGAACGCCCCGACGGCCTCCATCACCGGCCGGCTCAGCGGTCCCGTCGCCGCGTGGTCGAGGTAAGCCCAGTGCTCGGTGTGCGGAAAGTGGCTGCGGAGCGTGTCGAGCGTCATCGGCTGGCTAGAGAGCAGAGAGCAGAGAGCAGAGAGCAGAGAGCAGAATATCGCGGTGCCGAGCGCGGCGGTGGCGCTACTTTTCTCGGTTTTTATCCCAATCTCCCAATCCTCACTCTCCGTCCTGCTGCTCCTCCATGATCTCCTCGGCGGCCTCTCGGTCCTCGGCACCCGCCTCCGGCTCGTCCTGCACGGCCTCGGCCCTGGGCACGACGGCAAACTCGGCGAAGAGCGGTAGGTGGTCGCTACCAACGCGCCCGAGCACGCGCGTTTCGACCAGGGCGAGCGACTCAGAGTGGAAGACGTGGTCGAGCGGGTAACGCAGCGGCGGCCAGTCGGCGGGGAAGGTGGCGTAGAGGCCGCGCCCGATGCGCGGGTCGAGCAGACCGGAGAGGTCCTGGAAGAGATTCGTGGTAAAGCTCCACGCCACGTCGTTGAAGTCGCCCGCGACGATCAGCGGGCCGTCGTGCTCGGCGACCTCGCGCGCGACAAGGACCAGTTCGGCGTCACGGTTGTCGGTGTCCGAGTCCGGGCGCGGCGGGCGCGGGTGGATGAAGGCGAAGGCGACCGCGTCGCCGGAGGGCAGCTCGAACGAGCCCCACACCGACGGGATGCGGTCCTCGACGACCTCGCGCACCTCGGCGTCGCGCAGCGGCCAGCGCGAGTAGACCAGGATGCCGTAGGTGTTGTCGAGCGGGTGCTCGACGGCGTGCGGAAGCTCTCGGCGCAGCGGCTGCACCGCGCGTTGCCACCACGTGTTGGCCTCGAGGAGCACGACGACGTCGGGGTCGGCCGCCTGCACCACGCGCAGCCACTGCTCCGACTCCCGGTTGGTCTGGAGCACGTTGGAGACGACGAGCCGGAAGCTCCGCGCCGCTTCCGGGGCCTCGGCCTGGACCGACTGCTCGCCGTGCAGCGGCGTGTACGGCCAGATGCGCCACAGTTGATACCCGACGCTGAGCACGACCAGCCCCACCACCACCCGGTCCCACCACCGCCGCCGCTCGAGGAGGAACAGCACCAGGCCGAGCGTGACCAAGCCGACCACGACGAACTGCGCGCGTGGGAAGTCGAAGATGCGGATCCACCAGTACGGCTCCCGGATCAGCGGCAGCGCCGTGACGACGACGAACGCTGCCGATAGCACGAGCAAGACGGTACGGAGAACGGGGTGTCTATACATCTTTTTCCTTGCGCTCGCGTTCGTCCTCAGGACGCTCCTCGGCCTTCTTCTCGAAGGCGTGCTCGACGAGCTTCTGCGCGTGCTCGCGGTCTCCTTCGTCGGCCCTCGGGGTCTCCTGGTCTAGGTCCGGGCTGTAGGCCAGCTCGGCCAAGACCGGGAAGTGGTCGCTGCCGACGTGGCCTAGCACGCGCATCTCGACCAGGCCGAGGTCGTCGGAGTGGAAGACGTGGTCGAGGGGGTAGCGCATCAGCGCGTGGTCGGCGTGGAACGAGTTGAACATGCCGCGCCCGCGCCGGGGGTCGAGCAGGCCGGAGAGCCGCTGGAAGAGGTCCGTCGTGTAGCTCCAGGCCACGTCGTTGAGGTCGCCCACCACGACGACCGGGCAGTCCACCTTTTCGACGGCGCGCGCGACGACGACCAACTCGGCGTCGCGGATGTGGGAGTCCTGCCCGAAGCTCGGGCGCGGCGGGCGCGGGTGGACGCAGACGACCCGGAGCCCCGGCCCCTCGGGGAGCGGGATGCGCAGCCAGATGCTCGGCACCTCGTCCTCGATGAGCCGCTTCACCTCGGCCTCCTCGAGCGCCAGGCGCGAGTAGACGATCATCCCGTAGGTATCGTCCTGCGGCACCTCCACGGTGTGCGGGTAGTCCGCCCCGAGCGCGCGGAGCTGTTCGGCCCACCAGCCGTCCGTCTCGATCGCCACGATGAGGTCCGGCTCCTCGGGCGTCACCACGCGCCGCCACGTCTCGAAGTCGCGGTTGGTCATCAGCACGTTCGAGATCACGATCCGCACGCTGTGCCCAGCGTTCTCCGCGCGCTTCGACTGCACGGGCGTGAGCGGCGTGTAGACCGAGATCCGCACGAGCTGGTAGAGCACGGCCGCAGTGAGCAGGCCGGAGAGCGTCCACTCCAGCACCCCCATGTCGCCGGTGGCGAGGTTCACCCCGGCGAAGGCCACGAGCGTGAGGACCGCGAGGACCGCGATGTGCACGCGCGGAAAGTCGAACATCCGCGTCCACCAGTACGGCCGGTGGATGAGCGAGAGGACCGAGGCGACGAGCGCGATGAGGGCCAGGACGAATAGGACGACCTGGGAGAAGGCGAGCATCAGAGAGACAGCCAGAGAGAAGAGTGGCGGATAACCAAAAGGCGGAGGACCAAAATAGGAACCAAGAACCAGACCAACCTGCTCACGCCCGGAAGAACTGCTTGCCGGCGAGCTGCCGCACCAACCCCTTGAACTCCAGCGACAGCAGGTACACCAGCGCGGAGGACGTGTCCAGTCCGGCGCGCTGGCAGAGCGTGTCGAGATGAACCGGCTCCGTAGTGAGCGCCTCGTAGAGCTTCTTTTCGGCCCCGTTCAGCACGGGCGGCGCGGAGGCGGCCGGCGTGGAGGCGGCCTCGCGCGGTGCCGACGGGTCCGGGGCGGGCATCTGCCCCTCGATCTCTTCGAGCAGCTCGTCCACGCTCGTCACGAGCGTCGCGTAGCCCTTGCGGATGAGCTGGTTCGTCCCCGCCCCGGCGGGCGAGAAGAGCGGCGTAGGCGCGGCCCAGACCTCGCGGTTCTGCTCCAGCGCCATCCACGCGGTGATGAGCGCGCCGCCCGTTTCGCGGGCCTCGGCAACGAGCGTGCCGAGCGATAGCCCGGCGATGATGCGGTTGCGGCGCGGGAAGTTGGACGCGTCAGGGGCCGCGCCGAGAGCGAACTCGGAGAGCACGCCGCCCTGCTCCACCGCCGCCTCGGCGAGGGCGCGGTGCCGGGCCGGGTAGATGCGGTCTACGCCCGAGCCGAGCACGGCCAGCGTCCGCCCGCCCGCCTCCAGCGCCCCCCGGTGCGCCGCCGCGTCGATGCCGTACGCCAGCCCGCTGACGACCGTGAACCCGCGCCGCGCCAGCTCGAAGGCGAAGTCGCGGGCCACGCGCGTGCCGTACTCCGTCGCCCGCCGCGTCCCGACGATGGCGACGGCGCGGGCGTCTTGGGGTACGAGGTCGCCGCGAAGCCACAGGACCGCGGGCGGGTCGTAGATCTGCCGCAGCAGCGCCGGGTACCGCTCGTCCCACAGCGGCACGAGCTCGGCCCCGACGCGGCCGGCCCGCTCGAACTGCTCGTCCACGACCGCCTCCCCGTCGAACGTTGCGATCGCCTTCGCCGTCTTCGCCCCGACCCGCTCCACGCGAGCGAGCGCACCCGGCGACGCTGTCAGGACCGACGAGGCGGCCCCGAAGTGGGCCAGCAGCGCCCGGATGCGCCCCGGCCCAACGCCCGGCACGAGCGAGAGCGCGACGAGCGCCCGCAGTTCGTCGGCGTCGGTCGGCGCAGTGCGGGCAAAGAGGTCCACGGGCGAGGGCGCAAGGAAGGACGAGAGCGAGAGAAGAAGATAGCGGCGTGGGGGGAATGGGAGACGTGGGGGGAAGTGGGAAGAAGCCAACCCTCACAAACTGCGCTCTACGCCTCAGGACGACGGTCCCCCCATTCCCTCCTTTCCCCCCACGCCCAAACGAGCCCTCGTGCCCTATCCCGTTTTCCCCTCCGTCACCTTCGCCCACAGCGCCTCCTTCAGCCGGTCCAGGCCGCGCTGCGCGACGGCCGAGACGGGCAGCACGTCCAGGTCGTCCGGGAAGCCGCTGCGGGCGTCGGCGACCCAGGCGTCGAGCATGTCAGCCGGGAGGAGGTCGGTCTTGGAGAGGGCCACGAGGCGGGGCTTGTCGAGGAGGTCGGGGCTGAAGGCGTCCAGCTCGGCCAGGAGGGTGCGGTACTGCGCGCCGGGGTCGTCCTCGTTGGCCGGGACGACGAACAGGAGGACGGCGTTGCGCTCGATGTGCTTCAGGAACCGGAGGCCGAGGCCGCGTCCCTCGCTCGCGCCCTCGATGATGCCAGGGATGTCGGCGATCACGAACGAGCGGTGGTCGCCGAGGTAGACCATCCCGAGGCTCGGCTCGAGCGTCGTGAACGGGTAGTCGGCGACCTTCGGCTTGGCCGCCGAGAGCGTCGAGACGAGCGTGCTCTTGCCCGCGTTCGGGAAGCCGACCAGGCCGACGTCGGCCAGCAGCCGGAGCTCGAGCGTCACCTCCCGCTCCTCGTTGCCCTCGCCGGGCTGCGCGTAGGTCGGCGACTGGTTGGTCGAGCTTTTGAAGTGGACGTTGCCCTGCCCACCGCGCCCGCCCTGCGCCAGCACTACCCGGTCGGCCTCGTGCATCAGCTCGCCGAGCAGCGCCTCGGTCTCGCCGTCGCGGGCGATGGTGCCCGGCGGGACGCGGATCACGATGTCGTCGGCCGACTTGCCGGTCTTCTGCGCCTTGCCGCCGGGCTGCCCGTGCTCGGCGAAGTGGTGGCGGTTGTAGCGGAGGTCGAGGAGCGTGTAGAGGTTGGGGTCCGCCTCCAAGACCACCGAGCCGCCCGCGCCGCCGTCGCCGCCGTCCGGCCCGCCCCTCGGCTCGTACTTGGCCCGGCGGAACGTAGACGCGCCCGGCCCGCCTCGGCCGCTGCGAACGGAGATGGTGACGTAGTCGACGAATTTCATGAGGGCTGGTTTGTGGTTAGGGTCTATCTGGAAGTCGGCTTGATCAGCGGCGTCTGAGCGAACGGGTGCCGCGCAAGGCGCACGAGGGACGCGTCCCGTAAGAGGCAGATGCCGTAGCATCGGGCAACGAGAGCAACGCCGCGCCGCGCCCGCGCAGCCAGACGGAGCCGAGAGGGCTTTTCGGATAGATCCTTAGTCGTCCGTAGTTCGTGGCGGGTGCCGACCGAACGGTCAGCAGCGAAGGGCGCGCGTCTGCAAACCTACGCTCGGCAGAGCCGTTCATCGGAGCAGAGACGATGCGGCCTCCCTCTACCAACCACCAACCACAAGCGAACACAGTGAGCGACCCAAAACTCGTCACCCTCTACACCGACGGCGCGTGCTCCGGCAACCCCGGCCCCGGCGGCTGGGGCGTCCTCCTCCAGGCCGGCCCGCACGAGCGAACGCTCAAAGGGGCCGAGCCGGAGACGACCAACAACCGGATGGAGCTGATGGCGGTGATCGAGGGCCTGCGCGCGCTCAAGGAGCCGTGCCGCGTCGCCGTCCACACCGACAGCGCCTACATCGTCAACGCCTTCGCCGAGCGCTGGATCGACGGCTGGCAGCGGCGCGGCTGGAAGACCGCCGGCAAGAAGCCCGTCAAGAACCGAGACCTCTGGGAAGAGCTGCTCCGCCTTAAAGCGATACACGAGGTCGTCTTCGTCAAGGTCAAGGGCCACAGTGACGACGAGCGCAACAACTACGTCGATGGTGTCGCCGTCAGCGCCATCGCCGACCTGCGGATCGAGCTAGGGCTGGCGTAGGGGCGAACGGCCTTCGCCCAGTTTGGGGATGGTGCCATACCCGACCGGGGCGCAGCGGTGCTGCGCCCCTCCGGGTTGCGGTCCTCGGTACCTTTGCCAACCCGCTCTGCCCTCCACCCATCGTGCTTCGCCTCGCTCGTGCCCTCGCTTGGATCAACACACCCTTTTTCCTCTGGTTTCCCTCTAGATTTCTATGGCCGTCGAATACGACATCGACTTCCGCGCGCGGCCCGAGTGCTACGAGATCGGCCGCGGCGAGCGCGGGGTGTTCAAGGTGCAGCCGTACAAGTCGGAGTTGCTCCCGCTGTGGTCCTTCAAGACGCCGGACGAGGCGCGCGCTTCCTCGGCCGCGATATGGGCGAGGTTCGAGGCGTACCGCGACGCCGAGGACTTCGTCGGGTTGGACATGGCGCGGAAGTATCTGCAGATGGGCTACACCCGGTCGATGCGCTACGCGAAGTACCCCGGCGGCCGGAAGTACGACGCCGACCGAACCCCGCGCGAGCCGCAGCAGTGGGCCGACGCGGAGAAGCGCGAGGCGGCGCTGATCTTCGACGAGCGCCTCGAGGCCGCCAAGGCGGACCCGGTCTACCAACGCCTCCGCGCCGAACACAAAGAGCGCTCCCGGCCAGACGATTGCCCGTAGGCGAACTGTCCGTAGGCTAGGCTCGGGACCGCTATCTTCCGCCCCCTCCCCTGCCGCGCTCGTCTCCGCTCGCTCATGGCTGACTCTGGCTTCACCCCGGCCGCCGGCCGCTTCGGCACGTTCAAAGGTGTTTTCACGCCGAACGTCCTCACCATCCTCGGCATCATCCTGTTTCTGCGGACCGGGTGGGTCGTCGGTCAGGCCGGGCTGTGGGGCGCGCTCGCGATCATCGTGCTGGCGAACGCGATCTCGTTCATGACCGGGCTCTCGCTCTCGGCCATTGCGACGAGCATGGACGTCAAGGCCGGCGGCAACTACTACCTCATCTCGCGCTCGCTCGGGCTCGAGATCGGCGGAGCCATCGGGATCCCGCTCTACCTGTCGCAGGCGATCTCGGTCGCGTTCTACATCATCGGCTTCACCGAGGCGATGGCGAGCCTGCCGTTCTTCGCCGCGCTCGACCCGCGTCTGGTCTCGTCCGGCGTGGCGCTCGCGTTCGTCGTGATCGCTTACGTCGGGGCCGACTTCGCGCTGCGGATTCAGTACGGGATTCTGGCGATCCTGGTGGCGGCGCTCGTGTCGTTCTTCACCGGCGGCTGGGGCGGCTTCATCGAGCCGAACATGACGCCGCAGTACACCGACGGGATCAGCTTCTGGGTCGTCTTCGCGGTCTTCTTCCCGGCGGTGACGGGGATCGAGGTCGGGATCAGCCTGTCGGGCGACCTGAAGGACCCGAGCCGGAGCATCCCGCGCGGCACGATTGCGTCGATCGTGGTCACGGCCGTGGTCTACATCGCCGCGGCGGTGTGGTTTGCGTTCCACCTGACGGCCGAGGAGCTGGTCACCAACACGCTCGCGATGGAGTCGATTGCGAGCGTGCCGGTGCTGATCCTGGCCGGGGTCGCGGCGAGCACGCTGTCGTCGGCGTTGGGCAGCGTGCTGGCGGCCCCGCGCACGCTCCAGGCGACGGCCCGCGACCGCGTCGTGCCGGGCTGGATGGCGAGCCAAATGGGCAGCGAGACCGAGCCGCGCATGGCGGTCCTGCTGACCGGAGCCGTCGCGGTCGGCGTGATCTGGATGGGCGACCTCGACGTGGTCGCGCCCGTCATCACGATGTTCTTCCTCAACACCTACGGGATGGTCAACCTGGTCGCCGCCATCGAGCGGCTGGTCGGCAACCCCAGCTTCCGCCCCCGCTTCAACGTCCCGATCTGGGTGTCGCTCGGCGGCGCGCTCGGCTGCTACGGGGCGATGTTCCTAATCAACGCGCCCGCGACGGTGGCGGCCATCGTCGTCTCCTACGGCATCTTCTTCCTGCTCAGCCGCCGCCGGATGGTACGGACCTGGGGCGACGTCCGCAGCGGCATCTGGACGTCCATCGCGCGCTACGCCCTGCTCAACCTGGAGCGCCGCACGGCGCAGCACGGCCGCAACTGGCGGCCCAACATCGTCGTCTTCACCGGGCAGCCACACAACCGCGAGCACCTGGTGGCGCTGGCCGAGTCGCTGAGCCTGGGGCGCGGGATCGTGACCTTCGTGCAGCTCATCACCGGCGAGACCGAGGAGCACAACAAGGTCAAGCTCCGGGAGATGGCCGAGAAGCGCATCCGGGAGTACATCAAGGACCGGCGGATGGCGGCGTTCGCCGAGGCCGAGGTGGTGCCGGACTTCGTGCGCGGGGCCGTCGCGGTGGCGCAGGCGCACGGCATCGGGAAGCTCGAGTCGAACACGGTCCTGATGGGGTGGAGCCGCGACGCCGGCGGGCGCGCCACGCTGATGCGCCTGCTCCGCAGCCTGGCCGACCTCAACAAGTCGGTTCTCTTCCTCGGCGTCGCCGCCGAGGGCTTCGGGCGGCGGTGCGTGATCAACGTCTGGTGGGGCGGGCGCGGCGGCAACGCCGACCTGATGCTGCTGCTCGGCTACCTGGTGAGCCGCAGCAACGACTGGCACGACGCCGAGCTGCGCCTGACGCGCATCGTCGAGACCGACGAGGGCACCGAGCAGACCCTCGAGCACATGAACGAGCTCCTGGCCGAGGTCCGCGTTGAGGCGACCCCGAAGGTCGTCGTCCGCGGCGACACCGCGCGCCCGATCGTCGACCTCTTCGCCGAGCACAGCCGCGACGTGGACCTGACGATCCTCGGGATGCAGGCCCCCGAGCCGGAGCAGGCTGAGGCCTACGCCGAGCGCCTCGACGCCTTCGCCGAGGTCGTCGGCACCGTGCTCATGGTGTACAACGCGCAGCCCGAGGAAGACCTGCTGTGACCGGACAGGGGCGGAGCCGAGAGTACGTTCATGGGACGGCCTTCTCGCGCTCCGTTGAAGCGCGCGCTCGTATAACCCCCATTAGCCGCCTCTTATGCGGCCCTCCTGCTCCTGAAGTAGTAGTTATGCGCCTCTCCGCCCCGCTTGAGAAATGAGAAACGTCTCCTGACCTGTGCCCCTCGTGCGACCGCCTGAGGCTTAGATGGGTGTCCGACGCGATGGAGGCTGCGAAGCGTTGCTATGAGGAAGTGCCGGAGCTAAAGCGTCTGCATTCAAAGCTCGAACGCTACGACGCTGCCTTTGAAGAGATCGGACGGTTAGCAGGACTCAAACGGCGTGGAGTTTCCTTTGCCTACGGTGATCCTGACAAACTTGCCGTAAGTGTTACTCGGCATAAGGACTCATGCGTACTCGACCACATCAGAGCAGAAGCTCGAACCGTCCTTCGTAAGGTTCAGCTTGAGCCGGAGGGGAAGAAGAAAATCCAGAAGCTTCGTCGCTTTGCAGGTAAGCTCGGCGGATACCAGCAGTTGGTTTCCTCGGGCGGCGAACACATAGCGGAGTTAGAGCAATTCATCCTGGATGGAATCGAAACGCTGAAACATTCACAGGCGGAACCACCCACCGACCCAAATTCGCTCCCGCGCCTGCTAACCTCATGATCCACCGGGGCGCATAACCCGCCGCTGCACGCCGACGAAGGGCGTGAGCGTTCTCGGCTTGGCCGGGTGCCGGCGCTACTTTCGCTTCGTCCCACCACCGTGCCCTCAGCCCTTCGCGGGTGAGCGGCTATCTGTTATGCAGCCTGCGCCGAACCGAGGCCGAGCTATCTCGTTTGAGTCCGATACTCACCTTTCGTCCGAAGTCATGAGCGTCCGAGAGATCGAAGCTGCCATCACGAAGCTATCCCCCCGTGACCTTGCTGAACTCGCGGCGTGGTTCGCCGACTACCACAACCGGGAGTGGGATGAGCAGATCGAGCGCGACCTCGACTCCGGCCGTCTCGACGCCTTCCTTGCAGAGGCCGAGGCAGAGTATGAGGCAAGGCAGGCCAAGCCGCTGTGAACCATTTTACCCTGCCGATCTTCTGGCGACACTACAACGCCCTCCCGAAGGAGGTGCAGAAGCTAGCCGATCAGCAGTTCGAGCGCTTGAAGGCGGACTCGAAACACCCGTCTCTGCATTTCAAGAAGGTCGGGAAGCGCAAGCAGTTGTGGTCGGCGCGCGTGGGCATTCACTGGCGCGCACTCGGCTTCGACAAGCCCGAAGGCGTCGTATGGATCTGGATTGGCCCCCACGGCGAATATGACAAGCTGCTCTCGCAAAACTGACGGCTGCATAACCCGCGGCTGCACGCCGACGCAGGGCTCCGCCACCTTGCCTCGTCCGAGCGTCGGCGCGTACACTGCCTCGTACCACCGCCGGTTTGCCCTGCGCGGGTGAGCCGCAATCTGCTGTTGCTGCTGCTCTGTTGCAAAGCTCAACTCTTGTCATCTCGACCTGAGCTTTTGCTACACCCGTTTCGCTGAGGTGATGCGAGGTGGTGGAACTGACACCCCGCGCCCCGGTTGTTCGCCGCCCCGCCGTTGCCGCCCCACCCCCCCGCTGATATGGCCGAGACGAAGCGCCTGAAAAAGACGCTCACGCTGTTCGATGTCTACGCGATCAGCACCGGGGCCATGTTCAGCTCTGGCTTCTTCCTGCTGCCCGGCCTGGCGACGGCGAAGGCCGGCCCCGGAGCGATCCTCGCCTACTTCCTGGCCGGCGTCCTTATCCTGCCGGCTATGTTCTCGAAGGCCGAGCTGAGCACGGCCATGCCGCGCGCCGGTGGCACTTACTACTTCCTCGACCGGAGCCTCGGCCCACTCGCCGGGACCGTCGGCGGGCTCGGGACGTGGCTCGCGCTGGTGCTCAAGAGCGCCTTCGCGCTGATCGGGATGGGGGCCTACCTGGTCTTCTACGTCGACGTGCCGATCAAGCCACTCGCGGTCGCGCTGACGGTGGCGTTTGCGGTGCTCAACGTGTTCGGGGCGAAGGAGACGAGCGGGCTGCAGCGGATCTTCGTGACGATCCTGGTGGCCGTGCTGGCCTTCTTCATCGTGCAGGGGCTGACGGCGGTCGGCGGGCTGGGCACGGCCGAGGTCGAGCGGCAGCTCACGCCGTTCCTCCCGTTCGGCGGCGAGGGGCTGCTCGCGACCATCGGGCTGGTATTCGTCTCCTACGCCGGGCTGACGAAAGTGTCGAGCGTGGCCGAGGAGGTGCAGGACCCCGACCGCAACATCCCGCTCGGGATGGCGCTGTCGCTCGGGACGGCCACGCTCATCTACTGCGTCGGCGTGTTCATCATGGTCGCCGTCCTCGACCCGGGCGAGCTGCGAAGCGACCTGACACCGGTGGCGACCGCGGCCGAGGCGTTCTTCGACTGGCTCCCCGGAGGCATCGGGCTGGGGCTGATCGTAACCGCCGCCGTCGCCGCGTTTGCCTCGACGGGCAACGCCGGCATCTTGTCGGCCAGCCGCTACCCACTCGCGATGGCGCGAGACGGACTCGTGACGAGCCGGCTCGGGATAATCGGCCGGTTCGGGACGCCGGTCAACGGGATCGTCGTGACGGCCGGGCTGATGATCGCGGTGATTCTGCTGCTCGACGTAGAGGGCGTGGCGAAGCTGGCGAGCGCGTTCCAGCTTCTGATCTTCGGGCTGGTCAACGTCGCGGTGGTCGTGATGCGCGAGAGCCGGATTCCGAGCTACGTGCCGGGCTACCGCAGCCCGCTCTACCCGTGGATGCAGATCGTCGGGATCGTCGCGCCGGTCTTTCTGGTGGCGCAGCTCGGGGCGCTCGCCATCGCGCTCTCGTTCGTGATGGTCGCCGGCGGCGTGGCGTGGTACTTCTACTACGTTCAGCCGAAAGCGGAGGTGGTGCGCGAGGGGGCCATCTACCACCTGTTCGCCCGGCTCGGGCAGCGCCGCTACGAGGGCCTCGACAGCGAGCTTCGGACGATCCTCAAGGAGAAAGGGCTGCGCGACGAGACCCCGTTCGAGCACCTCGTCACCCAGGCAGCCGTGCTCGATCTGGACGCCGAGGCTAGCTACGACGACGTCGCCCGCCAAGCCGCCGCCTACCTCGCCGAGCGGGCCGGGCTGCCGTTCGACCGACTCGCCCAGGGCTTTCTCGACGGCTCGCGGACGGGCGAGACGCCGGTCGCGCACGGCGTGGCGCTTCCGCACCTCCGGCTCGCCGAGGTAGACGGCCAGGAGCTGGTGATCGTCCGGAGCCGGAGCGGCCTCCTCATCCCCCAGGACACGACCGGCGACGCCCGGCCGGACGCCGACGAGCGCGTCTGGGCTATGTTCTTCCTGCTCAGCCCCGAGGACCCGCCGGGCCGCCACCTCCGCACGCTCGCTGCCATTGCCCGGCGGATCGACGACGCCCCGTTCCTCGACGAGTGGCGCGCCGCCCAGACGGAGCAGGACCTCAAGGAGGTACTCATTCACAACGACCGGACGCTCGCGCTCACCGTCGCCCGCGAGGGACCGACGGCCGCGCTCGCCGGGCGGGCGCTCAGGGACGTCCGGCTCCCGCAGGGCGTGCTCGTCGCCCTCGTCCACCGCGCCGGGCGGATCGCCGTGCCGGGCGGCTCGACCGTCCTCGAAGCGGGCGACCGGCTGACGATCATCGGCGAGCCGGAGGGCATCCGCGCGCTCACCGCCGAGTACCGCGCTGTGCCGTCCGCGCCCTGACCCTGGGGCAGGACCACGGAGTCTTCGAGCCAGTTACATGAGGATGGAGACGAGAGAACCGAGAGCAGCGCATCGCGGAGAGGACCCTATCTCTCTTCTCGGTCCGCCATCTTCTGCATGGTGCAAGCACCCGATCCGCTCCCAGCGCCCCGCCCCGGTCGTGCCCCAGCCCTAGCCGCACCCTGACCGCCACCCGGCCGATGCGATGAAGTTTGTTGGCGTCCAACTCTCCTACTTCTTCAGCGACACCGAGGTGCGCCGCAACGTGCGCTCGCTGATGAAGTACGTGGCGTTCGTGTGCGCCATCGTGGTGCTTTACGCCATCCTGTTCCACTTCGTGATGCTCCACGAGGGCAAGGAGCACTCGTGGGTCACCGGGTTCTACTGGACGCTGACCGTGATGAGCACGCTCGGGTTCGGGGACATCACCTTCGAGAGCGACCTCGGCCGGCTCTTTAGCATCCTGGTGCTGGTCTCGGGAATCGTGCTGCTGCTGATCGTGCTGCCGTTCGCGTTCATCCGCTTCTTCTACGCGCCCTGGCTCGAGTCCCAGGTTCGGATGCGGGCACCGCGCCGGGTCCGCCCGGGCCTAGCCGGCCACGTCGTCATCTGCGGCTACGACTCGATCACGCCCGGCTTGGTGAAGCGGCTGGGGCAGGAGGGCATTCCATACGTGGTCCTGGAGGAGAACCCCGAGGTGGCGGCCTCGCAGCACCTCGACGGCCTCCATGTCGTCGCGGGCGAGGTCGACAGCCCGGCGACGTACCAGGCGCTCGCGCTCGACCGGGCGCGGCTCGTGCTCGCCAACCGCGAGGACACCGTCAACACGAGCATCATCCTGACGGTCCGGGAGGTGGCCCCGGAGATCCCCGTCGTGGCGATCGCCAGCGCGCAGGAGGCCATCGACGTGCTCGAGCTCAGCGGGGCCACGCACGTCCTCCCGCTGAAGCAGTGGCTCGGCGAGCAGCTCGCCAACCGGGTCAACGCCCTTCACGCGCAGTCGCACCCCATCGGCCACTACGAGGACCTGCTGCTCGCCGAGCTGCCCGTCCAGCGGACGCCGCTGGCAGGGCGGACGGTGCGCGAGACCCAGCTCCGCCGGACCACCGGCGTGAGCATCGTCGGTGTGTGGGAGCGCGGCCGCCTGGGCCCGGCACGGCCGGACACCCTGCTCTCCGAGGCGAGCGTGCTCGTGGTAATCGGGACCGAGGACCAGCTCAGCGAGCTCGACGAGCTCCTGGTGATCTACAGCACCAACCCGAACCCCGTCGTCGTGATCGGCGGCGGCCGGGTCGGGTCGGCGGCGGTACGGGCGCTCCGGCGGCGCGGCGTGCCGGTGAACCTCATCGAGCGAGAGGCCGACCTGTGCCGACGCCTCACGGCCGAGTGCGGCCGCGTCGTCACCGGCGACGCCGCAGACTACGACCGGCTGTGCGAGGCCGGGCTGCTCGACGCCCCCTCGGTCGTGCTCACGACCAACGACGACGCGATGAACGTCTACCTCGCCTCGTACTGCCGGAAGCTCAACCCGGAGCTCCGCATCGTCAGCCGGATCACCCACGACCGAACGCTGGGGGCCATCCACCGGGCCGGAGCTGACTTCGTGCTCAGCTATGCGACGCTGGGCGGCCAGGCCGTCCTCTCGACCCTCAGAGGGCAGGAGCTCCTCGTCCTCGGCGAGGAGGTGGACGTGTTCTCCGTTCCGACGCCCACCGCGCTCCACGGCAAGTCGCTGGCCGAGACCGGAATCGGCGCGAAGACGGGGCTAACGGTCATCGCTCTGCATCGCGACGGAGAGGTCACGACGGACCTCTCGGCCGAGACCGAGCTCACGCCCGGCTCCGAGCTTCTGATGCTGGGCGACGCCGAACAGCGGGCGGAGTTCAGCGACGTGTTCATGGGCGGTTCCTAACCTCTTGGCTCGACGCCTTCGCCGAGATGGTGGGCACCGTGCTGCTCAACGCGCAGTCCGAGGAGGACCTGCTGTGCGCCGAGCAGATCACCGAGGTCTCTACCCGCGCCCCTCGTTTCCCTGCCACGCAGCGGGTCTCACCTTTCCCCGTAGAGACACAGTGCCGATCTTGTCGGCATAGCACGCAGAGAACGTAGCGCCAGGCACATGCTGCTGAGCCGATAAGGGTGCCTTATCTTCTGGGCAAGGGCGGATCTCGATCTTCTTCAATTCGTGCTATGCGGATTGCTTCTGCTTTCTCCGCCCCACGCTATGCCGACCCGTTCGGCTCAATCACTGGTTATGCAGACTCCGCTACGGCAATCACCTTGACTGTAGACAGGCGATTATCGATATTGCAGAGGTGGGGGGCGGCTCGGGTTTGGACCCCGAGCCTCACACGAGAAGCTGTCCTGCTGAACTGAGTTTGGACCTCAGATCAGGTGCCTCAGTCAACTTCTTGTGCTACCCCCATGTGGTGCTCTGCGATGGGATGGCGCTCAATCGCCATTCACGGCCTCTTGCGAGCAGTAGGCCCGTGCCACCTCTTCAGCCCTTGAGATTCTGGCCGGGTTCACCAACAAACGGTCTCCGCGAGTTTGGATCCACTCGCAGTTCCGAATACCGCGTGCGGGGTTCCGGTCCCGAACGCCGATAGTCCCGAGTGCTCTGTTTATGTGGGGGACCGTTGGCTCGCCTAAATCGGCAGCGCGAAACCAAAGCGTGAGCAGCGTAGCCGACAGAGCAGCAGGTGATATGGCAGTCGGCCCTCGGTTCGGGTTGTTGTCCCTAAATGCTTCCCAAGCATGATGGTCTAGGTGCAGATAGGGTTCCTCCCTGCTCGGGTCGCAAGCACCGACCACAAGCTCCCGCGTGATTCCTAGAGAGTCGGCGAAGCGGTTCACAGCATCTTCAGCGGTACCTTCCGTTTCGCCGTCTTCTGCTTCTCCATCTGAGGCGAAGCCAGCGTTCTGGCTGCTATCTGCGCCGACCTGACCGGATGTTGGTGGCATAGGAGCACCTGTAACTGCTGCCAAAGTCCGCTGCCAAAGCTCAGGGTCGTCAGACTCGGCAACCAGTACTTCACCAGCGTAAAGGGCGGTGCGTAACGATGTCTTGATGTTCATGGGCCTCTCGGCTGATCGGGTTGGCGCAAGGTAAGTGGCAAGTAAGCGCAATGTCAAGTGGCGCTGCAACTTTTATCTGCCACCCACCGTCTGCATAACCCGCCGCTGCACGCCGACGAAGGGCTCCACGGTCTTGCCTCGTCCGCGCCTCGGCGTCTACTTTGCCTCGTCCAAGCGCCGCGCTGCCCTTCGCGGGTGAGCGGCCCTCTTGTTAGGCGGCCTCCGATGCTATCGCATATCGCCTTCCACCGGAACGTCTCTCACGGCCAAGCCGGGGTTAACCGCAGCGTGCTCGTCCGGGCGTACCGGGAAGCCGGAGCGGCCGAGACCGAAACCTTCCTGTCCAGCGGGAACGTCGCCTTTGCCCCTCAAGACGGTGCTGCCGAAGCCGTCGCCGAGCGGGCACGCGAACTTCTCCGCCTGCGCGTGCGGCTCGATGAGCCCGTATTCGTCCGGTCACTCGCTTACCTCGCCCAACTTGTCGAGGAAGACCCGTTCGGGAGCCGAGACGCGGGAGGGGTCTACGAGCAGACGGTGACGTTCCTTTCGCACCCCGCCCCCGACCTACCTGCCCTCCCGGCCGTCTCCGGTCGGGGCGACGTGACCGTGTTCCGCGTCAGCGGGGGCGAGGCGTACGCCGAAACCCGCCTCGTCGATGGTCGACCGGGGACCGGGACGGCGCTCCTTGAGAAGGCTACGGGCGCAGCCGTGACGACGCGGAACTGGAACACAGTCCGCCGAATCGTCGCCCGCTACTCCTCCTAGAACCCTGTGGTCTTGAACTGAGCGCCAGGGGGACCCGATGAGGCGGACGGCCGGTTCTTAACTCCTAGCTTTGCCCGACGGACCTCTCCTCCTGTGCCCCCTGCCTCAGACGCCAGCGCTCACGTCCTCGACGCCGCCGAGCGCGTGTTCCTCGAACGGGGCTACGCGGGGACCCGCCTCCGTGACTTGGCGGACGCCCTCGGCATCCGGTCGGCCTCGCTCTACCACCACGCCCCCGGCGGGAAGCGCGAGCTGTGGGACCGGGTTGTAGCGCGGGCCTTCGATCGCCACCGCGACGGGTTACGGGCGGCGGCAGACTCGGCCGGTCCTACACTCCGCTCGAAACTCGAAGCGATGGCCGCGTGGCTCCTCGACCAGCCGCCCGTGAACGTAGCTGCCCTGGCGGCATCCGACATCGGGACGGCCCCAGAGGGCGAGGCGCACCACACGGCGGAGCGGGTCTACGAGGCGCTCATGGTCCCGGTAGCCGACGTCTACCGGGCCGCACAGGAGCGCGACGAGGCGCAGGACCGCCCCGCCCCCGATCTTTTCGCTGGCGTATTCGTGACGGCCATAAACGGGCTGACACCGACCGAACGGGCGGGGGCGCTTCCACGTCCGAAGGCCGAACTGGCAGCGGAAGTGGTGGCCCTCCTTCTCGACGGGGTCCGGCCGCGTGAGTAACAGGAGAGCATCGGGAACCAGTCCAGTCTAACTTTTGTTAGGCATGCTCTCCTGCCCTTTCCACCCCCCTCGCACTCACCATGAGAACCCTGACGCGCGCCTCGAACGCCGCTGCCCGGCTCGTCCGGGACGCGGCCCTGGTCAAGCGCTACCGCTGGTGGCAGGCTGCGGCCGTCGGCCTCGCCGCCAACGCCGCGAGCGCGGCCCCGGCTGGGTACAACGGCGACGAGCCGTTCTACAATGACCTCGACACGCCGCCCGGCTCCCCGCCTGATTGGGCGTTCGCCCCAGCGTGGGCGTTCAACAACCTCACGACCCTGTGGTCGAACCTCCGCATCGCAAACCTCCCGGCAGGGACACCCGGCCGCCGGAAGGCGCTCGCGCTGGAGGGGGTATCGTGGGGGCTCTTCGCTTCGTTCTCCTCACTCTACTTCGGGCTCCGTAGCCCGGTCCTCGGGGCGGTCGATACCGTCGCCGGATTCGGAACGACGGCGGCGAGCGTGGCCGTGACCGCCCGGCTCGACCGGAAAGCCGCATGGGCGCTCGTGCCTCGGCTCCTTTGGCTCGGCTACGCCTCCTACGTCTCCGTCGGCACGGCCCTCCGTAGCCGTGACGAGTTCGTCGGTTGGGACCCGAAGCTGGAGGGTCAGAACGCGGACCTCTCACCGCTCGCTGTGAACGGTCAAGAAGAGGAATCGGGTGAGCCTGAAGAAAGCGTTGGTGCCCGGGCCGCCTAACCCGCCGCTGCACGCCGACGCAGGGCGCGGGCGCTCCTCGGAGTACGACCTCTTCGAAGTACGACCTCTTCCATGTCCCCGCTCGTTTTGGAAGAAGCAGAGCTAGGCGACGCCGAAGTCGCTGCCGCTCGTCGATCTGCCGTAGAAGCGGATACGCCCCCCAACGCTCTGCACCACCAAGACTCGAGGGCTAGGCGTCCTGAGCTCGTTCGAGCACGAACAGGTGCCGCTTGTGGAGGACGTGGCCGCGCCGCTCCTCCTCGACCACGCGGAAGCCGGCCGAAGCGAACCGCGCGCGCCACGCCTCGGGCGAGCCGAAGTGCAACACCTCTTCCCCCATCCGCCCGCCCGACCGGAGCCGGTTGGCGAGCCGGTCCGCGAACGGCAGCCAGCGCCGGTCCCACGGCGTCTCGACAATGGACTCCAAGACGAGCACGCGGCCGGCGGTCACACGCCGGGCCGCGCGGAGCACCGCGTCTGGATCGGCGGCGTGGTGGAGGACGAAGGTGAGAAGGGTCGCGTCGAAGGCGCGGTCGGCGAACGGCAGCCGCCGGCCGTCGTAGCGAACGAGCGGGAGATCGGTCTGGTTGAAGTCGAGCACGTCGGCGAGGGTCACATCGGCGTCACGAAGTCCCATGTCCGCAGCGGCCGCTTCGCCGACGAACCCGTCGCCGGCCCCGAGGTCGAGCAGGCGGCGCGGCGTGGCGAGGTGCGGTCGGAGCCAGCGCCACTTGTCCGCTGCGCGGCGTCGCATCAGCACCGGGAGCGCGGCGAGGCCGGCTGCAGCGGCCAGCAGCAGCGCCCAGCCCGTCCAGCCGAGCGCGACAGCGGCCCCGTACGGCAACTCGCCATGCGTGTAGAAGAGGTACGTCGCTGTCGCGCCCGCCGAGAGCCACACCCACGCCGCCGCGTGGAGCCGAGCACGGCGACTCGCCTCTTCCCCGAGCGTCAGCGGGAGCAGCGCAAGCACGCCGAGGAGGTACCACGGGTGGACGGTCGTCGCCGTCGCCCAGAGCACCCCGAGCGCGGCTAGCCACGTCCACACGAGCGGCAGCCGGCGGTAGGCGTCCAGTAGAAACAGGCTTGCTAGGCCGACTAGAAATCCCATTTGCAATAACGGGCCAATCGATTTGCTCACATCGCCCCCCACCCCCCACCGCCCGACCTCTTTGAGCAGCAGGTACGGTCCCGCGTTGAACTCGAACAGCTTCGTGTACAGACCCAGCGACTCGGCGACGTGGCTCAGCGCACCCGGCACAGCATAGGGCACCAGCAGCGCCAGCGAGACCAGCGCCGCCACCCCGGTCCACCGCCAGCCGACCCGGCGCAGCAAAAACGGCAGGAAGACGAGCGGATAGAGCTTCACCCACCCCGCGACGGTGAGCGCCACCACCGACCAGCCGGGGTGCCGACGCCGGAATGCCCACACCGACAGCAGCAGCGCGCCGACCATCATCGCCTCGGTGTGCCCCTGCCCCGCCCCCTCGATGACGGCGAGAGGATGCCACGCATACAAGACGAGCGAGCGCGCCGGCACGATCCGGCTGAGCGCCCACACGCCCGCCATCTCGGTGCCGACGAACACAGCTTTGATGACGAACCACCCCGCCGGCCACCCGACCAGCCCGCCGAGCCAAAACACGAGCTGTGACGACGGTGGATAGACCGAGTAGTAGTCGGCCGAGTTGAGCCGCTCGGACAGCGCCGGTTGCCATCCGGCCAGCGCCGGGTCGGACGGCCGGAGCGCGTACGGATTGAGGCCGTCGACCTGAAGCAGGCCGTCCCAGACGTAGCGGTAGCCGTCGTCCGAGAGGCCGGGCAGCAGCGGCAGCGCCGCGAGCCGGAAGACGATGGCCCACCCCAGCACCTCGCGCGTCGACAGGTTGCCCCGGTGCCACGCGAGCGCGACCAGCCCCGTCCCGACGAGTGCTGAGACGACAAATCCGATTCGAGCCGCTTCGCCCTCCGACCCCGCGCACACCACAGCCCCGAGCATCGCCGCCGCGAGCACCCCGCGCTCCGTCAGCCGTCGACGCCTCGAGTCTATCACGACGCCGTGTGAGGCCATGCGAGGCAGAGCCGCCGGCCGTCTGCCTCGAGCCAGACGCGCGCGGCGACGGTTTTCATAATGAACAGGCCGCGCCCGCTCGTCTGAAACGGATCGTCGGGCAGGGCCGCGTCGCCCAGCCGCTCGGCCGGGATGCCGGCCCCCTCGTCCTCGACGCACAGCCGCACTTCGCCGTCCGCCACTGCGCACTCGACCGTTACCTTTTTCTCCAGGTCGAACCCGTTGCCGTGCCCCGCCGCATTTGCCACCGCCTCGCCGATCACGAGCAGCATCGCGTCCCGGACCTCGTCGGACAGCCCGATCTCAGCAGCCGCCTCCAGCACGAAGGCCGAGGCGTCGACCGCCGCGTCGGGCGTGCTGGGAAAGGTGCGCGTCCGGGTGGTCATCGGGATCGGTAGGCGTCGGCGACGGCGGTGGCGAGGAGGTAGCGGACGAGCGTGTTTCCGAGTCGGGCGGGCGTGTGGGGCAGCAGCCGTTGGATGGCAGCAGCGGCTCCGGGTCGAAGCGCCCACCGTTTGAGGAGCGCCGCCGCCGCCGGGCGCGCGTGCGGGGAATCTACGAAGTCGAGGTTTACCGCCGCTGCCGCTCCAGGATGCTTGGCGAGCAGCAGCGGCAGGTTGTCTCGCCCGAACTGACGGAGCTTCCGCAACCGAGCGTCGAGATCGCCGTGCGCGTAGTGGTGCACGACCGGCCGGGGCGAGTAGATCAGTCCGCCCGGCGCGTACCGACCGAGCCGGATCGCCAGATCGATGTCTTCGCCGTAGCTGAACCGCTCGTCGAACCCGCCTACGGCGCGTACCGCATCGGCTTTGATCGACGTGTAGCCTATGATGAAATACTTGAAGTGAACCGGCCCTTCGGCTTGCCTGTCAAGCTGCTGGCGCTGCGAATGGAGATATCGGTGATACGGATTGGCTGGGTCGAGGTCTTCGAGGACCGGGCGCGAGACGACCCCGACGACGTCCGGGTTGCGGTGCAGAAGGGCGTGCTGCCGGACGACGTCGGGCGCGGGCCGCATGTCGGCATCGAGGAAGAGCAGCACCGCGCCGGTCGCCTCGGCGAGGCCGGTGTTGCGCGCCGCCGCCCGCCCCCGGTTCGACGCGTGGCTGAGCACCCGGACCGTGGGATGCCCGGCTGTCATCTCCCGTAACCGCTCCCCCGTTCCATCCGTCGAGCCATCGTCGACGAGCAGGATTTCGGTGGCAGGCTGATCGAGCAGCGCCGGCAGCGTCGTCGCTAGAGTCTCGGTCGCGTTGAAGACCGGAACGATAACCGAGACGGTCGGCAGCGGGGTGTCACGCACAGTCACAGCTAGAGGACAAGGAGCGACTTGGGCGTGCGCGTCAGCACCTCCGGTCCGCCTTCCCGCGCCACCACCATGTCTTCGATGCGAATGCCGAACCGCTCGGGCAGATAGACGCCCGGCTCCACCGTCACCACGGCATTCGCCGGGAGCGTGTCGTCGGCGCGGTGCGAGAGGCGCGGCCACTCGTGCACTTGCAGCCCGACGCCGTGCCCGAGGCTGTGGGTGAAGTACTCGCCCAGGCCCGCCTCCTCGATCACGCCGCGCGCGACGGCGTCGACGGCCTGGCCCGACGCTCCGGCTTGCACGGCGGCGACGGCCTGCTCCTGCGCGTCGAGGACCACGGCATAGGCTCGCCGCGCCGCCTCATCCGGCTCGCCGACCGCAACGGTCCGGGTCATGTCCGACGCGTAGCCGTCGACGACGCCCCCCATGTCGATCACCACCAGATCGCCCGGCCGGAAAGTGCGCCCCGACGGGCGCGCGTGCGGCAGCGCTCCGTTCGGACCGGACGCCACGATCGGCTCGAACGCCATCGCGGCGGCCCCCAGCTTGAGGTGCTGGTAGACGATCTCGGCGGCGAGGTGCTGCTCGCTCACGCCCGGCCCGATGAGCGGCAGGAGCGCGTCGAAGACGGCCTCCGTCACCGCCTGCGCCCGCCCGACCGCCTCGATCTCCGCCTCGGTCTTCGACGCCACGGCCTCGCGCAGCAGCCCCGCCACCGGCTCGAAGGTGAGGGTAGGAAAGCGCTCCGCCAGATCGTTCCACTCGGCGACGGTCAGGTGGTCCGCCTGCACCACCACCCTCTCGGCCTCGCCGAACAGGCCCCCGGCTTCGACCTGCTCGACGAGGCGACCGTCCGGGACGTGGACCTGCGCCTCGCGCACTTCGGTGGCGGCTTGCGCCATGTAGCGCCCGTCGGTGAGAAAGTGTGCCTCGGTTTCGGTGACGGCGAGCAGCCCGTGCGAGCCGGTGAACCCGACCGCCCACCGGATGTCCGGGAGGAACGAGACGAGCGCCGCGTGGGCGTCGTGCTCGGCCACGAGGCGGCGGATGGTGGCGAGGCGTTCAGACATAGGGGATAGAGAGTTGAGGATGGAAGAGAGCGAGGAGTAAGAAGGAGCTGCGTCATCCTCGATCTTCCATCCTCTATCCTCTAACGGAGTAGTTCGGCGCTTCCTCAGTGATCGTCACGTCGTGCGGGTGGCTCTCGCGCAAGCCCGAGCCGGTGATGCGGACGAAGCGGGCGCGCTCGTGCAACGCCTCGATGTCGGGGCAGCCGCAGTAGCCCATCGCCGCGCGCAGGCCGCCGGTCATCTGGTAGACGATCTCGGCTAGGTCGCCCTTGAATGGGACGCGGCCCTCGATGCCTTCGGGGACGAGCTTTTTCAGATCGTCCTCCGCGTCCTGGAAGTAGCGGTCCTTGCTGCCGGCCTTCATCGCGCCGAGCGAGCCCATGCCGCGGTAGTTCTTGTACTTCCGGCCTTCGTAGAGCACCGTTTCGCCGGGGCTTTCGGCGACGCCGGCGAAGAGGCCGCCGATCATCACCGTGTCGGCCCCCGCCGCGAGCGCCTTCGGGATGTCGCCGGTCTGCTTGATCCCGCCGTCGGCGACGACGGGCACGCCGTACTTGTGCGCCGCCGCCGCGCACTGCATCACGGCGGTGAGTTGGGGCACGCCGACGCCCGCCACCACACGAGTTGTGCAGATGCTCCCCGGACCGATGCCAATCTTCACGCCGTCAGCCCCGGCTAAGATCAGGTCCTCGGTCCCCTCGGCCGTCGCCACGTTCCCGGCGATGATCTCGAGGGGGGGATGCTCGCCCTTGACGGTTTCGACCATCCGCAGCACGCCCTCGGAGTGCCCGTGCGCCGTGTCGATGGTCACGAAGTCGACGCCGGCCTCGACGAGCGCCGCGACGCGGTCGAGCGTGTCGGCGGTGATCCCGACGGCGGCCCCGACGAGCAGACGGCCGTGCTCGTCCTTCGACGCGTCGGGGTGCTTGCGCTTCTTCTGGATGTCCTTGAACGTGATGAGACCTTTGAGGAAGCCCCCGTTGTCGGTGACGGGCAGCTTCTCGATCTTGTGCTCCTGCAGCGTCGCCTCGGCCTCGCCGAGCGTGGTGCCGACGGGCGCGGTGACGAGCGGCGAGGTCGTCATAATGGTCGCGAGCCGGGCCCCGCCGTCCGGCTCGAACCGCAGGTCGCGGTTGGTGACGATGCCGACGAGCCGGCGCTCTCCGTCCACGACCGGAATGCCGCCGATGCGGTAGCGCGCCATCAGCGCCCGCGCCTCGTCGACGGTCGCGTCCGGCGGCAGGGTGATCGGGTCGAGGATCATCCCGCTCTCGGAGCGCTTGACGAGGCGGACCTCGGCGGCCTGCGCCTTCACGGTCATGTTCTTGTGCAGCACGCCGACGCCGCCCTCGCGCGCCATCGCAATCGCGAGGCCGGCCTCAGTGACGGTGTCCATCGCCGCCGACAGGATCGGGAGGCCGAGCGAGAGCGTGCGGGTCAGCCGCGTCCGCATCGACACGGAGCGGGGCATCACCGCCGAGCGCGCCGGGATGAGCAGCACGTCGTCGTAGGTGAGACCCTCGTAGGCGATTTTCATGCGGGTTGGATGGTGGGTAGTAGATAGTGGTTAGTGGGATGCAACCCGGACGTCTACGGCATCAGGAAGAGGCGAGCTATACAACCAACAACTCACCACCAACACCTATCCAAAGACCAACGGCTTGAGCTTGACGAGGCGGCGCAGCCGGTTGATCTCGCGCGGCCTGAGCCGCCGCCACTCGCCGCGCCGCAGCTTGCTGAGGTCGAGGCCAGCGTACTGGACCCGGTCGAGGCGGTGCACCTCGTAGCCGAGCGCCTCGAACATCCGGCGGATCTGGCGGTTGCGGCCCTCGTGGAGCGCGAGGCCGACCTCGCGCGCGTCCTCGGAGACGTACTCGGCGCGGTCCGCCTTGGCGAGTCCGTCCTCTAGCTCGATGCCGGTGCGGAGGCTGTCGAGGTCGTGCGGCTTGAACGGCGCGGAGGCGCGGACAAGATACAGCTTCTCGATGCGGTAGCTCGGGTGCATCAGCCGGTGCGTCAGGTCACCGTCGTTGGTGAGAAGGAGGAGGCCCGTCGTGTCGCGGTCGAGCCGGCCGACGGGGACGACGCCGTGCTCGCGGGCGGCGGCGTCGAGGAGGTCCATCACGATCTGGCGGTCGCGGTCGTCGTCGACCGTCGAGATGGTGTTCTTGGGCTTGTTGAGCAGCACGTAGTCGAAGGCCTGCTGCTGGATGATCTGGCCGTCGACCTCCACGCGGTCGCTCGGCTCGATCTTGGTCCCGAGCGCGGTCACGACGGCGTCGTTGACGCGCACCTTGCCGGCCGAGATCAGCTCGTCGGCCTTGCGCCGCGAGGTGACGCCGGCCTGCGCGATGTAGCGGTTGAGCCGGACTGGCGCGCGGGGGTCGGGCGCGGGCGCGGGGGTCGCGTTCTCGCGCTCCTTGCGCTGCGCGATCTTGCGCCGCCGCGTCGAGTCGGCCCCGCTCTTAGGTTTCTTCGCCATGGCTCTGCTGCTGAGTGGACCCGTCACCGGAAGGGTCGGCTTCGAGGTTAGGGTCGGCTTCGAGGTTGATGAGCAGCTCGGTACGCTCGTGTACGAAGGCGGGATCGTTAAGAAGCTGCTCGATCTCGCGCGGGCGCGGCAGCTCGTCGACCGACCCGAGGCCGAACTGTTCGAGGAAGAAGTCGGTGGTCCCGTAGAGCAGCGGCCGGCCGACCGCATCGGCGCGGCCGACGACGGTGACGAAGTCTTTCTCCAGCAGCTTCCCGAGCGCGTACCCGGCATCGACTCCGCGCACAAAGTCGACCTCCGGCTTGGTCGTTGGCTGCTTGTAGGCGATGACCGCGAGGGTCTCGAGGAGCGACCGGCTTAGCCGCCGCTCGTCCTCGGCCGCCGCAAAGGCCTGCACGAACGGGGCGACCTCGCGGACCGTCGCCATCCGAAACCCGCCGGCCCACCGCTCGATCCGCACCGTCCGCCCCGTCTCTCGGTACGCCCCGTTCAGGCGCTCGACCGCCGCCTCGACCGCCGCGCCGTCCGCCTCCTCGTTCCCCGTGACGGAGGCGAACACGTAGGCTACGGCGTCGGCCGTGACGGGTGTATCGGCGGCAAAGATGAGCGCTTCGGCGACGCGTTCGAGCGGTTCCATAGACTGGCGTGGCGGGAGTGAGGGACCTACTCTTGCCGGGCGTTCTCGACGGCAGCCTCGAGGGAGTCGTGGACGACGGGCCGCGCGCCGGGGGCGAGCCAGAAGTCCTCGCTCGTCACCCCGTCCACGATGCGGAGGGCGTGGCGCTGCACCAGCTCGAGGATGGCGAGGAAGGCGGTGATGATGAACGGCTTCGAGCGCCGGGCCACGAGCGCGGTGAACGCGGTGCGCCCGTCGCGGACCCGGCGGAGCACGAAGTCCTGCTGCTCTTCCATCGTGTACTCGTAGCGCTGTACCGGATGCCGCAGCGGCTCGTCGGGGGCCTGCGCCAGCACGCGCTTGAGGACCGAGATCAGGTCGAAGACCGAGACGCGGTAGCTCGGCTCCTCCCCGCCATCGCGGTGCACCTGCACGTTAGCGGCGGCCCCGCGCACGAACTGCTCGCCGCGCGCCTCGAAGCGGCGGGCGAGGTGCCCGGCGGCCTCTTTGTAGCGCATGTACTCCAGGAGCCGCTGCACCAGCTCGGCGCGGGGGTCGACCGGCTCGCCCCCGGCGTCCAAATCCGGCCGGGGCAGCAGCAGCTTGGCCTTGATCCCGATCAGGATCGCGGCCATGTAGATGAAGTCGCCGACGCCGTCGAGGTCAATCTCCTCCAGGACCCGGACGTAGGCGAGGTACTCGTCGGTGATGCGGGCAACGGGGATGTCATGGATGTCCAGCTCATCGCGGCGGATGAAAAACAGGAGCAGGTCGAGCGGCCCCTCGAAGTTCTGAAGCTGGATTCTATACATCTCGAATGACGAGTTACGAATGACGAACGACGAGTGGGGTCAACCCGTTTGTAGCTCGTCGCTCGCTGTTCGTCGCTCGGCAAACCAGTCTACGGTCCGGCTCAGGCCAGTCTCTAGCTCCACCCTCGGGGTCCAGCCGAGGGTCTCCTTCGCGTGCGACACGTCGAGGACGCTGCGCTGCTGCTCGCCGGGCTTGGCCTCGGCGTGCTGCTCTTGGGCGCGACCGCCGGTCAAGTCGTTGATGACCCGGAAGAGGGTGTTCACGCTCGTCTCGCGCCCGGTGCCGACGTTGAACACGTCGGAGCCGTCGTGGTCGAGGCCGGCGAGGACGGCGCGAACGACGTCCCCGACGTAGACGTAGTCGCGCGTCTGCTCGCCGTGCCCGTAGATCACCGGTTGCTGCCCGTCGAGCAGGCGCTCGGCGAAGATGGCGACGACGCCGGCCTCGCCGTGGGGGTTCTGGCGCGGGCCGTAGACGTTGCCGAAGCGCATCGCGGCGTAGGGGATGCCGTAGCTCTGCTCGTAGAAGTGGAGGTATTTCTCGGTGACGAGCTTGGTGATGCCGTAGGGCGAGAGCGGGCGCTGCGGGTGGCGCTCCGGCTGCGGCCCGCCGCCGTTGACGGCCGGGTCTGGCTCGCCGTAGATCGCGCCGCCCGTCGAGGCGAAGACGACCTTCTTGAGCCCCGCCTCGCGCCCTGCCTCCATCAGGTTCAGGAACCCGAGCACGTTGACGTCGGCGTCGAAGCGCGGGTCGGCGACGGAGCGGCGCACGTCCATCTGTGCCGCGAGGTGCGCGAGCGCGTCGAACCGCTCCTGCCGGATCAGGTCGGCGGCCTCGTCCGAGCGGATGTCGAGTTGGTGGAAGGTGGCAGCATCGGGGACGTTTTCGCGGCGTCCGCCGGAGAGGTCGTCCATAACGTGGACGTCGTAGCCGCGCGCGACGAGGGCGTCGGCGACGTGGGAGCCGATGAATCCGGCACCGCCGGTGACGAGGACTTTCATGTTTGGGTCGGAGTGTAGAGGCGTCAGGAAGTCGGGAGTCCGCAGACCTGTCAGCCGTGAATGCTCTCGGGCAGTGGCACGGACTCGGCGTAGAGCGAATCGTAGGCGAGGTCTCGCTCTCCGGGCCACTCCAGCGAGCCGTAGACGATCCGCACCTGCCGGAAGAGGCTGAGGTCGGCGAGCGGAGCAAACACCGGCGTCTCGAGGTAGGGCTTGAAGTCGAACGCCCGGCGCTCCCCGTTCTCGAACGACAGCGTGAGCGTATGGTCGTCGTGAGGATCAGCGCGTTCGATGTAAGGCGAAGAGCGCATGGCTAAATAGGTTAGTCGATTCGGGTGAGGGGTTCGTTACGGGCGGCCTTTCCCCAACGCTCCATCAACGCCTCGTCATTAAGCTCGATCCATGCACGGACTTTGCGGAGCGCACGGTTAGCGAGGGAGCCCTCGATCATCACACCATTGGGGATTTCTATTACCGCCTCCTCATCGTTGTAGAAAACGTGTACGTGAGGACGGTGGTGCTGCTTCGTGCTGCAAGAGGTAGGTCGAGATATTCGGCACGGCTCACGCTTCCGGCAGGATAGCCACCGTAGACAGCCGCTCCGGGGCGAAGAGCTCGGCGGCGAGGGCCTGCACCTCGTCGGCCGTCACGGCGTCGATCGAGGCAATGACTTCGTCGAGCGTGAAGTAGCGCTCGAAGGCGAGCTCTATCCGCCCGAGGCGCATCATCCGGTTGCTCATGCTCTCGAGCCCGAGCATCAGCGACCCTTTGAGCTGACTCTTGGCTTGGCTCAGCGTGCGCGGACTCACCGGCTTCGCCGCCAGCTTGTCCAGCTCCCGCCCGATCAGCTTCCGCGAGCGATCGACCTTGCCGGCGTCGGTGCCCATGTAGACCCCGAAGTCGCCGGTGTCGGAGAACATGTTGGTGAACGAGTAGATGTTGTAGCAGTAGCCGTACTTCTCCCGGATGTTCTGGCTGAGCCGGCTGCTCATGCCCCCGCCGAGAAGCGTGTTGAGCGTCGTGAGTACCGTCCGGCGCGGGTCGTCGAGGCCGAGGGCGCGCGTGCCCACGATGAGGTGCGCCTGCTGGACCGGGCGATGCACCAGGTCTTCGGCGGCGGCGTAGCCGTTGACGGCCTCGCGCTGGACCGGCTGCGGGGCGCGCTCGATCTCCGCCGTCAGCCGCTCGACCTGGCGGACGACGGCAGCGTGGTTGACGTTGCCCGCCACGGCCACGACGAGTCGGTTCGGGGCGTAGTGGGTGTCGATGTGGTTCAGCAGCCGCTCGCGCGTGAACGAGTGGACGGTCTCGGGCACGCCGAGTATGGGGCGGCCGAGCGGGTGGTGCGGATAGATCGCGGCCTCGTAGTGGTCGAAGACGAGGTCCTCGGGCGTGTCCTGGTACATCTTCATCTCCTCGACGACGACCTCCTTCTCCTTCTCCACCTCGCGCTCGGGCAGCGTCGGGTCGGTGACGAGATCGAGCACGACGTCGAGCGCGCGGTTCAGGTGTTCGTCGAGGCCGCGGGCGTAGTAGCACGTCGTCTCCTTCGAGGTGAAGGCGTTGAGGTAGCCGCCAACGGCCTCCATCCGCTGGGCGATGTGGTGCATCCGGCGTCGGCGCGTCCCCTTGAACACCATGTGCTCGATGAAGTGCGAGATGCCGTTGTCGGCCGAGGCCTCGTCGCGCGCGCCGGCCGCAAGCCACGCCCCGACGGCCACGGACCGCACCGAGGGGATGTGCTCGCTGACGACGCGGATGCCGCTGTCGAGCGTGGTCTTCTGGAAACGAGGTGCAGACAGGTCGGGCATGAGGTGGTGTCGGTGGGGCGGAAATATAGAACACGGACGGAGCGTGTGCCCCGCCCGCGCTTGCAACTGAGTTTGCACCCCCCGTTTCGCTCGTGGTCGCTCTGCTCCCTACGGCGCGAAACTGTCCCCCTCGACGAGGGGGACAGCCGCGCGAAGCTTGAGCGCGTAGCGAGCGCGGCGGGGGGTCCCTCGCCTACCGCCGGCCGCCGCGACCACCGCCGCGCCGGTCGCCACCACGGCCGCCGCCGCCGCTGCTGCGGCTGCTCTCGCGGCGCTGGCGGGAGGCCTCCTTCTCCTCCTCGGTCGGCTCGGGGAGGAACGGCTTGCGGGAGAAGCGCAGCTTGCCGTCGTCGCGGACCTCGATGAGCTGGACCTTCACCTTGTCGCCGACCTGCATGACGTCCTCCGGGTTGTCGACGTAGCCGTGGGCCATCTCGGAGACGTGGAGCATCCCCTCCTTGCCCGGCAGCACCTCGAGGATCGCGCCGAAGCCGAGCATCTTGCGGACGGTGCCTTCGTACTCCTCGCCGACCTCGGGGACGGTCACCATGCCGCGGACGATCTCGATGGCGGCGTCGGCGTCGGCCTGGTTCTCGGCCGCGATGGTCACGTAGCCCTTGCCGTCGCGCTCGTCGATGTCAACCTTGGTGTTGGTGTCGGCCTGGAGGGCCTTGATGTTCTTGCCGCCCGGCCCGATGAGCGCCCCGATGAAGTCGGTGTCGATCACGAGCTGGAACAGGCGCGGCGCACTCGCGGCGATCTCGCCACGCGGCGTGTCGATGGTCTTGGCCATCTCGTCCAGGATGTGAAGGCGGCCTTCGCGGGCCTGGTCGAGCGCCTTCTTCATCGTCTCCTTGGCGAGGCCGTCGATCTTGATGTCCATCTGGCAGGCGGTGATGCCGTCGCGCGTGCCGGTGAGCTTGAAGTCCATGTCGCCGAGGTGGTCCTCGGTGCCGAGGATGTCGCTCAGGATCGCGACGCGGTCGCCGGCCTTGATCATGCCCATCGCGATGCCGGCGACGGGCTTCTTGATCGGCACGCCGGCGGCCATGAGCGCCATCGAGCCGGAGCAGACGCTGCCCATCGACGAGGAGCCGTTGGACTCGAGCACATCGGCGATGATGCGGATGGTGTAGGGGAACTCGTCCTCGCTCGGGAGGACGGGCACGAGGGCGCGCTCGGCGAGCATCCCGTGGCCGATCTCGCGGCGGCCCGGCCCGCGCAGGAAGCGCGCCTCGCCGACCGAGAACGGCGGGAAGTTGTAGTGCAGGTAGAACCGCTTGTCGGTCTGGTCGAAGAGCTGGTCGACGCCCTGCACGTCGCGGCCGCTGCCGAGCGTGAGCTGGGCGAGCACCTGGGTCTCGCCGCGCGTGAAGATGGCCGAGCCATGAACACGGGGGAGATAGTCGATCTCGGTCCAGATGGCCCTAACCTCGTCGAGCCGGCGGCCGTCGATGCGGACACCCTCGGAGAGGATCATCTCGCGCATCACGTCGCTCTCGACGGTCGAGAAGGCGTTCTTGATGTCCGAGTCCGAGACCCCCGGAGCGGTCTCGACGCCGACGGCCTCGAGCGCGTGCCCGACGAAGCTGTCCTGGATCTCAGCGATGACCTCCTTCTTGATGTCGCTCAGCCCGCCGTAGAGGCTCTTCTTGTCGTAGGGCTGGCGGAGGTGCGCCTGGATGCGGTCGCTCGCGATGCCACGGACCTTCTCGACCAAGTCGCTGTCGGCCATCACGGTGTTGTACTCCATCGTCTCCACCGCGCCGCGCTGGTTCTCGAAGTCGCGGCGGAGGTCGCGCTGGGCGCGGCAGAGGGTCTTGATGACCTCGTGGGCGAAGTCGAGCGCGGCGAGCATGTCGTCCTCGCTGACCTCGTCCATCTCGCCCTCGACCATCACGATGGCGTCCTCCTTGCCGGCCACGATCAGGTCGAAGTCGCCGTTGTCGCGCTCCTCCCTGGTCGGGTTGATGATCCACTCGCCGCCGGTGCGGCCGACGCGGACGTGGGCCGTGGGGCCGTCGAACGGGCCGCCGGTGAGGTGGAGCGCAGCCGACGCGCCGAGGCCGGCGGCGACGTCGGCGTCGACCTCAGGGTCGGCTGAGAGGACGAAGCAGAGCGCCTGGACCTCGTTGCGGAAGCCGTCGGGGAAGAGCGGGCGGATGGTGCGGTCGATCAGGCGCGAGGCGAGGGTCTCCTTGTCGGAGGGGCGGCCTTCGCGCTTGAGGAAGCCGCCGGGGAACTTGCCGGCGGCGGAGAAGCGCTCGCGGTAGTCGACGGTGAGCGGGAAGAAGTGCTGGCCCTCTTTGGCGCTGTTGTCGATGACGGCGGTGCAGAGCACCATCGTGTCGCCCTGGCGGACGACGACCGAGCCGCCGGCCTGCTTGGCGAGCTTGCCGGTCTCGAGGGTGATGGTTTTGCCTTGACCGATGTCGACGGTCTGGGTAATGGCGTTCATGTCTCTTGGCGTAGTGCCGGTGGGGCCGCGCCTCGGCCTCGCGCTCCTCCCTGCCGACCGGACCTGGGGGCAGAGAGCCGGAAATCAGCTTTCCACGAGCAGCGCCGACCGAGCCGGGGCGGACCGTGGAAGACTGATTGCCGACGGAGACGGCGTAGACCGAGCCTGGGCTGAGCCGGCTGGTGAAGAGGCGGCGAGGGCCGCCCCGGTAACGGCGGCAGCGGCCCTAGGGGGAGCCGCTGCCGGGGGACTTACTTGCGGATGCCGAGCTTGGCGATCACGGCACGGTAGCGCTCGATGTCGCGCGCGGCGAGGTAGTCGAGCAGCCGGCGGCGCTTGCCGACGAGCTTGAGGAGGCCGCGCCGCGAGGCGTGGTCCTTGGAGTGCGCCTTGAGGTGGCCGGTGAGGTCGTTGATGCGCTGGCTGAAGATCGCGATCTGGACCTCGGTGGTGCCGGTGTCGGCGTCGCTGCTGCCGTGCTCGGAGATGAGCTCCTGCTTGCGTTCCTTGGTGATCATCGGGAGGGGTGCCTCTTTAGATATTCCATGCTAAAGGAGCGGACGCCCGGTCTGAGCAGGGCGAATGCTTGGGGTCGAAGCAAAAATACGCAGCCGCCCGGAGGGACCGTTCGAAGTCTGGGCAAATATGCGCGGGTACTACGATTTAGAGCGCGTAGGACATAGGACCGTTCCACTCTCGCTCTCCCGTGCGTAAGCTAGGTGTTTAGTCCCAAAGTGTGGTGGTCTACCTTGCGACCACCTCAACCCCCAAGACCTATGGGACAAGTTCTACAGGGCAGCGCCCGCAGCGCGCAGGCGGGGGCCCACCGGCTAGCTTCATGCTCTGGTTCCCCGCGTCTGCGGGAATGATAGTAGAAAGGTCGGTCGCCAAACTGTTCAACTGGACTTTGTACTACCCATCACCCGGCGGCTCTGCACTTCATCCGCCCGAAGTTGAGCAACGAGCGCCTCCGGCCCGTCGAACCGGACCTCGTCGCGGATGCGGGCGGCGAACAAGACGCGGAGCGTGTCGCCGTAGAGGTCGCCGGCGAAATCGAACAAGTGGACCTCGGCGCTGAGCGCGCCGTCGGCCTCGAAGGTCGGGCGGCGGCCGACGTTCATCACGCCGGCGTGTGCTTGGCCGACGTGCTCGGCGCGAACGGCGTAGACGCCGACGCGAGGGACGAGCTTGCGGGTGCCGTGGATGCGCAGATTCGCCGTGGGATAGCCGATGGTGCGGCCCCGACCATCGCCACGGACGACGGTGCCGGTGAGGAAGTACGGCCGGCCGAGGAGGTCGGCGGCCTCCGCCACGTCGCCTTCGTCGGCCAAGAGCTTGCGGATCGTCGACGACGAGACGGTCGTCTCGCGCACGATCTGCTCGGGGATCACGTCCACGCTGAAGCCGTGCCGCTCGCCGAGGGCGTCGAGGGTCTCGCGGTTACCGGCGCGGTTGCGCCCGAAGCGGTGGTCGTAGCCGATCACGACCTCGCGCAGGCCAATGGTCCCGACCAGCACCTGCTCAACGTAGGCGTCGGGTTCGAGGTTCGAGAGGTCGCGCGTGAACGGGAGCACGACGAAGCGGTCGATCCCGAACTGCTCCAGCAGGTCGGCACGCTCGTCGAGCGTGGTCAGCAGCGGGACGTGCTCGCCCAAGACGACCTCGCGCGGGTGCGGATCGAACGAAACGACGACGCTGCGGCCGTCGGCCTTCGCCGCCCGCTCCTTGAGATAGTCGAGGATGGCCTGGTGCCCGAGGTGGACGCCATCGAAGGTGCCCACGGTCAGGACCGAGCAGTCGTCTCGGGTGATCTCGTCGAAGCCGAACTGTCGTTTCATGGAGACGGGAATGGTGGCATAGGGGCGACCGGCCGGCCACCCCTACCTTGATCTCACAGTCTCGGCTAAGCCGGGCAGCGTCCACGCCTCGTCCACGCCGAACGGGCCGATGGCCGTGCGCCGCAGCGCCGCGAGGTGCGCGCCGACGCCGAGCGCCGCGCCGAGGTCGTGCGCGAGGGTGCGGACGTAGGTCCCCTTCGAGCACTCGACGAGAAAGTCTAGTTCGTCGCTCCCGGACTCGTCCGCTCGCCGCTCGGTCAGGTCGAAGCGGTAGACCGAGACGGCCCGCGAGGCGCGCTCGACGGTCTCGCCGCGCCGGGCCTTTTTGTAGAGCCGCTCGCCATCGACCTTCACCGCCGAGTACATCGGCGGGCGCTGCTCGATCTCGCCAAGGAAGTGCTGCCGCGCTGATTCGATATCGACGTCGGTGACCTCCGAGGCGTCGCGGGTCTCGAGAACCTCGCCGTCGGCGTCGTACGAGTCGGTGGTCTGGCCGAGGCGGATGGTGCCGGTGTAGGTCTTGGGCAGGCCCATGAACTGGTCCTGGAGACGGGTCGCCTCGCGCCCGACGAGGCAGATCAGCAGGCCCGTCGCGGCGGGGTCAAGCGTGCCGGCGTGGCCGATCTTCTTGGTCCTCAGCATCGGCCGGAGGCGGCGGATCACGTCGAACGACGAGAGGCCACCGGGCTTGTCCATGAGCACGATCGCCGCCGCCCCTCGGCCGGGGAGCGGGTCCGCGTTCGTGACGATCGGCGGGGTCGCGGGCGCGGCGGGCGACTCAGCCATCGCGGCCCGTCTCCTCTTCCCCGAGCGGCGTCTCCTCTGCCGGGCCGTCGCTCTGAGAGTTCTCGCTCTGGGAGTTGTCGCCCTCGTCCTCCCCTCGCTCGGCACGGATGCGGTCGAACAGCTCCTCCATCCGGGCGACCTGCTGCTGCGTGTCGTCGAGGAAGAACTTCAGCTCGGGGATTTTGCGGACCTGGTGGCGGATGCGCTGCGCGAGCGCGTGCCGGACCTGGGGGGCGAGGTCTTCGAGCCGGCGGAAGGCGATCTGCTGGCGCGCCGCGTCCTCGCCGAGGATGCTCACGTTGACGTAGGCGATGCCGAGGTCGTTCGTGACGCGGACGTTCGTGACCGTGACGAGCGCCTGGGACGCCTCGTGGAACTCGCCGCCCAGGAGGTCGGCCACTTCGCGCTGCACAACGCGGGCGAGCCGCTCGGTTCGGATGCTCATGAGTCGGGAGTCAAGGGGCAGGAGCCGGCTTCGCTTCGACCCCGGCGGTCAAATCTGGAGCGTGCGCTGCTCCTCGAAGACCTCGTAGGCCTCGATCTGGTCGCCGACCTTGATGTCGTTGAAGTTCTGGATCGAGAGGCCGCACTCGTAGCCGCTGGTGACCTCGCGGACGTCGTCCTTGAAGCGCTTGAGCGACGAGAGCAGGCCCTCGTAGACCACGACGCCTTCGCGGACGAGCCGGACCTTGTCGTTGCGCCGGATCTTGCCCTCGATGACGTAGGAGCCGGCGATGGTGCCGACGCGCGGGATCTTGAACGTCTCCCGGACCTCGAGCGTGCCGAGCGTCTTCTCCTTCTCCTCGGGCGCGAGCAGGCCTTCGAGCGCGTCGCGGACGTCCTCGATGGCGTCGTAGATCACCGAGTAGAGGCGGATGTCGATCTCCTCGCGCTCGGCGATCTGGCGGACGCCGGCCATCGGGCGGACCTGGAAGCCGAAGATGATGGCGTCCGACGCGGCGGCGAGCATCACGTCGGTCTCGGTGATCGCGCCGACGCCGGAGTGGATGATGTCGACGGCGACCTCGTCGTTGGCGATCTTGAGGAGCGCGTCCGAGATGGCCTCGACCGAGCCGGCCACGTCGCCCTTGATGATCAGGTTGAGGTAGCTCAGCTCGCCGAGGGCCATGCGGCGCGAGAGGTCGTCGAGCGAGACGTGCTTGCGCTTGCGCATGTTCTGCTCGCGCATGATCTGCTGGCGCTTCTGCGCGATGTCGCGCGCCTCGCGCTCGTCCTCGAGCACGACGAAGCGGTCGCCGACCTCGGGCGCGCCGGAGAAGCCGAGGATCTGGACGGGCACCGACGGCCCGGCGGTCTCGACGCGCTCGTCGCGCTCGTCGAACATGGCGCGGACGCGGCCCGAGTTGGTGCCGGCCACGAACGCGTCGCCGACCTCCATCGTCCCGGTCTCGACGAGGATCGTGGCGACGATGCCGCGCCCCTTGTCGAGCCGGCTCTCGATGACCGAGCCGACGGCGTAGCGCTCGGGGTTGGCCTGGAGCTCGAGCAGCTCGGACTCGATCAGGACCTTCTCGAGGAGCTCGTCGATGCCGAGGCCGGTCTTGGCCGAGACGAACTCGGCCTGGACCTTGCCGCCGTACTGCTCGACGAGCACGTTCTCGTCGGCGAGCTGCTTCATGATGCGGTCGGCGTTGGCCTCCTCGCGGTCCATCTTGTTGATGGCGACGACGATCGGCACCCCGGCGGCGCGGCTGTGGTTGATGGCCTCCTTGGTCTGCGGCATCACCTGGTCGTCGGCGGCGACGACGAGGATAACCAAGTCGGTGACCTGCGCGCCGCGAGCACGCATGGCGGTGAAGGCCTCGTGGCCGGGGGTGTCGAGGAAGGTGATCGGGCGGCCGTCGTCGGTGGTGACGGTGTAGGCTCCGATGTGCTGGGTGATGCCACCGGCCTCGCCGGTGGCGACGCTCGCCTGGCGGACGTAGTCGAGCAGCGACGTTTTGCCGTGATCAACGTGGCCCATGATCGTCACGACCGGCGGGCGCGTCTGGAGGTCTTCGGGGTCGTCCTCCTCGATCTCGATGTCGTCGAGGCCGACCTCGGTCACGAACTCGACCTCGAAGCCGTACTCGTCGGCGATCAGCGTGATGGCGTCGGCGTCGAGGCGCTGGTTGATCGACACCATCATGCCGAGGCCGAAGCCGGTCTGGATGACGTCGGTGACGGGGATGTCCATCATGCCGGCGAGCTCGCCGGTCGAGATGAACTCGAGCACGCGGAGCACGGTCTCCTGCTCGCGCATCTCCTCCATCTCGCGCTCGCGCAGCTCGGCGCGCTCTTCTCGCCTGGCGCGGCGGCGCTTCTGGCGGGAGCGGCCGGAGCCCTGGGCGAGGCGCTGGAGCGTCTCCTGCACGGTCGAGGCCGCCTCGGCCTTGTCGACCTGGCCCTTCTTCTTGCGCTTGCCGCCGCGCTTGCGGCCCGCCGACTCCTCGGCCGGGTCGTCGCTGACGGCTTCGGCGTCCGCCGCTTTGCGCTTGCGCTTGCGGCGGCGGCCGGACTCGAGGCCCGAGAGGTCGATTTTGCCGACGACCTTGGTGCCGCTCAGCTCGTAGCGGTCGGCGCGGAGCGTGTCCTCCTCCTCGCCCCCGTCCTCTTCCGCCTCGATCGCCTCCGGCTCTTCCGCTGTCTCGGAGGCGGTCTCAGCAGCCGGCGTCGCCTCAGCCGGCGCTTCGGCAACCGGCGCTTCTTCGGGCGTGGCGTCTGCCGCGACGGGGGTTGCTTCCGGCTCCTCGACGGGCGTGGGAACGTCGGCGGCCGGGGCCTCCTCGGTCGTCTCGGGCTCGGGGTCGAGCGTGATGACCGGTTCGGCCGGGGCGACCGGCTCGGCCTCCGGCTCGGCTTCGATCACCGGCTCGGCCGGGGCGACGGGTTCGTCCTCCTCTGGCTCCGGGCCCGCTTCGAGGGCCGGCTCCACCTCCGGCAGCTCGATGCCCGGCGCGGAGTCCCCCGACGCCGCCGGTGCGGCGTCGATCTCGATGGCTCCGAGACCTGTCTCTCCAGGACTTGGCTCCTCGATGCTGGTCTCCCCGACGCTCGTATCCCCGAGACGGGTTTCTTCGGCGGCTTCCTCGGCCTCTCGGCGCGAGCGGAGGGCCTGGACGCGCGCGCGGGCGTCCATGTCCTCGGCGAAGACGGCCTTGACGGCGTCGTACATCTCCGGCGGGAGCTTGGCGTTGATGTCGCCGGCCTCGAGCTTGGCGTCGAGCTCAAAGCCACTCTCCTGGAGCGTGTCGACGAGCGTGTCGGCGGACACGTTGAACTCGCGGAGCGCCTTGAAGAGGCGGACGGGTTTTGTTGCCTTGGCGGAGTCAGTCGGCATGCAGGGGGATGCGTAGGGAGCGGCGGCGGGGCCGCGGTAGGCTTAGGTACTTCGGCACAGGAGGGACCGGGGTTCCCTCCTACGATGCGGGGGTTCAGAAAGAAAATACGGCAACGGGCGGGCTCAGCCTTCACGCTCGGCTTCGGGCTCGTCGGCTCCGGCCCCGACGAGGGTTTGCTCGGCGTCTTCGCCCGCCTCCTCGTCTTCGCTGGCAGCCTCTGGGCCGGCCTCGTCGGTCAGCTCTGCTTCGTCTGTGGCGTTGGCGTCTGTGGACTCGGCCGGGGCGGCGGCGTTCTGGGCTTCGATGCTCTCGGCTTCGACGCTCTCGGTTTCGGGGTCGGCCGCCTCGGGGTTGACCGCTTCGGGGTCGGCCTTGGCGGCTTCCTCGGCGCTCGTGAACTCGGCGTTCATCAGCAGCAGAATCTTCTCGGTCTGCTCCTCCTCCAGCCCGGAGCGCCGGGCCAGCTCCGGGGCGGAGAGCTCGAGGACCGCCTTGGCCGTGTCGCAGCCGATGTTCTTGAGCTGCTCGATCACGTCGGCCGGGAGCACGTCGGCGAACTCCTCGATCTCGACGTCCTCCTCGTCCTCGGCGATGTCGCGGTAGACGTCGATCTCGTAGCCGGTGATGCGCGAGGCGAGGCGGATGTTCTGCCCGCCGCGGCCGATGGCGAGCGAGACCTCCTCGGCCGGGACGGTGACGCGCGCGCGCGGCGGATCGAGGTCGTCGTTGAGCTCCACGGCGACGGGCTTGGCCGGCGCGAGCGAGCGCTTGATGAACTCGATGATGTCGTCGGTCCAGGGGATTACGTCGATGTTCTCGTTCGAGAGCTCGCGGACGACGGCGTGGATGCGCGAGCCCTTGACGCCGACGCACGCGCCGACGGGGTCCACGCGGTCGTCGTAGCTGACGACGGCCACCTTGGCCCGGTCGCCCGGCTCGCGCTCGACCTTCTTGATCTCGACGATGCCGTCGTAGATCTCGGGCACCTCGAGCTCGAACAGCCGCTCGATGAAGACCGGCGAGGTGCGGCTGATCTGGACCTGGGGCGCGTTGCCGGTCTCCTCCTCGGCCCGGTGGACGACGGCGCGGAGCATGTCGCCCTTGCGGTAGCGGTCCTTGTAGATCTGGCCCTCGCGCGGCAGCAGCAGCTCGGTCCGGTTGTGGAGCACGAGCACCTCGCGGCGGCGCATCTGGTAGACCTCGCCGACGACGATCTCGCCGACCAGCTCGGAGTACTCTTTATAGATGTTCTCCTTCTCGATGTCGCGGATGCGCTGGCGGAAGGTCTGGAGCGCCATCTGGATGGTGCGCCGCCCGAAGTCCATCACCTGGATCGTGGAGGCCACCTCGTCCTCGACCTCGTAGTCGTCCTCGATCTTGAGCGCGTCGGACAGCTCGATCTGGGTGACGGGGTCCTCGAGGTTCATGTCGTCCACGACCTCCTGGATGTGGATGATCTGGATGTCGCCGTTGTCGGGGTTGAAGATGATCTCGAAGCTGTCGTCGGCCCCGTAGCGCTTGCGGATCATGGCGCGGAAGGTGTCCTCCAGGATGAGCTGGAGGGTGTCGCGGTCCACGTCTTTCTCGCGCGCGATCTCGGCGAAGGCGGAAACAAGCTCGGTGCTCTGCATGACAGTCGGGAGTTATTCGTGGTCGGTGCTACCGGTTCAGTGGCCGGTTCAGTGCTACCAGGGCAAGCGGACACGGGCCTCGGCCACGTCTGCAAAGGCGACGCGTTCGGTCCGGCCGCCGGTCTCGATCTCGACGTGCTCGTCGCCGACGGCGGCCAGGGTGCCGGTGCGGACGGTGCCGTCGTGGGTCGTGACCTCGAAGGCGCGGCCGACGTGCTGCGGGTACTGCCGAGGGAGCAGGAGCGGCCGGTCCGCGCCGGGCGACGACACGTTGAGGTAGTATTTGCCGCTGACGACCTCCTCGGTGTCGAGCAGGAAGGCGAGGCTGCGCGAGAGCCGGGCGAGGTCGTCGGTCCCGATGCCGTCGTCGCCGTCGACGAACACCTCGAGGATGCGCGAGCCTTTCTGCCCGCGCACGTTCACCTCGACGACGTAGAAGCCCTCGGCCTCGGCTATCTCGTCGGCGAGCGCACGGATGCGGCCGCGCAGGTCCGTGTTCTGGGCCTGGGCGGCAGCGGCTTGCGGGTTGTAAGAAGGCGGGTGGGACATCTGGTATATATGCAAAACGCCCGTTCCTGCGACGCGGAGCGTCCGAACAGGCGTCTACGAACGTGTCGTAAACAGAAAGAGGCGGCACGGCGGCCCCCTCGTCCGCCCAGGCGCACGGCGGTGCGCGGGGCAACTTCGAATATACGGGTGCGAGCATGGCGGCTCCAAACCCGCGGAACGGCTAGGTCAACCCTGCGTCCGGCAGCGTGTTTCGGCCAGGACGATGCGTAAAAGGTGAAGCATTCGGCGTGAAAGCTGGACGGCCCCGAACGCTCCCCTGCGCGCTGCGTTGACCTCGGCCTCTCCCACTTTTCCTTTCCTCTCCTTGCCCCCCTTCATGACGATCGACGTCTTCGCCGACATCGCCTGCCCCTGGTGCTACATCGGCGAGCGCCGCCTCTTCGCCGCCCTCGCCGAGCGACCCCACCTGGAGGCGACCGTTCGCTGGCGACCGTTCCAGCTTCAGCCTCAGCTCCCGCCCGAGGGCCTGCCGTGGCGTCCGTTCGCCGAGCAGAAGTTCGGCGGCTGGGACCGCGCCGTCGCGGGCTTCCGCCACGTCGAGCGCGCGGCCGAAGCCGACGGGATCGCGTTCGACTTCGAGGGTATTGCGAGCGCGGCAAATACTGAGGACGCACACCGGCTCGTCCTCTTCGGGCACGCGCACGGCCGCGAGTGGGACACTGCCGCCGCCCTCTTCCGAGGCTACTTCACCGACGGCCGTGACCTGGGCAACCCTGACGACCTGCTCGCCATCGCTGTCTCCGCTGGCCTCGACTGCGATGCGGCAGCGGCCTGGCTAGCAGGCGACAGCGGGCGAAGCGAGGTGGCCGAGAGCCAAGCATTCGCGCAGCAGCACGGCATCACCAGCGTACCGTTCACGGTCCTCGACGGCCGCCTGGCCCTCTCCGGCGCGCAGCCCGTCGAGACCTTCGTCCACGCCCTCGACCAAGCCTTGGAAATTGCCTAGCCATGCACACACCACATTAGAGACGGCGACGTAGTTTTGGTCGGTAAAGCATTCGCCCTCTTTGCAAGTATTGCGAGTATCCCAAGATGCCTGACTTTTCTTCCTGGGCCGGGCAGTACCTCCTCTCGGCCGAGCCCGTCACCATCCCCGGTTGGACCACCCACCGCGTCGCCGGCCGCCACCTCGCCGCCCACCCCGCGCTCCCCGTCGTGCCCGTCACCGTCGGTGGCACCGAGGCTGGTGTACTGCTCGGCTGGCCCATCGATCCCGGCGGGCGGCTTGTCGAGCGACTCGCCCTTGCTGCCGGTGCCGACCCGGTCGCGGTGGCGTACACCCACGGCGGGCGATGGCTGCTCGTCACGCCAGATGCCATCTATCCTGACCCTGTGGCTTCGCAGCCGGCTGTATACTGCGCCGAGCTACACATGGTCGCCTCCTCACCGGGCCTGATCCCGGCGGAAACGGACGAGGAGCTAGCAGCAGCTTTCGACGTGGTAGCACGCAGCGGGTGGTACCCGTTTGGGCTAACCCCGAAGCGCGGGGTGCAGCGCCTGCTGCCGAATCACCGGCTCGCCCTCGGTTCGTTCGAGGCCAGGCGGGACCACCTCGGGCCGGAGCCGGGGAGCGTGACGCTGGAGGAGGCCGCCGAGGCCGTAATATCGGCTGTGCGGGCGGTGGCGCGGGCGTTCGCCGATCCCGGCCTGCTCGTCGGCCTCACGGCCGGCTACGACTCGCGTATGCTGCTGGCCGCGCTCCGACCCTACACCGAGACTACGGAGTTCGTCACGTCCATCACCAGCAAGCGAGGAGCGAACCTCGTGGACGTGCGAGCAGCCCAGGCGCTCGCCCGGCGCTACGGGCTGATCCACTCCGTCGCGGAGCGGCGGCCGGCGACGGAGGCCGAGCGGCGGGAGTGGCTGGAGCGGACGGGCTGGGTCGCGGCCGGCGGTCGAACCGAGCACATGCCCGACAAGCGGACGAGGTACGAGCCGGGCACTCGGCGCGGGCGCGTGATCGACGAGGACGGGGAAGCCGAGAAGAAAGTGTTCGCACACGGCGCAACGGGTGCGCTTACGAAGGCCAAGTACTGGCAGGGACGTGCCGACCTGGACGCGCCGCTTACTGCGCGGGAGCTGGTAAGCCGCGTCGGCGCTCCGGCGGTCCCTTCCGTGCTCAGCAGCGCGGAGGCGTGGCTCGCCTCGGTCCCCAACGGGAACCGCGTCCGTACCCTCATCCTCCTCTACCTTGAGCAGCGCATAGGGGCCTGGGCCTCGCCGGCCCTCCTCAGCGACGCCGGCTCGGTACCTACCGTCTACCCGCTGAACAGCCGCGACGCCATCGACGCCCTCCTCGGTGTGAGTGCAGAGGAGCGGATCGATGGAGCCATCCACAAGGCCGTCATCCAGCGAGCGTGGCCGGAGCTGCTGGAGCTCCCGTTCAACGAGCCGGTCGGCTGGCACCGCGTCCGGCGCGACGTGACGTGGATGGTGAAGAACCCCCGCTTCACGCTCGGCGCGCTCCGGCGCAAGCTGGGGCTCGGCTGACTCTTCTGCTCACGCCCGCTCGAAGGCGTACTCGATGACGGCGTCCTGCGGCTCCCCGTCCGGCGCGGGGAAGTCGCTTATGAAGTGCAGGCCCCGGCTCTCGGTCCACATCACACTGCATCGTACTCGTACACCGGCGTCTCGATGACCCGGTCCGGCTCCCGGTTGCCGAGAAGTGCCTGCTGCAACCGCTCCACCGTCGCGGGAGCGAAGAACGCTTCACCCGTCTCTTTGTCCACGCGCGCGGGCACGTTTTCTACGACGTACAACTGCCCCCCGTGCTCCAATGTGTAGCGCACACGCTGTGCGACTAAGCGTTCGTCATTGGCTTCCATCGCCACCTCCGTTTTCTAAAGTCGGCCCACCGGTTCGGATCGGGTTCGTACACGGTTATGATCTTGACTGCTGAGCGAGAGGGATCGCTGCACTGTATGTGGAGCGGACGCCCCACTTGGGTCATGCCGTAAACGAGACAGCTCGGACCATACTTGTCCTCCGGGTAGTCCTCGATCACTTCGCCGCTCGCAACGGCCTCGCGAAGCTCCTGTACGCTGATCCGCCGCACGATGCTCTGGTCCACGGCGTGTTTCGAGAACTCGAACTGCCCAGCTTCGACTTTCTGCTGCATCTGGTCGATCATCGGCATAGGGGTTCACGATGCCCCGGCCACCTTGGTTTCTCGCATGCGCTCACGCACGCTCGAAGGCGTAGTCGAGCACGGTGTCGTGGCGCTCGGATGCGTCGGGCGCGGGGAAGTCGCTCATGAAGTGCAGGCCCCGGCTCTCGGTCCGCTGCATCGCCGACTTGACGATCAGGTGCGCCACGGCGACGAGGTTCCGCATCTCGCACAGCCCGCTCGACACCGTCGCGCGCTCGTAGAAGTCCTCGGTCTCCTGGTAGAGCATTCCGACACGCCGCCAAGCCCGCTCCAGGCGCAGCGTCGAGCGGACGATGCCGACGTAGGCGCTCATCACCTGGCGCACCTCGCGCCGGTTCTGGGCGACGAGCACCCACTCCTGCGGCTGCTCGGTCCCGCTCTCGTCCCACTCCGGCACGGCCGTGTTCACGTCGTGCGCGGCGGCATACGCGGCGGCCGGGGCGAGCGCCCGCTCGGCGTAGACGAGGGCTTCGAGAAGCGAGTTCGAGGCAAGGCGGTTGGCGCCGTGGAGGCCGGAGCACGTCACCTCGCCGCACGCGAAGAGCCCGGCGATGCTCGTCCGCGCGGCGGTGTCGACTACGACGCCGCCGCAGAGGTAGTGCGCCGCCGGGACGACCGGGATCGGCTCGGCCGTCATGTCGATCCCAAACTTTTGCTCTAGTGTCTCGGCGATGTTGGGGAAGTGGCCGAGCACCTCGTCGGCGGGCTTGTGGGAGATGTCGAGCCAGACGAAGTCCTCGCCGCGCCGCTTGAGCTGGTCGTCGATGGCGCGGGCGACGATGTCGCGCGGGGCTAGCTCGGCGCGGTCGTCGTAGGCCGGCATGAAGCGCTCGCCGGCCTGGTTGCGGAGGAGGCCGCCGTCGCCGCGGACGGCCTCGGTGATGAGGAAGCTGCGCCCGCCGAAGGCCGGGCCGGAGTCGAAAAGGCTGGTCGGGTGGAACTGGATGAACTCCATATTTGCGATCCGGGCCTTCGCGCGGTACGCCATCGCCACGCCGTCGCCGGTCGCCACGGCGGGGTTGGTGGTGTGGAGGTACGCCTGCCCCGCACCGCCGGCAGCGAGGAGCGTCGCTTTGGCGAGGAGCGTTACGACTTCGCCGGTCTCTTCGTTGAGCACGTAGGCCCCGAAGCAGTGCAGGTCGGGCCAGACCTCGGAGACGCGCCGCCCGAGGTGGTGCTCGGTGATCAGATCGACGGCGAAGTGATAGGCGAGCAGGTCGATGCTGGCGTGGGCGCGAACTTTTGCGAGGAGCGCACGCTCGACCTCGCGGCCGGTCATGTCGGCGGCGTGGACGATGCGCGAGGCCGAGTGCCCGCCCTCGCGCCCGAGGTGGAGGTCGCCGTCGTCGTCGCGGTCGAAGGCCGCCCCGAGGGCCATCAGCTCGCGCACGCGCTCGGGCCCTTCGGTGACCACGAGCCGGACGACGGCTTCGTTGCATAGCCCGGCCCCGGCGGTGAGCGTGTCCTGGACGTGCTCCTCGACCGAGTCCGCCGGGTCCATCACCGCTGCGATCCCGCCCTGGGCGTAGTTCGTGTTCGACTCCGCCGAGGCCTTTTTCGTGACGACGGCCACGCTCCCGTGCTCGGCGGCGCGCAAGGCGAACGACAGCCCGGCCACCCCGCTACCGATCACGAGAAAATCGTAGCGCTCAGCCATGATTCTCGGTTACCGAGGTACGCAACGTCCGGCTTCAAGTGCTACTTCCGGCTCGGGCGTGATGTCGCAGGTCGAGACGAGGCGGCAGGCGGAATTGCGTGCGTCGTCTAACCGACGATGCTCCGCCGCGAGCGCTTCGAGCTGGTCACTGTTCGACGCCTCAGCCGAATAGACGAGGTACGCCGCCGGCCCACCGCACGCCTTGGTTCCGATGGGGAGCGTCCGGCACGCCGAGACCCTTGATGCCCAGGCGTCTCCAATCTCCGCATCGATGTCCGTGCGGAGCGACTGGAGAACCTGCCTGAGATCGTCGCAGTCGTCTAGATCGACATCAATGGGATCGATGAGGGCGCTGCCATCATCCGGGTTGGCCGGAGTGCCGTCGCTATCGTCCGGGGCGATGAAGGTGCAGCCGCTGAGCAGCGCTAGAGCGAAAGCGATATATTTCATGATTTTGTTTTTCCGAAGGAGGTACGAGACGACATGTCTCATCCACTGCCATAATACGAAGAGGAGTAACCGACGCCCGCTTAGTCCTGTCCCAGTCCTTCTTGCAGGAGGTACGCCTTGATAAACGGTTCGAGGTCGCCGTCCATCACGCCCTGGACGTCGGTGATCTTGAGCTCGGTGCGGTGGTCGTTGACCATCGTGTAGGGCTGGAAGACGTAGGATCGGATCTGGCTGCCCCACTCGATCTTTTTTTTGTTCGCCTCCTGCGCGTCCTTCGCGGCCTCCTGGATGTCGCGCTCGAGCTGGTAGATGCGGCTCTTGACCATCTGGAGCGCGCGCTCGCGGTTCTGCATCTGCGAGCGCTGCTCGGTGCTCTCGGCGACGACGCGGGCGGCCTCGCCATTGGAGAGCTGGCCGGTCCAGATGTAGCGCGCGCCGGTCTCGACCTTGTTGACGTTCTGCCCGCCCTTGCCGCCGGAGCGGAAGGTCTGCAATTCTAGCTCGTCGGGCTTGACCTCAACCTCGATCGAGTCGTCGATCTCGGGGTAGACGAAGACGCTCGTGAACGAGGTGTGCCGCCGGCCGGACGAGTCGAAGGGCGACATGCGGACGAGCCGGTGGACGCCGTTCTCGGCCTTGAGGTAGCCGTAGGCGAAGCGGCCCTCGACGCGGAGCGAAGCGCTCTTGATGCCCGCGCCCTCGCCGGGTTGGTACTCGAGCATCTCGGGTTTGTAGCCCTCGCGCTCGGCCCAGCGGGTGTACATCCGCAAGAGCATGTCGCCCCAGTCCTGGGCCTCGGTGCCGCCCGCGCCGGGGTGGATGGTCAGGATGGCGTCGCGGTGGTCGTCGGGGCCGGAGAGCATCCCGCGCAGCTCGAGCGCGTCGAGCGCCCGGCCCAGCTTGGCCTCCTCGCGTTCGATCTCGGCCGACAGGTCGGCGTCCGGGTCCTCGGCCTGCATCTCGCCGAGGGTCTCGACGTCCTCCTTCATCGCGACGAGCCGGTCGTAAGCCTCGACCCAGTCTTTCTCGCCGGAGATGTCCCGCTCGGTCTGCTGCGCAGCCTGGGGGTCGTCCCAGAACGTGGGGTCGAGGCGTTTCGCCTGCAGGGTTTCTAGCTTCTGGCGTCGTTGGGCGACGTCAAAGATAGCCTCCGAGCGCGGTGACACGCTCTATGAGTTGGGCGTCCATGCGGAGATGGGAATGTGGGGGGGTGGGAAGTCGGGGGCGACAGTAGGCCCCCGGCTCGAAGGTACGCACCACGGTATCTCATCGGTCGTAGGGACACGGTGTGCCGCGTCCCTACGACAGAGACCTTCGCCTTGGCCGAGGTCAGCGGTTGGCGCGGGCGAGGCGATCCTGGGTGAGGGTGTACTTCAGCGAGACGCGGTGCGAGTAGCCCAGCTCCTGCCGGATGCCGCCGAAGTCGCCGAAGCCGTAGTCCACGTCGAACGCGCCGACGTTGAGGCCCGCCCCGACGGTCGGCGTGACCTCGGTGCCGAAGCGCTCGGACGAGGTCACGTCCGAGATGCCGGCGCGGAGGGCGACGATGTTGCGGAACGTCAGCTCGCTCCCGAGGCGCGGGTGGAACGACACGTTGCCCGCGTTGAAGGCGTAGGCGCGCTGCCCGTCGAAGGCGAGGTCGAAGTCCAGCCCGGCGGTGAAGCCGAGGTCCTGGGTCAGCGGCAGCGTCACGCCCGTCCCGAAGCGCGCGACCGGCAGCACGATCTCGGCCCCGCCGACGGGTGCCTCTGCACCGAAGACCTCGCTGATGTTGGCGAGCTCGCCGCTGTCCAGGCTCCACGACTGGAGCATGCCCGTCACGTCCTGGATGTTGAGGCCGAGTTGGAAGAGGCCGACCCGGTACTGCGCGCCGACGTCGAGCGAGTAGCCCCAGGCGCTCGCGAAGTCGCCGATGCCGCGGCGGACCACCTTGGCCGTCACGCCGACGGACAGGTTGGAGCGGACCTGCCGGGCGTAGGAGACGAAGAAGGCGTAGTCGGCGGCCGAGAAGAAGCTGATCGAGTCGGGCGTGGGGCGGTCGTTCGCGGCGTCCCAGGCGTTGAGCGTGTTGGCGATGTCGTCGACGCCGGAGCGGAAGAACGAGAGGCCGACCGTCGAGCGGGCGTTGACCGGGAAGACGCCCGCGCCGTAGTCGAACTGCACGATGCCGTCGAAGCGCTCGGCGTGCATGTAGGCGGCCTCGGGGTAGACCGTCGCGTTCAGCCCGGCCGGGTTCCAGTAGCCGGCCGTCACGTCGTTGGCGAGCGCGACGTAGGCCCCGCCCATCCCGAGGGCCCGGCCGCCGACGCCGCCGGCGAGAAAGTCGGCTCCGTACTTGGCGACGCGCTGCGCCTCGGCGGGCGCGGCGGCGAGCGAGAGGAAAAGGATCAGCAGGCCGAGCGGGCGGAGACCGGTCATCGAGGGGGCAGCGGGTGCGCGGAGAAGGCCAAAGATGGCAAAAACGAGGCCGGAGGGCAAGTCCTATTTCCGTCCCTCCTCGCTAACGCCCGACCGGGGCAGATATTTCACTCCTCCGGCCTATCCAGTTCTCGAGCCAGCAGGTCGCGGTCGCGCACTCCAGCACCAGGAGGCGCTGCCGCGTGTCGTCGGCGAGGTACCCCGGCTCGGCCCATAGCCCGTAGTCCACGGACCGCGCCATGTTGGGCCGGTCCGGCCGGGCCAGGTTGACGCTGACGAGGTTGTAGGCCAGCACGAGGGCGCAGAAGAGCACCAGCCCCCGCCGCCCCACGCTCAGCCCCAGCCCGATCAGGACGAAGGGGATGACCGGCAGGATGTACTCCTGCTCCAGCGGATAGCGGAGGTAGAACAGCTCGTACAGCCCGATCACGCTCAGGCACAGGGCCAGCACGGCGGACGGCGGGCGCTGCCGCGCTCGGCGCACCGCCCGCACGGCCAAGCCGGCCAGCACGAGGGCAGCCGGCAGCCCCCACAGGTAGATATTCTTATACACGAAACGCCCCAGGTGCGCGGCCCACGTCCACGTTGCCTGCTCCTCGGTGCCCGCGATCTCGAGCAAGCCCAGGCCCTGGTACGCGAGCAGGCTAGGCACGTAGCACAGTCCGCCCAGCCCAAACGCGAGGAGCGCCGTCAGCGCTAGGCCGCGCCAGTCGGCTCGCCGCTGCGTCAGGGCGTAGACCAGGAAAGGAGCCACGACGAGGACGGTGGTCAGCCGCGTCCCGATGGCGAGCCCGAAGACCAGCCCCGCTCCCAGCCACCGGCGGTCCAGCAGGAGCACGCCCCCAGCCAGGCCGAAGCCGAGCGCCCACAGGTAGTCCATCGTCGAGGCCGCGTTCACCCACACGAACGGATGCAGGGCGAAGGCCAGCGCCAGCAGGTGGCGGTGCGGCACCGCCCAGCGCCGGCACAGCCCGAGGAAGCTCGCCACCGCCACCAGCGCCATCGCCGCCGAGCCGAGGTTGCTCGCCACGCTGCCGCCCAGCCACACCAGAGCGGCCGACCCAACCTCGTAGACGAGGAAACCGGGGGTGCGCGACGGCCGGTAGGTCCCCTCCTCGAGCAGCCGGACGCCAGTCTCGACGACGAGGTACGAGTCTATGTCCGACCCGAACCCCAGCAGGGTCAGCGGGAGGTAGGCCGCCGCCGCCGCCGCTAGCACCCACCGATTCCGCTCTACGCCTCGAGTGACGGGACCGTGGAGACGCAGCATGGACGGACGCGAAGAGAGGGAGAACGAGGTGGCGAGGGCCGGCGCGAAAGATACGGGCCCGACCGCGCGCCTTACGCGCTCCGGCGCAGGCGCACGGCGAAGGCCCCGTCGGTGCCGTGCCGCTGCGGGAGCGCGGCGTAGTACCCCGCCTCGGTCACAAACGTGTCCGGCACGAGACCGTCCGCCCGCTCCAGCGCGAAGCCGGAGTGCCGAGCCAGAAAAGCGGCGACGCGGTCCTCGTTCTCCTCGGGCTCGGTCGTGCAGGTGCTGTAGACGAGCAGCCCGCCGGGGCGGACGAGCACGGCGGCCGCGTCGAGCAGCTCGTCCTGCAACGTGACCAGCTCGGCGATCTCCTCGGACGTGCGCCGCCAGCGGAGGTCGGCGCGCTTGGCGAGGACGCCCAGGCCGGAGCACGGCGCGTCGAGCAGCACGCGGTCGCCCACCGGTGGGTCGGGGCGCGCGGCGAGGTCGCGCAGGTCGGCGGCCTCGACCTCGACCGAGGCCAGCCCGTGCGCGGCGGCGGCCTCGCGGACCAGGCCCGCCCGGCCGGGGTGCAGGTCGAAGGCGAGCACGCGGCCGGTGTCGCGCATTTGGAGCGCGGCGTGGAGCGCCTTGCCGCCCGGCGCGGCGGCCAGGTCGAGGACCGTCTCGCCGGGGCGGGGACCGAGCACGCGGCCGACCAAGCCCGCCGCCTCGTCCTGCACCGCGACGGTGCCGTCGGCCAGCAGCCCCGCGTGCAGAATCGGCTGCAAGCGCTCGACCGTCACGAAGTCGTCGAGCCAGGCCGACGGGGTCCACTCGACCCCGAGCGCGTCGAGCGTCTCGCCGAGGGCGGCTGCCGTGGTGCGGAGCGTGTTGAGGCGGAGGGCGTAGCGCGGGCGGGCGTTGTCGCGCTCGAGAAGGGCTGTCGTCTCGGCCTCGCCCCACCGGTCCAGCCAGCGCGTGACGATCCACGTCGGGTGCGAGTGGCGGACGGCGAGGTCGCGCGCCGGGCGGCCGGTGTCGGGCTCGGGCAGGCGGTCGATCTGCCGGAGCAGGGCGCGGAGCACGCCGTTGACCAGGCCGCCCGCCTTCGGCCGGACCTCGCGCTTGGCTAGCTCGACGGCCTCGTTGACAGCCGCGTGCGGCGGGGTGCGGAGGAAGAGGAGGTCGTACACCCCGATGCGGAGGATCTGCCGGAGCGCGGGCTCCATCGCGTCGAGGTCGCCCCGGTAGACGTGGGCGATGAGGAAGTCCAGCCAGCGGCGCTGCCGGGTGACGCCCGCGACGTACTCCGCCGCCTGCCGCTCCTCGCGGGCGTCGTCGTCGCTCCCGGCCGCGTCCCCGCCGAGGAGGTCGGCGTAGGCGTCGTCGCGCTCGATCCGGGTCAGGCGGGCGAGGGCGCGGGCGCGGGCAACGAGCAGAGCGGGCATCGGTCGGGGCGAGTGTTTTTCCGGGTGCGAGGATACGCGTGCCCGTAGCTTCCGCTTCTCCTTTCTCCTCTGATCCTCCCGATCCTCCCGGCCATGCCCTCCTGCGACACCTGCGGCAACGACTACGACAAGGCGTTCACCGTCACCACCGTCACCGGCGACCAGTACACGTTCGACTCCATCGAGTGCGCCGCCCAGAAGCTCGCGCCGAGCTGCGCCCACTGCGGCGTCCGCATCCTCGGCCACGGTCTCGAGGCCGGCGATGCCTTCTACTGCTGCGACCACTGCTCGCAGGCCGTCGGCGTCTCCGGCCTCGTCGACAGCGTCGAGTGAACGACGAGCTACGGACGATGAGCGGCGAAGGCCAGCGAACGGGAGACTCCGTCGCTCGTCACTCACCGTTCGTCATTCGGCTGCCGCCTTCGCCGCCTCCGAGGCCGCGACCAGCAGCGGGTCCACGGCCGGAGCCAGCGGCGGGGTGTAGACCAGGTCGATCTCGTCCCGGACCTGCGCCGCCGTGCAGCCCGACCGGATGAGCGGCACCAGGACGTTCGCTCGCAGAGCGGCCCCCTCCTGCCCAACGCACTCGCCGCCGAGCAGCCGGCCCGACCCACGCTCGACCACCAAGCGCACCCAGAGCGGCTTCGCGCCGGGGTAGAGCTTCACGCGGGACCAGTGCTGCACCGACGACGCGACGGCGTCGAGGCCGGCCACGCGCGCCTCCTCCGGCGAGACGCCGGCCCGGGCCACCTCCATTCCGAAGGCGCACACGGCGATGGACTGCGTGATCGGCGCAAACGTCGCGCGGCCGCCCCGCCCAGACCGGGCCGCGTTCCTGGCCGCGACCCGGGCCGACCGCCGGGCGACGGGCGCGAGCGGGAAGTAGACCGGCCGGCCGTCGAGCACGCGGGGCACCTCGATGCAGTCGCCGCACGCCCAGACGTTCGGCGCGCTCGTCTGCATCCCAGCGTCCACGGCGATGGCTCCGGTCTTCCCGAGCCGGACGCCGGACGCCTCGGCCAGCTCGGTTCGAGGCTCTAGCCCGACCGCGACGAGCACGAGGTCGCACCCGATGACCTCCTTCTCGTCGGTGTGGACCGCTACGACTCGGCCGGCATCGTCCGTCTCGAAGCGCGTCGGCATCTCGCCGCGGACCACGACGCCTCCGGCGCGGACGGCCTCGACGACCGGGCCGGCCAGATCGTCGGAGAGCGTCGTCGGCAGGACGCGCCCGGCCTTGTCGAGCACTGTCACCCGCACGCCGCGCACGCGCAGCGCCTCCGCCATTTCCAGCCCGACGTAGCCGCCGCCGACGATCACGGCGTGGCGGACCAGCTCGGCATCGAGCGTGGCCTTGATGGCGACGGCGTCCTCGAGCGAGCGGAGCACGAACACGTTCGGCGCGTCCTCCCCCTCGATCCCGAGCCGCTTCGCCCGAGCGCCGACGGCGAGGATGAACCGGTCGAAGGACTCCTGGTGGACGCTCCCGAAGTCGAGCGCCTCGACCGTCAGCGCGCGCTCGCGCGGCCGCAGCGACGTGACGCGGTGGCGAACCTTTACCGTGGCCCCGCGCGTCGCCTCGAACTCCGCCGGGGTCAAGACCTCGAGCGTGTCGGCGCTCTCGATCCGGTCGCTGACGTAGTACGGCATCTCGCACGCCCCGACCGAGATGTGCGCGGTCTGCTCGAAGAGCACGACCTCGGCGTCCGGGTTCGAGCGGACGGCTTCGGCAGCGGCGGCAGGTCCGGCGGCCAACCCCCCGATGACGGCGATACGCATGTGGTTCGTGGAAGGTGCGGCAGCGTCCTCAACCGCAGGGTTAATTTTCTCGGTTTTCTTTGATTCCCCAATCCCCCAACCCTCACCCCAGCGCGTCGTGCCGGTGCTCGGTCTCCTCGGCGGCGTGCTCGTGGGTCTCCGGCTCGAGGTGCGAGGTGACCAGCACCGACGATTCGGGGAAGAGGGCGCGCACCTCGGCCTCGACCGCCGAGGCGCGGGCGTGCGCCTCGGTGAGCGAGAGACGGGGCGGGAAGAGCAGGTGCAGCTCCACCCAGAGCTGGTCGTTGACGCGGCGGTGGCGGAGTTGGTGCCAGCCGCTGATCCGCCCGGCCGCCCGCGCCGCGTCGAGGCACTCGACGATCCGCTCGGTGTCGGCCACGTCGGCCTTTTCCATCAGCCCTTCGTAGGCCCCGCGCACCAGCCGCACCGAGGTCCACAGGATGTTGGCCCCGACGAGGAGCGCCACGACCGGGTCGAGCCACAGGACGCCCGTCGCCCAGACCAGCCCGACGCCCGCGAGGACGCCCAGGCTGGTCCACATGTCCGTCAGCACGTGCTGCCCGTTGGCGACCAGGACGAGCGCGTTCTGCCGCTTCCCGATGCGGATCAGCGCGACGCCGAGGACGGCGTTGACCGCCGCGAGCGCCGCCGTGATCAGCAGCCCGAGGCCGAGCTGCTCCAGCTCCGGCCCCGCGATGAGCGCCGTCACGGCCGCGTAGAGAATCCCGACGGCCGCCACCGCGATCAGCACGCCCTCGAAGCCGGACGAGAAGTAGGCGATCTTGCCGTGCCCGTACGGGTGCTGCGGGTCCGGCGGCTGCGCGGCGTACCACAGGCTGACGGCCGCGATGCCGGTGGCGAACAGATGGATCACCGACTCCAGCGCGTCCGAGAGGATGGCCGTCGAGCCCGTGATGAAGAAGGCCGCGAGCTTGCCGACGAGCATCAGCACGGCCACCCCGAGGCTCGCGGTGATGGCGAGCGTGCTCTCGTCGCGCCCGCCGGGCGCGTGGTTAGTCCGGTGGGACGCGTGGTCGTGCATAGCGTGGAGCAGAGCGGAGGCCGGTGCCTACGCCAGATGCGCCCAGTAGTGCCCACATTCTGAACAAAGGAGTTGCACGCTATCCCCGTATCCGTTTTCTTAGAGAGCGCTCGCGCTGCCTCCCCGCCCTCTCCCCAGCCCGCCCGACCATGCCGCTCACCGCCTCCAACTCCCAGAACCAGATCCCCTTCCGCTCGTCGCCGCGCCCGACGATCGGCGTCGAGCTCGAGGTTCAGATCCTCGACCCGGACACGATGAACCTGACCTCCGGCTCGCTCGGCATCCTGGAGCGCGTCGGCACCGACCACCCGAAGATCAAGCAGGAGCTGACGCAGTCCACCATCGAGGTCATCACGGGCATCTGCGAGAACGTCGCCGAGGCGCGGGCCGACCTCGGGGCGACGCTCGAGGAGGTCTACGCCGCCGGCGACGACCTCGGCCTCGGCTTCGCGCTCGCGGCCACGCACCCATTCGCGCAGTGGCGCGACCAGGACATCTACCCCAACGACCGCTACCAGATGCTGGTCGACAAGATCCAGTGGCCCGCCCGGCGGCTGCTGATCTACGGCCTGCACGTGCACGTCGGGGTCTCGTCCGGCGAGAAGGCCATCGCGCTCTCGAACGCGCTGACGACCTACATCCCCCACCTGCTCGCGCTCTCGGCCTCGAGCCCGTTCATCGATTTCGAGGACACCGGCCTCGCCTCGGCGCGGTCCAAGATCTTCGAGGGGATGCCGACGGCCGGCCTGCCCTTCCGCCTCGCCAACTACGGCGAGTTCCAGGCCTTCATGAACACCCTCATCCGCGCGCGCGCCATCCAGACGGTCCGCGAAATCTGGTGGGACATCCGCCCGCACCCGAACTTCGGCACCATCGAGATCCGCGTCTGCGACGTGCCCTCGACGCTCACCGAGGTCTGCGCGCTCACCGCGCTCATCCAGAGCTTGGTCGTCTGCCTCGGCACGGCCTACGACGAGGGCGACTACGTCAACATCCTGCGGGCCTGGATCGTCCGCGAGAACAAGTGGCGCGCCGTCCGCCACGGCCTCGACGCCGACATCATCACGGACAACCGCGGCGGCCACGCCCCCTTGCGCGAGGAGATCGCGGCGCTCGTCGAGACGGTGACGCCGTTCGCCAAGGACCTCGGTTGCCTCAGCGAGCTGACCGGCATCCACGACTTCCTGGACGGCAACGCCTCCTACGAGCGCCAGCGCCGGGTCCACGCCGAGACCGGCTCGCTCGAGGCCATCGTGCGCTCGCTCTCGGACGAAATGCGGGCCGACGTCTTCGGCGAGCACGCAGGTCGGTAACCCTGAGCACGCACGGCACCGTCTCCATATTCTCATCTCGGAGCCTCGGTCCGGTTTTCGCGTAGCACCGGCCCGCGCCCCCTCCCACCTTCCCCGTGTGCTGCCCGTGCTCCCCGCTCCCACCGTCTCGCCGACTCATTCCGACGCGACCTTCGGCGGCTTTCTGACCGAGCTTCGCCGCCATCTCCACCGACACCCTGAGATCGGCTTCCAGGAGGTGGAGACCTCGCGCCACCTGCGGGCGCTCTTGGAAGAGCACGGGTTCGAGGTCGTCGGGCCGCTCGCCGAGACGGGCTTCTACGTCGAGATCGAGGGCGCGCACCCGGGCCCGACGGTCGCGTACCGGACCGAGCTCGACGCGCTCCCCGCGCCCGACGCCAAGACGGTCGGCTATGCCTCGCAGAACCCCGGCGCGGCGCACCTCTGCGGGCACGACGCCCACATGGCCGTCGCCGTCGGCGTCGCCCTCCTGCTGCGCGAGCGGCGCGACGAGCTGCACGGCACCGCGCGCGTCCTCTTCCAGCCCAACGAGGAGAGCAGCCCCTCGGGCGCGCCCCGGATGGTGGAGGACGGCGCGCTCGACGGCGTGAAGGAGATCTTCTGCATCCACGTCGACCCGACGCGGCCGGTCGGCACCTTCGGCCTCCGCAGTGGGCCGGCGACGGCGGCGACGGCTCCGTTCACGGTCCGCGTCGGCGGCCCCGCCGGGCACTCGGCGCGGCCCCACGAGACGGTCGACACGGTGTGGGTGGCGACGCAGATCCTGAACACGTTCTACCAGCTTCCGGGCCGGGTGCACGACGCGCGCCGGACGGCTGTCCTGACGGCGTGCCGGTTCCGGGGCGGCGAGGCGCTCAACGTCATCCCGGCCGAGGTCGAGTTCGGCGGCACGCTCCGCTGCGTCAACCTCGATGGCACCCGAACGCTCGGCCGGGCGATGCGCGACGCGGCCGAAGAGATCGGCCGGCGCTACGGGGCCGAGGTCGAGGTCCGCATCGACCTCAGCCTGCCGCCGGTCGTCAACGACGCGGCGCTCGTCGAGCACGTCGGCGAGACCGTCGAGGACCTGTTCGGCGAGGCGGCCGCGCAGTCCATCCCCGAGCCGAGCATGGGCGGCGAGGACTTCGCGTTCTACCTCCAGACCGTGCCGGGGATGCTGCTCCGGGTCGGCACCGCGAGCGGGACCGAGACGCGCTACCCGCTGCACCACGCGCTCTTCGACGTGACCGAGGCGGCGCTCCCCGAGGCGGCCCGCCTCATGGCCGAGGTCGTCGCCCGGCGGCTCGGCGCGGCGTGAGCCGGTCGCGGCGTCCCCGCGAGGCCGGTGGGCGGAGCAGCCACCTGACGTCTAGAGGGCTTTTCGGATAGGTCCTAACCCCTGCTGCTCCGCGTGGGCTATACTGTGCGACGACGATTCAATGATTTGCACGCGCACGTATGCTCACGCCCGGCCGCCTCCTGCTGCTCCTGCTGCTCGCCCCCGCCGCGCTCGCCCAGGTGCAGGACGACTTCGCCGACGGCGACTTCTCCCAGAACCCGCCCTGGCAGGGCGACGCCGAGCGCTTCACCGTCGTCCCCTTCGCCGCAGACTTCGCGCTCCGCTCCGACGGCCTCGTCGGGAGCGACACGATCTCGCTCGCCACGGCCTCGGACGTCGCGTTCGGGCGGTGGACCTTCACGTTCCGCTACCAGGCGAACCTCACGAATGCGAACGGCACGCGCCTCTACCTCGTCGCCGACACGCCTGACCTGAAGAGCGAGGTCCAGGGCTACTACCTCCAGCTCGGTACCAACAACTCGGACGAGATCCGGCTCTACCGGCAGGACGGCCTCCCGACGGACCGGACCGAGATCGGCGCGAGCGACGGCGCGGTCGTGAGCGGCGACGAGGGAACCGTCTTCGTCGAGGTGCTGCGCGACGACGCGGGCGGGTGGCGCGTGAGCGTCGACGGCACGCCGGTCATCGAGGGGGTCGCCGACGACACCTACGCCGCGAGCGCTGCACTCGGCGTGTGGCTCAAGCACTCGTCGGCGAACGGCGCGGCGTTCTTCTGGGACGACATCCTGGCCGACCCGGCCCTCGGCGGGGACCTCACGCCGCCGACGCCTCTCGGCGTCACCGTCTCGGACAACGGCGGCACCCTCTCCGTTCAGTTCGACGAGGCCCTCGACCCGGCGACCGTCACGCCCAGCGCGTTCTTCGTCGATGGCGGCGTCGGCCCGCCCGATGCGGCGGCGCTCGCCGGCGACGCGAGCACGGTGCGCCTCACCTTCGCCCCGCCAGTCCCGACGGGCGACTACACGCTCACTGTCTCCGGCGTCGAGGACCTGAGCGGCAACGCAACGGACGGTGCGACGCTCGATTTCTCGTTCGAGGCCGACACGGTCCCGCCCACGCTCGAACGCGCCACGGCGCTGAGTGCGACCGACGTCGAGGTCGTCTTCGACGAGCCGGTGCAGGGCTGCGCCGTGGCCCTCTACGAGATCACCCCGGCCGTCGGGACGCCGGACGACATCGACTGCTCGGCCGACGACGGGCGGACCTACGTCCTCCTCCTCGACGCGCCGCTCGACGCGCCGCAGAGCTATACCGTGACGGCGCGAGGCGTCCCGGACGACGCCGGCAACGTGCAGCCCGAGACCTCGGCCGGGTTCTTCTTCGGCGTCTTCGACCTGCCGGCCCCGCGCGAGCTCGTCATCAACGAAATCCTGTACGACCCGCCGGACCTGGCGAGCAACGAGTACGTCGAGCTACTCAACCGGACCGACCGGACCTTCGACCTGAGCGCCCTCACGTTCTCGGACGACACCGACGAGCCGGTGCCGGTCACCGACCGGCCGACCGCCATCGGGCCGGGCGAGTATGCCGTGCTCGTCCGCAACGACTCCGCGTTCCAGGCGCAGTTTCCCGGTGTGGATTTCATCGCCGTCGCCGGCTTCCCCGCGCTCAACAACTCCGGCGACACCCCGACCCTCCGGCGCGGCGACCTCGTCCTCGACGCCGTCCCCTACGCGCCGAGCTGGGGAGGCACGGACGCGTCGCTCGAGCGGAAGGACCCGGCCGGGCCGAGCACGAGCGCCTCCAACTTCGCCACCTCGACGGCCGGGGAGGGCGGTACGCCCGGCGAGCAGAACTCCGTCTTCGAGACGGACGAGACCCCGCCGGCTCTGCTCGACGCGGACGTGTCGGCCGACGGCCGGACAATCACCGTTTTCTTCAACGAGCCGCTCGCCGACCCCACGGTCGTCCCCGGCAACTTCTCGGTCGAGGGAGGCCCCGCCGTCAGCGACGCGGCGTACGACGACGCCGAGTTTGCCGTCGCCCTCACCCTCGCGGCCCCGCTCGATCCGGGGAGCTACACCGTCACCGTCACCGGGGTCGAAGACCTTGCCGGCAACGCCACCGACGGGGCGGCGATTCCCGTCACGTTCGACCCCGACCTAACCCCGCCTGCGCTCGCCTCCGTCCGAGCGCTCGACGCGACTACCGTCGCCGTCGTTTTCACCGAGCCGGTGGACCCCGCCTCGGCAGGCGACCCGGCGCGTTACGCCATCGACAACGGCATCGGGCAGCCGGTGGGCGCAGTCGTTGCGCCCGAGGGCGATCCGGCCCGCGTCGTGCTCACGCTCGGCGCGCCGCTTGCCGGTCCGCAGAGCTACATGCTCACCGCGACGGGCATCGAAGACCTCGCCGGGAACGTGCTCGGCTCAGACGCAGCGACGTTTTTCTTCGGCGAGGGCGACGTGCCGGCCGCGCGCGACCTCGTCGTGAACGAGATCATGTACGACCCGCCGGACGCCGCGACCGACGAGTACGCCGAGCTGCTCAACCGCTCCGACGGCCTCTTCGACCTGAGCGAGTTCACGCTCTCGGACGAAGCCACGACGGTTCCGGTCGCCGACGCCGCCCTCTTCCTCGGACCGGGCGAGTACGTCGCGCTCGTGCGAGATCCCGACAGCTTCCGGCAGCAGTTTCCCGGAGTCCCGTTCGTCGAGGTGCCGGGCTTCCCGAGCCTCAACAACGGCGGCGACGCGCTCGTGCTGGCCCACACGCCGAGCGGCTTGGTGGTCGACTCGGTGCGCTACGATCCGAGCTGGGGCGGGCGCGACGCCTCGCTAGAGCGCCGCAGCCCCGACGGCCCGAGCAACGTTGCCTCCAACTTCGGCACCTCGACCGACGCGCGCGGCGGCACACCGGCCGCCCCGAACAGCGTCGCGCCCGACACCACCCCGCCGGCCCTCACCGACCTAGACGTGTCGGCTGACGGCCGGACACTGACCGTTTTCTTCGACGAGCCGCTCGACCCGGCGACCGTCGTGCCTGGCAGCTTCTCCATCGACGGGGGTCCTGCCGTGGCCGAGGCCACGTACCTCGGCGATGACGAGCCGGCGGCGCAGCTTCGCCTTGCCGCCCCGCTCGCAGCGGGCGACTACGTCCTCACCATGACCGGCGTCGCGGACCTCCTCGGGAACGCCACCGAGGGCGCGACGCTCGCCTTCTCGTTTGCGCCCGACGAGACCCCACCGGCGCTGCTCCTGGTCTCCGCCGCCGACCCGAACCTGGTGGAAGTCCGCTTCTCCGAACCCGTCGCCGAGGCCTCGGCGGGCGACCCGGCGAGCTACGCCATCGACAACGGCATCGGGCAGCCGACGACGGTGAGCTACGCGCCCGGCGGCGACCGGTCGCGGGCGACGCTCGGTCTGACGACGCCGCTGATCGAGGGGACGCGCTACACGCTGACCGTCACGAACATCGCGGACCTGACTGGGAACGTGCTCGGCAAAGCCTCCGCCCCCTTCTTCTTCGGCGAGGGCGAGGCTCCGGAGGCGCGCGACCTCGTCGTCAACGAGATCCAGTTTCAGTCCCCGCAGGGCAACGACGGCGAGTACGCCGAGCTGCTCAACCGCTCGAGCAAGAACGTCGACCTGAGCACCCTGACTCTCAACGACGGCTCGAGCGCTCCGACCTCGCTCGCGGAGGCTCCGGTGTTCCTCCTGCCCGGCCAGCTCGTCGTCCTCGCCGCCGACGCGGCGACGCTCGCCGAGGCGTTTCCCGCAGCCGGGCCGGTGCTCGAAGTCGCCAGCTTCCCGAACCTCAATGCTGGGGGCGACGCCGTCGTGCTCCGCTACGGGCCGACGGGCGCGGCCATCGACTCGGTGCAGTACGAGCCGAGATGGGGCAGCTCCGAGACGGCCGCGCTCGAGCGAGTCGACCCCGCCGGGCCGAGCAACAGCGCCTTCAACTGGGCCTCGTCGGAGGACCCGCGCGGGGGGACGCCGGGCGAGGAGAACTCCGCCTCCGCGCCTGACACCGGCGCGCCCACCGTCGCCTTCGCCGAACAGCTCGCCGAAACCGTGGTCCGGGTCTACCTGAGCGAGCCGCTCGACCCGGCGTCTGTCCAGCCCGCTGACTTCGCGCTCGCCGGTGGAGCCGCGCCCGACTCCGTTCGGGTCAGCGCCGACGAACCGACCGTAGACCTTTTCTTCGCCAGTCCGGTGGAAGGCGGCAGCCTGACGACCGGGGCGGTGGCCGACTTCGTCGGGAATCCGGGCGGTGAGACGACGATCCCGCTCGCCCGCCTCGCCCCAGTCGGCGGCCTGGTCGTCAACGAGATCCTGTTCGACCCGCTCCGCGATCCGAACGACGGCCGGCTCGACGGGACGGAGTACGTCGAGCTCTTCAACACGACCGACCTGACGCTGACCCTGACGCGAGTGCAGATCACCGATGCGCCCGACGAGCGCGGCGAGGTCCGCGCCATCGCGATCGGCGGCCGGCTCACCGGCGCGGTGCCCTTCGCAAGCCTGCCGCCCGGCGGCTACGCCGTCGCCTTTGCCGACACGAGCGTCTTCGGCGGCGGCTTCGCCTCGCCCCCGGTGCAGCCCGCCCTCGCCGACTCGTCGCTCCTCGCTCGGCTCTTCCCCGCCACCGATTTCTCCGAGGCCCTCCTGCTGCCAGTCGACCGAACGACCCTCTCGCTCACCAACACCGACGACACGGTCCGCCTGCTGCGCGGCGACGGCCTCCTCGCCGACAGCGTGGCCTACTCCGACGACTGGCACCGGCCCGAGTACGACGATGCGACCGGCATCGCTCTCGAGCGGATCAGCCCGGCGGGGCCGAGCAGCGCCGCCTCCAACTGGACGAGCAGTCTCGCCGCAGCCGGTGGGACGCCGGGCCGCCAGAACAGCGTTTTCCTTCTGTCCGGCGAGACCCCCACCGCGCCCGGCCTCACGGTCTCGCCCTCGCCGTTCGACGCGAATGTCGGCACGCAGATCAGCTACACGCTGGAGGCCGACGCCGCGCTCGTCCGGGTCCGCATCTTCGACGGGGCCGGGCGGCTCGTCCGCACGCTCGAGGACGCCGCGCTCGGCGGCGGCGCGCAGTCCGGCACGCTGACGTGGCAGGGCCGCGACGACGACGGCCGCCCGCTCCGCATCGGCATCTACATCGTCTTGCTCGAAGCCCTCGACCTGCGCGGAGGCCGGACCGAGGCGTACAAAAAGGTCGCGGTGCTGGCGCGAGACCTCTGAACATTGGCGGAACAGCCCCCGCCGGCCTCGGTTGTAGGCGAGGCCCGAAACCAAGCGAACCCCGCGTCCCATGAGCACGACCGCAGCCCCCCCCGTCCCGACCTCCCGCCCCTCGCCTGTCAAGCTGACCGACCGGGCGGCGACCGAGGTCAAACGCATCGTCGCCAACAAGCAGATCCCCGAGGGCTACGGCCTCCGGGTCGGCGTCAAAGGCGGTGGCTGCTCGGGCATGAGCTACGTGCTCGGCTTCGACAAGGCGCGCGAGCACGACCTCACGTTCGACCTCGACGGCATCACGGTCTACCTCGACAAGCGCCACGGCCTCTACCTCATGGGCACGACCGTCGACTACCACGACGGCCTCGACGCGCGCGGGTTCGTCTTCGAAAACCCTAACGCCACCCAGACGTGTGGCTGCGGGTCCAGCTTCAGCGCCTGACGGCTCGCGCCGTAGGTCCCCCCGCTCAGCACCGCGTAGCGACCGTTCGCCCAGCGCGGCGCGGCGCGAGGGTATCAGCGACAGCCCCCGCCGCGTTCTGCCATTGCGACACGCGGTGAGGCTCGGCCCGCTCTTTGTGTATCCCCGAGCGTCGACAGCCCGGCAGCGATTGCAGGATGCCCGGTGCCGTTTCCGCCCGACCACCCGGCCCTCGGCCTAGCAACTCCCTCCATGGAAGGTAACTTTTCGAACCGCGTCCGCGACGTAATCTCCTTCAGCCGCGAGGAAGCCATCCGGCTGGGGCACGACTACATCGGGACCGAACATCTCCTGCTCGGCGTGATCCGAGAGGGTGAAGGGATCGCCGTCAAGATCCTCCGCAACCTCGGGGCGGACCTCCTCAAGCTCAAGAAAGCCATCGAGGACAGCGTTCGCTCTTCAGGCGGCACGCTGACCGTCGGCAACATCCCGCTGACCAAGCAGGCCGAGAAGGTGCTCAAGATCACCTACCTCGAAGCCAAGCTCTACAAGAGCGACGTGATCGGCACCGAGCACCTGCTGCTGTCTCTTCTGCGCGACGACGAGAACATCGCCGCCCAGATCCTGCAGCAGGGCTTCTCGATCACCTACGACGCCGTCCGCGCCGAACTAGACTCGATCATCTCCGGCACCAGCTCCGGCCGCTCGTCCTCCTCGGGCCGCGCTGGGTCCGGATCAGCCAGAGAGCGCAGCAAAATGGCAGAGAAAACCAAGACCCCCGTCCTCGACAACTTCGGCCGCGACCTCACCAAGCTCGCCGAAGACGACAAGCTCGACCCCATCGTCGGCCGCGAGCGCGAGATCGAACGCGTAGCCCAAGTGCTCTCGCGCCGCAAGAAGAACAACCCCGTGCTGATCGGCGAGCCGGGCGTCGGCAAGACGGCCATCGCCGAGGGGCTCGCGCTCCGCATCGTCCAGCGCAAGGTCAGCCGCGTGCTCTACGACAAGCGCATCGTGACGCTCGACTTGGCCGCGCTCGTGGCCGGCACCAAGTACCGCGGCCAGTTCGAGGAGCGGATGAAGGCCGTGATGAACGAGCTCGAGAAGTCGCCCGACGTGATCCTGTTCATCGACGAGCTGCACACGCTCGTCGGTGCCGGCGGCGCGAGTGGCAGCCTCGACGCGTCGAACATGTTCAAGCCGGCGCTCGCGCGCGGCGAGATCCAGTGCATCGGCGCGACGACGCTCGACGAGTACCGGCAGTACATCGAGAAGGACGGCGCGCTCGACCGGCGCTTCCAGAAGATCCTCGTCGAGCCGGCGACGCCCGAGGAGGCGCTCGAGATCCTCACCAACATCAAGGACCGCTACGAGGACCACCACAACGTCCTCTTCTCCGAGGAGGCCCTCAGCCTCGCCGTCAAGCTCTCGGACCGCTACATCACCGACCGCCACCTCCCGGACAAGGCCATCGACGTGATGGACGAGGCGGGCGCGCGCGTCCACCTCTCCAACATCAAGGTCCCGCCGGAGATCGTGACCCTCGAGGAGCAGATCGAGGAGATTAAGGAGGAGAAGAACCAGGTCGTCAAGAGCCAGAAGTTCGAGGAGGCGGCGCGGCTGCGCGACAAGGAGAAGCGCATCCAGGAGGAGCTCGAGAACGCGAAGGAGGAGTGGGAGCGCCAGGCCGAGACCGAGGTCCACGACGTGGACGAGGTCTCCATCGCCCAGGTCGTGGCGATGATGACCGGGATCCCCGTCGACAAAATTTCCTCGCCCGAGGGCCAGAAGCTGATGCAGATGGGCGAGGAGCTCAAAGGCACCGTCGTCGGGCAGGACGAGGCCATCGAGAAGCTCTCGCGCTCGATCCGCCGGACCCGCGCCGGCCTCAAGGACCCGAAGCGGCCCATCGGCTCGTTCATCTTCCTCGGCCCCACAGGCGTCGGCAAGACGGAGCTCGCCAAGCGCCTCACGGAGTTCTTGTTCGACAGCCAGGACGCGCTCATCCGCATCGACATGTCGGAGTACATGGAGAAGTTCTCCGTGTCGCGGCTCGTCGGCGCGCCTCCCGGTTACGTCGGCTACGAGGAGGGCGGGCAGCTCACCGAGAAGGTCCGCCGCAAGCCCTACTCGGTCGTGCTCTTGGACGAGATCGAGAAGGCGCACCCGGACGTGTTCAACATCCTGCTCCAGGTCCTTGATGACGGCATCCTGACCGACGGCTTGGGCCGACGCGTCGACTTCCGCAACACGATCATCATCATGACCTCGAACATCGGGGCGCGGGACATCAAGAATCTCGGCCAGGGCATCGGCTTTGCCCAGAGCAGCGGCACGTTCGACTACAAGAAGATGAAGTCGACCGTCGAGGACGCGCTCAAGCGGGTCTTCAACCCCGAGTTCCTCAACCGGATCGACGACGTGATCGTCTTCCACCCGCTCGAGAAGAAGGACATCTTCGAGATCATCGACATCATGAAGGAGGACCTCTTCAAGCGCGTCCAGGAGCTCGGCATCACCATCGAGATGGACAAGAAGGCGAAGGAGTTTCTCGTCGAGAAGGGCTTCGACCCGCAGTTCGGGGCGCGACCGCTCCGCCGCGCGCTCCAGAAGTACGTCGAGGACCCGATGGCCGAGGCCATCCTCTCCGACGACCTCAGCGAGGGCGACACGATCTCGGTCTCCCACAAGGACGGCGAAGAGCTCGTCTTCAAGACGAAGAAGTCCAAGAAGCCGAAGGCCAAGAAGGCCGACGACGACGGATCAGCGGAGGAGCCGGCCGAGGAGGAGCAGGAGTAGGGTTGAAACGCAACGTGTACAACACGAGGGTGCCCGCAGCGGAAGGCTTTGCTGCGGGCACCCTCGTGTTTATGAGCTACGTTCCGTCTTCTCCTCAGCCATCGCCCACGCCACCATCCCCCATCCGGCGATGAAGGCGACCCCGCCGAGCGGTGTGACGGCCCCGAGCCAGGGCGCGTCGAGGAGCACGAGCGCGTAGAGGCTCCCGGAAAACAACACCGTCCCGACGACGAAGAGCCAACCCGACCGCTTCAGCCACCGACTTGCACGCCGCTCCATCAAGACGCCGACGAGCACGAGGCCGAGGGCGTGCGTCATCTGATAGCGCGCCGCCGTCTCGAACGTCGCCAGCCGACTGGGCGAGACCACACCGTCAAGCGCATGCGCGCCGAAGGCTCCCGCTGCCACAGCTACTGCCGCCGAGAGCGCCCCGGCAGTGAGAAACAGGCGCACGCCGGCCACGCTATGACCCGGTGCCGGCCGGCACCCGCTGCACGGTGAAGGGCTTCACGACATCGTTGAGCGTCAGCGTGTAGTCGCCCGGTGCCAGCCCGCTGTCGAGCATATAATAGAACCGGTACGGACGGACGACTTGGGTGCACACCGCCCCCTTCGGCCGGCGCATCTCGAAGGTTACCTCGATCAGGTGGGCGCGGCGAACCTGCCGGATGTCGTGCAGCGCTGTGCAGCCATCGGGGAGCGCTCCCTTGATAAATAGCTCGACGGGCCGACGTCCGGCCTCGGCCGGGCCGGAGCGTACGTCCACCTCGCTGAAGTAGGCGGGGTAGTAGAAGTACTCCTGCGCCGAGTCGGGCGGCGCGAGCAGCATCGTCTCCCGGTCGTCGTCCTGACCGGTACGGCGGCCGAAGTCCGTGTCGGCCTCGGTCGCCTCGCGCGAGCCGCCGCACGCCGCAAACGCGAGGGCAAGCACGAGAGCGACCAGAGAGAAGACTGGGCGTCGCCGTCTCATGCTCCGTCCTCAGCTTGGAGCAGCGCCACGCTGGTGGCATCGGCGGCGACGTGCTCGACCGGCGCGTCGCCCCACAGGCGCTCGAGGTCGTAGTAGGCACGGCGCTCACGGTCGAAGACGTGGGCGACCACGTCCACATAGTCGAGCACGACCCACTGGTTGTGCTGGGTGCCTTCGCGCTTCCACGGGCGCTCGCCGGTCTCCTTGAGCTGCTCGCGCACCGCGTCAGCGATGGCCTTGACCTGGAGCGTCGACTCGCCGGTGCCGATCACGAAGTAGTCCGTCACGCCGGAGACCTCGCGCACGTCGATCACCGTCACGTCGACGGCTTTCTTGCTCTGCATGGCCTCGACCACGAGGGCGGCCAAGTCGCGGGTCGGATGATGGGTGGCGCGCTGCTTCAGGCTGGACGGGGAGGCGGACGACATAGAGGAGAGGTACGTGGTGAGGTGGGTCAGAAGGTAGCGACGCGGAGCCGTGGCGGGACCTCGTCAGGGCGTCGGCAGTGGGATTTCACCGTCGAAAGCCCGAAGCGTCTGGTAGTCGCGACCGAGGACGACGGAGGCGTCGAGGTAGTAGTCTGCGCTCGGCTCGGAGCGGACGTAGGCCTCGTCGATCCCGAGCGCGGCGGCCACGCGCAGCGCCGCCGCCCGGTCCCCGACGCGGTCGATCACGAGCGAGTGCGCCTCGTCGAACGCCGACCAGTTGCCGCTGCCGACCACGTCGACATCGTGCTCGCGGAGAAACCGCGTCGCCTGCGCCGCCACGCCGGAGACGCCGCAGCCGTTGAGCACCTCGACCTGAACGATGTCGGCTGGCGCGCCGCCAGAGGCCGCCCGGAGGATCGGGGGGGCGTCCGGCGCGAAGGTGCGCGTGGCGAAGGCATAGAGCAAGACCAGCACGAGCAGACCCGCCACGGCGAGGCCGAGGTTCATCAGCAGACCGGTCGGGCGACGAAAGTCAGACATACAGGCGGGGCGGACGGCGGACACCAACGCAAACGCGGCACGCCTCCCTCGGGGGACGTGCCGCGCGGAAGCTGGAGACGGGAGAAGCCACTAGCGCGGTGCGGTTCGCCAGAAGAGATCGTTGTATCCCGCCGACCCGACCCCCGCACGGAATTGCGACCCGCCGTACGGGCCGTAACCGTACGGGCTCGCATAGCCCCCGAACGGACTCTGCTGCACCTGAAACTGGATCAGCGAGTTCTCGGTCGGCCGGTAGGCGATCTGCGCGTTCTGAAGGTAGACCTTCGCCGGGGCGTCCTGGGTGAACCCGAGGTTCTGCTGCACCGCGTCGGAGCCGAAGGGCGAGTGCGCCACGCCGACATCGACGCGCGCCGCAAGCCTGTCGGTCGGCTGGTAGCGGAGGCTTGTCGTCAGCACGCCGAGACCGAGGCTCTGCCCACCGAAGCTGGAGAACGACATCTCGTAGGCGTTGCTGATCTTGAAGTGCTCCGGGTTCAGCAGCGACCCGAGCGAGAAGCCGGTCGGGGTCTCGTAGACCGCGACGGGGGCACCGGCCGCCGGGAGGTTCGCGCGGAGCTGGGCGTGGGCGGGCGCGGCGAAATAGAGCAGCGCGGCGAGAACGAGGACGGACGAGGCGGTACGCATCGGCGGGTTCGGTGGGGTGCAGGAATAGGATAGCGTCCCGAAGCGGGATTGTCAAGAACGAACGATGCGGCCCGAGGTTCTGGTACTTCGGCCTGCCCCGCTCGCTACAGCGTTGGGCGCGCCCTGACTTTCTGGCTATTCGCTCTTGGCTGTCGGCTCTTGGAGAAGGATGAGACGGCTAAAGGCGAACAGCCAAAAGTCCTCCCGCAGCTCTACCCATTACACCACCGCTTCCGCCGCTAGCACTCGCTCGGCGGCCTCGGTTCCTCCGCTCCGGCCGAGTACGGCTTCGAGCGCGCCGAGGCAGTGCCGCACGTTCTCCGGCCGGCAGCCGTAGCCCATCAGCCCGATCCGCCAGACCTTACCCGCCAGGTCGCCCAGCCCGGCCCCGATCTCGAGGTCATGCTCGGCGAGAAGCCGGCGGCGCACCTCCGCCTCGTCCACGCCCTTCGGCACCCTGACCATGTTGAGTTGCGGTGTCTGCTCGGCTTCGGGCACGACGTACTCCAGCCCGAGCGCCTCCAGCCCGGTCTTGAGCGCGCGGTGCATCCGCCGGTGCCGCGCCCACGCCGCTTCGAGTCCTTCGTCGCGCAGCATCAGAAGGGCTTCGTGGAGCGCGTAGACATTGTTGATCGGGGCGGTGTGGTGGTAGGCCCGCTTCCGCCCCTCGCCCCAGTAGCCGACCACGAGAGACACGTCCATGAACCAGCTCTGCACCGGCACCTTGCGCTGCTGCACGCGCTCGATGGCACGTTCGGAAAAGGTGACGGGCGACAAGCCGGGCACGCACGAGAGGCACTTCTGCGTGCCCGAATAGACGGCGTCCAGCCCCCAGGCGTCCACGCGCAGCGGCGAGCCGCCGAGCGAGGTTACGGCGTCGGCGACGACGAGGCAGCCGTGCTCGCGCCCGATCCGGGCCAGCGTCTCGGCGTCGGAGAGCACGCCGGTCGAGGTCTCGGCGTGGACGAAGGCCAGCACCTCGGCGTCGGGGTTGGCCTTGAGCGCGGCCTCGACCTTCTCCGGTGAGACGGCCCGGCCCCATTCGTCTTCGACCATCACGACCTCACCGCCGGCCCGCTCGGCCATCGCCTGGAGCCGCCCGCCGAAGACGCCGTTCTGGCAGACCACCGCCTTCGTCCCCGGCTCGACGAGGTTGACGACGCAGCTCTCCATCCCCGCCGTCCCCGGCCCCGAGACCGGCATCGTGAGCGCGTTCTCGGTCTGGAAGGCGTACTGCAACAGCGCCTTCACCTCGTCCATCAGGTCGATGAAGCGCGGGTCGAGGTGCCCGATGGTGGCCCGCGAGAGCGCGTCGAGCACGCGGGGCGCGACGTCCGACGGGCCGGGACCCATGAGTGTGCGGTGCGGCGGGTCGAAGGATTGGTATTCCATGACGAGGGTCGAAATGAGGTAGGGGCGACCGGCCGGTCGCCCCCACGGTTGGGTCTGAGAAAGGTAAGCTGCCTCAGTGAAACTGCTCGGTCTCGGTCGAGCCGGCCATCGCGCCGGTGGACGACTCGCCGCCGGAGAGCACGTCGCGCACGGCGTCGAAGTAGCCGGTGCCGACCTCGCGCTGGTGCCGCGTTGCGGTGTAGCCCTCGGCCTCGGCCGCGAACTCGGCTTCCTGGAGGCGCGAGTACGCCGCCATGCCCTCGGCGCGGTAGCCCTTGGCGAGGGTAAACATCGAGAAGTTGAGCGCGTGGAAGCCGGCGAGCGTGATGAACTGGAAGCTGTAGCCCATCGCCCCCAGCTCGCGCTGGAACGTGGCGATGGTCGCTTCGTCGAGGTGCTGCTTCCAGTTGAAGCTCGGGCTACAGTTGTAGGCGAGCTTCTGGTCCGGGAACTCGGCGTGGATGGCCTCGGCGAAGACGCGGGCCTGCTCCAAGTCCGGCTTGCCGGTCTCCATCCAGATCAGGTCGGCGTAGGGCGCGTAGGCGAGGCCGCGCGCGATGCACGACTCCATCCCGTTTCGGAGGTGGAAGAAGCCCTCGGGCGTGCGGCCGGCGTCGGTCTTGATGAACGGCCGGTCGCGCTCGTCCACGTCGCTCGTGATGAGCGTCGCGCTGTCGGCGTCGGTGCGGGCGATAAGGACGGTCGGCACGTCTAGCACATCCGCTGCGAGCCTAGCGGCGGTCAAGGTCTGGACGAACTGGCTCGTCGGAACGAGGACTTTGCCGCCGAGGTGTCCACACTTCTTCTCACTCGCGAGCTGATCCTCGAAGTGGACGCCCGCCGCGCCCGCTTCGATCATGGCTCGCATCAGCTCGTAAGCGTTGAGCGGCCCGCCGAACCCGGCCTCGGCGTCGGCGACGATCGGGGCCATCCAGTAGGTGTCGTCCCCCTCCCCCTCGGCATTGGCGATCTGGTCCGAGCGCAGGAGGGCGTTGTTGATCCGCTTGACGACGCTCGGGACGGAGTCGGCCGGGTAGAGGCTCTGGTCGGGGTACATCTGCCCGGCGAGGTTCGCATCCGCAGCGACTTGCCAGCCGGAGAGGTAGATGGCTTTGAGGCCGGCCTTGACCTGCTGCACGGCCTGGTTGCCGGTCAGCGCGCCGAGGGCGTTGACGTAATCCTCGGCGTGGAGGAGGTCCCACAGGCGCTCGGCCCCGCGCTCGGCGAGCGTGTGGCGGATCGGGAACGAGTTGCGGAGCCGGAGCACGTCGGCGGCGGAGTAGCGCCGCTCGGCGTGCCGCCACCGGGGGTCGGAAGCCCACTGACGTTCGAGGTCGTTTGCAGCGTGGTCGCGGCCGTTCGTGTCGATTTGCATGGAGAGTCGAGTTCAGGGGTTGGAAGTGGTGCGGGCGTAGGGGCACGGCGCGCCGTGCCCGTACAGAGGTTGAGCGTTGGTCTGCACCGTCGGGGCGCACGGCCGTGCGCCCGTACACGGTCGGTCAGTCGCAGCGTCCGGTGGCTTTGAGGTGGCGCTGCTGCTCGGCGTCGCCGACGCGGTCGGAGGCGCAGGCGAGGAAGGGGCGCATGGCGTCTTCGGTGAACACGAGCGCGGCGTCGGCAGCAGCCTCGCGGTAGCGGACCCGTTCGTTCTCGACGGCCTCGGCTGGAGACGAGGCCATTGCCTCCGCCACTTCGCCGAGGATGTTGGCAAGCTCCTCCTCGAAGACCCGGTGGACCAGGTCGCGCGTCACGGATGTGCCGTCATCGAGCACCACGTTCTGGTGGAGCCACTGCCACGTCTGGGCGCGGGAGATTTCGAGCGTGGCGAGGTCCTCCATCAGCCCGTCCCACGCCACACACCCGATGTCCTGGTTCCAGCCTTTCATGTAGGCGATCCCGACGCGCACGTTCGTTCGCAGCCCTGCCATCGTGCGCGGGCCGCTGCCCTGCGGCAGCAGGTCCGGCTGCATCCCGATGTCCGGGGTTACTCCGAGCTGGTTCTTTCCGCCGTCCAGTTTGTCGAGGAACGGGCGCATCGCGTGCTCGATGAAGTAGGGGTGCGAGACCCAGCAGCCGTCGTGCCCGATCCGGGCCTCGAACTCTTTGTCAGCGACGACCTTTCGCGTCTGCTCGGCGCGGTCCTCGGGCGTGCGGCCGGGCGTGAAGGCCGCCATCCCACCCATCCCGAACGCGCCGTGTTTGTGACAGACCTTGATGAGCAGGCGCGCGTAGCGCTCCATCCACGGCCGGTTCATCCCGATGCTGGCGCGGTCGGCCATCACGCGGTCGGGGTGCTCGCGGAGACACTTGATGTCGGAGAAGATTTTGTCCCACCGGCCGCCGTTGAGGCCGGCGGCGTGCGCGCGGAACTCGTAGAGGATCTCCTCCATCTGGAACGCCGCCGGCAAGGTCTCGATGAGGAACGTCGCGCGCGCCGTCCCGACCGGCAGGCCGAGGTGCTCCTCGGCGAGCGTGAAGAGCCGGTCCCACCAGCGGGCTTCGAGGTAGTGCTCGCACTTGGGGACGTAGAACTTCGGCGTCTTGCCCTTCTCGACGAGCGTCTGCGCGGTGTGGACCATGCAGAGGGCGAAGTCGAGCAGCCCGCCCGCCACCGGCTCACCGTCGACACGGAGATTGCTTTCATCGAGGTGGAGGCCGCGCACCCGGACCATCAGGAGCGGCATGTCGTCGGGGTCGAGGCGGTACTCTTTGACCACCTCGCCGTGGCGGTCGCACTTGGCGAAGGCGAGCGTGCCCTCGGCAGCCCCGACCACGTTCTCGATTCCCTGCATCACGTTCGCCCAGCTCGGCTTCATCGAGTCCTCAAAGTCGAGCATCGCCGCATCCGCGCGGTGACCGTCGTCGGTGCGGGAGAGCATGTTGATGACCATCTTCGGGTCGCTCACCGGGCCGGTGATCTCGACGCGGCGCGTCAAGAGGTCGTCCGGGAGCTCGGCGATCTGCCACTCACCCCGCGACTCGGAGTGCTCGCCGTCGGGGAGGAAGTTGGGGAGTTCGCCTGCATCCCACGCGGCCTGGCGCTGGCGGCGGGCGAAGAGCAGGCGTTGGCGCTCGCTCTCGAGCGCACGGTGGAGCGCGGCGACGATCGGGAGCGCGTCCGGGGAGAGCACCTGCTCGGCCTGCGGAGTCCACGCGGCAGCGCTGATGGAGACGCCGTGGGTGAGGAGCTTTCGAGGGGCGGGCGCGAGCGGTTCGGCAAGCATGAGAGTCGGGCGTTGGGAAGGGGCCACGAGTATAGCCAGAGCGAAAGGTCGTGTCAAGCGAAATTTCGCTGACAGAGTATTTCCCCTCTCCTGTCCTCTGCTTTTATCTTGCCACCCGCCCACCCGCTCCCCTCCTGCCTCCTGTGATGGAAACCAGCGTTGACAACCTCCGCCTGCTGCTCGGGCTCAAGCTGAAGCGACTCCGCCAGGACCGTGGCGCGTCGCTCAAGGAGATCGCCCAGTCGGCGGGCGTCTCGGTGTCGTACCTCTCGGAGATCGAGAAGGGCAAGAAGTACCCCAAGACCGACAAGCTGATCGACCTCGCGCGCGCGCTCGGGGTGCCGTTCGACGACTTGGTCTCGCAGCGCGTCGACGAGCCGCTGCGGGCGCTCAAGCAGGCCATCGGTTCGCCGTTCGCGCAGGAGTTTCCGTTCCGGCTCTTCGGGATCGGGCCGGAGGACGTGCTGAGCCTGATCGCCGACCGCCCGGACCAGGCCGGCGCGCTCGTCGGCACCATCGCCGAGGTGGCGCGCAACCACGACCTCCGAGTCGAGCACTTTCTGCTGGCCGCGCTACGGAGCTACCAGCAGCTCAACGGCAACCACTTCGAGGGCATCGAGGCCCGCGCCGAGGCCGAGCGCGCCGAGCGCGGCTGGGACCCCGAGCGCCCGATCTCCGCCAGCGACCTCCGCGCCGTGCTCGAGACCGAGTTCGGCTACAGTGTCGATACCGAGACGCTCCTGGCCCACCCCGACCTGCGGGGCTTCCGCTCCGTCTTCGTCGCCGACGCCGAGGGCGGGCCGGTGCTCTACGTCAACGGGCAGCTTCTCCCCTCGCAGCAGGCGTTCGTGTTCGCGCGCGAGCTGGGCTACGAGCTGCTCGACGTGGCCGAGCGGGCGACGACCTCGTCGTGGCTCGAGGTCACCTCGTTCGAGCAGGTGCTGAGCAACTTCGAGGTGTCGTACTTCGCCGGGGCGCTTCTCCTCAGCCGGCAGGCCCTCGTGCGCGACCTGACCGCTTTCTTCGATCAGCCGACCTGGCGCGAGGCCGCCTTCCGTGCCGCGTTCGAGCGATATGACGCGACGCCGGAGATGTTTTTCTACCGGCTCACCCAGGTCATTCCCGCCGCGTTCGGGCTGGGCGAAATCTACTTCATGCGCTTCAGCAACGCTCGTGGGAGCACGCGCTACGACCTCACGAAGGTCCTCAACATGAGCCGCGTCCCGGTCCCCCACGGCGTCCGCCGCGACGAGCACTACTGCCGCCGCTGGCCCGCCGTGCGCGCCCTTCAGAGCCTCGACATCCAGCAGCAGGCTGGTGACGGCGACGCCCCGACGGTCCAGGTCCAGCGCTCCCACTTCCTGAACGACGGGGCGACGTTCTTCGAGATCGCCCTCGCCCGTCCGCTCGCGCTCACCGAGGGGACCAACACCGCCGTCTCACTCGGCTTCCTCGTCAACGACGGAGTGCGGGACACCGTCCGCTTCTGGGACGACCCGGCCGTGCACCACCTCGACGTTAACCTGACGTGTGAGCGCTGCCCGCTCTTGCCCGACGAGTGCCTCGTCCGCGCCGCCCCACCGACCGTCCTGGAGCGCACCATCGAGCAAGCCCGCCGCCGCAACGCCCTCGCCGAGCTCGGACTCGCGCTCGGCTAACGTCGCGTTCGACGAGGAAACCGGAAGACCCCAGACTGGTTGCATAGTGGTTACAAAACAGAACTCCTATGGCTTCCATTACCGTCAGGAATATCCCAGACCTGGTCTACGAGCGGCTGCGCGAGCGGGCAGCGACGCACCGGCGCAGCCTCAACAATGAGATCGTCGCGTGTCTCGAACAGTCCCTGACCCGTCGGCCTGTCGATCCGGCTACGTTCGCCGCGCGGTTGCGTCCGCTCCACGAGAAGACGGCGGCCCTTCCCCTCACCGATGACCTCTTGCGGCAGGCGAAAGAAGAGGGTCGCCCGTGATCGCCGTGGACACGAACGTGCTCGCGTACCTGTTCATTCAGGGCGAGCACACTGCGTCGGCGCTCGCGGTACTCCACCGCGATGCCGAATGGGTCGCGCCCCGGCTGTGGCGCAGCGAGTTCCGCAACGTGCTCGCGCTCTACCTGCGCCGGCACATCCTCTCGCTCCCCGACGCCCTCGACGCCTTCGGCCAGGCTGAGCGGTTGCTCGACGGCGGTGAGCACGAGGTCCCGACGGCGGACGTGCTTCGCCTCGTGACGGCCTCTCCGTGCTCGGCCTACGACTGCGAGTTCGTCGCCCTCGCCCAGGCGCTCCGGGTGCCGCTCGTCACGGCAGACCGCCGCGTGCGCGAAGCGTTTCCTTCCGTCGCCGTCTCGCCGGCAACCTTTGCTGTGTGAGACGGCTCGGCTCGCTCGGCCGTCAGGCTCCCAAGCGCGGGTCTAGCTCGAACGCCTCCGGCTCGCCGAGGGCGACCTGCCCGAAGTCGGGATGCGCCGGGTTGAGGACCAGGTTGCGCGCCGAGCGGACGACGGCGCTCGGCACGTCGAGCACGGCCGAGCGCTGCTCCTCGATCCACCGCTGACCGATGGCCTGCGTGGCGGTGGGCCACGGGAAACGCCACCAGCCACTGGGCAGCGGGCCGTAGGCGTCCTCGACCCGGAGCACCAAACGCTCGTCGAAGCGGGACGACACGGTGACGAGGTCCATCGCGAGCAGGCGCGGGCGCTCGACGTGGACGAGGACCTCGAGGAGGGCCACCGCCGCCGACTCGGTGGCGTAGACCACGGGCGACCCGGCGCGGTGCCACCGGCCGTCGACGCGGAGCGCACCCGTGCCGGAGTAGGCCGTCTCGGCGTAGCGGCGCTGGGTCAGCCGGACCGCCTCGCGATGGGCCATCAGGTTGGCGGATTAGGCGGCGACGTTGTGCTGAATCACGGCGAGCATCTGGCGCACGGCGCGCAGCCCCGGCTCGGTGTCGGCGTGGCGCAGCGGGGTCTCGCCGCTGAGGAGCGCTTTCGGAGTCGTCAGCCACTCGCGCGCCTCGGCGACGTGCCCATCGAAGGCGTCGACGGTGTCCGCCGCCAAACGTTCGAGCCGGACGAGCCGGTCGCTCTCGGCCTGGGTAAGCCGGCCCTCAGCGTGGCGGCGGGCGAGCGTGCGCTCACTGATCAGCAGCAGCCCGGCCGCGTCCGCGAGCGTCAGGCCGAGCGCGACGACGAGCGCGTTTAGTTTCCGGTACGGCAGCCCGCGGCGGACGGCGGACGGCTCGTAGCGGACATCGGTCGGAAGCGAGGGAGGCATGGCGCGGCAGGCTTGGTGATGTGCCCTGCTACGAACACCTGGCAGGCCGGTTCCGGCATATGGCAGTCACCCTACCCGCCGTACTCGCCCCACACGGACCGGAGCCGGTGCGAGATCTCGCCGACCGTAGCGAGGTGCTCGACGGCCGAGAGGACGTGCGGCATCAGGTTCTCGTCGCCCCGCGCGGCGCTTTCGATCCGGTCGAGGGCCTCGGCCCAGGCCGCTTCGTCGCGGCGCGCTCGGAGCGCGGCGAGGCGCTCGGTCTGCTGCTCCCGGATCTCGTCGCCGACCCGGAGCAGCTCCGGCACGGCGAGGTCGTCCTCCTGGTATTTGTTGACCCCGACCACGACCTGCTCGCCGCTCTCGACCGCGAGCTGCGCCTGGTAGGCCGACTGCGCGATCTCGTCTTGATAGAACCCCTGCTCAATGGCGGCGACGGCCCCGCCGAGGTCGTCGATCTTGGCGATCATCCGCTCGGCCTCGGCCTCGATGTCGGCCGTCAATCGTTCGACGAAGAACGAGCCGGCGAGCGGATCGACGGTATCCGTCACGCCGGTTTCGTGCGCGAGGAGCTGCTGGGTGCGGAGGGCGAGGCCGGCGGCCTCCTCGGTCGGGAGCGAGAGCGCCTCGTCGTAGCCGTTCGTGTGCAAGCTCTGGGTGCCGCCCAAGACGGCGGCGAGGGCCTGGAAGGCGACGCGCGGAATGTTGTTCTTGGGCTGCTGCGCGGTCAGCGTCGAGCCGGCGGTCTGGGTGTGGAAGCGGCACATCATCGCCTTCGGCTCAGTCGCGCCGAAGCGGTCCTGCATGATGCGCGCCCAGAGCCGGCGCGCGGCGCGGAACTTGGCGACCTCCTCGAAGAAGGTGTTGTGGGCGTTGAAGAAGAACGAGAGCCGCTGCCCGAACACGTCCACGTCGAGCCCGGCGTCGAGCGCAGCCTCGACGTAGGCGATGCCGTTGGCGAGCGTGAAGGCGAGCTCCTGGGCGGCGGTGCTGCCGGCCTCGCGGATGTGGTAGCCCGAGATCGAGATCGTATTCCAGCGCGGCACCTCGGCGGCGCACCACGCGAAGACGTCGGTGATGAAGCGCATCGACGGGCGCGGCGGGAAGATGTACGTCCCCCGCGCCGCGTATTCCTTGAGGATGTCGTTCTGGATCGTCCCGCCGAGCTTCGAGAGGTCGGCCCCCTGCTCCTTCGCCACGGCGACGTAGAGCGCGAGCAGCACCGGCGCGGTCGCGTTGATGGTCATGCTCGTCGTGACCTTTTCTAGCTCGATCCCGTCGAAGAGGCGGCGCATGTCGTCGAGCGAGTCGATCGCCACGCCGACCTTGCCGACCTCGCCCTCGGCCATGTCGTCGTCGGAGTCGTAGCCGATCTGGGTCGGCAGGTCGAAGGCGACCGAGAGGCCGCGCGCGCCCTGGCCGAGGAGGTAGTGGTAGCGGGCGTTCGACGCCTCGGCGGTCGAGAAGCCGGCGTACTGGCGCATCGTCCAGAGCCGCTGGCGGTACATCTCGGGGTAGATGCCGCGCGTGAACGGGGCCTCACCCGGCTCGCCGAGGCGCTCCGCGAGGTCCGGCGGGAGATCGTTGCGGTCGTAGACGGGAGCGACCGGGATACCGCTGGAGGTGGCGCGCTGGGCGGGGGTGGTTTCTTTCATGGCGATGGCGGTGGCAGGGTGTGGGGTGCATCTCGGACCCCCCGTTTCCGTCGCCATCGCGTTGCTCAGGGCGACGAAAACTGTCCCCCTTCTAGGGGGACGGCCGCGCGTAGTCAGAAGCGAGCTTGCGAGCGACTGCGAGTGCGGCGGGGGGTCTCGCTCCGAAGCTACGCCGCGCCGTCCGCCGGGCGCTCGAAGTCCGACCGGAGCAGGCCGTAGAGGAGGCTGTCGCTCCACTCGTCGTAGAGCCACCACCGCTGGCGCAGCAGCCCTTCGCGCTGGAACCCGAGCCGCTGGAGCAGCCGCTCCGAGGCCGCGCCCCGCGGGTCCAGCTCGGCCTCGATCCGGTGCAGGTCCATCGACCCGAAGGCGAACCCGAGCACGACGCCGACGGCCTCGCTCGCATAGCCCCGGCCCCAGCGCGACGGCGCGAGCATGAAGCCGACCTCAGCGTGGCGGTTGGTCCGGTCCCACGTCGTCAGGGTGACGGTGCCGCCGAGCTCGCCTTCTTCCGGCTCGGTGATGGCCCACTGGAAGAGTGAGCGTTTGGCGAAGCCCGCGTCGATGTCGGCGAGGTAAGCGCGGGCCGCGTCGAGGTCGGCCAGCGGCTCGTGGCTCCAGTAGCGCATCGCAGCCGGATCGCCGAAGATGGCAAAGACGGCTTCGGCATCCCCGGCGCGGGGGTGGCGGAGGCGGAGGCGCGGCGTGTCGAGCGTGGGCAACGCCTCGCCGAAGGGGCGCGCCCCGGAGGAGTCGGGCATGGCATCCATGCCTCGAAAATAAAACGGAGGAGAGAAAGAAGAGAGAGAGGAGGCAGAGAGCGAGGGGCTTTCTCTTCTATCTTTTCCCTCTCCTCCCTCTTTTCTAGAGCCGCCCCGTGGACCCGACGCCCGACACGCACTCGTCCAACTTCCTGCGCGAGATCATCGCCGCCGACGTCGAAGCCGGCACCTACGGCGGGCGCGTGGTGACGCGCTTCCCGCCCGAGCCCAACGGCTACCCGCACCTCGGGCACGCCCAGAGCATCTGCCTCAACTTCGGCCTCGCCGCCGAGTTCGGCGGGCAGACGTTCCTCCGCTTCGACGACACCAACCCCGAGACCGAGAGTGAGGAATATGCCGTAGCGCTCGAGGACGCCGTCCGCTGGCTGGGCTTCGAGCCGGTCGAAGTCCGCTACGCCTCGGACTACTTCGGGCAGTTTTACGACTGGGCCGTCGACCTCGTCGAAAAAGGGCTGGCGTATGTCGATAGCCAGAGCGAGAACGCCATCCGCGCCGGGCGCGGGACCGTCACGGAGCCGGGCACGCCCTCGCCCTTCCGCGACCGCTCGGTCGAGGAGAACCTGGGGTTGCTCGACGAAATGCGGCGCGGGCTTCACCCCGACGGCAGCCACGTCCTCCGCGCCCGGATCGACACCGAGCACGGGCCGATGGCGCATCCCAACATGAAGCTGCGCGACCCGCTGATGTACCGCATCCGCCGCGACGCGCACCACTACCGCACCGGGCGCGAGTGGGCCATCTACCCGCTCTACGACTGGGCGCACGGCCAGGGCGACGCCGTGGAGAAAATCACGCACTCGGTCTGCACGCTCGAGTTCGACGTCAACCGCCCGCTCTACGACTGGTACCTCGACGCCCTGCAAATCCCGGAGCCGCGCAACCACCAGTACGAGTTCGCCCGGTTCAACCTCGACTTCACGGTGATGAGCAAGCGCAAGCTCCGCCGCCTCGTGGAGGAGGGACACGTCGCCGGCTGGGACGATCCCCGCCTGCCGACGCTCGCGGCGCAGCGGCGGCGCGGCGTCCGCCCCGAGGCGCTGCGCCGGTTCTACGACGAGATCGGCGTGACGAAGGTCAACGGCAGCGTGGACCTGGCGCGCTACGAGTACGCCCTCCGCGACGACCTCAACGCGACGGCCCCGCGCGTCCTCGCCGTCACCGCCCCCCTCAAGCTGACCGTCGAGGGCCTGGACGAGACCACGCTCGACGCGCCCTACTGGCCGCACGACGTGGCACCGCCCGCCGACGCCCCGGCTTCGCGCCCCCTCCCACTCGGCCCCGAGCTGTGGATCGAGCGCGACGACTTCGCCGAGGTCCCACCGAAGAAGTGGAAGCGCCTCTCGCCCGGCGCGTCGGTTCGCCTCCGCCACGGGCCGGTCGTCACCTGCACCGGAGTCGAGAAGGACGAGAGCGGTATGGTCACTGCCGTCCGGGCGAGGCTGGCCGAGGATGGCGAGACGCCGCGCGGCGTGATTCATTGGCTCTCGGCCGAGCACGCGCTCCCGGCCCGCTTCCGGCTCTACGACCGCCTCTTCGCCCACCCCGCGCCCGACACGTTCGACGACTTCCTCGACGCCCTCAACCCGGACTCGCTCTCTGAGACCTTCGGCTTCGTCGAGCCGAGCGTCGCCGACGACGCGCCCGACACGCGCTACCAGTTCGAGCGGCTGGGCTTCTTCTGGCGCGACGTAGACAGCACCCCGGAGGCCCTTGCCTTCAACCGAATCGTCGCGCTGAAAGACAATTGGGCGAAGGGGAACAGCGGGCAGCAGACAGCGGGCCGCGAGCAGAAGGCCGTGGGCAGTGGGAGGAAGGCGAACCGCAGCGCCTCCTCTCCCGCTGTACCCCACGACCCGGCCGCCGGCCTCTCGGGCGATGAGCGAGCGGCCTACGACGGCTTCGTCGCGCAGGGCACCGGTGAGGAAGAGGCCGCCGTCCTCGCCGTCGACGCCTCCCTCGGCGCGCTCTTCGAGGCGATGCGCGAAGCCGGAGCCTCGGCCCGCGAGGCCGCCGTGCTCCTCGTCCACGACTTCCGTCCGGCGCTCGGCGACCGGACGCTCGCCGAGAGCGCCGCCACGCCCGAAGCCCTCGCGGATGTGCTCCGCCTCATCGGCCAGCAGACGCTCACGCGAACCGCTGCCGGCGAGGTCATCGCCGCACTCGTCACCGAGGGAGGCGACGCGGAGGCCGTCGTCGAGGCACGCGGACTAGCCGCCGTGCGTGACGATGCCGCCCTCACGCCCGAGATCGACGCCGTCTTGGCCGAGCATCCGGACGAGGTGGCACGCTACCGAGCCGGCGAGCAGCGCCTCCTCGGCTTCCTGATCGGCCAGGCGATGCGCCGCCTCGGCAAAAGCGCCGACGCCCAGGCCGTGCGGTCGCTCCTGCAGGACCGGCTCAAGCCGTGAGGCAGCGGGCAGCGGGAGGTGTGGCAGACTCCTCAACGGCGTAGTTAAACTTCCCGGTTTTATTTCAATCCCTCAATCCCTCAATCCCTCAATCCCCCGCTCCTCCCGCCACGGCGGGTCCGATTTGCCGAGGAACGCGGCGATGCCCGCCTTGCAGTCGTCCGTGCCCCGCGCGAGGGCGTTGAGCTGCACCGCGTGGCTGAGCGCCTCCCCGATCCCCATGCCGGGCACGTCGGCGAGGAGCTGTTTGGTCAGGGCGACGGCCGTCGCGCTCGTCTCGGTCGCTAGCTCGCGCGCGAGGGCATCGGTGGCGTCGTTGAGCTCGTCGTCCGGCACGGCGCGGGTTATCAGGCCGACCTGCGCCGCCTCGGTAGCCGAGATCAGGTGACCGCGCAGGAACAGGTCGCGCGCCGCCGCCTCGCCGAGCTTGCGGAGGACGAACACCGAGACGATGGCCGGGACGAACCCGATCCGCACCTCGGTGAAGCCGAGCTTGGCGCGCTCCGCGACGAGGGCGAAGTCGCACACCGCCGCTAGGCCGCAGCCGCCGGCGATGGCATGTCCGTTTACTTTTGCAATAACAGGCTTCGGATGGCGATAGATCGCCTCGAACAGACCCGCGAGGTGCTGACTGTCCGCGAGGTTGTCCTCGGCCGAGGCCGTCTGCAACGCGCCGAGCGCCGCCAGGTCGGCCCCGGCCGAGAACACTTTGCCCGCGCCCGTCAGCACGACCGCGCGGACGCCCTCGCCCTCTGCCGCCTCAGCGAGCGCCTGTCTCAGCGCCGTCACGAGGTCGGCTCCGAGCGCGTTGCGCTTGTCCGGCCGGTTGAGGGTAAGCGTGAGGACGGGGCCGTCGCGGTGGCGGAGCACGAGATCAGGCACAGTAGGACCGGGGCGTGGGGTGATGAGGCTTTGGACACAAAATGAGGCTTTGGACACAAAGAGAGCAGGACCGACCGCGAGGCCGGCCCTGCCGCCGGTGCCAGGCACCGGACCCTAGCGGGAAGGGGAAGCTAGGGTATGTACGACTGCGGGCTACTCGGTGAACACGATGCTCAGGCCGAGCTCCTCGTCAACGACCGTAAACTCGCCCTCGACATCCGGGAGCACGTAGCGGCCCTGCTCGTCGCTCTCGAGCTCATGGAGACGGAGAGAGACCGTCCCCTTCTCGAGGTCCACGTTGTAGGACTTTTTGCTGTGCTTCGTGATGGCCCCCGTCACGGCATCGATCACGAAGCCGATGGGAACGAAGATGTTCAGGATGCTCGTCGTGTTGAACTCGGAGGACAGCGTGAACGTCCGGCTATCGTAGCCCTCGAGGGCGACCGTCACGTCGGTGTCACCGAAGCCCGGCCGCTTGATGGAAACCGTGGTCGGCGTGGTGCCCACCATGAGCCCGTCGACCATCACCCGTGCACCGGACGGCTGAGAGTTGAAGGTGATCGAGTCGCTCGACCCGGAGAACAGGGTGGCGCAGCCCGAGGCGGTGAGGGCGAAGGCCAAGAAGCACAGAAAGAGGAGGCGATGCATAGAGGTCGTCGTATAAGTTGGAACGGCGGAGTACGGCCCGAGCAAGCTAGGAATCCACGGGCTAAGAATGCAACCTCAAATCTCGCTCGCTACGGTTTTTCGGTCCACCACTCGTAGAGCGGCCACAGCTCCGCCTGCGCGTCGATAGCGCGGCGCACGAGGTCTGGCCCGGCTTCGAGCACCTCCGCACGCTCCACCTTGCGACGGACCCACAGCCCCTTCGCCCTGCCGAGGTCGTCCGGCAGCGCGTCGAGCGGTTCGGTGAACGTCGGCGAGGCGTGCTTCTTCGTCACCGTCGGCGCGTGGGTGAAGGCGTAGCCCCGTCCGATGAGGTCGTTCACGAGCGCGAGGGCGCGCTCCGGTTCGTCGAGCATCCTGGCCTTCGCCTGCCGGAAGAAGTCCTTCGCGTACTCGCCGACGTAGAGGCCAAAGGCGAACCCGTCGGGGTAGAGGCCGTGCGAGAGCTGCACGTCGGTGAGGCGGCGCAGCGGCGGCCGGTAGAAGGCCATCCAGAGGTGGTGGTGGCAGCCGCCGGCCCCGAAGTCGTTCTTGAGCAGGCGGCTGAAGACGTTCTTCTCGGTCTCGAACCCGCTCCGGTTCGGGAGCACCCAGTTGAGCGCCAGGTCGTCGCGGTAGCGCTTGAACGGATCCGTGACGAAGGTCTTGATGGCCTCTTTCTCGGCGCGGTACTGCTCGATGTGCGGGGCCGCGCGCAGGCGCTCCAGCACGGCGAAGGCCTCCTCGGAGAACCCCTCGAAGTGCAGGTTCAGCGGCTCAGGAAGGGTGAAGGGCGAAGGCGGGCGGAGCATCGAGGAAAGGGCGGACAGGAGCCTGAGATTTGGATTTCCCGAGTACCACACGGTGGGGTAGTTTCATCTGTTGGCCTGCGCGCCTTAGTTTTGGCGTGATGAACCGGGGCATCGTTCCCCTCTACGCTACACCTTCCCGCTCGTTCACCTCGTCCCATCCAAACTCCAACCCGTCATGCGTAAATCTTTCGCGCTCGCCCTCCTCTTCGCCTTAGCGCTCCCCTTCACTGCCCAGAAAGCCCAAGCACAGGGTTTCAGCCTCATCCCTTACCTCGGCTACAACCTCGATGCTGAGGCATTTCTCGTCGGTATCGGTACGGAACTCGAGGCTCCGTTCAGTGCCGGCAATCTAGCTCTTGCGATTCGCCCGTCTGTGGAATACCTATTCACCGACGACATCAACACTGGTCTCGGGAACGATGTCGGCCAGAATGTCCTTCAGATCAACGGCGATGTGATTGCCCGCCTTAGCGCCTCTGGCTTTGAACCCTACGCTGGCGTTGGCCTCGCTGTCGTTCTCGTGAGCACAGATTTTGACTGTGATGGGAACTCGGTTTGCGAAGATTTCGAAGATGATGCTTCGGGAAGCGATATCGGGCTCAACCTCGTCGGCGGCCTGGAGTTTCCCGGTGCGGTCGGCTTCGGGACCCCGTTTGCCCAGGCTCGCATCACGCTAGCTGACGGCACGGCGATCTCGCTGCTCGGTGGCGTTAGCATTCCGCTTGGTGCCAACTAGGTTCGCGCGCTTCGTCTGAGGCCCCGGTCTGCTTCGGCAGGCCGGGGCTTTTGTTTTCTCAGCTCAGACGCTGAAGCACATCGGCCGGCGTCGCGCAGCCACGGTCGGTCCGGTCGAAGTCCGTATCGAAACTGACGATCTGGAGGTCGAACCGCTCGGCGGCGGCATACTGATAGGCGTCGTCGAAGTCGAGGCCAGCCTTCTCTCCTAGGTGGGTACTCCGGCCGTGTTTACCCGCCCAATCTACGCGACCCCGACTGCCCCTTCTACGAGTACGTCGCGCACAAACTGTTCGAGCAATCCCACACGTCCGAGCCTGCTCGGGATGACAGCGATGGAGTGTAACGCAAAGTCGGTCAGGTTGAGCTGCTCCGACGGCACGTGGCCGAGGAACTGCCGAACCTCCCCAGCCCGCTCCTGTTCGAGAAGCCTTTCGAGCCAGACGTTGGTATCCACGAGATACACGGTTCAGTCTCCCCGCTATTCCAACGCCTTCTTTTGCAACTCTAGCGCCGTGTAGTCGTCGCGCAGATCTCGGAGGCCACCGCCCCAACCCTGACGTAGCACCCCTCTGCGCGAATGAGGCCGCCTCAATCTGATGAAATCTACGAAGTCCTCCACCTGCTGCTGCAATTCTGGAGACAGGCTCTCGATCTTCTGGACGACGGCGTTCATAGCCCCTCCCAATGTGATGCTTCGGTTTAGAGCATGGACTACGACCGGGCTACCGCACCGTTCCTAGCCGCCGAGCGTGCGGCGGCCGGCGACGAAGTCCTCGGCCATCTCGACCATGTCGGCGCTGCCGATGTAGACCGGGCACCGCTGGTGCAGCTTCTCCGGGACGACGTCGAGGATCGGCTGGGAGCCGGTCGAGGCGCGGCCGCCGGCCTGCTCGACGATGAACGCCATCGGGTTGGCCTCGTACATCAGGCGGAGCTTGCCCCGCGGGTCGCGCACATTCGCCGGGTAGATGTAGACCCCGCCCTTGAGCAGGTTGCGGTGGAAGTCGGCGACGAACGAGCCGATGTAGCGCGCCGTGTAGGGGCGCTGCGTGTCGTCGTCCTCGACCTGGAGCCACTTGATGTACTGCTTGGTGCCGTCCTCCCACGAGCGGTAGTTGCCCTCGTTGATCGAGTAGATGCGGCCCGCGCTCGGCGTCTGGATGTCCGGGTGCGAGAGCAGGAACTCGCCGATCGACGGGTCGAGCGTGAAGCCGTTGACGCCGTTGCCGGTCGTGTAGACGAGCATCGTGGAGGAGCCGTAGACGACGTAGCCGGCGGCGACCTGGTCGCGGCCGGGCTGGAGCGCGTGCTCGGCCTCGGGGCTGGTGCAGCCCTCGGGCAGGCGGTAGACGGAGAAGATGGTGCCGATGGACACGTTGACGTCGACGTTCGAGGAGCCGTCGAGCGGGTCCATCAGCACGATGTAGCGGCCACTGTGGCCCTCGGTCTTGAGCGGGATGGCCTCGTCGTGCTCCTCGGAGCCGATCATGCAGACCTCGCCGCCGCGCCGGAGCGCGCGGACGAACTCGTCGTGGGCGAGCACGTCGAGCTTCTTCTGGGTATCGCCGGTGGCGTTCTCGCCGCCGGCCTCGCCGAAGATGTCGACCAGGCCGGCCTTGCGTACGTCGCGGTCGACGATCTTGGCCGCCAGCGAGATGTCGCGGAGCAGGCGCGAGAACTGGCCCGTCGAGCCGGGGACGTCGCCCTGGCGCTCGATAATGAACTGCTCGAGCGTCTTGAGCTTGCCGCCCCCGTTGGCGAGGGACTGCTGGGCGGGGGCGGTTACGGTTTGCATAGCGTGGGAGACGTGGGGGACTCAGCCTTATCAGCGCGGCGGCTGAGTGGGGTTGGCACAAAGGGAAGAGTTAAGGGTCTGCATTTCGCGCAGTAGCCGTCAATCTACGTCCACGCGCCGTACTTCTCCCTGAGCGCGCCGAGGACTTCACGGGTTCTGCGTGCCTCTGGGCCCGCCCCGCCATCGAGATCGGCGGCGAGACGGCGTAGCGCAGCGGGCATGTCGACGTCATACCAGGACGGGAGGACGCTCACGCCCGCCCCCGTCATCTCGGCGCGGTCGAGGGTGTGGGCGAACACATCGGGGTGGCTGTAGGTCATGCCCTCGAAGAGCGCCGGGTAGAGCTCGTTCATCCCGAGCAGGTAGTAGCCCCCGTCGTCGCTCGGGCCGAGGACGACCGAGAACGGCGTCCGCAGCTCCTCGAAGGCGCGGGCGACGAACGCGGGCGGCAGCGTCGGGTGGTCGGTGCCGATGACCGCGACCCGCTCGGCCCCGGCGACGAAGGTTTCGACGAAGGCGTTCAGCATCCGCGCGCCCAGGCCCTCGCCCCGTTGCTCGTGGACCGAGACCCCGCCGGGCAGAGGCTCCACCGGGTCGCCACTGCCGGTGAGGTAGAGCCGCACGCCGAGCGACCGGTCTAGGGCGAGGCCGGCGTAGGCGTCGAGGCTGTCGCGCAGAAAGGCGTCGTAGAGCCGGGCCGCCTCGGCGGCGGTCAGGACAGGCGTCAGCCGGGTCTTAACCGCGCCCGGCTCGGGGCGCTTGGCGAAGACGATCAGGGCCTCGCTCAAGCCGGCCCCGGCAGTTGGAGCGTGAGCACGTGCCGTCCCGAGGCGTCGGCGGTGTGGGCCGCGTCGCCACCAGCGAGGAGCGCCGCTTGCTCTACGACGCTCCGCCCGAGCGCCACGCAGGCCGCCGCCGCATCGAGCGAGGCCCCGCTCTCGGTCCAGACGGCCTCGACGAGCGTCCCCTGGCCCTCGACCGCCACGCGCAGCCGGACGCCTTCGGCATCGGCCGATTGCAAGGCGTCGACGACCAGTCGGCGCATGAGGTTCAGCACGAGGTTGCGGTCGGCCTCGGCCATGACTTTCTTGTGGTCCGAGGCGATGTGGAGCGGAAGGCCGCGCTGCATCGCGAGATCGCGCTGCGCGCCCACCGCCTGCCGCGCCAGGTCGAGCACGTCCACCGGCTCGGCGCGCACCTCGACCTCGCCCGAGGCGACGCGTTGGAGGTCGAGCGTGGAGCGGAGCACGTCCGCCATCCACGCGCTGCGCCGCTCGGCGTGCCGGGCGAAGGCGAGGGCCGCCTCGGCCGCCTCGCGTAGCAGATCCGCCGACGCCAGCGGCGAGGCCGAGCCCGCCGGCCCGCCACCGACCGGCTCCGCCTCAGGGGGCGACGCCGGTTCGGCGGGCTGCATCGCTTTGAGCTCGGTCTCGGCGGCAGCGTCCACGGGCCGCACGATCTGGCCTTCGACGACGACCTCGTCCGGCGCGGGGGGCGGCGCGCCCCCGCCGCCGTTCATCTCGTTCTGGGCGATGGCGTAGCGGATGTACCGCGCCAGCGACGGACTGTCGACGTACCACTTGACGAGGTAGTCGACGGCTCCGAGGTTCTTGGCCTCGGCGGCGGCCGTGGCGTCGTCCAGCCCCGTGAGCACGATCAGCGGCAGGTGCGGGGCCGCAGCGCGCACCTGCCGGACGGTGTCCATGCCGTGCGCGTCCGGCAGCGAGAGGTCCACCATCAGAATGTCGAACGCCGTATCGCCGATCCGCTCGATGCCTTCGCTCAGGCGCTTGGCGTGGACCAGCTCGTGCTCCACCTCGCTCGCGCCGATCTTTTCGCGGAAGATCACGGCGTCGCCGGGGTTGTCCTCTACGAGCAGAATGCGGGTCACGGCGAGGGAAGGTTTGTGAGGGCGTGGGGGGCCGGGAGAGCAGAGAGGGAACTACCACTCCTTAATTCTTTGCGCCGGCGGTTCAGGTCGCGATCCCCCCTTTCTCTCGATTCCCCCCACGCCGAAAAACCCTTACTCGGAGGGCAGCTTGACGAGCGACAGCCAGAAGTCGTCGATGGCGCGGACGACCTCGAGGAACTGGTCCAGGTCCACCGGCTTGGCGACGTAGCAGTTGGCGGCTAGGTCGTAGACGGCGGCCACGTCGTCCTCGCTCTGCGACGTGGTCAGCACCACGACGGGGATCTTCTTGAACCGGTCGTCGGCGCGCATCTCAGCCAGCACCTCGCGGCCGCCCATCTTGGGCATGTTGAGGTCCAGCAGCATCAGGTCCGGGCGCGGGGCGCTCTCGAACTTGCCCTCGCGGCGGAGGAAGCGGAGCGCCTCCTCGCCGTCGCGCGCGACGTGGAGGTTGTTGGCGACCTTGGCGTCGCGCAGGGCCTCGATCGTCAGCGTGACGTCGCCGGGGCTGTCCTCGACGAGGAGGATTTCGATCGGGCGGGGGGCGGTGTCAACCATCGGCACGGTCAGGAGGAGTGGGCTGGGACAGGGGGATCGTGAAGTAGAACGTCGTACCGTCGCCGGGTTCCGACTCGAACCAGATGCGGCCACCGTGGCGCTCGACGATCTTCTTGCACATCGCCAAGCCGATCCCCGTTCCCTCGTACTCGTCCCTCGTGTGGAGGCGCTGGAAGATCTGGAAGACGCGCTCGGCGTGGTGCGGCTCGATCCCGATGCCATTGTCGGCGACGGCGATGCGCCACAAAGCGCGGCCGTCCTCCTCGGCCTCCTCGGCGCTGACGCGGACGACCGGGGTCTTGTCGCCGTGGAACTTGATGGCGTTCGCGACGAGGTTTTGCAAGAGCTGCCGGAGCTGCGTTTCGTCGGCCGGAAGGGTCGGGAGGGCGCCTGCCTCGACGGTCGCGCCCGTGTCCTCGAGCGCCGGGCCGAGGTCGGTCAGGACGGTCTCGAGCGTGCGGCCGACGTCGACCGGCTTGAAGGCCTTGCCCCGCGTGCCGACGCGGCTGTAGGCGAGCAGGTCCTGGATGAGGACCTGCATCCGCTTGGCCCCATCGACGGCGTAGGCGATGTACTCGTCGGCGGTCTCGTCGAGCTGGTCGGCGTAGCGGCGCTGGAGGAGCTGGAGGAAGCTCGACACCATGCGGAGCGGCTCCTGGAGGTCGTGGCTGGCGACGTAGGCGAACTGCTCGAGCTCGGCGTTGCGCTCGGCGAGCTGCTCGGCGTTGCGCTTGAGCGACTGCTCGACGTGGAGCTGCTCGGTGATGTCGTTGAACGAGACCACGACCGAGGTCACCGCCTCGTCCTCGCCGCGCCCGGCGGGGCGGGCGTTGACCGAGAACCACCGCGTCAGCCCGTTCTCGCCGACGATGCCCTGCACGACGCCGCGCATCGGCTGCCCGCTGAGGAACACCGACCGCTCGGGGAGATCGTGGTCTGGGACCGGCGTGCCGTCTGGGTAGATGACCTGCCAGCGCGGCGGGCCAGTGACGCCGCCCAACACCCCCTCGGCCTCGAGCCCGAGCATCCGGCGCGCGGCGGGGTTGCTCATCAGCACAGTTCCATCGGCCTCGACGAGCATCAGGCCTTCCTCGACGGTGTGGACGATCGAGCGCGAGCGGGCCTCGGCCTCGGCGCTGCGGCGCTCGGCGCGCTGGAGACTCAGCATCTGCACCACCGACTCGGCCATGACCTCGATCAGCTCGTGCTCGTGCGGGGCGAAGCCTTGGGGGCGCGGCTCGGGCGAGACGAAGTTGAGCGTCCCGAACAGCTCGCCGTCGACCACGAGTGGCGTGCCAATGAACGAGTTCAGGCCGTGCTCGGCGTGGGCGGCCTTGCACGCCACCTCGTCGCCCTCGCTGCACACGTCGGCGTAGCTGACGGTCCGGCCGCGCTCGACGACGGCGTCGCAGAAGGCCTCACTGATCGGCATCTCGAGGCCGGCCACGACCTCGGGCACGGGGGACTCGACGGTGTGGAGGCGGTAGGTCCGTGTGCCTGTCGCCTCGTCGAGCGGGGTCTCGCTGAGGATGCCGATGGGCATCTCGAAGATCTCGCAGCCGGCGCGGAGGTACTCCTGGAAGACCTCCTCGGGCGACGCGTGGCGCGTGGTGGTGATGCGGTGGAGCAGCTTGAGGTCCTCGGAGAAGCCTTCGAGCTCCTGGGTCCGCTCGGCGACGTGCCCTTCGAGCGCCCGGTTGGCCTCGACCATCACGGTCTCGATCTTCTTCTTGGCGTGGATGTCGGTGTTGGCTCCGAACCACTTGACGATCTCCCCCCGGTCGTCGCGCAGGGCGCTGGCCCGGCCGAGGTGCCACCGCCACGAGCCGTCTTCGGCGTTGCGGAGCCGGAACTCGACCTCGTAGGGGTCGCCGGTCTCGAGCGCCCGGCTCCACCGCTCGGCGACGCGGGGGAGGTCGTCCTCGTGGACGACGCCCTGCCAGCCCAGCCCGATCATCTCGTCATAGCTCCGCCCGAAGTAGCCGAGGACGTAGTGGTTGACGAAGTCGAGCTGGCCGTCGGGCCGGGCGGTCCAGATCTGCTGCTGGAGGGTCTCGCTCATGAAGCGGTAGTGGGCCTCGCTCTCGGCGAGCGCCTGCTCGGCCTCCTTCTGCTCGGTGACGTCCTTGAACACGACGGCGAAGCGGCCGCGCGGCTCGACGGGCGCGGCGAACACGTCGAACCACCGCCCGAGCGCCTCGGAGCGGCTCTCGAAGCGGATCGCCTCGCCGCCGAGAGCGGCGCGGGCGTAGGTCTCGACCCAGTGCGGCTCGATGTCCGGCGCCAGCTCGTGGATCGTCCGCCCGCCGGCGTCGGTCAGCCCGCTCATCTCCTCGAAGAGCGGGTTGACCTCGAGGAAGCGGTAGCTCACCGGCTGCCCGTCGGCGTCGAGGACCATCTCAGCGAGGCAGAACCCTTCGTCGATGGCGGCGAAGAGGTCGCGGAAGCGGGCCTCGCTCTCGCGCAGCGCGGCCTCCGCCGCACGCGCGTCGTGGATGTCGGAGTTCGTGCCCACCCACCGCGTGATCTCGCCCTCGGCGTCGCGCAGCGGGCGGACGCGGGTGAGGAACCAGCGGAAGGTGCCGTCCACCGCGCGGAGCGGGAACTCCATCTCGAACGGCTCGCCGGTGTCGATCGAGTGCTGCCAGCGCTCGATGACCGACGGGAGGATGTCCGGGTCGTGGACCGCCTTCCAGCCCCAGCCCTCCATCTCCTCGGGCGTGGTGCCGGTGTACTCGTACCAGCGGCTGTTGTAGAAGTCGATGTGGCCGTCGGGCCGGGCGCTCCAGGCCAGTGCCGGGAGGTTGTCCACGACCGCGAGCAGCCGGGCCTCCTCCTCCGAGCGCTGCTGCGAGACCTCCTCGAAGACGATTCCGACGTGGCGGTCCGGGAGTGGGAAGGCGCTCACCCGGAAGATCCCGGGCTCGATGCGGTCGTCGCCGTACTCGATCTCCCCGAGGTCGCGGCCCGGCCCGCCCTGCGCGATCTCGGCGTAGGCCGCCGGCAACTCGGTCTCGAGGACCTGGGGCGAGGCCTCGCGGATCGTCCGTCCGAGGTCCTGCCGCACGTCGAACCCGATGGCGCGCGAGGTGGCCTTGTTGGCCTGCACGAGGCGGAGCGAGCCGGGGTCGCCGGGGTCGCCGAGGTGGTAGACGAGGACGCCAAGCGGGAGCCGGTCGAGCAGCTCGGTCTGAAGGGCGACCGAGATCGTGGAGTCGGGCATAAGGCGGAGAGGGTTCGAAGGGGCGACGGCTCCAACGGCCTAGCGGCTGGGCTGATCCGCAGGCCAGTGGGCATTGGGTGATTGGGAGAGTCGCCGGTTGTCTTTCAGCCACCCAATCGGCGAATCACTCAATCAGCGAATCGCCGCGAGCGCGGTGCCCAGGCTCAGCACCGCCGCCCCGTCGGCGAGCGCCCGGTCGAGGGTCCGCTCGAAGACGGCGGCCTGGCCGGGGAAGTCGACCTCGTCGTAGAGCGTGTTGTGCCAGAGCAGCACGCAGACGCCCCCGACGCGGCGGCACGCGGCGAGGAGACCGAGGATGCGCCGCTCGGCGGCGGCGGGCGCGAGGCCGAGGTGGGTGAAGAGCGCCGTGTCCATCACCGTGAGCGGCAGCTCCCATAGACCGAGCGGGGCGTTGGCCCGGAGGTCGAAGAGCGGGAACGGAAAACAGGTGCCGCGCCGGAAGCCGGGCTGCCGGGCGAAACCGAGGGTCGAGTCGAGCCGGAAGCCGGCGGCCTGCTGAAGCCTCGGGGTCGCGGCGTCCCACCGCAGAAAGTGCTGGCGGACGGCGGACGGCGGCACGCCGGTGAGGGCTTCGAGCCGGTCGCGCTCCTCGGCGAGGTGGCCGGCATGATCGTGCGCGAAGTAGCTCGGGTGGAGGCCGACCTCGAACCCGCCGGCCTGAAGCCTGCCGACGAACCGGCGGAGCCACGGGCTGCGGGTCGAGTACGGCACGTCCCACGGGCCGCGCGCGGCGGTCTTGAAGAAGTAGGTCGCGCCCACGCCGCGCCGCCGCTCGGCCCCGGCCATGCGCGCGAGGCTCGTCCGCCTCGGGTTCGGGGCGGTGAGGGCCTGCCGGACGGCCGCGCCGCGCCGGCCGTCGCGCCGGACCACCGCCCGAGCCAGCGTACCGAGCCGCCGCTTGCGGAGCAGGTCCACGTCGTGCGTCAGCGCCACGGCCCACGGCCGCCCCTGCCAGCTCCAGTGCCGGACCGGGACGCCGAGCGCGTCGAGCTGCTCGGCCAGGATTTCCCGGTAATGGTCCACGACCGGCACGTCCGCGCAGCCGAGGGCAGCCTGCACCGAGGCGCGGTACGGGAAGCGCCCGTGCTCGTCGCGCTCGGCCGTGCTCGCCTCCTGCCAACCGCTGAGCCAGAAGAACGCCGAGGCGATCAGGTCGGCGGAGTCAACGGTCGGGCGGCCAGGCGTCGGGAGTCGGGGGAAGAGAATGGGGAGGTCGCCCAGGGTCGACGCGTCGGCGGGATCGTAGGTCGCGCCGGAGGCGAAGAACGCGGGGGTCTCCGGGGCGAGGCGCAGGGCGAGGACCGTCTCGGGCAGGCCCTCCGGGGCCGGACCGTAGTAGACCGCCGGCCCGGCGAGCGCGTCCCGCCCGACCCAGGCCGGCGCGAGTCCGAGCGGGGCCAGGAGCACGCCGAGCGCGTAGCGCGCCTCCGGCTCGAAGGACGGGGGTGCCTCGATGCAGCACGGTATGCAGTGGACGGGGTTCAGCGCGCCGGTGGAGGGGAGGTCAGTAGGCAGCGTAGCCAACCCGTGTGTTGGCCCGGCTCGAGGGCGGCCCGGCATTTCACCGAAAAATACCGTGGAGGGCGCTGCCCGTCGTGCTATTCTTTGCCCCCGATTCCGATCCTCCTTCGACCTAAACCGAGCACCACTGTTATGGGCATGATGACCAAGATGCGGGAGAGCACCGGCGTGATCCTCTGGATTCTCGTGCTCTCGTTCGGCGGGCTGTGGGTGCTCCAGGACTCCGGCGCGCTCGACAACGTCGGCATCCAGCAGCGGCAGAACATCGCCGTCGTCGGCGGCGAGCCGATCCTCTACGAGGAGTACACGCGGGCGCTCGAGCAGGAGGTGCGCTCCTACCAGCAGCAGTCCGGCGAGGCCCCGACGCAGGCCGTCCGCGACCAGTACGCGGACGTGGTCTACGACCGCCTCGTCGAGAACAAGCTGCGCGAGCGCGAGATGGACCGCCTCGGCATCCGCGTCACCGACGACGAGGTCCAGCGCATGTTCACCGGCCCGACGCCCGATCCGCTCGTGGCGCAGCTCTTCAGCGACGCCCAGGGCAACCTCGACCGCGGCCTGCTCCAGAGCGCCATCGACAACCCCGAGGCCACGCAGGACCTGATCGCCATCGAGGAGTACCTCCGCAACAAGCGCCGCTCCGAGAAGCTCGGCGCGCTGCTCGGGGCCTCGGTCCGCGTCACCGACGCCGAGGTGGACGCCGAGTACGTCCGCCGCAACCGCACCGCGCAGGGCCGCTACGTCGCCCTCCGCTACGCCGAGATCTCCGACAGCAGCATCGCCGTCGAGGACCGCGACTTCAAGGCCTACTACGAGGCCAACCGCGACGACTTCGAGCGCGAGCGCACCGTCTCGGTCGACTTCGTGACGCTCTCGCAGGAGCCGAGCGCCGAGGACTCCGCCGCCGTCATGCGCGACCTCACCGGCCTCCGCCCCGAGTTCGCCGCCGCCCAGAACGACTCGCTCTTCGTCACCCGTAACTTCTCGCAGCGGCCCTACGACGGGAGCTACGTCGGCCCCGGCGACATCGAGGGCGAGATCGCCGAGCAGGTCTTCGACGACCTGACCATCGGCCGCCTCGTCGGGCCGGTGCTCGTCGGCGACGAGGCCCGCCTCGTCAAGATCACCGACGTGCGCCCCGGCGCGGCTCCGGCCGTGCGCGCGCGCCACATCCTCTTCGGCCAGCGCGGCGACGACGAGGCGCAGCGCGCCGCCCAGCGCCAGCAGGCCCTCGACGTCCGCCAACGCCTCCGCGACGGCGAGAGCTTCGAGACCCTCGCCCGCCAGTACTCGCAGGACCCCGGCAGCGCCGCGCGCGGCGGCGACCTCGGCTGGTTCGGCCAGGGCCGCATGGTGCCGCCGTTCGAGGAGGCCGCCTTCAGCGCCCAGACCGGCGAGGTCGTCGGGCCGGTCGAGAGCGACTTCGGCTTCCACCTGATCCGCGTCGAGAACCGGACCGACCAGGAGGTCCGCCTCGCCCAGCTCAGCCAGGCCGTCGGGACCACCTCGGCCACGCTCCGCAAGGTGCGCGACCAGGCCGACGACCTGACCTACTTCACCGAGGAGGGCGGCGACTTCGCCACCGAGGCCGAGCGCCTCGGGCTGCCGGTGCAGCAGGCCGTCGTCACCGGCGGGCAGACGTTCATCCCCGGCCTCGGCAACAGCCGCGCCGTGCGCAGCTTCGTCGCCCGCGCCGACGAGGGCGACGTCTCCGACGTGATCGACACCGGGACGGACTTCGTGGTCGTCCGCGTGGACGAGGTGCAGCCCGAGGGCTTCCGCCCGTTCGAGGAGGTCCGCGCCGAGATCGAGCCGCGCGTCCGCCTCGAGCGCAAGCGCGAGCAGCAGCTTGCCCGGCTCCGCGACACAGGCATGACCGACCTCGACGCCATCGGGACGGCGCTCGGCGTGCCGGTCCGCACCACGCGCGACCTCGCGCTCTCAGACTTGGTGGTGCCCGGCCTCGGCCGCGAGCCGGCGTTCGTCGGCACCCTCCACGGGCTGGACCGAGGCCAGACCTCCGGCCCGGTCGGCGGCGAGAACGCAGCCTTCGTGATCGAGTCCACGGCCGTCACCGAGGCCGACCCATCGGCCATGACGGCTGAGGAGCGGACGACGCTACGCACCGAGCTGCTGAACCAGCGGCGGCAGCGCGTGCAGCAGCAGTGGATCGAGCGGCTCCGCGAGGACGCCGAGGTCGAGGACCACCGCTCGCTGTTCTTCTAGGCCGGTCGGGAGGGCACCGTTTTCCGTAGGGGCGACCGGCCGGTCGCCCCTACTTTTCTTATACCTCCAACGTCCCCTGATATACGGCGACCGCCGGGCCTTCGAGCCACACGTCGCGGACGTGCCCGTGCTCGTTGAGCGCGAAGCCGACCCGGAGCGTCCCGCCGCGCACGGCGACCTCGACCGTCTCGCCCTCGACCCGCCCCATCAGCCGCGCGACGAGCGCTGCCGCGAGTGCCCCGGTCCCGCACGCCAGCGTCTCCGCCTCGACGCCCTTCTCGAACGTCCGCACCTCGATCTGCGCCGGGCTGACCTCGACGATCTGCACGAAGTTGACGTTCGCGCCCTCCGGCTCCAGGGCCGCGTCGTGCCGGATGCGCGGGCCGATCTTCTCGACGTTCGCCGTCGCCACGTCCCGCACGAAGACGACGGCGTGATCGGTGCCGGTCCAGATGTAGGGGACGGTCCCGCCGGCCGCGAGCGTCCGGGCCGCGTCGAAGCGCTTGGGCGACGGGACGAAGAGGCGCACCGGGGCTTTCGGGTCGGCCGGCACCGAGGCGCGGTAGACGCCGTCGTCGGAGGCGAAGGCGAGCGGCTCCCCGTCGAGCCCGGCGGCGCGGGCGAAGCGGGCGAGGCAGCGCGCGCCGTTGCCGCACATCCCGGCGCGCGAGCCGTCCGGGTTCCGGTAGGCCATCCGGTAGTCGTGCCCTTCCTCAGCCGGCGGGCAGAGCGCGAGCAGGCCATCGGCCCCGACCCCGAAGCGGCGCGGGCAGAAGCGCCGGGCCAGGTCGGCGAGCTCGGCGTCCGTGAAATGGAGGAAGCGGTTGTCGAGCACGAGGAAGTCGTTCCCGGCCCCGTGCATCTTCGTGAAGGGCGCGACGAGCTTTGGCATTGGGTGGTTGGGAGATTCGCTGATTTACAGAGTCGGGAGCAGGAGGCGAGACCGCGCTAAAGTATGCCGCCCCGTCATGGGATACCGATCTTTCGAGGACAGCCAAAGAGCAGGTCTCTCAGCCGAGCAGGGAGGTCACTCCATGAAACCAATCACCCCATCAGCGATTCACCCCATCACTCAACAAATCCCTCGCCCTCTCCCCTTTTGCGCTTGGCCCAAAAAACCCTCACCATCGAAGGCGTCGAGCCGCTGCTGCTCTTCGGGTTCAACGACACCTACCTCCGCACCATCGAAGCGGCCTTCGCCGACACGCGCATCACCGCGCGCGGCCAGCAGCTCTTCCTCAAAGGCGACGACGGCGACCTCCGCCGCATCGAGCAGATCCTCGGCGAGCTGACGCGCATCCTGACGCGCAACGGCAACCTCACCGAGCGCGACGTGGAGACGGTCCTCGACCTGACGACTGTCGGGGCCGGCGTGCCGCGCGCGGACACCACCGACGTGGTGCTCTTCACCCCGACCGGCGGGATGGTCAAGGCCAAGACGCCGGGGCAGGTCCGCCTCGTCGAGTCGGCGCGGCAGAACGACATCGCCTTCGCCGTCGGGCCGGCCGGAACGGGGAAAACCTACCTCGCGGTCGCGCTCGCCGTCTCGGCGCTCAAGAGCCGGCAGGTGAAGCGGCTCGTGCTCAGCCGACCCGCAGTCGAGGCCGGCGAGAGCCTGGGCTTTCTGCCGGGCGACTTCCGCGACAAGATCGACCCCTACCTCCGGCCGCTCTACGACGCGCTCGAGGACATGATTCTGCGCGACAAGCTCGCGGCCTACCTCGACCAGAACACCATCGAGATCGTCCCGCTCGCGTACATGCGCGGCCGCACCTTGAGCAACGCCTTCGTCATCCTCGACGAGGCGCAGAACGCGACCGCCGCCCAGATGAAGATGTTCCTCACGCGCCTCGGCCCCGGCTCCCGCTGCCTCATCACCGGCGACGTGACCCAGACCGACCTCCCGAACCGCGCCGACAGCGGGCTCGTCCACGCCACCCGCATCCTGCACGGCGTCGAGGGGATCGACTTCGTCGAGTTCAACCGGGGCGACGTGGTCCGCCACCGGCTCGTGATGGACATCATCGAAGCCTACGAGAAGCACGAGGACGAGAAAGCGGCGTGATCGAGTACGGCGACCTCCGCATTCACCCGCTTCCCGAGGGGCGCTTCACCGTCGGTTGGGACAAGCGCTTCGTGCCCTACGCCGAGGGCGAGCCGAAGCCCCCGGCGACGCTCTTCATCTCGGTCACGCCGTTCCTCGTCCAGACCCCGAGCGAGGTGCTGCTGCTCGACACCGGCCTCGGCGAGTACGCGCACGGCCGCGACGCGACGTTCCTGCTCGACGGCCTGCGCCGCGCCGGAGTCGAGCGCGAAGACGTTACCAAGGTCCTCCTCTCGCACCTCCACTTCGACCACGCCGGCGGGGCCGTCCTCGACGCCGGCGGTCACGACCAGCCGACGTTCCCGAACGCCGAATACGTCGTGCAGAGCGGTGAGATCGACGCGCCCTATTCCGGCGTCTCGGCCGAGGCGAGAGACCGCGTGATCCACACCCTCAGCGCCGCCGGCCAGCTCGTCACCGTCGACGGAGCCGGCGCGCTGACCGACGAGCTCTCGTTCGAGCGCACCGGCGGGCACACGCGCGACCATCAGCTTTTCCGCCTCCACACCGCCGGCCGCACCGCCGTCTTCGGCGGCGACGTGGTTCCGAGTCCGGGCCAGATCACGCGCTCGTTCCGCGCCAAGTACGACTTCGACCCCGAGCGCTCCCAGGCCGAGCGCAGCCGGATCGTCCGCGCCGCCGCCGACGGCGGGCACCTGCTGCTGCTCTACCACTCGACCGAGGCTCCGGCCGCCTTCGTGGACGAGGTCGGCCCCAGCTTCCGCGTCGAGCCCGTCGCGGCCTAGTCGTCGACGACGGCGAGCAGCTCGGCGAGCATCATCGCGGTGGCTCCCCAGATCTCGAAGTCAGCGAAGGCGAAGTAGGGAATCGCAAGCGGGTGCCCCTGCACCGCCCACGATCCCGTCTTGCGGCTCGCCGGGTCGAGGAGCGCCGGGAGCGGAACCTCGATGATGAGGTCCACCTCGTCCTCCTGCGGACGGAAAAAGGGACGCCCATCCAGACTTGCAATAACAGGTGTAACGGTAAAGTCCGACGGCGGGATGTACAGATCGGTCAGCACCCCGAGCACGTCGGGCGCGTCGGGCGCGACACCGACCTCTTCCCACGCCTCGCGCAGCGCCGCCTCGACCGGCGTCTCCCTCGGCTCGATGCGGCCGCCGGGAAAGGATATCTGCCCGCTGTGCGCCCGGAGGTCCGCGTGGCGCTGCGTGAGGACGAGGCCCGTGGTGCCGTCGAGCGGGTAGAGCAGCGCGAGGACGGCGGCGCGGCGCGCGCGCTGCTGCGCCTCGCTCCACTGCGACGCCTCGCCCCGCTGCGGCGGCGACATCGTGAGCTGCGCCTCCAGCCCTGGCAGGGGCCTGGCGAGGCGTGCGCGGACCGTCTCGACGAGCACCGCGTGGGGCGGCAGCGCGGCGGCTGGCGCGTTCGGCGTGTATCTTTTCCCGTCGCTCATGGTCTGCCCGATGCTTCCTGCTGAACTGGCCCCCCTCCTGCACGACCTCCGCGCCCGGCTCGACGCGCTCTACGGCGAGCGCCTCGCGCGGCTCATTCTCTTCGGCTCGCACGCACGCGGCGAGGCGCGAGAAGATTCCGACGTGGACGTGCTCGTCGTGCTGCGCGGCGCGGTAGACCACCTTCAGGAGATCGAGCGGATGGGCGAGGCGCGCTTCGCTGGTCTCACCGAGCACGGGAGGTCGGTCGCTCTCATCCCCGTCTCGGAAGAGGGCTACCGCCACCATGCCTCCCCCCTGCTCGTCAATGCTCGCGCCGAAGGGGTCCTGCTGTGAAGCGCGAGACGGCGTTGCTCGTAGAGCGGGCGAACACCGCGCTCTCGGACGCCGAGACCCTCTGCGTCTCCGGTAGCCCGGCCGGCAACATCGCCCGCGCTTACTACGCCGTGTTCCATGCGGCTTCGGCGACCCTAGTAGAGCGGGACATCGTCACGAAAACGCACCGAGGTACTCAGCAGCGCTTCTACGAGGCAGTCGTGCAAGGAGGCAGTGTCCCCACCGAGATGGCGAAGACGCTCACCGATCTGTACGAAAAGCGCCAGGGTGCAGACTACGAGATAGGTGCCGTTTTCACGCAAGACATGGCGCTCCGGGCCGTCGAGGAGGCCCGCGCCTTCGTCGAGGCCATCGAGCGCTTGCTCACGCCTCCTGACGCTGAATGAGCGTCACGGACGACTGCGCCGTCGGCGTCAGGATCACCTCGGCGACGTTGACGTGCGCCGGGCGGCTCGCGCACCACACCACGGCCTCAGCCACGTCTTCGGGTTGCAGCGGCGTCGTGGTCGAGTACACCCGGTCGGCGCGCTCGGCATCGCCGTCGAAGCGGACGCGCGAGAAGTCGGTCTCCGTCAGGCCGGGGTCGACGGTCGAGACGCGGACGGGCGTGCCGTGGAGGTCGATCTTGAGGCCGGCGGTGATCGCGCCGACGGCGTGCTTGGTCGCCGAGTAGACCACGCCGCCGGCGTAGACGCCGTGCCCGGCCGTCGAACCGATGTTGATGACGTGCCCGCGCCCGCGCGCGAGCATCCCCGGCACGATAGCACGGGTGACCCAGAGCAGCCCCTTCACGTTTGTGTCGAGCATCGTCTCGACCTGCTCGTCGGTGTTCTCCCACACCGGATCGAGGCCGCGCGACAGCCCGGCGTTGTTGACGAGCACGTCGATGCCTCGCCACGCCTCGGGCAGTCCGGCGAGGGCGGCGTTCACCGCCGCCGCGTCGCGCACATCAAGCTCGAGGACGTGGGTTTCTGTACCGAGTCGCGCCGCCACCTCCTCGAGCCGGTCGCTCCGCCGGGCGGCCAGAACGAGCCGCGCCCCAGCCTCGGCAAACGCTTCGGCGCACGCCGCGCCGATGCCGGCCGAGGCTCCGGTGATGAGGACCGTCCCGTCGCGGAGCATCAGGCGTCGTAGTCGTAGAACCCGCGCCCGGACTTCCGCCCGAGCCGCCCGGCGACGACCATCTTCCGCAGGAGCGGGCACGGGCGGTACTTCGAGTCGCCGAGCTCGCGGTGGAGGACCTCCATGATCGAGAGGCACACGTCGAGGCCGATGAAGTCGGCCAGCGCGAGCGGCCCCATCGGGTGCGCCATGCCGAGCATCATCACCGTGTCGATGTCCTCCGGCTCGGCGACGCCCTCCATCACGCAGTAGACGGCCTCGTTGATCATCGGCATCAGGATGCGGTTCGAGACGAACCCAGCATAGTCGCTGACCTCGACGGGCGTCTTGCCGAGCTTCTCCGACAGGTCGTAGACCGCCCGAAAGGTTTCGTCCGAGGTCTCGAGGCCACGCACGATCTCGACGAGCTTCATCACCGGGACCGGGTTGAAGAAGTGCATCCCGATGACCTGGGCCGGCCGCTCGGTCTCGGCCGCGATCTGCGTGATCGAGATCGACGAGGTGTTCGAGGCGAGAATCGCCGACGGCTTCGTGGCTTTGTCGAGCGCTCGGAAGATCCCAGCCTTGATCTCGGGGTTCTCGGTCGCCGCTTCGATGACGAGGTCGGCCTCGGCGGTGTCGGCCGAGAGGTCGGTGGCGCACGCGATCCGGGCGAGGGTGTCGACCTGGTCCTGCTCGGTGATCCGCTCTTTCTTGACCTGGCGGGCGAGGTTCTTCTCGACCGTGGCGAGGCCCGCGTCGAGGCGGCTCTGGTCGACGTCGATCAGGGTGACGTCGTGCCCGGCGAGCGCGAGGACGTGGGCGATGCCGTTGCCCATCGTGCCGGCTCCGATGACGGCGATGTGGTGGATGCTCATGGGTGAGGTGCGTGAGTGTTAGAGGGAGAGGCCGACGCGAAGGCTAAAGGTGCGAAAGCGGTACTCGATGTCGTCTCTGGGATTCCAAGCCGACGTTACGTCCCCATCGTACCGCAATTCTAGTGACAGAGGGACCGATACCACTTGTGTAAGATCGAGGCTAATACCCGCTGACGCCCCCAAGACCGCAGAGTTGAAACTGAAGTGGTCTGGAAGCTGGTCGAACGAGAAGGTCTCCTGGTCCCCTGATTGGTTCACAGCGACGATCCGATCCGCGACGAGGAAGTCGAGGTGGGGACCTAGAAACGCCAGAAGAGTGGGGCCACTTGCTCCTAGATCGACACTGTACTGCACCGCAGCCAAGAGTGAAGCGTAATCAAACTGGAAATCTGCGTCCGTTCCCAGTCGGTTGTTGTCCTCGTCTCTGACCTCTCCTGGTCCGTACCCCTTGCGATAGTAGTTCGCCTCCAGCAATGCACCGAATGCATCCCGCCTCGACTGCCGAAGTCGGAGCCGTCGCCGGTGCGGAGCTCGACCGAAGAGAAACCGATCTTTAGCCCGTAGCGCACGCCGTCCTGCGCCTGCGCGGGCACGGCGACCAAGAAAATTAACAGAACGGCGGCAACGCGGTTGATGCTCACAGGCAAAGGAGTGTGAGGTAGTTGGAACAGTCTAGAAATCGCCTGTCATTGTGAGGAGCGCAGCGACGAAGCAATCTCTATAGAGATAAGACCAACTCAGGAGATTGCCGCGTCGGCCTTCGGCCTCCTCGCAATGACAAGCTCGATTACGACCGTTCGACGACGAGAGCCGTTGCTTCGCCGCCACCGATGCAGATGGCGGCCAAGCCGCGCTTGGCGTCGCGCTGCTCCATCGCGTAGAGGAGGGTCGTCAGGATCCGCGCGCCACTCGCGCCGATGGGGTGGCCGATGGCGACCGACCCGCCATTGACGTTCAGCTTCTCGGTCGGAATCCCGAGCGCGTCCTGCGCGGCGAGGGCCACGACCGCGAACGCCTCGTTGACCTCGAACAGGTCGATGTCGCCGATCGTCAGGCCGGTCTTCTCGAGGACCTTCTCGGTGGCCTGGATCGGAGCCGTCGTGAACTCCTCGGGCGGCTTGGCGTGCTGCGCGCTCGCCACGATCCGGGCGAGCGGCGTCAGCCCTTGCTCCTTCGCCCACGCCTCGTCGGCGATGACGAGCGCGGCGGCTCCGTCGTTGATCGTGCTCGCGTTCGCGGCAGTAACGGTGCCGCCCTCCTTCGAGAAGACGGGCCGGAGCGTCGGGATCTTGTCGAAGTTGGTGCGGAACGGCTCCTCATCTTTCTCAACGACGGTGTCGCCCTTCCTGCCGGGAATGGTCACCGGCGCGACCTCGGCGTCGAACACGCCCTCCTCTACAGACTTCTGGGCGCGCTCGTAGCTCATCACCGAGAACTCGTCCTGGCGCTCGCGCGGGACGGCGCACGTGTCGGCGCACAGGTCGGCGGCGACGCCCATCGCCTGGCCGCTGTAGGCGTCGGTCAAGCCGTCGTGCTGCATCGCGTCGAGGAGCTGGCCGTTGCCGAACTTGTAGCCGTAGCGGCCCTGCTGCATCAGGTACGGCGCGGCCGACATGTTCTCCATCCCCCCGGCGACCACCACCTTGGCGTCGCCCGCCCGGATGGCTTGGTCGGCGAGCATGACCGCCTTCATCCCGGAGCCGCAGACCTTGTTGATGGTCATGCAGGGCGTCTTGTCGGGCAGTCCGGCCTTGATCGCGGCCTGCCGCGCCGGGGCCTGCCCCACGCCGGCCGTGACGACGCACCCCATGATGACCTCGTCGACCTGGTCCGGCTGGACGCCTGCGCGCTCGAGCGCGGCTTCGATGGCGGTCGCGCCGAGGTCGGGGGCGGAGACAGAGGCGAGCGCGCCGCCGAAGGCACCAACGGGCGTGCGGGCAGCGGAGAGGATGACGGAAGGCATGAGGAGAGGGTCGGGTTACGAAGGTCGGGTGTCGAATGGGTGCCGGCGTTGACAGAGAGCGCTGACCTTCACAGGGGCACCCGTAGGGGCGCAATGCATTGCGCCCTGGTGGGGTCAACGAAACGGCGAGCGAGAAACGGCGAGCGAAGCGATCCCGAAGATACCCGGCCGGGTCGGGCCAAAAGAGAAGGACGCCGGCAGCGCGCCGCGTCCTTCCGCATTTTTCACCGCCGCGCCGTGCCCACCGGACCGGGTCAGCCGACCGAGTTGGTCACGCCCGGCGCGTGGGGGTCGGCCACCGGCGTGCCGTCGAGGTCGAGGACCTCGGTCGGGTCGTTGTTCCCATCGACGAGGACGACGCGGGGGCGGTGGGCGGCAGCCTCTTCGGGCGTCATCTCGGCGTAGGCGATCACGATGACCTGGTCGCCGGGGGCGACGAGGCGGGCGGCGGGGCCGTTGAGGCAGACCGTGCGGCTGCCGCGCGCGGCCGGGATCGTGTAGGTCTCGAGCCGCGTGCCGGCGTTGACGTTGAGCACCTGCACCTTCTCGTAGGGCAGCAGCTTGGCCGCCTCCATCAGCTCCAGGTCGAGCGTGATCGAGCCTTCGTAGTGGAGGTCGGCCTCGGTCACCGTCAGGCGGTGGAGCTTCCCCTTGAAGATCGTGACAGTCATGGACTATTCGCCGATTAGTGATGCGCTGATCGGGTGATTGAAACTTCAAATCACCCAATCAGTGCGTTACTCAATGGTCAGAAATGTGTTGTCGATCAGCCGGGCGTCGCCGAAGTAGACCGCCACGGCGGCGAGCGCGGTCCGTCCCGGCCGGAGCGTCTCGAGGGGCGCGAGCGTCTCGGTGTCGACCACCTCGGCGTAGTGCAGCCGCGCGAGCGGGGCCGCGTCGATCTGGGCGCGCATCGCGTCTACGAGAGCCGCCGCCCGCCGTTCCCCCGCCTCGGCCAGCCGCCGCGCCTCGGCGACGGCGCGCGACAGCACGACGGCCTCGCGCCGGGCCGCGTCACCGAGGTAGCGGTTGCGCGACGACAGCGCCAGCCCGTCGGCCTCGCGCACCGTCTCGACGCCCGCGATCTCGACCCCGAACCCGAGGTCGCGCGCCATCCGCCGGAGGATCAGGAACTGCTGCGCGTCCTTCTTCCCGAAGACCGCAACGTGCGGCCGGCACGCCAGGAAGAGCTTCGTCACGATTGTCGTCACGCCCCGAAAGTGCCCCGGCCGGTGCGCCCCGCACAGGTGCGCGTCGAGGCCGGCGACGTCGACCGTCGTGGCCGCCGCCGAACCGACCATCTCGCTGACCTCGGGCGCGAAGACGACGTCCACGCCGCCCGCCTCGCGGAGCGCGCCGAGGTCGGCGTCGAGCGTGCGCGGGTAGGCGTCGAAGTCCTCGCCCGGCCCGAACTGCGTCGGGTTGACGAAAATCGAGACGGTGACGTGTCCGCCCCTTCCGGTAGCGTCTGCCCGGCGGCGGGCCTCGGCGACGAGCGCGAGGTGGCCTCGGTGGAGCGCGCCCATCGTCGGGACGAGCGCGAGGGTGTGGCCGGCGCAGCGGGCGGCGTCGGCCCGAGACTGCATCTCGGCGACAGTTTGGACTACGTCCATCGGGGAGCTGGAGGATTGAGGGATCGGGAGATTGGGGTGCCTGCCTCCGCGTCACGCCTGGAAGATCGGCAACTCGTACGGAACCGTCATAGTTTAGCATGGCCCTCTCGCCTCTCCGGTCGGAGCTACGCACTCCCCCGATCCCTCCATCCCCCGATCCTCCAATGCCCACCACTCGCATCGAAAAAGACTCGCTCGGCGAGGTCCACGTCCCGGCCGAGGCGCGCTACGGCGCGCAGACGCAGCGCGCCAAGGAGAACTTCCCCATCTCCAGCCTCCGCTTCCCGCGCCGCTTCATCGAGGCCCTCGGGACGGTCAAGCGCGCCGCCGCCCAGGCCAACAACCGGCTCGGGCTGCTCGACGCGGCCCCGGCGCTCGCCATCGCAAATGCCGCTGAGCGCGTCGCCGAGGGCCACCTCGACCGCGAGTTCGTGCTCGACGTCTTCCAGACCGGCAGCGGCACCTCGACCAACATGAACGCCAACGAGGTCATCGCGCACGTCGCCAGCGAGGCGATGAGCAGCGGCTCGGTGCACCCGAACGATCACGTCAACATGGGGCAGTCGTCGAACGACGTGATCCCGACGGCGATGCACGTCGCGGCGAAGGTCGGGATCGAGCGCGAGCTGATCCCCGCGCTGGAGCGCCTGCAAGCCGCGCTCGAGGCCAAGGCCGAGGCGTTCGACGACGTGCTCAAGAGCGGGCGCACGCACCTGATGGACGCGACCCCGGTGCGGCTCGGGCAGGAGTTCGGCGGCTACGCGGCGCAGGTGGCCCACGGCATCCGGCGGCTCCAGCGCGCGGGGGCGGAGCTCGGCGAGCTCGCGCTCGGCGGGACGGCCGTCGGCACCGGGATCAACCGGCACCCCGACTTCCCCCGGCTCGCCATCGAGCGAATCTCCGAGGCGACCGGGCTGGCGTTCCGCGAGGCCGAGAACCACTTCGAGGCGCAGGCCGCGAAGGACGCCTACGTCTCGGCCTCGGGCGCGCTCAACACGCTCGCCGTCTCGCTCATGAAGATCGCCAACGACCTCCGCCACCTGTCGAGCGGCCCGACGAGCGGGCTGTCCGAGATCCAGCTTCCGGCCGTCCAGCCCGGCAGCTCCATCATGCCCGGCAAAGTCAACCCGGTCCTGTCGGAGGCGCTGATGATGGTGGCCGCGCGGGTGATGGGCAACCACACGACCATCACCGTCGGCGGGCAGCACGGCAACTTCGAGCTCAACGTGATGATGCCCGTCATGGCGCACGCGATGCTGGAGAGCATCGAGATTCTGGCGAACGGCTGCGACGCCTTCCGCGAGCGCTGCGTCGAGGGCATCGAGGCGCGGCGCGAGCGCTGCCGCGAGCTGCTCGAGAAGAACCCGTCGATCGCCACCGCGCTGAACGACGCCATCGGCTACGACGCGGCCTCCAAGATCGCCAAGCAGGCCGCCGCCGAGGGCCGCTCCGTCCGCGACGTGCTCGAGGAGAAGGACCTCATTCCCGCCAGCGAAATCGACGCCGTCCTCGACGTGCGCTCGATGACCGAGCCGGGGATTCCGGGAAAGACTGGAGGATAGAGAGGATTGAGGATAGCACCGTAGTAGATGTCCGTCCGAGCAGTCTGCCCAAACCGTTACGTCTCAGCGGATCGCAGCGGCCTCTGATATACTCCTCTCACCCAGTCCCCCTGCCATGTCTGCCCTGTCTGCTTCTCGCGCTTCTTCAGTCGCGCTCCTCGTAGCCGCGCTTCTCTCTGGCTGCTCTCCTTCTCACAGTCTCTCCGCAGGCGAGGCGGCGACGACGCTCTACGTCTCCTACGCAGACGACCTCTCGTTTGTGGTCCGAGACCTCCGTTCGGTTGGTTGCGAGCCCGCCCTTCATGCCGCGCCTTCCGACGATGCTCGGCTCACCTGCTCAGCGTGGCGAGCAGACGGGCAGCCGATGGACCTCCGCGTGTCCCTCCACGAGGTGTCAGGTCGCGAGGCATCAGGCGGCAGGGTCGCCGCCGTAGCGTCGGCGTGGGTGCACGGCAGTGGGACCTGGGAGCCGGTTCCGCTCGGCGACGAGGCTGCCGCCGACGTGCGCGACACGCTGGAAGCCCTCTTGGTTCGGGATCAGCTCATCGCGGAGGCAGCCTACTCCCAGCGTCCTCCTACTCGGTAGGCCGTTCCAATCGGTAGACTGTTTCAGAGCCTTCTGTCGTTTGCCTCCTCGCCGCAGCCTAGGCGGGTGCGCGGCCTGATGCGCTGCTGAAAGCGGCCCCTCGGATATACCATCTGCGCTGGCTGCGGCGTTGGAAAACCCGGCTGCCGGCTCGTGCAGTGTGGCCTCCCGCGCTGCACGATTTTTCGGTGGACGATGCGGCACCGACTCACTCGGCCGGCACCGATGGTCTCGCCGCGCGTAGTCTATTTCGTCGTCAACCCCCCACCTCCCAACCCTTCTCCCTGCCATGAACACCGGGGCCACGCGCACGATCTCCGTCACCCTCCTCGTTGCCGCTGCCTTCGTCGCCGGCGTCTTCTTCGTCACCTCCGGCGGTGCCTTCTTCGACGGCTCGCTCTTCGGCTCCGCCGAGGCGCAGCAGGTCCCCGCCGTGCGGGGCGACGTCTCCGAAGGCATCGAGACCGCGATGGAGCTCGGCGACGCCTTCGCCGCCGTCGCTGCGGCCGTCAACCCGGCCGTCGTGTCGATCTCCTCGACCCAGCTCGTCCAGCAGCCGGCGATGGGCAATCCGTTCCAGGGCACGCCCTTCGAGCAATTCTTCGGCGGCGGCGGGGGTGGCGGCGAGGGCCGCGCCATCCCGCGCTCCGGGCTCGGCTCCGGGGCCATCGTCCGCGCCGACGGCTACATCGTCACCAACAACCACGTCGTCGAGAACGCCGACGAGCTGATCGTTCACTTCTTCGACGGGACCGAGCTGCCGGGCGAGATCGTCGGGACCGACCCGTTTGCCGACCTCGCCGTCGTCAAGGTCGACGCCGACCAGCTCCCGTACCTCGGGTTCGGCGAGGCGGAGCGGCTGCGCGTCGGGCAGTGGGTGATCGCCGTCGGCAGCCCGCTCCAGCAGGCGCTCTCGAACACCGTCACGGCGGGCATCATCTCGGCGCTCGGGCGGCAGCAGAGCAGCCGGCTCGAGGACTTCATCCAGACCGACGCCTCGATCAACCCCGGCAACTCGGGCGGGCCGCTCGTCAACCTGCGCGGCGAGCTGATCGGCATCAACACGGCCATCGCCACGCGGACCGGTGGCTTCCAAGGCATCGGGTTCGCGATCCCGGTCAACATCGTCGAGAACGTCGTCGGCCAGCTCATCGACTCCGGCGAGGTGCAGCGCGGCTTCCTCGGGGTCAGCTTCGGCCCAATCTCGCAGTCGCTCGCGCGGGCGCTCAGCGTGCCGGTCGGCGCGGCGCAGATCGCGGCCGTCGAGCCCGGCAGCGCCGCCGACGAGGCCGGCCTCGAGGCCGGCGACATCATCGTTTCCATCGACGGCAAGTCGCTCGGGGACAGCAACGACCTGCTCACGACCGTCGCCAGCAGCCGCCCCGGCGACCGGCTCCAGGTCGAGTACGTCCGCGACGAGGACCGCCGCACGGCGACCGTCACGCTCGGCGCGAAGGTCAACGAGGAGCAGGCCGCGAGCCGCCGCCGCGACCGCCGGCCCGACGCGCAGAGCGGCGCGTCGATGGACCTGCTCGGCCTCGAGCTCGGCGACCTCACCGCCGAGGCCGAGCAGCAGTACGGCTACGCCGACGACGAGGGCGTGCTCGTCACCGACGTCGAGCGCGCCAGCGAGGCCTTCCGCGACGCCAACATCCGCTCCGGCGACCTGCTCATCAACCTCGACGGCGAGCCCGTCCGCTCGCTGCGCGACGTGGAGCGCATCTACGGCCGCATCGAAGAGGGCGAGACCTTCCTGCTGACGTTCCGGCGCGGCGGCGGCGACGCCCGCCAGCTCTACCGAACGGCGCTGACGAAGTAGCGAGCAGATCGACGGCGTGGGGGGCGGGGAGGGCAAGGAAGGGAGGGGCAGATGCCTTCGGTCACCCAGGCGGTCCCTCTTTCCCCTCCACGCCCTTCTTCCCCATCGTAACCCAAGCCCGCTCAACACCAAATTCTCTAGGCGGGGTGAACCCTGGGGGCGAGCAGAAGGTTTAGGCCGGTGGCCCTGACGACATCCACCAGTCCCAACGCTCCCTATGCCGACGACGGAAATCAGCACCAGCACCAGCGTCACCGACCAGCTCCGCGCCCTCATCCGGCTCCAGCACATCGACAGCCGGATCGACCAGGTTGAGAAGCTGCGCGGCGACCTCCCCGAGGAGATCCGCGACCTCGAAGACGAAAAGGCGGGCCTCGAGACCCGCATCGAGAACGCCCGCGACGAGAACCAGCAGGCGGAGGTCCAGCGGCGCAAGCTCCAGATGGACGTCACCGAGAGCGAGGGCCTGATCAAGAAGTACGAGGAGCAGCAGCTCAATGTCCGCAACAACCGCGAGTACGACGCGCTCACCAAGGAGATCGAGGCGCAGCGCCAGCGCATCGAGCAGGCCGAGGCCGACTCCGAGGCCCACACCGAGCGGGACGGGGTCAACGAGGGCGTGGTCGCCGAGGCGCAGGAGCGGCTCGGTGAGCTAGACGAGCTGCTCGAGGAGAAGCGCGCCGAGCTCGACCAGGTGGTCGAGGAGACCGAGAAGGAGCAGGCCTCCTACACCTCGATGCGCGACGACGCCTCGAGCGCCCTCGAGCCGCGCTACCTCCGGGCCTACGAGCGCCTCCGCTCTCGCCTCCGCGACGGCCGCGCCGTCGTCGCGATCGAGCGCGGCGCGGCGGGCTCGTTCATGGTCCCGCCCCAGCGCCAGGTCGAGGTCCGCCAGCGCAACCGCATCGTGGTCTGCGAGCACACCGGCCGCGTCATCGTCGACGACGAGCTGTTCCGCGAGACGACGGACGGCATGAAACTGTAGGGGGTTTGGAGATGGACAAAACCAATCCCAAATCTCCAGTCTAAAATCCACAATCGAATCTGCGTGCCGGTCGGACCGCCGCCTCGGGCGACTCGCTCGATCCGGGGAGGAAAGTCCGAACACCGCAGGGACCCGTGCTTCCTAACGGGAAGGCATCGTCGGCTTCGGCCGGCGGTGACAGCAGGTGCAACAGAGAGCAGACCAGCCGATGGTTCGGGGATTCGTCCTCGTTCACAGGTGATGGGTGAAACGGTAGGGTAAGAGCCTACCAGCGTCCCCGGCGACGGGGGCGGCTAGGCAAACCTCACGGGGTGCAAGGCCAAACAGCGCCGCTCCTGACTTCGGTCGGGAATCGGGTGCCCGCCCGAGGCGCGGGTAGGCCGCTCGAGGCCGCCGGCGACGGCGGTCCCAGATAGATGGCGGTCGCTCCGCCGCGGTCCACGGCAGCCGCGCGGAGGCACAGAATTCGGCTTACAGACCGGCACGCGCCGCCGTGTACGGACGCCCGGTACGGACGCCCGTACAACGCACGACGCCCCGCTTCCTCCAAAGAAGCGGGGCGTCGCCGTATAAAACGGATGCGGTCGGGGTTACTCCGACTCCGTAGACGGGACCGGAGCCGGTGCGGGCGGGCCGTCCTGGATCGTGCCCGGCCCCGGCGGCAGCGGGTTCTCGACCGGGGCGTTCACGCCGCCTTCCTGGATGATGCTGCGCTGCGCGTCCGACGGGCCGGCAAAGAAGTTGGCGAGGATGCAGAGCACGATGAAGATCGAGCCGAGCGCCCAGGTGGCCTTCTCGAGGAAGTCGGGGGCCTGGCGCGCGCCGAGGATTTGGGTCGTCTGCCCGCCGGCGGCGATCCCGGCGAGGCCGCCGCCCTTTCCGCTCTGCAGGAGCACGACGATCGCCATTAGGAGGGCGATGAGCGTGATGATGATGACGAGGAAGATGTACATAGCGGGCGAGGGCCGATTGGAGAAAGCGCAGCGAGGAAGGTAGCATCCGCACCGGGCCGCGTGCAACGGCCGAGTCGGGAGGGTCGGGCAAGTGCGTGTGAAAACTTCAGGCCGCGCGCGCCTCTAGCTCGGCCGCAGCGCGCAGCAGCGCCACCACGCTCTTGGAGTCGAGCACCTCGCCGCGCCGGGCCATCGCCACGGCCTCGGCGAAGGGCAGGCGGAACGGCTCGACGAACTCGTCGTCCTCGGTCCCGGCCCCGACCTCGCGCAGGCCTTCGGCCAGAAACAGGTGGATCACTTCGTTGCTGTAGCCGATGCACGGATACGTCGGGCCGAGCGGGGTCAGGGTCTCGGCCGCGAAGCCGGCCTCCTCCTGGAGCTCGCGGGCGGCCACCGCCGCCGGGTCCTCCCCCGGCCGGTCGATCTTCCCCGCCGGCACCTCGATGAACTCGCGCCCCGGCGCGTAGCGGTACTGCCGCAGCAGCACCGTCGTCCCGTCCTCGAAGACCGGCACCACGGCCGCCGCGCCGGGGTGCTCGATCCACTCGCGCACCGACGCTCCGCCGTCGGGCAGCTCGACCGTGTCGCGCCAGGCTTTGAGCAGGACGCCGTCGACGAGCAGGGCGCGGTCTTTTCTGGTCTCGGTGAGATTCACGTCGGGGTTGGAGGATGGAGAGAGGCGAGCATGGCCGTCGCGGCGGCGGCGATGGCGGCCGTTTCGGCGCGAAGGCGAAGCGGGCCGAGCGAAACGACGATCCACCCAGCCGCCTCCGCCTCGGCGACCTCTGCCTCGCTGAACCCGCCCTCGGGGCCGACCAGAATCGTGACGCTCCCGCCGGGGTTCCGGTCCAGCGCGCGTGGAAGTAGGGCCTCCGGCGCGGCGGCCTCGTGGCAGAGCAGCCGGAGGCCCTCGGTGTCCCGGGCGAGCACGTCGGCAAGCGGCGTTGGCTCAGCGAGCGCAGGCAGGCGGCTCCGGCCGCTCTGCTTGAGCGCTGCGACGAGGATGTGTTCGAGCCGCGCCGGCTTGATCCGGCTCCGCTCCGTCCGCTCCGTCTCGAGCGGGACGATGCCCGTCACCCCGAGCTCGACGGCTTTCTCGGCAAAGGTCTCGAACCGCCCGGCGTTCTTGAGAACCCCGAGACCGATCACGAGCCGGGGCGGCTCCGCCTCGCGCTCGGCGGCCAGGACCTCCCCCGCCGCGCTGCGTTTGTCCGCCTCGGTCAGCCGCACGCGGTAGCGCCCGCCGGCCCCGTCCACGACCACGATCTCGTCGCCGACGGCGTGGCGAAGGGTGCGGACGGCGTGGCGGGCCTCGTCGTCCGGCAGCACGAGGCGGCCGTCAGTGATGCACTCGGGCGGCGCGTAGAACGTCGTCGTCATAGAGACTGTTTGGATGTGCAGCGAGAAGGCGAGAGCGAGTGAGAAACGGCGGGCCGAGGCGCGCGAAGCAGGCGAGCCACTAGGCTCGGCGATGCAGCGCCACGCGGGAGCGCCGCTTCGTAGCCGCTCGGAGCCCACGATTGCAGATCCCAAACAGTCTCATAGACCTACCGAGAGGCCGACGTGGACCTTGCCGCGCGTCGGGCCGTCGTCGGGGTTGAGGGCGTAGGAGACGGCCACGAGGCCGAGCGGCGTGCGGTACTGGAGGCCGAGGCCGTAGCCGGGGCGGAACGAGCGGTCGGCCGGGACGCCGGGCGTCGGGGGGCGCTCGATGTACCCGAGGTCGGTGAAGAGGAAGGCGTAGGAGGTTCGGTCGATCTGGTAGCGGTACTCGACGACGGCGCGGCCGACGAGGTTGCCGCGAAACCGCTCCTCGTCGTAGCCGCGCAGCGACGCCGCGCCGCCGTAGCGGAAGAGGTCGCTGTCGTCGTACACGTCGCCGAGCAGAAAGGCGAGGTCGCCGCCGAGCGCGAGCACCTGGCGGCGGAAAGTCGGGACGAAGAGCCGGGCTTCGGCCAGCAGCCGCTGCTGGCTGACGTTGACCGCGGCCGCGACGGTGTCGGCGGCGAGGTCGCGGCGCTTGACGCCTTGCTCCAGCGTGGTCCGCACCCACAGCCCGCGCCGGGGGTTGAGCGCGGCGTCGACGCGCCGGTACCGCAGACCGACGCCTGCGAAGTAGGCATCGGCTTGGGGGATCCGCTGCCGCCCGTCCACGAGCGCCGCGCCCGCGATCCCCGCCTCGACGAACTCCCGGCTCGCGGTCACCAAGCCTTCGAGGCCGGGCGCGATCCGGAGCGCGGCCTCCAGCCCGAACCGCTGCCGCTGAAACGTCGAGTCCTGCTGGTAGCCCGCGAACTGCGCCTCGAGCCGGAGCGGGAGGCCGAAGACGAACGGATCGGCGAGGCGCACGTCGAGCGACGAGACCAGGCCGGGATGGCGGACGAGCTGGACGCCCAGGCTGCGCCCGCGCCCGAAGAGGTTTCGCAGCGCGAGCGTCCCGTTCCCGACGAGCGTGCCGCCCTCTCCCTCGGCGTCCGCTGGGAGGTAGCCGAAGACGAGGTCGAACGTGCCCGGCGGGGCCTCGGTCGCCGGCACCCGGACCGTCGCCGCGCCGTCGGCATCGAGAACGAGGGTGGGCGTGCCGACGGTCTCGAACAGACCGGTCTCCTCGAGCGCGCGGCGGATGCCGTCGGGGTCGAACGCGGCGAGGGGGGCTCCGGCCCGCAGCCCGGCCGTGCGCGCGGCGAAGCCCGCCGAGGTCTTCCCCGCCGGGACCAGCTCGATCCCGCCGAAGCCGAGGCGTTCGCCTTCCGTGACCCGGATGGTGAGATGTATGCCCGGCGCGTCGCCCTGCCCGCCGAGCGAGACCTCTTCGAGGCGAGCCTGCGCGAGCGGATAGCCTGCCCGCTCGTAGTCGACCAAGAGCGCGTCGAGGTCGCGGCCGAGCACATCGGGGTCGAGCGGCTGGCCGGGCCGCGTTCGCATCCGGTCGCGCAGGGTCTCGGCGTCGAGCGTCGCCGTGCCCTCGATCTCGACGGAGGCGACCTCGACCTGGGCCCCTCGGGTGACGAACAGCGTCGCCGCCCCCGTCTCGACCCTCGCCGAATCCACCGTGGCGAAGTAGTAGCCCTCACGCTGGAGGCGGTGGAGGACGGCCGCCGCGGCACCGAGGCTGTCGGCCGGAACCGTGCGGTCGAGCGGCCACGCCGCCTCGCGTCCGTCGGCGACGAGGTGCCAGCGGATGGCGGCCGTGTCCGCCGGCTGCGCGAGCGCGGCGACAGGGTAAAACAGAGCGGATGCGAGCAGAATGGGATACAGGCCCTTCATAGCGCTCGCCTACCTTCTAGTCCACACTCTGTTCTCCAGCCTTGGTCTTTGCCCATGCGTCACTCTTTCCTGCTCGCCCTCCTCCTATCCTGTGTCTCCCCACTTGCCATCGCCCAGGACACAGCGACCCAGGACAACGGGCGCACCGTCAGCGTCTACGGCACCGGTTACGTCGAGGGCGAGGCCGACCGGGCCGTCGTGACGCTCGCCTTCGAGGGCTCGGGCTCGTCGCTCGGCGCGGCCGTCGCCGACGCTCAGCAGAGGGTGGCCGAGACGACGGACGCGCTGCGCCGGCTGGGGCTGGACGAGACGGCCTTTGCCACATCACGCTTCAGCGGCTACGAGGGCGGCCGGCCGTTCCTGTTCGCTAAACGCGAGTACCGGTCCGGGATTGTTTTGACGGTGACGGTGGACGACATCGAGCGGATCGACACCGTCGTGATCGCGCTCAGCCAGGAGCCGGTCGAGCGGATCGCCGGCATCCAGTTCGCGCTCCACGACCTGGACGCGCTGCGGCGCTCGGTGCGGGCGGACGCCCTGGCCGACGCCCAGGCAAAGGCGACGGCGATGGCGGCCGGGTTTGGGCTCACCCTCGGGCCAGTGCTCCGCATCGACGAGGAGCCGGCGATCCGCCAGAACACGAACCTCCGCTACTACGCCGACGGGGTGCGGGTCGCCGAGCAGCTCGTTGTGACGCGCGAGCGGCCGGTCCAGCCGGAGGTGCAGGTCTTCGCCGAGCGGTTCGCGGTGCAGGCGGGCGTCCGGGTGACCTATGGGCTCGACGGCTGAACCGCCGGGCGTACCTTTCGACCTCGCCCACCTCGCTCTCCGTGCGCCTCGCCCTCCCCGTTCTCGCTGCTGCGCTTCTGCTCGCCGGGACTGCGTTTCATACGCCATCGCCGGCCCTTGCGCGACCGGATGCGAACGGCCTCGCTGTCGACACGCTCCGGCTCTCGGTGACGTCCGGCGAGCCGCTCGTGACGCTGCTGCCGGGCGAGGACGACGTGACGTTTCGCGTGCTCCGCGCCCCGGCCCTGAGCTGGCTCGTCGGCCGGTCGTTCTACTGGAAGACGCTCCCCGCCGAGCGCGGGCGCGAGTACGTCCTCATCGAGCGAAGCCGGGGCGACGTGGTGCGCGACACGCTCGTGGTGGTGGTCGAGGTGGGGCCGCGATGAGCTACACCGACCGCGTCGAGGCCCGGCACCGCGCGGCGTTCTGGGGCCCGCTCGCGGCCTGGTTCGAGGCCGTGCAGCGGTCGATGCCGTGGCGCGAGACCGGGGCCGACGGCCGGCGCGACCCGTACCGCGTCTGGCTCTCCGAGGTCATGCTCCAGCAAACCCGCGTCGACCAGGCCCGGCCCTACTTCGAGCGCTTCGTCGCCGCCTTCCCGACGGTCGAGGCCCTGGCCTCAGCCGAGCTCGACGACGTGCTGAAGGCGTGGGAGGGCCTGGGCTACTACAGCCGCGCCCGCAACCTGCACCGCGCCGCGCGCCAGGTCGCCGAGCGGCACGGCGGCCAGGTGCCCAACACCGAGGGCGCGTTTCGAAGCCTGCCGGGCGTCGGGCCGTACACCGCCGCCGCCGTCCTCTCGCTCGCCTACGGGGTCCCGCTCGCCGCGCTCGACGGGAACGTGATCCGGGTCCTGACGCGCGTGTTCGCCGTCGCCGACGACGTCACCTCGGGCCGCACCCGGCGTCAGCTCCAGGCTCTCGCCGACGCCCTCCTCGACGTGGCTCACCCCGGCCGCTTCAACGAGAGCGTGATGGAGCTCGGCGCGACGGTCTGCACGCCGACCGCCCCCGCCTGCCCGTCGTGTCCGCTGAACGAGGTCTGCACGGCCTTCGCCGAGGGCGCGCCCACCGCCTACCCGGTCGCCAAGAAGAAAAAGCCCGTCCCGCACCACGACATCGCCGTCGGGGTGATCGAAGAACAGGGCCGCGTGCTCGTCCAGAAGCGGCCCGAGGAGGCCATGCTCGGCGGTCTGTGGGAGTTTCCCGGCGGCAAGGCCGAGCCGGGCGAGGCGCTGCCCGACGCCTGCCGGCGCGAAATCCAGGAAGAGCTAGGCGTCGAGGTCGAGGTCGGCGAGGCCGTCGCGCAGATCGAGCACGCCTACTCGCACTTCAAGATCACGCTGCACGCCTTCCGCTGCCGGATCACGGCGGGCGAGCCGGTGCACCACGCCGCGCAGCCGGTCCGGTGGGTCGCCATAGACGACCTCGGTGGCCTCGCCTTCCCCCGCGCCAACCGCCACCTGATCGACACCCTCATCCGACGCGAGCAGAATCCGACGCTGTTTTAAGTTGCCGCTCGCCTCACCGCACAACTGTCACCCGCCCCGTCTCGACGCGCCCACCAGCCACGAGCCGCCAGACGTACACCCCGCTCGGCCAGGTGCCCGCCTCCAGCGCCACCGCGTGCGCGCCTGCTCCGAACGCGCCCGAGGCCAGCCCCGCCACGGCCCGGCCCCGGACGTCGTAGACCACAAGCGAGACCTCGCCCGGCGTGTCCAGCGCGAAGGCGACCTCGGCGCGCTCGGCGAACGGGTTAGGCGAAACCGTCACCGCCGCCGCGCTCCCGGTACCGGACGCCGAGCCTCCCTGCCCCCACCCCGCCGCCGTCGTCGACCATGCGCCTTCCTTCGCCGAGCGCTGGGCACCCGTTACCTCGGCGGTGAACACCTCGCTGGCGAGGGCGCTCGCCGGATAGTCCCCGATGCTCACGGCGTAGGTGTACGCCCCGGCCGGTGCTCCGCCCGGCACCCGCTGCATGAACGTCCCGCTCACCGTCCGCCCGGCCGGAACGCTACCGGAGGCGATCACGCCCGAGGCCACGATGGCCCCGCCGCGCTCGGCGGCGAAGAACAGGTCACCGGACACGGCCTGCGACGTGGCGTTGGCGACGGCGTAGGCGAACGAGACCGCGCCGCCGGGGGCGACGCCGAGCGGGCTCGTCGGCGTCACCGTGAGGCCGAGCCCGGAGCCGGCGGTCCCGCCGCTGAAAAGGTAGGCCCGCCCCGTCGCTTCGCTGCCGCCGCTCGGGGCCTCGAAATAGGCGCCGACGAGGACATCGCCGCGCCCGTCGCCGTCGGTATCGGGGACGCCTGCAACGGCTGCGCCGAAGGCGCCGCCCTCTTGCTCGTTCGGCGAGGCAAGCGTGAAGAGGGCCGCGCCCCCGGCCCCGCTGAAGGCGTGGACTCGGCCCGCGCCGTCGGGGCTCGCACCGGGCCCCTCGCCGCTGGCCCCAACGAGGAGGTCATCGCGCCCGTCGCCGTCGAGGTCGGGGACCGCCGCGACCGAGGTCCCGAAGGAGCCGTCAGGCTCGGGTGTGGGCGAGATGAGCGTGTGGAGCAGCGCGCCGTCGCTCCCGCTGAAGACGTAAGCCCGGCCAGCGAAGTCACTCTCCCCGTAAGCTCCAACGACGAGGTCGCCGCGCCCGTCGCCGTCGAGGTCGCTCGTCCCGGAGACGGCGTTTCCGAAGCGACCGTCTGTCTGGGAGTTGGGGGACTCGAGCTCGTAAAGGAGCGCGCCTCCGTCGCCGCTGAAGACGTAGGCTCGCCCGGCGAGTCCACTCGCGCCGACCGGCTCCGCCCACGCCCCGGCGAGGATGTCGTCGCGCCCGTCGCCGTCGGTGTCGGACACGCTCCCAAGCGCCAAGCCGAAGTGGCTGTTGGGGTCCGGGTTGGGCGAGGCGAGGGTGAAGAGTAGCGCGCCCGTCGCCCCGCTGAAGGCGTAGACGCGCCCGGCGAGGAAGGATATCGGAGAGCCCTCCCCCGCGGCTCCGACGAGGAGGTCGCCGCGCCCGTCGCCGTCGAGGTCGCCGATGCCGGAGACGGAGGACCCGAAGGCTCCTGCCAGTGCCGGAGCCGGCGATTGCAACTCGTGGAGGAGCGCGCCCGTGGCCCCACTGAAGAGGTAAGCCCGGCCACTCTGAATATCCTCGTTATATGCCCCAACGAGAAGATCGTCGTGCCCATCGCCGTCGGTGTCGGGCACGTTCGAGGCGGCAAAGCCGAAGTAGCCGCCGGACTCTATGTTGGGGGAGGTGATCTCACCAAGGGGTAATCCGGTAGCACCGCTGAGGACGTAGACCCGCCCGGCCCCAGTGACAGAACCGACATCTTCCGACCAAGCACCGATGACGAGGTCACCATGCCCATCGCTGTCAAGGTCCCCAACTCCCAGGACTTCCCCTCCGAAATAACCGAGGTTTCGCCCGTTAGAGGAGTCCAACTCGTGGAGAAGCTCCTGCGCTCGCAAGTGCAGTGGCATGATTAGAACAAGAAAGAAGAGAATAGTGTTATTCCTGAGGAGATAGGAGATCGTCATGATTCTGGTATGCTGGTCTGCCCTTTATAGTAAGCCCGAACTGCCCCTTTGCACGAATCGCAGCACTGATATCGCTTGCCGCATCTGGACTCGGCTTCGGCGGCAGTGTCTTCCGCTGCCGGATCACGGCGGGCGAGCCGGTGCACCACGCCGCGCAGCCGATCCGGTGGATCGCCATAGACGACCTCGGCGGCCTCGCCTTCCCCCGCGCCAACCGCCACCTGATCGACCGGCTGATCGACCGGCTGATCGAGCACGAGCGCAACCCGACGCTGTTTTAGGTTCGAGGTGGGAAGTTTGAAGCCATCTCCTCCTCTAGCTCGTACCATCCGGCTCACACCTCCCAACCGCAGTAGCCTTCATGGATTTCGACCTCATCATCTTCCTGCTGATCTTCCTGGTCCCGGTCCTGCGGCGGCTGTTCGAGAAGAAGCGACCGGACCCGGCAGACATGGAGGCATCCCCCGAGCCGCTGCCCCGCGCGGAGCGCGACCCGATTGCCGAGGCGCTGCGTCAGATGCGCGAGGCGTTCGGCGAGCCCGCCCCGGCACCGTCCGCTCCCCTGCCGCAAAACCCGCCGCCGGTCACGGCTCGGCCCACCGAGTTCCGCGCGCTCGGCGAGTTCGAGCACGAGGCGCACGGGTTCGGCCGCGAGAACCCGCTCTCGGAGGAAGTCTTCGAGCAGCGCCCCGCCTTCTCCACGCGTGGGAGCACCGACCGCATCCGCCGCGACGCCCTCGAGGAGATAGACCTCACGACGCCGCTCGAGGTCAAGGCCCCAACCGACTCCTCGAGCTCCGGCCTTGCCCACCGGCTCCGCGACCGGCAGAGCGCGCGCGACGCCTTCGTGCTCAAAGAGATCCTCGGCCCGCCCCGCAGCCGGCGGCGTTTCTAAAAGCCCGACTCGGCCGGCTCCGGGCCGCCCTTCTTGAAGAGCGACGCGCCGAGCGCGCCGCCGACGGCCCCGCCGATGGCCCCGAACACCGCAGCGAAGAGCGTGACCACGAGTGGCGAGCTGAACATCTGCGCCATCCCCTCGGCCTGCTCCATCTGCTCGCGCGTCATCCCGCGCTCGCGCATCTGCTGCATCGCCAGCTCCGACGGGTCCGGCAGGACGCCCGCCGAGATCAGGACGTACGACAGCGTCACGCTGATGAGCGCCCCCATCAGCCCGACGAGCGCGCCCATCCCCGCGCCCGTGCCACCCGCGATGGTGAGGCCGTTGGTCGAGGTGTAGTGCCACACCGCCGCGATGCCGCTAACGAGCACCACGAGGCAGCCGATCACCGCGCCGAGCGGCCCGGCCCCGGAGGCGAGCACGTTCGAGAGCAGGCTGAGGAAGACGTAGGCGAGCACGCCGATCAGGATCGAGGTCCACTTGCTGGTCATAGCGTCGAGGCGTAGGTGAAAGAGGAAAGGTAGCAAGCAAGTGGGACTCGCGGGGCTCGCCGATCGGATTAGGCTGTGTCTGGATAGTCAGTCTGAAGCCGAGCGCGCGCGGATGGCGTCGCTGGCGAGGCCCGCGCAGCAACCGTAGCACCGCTACGGCAATACAGCGGAACGCCGCCAGCGGCGGCAGACGCCGCGCGCAGGCCGGAAGTGGATTTCCCAGATACAGCCTAGTAACTGGCAGGATTCCGAGCAAAGCGCCACAAGACCTTACAGGCCACCGCCCAGCTCTGAGCGCGTTGTCTCACGAGGTTTTGCAGGCCAGCGAGTGCTTCCCGGTCATACATATTCCCGTTGAACACGACGGCCCGGATGCGCTGCGTGCTGCCAATGTCGTCCAGCGGGTTGGCCTCCAAGAGAAGTAGGTCCGCCACCTTGCCTGCCTCGACGCTCCCATACTCCCGCTCCAGGCCGAAGTAAACAGCGGGACTGAGCGTGGCGGCCTTCAGCGCGTCCGCCGGCGACACCCCGGCCGCTACGATGGTTTCTAGCTCTCGGTGCACATCGGCCCCCGGGACGATGTAGTCTGTGCCGACGAGGATATTGACGCCTGCTCGGTGGGCCGCGCCGGTAAGCTCCAGCCCCTTCTCGTAGACATCGCGGTACGCCTGTCGACCTTCCGGGGACGGGGCATCTGCGACAGTGGCCCTGACATCCTCCAACCACTGCCACTTCATCAGCGGGTGGAGGTACTGGAGCAGGGTGTCCTGCCGGACCGCTGGGTCGTCGGCATAGGCATCGGACCAGCGAGTGAGGTGCGTGGGCACGTACCACGTGCCGTGCTCGACGAACGCAGCGAAGACCTCTTGCACCATCGCCGAGTCGTGCTCGGCGACCATCCGGAGCCGATCCTCTCGCCACTCGCCCGCCTCAGCCGCCGCCCGGAGCGCGGCGCTTCCGGGGTACGACTCGTGTAGGAAGACGCGGGCGTGCTCAACGCTCTTCTGCCCAGCCGCCGCCGCCTCGATGGCGCTCACGGCGTGGGGACGGTGGCCCACCACGTCGAGGCCCAAGCGCTGGGCCTCGGCCACGAGCGCGAAGTACGCCGCGCGCGGGAGCCGGTCGTAGACCTTGATCGCGTCCACACCACGCGCCGCTTGGTGACGGACGAACGCCCGGGCCTCCTCCGGGGTCTCCGTGCCGAAGAAGGCCGGGGCGTCGGGGAGGCGCTCACGCATCCCCGGCCCGTTCGCCATGAAGCTCGCGGTAGCGACGATCCGTGGGCCAACGCGGAGGCCCTGTTCCGCCTCCTCGGTCCAGCGGTGCTTGTCCTCCGGACACGCGATGAACGGGTCGTTCTCCTCAGGGCAGCTCATCATGTCCCTCACATTTGTCACCCCGTACGCGATGTAGAGCGGCAGCCCAAGCAGCGGAGAGATCGCGTAGACGTGCGCGTGCATGTCCCACAGCGACGGCATCAGGTACAGGCCCCGAGCGTCGACCTGCTCCGCGTCCTCGGGAACGTCCCCGTCTCCTTCAGGACCCACAGCCGTGATCCGGCCCTGATCGATGACAACCGTGCGGCCGGAGACGGGCACCCCGCGCTCGACATCGACGACCGTGACCCCGACGAAGGCTAGGGGATGGTCCGTGACGACGGGAGCGGCAACCGGAAGCGGCCAGAGCACGCCCAGGGCAAAGAGAGCACCTGCCAGGAAGAAGAGGGAGGCGCTCCACAGCGCGACACGTCGGACTCGGCGGCTCACAGGTGGACCAGCAGGCGGAAGGAGTGGAGGACTCGGCAACCCGGTCTCGGACCAGCAGGCACCCGGCAGCGCTGGGCGCTACGGCGGACCTGCTGCTGAGATGCACGAGTCAGCGGCCAATCGCTCACCCACCGCTCGTTCTCCACGAACCGCCAACGCGCGGGCGAACACCACGCCCACGACGAGGCCGAACCACAGTCCGGTGGCAATGCGCGCGCCCAGATTCGACCACAGGCCGAGCAGGTCGCCGGACCAGTCTAGGGCGAGCGGGAATACGGCGGCGAGGAGCCACGCTCGCTCGCTCAGCACACCCCTTTGCGTTCGCAGCGCCGGGAGCAGGAGCACGCCGAGGGCGAGGCCCACCAGGATCCCCGTGCACCGATGGCACACGGCGAACGGCACGCCGCCGACCGAGAAGGAGCGCTCCGGGAGCTGGTGGCAGAACCCGTCGAAAGCCGCGACCAGCACCGCCCGCGCCTCTGCCCCGACGACCGGCGGCCCCACCGCTCCAGCGAGCAGCGCGAGTGCCGACGCCAGGGCCAGCGTCCAGCCCGGCCCGCTCCAGCGCTCGGCGCTTGAGTCAGCGGCTTCCACTTTTGAAGTGTCGCTCGGAGTGCTTAACTCACTCTTCATTGCCGCCTCGAATCCTCCTGGCCGGTGCTCGGTTTGAGGGCCTGGCACTCTCCAAGCGAGAGTGCCAACCCCTTGGGTCTCACCCAGAGTTTACACCCATCCACCTCAACCCGCACACCACTATGGCTATCAGCATCACGCCGCTCGCCGACCGCGTCGTCGTCAAGCCGCAGGACGCCGAGGAGACGACCGCCGGCGGCCTCATCATTCCCGACACCGCCAAGGAGAAGCCGCAGAAAGGCACCGTCCTCGCCGTCGGCACCGGCAAGGTCGAGAACGGCACCAAGATCGACATGACCGTCAAGGAGGGCGACACGGTCCTCTACGGCAAGTACGCCGGCACCGAGATCAGCGTCGACGGCGACGAGGTCATGATCATGCGCGAGAGCGACATCCTCGGCGTCGTCAAGGGCTAATTGGTCAGCAGATAGTGGCTAGTCGATGGCGGCGTCTTTGGCCTCAGCGTCAGCGTGGCTTTTGACCCCTCGCAACTAACCACGAACAACCAACCACCCTCCACTTCCCCACTCTGAACCACACGACACACCATGGCTAAGCAGATCACATTCAACACCGAGGCCCGCAACAGCCTCAAGTCCGGCGTCGACAAGCTCGCCAACGCCGTCAAGGTGACGCTCGGGCCGAAGGGCCGCAACGTCATCATCGAGAAGAAGTTCGGCGCTCCGACCGTCACCAAGGACGGCGTCACCGTCGCCAAGGAGATCGAGCTCGAGGACAAGATCGAGAACGTCGGCGCGCAGATGGTCAAGGAGGTCGCCTCGAAGACCTCCGACGTGGCCGGCGACGGCACGACGACCGCCACCGTCCTCGCCCAGGCGATCATGACGGCCGGCCTCCGCAACGTCACCTCGGGCGCGAACCCGATGGACCTCAAGCGCGGCATCGACAAGGCCGTGACCCAGGTCGTGGCCGAGCTCAAGAGCCTCTCGCGCGAGGTCGGCGGCAAGAACGAGATCGCCCAGGTCGGCTCGATCTCGGCCAACAACGACTCCGAGATCGGCGACCTCATCGCCGAGGCGATGGAGAAGGTCGGCAAGGACGGCGTCATCACGGTTGAGGAGGCCAAGGGCACCGAGACCTCGCTCGACACGGTCGAGGGCATGCAGTTCGACCGCGGCTACCTCTCGCCGTACTTCGTGACCGACCCCGACACGATGCAGGTCGCGATCGAGGACCCGATGATCCTGATCCACGATAAGAAGATCTCAGCGATGAAGGACCTCCTCCCGGTCCTCGAGAAGGTCGCCCAGATGGGCGCGCCGCTGCTCATCATCGCCGAGGACATCGACGGCGAGGCCCTCGCCACGCTGGTCGTCAACAAGCTGCGCGGCACGCTTCGCGTCGCGGCCGTCAAGGCCCCCGGCTTCGGCGACCGCCGCAAGGCCATGCTCGAAGACATCGCCACGCTCACCGGCGGCACGGTCGTCAGCGAGGAGCGCGGCTACCGCCTCGAGAACGCCACGCTCGACTACCTCGGCCGCGCCAAGCGCGTCGTGATCGACAAGGACACGACGACCGTCGTGGACGGCGCGGGCACGCCGGAGACGATCAAGTCCCGCATCGGCCAGATCAGGGGCCAGATCGAGAGCACCACGTCCGACTACGACCGCGAGAAGCTCCAGGAGCGCCTCGCCAAGCTGTCCGGCGGCGTGGCCGTCCTCAAGATCGGCGCGGCGACCGAGATCGAGATGAAGGAGAAGAAGGCCCGCGTCGAGGACGCGCTCCACGCCACGCGGGCGGCCGTCGAGGAGGGCATCGTGCCCGGCGGCGGCGTCGCCTTCATCCGCGCCCTCTCGGCGCTCGACAGCGTCGAGACCGAGAACGAGGACCAGGAGATCGGCGTCCGCATCGTGCGCCGCGCGCTCGAGGAGCCGCTGCGCCAGATCGCCAACAACGCCGGGATGGAAGGCTCGATCGTCGTCCAGAAGGTGAAGGAGGGCACGGCCAACTTCGGCTTCAACGCCCGCACCGAGGAGTACGGCGACCTGATCGAGCAGGGCGTCGTGGACCCGACCAAGGTCGCCCGCACTGCGCTCGAGAACGCTGCGTCGGTGGCAAGCCTGCTGCTGACGACCGAGTCGGTGATCGCCGACAAGCCCGAGCCGGAAGGTGCCATGCCGGGCGGCGCGCCCGACATGGGCGGCATGGGCGGCGGGATGGGCTTCTAAGCAGGTTCGGCTCTAGCGCCTCAGCGGGGCGGTCCTCTTCGGGGGGCCGCCCTTTCCGTGCTCTGTAGATCGCCGGGTCAGAAGTTCTGGTAGTTCAGCTCTAGAGTCGGCATCAGCAGCGTTCCAGGACGTACGGCGGTGAACACCGTAGCATCGGCTTTCCCATCTCCGTCTGTGGCTTGGCTGTAGAACACCGCGATTTGAAGGCGATCCCGGCCCTCTTGGAGTGCATCTTTGACCAGATTCGTCACGTCGAGGGTGAGGGCACCACTGGGTGCATTGGGAAGCCGGATCATGCCGGGTAAGAACTGAATCGAGCCTGCTGCGCGGTGGTCGGACGCGTCGAGTGTTGGCCCGTAGTTGACCTGCATGGCTCGCAGACCGAGGAGGTCCGAAGGAGTGCCCTCCGTGCGCCCGGCCCAAAGCGTCAGCGTCGCCGCGTCGACACCCGCCGCTGCGCTGAGTACGCTGAGGTCAAAGTCGAGAAGCGAGTGGCGATCGGCGTCGGCGGGAGTGTCCCCGACGTGGAACTCCTGGAGCCCCCGCAGCGGTCGCACCGTGCCGTCGTTCCCGACCATACCGCTGTGATCGGCATCGGCGTGGAGGAACGTCGTGGCCTGCTGGGAAAGACACGAAACGGCGAGCATGCGGTCGCTGGCCTCGCCCGTCTGAGGATGCTGCGCTTCAGCATGGACGAGAAGGTCCGAGCGGCAGGGGAGATTCGCGGAGAGCGAGCCAGTTCCGGTCGTCGTGCCCACGAGAGAACGCGGGCCGCCTGAGCCTTCCTCAACGAACCACTTCGTGACGACGGCCGCCGCGTCGGTAAAGGCTGAGGGGTCGGCGTCCAGGCGGACACTCTGACCCGGCCGAAATACGGTAGGGTCCGCAGCGATGGCGAGGCGTAGGCCGAGCGGCTTCCTGGCTGTGAAGGCACTGGAGCGGCCCGACGGGCTACTGAAGGTACCTGTCATGAGATCGGGCGTGGCCGGGTTGATGCGACCCGTGAACTTCGTCCCGCCGACCTCGTCGTAGTAGGCGTCGGGGTTGTCGGGGTCGATGTGGAATACGATCTCCCCCCCGCTCCCGATGGACCCGTTGACGCGGAAGACCTGTTCGGCGGCGTCGAAGTACGTCCCCCAGCGCCGGTCCTCGACGCCGAGCCTGGCCTTCGAGTAATACCCCGGTTTGCGGTTGATGTCGAGCGTCCCGGTCTGCCCATCCCAGGTGAGCTGCCAGCGCCCGAGCGCGAGATCCTCCGGCGGAACGGCATTCAGGACGTCAATGCCGGTGAGGTAGAGCGCCTGCGTGATCTTGCCGGGCTCGTCCCCCTCGATGAAGTCGTAGCTGAGCCGCCAGAAGACGCCTCGCCCCCAGGAGTTCTTGACGATGAGGAAGGGGTTCGAGGGGTCGCTCCGGTCGTAGCCCACGACGAGGACGGCATGGCCCCCCTCACGTTGGCCTTCGGGGTGGCGCACGCCGTCTGCATCTGGAGGCCCCACGGCCCAGGCGAGACCAATCACTACTTCGCGCCCGGCACCGAGCTGAGATTCGTACCACGCCGGATCGCGGAGCTCGGTACCGTTGGCCTCAACGAACCCCTGAATCCCATAGCGCGCCCCTTCGAGAGCCGGCTGGGGGAACGGGGTGAGCGTGAAGCTCCCCGGGGTGAGGATCGTGGTAGGGTTCTGGCTGAGGTTGTAGTCGTTAACGGTGCGCTGCAAGATCCTGCCCGTGCGGTCACGCCAGTTGGCGAAGGGGTCGTCGCCAGGGTCGTCCGTGTCCTGGTACCCGGGGGCATCCTGATAGGGCATCAGGTGCTCCTCGGGTACCCGATAGCCGGTAGAGAAGAGGCTCGCGGCGCTGACGATGTTATGCCCGCCCCACATCCCGAGGCTGTTCTCGTAGCCGTCCCGCGTCCAGGTGTTCGTAGGCTCCGTGCTGCCGAAGCGAATCAGCTTGGTCATCTTGGTGATGTGCTGCATCCACTGCTCTGAGAGGTCCACCCCGGGGTGGCCCTGACGTGCGAGGGCCGCCTCCATTGCCGCCGCCACGGCGTGCACGACGCAGGTTCCGCGAGAGCCTTGACTGCGGAACCCGGACTGGAGGGCGTCCAGCGACTGCTGAGCTTCTGCGGGACGGCCGGAGAGCGCCTGCCGGACTACCGTGAGGCCGGCGGTGTCGGGCGGTGCCGCAGCGGGGTCTTCGATGTTTTCGTAAGGAGCGTCGAGCGGAAAAATCTCTCCGTTCTCGTTCGTCCATGTATAGGTTGTGTCTGCGGACGTAGGAGGAGAGCCATTCGCAGGGCCGGAGTTCGTGCTCGCGCAGCCTATGAGCAGAGTGAGGGTAGCGGTGACAGCAGCGGGGAAGTAGCGCATCGGACTGTGAGGTTGATGGTGAGACTCGAGGTTGATGGTGAGACTCTGCTCCCTTTCCTACGGGAATCACTTACCACAGAGGACACAGCCCTCGCAGATCTGGTGAGTGCGCTGAGGCAGACCGCCCGCCTTCGTAGTCTGCGTGGATCCGGTCCGCCAGTCCACTCGCTGGGACCGGGGGCACCCCGAGGGTCACGTTCTAGGCACATTCCTCCTGGCGGCAAGCCTCACGTTTACAATTTCGCCTCGGTGGCGAGCCTGCTGCTGACGACCGAGTCGGTGATCGCCGACAAGCCCGAGCCGGAAGGTGCCATGCCGGGCGGCGCGCCCGACATGGGCGGCATGGGCGGCGGGATGGGCTTCTAAGCAGGTTCGGCTCTAGCGCCTCAGCGGGGCGGTTTCCTTCGGGAAGCCACCCCTTTTTTATATCCCTTTATTTCGTTTCCAGATATAAATGAAAGCCGGTGACCTTTCTTTCCGCGCTGTGTCGCATATTAAAAGCAGGACGCTCAATGTCTTACGCCTAGCGCCGGCACGAGACACCGCTCGAGGGTCCGCTCTCCCGTCTCACCTACTCCCACTCGCCATGCCTACTTCTTCTCGTCTCTCGCCCATCATCCTCGCGGCGCTCCTCACGGCCGCCTCTGCGCTCGCGCAGCCCTATCCCATCGGTGTCGGCGGCTCCCAGCCGGACGTCGCTAATGCCGCCCACTACGACGACGAGGGCAACACGTACCTCGTCGGGGCCTTCCGGGGCACGGCGGACTTCGACCCGAGCGCGACCGGCACCCTCCTTCTGACCTCGGCGGGCGACACCGACGCGTTCATCGCCTCCTAGCGCCCTGACGGGGCGGTGCGGTGGGCCTTCGCCCTCGCCGGCCCCGGCCGCGATGCCGCGCTCGACGTGGTCCACCAGGACAGGACGCTCTACGTCACCGGCCACTACGAGGGCACCGTCGACTTCGACCCTGGCAGCGGGAGCGTCACCCCGCCCGTCGGCGGCAACCTCGACGGGTTCGTGGCGGCCTACGACGTGACGAGCCCCACGCCGGCCTTCGGGTGGCTCGCGCCTATCGTCGGGCCGAGCGTGCAGATCGGGCAGGACCTCGACATTCACCCGTTCCCGCCGTTCAACGTGTGGGTCACCGGCTCGCTCGCGGCCGGAGCGGACTTCGGCGGCCCGCCTGTCCTCGTCTCGAGCGGCAGCTATGACGTCTTCGTGGCCGGCTACGACGCGGGGACCGGCACGCTCTACGACGCCTTCCGGGTCGGCGGCCCCGGCCTCGACGAGGGCCTCGGCCTGAGCCTGCTGCGCCCGAACCTGCCGTGCATCACCGGGCGCTTCCAAGGCACCGTCGACTTCGACCCGAGCGCGGTCGTCGTCCCGCTCACCTCGGTTTCCGGCGACGACGGCTTCGTGTCGTGCTACGTCGATGTTCCGGCGGGCAACCCCGTCCTCTTCGCGCCCTTCAACGCAGTCCAGATCGGCGGGCCGAGTGTGCAGCGAGGCTACGACATCGACGCGACGCCCCAGAGCATCCGCGTCACCGGCGCGTTCGTCGCCACGACCACCTTCGGTGCCCCGGTGCCGCCGCTTCCAAGCAACGGCAGCGCCGACGCGTTCGTGGCCGCCTACGACCTCGGCGGCACCCCGCAGTGGGTGGTCCCGGTCGGCGGGCCGCAGATCGACGTGGGGTTCGGGATCGACAGCGACGCCTGCGGCAACGTCTACGCGACGGGCGGCTTCCGCGCCGGGCCGGTGGACTTCGACCCGCCGGCCGTGGGCGGGACGGGCTACGGCCTTCCGACAGTCGGCAATTTCGACGCCTGGATGGCGAGCTACGACGCCTCGGGGGCCTTCCGCTTCGCCAACCGGATCGCCGAGGGGCAGCGCGACATCGGCTACGACGTCGCGGTGAAGCCGGCCTCGGGGGCGCACCTCGCCGCCGGTGAGTTTGGCCTGACGCCCGTTTTCTCGTCGAGCTTCGACCTCAGCGCCTCCGCGCCGATCAGCTCGAGCGGCAACCGTGACGGCTACCTCTCCGCCTACAACACGAACGGCGCGATTCAGGGCGTCTCGTGCGCCGCCCCGCCCGCCGGGCTGGAGGTGTGGACGGACTACGACGCGTTCTCGGCCGGCACCTTCCTGGACCTCTCCTTCACCACGACCCCGGCCAACATCGGATTCCCGATGGCCGGTGCTGCCCCGGCTCCAGGTATCGTGGGCCAAGCGGTCGGCTTCCCGGTGGTGGGCGCTCACGTCCGCATCGACCCCGACCCGTCGCTCGCCGTCGGCCCGGACGACCTGACGGTCGACGCTTGGGTGCAGCACGACCCTGGCGTGGTCTCGGACTTCTTTACCGTCGTCTCGAACCTGGATTTCCCCGGCCGCGACGGCTACAAGGCGGTGTCCCCACAGTCTAGGGGGCACCGCCTTTTCATGCCCGGCCGACCTCCACGGCCGGAACCGAACCGCCCACCGCGCCTTTCCCCTCAGGCCACCCAACCGCTCCGTGATGCACCCTCCCGTCCGCCGCTTCGTCGCCTACGCCTGGGCGCTGCTCATCTACACCGTCCTTGTGATCGTGTGGGGTGGGTACGTCCGCGCGAGCGGGTCCGGCGCGGGCTGCGGCGACCACTGGCCGCTTTGCAACGGCGAGGTCATCCCGCGCGCCGAGACGGTCGCGACGCTCGTCGAGTTCGGGCACCGGCTGACGAGCGGGCTGGCCGGACTCCTCGCCGTGGGCCTGTTGGTGGGTGCGCTCCGCCTCTTCCCGAAAGGCTCGCTCGTGCGAAAGGGCGCGGCGTGGTCGGTCGCGTTCATGGGGACCGAAGCCCTCATCGGGATGGCGCTGGTGAAGCTGGAGCTGGTGGCGTACAACGTGTCGGTGCTGCGGGGATGGGTGATCGCGGCGCACCTGCTCAACACCTTCCTGCTGCTGGCGGCGCTCACGCTGACCGCGTGGTGGGCCGGCGGCGGGCGGGCGATTCGGCTTCGGGGGCAGGGCGCGCTCGGCGTCGCGCTCGGGGCCGCGCTCGGCGGCGTCTTCGTGCTCGGCGCGAGCGGAGCGGTCACCGCACTCGGCGACACCCTCACCTTGGGCGGCGGGATCGACCCGGCGACGGACCCGGTCGTGGCGGCGCTCGTCGGGCTGCGGATCTACCACCCGCTGCTGGCGCTGCTGGTCGGCGTTGCCGTTGCGGCCTCGGCCGTGCTGGCGCGGCGGACGGACCGGGTGACGGCGCAGGTCCTCAGCCTCGGCGTCGGGAGCCTCTACCTGACGCAGCTCGCGGTCGGCCTCGCGAATGTGCGGCTGCTGGCCCCGGTGCCGCTCCAGCTCGTCCACCTGTTGCTGACCGACCTGATCTGGATCGGCCTGGTGGTGCTGGCGGCCTCGGCGCTCGGCGAGCGGCGGCCGGTCGTCGCCGGCTAGCGCGGCGGCTGGTTCGGCAGCAGCGGGAGTTGTTCGGCCAGCACGGAGGTCTCCCATCGGGCCCCTTTCCCAGACATATGCCCGATGTCGAACCAGTAGTCCTCGCTGAGAAGCTGGGGATAGCGGAGCGGGTCTCTGAGGACGATGACGCGCCCCGGCGGCAAGGCGTTGCCGAGGAGCAGGCTGAGGCCTGCTGTCTCGCCGCCCCCGCCCGGCTGCTCCACGAAGTAGACCTCGACTCCGCGTGCCGCAGCGCGCTGGTACAGCTCGACCCACACCTCGGCGCTGGCCTCTTGTATCGCATCGGGCACGGCCTCGGCGCGCCTCTGTAACTCAGCCATGTTCCGCTCGAAGACGGCTCGCTCCTTGGGGATCTGGCGCGTCTTGCGCCGGCGCTGGAGGCTTCGGATGAGGGCTTCGGCCTTGGCCCGCTCTGCCCCCGTACGCTCCGCCCTTAGCTGCCGCGCGCGCGCGAGCTCCCCGTCCAGGGCGGCATGTCCCTGCCGGTCGAACGACGGCAGCGGCTCGTCCCCGTGCGAGGGTCCCACGAACAACCGCTCCCCTTGTCCGATAAGGGTGTAGTGGTGAAGCAGGCCCACGGCCCGCGTCCTCGCCGCCGCCCACCGCGTCCACCACGGGAGACCGGAGGCCAGCGCCACGTTCATCCCGATCCAGGCTCGGCGGAGGTCGTGGTAGTAGTAGGTCCGCCGGTTCTGGCGGTTCTCCACGACCTCCGCCAAGACAGCCACGGGCCGAATCTCGATAACCAGCCGGCGGATGTAGGGGCGCTCGAGGAAGCGTTCGGCCCAGAAGTGACTTTCGAGCCCAGGCGCGCCGGGCATCCCGAAGTTGTAGCTGCGGCCGCCGTGAAGGCTGTCAAAGAGCGCAGGGTCGACGTGGTGGTACGTTTGGCTGGAGCCGAGGAAGACGGTCTCCGGCTCCAGCCGCGCGACTTCGTCGAGCTTGAAGCCCAGCTTGCGGATGTCCCGGTAGCTGTCGAAGCGCTGGATGACCACCAGCACCGCCCCAAGCAGCAACGGCATGACGACCGCTTTAGCGAGGACTCTGAGCGCAGAGGGCATCATCTAGAACTGGAAGTAGATGAACGTTGTCTCGCCGTAGGCTCCGAAGAGGACGATGACCGCGCCGAGGAAGACGTAGAGCCCCCAGCGCGGCACCAGGGAGAGCCGCCCGACCCAGTCGGCGAACGAGCGCCGCCGCTCCAGCAGGTCCACGGCAATCAATGTTAGGACCGCCACCGCCGTGAGGGCCAGCTCCACGCCCGTGAAGCCCGGCAGCAGCGGCGAGGTGATCGTGTCCGGGATGACCTCGAAGGCGCGGCGGATCAGCAGCAGCGCTCCGCTCAGGCTCTTGGCCCGGAAGAAGACCCACGCCAGCAGCACCAGGTGGAACGTGACCAGCATCTGCACCCACCGCCGCGCGGCGCTGCCCTCCACCGGCGCGTCGGCTCCCACGCGCTCGACCACCTCGCCGCGCCGCACGCCCCGGCGGTACGCCGTCTCGGCGCGGGCCCAGAGCCGGTCCCGGAACGGCCCCGTCGCCGCGCCGATGGCGAGATAGCCGCCGTGGAGCACGCCCCACACCACGAACGTCCACGCCGCGCCGTGCCACAGACCGCTCACCGCGAAGACGACCATCATGTTGACGTACCACCGCCACCGCGCCACCCGGTTGCCGCCGAGCGGGATGTAGAGGTAGTCCCGGAACCAGGTCGACAGGCTGATGTGCCACCGCCGCCAGAACTCGGAGATCGACTTCGAGAAGTAGGGCCGGTGGAAGTTGTCCATCAGGTCGTAGCCCATCACCCGCGCCGAGCCGATGGCGATCAGGCTGTAGCCGGCGAAGTCGCCGTAGATCTGGAAGGCGAACGCGTAGGTCGCCGCCCAGACGGCGAGCCCCGAGAAGCCCGACGGGTCGGCGTAGACGGCATCGACGTACGGGGCCAGGCGGTCGGCCACGACGCACTTGATGAAGAAGCCCCACAACATCGTGCGGAAGCCCGCCCCGATGCGCGCCTCGTCGAGGCTAAAGGTCTGGTGGAACTGCGGCAGCAGGTGCTGGCTGCGCTCGATCGGCCCGGCGACGAGCTGCGGGAAGAAGCTCACGTAGAGCGCGAAGATGCCCAGGTGCCGCTCCGGCTCCTGCTTGCCCCGGTACACGTCGATGGTGTAGGCCAGCGTCTGGAACGTGTAGAAGCTGATCCCCACCGGCAGCAGCAGCTCCAGCGCCGGCAGCGAGACGTCGCCCCCGGCGACGGCCACGAAGCGCTCGGCCGTGCGCGTGAACAGGCCGAGGTACTTGAAGGTGAACAGCAGCCCCAGGTTGCTCACCAGGCTCAGGATCAGGAACGGCCGCCGCCCGGCCCTCGTCTCGCGCCGCCCCATCGCCAGGCCGGCCCCGTAGTCGACGAGCGTCGAGAAGACGATCAGCGCGAGGTAGTCGATGCGCCACCAGCCGTAGAAGAAGTAGCTGGCCGCCAGCAGCCACGCCCAGCGGTGGCGCGGCGGGGTGAGGAAGTAAATCCCGACGACGAGCGGGAAGAAGATCAGGAAGGCGAGCGAGTTGAACAGCACGGCGCAGCAGGGTTAGGTCGTGTGGACAATGGCGAGGTCAGGCTCGCGCGAGGTCACGATTTCGGTCTCGCAAGGCGTGCGAGGGACGCGTCCCGGAGAAGCCCGATGCCCTAGCATCGGGCGACGAGCAAAACGTAGCGAGGACGGAATAGGGCCCGTGAGAGCCGATCTGGGTGAATGTCCACACGACCTAGGGGCCGAGGGGGAGACGGTCGGCCAGCATCGTAGTGAACAGGCGAGCACCACGCTCGTTGAGGTGGCCCCGGTCGAACCAGACGTCGACGTCGAACAGCTCGGGGTAGCGGTCCGGGTCGTTGAAGACGAGCAGGTGCTCCGGCGGCAACATCTCGCTCAGTAGCTGCGCCGCGCCGGCCACGTTCTGCTCGCCGACGTGCTCGACGAAGACGACCTCGACGCCCTGCGCCGCAGCGCGGCGGTAGAGGTCGAGCCAGATGCCGGCTATCACCGAGTCGGGACGCGTCGGGACGGCCGAGGCCCGCTGCCGAATCATCTCCACCTTCCTGGCGAACACGGCCTGCCCGCGCGGGGTGAGGAACTGCTCGTTGCGCTTTGTAACCTCGGGGTCATGGTCCAGCACCGAGAACCCCCGCCGGTCCAGCGGCGAGAACGGCTTCGGCTCGTAGAGGCGGCCCTCCATCAGCTCGTCGCCCTGCCCCGGCAGGAAGTAGTTGTCTATCGCCACGCCCGTCCGCCCGAGCACGACCTGCACGGTCCGGCTCAGCGGCCGGTCGTAGGCGAAGGCCGACTCGGAGGCGAGCCGGAGGCGGCGGAGGTCGTGGTAGTAGTAGGTCCGGCGGTTGTCCCGGTTCGCCAGGTCCGGGGCCGGCGCGATCACCCGGAGCTCGAGCACGAGCTGCTCGATCGACGGCAGGCGGAGCAGCTCCTCGGCCTGGTAGTGGAACTCGAGAGCCGTCGCCCCGCGCAGCCCGAAGTTGTAGCTCGTTCCCCCGCCCCGCAGGCTGTCGAACAGCGCCGGGTCGATGTGCCGGTAGGTGTGGCTGGAGCCGAGGAAGACGGTCTCGGGGCCGAGGGCCTGCACCTCCAGGCCTTTGTACCCGACCTCCTCGATGTCGCGGTGATCGTCCAGGCGGTGGATGCCCAGCAGAACGCCGCCCACCAGGAGCGGCAGGGCGACGGCCTTTAGGACGACTCTACGGGCAGGGTGCATAGGGAGGCGAAGCAAAGCGGTCGAGGAAACCGGAACGGCCCGGCGGACGAGGGCGGCTCAGGCGGCCGGCAACCGGGCGGCTAGCAGCTCCGTCAGGTGCCGCGCGCCGCGCTCGTTGAGGTGGCCCCGGTCGAACCAGACGTCGACGTCGAACAGCTCGGGGTAGCGGTCCGGGTCGTTGAAGATGAGCAGGCGCTCCGGCGGCAGCACCTCGGCCAGCAGCCGCGCCACGCCCGCGCCCTCCTGCTCGCCGACCTGTTCGACGAAGACGACCTCGACGCCCTGCGCCGCAGCGCGGCGGTAGAGGTCGAGCCAGACGTCAGCCATCACGGAGTCGGCGCGCGTCGGGACAGCCGAGGCCCGCTGCCGGAGCCGTCGCACGCGCTCGGCGAAGTCCGCCTGGCCTTCTGACGACAGGAACTCGGCGCGGCGCTCCTGATCCCCCGCCACGCCTCCCAGTGACGCAAACCCGTGGCGCTCCCCCGGCGAGTAGGGGGCCGACTCGTAGACGCGCCCGGCGATCAGCGCGTCGCCCTGCCCCGTCATCATGTAGTGGTCCAGCGCTACGCCGTAGCGCTCGCGGACCATGCCGAGCCGCTCGGACAGCGGGAGGTCCAGCGCGAGGGTCGCCCTGGCTGCCAGCCGGGCGTGGCGCAGGTCGTGGTGGTAATAGGCGCGGCGGCTGCGGCGGTTGTGGAGTTGCGCGTCGGTCCCGACGGTGCGGAGCTCGACCACGAGCTGCCGGAGGCTCGGCAGCCGGAGCGCCCGCTCGGCCTGGTAATGGATCTCGACGGCGTCGGCCGCGCGCAAGCCGAGGTTGTAGCTCGTGCCGCCCCGGAGGCTGTCGAAGAGCGCGATGTCCACATGCCGGTAGGTGTGGCTCGACCCGACGAAGGCCGTCTCCGGCTCCACCTGCTCCACCTCGGCGACCTTGTAGCCCACCTCGGGGATGTCCGCCAGCGAGTCCTGGCTCTTGACGGCCAGCAGCAGGCTCCCCAGCAGCGCCAGGCACGCGACGGTCTTGAGAACCAGGAGGAAGGCAGGATGCATGGGCACACATCGACGGCGGGGGCGCGGCGGAAAGATACCCCTCCTACGCCGCCCGGTCGAGGGCCGCGTCCAGCCGGGCGAGCACGTCGCGGAGGGTCCGCGCAACCGGCGTGCCCCGGTCGGCCTCGTCGATCTGCGCCGGCTCCTCCATCAGGTCCAGCCCGACGCCCGGCCACAGGCGCGGGGCCGGGTCGTCGAGCACGGCATCGCGCAGGCGCAGCCCGTGCGCTTCGAGGACGGGGGCAATCTCGGCGCGGCGCGCGGCCAGGCTCTCGAGCGTCGCGTGGTAGGCGTGCTCGACGACGGCCTTGCGCGACTCGAACGAGAAGACGTTCGTGAAGAACATCTGGTAGTCCTCCCGGCTCGGCTCGAAGAGCAGGATGTCCGCGGGGTAGCGCGCCTCGTAGGCCGCGATACCCGTCGTCAGGCGCGAGTGGATGAGCGTGCGGAAGGTCTGCGCCAGCACGCCCGGCATCCCGCGGTCGATGAGCTTGCCGCGCCGCATGATGCCCTGCTCGACGGCCCGCGCCGTGTCCACGGGCACGATCGGGTTGACGCACAGCACCAGGTCCGCCCCGGCGTCGAGCGCGGCCGAGGCGTGGACGGTCTTGAGCAGCACGCCGTCGACGTACTCCCGGCCGTCGATACTCACCGGCGGGTAGAGCACCGGCAGCGCCGTCGACGCCTGCACGGCCTCAGCGATCGAGACGTGGTCGAACCCCGGCTCGCCGAAGCGGACGGCCTCGCCCGAGTTGAGGTCCGAGGCGACGATGGTGAGCTGCGGGACGAGGCGGCGGAAATCGTCCGTCCGACCTTTCAGGGCGAACACGTCCCGGAGGTAATCTCGAATCCCCCGGTTGTCGAAAAGCCCGACCGGCAGCGCGCGCCCGAGCCGCCCGGTGAGCGCCGTCACTAAGCCGCCCTCGAAGTCGTGCTTGAACAGCCAGTCCGCCAGGCCTTCGACGACGCGCTTCGGCACCGAGGCCCCGCGCCGCGCCCACTCGCCGAAGGCCGGGGTCAGGAACAGCTCGGGCCGGAACGGATGCTCGCCCGGCTCGTCGCGCACCACGCTGCGGCAGAGCTGCGCCGTCCCGATCCCGTTGGCGAGGCACGACCCGACGAACGCCCCGGACGACACCCCGACGTAGATCGGGAGCCGCGCCAGGTCGAGCCCGTCGATGGCCTCGTCGAGCGCCCGGAGCGCGCCGATCTCGTAGATCGCCCCCTCCGGCCCGCCGCCGGCCAGCGCAAGGGCGATCGTGGGGCCGGCGGGCGCAGGGCGGGAGTCGGTCATGGGGAGGGAAGCGGTTGGTTGGCTCCGAGCTTCGCCGCCTCAGCCCACAGCCGACCTGGGACCGCTTGGACGAGACTGCGGACGGCACGGCAGACCGCCGGTTCTGATACCAGGCGGTCTGCCCTCCGCCGGCTGAGGGCAAGCGGTGGGAGGCGGCACCGCCCCACCGGCGTGGAGTCCGTGCCCGCTCGCACCCAAAGATCGGCTACAGGGGCCGATGGCAGGGCGCGTTAGCGCTGCGCTTCGAGCCGCGCCACGGCCGCGTCGGCGGCTTCCTGCCCCTGCACCTTCTCAACGACCAGGCCGTTCAGCTTGATCTGGTACCACCCGCCGCCGCCCTTGACGGCCTCCACACCGGCGGCGCGCTCGTCGGCCGTCAGGGTCGAGTTCTCACGTTGCAGCGCCGCCACGCGCTCGACCGCCTCCTCCTCGCCGTGCACCTTCTCGACGGCGACCTCGTGGACCGCGATCTCGTACCAGCCGTTGCCCGTGGCGCGGGCCGTGACCTCGGGGTGCGCCTCGGCCTCGATCTCGCGCTCGCGGCGGAGCGCGTCGAGGTTCTTCGAGAGCTGCTGCACGCTCTTGCGAAGCCCGGCGATCTCGTCGCGCGTCGGGATGCCGAGCCCCTGGAGGGCGACGGTCACGGCCTCCTGCACGCGCTGCTCGACCGTGCCGAGCGCGCCGTCGGCCACCTGCCGCGCCTTGCCGATCTGCGTGTCGAGCGCCTTCTTGACCTTGCCCGTCTGCTGGTCCACCTCGTGCTTGACCTGCCCGGCGCGGCCCTCGACCTGCTTGCGGATCTGCTCGACCTGCTCGAGGCCGGCCCCGTTGTACTTCTTGCCTTTCTTGACGAGCTTTTTGAAGAGCTTGCTGCCCTCGTCTTCGGCCACGGAGAGCGCGCCGACGCCGGCGAGGAGCACGCGCTCCGTCGCTTCCTGCACATCGTTCGGGAGGGACGTATTCTTGGTCTTTGCCATGATGGGTTTCTCTGGGTTCGGGTGGAAGTCTGCGTTTGGCTGTAAAGTGGGGTTGGCTGTAGAGTGGGGATCGCTTAAGCCGCGCGGAGGGCGATGGCTTTCTTGTTGAGCCGGTCCACGCTCCGCGTGAGCGACTCCACGTCGTCGCGCGTCGGCACGTTCATCCGGTGCAGGACCGTCCCGATGGTCTCGACGATGCGAGTCTCGATGTCGGTGCCGATCTCGTCGGCGGCGCGGCGCACCTCGCCGACCTCTTCCTCGAGCTCGCGGGCCTCGTCCTCCACGGCCTCGACAGCCTTCGCGGTGAGCGTACGGGCGTCGCCGCGCTCCACGCGCCGGCCCTCGCGGACGAGCGCGTCGAACCCGTCGCGCGTCTCCTCCTCGATCATGGCGAGCAGGCCGAGGCCGGCATAGAATAGGTCGCGCCCGGCTCCGACGAACGTGTCGGCGGTGGCGCGGAAAGCGGCGGTGGTGTCCTGGATGGTCTGGTTCATCTGCGTTGGGTCTGGGTTAGGTGGAGAGCCGGTCGGGAGAAGAGGACCGGGGAAATCAGTCGGCGTCGCGCTCGTCGGTGAGGCGGCCTAGCGAGGCTTCAAGGCTGTCGAGGCGCTCGCGGAGGCGGGCCATTTCGTCCTGCACAGGGCTGGGCTGGCGCAGCTTGCCGAGCGTGCTGCGCGAGGCCTTCTCGACCAAGCCCCCGACGCCCTGCTGAAGCTGGCGCACGCTGCTGGAGACGGCGTTTTCGCCCGCCTGCAACGCGTCCTCGCCCGTCCGAATCAGGTCGTGCAGCAGGCCGCTCGGAAAGAAACTGCCGCGCCGCCCCTGCTCGGAGATCACCTGGGTCAGCACCTGCACCGTCACGTTCTCACCCGACTTGTTGTCGAGGACCTCGATCTCGTCGCCCGAGCGGATCAGCTCGGCCACCTCCTGCATGGAGATGTACTGGCTCTCGCCGGTGTCGTAGAGCTTGCGGCTGCCGTAGCGTTTGATGAGTCGGGGCATGGAGACGGGCGTGTTGACGTGGTGCTATGACGCACTGCGGCAAGCTCAGTTTCCCATCATGCCGCGTTGCGTCAAACTTCATAAAGAACGCCCGGTGGTGGCCGCGCTGCTCTCGCCTACCTGCTCGTCCCCCGCTCCTCATTCGCCGCAACAACACGGAAGACGCGTCGTACATCCCCCCGCACCCACCCCTACCTCCGATGAGCACCCGCAGCCGATCCCGTCAACGCCCCGATGACGACGCCCGTCAGGACGAAGGTTTCTTCGCCTACGAGAGCGCCTACGGTCTCGACGACGACATCACCGACGACGACATCGAGGACTTCCTCCACGCGAAAGACGCGGAGGAGGAGAAGCCGAGCTTCTGGAACCTCCCCACGGTCGCCGGCCTCTCGACGATCGGCGTTGGCTCGGCCTATCTGCTTCAGGAGCTCGGGCTGTTCGCCTCGGGGCTAGACTTCTCGGCGCTCGTCGGGCCGTGGCTGATCGGGGTGCTCATCATCCTGCTCGGCTTTGGGGTGCTCTCGTGGAGCCCCGACCGCAAGGCGCGCAAGCAGAAGCAGCGCGAGAAGGCCGCCCGCCGCCGTGCCCGGAGCGGGGCGTCGCGCCGCGAGCGCACGGCCGAGCGGCGCTCCGAGCGCAAGGCGGACCGCCGCGAGCGCTACGAGCAGCGCCGGAGCCGCTTCGCCAAGTCGCGCACGAACCGCAAGGTCCTCGGCGTCTGCGGCGGCCTCGGGCAGGCGTTCGACATCGACCCGACGCTCGTGCGGATCGCCTTCGTGATAGCGCTTATCGCCGGCTCCGGCGCGGCGATCCCGGTCTACTTCCTGCTCTCGTGGATCATGCCCGATGCTCCGAAGCCCACCGCCGCGACCCTCAAGGACGACGACCTGATCGTCATCCGCTGACCGTACCGCTTAGAATGCGAGGCGCGCGAAATGCGGCGCGTGCGAGCACAGAAGGGGCCGACTCCCGTGGCGGAAGCCGGCCCCTCTCCTTTGTCTATCGGACGCGTTGACTACGCCTCGATGTTGCTGGGGTCCCACGCTTCCTGCGTGTTCTTGACCGCCTGCGCGCCGACCGTTCCGTCGAACACCTTGTCCTCGTCGGCCAGCTCTTTGGCGACGACGTGGCAGACGACCTTCGAGAGGTCCACGAGCACCGGCGTGATGTCCTTGAGGTGGCGAATCGCGAGGCTCGCAACGGCATCGTTCTTCAGGCCGAGGGCCGTCGTGTGGAGCATGTGGTACGAGATGGCCGCGAGGCTGATCGCCGTGTAGTCGTCGCGGATCATGCGCGAGACCTGGTCGGTGCGGACCTTGTCGTAGAGACCGGCGGCGAAGCCGAGCGCGTCGCCGAGCGCTTCCTTGAGGGCACCCTTGACGCTGAGGCCTTCGCGGTTTTCGATGAAGTTTTTCAGCGCCGTCGTGTGGCGCTCGAGAACGACGTGCAGCTCGCGGACGACGCGGCTGGCCTCGGGATAGTCCTTGATCTCGTCGCCGTTGAGCTGGCGCTCGACGGCTTCGAGGATGTGGCTCTCCACCGCGTGCATGTCGGTGAGATAGGTGTGGAGGACCTCGCTGAGGTTGTTCATAATGGGGATGGGGTGCTGAGAATCGAAGGGAAGCCGGACGTAGAAGGGAGGGCTGAGCTACCGCCGCAGGGCGCGTCCAGCAGGTGAACGGGGGCTTCCACGGGAGAACCGGAGGCTTCGTTCCAGTCGCCTTCCTCCCGACCCAACTAACCCTTGTATACATCGCTCTATCCAGTGCCGCCTGACCTGACCCGGCGGCTCAACCGCTCAGCGGAAGCGTTCCGGCGACGGCGACGTGGAGCGCCTCGGCGTCGAGGTGGCGACGGACGGCGGCGTTGACCGTCTCGACGGTGAGCGCGTCGAGGAGGTCGGGAAACCGGTCGAGGTAGCGCACCTCGAACCCGCGCTCGGCGTTCGTCAGTAGCGCCGTGGCGAGGCCGCCGGTCGTGGCGAGGCCGACCTGGAACGTGCCGGCCAGGGTCTGCTGCTTCTCCTCGAGCTCGTCCTCGGTGATGCCGCCCTCGACGAAGCGCCGCGCCTGCTCCAGCGTCGCCTCGATGCCGCGCTCCAGCGAGTCGCCGCTGAGCGTGACGGCGATCCGCCAGTAGCCCTCGTACTCGACCCGGACGCCGGAGAGCGTCGAGCCGATGCCATAGGTCAGCCCCTCCTCGTCGCGGACGGTGCTCATCAGGCGCGCCGAGAAGTTGCCCCCGAGGACATAGTTGCCGACGTGCAGCGGGAGGTAGTCGGCGTCGCCGCGCCGCACCGCGACGGGGTGGCCGAGGCGCACGTCGAGGTTCTGCCGGTCTGCAATCGGGATGTCGACGCGGCCCGGCGGCTCCGCGTCGGCTGCGGTGGCGAAGCCGGAGGCGACGGTCGGAGCGGCCCAGTCGCCGAGGGTGTCGGCGACGAGCGCTTCGACGGCCGCAGGGTCGCAGTCCCCGGCGACGGCGAGGAGGAGGCCGCGCGCGCCGACGTGCGCGTCGTAGTAGGCGCGCACGTCCTCGACGGTGAGCGCGCCGAGCCGGTCGAGCATGACCTCGGGGCCGGGACGGAAGTTGGGGTGATTCGGGGGGTAGAGTCGGCGGGCGAGCGCGCCTGCGGCCTGGGTGCCCGTGTTGTCGATCGAGCGGCGGAGCGAGGCGGCGTGCTGGCCGCGGACTTTCTCGAACTCAGCCGGGTCGAAGAGCGGTTCGCGGAGCTGCTCGGCCAGGAGGGCGAGCGCCTCGGGGAGGTCGGCCTGGAGGGCGCGCGCGTAGAACCCGCAGCGGAGGCCGTTCGCGCTGAACCCGAGCTGGACGCCCCGGTTCTCGAGCGCCTCCGCCACGGCGAAGCGGTCGCGCCGGCGCGTCCCCTTGTCGAGCATCATCGTGGCGAGTTTCTGCTCCAGCTCCTGCCCGCTCCCGAAGTCGGGGAACGTCTCGAACGAGCCGCGGAGCGACACCACGCGGTCGGCCGCCGTCGGCAGCGTGAGTACACGCGCCGCGCCAACCTCGGTCTCGCGGACGCGCTCGGCGAGGGTGGCTGGTTTCCGGTTTTTCGTTACTGGTTTCTGGTTGGGCATGAACGACCGAGGCTAAAAAACTAGAAACTAAACACCAGAAATAGGGTCGTAGAGACCCACCGTCAACCGGTCCTGGTCGAAGACGCGCGCGGCGGCCGCCTGGACGTCGTCGGCGGTGACCTGCTCGATCCGGTCGAGGTAATCGGTGTAGAGCGTCCAGTCGCCGGCGGCGATGGCCTCGTTGAGTTGGGCGGCGATGGCGTACGGTCCGTCGCGCCCAAAGGCCTCTTGCGCGATGAGCTGGTTGCGGGCGCGCTCTAGCTCGGCCTCCGTCAGCCCGTCGTCGGCGACGGCGCGGAGCGTCTCCCAGAGCGCGGCCTCGACCTCGGCGTGCGTCACATCGGGTGCGAGCGCCCCGTAAACAATGAACAGGCCGGGGTCACGCAGGCGCGGGGCGTAGGCCCAGGCCCTCGTCGTCAGGCCCCGGTCCGTGAGCCGGCGGTAGAGGCGGCTGCTCTTGCCGGTCCCGAGCGCAACGGCCAGCAGGTCGATCGCGTCCGCCTCGGCGTCGAGCGCGGCGACGGACTTGAAGCCGAGCATCACGGCCCCGAGCTGCCCGGCCTGGCGGACGGTCACGCGGCGCTCGCCGGTCTGCGGCGGCTCGGCAGTGACGTTGTGCTCGAACGGATTGGGGGCCGCCGGGATCGCGCCGAAGTGCTGCTCGACGAGGGCGAGGGCCTCGGCCCGGTCGAAGTCGCCGATCACCGAGGCGGTTGCGTTGTCGGGCCAGTAGTAGGTGTCGTAGAAGTGCCGGAGGCCGGCGGCCGAGACCTGCTCCACGTCCGAGCGCCAGCCGATCGTCGGGTGCCCGTAGGGGTGGGCGAAGAAGGCGGTCGCGTGGAGGGCCTGGAGGAGCTTGCGCGTCGGGTCGTTCTCGCCCCGGTCCAGCTCATTGAGCACCACGGTCCGCTCGCTCGCCAGGTCCTCGTCGCGCACGCGGGCGTTCCGCATCCGGTCGGCCTCGACCTCGACGGCGAGTGCGAGGTGGGCCTTCGGCAGCAACTCGTAGTAGTTGGTCCGGTCGAGCCAGGTCGTCGCGTTCACGACGGCTCCGACACGCTGGAGCGTCGGGAAGATCGCGGTTCCGGCGTCCTTGTTGTAGCGCTCGGTGCCCTTGAACATAAGGTGCTCGAGGAGGTGCGTCGCGCCGGTCAGCCCGGCCCGCTCGTTGCGGCTCCCGACGCGGTACGTCACCATGAAGGTCACGACCGGCGCCGCCGTTTGCGGCATCAGCAGGACCGTCAGCCCGTTCGCTTCGAGGCGGTACTCCTCGATCCCGCCGGAGGATTTGACGAACGTGAAGGCGGCGTGGGCGACGGGCGGGGAGTCGGTGAGCTGCATCGGCGGCGGGGCAAAGGCGGGGCGCAACATACGCGACGAGCCGGGAAGGTTTCAAGCCGCGCGGAGAGCGACCTGGCCGGAAGCGACATAACGGTGGCACGCCCCCCGGCTAGCTTATCTCTCCCCTCTTCACCAACCATCTCACCACCATGTCTGACAACCCGAAAGCGAACCCCGAAGGCAACGCCGTCAAGGACCCCGAGAACTGGACCACCGGCGACGAGCCGATGACCGGCGCGCAGCGCTCCTACCTCCAGACCCTCGCCGAGGAGGCGGGCGAGGAGGCCCCCGACGACCTCACGAAGGCCGAGGCGTCGGAGCGCATCGAGGCGCTCCAGCAGAAGACCGGGCGCGGCCAGTAGCGCCTCGCCGCTAGCGTGCTGAGGCCGGTGGGGCACACCACGCCCCACCGGCCTCTTTTGCGTATGCATTCTTAATAATTATACGACCTTCTTTTTTACAGCCATTTCAACAGATCTATGAGTAATCATATCCCAGCTTTTATTTATCGCGTATACCTCACCACGAGGCTCCATATGTTTGAAATGTATAGTTCCTCCTCCTGGCTCGACATTTTCCAATATAGAGTAATCAAAAAGTGTTTCTATAATTGATTCGCTGGAATCGGTCTTAAGCTTTTCAGAGACAATAGAAGCCAATTCTCTGTAAGGAACGAAAGGCCGACCTCTATACCTTATCACATCCTCTACTATGGCCAACACTTTTGAGAGTTCGCCTGGACTAAACCAGAGGGACAGTTCATTCTTAGTCTCCTCATACCTCTCTTGACTATAAGCCAGAAGACTTCGTATAAATCTGAGAATCTCATTCTTGACGAGTTCCCACTCTCTGCTTCTGCCTCAGGAGAACCTATAAAGAAATTTGAAGTATCGTTAGCAACAGAATTTGGTTTACGGGATCTAAAAATGGACATCTTTTGACTCCTTTCGTGAGTGGGTTCGTCAATTTACAACAACTTTAGTTTTTAGTGCGCGTCGAGCCAGTTGTCGCCGAAGCCGATCTCGATGACGACGGGCACCTCGAGCGGCAGCGCCCCGGCCATCTCCTCTTTTGCGAGCGCCGCCACGACCTCGCGCTCGGCATCGGCGACCTCGAAGACTAGCTCGTCGTGGACCTGCAAGATCATCTTCGAGGTCAGGCCCTCGGCCCGGAGCCGGTCGTGGATGCGGATCATGGCGATCTTGATCATGTCCGCCTGCGTCCCCTGGATCGGCATGTTGACCGCGATGCGCTCGGCGAAGGCGCGGTCGTTGGGGTTGCGGCTCCCGATCTGCGGGACGTAGCGCCGCCGCCCGAGGAGGGTCTCGACGTAGCCTCGGTTCCGCGCCTCGTCCAGGAGACCGTCTAGGAACTCGATCACGCCGGGGTACGAGGCGCGATACTGGTCGATCAGCTCCTGGGCCTCGCTGTTGCCGATGCGGAGGCGGCTGGCGAGCCCGAAGGCCGAGATGCCGTAGGGGATGCCGTAGTTGACCTGCTTGACGCGGTCGCGCTGCTCGCGCGTGACGGCGTCGTACGCGACGCCGAAGACGCGCGCGGCCGTGGCCGTGTGGATGTCCTGCTCCTGCTGGAACGCCCCCACCAGGTCCGGGTCGCCCGACATCGAGGCGATGATGCGGAGCTCGATTTGCGCGTAGTCGGCCGCCATCAGGACGTGCCCCGGCTCGGCGACGAACGCGCGGCGGATCTCCTTGCCGAGGTCCGTGCGGATCGGGATGTTCTGCAAGTTTGGGTTGCTCGATGAGAGCCTCCCCGTGGCGGTGACGGCCTGGTTGAAGTCGGTGTGCACGCGGCCGGTGTCGGGGTGGATCAGCTCGGGCAGCCGGTCCACGTAGGTGGACTTGAGCTTCGAGACCTTGCGCCAGTCGAGGACCAGGGCGGGCAGCGGGTGCGTCTGCGCCAACTCCGAGAGGACGCCCTCGTCGGTCTTCGGCTTGCCGGTCTTCGTTTTGCCCAGCGGCTCCAGCCCGATCCCGAACGTCGGGGCCTCCTCGGCGAGCAGCTTCTTGGTTTTCGGCTTGGCCTCGGGGTCGCCCGCGACGGCTCCGGCCTCGTTGTCCTTCACGTCCTGCACCCAGCGTTCGTAGGCGACTCGCTCCTCGTCGGTCGGCGGGTCGTTGAAGAGCACCTCGCCGAGCTGCTTGGTCGAGCCGATCCCGAACGCCCGGCCGGCCCCTTCGTGAATCTCGCGCTCCAAGTCGGCGAGCTGTTCGTCCAGCCCCTCGCGGATGTCGGCGAGGACGGCCTCGGACACCTTGACCCCGGCCATCTCCATGTCGGCCAGGACGCGGACGAGGGGGAACTCGATCGCCTCGGCGATCTGCAAGAGCCGGCCCGCGCCGCCGTCCATCTTCTTCAGCGCCTCGGTGAGAACGGGGACGAGGCGGAGCGCGATGTCGGCGTCCTCGCAGGCGTACGGCCCGACATCCTCGACCGGCACGTCGCGCATCGAGAGGGCGTTCTTGCCGGTCCCGATGAGGTCAGTAATCGGCTGCGGGCGGTAGTTGAGGTGGAAGCTCGCCACGTCGTCGAGCTTGTGGCTGGCCTCGGGGTCGAGGAGGTAGTGGGCAATCATCGTGTCGAAGACCGGCCCGCGCACCGTCACCCCGTGGCGCTGCATCACCACCAGATCGTACTTGACGTTGTGGCCGACCTTGAGGAGCGCCTCGTCTTCGAGCGCCGGCCGGAGCGGGGCGATGGCTTTCTGCTCGGCCGTCCCGTCGGGCAGCGGGGTCGGGACGTAGACCGCCTTCTTCTCCCGCTGCGCGAGCGAGACCCCGACCAGCTCGGCGTGCATCGGGTCGACGGACGTCGTCTCGGTATCGAAGCTGAGTTTGCTCGCCTCTTTGGTCACCTCTTCGGCGAGGTCCAGCTCGCCTTTTTCCCAGACGGTCCGGTAGTCCACGGCGTCGGCGTCGAGGGCGGTGACGGGTTCGTAAGGGCCGAAGTCGAACGAGAGCGCCGGGTCGTCCTCGGGGAGCGTGGTGAACGTCCGGCGCGGCCCGCCGCTGCTGCGCTGCCGGACCCGACCCTCGGCGTAGTCCTTGGCACGCGTGCGGAGGCGACTCCCGAAGCCGACCTCGTCGAAGAGCGCGTCGAGGGCGGTGAGATCGGGGTCGGTGCGGCGGAGGGTGTGCCAGTCCAGCTCGTCGCCCTCGGGCGTGTGGAGCGGGACGTCGGTCTTGATCGTGACGAGCTGCTTCGAGAGGCGCGCGTCGGCGGCGTGCTCGGTCATGCCCTCGCGCGCTCGCTTGCCCTTGAGCTCGGCCGCGTGCTCGATGATGGTCTCGACGTCGCCGTACTCCTGGACCAGCGCCACGGCCGTCTTCTCGCCGATGCCCGGCACGCCGGGGACGTTGTCCGACGTGTCGCCGATGAGCGCGAGCAGGTCGACGAACTGCGCCGGGGCGAGGTCGCCGTATTTCTCGGCGAAGGTCTCGGGCGTCTCCCGGCTGAAGGTCTCGCCCTGGTAGGGCGGGCGGAGCATCGAGACGCGGTCCGAGAGGAGCTGCCGGAAGTCCTTGTCGGCCGAGAAGATCACGGCGTCGACGCCCTCGGCCTCGGCGCGGCGCGCGAGGGTCCCGATCACGTCGTCGGCCTCGACGCCCGGCGCTTCGAGCACGGGGATGTCGAAGGCCTCGACGAGCCGCTTAATGAGCGGGATGTTGCTCTTGATCTCGGGCGGCATCGGCGGGCGGTGCGCCTTGTAGTCGTCGTAGAGCGTGTCCCGGAAGGTGGGCGGGCCGCCGATGGCGTCGAAGACGACGGCGATGTGCTCGGGGCGGTGCTCCTCGAGGAGCTTGAGCAGGGCGCTGGCGAAGCCGTAGAGCGTGCGCGTGTCGGTGCCGTCGGGGGCGCTGAGGGCAGCGTTCTTCATCGAGAAGAAGGCGCGGTAGGCGAGCGCCATCGCGTCGGCGAGGAAGAGCGTCTCGCGCTCGTCGCCGGGCGCCTCGCCGGTCGCTTCGCCGAGATCATCGGGCAGCGTCAGCCTGACGGGGGCAGCGCCTTCGGTGGCGTGCTCGTCGTCAGGCTCGAACGGGATGTCGGGGCGGGGCGAGAAGAGGTCTAGCTCGGACATGGTCGGGCAGAATCGGGTCGGGCGGAATCGGGTCGGGCGGAATCGGGGGCGTCGAAGGCGAGGGGGCTGGAAGCTACGCCCAGCCGATGACAGCGGTGCGGCACCCGGACCGGCACGTGGCACCGGCGCGCGGCACCGGCAGATTCACGCCGTGTTACCTCGCGTCCCAGCCGCGCGACCCGTAGGTTATCCGTCATCTTCGCTCAGTACCTTTCGCCTTATGCCCCGTCTCCGCCGCCTCGCTCTCGGCCTCCTGCTCCTCCCAATCTCGGCTTCTGCGCAGTTCGAGGTCTCCTCCATCGCCGACCCGATCCGGCCCGACCGCTCGCCGCTCGCGCTCACCGAGGAGGTGCCGGCCATCTTCTGGCTCGGCCTTGACAGCCCGGTGCCGACCTTCGTCAACCCGGCCCGCGCCGCCCGCTCGAAGGACCGCTTCGTCTATGCCACAGTCCGGCCCGCCTTCGCCCTGGACCGGCCTGTCTCGTTCGCCGCGCTCGTCGGCTCGCGCGAGCGGAAGTGGCTCCTGACGGTCGAGAACGGGGTGCTCGTCCAGGAGGAGCGCCGCACCGACCAGAGCGTCCGCCGCCTCGACCTCCCGGACTTCTCGCGCCTCGACATCAACGAGCAGACCCGGCAGCAGGACCTCGTGGCGACCACCACGCGCGCCCGCGTCGTCTACGTCGGCCGCACCGACTTCGGCGGGATCGCTTTCGGGCTCTACGGCGGCTACCGCAGCGACGTCTTCGACCTCACCGACGAAGGCGATCAGACCTCGACGCAGGAGAGTCCGGGGTTCGAGGAGGAATCGGTCCGGCGCAGCCGCACCGTCCGGTCTAGCGACACCGATGCCTTCGGCGTCGGGGCCGAGGTGGCCTTCGCGGGGCGGACGTGGGACCTCGCCGCCGCCGTCTCCTACCAGCGCGCCGTCGGCGAAACGGAGGTTTCCGCGAACTCCTTCTCCTCCTTCCAAAGCGAACAGGACCTCGGCGGCACTCCGTTCATCCAGTTTCGGCGGACCGACGAGGTCTCCCGGAGCGCGGCCGACGCCACCCCGGCGGCGGTCGACTTCGAGGTGGTCGGCGCGCTCCAGGCCGGGCGCAAGCGCGACGACTACCTCTACGCCTCCGTCGCCGGCACCTTTGGCACAGGCACCGCCGACGCCCTGGCGACCGTGGAGCGGAGCGAGCTCATACGCACCACCCAGAACGGCATGACTACCGAAACGCGGGAGACCTCGACCGGCGGCGGCGAGGACGAGGTGGACCTCGTCACGCGGGCGACCCAAGCCTCGCTCGGCTACGTCTACGCCCAGAGACGCCGGGGCCTGACGATCCTCGCCGCGATCAACCCGTCGGGCGGCTTCGCGCACACCGAGAGCGTCGCGGTCGGTCCGTTCAGCGACGCCCCCTCGCGCCGGGAAACGGACGTGACGACGCTCGCACTCACGCTCCCGCTCTACGTCCGGTTCGACGTGACGCGGCGGCTCGACGCCTTCGGCGGCGGAGCCTATACCTACGCCTACGCCCGCACCCAGACCGAGAGCCGTCCGGTCCTGCTCGGCGATCCGCCGGAGGGCGAGACGCGCACTGAGACCTCGGAGCGCACGGTCAGCACCTTCATCTCGACCGGCACGCTCTACGCCGGGGCCGTGTTCAGCTTCCGCTCCGGTCTGCGGGCGCAAGCCTCGTTCCGAGGTAATCTCGCCGAGCTCACCCGCTGGACCGTCTCGCTGGGCTACCAATTTTAAACTGGGAATTTTGGACTGAGGCGAGGTGTTCAAACCCAAACCCCAAACTCCAAACTCCAACATGGAGTCTGTGCTCGTCACCGGTGGGGCTGGGTTCATCGGGGCCAACTTCCTGCTGCGCCTGGTGCCGCGCTATCCCGAGGTCCGGTTCCTGAACCTCGATGCGCTGACCTACGCCGGCAACCTGCTCAGCCTCCGTGCCCTCGAGGACGCACCGACCTACACCTTCGCACACGGCGACATCGCCGACGATGCCCTCGTCCGCGCCCTCTTCGCCGAGCACCGCTTCGACACCGTCGTCCACTTCGCCGCCGAGAGCCACGTGGACCGCTCGATCCGCGACCCGCTCGCCTTCGTCCGCACCAACGTCCTCGGCACGGCGTCGCTCCTCGACGCGGCGCGGCACGCCTGGGGCGACCGCCGCGACGTCCGCTTCCACCACGTCTCGACCGACGAGGTCTTCGGCGCGCTCGGCGACACCGGGGCCTTCGACGAGGCGACGCCCTACGACCCGCGCAGCCCGTACTCGGCCTCGAAGGCGGGCAGCGACCACCTCGCTCGGGCCTACCACCACACCTACGGCCTGCCGGTGACGGTCTCGAACTGCTCGAACAACTACGGCCCGTTCCAATTCCCCGAGAAGCTGGTCCCGCTCACGATCCGCAACGCGGCGGCTGGCCACCCGCTGCCGGTCTACGGCCGGGGCGAGAACGTCCGCGACTGGCTCCACGTCGGCGACCACGTCGAGGCCCTCGACCGGATGCTGCACGACGGGGTGCCGGGCGAGACCTACGCCGTCGGCGGCCGCGCCGAGCGCCGCAACCTCGAGGTCGTCGAGACGATCGCCGACCTGGTGGACGAGCGCCTCGGCCGAGCCCCCGGCACGGCGCGCGCGCTCATCACGTTCGTCGCCGACCGCCCCGGCCACGACTGGCGCTACGCCATCGACCCGTCGAAGACCGAGCGCGCCCTCGGCTGGCGGCCCGCCCACGCGTTCGAGACCGGGCTGCGCGAGACGGTCGACTGGTACCTCAGCCACCCCGACTGGCTCAGGACCATCGCCGACGGCTCGTACCGCACCTACCGCGCCGAGCGCCGGCCGGCCTGAGCGGGACGTGCCAGACGATGGAGGATGGAAGAGAGAGGATAGCCCTCTCCCCGATACTCTCCGCCCTCCTCGATCCTCCAATCTCTATCCTCATCGGGTTGAACAGAGGGCTCCTCAATCCTGCACGGGGCGGGCGCACCCTTTCTGCTAGCGACGCCCGGATGCCTTCGCTTACTCGAAGTCCGTGTTGAGGCGGTAGCGCGCGATCCGGTTGTTGCCGGTGTCGGCGACGTAGACCGTCCGGTCGAAGTAGGCCACGCCCTGCGGGTCGCGGAACGAGAGCGGGCCGCCGCCCTCGCCGCCGAACGACACCTTGACCGGGCGCAGCGAGTTCGCGGCCGGCGGCGGGGCGACCCCTTCGATGCCGTTGCGGTTGAAGACGTAGAGGCTGTCGGTTGCCTCGTCCACCGCGAAGAGGTAGCCCGTCGCGTCGGCGGCGATGGCGAGGCTCGTCGGGCCGCGCGTGCCGAAGTCCTCATAGAGGAAGCCGTCGCCGGCGTCGGGGCTGAGGGTGACGCTGAGGCGGTCCGTGTCCACCCGAAACTCCGTCCCGTTCGGCCCTTCGACCACGAGCACGGACAGCACCGGGTAGCGCACAGCGAGACCAGGCGGATTCTGGGCGACGAAGAAGTCCTGGGTGTCGGAGAACGTCGAGCGCTGCGGCGGGCCGATGGGGGTGGCAAGCGCGGACGGGTAGACGGCGCTGAGAAGGCTCGGCTGGGTCGGGCTGAGGTCGGAGATGTAGCGGGTGTTGACGCCCTCAGGCGAGAACGAGAGCACGCCGTTGAACGGGCGCACGCGGTCGGGCTTGCCGTCGTCGCGCGTGTTGACCGGACCACTACGGGCGACGTAGAAGCTGTTGTCGGCCAGCATGGCGATGTCGGTGAAGCTCGCGTCCTCGTCGGAGAAGCCACTGGAGTACGTCTGCGGGTTGCTGAAGCCAACTAAGCGCGACCGGTCGTCGAATGGGTGCCAGACGATGTCCTCGACCGTTGGCGTACCCGTCGTGACACCGCTGAGCCGGTAGATCACGGGCAGGTCCCAGCTTTCGACCGAGACCAGCGTGTCCGGCCCCACGAACATCGAGTCGACGATGACCGTGTCTCGGCGTGCGGCGACGAGCAGGTCGAGGCGGCGGTCCTGGATGACGGCGGTGATGTCGCGCAGCGGCTGGAGCCGGGTGATGGGTTGGCCGGCGTCGTTGGTGTCGGGGACCGCGACCTCGTCGATGAAGACCTGGGGCCGCCCGGCGAGGTCGAGCACGTGCAGGCCGCGCTGGTCGGCGACGTAGATCAGCTCGTCGTAGCCGACGTAGATGTCGACTGGCCGGTCGAACGTGCCGACCATGCTCTGGGTGTAGAACGGGTTGAGCGGCACGTAGCCGACCTCGTCGAGCAGCGTCGGATCGACCTGGCCCTCGTCGAAGATTTCGTCGGTCGTCCCGTCGTCCTTCGAGCCGAAGAGGCTGTCGCAGCCGGCGAGCGTGAGGACGAGGGCGAGCAGAGAGAAGGCGAGGCGCATGAGAGATCGGAGGCGTACGGGCACGGCGCGCCGTGCCCGTACAGAGGCGGTCAGTCGAGCCGGAGGTTGAGGCCGATGCGGTGGATGTTGCCGAGCCGGTCGAGCCGGTTGAAGCCGTAGTCGGCGCGGAGCTGCGGCCCGAGGCCGGGGACGACGAGGCCGAGGCCGAAGCTCGGCGCGGTCGCCTCCTCGATGCCGAACTCGTAGCCGGCGCGGAGCGCGAGCAGGTCGTTCCAGACGTACTCCGCGCCCAGGTTGAACCGCTCGGCGTTGTCGTTCGGGTTGGTAAGCTGGCCCGAGAGCGTCAGGTGGTGCGGGCTGCCGGCGGCGAACCCAAAGGCCTGGAGCGGGCGGTAGCTCACGCCGAGCAGGAAGGTCGTCGGCGGGTCGATCCCGTCGAAGTCTTCCTCGACGACCTCGCCGCCGAGCGTCGTTCGCGTGATCGACCCGCCGGGGCTGACCTCGAAGCCGAAGTTGCGGATCGCCACGCCGAAGCCGACGCCGGTGTCGCCGACGCGGTAGGCCACGCCGAGGTCGAGCAGGCCCGCCGAGGTCGAGACCTCGGCCGAGGACTCGCGGACGACCTTGGCCGTCACGCCGTAGGAAAACAGGTCGGTGAGCGCCTGGGCCGCGCTCACCCCGACGGCCAGGTCGACCAGGCTAAACGTCTCGCCGGTGCCGGCCGGGCCGGAGAACTCGTCCGTCACGTTCATCTCGCCCGAGTCGAGCGCCTGCACGCTGAGCCCGAACGTGACCTGCCCGATGGGCGTAGCGACCGGGTGGAAGCCGGCGGCGTAGTGCAACGCCACGTCGGCGACGTAGCGCGCCGTCGCCAGGCCGATCTGGCTGCCGCCGCGCGCGGCGAGGGCCGGGTTCCAGAAGAGCGCGCTTGCGTCGTCGGCCGTCGCCACGACGGTGCCGCCGAGCGCCGCCCCACGCGCATCGACCGGCACCTTGAGGAACTGCAGGCCCGAGGTGCCGGCGCGCTCGTTGCCGAACGTCGGGAAGAGCTGCGCCTCGGCCGGGGCCGCGAGTGCGGCGAGCAGAAGGCTGAGGGCGAAGAGGCGGAGAGGCATCGCGTTGGGGGAGGCAGGTCGGAGGTTCGGGGTTGCGGGTTCGGGGTCTCCCCTCTTCCCCCCACAACCTCGAACAGGCTCAAAACTCAAAGCTGACGCCGAGCAGGATGTGGCGCGGCGGCAAGAAGCGGGCGGGGTTGACCGGCGGCAGCCCGTTCGTGTTGGGGTCCTCGTAGCGCGGGTCGCGCAGGTTCGAGGGCACGTCGTAGGACGCGTCGCCGCGCAGGTCGGTCACGTCGGCCACGTCGAGGTCGGGGTAGCCCTCGCCGGTGACGGGGTTGACGATGACGGCGTTCTGCTGGTTGAACAGGTTCGTCACCTCGAGCGCGAAGACCAGGTCCTGGCCCGCCACGGCGACGCGGCGCTGGAGGTTGAGGTCGAACCACCACCACGGCTTGCCGACGGCCGAGAAGCGCTGCTCGGGGTCGCTGACGGTCTCGTAGATCGGCCGCCAGTCGCGCTCGCCGGTGAACGGGTTGGCCTCGCGCCCGACGAACTCGACTGGCGTGTAGCGCTGCCCGCTGCGGAACGTCGAGGCGAGGTAGAGCCGGAAGCGGTTGAGGCCAGGGACGCCCCAGAGCGGGTCGCGGCGGTCCCACGAAAAGGTCGTCGACGCCTTGACGTCGAACGGCCGGTCCCAAGCCAACGGCGTCTCGAAGGTGTTGTCCAGGTTGCCGTCCTGGATCAGGTCGTCGAGCGCTTCCGAGTTGGTTGACGAGAGGCCCGTCGCGCGGGAGTACGAGGCGTTGATCTGCCCGCGGAACCAGTCGGCGACGCGCTTGATGTAGCTCACCTCGATGCCGCGGACGCGGGCGAAGTCGCCGTTGACGCGGAGCGCGCGCGCCGTCTCGCGGCCCGTCGCGTCGGCAACGGTGACGGAGGCGACGGTGATGAAGTCGAACTTGTCGCGCCAGAAGGCGGTCAGCGTGAGCGCGTCGTTCTGGGTGATCTGGTTGCGGAAGCCCAGCTCGTAGGAGATGTCGACCTCGGGGTTGAGGTTCGGGTTGCCGAGGTCGCCGAAGAACGAGCGGTCCTGGTAGAACGGGTCGAGGTTGGTGTAGATGAACGTCGGGTGCGGCAGGCGCGTCGAGTGGCCGTAGTTGAAGAAGAGCACCTGGTTCTCGCGGACGGGGAAGCTGACGCGCAGCTTGGGCAACAGCCGCCCCTTCCAGCGCAGCCCGAACAGGCCGACCGACTCGTCGAGGTAGGCCTCCCGAATCGCTGCCGGGATGGTGTAGACGCTGTCGGCTACGAGGTCGTCGACGTACTGGCCCGGTGCCCAAAACTCGGCCCGCAGCCCGACGTTCGCGATCAGGCCGTTGTAGCGAAACCGGTTCTGGACGAAGAACGCGGCGCGGCGCGGCTTGACGCGCCACACGTCGGACGCCTCGCCGAGCCGGTTCGAGCTGGTCGTGTCGCCGTCGACCACGATCGGCGCGCCGATCCAGGGGCGCGTGATGTCGATCCACTGGTAGTCGTTGAGCTTGAGGTCGAAGCCGCCGGTGATCTCGTAGCCGCGGCTGGCGGTGAAGCGGGTGTAGCTGCCTTTGAGGACGGCCTCCTCGGCGAAGTGGTCGTGCCACCGCGTGGCGATGCCGCCGTTGTTGAACAGGCCGGGGCCGGGCAGCACGAACTGCGCGTTCGGGTCGACCGGCTGCCCGTCGGCGTCGAGGAACAGCTCGACTGGGTACTCGACGATGCTCTCGGGGTCGAGCTCCTCGTTGACGTCGTCGGGCCGCCAGTCGCGGCCGTTGGCGTCGGCGCGGAGGCGGGTGAAGAGGCGGCTGACCTGGACCTCGTAGAACGACTGCTGGCCCAAGACGTGCGTCCACTTGAGGTAGGCCAGGTTGTTGTCGTGCGTGTAGGTGTTGGCGTTGTCGGGCTGGAGCGCGAAGGCGTACTGGTAGCCCGGCCGGATCACGTCGTCGTTGCCCGTCACCTGGAGCATTCGCGTGTTCTGGTTGACCGCGAGCGAGCGCTGGTAGCTGCCCTGAAGCCTCATGCCCGGCCGGGGGATGTAGGTCAGCTTGCCCAGCCCGCTCCAGCGGTTGTCCTGGCGCGGCATCCAGAAGTCGGTCTCGACGAGCGACGACTGGACCTGGTCGGGGACCGAGACGAAGCGCGTGAAGTTGTCCGAGAGCTGGACCTGGCCGCTCGCGAAGAAGCGGAGCTTGCCCGGCAGGATCGGCCCGGAGAGGGTGCCGTCGTAGATCTCCTCGTTCCAGGTCGAGCCCCAGCCGTCGTTGACCCCGAGGTTGTCGCGCTTGTGGGAGAAGGAGCCGGCGAAGGTGTCGGTGCCGTCGCGCGTGGTGACGGAGACCACGCCGGAGGTCGCGTCGCCCACGTCCGCGCCGACGCCGCCGGTCGTGACCTCGACCTCGGCGAAGGCGTTCGCGCCCAGGTCCAGCCCGAAGCCGGTGCCCGAGAGCGGGTCCTTGGCGCTGACGCCGTCGACGATGAAGCCGGTCTCGTCGGCGCGGCCACCGCGGATGTAGAGCCCCGTCGGGTCCTTGACGACGCCGGCCTGGGTCGCGACGACCTCCTGCACCTCACGGACCGGCGCGGCGGCGATCTCGTCGCGCCCGATGGTGACTAGGCTCGACGACTGCTCGACGTCGACGAGCGGGCGCTCGCCGATGACGATGACCTCGCCGCCGGTCTCGAGGACCGCCTCGCCCAGCTCGATGTCGAGCGTGGTGCTGCCGCCGGGGTTGATCTCGATGCCGGTGAACTGCTTGGTCTCGTAGCCGATGAACGAGGCCTGGACGGTGTACTGGCCAGCGCGCAGGCCGGTGATGGCGTAGCGCCCGTCGAAGTCGGTCGCCGCGCCCTGGCTGGTGCCGAGCACGAGCACGTTGACGCCGGGCAGGCTCTCGCCGGTCTCGGTGTCGGTGACGGTCCCGGTGAGGCGGGCCTGCGCCGCCGCCGGCGAGGCTGCGCCGAGTAGCAGCAGGAGGGCCAGACGCATGGATGCGTGATGCTGGATCAAAGGAGGAGCCGGTTTGGGGATGATAGAGGATAGAAGATCGAGGATGGACGCTCTCATAGGACGGTTTCTATTCTCCAATCTTCTACTCTCTGTCCTCCAGCCTCACCGCGGGAAGTCGAGCGCTCCGAGGATGAGTTGGACGGCCTGGCGCGGCGCTTCGTCGCTGCCGTCGGCCCCTTCGAGGTAGGGCTCGCCGTTGAAGTCGCGCACGAGCGGGACGGCGAGGAGCGCCACCTGCCCGTCGTCGCGGATCGAGGCCAGCGTCGAGGGGCCGGGCCACGGCACGAGCGTGTTGGTGTCGTCGTCATCGAACTGGCTCTCCAGCTCGCCGGTGTAGAGCGGAATGATGCCGGCCCCGACCGGGTAGCTGAACACGTCGACGAAGCGAGTGGTCTGGAGCGGGGGCAGCGTCTGGCCGCCGGGCAGCGGCTGCGCCGGGTCGAGGGCGGCCCCGCCGGTGAGCGACATCGTCTGCTCGTACTCCTCGAACGCACTGCCCGGCCCGAAGTCGAGCAGGCCGGCCAGCGGCAGGACGGCGAGCGCGCCGTTGCCGAGGTTGTCTTCGGGGTTGGCCGGCAGCCGGAGGCGGACGTTGACGAACAGGCTCCCGCCGTCGGCGAAGAACTCGTCGAGGAAGCCCGCGACGAGCGGGAGGTTGTTGCCGAGCGTGCGGCTCGTCACGTCGTTCGAGACCCAGTAGAGGTGCTCCCAGAAGCGGAGCGTCTCGCGGAGCGTCGGGTTCGGGTTGGGCGGTAGGTTGTCGCTCGTGGCGAGCACCACGCTGTTGCCGGTCTGGAACGGCTCGGCGAGGTACCACTCGTCGTAGCTGCCCTTGCCGGCGTAGTCGTCGAGGATGGCCCGGTGGTAGGGCAGCACGACGGGGTTGCGGTTCGTCCGGTAGTCGTTGACGAGCAGCACGGGGCTGGTCACGCGGCGGACGTACCACCTCTCCTCGGCGTCGGGGTCGGGGTAGACCGCGAGGTCGCTGCGGAACCCGGCGGCGTCGACGGCGCGGAGGTAGAGCGTGTTGGGCGCGTCGGTCAGGAAGCCGGGCAGGACGAAGCTGGACGGGGCCCCGCTGCGGCCGAGCAGCAGCTGCGCGTCGGTCTCGGCCGCCCCAGGGTCGGCGGCGACGAGCGTGACGAAGTCCGTCCCGGCCGGGAGGGCGACGAAACCCGTGCTGTCGTTGAGCGCGATCTCGATGGAGGCGAGGTTGATCTCGCCGTCGAGGTCGGCGGCGGTGAAGGCGAACGAGGCGGCGGGCCAGGTCGTGTCCGGCGGGGCCTCGGCGCGGCTGATCCGCAGCGTCGGCGGCGTGTTACGCACCGGGAAGACGGTCCGCGCCGGGGTCGGGTCGAGCGCCCCGTCGTTGTCAACCGCTCGGACCTCGAAGGCGACGTTCGCCACCGGCTCGCCCTGCGGGATCGGGAGCAGCACGAGCGAGTCGCGCGACGCCGTGCGCGCCCAGCCCGCGTCGGGGTCTAGGGTGCCGGTGTCGCGGTCGTCGTAGAACCGGATCTCGAAGGCCTCGACGTAGCCGTCGGGGTCGGTGCCGGACCAGTTGACCTCGACCAGGCTCGTGAACCGGCGGACGTCGGTGATGAACTCGTCGACGAAGGTCGTGTCGGTGCCGATGACGAGCGTGTCGCCCGGCGCGGCGAGCGTGTCGGTCGGCAGCACGTCGCGCAGGTCGGCGACCTGGACGGCGAGCTCGGTGTCGGGCGGGCTGTTGGCCCCGGCGTCGCCCTCGATGGCCCCGTCGCACGCCGCGAGGAGGAGCGGCCCGGCGAGAAGCGCGAGGCTCAAGAGGAGGACCGGCGATCGGTTCAGAGTAAGGTTGGTACCCATAGGGGGTTTCAAGCTCAAACCTCTCTACACGTCATCCCCGCGCAGGCAGGGACCCACAGGGTTTGCTAGCCGCTGGATCCCCGCCTTCGCGGGGACGACTGTTTGTTGTAGAGATAGTTTGTTGTAGAGATAAAAGTCATCGTCGCTGAAAGACGGGCGCGGGGCCAGGTCGCCTAGACCCAGCCCCGCGCCGCCTGGTGTCGAGGCTACTTGACGAGCGTCACCCGGCCCGTGCGGACCTCGCCGCCGGCCGCGAGGCGGTAGACGTAGACGCCCGAGGCGAGGCTGCGCGCGTCGAACGTCGCGGTGTGCCGGCCGGCGGTCTGCTCGGCGTCGACGAGCACGGCGACCGTGCGGCCGAGCGCGTCGAAGACGGTGAGCGACACCGGCCCGACCGCGCTGAGCTCGTAGGCGATCGTCGTCGCCGCCGCGAACGGGTTCGGGTAGGCGCGGTCGAGCCCGAAGCCGGCGGCCGTCGCGTCGTCCTCGGCACCTACCTCGAAGCCGATGTCCTCGGGCGACTCAGGGAGGAGCTTGTAGTTGCCGAACGAGAAGGTCCACAGGCCCTGGATCGCCCCGATCTCTTGGCCGACAGTGAAGTTCATCACGTTGTAGTCCTGCGGGACGGCGTCGGAGGCGTCGTCGGCGCGGACCTCGTTCTGCTCGGTGCCGTCGGAGGAGAACTGCCACTCGCCGAAGCCGGGCTCGCCGTCGTCGCCGTCGGCGTTGACGTCGGTGATGGTGACGTCGAGGAAGCGGAGCGCGATGCCCTCGTGCGCCTCGGCCGTGGCGTCGTCCTGCGCGAGCACGCCCGTCGTGACGACCTTGTACTCGTAAGCGTCGCCGCCGTCCATCCGTACGAGCGTGGCGTCGTCGAGCCGGGTAACGCCGAAGTTCTCGGAGATCGTCGCGCTCGTGACCTGGACGCGGTCGCCGCGCTCAAGCTCCAGGAGCGCGATGTCGGTCGTGACCTCGACGAAGATGCCGGTCCACGGCGCGAGGTCTGGGTCGTCCTGAATCGTGAGGAAGCCCGAGGTCTGGACGTCGCTCATCACGACGGCCGAGATGTCGAGGTTGCTGGTGGTGATGCCGGCGAACGGGCTGGCACCGGGTCCGCGGCTCGCGGTGAGCTGCACGTCCTCGATGGAGTCGATGCCGTCGAAGAGCACGCGGTAGGAGTTGGCGCTGGTCGTCGAGGCGTCGCCCTCGGTGTCGGTGGCGGTGATGGTGTAGGTCACGAACGCGCCGTCGGGGAGCGCTGGGATGTCGCCGGAGTAGACGCCCGAGCCGTTGTCGGTGAGCGTCACCTCGCCGGTCTCGCCGGTCGAAGCGTCGTAGCTCAGCACGACGCTCGCAACCGGGTTGGACCCCTGCGTGACCTCGACGGAGATTTCGACCTCCTCGTCGCCCGGCACGTCGTCCGGCCCCTCGATGCTGCCGAAGACCGGCGGCGACTCGAGCGACTGCAGGTCCTCGTCGGTCCATGGGGCGACCGACATCGCGGCCGGCTCGATGTCGTTGTCGAAGTCGAAGGCCCGCAGCGCCGCGAAGCCCTGAATCTCGATCACTGCCCCCGTCGACGGCGGCACGAACGGGTCGCCCGCCGGGCGCGTGCCGTAGGGCGGGTTCGGGTAGCCGTCGCCGCCGATGCGGTCGTTGCGGAAGCGCAGCGAGATGTCGTCGCCGTTGACGACCGCGTCCGCGCCCGACGAGCGCCACTGGTAGTTCGGCCGCCCGGCGTCGTTGGCGACGCTCGCCTCGACGACGGCCTCGTCGAAGCGGACGTACTGGTTGTTGAGGTCGTTGAAGTTCGCCCAGTTGGTCTGGAAGACGTCGTTGCCGTCGCCGTCCTGCCCGACGACCCGGTTGAGGTCGTCGGTGGAGATGTCAATCGGCTCGACGATGGCGTCCGGCAGCCCGAGCGACTGGTAGGAGCCGACGACCTCGAAGGTGCTCGGGCTGACCTGGATGACGTTGTTGAACTCGCCGACCTCGCCGATGATGTCGTAGACGAAGCCGACCTGCATGTCGAGCACACTCGCCGAGCCGTCGACGAGCTGGACGTTCATGCCCTCGTAGCCCTGCGAGTTGGCCGTCGTGTCGCGGACGAAGACGTGGACGCGGCCCGGCACGTTCGCGGTACCGTCCCACGAAGCGAGGCCCGAGTTGAAGGGGTCGGTCAGCACGACGGCGGTGAACTGGACCTGCTCGCCGAACTGTTCGAAGTCGATCAGCTGGTCGACGTCGTCCTGCGTAGCGTCGATGCCGAGGGCTTGGAGCTGGTCGAGGTTGGCCTGGGGGACGCGGATGATCTCGCGCACGGTGAGCGGCGTCTGGGCCGCCGCCGGCAGGGCCGGGAGCAGCAGCGCGGCGAGCGCGAGGAGGCGGGTAGCGGTGTTCATGGGGTCAGGGGGCTGCGTGAAGGAGAGCAGGACGGTGAGGGGGAAGGGTCAGGCTAGCGGATGACGACGAACTTGCCGGTCTGGATCTGGCCGGTGTCGAGGTTGCGGACCGAGAAGAGGTAGAGGCCGCCGGCGATCTGCAAGCCGTTCTCGGACAGGATGTCCCAGGCGTACTCGCCGCCGGCGGTGACGCGGTTCTCGCCGCTGAGCGCGTCGTACCACCCGATGTCGGAGCCGGTGCGGTTGCCGGCGTCGTGCCGCATCTCGGCGACGACCTCGCCGGCGACGGTGTAGACGCGGATGTCGGCCCGCGCCGGGAGGTTCGAGAAGTAGAGCTTGCGCGAGGTGTTGGCGGTGCCGTCCCAGGCCGCGCGCACGCGGTACGGGTTGGGGTAGACCACGGGCTCCAGCGACCCGCCCTCGACGGCGGCGGTGCCGGGGAAGACGCGGACGGCGTTCGAGGCGCGGCTCGACTCGAACGACGGCAGGCCGGCGTCGGCGTCGCCCTCGTCGAAGGCGGTCACGGCGAAGCCGTACTGCCAGCCGCTGAGCAGGCCGTCGGCGACGTAGCGGTACTCGTAGGTCCGCTCGTCGCCGGGGAACGTCACCGGGGCGTCGAGGCGGATGGCGTCGAGGCCGGTGTTGAAACCGGTCTCGTTGCCCGGCCGGTCGAACTGCGCGACCAGGTCGGCCTCGCCGAAGAGGTTGCCGCCGACGTCGTCGCCGGGGTCGGTGCGGTAGATGCGGTAGCCCTCGAAGTCGGTGCGGCCGGTGATCGGGTCGACGCTCTCCTCGGACGAGGCGTCCCAGTACAAGATGGCGCGGCCACGCTCGGCCTCGGCGCGGAGCGCGGGCGAGGCCGGCGGCTCGGGGATGAGGTAGCGGTCGAGCGTGCCGTTGCCGTTGACGTCCTCGCCGGGGTCGAGGCGGCCGTTGAAGTTGAAGTCCTCGCCGGCATAGGTCTGCTTGGCCCAGAAGACGTTGTTGCGCAGGCGCTCGCGGCTCTCGTCGTTGTCGATGGGCCGGGCCGAGATCGTCTGGAACGCCTCGGGCTTGAGCGCGGCGACAAAGGCCCACGTGACGGTGACCGTCCCGCCGGGGGCGACCTCGGGAAACGGCCCGACCGAGAAGACGCTGATCCAGTTGCCCTCGCTCGTCAGCCCGTCCGTGGCGAGGCGCTCGCGGAGGGTGACGGCGTCGCCCGGCAGCGGCTGATTGAGCGGCGTTGGCGTCTTCATGCGCTGGTAGCGGTCGAGGTCGTCGCTCGGCCGGTCCAGGATGTCTGAGGCCCCGGTGAACTTCCACCAGCGGGGGTTGGCGCGGGGCGCGGGGTAGCCGAGCGCGCGGTACTCGTCCTGGAGGAAGGGGTGGAAGAAGCGCCGCTCGCCCCCGTCGTCCCACTCGGCCCCGAGGAAGGTGATCGCGCCGTAGGTGTTGAGGCTCTCCTCGCTGCCGCCGGCGTTCCAGGCGTAGGAGACGAACTGGCTGTCCGGCGCGGCGTCGAGGAGCGCGCCGTCAGCGTCGTACTCGGGATAACCGAGGAAGCCGCGCCCGCTCTTGTTGAAGAAGGGCGTGCCCGTATTGTCGACGGTGATGATGTTGCGGACCACCAGGTCGTCCCACATCCCGACCCAGACCGAGTCCCACGGCGCGTCGGAGATGTTCGTGATCTCGTGCTCGACGATGACGAAGTACTCGGTGAACGGGAAGCTCCAGGCGTAGCTCCGACTCTCGACCGACATGCCGAGCGCGCCGCCGGGGTCGGGCGTCGGGGTGAAGGTGCCGGGCACCACGCGCGCCGTGTCGACGAAGGTCGAGACGAAGTCCTGCTGGCTGACGGCGAGCGGGGTGAAGGCCGACGACTCGGGCAGCGAGGAGCGCCGCTGGATGACGCTGGCCTGGGTCGTCTCGTAGCCTGTGTTGCCCGCGTTGTAGCCGCCGGTGCTGGTGATGGCGGCGGTGCGGACGGTGATGATGTCCCCGCGGTCGGCCCCCACCCACAGTCCGGCTTCGAAGAGGTGCTCGATGCCGCTCTCGAGCGGGTACTCGAACGACGGCGCGCCCTCGCCGCGGGTGCCGCGCACGTTGGGGTTGCCGTAGAACCCCGCGTTGGAGACCGTCAGGCCGACGTTGCCGATGTCGTGCGTGGCCTCGTCGAACGGCTGCGCGAGGGCCGGCGCGGTGCAGGCCAGGAGGACGAGGCAAAACGCCAGCGGCGGACGGGACATGCAGGCGGCGGGAGGCGGGAGGCGGAGGACGCGCGAGCGGCAGCGCGCTCGGTGCAAGGCAACATACACTCCTCACACGCCGGGGCAATGCCGGACGGTATGGCTTAACCGAGGATTAATGCCGCCCTTCGTGAGACCTCCGAAACGCAGGTGGCAGGCCGCTCCCCGCAAACCGAGCCACAACCTGCCGCCTGAGGCAAGAAAGGCACCCCGTCTAGAACGACAGCCGGAGGCCGAGCTGCATCAGCCACCGCGAGGCGTACGTCGCCCCCGAGTCGTTGAACTGCTTCTGGGCGCGGGCGGTCAGGTCGTAGGTGTACCCCTCGCTCGTGATCCCGACGCGGTGGATGGCCGCGTAGCGGTCGTCGAGCAGCACGTCAGCTGCCGGGTCGTAGATCGCCCGCTGCTCCGGCCCGGCGGTGCGAAGGGCCAGTGGAATAACAATGCAGCAACACGCCCAGCGGACCTGACGAGCCGCTCGTCACCCCTCCGTCCCGCCCGCCCGCCTCGGGCCGACGCTGTGCTCGATCAGGTCGAGGATGCGGCGGTACTCGTCGGTCCAGCTCGTCGGCTCCTCGAAGCTGTGCCCCTCGACCGGATAGAGCGCCAGCTCCCAGTCGGTCTTGCCCAGCTCGATCAGGCGCTGGCTCAGGCGGAAGATGTCCTGGGGCTGCACGTTCGTGTCGACCAGGCCGTGGCACAGCAGCAGTGGGTCCTCGAGGCCGGCGGCGAAGTGGATCGGGGAGGACCGGGCGTAGGCGAGCGAGTCTCGGGCGGGCGTGTTGAGGATGTTGGCGGTGTAGACGTGGTTGTAGTGCGCCCAGTCGGTCACCGAGCGGAGGGCCGCGCCGCCGCCGAAGTGCTCCGGCTCGGTGAAGAGGGCCATCAGCGTGAGGAAGCCGCCGTAGGAGCCACCGTAGACCGCCACGCGCTCCGGCCCGATCCCGAACTCGGTGCCGACCCACCGGCTGGCGTCGACGTAGTCCTGCAGGTCGCGCCCGCCCATGTGCCGGTAGACGGCGGTGCGCCAGTCGCGGCCGTAGCCGGCCGAGCCGCGGTAGTCGAGGTCGAGCACGAGGTAGCCGCGGTCGGCGAGGAGGTTGTGGAACTGGTACTCGCGGAAGTAGCTGCTCCACCAGCGGTGGGCGTTCTGGAGATACCCCGCGCCGTGCACGAAGAGGACCGCCGCGCCGTTGGGGGTCTCCGGCCGGTAGATCCGCGCTGGGACCTCCGCCCCGTCGCTCGCCGGGACCGTGACGATTTCGGCCTCGCGCCACGGATAGGCCTGCCACGCGGCGGTGGTCGAGGTCGTCACCTGGCGCACCGGCGGCTGCCGGGCGGGCGTCTCGCCGGCGAGCGGCGGCTCGACGAAGACCTCGGGCGGGCGCGTGCTCTCGGAGTGGAGGATGCCGAGCCAGTCCTCGTCCGGACCGAGGGCCACCTCGTTGCGCCCGGTCATCCGCGTCAGCCGGTCACGGTCGCCTCCCGCTTGCGCCAGGTCAGGCTCGACGGGCGTTCTGTAGTAGTGCCGCTCGTAGGGCGAGCCCTCGCTGCTGCTGAAGTACCACCACTGCCGGTCGCGGGAGAGCTGCACGTTGTCGACCTCGAACACGCCGTCGGTGCGCTGCCGCGCCTCCCCCGTCGCGGCGTCTACGGTCCAGAGGTGGCTGTAGCCCGAGGCTTCGCTCTGAAACCAGTACGTCTGCCCGTCCAGCCACCCCCCCGCGCTCGGCCCGACCCACCACGCGATGCCCGGCCCGGCGATCCACGCGTCGTCGCGCTGGTGGTCGAGGCTCGTGACGGTGCCGGCCTCGGCGTCGAGCCGGGCGATCCAGCGGTCCTTGTTGTCGCGCGTCCGCACGTCGAGCACCGCGAAGCGACCGTCGGGACTCCACCTCGGGCCGAAGGGGATCAGCACGCGGGACGAGTCGGCGGTCTCGCCAAGCTCGGCGGGGTCCGGCGGGTCGAAGGCCCCCGGCAGCGTGGTCAGGTCGACGGTGTAGCTCGTGTCCCGCGCGAGGTCTTGGACGACGAGCGTGTAGGTATCGCCCGGCGCGCCGACCTTGGGCCGCGCCGTGAGGGCCTCGGCGTAGCCGGAGCGGGTGACGTAGTCCGTCATGCCCGTCTCGGTCGGCGTGGCGCGCTCGGCGAGGACGAAGGTGGCGAAGCGCTCGTCGGGGCTGAGGGTGAGCTGCTGCGCCTCGCGGTCGCCGAGCCAGAAGGTCGGCGGAAGGGTGCGGGCGGCGGTCTCGGTTTCTTCGGCGGCCTCGCGGAGCGAGTCGGCGCGGGCGGCGGCGCGGAGCACGTCGAAGAGGCCGAGCTGCTGCCGTTCGAGGAAGGCGTCCTGGTCGCTCGGCGTGTCGGCGGCCGGCTCGGTGCCTTCGCGGAGGTCGGTCCGCTGCCGAACGAGGGCGGCGGCGAGGTCGAGCGAGAAGAGGTTGCCCTCGCGGGCGAAGACGACGCGGCGGCCGTCGGGCGAGAAGCGCGGGTCGGCCTCGCGCTCGCGGGTCTCGGTGAGCCGCTGAAGCTGCTGCGTGCCCAGGTCGTAGAGCCAGAGGTCGCCGTCGCGCTCGAAGACGCGGCGGGCGAAGTCGGGGGCGTAGGCGAGGCGGTCGGCGTGCCAGCCTTCGAAGCGCGGCGGCAGCGCTCGGCGCTCGGCGGCGCTCACCTTCTCCGGCTGGACCTCGCCCGGCGCGACCTTGTAAAGGGAGTCGGCGGGGAAGCGGCCCTGCGGGTTCCACGCGAAGTAGACGGCGTCGCCGGCGTCGGTCCAGAACACGTCCGAGGGCCACGCCCCGATCCAGGTCTCGGGGTCCTGCATGATCTGCTCGACCGTCAGCGCGGGCTGCGCGGCGGCGGGCACGGCGAGGAGGAGCGCGAGGGCGAGGCGGAGTAGCATCGGAGCGTCGGCGTGCGTGACGCCGGGAAGATAGCCGCCGCGCGCGTCACGCGCCGCCCGTCCGCTCCAGCCGCTCGACGAACCGAATCAAGAGTCCGCCTTGGTTGTCCGGGCCTCGGTACTCCTGAACGGTGTCAATCGTCCGCAGCACCAGGCCGTGCTCGGGCGAGACGAAGTCGAGCCACTCGAACTGCGCGCGCGCAGCCACGATGTCGATCTCGGTTCGGACCACGAAGCAGTCGAATGTCCCGGCGGCGACCGTAATCGTCTCCCGCCCTACGACCTCGCGCGTACTCCCGAACGGGTCGGTGAACGACACCCACTCCTGCCCGACGGCTAGGGGCAGGCGGTACACGACGCGCGGGTCCTCGCGGACGATGAGACTGTCGAGCGAGGTGCTCGCGGCTCGGGCACCGCCGCGACGCCGGAGCAGTTCGGTGACGGTGTAGGGCTGCGCGAAAAGGGACGGCGCGGCAAAGCTGGTGCCCCCTCGCGGCTGGGCAGAAACGGCAGCGCCAGCATTTCGGTAGGCCACCTCGCGTAGCTGCTCGTCCGCCACGTCGTACCACATCCGGCTCTTGACCGAATCCGGTGCCGAGCGCATCGAAGTCTCGATCTCGGTGAGGCTCCGGTAGCCCGGCACCGCCGCATCACGGGCAACGACCCGAACGTCAGCCTCATCGCTGAGCCGGAGCGTGAGGGAGTCCGTCTCGACAGTACGCTGCTCGAGGGACCAGGCGTACTGAGCGTCGTCGGGGAGCAGCGACGAGGAAACGGGGTCGTCAGCAGAGTCGCAGCCGGCGAGGAGGACGAGCACGAGGGCGAGCAGCAGCAGGCGCATGGTGGGCATCCGTAGAAGACAGGAAACGATGGACGGCAAACCAGAAGCTAGACGCAAATCGTATGGAGGGGGTTAGCTTTATCACTTTTTTCCAACCTCCCAGCCCCCGACCTCACCCGCCAATCTTCAGCCGGTCCGGGACGTCGTTGCGCTGCGGCTCGGGGTTGACCAGGCCGCCGGTGAGCGGCAGTTCGAAGGCCGTCACGAACGGGGCGACGACCGCGAAGAAGAACTCCTGCTGGAACTCGACGAAGTCCTCGTCGAGCCGCCCGCTCTCGTCGGCGTGCCCGGCGATGTCGAGGTAGAACACGCGGGGCCAGCCGGGGAAGCGCGCCTGCGCCTCGCGCAGCAGCGCCACCACGTCCTGCGCGGCCCGCTCGAAGCCGTCCTCGGCGGACACGACGTGGTAGAGCGAGACCGAGGTGTCGGCGTTCATCGCGAGGCCAGGGGCCTCGGGCTTGGCGTAGTCGGGGACGAGCACGGGCAGCAGTGGGCAGTGGGCAGTGGGCAGAAAAATAGCGTCGGCCGCGCTGCGCCCCGCCTCCCCACGAGGATTTGACGCGGCGGCGCACCTCCGTAGTTTGGCTCCACCCGACCGTGCCTCACGCTATGCTCCGTGCTCTGCTCGCCTCTGCCCTGCTGCTCGCCGGCTGCCTCGGCTGTGAACAGAAACGCGCGCCGTGCGTAGGTTCTGCCCGTCTCCGCTCTCCCTAGTCTCCGCTCTCCCTGACCGGTTTCCCCCATGCGCCTCGCCCTCGCCGCCCTCCTGTTCTGCACGCTCTCGCTCGCCGGTTGCCGCTCCGAGGCGCAGCCGGTCGTGACCGTCTACAAAACGCCGACCTGCGGCTGCTGCGCGCTCTGGGCCGACCACATGACCGAGGCCGGCTTTACCGTTGAGCGCGTCGACGTGCCGAGCTTGGCGGATGTGAAGACCCGCCTCGGCGTGCCAGACCAGCTCGCGTCCTGCCACACTGCCGTCGTGGGCGACTACGTGGTCGAGGGCCACGTCCCGGCCGAGGACGTGCGCCGGCTCCTCGCCGAGAAGCCGGCGGAGACCGTCGGCCTCGCCGTGCCGGGGATGCCTATCGGCTCGCCGGGCATGGAGATCGAGGGCCGGCCGGCACAGTCCTACGACGTGTTCATGTTCACCCGGGACGGCCGCGCCGCCGTCTTCGCGAACCACTGACGCGCACCACGGACGCGGCGACGCAGACGAGGTACCACGGGTAGGTACCTTTCCCATCTCCCTCTGCCCGCTGCTCGCTGTGCCGACGCTCGCCGACGCCCGCCCTCGCCTCTCTCCCGCCGACGCCGAGCAGGCTGCACGCGAGCACTTCGGCCTGACCGCCTCGGCGACGGCCCTGCCGAGCGACCGCGACCAGAACTTTTTGCTCCACGCTGACGGCGAGCCGGCGTTCGTGCTGAAGATCGCAAGCGCCGCCGAGGACCGGGCGGTGCTGGAGATGCAAGTCGAGATGATGCAACGCCTCGCGGCCGGCGGGGTGCCGTGCCCGACCGCCATCCCCGACCTGTCAGGTTCAGACCTGACGGCGCTAGAGCACGGCGGGCAAGCGTTCTCCGCTTGGGTCGTGACGTTTCTCCCAGGCGTCCCGCTCGCCGACGTCCGGCCGCAGTCGGAGACGCTGCTGCAGGACCTCGGCCGCACGCTCGGCCGCCTCGCCGCCGGCCTCGACGGGGCCAACCCGCCGGCCGCGCACCGAGCCTTCGACTGGGAGAGCAGCCGAGCAGCGGACGTGGCCCGTCGCCGTCTGGAGCACGTCGCCGACCCGGTCCGCCGCGCGCTTGTCGACCGCCTGCTGGACCGGACCGAGCGCGCCCTCAAGCCGCACCGTGATGCGCTCCGCCTCAGCCTGATTCACGGCGACGCCAACGACCACAACGTCTTGGTCTCCCCACCGACCGCCCCGGAGCGCTCGGTCGTCGGCCTGATCGACTTCGGCGACGCGGTCTGGTCCTACACCGTCGCCGACCCCGCGATTGCGGCGGCCTATGCGGCGCTCGACACCGCCGACCCGGTCGGGTCGATGGCAGCGGTGGCGACGGGGTTTCACGCGGCCTATCCGCTCACCGAGGCGGAGCTAGCGGCGTTCTTCCCGCTCGCCGTGCAGCGCCTGTGCCTGAGCGTAGCGATGTCCGCCTTCCGGCGGCGCGACGAGCCGGACGAGGCCTACCTCTCGGTCAGCGAGGCGGCGGCGTGGGCCGCGCTCGCCCGGCTCGACGCCGTGCACCCCCGGTGGGCGACCTACCGTCTCCGCGCCGCCTGCGGCCTCGAGCCGTGCCCCGACGCCCCGGCCGTCGCCGCGTGGCTGGAGGCGAATGCAGACACCTTCGCGCCGGTCGTCCGGCCCGCGCCGAGCGCCGCGCCGGTCGTCGTGTTCGACTTCAGCGTGGGCAGCACCGAGTGGGACCCCGACGCGCTCTCGGTGCCGATGCTGGCGTCCGACGAGATCGAGGCTCGGATGCGTGCCGCCGGAGCCGAGGTCGGCGTCGGGCGCTACGACGAGGCGCGGCTGGTCTACACCGGCGAGCAGTTCCGCACCCCGTCCGGCGGCGCGCGGACCGTCCACCTCGGGATCGACCTGTTCCAGCCGGCCGGCGCGCCCGTCTTCGCCCCCCTCGACGGCACCGTCTACAGCGTCGTCGACAACGCGCTGCCGCTCGACTACGGGCCGACGGTCATTCTCGAGCACCGGCCCCCGGCGTGCCCGCCGTTCTGGACGCTCTACGGTCACCTCAGCCGGGTCTCCCTCGATGACCTAGCCGAGGGCGAGGCCGTCGCCGCCGGGCAGCAGATCGGGACGCTCGGCGCGCCGGACGAGAACGGCGGCTGGGCCCCGCACCTCCACTTCCAACTCATCACGGACCTCCTCGAACGGCGCGGTGACTTCCCCGGTGTCGGGAGCCCCGACGAGCGCGCCGTCTGGACGAGCGTCTGCCCCGACCCGAACCTCCTCCTCCGCATCCCCGGCGATGCGTTCCTTGCGAAGGGCCGGAGCCGCGAGGAGATTCTCGGCGCGCGGGCTGAGCGCCTCGGGCCGTCGCTGAGCACGTCGTACCGGCGACCCCTCCACCTCGTGCGGGGCATCGGGGCGCGGCTCTACGACGAGGCCGGGCGGCCGTACCTCGACTGCATCAACAACGTCTGCCACGTCGGGCACGCGCACCCGGCGGTCGTCCGAGCGGCGGCGCGGCAGATGGCGACGCTGAACACGAACACGCGCTACCTCCACCCGCTCATCGTTGACTACGCCGAGCGGCTGACGGCGCTCTTCCCGGACCCGCTCTCGGTCTGCTTCTTCGTCAACAGCGGCAGCGAGGCGAACGACCTCGCCCTCCGTCTGGCCCGCGCCCACACCGGCGCGCAGGACGTCGTCGTGCTCGGCGGGGCCTACCACGGGCACACGGCGGCGCTCATCGAGATCAGCCCGTACAAGCACGACGGGCCGGGCGGGGCGGGTGCGCCACCCCACGTCCGCGCGGTCCCGATGCCGGACCCGCTGCGCGGCGACCTCGCCCTGTTTCCCGAGCATCTCGCCGAGGCCATCGGGCCGGGCGGCGTGGCTGCGTTTATCGCCGAGTCGGTGCTGGGCTGCGGCGGGCAGATCGTGCTGCCGGACGGGTTTCTGGCCGAGGCGTACCGGCTCACGCGGGCGGCGGGCGGCGTCTGCATCGCCGACGAGGTGCAGGTCGGGTTCGGGCGCGTCGGCTCGCACTGGTGGGGGTTCGAGACGCAGGCGGTGGTGCCGGACATCGTGACGCTCGGCAAGCCGATGGGCAACGGGCACCCGCTCGCGGCGGTCGTGACGACGCCCGCCCTCGCCGCGTCGTTCGCCAACGGCATGGAGTATTTCAACACCTACGGCGGGAACCCCGTCTCGTGCGCGGTCGGCCTCGCGGTGCTGGACGTGATCGAGCGCGAGGGCCTGCGCGCGCGAGCCGCGACGGTCGGCCGCCACCTGGAACAGCGCCTGGCGGATCTCGCAGCGCGGCACGCAGTCCTCGGCGACGTGCGCGGCCTCGGGCTGTTTCTCGGGGTCGAGCTCGTCCGCGAGCACGAGACCTTCGCGCCGGCTCCCGAGCAGGCGACCTACCTCGTCGAGCGGATGCGCGAGCACGGCCTCTTGCTCAGCACCGACGGGCCGCTGCACAACGTCGTCAAGATCAAGCCGCCGCTCGTCTTCTCGACCGCCGACGCGGACCTCCTCGCCGACACGCTCGACCGGGTGCTGGCCGAAGACTTCTTGCAGATCACCTGAGGCGGCGCAGGCGGAGGCTGTTCGTGACGACCGACACCGACGAGAGCGCCATCGCCGCCGAGGCGATGACCGGCGAGAGCAGGAGGCCGAAGGCCGGGTAGAGCACGCCGGCCGCGACCGGTATGCCGACGACGTTGTAGACGAAGGCGAAGAACAGGTTTTGCCGGATCGTCCGCATCGTCCGCCGCGAGAGCCGGAACGCGTCGGCGACGGCGAGCAGGCTGTCGCGCACGAGGGTCACGTCGCTGGCCTCGACGGCGATGTCGGTCCCGGCCCCCATCGCCACGCCGACGTCCGCAGCTGCGAGCGCGGGCGCGTCGTTGATCCCGTCGCCGACCATCGCCACGGTCTTGCCTGCGCGCTGGTAGCGCCGGACGACCTCGGCCTTGTCGGCGGGCCGGACGTTCGCCTCGACGCGCTCGATCCCGACGGCGGCCGCCACGGCGCGTGCCGACGCCTCGGCATCGCCCGTCACCATCACCACCTCGAGGCCGAGGCCGTGGAGCGCGGCGACGGCCTCCTTCGAGGTCGGCCGCACCGTGTCGGCGACCGCGAGCACGCCCGCTGCCTCGCCAGCGATCGCCACGCGGACGACCGTCTTGCCCGAGCGCGCCAGGTCGGCTTCGATCCCATCGAGGCCGGTCTGTTCGATGCCGTGCTCGGCCAAAAAGTCCCGGTTGCCGATCCGCACGGCCCGCCCGCCGACCGTCGCCTCGATCCCCAGGCCGGTCTGCGACTCGAAGGCCTCGGCGGGCGGCAGCGCGAGGCGTCGCGCCTCGGCCTCGGCGACGATGGCTTCGCCAATCGGGTGCTCGCTCCGGGCTTCGGCCGCGGCGGCGAACGCGAGCAGGTCGGCCTCCGTCCACCGGCCGAGCGGGGCGATGTCGGTGAGCCGGGGCGTGCCCTCGGTGAGCGTCCCCGTCTTGTCGAGCAGCACAACCTCGACATCGCCGACGCGCTCGACGGCGTCGCCGCCTTTGAAGAGGAGGCCCTGCTCGGCGGCGCGGCCCGTCGCCACGACGATGGCCGTCGGCGTGGCGAGCCCGAGCGCGCACGGGCAGGCGATGATGAGCACGCTGACGAGGGCGAGCAGCGCGTGCGCAAGCGGCGGCTCCGGCCCGACGGCGAGCCAGACCACGAACGCGGCGACGGCGATGAGCAGGACGACCGGCACGAAGACGCCGGCCACGGTGTCGGCGAGGCGTTGGATCGGGGCTTTGCGGCCCTGCGCCTCCCGGACGAGCCGGACGATCTGGGCCAGCGTCGTGCCCTCGCCGGTGCGCGTGACGCGGAAGGCGAACGCGCCCGTCCGGTTGAGCGTCGCGCCCGTGACCGCGTCGCCCGGCCGCTTCTCGACCGGCAGCGGCTCGCCGGTGAGCATGCTCTCGTCCACGGCCGACGCGCCTTCCGTGACGGTCCCGTCGAGCGGCACCCGCTCGCCCGGCCGCACCACGAGCACGTCGCCCACCGCTACGTCCGCCACCGGGACCTCGACCTCGCGGCCGTCGCGGCGGACGCGCGCCGTCTCCGGTTGCAGCCCGATCAGCGCGCGGACGGCCGCGCCGGTCTGCCGCTTCGCCCGCTCCTCCAGCCGCCGCCCGAGCAGGATCAGGGTGACGATCACGGCGGCGGCCTCGAAGTAGACCTCCGGCACCGCGCCAGTCGTCCGCACCCACAGCCCCGGCGCGAGCGTGGCGAGGGCGCTGTACCCATAAGCCGCGCCGACGCCGAGCGCGACGAGCGTGTTCATGTCGGTTGCGCGGTGGCGGAGCGAGCGCCACGCCCCGGCGAAAAACGGTGCGCCCGCCCAGACCACGACGGGCGTCGTGAGCGCGAGCATCACCCACCGCATCCCGGCGAAGTCGAGCGCCCCGTGCGCCATTGAGAGCACCATGACCGGCAGCGACAGCAGCACGGCAATGATGGTCCGTCGGCGCGTCGCCCGGTAGCCTGCCTCGCGCTCCTCGGCAGCCTCCGCCTCGTCGGGGGTCTCGGTTCGGACCCGGTAGCCCGTCGCCTCGACGGCGGCGGCGAGCCGGTCCAGGCTGGTTGCGGCCGGATCGTAGGCGACGAGCGCTTCGGCCGTGGCATAGTTGACGCTCGCCGAGCGGACGCCGGTCTGCTTGCCGAGCGCCTTCTCGACGCGAACGGCGCACGCGGCGCACTCCATCCCCTCGACCGGCAGCGCGAGCCGGGCTGCATCGGTGGAGGCCTCGGGTAGAGCGGGGGGCTGTGTCATGCAAGGCGGGATCGGCGGGTCTGCTTCAACCCCTGGCCCCGGCCGCCGATCCCTCGCGACTGCGCGCCCTCGGCAGGATTCGAACCTGCGACCTGCGGTTTAGGAAACCGACGCTCTTTCCCCTGAGCTACGAGGGCAGGGGGAGAAAGATAGCCTCGCTTGGCGTGGATCGGGAAAACCTAAACATGTCGCGCCCAGGCGTAGATTCCATCTGCCTCAAGCGATAGACCCGAGAAGATGAAAAGAGACCAGGTCCCGCAGTACCACGAGATGATGAACCCCCTGCTCGCGGCGCTGCATGAACTTGGCGGCTCAGGTTCGATCAGTGAGATCAACGAAGCCACCACCAGCAGATTGGACCTGTCGGACGATGTACTCGAGGCGCTACACAATCCTGAGAAGAGCAACCAGACAGAGATCGAGTACCGGCTGGCCTGGGCACGAACCTACCTGAAGAAGTACGAAGTACGGCGTCATCGAAAACTCCAGCCGGGGCGTGTGGGTCTTGAAACCCGACCAGCGTGACGTGGAGCGGATCGACCCAGATGAGATTGTCCGTTTCGTCCGTGAGGTGAACAGACGAGAGCGTGCCGAGCGTGAAGCGGAGGAGCTAGAGGAATCCTCTGACGATGCCCCCGAAGAAGCTAAATCGTGGCGCGCGACCTTGCACCGGGTGCTCACGGAAGAGCTCTCCCCCGATGGCTTCGAGCGCTTGACCAAGCGCTTGCTTAGGGAATCTGGGTTCATCCAAGTCGAGGTGACAGGCAAGAGCGGAGACGGCGGCATCGACGGCAAGGGGATCATGCGCGTGGGAGGCTTGTTGAGCTTCCACGTCATTTTCCAGTGCAAGCGCTATCAGGGGTCTGTGACCTCCCCGCACATCCGCGATTTTCGCGGTGCCATGATTGGGCGAGCGGACAAAGGTCTCTTCATTACCACAGGGCACTTCACCCGCGATGCGGTCCGCGAAGCAACCCGAGACGGAGCACCTCCAATCGACCTGATCGATGGAGATGCGCTAGCAGACAAGCTCAAAGAGTTGAGACTTGGAGTAGAAGTCGAAACCGAAGTGGTAGAGCGCGTTCATGTCGATGACGGCTGGTTTCACTCTATCTGACGTCTGCTTGGCGACTTTATGCTGACGCGCCGCGCTGCTCTCGTGCTCGCCGTGCCGGTGGCGCTCGTGCTCGTCGGGTACGTGCTGTGGCCGGCGCTGCAGACCCTCGCCCTCGGGGTCAGCCACCTGGGCGAGTTCTTCGGCGGCTGGCGCGGGGCGAACGTGCGGGCGCTCGTCAACTCGGTCGGCATTTCGCTGGCGACGGTCGCCGGGGCGAGCGTGGTCGGGACGGGGCTGGCGTGGGCGCTGTGGCGCTACGACCTGCCGCTCCGGCGGACGGTGCAGGCGGCGGCGGCGCTGCCGCTGGCGCTGCCGCCGCTCGTCGGCGTGCTGGCGTTCCTGTTCCTCTACGGCGAGACGGGCATCCTGCCGCGCGCGCTCCGCGACGGGCTGGGGCTGGCCGAGGTGCCGTTCGCCTTCAGCGGGCTGTGGGCGGTGTGGCTGGTCCACGTCTACGCCTTCTACGTCTACTTCTTCCTCTTCGCGAGCGCCGCGCTCCGGGACCTCGACGCGAGCCTCCTGGAAGCGTCGGCCGACCTCGGGGCGGGAGGCCGCCGGGCGTTCCGCCGCGTCGTGCTGCCGCTGCTCCGGCCGGCGCTGGTCGGGGCGGCGCTGCTGGTGTTCATGCTCTCGATGGCGAGCTTCACCGCGCCCCTCCTCTTCGCCGGGACCGAGCCATTTCTGACGGTGCAGATCTACAACCTCAAGCTCAACGGCGACCTCGCGCTCTCGGCCGCCGTCTCGGCGGTCCTGACGGCGATCTGCCTCGGCTTCCTCCTTCTGCTCGAGGCCCGGCCGGGGCGCACCCTCCTCGGCGCGTCGAAGGGCACCGCGCGGCCGGTGACCCCGGTGGGCGGACCGGCCGCCGTCGTGGCCGGAATCGGGGTGGCGGTCGCGCTCGTGTTCGTCGTGCTGCCGGTGCTGACGGTCGGGCTGATCTCGTTTGCCGACACGGCGAGCTGGACCGTGCAGATCCTGCCCGAGCGCTGGACGCTGGGCAACTACGCCTCGCTCTTCGCCGACCCGCAGTTCCTCGACCCGATCCTGAACAGCCTCGGCATGGCGACGGCAGCGACGGCGGCGAACGTCGTCTTCGGCGTGGCGGCGGCGGTCGTGTTGGCGAGCAGCTACGTGCCAGGGCGGTGGGCGCTCCGTACGCTCGCCGTCCTCCCGTTCGCGATTCCCGGCACCGTGATCGCGCTCAACCTGATCGTGACGTTCTCCGAGCCGTCGCCCTTGTCGGCCGGGCAGGTGCTCGTCGGGACGTTCTGGCTGCTGCCGCTGGCCTACTTCGTCCGCCACATCCCGCTCGTGGTCCGCTCGACGACGGCCGCGCTCGACGCCTTCGACGAGCGCCTGACCGAGGCGTCGGCCGACCTGGGTGCGGGGACGTGGACGACGTTCCGGCGCGTCGTGTGGCCGGCGATCCTGCCCGGCGTGGCGGCCGGCACGCTGCTGACGTTCGTGGCGGCCCTCGGCGAGTTCGTCTCCTCGATCATGCTCTACGTCTTCGGCAACCGGCCGATCTCGGTCGAGATCCTGGCGCAGCTCCGGCTCTACGAGTTCGGCTCGGCGGCGGCCTACAGCGTGCTGCTGATGGGGCTCGTCGGGCTGTCGACCGTCCTCCTCCGCTTCGCCGGGTCGCGGTGAGCGCGGAGAGGGCGCGGGAGGACGATCTTTGGGCGTGGGGGGACTGGACGGAGCGGGAGGGTCTTACACTGAACCGTAATCGCAACGAGTGAGACGGGGCGATTTCCTCCCCGCCCTCCACGCTCCGCACACCCCTCAACTGTTCCCTGTCTCTCCACCCTACCGTTTCGCTATGAAGATCACCGTCCTCGGGGCTGGACCTATCGGCTCGGCGATTGCCTGCGACCTGACCGTGCGCTCCGAGGTGACGCACGTGCAGGTGTGCGACAACCGGAGCGGCCGCCTGCGCGCGCTCAAGGAGTTCATCCAAAGCCCGAAGGTCCGCACCGTCCGCGTCGACGCCCGCGACGAGCGCGCGATCACCCCGGTGCTGGCCGGGAGCGCGTGCGTGATCGGCAGCAGCGCGCCGACGCTCAACCCGAAGCTGGCGGCCCTGTCGCTCGGCGCGGGCGCGCACTTCTGCGACCTCGGCGGCGACGAGGCGGCGGTCGGGCAGGAGCTGGCGCTCCACGACGAGGCGAAGCGCGCTGGGCGCTGGATAGTCCCGAACTGCGGCTTGGCTCCGGGCCTGGTCAACGTCCTCGTGTTCTACGGGCTGGGCCGCTTCGACGAGGTCGAGACCGTCACGATGCGCGTCGGGAACATCCCTGTCGAGGCGGAGGCCCCCCTCTTCCACCGGCTCGGCTACGGGGCCGACCGCCTCGTGACGAGCTACACCGCCCCGGCCCCGGCGATCCGCGACGGAGCGCTCCAGACGGTCCCGCCGCTCTCCGGCCTGGAGGCGGTCTCGTTCCCGCCGCCCTTCGAGACGCTGGAGGCCTTCGCCACGGCCAGCAAGCTCTCGACCCTCCCGCTCGACCTCGCCGGCCGCGTCCAGCACCTGGACTACAAGACGCTCCGCCACCCCGGCCACGCCGCAGCGATGCGGGCCGTGCTCGCGCTCGGCTTCGGCGACGAGCGGTCGGTGGACGTGCAGACGCACCTGAGCTACCGCGACCTGCTCACGCGCCGGCTCCGCGAGCACCTCGGCGGGGCCACGCACGACGCGGTCCTGGTCCGCATCCGCCTCGACGGCCGGATCGGGAGCGAGGCGCGGACGCTCACCTTCGAGCTCGTCGACCACCACGACCCAGCGATGGGCTTCTCCGCGATGCAGCGCAGCACAAGCTTCCCGGCGGCGGCCATCGCCACGCTCCTCGCCACCGGCGCGGTGCCGGGTGGCGGCGCGGCCCCGCCCGAGCGCATCGTCCCGCCCGAGCCGTTCTTCGCTGCCCTCGCCGCGCGCGGCCTCGACCTGCGCGAGCAGTGGGACGACGGCGGCTTCGAGCCCCTGACCCGCTCGGCGACCGCCACGGCGTAGCCGGCCTGGGCTACAGCTCGCTCACGTGGACCATGTTGGTCAGGCCCTTCGCCGGTAGCGGGAGGCCGGCCGTGATCACGATGCGGTCGCCCGGCCCGGCCACGCCGCGCTCAATCAGGATGCGGCGCACGGTGCCGATGCCGTCGTCGGTGTGGTGCTGGAAGGGGACGCCGACGCCGCGCGTGCCCCAGACGAGCGCGAGGCGGCCGAGCACGCGCTGCTTGTCGGTGAACGCCAGCACCGGCACCGAGGGCCGGTGGCGGGCGATGGCGCGGGCCGTCGAGCCGGAGTGCGTCAGGCACGCGATGGCGACGGCCCCGACCTCCTGGGCGAGCTCGACCGCCGTGTAGGAGATCGCGCGCGTCACGCGGCTGTCTTCGTCGGCGTAGACCTGGCTCGCGGCCTGCCAGCCGCCGAGGCCGACGCGGTTGCGCTCGGCGGTGCGGATGATCTCGTTCATCGCCTCGACGGTGCGGACGGGGTACTTGCCGGCGGCGGTCTCGCCGGAGAGCATCACGGCGTCGGAGCCGTCGAGCACGGCGTTCGCCACGTCCGAGGCCTCGGCGCGCGTCGGGCGGGGGTTGTCCATCATCGACTCGAGCATCTGGGTGGCCGTGATGACCGGCTTGGCGGCGTCCAGGCACTTGCGGATGATCTGCTTCTGCACGATGGGGACCTCCTGCATCGGCATCTCGATGCCCAGGTCGCCGCGCGCGATCATGATGCCGTCCACCTTGCCGAGGATCTCGTCGAAGTGCTCGACCGCCTCGGGCTTCTCGATCTTGGCGATGATGCCGACCTCGCGGCCGCTCGCGCGCACCCGGTCCAGGAGCACGTCCACGTCCACGCCGGTGCGGACGAACGAGAGCGCGATGAAGTCCACGTGGTTGGCGAGGCCGAACTCCAGGTCCTCGATGTCCTTCTCGGTCATCGACGGCCGGGTGGTGCGGATGTGCGGCAGGTTGACGCCCTTCTTCGAGCGCAGCGGCCCGCCGACGACGACCTCGGTCTCGACCTCGGTCCCGTTGACGGCCGTGACGCGCAGCTCGATCAGCCCGTCGTCGATCAGGATGCGCCCGCCCGGCTCCACGTCGTCGGCCAGCGAGTCGTAGGAAACGAACACTCGCTCGAGGGTGCTGACCTCGAGCGGCTCGCTCGTCAGCACCAGCGTCTGCCCCTTGTGGATCAGCACGCCGCCGTGCTCGACGGTGCCGAGGCGGATCTTCGGCCCTTGCAGGTCCTGCAGGATAGGGACCACGCGGCCGGCGCGCTCGGACTCCTCGCGGACCACGCGGATGGTCTCGCGGTGGTCGTCGTGCGTGCCGTGGGAGAAGTTGAGCCGCGCCACGTTGAGGCCCGCCGCGATCAGCCCGCGGATGACCTCGGGGCTGGACGAGGCTGGGCCGAGGGTGCAGACGATCTTGGTACGACGTTCCATGAGAACCGGAGCAGTGGGGTGAGCCGAAAGATACTCTGCCCCGCCTCGGCAGACGCCTCGCGCCCACCGTGCCCCCCTCGGTTTGACCTGCGTGCCCAGAGGCGCGTCACGTCGGAAGTTCGCCAGCTCATCGGGCCGCCTCGTCGTGCCGCTCGCCGAGGGCGCGGAGGCTCAGCAGGACGCCGCCCACGTCCGGGTCCACCATCAGGTTGCGGGCGTACACCTCGACGTGCCGCCATCCGCCTTCGGCCGCGCGGAAGCGGAGCACCCACCGGGCCTTGGCCTCGTTCCCGCTCACGAGGTCCGCGAACTGGGCCCGCACCGGCGGCGCGTCCTCGGGGTGGGCGAGAGAGAACCACGCCGCCCCGGCGAGGTCGTTCGGCCGGTGGCCGAGCAGGGCCTCGATGGCGGCGCTCTGATACTGCACCAGGCCGCCCCGGTCCACCAGAGACAGCGTGTAGGACGGGCGTTGGGTCCTCAGCGTAGTCATGCTCATGGCTCCTCTCAACAGTCGTGGTGGTGCGGGTGGCGTAGGTCCAGCAACCTACCCTCGTGCCCGGCAGCGGTCCCGGCCGCCGCGTTACCTATTTAAGAACTCTCGAGGAGAGAGAACAGCAGGAACACACCCCGTTCGAACGCAGGCAATTCTCCCATTCCGGGGGCGGGGTTCACCGCACGTCGCGACGTGCCCGCCTCGGCCTATCCACCCGCCGGAGCGGAACCGACGGGGCAGACGCGGAGGCCGGACGCGGCGGTGGAGACCCCACCTACTCCGCGTCCCCTTCCCCCGCAGAGGCCCGCACCCAGTCGAAGGCGAAGCGCATCAGCTCGGTCGCGTTCTTGAGCTCGAGCTTGCGCTTGATGTTGGCCCGGTAGGACTCGATGGTCTTGACGCTGAGGCTGAGCCGCTCGGCGGCCTCGCGCGTGGAGACGCCCTGCCCGAGGAGCTGTAGCACCTCCAGCTCGCGGTCGGAGAGCTGCGCGATGCCGTCCTGGCCCGGCGCGACGGTCCCACCGACGGCGCGGCGCAGCAGCTTGTCCGACAGCTCCTCGCTGAGGTACAGCTCGCCGCCCATCACCTGGTCGATGGCCGAGACGATCTCAGCCGTGGCGCGCTGCTTCATCACGTACCCCTGCGCCCCGGCCCGCAGCGAGCGCTCCGCGTAGAACGACTCGTCGTGCATCGACATCATCAGCACCGGCATCTCGATGCCGTGCTCGCGGATCTGCTTGACTAGCTCCAGTCCGCTCAGCCCCTGCAGGGAGACGTCGATGATAGCGAGGTCGTAGCTATCGCTGACGGCGAGGTTCAGGGCCTCCGGGGCGGTACCGGCTTGCGCTACCACTTCGTAGCCGTCGAGCTGCTCGATGAGCTGCACGATGCCGTGCCGGACGATCGGATGGTCGTCCACCACGAGTAGGCGCACTTGCTTGCCTTTCTTTCCTCCGGGCATGCGCTTCGGTCCTAGCCGTTTCTATTGTTTACATACAGATGATTGGTCACACCCGGCCTCTCCAGTCGCCTCCTCCACCTTCGAATCTTTTCGTGGCATGTGTAGCTCGCGATCGCAAGATAACCCTCTATCGACGGAATATACGATACCGCTTCTTTAGCATCCCGGCGTCAGGCTTGGCGCGTGGAGCGCGGCGACTCGGCACCGCCGCCCCGTTCCGGCCGTAGTTTGCGCGGACGGTGGCCCTTCGCCCTGGTGCGTCTTTTCGATCTCTTCCCTATGACCGAGCCGGACCGAGCTACTATACGGATCCAGCGATGCCGTCGCCCGGCCGCGCTCGTGCTCGCCGTGCTCGTCGCCCTGGCCCTCCCGGTTCGCGCCCAGAGCGCGGCCCAAGACACCGTGCAGGACACCGTGGATACCGTGCTGGTCGCGGGGCCGGACTCGATGGCCGCTCGGCCGGGCGAGGCGGCGTCTCCCGCTGTGTCCGACACGCTCGGCGCGCCCCCGCCGCACCTCAACGGCTGGCGGGTCGCCGCCGTGACGGGCCTCAGCGCCGGGGCCGGGCTGGCTGTGCTCGAGACGCAGCGCCGCCGCTGGTGGGCCGACCGCAACCCGGACTTCCGCATCCTCAACGACTGGGACTACGTCCGCTGGGCCGACAAGGCCGGGCACGTCTACTCGTCGTCGTTCTTCGCCCGGTTCTACCGCGCCTCGTTCGCGTGGGCCGGCGTGCCCGAGCGTGACGCCCCGCTGTGGGGGGCCGGCGCGGCGTGGGCGCAGATGTTCTACTACGAGTTCCTCGACGGCTTCGGCACCCAGTGGGGCTTCTCGCCCGGCGACCTCGCCTTCAACACGCTCGGGATCGGCTTCACGACGGCGCAGGCCTACGTCCCGGCCCTCGACGCCTTCACGGTCAAGGCGAGCTACTGGCCGAGCGGCTGGGAGGGCAAGAACTTCACCGACGACTACGCCGGGCAGAGCTTCTGGCTCACGGCCAACCTCCACGCCCTCGCGCCCGAGTCTGCCAAGGGCGTCCTCCCCGAGTGGCTGAACCTCGCCGTCGGCTACGCCGCGCGCGACCTCGACGAGCAGGAGTTCCTGACGACGAGCTACGTCTGGCTCGCGCTCGACATCGAGCCGACGGTGCTGCCCTTCAAAGGGAAGGTCTGGGACACGCTCGCGGGGTGGCTCCACTACGGCCACTTCCCGGCCCCCGGCATCCGCCTGACGCCGCGCCCGGCCTTCGTCCTGGTGGCTTACTGAGACGGCGCGCCAGTGGGCGGTAAGACGGTAGGGCCGTAGGGACACGGCGTGCCGTCGCCCGGAGCGCGGCGGTCCCGGCCGCCTCGCCGGTCCGCCCGGTCCCGACCTCCCGCCGTTTCACGCATTACGAATGCCCCCCGGCAGACGGTCGACGGCCCGGTTTCGTACCTTATATAGATAGCGGACACAGCTAGCGAACCCTACACCGACCGACCCTATGGAGCCCACCGACGACCTGGACGGCGCGCCGTCCACCCGCATCATCCCGATCAACATCGAGGAGGAGATGCGGTCCTCCTACATCGACTACTCGATGTCGGTCATCGTCAGCCGCGCCCTGCCCGACGTGCGCGACGGCCTCAAGCCGGTCCAGCGCCGCGTGCTCTACGGGATGAACGACCTCGGGCTGACGCCGGGCAAGGCCCACCGCAAGAGCGCCCGCATCGTCGGCGAGGTGCTCGGCAAGTACCACCCCCACGGCGACCAGTCGGTCTACCAGGCGATGGTCCGGCTCGCGCAGGACTTCTCGATGCGCACCCCGCTCGTCGACGGCCAGGGCAACTTCGGCTCGGTCGACGGCGACGCCGCCGCCGCGATGCGCTACACCGAGGCGCGGATGACGCCCGCCGCCGCCGCCCTGCTCGACGACCTCGAGAAGGAGACCGTCGCCTACGTCCCCAACTTCGACGACTCGCTCGAGGAGCCGACCGTCTTCCCGGCCGCCCTCCCGAACCTGCTGATGAACGGCGCGTCGGGCATCGCCGTCGGCATGGCGACCAACATTCCGCCGCACAACCTCGGCGAGCTCGTCGATGGCATCACGGCGCTCATCGCCGACCCGGAGCTGACGAACGACGACCTCGGCGAGTTCATCCAGGCCCCCGACTTCCCGACGGGCGGGGTGATCTACGGGGTCGGCGGCATCAAGCAGGCGTACCGGACCGGCCGCGGGCGCTGCGTGATCCGCGCGACGTTCCACGAGGAGGTGCTGCGCGGCAGCCGGCAGGCGCTCATCGTCACCGAGATCCCGTACCAGGTCAACAAGAGCACGCTGATCGAGAAGATCGCCGCCGGGGTCCGGGACAAGCGGATCGAGGGCATCTCGGACATGCGCGACGAGTCCGACCGCGACGGGATGCGGATCGTGATCGAGCTGAAGAAGGACGCCGTCACGGCCGTCGTCCAGAACCAGCTCTTCAAGTACACCCAGCTCCAGCAGACCTTCGGGATCAACATGGTCGCGCTCGTCGGCGGCCGGCCGCGCACGCTCTCGCTCCGGGAGATGGTGCAGCACTACATCGACCACCGCCACGAGATCGTCCTCCGCCGCACCGAGTTCGACCTGCGCAAGGCCGAGGAGCGCGCCCACATCCTCGAGGGCCTGGTGATCGCGCTCGACCACCTCGACGAGGTCATCGCCATCATCCGCCACAGCGCCGACACCGAGTCGGCCAAGCGGAACCTGATGGCCGGCCTCTACCCGGAGAAGCTGACCGCCGCCCAGCGCGAGCGCCTCGAGCTGCCCGCCGGCGGCACGTCCGAGGCCGACGCCCTCTTCGCGCTCTCCGAGCTGCAGGCCGACGCCATCCTCGCGCTCCGCCTCTCCCGCCTAACCGGGCTGGCCCGCGACCAAATCCTCGCCGAGTACCGCGACATCTTGCAGGAGATCGAGCGCCTCAAGAGCATCCTCGCCTCGCGCGAGCTGCGGATGCAGATCGTGAAAGACGAGCTCCTAGCGATGAAGGAGCGCTTCGGCGACGCCCGCCGCACCGAGATCGACTACATGGGCGGCGGCGACATCGACCTTGAGGACCTGATCGAGGACGAGCCGGTGATCGTGACCGTCAGCCACCAGGGCTTGGTCAAGCGCACCGCCATCGGCGAGTACCGCCAGCAGGGGCGCGGCGGGCGCGGGCTGATCGGGGCCGGGACGCGGGACGAGGACTTCGTCGAGCACCTGTTCACCAGCTCGACGCACGACTACATGCTCTTCTTCACCGACCACGGGCAGTGCTATTGGCTCCGGGTCTACCAAGTACCTGAGGGGACACGCACCGCGAGGGGCCGGAGCGTCCGCAACCTCGTCCAGATCGCCCAGGACGACCGCGTCCGCGCCGTGCTCTCGGTCTCGAAGGCCGACTTCGAGGACGAGGCCTTCCTCGAGAGCCACTACGTGCTGATGGCGACCAAGCGCGGACAGGTCAAGAAGACTTCGCTCGCCGCCTTCCGCCGCCCCCTCGTCACCGGCATCATCGCCATCGACGTGGTCGAGGGCGACGAGCTGCTGGAGGCCAAGCTCACCGACGGCGACACCGAGGTGCTCCTCGGCGCGACCAACGGCCGGGCCATCCGCTTCCACGAGTCCGACGCCCGGCCGATGGGCCGCAACACGCGCGGCGTGCGCGGGATGAGCCTCGGCGACGGCGACGCGCTCGTCGGGATGCTCGTCGTCAAGCGCGACGGGGCGAGCGTGCTGACGGTCGCCGAGAACGGGTATGGCAAGCGCAGCCCGCTCGACGAGTACCGGATTCAGACGCGCGGCGGCAAGGGCATCCTGACGATGAAGACGACCCCCAAGACCGGCCGCCTCGTCGCGCTCAAGAGCGTGCTCGACGGCGACGACCTGATGATCGTCACCCACAATGGCATCGCCATCCGGATGCGGGTGGCCGACATCCGCGAGATGGGCCGCAACACGCAGGGCGTCCGCGTGATCAACCTCAAGGCCGGCGACGCCATCGCGGACGTAGCCCGGCTGATCCTCGACGACGAGGACGACGCAGTGCCCGCCCCGAGCGGCAATGGGGTTATCACCCCGAAGGCCAAGGTGCCCAGCACCTTGTAGACTCTTGCTGTGTAAACATGGAGCACTCCGGCAGATACAATCTACCGGAGTGCTCCTTTGTCAAAATACAGAAGCGTCTAGACTGGGGTACCCGAAGATGTGCACTCCCCTGTATTCCTGAAAGTGAGAATGTTTGTTTTCGTTGTCGTTATGTCTAATGAACCTCCATTAGAAGGGTCCTGAACCCATACAAAGAGGGTTCCCGAGCCATAACCGCCACCTCCAAAGGTACCTTTGTGTCGCACAACAATACTGCGCCCCCTAGGGCTCCCGATTATATTAAAGTTTATGTTACCCTCATCGTCAGGACCCACCGTCCATCTAATAAGGCTGTTTGGCACGCTAGGAGGAACTGCAACAAAAAAAGTGCATGGGCCTGCAAATTCGGTAGGACCGTAGATGATAGGTGAAGAGGCTGAGGCAGCAGGTGCGGGATCAGTCAACTCGCTATCACTAGACGTAACCGAAGCGCTATCGCAGCCTATGAGCACTCCAAGGGAAAGCGTTAGAGCGATGATGAGAACGTTCTTCATGGCAGACCTCACTTGAGATGGTACGGAAGGACAGGACGTTGAATGGTGATAGGTGTTGGGCAATCACCACTATCCCTTACATCGACAATATAGAGTACTAGAATCACAAAATCAAGTCTGGATGAATTAAAGTAAATTAAGCATTTATACATTGTGTTTACAGTTACTTTCATTAATAAAATACATTATTTTCAAGTGGCGATTGAATTTGCCGCACCGACATTTGAAGTTCCCAAAGCGTCATAGACTGTTAGAGCGTGTTATGAACCTGAGCCTATCCAGACGGCTGTCTCGTCCTGGAATCGTGTTCCTCCCCCTAGCAGAGCTGACAAGGGGAGGTTTTCGTAGAAGAGTGCCACGCTGGGCTCCAACCCTCTATACTCGTCATCCCCGCGAAGGCGGGGACCCACCGGTCAGCACGCCTGTGGGTCCCCGATCGGGGTCGGGGATGACTGATGTGTGAGGGGTGAAGCGCATCGATGGCCGAGCCGACCCCGAGAGGTCGAGGTTGATTTTGTGAATACCTCCCCCTAGCAGCCTAGCAGGGGGAGGACAGGAGGGGGTCGAGGGGTGGAGCAACAGGGTGCCAACCGCCCTCGACCCCCCGCTCGTCCCGCCAGCAGCCTCGCTGCCCCCCTGCTAGGGGGGCCGAGTTCATAATACGCTCTAGCAATTTCGCCCCTACATAGATGCCCAAACCGGACGACCTCATGCGCATCCTCGTCGCCCTCGAGGCCGGCCGGAGGCGAGCGACCTACGGGGCCGTCGCCGGCCTCCTCGGCGTCCCGGCGATGTTCCTGATGAACGGCCGCCCCCGCGACCCGCTCCACTCGTGGGTTGTCAGCAAGCGCACCGCGATGCCGACCGGCTACGCCCCAGACCAGCAGCATTCCGACCTGCTCCGCCACGACCATGTGCTCCAGACCTCGGACGAGCTTACGGCCTACCTCGACGGGCAGTAAACACAACGTGCGCCGCTGATAGCAGCTCAGCGTCGAGCGAGGAGAAGACATGAGAAACGCCCCCGACCCACACGGTGGATGGGGGGCGTTCCAGGTGGAGCATAACGGATTCGAACCGTTGACCTCGTCGCTGCCAGCGACGCGCTCTACCAACTGAGCTAATGCCCCGAAGGGTGCCCCGAAGGGATGCGGCAGAGGCGGCCAATCTACGAAGTCGCCGCGCTGCCTGTCAATGGAGACCGAGCAAAGACAGAAAACCGGGGTCGGTATCTTGCGCGCTCCCCTCTCCCCTCGCCTATGCCCGCCGCGCCCGCCGCTCCGCTCCGCATCGCCAAGTTCGGCGGGACCTCGGTGGCGACGCCGGAACGGGTCCGCGAGGTGGTCCGGCTCGTGGCGGCAATGCCCGGCCGGCGCGTGGTCGTGACCTCGGCTTTCGGCGGCGTGACGGACCGGCTGCTGGCGGCCATCGAGGCGGCGAAGGCACGGACGGGGGAGCACGACCGGATCCTCGAGGCGCTCCGCACCCGCCACGCCGAGGCGCTCGGCACCCTGGTCCTCGAGGCTGAGCGCGAGCACGTCCGCCCTACCCTGGGCGCGGTCTTCGACGCAACCGCCGAGCTGCTCCACGGGGTGTACCTCCTGCGCGAGTGCACGCCGCGCTTCCAGGACGCCATCCTCTCGGCGGGCGAACGTCTCTCGGCTCCGCTCGTCGCGGCCGCGTTCCGGCAGGCTGGGCACGAGGCCGTCGCCCTCGACGCGCGCGACTTCATCCGCACCGACGCCGACTGGGGCGAGGCCGCCGTCCACTTCGCCGAGACGGAGCGCCTCGTGCAGACGGCCTTTGCCGGGATCGCGCCCGAGACTATCCCCGTCGTCACCGGGTTTGTCGCCTCGACGGCCGAGGGTGTCACGACGACGCTCGGTCGCTCCGGAAGCGACTACACGGCGACGATCCTCGGCGGCGCGCTCGGCGCGGCCGAGGTCGTGATCTGGACGGACGTGGACGGGGTGCTCTCGGCCGACCCGCGCGTCGTGCCGGAGGCGTTCACCCTGCCGCATCTCTCCTACCGGGAGGCGGCCGAGCTCGCCCACTTCGGCGCGAAGGTGCTCCACTGGGGCACGATGCGGCCGCTCGAAAAGAAGGGCATCCCGCTGCGGATCAAGAACACCTTCCGGCCCGACGCCGCCGGGACGCTCGTCCTAGCCGACCCGCCGCCGAGCGGTGCCGCGATCCGGGCCGTCACCTCGGTCCGCAACGCGGCGCTCGTGAGCCTCGACGGCGCAGGCCTTCTCGGCGTGCCGGACCTCACGGCCCGCGCCTTCGCCGCGCTCGCCGCTGCCGAGCTGCCGGTCCTGCTGATCGCGCAGGCGTCGAGCGAGGGGAGCCTGTGCTTCGCCGTGCGCGGCGGCGATGCGGCGGAGGCCGTCTGGGTGCTGGAGCGAGCCTTCGAGCGCGAGCGCGAGCGGGGGGACCTGCGCGGCATCGGCGCGACGCCGGACCTCGCCCTCGTTGCGGGCGTCGGGCGCGGGATGCGGGAGACGGCGGGACTGGCCGGCCGGATGTTCGCCACGCTCGGGCGAGCGCGGGTCAACGTGCTCGCCATCGCCGAGGGGGCGTCGGATCACAACCTGTCGGCCGTGGTCGGCGATGCGGAGGCTCCGGCGGCCGTCGGCGCGCTGCACGAGGCGTTCGCGCTCGGGCGGACGCGGGCCCACCTCGCGATCATCGGGACCGGCACGATTGGGCGCAGGCTTCTCGCGCTGCTGGCCCGCCAAGCCCCGGACCTGCTGGAGCGGCAGCGGCTGAACCTCCGGCTCGTCGGCCTGGCGAGCTCGCGGCGGCTGGCGTGGGACGAGGCCGGCCTCGGGTTCGAGGCGGCGCTCGGCCGGCTCGGCGGCGCAGAGCCTAGCGACGACGTGCTCGGCGCGCTCACCGAGCGGATCGCCTCAGCCCGGCTCGAACGGATCGTTCTGGTCGATGCGACCGCGTCGGAGGCCGTGGCCCGGCGCTACGCCGAGTGGCTGCGGACGGGCGCAGGCGTCGTCACGCCGAACAAGCAGGCCCTCACGCTCGACGCCGCGTTCTACGACGACCTCCGCGCAGCGGCGCGCGAGGGCGAGGCCCCGTTCCTCTACGAGACGACGGTCGGGGCGGGCCTGTCGGTGATCTCGACGCTCCGCGACCTGGTCCGCACGGGCGACACGGTGCGCCGGGTCGAGGGCGTGCTCTCGGGCACGCTCGCGTTCGTCTTCAACGCGATGCGCGAGGGCGCGGCGTTCTCCGAGGCTGTCCGCCGTGCCGCCGACAGCGGCTACACCGAGCCCGACCCGCGCGCCGACCTCTCGGGCGAGGACGTGGGCCGCAAGCTCCTCATCCTCGCCCGGGAGATGGGCCTGCGGGCGGACGCTGCCGAGGTCGAGTCGCTCGTGCCCGAGCCGCTGCGCGACGTGCCGGCCGAGGCCTTCTGGGAGCGTCTGCCCGAGGCCGATGCGGGGTGGCGCGCCCGGCTCGGTGCCCTCGCGCCCGGCGAGCAGCTTCAGTACGTCTCGCGCCTCGCGCCGGACGGCCTCCGGGCGGGCCTCCAGGTTCTCGACCCCGCCTCGCCGTTTGCGGACCTCCGGGGCGCGGCCAACGTACTCGCCTTCCACACCGACCGCTACGCCGGCGACCCGCTCGTGCTGCAAGGGCCGGGCGCGAGCGCCGAGATCACCGCCTCCGTCCTCCTCGCCGACGTGGTCCGCGCCGCCGAAGCGCTGTAAAATCCCCATGCGCCAGATCGCCGACGATGTCTACCACCTCCCGCTGATGCCCCGCAGCGGCGTCAACGCCTACGTCGCGGGCGGCGTCCTTTTCGACGCGGGCGTGCCGAAGAACGCCGGAAAAATCCTAAAGGCCCTGCGCGGGCACCCCGTCACCGCCCACGCCCTCACCCACGGCCACCCCGACCATCAGGGCGCGAGCCACGCCGTGTGCCAGGCGCTCGGCGTCCCGCTCTGGTGCGGGGCGGCCGACGCCCTCGCGGTCGAGGCCGGCGACCTCAGGCCGCTGATGCCGGACAACGCGGTAGCCCGGTTCATGCGCTCGCGCGGCGGGCCGGCCCACCCGGTGGCGCGGCGGCTCCGCGGGGGCGACACCGTCGGCGGCTTCACGGTGATCGAGACGCCCGGCCACTCGCCGGGGCACGTCGTCTACTGGCGCGAGGCGGACCGGACCCTCATCCTCGGCGACGTGCTCAACGGGATGCACCTCCTCACGACGGTCCCCGGTCTGCACGAACCGCCAAAGGTGTTCACGCCGGACCCGGTGCAGAACCGCGCCTCGGCCCGCACGCTCCTCGGGCTGAACCCGGCGCTCGTCGTCTTCGGCCACGGCCCGCCGCTGCGCGACCCCATCCGCTTCAACGCCTTCATCTCGACCCTCGCCGCCTGATGCCGGACGCACTGATGCCGGACGCACTCGCCATCGCTCTGGTCGGGACCGGCCGCATGGGGCAGGCCGTCGAGGCCGTCGTCGAGCGCAGCCCCCACGCCATCGTCGCCCGGTTCGACGCGGCGCGCCCGCTCGCGGACGTGCGCGACCCCGAAGGCGAGCTCAACGGGGCGGACCTCGCCATCGACTTCTCGACCCCGGACGTGGCGCTCGACCACCTCCACCAATACTGCTTCTGGGGCCTCGACGCGGTCGTCGGGACGACGGGCTGGACGGACGAGCTGAGCAAGGTTCGGGGCTGGGTGGACGAGGGGCAGAACGGGATTCTCTGGGCCCCCAACTTCTCGCTCGGCGTGGCCGTCCTGGTCCGGGCCTTGCGGGGCGCGCTCCCGCTCCTCGACCGGCTGGGGGCGTACGACGCCTGGGTCCACGAAGTCCACCACGCCCACAAGATTGACAGCCCGAGCGGCACGGCCTTGCTGCTCGCCGACGAGCTGCTCGGCGGGCTCGCGCGCAAGACGCACACCGAGACCGAAGCGCAGCATGGTGCCATCGACCCCGCCGCGCTCCACGTCACCTCGGCGCGGGCCGGGCACGTCTTCGGCGAGCACACGGTCGGGTTCGACAGCCCGGTCGATCAGCTCACCTTCCGCCACGTCGCCAAGGGCCGCGAGGCGTTCGCCGCTGGGGCCGTCCGCGCCGCCGAGTGGCTCCCCGGCCGCACCGGCCTCTTCACGCTCGACGACATGCTTGGGGAGATGGAGGGGTAAACTCATTGATGCCGCGCCAGCCTTCGGGCGAGGCGCGCCTCGCCCCTACACCGCCTGCTCAACTCACTGATCTTTCAACCCCCCGTTCCTCCGATGGCAACCCTTCTCTTCCGCGGCACCGCGCCCGCCCTCGTCACCCCGTTCACGCCGGACGACCGGATCGACGAAGCCGCCTTCCGCCGCCTCATCGACTTTCAGATCGACGGCGGGATGGAGGCCCTCGTGGTGCTCGGCACGACGGGCGAGAACCCGACCGTCACGCCCGACGAGCGGCGGCGTTTGGTGGACCTCGCCGTGGAGCAGACAGCCGGGCGGGTGCCGGTCGTCGTCGGGACCGGGACCAACAACACGGCGCAGAGTGTGACCTTCTCAGAGGAGGCCGCCGACGCCGGGGCGGACGCGCTCCTGATCGTCGGGCCGTACTACAACAAGCCGACGCCGGCCGGGCTGCTGCGCCACGTCTCGATGATCGCCGACGCCACCGACGCGCCGCTCCTGCTCTACAACGTGCCCGGCCGCACCGGCTCCAACATCACGGCCGAGACCACCCTCCGCCTCGCCGAGGCCGTGCCGTCGGTCTTCGGCACCAAGGAGGCGAGCGGCGACCTGAACCAGGTTGCCGACCTCCTCGCGCACCGGCCCGACGGCTTCGGGGTCTACTCGGGCGACGACGACCTCACCCTCCCGATGCTCGCGCTCGGCGCGGACGGGTTGGTGTCGGTGATCGCTAACGCGGTGCCGGGGGCCGTCTCGGAGATGGTGCGCCTCGGGCTGCGGGGCGACTTCGAGGCGGCGCGCGCCCAGCACTTCGCCTTGCTCGGCGCGATGCGCGCGTCGTTCTTCGAGGCCAACCCCGGCCCGGTCAAGGCGGTGCTCGCCGAGATGGGGATGCTGGCCGAGTCGGTCCGCCCGCCGCTCGCGCCGGTGTCTCCCGAGACCCGGACCCGCGTGCTCGACGCCTACCGGCCCCACGTCGAAACGGCCGCTGCCTGAGTGCCACTTCCCGGACCCACCGCCGGTGTGTTGCCTTGCCTTCCCCTCGCCTTCCGCCATGTCTGATCTTCGCGCCGCCATCGAAGGCCACACCTCCGCCGACGCCCTCGACCGGGACGCCGCGCTCGCCGACCTCGAGACGTTTCTCGACGCGCTCGAGGCCGGCACCGTCCGCGCGGCCGAGCGCGAGGGGGGGCGGTGGCGCGCCAACGGCTGGGTGAAGGAGGGCATCCTGCTCGGCTTCCGGCTCGGCGAGATCGTCGACTACTCCGACGGCCCCTTCGCGTTCTTCGACAAGGCCACCTACCCGACGCAGCGGCTCGGCCTGGACCGGGGCGTCCGCGTCGTGCCCGGCGGCTCGGCGGTCCGGCGCGGCTCGTACCTCGCGCCCGGCGTGGTGTGCATGCCGCCGATGTACGTCAACGTCGGGGCCTACGTGGACGCCGGCACGATGGTAGACTCGCACGCGCTCGTCGGGAGCTGCGCCCAGATCGGCAAGCGGGTCCACCTCTCGGCGGCGGCCCAGGTCGGCGGCGTGCTCGAGCCCATCGGCGCGGTGCCCGTCGTGATCGAGGACGACGTGTTCGTCGGCGGCGGGTGCGGGGTCTACGAGGGGTGCGTGGTGCGCGAGGGCGCGGTGCTCGCCGCGGGCGTGATCCTGACCGGCTCCGCGCGGGTCTACGACCTCGCCAACGAGACGATGATCCAGCGGGTCGGCGACGGGCCGCTCGAGATCCCCGCCGGGGCCGTCGTCGTCCCCGGCACGCGCGCCGTCGACTCCGGCTTCGGGCGTCAGCACGGGCTGAGCCTCAGCGCGCCGTGCATCGTCAAGTACCGCGACGCCTCGACCGACGCGGCGACGACGCTCGAGGACGCCCTCCGCTAACGCCCGCGGACTCCCGCTAGTGCCAGCGGACGCGCCGCTAGCGCGAGCGGACGAGGAGCCACACCAGCGCCACGGCCGTCGTGTAGAGCGTCACCCCGGCCCACAGCGACCAGACCAGGTCCGTCGACAGCGCGCCGCGCGCCAGCAGGAGGACGAGCACGAACACCCCCTGGTGCACCGCAGCCGTCATCCCCATCAGGCCCCCACCTCGCAGCACGCCGAGCCGAGACACATCCGTCCCGAGCGTCCCAAACGTCCCGACCGCGAACCCGGTCAGCGTCTTGACGAACATGTGGATGCCCCACGTCCCGTAGAGCACGTCCAGCAGGAAGCCCGTCGCGAAGCCGGCCGTCGCCCCGAAGACGCGCCCGAAGCGGAGCGCCGCGTAGATCACGAAGAGCAGCACCGCGTCGGGGTACGCCCCCCAGAGCTGAAGCCGGCCGAGCACGAACCACTGGAGGGCGACGACGCCGAGGCCGATCAGAACCTGGCGGAGAACGACGGGCATGGAGGACGGGCACGGATGGGAGGTGAACGACCGCCGAAGGTACGGCAGCCGCAGGAATCACGACGCGCCGCGCCCCACCGAAGGGAGGCGGCGCGGCGAGGCTACCCAGGGAGGGTCACTCGAGCGCCCCCGGCACCTGCGCGAGGCCCAGCTCGGCGAAGGCGTCCCCGAGCGAATCGACCACCACGGCCTCGCGGCCCCGCACCCGGAGCAGGAGGGCGCAGAGCTTCCCCAGCTCCTGGTCCACGTCGCGCACGGCTACGGTCACCTCGCGGCCCGTGCTGACCTCCATCTTGGCCTCGACCATCGCGGGCACGTCCTCCGGCCCGATGACGAGCGTCGTCACCCCGCGCCCGTCCCAGATGACGTGGAAGTCCCGCTTCCACTGCGGGTGCTCGTGGAGGTCGCGGGCCGCCGCCACGATGTCGTCCCCGTGCACTTCGCCGGCGAAGGAAATGAGGGCGAACCCCTCGTTCTCGTAGACGTGCAGTGTTACCTGAGCCATGATGCTGTGCGCTGAGCAGAACGAGCTAGAGCGAGGGGAGCCGCCTCGAGAAAAGTGCTCGCCTCAAAATACTATCTCTGCGCCGCCTCCTCCAACGCCGTCACCGGACGCGCGGGTGCCGCACCTCCAGGCCGGCCGCGCCGGGCACGGCCTCCACGCCAACCAGCGGCTTTCAGCGAGGCCGCGACGCGCCGTCGAGGTCGAAGAAGCGGCGGATGCGCTGGAGGATCGAGGCGGGGGTGGTCGTCCCGCGGCTGCGGGCCTCGGCGCGGGCGAAGGCGTCGGCGCGTTGCGCGAGGCGCTCGCTCTCCTCGCGCGCGAGGGCCTCGGCGAGCGCCGCGTTCGCGTCCAGGAGGCTCTTCATCTCCGCCCGCCGCACCTCCACCACGCCGACCTCGCTCAGCGCGACCGCATCGGCCGAGCGGTCCTCGCCGGTCAGAAGCGACATCTCGCCGATCACCTCGCCCGGCGCGATCTCGGCCACGCGGACCAGGCCGCCGCTCGGGGCCGGGACGCGGATCTCGACCCGCCCCCGGTAGAGGACGAACATCGAGCCGCCGGGGTCGCCGGCCCGCAGCAGGGTTTCGCCGGGCGAGAAGAGCAGGGTCCGCGAGCGCTCGGCGAGGCGGTGCCGCTCCTCGGCCGTGAGCAGCTCCAGCAGGGAGGCCTCGCCGAGCCACCGCGCCCGCTCCTCCACCGGGTCCTGAGTGCTGGCGCTCGGCGGCTCGTAGGGCACCTCGACCTCGTGCGGGAAGGGGATCGAGATGTCGTTCCGCGAGAAGGCGTACCACACGCGCTCCCGGACCAGCGCGTCCGTGTGGGCGACGCGGAGGTAGTCCTCGGCCCAGTAGAGCACCTCGTAGTCGAGCGACGAGTCCCCGAAGGCGGCTACGCGGACCTGCGGCGTCGGCCGCTCGGCGACGCCCGGCACCCCGACGATGGCGCGCTGAATCACGCCGACGATCCGCTGCGGGGCCACCTCGTAGGGGGCCGGCACCGCGAGCCGGCGGCGCGCCGGCCGGGCGCGGGCGAAGACCTCGATCGGCTCCCCGGCCACGAGCGCGTTCGGGAGCACGATCCGCGCGTCGTCGGGCGTGACGACCGTCGTGGCGCGCCAGTTGAACGAGGCGACCCGGCCCTCGTGCTCGCCGAGCCGGATCACGTCGCCGGTGCGGAACGGGCTGCCGATCTGGAGCGCGACCCCGGCGAAGAAGTTGCCCAGCGTCTCCTGCAACGCGAGGCCGAGCACGACCGACGCCACCGCGCTCGTCGCGATCGCCCCGGTCAGGCTCTGCCCGAACACCCCGCCCGCGATCGCGAGGCCGAGCACGAAGTAGAGCACCAGGGCCACGATGATGTGGACGAGCGCGGGCGCGCGGTGGCCCTGGGTGCGGAGGAAGACCACGTCCAGCACGAAGAAGCGCACCAGCCGCACGGCGAGCACCCCGACGGCGGCTAGCACGACGGCCAGCATCCACCGCAGCGCCGGGGTCTCGACCGGCCCCACCTCGGGCGGCGCGAGCGCGTAGACGGCAGCGTACCCGACGCCCGTGAGGACGACGAACAGGAACGGGAGGCGGAGCGCGCGGAGCGGGTGGATGGCGGGTCTCGAGCTACTCGGTCGGCGTGAGCTAGGGAAGCTATGCCACGTCCCGCTGCCCTGGGGCAACGGCCCTGGGGCAACGGCCCTGGGGCAACGGCCCTGGGGCAACGGCCCTGGGGCAACGGCCCTGGGGCAACGGCCCTCGCGGGCCCTTCTTCGTCGTGCGACCCCTCGGTGGCCCGTACTCGGTGGCTCGTATCGAAGCCGTAGCTCGAAAGCTAGCGTAGCGCGCCAGCGGGCGAGGTCCACCTGCGCCATCACCGGGGCGAAGAGCGTCCGCGCCCACGCCGTCCCATGCCACGGCGGCGCGATCTCGAAGGCGAACGTGCCGACGCTACTGCGGACCTTCCACCCATCCTCGGCCTCGAACGTGTACCGCCCTGGCGGGAGGTTCGTGTACTCCTCGCCGCCACGTTCGTCCACCCCCGCGCGGCGTGCCGAAGTAGAGCAGGCCCTCCGGTCCCTCGGCGACGCTCCGGTGCTGCGTGTTCGACGCGAGCACGTCCTCGAAGACCTCGACGAGCGGGAGGCCGGCCTCGGCAGCGCGCCCGGCCGTCGGCTGCGCCTGCGCGCCCGCCGAGGCGAGGCACAGCGCCACCAGTCCTATCCCCAGAGCCGTTCTCATGCGACGCCGCTACGGTTAAGCCCTCCCCGCGAGGTTGCGATAACCCTCTCCCAGCCGAGAAGGTACGCCCGGCCTTTTCGGTGTCGAGCTGCGCCGCCTTTAGCGCCCGGCCAACTCGGCGGCTTCTCCCCTACGACGCCCGTCCCCGCCGTAGCTTCCGGCACTCCGCTCTCGACCCCACGCCGATGGACGACACGACCCCGACGGACACGACGCTGCCGGACAGCCCCGCCGTCGCCAACCTCTTCAAGCCGGCGCAGCTCGCCGAGCACGCGCGCCGGCTGGCCCGCACGCAGTCCGTCGCCGAGGAGCGCCGCATCACGCGGCCCCTGCGGCCCCTGCTCCGCACCGCCTACCGCGACCTCACCGACGCCTACCGGACGCTCGCCGCAGCCGGCGGCGACGAGGTGGTGACGCCGGCCGCCGAGTGGCTGCTCGACAACTTCCACATCGTCCGCGACCAGGTCCGCGACATCGGCGACAACCTGCCGCGCAGCTACTACCGCCTGCTGCCCAAGCTCCGCACCGGCCCGTTCGCCGGGATGCCGCGCGTCTTCGAGCTCGCCCACACCCTCGCCAGCTACACCGACAACACGCTCGACCAGGACAACCTCGCCACCTTCACCGCGGCCTACCAGGAGGTCGACCTCCTGACCCTGGCCGAGCTGTGGGCGCTGCCGATCATGCTGCGCCTAGTGCTGGTCGAGAAGGTCGTGGCGCTGACGGTGCAGATCCTCGAGGCCCGCACCCAGCGGACGGCGGCGGCGCGGTGGGCCGCCAAGATCGGGCAGCAGCCGGCCCCCGAGGAGGTCGTCTTCACGCTGGCCGAGATGGCGAAGGAGCACTCGCCGCTCTCGGGCCCGTTCGTCACCACCTTCGCCAGCCGCCTCCAGGCCCAGGGGCCGAGCGCGGTCCCGGCGCTCGAGTGGCTGGAGCAGCGCCTCCGCTCGCGGCGGGTGACGCTCGAGGACGTGGCGCGCGTGGTGACGCAGCGCGAGACGCAGTGGCAGGTCTCGATGGCGAACGCCATCCTCTCGCTCCGCAACGCCGGCGAGACCGACTGGAGCGACTTCGTCGAGGGCCTCTCGGCCGTCGAGGACACGCTCCGGGGCGACCCCGACGGCGTCTACCCGACGATGGACGAGGGCACGCGCGACCTCTACCGCCACCGCGTCGAGACCCTGGCGCGGCACTCGGGCGAGACCGAGTTCGGCGTGGCCGACCGGGCCGTCGCCCTCGCCGCCGAGGCGCACCGAGCCGGAGAGCCGGAGCCGAAGGGGCACGTCGGCTACTGGCTGGTCGGGCCGGGGCAGCGGGCGCTCGGCAAGGCCGTCGGTTTCCACGGGCCGGTGCGGGACCAGCTAGTCCGCCTCGCCCACCGCCACCCGACGGCGGTCTACCTCGGCTTCATCTCGGTCGTCACCGTCCTGGCGCTCGCCGGCGTGCTGTGGCTCGCCGACGAGGCCGGGGCGCGGGCCGGCCTGCTCACCCTCACGGCTGCAGCGGCCTTTCTGCCGCTGCTCGACTTCGCCGTCACGCTCGCCAACTTCAGCACCGCCAGGCTGCTGCCGCCGTCGCAGCTTCCCCGGCTCGACTTCAGCGACGGCGTGCCCGACGCCAACCGCACGTTCGTCGTCATCCCGACGCTGCTCTCGTCGGCGGAGAACGCGCGCGCCCAGGTCGAGGCCCTCGAGGTCCATGCCGCCGCCAACCCGGACCCCGCGCTGCGCTTCGCGCTGCTGACCGACTTCCGCGACGCCGACGCGCAACATGTCGAGGGCGACGACGCCATCGTCGAGGCGGCCGTCCGCGCCGTCCGGTCGCTCAACGCCCGCACGGGCCGGGCCGGGGGCGACGGCGCGCCAGGGCACGACCGCTTCTTCCTGCTCCACCGCGAGCGCCGGTGGAACGAGCGTCAGGGCGTGTGGATGGGCTGGGAGCGCAAGCGCGGCAAGCTCGAAGAGTTCAACGACCTGCTCCGCACCCCGTCCGACGGGGCGGACGCCGAGACCAGCTACACCGTCATCGAGGGCGACTTCCAGGACGCCGTCCGGGGCCACGCCGTCCGCTATGTCGTCACGCTCGACGCCGACACCCGCCTCCCGCCCGACGGGGCGGTGGACCTGATCGCCACGGCCGCGCACCCGCTCAACGTGCCGCGCTACTCGGCCGAGACCGGCCGCGTGGCCGAGGGCTACGGCATCCTGCAGCCCCGCGTCTCGATCGTCCCCGAGGGCAGCCTGCGGTCGCCGTTCTCGCGCATCTACTCGGGCAACATCGGCGTCGACCCGTACACGACGGCCGTGTCGGACGCCTACCAGGACCTCTTCGGCGAGGGCATCTACACCGGCAAGGGGCTCTACGACGTCGACGCCTTCCGGCAGACGCTCGCCGGGTCGGTGCCCGAGAACTCGGTCCTGTCGCACGACCTCCTGGAGGGCAACCACGCCCGGGCGGCGCTCGTGACCGACATCGAGGTGTTCGACGACTACCCGAGCCGCTACAGCACCTTCGCGATGCGCCTCCACCGCTGGGTGCGCGGCGACTGGCAGCTCCTGCCGTGGCTCTGGCCGGCGGTCCGCGACGCCGCCGGGCGCTGGCGGCGCAACCCGCTGTCTGTCGCCGGGCGGTGGAAGATCTTCGACAATATGCGGCGCTCGCTCACGCCGCCGGCGCTCGTCGTTTTCCTCGTCCTCGCCTGGACGGTGCTCCCCGGCTCGCCGTTCGTCTGGACGGCCATCGCGCTGCTGGTCCTCGCCTTCCCGATCTACGCGCCCTTCGCCGACGCCTTCCTGCGGCAGCCGGCCGACACCGTCTCGTCGAGCTACTTCCGCCATGCCTGGGAGGACCTCAAGCTGAACGCGCTCCAGACCGGCCTGTCGGTCGTCTTCCTCGCGCACCAGGCCGTGGTCATGCTCGACGCCATCGCCCGGACGCTGTGGCGGCTCTTCGTCAGCCGCAAGAACCGGCTCGAGTGGGTGACGGCCCACCAGGCCGAGCAGGGGGCCAAGGACATCCCGCGCTCGCTGTGGCTCTCGCTCGCGCTCGGCGTGCTGACGCTCGTGCTGATCTCGATCGCCGAGCCGATTGCGTGGCTGGTCGCCCTCCCGTTCGCCGTCGCGTGGATCGCGGCCCCGTGGGTGGCGAAGGCCGTCAGCGCGCCGACTGAGACCGAGCGCTACCGCCTCACCTTCGACGACACGCGGCGGCTGCGGGCGCTCGCGCGGCGGACGTGGCGCTACTTCGACGAGTTCCTCACCGACGCCGACCGCTGGCTGATCCCGGACAACCTCCAGGTCAAGCCGGCCCAAGGGCTGGCCCACCGCACCTCGCCGACCAACATCGGCCTTGCCCTCAACGCGGTGCAGGCGGCCTACGACTTCGGCTACCTGCCGCGCCGCGAGGAGGTCCGCCGGCTCGGCGCGATGCTCGACAGCATCGAGGCGCTCGACACGCACCGGGGGCACCTCTACAACTGGTACGCCACCGAGACCGGCGCGGTGATGCACCCGCGCTACGTCTCGACGGTCGACTCGGGCAACCTCGCCGGCTCGCTGGTGGTCGTCAAGCAGGGACTGGTCGAGGTGGCGAACGCGCCGTGGCCGAACCCGGCGACGTTCGACGGCCTGCGCGACGCGCTGCTCGCCCTCGCCGAGACCCTGGCCCGCGTCCCGGCCGGCGGCTTCGACCGCGACGCCGTCACCGCCGCGATGGAGCGGATCGGGGCCGCGCTCGACCGGCCCACGCCCGCGGCGCTCACCGAGTGGCGCGACCGCCTCGACGCGCTCCTCGCGGCCGCGACCGACCTCGCCGCCGCCGCCGACTTCGACGCGCCAGTCGCGTGGCGCGACGAGGACGTGGCCGAGCTCAAGGCCTGGGCCGGGCAACCGCGCGCCCAGATTAGGCTCACGCGCGACGCGCTCCTCGCCCTCGCCCCGTGGCTCGGCGACCGGCGGCCCGTGCCCGAGGCGCTCGACACCGCGACGACGCTCGGCGTGCTCTTCGACCGCACGAGCGCGCTGCTGAGCGACGGCAGCAGCGCCGTCGACGCCGCCCACCTCCAGGCCGGGTCCGACGCCCTCGCGGCGCTCCTCGGCGCGGCGCGCGACCTGGCCGCGCGCGCCGACGCGCTCGTCGGCGGCATGGACTTCACCATGCTCTACAACGCCGACCGCGACCTCTTCTCGATCGGCTTCGACGTGGACCGCGGGCGGTTCGACGACAGCACCTACGACCTGCTCGCCTCCGAGGCCCGCCTCGCCTCGTACCTCGCCATCGGCAAGGGCGAGGTGCCGCCCGAGCACTGGTTCCGCCTCAGCCGCCCGACCCGGAGCACGCGCGGGCGCAAGACCCTGCTCTCGTGGAGCGGGACGATGTTCGAGTACCTGATGCCGCTGCTCTTCATGCGGAGCTACCCCCGGACGCTGCTCGACGAGACGCTCTACAACGCCGTCTCGACCCAGCGCACCTACGGCCGCTCGAAGGGCCGCCCGTGGGGCATCTCCGAGAGCGCCTACTACACGCTCGACCTCCACCTGACGTACCAGTACCGCGCCTTCGGCGTGCCGTGGCTCGGCCTCAAGCGCGGCCTCGGCGAGGACTACGTGCTCGCGCCCTACGCGACGGTCCTCGCGCTCATGGTCCGCCCCGACCGCGCGCTCTCGAACCTGCAGAAGCTCGACAAGCTTGGAGCCTACGCGCCGTATGGTTACTACGAAGCCATCGACTTCACGCCCGCCCGCGTCGCCGGCTCCGACGACGAGGCCGACGGCGACGCCTACGAGATCGTCCGCGCCTACATGGCGCACCACCAGGGGATGAGCCTGCTCGCGCTCCAGAACGTGCTCCTCGAGAACCGCGTGCAGGACCGCTTCCACCGCGAGCCGTTCGTGCAGTCGGGCGAGCTGCTGCTCCAGGAGCGCGTGCCGCGCGTGGTCGAGAAGATCGACGCGGCCCCGTTCGACGAGACCGAGGTCGAGCCCGTCGAGGTGCAGCCCGTCGCGGCGCACGTCGAGCACCTCGGGCCGGAGAGCCTGACCGACGCGGTGCCCCACGGGATGCTGCTCTCGAACGGGCGCTACACGACCTACCTCACGAGCGCCGGCGCGGGCTACTCCCACCGGCAGGGCATGGGCGTCACGCGCTGGCAGCCGGACCGCACGCGCGACGCGCAGGGTTTCTTCCTCTACATCCGCGACCTCGAGAGTGGCCGCTTCTGGTCGGCCGGGCAGCAGCCCGTGCAGTCCGCCGAGCCGCCGGACCGCTACGAGACCTGGTTCCACGCCAACAAGGTCGAGACGGCGCGCGTCGACGACTGGATCGAGACCTTCACCGAGGTCGTGGTCACGCCCGAGGACGACGTCGAGGTCCGCCGCGTGACGCTGACCAACTACTCCGACCGCCCGCGCATCGTCGAGATCACGAGCTACGCCGAGGTGGTCCTCTTCCCGCCCGTCGCCGACGCCGCGCACCCCGCCTTCTCGAAGCTCTTCGTCGAGACCGAGTACATGGCCAAGAACAACGCCATCATCGCCACGCGCCGGCCGCGCAAGGAGGGCGAGCACCGGCCGTGGCTGGTCCACGCCGTGGCCGACAAGGCGCTCGGGCCGGTCTTCGAGGAGCTTCAGTTCGAGACCGACCGGATGAAGTTCGTCGGCCGCGGGCGCACGCTCGACCACCCGGCGGCGATGGACCCCGACACCCGGCTCTCGGGCACCGACGGCGCGGTGCTCGACCCGATCGTGTCGCTCCGCCGGATCGTGGTGCTGATGCCGAAGGAGAACGTGACCGTCACCTTCTCGCTCGGCACGGCCGAGACGCGCGAGGACGCCGAGCGCATCGCCGAGCGCTACGACCACCCCAACGCCTCGCAGCGCGCCTTCGAGCTGGCCTCGGTCTACGGGCTGGTCGAGCTCAAGCACCTCGGGCTGCCGGGCGAGCGGGCGCTCTACTTCCAGCGCCTGGCGTCGTACCTGCTCTACGGCGGCTCCGACCTCCGGGCGGGGGAGGACATCTTGCTCCGCAACCGCCGCCCGCAGTCGGGCCTCTGGGCGCACGGCATCTCGGGCGACCTCCCGATGCTGGTCTTCCGCATCGCGAAGGCCGAGGACCTGACCCACTTCCGGCTCCTGCTCAAGGCCCACGAGTACTGGCGGCTCAAGGGGCTCGAGACCGACCTCGTGATCCTCAACGACCACCCGCCTTCGTATGCCAGCGAGCTCCAGAACGCGATCCTCCAGGCGATCCAGACCTCGCCGCAACGCGGCCTCCTGAACCAGCGCGGCGGCCTCTTCGTCCGCCGCACGGACCAGCTCGCCGAGGAGGACCTGACGCTCATCCTGACGGTCGCGCGCGTCGTGATCGAGGGCAGCCTGCCGCTGCTGAAAGACGACGAGCCGGAGGTCGACGCCGCGCTCGTCACCGGCCCGCGTGCCGAAGGCGACGGGCAGCCGGCTCGGGTCTACCACCCCGCGCTCGACCAGGCGCTCACGCCGCGGGCCGAAGAGGCAGCGCGCGAGGCGAGCGAGAAAGACGACGTCGAGACACGGGGCAGCGACTTGCAGTTCTTCAACGGCTACGGCGGCTTCACGCCCGACGGCACCGAGTACGTCATCCGCCAGCACAGCAGCGCCGGGCGCGGGCTGGACCGGACGCCGCTGCCGTGGATCAACGTCGTCGCCAACGAGTCGGCCGGCTTCACGGCCTCCGAGAGCGGCGAGGGCTACACGTGGTCGATCAACTCGCAGCAGAACAAGCTGACCCCGTGGAGCAACGATCCGGTCATCGACCCGGCCGGCGAGGCGCTCTACCTCCGCGACGAAGACGAAGGCCTCTTCTGGAGCCCGACCCCGCGCCCGGTGCCGGACGGTGCGCCCTACGAGACGCGCCACGGCTGGGGCTACACGACCTACCACCACCGAAGCCACGGCATTGAGCAGGAGGTCTGCCTCTTCGTCCCGCGCGAGGACCCGGTCAAGATCGCCCGGCTCCGGCTCACGAATACGGGCGACGCGCCGCGCCGGCTCTCGGTCTTCCGTTACCACGAGTGGGTGCTCGGCGACCGCCGCCCGCCGAACGTGCCCTACGTCACCACCCACCACGACGACGAGACCGGCGCGCTCCTCGCCCGGAACTACTACAACGGCACCTTCGCCCGGCGCGTCGCCTTCGCCGCCGCGCACGGGGGCAGGCTCGAGGGCTTCACCGCCGACCGGACGAGCTTCCTCGGGCGTGGCGGCAGCACCGTCCACCCGGCCGCGCTCGCGACCGACGCGCCGCTCGGCGGCGAGACCGGCGCGGGCCTCGACCCGTGCGCCGCGTTCCAGCTCTCGGTCGAGGTCCCGCCCGGCGAGACGGCCGAGCTGATCTTCCTCATCGGCCAGGCCGAGCACTCGCACGCCGCCCGCGAGGTCGTCAAGCGCTACGACACGCCGGGCAAGGTGCAGGCCGCCTTCGACGAGGTGACGGCGTTCTGGCGCGAGCTGCTCTCGGCTACGCACGTCGAGACGCCCGCGCCCGAGATCGACGTGCTCGCCAACGGCTGGCTGCTCTACCAGAACCTCGCGTGCCGCTTCTGGGGGCGGAGCGCGTTCTACCAGTCCGGCGGCGCGTTCGGCTACCGCGACCAGCTCCAGGACTCGACGGCGCTCGTCTACACCCGGCCCGACCTGACACGCGCTCAGATCCGCCGCAACGCCGCCCACCAGTTCGTCGAGGGCGACGTGCTCCACTGGTGGCACCCCGTCACCGAAGCCGGCATCCGCAGCCGCTTCTCGGACGACCTGCTGTGGCTCCCCTACGCCGTGTCGTTCTACCTCAAGACCACCGGCGACTGGAGTCTGCTCGACGAGGTCGAGCCGTTCCTGACGGCGCGGCCGCTCGAAGAGGGCGAGGACGAGGCCTTCCTCACCCCGAGCGTCGCCGACGAGACGGGCACCGTCTTCGAGCACGCCGCGCGGACCATCGACCGCTCGCTCACCAAGGGCGCGCACGGCATCCCGCTGATGGGGTCCGGCGACTGGAACGACGGCATGAACCGCGTCGGCAACGAGGGCACGGGCGAGAGCGTCTGGCTCGGCTTCTTCCTCGCCCACATCCTCAAGCGCTTTATCCCGCTCTGCGAGCAGCGCGGCGAGACCGAGCGCACCGAGCGCTACACCGCCTACCTCGCCGACCTCGAGGTCGCGCTCAACGACACCGGGTGGGACGGAGCCTGGTTCCGCCGGGCCTACTACGACGACGGCTTCCCGCTCGGCTCGACCGAGAACGACGAGTGCCGGATCGACGCCATCGCCCAGGGCTGGTCCGTGATCTCGGGCGTGGCGACGCCCGAGCACGCTGAGCAGGCGCTCCGGTCCGTCGAGGAGCACTTGGTGGACGAAGAGGCCGGCATCATCCGCCTCTTGACGCCGCCCTTCGACAAGACCGAGCACGACCCGGGCTACATCAAGGGCTATCTGCCGGGCGTCCGCGAGAACGGCGGGCAGTACACCCACGGCGTGCTGTGGGCGATCCGCGCCTTCGCCGAGCAGGGTCGCGGCGGCCGGGCGACCGAGCTGCTGCGAATGATCTCGCCTGTCAACCACACGCGCACCCAGGCCAAGGCCGACCACTACAAGACTGAGCCGTACGCGATCGCCGCCGACGTCTACAGCGTCCCGCCGCACGAGGGGCGCGGCGGCTGGACGTGGTACACCGGCTCGGCGGGCTGGACCTACCGCGTCGCCGTCGAGTCCATCCTCGGACTGAGAGTCGAGGCCGACGCGCTCTGGCTCGACCCCCGCATCCCCGCCGACTGGCCCGGCTTCAAGCTGTCCTACCGCCTGCCGAGCGACGAAACGACCTACGTCTTCACCGTCGAGAACCACGGCGTCGAGCTTGGCGTGACGGCCGTTGACGGTGCCAATGGTGAGGTAGTCAACGGAGCCGCCCGCATCCCCAGCGTGGACGACGGCGGGACGCACGAGGTGACCGTCACGCTCGGTGGCGGATCGGTGCCGACGAACGGTAAGCAGGCTTCGGCGAAGCCGGCGCGCGCCAAGTCGTTGCCGGTCGAGCCGCCGCCCGTGCCGGAGCCGCCGGGCGACGCGCCGGATCAGGCGTAGCGCCCCACCGTGCGTTGCATCGTTTTTGCCGGGCTAACTCGTACAGCCACATGGAGACCGACCAGATCACCATTCAGGTAGACGCACGGGCGTCACGAGCCTACCTCGGTAGATAGGCCACCCTGTGTCTTCGCCACCAACGGTCTGGTCAGCGCACTCCTGGTCAAAGCGTCCGTCTCGCGGACCGTTCCCGTGTCCGAGCCGCCAGAAAACTCGACCTATCCACTGGACCGCGCTGAGTGGCGCGCCTGGCTCGAAGCGCACCACGACCGCGATGACGGCGTCTGGCTCGTCCGCAACAAGAAGGCGGCGGGCACGCCGACCGTGAGCGAGAACGAGGCCATCGAGGAGGCGCTCTGCTTCGGGTGGATCGACAGCCGGCCGCGCGCGCTCGACGCCGAGCGGACGATGCTCTACTTCGCGCCGCGCAAGCCCGGCAGCGGGTGGAGCCGCCCCAACAAGGAGCGCATCGCCCGGATGACCGCCGCCGGCAAGATGACGCCGCCCGGACAGGCCAAGATCGACGCGGCCCGGGCCGACGGCTCATGGAGCGCGCTCGACGACGTCGAGAACCTCGTCGTGCCGGACGACCTAGCGGCGGCGTTCGAGGAGCACGGCAGCGCGGCCGAGCAGTGGGAAGCCTTTCCCCGCTCAGCGAAGCGCGGCATCTTGGAGTGGATCAGCACGGCGAAGCGCGAGACGACGAGGGCGAGGCGCGTCGAGCAGACGGCACGGCTCGCGGCCCAGGGCGAGCGAGCCAACCAGTGGCCGCGGTCGTAGCCCCGCCGGAGCGCCCTGACCGAGGCGTACAGGGACCAAGGCGTGCAGCGCGGATCGGTGCCTTCTGCGCTACCTTGCCGGCTAAGTCTTGCGGGGGGCGTGGGAAACGGCTCTTTCCTCGCCGCCGGCTGAGTCGTCTTTACTCGGGGCGTGCGCGATGCTATTCAACTCGATCGACTTCGTCGTCTTCTTCCCGGCCGTCGTCGCGCTCTACTTCGCGCTGCCCCACCGCGCACGCTGGGCCTTCCTGCTGGCCGCCAGCTACTACTTCTACGCCTGCTGGAAGCTCGAGTACCTCGCGCTCATCCTCGTCTCGACGCTCATCGACTACGCCGCCGGCCTGGCCATGGCCCGCCGCGACTCCCGCGACGCACGCCGGCCGCTGCTGCTGCTGAGCCTGGCCTCGAACCTCGGCATCCTCTTCTTCTTCAAGTACGCCGACTTCTTCGGCGACTCCGTCGAGGCCGCCTTCCGCCCGTTCAACGTCTTGGTCGACATGCCGGCCTTCGAGATCCTCTTGCCGGTCGGGATCAGCTTCTACACCTTCCAGACGCTGGCCTACTCGATCGACGTCTACCGCGGGCGGCAAGAGGCCGAGCGGCACCTCGGCCTCTTCGCGCTCTACGTGTGCTTCTGGCCGCAGCTGGTGGCCGGGCCCATCGAGCGGAGCCAGTCGCTGCTGCCGCAGTTCCGCGAGCGGCACCCGCTGCGGTGGTCGCTGGCGGTCGACGGGCTGAAGCTGATGGCGTGGGGGTTCTTCATGAAGCTGGTGGTGGCCGACCGGGCGGCGCTCTACGTCGGCACGGTCTACGCCAACCCCGAGGCGCACACGGGCTGGCCCGTCATCCTGGCGACGTTCGTGTTCGGGTTCCAGATCTACTGCGACTTCGCCGGCTACTCTAACGTCGCCATCGGTGCGGCGCAGGTGATGGGCTACCGGCTGATGGAGAACTTCCGCCGGCCCTTCCTCTCCCGGACGCTCATCGAGTTCTGGGGCCGCTGGCACATCAGCCTGACGACGTGGTTCCGGGACTACCTCTACTTCCCGATGGGCGGCAGCCGCGTGCCGCCGTGGCAATGGGCCTTCAACTCCTTTTTCGTGTTCGCGGTGTGCGGGCTGTGGCACGGGGCGAGCTGGACCTTTGTGAGTTGGGGCGTGCTCCACGGGGCGTTCCTCGCCTTCGCCGTGGCGACGCGCCCCACGCGGGAGCGCCTCTGGCAGCGGGCCGGGAGCCTCTACTGGCGAGTCGCGGGCCGCGTCACCTCGGTCCAGCCCATGGGCGTGGCCGCACCGGCTGCGCTCCGCGACCGGATCGTCCGGCACGCGCCCACCGCCGTGCAGATGGGCGTGCAGATGGCGTGCACGTTCTCGCTGATCGTCTTCGTGCTCGTGTTCTTCCGGGCCGCCTCGATAGGCGACGCCTTCACCCTGATCCAGAACGCCCTCGACCCGTTCAGCACCAACATCGTCGTCGGCCTCGAGCGCTACGAGTTCTTCCTGCTCTGGCTCTCGATGGGCGTGCTGGTGGCGGTCGAGCTGCTGGAGGAGTGGGAGGACGGGCGCGACCCGGCGCGGCGCGGCGATTTCCGCACGTTCTTGAAGCGGCGGCCGGTGTGGCTTCGGTACCCTGCCTACGCCCTGCTCGTCCTCTCGGTCCTGATGTTCGGCGAGTACGGGGCGCAGGAGTTCATCTACTTCCAGTTTTAGGTTTCCAGCTCCAGGCCGTGCCTTCTCCCCCTCCGTCCGACCTGCTGGCCCGGCTCCACCGCGCCACCTTCCAGTTCTTCGCCGACACGGCGCACCCCGAGACCGGCCTGGTGCCGGACAGCACGAAGCCGGGTGCGGCGGCCAGCATCGCGGCCACCGGCCTCGGCCTGGCGTGCTACGCCGTCGGGGCCGAGCGCGGCTACCTCGACCGGGCCGACGCCGCCAAGCGGGTCCGCACCACGCTCCGGTTCTTCTGGGAGAGCGAGCAGAGCGACGCCCCCGATGCCACCGGCCACCGCGGGTTCTACTACCACTTCCTCGAGATGCCGTCGGGCCGCCGTGCGATGGAGTGCGAGTTGTCTACCATCGACACGACGTTCCTGCTCGCCGGGGCGCTCGCTGCGGCGCAGTACTTCGACCGCGAGGACGAGGCCGACCTCCGCACCCTCGCCGACGCACTCTACCGCCGGGCCGACTGGCACTGGGCCACGAACGGCAACGAGGTCGGCGTCTCGCACGGATGGACGCCGGAGGAAGGCTTCCTCAAGGCCCGGTGGCGCGGCTACAACGAGGCCCTCCTGCTCTACATCCTCGCGCTCGGCTCGCCGACCTTCCCGCTCGGCCGAGCGCACTACGACTTCTGGGTCGAGAGCTACCGCTGGAAGACGCTCTACGGCCACGCCCACCTCTGGGCGGGTCCGCTTTTCGTCCACCAGCTCTCCCACGCCTGGGTCGACTTTCGCGGCCTCCAGGACGCCTACATGCGCGAGCGCGGGATCGACTACTTCGAGAACAGCCGCCGGGCGACCTACGTGCAGCAAGCCTACGCCCTCCGCAACACGCGCGGCCGGCAGGGCTACGGCGAGCACGTGTGGGGCATCACAGCCTCGGACGGCCCCGGCCCGGCCACCCACACCGTCGGGGGCGAGGCCGTCGACTTCTACCACTACCGGGCGCGCGGCGTCCCGTGGGGACCGGACGACGGCACGCTCGCGCCGTGGGCCGTCGCCGCCTCACTCCCCTTCGCTCCGGAGATCGTCCTCCCGACGCTCGCCCACCTCGACGAGGCGATGCCGTGCTCCGAGGGTCCCTACGGCTTCCTCGCCTCCTTCAACCCGACCTTCCCGAACGGGGCGACGCCGTGGGCCTCGTCGGACTACTACGGGATCGACCAGGGGCCGGTGGTGCTGATGATCGAGAACCACTGGAGCGGCCTGCCGTGGCGCTTGATGCGGGCGTGCGCGCCGGTCGTGCAGGGCCTCCGGCGCTGCGGCTTCACCGGCGGCTGGCTCGGCCCAGAGGGAATCTAGGTCCCTTCCCGCGATTCGGCGTCGAGGTGGGGTGCCGCGCCCTCGACGAACCCACGCCGGGCGAAGGCGGGATCGGGATAGGCGTAGAACCCAGCGCCGGACTTGACGCCGAGACGGCCCTGGTCGAGGAAGTGCTCCTTGAGATAGGCCGCGTTGCGCCTCAGGTCGCGCCGCTCGGTGCGCTCCGCGGCGAGGTGGACCACCTGCCAGACCGTGTCGAGGCCGATGTGGTCCATCGTCCCGAACGGGCCGCGGTCCATCTTGGTGATCCCCATCCAGGCCCGGTCCACGTCCTCCGCCGCCGCGACGCCGCCGGCCACCAACGACTGCGCCGCCTCGAGCAGCACGTTCAGCATCGCGTTGAAGACGTACCCGCTCCGCTCGCGCCGCAGCACGATCGGCACCTGCCCGATCCGCCGGGCGAAAGCCTCGACGAGCGCGACCACCTCTGCATCGGTGCCAGGGTGCGGCATCACGTCGACGACGTTCGAGCGCCAGACGTCGGGGTGGAAGTGGAACGCCAGCAGGCGGTCCGGGCGACCGCTCGCCTCGGCGAAGAGCGACGGCACGAGCACCGACGTGTTGGTCGTGAACACGGTGCGCTCGGGGCAGAGGAGGTCCAGGTCGCCGAAGACGCGGGCTTTGAGGAACGGGTCCTCCGGCACCGACTCGCTGACCAGGTCGGCCTCACGCGCCGCCTCGGCCAGGTCGGTGCAGGGTGCGATGCGCGCGAGCGCGGCCTGGGGGTCGGGCAGCGTGCTGGCCTCGGCGAGTGCGGCGGCGTAGGCCTCGATGCGCGCCGTCGCCCGGTCGAGTGCCGCCGCGTCGAGATCGTAGAGCGCTACGTCGAGGCCGTGGCAGGCCGTCTGCAGGGCGATTTGCTGCCCCATCGTCCCAGCCCCGACGACGAGCACGCGGCGGATGTCGGCGGCGGTCATGCCGGCACCGGGCTGCGGCGCTCGAGGCGGAGCGGCACCGGGCCGTCCGGGCTCAGCGTCACGGTCGGGTTCAGCCCCGGCCGCGCGCCGACCGAGTGCATCCGCCACCGCTGCGCAACCGTCGCGAGCGCCAGCACGCCCTCGGTCCAGGCGAACGCCTCGCCGATGCAGCCGCGCTGCCCCGCCCCAAAAGGAAGGTAGGCGAACTTCGGCCGCGCCTGCCGCGCCTCGGGGCTGAACCGCTCGGGCCGGAAGGCCTCGGGGTCAGGCCACCACCGGGGGTCGCGGTGGAGCGCGTACTGGCAGACGAGAAACGTAGTCCGCTCGGCGAACGCGCGCCCGCCTATCTCGATCTCGCAGGCCGCCTTGCGCACGATCATCCACGACGGGGGGTAGAGCCGCATGGCCTCGCTGAACACCTGCCGGGTGAACGGGAGCGCGGCCAGGTCGTCGAAGCCCGCCCGCCGGGTGCCGAGCACGGCGTCGACCTCCGCGTGGAGCGTGGCCTGGGCCTCTGGGTGCTCCGCGAGCAGCCACCACGACCAGGTTAGGGCGTTCGCCATCGTGTCGTGCCCGGCGGCGAGGAGGGTGAGCACCTCGTCGCGCACCTCCTCGTCGCTCAGTCCGAGGCCGGTGTCCTCGTCCTGGGCGGCCAGCAGCATCGAGAGCAGGTCCCCGGTGTCCTCGCCCGAGGCGCGGCGCTGGGCGATGAAGCCGTAGACGAGCGCGTCGAGCGTCTGCCGGGCGCGGCGGACACGGACCGTCGACGGCACCGGGAGGCGGAGGAGCACCTTGCTGAGCGGGTTCGTCGCGTGCTGCCAGAAGAGGTCCATCGAGTAGCTGAGGGCGTCGCTGAAGGCGGGCACATCCGGCCCCACGCTCGCGCCGAAGAGGGTCTCGGCGGCGGTCTCCATCGTCATCCGCGTCATCTCCGCGTAGAGGTCGGTCTCCGCCCCATCGCGCCAACTCTCGGCCGTCTCGGCGGCGTGGCGGACCATGACCTCGGCGTAGCCCTGGAGCCGGCGGCGGTGGAAGGCGGGGAGCGCAAGGCGGCGGGCGCGGCTGTGGTGCGGCTCGTCGCTGGTCAGCAGGCCGTTGCCGAGGATGTAGTTCGCCGTCTTGATCCCCCGTGCCTTCGTGATGTTGGGCATCGTGAGGAGCCCCCGCACCAAGTCCGGGTGGTTGAGCAGAACGAGGTCGTGCTTTTTGAAGGCCACGACGGCCCCGTCGCCGCCCGCGTCGGCGAGGCGGAGGACGGCCCGGAGGTGGTCGCGCCGCAGCTCGAGCGGGAACGAGAGCCGGTGCCGCGTAGCGATAGGACGGAGGTCAGCCACCATCTACCGTCTAGCTGGAAGTCTGCGCTCGGCCATCCAGGCAACCGACCGCGCCTTCGGAACAGCGCCCGAGCGCGAGTCGCCCGAGCAAACCGCTGGAAGATAGAGACGTTTTCGTCTGAGGACCATGCGCCGCGCCGCCCGTCCGACCCTCCACTCTAGACGCACAACACGACGGCGCGGGGTCGCCTCCCCCACGTTCGGTCTCGAGGGTCAGTCCTTGACTGTTCAGTCCTTGACTGTTCAGTCCTTGACTGTTCAGTCTTCGAGCGCGAAGTCGGCGAACTCGAGCGTCGGCTCGTCGAGGGCGTCGGCGATCATGCCGACGGTTTCCTGGAGCGCCTCGCGGGAGTCGCCGCAGGCGGTAGCCGGTTTCTTCGCAATGCCGAGCAGCCCCTCGCGGTGGTCGTAGTAGGCCTCGTGGATGAAGAGCCCGTCCTCGCCGTCGTGGTTGATGACGCGGTAGCCCCAATAGCTGATCGTCGCGATATCCTCCAGCGTGTGGATGGTCGTCGTCGCGATGTCCAGACCGCAGGTCGGGTCGAAGGTGAAGCGGCTCATGGGGACCCAAGTGGGTGGGGAAGGCAGCAAGATAGGTGTCCGCACCCCAAGCGTCCTGCCCATGTACGTGATAAAAGCTCAGCTCGCGGAGCCTCTCCTTTTCGAAAACAGCAGGAACTCCCGCCCGGCGTTTGACCCGTCGAGACCCACGCTGTATTTTTCCCCTCTGCCCACGTTGCAGCGCCACCCTCCCGAGACCTATGAAGACCGACCTCCACCCCGACTACCACCTCGTCACCGTCAAGCTCGCCGACGGGACCACGTTCCAGACCCGCTCCACGATGAGCGGCGACACCTACACCTCTGAGGTGGACTCGACCAACCACCCGTTCTACACCGGCAAGCGCCAGTTCATGGACACCACCGGCCGCGTCGAGAAATTCCGCCGTCGCTACGGCAAGAAGGCCGAGGACACGCCCGCTGAGGCCGCGCCCGCCGAGGATGCGCCCGCCGAGGAGGCCCCGGCCGAGACTACGGACGCCGCTGCCCCGGAGACCACCGGAGAGTCCGCCTGAGGCGGCCCCCGTCGCTCCCCTTTCGAGGCGGCCTACCCGTGCGGTGGGCCGCCTCGCTGCGTTGATCCCCAGTCGCCTGCCTTCCTTCTCGTGACGACCGTCGACCTCCTCCGCGCCAAGCGCGACGGCGAAGCGCTCTCCGCCGAGCAGATCACCGGCTTCGTCCGCGCCTACACGGCCGGCGACGTGCCGGACTACCAGATGAGCGCCTTCCTCATGGCCGCGTTTCTGCGCGGCCTTGGCCCGGACGAGGCCGCCGCGCTCACCCACGCCATGCTCCACTCGGGCGACGTGCTCGACCTCGCGGACGTGCCCGGCACGAAGGTCGACAAGCACTCGACCGGCGGCGTCGGCGACAAGGTGTCGGTCCTCCTCGCCCCGCTCGTGGCGGCCTGCGGCGTGCCCGTCCCGATGATCTCCGGCCGCGGCCTCGGCCACACCGGCGGCACGCTCGACAAGCTCGAAAGCCTGCCGGGCTTCCGCACCGACCTCTCCGTCGCCGCGTACCGGGCGCAGCTCGGGCGGATCGGCGTGGTGATGATCGGGCAGACCGACGAGATCGCCCCGGCCGACCGCAAGCTCTACGCGCTCCGCGACGTGACGGCGACCGTCGAGTCGATCCCGCTGATCGCGGCGAGCATCATGTCGAAGAAGCTCGCCGAGGGGATCGACGCGCTCGTGCTCGACGTCAAGTGCGGGCGCGGGGCCTTCATGCAGGCCGAGGCCGAGGCGCGCCGCCTGGCCGAAACGCTCGTCGGCATCGGCCTCGACGTCGGCAAGCCGACGGTCGCCCGGCTGACGGCGATGGACGTGCCGCTCGGCCGCGCCGTCGGCAACTGGCCCGAGATGGCCGAGGCCGTCCGCGTGCTCCGAGGCGAGACCCCGGCCGGCGGTGCCGTAGACGACCTCGCCGAGATCACCCTCACGCTCGCCGCCGAGATGCTCGTGCTCGGCGGCGCGGCCGACTCGCTCGGCGACGGCCACGCGAAAGCGTCCGCCGCGCTCGCCGACGGCCGCGCCTTCGAGAAGCTCCGGGAGCTGGCCCGCGCCCAGGGCGGCGACCTCGCGCTCCTCGACGATCCCTCCGCTCGTCCCGGTGCCCAGCCCGTCGCCACCCTCGACGCGCCTGCCGACGCGGCCGGGTTCGTGGCCGACCTCGACGCGCTCGCGCTCGGCCGCGCCGCCGTCCGCCTCGGGGCCGGCCGCGCTAAGAAAGAGGACGCCGTGGACCCGACCGCCGGGTTCGTCCTCCTCAAGAAGCCCGGCGAGGCCGTCCAGCCCAGCGAGCCGCTCGTTCAGGTTTTCGCCGCCGACCCGGACCTCCTCGACGAGGCGGCGCTGCGTGACGCCTTCACCTTTTCAGAGGAGCGCCCGCCCGCGCGCGCCCTCCTGCTCGACCGCTACGACGAAGCCGGCTGGAGCGGGGCCACCGTGGAGCCATAGGGTGCAACAATAACCGACCGGCTGCGTCTCTCTCTGCGCCTAAGGCCCGTTCTGCTGTGCGCCCCGCGTTCGTACTTTCAGACTTGCGAGCCGTTCGGCGTGTCTGCCCGAAAGGCACCGATTCTACGTTCACCGTCTCACCGTTCTGCCCCCTCCCGTTATGTGGAAGCGATTTTCCCGACTCCTTAAGTCCCTCTTCGGCGGCGCCATCTCCTCGATGGAAGACCCGCGCCTGATCCTCGAGCAGAACATGCGCGAGATGAACGACCAGGTGCCGAAGATGAACGAGAACATCGCCACCGTCAAGGCGAACGCGATGCTGCTCCAGAAGGAGAACAAGAAGTACACCGCCGAGCTGCAGAACCTGACCAACAAGGTCAAGGCCGCCATCCAGGCCGGGCGCGACGACATCGCGCAGAAGTACGCCCTCCAGCTCCAGCAGACGAAGGAGGCGCAGGCCCGCACCTCGGAGCAGCTCAGCTACGCCGAGCAGGCCTATGAGAAGGCGCTCCAGGTCAAGAAGGCCTTCATGCGCGAGCGCGAGAAGAAGATCTCCGAGGCCAAGGAAGCCCTCCGCGCCCACGAGCGCGCCCAGTGGCAAGCCAAGATCGCCGACACGCTCGAGCAGTTCGAGGTCGCCGGCGTGGACCAGACGCACGACGAGATGCTCAACCGCGTCAACGAGCAGACCGCCAAGCAGGAGGCCCGCATGGAGCTCGCCCTCGACTCGATCGACACCGAGGCGATGCAGATCGAGGAGGACGCCCAGGAGATCCAGGCCTCGGAGCTCGTCAAGCAGTTCAAGCTCGAGATGGGCATGGCCGAGCCGGTCGCCGCCGCGTCCGAGCCGGAGCTGACCATTCCCGAGCCGGAGGCCGCCGAGAAGACCGCCGGGCGCGACCGCGAGCGGACCTCCTCCGGCGGTTCCGCCTGAGCACGTGCCATCTGTCGGGGCGACCGGCCGGTCGCCCCGACGCACACCGCACCCCTATGAACCGCGACGAGATCGACCGACTGAAGGAGGAGGAAAAGGCGCACCTCCGCAAGGTGCGCGCCCTCAAGCAGCAGCTCCGCGACGCCAAGCGCCTCGGCGGCATCAACGCGGCCCTCCGGAGCCTCGACCCCTCCGGCCTCGACGCGACGCACGAGGAGATGCTCCGCCAGGTGACCGAGCAGAACGTCACCGCCGAGGCCCGCTACGAGCTAGCGATGGAGGCCCTCGACGCCGCAGCCAAGCAGGAGGCCGACCGCGAAGAGCTCGCCCGCCTCGACGCCGAACGCCAGAAGGCCGACGCCGCCGACCTCGTCCAGCAGATGAAAACCCAGATGCTCGGCGACGCCCACGAGCACGCCGAGGCGCAGCACGGCGAGACGCGAGACGGCGAGGCACCCCCGGAGGTCCGACCCTCGCGGACCAAGACGATCGGCCCGGCGGACCGCAGCGAGGCGGCGGAGGCGGCTCCTGAGTCACCGGCTCCTGAGTCAGACGCCTCCCCCTCCCGTTCCATCGGCCGTTTCGGGGGGAGCCGGGACTAGCACATTGCGTGATTGGGCGATTCGCCGATTGGGTGATTGCGATGCCCCCAATCACCCAGTCAGCGAATCAGCCAATCGACCAATAGCCTATGCCGAACGAGTCGATCAACTACACGAAGGAGGCCTTCCTCAGCCCGTGGAACCTCGTGTTCCTCATCATGGCGATGGTGACGGCGTTCGTGCTCACCGGGACCGGCGCGGCCAACTTCGTCCTGCTCTTCGCCGCCGCCCTCGAGCTGCTCTACCTCGGGATGATGCCTCGGCAGGAGGGCTTTCGCCGCGTCGTCCGCTCGCGCAAGATGGCCGAGCGCGCCAAGCCGCCGACCGAGAAGGAGGTCTTCCGCCAGCTCTCCAAGTCCAGCCAGAAGCGCTACATCCGCTTCCGCAACATCGAGAAGGCGGTACGCGAGAACTACGAGCGGATGTCCTACGCCTCGCAGGGCCTGCTCGAGTCCCACCTCGGCAAGATCGACGCCCTGCTCGACTCGTACCTGACCCTGCTCCAGCAGAAGGAGCGCTACGAGCGCTTCGCCCAGCAGGCCACCCAGGACGAGGTCGTCACCGCGATGGCCCGGCTCCGGCTCGAGATGGCCGACGACCCGCCGAAGGTCCAGACCATCAAGCAGAAGCGGCTCGACATCCTCGAGAAGCGGCTCACCAAGTTCAAGAAGGCGCACGAGAACCTCGCCGTCATCGAGGCGCAGCTCGAGACCATCGAGGACGTGACGAAGTACATCCACGAGCAGTCGCTCACGATGCGCAACCCCGAGGAGATCTCGTTCCAGCTCGACACCCTCATTTCCGAGGTCGAGGAGACGCAGGCCTCCATCGAGGAGATCGAGGAGATCTTCGCCCCGCCGACCGACCTGCTCGACGATCTCGACACGTTCGAGGACCCGACCACCACCGGCACCGCCTCACGCGACCGCCTGCGCGGCTGACGGGCGCGGCCCATCTCCGGCCTGCCGCAACGCTGTACGGTCACACCGCCGGTGTGACCTTCCGTTTGACTCGATCTATCCGTTTGGCTCGCTCTATCCGTTTCTCTTCGCCGGCCCTTCCCCCACTTCTCTTCCCTGCATGGAATCCCCCGCCTTTGACACGCTCCTCTACGACATCGACGCCGACGGCATCGCCACGGTCACGCTCAACCGGCCCGACAAGCTCAACGCGATCAACACCCAGGTGCTCAGCGATCTGAGCCGCGCCGTCCGCCAGGCCCGCGCGGATGCGGCCGTGCGTGGGGTCGTGCTCACCGGCAGCGGCGAGAAGGCCTTCGCCGCCGGGGCTGACATCGCGCAGTTCACCGAGCTCGACGCCCTCGAGGGCCACCGGTTCGCCCTGCGCGGGCAGTCGGTGATGAGCGCGATCGAGGGCCTGCCGAAGCCCATCGTGGCGGCGGTCAACGGATTCGCGCTCGGCGGCGGCTGCGAGCTCGCCCTCGCCTGCCACCTCCGGGTCGCGAGCGACACCGCCCAGTTCGGGCTGCCCGAAGTCGGCCTCGGGCTGATCCCCGGCTACGGCGGCACGCAGCGCCTCCCCCGCCTCGTCGGGCAGGGCCTGGCGACCGAGATGATCCTGACCGGCGACCGGATCACGGCCGTGCGCGCCGGCGAGATCGGCTTGGTCAACCACGTCGTCGCCCCGGCCGAGCTCCTCGGCCGCGCAAAGGAGCTCGTCGCCCGAATCGCCTCGAAGGCTCCGCTCGCCGTGGCGATGGCGCTGAGCGCGATCCGCTCGGTGGACCTCCCCCAGGCGCAGGGCCTGCAGCTAGAGGCTGCGCTCTTCGGCCAGGCGTGCGGCACCGAGGACTTCCAGGAGGGCGTCCACGCGTTCCTCAACAAGCAAACCCCGGAGTTTTCGGGCCGCTGACGCGGTCCATCGGGGGAGTTGAGGATTGAGGGATCGGGGGGTTGAAGGTTGCACCCACCGCCTCGCCTGACTTCCCTACCCCCTCGATCCTCCGATCTCTCGATCCCCCGATGGCCTTCGCCCTGATCGCCCTGATGCTGGTCCTGAGCGCGTTCTTCTCCGGCTCGGAGATCGCGTTCGTGACCGCCAACCGGCTCAAGGCCGAGGTGCGCGCCCACCGCGAGGGCTTCGTCGGCGGGCTCGTGCGCGAGTTCATCCGCGAGCCGGCCAAGTTTCTGACGACCACCCTCGTCGGCAACAACATCGCGCTCGTGCTCTACTCGGCGCTGATGACGCTCACGCTCGACGGCCCGCTGCGCGCGTTCTCCCACGGCCTGCTCGGGCCGGACGCCGCCGTCGAAGGCTTGGTGCTCGTGCTCCAGACCATCATCGCCTCGACGGTCGTGCTGATCTTCGGCGAGATCATCCCGAAGTCGCTCTTCAGGGAGCCGGCCGACCAGGTGGTGTTCATCTGCGCGCTCCCGCTCAAGCTGACGTACTACCTCTTCCTGCCGGTCATCAAGGTCGCCGGGTGGACGAGTTCGCTGCTCGTCCGCCTCACCGGCATCGAGGCGCAGAGCTTCCAGCAGTTCCTCCGCAGCGACTACGAGGCCATCGTCCGCGAGAGCCGCGAGAGCGGCACGCTCGACCTCGACGAGGAGGAGAGCGAGATCCTCTCGAACGTCTTCGAGCTGCGGAACCTCCGGGTCAAGGACTCGATGGTGCCGCGCACCGACCTCGAAGGCATCGAGGAGGGCGCGACGCTCGCCGAGGCCCGCGCCCGCTTCGTCGAGACGGGCTTCTCGCGCCTCCCGGTCTACCGGGAAAACGTCGACCACGTCGTCGGCGTGGTCGTCGCGCACGACCTCTTCCAGGAGCCGGCGTCGCTGGCCGACATCGTCCGCGAGGTCGCCTTCGTGCCCGAGGCGAAGTCGGCCAAGGCCCTGCTCTACGAGTTCTTCGAGACCGGCAACGCGATGGCGATCGTGATCGACGAGTACGGCGGTACGGCCGGGCTGATCACCGTCGAGGACCTCCTCGAGGAGCTGTTCGGCGACATCCGCGACGAGTTCGACGCCGAGGAGGAGACCGTCCGCCGCATCGGCGAGCACGCGTTCCTCGTCAGCGGCCGCGCCGAGGTGCAGGCGCTCAACGCGGACTACGACCTGACCCTCCCCGAGGGCGACTACGAGACCGTCGGCGGCCTGGTGCTCGACCGCCTCTCGTCGATCCCGAAGGAGCGCGACGAGTTCGACCTCGACGGGTACCGCGTCACCATCCTCAAGGCGTCGGCGAACCGGATAGAGACGGTGCGGATCGCGCGCGAAACGCCGGGGCGGCTGGAGTCCGGCGGGACCTGATCGGTGGGCGAACGTAGGGGCGACCCTCGTAGTCGCCCGAGACGTGGCGGCATTCCCAATCAGGGCGACCACAAGGGTCGCCCTTACTCCCCGGCGACCCGTTGGGCGAAGGCGAGCACGAGGCGGAGGTGGGTCGTCAGCAGCGGCCCGGTGTCCCCGAGCCGCTGGCCGGGCATCGTCGCGAGCTTCGGCGGCGAGATGCGGCCCATCCAGAGCGGCAGCTTGTCCTGCAGGGCGCGCGGACCGGGAAACTGACCGACAGGAAAGTGGACGCCGTAGAACTCCATCTTCCGCCCGAGGCGCTCGTAGACGGCCTCGTCCACGGCGACATCGCCCTCGGCCTGCTCGGCGATGAGCTGGCCGCCGAGCAGATAGTCGTGGTAGAGAAACGGCGTCTCGAGCAGGGCCGGGCACGCCGCCTCGGCAAGCGCCGCGCTTCGCAACCCGACCTCTGCGGCCCGCGTCGTCACCGTCGCCACGAACGCCAGGGTCTCCTCCGCGACGAGCTCCGGATTGGCCGCGTCGGTGAGCGAGGGGAGGACGCTGCGGACGAGGTCCTGCGTGGCGCTCAAGATGCCGAGCGAGGCAAAGGCGGTGACGCGAGCAGCAGCAGTATCCATAGAAAAAGGCATAGGGGCGACCGGCCGGTCGCCCATACAGCGCGAGGCACAGCTTAGGTCAGGTGCCGGCAGCCGGGTCCTCGTCGCCGCCGATGGAGCGGCGCATGTGGGTGTCGGCCTCGAGGTTGCGGAGGTTGTAGTAGTCCATCACCCCGAGGTTGCCCTGGCGGAAGGCGTCGGCGATGGCTTGGGGGATCTCGGCCTCGGCGGCGACGAGCCGGGCGCGCTGCTCCTGCACGGCCGCGCGCTGCTCCTGCTCGGCGGCGACGGCTGCGGCGCGGCGCTCCTCCGCCTTCGCTCGCGCCACCTGCAAGTCCGCCTCGGCCTGGTCGGTCTGGAGCTTCGCCCCGATGTTCTCGCCCACGTCCACGTCCGCGATGTCGATCGACAGGATCTCGAACGCTGTCCCGCTGTCGAGGCCCTTGGCGAGCACCGTCTTCGAGATGTTGTCCGGGTTCTCGAGCACCATCAGGTGCGTCGCCGACGAACCGATGGTCGAGACGATGCCCTCGCCGACGCGCGCGATGATGGTCTCCTCGCCCGCCCCGCCGACGAGCTGGTTGATGTTGGCGCGGACCGTGACGCGCGCGATCGCGCGGACCTGGATGCCGTCCTTGGCGATGGCCGAGATCGGCGGCGTCTCGATGACCTTCGGGTTGACCGAGACCTGGACGGCCTCGAACACGTCGCGCCCGGCGAGGTCGATGGCCGTGGCCTGCTGGAACGGGAGCATGATGTTGGCCTTGTCCGCCGAGATCAGCGCCTGGACCGTGTTGCGGACGTTCCCCTGCGCGAGGTAGTGGGTCTCGAGCTGGCTCGCGGTCACGTCGATGCCGGCCTTGCGGGCGGTGATGAGCGGCGTGATGATGGCCGACGGTGGCACCTTGCGCAGCCGCATCCCGATCAGCTCGGTCAGCTTAACGCGGACGCCGGCGGTGATCGCCGAGATCCAGAGACCGAGCGGGATGAAGTAGAGAAAAACGATCAGGAACGCGACGACCAACAGAATGATCAGCACGCCCCCGGTGGCGAACAGGGCATCCATGCGAGCGGGGTTCGGGTGAGGCGTAAGGGTACGCACCACACGCCATAGGTTTCAAACGCACCAATCCGACTCGCCCACCTGCTAGTTGCTGCGCCGGTAGTCGCCGCTCTGGCCGCCGGTTTTGGCGAGGAGCTGGATGTCGGTGACGGCTATCCCCTTGGACACCGACTTGCACATGTCGTAGATCGTGAGGGCGGCGATGGAGACAGCGGTGAGGGCCTCCATCTCGACGCCCGTCGGGCCGGTCGTCTTGACGAAGGCGCGGAGGTCGATGGCGAAGGCTCCCTCGTTCAGCTCGAGGTCGAGGTCGACGCCCTCGAGGAGCACGTCGTGGCAGAGCGGGACGAGGCGGCTGGTCTGCTTGGCCCCGAGGATGCCGGCGACCTGGGCGACCGAGAGCACGTCGCCCTTGCGGATGCGGTTCTGCTCGACGAGGCGGAAGGCCTCCTCGCCGAGGAGCACGCGGCCCTGGGCCACGGCCGTCCGCGCCGAGTCCGGCTTGGCGCTGACGTCGACCATGCGGGCGCGGCCGTCGTCGTCGGTGTGGCTGAGGGCGAGGGCGTCGGCCTGGGCCGTGGGGCTGTCGGTCATCGGGGCGAGGGCTATCGGTGGTGGGAGGGAATGCTGAGGAACACAAGCGGAGCGTTTTGGCAAGGGCTCGCTTGTGTGAGATCGGGCGCGCCACGCCGGGTGCGGGCGCGGAAGCTAGCGACGGCGGGCAGCGCGCGCAACGCGTTCGCCGTCCACCTCTGGCTCATCCTCGTTGCGCCGGAATCGGTGCGCCGCAAATGGCGGGCCGCCGAGCGCTGGCGGTCATACTCTTCGGCGAAACGACCTACCCTCCGATCAGAATCATGGGGCGGTTCTCGGCACGGCGGGCGGCGTCAGCGATCTCTTCGATGCCGTCGTGCGCGGCCTTCTTCTGCTGCACCGCCGCCCTGATGAGGGCGAGGAGAGCGGTGTCGCTCGCGCCTCTGCGGAGGCCGTCGCGGAGCGAGACCTCGGCGCGGCCGAAGAGGCAGACCTTGAGCGCGCCGTCGGCCGTCAGCCGGAGGCGGTTGCAGCCGGCGCAGAACGGCGCGGTCATCGAGGCGACGAACCCGACGCGGCCGGGCCACCCCGGAGCGGCGTAGGTCCGCGCCGTCTCGTGCGGGCCATCGCCGAGCCGCTCGACCGGGAAGCGCTCGCGCACGCGCTCGAGCATCTCGGCGTAGGGCACGAGCGTGTCGCTCGCCCAGCCGTTGCCGCCGAAGGGCATGTACTCGATGAACCGGACCTCGAGGGGGAGCCGCTCGGCGAGCGCGGCGAAGTCCGCCACCTCGTCGTCGTTGACGTTCCGCATGACGACGGCGTTGAGCTTGAGCCGCTCGCCCGCGTAGCCGTAGTCGAGCGCGAGGTCGAGCGCGGCGAGCACCTCGTCCAGCTTCGGCCTCCGGGTGAGGGCGGCGAAGCGGTCCGGCCGGAGCGTGTCGAGCGAGAGGTTGAGGTGCGTCAGCCCGGCGCGGTGGAGCCGGTCGAGCTTGCGCGCCAGCAGGAGGCCGTTCGTGGTGAGCGCGAGCGTGCCAAGGCCGGGCAGCGCGCCGAGCGCCTCGGCGATGTCCTCTGCGTCTTTGCGGACGAGGGGCTCGCCACCGGTGAGCCTGATCTTGTCTACGCCGGCCTCGACGAAGAGGCCCGCGAGGCGAACGATCTCCGGGGTCGTGAGGAGATGGTCGCGCGGGGTGAGGGGCACGCCGCCGGCCGGCATGCAGTACCGGCAGCGGAGGTTGCAGCGCTCGGTGAGCGAAAGCCGGAGGTAGGTGTGCCGCCGGCCGAAGCGGTCGGTCAGCGCATCGGCCTGCCCGTTCTCCGCCTGCCCGTTCGGGGCGACTCCGCTCACTGGAAATCCTCGACGAGGAGGATGTCGCTCTCGTTGCGGTCGACGTGGGTGTAGAGGAGCGTGCGGCCGTCGGCCGAGACGGCGAGGCTCGGCTGCTCGGGGACGTCGTCGAGCGTGGCGATGGGGCTGGACCAGCCGGAGTCGAAGCTGTAGAACCGGATCGTCGGGCCAGTGGTCTCGCGGCGGATGAAGTAGATGCCGTCGTTGGTGACGGCCCAGTTGCCCCAGTCGAAGGGTTCGAGGGCACCGAGGACGAGGGTCTCCTCCTCGTCGTTGACGCCGTGCCGCCACAGGCCCGGCTCACCCTTTTTGGCGTAGTACAGGGCCTCGCCGTCGGGCGACTCGAAGGCGTTGTAGCCGCCGGCGTAAGTGACGCGGCTGGCGCGGCCGCCCTCGGCGTTGACGCGCCAGACCTCCCAGGTGCCGCTGCGGTCGGAGGAGAAGTAGACCGTCGTCGAGTCGGTGCTCCAGCTCGGAGCCACGTCCGAGGCCGGGTTCTCGGTGAGGCGGCGCGGCTGCCCACCGCCGACGTCGACGACGTAGATGTCGGTGTTGCCGTCGATCCGGGCGTCGAAGGCGAGGCGGCGGCCGTCGGGTGCCCAGCGCGGGAGCGCCACGGGCGGGCCGGCGAAGGCGGTGAGCTGAACCGGGTTCTCGCCGTCGGCATCGACGAGCCAGACCTCGGGGTTGCCGGAGCGGTCCGAGGCGAAGGCGATCTGCTCGTCGTTCGGCGAGAACTGCGGGTTCGACTCCCAGCGCGTCGAGTGGATCAGCGGGAGGCGGCCGAAGCGGCCCTGCCGGATGGCCCAGATGTTGGCGTCGGACGACCGCTGCTCGTAGGTCAGCCGCCGGCCGCGCCGCGCCAGCGACGGCTGCCGGACGCTCTCGCCCTCGCCGGCCGTCGCGATCCGCTCCGGCGTGCCGCCGCTCGCCGCGATACGCCACAGGCCCGCGCCCTCGGCCCGGCTCGAGGCGAAGACGATGCTCTGCCCGTCCGGGGTCCAGTCCAGCCCGGCGATCTCCCGCTCGTCGGCGGTCAGCCGCTCGGGCTCGCCGCCGCGCGTCGGGACGACGAACAGGTCCTCGTCGCTCTCGCCGGCCCGGCGGACGAAGGCGAGGCGCGCGCCGTCGGGCGAGAAGGCCGGCTCGGCGTCGCCCCACTCGGCGGCCGCCGGCTCGGTCAGCCGGCGCATCTCGAGGGTCTCGACCGAGAGCAGGAAGAGGCTGAACGCGCCCGTGGTCTCGGCCTGCGCCGAGAGCGCGATCGTCGTGCCGTCGGGCGACCACACGAGGCTCGACACCTCGCGGTCTTCGAACTGCGCGACGACCCGCTCGCCGCCGCCGATGGCCGGGACGATGGTGACCTCGCGCCCGCCCGCCTCGGTGCTGCGGACGAACGCGATGTTCTGCCCGTCGGGGCTCCAGGTGGGGCTGGACTCGCGGGCGTCGTCGTCGGTGAGCTGGAGCGGGGTCTCGGCCCCGGCCTGCTTGACGTAGACGTCGATGTTGCCGGTGTCACCGTTCTCCCAGGTGAAGGCCACCTGCGCGCCGTCGGGCGACAGCTCGGGGTCGGCCTCCTGGCCGGGGAAGCTCGTGAACGGCACCGTCTTGAGCGGCCCGTCGTCGTCCCCGTCGAGCAGGAGCAGGCCCGCCACGAGGGCGAGGGCGAGCACGGCCGCGATGCCGACGCCCCACCGCAGCGCCTCGCGGCGGCGCGAGCGCGCCGAGCGAACCGGGCGCGCCACGACCGCGACCGAGGCCCCGTCGGAGCCCGGCTCGATCTCCTCGACCAGCATGAACTCCTCGTCCGGGACGCCGCTCGCCCCGCCGTGCTCGCGGACCTCGTCGGCCTCCATCTCGTCGATGATGACCGCCTCGTCGACCTCCGCGCCCCCGGCCGGGGGGGGCACCTCGATCGGTGACGGGAGCTCGGGGAGCGGGCGAGCCGGCGGCGGGGCCTCGGCAGCGGAGACCGGGGCGAGGAGGCGGTAGCCGGACTTGCGGATCGTCTCGATGTAAGTCGGGCGGCGCGGGTTGTCGCCGAACACCTTCCGGAGCTCCGAGATGCAGCGGGCGAGCACGTCGTCCGAGACGACGGTGCCGGCCCAGACCTGCTCCATGAACTCCTCCTTGGTCACGGTCCGGCCGGGCGCGGCGGCGAGGCACTCGAGCACGTGCATCACCTTCGGCTCGAGGCGCACGACGCCCTCCGGCCCGCGCAGCCGGTTGCCCTTCGGGGCGACCAGCCAGTCGCCCACGCGGAAGTCTCTCGATGTCAGCGCACGCGGCGCGGTCTGCTCATCCATTCGCTCTCTCGCCTACCTGCTCTCGGCTCCACCACCTGACCGGCGGCGGAAGATAAAACTTCCCTGCACCGCTGCGTCTAGGGCCCGTCGTTTTCGAACAGGGTGAGGCCGAGGCTGTTCCTTGCCAGGGCTCCTTGCCAGACGCTCGCCGAGGTGTGTCTAAGGAACGGAGAAGCGCGCTAGCTTGCATGGCTCTCGGGTGACCTTTCCCTGATCTCCACATTCTCTACTTTTCCTCCCCGGTGGGATCCCCCAGAACCCGTAGATAGACAACAGGCGTTTTTGGCGCGTATAGCGTGGATTCATCACCTAATGCTCAGACTATGCCCATAGAGATGGGGCCGGCGGGGCCTAGCATTGGGTCGTTCGCCGCAGGGAGCGCCCAACTCCCCGACGCGGTCGAGCCGCTGGCCGCCCACCACCACCGGTACTACCACAGGCCAGCGTCTATCCACCACATCACAGCTATTCACCACTAGCTATGAAACGACACGCTCTCTCACCCCTGCTCGTCCTCCTGCTGCTGGCTCCCCTGAGCCAGGCGCAGGACACGGCCCAGCCCGCTGCGGAGGAAAACGCCGACCTCCTCACGACGCTCGAATCGCTCGGCACCTTCAACGTCCTCGTCAAGGCCCTCCGCGACACTGGCCTCGACGCGGCCCTCACCACCGACGAAACCTTCACCCTCTTCGCCCCCACCGACGACGCCTTCCAGGCCCTACCCGCCGGCACGCTCGACGGCCTCACCACCGAACAGCTCACCGGCGTCCTGCGCCGCCACGTCCTCGTCGGCAGCGTCTCGGCCGAGGACGCCTCGGCGCTCGGCACGGCCGCGACCGTCGAGGGCAGCTCGCTCGACATCGCCGCCACCGGCGACGGGCTGATGGTCGGCAACGCCCTCGTCACGGAGCCTGACGTGCAGGCCTCCAACGGGGTGATCCACGTCGTCGGCGCGGTCCTGCTGCCAGACGCCGAGCCGGCCCCCACGGACGACCTGGACGACCCGATGGAGGAAGACATGGAGGAAGACGGAATCGACGACCTCGATCAAGAACAGGACTGAGGAGACCGTAGCCATGACGACCGGCGCTGTGCCGGTGCGGAACGCCCCGTCCGTGGATCACGCGCCCTGAGCCCCCGCGTGAAGGAACCACCACCACGGATCACCTCTGGCCTTCCGACGCCCCGCCCGGCCCTGTCGTCACCAGCCCCCTCGCGGTTGCGAAGCCCTGTAAGGCTTCCAGCGCGAGGGGGCTGTCTTTTGCGTGGGCCGCGCAGCGACGTGAGGATGGCTTATTTTTCCGGAGCGAGGGCCTCACCTCGCTATTATACAGCTTCCCAGACAGTATAGCTTGCCGCCTCCGCTCACCCCTATCGTATGAATGCTAGCCACCTCATAGGCACCGAGATCGACGGGTACCGGATGGTGGAGGTGCTGGGCCGGGGCGGCATGGGAGTCGTCTTCAAGGCCGAGGACGTGTCGCTCGGGCGTCTGGTAGCGATCAAGCTCATCGACCCGGCGTACGCCACTGACGAGACGTTCCTCCGCCGCTTCCGCCGGGAGGCCCGCGCGCTGGCCCGGCTCCGAAGCCCTCACATCGTCACGGTGCACACGCTGCGGCCTACCACGGTCGGCCTGTTCATCGTGATGGAGCACATCGACGGCGGCACGCTCAGTGAGCACTTTGGCAAGGGCCCCGTCCCCTGGCGTCATCTCCTGCCCGTGCTCCGGCAGGTGCTCGGCGCGCTCGACCACGCTCACAGCCTCGGCGTCGTCCACCGCGACATCAAGCCGGGCAACATCATGCTGACGAGCGCGGGGGAGGTCAAGGTGATGGACTTCGGGATCGCCAAGATCCTCTCGAGCGACCCCGGCCTGACGATGACGCAGGGAGCCATCGGCACGCCCTACTACATGTCGCCGGAGCAGCTCGCCGGGGAGCGCTCGGTCGACGGCCGCAGCGATCTCTACTCGCTCGGCATGACGGCCTACCGACTGCTGGCCGGCCGCCTCCCGTTCCGCGAGAACAGCAACATCCTCCACATCTACCGCGCCATCGCGGAGGAGAAGCTCCCCTCGCCGCGCTCGTTCAACCTCGACATCCCCGAAGGCATCGCGGCCGTCATCGAGAAGTCCCTGAGCAAGGCTCCTGACGACCGCTTCCAGACGGCCAGCGCGATGCTCGCTGCCTTGTCCGAGACCGAGGGGACACCCGCTGTCGTTCCCGAGATACGCGCCGTCCCCGAGACGCTCGCTCCCGACTCCCCTCCCGAGGCCACGGAGACCGTCTTCCTGTCGCCGCCGCTGACCGGTCCCGAACCGCTGACCGGTCCCGAACCGCCCCTCGTGCCGGCCGGTACCGAGACGGCTCCCCTCGCGCTGCCGCTCCCGTCGCGCCGCCGGTGGCCTCTCGCCGCCGCTGCCGTCCTGCTACTCGGTCTAGGCTTGCTGGCGTGGACTCGGCTGGCACCGGGAGACGCGCTGCCCCCTGCCCCGCCCCTGGATGCGGACGAACCGTCTGAGATCCGTCCGCTGGCATCCGCCGGAGGAGGAGCGGCGGGCGGAGGTGCGACCACGGACTCGGCGGGCGGCCTCGCTCTCCCCCCGGCTGACGTGCCGCCCCCCTCCGGACCGGTCCAGGCCACACCCGCCGCCGAGGGCCTCGTCGTCGTGCGCTCCACCCCGCCCGGTGCTCGGGTCCTGATCGACGGCCGCAGCCGAGGCGCGACGCCGGCCCGACTCGCCCTCGCGCCCGGCTCCTACCGGGTGCGCGCCGAGCGCGAGGGCTACGAGCCGAAGGAGATCACCCTGCGCGTCGCCGCCGGCAGCACGAACGACAAGACGATCGCCCTCGCGCCGCTTCCGGGCGAGCTCCGGGTGTCGGTCCGCCCCTTCGGGAACGTGTACATCGACGGCACGCTCCGGCAGCAGAACGTGAGCTCGGTCCAGCCCTTCGCGCTGCCCGCCGGGTCGCACGCGCTCCGGGTGGAGCACCCCACGTTCGGTCGCTGGGAGCGCGAGGTCGTCGTCCCACCGGGCGGAACGGTCCGGCACCAGGCCGACCTGCGGATGCTCTCCCTCCGGGTTGCCGCCTTCGACGCCGACGGCCGAGCCGTGCAGGGCGAGATCTACGTCGACGGCACCGCTACGGGCAGGTGGAGCCCGGCTGCTGTTTCCGTCCGGGCGGGGCAGCGGCGGATCGAGGTGCGCGCCGAGGGCTACTCAGGCGGCGCGCAGACGCTCGAGGTCGGGGCCGCCGGTCAGCCCACTCGGCTTCGGCTTACGCTGCAAAAAAGCACAGGGTAGGGGTGGCTTTTGTCCGACCGGGTTGGTTTATTGAGGGTGCGCTCTCATCCACTTGGTCACCAACGGCATGGCTCTCTCCCGATTTTTCCAGGCCCGCTCCCACGGCAGGCTCCTCCAGAGCAGTCTGCGCGTTCCCCTCCTGAGTACGCTTCTCCTGTTGGCCGCGATGCCGGCGCAGGCGCAGGAAGCGGAGCCTTGCGACGAGGCCCTCGCCCGCGCCACGACGAGCTACTTCGACGCCCGCTTCAACGAAGCCATCAGCCTGCTCAACCGGTGCATCTCTGCCGACGCCTTCTCGGACAAAGACGAGGAGCGCGCCTATACCCTCCTCGGCAAGGCCTACCGGTCGAACGACCTGGAAGAGCAGGCGAGAGCGGCGATCCGCGAGCTGCTCACCCGGGTCCCGAGCTACAGCCCCAACCCCGCCACCGAGACGCCGGACTTCATCGCTTTCATCGAGGCCGTTCGGGAGACCATGGAGGTGGAAGGGATAGAGCCTCCCTCGCCAAACCCGCCCCCCGTCGTGGAACCGAGCACCACGCCGCCGGACACGACGCTGATCCTGATTCAGGATCCACTCCCGGACGACTCGACGGCCGTGATGGCGGGGCAGCCCACGGCAGAGGCTCCTCCCCCGGACCCGCTGGAGGGCTGGACGCCCCCGAAAAAGAAGAGCGGCCTGACCAAGTGGCTGGCGATCGGTGGGGGCGCGCTCGTGGCGAGCGTCGCTGTCCTCGTGCTTGCCGGCGGCGGTGATGGAGGCGACGGGATGCCTACTCCCGACCCGCTCCCGACGCCCCCGTCCTTCCCCAAGCGATAGTCATTAAAAGCTCAGAACGCCGAGATTATGATCCTCCGACTCCTGTTTCCCCTCCTTTTCCTCGCGGCACCGCTCGCCGCCCAACCCACGGCTCCGGCCACCGCGCTCGACTGGCTCCGCCTCCCCGCCGACGGAATCACGTTCATCGAGAACCTCGGGCAGTGGGACGCCGAGGTGCGCTTCCTCGCCCACCTCGACGGAACCGACCTCTGGGTGACGGACGACGGCCTGATCGTCGACTTCTACCAGGTCGAGACGGTGGCGCGCGAGACGCTCTCTCTGGATTTTGCCGAGGCGAGCGAGCGCGACCCGGTGCGGCGGCGGGGCCGTGCGGTGAAGCTGCGGTTCGAGGGCGGGCGCGCGCAGCGCATCGAGGGCCGGGGGCGGCGGAGCGCCTACCACAACTACTTCCTCGGCGACGACCCCGCGCGCTGGGCACCCCGCGTCCCGCTCTACGACGAGGTCGTGCTGCACGACGTGTACGACGGCGTAGCGCTCCGCCTCTACGCCGCCGCCGGCACCCTGCGCCACGACTTCGTGTTCGCTCCCGGTGCGGACCCTGCACCCGTTCGCGTCCGACTCGACGGGGCCGACCCGCTCGGCGAGCGCGAGAGGCTGGACCGACCCACGGTGCTCGGCCTGCCCTCTTCGCGCCTCGACGGGCTGAGCGGCGGATCCGGCCGTGGCGGCAACCTGGTGTACTCCACCTACCTCGGCGGCGGGGCCAAGGACCGAGCCCGGACGGTAGAAGTCGACGCCGACGGCATCGTCCACCTCGCCGGCCGGACGCTCTCCGCCGACTTCCGCCCCGTCGGTGCCTACGACTCCACCTATGCCGGCGGGTTCGGCGATGCGTTCATCGCCAAGCTCGATCCTGCGGCCGGTTCGGGTGGGCTGATCTACGCCACCTACCTCGGCGGGAGCGGCTTCGACGAAATCCGCGACCTCGCCCTGGGCACGGAGCAGACGGTGGGGACCCTCTACGTGACAGGGATCACCGCGTCCGAGGACTTCCCCCTCGCGCAGGCCATCCAGCCTGAGCACAATCTCGGGACGGATAGGGTCTTCGGCGACGCCTTCATCGCCCGGTTGAGCACCGACGGCACGATGCTCGAACGCTCGACCTACCTCGGGGGCAACTTCAACGACGGAGGCCGGAGCATCACGCTCGACTCCGAGGGCCGCGTCTACGTGACCGGCATCACGATCTCCGCTCGAGGTGGAGACAACTCCCCGTTCGAGACGCTCATCGGCGGATCCGGCAACCCGTACCAGTCCACCTACCAGGACGACGGGCGCGACCGCGTCGCCGATGCCTTTCTGGTCCAGCTCGACCCGGACATGACGGCGATCACCTACGGCACCTTCCTCGGCGGGTTTTTCTTCGAGGAGCCGAAGGACCTCGTCGTGGTCGATGACGAAACGGTGACCGGCGATGTCCCCAACGTGTACATCGTCGGGACGACCGGTACCGACCAGGGCGCTACAAACCCCCTCTTCACCAACAGCGCAGCCCTCGCCAACGCTTACCAGGACGACAACCCCGCCGCAGGCCTTACCGATCCACGCGAGCCTGACAATCTCACGATTCGCAGCGCCTTCGTCGCCGTCCTGACCCTCGGCAACAACGGACCGGACGACCTCAGCTATGCCACCTACCTCGGCGGAACGCAGTACGACGGCGCGTGCGGCCTCGCCCTCCACGACGAAAAGATCTACGTCGGCGGCTACACCCGGTCCACCAATCTCTTCGCCGACGCCGACCCGGCCGTCCTCTTCGACGCAACCTACGCCGGACCCACGCCGGGCGACTCGCGGGATTTCGGGGGTGACCTCTTCGTCGCCGTACTCGACCCCACGGTCGGCGGGTCTGGCGCGTTGACCTACGGTACCTACCTCGGCGGCACCGGCTCGGAGGAGAGCGGTGAGCGCGGCGCGCCCGGCGTGCCGCTCCCCTTCTGCGGTTTCGACGTGGACGCGGACGGGTCCGTCTACCTAGCCGGCGCGACGGCCTCGACTGACTTCCCCATCGCGGGTGGCGGCCAGGCGCTCGGCGGTGCCACCGACGCGCTCTTCGTGCAGCTCTACCCCAACCAGGACGACGGCACCGACCTCTGCTACAGCACCTACCTCGGCGGCAGCGATCACGACGAGGCCCTGCGTCTCGCCTTAGCCGGGGACCGGGTCTACGTCGTCGGCGAGACGGAGTCGACCGAGGACGACGGCTTCCCCCTTGTCGGGGCCTACAACGGCATCTACAGCGGCGGCAGCGGAATCGACTTCAAGAATATCGCAGGCGACGGGTTCGTCACAGGGTTTCAGATCGACCAGCGCCCGGTGCGCGGCGACTCCCTGCCCGACCTGGGCGACGGGTTCACCGGCACCCGCACCTTCGACCTAGGCGACGTCTTCAGCGACGCCAACGGCAGCCCACTGACGTTCCGGGTGCAGAGCGTGGTGCCGGCCGGCGTCGTCAGCGCCGCCATCCAGAACGGCGTGCTGAGCGTGCGGGCACTGCGCGAGGGCGAGGCCACCGTCGTGGTCTCGGCTGCCGACGGCTGCACCCCGGCCATCACCGACGCACTCAGGGTCACCGTGCCCAACCTCGCGCCGACCGTACCGATGCCCATCGCCGACCAGGGCATCGGAAACTCAGGACTCGACGTGAATCTGACGAACGTCTTCAACGACCCCGAGGGGAGACCACTGAACTACAGCGTTGAAATCGACCCGGTCGGTGTCGTCGAGGCTTCTATCTCAGGAGCTATCCTAACCGTTTCCGTATTTGCGGCCGTCAGCGGAGACCAAGCCGATCTCACCGTCACGGCTGAGGACGATGCCGGTCAGACCGCCACGAGCACGTTCACCCTCACTGTCACGGAGGGCAACCTGCCGCCCAGGGTGGTCGCCACCATTCCGAGCGACACGCTGACCGCCGGTGGCTTCCCATTGGAGCTCACCCTATCGGACTTCTTCGACGATCCGGACGACGACGACCTCGTCTTCACGGCGGCGGCGTCCTCTAGCTCGGTCTCCGTCACCGTCGCCGGAGACTCCCTGACGGTGCGCGTTCCGATGAGCGCCTCGCCCGACGCGGTGGGGACGGTGACCGTGACGGCCACGGACGGGGTCAACCCACCGGTTCCCACCTCGTTCAGCGTGACCGTGAACCTCTCCCCCATCACCACCGGGGTCCTCCAGCCGTTGGCCCTCGCCCCCGGCGGCTTCCCGGCTAGGATCGACCTCACGGACCCGCCGGCCTTCACGGATTCCGACGGCGACCCGCTCACGTTTAGCTGCGCGCCCCTCAGCACGCCCGCCCTGACGGCTACCTGCACGAGCGACGGGCGAACACTCCTCGTGACGCCGGGCCGCCAGGAAGAGGACGCTCGCGTCGTCGTCACCGCCGCCGACGGCGTCGGTGGAATCGGCCGCGACACCGTCGAGGTCAGCGTCGTCAACACACCGCCGCGGCTCGTCGACACGATCGACCCGCCGCCGCTTTTCCTCGGAGGCCCACCTTTTCCCCGAGACCTCACCAAAATCTTCGAGGACGACGACGACGGGCAACAGCTCCTCTTCACCTGCGTCCTGAAGCCGGACGCCTCGGCCGATGTGACGGTGGCCTGCACGGGAACAAGTGGCCGCATCCTCACCGTGACGCCCGGCTCGGAACCAGGCGACGCCCGCATCACGGTCACGGCCGACGACCAGTTCGGTGGCACGGTCAGCACCACCTTCGAGATCCAGGTCCAGGAGACGGACACCGTGTACCAAGCGCGCCTTCGGGGCCTCAACGTCGTCCCCCCGTCGAACAGCCAGGCGATTGGTACCATCACCGCCACGCTCGACGAGGACACGCTTCGGGTCGGGGGTGCGTTTTCCTCTGACCTCGAAGGCTCCCTCGGCGAGGCCCAGCTTCGGATCGGTGCCGCCGGGGTGGCCGGGGACACGCTCCGCACCTTGACCCCGCAGTCAGAGAACCCCATCGTCTTCGACGAGGCCGACAACACCTTCCTCCTCGACGACGACGAGCGCAATACCCTGTTCGGCCAGCGACTCTACGTCCTCCTGACCAACACGGAGGGGACCTTCAGCGTGCGCGGCCAGCTCCTCCCCGAGGAGGGGCAGAGGGCACCGACCGCCTCGGCCATCACCGCTCCGCCGGACGGTGCCGAGGTGGAGGTGGGCGAGGGCCAGAACGACCTCGTCGTGACCTGGACCGAGGCTACGGACCCTGACGCCAACCGCGTCGCCTACGTCTGGCAGCTCGCTCGGAATGACCAAGCCTTCGGCGACCCGATCCGGTCGTTTAGCACCGGCAGCCAGCGAAGCCTCAGCCTGCCTTCGGACACGTTGCTCTCGCTGTTGCCCACCGGCGAGGATGAGGTGGTGTGGTCCCACCGCGTCGTGAGCACCGACGGCAGCATGCCCACACTCGGGGACCCCCTAGCTCTCACTCTCCGGCGGAGGCTCAACGCCGCTCCCGTCTCGAACGGTTTCAGAGACACCACGCTCACCGTAGAGCAGTCCTACCAGATCAACCTCAACGACCACTTCGAGGACGACGACGCGCTTCAGTACAGCCTGGCCTGTAGTCCCACGCCCGATTGCCTAGCGCCGCCCGTCACCGCCATCCGCGTAGACAGCCTCCTCACCCTCATTGGCGTCAGTCCGACCGAGAGCGAGGGCGAGACGATCCGGATCACGGCAAGCGACTCGGTCAACGATCCGGTCTCCGACTCCTTCGTCGTCCGCGTCGTCCCGCAGAACATGCCGCCGCGAGGGAGCCTCCCGCCACAGCGGCTGAGGTCCGGCGACGAGCCGCTCACGATCGACCTCGACGACGCCTTCCTCGACGACGACGGCACCATCACCGCGTTCGAGTGCGCGTCGAGCGACCCCAGCATAGCGAGCGCGAGCACTTGCGAGGACAGGGTGCTCACCGTGACGCCAGGGACGGTGAGCACCACCCAGGGGGCGACGATCTCGGTGACGGCCACGGACGATGACATGGCCGAAGGAGAAACGACCTTCGCTGTCACGGTAGACCCCGCTCTCCCCCTCATCGCATTCGGACCCATAACCGTTTCCCCGAGCCAACCGCAGGTCGGAATGCCGGTCGACGTAGAGGCCGAGGTCAACAACCTCGTCGACGGGGGGGACGTGTTCCTGAACTACCGAGCCGGCATCTCCTCCAGCTTCTCGGAGGCGGAGATGCGTGAGGAGGGCGGCGTCTATACAGCGACCATCCCCGGCTCCGTCATCACCTCGGAAGGCGTCCAGTACTTCGTGGAGGCCCAGAACCCGGCGGGTGGCCCGGAGCGGACCGACCGGCGCTCGCTCTCGGTGGGCGTCCCTCAACTCGCCTATGGGCAGCCTCTGCCCTCGGGGAATGCGCAGACCGGCTACCGCCTGATCTCGGTCCCCCTGGCTCTGGACGATGCGCGCGCAGCGGCCGTCTTCGACGAGTTCGGCGAGGCGGACGACGAGGTGTGGCGGCTCTTCGAGCTGCTGCCGCCAGGTGCAGCGGGCGACGAATCGGCTGACGGGGCCGACGGACAGGCTTATCGCGAGGGGCCGGACGGCATCAGCCTGACGCCGGGCAAGGCCGTCTGGCTGATCGCGCGCGACGGGGGCACGTTCGATACCGGCACGGGGAGCACGGCGCTCATCAACGAAGCCTTCTCGATGCCCTTGAACGGGGCCTGGAACCTGGTCGGCTCGCCCTTCAACTTCGACGTGCCCGTGGGCCAAGTCCGCCTCGAGTCCGGTGCCGAGGCTCAGCTTCAGACTTACAGCGGCTCCTGGCAGAACGTGACCTCGGCGATGGAGCCGTTCACGGGGTACGCCCTGTTCGTCCCGGCAGACGAGGACCGTCTCGTCGTTGACCCTTCGCCCGACCCGGCCCGCCCGGCCCTCGCGAAGGCTGGCGAGGACGAAGCCGCGAGTCGCGAGCCGGCGTGGTCCGTTCGGATCGCGGCAGCGGTTCAGCAGGCGCGGGACGACAACAACCTCGCCCTCGTGGCCCCCGCTGCCGCCGACGGGCACGACGCACTCGACTGGCACGAGCCGCCGCCGATTGGTGAGTACGTCTCGGTCTCGTTCGCCGCTCCTGACGGCGGTGCCCCCTTCACCGTCGACGCCCGCCCGGTGACCGAGGACGGGGCCGCCTGGCCGCTCGTCGTTCGCAGCAACATCCGGGACGAGGTCGCCCTCTCTTTCGAGAGGCTAGGCGATGTGCCGCCAGCGTTCGTGGTGTGGCTCGTGGACGAGGCCGCAGGCACGGTGACGGATCTGCGCCGGGACCCCAGCTATGCCTTCGCTAGTCACGGCAGCGGGGGAGCGGCGCGGATGCAGCTCATCGTCGGGACCGAAGCCTTCGCGCAGGCCGCGAGTGGGTTCGACGGAACGGTGCCGGCGGACTTCCAGCTCGCGCAGAACTACCCCAATCCGTTCCAGGGCGTCACGACTATCCAGTACGGCCTGCCGACGGACCAGCACGTCCTGCTCGAGGTGTTCGACCTGCTCGGCCGGCGGATCGCGGTTCTCGTGGACGAGGCGCGGGAAGCGGGCTACCACAAGGCGGTATGGACAGGACGCCGCTCGCCGTCGGGCTTGGCGAGCGGGGTCTATCTCTACCGCCTCCGCGCCGGATCGTTCACCGCCACCGAGCGCATGGTCGTCGTGCGCTAGAGGCCGCCGAAGATGGCGACGCCGTCGAGATAGGTCGCCACGACCTCCGCTTCTAGAATCTCTGCCGGCAGCACGGCCATGATGTCGCGCGAGAGGACCACGAAGTCAGCCCGTTTGCCGGGTTCGAGGGAGCCGACCTCGTCCTCCATGAAGGCGGCGTAGGCGGCGTCGAGCGTGAAGCCTCTCAGGGCCTCGGCCCTGGTGAGGCGCTGGCCCGGCGACCATCCCCCCTCGGGGAGCCCCTCGGCGTCTTGCCGGGTGACGGCGGCGTAGAACCCGATCAGCGGCGCAACGGCCTCGACGGGAAAGTCCGAGCCGAGCGCCAAGCGCGCCCCCGCGTCGAGGAGACTCCGCCACGCATAGGCCCCCTCGATCCGCTCCGGCCCGACCCTGGACTCGGCCCACGGCATATCGCTCGTCGCGTGGGTCGGCTGCACCGAGGCGATCACGCCGAGCGGGCCGAAACGCGCGAGGTCCTCGGCGGCGAGAATCTGGGCGTGCTCGATCCGGTGGCGGCCCGGCCCGCCGCCCGTCGTCCGGATCGCCTCAGCGTAGGTATCGAGCGCGATCCGGTTCGCCCGGTCGCCAATGGCGTGGGTGCCGATCTGAATGTCGCAGCGCATCGCGCGCTCCACGATCTCCCGAAACTGGTCCGGCGGCGTGAGCAGCAGGCCTGTGTTGCCCGGCTCGTCGCTGTACGGCTCGAGGAGGGCCGCGCCCCGGCTGCCGAGCGCGCCGTCGAGGTAGAGCTTGAGCGCGCGGACGGTGAGGCGGTCGCCGTAGCCGAGGAGCGGACTGGTCTCGCAGAAATAGTCGAGAGTCGGGCCGGCCCCGCCGATGAGCCCGTAGAGCCGGAGCGGAAACTGCCCGGCGTCGATCATCGCCCGGTAGAGCGCGACGGTGGCGAGGTCGAGGCCGGCTTCGTGGACGCCGGTGAGGCCGTGGCGGGCCGTCTCGGCGAGCGCGCGCTCCAGCCGCAGCTGCAGCTCGACTCCACTCGGGGGCGGCACGACAGCCTCGATGAGCGCCTCGGCATTGTCCACGAACACGCCGGTCGGCCGCCCCTCGGCGTCGCGGAGGACCACCCCGCCGTCCGGGTTGGGTGGAGCCGGCTGCGCGGGGTCGAGGCCGGCGGCACGGAGCGCCGCCGTGTTGGCCCAGCCGGCGTGCCCGTCAACGCGGGTAACCCACACCGGCCGCTCGGGGAACGCCGCGTCGAGGTCGGCGGCGGTGGGAAAGTCTGTTTCCGGCCAATCGTTCTGGTCCCACCCCCGCCCCATGACCCAAGCGCTGTCCGGCAACGCCGCTGCGAACCGCTGCAGCCGCTCCACGACCTCGGCCTTCGAGCGCGTCCCGACGAGATCGGCCTGGAGCAGGGACGCCCCGAGGTTCATCAGGTGCGCGTGTGCGTCGATCAGGCCAGGAACGACGGTGCGCCCGCCCGCATCGAGCCGTTCGGCGTCGGGATAGGCCGCGAGGACCTCCGCCTCGGTGCCGACGGCGAGGATCGCCCCGTCCTCGAACGCGAGCGCCTCCGCCGTGGGCTGTGCCGAGTCGACGGTGTAGATCTGCGCGTGGTGGAGAACGGTGGGCTGCGCCCCGCTCGGCACAGCGCACGCAGCGAAGAGGAGCAGAACGAGGGCACGAAGCATGGCGACGGATCGAAGGTGGAGCGGCAAACATACGGGGCGCAGGGCTATCATTCCGGCATCCCACGCTTTGCCCTCGCCTCCCTGCCTCGCGGTCCGCATCTTCCCGCCATGCCCACCGCCGACACCGTTTCCTGGACCCCGTTCACGACGCCGCTCGGAACGGCCTTCGCGGCCTCGACGCGCCACGGCCTGTGCCGCCTCACGCTCCCCGACGAGACCGAGGCCCACTTCACCGTCTGGCTCCACGACCACTTCGCCCCCGCCCACATCCGCCCGCACCCCGAGCCGAACCTGGAGGTGATCGAGCAGCTCGACGAGTACTGGGCCGGCCGGCGGACGCGCTTCGAGGTCCGGCTCGACCTGCGCGGGACGGCGTTCCAGCGCGCCGTCTGGGACCGGCTGCTGCACATCCCGTTCGGGCAGACGGTGAGCTACGGCACGCTCGCCGAGGCCGCCGGCACGCCGACCGGGTACCAGGCGGCGGGCGCGGCCGTCGGGCAGAACCCGGTGCGGCTCGTCGTCCCCTGCCACCGCGTCCTCGGAGCCGACGGTGGGCTGACGGGGTTCGCCTCGGGCGTCCGCTCGAAGCAGTGGCTGCTCCGGCACGAAGGCGCGCTCCTCCTCTAACCTCGCCCCGCGATGCGCTCGCTCCTGTTCCTCGCCGTCCTCCTCGCCGGATGCAGCGGACCGGCTCCGGGACCGCCCCCGCCCGCCCCGTCCGAGGCCGGGGTCGACGCGCGCTACGAGCGGGCGTTCGCCGCGCTCCGGGTCCACCCCGCCGTGCAGCGCTTCGCCGCGCTGCACCTCGACCCGTCGGAGCCGCTCGCCATCGAAGTCTCTCCGGAGATGGTCGCGCTCGACTACGCGCCCCTCGCGCCGGACCTCCTCGGGCAGCGCGGCGGCCAGGCCCTCGCCGCCGTCGAAGACTCCCTCGCCGCCCTCACCGCCGCCGACTACGCTGCCCCTAGCTCGGACGACGCCTTGCCGACGCTCTCGATGCGGCAGCAGCGCCCCCTCGTGCTCTTCTTCAGCCGGATGAACGAAGAGCGCTTGGCGGCGCAGCTCTATCCGAACCCGTACCGCCGACAGCGCTTCGAGGCCGTCCGCGACGAGACGCCCGGCCTCGCCCTGCTCGTCCTATTCGAGGACGACCGCGTCGCCCAGGTTTATTCCGGCGAGATCGCCCCCTGAGAGACTGCTTAGGATTCCCAATCGTGGGTTGCGAGTCGCTAGGCTCGGCGTTTCTCACTCGCTCTCGCCTTCTCACTGCAAATCCGAAAAGCCTCTAAGCACTCAGCCGCCGGCTCGCTTCTCGACCCACAGCGTCACCGGGCCGTCGTTCACCGAGCGGACCTTCATGTGCGCACCGAACACCCCCGTCGGCACGGGCCTGCCGAGCACGCGGCCAAGATCGGCGACGAACATTTCGTAGAGCGCTTCAGCGGGCGCAGGCGGTGCGGCCGCGACGAACGATGGACGATGGCCCTTGCGGACATCGCCGTAGAGCGTGAACTGCGAGACCACGAGCGCCTCGCCGCCGGTGTCGAGAAGCGAGCGGTTCATCCGGCCGGTACCGTCTGGGAAGAGGCGCAGGTTCGCCACCTTCTTCGCCACCCACGTCGCCTCCGCTTCCGTGTCGTCCCGGTGCACGCCCACGAGGAGGAGGAGCCCCCACCCGATCTCCCCCATTATGGTCCCGTCTACGACGACGCTCGCTTCGGAAACGCGTTGGATGAGGGCAACCACAGGCGACGGCCGGCGAGGTGAGGAAGCGGAAGCTACCACCGTGCGCGGACGAGGACCGTGCGCGGACGAGGACCGTGCGCGGACGAGGACCGTGCGCGGACGAGGACCGTGCGCGGACGAGGGCCGAAGGGAGACGGATCCCCATCCTCCGCCGGCCGTTCTGCCTCTCGCTTCACGCTCCCGTTCGCTCTACCTCCGCTCCCGATGGAGACCTATTCCACCAGCGCCCGCCGCCGCGAGCGACTCATCGTTCACGTGCGGTCCCCCGACGAGCGGCACGTCCAGGTCGCCCTCTACGGATGGGCGGTGGAGCGGGGCTCTGGGCGCGGCGCAAGGCGAACGGTCACGTGGGAGGTCGCCGTCTACGCCGACACCGAGGAACCGCTGGAGCCGGACGACGAAGAGCGGTGGCGCGACGACCTCGCCGCCGCCGTGCTCCTCCGCGTTGAGGGATAGCCTCCCTACCCTGCCTGCGAGAGCCGGTCGTGGAGGAAGGCCGCAAACCCGCGCAGCGCCTCGCCCCGGTGGCTGACGCGGTTCTTGGCCTCGGCCGGCATCTCGGCGAACGTGCGCGTCTCACCCTCGGGCTCAAACAGCGGATCGTAGCCGAAGCCCTTCGCGCCGCGCGCCGCCCCGGTGATCGTGCCCGCACAGACGCCCTCGAAGAACGACACCTCGCCGGCCTCGGCGAAAGCGAGGACGGTGCGGAAGCGGGCGCGGCGGTCGGCGGCGGTCGCCAAGTCTGCCACCAAGCGGGCGCGGTTGGCCTCGGCGTCGGCATCGGGACCGGCGAAGCGGGCGGAGCGGACGCCCGGTGCGCCGCCGAGCGCGTCCACCTCCAGCCCGGTGTCGTCGGCGAGCGCGGGCAGACCGGTGTGGGCGTGGAGCGCGAGTGCCTTCTTTCGCGCGTTGCCTTCGAGCGTCGGTGCGTCCTCCTCGACCTCCGGCGCGCCGTCGATCTCTGCCGCGCTGACGAGCTCGACCGGGAGGTCGGCGAGGAGGGCGCGCAGCTCAGCGAGCTTGCCGGGGTTGCGAGTGGCGAGGACGATTCTCATACCGCAGGAGCGTCGGGGCGAAGGAGCATCGGGTGAACACAAAGCTGCTATACGGCCATCGACTTCCAGAAGATCACCTTATCGTCGCCCGGCCCGTAGTAGTCGCGCACGCGGGCCTCCTCTTCGTAGGCACACGTGCGGTAGAAGGTCCGCGTCCGCTCGAAGCGATCGAGCCCGGAGGTCTCGATCAGCAGAATGCGGGCGCTCTCGGCCGTGACGGCCTCCTCCACGTAGCGGACGAGGGCCGCCCCGCGCCCGCCCCCCTGACGGGCAGGGTCCACCGCGAGGAGGTACAGGTTCCAGACCCCGTCGGTGAACAGCGCGCCTGCCTCGGCGAGCGCCATGAGCGCGTCGGAGTCGGCACGAGTGGCGGGACGGATCATGGGTCAACGGGCAAGAGGAAACGGCCGCATGGCATGGGTTGTAATGCTGCGACGCGCGAGGGCCGGAAGATAGAAGCTAGAGGCTTAAAGGGCCGTCGAGGGGGTATTTCCGCACGGCTGTTTTCCCTCTTCTAGCCTCGAGGATTCCTGGAGGCATCTCTGCCTTCGACCCATTTTCAACCTTTCCCCTGCCGAAAGCGTTGCGTCGCGCGCTCGGGCGTCCTATCTTGTCGAGCTTCGCCCCCAGCATCCCCGTTCCCTATTTCCTCGGAGGTCCCGTTGTCCGTAGGCATCAAAGTTCGCGATAAAGAGTCCATCGACCGTGCGCTGCGCCGGTTCAAGCGCACCGTCAACCGCAGCCGCGTGCTGCGCATCTACCGGGGCAACATGGCCTTCGTGAAGCCCTCCGAGGAGCGCCGCCTGGCCAAGGAGAAGGCGATGCGCAACGCCCGCCGCCGCCGCCACTACTAGGCCGCACGGCATTTCCCCTTTTGGAAAGGGCGGCTCTGACTGAGGTCGGAGCCGCCCTTCTTTTGTTCAACGAAGCGCTGATAGCTGGTAGTGACCGGCGTCGCCCCTACGGCTGCGGTCGTTCTATACCGTGAGCGCCGTCTCGACGATCCGGGCCTGCTCAGCGGCGTGAACCCTCGCGCTGCCCGTCGCCGGACTCGCGCTCGGCAGGCGGCCGACGTAGCCGGCCTCGACGCAGGCATCTCCGTGCTGGGCGCGGAGCAGCTCGTTCAGGCGCGGCTGGAGGAAGCTCCACGCGCCCATATTCTTCGGCTCCTCCTGCACCCACCGTACGTCCTCGACGGGGAAGCGCGCCATCTCGGCGGCCACCTGCTCGGCGGGGAACGGGTAAAACTGCTCCAGGCGGGCAATCGCCACGGCCTCGCCGTTCTCCATCTCGCCGCGGGCTTTGAGGAGGTCGTAGTAGACCTTGCCGCTGCAGAAGAGCAGGCGCTGGGCCGCCGCCGGGTCGGTCTCGGCGGGGATCACCTCGTGGAACTGCCCGTCGGCGAGCTCCTCGACCGTCGCCACGGCGCGCGGGTGGCGCAGCAGGCTCTTGGGCGTCATCACGATCAGCGGCTTGGCGACCTCGCGCTTCATCTGGCGGCGGAGAGCATGGAAGTAGCTCGCCGGGGTCGAGAAGTTGCAGACGATGATGTTCTCCTCGGCGCAGGCCTGCAGAAAGCGCTCGAGCCGGGCCGAGGAGTGCTCGGGCCCCTGCCCCTCGAACCCGTGCGGTAGCAGCATCACGAGCCGGCTCGACTGGTTCCACTTCTCCTCGGCGGCGGTGATGAACTGGTCGATCATGATCTGCGCGCCGTTGACGAAGTCGCCGAACTGCGCCTCCCACAGCACGAGCGCCTCGGGCGCGGCCACCGAGTAGCCGTACTCGAACCCGAGCGCGGCGTACTCCGAGAGCAGGCTGTCGTAGACCTGGAACTGCGCCTGCTCGCCCTCGCCGGCGATCTCGGCGATGTGGTTGAGCGGGATGTAGAGGTGGGCGTCCTGCTGGTCGTGCAGCACGGCGTGGCGCTGGCTGAACGTGCCGCGCCCGGAGTCCTGCCCGGAGAGCCGGACCGGCGTGCCCTCCTGCAAGAGCGTCCCGAAGGCGAGCGCCTCGGCGAAGGCCCAGTCGATGGTGCCGCTGGCGAACTGGTCGTCCTTCTTCTGGATGAGGCGGAGCAGCTTCGGGTGGACGTGGACGCCCTCGGGGACGTCGACGAGCGCGCGGAGCGTTTTCTCCAGGCTCTCGCGCGAGGTCGTCGTGTCGACCGTCGCCTTCGGCACCGAGACCGGGGTCTCCTCGGTGTGGACCGTGATTTCGGCCGGGGCTGCCTCGCTCAGCTCCTTGGTGTCCTCGAAGGCTTGCTGGAGCTTCTGGTGGAAGTCGTCGAGCATGGTCTCGGCCGCCTCGGGGTCGAGGTCGCCGCGCCGGAGGAGCGCCTCGGTGTACTTCTTCCGCACCGAGCGGTGGCCCTTGATCTGGTCGTACATCAGCGGCTGGGTGTAGCTCGGCTCGTCGCCCTCGTTGTGGCCGTGCTGGCGGTAGCAGACCAGGTCGATCACGACGTCCTTGTTGAAGACCTGCCGGTAGTCGAGCGCGAGGCGGGCCACGCGGACGGCGGCCTCGGGGTCGTCGCCGTTGACGTGGAAGATCGGGGCCTGGATCATGCGCGCCACGTCGGTGGCGTAGGCCGTCGAGCGGGCGTGCATCGGGAGCGTCGTGAAGCCGATCTGGTTGTTGACCACGACGTGGACCGTGCCGCCGGTCTTGTAGCCGTCGAGCTGGCTGAGGTTGAGCGTTTCGGGGACGACGCCCTGGCCGGCGAAGGCAGCGTCGCCGTGGATCAGGACGGGCAGGACCTCGTCGCGGCTCTCGTCGCCGCGCTGGTTCTGCTTGGCGCGCACCATGCCCTCGACGACCGGGTTGACGGCCTCGAGGTGGCTCGGGTTGCCGGCGAGCGTCAGCTCGAGGGTCGCGCCGGCCGGGGTGGTGTGCGTGCCGTGCGCGCCGAGGTGGTACTTCACGTCGCCCGAGCCGTGCGCGGTGCCGGCGTCGACGTTGCCCTCGAACTCGCCGAAGATGGCGGCGTAGGGCTTGCCCATCACATTCGCGAGCACGTTCAGCCGCCCGCGGTGCGCCATCCCGATCACGACCTCCTCGACCTCCTGGTCGGCGGCGTCCGAGAGGATCTGGTCCAGGATCGGGATGAGCGTCTCGGCCCCTTCGAGCGAGAAGCGCTTGTGGCCGATGTACTTGGTGTGGATGAAGCGCTCGAAGGCCTCGGCGGCGTTGAGCTTCTCGAGGGTGCGCTTCTTCTTGTCGAGCGGGATTTCGTCGCGCATCCGCTGCGGCTCGATGCGCTCGATGAGCCAGCGCTTCTCGGTCGGCGACGAGAGGTGCATGAACTCGATCCCGACGTGCCGGGTGTAGGTCTCCCAGAGGATGTCGAGGATGTCGCGCAGCGGCAGGGTCTCCTTGCCGCCGAGCCCACCGCCGACGGTGCCGACGCCGCCAGTGGTGAAGACGCGGTCGAGGTCCCAGACGGTGAGGCCGTAGCCGGCGGGGTCGAGCTCGTCGTGCTGGCGGAGGTCGCCGCCGAGCGGGTTGAGGTCGGCCATCAGGTGGCCGCGCACGCGGTAGGCGCGGATGAGCTGGAGCACGCTGGCCTGCTTCTTGGCGAGCGCCGCCTGGTCGGTCTGGCCGAGGTAGGGCGTCGTGTCGAAGCCCATCGTGAGCGGCGGGGTCGAGAGACCGAGGTCGCGGAAGACGCGCTCGTAGAAGCCGTGTTCGCCGGCCAGGAGCGCGCCGACGTAGGCCAGGAACTCGCCGCTCTCGGCCCCCTGGATCACGCGGTGGTCGTAGGTGCTGGTGATGGTCATCACCTGGCTGATGCCAAGGCGCGAGACCTCGGCCGGCGGCAGCGCGAGGAACTCCGGCGGGTAGCCGATGGAGCCGACGGCCAGGATCAGCCCCTGGCCGGGCATCAGGCGCGGCACGCTCATCGCCGTCCCGATCATGCCCGGATTCGTGAGCGTGGCGGTGGTGCCCTGGAAGTCCTTGAGCTCGAGCTTCGAGTCGCGGGCGCGGCGGACGATGTCGTTGTAGGCCCCGAGGAACTCGGGGAAGCTCATCGCCCCGGCGTCGGGGACGTTAGGGACCATCAGCGAGCGCTTGCCGCGCTTCTCGACGTCGATGGCGAGGCCGAAGTTGACGGCGGCCGGCTCGACGCGCTCCGGGGCACCGGCCTCGTCGCGGCGGAAGGCGTTGTTCATCGCCGGGTACGCCTTGAGCGCCTGGATCAAGGCGTAGGCGATCAGGTGCGTGAACGAGACCTTGTCGCCGCCGACCGACCGCTGGTGGTCGTTGACGAGGCGTCGGTTCTCGAACATCAGCTTGACCGGGATCTGCCGCGCCGAGGTCGCCGTCGGGATCTCGAGGCTGGCCTCCATGTTGTCGACGATCAGGGCAGCGGTGCCTTTGAGCGCCACCGTGGCGGCCCCACTCGGCACGGGCGCGGCGGGCGTCGACGCTTTCGCTGCCGGGGCCTTCGACGTAGGCGTCTTCGCCGTGGGCGTCTTCGCCTCAGGAGCCTTCGGAGCGGGCGCGGCTCCGTTTCCTGTCGGCTCCGGCGGAGCCGGCCGGTCCGGCGCGGCCCCGCTCTGAAACGTCGGGCCGGGGTCGTAGTCGGCGAAGAACTCGCGCCAGCGCTCGCTGACGGACTCGGGGTTTTCGAGGTACTGGGCGTAGAGGTCGTCGACGTAGCCCGTGTTGAATCCGAAAGTGCTCACGGCGGGGTGTCCGATTGGCGAGAGGAGCGGGGGAATCGTGGCCGAAAGGTACGCAGCCCTGGGCACCGCGTTTCCCGAAGACCGAGGACACGGGCCGGGTGATCGGCTCCGCCCCACCGCTCGTCCCTCGCTGCTCGTCCCTCGCTGCTCGTCCCTCGCTGCTTGTCCCTCGCTACAGCCACCCGTGCCGCCGGTACCACGCGACGCAGTTACGCGGTGGCCTCGTATACCGGCACTACATCACCCTCGATGTACCGGCGCAGCATGGGGCTCAGATACTTCCGGGAGACGAGGTCTACCTCTCGGCCTAGCAGCCCCTCTAGCAAGGCCTGGAGGTCCAACAGGCGGTCCAGCGTCGCGGTGCCCTCATCGAACTCGTAGAGCAGATCGACATCACTCTCTGGTCCTGAACTCGCCCGAGCGGCCGAGCCGAAGAGCGCCAGAGACTTCAGGCCCAGCCGGCGCAGAGCATCCTCGTGCTGCCGAAGTGCGGCGGTGATCTCGTGCGGGAGCGGGGTCATGGCAGGGTGTTCAGCAGGTGGGTCACCTGATCGTGGAGGGCGGGTACGTCGATCGTCACGACGTGCCAGACGATGTCGTAGTCAACCGCCCAGTACACATGGGCCACGATGTTTCGCAGTCCCCGGATCTTGCGCCACGGAACGGCCGGGTAGGCGGCTCTGAACTCCTCATCGATCCGGGCGACGGCCTCGCCGATGATTTCCAGGCTTCGCTCGAAGGCGAGAGTCAGCGTGTGATCGGCGAGAAAGTCTTCCTTGGTATGTCCAGCCGACGCTGCCATCAGATACTGCGTCTGCCCGTGGATGTGCTCCAGGTAGAACCGGGGCGTCTTCATAAGGCCGAAGTCGGTGCGATGCCGGAAGGTACGCAGCCCTGAGCACCGCGTTTCTCGAGGCACGAGTGACGAGTTTGGCCTAGACATCCGCTCAGCGTTCGCCGTCCGACGCTCGTCCCTCGCTACAGCCACCCGTGCCGCCGGTACCACGCCACGGTCTCGGCCATGCCCTCCTCGACCTCGACCGTCTGCTTGTACCCAAACGCCTGCCGCGCCTTCGCCACCGAGCACAGCCACGACGCCGTCGCCTCGCCCGCCTTCTCGCGGTTCAGCGCCGGATACTGCCCGAACAGCCCGCCGACGCGCTCCACGACGGACCCGACCGGCTTGACGAAGGCGCGCGGTACGTTCAGCTTGAGCGCCCCGTGGCCGAGCGCGCCGAGGACCGCCTCTCGGATCTCGTTCCACGCGTAGTAGGCTTCGGACCCGATGAAGTAGGTCTGCCCCGCCGTGCCGCGCGTTTCGGCAGCATCGGCCATGCCGCGCACGAGGTCGTGCACGTGGACGAGCGAGAGCTGCGGCTTATCGCCCTTGCCGACGACTGGGAAGATGCGCTGCTTGTCGGCGGCTCGGATGAGGGTGAAGATGTCGGCCTCGCGCGGCCCGTAGACGGCCGGCGGCCGGACGATGGTCACCGGCAGCCTGTCCCCCGCGCCGGGATCCATGAACCGGCGGCGGACGGCCTCTTCCATGCGGGCTTTGCTCCGGCCGTAGTGCGAGACCGGTTCGAGCGGCTCGGCTTCCTTGAGCGGCTGCGCCCCACTCGGCCCGCACGCCGCGAGCGACGACGTGACCACGACGCGCTGCACCTCGGGTGCCGCTCGGCGCACGGCTGCGAGCAGGTTGAGCGTCCCGGTGACATTGACCCGGTCGAGCGCCTCGGGCGTCGCAGCCCGGGTCAGCCCGGCGACGTGGAAGACGAGGTCCGCGCCGCGCACGCCCTCCGTCAGCGCTCGCTCGTCGAAGAGGTCGCCGCGCACGGGCACGATGCCGAGGCCGCCGAGCCACTTCGGGTCCGAGCGGACGAGGCAGCGGACCTCGTACCCTCGGCGCAACAATTCTTCCACGAGGTGGCTCCCTACGAATCCGGTCCCGCCGGTAACGAACGCGCGCATCGTGATCTCGAGGTGGTGTGGTTCGGCAGGATACGGCGAACGGCTTCACCCGGTCCGGCCGTGGGTACGATCTACCCACCCGTGGGGAGATGCTACCGCTGTCCACCCTTTCGCCCTCTGTCTCATCGCGAGATACGGGAGTTTCAGAGTGATTCTCGTAGACCGAGAGGTTGCACAGTGGGAAGATATCCCCCTCCGGCGGTCGCCGGAGTCGCTAAACGGGGCTATTCCACGAGGGCGGCGGCCTTCTTGTACCTCATCCTGGTAGCCTTTACCCACGCAACGCCTCGACGCCATGACTACGCTAGCCACCCTACTCCGACAGCCTTTCCGTGTGCACGCACTCGGTGCCGTCCTCTTCCTGGCCCTCGGCCTGGTCGGCTGTGACAGCGCTGACGTGGACGACTCCGCTGCCGCGACGCTGACCACGAGCATGGGCGCAGACGACGCAATCGGCGCAGACGACGCGCAGGGCAAGATGCGCCACGGCCATCTGATGGACCGTGCCGTCCGCGCCAGCACCGCCGCCAGCCGCAGGGGCGACGCGCCCGAGGGCAGCATCGGCCTCATCGTCGGGCTGGACACCTATAAGATCCTCGAGCGCTACGGCGACCTCGACCCGCAGCGCGTCCTCGAACGCTACGAGGAGATGGACGAGTACCGCGTCCTCGAGCGCTACGAGTACGAGCACGTCTTCGACGGCTTCGCCATCTGGGCCGACGCCCAGCAGCTCGACGCCCTCCTCGGCAAGATGGCCGCCGACGACGAGATCGAGTGGATCGAGCCGGACATCACCGTCGAGGTCAACCCGCTCGGCGTCACCCTGAGCGACGGCACCAACAGCGAGACGACCCCGTGGGGCGTGGCGCACATCGGGGCCGGCGGCGGGGACGCCTCGGGCGTCGACCTCTTCGTGATCGACACGGGCCTCTCGCACACCCAGAACGACCTCCGCACCCAGTCCGGCGTCGACTTCACCGGCGACCGGGGCGGCACGTCGGACTTCCGCGGGCACGGCACGCACATCGCCGGCACGGCGGCGGCGCTCGCCAACAACAAGGGGGTGCGCGGCGTGGCGCCGGGCGCGAACGTCCGCCCGCTCCGCGTGCTCAGCGGCTTCGAGGACGACGACGACTACGGCCCCGTCGAGCTGTCGCGCGCCATCGCCGCCGTCGAGTACGTCACCGGCGAGAAGCTCCGCCGGCCCAGCACCCCGATGGTGGTCAACTTCAGCCTCGGGGCCGACATCGGCTCGACGCGCTACAACGCGCTCGACGAGGCCATCGTCGCCTCGATCAAGACCGGCGTGACCTACGTCATCTCCGCCGGCAACGACGGGGTCGACGCCTCGACGGTCACTCCGGCTCACGTCCGCGAGGCCATCACGGTTGGGGCCTACGACCAGCGTGACCGCTTCGCCTCGTTCTCGAACCACGGCGGCGTGATCGATTTGCTCGCTCCGGGCGTGGACGTGCTCTCGCTCGCCAGCAACAAGGCAGCAGGGGGCAGCGGCCGCAAGACGGCCGTGATGTCGGGGACCTCGATGGCCGCCGCGCACGTCTCCGGGGCCGCCGCGCTCGTCCTCCAAGCCTATCCCCACGCCTCGCCGGGCCAGGTCGCCCGCGCGCTGATGAGGACGGCTCAGACGACCATCACCGGCGCGCCGAGCGCGACCACCAACCGCAGCGTCTGGGTCGGTGAGGACGGGGCTACCAACCAGGACATCCCGGCGTTCTTCCAGTATGCCCTCACGGCCGGCGACGACGTGAAGGCTCTCTCGGGCAGCATCCGCGTCCTCAACGAAGGCTCCGGCGTCTCGAACGCGAACGTGTTCGCCAACGACCGCCTCTACCTGAAGCACGACGGCTCTCGCTTCGAAGGCTTCGGCTACTATGGCACGAGCGCGAACCGGCGCAGCGCCTTCCGCCCAGCCTATAACCCGACCGGCCTGCCCAGCACGATGCAGCAGGCGCGCATCGACGTGCCGGACTTCCGCGCCGAGGACTTCCGCCACCTCGCCACCTACGAGGTCCCCGGCGGGCCTGTCGGCGGGCCGGTGCGGCTCGGCACCCGAGAAAACCCGCTCGTCCTCTACGTCAACGGCGACATGCACATCGTCGCGCCGACCCAGATCAGCGGCTACGGGATCATCCTCGTGACCGGTGCGGTGACGGTCAACGCTTCGGTCACAGCCCGAGGCGCGGACACGGGGATCGGCATCTATGCCAACGGCGCGATCCAGATGAACGCCGCCGGGAGCATTGTCACCGCGCAGCTTTTCAGCCGGGGAGACATCATCTTCCGCGCCCCCACCACGCTCTACGGCACCGCGACGGCCCGCGACGATGTGCAGATCGAGACCCCCGGCGTCGTGGTGCACTACCGGCCCGTCTCGCCTGCCCTCACCGAGCCGCTCTGGCCCATGGGCGACTGACCCGCTCTCTCACCCCACCCCCCACCTCGACGCCGACCTGGGATTAAGTCCTCCTGGGTCGGCGTCGATATGCAGAGGACCTATAGCCTTCCGCCCACCCCGGCCCACTCTCCGCTCGTGCCTGCTCGCCCCTCCGACGGTCCGACGACCTGCCGGCTCTCCCTCTTCCTCGCCGGCCTCCTGGCGCTCGGAGCGATGGCGCAGGCCCAGACGACCGGGCCGGTGCCCGGCCTCGACCCCGGCCTCGCGCTGACACAGTACGTCCTCGACGACTGGACGGTCGACGACGGCTTGCCGCAGAACAGCGTCACCGCCGTCCTTCGCACGCGCGACGGGTTCTTGTGGGTCGGCACGCAGGAGGGCTTGGCCCGGTTCGACGGACTGAGCTTCCGGATCAGCCGGCGCGGGCTGCCCTCCTCGTTCGTCTCGGCCCTCCACGAGAGCGGCGACGGCACCCTCTGGGTCGGCACGTACACCGGCTTGGTGAGGGTGGAGGACGAGGGGTTCAGCGTGCCCGTGCTCGGCCTGCTCGGCGATCACATCAGCGCGCTCGCCTCGGACGCCGACGGCGCGCTCTGGGTCGGCACCTACGACGGTGGGCTGAGCCGCATCGCTGGCGGCGCGGTCGAGGGGTTCACGCTCGACGACGGGATGCCGGAGACGACGGTGATGGACCTGGCGGTGGCTCCGGGCGGCGCGGTCTGGATCGCCACGCGCACCGAGGGTCTGGTCCGCTACCTGCCGCAGGAGGACCGGTTCACCACGTTCACCACGGCCGACGGCCTGCCCGACGCCGCGCTGACCTCGCTCGCGCTCGACGGTGAGACCCTTTGGATCACGACAGAGACCGGCCTCGTCCGCTACGACGGGACCTTCACCACGTTCACGGCCGAAGATGGATTGCCGGTCTCCAACCTCCGCGAGGGCATCGTGGCCTCGGGCGCGCTCTGGCTCGGCGGCACGCTCGGCGGCCTCGCCCGCTACACCCTCGCCGACGGAGCGTTCAGCCTCCTCACCGCCGAGAACGGCCTGCCGGCCGGCAAGGTCGGCACGCTCCACGCCGATGCCGAGGGCACCCTCTGGATCGGCACCGACAGCGGCGGGCTGGGCCGGCTCCGGGCCGGCCTCCTCGTCCCGTTCTCCACGCCTGAGGGGTTGGCCGATCCCTACGTCTGGTCGGTCTACGAAGACGCCGAGGGCACGCTCTGGGTCGGCACCGAGGGCGGCCTGAACCGCCTCCGCCCCACCGAGTCGGGCGGGCATGGCGAGGTGGCGACGTTCACGGTCGAGGACGGGCTCCCGAGCAACCGCCTCATCGCCGTGCGCGGCACGCGCGACGGGGCGCTCTGGGCCGGCACGCAGGGCCACGGGCTGGTCCGCTACCAGGACGGCGCGTTCACCACCTTCACCACCGATGACGGCCTGCCGAGCGAGTCGGTCTACGCGCTCTACGAGGACCGCGCCGACGCGCTCTGGATAGGCACCGGCAGCGGGCTGGTCCGCTACCGGGACGGCGCGTTCACCACCTTCACCACCGACGACGGGCTGTCGAGCAACCTCATCACCGTCGTCGGCGAGGACGCCAAGGGGTGCCTGCTCGTCGGGACCTACGACGGCGGCCTGAACGTCCTGTGCGGCGAAACCGTCGTGCGGCAGGTCACGACGCAGAGCGGGCTGCCGAGCGACGTCGTGCTCTCGCTCCACATCGACCGCAGCGGGGTCGTCTGGGCCGGGCTGCTCGGCGGGCTGGCGCGGATCGAGGGCGAGGCCGTACGCAGCTTCACCGAGGAGGACGGCCTCTACAGCGATAAGATCTTGCAGCTCTTCGAGGACCGCAGCGGCCGCTTCTGGATCTCCTCCAACCGGGGCCTCTTCCGCGTCGACAAAGCCGCCCTCGACGCGGCGGCGGATGGGCAGCGCGCGGCCATCAGGCCGGTCGTCTACGGCCGCGCCACCGGGCGGCGGTCGCCGGAGTTCAACGGCGGCGTGCAGCCGGCCGGCTGGCAGAGCCCCGACGGCACCCTCTGGTTCCCGAGCACCGAGGGCCTGATGGCGCTCCGCCCGAGTGACCTCACCCCGCTCCCGGTCTCCACACCCCGCATCGATCGCTTCCGCGTGGACCGCAAGCTCATTGACCTGGATGTCCTGGCCCCCCTGCCGCCGGGCGATGGGCGGCTCCAGTTCCACTACGTCGCGCCGACCTTCGTGGCCCCGGAGCGGCTGCACTACCGCTACCGCCTCGAGGGCGTCGACGCCGGCTGGGTCGATGCCGGCGACCGGCAGGAGGCGTTCTACACCAACATCCCGCCCGGCTCCTACACGTTCCGCGTCCAGGCGGTGAGCGACCAGGGCGTGACGAGCGAGACGCAGGCGCTCGCCTTCGAGCTGCGGCCTCACTACTACCAGACGGGTTGGTTTCTGGCGCTCTGCCTGCTCGGCGGGCTGTGGGTGCTCTACCTCGTCTACGTGCTCCGCGTCCGCCTGCTGGTGGCACGGCAGCGCGAGCTCGAAGACCTCGTCGAGGAACGGACCGAAGACCTCCGCGACACGAACCACCGCCTAGTCGAGACGAGCGAGCTGAAGTCGCAGTTGATGCACATGGTCGCGCACGACCTCAAGAACCCGCTCAACGGGGTCCACGAGATCGCCAAGCTGCTCCGGACCGAGCTCGAGGACGACGCCCCGCAGCAGGAGTTCGTGACCCTCGTCGAGGAGGCGGCCGAGGAGATGCTCTCGCTCGTGCTCCGGTTCCTTGACGTCGAGGCGCTCGAGAGCAACACCCTCAACATCGAGCCGCAGCCGGTCGACCTCGCGGCCACGGCTCAGGAGGCCGGCCTCCGGTTTGCCGGGGCCGCCGAGCGCAAAGGGCAGCACCTCACCGTCGAGCCCTCGTCCGCCCCCGTGCCGCTCGTGCGCGCCGACCCGACGTGGCTCAAGGAGGTGGTCGACAACCTCGTCTCGAATGCGCTCAAGTTCACCCCACCGGGCAAGCGCATCCGCGTACACACCGAGGGCGTCGCCGGCGGTGCCCGCTTCGTGGTGCAGGACGAGGGGCCGGGCCTCACGCCGGACGACCTCGCCAAGATGTTCGGCAAGTTCCAGCGCCTGTCGGCGCAGCCGACGGCCGGCGAGTCGTCGAGCGGTCTCGGCCTGTCCATTGTCAAGCGCGTCGTAGAGCTGCTCGACGGGCGCGTGTGGGCCGAGAACGCGCCCGAAGGCGGGAGCCGCTTCGTCGTCGAGCTGCCCGCCGCCGACGCCGACCTCTCCCCTGCGGAGTCCCCGGCTTCTGAGGCCCGTGCCGCTAGCTCCGGCGACGGCGCGCGAGACGGTCCGGTCGACGACGAGTTCGACCTCGGCGGCATCCTGATCGAAGGATAGCCGCGCTCAGGGCAGATACGTCAGGTCCGAGAGGTCTTTAGGGCGTCCGCTGGCTTGCTTGTTTCTCTCGAGGCAGGCCAGCCCGATGACGGTGACCGGCACCCCGTCCCAGTCGCCTTCCACGCGTCCGGCCAGCACTCTTCGAACGTGACGCCGGAGACCGTGGTCATCAGCTCGATGCGGAACGGCGGCACGCCCATACGCACCAGACTGTCCTTCTTCAAGAAGAGCTTCGGTCCTAGCTCCGACACGCCGAAGCCGAACGCGTCCAACGCCATGACGATGCGCTCGGCATTCTGAGAATCCATCCGCACCCACACGTCGATATCGGCCGTTCCGCGAACGTGGCCGTGATACCCGACGGCAAAGCCTCCGATGAGCAGGTACTCAACGCGGTGATCGCTGAGCGATCTCAAGAACTCGCTGAAGCCGGGCGGTAGCCGGGTCATAGCCATAAAGTATCTGGCGCGTTTGCTCCACCCCGATGAGTCGCTCGTGCGGCGTTTTGCCGAGCCAGAACGCTCGGTCCTCCGCCTCGGCCTCTTCGTGCGAGTGGACGACGGAGAACGCGGTGTAGTCGAAGGGAATGCCGTTGTCTTCCATGCCCTTAAGATACGCTAGATGGCGCGCAGGCTGATGACGTTCTCGACGTGGTGCGTGTGCGGGAACAGGTCCACCGGCTGCACGGCCTCGATGCGGTACTGCTCCTTGAGGTACGACAGGTCGCGCGCCTGCGACTGCGGGTTGCAGCTCACGTAGACGAACCGCTCGGGCCGGAGCGCGCCGATCTGGCCGACGACCTTCGGGTGCAGCCCGGCACGCGGCGGGTCCACGATCAGCACGTCCGGCCGGCCGTGCGACTCGACGAACTCCGGCGTGAAGAGCTTCAGCATGTCCCCCGTCACAAACGTGCAGTTGCCGACCCCGTTCGCCTCGGCGTTCGCTCGGGCGTTCCCGACCGCCTCCTCGACTAGCTCGACGCCGACCACGCTCCGCACTCGGTCGGCGACGAAGAGCGCGATCGTCCCGGCTCCCGAGTAGAGGTCGTAGACGAGATCCTCTGGCTTCAGCTCCGCGAAGGCGGCGGCGACGGCGTAGAGCTTTTCGGCCTGCCGTGTGTTGGTCTGAAAAAAGGCGTTCGGCGCGATCTCGAAGGTGTGGTCGCCGATCCGGTCGTGCACGACGCCGGAGCCGAAGACGGTGTGCATTGCCTCCCCGTAGGCCGTCTGCGCAACGCCGGTGTTGATCGTGTTGATGAGCGTCGTGACCTCGGGGAACGCCGCGCGGAGGAAGTCGGCGTAGGCGGCGATGCGCTCCGGGTCGTGCCCGTTCGTGACCAGGTTGACCATCCGCTCGGGCGTATGCTCGGGGGTGCGGATGACGAGGTGGCGGAGGTAGCCCGTCTTCTTGTGGACGTGCCACGGGGTCCAGCCGTGCTCCTTGGCGAAGTCGCGCGTGCCGTTGACGAGCGCGGCGCTCCACTCGCTCTGGAGGTAGCACACCTTGAGGTCGAGCACCTTGTCGAAGCGGCCGGGGACGTGGAGGCCGAGGGCGAAATCGGTGTCGAACGCCTCGCCGGAGGCGATCTCCCAGTCGGTGAGCCAGCGGCCGGCGGAGAACGAGAACTCCATCTTGTTGCGGTAGAAGTAGATCTCGTCCGCCCCGATGGTCGGCCGCACCTCGAGGTCGTCGAAGCCGCCGGTGTGGGCGAGGGCCTCGGCGACGCTCTGCCGCTTGGCCTCGAGCTGGGCTTGGTACTCGACGTGCTGCCACTTGCAGCCGCCGCAGCTCCAGAAGTACTCGCAGCGCGGCTCGGTGCGGAGCGGGCTCGGGGTCAGGACCTCCAGCACCCGCGCCTCGCCGAAGGCGCGCCGCCGCTTGAAGAGCCGCGCCCGGACCGTATCGCCCGGCACCGCCCCGGCCACGAACACGACGTACCCGTCGAGCCGCGCCAGCGACTTCCCCCGGTCGGCGAACTTCTCGATCTCGAGGTCGAGCACGGCCCCCTTCTTCGGTCGGCTCGGTGGGGTCGCGGGTGGAGGTGCGGAGGGCTGGGTCATGGCTCTAGGTCGGATGGGAGGGTCAGGCAAAGTATCATTCGGCGCTCGTCCTCCGGCGCTCGTCACTCAAAATGCTTGCCCGATGCCGAAGTGGAAGAGCGGGCGGTTGCCCTCGGGGAAGAGCGCCGTCCCCGGCACCGGCGAGCGGACCTGCCAGCCGAGGTCGAACCGGAGGATCAGGAACTCGTACGCCACGCGCAGGCCGACGCCCGCCCCGACGGCGATCTCGTCGGCGAAGGTGGCGAGGCGGAAGCGCCCCTCGTCAGTCGGGTTGCGCGGGCCGAGCCAGATGTTGCCGGCGTCGGAGAAGAGCGCCAGCGACCAGTCGGCCGCGAAGACCTGGCGCAGCAGGATGGTCCGCACCTCGACGCCTAGCTCGAGCTTGACGTCGCCGCCCTGCACGAAGGCGGCTTGGTCGGGGGCCACGCCGCCCGGCCCCAGCTCGCGGAGCTTCCACCCGCGCACGCTGTTGGCCCCGCCGGTGTAGAACCGCCGGTCGAACGGCACCACCTCGGCCTGCCCGGTCGGGTGCGCGACCCCGACGACGGCCTTGGCCGCGAGCACTGAGCGCCGCCCGATGGGCCGGTACTCCCGCGCCTCGCCGACGAAGCGGAGGTAGGGCCGGTACTCGAGCCGGCTGGAGCCGCCGAAGATCGGGAGGCCTGGGAGGGTGCCCTCGACGGTGCCGGGCGAGAAGACGTAGCGGTCGAGCAGGTACGACGCGTTGCCGCCGACCTCGAGGGCGACCTCGCGGGCGTGGCCGCGGTCGCGGCGGAAGAGGTCGGCCGTGGTCGAGCGGAGCGTGTAGCGGACGGCGTTGTTGAGCTGCGGCCGGGTGTAGTCGTCGAGGATGGCCTCCCTAGCCACGTCATCGTTGACGAAGCCGAGGAAGGTGTTCTGGAAGCCGCTCAGCGTGTCGGGGTCGGAGAGTCGGAAGTCGACCAGGTCGAGGAGCGAGGCGAGCGACGGGGTGTGCTGCACGGTGAGGCGGAGGCCGGCTGTCGCGCGGCCCCGGATGAGCAGGTTCAGCTCGTCGCGCCGCGCCGTCAGGAGGCCGAGCGAGAGCCGCGTCCGCGCGTCGAAGGGCCGGAGGGCGCGCTCAACGAAGCCGAACGGCGCGACCAGATACGGGTACGCCAGCGCGGTCGACGCCTCGACCTGGTAGGTGGGAAACTCGCCGATCTCGCCTGCCACCGAGGCACCGACCCGAGCCTCGAAGGCCTCTGCCCCACCGAAGAGGTTGGCGTTGCGGTACGCCGCCCCGACGCCGAGGCCGACCTCGTCGGTGCCGAGGGTGCTGCTCTCGGGCGTGAGCAGCGCCGTCCGCTGCAGCACGAAGCCCTCGAACCGAAGGCTGTGCCGCTGCCGCGTCCGCAGCCCGATCCGGTGCGCCAGCCGAGGCGAGGCCTCGCCCGAACGCGAGGTGTCGCCGGGCACCGGGGCGATGTCGGTGAAGGAGAAGACGCCGGTGCGCTCGAGCCGCCGCTTGGTCGCCAGCAGGTCGCTGCGGCGGTAGGGCTGTCCGGGCCGGAACTGGAGGGACCGCGCGAGCAGGCCCGCCTCGAGCGCCCGCTCGCCCTCGAAGCGCACCGCGAGCGTGCCGTCGCCGAGCCGAAGCGTATCGGCGCGCGGCGAGGCCTCCTCCGGCCCCCGCACCTCGACCCGCACGTCCCCGAAGTCGTAGCGCGGCCCGGTGGCAACGCGAAAGGTGATGTCGTAGTGAAGCGAGTCGACGGCGAAGGCGACGGCGTGAATGGAGTCTCTGGCGACGCGGGCGAAGCCTTCGTCGCGGAGGAAGGCGAGCAGGCGGCGGCGCTCCTCCAGGAGGTCCGGCTCCGAGAGGCGCTGCCCGCGCGCCTCGAGGGCGAGCGCATCGGCCCGGCCCTTGGCGGGGAGGCGTAGCGCGGTGGCGCGCGTCAGCCGGCGGCGGGCCTCGGCGTCGAGGGCATCGAGGCCTTCGTAGCGCACGGACGTGACCAGACTCGGCTGCCCCGGCACGATACGGAACTGGACCCGGACCCGCTCGGCACTGAGGGTGTCTACGGACGAAGCGACGACGGCGCTCCGGTACCCCTCCTGGCGGTAGAGCGCCTCGAGCCGCGCCCGGTCGGACTCCACGCGGCCGAGCTCGAGGTCGGCCGGCGGCTCACCGCTGCGCTGGAGCGCCCGCGAAACGGCCCCGCCAAGCGCGCCGGTGTCCCCGAGCTGGTAGAGCCAGAGGCCGGGCGTGACGCCGGGGACCCCGAGGAAACGGCGGTTCCTCCGCGTTTGCAGCAGGGCGAGCAGCTCGTCCTTTTCGAACGGCCCGAGCGCACCGGCGAGCCGGACCGACGAGACGCGGAGCGCCGGCTCCTGCGCGGCGGCCGGCGCGGCGGCGGCGAGGCACCCGAGCAGGCACAGGACGAGGCGTCTCACAACGACCGGCGGGGCGGCACGCAGGCGGCTACTCGTCGTCCTCGTAGTAGAAGTCGTCGTCGTTGACCGGGTAGTCCGGCCAGATCTCCTCAATGCTCTCGTACGGCTCGCCGTCGTCGTCCATCTCGACGAGGTTCTGGCGGACTTCGAGCGGCGCGCCGGTGCGGTCGCAGTAGTCGACGAGTTCTTCCTTCGTGGCCGGCCAGGGGGCGTCCTCGAGGTGGGCCGCAAGCTCCAACGTCCAGTACATAGCAAAGGGATTCGTAAGATCAGAAAAGGGAGGGCAGTCCGGTCGGCGAGAGGGCCTGCCGCCGGATGCCGCCGGGCGGGGCTGCACGATAAAGCCTGCGCGCACGAAAAGCAACCGCCGCGCAGAGGTTCCCGCAATCTGGACGAAGTCGCCGTATGAGGCAGCGAACCGGATGGGGCTAAAAAAAAAGCGGGGCGAGCGCTTCATGCGCCCGCCCCGCTCTGCTTGCGGCCACCCGTTACCGTACGAGCGTCACGCGCCGCACGAGCGTTTCGCCCCCGGCCTCCAGCCGCACGACGTAGACCCCGGCAGCGAGACCCGACTCGGCGAGCTTGACTTCGTGAGCGCCCATGGGCTGCGTCGTGTTTGCGAGGACCGCGACCTCACGCCCGAGCACGTCGTAGACCGCTAGCCGCACCGCGCCGGGCGCAGCCAGCCGGTAGCGCAGCGTCACCGCCCCCGACGACGGGTTGGGGAACGCTGCCAGCCCCAGCCCTACCGACGCCAGTTCGTGGTCCTCAACTGCTGTGCTGAAGTCCTGCGTCTCCCAGCGCGCGATGCACGACGCCGGCGCTCCGCCCGCCGTCACAAGCTCGCCGCCGACCCACACCTCCGCTTGCCCTTCGGTTGCGCTCGCCCCGACGGCAAGGGCGTAGACCAAGCCCTCGACCCCACTGCCCATTCTGTTCCATCTTGTGCCGTTCCAGCGCTCGACGTAGGGACCGGGGAAGGCTCCGCCGCCGTACAGTTCCCCGCCAGAGCGGGGGTCACCGTTGAGCGCGAGCGCACGGGGGTAGCGCGGGCCATCCAGATCAGTCCACGCACCGCCCTCCCAGCGCCAGACGCCCTCCGCAGGGACGCCGGCATAGAGCACTCCGCCAGACGTAGGGTCGCCGATGACGGTGAGGGCAAGGACCTCGGTAAACTCCCACTCTTGGAGTATTGTCCACTGCTCAGTCAAGGGGTCGAGTCGCGCTACACTAGCTCGGAATTCTCCTGTTTGGGAGATAAATCGATAGCCACCGACGTAGAGCGCTCCCGTTGCATCTAGCGCAAGGGCATGAATGCGGTTGAGACCGTCGCCTTCTGGCACCGCCTTCCATGTTCTCAACGCCGGGTCCCACTGCGCTAGTCCCCCAACCTCAAGCGAATCGCCGTTTTCCTGGTAAACCCGTGCGAACGCCCCCGCGACGTAGAGCGATCCGTCGTTCCCCTCAGCCAGGGCACCTACGAACCCACTTGTGCCCCCACCCAGGGCGTTCCACCGGCCTGCCTTGGAGTCCCACTGAGCAATGCTGCCTGCTGCTACGGTCGTCCCATCCGCCTGACGGGCCTCCCGGAAGTTGCCGCCGACGTAAAGCGTCCCATCGCGGGCGAGGCGAAGCGCCTGCACTGCCGTCAGGCTGAAGGCATCGCTCCTGCCCGCCACGCCTTGACCCAGCGCTGCCCACGCCGCGCCGTCCCACCGCGCCACAAGGTTCACCTGCTCAGTCCCGGCGAAGGGAAACAGCCCCCCCGCGTAGACTTCTCCACCTGGTCCTGCTGCGAGCGCCCATACGTCGTCGGTCATCCCGTTGGTAGCCTCGTTGCCGAGTACGCCCCACTGCTCACCCTCCGGCTCGTACCAGTAGAGGCCGTTGTTGGGGTTGTAGGCATCGGGGATGATCTCACTGCTGAGCATGATGTAGAGCCGCCCCGCGTCGGCGAGCACTTCCGCTACAAACTGCTGGTTGCCCAGGTACACCCCGAGGGGCGAGGTATCTACGTCACTCCACGTCAAACCGTCCCAGTAGAGGAGTCCGCCCTCCTCTGCGACACCGAGCGCATAGAATGAGCCGTCAGTATCGAAACCGACAGACTCGACGTGTTCGGTGCCGTCCTCCACCACAGCGCTCCACTGCTCCCCATCCCACCGCGCCGCGTTGTGGACTAGCAGGGAGTCTCCGTCAGGCTGATAGGCATAGTCGAACTCGCCGCCGACGTAGACCCCGTCGCCGCCGAACGCGAACGACGTGACTCCGCCCAACGCTAGCGGACCGACCCGGCGCAGCGGTCCCACGCCGCCTCCCAGCCCGCTCCACGCCTCCGCCGCCGGATCGTAGCGGGCCACGCCCGTAGCGGCCACGCCGCCGATTTCGCTGAACGATCCTCCAACGTAGAGGTACTCCTCGTCGGCGGCCAGCGCGCGCACCCATTCGTCAGCCCCGGACCCCAGGGCGCTCCACGCCCCTGCCGAGAGGTCGTAGCGGGCGATGTTGAGGGCGGGCACGCCCCCCGCGCTTTCGAAGGCTCCCCCCGCGTAGACCGCGTCGTCCGGTCCGAGAGCGAGGGTGAAGACCGCACCGTCTATAGCCCCTTCGAGGAGGTCCCACGTTTCCGTTGCAGGGTCGTAGCGACTGAGATAGGTGGTCGCTCCACCCCCGGCTCGGAAGACATCGGTGACGTAGAGGTGCCCAGCCGGCCCCACAGCGAGCGCACCGATCTTCCCCGCGCCCCTCGGCGGGTCGAGCGTCCCCCACGTCGCCTCGGCGAAATCATAATAGACGAGGTCGGCGGGTCCGGCAGTGCCGGCGTACTGCGCGGCGGTTCCCACGTAGAGCCGTCCGTCGCTTAAGGCAATCGCGCTACCACCGGGGATGCCCGGGAGGGCGAAGCTGCCGGTCCACGCGCCATCGGGCTGCGCCTGTGCATTCGGTGCTGAAAGGAGGAGTGCGAGCGAGAACAGGAAGAGGTAGCGCATGAGAGAGCCTGACGAGATCGATGGAGTTCACAGAGAAACGGAGGGGGCGCGTCCCTACGGCGAGCGGCCCCCTCCGCCTTGAGACGTGTCGTTTAGCGGAGCAGCGTGAGCTTCTGCGTAAAGGCCCGTAGCGCACCACCCACCGGCGCGATCTCTGCCCGGACGACGTAGACCCCCGCACTCATCCGCCTGCCCTCGAAGACCGCCTCGTGACGGCCCGCCTCGTGAAGACCCTCAGCCAACACCGCCACTGCGCGCCCGAGCAAGTCGTAGACCACGACCCGGACCTCAGCTTCCTCCGGCAAGTCGAAGGGCACCGTTGCCGCTCGCGCCGTCGGGTTGGGGTAGGCCGGTCGGAGCGCAAACGCCGTCGGGAGCGCTGTGCCGTCAGTCTTGCTCGCCGTGGCGCTTGTTTTCCCTTCGCCTGCCGCGCCTCCACCTTCGCCCTGAACCGCTTCGATCCCAGCCTTCGCTGCGATCTCGTCGGCCATGAACGCTAGGTCCTCGGCTAGCTCGGCATCCGTGACCTCAGCCAGGAGTGCGTCCAGCCGATTCAACGCCGAGGCATAGTCGGCTTGTGCATCGTCGAGCGCGACGTGGCTGATAGCGAGCGTTCGTGCCACTTCGTCGCCCTCGACGAGCGCACCCGACGCCGTGATCAATCCTTCTGCCACATCATACGATTCAGCCGTGAGCGCGAACTCTACCTCGACCAGGAGCGCTCCTTCGGCCGTTCGCCGGTAGTCCGGATTGAGACCTCCACTGCCAGAGAGGCTCTGGCGAAGGATTTCGAGGAGCGCGCTCGTTGCGCCTAGTTCGCCCGTCACATTTTCCTCGTCGAGCCGGTGCAGCAGGCCCAACCGCCGAACTAACCCAGCCGCCTCCGGTGCTCCGGGATCAGCATCCACCTGCGCCCGCACCGCTGCGATCTCGGCCGCGAGTTCCTCCTCGGCCGCGAGTTCCTCCGGCGTGTAGCCGCCGCCGACCTCACGCTGCCCGACTCCAGTCTGCACGGGGCGAGCGTTTGCCAGCAGTGGCGTGTTGCCCGGCCCTGGCCGGTAGCCCCCACCGGAGCCACCCGTCGGGTCCGAAGTCAAGAAGGGGTCGGCATCGACCTTCCCGCCGCCGCAAAAGAAGCTCGGCGACGGAGCCGAGGTGGTTCCCCAGAAGTTGTCTTCGGCGTCGAGCTCGTTCGTTGAGTCGACGAACACATGGCAGTCCGTGCCGGCCTCGGTGATCGTGTTCTGCCCGCCGCCGGCTCTCCCGAGAAAAAGGTAACCACCATCGAGGTACACCACTTGATGGTCGGCGTTGAAGGCGAAGCGGTTGTGCCCTGGCAGTCCGACGATATCGCCCCGGATGCCGGAGTAGACACTCCCGTTAGCCCCGATGCGGAGGCCGTCGTAGCTCGACCCACTCGGTCCGTTGCCCTCAATGACGTTGTCGTAGAACGCCGTCGCTGTCGCGTTCGTGAAGACGACGCCGTGCCGACCGCTCGCGCGCACCGTCGAGGCGGCGAGACCGGCGTCGGTGTTGCGGAGGTAGAGGCCGTAGAGCGTGCTGCTGTCGACGAGCACGCTGTCGAGGAACACCGATGAGCGCAAGCTTCCCTCGATGCAGACGTTGCCCGTGCACGCCGGGATGAAGTCTGTGAGCACACCGACCCTGTTGGCCGTGAGTTGACTGCGGCGCACGCTGATATACTTGGCACGCACGCGGAGGCCGACCTCGGCATCCTTGATCATGACGCCATCGAAACGTGAGCCATCGCCGAAGAGCTCGAAGCCTTTCCACAGCATTGATGCGACCGTAGCCCGTGAACTGGTTCCAGCCGAGACTCTCACCTGTCTCGGTGTCGGTGTAGAAGAAGAGATCGGAGTGTTCGAGCGAATCGACCTTCTGGGCTGAGCGGGTGATAACCTCGTAAACCTCATCGACGCGGAGGGTCGGATTGAGTGAGAGCACGAGCGCCGCCTGCGCTGCCACTATAGGCGAGGCATAGGAGGTCCCCGATCCAATTACACTCCCATGATTCCACCCTCCGCTCCCATCCGAACTTGACCGCAAAACTCTCACGTTATAACCAGGTGCTGCGACATCGATGTACGCTGAGTCAGGCTCAGAGAGGGGATTCGTACCGGGGCTGTAGTTCACGCCCTCGAAAAACTCGTCGTCCTCGTCAGTTAGGGTGACAGCGATGACTTGTCCTTCATATGTGGTACCGTCTCCAGCGTCGAGATCGTCATAGTTGAAGGCCGCTGGGTATCGCACACAAGGAATTTCAGAGGACCGACAACCACCAGTTGAGTGTAATCCATTTCCTGAACCTGCCACGACGACGATGCCAACGTTCAGCAGACTCCTTATAAGACGACGCGGGGTTCCTAGGTCATTTTCATAGTTCTCCTTGCCAATGGTCCAGCTACAGTTGACCACATCGATGCTTTCGTAGGCAGGGCTAGACGGGTCTGCTATTGCCTCAAAAACCTTCATCAGCCCTTGAGCCCTGCCGTCAAATCCGTATAGCTTTGTGTCCCACCCAAGACTCGCTACATCTACGCCGTTGTCGGTCTCTGCCCCGGCTAGGCCAGCCACAGAAGGTCCATGATGGGAAGTTCCAAACATGGGGAGGGAACAGTCTAGAACCTCCATTTTATCCCTTAGGTCTGGATGCAAAGGACGTCCATTAGCACCGGACAAATTGCAACTGAAGCTATCTGTGATAGCAATCCCTACTGGACGTTCTATACCCACACCGCGTGTGAGCCCCCAAGCTTTCGCAGCGTCGATAAGCTGAAGACTATACTGATTGCCGCTTGTGTACTCTGGATCGTCTGGCTCTCCGATAGAGCCAAACGTACCGCCAGCATGGGAGATCACTAGCGGTCTCTCAGCATAGTCCACTTCGGGAAGCGCTTCAAACTCGGCCACTGCCTCATCGAGCGGTACGGGAGCATCGAACCAGACTTCGATGAGTTGCGAATAGTCGGAGATTGAGACGGTCGCTCCAGTACGCTTGTTCACGCGGAGGGTGTCACCCCACACGATGCTCGGAGCCATTTTCTCTAGCGCAAACGGACCGTAGTCTGTCTCAAGCTGATTGAAGAAGCTCATGACGCCTCCGTACCCCGTTCTTATGCTTGCCAGCGGAGCCGTCTTCTGTCCCTGCGGCACGTCGAAAACGTACTCACCGAACTTGACCCGGACGAGCGTTGAGTACCGATTACCCAGAGAGTCCTCGAAGATCGGCGCTTCGGCTACAGCATTTTCAGATAGGTCGATGGGAGTCAGCGTTTGCCCCAGCGCTGTGCTCGGCACCATTGCTAGCAGCGCGACCGCTACGATCCAGGAGAGGCAGCGGCACGGGAAGATTGGCCCCCCCCCCCTTATTTTTGTGACGGCGTTCGGTGGCGTAGTGCGTAAACATGACGACCTCCCGGTTTGAGCGGATGTATGTACAAGGATAGGGCAACCGGTCATCAATGTGCAAGCCTAAATGAAATTTCTAGCTAGACCGAAAGCGAGAGCGGGGCGAGCGCTCCATGCGCCCGCCCCGCCGAATTCTGTCTGGCGTCTCGCTCAGTCGAGCGGAGTAGTTCTGCTCTCGGCGATGCGGACCAGCTCCTGATACTCCGAGGGCCGCACGCCGGGGGCGAACGAGTAGACCGGGTTGACCGGCTCGTCGTCGCCCAAGCGTCGGATTTCGTAGTGGAGGTGCGGGGCCGTCGACAGGCCGGTGTTGCCGCTGAACCCGATCACGTCCCCCCGCTCGACGGGCACGCCCGCGCGGACCCCGTCGGGGATGCGCGAGAGGTGGGCGTACCGCGTCGCCCGCTTCGCCTTCGGGTGGCGGATGCGGACGTTCTGGCCGTAGCCCGAGCTGACGCCGGCGAACGCGACCACGCCGTCGCCGGTGGCGTAGACCGGCGTCCCGACCGGGACCAGGAAGTCGACCCCGGCGTGCATCTTGAACACGCGGTGGATGGGATGGCGGCGCATTCCGAAGCCGCTCGTGAGCGGGCCGGAGGTTGGGAGGATGGCCGGCATCTGCGGGATGGCCTCGGCGCGCTGCGAGGCGAGCGTGAGCAGCTCGTCGTAGCTCGTGCGCTGGAGCGTCACCTGGCGCTCGAGCTTGTCGAGCGTCGCCTCGTTGTCGCGGAGCAGCGTACCCGCGTCCTCGCTGAAGCCGTCGAACGCCGCCGACATCGCACCGCCGACGCCGACCTGCCGGACCTCGTCGGGGATCGGGTCGGCCTGGAAGATGGTGCGGTAGAGGTCGCGGTCGGTCTCGGCGAGGTCGTCGAGGCGGTCCGAGAGCGCGGTGAAGCGCTGGCCGTTGGCCTCGAGCTGGTGCTGGAGCGCGCGGTTCTCCTGAACGAGGGCGACCTCCTTGGGGGTCGAGGAGGTCTCGTAGACGGCCCACATCCCGACGCCGGCGAAGACGAGGGCGAGTCCGAGCACGAGGGCCGACTGGAAGACGAGCTTGCGGCGCTGGGGTTGGACCTCGACGAAGGCGCAGGCCTCGTGGTCGTAGTAGTAATAGCTGTTTCGTGCCATGGACGGGCGAGCGGCTAGGAGGTTGTGGTGGAAAGCTCGCTCTCCGTGCTCAGCGCGCGCGGCCGCAGGCGGGGGAACCTGTGGGCCAGCCGAGGCGCGCTCAGCACGAAGGGGCAGGGGTCGGGCACGGCAACTCCAGGGTGTGTGACGACCGGGAATGACCCTCTGCCGGTACGGACAAAAGCCGGGCCCAAAGCCCGGCTCCTCCGGCAGAGCGCACTGCTCTCAGTCAGGGACCCTCTTCACCATGCACATCGGGAACACCTGCGTAGACAATATATCGGGGTTAACCCTACGTAGTCAACCGCACCGACGGGTCAGGACAGAAACTTCGCACGTAATTATGTGGCGACCGTTTCGGTGCAGCGATGGGCGTCGGCCTTCGGGCGCTAGGCGGCGCGCTCGCACGATCAGGACACGAGGATCTGGGCCGCTTGCGCGGTTGGATTCCAGCCCCTGAGCTTCACTCCGTGTCGTGCTCGAACCACTCCGTGCTGCGGCGCGGGCGGGAGGGGCTGGCCTCGGCGGTGGCGCTCTTCGAGCGGATGCGGTCGGCGAGGCGGCGGGCGTAGACCTGCGCCGGGTCGTAGCCGTAGTGCAGCAGCAGGTGGTTCATCGCGATCACCTCGCAGATCACCGTCACGTTCTTGCCCGGCACGATCGGGAGCTGCACCAGCGGCAGCGGCACGCCGAGCACCTCCTGCTCGGCCTCGACCATCCCGATCCGCGTGTACTCCTTGCCCCGCTCCCACTCCTCCATCTCAACGAGCACCTCGACGCGCTTCTGGAAGCGGATCGCCCGGATGCCGAACATCGCGCGCACGTCCACGATCCCGAGGCCGCGGATCTCCATGAAGTGCTGCGTCAGCTCCGTCCCCGACCCCATCAGCACGCCCTCGCTCTTCTTGGTCACCACCACCACGTCGTCCGCCACCAGCCGGTGCCCGCGCTCGACCAAGTCGAGGGCCACCTCGGACTTGCCGATCCCGCTGCGGCCGACGAGCAGCAGGCCGATTCCGTAGACGTCCACGAGCGAGCCGTGGAGGGTTTGCTGGAGCGCGAACTGGTCCTCCAGGAAGTCCCGAAGGTGGTGCATGAACTCGGTCGAGGGCGCGAGCGTCGAGTAGACCGGGATGCCGTGGGCGGTCGCCATCTGGACGAGCTCGACGGGCAGGCCGTTGTTCTCGGTCAGGAAGAGGCACGGCACGTCGAACTGCACGAGGTGGGCGAACGCCGCGCGCCGCGCGTCCTCGCCGAGGTGGGCGAGGAACTGGCTCTCGGTGTTGCCGAGCACCTGGACGCGCTGGTGCGTGAAGAGGTCGGTGTAGCCGGCGAGCGCGAGGCCCGGCCGGTTCAGGCTGCTCTCGACCACGGCGCGCTCCGAGGCGTCGAGCCGGTTTATGTCCTCCACCTCAATTCCAACGCGCTCGCGGAGCTGCTCCACCATGAACGCGACGGAGATCGACTCTTTCTTGAACGGCTTCGGGCTTCTCATGTCGGATTTCTGATTTTGGATTGGCTTCGCCGAGCCTTCGGGTTCTGGATTGGCTCGCGGGTCATGCTTGCCGGAAAATCCGAAACCCACAATCCCCCCTCTAAGATCAGGGGACCTGGACCGCGTCGAGGACTTGGCGGACGAGCATCTCGGCGGTGACCTCTTCGGCCTCGGCCTCGTAGGTCACGCTGACGCGGTGGCGGAGCACGTCGAGCGCGACGGCGCGGACGTCCTCGGGCGTGACGTAGGCCCGGCGGTGGAGGAAGGCGTGGGCCCGCGCGGCCCGGTTGAGGTAGATCGAGGCGCGGGGCGAGGCTCCGTAGGCGATGAGCGCGTCGGCATCGGCGAGCTGGTAGCGCCGAGGCTCTCGGGTGGCGAGGACGAGATCTACCACGTACTCCTCGACGCGGGCGTCCACGTACAGCTCGGCGAGCATCCGGCGGGCCGCCAGGATCTGGCTCGGCTCGGCGATGGGCCGGGCGGCGGGCACCGCGTCCGGGGCCGCCATCCGGCGCATGATCTCGAGCTCCTCCTCCCGCGTCGGATAGCCCACGACCACCTTGAGCATGAAGCGGTCGAGCTGCGCCTCGGGCAGCGGGTAGGTGCCCTCCTGCTCGACCGGGTTCTGGGTGGCGAGCACTAGGAACGGCGAGGGCAGCGGGAAGGTCGTCTCGCCGATCGTGACCTGGCGCTCCTGCATCGCCTCGAGGAGCGCGCTCTGGACCTTGGCCGGGGCGCGGTTGATCTCGTCGGCCAAGATGAGGTTGGCGAAGACGGGGCCTTTCTTGATCGAGAAGTCGCCCTCGCGCTGGTTGTAGACGAGCGTGCCGAGGAGGTCGGCCGGCAGCAGGTCCGGGGTGAACTGGATGCGCTGGAAGTGCGCGCGGATGGCCTGGGCGAGGGTCGAGACGGTCAGGGTCTTGGCGAGGCCGGGGACGCCCTCGAGCAGGACGTGCCCCCCGCTGAGCAACCCGATCAGCAGCCGCTCGATTAGCTTGTGCTGCCCCACCACGACCTGGTGCACCTCGGCCGTGAGCGCGTTGACGAAGGCGCTCTCGCGTTCGACGCGCCCAGCCAGCTCGGTGATCTCGGTCTCAGTCATGGGAGAGGTGATTCGTGTTGCGTGATCCGTGATGTTTGTTTTCGACGCTTCAGCGGGCCTCCTCACGCATCACGTTTCACGCATCACGTACCAAGTCTGTCGCCGGGGCGGAAGCTGTACCCGCGCAGGAACTCCTCGGTGCTCATCTTCGCCTTGCCCTCGCGCTGGACCGTGGCGATCTCGACGGCCCGCTCGCCGCAGGCCACGACGAGGCACTCGCCCTCGGCCTCGATCACCTCGCCCGGCTCGCCCGCGCCCTTCGCCGGCTGCGTCCGGTAGATCTTCAGGAGCGTATCGCCGTGGTGCGTCCACGCCGCCGGGTACGGCGACAGGCCGCGCACCAGGTTGTGCACCGCCTCGGCCGGACGGCTCCAGTCGATCTCGGTGTCCTCCTTGAAGAGCTTCGGGGCGTAGCTGACGCGGCGCTCGTCCTGCGGCAGCGCCTCGGCGGTCCCGGCCGCGAGGTGCTCGGCGGTCTCGACGACGACCTCAGCCCCAAGCACGGCCAGGCGGTCGTGCAGCTCGCCCGCCGTCTCGTCCGGCCCGATCCCGAGCCGGCGCACCAGGAGGGTGTCGCCGGTGTCGACCTTCGGTTGGAGGAGGAACGTCGTCACCCCGGTCTCGATCTCGCCGGCCATCAAGGCGCGGTTGATCGGGGCCGCGCCGCGGTACTGCGGCAGCAGCGAGGCGTGGAGGTTGAACGCCCCGAGCCGGGCCAGGCCGTAGACCTCGGGCGGCAGGATGCGGAAGGCCACGACGGCCATCAGATCGGGGGCGAGCGCCTCGAGCTCGGCGACGAAGCCGGGCGCGCGCAGATTCTCGGGCTGGAGCACGGGGAGACCGTGGCGGTCGGCGGCCTCTTTCACGGCCGAGGGCTGGACCTGCTGCCCGCGCCCGCGCGCCCGGTCCGGCACCGTCACGACGGCCACCGGCGGCATCCCGGCGGCCACGAGCGCATCGAGCGACGGCACCGCAAAGGCGGGCGTGCCCATGAAGACGAGACGGGGGGAGTCAGGCATCGGAGCGGCAGCAGGGCGAACGGGACGCGGGAGCGGAGAGGCAAAAATAAGCCCCGCGCCGCATCGGCAGCGCAGGGCTTTTCAGATCGGAGGAGGCTGTTTCTACCTACATCCGGGTGCGCTCGTCCCAGATCGGCACCAGGAGCTCGTAGTCGCCGAAGCCGGTGTCGTCGATGAAGATGAAGCGGCGGCCGATGCGGTTGTAGTACCACACCTGGTAGGGCTTGTCGCCGTAGCTGAACGGGTGGCGCTCGACGAAGTCCGGCTCGCCGAAGCGGATGAAGACCTCGCCGCGGTCGGTGTTCCAGCCGTTGTCCTCGAACCGGCCGTAGTTGCGGTTGGCGAACGAGACGCGGAAGTAGTACTCCTCCATGCGCTCGTTGCGGCGCGTGCCGGGCGTGGGGTCGCGCTTGCTCCAGAAGCGCTCGAACAGGTCGAAGCGCGCCTCCGAGGTGGCGGCCTCTCTGATGGCCTTGATCTCCCGGTCTTTCGCGATGTAGCGAAGCTGCGCGACCGCGCTCTCGAGGTCGGCGATCTGCTCGTCGAGCCCCATCCAGCGGACGGTGAAGTCCTTCGACGCCTCGGCGAGGACGGAGCCGGCCTCGTTCTCGAGCCGGACCTGGAGCACGTACTCGCCCGAGGTGAAGCGGTCGGTGTCGAGCGTGAGCGTGGCCGGGTTGCGGCCGGCGCGGACCGTGAGCGTCTCGGCCGTGCTGAAGTCGGGGTCGGCCTCGGTCTCGGAGCGCTTCGGGAGGCCGAGCAGCGGGCGGAGCACCTCGGGGCGGCGGCGCTCGCGGTTCTGCTTGACGATCTCGTAGTGCACCCGGAGCGGGCGCGGGCGGTCGGCGTAGATCTCGTAGAAGAGCGTGAACTCAGGCTTGTCGGTGCCGATGGCGTTCGAGACGTTGGGGAAGAGGACCTGCTCGGCGGCGTCGTAGCGGTCGGCCAGCAGCAGGTCGCTCATCGCGAGCGGGGCGCTGAGCGAGCGCACGTGGAGCGGCTTCTCGCGCACGAACGTCCGGCTAGACGCCGCGTCCTCGACCTGGACTTCGAGCGCGTAAGAGCCGGGGGCCAGCTCGAGCGACTGCGTGGCGTAGTCGAAGAGCGTGTCCGACTGCGTCCCCTCGTAGGTCGGGGCGGTGACCGTGCGCTCCCACATCCGGCTTCGGACCAGGCCCTGCACCTTGCCCTCCGCGTTCGTGCGGTAGACGTCCACCGAGACGCTGTAGCGCGCGCCGAAGCCGTCGTTACGGCTCAGGAAGCGGAGGTTCTGGTAGGGAATCTTGGTGTAGACGTCGACCCGGGTCTCCCCTCTCCCCCCGGCCGCCTCGCCTCGGACGCTGACGGCGTCCACGTCGAACTCGGGCTGGTACGCCACCTGGGCGTGGACGCTGGAGCCGGCGAGCGTGGTGAGCAGGACGCCGAGCGCCACGAGGCGTGCAGTCCGGCGATGTGTGACAAGGCAACCCATAGGCTTCGGCCTCCGTTCGGCTGTTCTAGACCCGCGGCCGGGGCGACCGCGGACCATCCGACTCGCTTATGATACGCGCGCGGGTGAGTTCCGCAACGTCCGGTGCGGACGGTGTTTCATAGAGTAAAGGTGCAGGGGGCGAAGCGCAAAAGAAAGAGGTTGTCTCCGCGTGGTCGCGCGGTGCCGACGAACGGTCGCAGGTGCCGCCCGAACGGGACCGTCCGCCTCGCCGGCTAGTCGAACAGGGCGGCGACGAACGCGGCGCGGTCGAACACCTGGAGGTCGCCCAGCCTCTCGCCGACGCCGATGTACTTTACGGGAATCTGGAACTCGTTGGAAATGCCAATCGCAATGCCCCCTTTGGCGGTGCCGTCGAGCTTGGTGAGCACCAGGCCGGTCACGTCGACGCTCTTGGTGAACTCCTCGGCCTGGCGGATGGCGTTCTGGCCCGTCGAGGCGTCGAGGACCAGCAGCACCTCGTGCGGCGCGCCGGGGACCTGGCGGTCCATGATGCGCTTGACCTTGGCGAGCTCGTCCATCAGCCCGCCCTTGGTGTGGAGCCGCCCGGCCGTGTCGATCAGCACCACATCGGAGCCGCGCGAGGTGGCCGCCGCGAGCGTGTCGAAGGCCACGGCCGCCGGGTCGGCCCCGTGGTGCTGCCGGATGATCGGGACGGCGGCCCGCTCGGCCCAGACCTCGAGCTGCTCGGCGGCGGCGGCGCGGAACGTGTCGGCCGCGCCCAAGAGCACCGACCGCCCGGCCTCCTTGTAGCGGTGCGCGATCTTGCCGATCGAGGTCGTCTTGCCGACGCCGTTGACGCCGACCACCATGATGACGTGGGGGTGGTTCGGCAGCGGCGCGGCGAAGTCGGCTGGGCGCTCCGGCGCGGTGGCGAGCAGCAGCTCGGCGATCTCGGCGCGGACGAGGCCGTTGAGGTCGCTCGTCGAGACGTACTTGTCGCGCGCCACGCGCGCCTCGATCCGGTGGATGATGTCGACCGTCGTCTTGACGCCCACGTCACTGGTGACGAGGACTTCTTCGAGGTCGTCCAGGACCTCCTCGTCGACCTGGTCCTTGCCGGCGACGGCGCGGGTGAGCTTGCCGAAGAGGCTGGAGCGCGTCTTTTCGAGGCCTTCTTCGAGGCGCTCCTTCTCCTTTTCTTTCTTGCCGAATCCGAATAGAGCCATGGCTGTGGGGCGGGTGGGTGATTCGCTGATTGCGTGGGTGGGAATCTAGCCCTCCCAGGAGCAACCCCGCACCACGAGAGAACCTTCTCGCCTCTCCCCACTCTTTCTTCCGAATCCGCTCAGCCGGCGACGTGGTCTTCCTGCTGCACGGCAGGGACGTTTCCAGGGAGATGGGCCGCGAGGACGCGGTCGCGGTCGTCCACGGGCACGGCGCGGCCGAGGCGCATTACGAGGGCGAAGCGGTGGAGGTAGCGGGCGAGCGAGTAGACCAGCAGCGCCGTCGTGGTCCAGACGCAGGCCGCCAGCACGGGCGCGTCGGCCCGGAGGAGGGCCGCCACGATCGTGACCGCGAGGGCCGTCACGGCGACCTTGCCGCTCCACAGGCTCATCATCACGTAGCCCAACCGCCGCGTCTGGATTAGGCCACCGGTGGCGATCACGGCGTCGCGCAGGATCACGCAGCCGACGAACCACGCCGGCAGCGACGGGCCGAGCGACGCCGGGCGCAGGACGAGGGCGAGCGTCACGGCGGCGGCGGCGAGCTTGTCCGCCGTCGGGTCGAGGACCTTGCCCCACTCGGAGACGGTGCCGCTCCACCGGGCGATCTTGCCGTCGAGCCAGTCGGTGAGGACGGCGAAGAGCAGCAGGCCCATCAGCCAGGCGAACGGCTCGCCCCGGTACACGAGCACCGCAATCGGCCCGACGAGCGCGGCGCGGACGAGCGTCAGGCCGTTGGCCGCCGTCCAGAACCGGCCGAGGTCGGGGAATCCGGAGGGAGGAGCAGGGGACGGGGAGGCGGGCATACCAAGCGGGACGGAGGAACGGCGGGGAAGATACGGTGGGGCTGCGCGAGGCTCAGGGGACGACTCGGCCGTAGGGGCCTGTCTCCCGGTCGGCTCTCACGGGCTATTTTGCCTATCACACTTCGTGCCTCTATGCTCCCGTTCTTCGCCGCTGCGCTCGCCGTGCACCTCGGCTGCTGGCTCCTCCTCGGTCTCGGGCTGCGCCGCGCCCACCGTCTCGCCTCGGCGACACTCCTCGCGGCGGCACCCGGCACACCCGTGTCCGTCGTCGTGGCCGCCCGCGACGAAGAGGCCCGGCTGCCGGCTCTCCTCGCTGCGCTCGCCGCCCAATCGCACCCCGACTTCGAGGTGGTCGTCGTGGACGACGCCTCGCAAGATGCGACGGCCGCCCTCGTCGAGGCCCTCGCCGCTCGGGATGGCCGGTTCCGGCTCGTGCGTGTCGCTGAGCCGCGCGAGCCGCGCAAGAACCACGCGCTCGCGCTCGGCATCGCGGCCACCCGCCACGAGCGCCTCGCGCTCACCGACGCCGACTGCACGCCGCCGCCGGGTTGGCTCGCCGCTCTCGCGGCCGAGGCGGCGCGTGCGCCCGACGCGGTGCTCGTCGGCTACGGACCGTACCGCGAAGCGCCGGGCACGCTCAACGCCTTCGTCCGGTACGAGACGTTCGTGACAGCCGTGCTGACCGCAGCGGCCGTCGGCCTCGGCCGACCGTACATGGCTGTCGGACGGAATCTGAGCTATCCCCGGTCGGTGTTCGAACGCCTCGAAGGCGCGCCCACGCTCAGCGTGCTCTCCGGCGACGACGACCTGTTGGTCCAGGCCGCGCACCGGCACGGCACACCGGTCCGCTTCGTCTTCGATCCGGCCTCGTTCGTCCCGAGCGAAGCCCCCGCGACGTGGCGGGCGTGGGCGCGTCAGAAGCTCCGCCACGCGTCCGCCGGAAAACATTACGGCCCGGGCGTGCAGGCGTCACTCGCCGTCTTTCACGGCTCGAACCTGGTCGCCTGGCTCGCGCCCCTCTTCCTCGGGTGGACGGGCGCGGGTCTGCTCGCGGCGCGGTTCCTGGTGCAGCGCGCCGTGCTCCGCGACGCAGCCCAGTCGTTCGGCGAGACCGACCTGATGCTCCCGCAGCCGCTGCTCGATGCGGGCTATGCGCTCTACAACACCCTCCTCGCCCCGCTCGGCGCGGTGCTCACGCCGAAGCGGTGGTAGCGCTCAATCGACGCGGACTACTCGACGCGGACGATCCGCCGCGTGGCCTGCTGACCCGAAGCCGTCGTCGCACGGGCGAAGTAGACGCCCACGGGCACCGCCCCGAGGTCGAGCCGCACCGGCTGCTGTCCGGCCGGCTGCACACCGAGCGAGCGCTCCAGCACACGGCGGCCAAGCACGTCGAAGACCTCGACGGTCACCGTCCCGGTGGTCGCAAGACGGAGCATAAGCGTGGTAGACGCGCGGAACGGGTTCGGATAGGCCGCGCCGAGTGTGAAGGCGGACACTGCGCCGTCGCCTTCGCTAGCGGTGGGCAGGCTGCCATAGGTCTCTCCGCCGACCTCGGCGTAGCGCAGCTCGACGTAGCCTACGTCGCCAGGCCCCATGAAGTCGTAGGAATCGCTCACGAAGCCGATGTCGGAGGCGAAGAGCACGTCGTGCTCGTAGGTCCCCTGCTCCCAGTCCACGAACCAGACGAGCGAGTCCGGCTCGTAGGTCTCGCCGCCGATATCGACCTCGGGTCCATAGGTCGCCACGGCTGCCGGTCCGGGATCGCGCAGGTTGAGGCCGAGCGCAGCGGGCGGGCGGCAGTTCGGGCCACCGAGCCACACAATCTCGCCGGTTTCCGAGAGCCGCTCGGCGCACCGCTGCGGGTTCTCCCCGTCCAGCCCGCTCGTGGTCTCGACGAGTGCGTGCTCGACCCCGCCGATGAGCGTGTCCCCGACGACCGTCCGGCGGCTAAGCGACACCTCGGTGCAGGGATTCTCGGGGTCGAACGTGTTGCAGGACTCGTAGACCCAGGTGTCCCCGACCGCGAGCGGGTAGAACCGCCGGAAGCTCACCTCGTCGTCGAAGACGATCGGCGTCCCGTAGAGCGTGCCCACCTCAGCGTAGCGCAGCGATTCGCTCTGCGACCCCGATGGACCTTCGTCGAGCTCGGAGATGGGGCCTATGCCGCTGGCTACCCTCCTGATGTTGACGAAGAACGTCCCTCCGTCTCCGGGATACTTGCTGAAATACTCCAGCTCTCCGTCCACCTCGTACTCAATCCCTCCGACCGTCACCACTCGATCGAGGTATTCGGCGTCTGGAAACCAGGGACCCTCGATAGGCTCGAAGCACGGGTCGTCCAGCACCACACGGTCGAAGGAGTCGTCCTCCACTCGCAGGGCACACCGGCCGTTCGCCAGTGGCTCCCCTCCGGTCGTGGTCTGCTGCTCCTCGATGAGGTAGTAGCTCTGCCCGTCAATGAGGGTGTCTCCGGTGACTTCGCGAAAGACGTAGCGCGTGCCTGGCGTGCCAAACACGTTCTGACTGTATTCCCAACGGTAGCCCTCGGCGAGCGGAAGGTAGTCCGTGTACGGAATCGTGTGCTGGGCCGTCACGGACGGGGCGCAGAGTGTCAGGAACACGGCGAGCGCGGAGAAACGGTAGCAGATCGTCATGGCTAGACCAGGATGGTGGTCGGATTTGTCCAGAGAGATGAAGGCAGCCTCCACCTATCTTTATCGCAAAACTCGCCTGCCGCGCGACACCACTCGAAAACTTTTTTCCGTCTGTCTAGCGGATACGGCATCTGGACCGGCGCAATCCGCCCTGCGCTCCCCCGTTGTGCCCGTCCGACCAGATGCCCTATACTCCCGCCGCTCTCTCCCCTCGATCTCCCCTCCTGTCCATGCGATTGCTCTTCCTAGCTGCTCTCCTCGTCGCCGCGCCTGCTTGGGCGCAGGACGATGCCGAACCCGTCGCCCCGACGAACGCCGATGCCTTCGCCCCGCTCGACCTGCCCGCGCCGAACGAGTACCGCTCGGCCTCTGGCCGGCCTGGCCCGGCTTACTGGCAGCAGCGCGCCGACTACGACATCGCTGTCCGGCTCGACCCCGACGCCCACCGCGTCACGGGCGAGGAGACGATCACCTACACCAACCACAGCCCCGAGGCGCTGGACTTCCTGTGGCTCCACCTCGAGCAGAACCTCTTCGCGCCCGGCAGCCGGGGCGCGGCGCTCACGCCCGCCGGCAGCCGGTGGCGCGGCTCGTTCGCCGAGGGCGGTCTGACGCTCGGATCGGTCGAGGTCGCGCACGGCGGCCGGACGACGACGCCGGAGTATCTCGTGGATGACACCCGGATGCGGATTGACCTCGCCGAGCCGCTCGCGGCGAACGGCGGCGTGCTCGAGCTGACCATCGCGTGGAGCTTCGTCGTGCCCGAGTACGGCTCCGACCGGATGGGGCGGCTCGACGTCGAGGGCGGGACGGTCTACGAGCTGGCGCAGTGGTACCCCAAGATGGTCGTCTTCGACGACGTCAACGGCTGGAACGCGCTGCCGTACCTCGGCCAGGGCGAGTTCTATCTGGGATACGGCGACTTCGACGTCGCGATCACCGTCCCGACGCCGTACACGGTCGTCGCCACCGGCACGCTCCAGAACCCGGACGAGGTCTGGACTGCCGAGCAGCAGGCGCGCTTGGCGGAGGCGCGCACGAGCGCCGAGCGCGTCTACGTCATCGCCCCCGACGAGCTGGGCCGGGCACACCCGCACAAGAGCGCGACCACGACCTGGCGCTACCGGGCCGAGAACGTCCGCGACGTCGCCTGGGCCGCCTCGAACCGCTTCATCCTCGACGCCGCCAGCGCCGAGACCGAGGCCGGCAACACGCTCATCCTGTCGGCCTACCCGCCCGAGGGCATCGGGACGACCGAGGAGCCCGGCTGGGAGGAGGCCACACGGTTCGGCCGCGCCTCGGTCCTCAACAACTCGCGCTGGCTGCCCTACCCTTACCCGGTGGCTATCAGCGTGGCAGGCGTGGTCGGCGGGATGGAGTACCCGATGCTGCACTTCTCGTCGGTCGAGGCGCGCGGGATGGCGCTCTGGGGCGTGATCGACCACGAGATCGGGCACAACTGGTTCCCGATGATCGTCGGCTCCGACGAGCGGCGGCACGCCTGGATGGACGAGGGCTTCACCTCGTTCCTCAACACCTTCTCCGGCAAGACCTTCTACGACGAGAACCCCGACCCGACGATTGCCGGCTACGGCCAGGGCGACCAGGTGCGGATGGTCCGGCTGACGCGCTCGCCCTACGTCGCCGGGCGGATGCAGGAGACGGCGATGCAGGACCAGCCCGTGCTCACGCCGGCCGACCAGGTCCGCCGCCCGTCGCTGGGCTTCCTCGCCTACCGCAAGCCGGCCAAAGGTCTCTTGATCCTGCGCGACGCCGTGCTCGGCTCGGAGCGGTTCGACGCGGCGTTCTTCGAGTACATCCGGCGCTGGGCCTACAAGCACCCGCAGCCGGCCGACTTCTTCCGCACGATGGAGGACGTGTCCGGCGAGAACCTGGGGTGGTTCTGGCGCGGCTGGCTGATGTCGACCGAGACGCTCGACCAGGCCGTCGCGGGCGTCGAGCAGACCGAGGGCGGAGCCGTCGTCACCGTCGAGAACCTCGGCGGACTCGTGATGCCGGCCGATCTGGAGGTGACGTATGAGGACGGCACGGCGGAGCGCGTCCGCGTCCCGGTCGAGGCGTTCTTCAAGAGCGACACGTTCGAGATGGCGGTCCCCGGTACCAGCCGCGTGGCCTCGGTCCGCCTCGACCCGGACGACGTGCTGCCGGACACCGACGAGGCGAACGACGTCTGGAGTGACGGCACGATGCGGCGCTAACCGGTCCGTTTATTTTCCACCTCCGTGTAGACCCTCTCTCTCGTGAGACGTGCCTCCCATTTCTTGGTGGCTATACTATGCGCAGCTAGCAGCCTCGCCCTGCCAGCGTGCGACTCGAATGAAGCCGAATCAGGCGAGGTGGTGTGGTCAGTCAAAGCGGCTTCGCGTGCTGTGTCGCAAACCCAACCCCTCATAAGTGATGGCCGTGTCTTTGCCGCCTTCGGCGAGCAGTTCAGCGCGGTCGATGCCGACGATGGGAGCGTGCTGTGGACCGTCCCGCTCGGCCGGAGCAGCGTCGCCGGCACCGTCCTCGACGGCGGCGACGTGGTCTACCTCAACTACCTCACCTGGATCAGAGCTTTTCGCAAGTCCGACGGCCATGTGGTGTGGACCGCCCCGCTCGACTTCGAGAGGAACGTCAGCCTGAACCGCATGGTGCAGAACGCGACACACCTCTTCTTGGGACGCAGCGGCGAGGTCGTCCGCGTGCGCAAGTCCGACGGTACCATCGACCTCAGACTCGATGTAAGCTCGTTCGTCCCCGAAGGAGTTGAGCACCTGGTTTATGATGTGGACCTCTCGCCGGACGGCAGCAAGCTCTTCGTCCCCACGGGCTACTACATCCCCGACGCCGAGGCTACCGAGGGCTTCGTCTTCACCTTCGATGCTCTGTCAGGTAAGCTGCTGTGGGCATTCGATCCGCCTCCAGGGACGTTCGAACTTCCCGATGGTAGCACGAGGCCGACCGGTACAGCGGTCTATGGCCTGGACGCTACCGATGAGCTAGTGGCTGCTCCTGTGGGACATACGCTTTACGCGCTCAACATTGAGGAAGGGAACGTGACGTGGGGGCACCATGTCGCTGATGACGCATTCGATGCTGGTGCGACTATAGCTGGTGACGCCGTGTACGTCGGCTCAATCCAGGAGCAAGTCTACAGGCTGGATTTGGCTACGGGGTCGCTCGACTGGTCCACGCGCGTATCGGGCACGCTTTCGACGCCGCTTGTGCTTGAAGAAGGCCGCATCTTCTTCACCAGCCCCTTCGAGGGCTCAGCCTGGGTGCTCGAGGCAGACAATGGAGAGCTGATCCACCGAGGCAAACCCGACGGCGACTCGGTCGTAGCCCCCATCGCTGTTGGGGACCGCATTATGGTCAGCGCGAGCAGCACAACGCTCTACGCCATCAGCCGACCACGGTGAGCAGCGGTACCTCGTTGCCTTCGCCCGGTGTAGTGGGGAACAAGGCATAATTCCGTCCGGCGGGAATATCTTGGCGCGGCCCGATCCCACGGGGCCGACCCTCGGCAGCGCCGGCACAAGCGGGCCAGCGCTGCTCCCACCGGGCTGCGCGCTTGCGGGCCGCGCGCCCCTCTACCCGCCTGCATGGACCTCGTCTCCCTCCTGCGCGGCCTCCTCGGCCTCGTTGCGATCCTCGGAATCGCCTTCGCGTTTTCCTCGGACCGACGCGGGGTTCGCTGGCGGACCATCGGGGCCGGGCTGCTGCTCCAGCTCGTCTTCGCCGTCGTCATCCTCAAGGGCGACGACATGGCGGCCGTCTTCGCGCCGCTGGGCTGGCCCAAGCTGGCCTTCGCCTGGGTCGCCGGGCTGTTCGTCAAGTTCCTCGGGGCCGTCGAGGTCGGGGCGACGTTCATCTTCGGCAGCCTCGGGCTGCCGCCGGGCGCGGACGGCTCGCTCGGGTTCTTCTTCTTCGCCTACGTCCTGCCGACGGTCGTGGTCTTCGCCTCGCTCATGGCGATCTTGTACTACCTCGGCATCATGCAGGTGATCGTGCGCGGCGTGGCCTACGTTGTCCGCCGGGCGCTGGGGACGAGCGGGCCGGAGAGCCTGAGCGTGAGCGCCAACATCTTCGTCGGGCAGACCGAGGCGCCGCTCGTCATCAAGCCCTACATCAAGACGCTCTCGCGCAGCGAGCTGATGGCGGTGATGACCGGCGGCATGGCGACGATCGCCGGCGGCGTGCTGGCGAGCTACGTGGCCTTCCTCGGCGAGCGCTACGCGGCGGTCGCCGGGATCGCGGTCGAGGCCGGGCAGCAGCTCTTCGCCGAGCAGCTCCTCGGGGCGAGCGTGATGGCCGCGCCGGCCGCGCTGGTCCTCGCCAAAATCCTGATCCCCGAGACGCGCCCCGTGCTCGACGCCGCGTTGCCCGTCACCGACGCGGACGAGGCGACGCTCCCGGCCACGTCGAGCGACGAGGCGGCCGAGGCGGCCGTCGAGGCTGTCACCGAACCCGGCCCGAAGAACGTGATCGACGCCGCCGCGACGGGTGCGTCCGACGGGATGCGCCTGGCGCTCAACATCGGCGCGATGCTGATCGCGTTCCTCGCGCTCATCGCCATCCTGAACGGGGTCATCGCCTGGGCATTCGGCTTCGTCGGCCTGGAGATCACCCTGGAGCTGATCCTGGGGACCGTCCTCGCGCCCGTCGCGTGGCTCATCGGCGTGCCGACGGCCGACATCACGACGTTCGGCGGCTTCATCGGGACGAAGGTCATCGCCAACGAGTTCGTCGCCTACAGCCAGTTCGCCGACGCCATCGGGGCCGGCACGCTCCACCCCAAGACCATCGTCATGGCGACGTTCGCGCTGTGCGGCTTCGCCAACCTGTCCTCGATCGGGATCCAGATCGGCGGGATCGGGCCGCTCGCGCCGGAGCGGACGGGCGAGATCGCGGGGCTGGGCCTGCGCGCGGTGCTCGCCGGGACGCTCGCGAATCTGATGACGGCCACCATCGCCGGCGTCTTGCTCGGCTGAGGTTAGCTGTCCTTCTTGTCGCCGCCGCCGCCTTTGCTGCCGCCGCCGCCGCCCTGGATGTCGTCCTGCTGCTTGCGGCGGCCGTGCTTGACGTTGTCGTCGCCGGTCTGATCGCGGTCGGAGTTGTCGGCGCTGGTGCCGCTGGCGCGGTTCTGCGCGACCTCAGCGGGGTCACGTTCGCGGAGGTTACGCTCGGGGTTCTGGTCGGCCATGACGGGAAGGGAGAGGTGGAAAGAAAGGATCGCATGTTACCGGCTGGGCAGGCCAGAGTTCAGCGGCAGCCCTATCTTTCTCGCTCGACACGCTTGCAGCCATGCGACACCCCCGACCGGTTCTGCTTCTGGCCTTGCTCGCCCTGGCCGGGTGCGCGCCGACGATTGCGCCGTTCAGCGAAGCGGCCTACGAGCAGGCCGTGTCGCTCAAGGTCGAGTCGCTGGCGCTGATGGGGGCGGCGACGGAGCCGTTCGACGCGCACCGCGACGCCGTCGAGGCGCTGCGGCTGGAGCTGGAGAAAGCCTACGAGTTCGCGCTCGGGCGTCCCCAGAACGAGATCAGCGCCCGGCAGTGGGCGATCCTCACCGCCGCCGACCGCAACCTGCTCGGCGGCTTCCTCGCCCGGTGGGAAGCGCAGGGCACCCTCTCCCCCGTCTTCGTCGCCGAGGCGCAGCGGGTCGTTGCCGACGCCTTCGACACTGTGATCGGGCTGGAGAGCGGCAAGCTCCGGCCCGACGACCTCGAGTGACTGCCATGCCCGGTTTCGACACCTTCCGCGATACGTTTCTCGACCGCCTCAGGGCGATCGCGCTCGACGAGTGGGCCGAGGTCCGCGACGCCGCCCTCGGCGACGGCCTCGCGTTTGTCGACCAAGCCGAGGCTGACTTGGTGCGCTGGACCGAGCTGCTCGCCGCCGGTGCGCTGACGCCCGAGGACTTCACCTGGCTCGTGCAGGGCAAGCGCGACCTGGCCGAGCTGGAGTCGCTGAAGCAGCTCGGGCTGGGCCTGGCGCGGCTCGACCGCTTCCGCTCGGCGCTGCTCGACACCCTCGTGGGCACGGCCTTCGACGTCTTTCTGCCGTGACGCCTCCGGCTGCGCTGAGGGACACCATGCCGCGCGGCCGGTTCGCGCCGAGCCCGACGGGGCTGCTCCACGTCGGCAGCGCGCGGACGGCACTGGCGGCGTGGCTCTCGGCGCGACGCCGGGGCGGGGCGTTCGTCTGGCGGATTGAGGACCTCGACCCGCCGCGCGCTGTCGCCGGCACCGCCGAGGCCGCGCTGGAAGACCTGCGGTGGCTCGGGCTAGATTGGGACGAGGGACCGGACGTGGGCGGCCCGCACGCGCCCTACGTGCAGAGCGAGCGGTCTGCGCTCTACGAGGCCGCGCTGCACCGGCTGGCTGAGGCCGGGCGGCTGTTCCCGTGTCGCCGCTCACGGAAGGACTTGCGCGAAATCGCTTCGGCCCCGCACGGCGGCTCCGGCCTCCCACCCTACCCTGCGTCGCTCCGGCCGAGCGCCCTCGCCCCGGACTGGCTCGACCGGCTCGGCGCGCACCCCGATGCCGCACTGCGCTTCCTGGTCCGCGACGGTGCCGTGACGTTCGAGGACTGGGTGCAAGGCGTCGTCACCGAAACGGTCAGCGAGACGACGGGCGACTTCGTCCTCAAGCGGCGCGACGGACTCTATGCTTACCAGCTCGCCGTGGTCGTGGACGACCTCGCGATGGGCGTCACCGAGGTCGTGCGCGGGGCGGACCTGCTGGACTCGACGGCGCGGCAGGTACAGCTCCTCGAGGCGCTCGGCGGAACGGTGCCGGCGTATGCCCACCTCCCGCTCGTGCTCAGCGCCGAGGGCGAGAAGCTCTCGAAGCGCGACGCCGGCCTGACGCTCCGCAGCCTGCGCGAGGCAGGGGTTGCGCCCGAGGCGCTCGTCGGGGCGCTCGCCCACTCGCTCGGGCTGAGCGATGCGCCGAAGCCGGTGTCGGCAGCCGCGCTCGTCGCACGCTTCGAGTGGAGCCGCGTCCGCCGCGACCCCTGGCGGCTGCCGGAGCGCTTCGCCGAGACGCTACGCCACGCTACGCCGTAGTTTGCGATCCGCCATTCCTCCGCGCCATGAGCACCCTGACCATCAAGGAGCGCATCCAGGCCGTGCAGCGCCGCCTTGGCGTCGTGGCTGACGGCCTCCTCGGCCCCGTCTCGCTCACCCGGCTCGAAGCCGTGCTGACGAGCTGCCTCGGACCGCTCGACGAGGAGCCGGCCAACCTCGTCGTGTCGCAGCGCGGGCTGAGCCTGATCGTCCGCGAGGAGATCTCGTCGGAGGCGTTCTACCGGCGGAGCCTCACGCACCCCGTCTGGCCCGGCGGCGAGAGCGGCCTCACAGTCGGCATCGGGTACGACCTCGGGCACACCCCCGCTGGGCAGATCGAGAAAGACTGGCGCGGGCGGATCACCGACGCCGACCTCGCCAGCCTGCTGACCATCGTGGGGAGGAAGGGCGAGGCGGCCAACCAGGCCCGCGACGGCGTCAGTCACGTCACGGTGCCGTTCGAGGCGGCGAAGGTCGTGTTCTACACCTCGACGCTGCCGCGCTTCGCCCGGCTCACCCGCCGCGCCTATCCGGGCATCGAGGAACTTCCGGCCGACGCCCAGGCAGCGCTGCTGTCGCTGGTCTACAACCGGGGCGCGAGCAAGTCGGGCGCGCGACGCCGCGAGATGAAAGCCCTCGAAGCGCTCGTGCGGAACGGCGACCTCGGCGGCATCGCCGAGCAGATCCGGGCGATGAAGCGGCTGTGGGAAAACCGCGGCCTGCCCGGCCTGCTCAAGCGCCGCGACCGCGAGGCCGACCTCGTGGCCGGAGCCGACCGCCGCTACGAACAAGCGGAACTCATCAAGCTCTAAGGCCATGTCCGGTGAATCCACCACGGCCTGCGCCCGGCCCTCGACGGCCGCAGCCGCGTTGTGCTCATCGCCCGATGCTACGGCATCTGGCTTCTCGCACGCCTGGCTGAGATCGCGGCGTGCTCAGGCTCGCCTTCGGTCTGAATCACCGGACACAGCCTAACCTCCACCCTCGCCCGTGTCCTTCACCGACCGACTCCGCGCCGCTCAGGCCGCCACGCGCTCCCGCGTCTGCGTCGGCCTCGACCCCGACCCGGCGCGGCTGCCGCGCCCGTTCCGCGACCGGCCCGCAGCCGAGGCCATGCTCGCGTTCAACCGCGCCGTCATCGAGGCCACGGCGGAGGTCGCCTGCGCCTTCAAACCGAACCTCGCCTTCTACGAAGCCCTCGGAGCGGAGGGGTGGCGGGTCTTCGAGGAGACCGTCGCCGCCGTGCCCGACGGCCGCCTCGTGATCGCCGACGCCAAGCGGGGCGACATCGGGAATACGGCGCGGAAGTACGCTCACGCCTTCTATGAGGGCGTGGCCGCCGATGCGGTGACGGTCGCGCCGTACATGGGCACGGACTCGGTGGTCCCCTTTCTCGAACAGGAGGGCCGGTGCGCGTTCGTGCTCGTCGCCACCTCGAACCCGAGCGGCGCGGAGGTGCAGGACCTGGTCGCCGAGGGCGAGCCGGTCTACCGGCGCGTGGCGCGGCTCGCGGTCGAGGCCGCGGCCGACCGGCCCGGCGAGGCCGGATTCGTCGTGGGCGCGACGCGGCCGGGGCTGCTGGCCGAACTGAGGTCCGCCTATCCCGACGCGCCGTTCCTCGTCCCCGGCGTCGGCGCGCAGGGGGGCGATGCGGCGGCGGTGGTGGCGGCCGCCGGCTCCGGGCCGCTGCTGGTCAACAGCAGCCGAGGCATCCTCTACGCCTCGGGCGGCGACGACTTCGCGGAGGCGGCCCGCCGCGCGGCCGAAGCGCTGCGCGACGCGCTCGGCGACCCGGCCGGGTGAGGTTACGCGGGGCGGGGCTGCGCGTCTAGGGAGTCTCCACCTTCCGACTCGCGCCATGCTCGCCGTCCTCGAACCGCCTCCGATTGCCTACCGCGACACTTCGACCCGAAGCTCTGCCGACGACCGGCTCGTCGTCCTCCACGAGCCGGACGCCCGGGTGCAGCACGTCCCCGAGGCCGTCATCCAGGGCATCTGGCGCAGCCTCCGCTTTCGCCACGCCGACCTCCGCACGTCCGAGGGCGAGCCGGTCGAGGTCTGGCACCCGGGCGCGCTCAACACCGACGCCGGGCCAGACTTCACCGGGGCGCGGCTGCACGTCGGCGCGCTGGCGTGGTCGGGCGACGTGGAGGTGCACCGCACCTCGGGCGAGTGGATCGAGCACCGCCACGACCAGGACCCGCGCTACGACCGCGTCGTGCTCCACGTCACGCTCGTGGCAGACCGGCACACCGGCCGCCTCCGGCGCAGCGACGGGACCGTGCTCCCTGAGGTCGTACTCTACCCGCGCCTCCAGGACTCGCTCCGCGCGCTCCTCCACCGCTTCTACGCCACGCCGACGCCCGACCTCCCCTGCGCTGCTCACTGGCCCAAGGCCCCCGAGGCGATGCGCCGCACCCTCGTCCACGACCGCGGCACCGAGCGCCTAGCGGCCCGCCGCGCCACCCTCGCCGAAGCGTTCCTGACCTCGCCCGACCTCGAGCAGCTCCTCTACGAGCGCACGCTGCGCGCCCTGGGCTACGCCAAAAACGCCGAGCCGATGGAGCGACTCGCCCGTCGCGTGCCGCTACGTCGCCTCCGCGCCCTGCCGGACCGGCGCGACGCCGAGGCGCTGCTCTTCGGGGCCGCCGGCCTGCTGCCGCGCGGCGGGATCGAAGACACCGAGACCGCCGCCTATATGGCGAACCTCCGCACCCGCTTCGACACCCTGACCGCGACCGAACCGGCCCAGCCGATGAACCCGACGGCGTGGACGCGCGCGCGCCTCCGCGCCCCGAGCCTGCCCGCCCGGCGCATCGCGCAGGCCGCCGCCCTCGCCGCGCCCGGCGGCCTCCTCCGCCGCGACCCCGTCGTCCGTCTCGCCGACGCGGCACGGACCGCCCGCCCGCTCGCCGCGCTCCGCCGTCTGCTGACTGACACGGTGCCGGGTCCCTTCTGGGCGACCCACGTCCGCCTCGACCGTCCGTGCAAGCCGATGTCCGCCGGCCTCGGCCGCCGCCGCGCCGACGACATCTTGACGAACGCCGTCCTCCCCGTCCTCCTGCTCTGGGCCGAGCAGACCGACGACACGCCGCTCGACGCCCGCCTGCTCGACCTCTACCGGCAGTTGCCGGCCACGAGCGACGAGGTTACGCGCCACTTCGAGCGCCTCGGCACCGCGCCCCGGAGCGCGCTCGAAGCGCAGGGCCTGCACCAGCTCTACCGCACGCGCTGCACCGAGGGCCGGTGCCTGACGTGCCCGGTCGGGCAGTGGGCGGTGGCTGAACGGTAGCGGGACCGATCTAGCCGAGGCTCGGTCGCAGCACCTCCTCGGGTGCCGGGCGAACGTCGTTCGCTCCCACAGGCAGATGGGGCCACGGTCGGTACCTTTGCCAGCTTGGTCTGCCCTCCGCCCTCTATCCCATGCTCCTCCGCACCGTCCGCATGACCTTTCGGCCTGACGCCCTGCCGGCCTTCCTCGCGATGTTCGAGGCCGTCGCGCCGCAGATTCGGGCGGTGGCCGGGTGCCGCCACCTCGAGCTGTGGGAGGACGCGCGCTACCCCACCATCCTCACCACCTACAGCCAGTGGGACAGCGCCGAGGCGCTCGACGCCTACCGCCACAGCGACCTCTTCCGCGCGACCTGGGCCAAGACGAAGCCGGGCTTCGCCGCGCCGACCGTCGCCCACAGCCAGCACGTCAAGGTTGGGCCGATTGCGGGGGCCGTCACAGGGCCAGCTTGAGACCGGCCTGGAGCTCGCGGCCCGGCCCCGGCAGGCCGAGCTGCGGCAGCACGACGGCGTCGGTGAGGTTGTTGACGCGGGCGAAGACCTCGGCCGAGACGGCGCGGACCGTCAGCCGGTAGCTCGCCCGGAGGTTGAGCGCGAGCGACGGGTCGAGCCGGACGAAGTCGCCCTCGTCCTTCGAAAAGGCGACGCCCGTGTAGACCGCCTCGGCCGTCGCGCTCAGGCCCCGGCCCCGCGTGTAGCTCGCCGCCAGGCGGCCGATGGCCTCGGGCTTCTCGGAGAGCCGCGTCGTGCGCCCGTCCTCGAAGCCGCGCACGTCCATCACCGTCAGGTGCCCGTCGAGCCGGACGCGCGGCAGAGGGCGCACGGCTCCCGCCACCTCGACGCCCACCACGCGGCTGCCGTCCAGGTTGACCCGCTGCCGCCTCCCGTCCTCGAGGTCCTCCTGGTCGATGGTGTCGTCGGTGCGGTTGAGGAAGAGCGTGGCCCCGCCCGAGACCACCTCGCCCGCGTGCCGCACGCCGACCTCGGCCAGAAGTGACGACTCGGGCCGGAGGTCGGGGTTGAGCGCGAACCGCCGGAGGGCCTCGCCGAACAGCTCGCGGAGTGTCGGGAAGCGCGTCTTGCGGCCGGCCGAGGCGTTGACGGTCCACGCCGGGCTGAGCCGGTAGACGGCCCCGCCGGTCAGGCCGTAGTCCAGGAACCCGTCGCGGGCGGGCTTGTCGCCCGTCTCCGGGGTCCCGAGCGCGTCGAGGCTCGCGCCGGCGGTGAGCGTGAGCGCCGGGCGCGGTGCGGTCTCGACCTCGAGGCCCAAGCTCGTCAGGGTCTGGCGAAAGGTCTGGCGCGGCGCGGCGCTCGCCCGTCCCTCCTCGAAGCCTACCTCCCGCTGCCAGTGCGTGGAGCCGAGCGCGTTGACGGCGAGCCGGAGCGTGGCCGGCGCGAACCGGTGCTCGAGTACGCCCCGCGTCCCGACCGTCAGGTCCTCGTCCTCCTGCCGCTCGTCGACCTGGGCGTAGTCGGCCCCGCCGTACTGGTCGATCTCCTGCGTGAAGCGGCTGCCCCACACCGCGCCGCGAAACGTCGTTCTCGCCCCGAGCGCGTTCTCGGTGTTGAGCGTCGCCATCGTCATCCGCCACTCGGGGTAACGCCAGAACCGGACGCGGCGCTCGGCCGGGTCGCGGTTGCCCTCCGGCGCGATGCCCTTCTCGCTGTCGACGTGCAGGAGCGAGACGCCGAAGCGCGCGGCCGGCGACGGCTCGAAGGCGACGCGGGCGAAGCCGCTGGCGAGGCGGTAGTCGGTGTTGGTGCGGACGCTCGCCGAGGGCTGGCTGAACTCGAGGCCCGCCTCGCCCCGGTCGCCGGGCAGCGCGAACCCGGCGCGCCGGGCGAACCCGGCGGACCCGACCCACGCGAGCGGCCCGCGCCGGCCGAGGTGCGTTGCCGTGCCCTGGCCGAAGGCTTGGGAGCCGCCTTGCGCCGTGACCTCGGTGACGGCCCCCTCGCCCTCCAGCCCGCGCGAGACCATGTTGATCGCCCCGCCGAGCACGTTCGCCCCCCACAGCACCGACGGCACCCCCTTCGCCACCGTCACCCCGCCGATCACGCCCGCCGGCAGCAGCGAGAGGTCGACCCGGTTGTCCCACGGGATGTTGACGAGCGCGCCGTCGAAGAAGAGCGCGACCTGCCGCTCGCCGGCCGAGCGGAGGTAGACGAGGGTCTCGCCGCGCGAGTTGGTCTGGACGTGCGCCGCCGGGACGAGCCGCGCCACGTCCGCCGCGCTCGGCGCGTCGAGCCGGTCGATCTGCGCCAGCGGGATGCGCTGCACCGTCGAGGGCGACGGCGCTTGCGCCGCCTTGCCGCCGCCGACGACGACCTCGCCGAGATCGTACTGCCGGAGCGAGTCTGCTGGGGTTTGGGCGAGGGCAGGACTGGCTGCCGTCAGCGCGACACACAGCGTCCACGCGAGGCGGCGATGGTTCAGGATGGGGAGCACGAACGAGGAGGTGAGCGGTGGAAAGCGGAACAACCGCGCCGCGCTACAAGAATTGTGCGCGTCGGGGCAACGGGGGGCGGCCACACCGAGGTCTGAGGGAGGATGGAATCTACCGAGAACCGAATCGGGGCCGAGCCAGGCGCACTTCGAATCGCCCCGAGACAATCTCCCGTCTCGCCTCGCGTTCTGAATCCTCCGCCGCGCGCGGTGGTATGTTCGACGCCCCGACCTCCGACCCCTCGACCTCCCGACCCTCGCATGGGTGAGCAGAGCCGACAGCTTCTCGACGCCTTGCGCGCCCGCCTCGCCCGCGCGCGCCGCCGCGTGCTGACCGCCGACCTGCTCTTCGGCGCGGCGCTCACGCTCGGCGTGCTCGCCGCCGCGCTCGGGATCGGGGCCGCCGCCGAGGCGGGGCTGTGGATGGGGACGGCCACGCGGCTGCTGTTCTACGTCGCCTTCCTGCTCGCCGCGCTCGGCCTCGTCGGCGTCTTCGTGGTCCGGCCGCTGCTGGTCTACTTCGGGGTGCTCCCCGGCCTCGGCGACCAAGCCCTCGCCGCGCGCATCGGGCGGCGCTTCCCCGAGGTCTCGGACCGCCTGACGAACCTCCTCGACCTGGCCGACGGGCGCGCCTCCGACGCCCCGGCTCCGCTGCTCGACGGCGCGGTGCAGATGCTCGGGCGCGAGATCGAGCCGGTGCCGTTCGAACGGGTCGAGGACCTCGGCCCGGCCCGGCGGACCGCGCCGGTCGCGGCGGTGCCCATCCTGGGCCTGGCGCTCTTCGGGCTGCTCGCGCCGGCGGCGTTCACCGGGGCCGTCCACCGCCTCTTCTCCCCGACCGAGACCTTCGCGCCGCCCGCGCCGTTCAGCCTGCTCGTCGCGCCGGGCGACGCGGAGATCGTCCGGGGCAGCGACCTCACCGTCGAGGTCCGGGCGCGGGGCCGGGCGCTGCCGCGCGAGGCCACGCTCTGGCTCGGCCGGCCCGGCGAGGACCGCACGACCGCCGTCCGCCTGCTCGCCGACTCGTCGGGCACCTTCCGCCACACGGCGACGAACCTCCGCGAGTCGCTCCGCTACCGCGTCGAGGCCTCGGGGGTCGAGACCGATTGGTTTACGGCGACGGTCGTGGTGCGGCCGGCGGTCCAGGCGCTCCGCATCACGGCGACGCCGCCGCGCTACACGCGCCTCGCCCCGCAGCGCCTCGCCCCCAACGTCGGCGACGTGACCGGGCTGCCGGGGACGACCGTCTCGGTCGAGGCCGAGGTCGGCGGCGCGCCGGTCGACTCGGCCTTCGTCGTCTTCGACGACGGCGAGGCCGTCCCGCTCACCCTCGACGGCACGGCCGCGACCGGCTCCTTCCGGCTCCGCCGCGAGGGGAGCTACCGCCTGCGTCTGCACGGCGCGAACGGCACCGAGAACGCCGACCCCATCGCCTACACGCTCCAGCTCCTCTCCGACGCGCCGCCCCAGATCAGCCTGCTCGCGCCGGGCGCGGACGTGGACCTGACCGAGGCGCTCCAGACCCGCGTCGCCGCCCGCGTCACCGACGACTTCGGCTTCGCCCGGCTCCGGCTCTACTGGCGCGTCGCAGGCGAGCCTGGGACCGACGCCGCCGAGGCCGACTTCGAATCGCTCGACCTCTCCGTGCAGCCGCGCTTGCTGGACCAGGACGTAGCGCACGAGTGGTTCCTCCGCTCCGTCGCCCCCGGCCTCGCGCCCGGCGATGTGGTGGAATACTACCTGCAAGTCTGGGACAACGACGCCGTGGCCGGCTACAAATCGGCCCGGACCCCGACGTTCACGCTCCGCTTCCCGTCGCTCGCCGAGCAGTACGAGCAGCTCGACGACGCGCAGGACGGCACCGAGGAGGGACTCGAGGAGCTGCTCCGCGACGAGGCCGAGACGCGCGAGCAGTTCGAGGAGCTGCGCGACGAGCTGCGCCGCAAGCAGGACGCCGACTGGGAGGACCAGCGCCAGCTCCAGAACCTGCAGGAGCGCCAGCAGCAGCTCGAGGAGCAGGTCGAGCAGGGCGCAGAGCAGATGCAGGAGCTGCTGGAGCAGATGCAGGAGAACGACTTGGTGAGCGAGGAGACGCTGCGGCAGTACCAAGAGATGCAGCGCGTGATGGAGGAGATCGCCACGCCCGAGATGCGCGAGGCGCTGCAGAAATTGCAGGAGGCGATGGAGAACCTCGACCTGCCCCAGATGATGGAGGCGATGGAGGAGTTCGAGTTCAACGAGGAGCAGTTCCGCGAGCGGATCGAGCGGGCGCTGGAGCTGTTGGAGAAGATGCAGGTCGCCCAGAAGCTCGACGAGGCGGCGAAGCGCGCCGAGGCCCTGGCCGAGCAGGAGCGCGCCTTGCAGGAGCAGACCGAGGAGCTGGAGCAGCAGCAGGAGAACGGCGAGCTCAGCGCCGAGGAGTCGCAGGCCGAGCAGGACCGCTTAGCTGAGCAGCAGGACCAGGCCCGCCAGGAGGCCGAGGCGCTCGAGGAGATGATGCGCGAGATGCAGGAGCAGCTAGAGGGCATGAAGAGCGCGGAGGACGCCGCCGAGCAGATGCAGGACGCGGCCGAGCAGATGCAGCAGATGCAGCAGCAGCAGCAGCAGAACTCCGAGCAGATGCGGCAGAACGAGCTCCAGGACGCGCAGCAGGGCCAGCAGCAGATGCAGCAGCAGATGCAGCAGATGGCCGAGCAGATGCAGCAGATGCAGCAGCAGATGTCGGGCCAGCAGCAGCAGGCCAACCTCGCCGGCCTCCGCCGCGCGCTCGACGACGTGCTGACGCTCTCCTACGAGCAGGAGTCGCTCCGCGCCGAGACCGCCGGCCAACCGTCGGACAGCCCGACCATCCGCCCGAACGCCGCGCAGCAGGTCGAGCTCTCGGCCGGCCTCGCGACCGTCAGCGACTCGCTCCGCAGCCTCGCCCGCGAGATCCCGCAGATGGACGTCGAGATCCAGCGCCGCACCGGCGAGGCGCTCCGCGAGATGGGCGCGTCGGTCGAGGAGCTCGCCGAGCGGCGCGTGCCCCAGGCCGCCGGCCACCAGAAGGCGTCGATGACGAGCCTGAACGACCTCGCCCTCCTGCTCTCGGACCTGATGGACCAGATGCAGAACCCCAGCTCCGGCCAGGGCAGCGGCTCGCCGTCGATGCAGCAGATGATGCAGCAGCTCCAGCAGATGTCCGGCCAGCAGCAGCAGATGAATCAGCAGATTCAGCAGATGCTCAACGACGCCCAGGGCCAGCGCCTCTCCCAAGACCAGCAGGGCCGGATGCAGCAGCTCCGCCAGCAGCAGGAGGCCCTTCGCCAGCAGCTTGAGGAGATGTCCCAGAACCCGGCGCTCGACGGGCAGGGCAAGAGCCAGCTCCAGCGCATCGCCGAGCAGATGGAGGAGGCCGCCCGCCGCCTAGAGAGCGGCCAGATCGACCGCGAGCTGCGCGAGCGCCAGGAGAACATCCTCACCCGGCTCCTGGAGGCGCGGGAGTCGATCAACCAGCGCGGCAAGAAGCGCGAGCGCGAGAGCCAGACCGGCCAGGACCGCCCGCCCGACACGCCGGACGCGCTCCCCGAGACCGAGGAGGTCGACCGCCTCCGGCGCGACCTGATCCGCGCGCTCGAGAGCGGCTACGCGCCGGACTACCAGGAGATGATCAAGCGCTACTTCGACCTCCTCCAGCAGCGCAACGGCGGGTCGTGAAACGTGGTGCGTGAGACTAGGTACTCCCGCGAGGCGGAGCACACAACACGCCTCACTGTACGAGGATATCGCCGTAGGTGACGATCCGGCTCTGGCTGTCGAGGACCCGAACGCGGTAGAGCCGAGGCCCCTCGCCGCTGCTGATTCGGAGGCGCGTGGGATTGAAGGTGAACGTGTAGAAGTCCGGGCCGGCATCTTCGTCCAGCAACACGAACTGACGCCCGTCGCCGATGCCGCTGAGTCTGAGCTCCCCCGTGAAGGTGCCAAAAATGTCCTGCACGGTGAGCGTGACGAGGCCGTTGCGGGCGACGGGGTTCGGCGAGGCGGGCCGCACGTCAACTTGGTTGGCGAAGAAGGGGGCGACGCGCCAGTCGTCGGGGTCCTCGCTGACCACCTCGCCGTCTTCTCCGGTCTCGGTGAATCCTCGCGGGTCTAGCTCGGACTGCTCGAAGAACAGGTCCTGCCCTTCGACGGTGTCGCAGCCCGGCAGGGCGACGAGCAGCAGGGCGAGCACGGCAGAGAGAGCGATCGGCAGTCGTATCATCGGGCGCGGCGGCGGTGGGCGGCGATGCACCGACGCGACGCGCCTCCGGTTCCCCTCCTCGTCCTCCTCCCCATGTCCGTTTTCAGCGCCGACGACCTGGGCGTGGCCCTCGGCGGTCGCCCCGTCCTCCACGGCCTGCGCTTCACCGTCGAACCCGGCGAGTGGGTGGCGCTCGTCGGGCCGAACGGGAGTGGGAAGACGACGCTGCTGCGCGCGCTCGGCGGGCTGCTGCCGCACACCGGGACGCTCGCACTCGACGGCCGGCCGGTGCGGGCGTGGACCCCACGTGACCTGGCGCGGCGGCTCGCGTTCGTCCGGCAGCGTCCGGCGCTCGCGTTCGACTTCACGGTCGAGGAGTTCGTGCTGCTCGGGCGCTCGCCGCACCGGGGCTGGCTCGAAGGCTTCGCCGCTGCCGACCGCGCCCTGGCGGAGGCTGCGCTCGCCGAGCTCGACCTCGGCGGCTTCGCCGGGCGCTCGCTCGGCACGCTCTCCGGCGGCGAGCAGCAGCGCGTCCAGCTTGCCCAGGCCCTCGCCCAGGAGGCGGGCGTTCTCCTGCTCGACGAGCCGACGGCGCACCTCGACGTGCACCACCAGTTCGGGGGGATGGACCGCGTGGCGACTCTTGCCCCCCGCCGCACCGTCGCCGCCGCGTTCCACGACCTCGCCTTCGCCGCCCGCTACGCCGACCGGCTCCTCGTGCTCGACGCCGGCCGCCTGGTCGCCGACGGCCCACCGCGCGACGTGCTCACGTCCGCCCTCCTCCGCGACGTGTTCCGCATGGAGGCCGACCTGCTCGACTCACCAGATGGGGCGCTCGAGATTCGTTACCTCGCGCCCGTTTGAGTTTTCCGTTCCTGGTTTCTGGTTTCTAGTTGGGCACACACGATCCTCTCGCCTACCTAGAAACCAGAGACTGCAAACTAGCAACCCCATGAAAGTCTACACCCGCACCGGCGACGCCGGCACGACCGCCCTCTTCGGCGGCGACCGCGTCGCCAAGACCCACCCGCGCATCACGGCCTACGGCACCGTCGACGAAGCCAACGCCGCCCTCGGCCTCGTCCGCGCGCTCGGCGTCGGTGCCCCCGGCTTCGACCGCGCCGACGCCCTCCTGGGCCGTCTCCAGCAGGAGCTGTTCGTCCTCGGCGGCGACCTGGCCGCGCCCGCAGAGACGAAATACCCGGTGCCCCGGCTGGAGCAGGAGCACGTGGACCGGCTGGAGCGGGAGATCGACGCGCTCGAGGAGGACCTGCCCGCGCTGAAGCACTTCATCCTCCCGAGCGGATCGCCTGCCGGAGCCGCGCTCCACGTCGCCCGCACCGTCGCCCGCCGCGCCGAGCGCCACACCGTCGAGCTAGCCGCGGAGGAGCCGGTCAGCGAGCACGCCGCGCGCTACCTCAACCGGCTCTCGGACCTGCTCTTCGTGCTCGCCCGCTGGGTCAACCGGCGCGCCGGGGTGGCCGAGGCGGAGTGGATTCCCGTAGACAGAAAAGCCCAGACTCAGACGGACTGAGGCCGGGCCAAAGGGGACGGGCGGGAACGCCGATCAGTCGCAGCGCCGATCAGTTGCAGCGCGGGCGGTCCGGGCCGGTCGGCAGGCCGGAGTCGTCGCCGCAGATCACGCCGTCGGGCATGTCGTTGTCGAGGGTGAGCACGAGCAGCGGCGCGCCGAGCAGACCGAGCCACCACGGGAGGCCCGCCTGCGCCGGAGGCGCGATGGGCGGGCCGGGAACGCCGCCGGGGAAGGCGCCCGCGACGGGCGGGGTGACCTGGAGCGGCGGGGCCGGCGCAGCAGGCGGCACGGGCGTGAGCGCGGCGATCGGCGGAAGGTCGGCGGGCGGCACGACGCTCGGCGGCGTGATCGTGGAGGGCGGGCCGCCGGGGCCGGTGCCGGTGATCGGCGAGGGCGGGACGTAGCCCGTGCGGCCGCTGATCCCGTCGCCGCAGCAGCAGCAGCAGGTCCGCACCGTCACCTTGACCCGGACGTTGCCACTCGGGTCCACCTCGCGGCGCTCCGAGACGGGCGGTTCGTCGTAGCGGGTGCTGTCACACGGGGCGGGACGGACATCCACCTCGATGTCCACGCCGCGCTCGTCGCGCTCGGCGAGCTCACGGTCGCACCCGATGAAGCCGAGCAGGAACGTGAGGAGGAGGAACGAGGCGGCGGCCCCGGCACCGAAGTGCTGGACGCGCGAGCTTCTGTGGAGAGGTCGGGAGTAGGACATTGGTCAACCTTTCGAATGGTAGGGATCGGTTGTTCGAGCGGCAGTGCCAAGAGAAGCATGCCACAGTCTGTTAAGTGCGGACGTAGTCACCTGAATAGCACACTATGCTCGCTTGCTTAACCTCTGCACAAGGATAGCTCAAAAATCTCTCCATCGCTTCATTTTATCTGCATTTCCATTGTTAACAGTTGTCTATGGTATCTTCTTCCGTTCTCGCGTGGGCGCTGCCTTGTCTGCTTCGATGGACAATGTCTCACCTGCCGTCTCACTTCCGAGCGAGACCGTGACCGTGTAGAGACCAGGGATGAGATACACTCGGCCGTCGTCGGCGCGCTCGTTGCCCTCGCGGACCTCGTCGGGGTCGACGGTCAGGTCGTAGGCGACGACGTTCAGCCCGCGCTCGGCCTCGTCGAAGCCGGCCCACACGAGCGTGCCGGCGGAGTCGGTCACCGTCACGGTGGCCTGACCGGCGGCGGGCGCGAAGTAGGTGACTGCGGACTCGGGCACCGTCGGCTCGTCCCACGCCCAGCCCCGGCTGCCCCAGTCCTCCGCGTGCTGCACCGGCTCGAGCTCGAACACCCGCAGCCCGCCCGCCACCACCGCCGGCGTTAGCGCCTCGACGTGCTCCAGGCCTACGGTCCAGATCGACCGGCCGTGGGTGCCGACCACCAGGTCGCGCGCACCCGCATGGACTACGGCGTCGTGGACCGGCGCGTTCGGCAGCCCGCCCTCGGTGCGCTCGCCCATCATCGTCATGAACGACGCGCCGCCGTCGAGGCTCGCGTAGAGCCCGTGGTCGGTACCGACGAAGAGGAGATCGGGATTCTCTGGGTCCTCGACGATCACGTTCACCGGCTCGGCCGGGAGATCGGTCCCGAGGCGTTGCCACGTCCGGCCGAGGTCATCGGAGCGGTAGACGTGCGCCTCGAAGTGGTCCCAGCGGTAGCCGTTGAGCGCGACGTAGAGCCGGGCCATGTCGTGCTGCGAGGCGACGACCCGGCTCACCCAGAGGTCCGGCGGCAGGCCGGCCGAGACATCGGCCCACCCGTGCCCGCCGTCCTCGGTGACGTGGACCAGCCCGTCGTCGCTCCCCACCACGAGGAGCCCGAACCGGAGCGGCGACTCGGCGATGGAGGTCAGCGCGCCGTAGGGCACGTCGCCCCGACGCCCGCCGCGCGTGAGGTCGCCCGAGACCGCTTGCCACGTCTCGCCCCGGTCGAGCGAGCGGTGCAGGCGCTGCGACCCGAGGTAGAGGATGTCCTGGTTGTGGCGCGAGAGCGCGACCGGCGTCTGCCAGTTGAAGCGGAGCGGGCGCTCGCCGAGGTCGTGGCTTGGGGTAATGCGGGTCCGCTCGTAGTCGGCCCCCGGCGCGGGGCGGTCAAGCCGGAAGTAGTTGCCGAACTGGAAGCCGGTGTAGACGGTGTTGTTGGTCCGCGTGTCGACGGCGATCTGCATCCCGTCGCCGCCCATGATCCAGTCCCAGTCGTAGTCGCCCGAGGCGCGCCAGCCGGGGCCGGGCGTGTGGGTGTGCGGCCCGGCCCACACGCCGTTGTCCTGCAAGCCGCCGTAGACGTGGTAGGGATCCCGGTCGTCTACGGCCACGGTGTAGAACTGCCCGACGGCCGGGCTGTTGGCCTTGAACCACGACTGCCCGTTGTCGAACGAGACGTTGACCCCGCCGTCGTTGCCGCTGACCAGGTGGCCCGGTCGGTTCGGGTTGACGAAGAGCGCGTGGTGGTCGGCGTGGACGTGCTCCTGGCTGAGGGAGGCCCACGTCGCGCCGCCGTCGCTGGAGGCGAGGAGCGGGACGCCGAGGAGGTAGAGCCGGTCCGGGTCGCCGGGCGCGACGCGGACTTCGCCGAAGTAGTAGCCGTAGGAAAAGAACAGGTCGTCGAGGTGGTCGGCGTGGGTGCGGCTCCACGTCCGGCCGCCGTCGTCGGAGCGGTAGACCTCGGCCCCGACGACGGGCGTGTCGAAGAGCTGCCGGTTGGCGTCCTCGAGGTACTCGACCAGGGCGACCGGCTCCAGCGTGCCCTCGCTCACCATCTCGAGGAGCGACTCGGCGGTGTACGAGAGCGGGAAGCCGTTGCGGTCGAGGTAGTCGGTGAGCGCGTCCTCGGCGAGCGCCAGGAAGGCCGTGCGGCTCATCGTGCGGAGCGCCTCTTTCGTGAGCGCTGGGGCGTCGTCGTCCGGCTCCTCGGGCCGCCGGCTCTGGTTGTCGAGCGAGGCGAAGATGGTCTCTCCGTTACCGGGGTACACGGCGAGCCCGATCCGCCCGACGGCCGCGCCCGTCGGGAAGCCGCTGCCCTCGGTCGTGAGCAGGTCCCAGGTCGCGCCGCCGTCGGTGCTCTTGTAGATGCCCGAGCCGTCGCCGGCCTCGGTGAAGTCCCACGCGCGGCGCGTCCGCTCCCACGCCGCGGCCCAGAGCACGTCCGGGCGCTGAGGGTCGAGGACGAGGTCGACGATGCCGGTGTCGTCGTTCACGAAGAGCGTCTGCGTCCAGGTCCGGCCGCCGTCGGTGGTCTTGTAGACGCCCCGGTCCGGGCCGGGCGAGTAGAGCGGGCCGAGCGCCGCGACCCACGCCGTCTCCGGGTCGTCGGGGTGCAGGACGATGCGGCCGGTGTGGTGGGTCTCGCCGAGGCCGAGGTGCTGCCACGCCCGGCCGCCGTCGGTGGACTTGTAGACCCCGGTGCCGGCGTAGGACGAGCGGCTCGAGTTGTTCTCGCCGGTGCCGGCCCAGATCGTCACGCCGTCGCCCTCCGCGTCGCGCCAGTCGACGGCGATGTCGCCGAGGGTCATCGCGGCCTGGTCGTCGAAGAGCGGCTCGAAGGACGCGCCGCCGCTCGTGGTGCGCCACAGCCCGCCCGAGGCGTAGGCGACGTAGAAGGTCGCCGGGTCGGTCGGCGAGACGTCGACGTCGGTGACGCGCCCGCTCATCACCGCCGGGCCGATGCTGCGGAAGGCGACGTTCGACAGGAGCGAGCGGTCGGCGAGCGCCGCGCGGGCCTCGAAGCCGGCGAGGCGCTCGGCGGCGGGCGTCGGGGCAACGGGGTTCGGCGCGGTCTCGGCGCGGTCGGCGGTGGGTTGCACGACGGGCTGTGCGGCGGCCGGCGCGGCGAGCGCGAGGGCGAGCAGGAGGCGGCGGAGCATGGCGGTGGGCGCGTGTATCTTGGCGGCGGGTCTCCCGAAACATAGGACCGCCGCCCCACTTCCGACCGCCCCGTCTTCCGATGCCCGACACGCTGCCCCCCTCGACCGACCCGCCACTCGGCTTCGAACGTTTCCGCGCCCAGGCCGAGCGCATCACGCGCAGCCCGAAGCACGTCCGCAAAGTCGTCCGCGACGCCTACGACAAGATCGCCGAGCACAGCGACGAGATCGGGCAGATCCGCACCGACCTGCCGGTGCTGCTGCGCTTGGTGCGGGCGTGGCTCGGCGGCGAGTACCGCCGCGTCCCGCTCAAGGCTATCGTGCTGATCGTCGCCGCGGTCCTCTACTTCCTCAACCCGCTCGACCTGATCCCGGACTTCATCCCGGTGATCGGCTACCTCGACGACGCGGCGGTGCTCGGCTACGTGCTGCGGACGCTCCACGCCGAGCTCGAGCGCTACCGCGCGTGGGAGGACCGGAAGCACCTCCCCGCCTCCGGCATCGTCTGAGAGACTGTTTGGGATTCCCAACCGTAGGCTGCGAGCGGCTACGAAGCGGCGCTCCCGCGTGGCGCTGCATCGCCGATGCTGGCGCATCGCCTTCTTCGCGCGCCTCGGCCCGCCGTTTCTCGCTCGCTCTCGCCTTCTCGCTGCACATCCAAACAGTCTCTGAGCGATGGATACGAACCGACTCATCGCTCTCGTCGCCGCCGTCGGCGGGGTCCTCTTCCTCGGCCACGCGCTTCAACAAGCCGTGCAGGTCGGGCGCTTCGCCCTGGCCTCAGTCGTGCTCGGCGCGGTCCTCGTCAGCGCCGCCGCAATCATCCGCCGCCGCGCGCCCCGCTGAGCCGCGCCTGCCCCGTCGGGCAGAGGTCGAGCACGGGGCAGCGGCCGCACGCCGGGTTCTTCCAGAAGCAGCACTTCTGGCCGTGGAGCATGAACACCTCGTGGTGGTCGTAGACGGCCTGGGCGTCCCACTCCGGCGGGACAAAAGCCGCGAGCGCGTCGTGCGCCGGACCGACCGGCATCGCCTCCGGGATCAGCCCGAGGCGTTGGGCGACGCGGTGGTGGTGGCTGTCGACCGGCATCGCCGGGCGGCGGAGCGTGCTGAAGAGGAGCGTCGCCGCGCTCGTCTTCGGGCCGACGCCCTTGATCTGCTCGAGCCACGCCCGCGCCTCGGGCACCGCGAGGCCGGCGAGGAAGTCGAGGTGCAGGTCGCCGCCGCGCGCCTCGGTGATGGTGCGGAGCACGGCCTGGAGGCGCGGGGCTTTCTGCTCGGGCCACGTGCACGGCGAGATCGCGGCTTCGACCTCGGCCGTCGGCGCGTCGCGGACGGCCTCCCACGTTGGGAAGCGGTCGCGGAGCTGGGTGTAGGCGCGGCCGGAGTCGCGGTTCTTGGTGCGGTGCGAGAGGAGCGCCGAGACCAGCTCGCTGAGCGGGTCCTTGTCGGAGAAGAACGCGATGGGGCAGTCGTACGCCTCGCACAAGCGCTCGTGGACGGTGAGCGCCTTCGCTTGGAGTTCAGCGTCGGGCGGTAGGTCGGGGAACGGGAGGGGCATCGGAGCGAGCCAAACGGAGCGCGGCGCCCCAACGAATCGGAGCGCCGCGCGGGACCGAATCGGGCCAGAGGCTAGGCGTCCTGCGGGATGCGGATCTTCTGGCCGGGGTAGATCTTGTCCGGGTCCTGGATCACCTCCTTGTTGGCCTCGAAGAGGGCGCGGTACTTCTGCGGGTCGCCGTAGAAGCGGTCGGCGACCTTCGAGAGCGTGTCGCCGCTCTCGATGGTGTAGTACTGCGTCTTCGGCGCGGCAGCGGTGGTCGCGCGGGCCTTGGCCTCCTCCTCACCGGCGACCTTGAGGTGGTCGTCGTCGACGTAGGTGACGCCCTTGACGTTGCCCGCGATGAGGGCGGCCTTCTCCCGCGCGGCGCGCGAGCGGGCGGTGCCGTGCAGCTCAACGCGGCCGTCCTTGAACATCACGCCGAGGTTGTCGATGCTACTACCCAGCTCCTTCTTGAGCTTGTCGCGGATGGCGTCGGATTCGTTGCCCTTCTTGCCGCCGAAGAGGTCGTCGCCAGCGTCTTTGAGAAAATCGAGGAGTCCCATAGGAGTTGGTGTCTGAAGAGGGGGGGGGGAGGACATGCCCGTGGCAAACGGGTGTGCCCTAGCGGGGTTTCTAGTTCCTGGTTTCTGGTTGAGTAGGAACGACTGGATGTGCCGAACCAGAAACGAGAAACTACAAACCAAAAGCTCAGAGCGTGTGCGTGCGGCCTTCGTTTTGCTGCTGGAGCCAGCCCATCAGCGGCTCGAAATAGGCCAGCATCGGTGCGGCCGAGATGTCGCTGCCGACCGTCTCCTGGAGCAGCGTCCGCCAGTCGACGGTCGCGCCGGGTGCCAGCAGGTCGCGGAGGAAGTCGCCGACCTCGGTGCGGCCGTAGTAGTTGGTGTCGCGCGGGTCCTCGTTCAGGATCTCGCGCGCGATGTGCTCGTGGAGCTGGAACAGGAGGACGTAGCTGAGGGCGTAGTCGTAGTACTGCGCGGCGTCGTTGTTGATGTGCGTCTTGGTGGCGGCGTCGTTGAACGGTGCGCCGACGGCGGCGCGGGCGGGGTCGGGCGGGACGATGCCCTGGTGCTCCTTCGCCAGCGCCCACCAGCGCTCGTTCCAGCGCTCGGCCGGCAGCCCTTCGGCGTAGAGGTCGTGCTCGAACTCGGTCATCACGCCGGCGCTCCATGGGATGAAGACGACGTAGTTGAGCGCCTCCTGCAAGAGCGCCTGCAGCGGGTCCGGCCCGAGGTCTTCGCCCGTCTCCACCAGGCCCACCGAGGCGGCGAAGCGCGGCTGCATCGCGGCCAGGCCCATCAGGCTGCCGACGGCCTCGTGGAAGGCGCGGTTGGCCCCGCCCCGAAGCACGGGCGGCACGTCGGGGGTGGTGTAGGCGAGGTAGTAGTAGATGTGGCCCAGCTCGTGGTGCGTCGTCTCGTACCACTCGCGGTTGGTCTCGACGCTCATCAGGCTGCGGACGTCCGCCTCGAGGTCCATGTGCCAGGCACTCGCGTGGGTGTTCTTCTTGTAGTCCGCGCCCGGCGGGAGCGGGTAGAGCGACGAGCGCTCGTAGAAGCTCTCGGGCATCGCGCCCAGCCCGAGCGAGACGTAGAACCGCTCGGCCTGCTCGACGAGCCACTCCGGCGTGCGCTCCTCGAGGGCACCGTCGAGGTCCAGGCCCTCGACCTCGACGAGGGCGCTCCAGTCCTGGCCCCAGCGGTTGGGGAGCCAGTGCGCCGGAAGGTGGTCCGGGACCGGCTCGCCGTAGCGGGCGGCGAGCTCGTAGCGCGCCCAGGTGTGGAGCTCGCGGTAGAGCGGGCGCAGCTCCTCACCCAGCCGCGCCATCGTCTCCATCATCTCGGCGGTCGTCATGCCGTAGTCCGAGACCTGGTAGGCGAAGTAGTCGTCGTAGCCGAGCGCCTGCACGGTCTCGTTGCGGAGGCGGCGGAGGGCCTGCAAGCCGCCGGTGAGCGTCGGCCCGATGGCCTTCGACGCGTCCCAGGCGGCGAGGCGGGTCTCCACGTCCTCGGCCTCGCGCAGCGTCTCGTCGATCTCGTTCGGGGTGACCTCCTCGCCGCCGAGTGTGAACGTGTAGCCGTAGAGCCTCTCGGTCTGCGCCGTCTCGGCGGCGATCTTCTCCCTGACCAGCTCGGGCACCGTCTGCGGGTTCGCGGCGGCTTTGTAGAGGATCGCCTCGAGCTGGCGGACCTGGAGCGGGTCGAGCTCGCTGCGGCGGACGAGGTGGGCGCGGGCGGCCTCGATAGTGGCGACGCTGCCGGTGAAGTCCGCGACGGCCTCGTTCGCGGCGCGTGCCCGCGCGCCGGTCTCGGCGTCACCTTCTACGATGCGGGTGTTGGCCGCCCACTCGGCCTCAGACGAGGCGGCGTAGAGCGGTTGCATCGTCGCGTGGTAGTCATCCAGGAACGCCTGGACGTCGGCACGGGCGTCGTCTGGCGTCGCGGCACCCGACGAGGCAGGCGCGGCGGGGTCGGTGCCGGCGCATCCGGCGGCGAGCAGGACCGCGAGCGCGAGGAGGAAGCAGCGGATCGGGGGCATAGGAGGCGGGGCCGAGGGAGAGGGAAATATACCTGGCTCGGCCGCGCACGCAGTTGGTGCAGGTAGCCGAATCCAGAGGAGACCGCGCGGCCGGCCCACCGTGCCTGCCGACCGCCTTCTTTTTACAGCGCATCGGCCTCCATCCTCTTTTTTATCAACATCCCTTCAGACGCTTGCATTTGTGGGGTTACGTTCATATTCTGTGAACATGCACGTCCGTGCATTTCTTTCTCCTCCACCTCAACCCCCCTCGTTATGTATACCCCCTCTCTACTTCGCTTTGCGCTCGCGCTCGTCCTGGCCGGAACCGGCTGGGCGACGACGGCCCAGGCGCAGCAGCTCGCCCCGGAAGACGCCGAGGCCCTCGGCATCGAGGCCGCCACGGCGCGGCCTGCCGACGCGCCCGTCGCCACGCGCGGCGGCCTCGAGGTTTGCGTCGACGACGTCCTGCTGATCGCCGACTCCGGCTCCGACGGCGTCGACGTCCACGACCCCGACACGGGGGACCTCGTCATCGACGACTTCATCTCCGACTCGGCGAACCTCTCGACGCCGAAGAACGCCATCCCGAACTTTGACGGCGACGGCATCTTCGTCATCGACCAGCTCACCGACGGTGTCTACGAGTACGACTGCAACGGCGACTTCGTCGGGCTCTTCGCGCCGGCCGGCGGCGTCAACACGGCCGTCCTCGACAACGCCATCGCCATCGACTACAGCCCGGACGGCACCGAGCTCTGGGCGGCCGTCACCGGCGGCGCGAACGCTGACGCGATTGCCCGCTTCGACCAGAGCGGCACCTACCTCGGCAACATCGTTGCTAACGGCGAAGGCGGCCTCGACGGTCCGTTCGACGTGCTCGTCCGCGACAGCGACATCCTCGTGCCGGCCATCACGTCGGACAACATCCACCAGTACGACTTCATGGGCAACTTCCTGGGAGCCTGGCAGAGCAACACGGTCTCGTTCCCGGAGCAGGCGCAGGAGATCAGCGGCGGCAACGTGCTCGTCGCGGAGTTCACCGGATCCACCGGCGTCTACGAGTACGACGCTTCGGGCACGCTGCTCAACTCCTTCGGTGCCGTCACCGGCTCGCGCGGGGTCTACGAGCTGCCCAACGGCAACATCCTCGTGACCTCCGGCAGCTCGGTCAAGGAGATCACCCGCGCGGACATGCTCGTCCGCGACTTCGGCTCGGGCAACCAGTACATCGAGCTCTTCGCCGCCGAGGCCGACGGCCCGCTCGGTGTCTCGTCCTCGACCGACTCGCAGACCTACGCGCAGGGCTCGCAGGCGACGGTCACCTACGAGGTCTGCAACAACACGCCAGCCCCGCTGAGCGGCGTCGCCTTCTACGAGGTGTTCCGCAACGGCAACCAGGTCGTCGGCCCGCGCCAGGTCGCCGCCGGCACGGTCCCGGCCAACTCGTGCACCCCGACGCTGCGCTTCACGGTCAACGTGCCGGCCCGAGCCCCGCTCGGCGACTACGACCTCGTCGTCAGCGCCGGCCCGAGCAACGGCACGGCCATCGCCTCGTCCACCAACACGGTCACGGTGACCGCGACGGCGCGCCCGGTGGGCACCGCCACCTCGTGGACGCTCGTGGACGCCCAGGCGTGGCCCACGCTCGAAGCGGCAGCGACGGCCGCTGCGGCCGAGGTCGTGGCGTTCCCGAACCCGTTCCGCGGCCAGACCACGATCCAGTACGAGGTCGCCGAGGCGGCTGACGTGCGCCTCGCCGTCTACGACGTGCTCGGCCGCACGGTCGCCGTCCTCACCGACGGACCCGTCGAGGCTGGCGCGCACACCGCGAGCTTCGAGGCGCAGGGTCTCGCCTCCGGCACGTACATCTACCGCCTGCAGGTGGGTGACACGGTGCAGAGCGGGCGGATCACGGTGCTCGACTAAGCCGTCCGGTCCGACCCGTTCGGCCGGCTAGGCTGAACGTCCGACGCCCCTGGAGCCTAGCTCTGGGGGCGTCGGTGCGTCTGGTCCATCGGTAGCTTCGGCGATGCCCTCCCCTCTCCCCGTCCCGGTCGCCCTCCCGCACGGGCGAGCCTACGCCGTCCACCTCCGCCCGCTCGCCGACGCGCCCACCGTGCTGCGCCAAGCCGGTCTCGCCCCTGGCCGCGGCCTCGTAGTGACCGACGAGACGGTGGCCGCGCTCTACCTCGACGAGCTGCGTGCCGCCCTCGAAACCGATGGCTGGACGGTCCATGCCCAGGCTATCCCGCCCGGCGAAGCGAGCAAATCTTCGGCGCACCTCGGGACGCTCTACGACTGGGCGCTCGGCCTCGAGATCGACCGGGCCACACCCCTCCTCGCGCTCGGCGGCGGGGTCGTCGGCGACCTGGCGGGCTTCGCGGCGGCTACCCTCCTGCGCGGCCTCCCGCTCGTGCAGCTTCCGACAACGCTCATCGCGCAGGCCGACAGCGCCATCGGCGGCAAGACCGGCATCAACCATCCGGCGGGCAAGAACCTGATCGGTGCGATCTGGCAACCGCGCCTCGTGCTCGCCGACACCGGCACGCTACGAACGCTCTCCGAGCGCGATTGGACGAGCGGGCTGGCCGAGGTCGTCAAGTCGGCCCTCATCGCCGACGCGGCGTTCGTGGACTGGCTCGGCACCCGGTGGGAGACCATACTCGACCGCGAGCCATCGGTCGTGGCAGCGCTCGTGCGGCGGACGGCGGCGATCAAAGCCGGGATCGTGGCCGAAGACGAGCGAGAGACGGGGCGGCGGGCGCTGCTCAACTTCGGCCACACGTTCGGCCATGCCGTGGAGCAGGCCGCCGGGTACGGAGCGTTCACCCACGGCGAGGCCGTCGCGCTCGGGATGCGCGCCGCGCTCCACCTCTCGCAACGCCTCGCGCCGAACGTGTCGTTCGGCCGGGCCGAGGCTCTCCTCGCTCGGCTGCCGGCCCCGCCCCTCAGGCTGCCCACCGAGACGCTCACGGCCGCAATGGCGACGGACAAGAAGCGCCGCGCCGGTCGGCTGCGCTTCGTGGTGCTCGATGCCGTCGGGCGCGCCTCCGTCACGGACGATGTGACGCCCGAGGCCGTGGCGGCGGCGTGGGAGGCGGCGCGGGCTGGGTAAGATTCAGGCAATACGGCGTGGGCGGGCTGGCGGCAGGCATCCTGTCTATTCGTTCACCGTTCGTTTGCCCACCGCTTGGCCGCCCGCCGGTCGGCCCGAGTGCCGGCCTCGGTAGATTGAGCCGCCTCACATCGTCCCACCGTCTTGCTTTTCCTTTTCCTCCGCTTCGTAGTCCGGCTGGCCCAAGCAGCGGCCCTCCTCGCCGTCGCCCTCGTGCTGCTGTTCTTCGGTCTGACGCGGACCGAGGTCGGGCGCGACGGGCTGCGAGGGCAGATCGTGGCGGCGTTCGACCGTCAGTTCGAGGGGTCCTTGGAGATCGGCACCCTCGCGGGAAACCTGGTCTACGACCTCTGGGCGACCGACGTGCGGCTCCGCGACGGGCAGGGGCGCGTTGTGCTCGCCGCCGACTCGGTGGTGCTGGCGCCGACGTGGGGCGGGCTGCTCCGGCGGCGGCTCGTGATCGACGAGGCGACGCTCGTGCGGCCCCGCATCGCCCTCGTCCGCGATGCCGCCGGACGCTGGAACCTCGCCGATGTCTTCGTGCCACGCACGCCCTCCACCGAGGCAGGTCAGCCCCTCGACGTGCGCGCGCCCGAGCTACGCATTCTCGACGGAACGCTCACGACGCGGCGCGAGGGCGAGGCCCCGGGCGCGGTCCGAAACGAAATGGTGTTCGACTACACCGAGACCACCGTCACCGACCTGACCCTCCACGCCGAGCTAGACTGGACGCGCACGCAGCGCCGGCTCCGGCTCCGCGAGGGGTCCGCCCGGCTCCCCTTGCAAGACCTCACCGTCCACCGGCTCGACGCCCGCCTCGACCTGAGCGGCGGCAACCTCCGGCTCCGCGACGTGGTGTTGGAAACCGACGGCAGCCGGATCGAGGGCGATTTTGCCCTGCTGTCGGCCGACAACGAGCCGGCCCGTCTGTCTCTCACCCTCGCGCCGAGCCGGCTCGACGGGGCTGAGCTGACGCGCGTGGTTCCCGCCGTCCCGATGGCTGACGTCCTCGACCTGTCGGCCCACGTGAGCGGTCCGCTGGACGACCTCGCGGTGTCGGCGCTGACGCTGGAGCGCGGGGCGACGGCGGTCCGTGCGTCGGGCAGCGTCCGAGGCCTCCCCGACGCCGCTGCGTTCACCGTCGCCCTCGCGCCCTCGACGCTCCGGCAGCGGGATCTGGAGGCCGTCTGGCCCACGCTCCGCTTGCCCGACCTGAGCGGGCTGGGCACGGCGGCGGTGCGGCTCGACGCGTCGGGCACCGTCGGCGACGGCCGGGTGGTGGTGCGGTCAGAGGTGGACGCGCGCACGGACGCCGGGCGGGTGGTAGGCGACCTTCGCCTCGGGCACCGGCGCGGGCAGCCGCTGTCCATCGCCTTCGACGGGAGAGCCGCTCATCTCGACCCCGGCCTCGCGCTCGGCGACCCGGCCCTCAGCGGCGACCTCTCGGGCCGCGTCGCCCTCGACGCCATCGGCACGGGAGACGACCTCGCAGCCACCCTCCGCCTCGCCCTCACCGAGTCGCGCTTCGCCGGGCGCACGGTCGACTCCCTCCGCACCGACCTCGCGGTGGATGGCCGGCGGCTCTCCGGGACGCTGGACCTCACCGCCGGGGGGACGCTCCACCTCGACGGCGAGGTCGACCTCTCGGCGGAGGTGCCCGCGTTCGACCTCGCCCTCCGCGCCGCCGGGCTCGACCTGCACCGCCTCTTCGACGGGTCGCCGGAGACGGACCTCACGGCCGAGGCTACGCTCACCGGAGCCGGAGCCCAGATCGACGCGTTTGCGGGCGACCTCGACGTGGCCTTCGGGGCGTCCTCGCTCACGCTCGCCGGCGAAGCGCGGCCCATCGCCGCGCACGACGCCACGCTCCGCCTTCGGCCGGCCGGCTCGGAGGTCCGGCTCGACCTCGACGGCGACCTCGCCGCGCTCCAGGCGACGGGCGACTTCGACGTTCGGGGCATGGCGGCCCTCGCCGGGCAGTGGGCCGAGGCCGTGGCGCGGACCGTGCAGGCCGAGCGCGCCAAGACCCTCCGCCTACCGGACAGCCTGCGCGCCGCTGCTACCGCCCTGCCCGAGCCAGCCGCAGCGGTGCCGCAAGCGATGGGGCTGAAAGTCGAGATTCGGCACCCCGCCGCGCTGCGGGCGCTCGTGCCCGGCCTGCCCGGCTTCGCGCCCGGCACCACGCTCGACGTCGAGGCCCGGCTCGCGCCCGGCTCGCTCGCGCTCACGGCGACGGCGTGGGGCGACTCGCTCCGCGTGCCCGGCCTCCGCGCCGGGGCGTTCGACGGGTCGCTCGCCTTCGAGGCCCCCTACGGGCCGACGCTCCTCGGCGAGAGCACGCTCGACCTGGACCTGCGCGCCGACCCGCTCTGGGTACCCATCGGCCGCCTCGCCGATGCCACGGCGACGTTCCGACTGCGCGGCCCGGCCGGCGAACTGCGCCTGCGGAGCGCACACGTCGGCGAAGCGGGGCCGTTTGCGCTCGACGCCAGCGTCGACCTGCGTGCCAGGGGCACGCGCGTGACGCTGCGCCGCGTTGAGGCCGACGTCGAAGGGCAGCAGTGGGCGAGCACCGGGCCGCAGACCCTGAACCTGTACGCCGACGCGATCCAGCTCCACGACCTGGCCTTCGAGCGCGTGCAGGACGACGGGACCCCGCCTCGCCTCGCGCTCTACGGCACGCTCTCGACGCGCGACACGGACAGCCTCCACGTCGACGCCACCGCGCTCGACCTCGGCGAGCTCTCGGCGGTGCTCGGCCCGCGCCTCCGGTTCGGCGGGCGGCTCGACGCCGAGGTGGCCGTGGCGCGCGTGCTCCGGCAGCCGACGGTCGTCGGCACAGCGACGGCCGAGGCCTTCGCCTTCGCGGGGCGGCGCGTCGGGCGCGTGGACCTGACGAGTCGCTACGTGCCCGGCGTCTCGGGCGTGACTGACGGCGTGACGGTCGACCTCCGCCTGCGGCCCGACAGCGTCTCGCTCGCCAACGACCTCGGCATCACCGGGACCGTACGCTTCCCCGGCACCACCGACAGCGGCGCGCGCGACCCCGGCGCGCTCGACCTCGCGCTCGACCTCGACCGGCTAGACCTCTTCGTCTTCGACTGGCTCTTCCCCGCCATCGTCAGCGGCACGACGGGCTACGCCGCCGGCACCGGCCGCATCACCGGCACCCCGCGCGTCCCCTACTTCGAGGCCGACCTTGCGGTGCGCGAGGGCGCGTTCCGCGTCCCCGCCTTCGGCCTCGCCCTCCAAGCCGAGGGCCGCGTGACGGTCGACCGCGAGGGGTTCCACCTGCGCTCGGTGCAGCTCACCGACAAGGCCGGCGGCCTCGGCCTCGTGCGGGGCGACGTGCTCTTTAACGACTACCGGTACTTCTCGCTCGACCTCGCGGCCGACCTCGCCGAGGTCGAGATCATCGACGTGCCGCAGTCGCGCGACCTGCCGTTCTACGGCTACATCCGCGCCACCGGCTCGGCGACGCTCACCGGCCCGCTCGACAACGTCTTTCTCCGGGCCGTCGGCGCGCAGACGACGCCCGACAGCGAGATGTTCATCCCCGTCACCGCGTCCGGGCCGGCCGGCGACGCGGGCTTCCTCGTCTTTGCCGACTCGCTCGGCAACCTTCCCGAGGCGGAGGAGCGGCAGAGTCTGATCTCGTCGCGGCCCGAGGGGGAGCGCGCCTTTCTCGACGGCCTCGAGATGAACCTCGGCGTGGTCGCCCCGCCCGGCTCGACGGTCCACCTCGTCTTCGACCCGAGCGTCGGCGACGAGATCACGGCGGTCGGGAGCGCGCGGCTGCAGCTCGCCATCCAGGAGGGCGAGTTCCGCACCTTCGGCACCTTCGACGTGGCGCGCGGCGACTACCTCTTCACGGCCGGCGACGTGTTCACGCGGCGCTTCGGCCTCGAGCCGGGCGGCACGCTCCGCTGGAGCGGCGACCCCATCGACGCGCGCCTCGACCTGCCGGCGGCCTACCGCACGCGCGCCTCGCTCGCCGGCCTCGACCTGCCGGGCGTCGATCCGTCCCGACGCGTCCCACTCGTGATTGGCCTCGACGTGAGCGGCCAGGTCACGAGCCCGCTCGTCGACCTCTCGATCGCGCTCGACGAGACCAACCGCGACATCGCCGGGGCCGAGGCCCTCCGCCGCCAACTCAACCAGGCCGACCGCCAAGCGGAGTACGCCACGAGTGTGCTGCTGACGAACTCGTTCCTGCTTGCCCCCTCCGAGACCCCGGAGTCCATCCGCACCGCCGCTGACGAGCTGTTCTTCACCTCGCTCTCCCAGCTCGTCTCGACGCGGCTCAACCTCTTCCTCAGCGACGCCCTAGCCTCGGACAACCTCGACGTGACCCTCGGCGTGCAGCAGGGCGCGACGGCCGACGACCTCGGGCTGACCTACGGCGTGGCGCTGCGCCTGCTCGACGAGCGCCTGGTGATCCGGGGCGAGGGCCTCTACCAGCGCTTGGTGGACCGGCCCGTGAGCGAGGAGCTCCAGGGCGAAGTCGCCGTCGAGGTCCGCCTCACGCCCTCGGTCTCGCTCGAGGTCTTCTACCGGCGCGAGGGCGACGTGCTGCTCGGCACCGGTCTGAGCGCGACGCCGTACGACGCGTACGGGGCCGGGCTAGGCTACGAGACCGACTTTGCGAGCTGGCGCGCGCTCCTCCGCCGCCTCGTCGGCCGGGCCGCAGAGGAGCGCGACGAGACCGCCAGCGCAGGTCTCTAGCGCACGAGGGTCACGCGCTGCGTCGCGGCGAAGCCCTCGGCCTCGGCCCGCACCAGGTACACCCCGCTCGGCAGGTCGCGCCCGTCGAAGGCGACGCGGTGCGAGCCCGCCTCCAGCGCGCCGTCGACGAGCACTGCCACCCGGCGGCCGAGCACGTCGTAGACCGCGAGTGTCACCGCCGAGGGTTGGGGCAGGTCGACCGTGAGGACCGTTGCCTGCCGGAACGGGTTCGGGTAGGCCGCCGAGAGCGCGAACGCCGAGGGCACCCCCGCCGCCGAGGCTGCGGCCGGAGCGTCCGCCGCTGCCTTCCAATGCGCCCCGGCCTCGATGGGCGAGCCGGTCTCGGCATCGAGGAGGCGCCACGCTGTGACGGTCGGTGCGCCGCGCTCGCCAGGTCGTTTCACCGCCGAGAAGCGGCTGCGGCTGACCGGCGCGTCGGGGAAGTCGCCGAGCAGCGCGGTGTAGACGTACTCGCCTGCCGGGATCGAACCGGGCACCTCCTGCACGAGCGAGCGCGTGAGCGTCTGCCCGGCCGCGAGCGTGACGGCGACGGGCCCGAGCAGGTCGTTGCGCCCGTCGGGCTGCTTGACCGAGCCGTCAGGGAACGTCGCCTCGGTCCACGCCTCGACGGTCTGCGCCTCGCCGGTCGTGTTGGTGAGCGTGGCCGTGAAGGCGAAGCGGCCACCCTCCGCCGGAACCACGACGGGCGGCCCGTCCGGCACGATCTCGATCGCCACGCCGCCGGCTGCCGCCAAGCCGTAGATCGAGACCGTCCCGCTGACCTCGTTGGCGACGACGAGCAGCGGCTGCCCGGTCGGGCTGTCGGCGGCCGGGACGAACAGGAGGCCCTCGGGGCCGAGGTCGCCCGCCGTGCCGGCCTCCGGGTCGCCGGAGAAATCGCGGTTGGTGACGTAATCCACGAAGCGCGGGGCCTTGGGGTCGGTGATGTCGTACACCATCACCCCGCCGATCCGCTCGAGGCCGATGAAGGCGTAGGTCCGGCCGCCGACCTCGCCGAGGGCGACGCCTTCCGGCTCCGGCCCCTTGTCGTCGCTGCGGCTGTCGAACGAGTCGTTGTCGTCGTTGTCCGAGTTGAAGAAGTCCGGCAGGCGGCTGGCGGTGATCCGCTCGAAGTCGTCGCCGCTGTCGAAGACGGGGCGCAGCACGAGGGCGTTGCCCCGCAGGAAGATGCTGAACGAGCGCGCGCCGTAGGCGAACAGCCGGTCGTAGTCGCCGTCGCCGTCGGGGTCCCCCTCGGTGGTGGTGATCTTGAGACGGCCGAGGTTCTCGTCCTGCTGCAACGTCGCGGCATCGGGAAAGGCCGCCGGGTCGAGGTCGAGGTCCCCGACGCGCTCCTCCTCGCTGAAGCCGTCGTAGTCGCGCGCGTCGCCCTCGTTGGCGGTCACGAGATAGGTTAGCCCGTCGGCCTGGTAGCTCGCCACCGCGTCCGGCTGGAACAGCCCGACGACCGGCCACGGCCGGATGTTGATGCCATCGTCGCGGTTCGAGGCGTCGAGCGCGTTCTCGGGGATGTTGTGGTTCTTCAGCCCGAAGCCGTAGACGAACGTGACGGTCGCTGTGGCGAGGTCGATCTCGGCCAGGCCGTTGTTCTCCTGGAGCGTCACGAAGGCCGTCTCATCGCCCTCGACGGTGACGAACTCCGGCTCGAGGTCCTGCGCCACGCTCGCGCCGGGACCAAAGATGCGGACGCCGGACGCCGCGATTTCGCCGAAGCGCGGGCCTCCCTCGTTGAAGGCCTCGAAGCTCGCCGTCGCCACGCTCGCGCCCGCCACCCCGCCGCTCAGGTCGATGACCGTGACGGAACCCTCGGGGTCGACGGTGTAGTCGTCGTTCGGCTCGCCCTCGTTTGCCACGACGAGATACCGGCCCGAGGCGGAGAACGCGAGGCCGTCCGGCAGCGCACCCACCGGAACCGCACCGAGCAGCCTTCCGTCCGCGTCGAAGAAGACGACCTGGCCCGGCTCCTGCTTCACCTCCGCCTCCACGGCCACGGCCACGATCCCGTTCTGGACCGCCACGCTGTTGGCCCCACCGCCGAACGCGGAGGCGTCGATCGTGAAGGCCTCGACCGGGCTGGCCGGGTCCGCGATGTCGAGCGCCACGACGGTCGCGTCGGCGGCGTTGACGAAGAAGAGCCGCTGCGAGGCGGGGTCGTAATCGACGATCTCGGCCGCGCTTTCGTCGAAGAGGCCGGTGGCGTAGGTGCCGAGCAGGTCGAGCGTGAGGCTCGGTTGCGCGGCGAGCGGGGTGGCGAAACAGACGAGGAGGGCGAGGCGAAGCAGGCGGGACATGAGCGTGCGAGGTTAGAGGAGAAACGACCTGTGCAACCTAGCCCGCCCCGCGCAGCCCGTTTGTTACCTTTCCATTAACGCCCCACCGGGCCTCCCGTCCGCTCGACCACGAATCCCTCAGCCCACGCGCGGATGTCGTCGCGGACGGCGCGGAAGGCGGCGAGGATTTCCTCTTCGGTGCCGGTGGTCTGCGCCGGGTCGAGGAAGCTGCGGTGGAGGCGCTCGGCCTCGGCCGGGAACCACGGGCACCGCTCGCGCGCCGAGTCGCACACGGTGATCACCACGTCGAACCTCTGCTCCCGATACTCGTCGATGTGGTTCGAGGTGTGCCCGGAGAGGTCGATCCCGGCCTCGCGCATCACCGCGACCGCGCGCGGGTTGACGCCGTGCGTCTCGACCCCGGCGCTCGCGACCTCGACGCGTGGCCCCGCGAAGTGGCGGAGCCAGCCCTCCATCATCTGACTGCGGCAGCTGTTGCCGGTGCAGAGCACCAGGATACGGGTCGGGGGAGCTTCGGAAGTACGCATGGTTCGATGGAGTTAGGAGCGAGCGCGTCCGTAGACGCTGAAGTAGACCGCCACCGCGAGGGCCGCGCCGACGAGCGGGCCGACGACGTAGAGCCACTGCGCCGTCAGGTCCCCCGCCACGAGTGCGGGCGCGAGCGAGCGGGCCGGGTTCATCGAGGCCCCGCTGACCGGGCCGCCGACCAGCGCCTCGAGCGCGACCGTCCCGCCGATGGCGATGCCCGCCATCAGCCCCTGCTCCTTCGCGCCGACGGCGACGCACAGGATGACGAACACGAGGAAGAACGTGAGCACGAGCTCCAGCGCGAGGCTCTGCCCGAGCGGACCGGCCGGGTAGGTCCCGCCGAGGGTCTCGGGTCCGGCGAAGAGCAGCCACAGCAGCCCACTCGCACCGAGTGCACCCGCCGTCTGCGCGAGGGCGTAGGGCAAGACGTACCCGCCGGGGAACCGCCCCGCCAGCCAGAATCCGACCGTGACCGCCGGGTTGATGTGCGCGCCCGAGACCTCGCCGACGGCGTAGATCACGGCCATCACGACGAGGCCGAACGTGAGGGCGACCCCGACGTGCGTAAGCACCCCGCCGAACGCCGCGTCGACGACGATGGCCCCGGTGCCGGCAAAGACCAGCGCGAAGGTGCCAACGCCCTCGGCGATCAGCGCCCGGCGGGGGTTCTTGAGCGGCGGTTCGCTAGCAGCCACAGCAGCAGCAACCGTCGCCGCCGCAATCGCAGTCGCAGCAAGCATGGAGCGTGTTCATGACACACCTCGTGTTTAGTTGGATGGAGAGCCGCAGCAGCCGTCGCACGAGCAGTCCAGCCCGCCGAAGAGCGCTTCCACCGCCTCGTGGACACGCCGGAGCGCGTCCGGGTCGAGGCAGTAGCACGAGCGCGGGCCATCGGTCTCGCCCCGGATCAGCCCGGCCTCGCGCAGCGCCCGCAGGTGCTGCGAGACGGTAGCCTGCGCCAGCGGGAGGACCTCGACGAGGTCGCCGCAGAGGCAGGTCGTCCGCTCGGCGAGCGTGCGGAGGATGGCGAGGCGGGCCGGGTGGGCGAGCGCCTTGAGCTGCGCCGCGAGGGCGAGGTCGGCGCGCGAGAACGGGCCGGGCGTGGCTGTGGGCATTCGGATTATCGTATATCTACGATGTACGATGATACGGATTCGATCCGTCGTTGTCAACCCCCTCTAGACGCCAAGCGTAAACGCAAAGCGGGGGCGACCCGTTGCCGGACCGCCCCCGCCTAGTCTGTGCAGCGCCCTCCGTGGGGAGGGGCTACACCGCACTTACTTCACCAGCGTGATCCGGCCGGTCTCGACCTGCGCCCCCGTCGTCAGACGGTAGACGTAGACGCCACTCGGCAGGCTCGCCGCGTCGAACGTGATGCTGTGCTGGCCGGCTTCCATCGTGCCGTCGGCGAGCACAGCGACCTCGCGGCCGCGCACGTCGTAGACGGTGAGGGACACCTTAGCGGCCTGCTCGAGCGAGAAGCCGATCTCGGTGCTGCGCGCGAACGGGTTCGGGTAGGCCCCGATCTCGCTGGTGCGGGCAGCGGCCTCGAGCGTCGGCCACGGCGCGGCGTCCGCGAGCGACCACGTCGTCGCCGAGCCGGCCACGCGGGCAGCCGTCACCGTGACGTTCACGTTGGCCGTAGCGAGGGCGTTGCTGGTGTTCGGACCCGCGCTGATCGCCACGCGGTAGGTACCGAGCGGGGCACCGCCCGGCACATTCACGCCGAACGTGAGCTGCGGCGTGCTCGAGTTGCCCGGCACGGTGCCGGTCTGGACCTGGACCGGACCGACGACGCGGTTGGGGCCGCGGAAGACCTCGTAGAACACGACACCGGAGACGGAGTTGGGCAGGTTGTTGGTCACCATGTAGGTGAACGACGCCCGGCCGCCGCGTGCCACCGACTGTGCGCCCGGGCCTGCGGTGATCTCGATGGGATCGCCACCACCGTCGACGTCGCCGAAGGAGACGTTGTCGATGTCGACGAACTCAACCGAGACCGAGGCGAGCGCCACGATCGAGGCGATGGCCGCGCCGTCCGACTTGAACCCGACGAACTGCGTGTCGAAGCCCGTGATGATCGCCGAGCCGAGCACGTTGCCCGAGGCGTCGCGCGCCTCGATCGTCGTGGCCGTACCGGCGTTGTTGAGGTCCACGTCGTAGCCGGCGCAGTCGACGGCCGGGCTGAAGTTGGCGAACAAGTCGTCCGTGTTCCGGTTGTTGCCAACCTGGACCGACGGGGCACCGAAGAAGCCCTCGCCGGAGACGAAGAGGTCATCGCCGGCGCCGGAGACGGTCGTCGTGGTGAGCGTGAGGCCGTCCTCGATGGAGCCGGCGGGGAAGATCACGCCGTCCTCGGGCGGAAGCGGAGCGCCGACGACGTCGAACTCGCCCGAGGCGATGTTGGCCTCCTCGAAGGTCTCGGTCGAGAGGTTCGCACCGCACTCGCCGACGAAGGCCGCGCGGGTGGTGAAGACGTCGGCTCCACCGCGCTCGGAGAGCACCTCGACCGACGACGGGATGGCCCGGTCGACGGAGGGGTTGGGAGCCGCCGTGCGGTTCTGGGCCAGGGTGAACGGGCTGAGCGCGGTGAAGAGCGCCGCCACGAAGAGCACACGTAGTGTGTTAGACATGGTAGGGGGAGTAAGGATTGGGAAGGAGCCGGGGGCCACCAGGGCTTAGGCAAACGAGTCTGTAAGGAAACACAAAAAACGGAGAAAAGCCAGCCGCGAAAACAATAAATCCATAGCTCCCCATTGAGATGTTCCAAAGGCTCACTCCGGTCGGTGCCGCTCGCTTCTCCGCACCGGCGCTCCCGTAGCCTCCCGCCGCTGAGCCTATCTTCTCTCGCGTTCCGCCTCTCATCTCTTCTGCCCTCGCCCATGCAACCTGCTCCTGCCGCCGCCCTCGACTCGGCGGCCGCTGCCCTCGGTGCCGCCGCCGACGCGCTCGACTCCACCGCCGCGCCCGCTGCCGCACCCGACACCGCCGGGGTCAGCATCGAGGCGGAGGTCTCGAACGCGTGGCGGACCGTCGACTCGCTCGTCGATGGGTTCTTTGCGGTCCTGCCGAAGCTGGTCCTCGCGGTCCTCCTGTTCGCGCTGTTCTGGCTCGTCGCGCGCGGAGTACGCGGCTTCGTCCACCGCGTGACGCCGGGGCCGACGAACTCGAACATCGGGATCGTGCTCGGGCGGCTGGCCTACGCGCTGACGGTCCTGCTTGGCCTCTTCGTCGCGCTCGGGGTGGTCGCGCCGAGCGTCGGGGTCAGCGAGCTCGTCGGCCTGCTCGGGATCGGCAGCGTGGCGATCGGCTTCGCCTTTCAGGACATCTTCCAGAACCTGCTGGCCGGCATCCTGATCCTGCTGCGCGAGCCGTTCCGCGTCGGCGACGAGATCACCTCCGGCCAGTACACCGGCACCGTCGAGGCCATCGAGACGCGGGCGACGTTCATCCGCACCTACGACGGGCGGCGCGTCATCGTCCCGAACAGCAACATCTACACCGACCCGGTGACCGTCATCACGGCCTACGACATGGTCCGCAGCCAGTACGACGTCGGGATCGGCTACGGCGACGACATCGCCGAGGCCAAGCGGATCGCGCTGGAGACCGTCCGGGGCATCGAGGGCGTGCGCGAGACCCCGGCCCCGGACGTGCTGACGTGGGACCTCGCCGGCAGCTCGGTCAACCTCCGGGTGCGGTGGTGGAGCAAGCCGGTGCGCGGCGAGGTGGTCCACCTCCGGGACGCCGTGCTCCAGGCGGTCTCGGGCGCGCTCCTGGCCGCCGGGATCGACCTCCCCTTCCCGACCCAGCAGATCCTCTTCCACGACCAGACCGAAGCCACCGACGGCGACCGCACGCGGCAGCGCGAGGGCTGGCCCACCGGCGACGCGCCCCCCGAGCCGGGCAACATCCCCCGTGCCCTCGCCGCGCAGCAGGCCGGCGACTCGGACGCGCCGAACGGACTGACTAGGGGCTGAACTCAACGAAGGTGCCAGGCAACTAGACGTAGAGCGGGCACGCCGGAAGCTCCCGAGGCAGCGAGGCCTCCCCTTCCGAAGAAGTGGGAGGCCTCGCCTGGTCCGGCTGAGCCGGGACGCGCTGGCGGAGCCGGGCTACCGGACCACCGAGAGGCGGCGCGTGGCGCGCACCTCGTCCCCCGTCAGGCGGACGAAGTAGAGGCCGCTGGCGAGGCTACCGGCGTCGATCTGCACCTCCTGCACCGAGCCGGCGGCGAGAGGGCCTCGGTGGAGCACGGCCACCTGCTTGCCGAGCACGTCGTAGAGCACGACCTCGACCGGCTGCGCCTCGCGGACGCCGAAGCGGAGCGTCGCGCGGTCGCGGAGCGGGTTCGGGTAGGCCGAGCCGAGGAGGTAGCCGTTCGGCATTGCAACCGCCGACGGGTCGTCCTCGCTGCTCGACGGCATCGCGCTGGACTCGAACGCGCCGATGTCCGCCGTGCCTTCCTCGCGCTCGGCCCCGCGCTGGTCCGTGGCGAGCATGGCGAGGCCGGCGCTGAGGGCCGGGCTGCTGTCGAGCAGCGCGTGCGTCATCGTGCGCCCGCCGTTGTCGGCGAGCGGGCCGATCCCCGGGTCGACGCCCTCGATGACGTTCTCCGTCTCGCCGTCGAGCGTGCAGCCGCCCAGGTCCTCGATGAGGTTGTAGTCCTCCGAGACGAGGACGCCGGCACAGTCCGGCTTCTCCGGCGCGGTGTTGTCGCCGAGGAGCGTGTTCACGAAGCGGAACTCGTTGTCGGGGGCGCTCGACACGCCGCCGCCGTTCGTGGAGGCCGTGTTGAGGGCGATGGTGACGCTGTTGAGCATCACCGTCCCGTCCGTGGCCCAGATCCCGCCGCCGATGTCGCCTCGGTTGCTGGAGACCGTGCTGTTGGCGAGGCTGAGCGCGCCGCCCTCGGAGAAGAGGCCGCCGGCCCCTTCGTCGGCGACGTTGCCCGAGACAGTGCTCCGCTCGATGGTGATGGTGCCGCCATCGCCGGAGTTATGGACGCCACCGGTCGTGGTCGCCATGTTGTCCATCACGGAGCTGACTCGGACGGTGAGCGTCCCGGTGGCCGAGTTCCACAGGCCGCCGCCCTCGACGGCGGTGTTGCCCGAGACCGTGCTGCTGTCGATGCTGACGGTGCCGCCGCCGATGTGGAGGCCGCCGCCGTTGCCGGGGTTCGAGCCCGCGTCGTTGGCCGAGACCACCACGTCGGTCAGCGTCACTTCGCCGTCGACTACCTCGATGCCGCCGCCGGCGCGCTGCGCGACGTTGCCGACCAATTCGCCGCCCGCAATCACCACGACCCCGCCGAGCGTCAGAATGCCACCGCCCGAGGCTGCTTCGCCCTTCGCGGTGTTTTCGCTCAGCGTGACGTCGGTCAGGTCGATCTCGCCGCCGTTGTTGAAGATGCCACCGCCGCCGTCGTCAGCCGCCGCGCCATCGGAGCCGTTGCCAGCGATCTCGGTGCCGGTGATGCGGACCTTCGTGCCAGCCTGGTTCCAGATGCCACCCCCTTCGAGGGCCGCGCCGTTGCCGTTGACCGTGCCGCCCTCGAACGTGACGGCCGCCATGCCCGAGACGTGGAGGCCGCCGCCGTTGCCGGGGTTGGTCGTGGCCGTGTTGCCGTCGAGTGCGTCGTCGCCCTCCCCGCTCTCGCCGAGGTCGGAGTCGACCACCGCGAGGGCCCCCTCCACGATCTCAATGCCGCCGCCGGCGCGGCTAGCAGCATTCGCGCTGATGGCGGATCCGGTGAACGTGACGGTGCCGGCGAGGATGAACACGCCGCCGCCGGAGCCGGAGACGCCCGTCGCCTGGTTCGTGCTGATGACCGAGTCGTCGACGTCGAGCGTGCCAGCCTGGACGTAGACCCCGCCGCCGCCCTGGTCGGCCTCGTTGCCGCTGGCGATGTTCTCGGCAAGCAGGGTGCCTTCGATGTTGAGCGTTCCGGCCGACCACAGGCCGCCCCCTTCAACGGCGGTGTTGGCGTTGAACGAGCCGCCGTCGATCTCCACCGTGCCGCCGCCAATGTGGAGGCCGCCGCCGTTGCCGGGATTCACCCCGGCGTCGTTTGCTTCAACAGTGACGCCGTCGAGCGACACCTCGCCGTCGACGATCTCGATGCCGCCGCCGGCGCGGCTAGCAGCATTCGCGCTGATGGCGGATCCGGTGAACGTGACGGTGCCGGCGAGGATGAACACGCCGCCGCCGGAGCCGGAGACGCCCGTCGCCTGGTTCGTGGCGATGACCGAGCCGTCAACGGCGAGCGAGCCACTTTCGAGGTAGATCCCGCCGCCGCCCTGCATGGCGTCGTCGCCGGTAGCGATGTTCAGCTCGACCGTCGTCGCATCGAGGCTGAGCGAGCTGGCCGACCACAGGCCGCCGCCTTCGACGGCTACGTTGCTCGCGACCCTGCTGCTGTCGAGGGCCACGGTGCCGCCGCCGATGTGGAGCCCGCCGCCGTTGCCTGGGTTCAGACCGGCGTCGTTTGCTTCGACGACGACCCCGTCGAGCGACACCTCGCCGTCCACCACCTCAATACCACCGCCGGCGCGGCTCGCGGTGTTGGCGCTGATGGCCGAGCCGTTGATGGTGACGGTGCCGGCGAACACGAAGATCCCGCCGCCCGAGCCGGACACGCCCGAGGCTTCGTTCATGTCGATGATGGTGTCCTCGATCTCGACTGTGCCGCGCTCGACGTAGATGCCGCCGCCACCTTGGGTGGAGTTGTCGCCTCGGGCTTCGTTGCCCTGCACGGTGCACGACCTCAGCACGAGGGTGTCGCCCTGAAAGTAGATCCCGCCGCCGCTCGTCGGGGTGACGCTGTTGCTGACGGTGACGTTCTCGAGCGTGAGCGTCGTGCCGGTTCGGCCACGGATCGCGCCGCCTAGGGTGCGGAGGCCGTTCGTCGCGGTGAGGTTGCGGAGCGTAACGGCCCCGGCGTTCACGGTCGCGCCGAAGACACCGCCGTTTCCGCCCCCGTCCACGGTGACGGTCTCGCCGCCGACGCCGATGGTGCCGTCTACGGTGAGGGGCTGCGTAATGCTGATCCGGCGGAGCACCAGGTTGATGGTGGCCCCGCTTCCGGCGAGGGCGGCGGAGAAGACGACGTCGTCGGCTCCGGCCTGGCCCGCTTGGCAGGCGTCGACGGCCGCGTCGGTGTTCGCTGCCTGAACGGCCTCGCGGAGGGAGCAGTCGCCGTCGGTGTTCAGCTCGTCAGCGAGCGTCGTGACCGTGATGGTGGCTGCGAGCGCGCCGGGGGCGAGCAGCAGACCGAGGGTGAGGAGGAAGGCCCGCACGGGAGCGGACACGTAGGACAGGAGGGTAACGCTGGACATAGGAGAGGGTAGCTGGTCTCGTCTCCACCCTAGCCACAGACGCTCCCCGACGGGGGGACGCTGGCTAAGAAGCAGAGCGCCCGGCGTCGTTGGGCGGAGCGCTAGGCAGGGTGGGACACAGGAGGACGGAGGGGTGTCGAGCCGGTAGGGAAAAGCGGCTCGCGCTCCCCATATCGGCGGTACCCCTCACTCCTTTAGCCCCCATCCCGCATTCTCCCGTTCTCCGCACAGGGCCCCTCACCCCCGCGCCAGCCTCTTGATCTCGGCCAGCGCCATCAGCGCCTCGATCGGCGTCATCCGGTCTGGGTCGAGGCGTTCGATCCGGTCCATGACCTCGATCAGCACGGGGTCGGACGGAGCGGCGACGGGGAGCGCCGGCGCCGGCGGGGCGACGTAGGCCGCGGCCGACTTCGCAGCGGGCAACGCGCCGTCCCCCGACGCGTCCGCTTCTCCGGGCACGATCTCGACGGCGGCGTTGTGGGCCTCGAGGTAGCCGAGCACCTCCTTCGCCCGGCGGATCACGGCCTCGGGCAGGCCCGCCATGCGCGCCACCTCGATGCCGTAGGAATGGTCGGCCCCGCCGGGGACTAGGGTCCGCAGGAAGATCACCTTGCCGTCGTGCTCCTGCACCTGCACGCGCGCGTTGCGGACGCGCCCCAGACGCTCGGCTAGGGCGTTCAGCTCGTGGTAGTGCGTGGCGAAGAGCGTCCGCGCCGCCACCTCCGGCCGCTCGTGCAGGTGCTCGACGATGGCCCACGCGATGCTCAGCCCGTCGAACGTGCTGGTCCCGCGCCCCACCTCGTCGAGCAGGATGAGCGAGCGCGGCGTGGCGTTGTTGAGGATGCTCGCCGTCTCGTTCATCTCGACAAGGAACGTGCTCTCCCCCGCCGCCAGGTTGTCCGACGCCCCGACGCGGGTGAAAATCTTGTCGACCACCCCGATGCGGGCGCGGGCCGCCGGCACGAAGGACCCAACCTGGGCCAGCAGCACGATCAGCCCGACCTGCCGGAGCACGACGCTCTTGCCTGCCATGTTCGGCCCGGTGATGAGGAGGATCTGCGCGCCCGGCTCACCGGTGCCGTCGAGCCGGACCGAGTTGGGGATGAACGCCTCGCCGGCGGCGAGCGCTTGCTCGACCACGGGGTGCCGGCCGTCGGCGATGTCGAGCGCGTCGCCTTCGTCCACCTCCGGCCGAACGTATCCGTGCTGCTCGGCGACCTCGGCCAGGGCGCAGAAGACGTCGAGCAGCGCGAGGAACCGGGCGTTGCGCTGCACGGGCTCGACGGCCTCGGCGACCTCCATCCGAAGCTCGGCGAAGAGCTGGCTCTCGAGCTCGACCATCCGTTCCTCGGCCGTCAGAATCCGCTCCTCGTGCTGCTTCAGCGCCGGCGTGATGTAACGCTCGGCGTTGACCAAGGTCTGCTTGCGGATGTAGTCGTCCGGAACCTTGTCCTTGTGGGCGTTCGTGATCTCGAGGTAGTACCCGAAGACCTTGTTGTAGCCGACCTTGAGGCTCGGGATGCCGGTCCGCTTGCTCTCCTCGGCCTGGAGCCGGGCGAGGGTCTCCTTGCCCGACGAGGCGACGGTCCGCAGCTCGTCCAGCTCGTCCGAGTACCCCGCGCGGATGTAGCCGCCGCCGTCCATCTTGGCGGGCGGCTCGTCGGTCAGCGCCGCGCCGATCCGGTCCACCAGGTCGGTGCACAGCGTCAGGCCGTCGCGGATCTTGGCGAGCGTCTCGCACGCCTCGCCCTCGAGGGCCTGCTTGAGCAGCGGGATCTGCCGGAGGGTGAGCTTGAGCGTCACCAGGTCGCGCGGCGTGGCGCGGCCGGTGCAGACCTTCGCCGCGAGCCGCTCGAGGTCGCCGACGTGCTTCAGCTCGTCGCGGAGGGTTCGGCGCAAGCGAGCGCTGGTGAAGAGGGCGTCGACGGCGTCGAGCCGCTGGGTGATTTTCTCGACCGCGCGGAGCGGGCGCACCAGCCACGCCCGGAGCATCCGCCCGCCCATCGGCGAAAGGGTCCGGTCGAGGATCTGGACGAGCGAGCCTTCGCGCCCGCCCTGCATCGACGAGACGAGCTCGAGGTTGCGCTTGGTCTGGGGGTCGAGCGCGATGTAGTCGTCGGCGGCGTAGCGCTGGATGCGGCGGACGTGGGGGACGCGGCCCTTCTGCGTCTCGCCGAGGTAGTAGAGCGCCGCCCCCGCCGCGACGAGCCCGAGCCGGAGGTCCTCCACCCCATAGCCCTTGAGCGAGTGCGTCTGGAAGTGCCGCAGCAGGGTCTCGTAGGCGAAGTCGTAGCCGAACACCCAGTCCTCCTGCGGCGTCAAGGCGAAGTGCGCGCCCCGGATCCGCTGGGCCTCGTCCTTCTGCCTTTTGTCGACCAGCAGCTCCGCCGGGGCAACGGTCAGCAGCAGCTCCTCGAAGCGCGCCTCGGCGACCTCGGTGACGAAGAACTCGCCCGTCGTGGCGTCGACGAACGCGAAGCCGACCCGGCCCTGGTCGCCGCGCTCCCGGCCCCAGGCGGCGGCGGCGAGGTAGTGGCTCTGCTTCGGCGCGAGGAGCACGTCGCGGAACGAGACGCCCGGCGTGACGACCTCGACCACGTCGCGCTTGACGACCGTCCGGGCGTGCTTGGGGTCTTCGAGCTGCTCGCAGACGGCAACGCGGTAGCCGGCTTGGACGAGCTTCGGGAGGTGCTGGTCGAGCGCGTGGTGCGGGAAACCGGCGAGGGGCACGTCCTCGGCGGCCCCGTTCGAGCGTTTGGTGAGCGTGATGCCGAGCACGTCCGAGACGATGCGCGCGTCCTCCTCGAAGGTCTCGTAGAAGTCGCCCATGCGGAAGAGCAGGAGCGCGCCGGGGTGGCGGTCCTTGATCGTCCAGTACTGCCGCATCAGCGGCGTGGCGGCCTTCTTCCGGCGCTCCTTCTTCTGTTCCTTCGAGAGCGGGAACAAGGTCGGGGTCTCCTTGGGCATCGTGCTCGGGGGCGAGGGTCAGAGCTTGAAAATACGCGCGCCCGCTGCCAGCATCGTGGCAGCGGGCGCGGACCCTGCAGAGGCCTGCGTCCCACTAGCGGTCCATGATGATGCCGCAGCCGACAGGTGTGCCGGAGCCGCCGGCGGGGTCCGACTCCAGATCGTCGCGTCCCGAGTGGACGACGATGGCGCGACCGTCCATGTCGTGGTCGAAGTCGGTAACGGTGAACGTCGCCGTTGCGGTCCCATCGGAGCCGGCCTCGATGTTGCCCAGATCGCCGGCATGCTTGTCGTTCATGTTCTCGGTCGGCGCACCATGATTGTTGGTGTTGTGGGGGTCCCAGTGACCGCCGGCGGCACCAGCGGGTTCCATCTGCCCGTCGCCGTCGGTGTCGGCGTCAGCGCACGAGGGGTTCTGGTGAACATGGAAGCCGTGCATACCCGGATCGAGGTCGCGGAGGCTGACGGTGAAGCGGACGGCGTCATCCGTCTCGTACATTTTGACCGTGCCCTGAACCGATCCGGCTGAGGTCGGGCGGACGAGCGCAGCGGCGTCGAGGTCGTCGTCGTCGTCGAAAAGACCGGTCGTGGCGTCCCAGGCGGAGCCGGCGGCGTCGTAGACGGTCGTGCCCACATCGGCGGCGAACTCGCCGGTCTCCTGGGCAGCGCTGACGGTCGCGTCGGCTACGTCTTCGGCAGCGTCGGCTGTCGCGTCGGCGGCGCGCTCGGTCGTCGAACAGGCGGCGAAGGCCAGGAGGCAGAGGGCCCCCAGGGCCGTGCGGTGGAGCGTATTGAGGGAAGGCATGGCGGCGTAGGAAGAAGTGAGACGAGAGAGGATAGAGGCATAGCCTCCGGCTTGCTAACGAGAGCAGGCTTCCCGAAGTTCGGACCGCTGGAGAACCTCCTCCCGCTTCCACCTCCGTCCGCCGCTAGCCGGCGGCAGCCAGCCGACGACACGTCAGACCCCCTGCTTCGCCACGGGTGCCTTCCTGCCCGGCCCCGCCTTCCGGGGCGCGCGCGGGAAGAGCGTGTACTCGATCGTCCGCTGCCGCTCGGCCGTCGCCCCCCAGAGCGCGATGCCGAACGCCACGATGCACCCCACGCCGATGGCGACCGACGAGACCGTCCACCGGCCGAAGACGAGCGCCAGGAGGGTGCCGGCGAAGAAGTAGACGCACGCCGCCGTCCACAGGAGGTAGCGCGACCGCGTGCGGAGCTGCCGCCGCATCCGCAGCGCCAAGCCGCCGCCCAAGGCCAGCCCGGCGACCATGCCGACCAGAAGCACGGACTGCCCTCTCGTCAGCTTGAAGTCCGAGAAGTCCGGAGGAAACCGCACGAACTGCCATACGGTGACCAGCGTTAGGGCCGCCACGCAGCAGAGCAGCAGGAGCGCGATCTTCCTAGGAAGCGATAAAGGTTGCGACATAGGGGAGGGGGACCGCTCGACCGTCGGGGACGCACTCGGAGAGGAGATACGGCAGAAGATACGGTCTTGGTATGGCGCTAAAATGAAATGGCCGTGGGCAGCGTCTCGCCTCTCAGCGAGTCTCGATCCGCTGCCGGTCCGCCTTGCGGAGGCCCGCGACGACGAGGCGGTGCGAGTCCTCGATCATGGAGCGGACCAGGGCGACCGGCACCTCACCGTCCAGGACAAGCGAGTTCCAGTGCCGCTTGTTCATGTGGTAGCCGGGAAGGACGGAGGCGTAGCGCTCGCGCAGCTCGACCGCCCGCTCGGGCTCGCACTTCAGGCTCGCGCGCGGTGGCACGTCGTCGAGGCCGAGCAGGGCAAACATCTTGCCGCAGACTTTGAAGACGAGGGTGTCGGGGCCGAAGGGTTGGTCCTCGGTCGCTTCGGGCAGGGCGAGGCAGGCGGAGCGGAACGCGTCGAGGTGCATCGGTCGGTGGCGTGCGAAAGGTCCTCGCCGAAGATACCGGTCCGGCTTAGGGCCTATCCGGAAAGTCGGGCCTATCCGGAAAGTCAGCTCGATCAGCGGCGTCTGGGCGAACGGGTGCCGCGCAAGGCGCACGAGGAGCGCGTCCCGTAGGAGTCAGATGCCGCAGCATCGGGCGACGAGGGCAACGCCGCGCCTGTGCAGCCCGACCGAGCCGAGAGGGCTTTTCGGGTAGGTCCCTAGAAGAGCCGCGCTACGCCGAAAGAAACGAAGAGGCCGGGGCCGTCGAGCCGGTACGCTAGGTCCAGGCGCACCGGGAGCAGGAAGCCGCCGTGGAGCGAGACGCCTAGCTCGTGGATCCAGCCGTCGGCGAACCGAAACGGAGACCGAAGCGCGGGGTCGAGGCCGTCGAGCCACACGCGGCCGTGCGCGCCGTGGAGGCTCAGGCTGACGTTCTGCACCGCGAGCGACTCCAGGCCGAGCAGCTCGAACGGCACGCTGCGGAAGTTGTGCTCCCACGACGCGGCGACGTACCGGTTGCCCTCCACCGGCGTCCCCCGGAGCGAGCGGAACACGCCGCTCGGTGCCCAGCCGAGCACCGTCCCGTCGATCCCGAAGAAGCGCTGCGCCGGGAGGTCGCCCCCACTCAGCCCGCCGGCCAGCCGGAGATCGAGCGTGTTCGGGAAGAGGCGGCGGCGCAGGAACGTCGGCACGCGGATCGCCGCCTCGGCCTCAGCCCGGACGAAGGCGAAGTCGCTGCCGAGCGCGTCGCCGCTGCCCTCGACCCGGAGCCGGACGCCGCGCGGCCCCGCGAAGGCGGCCTCGACCCCGCTCGGGAGCGTGCCGACGGTCACCTCGGCCCCGACCGAGCGCAGGTCGCCCCCCGCGATGGCCGGGTTCAGGCGCACCGGCGCGTCGCGCCCCAGCAGGTCGTAGCCCGTCGTCCGCTCGACGGAGCGGTGGACCTCGGCGACGCCGAAGACCACCAGGCGCGTGCGGAGCGGCTGGACATAGCCGCCGACCTCGGCGTAGCCCCCCTCGCGGCGGTAGTAGTCGTAGTAGTCCGGCTCGCCGACGAGCGTGGCAACAGCCGGAATGAGCCGGTCATAGACCGCCGACCCGAGGCGCGGCGCGACCTCACGGCGCACGCCGACCGTCGCCGAGAGCCGACTGCGTGCCAGCCGGAAGGGTTGGCTGAGCGACACGTCGTAGGTAAGCCGCCCCAGCCCGGTGGCGTAGCCGAGCGCGCCGCGCAGCCACGGTCCGGGGCTGACCCTCACCCCAGCCGTGGCCCCGAGGTGGACGGCCTCGACCCGGTTGTACCAGAGCTGGAGGCCGGTCTCGGTCGAGACGCCCTTACGCTGGCGCTGGCCGCCGCCGACGTTGACATTCGTGCCGCCGCTCTCGTTCTCCTCCATGTCCACGAACCGGGCCAGCAAGCCGGTCGGCCGGTACGCCTTGGCGATGCTGTCGGTGCTGTCGATCTCGGCGTAGGCGACGGCCTCGCGGGCATCGAGCGGGACGACGACGCCCGCCCGGCTCAGGACCGTGTCCGCCGCCACAGCGACCGAGTCGACGGCGGTCCGCTCCTCGCCCTCGAAGAGCGAGTCCGGCACGGCGACGTTCACCTGGTAGTCGCTCAGCCGGGCGACGAGGCGGAAGGTCATCGACGGAAAGCTCAGGCCGGTCATCCCGATCCTGCCCTCGCCGTCGAGCCGGAAGTCGGCCGGGAGCCACACGGCGTGGCCGGCGACGGTCTGGCCGAAGGACGAGAACTGCTGGGCGAACGTCAGGTCGAACGCTTTGACGAGGGGGAAGCGGACGGAGCGGTTGGGGCGGAGCGCCACGTCGATGAGGGCATACTCCCCACCCAGGACCGAGACGCGGCCGGCGAAGCCCGGCTGCAACCGGCTCTTCGGCTTCATCCCGATGTCGTAGACGATCTGGTCGTCGCGGTACCGGATGCCGTCGAGCGTGAAGGCGTAGAAGGCGAGCGCCTCGGGCGAGGTCGGCCCCATCAGGTCGTAGCCGCCCATCTCGATCTCGTCGTCGTAGAAGTTGAGGATCGCGTCGGCGGCGCTGAGCAGCTCGGGGCGGAAGTCCTGGAAGTTCTCGGTCCGGCGCATCCCGGTGACGACCTCGCGGACGCCCTCGCCGCGCTGCCAGTAGGCCTCGGTGACGCCCTCGATGATGCCGACGATGGTCGTGTCGCGGCCCATCACCTGCCGGACGTAGGCGTCGGCCCGCCACGAGTCCAGCTCCGCCTGCCACACGCGCTTCCGCTCGATCACCCGGCGCATGATGACCTCAGCCGGGTTCTCCCCGGTCACGACGACCTCGTCGCTCACCACGCTGGCCGGCGAGAGCGCGAAGTCCACCGCCTGTGCGCCGACCGCCACGGTGCGCCGCCCCGTCTCGTACCCGATGAAGCGGACGACGAGCGTGGCGGGCGTCGCCTTCAGCAGCAGCTCGTACTCGCCCTCGCGGTTGGTGATCGTGCCGACGGCCGTGCCCTCGATCTGCACCGTGGCCGCGGGCAGGGCCTCGCCCGTAGCGGCGTCGGTGACCCGGCCCGCCGCGACGGTTTGCGCCTGCACCGAGGCCAGCGAAGAGAGGAAGACGAGAAGCGGAACGACGCGGCAGGTCGGCATGGCGGAAAGCTCGGTGAGGGGACGGCCGCTACGGGACCAAACGGGATCTGTTACACCGTACCGTGCCGCGCCGTGGGGGTTACGGCGTAACGCCCTACGGCCTCGCTTGCATCCGCCGCACCCCGGCGATCACCAGGGCCGCTCCGTACGCCGCGAGGAGCTGCGCCCCGAGCGCGATGCCCATCAGCTCGACCGTGAGCGCGTCCGGCCGCACCAGTGCCCCGCGGTGTAGCCCGATGCCGAGGTACCACAGCCCGACGCCGACGAGGGCCGCGCCGCCCATCGCGGCGAGGTACCTCCGCACGCGCAGCCACCGCGTCCGGCGGTAGAACGTAAACGCCACCAGCACCAGCAGCAGCGGCACCGCGACGACTTGGTACAGCCCGAGCGACCCCGACCACGCCTCTACACTAGCGTCCATCACCCAGAAAGGCAGCGCCATGAGCGGCGGCCCAGCCGTCAGCACCGCGCTCCGCACGAAGAGCCGCCGCGTGAGGGACATCTCAGGAGTCGGAGGACGGTGAACAAACGTAGGGGCGAACCAAAACGCGACGGGCTCAGCCGCTGAGGCGCTCGGCGTTCTCGGCCATCCGCAAGGCCTCGATGATCGCGTCGAGGTCGCCGTCGAGCACGTCCTGGAGCGGGTGGTTCTTGTCGTCGCCGGAGAGGCGGTGGTCGGTGACGCGGCTCTGGGGGTAGTTGTAGGTGCGGATCTTCTCCGAGCGGTCGCCGGTGCCGACGAGCGCGCGGCGCTGCTCGCTGCGCTCGGCGTTGATCTCGTCGAGCTTCGCCTGGTAGAGCCGGCTGCGGAGCACGCGGAGGGCCTTGTCTTTGTTCTTGTGCTGGCTCTTCTCGTCCTGGCACGTCACCACCAGGCCCGTCGGCTTGTGGGTGATGCGGACGGCCGAGTCGGTCGTGTTGACGCTCTGCCCGCCCGGCCCGGAGGAGCGGTAGACGTCGATCTCGAGGTCGTTGGCGTGGATCTCGACGTCCACCTCCTCGGCCTCGGGGAGCACGGCGACCGTCGCGGCCGAGGTGTGGATGCGGCCCTGGCTCTCGGTGGCCGGCACGCGCTGCACGCGGTGGACCCCGCTCTCGAACTTCATCGTCCCGAAGACCTCGGGGCCTTTGACCGAGAGGGTGATCTCTTTGAAGCCGCCCTGCGCGCCCTCGGTGGCGTCCATCATCTCGACTTTCCAGCCGTGGCGCTCGGCGAAGCGGGAGTAGAGCCGGAGCAGGTCGCCGGTGAAGAGGCTGGCCTCGTCGCCGCCGGTGCCGGCGCGGATCTCGAGGATGGCGTCCTTGGCGTCGGCGGGGTCCTTGGGGACGAGCGCGAGGCGGAGGGCCTCCTCGGCGCGGGGCAGCTTCGCCTCGACGCCTTCGAGCTCGGCTGCGGCCATCTCGGCGAGTTCGCCCTCCTCGCCTTCGGCCATCTCGCGCAGGTCCGCCGCCTCCTGCCGGAGGGCCTCGACGCGGTCGATCTTCGCCACGAGGTCGCCGAGCTCCGAGTGCTCGCGTCCGAGGTCGGCGATCTGCGCCGGGTCGGTGGCGACCTCGGGCGTCGCCATCAGGCGTTCGATCTCGGCGTGGCGGGCTCTGATGTCGCGGAGCGTTTCGTCGGGAATCAAATCTATCGGGGGATTGAGGGATCGGAGAATTGAGGGATTGGGAAGCTATTCTCTGCGCGTCCTCGCGGTACGGTGGGAGGCGGCGAAGATGCGTAGGAGTTCGTTTGCCTCTCCCAGCAACTCTGATACTCGGTCACGCTGGACCAGATCGGTGTCAACGAGGAGTTCGATCCAGAATACGGTCTCGTCGGTTTCTTCGACCACCGTTCCCGTTTTTGCGATGAACTCCGCCTTGGAGCGGGCGCGGCAGACGGCCCGGTGGTTGGCCGCAACCGAGGTCGCCGAGCGCAGAAGCTGCCGCCCCATCACCCCGCGTCCTCCGTCTTCGGAAGGGTACGAAACAGCTTCACCACCCGGATCGCAAAGTCTTTCGACCGAAGGCGAAGATGCTCCGTTTTGTCTAGCTGCTCACCCATTCGAAGACAATCCCCCGATCCCTCAATCCTCTAGCTCCCCGATCTCCCTCATTCCACCGTCACGCTCTTGGCGAGGTTGCGCGGCTGGTCGACGTTGCAGTTCCGCAGAACCGCGACGTAGTACGACAGCAGCTGGAGCGGGATCACCGTCAGCAGCGGCTCCAGGCACTCGAGCGAGCGCGGGACGTGGAGCACCACCTTGCACAGATCGTCGAGCTCGTGGTTGCCCTCCTCGGTGATGGCGATGACCGCGCCTTGGCGCGCGGCGACCTCCTCGATGCCCGAGACCACCTTGTCGTAGATCGCGTCCTTCATCGCGATCACCACGACCGGCATGAACCGGTCGATCAGCGCAATCGGGCCGTGCTTCATCTCGGCCGCCGGGTAGCCCTCGGCGTGGATGTAGGAGATCTCCTTGAGCTTGAGCGCGCCCTCGAGGGCGACCGGGAAGTTGCAGCCGCGGCCGAGGTAGAGGAAGTTGTCGGCCAGCTTGTAGTCGTGCGCGAGCGCCTCGACGACCGAGCTCTGGGCCAGGACGCTGCGGATCTGGTCGGGGATCGCCGCGAGACCCTGGAGGAACGTGCCGAACGTCGCGTCGTCGATGGTGCCGCGCTCCTTGCCGAGCGCGAGCGCGATCATGGTCAGCACCAGCACCTGGGCGGTGAACGCCTTGGTGCTCGCCACCCCGATCTCCGGGCCGGCGTGGAGGTAGACCCCCGCGTCGGTCTCCCTCGCGATCGTCGAGCCGACGGTGTTGACCACGCCGAGGGTCAGGATGCCGGCCTCCTGCGCCTGCCGGACGGCGGCGAGCGTGTCGGCCGTCTCGCCGCTCTGCGAGATCACCATCACCACATCGCCCTTCTTGAGGATCGGGTTGCGGTAGCGGAACTCGGAGGCGTACTCGACCTCGACCGGGATGCGGGTGTGCTTCTCGATCAGGTACTCGCCGACGAGCGCGGCGTGCCAACTCGTGCCGCAGGCGCAGATGATGATGCGCTCGGCGTCGACGAGCTGCGGCATCACGTCCTGCAAACCGCCCAGGCGGATGCGGTTGTCGCCGAGGCGAACGCGCCCGCGCATCGCGTTCTCGAGGACCTCCGGCTGCTCCATGATCTCTTTCAGCATAAAGTGCTCATAGCCTCCTTTCTCGATCTCTTCGAGGTTCCACTCGAGCTCGTGGACCTCCTTGGCGACGGGCGCGCCGTCGATCTTGTAGACGTCGTAGCTGTCGCGGTGGACGACGGCCATCTCGCCGTCGTTGAGGTAGACCACGTTGCGGGTGTACTCGATGAACGGGCTGGCGTCGGAGCCGACGAAGTGCTCCCCCTCGCCGATGCCGAGCAGCAGCGGGCTGCCGTTGCGCGCGACCACGAGCATGTCCGGCTCGTCCTCGGAGACGGCGACCAAGCCGTAGGCCCCGTCGACCTGCGTCAGCGCCTGCCGGACGGCCTCGGCGAACCCGAGGTCGGCCTCCTTCTGCACGTCGTCGATGAAGTGGGCGAGCACCTCGGTGTCGGTCTCGCTCTCGAAGGTGTAGCCCTTCTCGAGGAGGCGCTTCTTGAGGACCGCGTAGTTCTCGATGATCCCGTTGTGGATGATCGCGAAGCGGCCGTTGTCGGCGGTGTGCGGGTGGGCGTTGACGTCGTTGGGCGCGCCGTGCGTCGCCCAGCGCGTGTGCCCCATCCCGACCGTGCCCGCCACGGGCGACGCGTCGAGGACGCCTTCCAGCTCGCTGACCTTCCCCTCCTTCTTGCGGATCTTGACGCGGCCGTTCAGGACCGCGATGCCCGCGGAGTCGTAGCCCCGGTACTCGAGGCGCTTGAGGCCCGTCACGAGGAGGTCGCTGGCCTCGCGCCCGCCGATGTATCCAACGATGCCACACATAATCTGTCTTGCTTAAGAGGAGGAGATAGGGACGGTGGGGAGACCGCACAGTCGAGCATCGGACAAAGCGTATGCCGAGAGACGACGGTCCGCCGAGTTACACAGAGGTTTCGTGCCGCGCTGCGGGGTGGGACACGGCCTCGCGCATCGGCCGGCCGATGGCCTCGGCGATCCGGCGAAGCTGCCGCATCATCTCGGAGAAGCCGTCGAAGGTGAGCGACTGCGGCCCGTCGGAGAGCGCGCGCGGCGGGTCCGGGTGGACCTCCACGAGCAGCCCGTCCGCCCCGACCGCCACGGCCGCCCGCGCGAGCGGCAGCACCCGGCCGCTCAGCCCGGCCGCGTGGCTCGGGTCGACGAACACGGGCAGGTGGGTCCGCTCTTTGGCTACGGGCACGGCCGACAGGTCGAGGGTGTTGCGGGTCGCGGTCTCGAAGGTGCGGATGCCGCGCTCGCACAAGATGACCCGAGAGTTACCGCTGGCTATTACATATTCGGCACTCAAAAGCCAGTCTTTAACCGTGGCCGCGAGCCCCCGCTTGAGGAAGACCGGCGTCTCGGTCTGCCCGACGGCGCGGAGCAGGTCGAAGTTCTGCATGTTGCGCGCGCCGATCTGGAACACGTCGGCGTGCTGCCCGACCACCTCGACCTGGGACGGCGTCATGACTTCGGTGATGACGCGCAGCCCGTGCCGGTCGGCGGCGGTGCGGAGGAGCCGGAGGCCTTCCTCGCCCAGGCCCTGGAAGGCGTAGGGCGACGAGCGCGGCTTGAAGGCCCCGCCGCGCAGGAACGTCGCGCCCTCGGCGGCGACGGCCGCCGCCGCCGCGTCGAGTTGCTCCTCGCTCTCGACCGAGCACGGCCCGGCCATCATCACGATCTCGTCGCCTCCGACGCGGACGCCCTTGACGTCGATGACGGTGTCCTCCTGCTGCCACGAGCGGCCGACGTAGCGGTGCGGGCTGGTCACACGGACCACCTTCGCCACGCCGTCGAGCACCTGGAGGTGACGCGTGTCGAAGTCCGGCTGCACGCCGACGGCCGCGAGCACCGTCTGCCGCGCCCCGGCCACGGGGGTGACCTCGAACCCGTACGCCTCGAGGCGCTCGGTGACGGCCTGGGCCTGGGCGGGCGTGGCGCGCTCGTTGAGGACGACGATCATGCAGAGAGGACTGGAAATGTAGGAACTCGAATCGCGCCGAGGATACGTGTGGACCGGGGCCGGGTTCTCTTGGACCGGGGCCGGGCTCTCTAGCTCGCTTGCGGCACGAGGCCCCGGTACAGCGAGGCGACGCCGAAGGTGAGGCGCTGCTCTTCCAGACCGCCGAACCCGGCGCGCTCCATCTCGGCCAGAAAGTCGACCCCGTCGGGGAAGGCGCGGATGGACTCGGGGAGGTAGTCGTAGGCCCCGCTCTCGCCGGAGACGGCCTTGCCGACGCGGGGCAGGATGTGGCTGGAGTAGACCCCGTAGAGCTGGCGCACCGGGAAGGCGCGCGGGCGGCTGAACTCCAGCACCACGAGCGCGCCGCCGGGCCGGAGCACGCGGCGCAGCTCGCCGAGGCCGCGCCCCAGGTCTTCGAAGTTGCGCACCCCGAAGGCGACGAGTGCGAGGTCGAACGCGCCGTCTGGGAAGTCGAGGTTCTCGGCGTCGCCGCGCCGAAGCGTGATGCGGTGGCCGAGGCCGCGCGCGGCGAGCTTGGCGCGCCCGACGGCCAGCATCTCCTCGGCGATGTCCACGCCGACGACCTCGGTCGGCCCGAGCTTGAGGGCCTCGACGGCGAGGTCGGCGGTGCCGGTCGCCACGTCGAGGATGCGGCGCGGGGCGCGGTCGAGCGCGGCCCCGGCCAGCTTGACGGCCTGCTTGCGCCAGCGGACGTCGATGCCGAGCGAGAGGACGCGGTTGAGGAGGTCGTAGCGCGGCGCGATGGCGTCGAACATCTGCTCGACCTCGCGCTTCTTGCCCTCGACCTCGCCGATGGGCGGCTTGTGGGTGTCTGGCATCGCTAAGGCGTGTTATGGACAGCGCCGCTGTGCAGGGCTCGTCCGGCGCGGCAGTACAAAACGTGACCGCCGACGGCGGACCGCAGACGGCGAGGACTGGCTCGGCCCGGCGGTCTGCGGTCTGCCGTCCGTGGTCGGCGGTGCAGCAGGAGGCCCAGGGAGGGCGAGGCGATCGCGGCAGGCTTCAACTCAGCAACTGACTCAGGTTCAGGAGGTCGTAGTCGATCTGCTTCTTGCGGTCGCAGACCTGGCGCAGCGGGGTCAGCTTGACGTCGCTGTTGACGAGGCCGACCATCACGCTGTCGTGCCCCTCGAGCAGCGCCTCGACGGCGGCCGAGCCGAGGCGGCTGGCGAGCACGCGGTCGCGCGCCGTCGGCGAGCCGCCGCGCTGGACGTGCCCGAGGATGCAGACCCGCAGGTCGATGGCGTCGAAGGCGGGGTCGGCCCCGAGCGCCTCGGCGATCTTGACGGCCCCGCCCATCTCCTCGCCCTCGGCGACGACCACGATCGAGGAGCGGAGCTGGCTCACCATCAGCGACAGGATGCGCTCCTTGATCGAGGCCATCCGGGTGAGCGTCTCGGGGATCAGGATCAGCTCGGCCCCGCCGCCGATGCCGCAGTGGAGCGCGATGAAGCCCGCGTCCTGCCCCATCACCTCGATCAGGAAGAGGCGGTTGTGCGCATCCGCCGTGTCCCGGATGCGGTCGATGTTCTCGATCGCCGTGTTGAGCGCCGTGTCGTAGCCGACCGTCTCGTCGGTGCCGAAGAGGTCGTTGTCGATGGTGCCGGGGCAGCCGACGACGGCGACGCCGTGCTCGGCGTGCAGCAGCGCCGCCCCGCGCAGCGTCCCGTTCCCGCCGATGGCGACGAGCGCGTCGATCCCCGCCTCGCGCAGGTGCTCGGCTGCCTGCGCCCGGCCCTCGGGCGCGCGGAACCCGTCGGAGCGGGCGCTCTTGAGGATCGTCCCGCCCTTGCCGAGGATGTTGGAGACGCTTTGCCGGCCCATCTCGACGAAGTCGCCGTCGATCAGCCCGGCGTAGCCCCGGCGGACGCCGACGACCTCGAGCTCCTCGACGACGGCGCGGCGGACGACGGCGCGGAGGCAGGCGTTCATCCCGGGCGCGTCGCCGCCGGAGGTGAGCACGCCGATCCGGGTGAGTTCGGGCATAGCGAATGGGTGATGCAGGTAGGGGCACGGCGCGCCGTGCCCCTACGGTGAGGTCCTAAAATACCGCGCTCCTTTCAACCGCCGGCCCCGACGGCAAGCGGTCGCGCCACGAGGATGCCGGTCTGGACCTTGTTGCCGGCGATGTAGTCGGCCAAGTCCTCGGAGACCTTGACCTCGCCGGTGAGCGAGGCGTGGAGGAAGCCGGTCTGCCCGTCGCGCTTGAAGACGAAGCCGGTGTGCGTCACGTCAAGCCCCTCGATGTCCGTCGTCGTGGCGATGATGTCACCGGCCTCGAGCCGGTCGTAGATGCTGCGGATCTGGTCTTGCGGGACGTAGGAAACGCCGTGCCCGCGCAGGCCGACCTCGACGTTCTCGATGCACGCGAACAGCGAGTCGCCCCGGGCGTTGCCGCCCTTCAGCTTCGGGTAGGCGTCGCGGTGGCCGCTCATGAAGTCGATGGTCTTGTCGAACGGCTCGCCGAAATCCTGGCTGACGAGTCGGACCGCCCCGCTCCGCTCGTTGTCGAGCAGCCACTCGGTGAAGTAGTGGAGGCGGCTGCAATACCCGTCGAGCCGACCGTCGCGGTAGCGGAGCGCTTCGAGGCGGCGGACGTAGGCGTCGTAGCTCGGCGGCCCGTCCTGGGGCGTCCCGCTCTGGATCGTCTGGGCGAGGGCGAGCACGTTCTCGACGTAGGTCACGCAGTCGAACCCCGAGAGGTCGACCACGAGCGCCTCGGTCTCCGTCCGGTCGAGCGCGCCCTCGACGTAGGGCCGCCCGAGCAGCCGCAGCCCGAGCGCCTGCACGATCTCGCCGAGCGGCCGGGTGGCAAGATTCTCTGCCGCCGCGTAGGCCATTAGGTCGTCGAACGTCTGCTGGGTCGACGAGTCCGGCGCGGCGGGGGCGTCCACGGCCTCGGCCTGAGCGACGGGCGCGGCGAGCGGCTCCTCCGCCACGGCCGCCTCGTCGGTGCAGGCGGTGAGGAGCAGGAGGGCGAACAGACTCGAGACCAGAAGTCGGAGCATGGCGAGGCAGGCGGCAGGTGAGGACGTCGGTACGCGCGGCGTCTGCCGGGTGTCCGAAGGTCGGGTTAAATATTCGCTCGGTCCCACCGCGCGTCTGCGCCGAGCGCCTCGGCGAGCCGGCGCTCGTACTCGGCGCGCGGGACCTCGACGGCCCCGAACCGGGCGAGGTGATCGGTGACGAACTGCACGTCGAGCAGCCGGAAGCCGCCGCGCCGCAGCCGCTCCACCAGGTGGACGAGCGCCACCTTCGACGCATCGCGGGCGCGGTGGAACATCGACTCGCCGAAGAACGCCCCGCCGAGCGCGACGCCGTACAGCCCGCCGACGAGCCGCCCGTCGTCCCAACACTCGACCGAGTGCGCCGCCCCGCGCCGGTGGAGCGCGACGTAGGCCGCCACGATCTCGTCCGATATCCACGTCGTCTCCCGACCCTCCGCCGGAGCCGCACACGCCCGCATGACAGCCTCGAACGACCGGTCCGTCGTCACCTCGAACCGCCGCTGGCGGACGAGCTTCGCCAGGTTCTTCGGGACGCGGAAGCCGCCGAGCGGGAGGACGCCGCGCGGGTCGGGGGCGTACCAGTAGACCGCGCCGCCCTCGTCCGGATCGGCCATCGGGAAGACGCCGCGCCGGTAGGCCGTGAGCAGGAGGGCGGGCGTGAGCGGTGGGTCGGTCACGGGAGCGAGGCGGAGCGTAGCTTTACGTCCTCCCCCCAAGCCCGCACGGCGCGATGAAGTTCCAGGCCCTCGTCCACGACCATCCCTTCGACCTCAGCCTCGACGGCGACGCCCTCGTCGTAGGCGGCGAACGCGCTGCGTTCCGCTTCGAGCGCGTCGCCGAGCACGAGGTGCTGCTGCTGCTCGACGGCCGGAGCTATCCGTTCACCGTCGAGCCGCAGGACGACGGCACGCTCCGGCTCACGCACGACGGCCGCAGCCTGACGGTCCGCCTCAAGACGGAGCGCGACCTGCTCCTCGAGCGCTTCGGCATGGAGGACGCGGACTCGGCGGCCGAGCGCGAGCTGCGCGCGCCGATGCCCGGCCTCGTCCTCTCCGTCCTTGCCGAGGCCGGCCAGGCCGTCGAAGAGGGCACCGGCTTGGTGGTGCTCGAGGCGATGAAGATGGAGAACGAGCTGCGTGCCGCCGCCGCCGGCACGGTCGCCGCGGTCCACGTCGAACCCGGCCAGCCCGTCGGCAAGAACGACCTCCTCGTTTCATTCGCCGATTGACTGGTTCGCCGATGGTCCTCATCACCGGCGCGACCGGCTTTCTCGGCTCGGTCCTCGTCCGCCAGCTTCTGGACGAGGGCGAGGCCGTCCGCATCCTACGCCGCCCCACCTCCGCGCTCGACTTGCTCGGCGGCAGCGCGGCGCAGGTCGAGCACGCCGTGGGCGACGTGACCGAGGGGGCGAGTGTCCGGGCAGCGATGGACGGCATCGAGGCGGTCTACCACGCGGCCGCGTTCGTCGGGTTCGGTGGGGCGAAGGACGCCGAGCGGCTGCACACAGTCAACGTCGCCGGCACGGCGAACGTCGTGGACGCCGCGCGCGAGGCCGGCGTCGGGCGGCTCGTGCTCACCTCCAGCCAGGCCGCGCTCGGACGGCCGGAGCGGCCGGCCGGCGTGATCGACGAGACGGCCGAGTGGAGCGACTCGAAGATGAACACGGCCTACGCCCGGAGCAAGTACGACGCCGAGCTGGAGGTGCACCGCGCCATCGCCGAAGGCCTCGACGCCGTGATCGTCAATCCGGCGGTCATCTTCGGGCCGGGGCGAGCCGGCGAGAACACGACCGAGATCGCCGACAAGGTGCGGCGCGGGACGATGCCCGTCGCGCCAGCGGGCGGGACGAACGTCGTAGATGTCGAGGACGTGGCGACCGGCCACCGCGCCGCCATGGCGCGTGGCGAAACCGGCGAGCGCTACTTCCTCGGGTCGGAGGACCTGCGCTGGAAGGAGATTTTCGACACGCTCGCCGCCGCCTTCGGGGTGCCTGGGCCGAAGCTCGTCCTCCCACCGGGCCTAGCGCTCCTCGCCGGTACCGCCTCCGAAGCCCTCGCCGCCGCGACGCGCTCGCGCCCGACGCTGACGCGCGAGACCGCCCGCATCTCGGGTCGGTTCTACCGCTACAGCAACCGCAAGGCACGCGAGGAGCTAGGCCTCACCTTCCGCCCCTTCCGCGCGACGGCCGAGCGCATCGCCGCTGCCCACATGCAGTCCGACCGTCTCCGATGACGCGTACGCTACCCCTCCTCTTGCTTCTCGTTGATCTCGTGCTTCCGGGGTGCGCTCACACCCAAGGCAGCTCCGAATCAGCCGAGACCTTCCGAGGGTGCCGCGATGTCTCGCGGGAGCGTCACGTCGTAGAAGGCCTGTGGAATGAGGTGTCGCGCCGTTGGATAGAGGGGGAGATCATGTTCCGGCTCCACCAGGGGGCTTCTGCTCGAGGACCTTCTCCCTCTGGTTTCTGCGTGGGAAGGCGAGCTCCTCGTCTGCGCCACCTTCGTCATCCCGCAGACAGGGCGGGAGGTGCAGCGCGGTCTGGTGCTCGTCGGGAAGGAGGTCGACTTCCACGCAGCGGTGAAGGCATTCGACGCATCCGCGTACGTCCACCAGGCGGGTCCATCGTCCGTGGAGAGAGCGTACTGGGATAACTGAACCAGCCTTACCCACAGCGTTTCGCGCTAGTGCCGCAGGTCGAGGCCGAGCGTGGCCGGCAGCAGCATCACCCCGACGCCGAGCAGGATCATCACCAACTGCCACACCGATTTCGTCGCCGGCACGCTGTGGTGGTGGTTCAGCTCCGGGATCAGGTCGCTGCCGGCGATGTAGAGGAACGAGCCGGCCGTGATAGGCAGCAGGTAGTCCGCATAGCCCTCGACCTGCGCCCCGACGACGAGTGAGAGGACCGCGCCGACGAGGGCCGCTAGGCCAGAGAGAAAGTTGTAGAGCAGCGCCCGCTTCGGCTCGATGCCGCCGTAGACCAACACCCCGAAGTCGCCGATCTCCTGCGGGATTTCGTGGAGCATCACCGCGACCGTCGTCACCATCCCTGCCGGAACCGAGACCAGGTAGGCCGCCGCGATCACCGCCCCGTCGATCAGGTTGTGCGCCGCGTCGCCGACCAGGTTCATCGTGGCGAACGGCTTGACGGCCGGGCGTTCGATCTCGAGCGCGGCGGCGACCTCCGCCTCGGCCGCGACGCCCGCGACGCCGTGGTCGTGCCGCCAGTGGAGGAACTTCTCCAGGACGAAGAAGGCCAGCACACCCGCGAGGACGAGCAGGCTCGCCGTCCGGTCGCCGAGCGCGTCGAAGGCGCGGGGGATGAGGTGGATCAGCGCCCCGCCGAGCATTGCGCCGACGGCGAAGGAGACGAGCAGGAACACGATCCGCTCCAGCCGCGCCGCGTTGAGCGAGAGCGTGAAGACGCCGACGAGCGAGACGAGGCTGACCAGGAGCACGCTGCCGAGCGCGTAGAGCCACAGATCCATCGAGGAGCCGATTAGACGAGAGGCGACGGCGTACCGTCCAGTCCCACCGATGTTCTACGCCTCGCCGGGGGGCGCGTCCCGGAGGCGGAAGCGCTGGAGCTTGCCGGTCTGGGTGCGCGGGAGAGCCTCCAAAAACGCGACCGCGCGGGGGTACTTGTAGGGTGCGACCTCGGCCTTGACGAAGTCCTGGAGCTCTTTCACGAGCGCCTCGCCCGGCTCGGCCCCCTCGCGCAGCACGACGAACGCCTTGACGAGGTGACCGCGCGCCTCGTCCGGCACCCCGACCACGCCGCACTCGCCGACCGCCGGGTGCCGCAGCAGCACGCTCTCGATCTGCAGGCCGGATACGTTGTAGCCCGAGGTGATGATCATGTCGTCGGACCGCGACTGGTAGTGGAAGTAGCCATCTTCGTCCACGAGGTAGGCGTCGCCGGGGTAGTTCCAGCCGTCGCGGACGTACTCGCGCTGCCGGGCTTCGTCGTCGAGGTAGCGGCAGCCCGTCGGGCCGCGCACGGCGAGCAGGCCGACCGTGCCGGGCGTGACCTCGTCCCCCGCCTCGTCTACCACCTTCGCTTGGTAGCCGGGGATCGGGGTGCCCGTCGTGCCGGGCCGGGCACTGCCGTCGCGGTTCGAGAGGAAGATGTGCAGCATCTCGGTCGAGCCGATGCCGTCGATGATCTCGAGGCCCGTCGCCTCGTGCCACGCGTGGAAGGTCGGGGCCGGGAGCGGCTCGCCGGCCGAGACGCAGAGCCGGAGGCTCGCCACGTCGAACTCGCCGAGCCGGGGGAGCATCGCGCGGTAGGCCGTCGGCGAGGTGAAGCAGACCGTCGCGCCGAAGTCGTGGGCCGTTTGCAGGATCGACTCGACGCTCGGCTTCTCGATGAACGCGGCCGAAGCCCCGACCCGCATCGGGAACAAGAGGTCGCCGCCCAGGCCAAAGGTGAACCCGAGCGGCGGGGAGCCGATCACCACATCGTCCGGGCGAAGGCCGAGGCACGAGGCCGGGAAGGCGTCGCAGATGGCGAGCACGTCGCGGTGGACGTGCACGGTCGCCTTGGCGTCGCCCGTGGTCCCGCTCGTGAACGCAATGAGCACCACGTCGTCGGCGGCGGTATCCACGGCCTCGAACGTATCCGGCTTGGTCGTCATGCGAGCCTCGAGGCCGTCATCGGCGTCGCTCAGGAGATAGGCGACCGTGCCCAGCGTCTCGGCCTCGGTCTTCTCGAGCTCGTCGCGGAAGCGGGCGTCGCAGAGCGCGTGGCTGATCCGGGCCTTCTCGACGGTGTAGGTCAACTCGTAGGCCCGGAGCAGCGGCATCGTGGTGACGCAGATGCCGCCGGCCTTGACGACGGCGAACCAGCACGCGGCCAAGCGCGGCGTGTTCGGCCCGCGCAGCAGCACGCGGTTGCCGGGCACCAGGCCGAGGTCGTCCCTCAGAACGTGCGCGATCCGGTTGACCTCGGCGCGGAATGCGGCGTAGGTCTGCGTGCCGTCGGCGGTGTGGAACAGGACGCGGTCTGGGCCGGCTTCGACGGTTTTGTCGAGCAGCTCGGTGGCGCAGTTGAGGCGCGGCGGGTACGCGAAGTCGCCCGAGAGCAGCAGGTCCGGCCACAAGTGGCGCGGCGGGAGGTGGTCGCGGGCGAAGGTGTCGCGGTGGGCTGTGGGTTCGGGCATCGCTCCATCGGGTTAGTCTGCGGAAGACGAGTTTGGGGGGTACGGTACGACGGCCGTGACCTCGATTTCCACCACCGCCCCCGGCTCGAGCAGGCCGGCAACCTCAACGAGCGTCATCGTCGGATAGTGAGCGCCGATCACGTCGCGGTAAGCCCGTCCGATCTCGGCTTGGGCTGCGCCGTAGGCGTGCTTGTCGGTGACGTACCACGTCATCCGAGCGATGTGCTCCGGCCCCGCCCCGCCCTCGCGCAGCACCGCGACGATGTTGCGCAGCGCCTGCTCGGTCTGGCCGACGAGGTCGTCCGCCACGAGCCGCTGCCCGGCGTCCCACCCGATCTGTCCGGCGACGAAGAGCAGCCGCCCCTCGGCGAGGAGGCCGTTGGCGTAGCCTTTCGGCCGCGCCCAACCGGGCGGCTGGAGAATGGTCATGGCGGTGGTTAGTGGTTAGTAGTAAGGCGCGGCACAGCGCGCGGTCGTCTCGTTATCTTCCTGGGTTTTACTCCATTCCTTCCGCTTCTTTCAGAAGCTGCCGGGCGATGACGAGGTGCTGAATTTCGGTCGCGCCCTCGTAGATGCGGAGCGGGCGGATGTCGCGGTAGAGCCGCTCCACGACGGAGCCGACGGTGACGCCGTGCCCGCCGAAGAGCTGCACCGCTCGGTCGATCACGCGCTGTGCGGCCTCGGTGGCAAACGCCTTCGCCATCGCGGCCTCCTTGGTGACGCGCTCGGCCCCGGCGTCCTTCGTCCAGGCGGCACGGTAGACCAGCCCGGCGCTCGCGTCGATCTCGGTCGCCATCTGCGCCAGCGTGCTCTGGACCACGGGCAGGGCGGCGAGCGGCCCGCCGAAGACCTCGCGGCGGCGGACGTGGGCGAGGGTCTCGTCGAAGGCGCGGCGGGCGAAGCCGAGCGCGGCGGCCCCGACCGTCGTCCGGAACACGTCGAGCGTGGCAAGCGCGATCCGCATCCCCTGCCCCGGCTCGCCGAGGAGGGCCGCGCGCGGCACCCGGCAATCGGCGAAGGCGAGGGTGCCGAGCGGGTGCGGCGCGATGAGCGGGATCGTCTCGGTGACGCTCAGGCCCGGCGTCTCGGCCTCGACGACGAACGCACTCAGGCCGCGCGACCCGGTGGAGGTGCGGGCGAAGACGACGTAGAAATCGGCGATGCCGGCGTTCGAGATCCAGGTCTTGCCGCCGTTGAGCACGAAGCCGTCGCCGTCGTCCTCGGCGGTGGTCGCGAGGGCGGCGGGGTCGGAGCCGGCGGCGGCCTCGGAGAGCGCAAAGGCCGCGATGGCCTCCCCGGCCGCTACGCCCGGCAGGTAGCGGCCCCGCTGCGCGTCGGTGCCGAACAGCGAAATCGGCCCACTGCCGAGTCCCTGCATCGCGAAGGCGAAGTCGGCCAGGGCCGAGCGGTAGCCGAGCGTCTCGCGCGCGAGACACAGACTCCGCACGTCGAGCCGGTCGTGCAGCCCGGCGGGCGCGGGCACGCACAGCCGCAGCCACCCCGCCTGCCCCATCGCCCGAACGAGCGCCCGGCACGCCTCGGCCTCGTCGCCCGGCTCCCCGTCGACGTGCGCGCCTGCCCACGCGCCGAGGTCGCGCGCGAGCACGCGGTGGCGGTCGTCGAAGAACGGCAGGTCGAGGTGCGACATGAGCAGGTTGTCGGCGGGCATCCGAAGGTGCGGCGCAGCGCGCGGCCGCCTCGTTGTCTTCCTGTGTTTTATTGCATTCCCTCCATTCCCTCCCCCTCTACTCTTTAACGTGCCCGTTGGACTGAATGCGGCGGTTGCGCTCCCGCGCCTTGCGGACCTCGGGGATGAGCTGCTCGAGGTGCGCCGCGAGGTAGGCGAGCCGCTCGTCCTCGGTGGCGAGCTCCAGCACCTCCTGCTTGCGGCCGAGGTCGAGGCCGGCGTTCTGGGCGACGACGAACGAGATCCGCTTCGGGCCCTCGTAGATCACCGGGCGGATGTTCTCCCCGGCCAGCTCCAGCAGCTTCAGGTGGAGCGCGATCACCCGCTCGCGCGCGTCCGGGTCGGCGATGCCCTCCCGCGAGCCGAACGGCGTGACGCGGGCCGTGAGGTAGAGCCGCTCCTGCCGGACCTCCTCGATCCGAAACCGCTCCTCGCCGACCGCGACGATGTCGACCCGTCCATCGTCGTACTGCTGGAGCACGCGCTCGATGCGAGCCGTGCACCCGACCGGGGCGAGGTCCTCGTCCTGCGCCAGCACCACCCCGAACGGCTCGTCGGTCTCCCGGCAGTGCCGGATCATGGCGCGGTAGCGCTCCTCGAAGATGTGCAGCGGCATCGGCTCGCCGGGGTAGAGCACCACGCCGAGCGGGAAGAGCGGGAGCGGGTCAGGGATGGGCATGGGGCGGAAGGGATCAGGACCTGAAGAGCCTGGGACGAGGGAGAGGAGACGGAGGGTGCCGCGGCGAAACCTACGGCGGGGGCGCCTCTGCTGGGTCGCTGTCCAGTAGATTCTGCCTCTCCCTCACCGCGCCGCTCTATGCATCTCGCTGACTGGATCGTCCTCGGCCTCTACGTCGTCGTGATCGTCGCCATCGGGGTCTGGGCCAACCGGCGGCAGACCGACACCGAGGCCTACTTCGTCGGCAACCGGAGCGTGGCGTGGTGGGCGGCCGGGCTCTCGATCATCGCCACGTCGTTCTCGGCGGCCTCCATCCTCGGGGTGCCGGGCTACGCCTACAGCGGCGACCTGTGGTACCTCCAGTACTCGCTCGGGGACATCCTGGCGGCGGTCATCGTGGCGCTGCTCTTCATCCCGTTCTTCCACAAGGTGCGCGGGCTCACGACGGCCTACGAGTACCTCGAGGCCCGCTTCGACCTCAAGAGCCGGCTGCTCGGCTCGTCGCTCTTCGCGCTCACGGTGCTGCTCCGGGCGGGGACTCTGCTCTACGGAGCCGCGCTCCTCTTCTCGGCCGTCGTCCCGACCGACTTGGTGCCCGGCCTCGACGGCGTAGAGGAGGCCGTCGTGCTCTTCGGCGTCATCGCGATTCTCTACACCGTGCTCGGCGGCATCTCGGCCGTGATCTGGACCGACGTGATCCAGTTTGCGATCATGAGCCTCGGCATCGTGGCCTCGATGGCAGTCGTGGTGGCGGGGACGCCCGGCGGGTGGGGCGCGGCCTTCGCCGAGGCCGGGGCGGCGGGCAAGCTCGCCGTCGTCCACACCGAGGACCTGCTCGGCGGTCGTGGGCTGGTGACGGCGATCTTCGGGTATGGCCTGCTCGCGCTCTCGCTCTTCGGCACGAACCAGCAGCCGGTGCAGCGCTACATGACCGTCCGCGCGCCGCGCGACGCCCAGCGCGCGCTCCTGCTCGGCGTCGGCGCGGGGGCCATCGGGGTGACGCTCTCGCTCCTGCTCGGGGTCTTCCTGTTCGTGTTCTACCAGCACGAGCCGGGCCTCCTCCCGGCCGGCCTCAGCGCGGACCAGATCATGCCGCACTTCGTCAACACCGAGGTGCCGCCCGTCCTGACGGGCGCGCTCGTCGCGGCCGTCTTCGCAGCGGCCATGTCCAGCCTCGACTCGGCCCTGAACTCGCTCGCCGCCGCGCTGACGGTTGACTTCCTCGCGCGCTTCCGGCCGGGGCTGGGGGAGCAGACGCGGCTGCGCTTCGCCAAGGCCGTCGTGGTCACGGCCGGCGTCGCGGGGATCGGGATCGGGATCTACGCCTCGCGCACGGGAGCGCCTCTGATCGACCTGATCCTGAGCTTCATGGGCTACTTCGCGGGCGGCCTGCTTGGCCTCTTCCTGCTCGGTATGCTGACGCGGCGCGCGAACGGGACGGGGGCCTTCACCGGGGCCATCGTGGGCACACTCGTGGTGCTGATGGTGACCGAGAACGACGTCGGCCTGCCGCCGCTCTACGCGTGGCTCGGGACCGAGCCGATTCCGTTCATCTGGTCCACGGCCGTGGGCTTGGCCGTAACGCTGCTGGTCGGCTACGGCGTCTCCCTGCTCGGCCCGCGCGTCGCGCCGGCGCAGCTCGAGCACACGACGGTGCGCTGGACCGCCTGAGCCGGCGCGGCCTCGGGCGGTACTGCTATCTTGCGTTTCCTCTCCCCTGCCCGCGCCCGGATGCTTCGGCTCGTCCCCGTCCTCTCTCTCCTGCTCGCCACGGCGGCGAGCGCTCAGCCCACGGACCGCGCGCCGTTCGACTTCGGCGCGGCCGACGACCCGACCGAGATGCCTCCGCGCGACATCCGGCCGGCGGGAGCCCGGTTTGCGGCCTTCGGCGGGCCGTCGTACATCGGCGTCGCGTGGCGGGGCGGGGTCGGGCTGGAGGCCGACCTTGCGGCGGGGCCGGTCTCGCTCGGCCTCGGCGGGCCGCTGCGCGTCGGCAACGGGCGGTACGAAGAGGACTTCGACGAGACCTACGACCTCCTCCGGCTCGTCCGCTACGCCCGGCTCGACCCGACGCCTCGGCTCCCGGTCTACGCCCGCGTCGGGCCGCTCGAGCACCTCACGCTCGGCACCGGCGACCTCGTCCGCTCGTTCCGCACCACGGCGGACTGGGACGAGCGCACCGTCGGAGCCGAGGCGGCCGTAAAGCTCCCGTTCCTCCGCGTGATGGGCTTCGCCGACGACCTCCGCCTCGGCGGGATCGCCGAGGCGACGCGGCCCGGCGGGGTCGTCGCCGGCCGCATCGAGCTCGCCCCCTTCGAGTACGCGCTGAGCCCAACGCTCCGCGCGTTCGAGATCGGTGCCACCGCCGTGACCGACCGCAGCCTGCCGGCCGACACCGCGACAGCGGCCGTCGGCCTCGATGCGCGCCTGGCGGTGTGGGGCATCGGGGATTTCACCCTCTCGCCGTTCGCGAGCTACGCCCGGTACCTGGAGCACGGCGACGGATTCGGCGGCGGGGTCGAGTTCGCGAGCCGCGACCTGGCCGGGTTCGGGCGGCTCGGCGCGACGGTCGGGTTCGTGCAGAGCGGCGCGGGGTTCATCCCCGGCCACTTCAACGCCTTCTACTCGCTGAGCAACCCCGAAGCGCACATCTGGCAGGCCGAGCAGTTTTACGAAAACCGTCAGGTCTTCGCGGCGGCAGACACCACCGCGCTCGCCGAGGCGGCGGGCGGCTTCTCGCTGACGTTCGCCCTCCGAGCCCTCGTCTTCAACGCCTTCGAGCTCGTCGCCTACGCGCGGCGCGACTTCAGCGGCGACGCCCTCTCCGAGGGGACGCTCCGGCTCGTCTTCAGTCCTGGGAGCGGCGATCCGTTCCGCTTCGTCTTCGAGATGCAGCGTCAGGGCCGGGCCGGGTTCTGGAATCTCTTCAGCGAGCTCCAGGACCAGAACCTCCTCGTCTTCCACCTCGACTACGCCCTGCCCGGCCCCGCCTGGCTCACCATCCGCTCGCGCTACGGCTACGGGCGCGAGCGGGACGGCCCCGGCGGCGAGCGGCGCTACCTCGTCGAGCGCCGCTTCGAGCCGTTCGTCGGCGTCCGCGTCGTGTTGCAGTAGACGTACAGTAGACGGGGCGCACCGGTCCCCGCTCCCTCCCTTCCACGCTCTGATCCCCGACTCATGACCATTCTCTTCACCATGACCGGCTCGTGGGGGACCGGCAGCGGCACCGTCGTCGAGGCCACGGTCGGGCACCTCGCGGCGCGGGGGCACCGGGTGTGCGTGCTCTATCCCGAGACCGAGGGCGCTCCGTCGCTCCAGGACGACCATGCGCCGGAGGCTCGGCACGAGGTGTGGCCGTTCCCCCTGCGCCGGGGCGAGGTCGAGCTCTACACCTTCCCGCTGATGATCGCCGACCCGAACCCGACCAACTTCGACAACGCCTGGACCTTCCGCGACCTCTCCGACGCGCAGCGGGACCTCTACGTCTCGTCGTTCCAAGACCGTCTGCGCGAGGTCGTCGCGGACCTCCGGCCGGACGTGATCGAGTGCCAGCACATCTGGGCGATGCCCTACGCCGTGGCCGACCTCGGCCTGCCCTTCACCGTGATGGCCCACCATTCGGACCAGATGGGGTTCGCCTTCGACCCGGGCATCCGGCCCTACGCGACGGAAGCCGCCGAGGCCGCCACGTTCATCTTCGCGCTCAACAACGCCAACCGCGCCGAGATCATCGAGCTCTACGGCGTGCCCGAGGAGAAAATCGTCGTCCTCGGGAATGGCTACGACAAGGAGGTCTTCCACCCCACCGAGGTGGACCGGGCCGCGCTGCTAGCCCGCTTCGACCTCGACCTTCCGAGCGACGCGCCGGTCGTTACGTTCGCCGGCAAGCTCTCGAAGACGAAGGGCGTCGACCTCCTCTTTCTCGCCAACCGCACCGTGCAGCAGCGGCGGGCCGAGGCCGGCGAGCCGCCGGTGGAGCTGATCGTCTTCGGGACTGGGAGCCTGGACGACGTGCTCGACCCCGGAGAGCCGGGCTACTCGCTGGAGCACGTCCACCTCGTCGGCCACCAGCCCTACGAGGTCGTGCGCGACTTCCACAACCTCGCGCGGTGCAGCGTGATGCCGTCGCGGACCGAGGGCTTCGGCCTGGCGGCGCTGGAGGCGATGGGCTGCGGCCTGCCCCTCGTGGTGACCGCCATCGGCGCGGCCGACGACTACGCCGTCGGCGAGATCATCCCGGCCGAGGACCCCGGCGCGCTCGCCGACGCCATCCTGAAGCTGGTTCGCCTGCCCGAGCCGGCGTGGCAGGCCTTGAGCGCCGCCGCGCTCGCCCGCGCCCAGACCTTCTCATGGGACGCGATCACCGAGAAGCGGCTGGCGCACTACGCCCGCGTGCCGCCGATCGGTTAGTGGGTTGTGGGAGGTGCCGCGCAACGCAAGACGGTCTCGGTACCTTTCCCGGTTTTATTCCACTCTCCCACTCTCCCACTCTCCCACTCTCCCACTCTCCCACTCTCCCGTGCCCTCCATCCGCCCGGTCACCGCTGCCGAGACGCGCCCGCTGCGCAGCGCCGTGCTCCGGCCCGGCCAGCCCCCCGAGTCGCTCGTCTATCCGGGCGACGAGGACCCCGGCACCTTCCACGCCGGGGCCGTTCAGGACGGCGAGGTCGTCGGCATCGCCACGGTCTACCCGGAGCCGATGCCGCTCGCGCCCGACGCCGACGTAGACCCCCGGCGCGCCTTCCGGCTGCGCGGGATGGCGACGCGGCCCGACCTCCAGGGCACCGGCCTCGGCCGGGCCGTCCTGATGCGCTGCCTCGAGCACGTCCGCGAGTCCGGGGCCGAGGTGCTGTGGTGTAACGCTCGGGTCGGCGCGCTCGGGTTCTACGAGCGGCTCGGGTTCGAGACCATCGGCGACGTGTTCGAGATCGACGGCATCGGGCCGCACTATGTGATGTGGTACAGGCTCTCCGGAATTTGACGTTCAAGGGCCTAGTCAATGGACTGACCGGGTTCCGCCTCAGCGGAGAGGAACCCGGTCGCCGTGCCAGTCAGCCGGGGGTCACCCTCTAGTGGTGATCGCAACCACTTCCAACAGCGCGTCCCGCGCTGCTTCGGAGTCGGGGCCGAACGCCTGGTTCCGGCGGAACTCGAGTTGGTTGGCCGGTCCCATGCTCGGGTCTGTATTTGGCGTCATCACGTCGGTGCCTTGGAACGGGACCTCCATGCCGTGCGCAGCTCGGTGGTATGTGTTATCGAAGGTGCACTGGGTGTCGCTCGCGTCGTCCTTGTAAAACGGCCGGGGACCGGGGGAGAACGCGATGTCGGTAGTGAAGTCGGAGAGGAGAGCCCAACCACCCAGGCTCGGTAGCGCTAGAGTCTGCCAGAAGCTCAGGGGGGCATTCCCATCACCGTAGGCGTAGCTATGGGTCGTCACGGCATCCGAGAGATCGAAGAACATCTTCGGTTGCGGCATCGGGTGCACGCGGTAGAACGCCTCGACCTGGATGTTGTAGGGGTAGAACGTCCACGTCAGCTCTGTCAGAGGGCCGCTGTTGAAACCAATGATCCGGCGTATCGCTCGGACCGGCCCGTCCCGGTTCACGAGGAACCCACCCTCCCCTTGCGACGCGCTCCACGAGGTCCGCCCACACCCTTCCTTCTCTGGCGTGCTCGGGTCGTCCGAGAAGCGGATCTGGTCTAGCTCGAGCAGGTCCTCGCTCAGCCCCCCAGGCTCGCCGATCCGGAGGACGTCCATGATCCACCGATCAGCAAACTCGACTTCGTACCACTGCCCGGTCACGACGGTGTTCTCGGGGTTAGAGGCCCCGTGGTCCGGCGGCGGCGGGTAGCGGTCTGAGTTAAGACCGAGGATGCCGATCCTGTTATAGGGTTCGTTGACCAAGTCGAATGAGTAGTCCACGTAGTCCTGGCCAGCGGAGGGGGTCAAGGTGGAGCTTCTCCGTACGTATAGGTAGGCGTAGTACGTGGTCCCACTCAGCGTCCCCGTGACTTCGGTCCGGGTGTTGTTCCGCACTCCCCGAGGGTGCCCGCGGCCTTGGTCCCCAAAGTCGGAGAGCAGCAACGCGAGCTCGTCCTCGTCGTCGAACGTGGGGTCCGGATCGGGTCCGACAACGGTGTTCGGGTCAGCATACCCCAACATGGTCACGTACCCGTCCAGGTCGTTGCAGACGCTACCGTAGCTGCCGGTGCTCGGAGAATACGGACACCCCGGGAGGCCTTCGTAGATCAGCGCGACATCGTAGACGAACCGCTCGTCGGCCTGGACGGGGATCTGGCGGAATTGCCGGCTCGCGGTATCGTAGGCAAACGCCACGATGTCCCCGGGATCGGCACCGACGAGCCGACCTAGGTCCGCCCCCTCGTGTTCTGATAGCACGATGGGATGAAAGCGCCTGGCATCGTCCAGATTTGCGCTGTGAGCAAGGGGAGACGCGCTGATCTCGGCGTCGTCGCTGGGGCTTTCAGAGGCCATGTCACAGCCTACGACGAGACAGAGGAAGGATAGGGCTAGGAGACGATAATGCATGGCGGTAATGTTTCGGGGGCGCTTGGGGAAGTGGGTGGACTGGTAGACACATGTGTCCAACCAGACGCACGTCGTGGGGTCCGTTTGCGCCAACGGCGCTCCGCGCACAACATTGTGAGAGGAATTTTATACGTTGCAAACCTCATTCCCCCGTTATTCCCCTGTGTCAGCGGGCTTCCCCGCGCGTCCCCCGCACTTGCACCCCGCCTGACCCTAGCTAGCCACGTCCGGGTTGCCCGTTCGGCTACACCTCGCGCACCGCCGCCCGATCCTTCGGCTCCCTCGCCTTCGGCTGAGCCACGTCGGCCGGCGGAGTCGTCGGCAGGTCGAAGGCGAACGTGGACCCCTGGCCGGGCGCGCTCTCGACGCGAATGGTGCAGCCGTGGAGGTCGAGGATTTTCTTCGTGATCGCCAAGCCGAGACCAGCCCCGCTCGCGGCCGTCGAGGTGCGGGCGGCATCGTTGCGGTAGAAGCGCTCGAAGATGCGGGCCTGCTCGGCGGCCTCGATGCCGCAGCCGGTGTCGGCGATGCGGACGATCACGCGGTCGCCCTCGCGCAGCGGAGCCACGTCGACGTGCCCGCCCGGCGGGGTGTGGCGGAGCGCATTGTCGGTCAGGTTCGTGATGACGCGCTCGACGAGGGCGATGTCGGCCCAGACGGTCGGCAGGTCGGCCGGGAGCTTGGCCGAGAGGGTGACGCCGCGCTCCTCGGCGCGGCCGTGGAACTGCGCCACCACGTCCTGCACCAGCTCAGCGATGGCGAACGGCTCGAGCGCCGGCTCGATCTGCTGCGCGTCGAACTTCGACAGGTCGAACAGCTCGCCGACCAGGCCGGTCAGCCGGTTGGCGTTGCGGAGGGCGATGCTGAGGTAGCGCTCGCGCTCCTCGGTGCCGAGGCCGTCGCTCTTCATCAGGACCGTCTCGAGGTAGCCCTGGATCGAGGCCAGCGGGCTGCGCAGGTCGTGCGAGACGTTCGCCACCAGTTCGCGGCGGAGGCGGTCGTTGCGCTGGAGGGCCTCCATGTTTTCGACGATCGTGTCGGCCATCGCGTTGAACGACGCGGCGAGCTGCCCGATCTCGTCGTCCGAGACGTCGGCCACGCGGCGGTCGTAGTGCCCGTGCTCGAACTCCTCCACGACGGCCGTCACCCGGCGGAGGCGGCGGGTCACGAGCCCGAACAGGATCAGCCCGGCGATGGCCGTCAGGAGCAGCGCCAGCGGGAGCGCCCGCAGCGTCCCGCTCGCCACGAACGACTCGCGCATCATGGCCAGGGCGCTGTCGTAGGCCTCGGTGCCGAGCGTGATGTAGAGGTAGCAGCCCGTCTCCCCCATGATCGAGACCGGCGCGACCGAGAACGGCCGCCGGCCGCCGGGGTGGAGCGGGTCGTCGCCGAAGATGGGGAAGTCGTCGGCCCCGGCCATCATCCGGTCGAGCGGCTCGACGTCGACGGCGGGCATCTCCACCTCGTGCCCCGGCTCGACGAACGCGCCCTTGATCATGCCGGTGCTGCCGAGGAGGTAGACGTCGATCCGGCGGTTGACCGTCGTCAGGCCCTCGATGATGCGGGTGATCTCGGCCTGGTCGATGTCGGTGCGGAGGTGGGGCTGGAACTGCGGCGCGAGCGTGCGCGCCAGGTCGCGGTTGAGGCTCTGGTCGGCGGCCTCGGTGAGGCGGATCGCCGACTGCGCCGTCCACACGGCAAGCACCACGCCGAGCACGACGAGCAGCACGAGGAAGATCGCCGAGAGGCGGGCGTAGAACGAGCGGAAGAAGCGGTTCACGGGGCAGTAGTCGGTGGGTCCGTAGAGCGGTGGGGCGGGAGTCAGCACTCGCTCCCCCTCAGCGTTTGCTGCCCTCTGTCTCCTGCATCCTGTCCGCCGACTTCGGCCCGCAGCCGTCCCCTTCCTCGGTGAAGCGGTAGCCGACGCCCCAGACGGTCTGGACGTAGCACGGCGCGGCCGGGTCCGGCTCGATCTTGCTGCGGAGGCGGTTGATGTGCGAGTTGACGGTGTGGCTATAGCCGGCGTACTGGTAGCCCCAGACCTTGTCGAGCAGCTCCTGGCGGCTGAACGCCCGGCCCGGGTGCTGCGCGAAGAGGACCAGCAGGTCGAACTCCTTCGCGGTCAGCTCTACGGCCTCGCCACGAACGTAGACCTTGCGCTTGGCCGGCTCGATCCGCAGGTCGCCGAAGGCCAGCTCGCTGACGGCGACCTCCGGCTGGTCCAGCTCGACCCGTCGCAGGAGCGCCCGCACGCGCGCGATCAGCACGCGGATCGAGAACGGCTTGGTCACGTAGTCGTCGGCTCCCAGCTCGAGGCCGAGGACCTTGTCGACCTCCTCGGACTTCGAGGTCAGCATCAGGATCGGCGTGGTGCGACCGGCGGAGCGGAGCGCCTTGCAGACCTCGATGCCGTTCATGCCCGGCAGCATCAGGTCCAGGATCACGAGCGCATAGGGCTCGGCGAGAGCCTTCTGGAAGCCGAGCGCGCCGTCGCGGACGGCGTCAACGCGGTAGCCGAGATCGCCGAGGTGGAGGCTCAGCAGGTCGGCGATGTCTGGCTCGTCCTCGACGAGGAGGATGGCGGGCGTGGCGTTCATGGCAGTCGGATCGGTTGGCCGGGCAGGGCGAGGGGTTATTGGCAAGATAGAAGCGGTTCGGGGTTTCAGCGCGATGTGGCCGGTCGGTTCCGCAGCCGCGCGCAGCCCGCGATCAGAATCAGAACCGCTTGGCAGGGTTCACGAAAGCATTGGGTTCACGAAAGCGTCACGGCGTGGCAGCCCTGCATGGCGACGGGCGAGACGAGGCGGCCTCGTGGAGGCTGCTCGTCCCGCCCGTCGCGCGTCGCAGGCCGGGGCAGGTACCCACGGACCCGTCCCCACTGTCCTTACTGCGACGAGATCGTGACGCGGATGATGTCGGCGTTGGCCGGGTAGGAGAACCCGTCGTTCGTGCCGCCGTCGCCGATGCTGACGTTGGTGCCCTCGCCGTCCGGGCCGGTGTTGGGCGCGGGCTGGCGGATGACCTGGTTCGGGCCGACGCCCGGCTCCTCGTCGCCCTCGGTGCCGGCGTCGTAGAGCGAGAGGCTACCGGTCACATCCCCCCTGACAGCGGAGCCGTTCGGGAAGAGGTCCAGGCCGTCCGGCGAGAAGGCGTAGTACAGGTCGTTCGACTGCACGTACATCGTCGCCAGGCTGAGGCGGTCGCCCGGCTCGGCGTCGAACGAGAAGCGGAAGCTGCCGCCGGGCGGAATGGCTCCGTCCATCGTGGCCCCGACGCCGCGGACAAAGGTTCCAGAGACGCTCACATCGTCGTCGGCGGCGAGGGCGGCACCGGCGGGCATCGGGTTGCCGTCCTCGGCGATGGCCTCGATGCCCATCGGGGCTTCCTCGCCGTTCGTGAACCACTCGAAGTCGTCGTCGTGCACGGCGTAGGCTCCGGGCGAGAGCGGGACCGTGCGGCCGGTCACGTCGGCCAGCTCGTCGGCGAGGCCGCGCGTGATGGCCGTCGGCATCCCTCCGAGCATCGCGGCCGGGAAGCCGTCCTCGGCGATCAGCCGGATGCCGTCGCTGGCCGGCTGGCCGACCTCGTACATCCGGTAGCTACCGACGTGCGCGGCCCACGCGAAGGGCGAGAGCGGCACGGCTCCCATAGCGAGGTCCGTGTCGGGAATCAGGCCCGGTACCGAGACGTTGCTGACGGTGACGGTGAAGGTCGAGGTCGCGGCGTTGTGCGCGATGGTGACCCGGATCACGTCTTCCTTGTCGGGATAGTCGAAGCCCGTGTCGTCGGTGCCGTCGTCGTCGATGAGGGTCACGACGCCGTTCTCGTCGGGGCCGACGTTGGTCGCCATCGGGTCCTGGACGAGCTTCTGGAACTGGCCCTGGCCGGGGACCTCGTTGATCTCGGTGCCGGCGTCGTAGAGGAAGATCTGGTCGGTCACGTCCTCGGCCACGCCGTTCGCGCCGCGCGGCGTGCCGCCGGGGAAGAGGTCCAGCCCCTCGGGCCGGAAGGCGTAGAAGAGATCGTTCGACTGGACGAACATGGTCGCCATGTTGAACCGCATCCCGGACATCGGGACGGTGTTGGCCGGCGCGGTGAAGCTGAACGAGACCGACGCGCCCGGCTCAATCGGCGGGTCGGTGCCGTCGTCGGTCTGCGCGACGGCCCCGCTCTTGAGCACGGGGTTCATCGGGCCGACGTTCTCGACGGTGACGGTGAAGGTGCGGGCACCATCGTCGTCGCCATCGTCATCGCTGTCGCAGCCGGCGAGGAGGGGGACGCAGACCGCGAGGGCGAGCGCGTAGGAAAGCAGCTTGGGATACATAATGATATGTGCGTGTGTAGGAGTGGGTGAGCGCGGCGTGAGCCGAGCCCGAGCGTTGCCAACCTAGCTAGCGCCGCACGCAGGCATCCTCACGGAAGAGTCACGCCCTGGTGAAGATCGCATGGCGCTCGGCCGCGCCCCGCTCGGCCGCAGTCCGATTGACAAGGCCGGGAGCGCGCTGGTATCCTGTCCCGTCGCCCCTCCTCCTCCTGCCCCTACCGTCATGGACATCCCGTCGCTCGTCCTCCGCCAGCTCTACACCTTCGGCAGCCTCCAGAACCACAACGGCGGGGTCCGCTTCACCCTCAAGAACCGGCTCACCGACGTCGAGCTGACGGGGCTGGAGGAGATCACCATCGGCGACGAGCGCGTCGCGCCCGAGGCCATCACGCTCACGCTCGGCGACGGCACGACGCTGGGGCCCGCCGACCTCTCGGAGGCGCACCCGCTCGCGTTCCCGCTGCGCGGCACGATGCACGTCGACGTCAACGGGATGAAGCTCGACGAGGGCAGCTACGACCTCACCATCGGCTACCGCGCCGCCGGCTTCGGCGACCTCCACTTCGAGGTCCGCGACGCCATCCGCCAGCCTCTGGACCGCGACCAGGCCCGCATCCCGCGCGACGACGAGGACGACTACTCGGAGGAGGCCATCGCCGCGCGGCAGCGCTTCGTCGAGGACTTCAGCGACATGGCGATCGAGCACGTGGGGCACTACTCGTTCGACCCGCACGCGCTCCAGGGCAACGTCGAGAGCTTCGTCGGCGTCGCCCAGATCCCGCTCGGCATCGCCGGGCCGCTGCGCGTCAACGGCGAGCACGCCCAGGGCGACTTCCTCGTCCCGATGGCGACCACCGAGGGCACGCTCGTCGCCAGCTACAACCGCGGCATGAAGGTGCTCAACCTCTCGGGCGGGGTCAAATGCACGGTCTCGGACGACTGCATGCAGCGCGCGCCGGTCTTCATCTTCGAGTCGGCGCGCGAGGCGCGCGACTTCAAGCAGTGGCTCTCGGACAACATGGACCCCATCCGCGAGGCCGCCGAGGGGACGACGAGCGTCGGCAAGCTGCTCTTCATCGACACCTACCTCTCCAACAAGTTCGCCTTCTGCCGCTTCAACTTCTCCACCGGCGACGCCGCCGGGCAGAACATGGTCGGCCGCGCGACCTTCGCCGCGTGCTCGTGGATCCTGGACACCAACGACACCATCCGGCGGTTCTACCTCGAGTCCAACTTCGCCACCGACAAGAAGGCCAGCCAGGTCAACATCATGCGGACCCGCGGCAAGCGCGTCACCGCTGAGTGCACCATCAAGGCCGAGGTGCTGCGCCAGCACATGCGCGTCGAGCCCCAGAGCCTCTACTACCACTGGGGCATCGCCGCCGGCATCGGCTCGATCCTCTCCGGGGCCAACAACAACGGCCTCCACTCGCCCAACGGCATCACGGCTATGTTCATCGCCACCGGGCAGGACGTCGCGAACGTCGCCGAGTCCTCGGCGGCGCTGCTCTACTGCGAGATGACGCCGGAGGACGACCTCTACATGTCGATCACCATCCCGTCGCTCATCGTGGCGACCTACGGCGGCGGCACCGGCGGGGCGACGCAGCAGGAGTGCCTCCAGATGCTCGGCTGCGTGGGCCAGGGCAAGGTCCGCAAGCTCGCCGAGATCGTCGCCGGCGTGGTGCTGGCCGGCGAGATCTCGCTCGGCTCGGCGATCTCGTCGCACGACTGGGTGTCGAGCCACGAGCAGTACGGCCGCAACCGCTAGACCAAGTCGGGGTAGGAAAGAAGCGGGGTCGGCGCAGCGGTGCGCCGACCCCGTCGTGCTTGGCGGCACCGCTGGTTCAGAAGTCACACTCGGGCGAGAAGTCTGTCCGCGTGCTGCGTTCGAGGCGCTGCACTTCGCCGTCCTCGCCGACGACCTCAAGGAAGTCGCCGTCGCGTCGGATCGAGATCGTGACCGTCTCGTCCTCGTCCGGCCCGTCGCTGACGCGGAGGGTCCACTCGTCGCCGTCGCGGTCAACGACCTCGGAGGTGTTCATGATGAAGCAGTCCTCGATGCCGGGGTCGTCGAAGTCGAGGAGCACGTGGGAGACGAACCTGGACGCGGAGATGTTGGCATAGACCGTCCCGATCTCGTCGTCGGTGACCTCCCACCGTCCGAGGACACTGCGGTCGTCCTCGTCATTGGAATCGCAGCCGACAAGCGCGACCGTGCAGAGGGCGAGGCAGAGCGGAAAAAGCAAAAGCTGTCTGAGCATTGGTGTCAAGCGGTAGGCGATTACGAACGGTGAGCCAGCAAGATAAAACCCACACCGATTGGACGGTTCATTTCTCGACCGACCGAACCTCGCCCCCTGACCGGCGTCGAAGCCTTCCACTTGCCGACTCCGGCCATGACGATCCACGCGACCTACGACGGCGAAGTGCTCCGCCCCGACAAACCGCTCGCCCTCGCCCGGGGCGCGCGCGTGCGCCTGACGGTGGACGAACCCACACTGGAGGCGGACGAACCGGAGGCCAGCGAAGAGATCGAGCTCGGCGAGCCGTATTCCTTCTTTCGTGTTTTGGAGTCCCTCCAGTTTGAAGGCCCACCGGACTGGGCGGAGAACCTAGATGACTATCTGACGGGTAAGCGAAAGCATCCCGATGAATGAGGCCTTCCTTGACGCCTCTCACCTCATCGCGCTCGCCTCGGCAGCAGATCAGTACCACGGGTCCGCGCTGGGCTGGCAGCGACACCTGGAAGAGCACCGCGCACGCTTTGTCACCACCCACGCTGTCTTGCTGGAGGTCGGCAATGCGCTGGCAGGCCGCCGCTTCCGGCGCGGGTTCGTAGAAGCGGTATCTACTCTGGAGCAGGTTTCCGCCGTGGAAGTCGTGCCGCTCACGCCGGAGTTATTCGATCAGGGCTTTGCCCTTTTCCGCGACCGGCCGGACAAAGAGTGGGGCCTGGTGGACTGCATCTCGTTCGTGGTGATGCGCGAGCGCGACCTGCGGGTGGCCCTCACTGCCGACGCGCACTTCCGGCAGGCCGGCTTCCAGGCCCTCCTGCTCGACCCTATTCCGTAGGACGCGCGGGATCGAAAGCGGTCTAGCCCGCTTTAAGCGGAGCCCCTCTCCCCTCTGCCGGCTCCTCCTATGAAAGCACGCGTCATCCTCAATCCCAACGCGGGCAGCGCCGGCGACGCCGACGTCCTCCGCGAGGCGCTCCGCCCGGCCCGCTTCGTCGACCTAATGGTCTGCGACGAGGCCGGCCACGGCTGCCGCCTCGCGGCTGAGGCCGCCGAGCAGGACTACGACTTGGTGATCGCCGCCGGAGGCGATGGAACGATAAACGAGATCATCAATGGGCTCGCTCCAGACTTCGGCCCGGCGCTCGGCATCATTCCGCTCGGGACGGGCAACGACCTCGCCCGCACGCTCGCCCTGCCGGAGGACCCCGGCGAGGCGTTTGAGGTGGCGCTCCACGGCACCCGACGCCCGATCGACCTGATCCGCGTCGAGGGAGCCGACAAGACGGCGTACGCCGCGAACGTCTGCGGCGGTGGCTTCACCGGCACGCTCGACGAGGCGATGACGGACGAGTTGAAGGCGACGTGGGGGCCCTTCGCCTACCTCGTCGGCACGGCGAAGGCGCTCCCGAACATGGACGAGTACGAGACCCTGATCACGTGGGACGAGGAGGAGCCGGAGCGCGTAGAGGCCCTCAACGTGATCGTGGCGAACGGACGCACGGCGGGGGGAGGCCGTCCGGCCGCGCCGCGCGCCAATCCCGAGGACGGGCTGCTCGACGTGGTGATCGTCAAGGACTGCTCGGCGGCGGCCCTGACCGCGTTGGCCGCGCGCGCCCTCGCCGGGGACTATCTCGACAGCGAGCACATCCTCTTCCGCCGCGCGCGCCGCGTCCGCGTCGAGTCCCGGCCGGGGATGTGGTTCAACGTGGACGGCGAGCTCCACACGAACGACCCGACGACATTCGAGGTGGTGCCCGGTGCCCTCCGCGTGGCCGTCGGCCCGGACTACACGCCGGAGGCGGAGGTCTAGCCGTACGGGGCGGGGTCTTACGGAGCGAGGCGCTCGATCGTCCAGGCGTCGCCGGTGCGGGCGTCGCCGGTGCGGGCGTAGGCGAGACGGTCGTGGAGGCGGCTCGGGCGGCCCTGCCAGAACTCGATCCGGGCCGGTACGACGCGGAACCCGCCCCAATGCGGCGGGCGCGGCACGTCCTCGCCAGGGTACTCCGCTTCGAGCGCGGCGAGGCGCTCCTCCAGCACCGCGCGGTTCGGGATCGGGCGGCTCTGGTCCGAGGCCCACGCGCCGAGGCGGCTACCGCGCGGCCGGCTGCCGAAGTACACGTCCGACTCGGCCGCGCTGACCTTCTCGACCCGTCCTTCGATGCGGACCTGCCGCTCCAGCGGCTCCCACCAGAACGCGAGCGCGGCGCGCGGATGGGCCGCGAGGTCCTGCGCCTTGCGGCTCTCGTAGTTGGTGTAGAACACGAACCCGTGCGCGTCGACGTGCTTGAGCAGCACGATGCGCGCAGCAGGCTGCCCGTCGGCTCCGACCGTCGCCAGCGTCATCGCATTCGGCTCGGCGACCTCCGCCTCGAGGGCCTCGTCCAGCCAGCGCTCGAAGAAGCGGACCGGGTCGGCAGCGGCGTCGCGCTCGGCGAGGCCGGCGCGGGTGTAGCTCCGGCGGAGGGCAGCGAGGTCAAGCATCGGCGGGCGGGAGGTAGGGGAGCCGGAAAGATAACGGCTTCCGGACCTCTGCTACCTGCTCGTCTCCTCGCCCGGCTCGCCGACGACCTGAGCCTGACCGAGCCGGTCCGCCGCCGCGCCGTCTCCTCCGGGGGAGATCGCTGGCTCGGGCAGGCTCGCGCGCGGGCCGAGGGCCTTGCGGAAAACCGCGAGGAGCTGCTGCTTGGTGAACGGCTTGCTGAGATACTCCGTGAACCCGGCGCTCAGAAACTCCTCTCGGTCTCCCGGCAGCGCGAACGCCGTAAATGCGATGATCGGCGTGGCGTGGTAGGTCTCCGTCACTCGAAGCCTTTTCATCAGGTCCATGCCGGACACCTCCTCGGAGAGGTGGATGTCGAGCAAAAGCAGGTCGTAGGACGCGCTCTCGGCGTGCTGGAGCGCCTCGTGGAAGGTGGAGGTGAGGTCCACGTCGAACGACGCGGCCAGCATCCGGTCGATGAGGGTGCGGGCGCTCTCGTTGTCGTCGAGCACGAGCACGCGGGGACGCTCAGCACCGGAGGCGGAGGTCTCCAACAGGGGCGGCAGCTCGGGGGTCGGAGCGGACCGGTAGGCCTCCGCCTCGGCGCGCGGGAAGGTGACGGTGAACGTGCTGCCGGTCTCCTTTGCGCTCTCGACCGCGATGGTGCCGTGCATCATCTCGACGAGCTTACGCGTGATCGTCAGGCCGAGGCCGCTGCCCTCGTGGCTGCGCCCGATCCCCGTCGACTCCTGCTTGAACTCCTCGAAGAGGTTCGGCAGAAACTCCTCGTCGATGCCGATGCCCGTGTCGTGCACCTGGACCCGGACCTTGTCGGCGTCGGCCGTGACGCGGACCGTCACCCCGCCGTCCATGGTGAACTTGATGGCGTTGCCGACGAGGTTGTTGACGATCCGGCCCAGGCAGCCAGCGTCGAGCCGGGCCGTCGCCGCCTCGTCCTCGACGATGGTCTGGAGGTTCAACCCTTTCTCGGCCGCCAGCGGCACCAGCAGCGAGACCGTGTCCTCGACGTGCTCCCCGACCGGGAGGACGTTGGCGTCCAGGTCCATCTGGTCCGCCTCGAGGCGGGCGAGGTCCAGCACCGAGTTCAGCGTCTCGAGGAGGCGGCGGCCGCTCTTCTCGATCAGTTGCACGAACTCCCGGTGCTCGTCCCCGACCTCCTCGGCGAGCACGCCGGCGAAGCCGAGGATGCCGGTCAGCGGCGTGCGGATCTCGTGGCTCATGTTGGCCAGGAAGGCGCTCTTCATCTGGGCCACCTCCTCGGCCTGCTCCTTCGCTTTCAGGAGTGCCATCTCGGAATGCTTGCGCTCGGTCACGTCGCGCGAGTTGAGCACGATGCCGTTGACCCACGGCTTGTCGACCATGTTGGTCCCGACCGCCTCGACGTAGATGTAGTGTCCGTCGGCGCGGCGGCACCAGAACTCCATTGCCCCGAAGTCCCCCTCCTTCTCCAGGCCGACCTCGAGGAGCTGTTGGACACGCACCTGGTCCTGCGGGTGGACAAGTTGGAGGAAGGACAGGCCGACCGTCTGGTCCGGCTCGAAGCCGAGGTTCTGGCGGACCGACGGGCTCTGGTACTGGATCACCCCGTCGCGGTCGATGATGGTGATGGTATCGGTCGAGTTCTGGACGAGGGCGCGGGAGCGCTCCTCGCTGGCGCGGAGGGCCTCCTTGGCGCGCTTGTGCTCGGTGATGTCCTCGACGGTGCCCTCGTAGAAGCGGACGGTGCCGTCCTCGCCGAAGGCGGCGCGGGCGTTCTCGCGGACGTAGACCTTGCGCCCGTCGCGCGTGACGAGGGTCGACTCGAACTGGTCTACGCCGCCGTCGTTGATCATCGCCTCGCGGAAGCGCTTGCGCCCGTCGCCGTCCTCGTAGAGCCGCTTCAGCTCGAAGGCCCGCAGCTCGTCGAGCGAGCGGAAGCCGAGCATCGTGGCGAGCGCGTTGTTGGCCATCAGCACCTCGCCGCTCGGCGAGGTCCGGTAGACGCCGACGGGGATGTTCTCGAAGAGGGTGCGGTAGCGGGCCTCGCTCTCGGTGAGCGCCCCCTGGAGCCGGGTCAGGCGCGCGTTCATCCGGCGCAGCCGCTTGAGCGTGTAGCCCTCGTAGAGCCAGCCCAGCAGGAGCGCGAAACACGTAGAGCCGGCGACGCCGAGCACCGTGAACCACGCTCGGGCTCCCCGATCCGAGAAGTTAGGAAAGACGTGCCCCCCGGACTCGAGCGCGTAGAGCGCCCCCAGCTCAACCAGAATCAGCACTGTGCACAGCGCCGCCGCGCGGGGGCCGACCATGAACGCCGCGATCAGCGGAACCAGCGGGGCCCAGTAGAGCGACGAGTCGGACAGGCCGGCATCGGTGAGTGCCAGAAAGGCTTGGAGCCCGATGAGGATCACGCTGAAGGTCGTGCCCGCCAGCACGTACGAGCGGGAGACTCTGAGCAGAAAGGGGCACAGCAGCAGCAGCGCCGACCCGATCACCACAGCCCGCCCCTGCTCGGCGAAGGGGCCGCCGGCGGCGAACAGCTCGAGGGAGGCGACCAGGAAGAAGGGGACGACGAGGCCGATGGCAGCCACCAACAGGCGCATCCGCCGCAGGGCATCGGGGTTGTCGGCCACGACCGTCTCCGGCACGAACCAGTCGACGACGGGCCACGGGCGAGAGGGCGTTTCGCTCGGCTCGTAGGAGAGCGGAGCGGACAGCGCGGGCTTGTTGACCGAGGGGGGAGGCACCCGAGTCTCCACGAGAGCAGCGGTTGGGGGAAGAGAACGGAGCGAGTAGGAAGGCCCTACCCACGTTCCGAAACGAACGAGACGCAGGCGTTGGAGCGACGCCTCCGCGCTCACTACGCGCGCGGGAGAGGGTCTCGCCTACGTCAGCAGATTCCGTGCCCTATCTGTCACGCCTGCGTTACGTTACCGCGACGGGCGCTGGCGCTGGACCGGTCTGCTGCGGGCAAGATACGCGCCGCCTCCGAACCCACCGGCGCTCGGCTGCGTTGCTCCTCCGCCGCGCGCTCACCTCTGCGCTCGTCCTCCTTCGGGTGAGTGTCGCGCGCTAGATTAGGCCGCTCCCCTCCCGCCCTTCGACCTCCATGAAGCTACCCTACGCCCTCGCCCGCCGGTTCGTCGCCGGCGAGACGCTCGACGCCGCGCTCCCCGCCGTCCGCGACCTCCGCGCCGACGGCCTCCTGGTCACGCTCGACCTGCTCGGCGAGGACGTCGCCGACCGCGCCCAGGCCGAGGGCTACGCCGTCGAGTACATCCGCATCCTGCGCATCCTAGCCTCCGAGGAGACGGAGCTGCCGCCCAACATCTCGATCAAGCTCTCGATGATCGGGCAGCGCATCGACCGCGACTTCTGCCTGATGAACCTCCGCCGCGTCCTCGACGAAGCGCACCAGCTTGGGGCCTTCGTCCGGCTCGACATGGAGGGCTCCGACCTCACGCCGGTGACCCTCAGCATCCTAGAGGAAGTCTACCCGCACTACCCGGAGCACGTCGGGACCGTCCTCCAAGCTTACCTCCACCGGACCGCGAAGGACGTGGCGCGGATGTGCGAGCTGAAGGCCCGCGTCCGGCTCTGCAAGGGGGCCTACAAGGAACCGCCGGAGATCGCCTACCAGACGATGCCGGAGATCCGGACCAACTTCAAGCACCTCGCGCGCCAGCTCATCACCGAGGGCCGCTACCCCGGCATCGCCACGCACGATGACGAGCTGATCGAGTCGGTCAAGACGTTCGTCCGCTCGGAAGGGATCGACAAAGACGCCTTCGAGTTCCAGATGCTCTACGGCCTCCGTCCCGAGACGCAGCGCGCGCTCGTCGCCGAGGGCTACAACGTCCGCGTCTACGTCCCCTACGGCACCGAGTGGGGGCCGTACTTCACCCGGCGGCTGCGCGAGCGCAAGGAGAACGTGTGGTTCATCGCCAAGACCATGTTCCAGCGCTAGCCACTCTGGCACTAGCCACTCCAGCACCAGAAGCTCTGGCACTAGAACAGGTCGGCAACTGGCAGTGCGAGACCCGGCAGCAGGGGCGTCGAGAGTGCGTCGCCTGCTCCGGCGTGCAGCTCGGCGGCGCGCTCGTAGGCACCCGGCCCGGATGGCCGGAACACCTGCACCTGGTCGATCACCGGGTCGAGCGCCCAGTATTCGGCTACGCCGAAGCGTGCATAGAGCGCCCGCTTGCGGACCAAGTCGGTCCGGCGCGTGCTCTCGGAGAGGACCTCGCAGACCAAGTCCGGCGCGCCCTTGCAGTTCACCTCGTCCACCATGCGGAGCCGGTCGTCGGAGACGAAGAGCACGTCCGGCTGCACGACGTCGTAGTCCGAGAGCTGCACGTCGAACGGCGCGACGAACACCTCGCCCAGCCCGTCCTCGCGGACGTGCTGTTTGAGGAGGAGCGCGAGTTCAAGAACGACGCGCTGATGTTTGGTGATGGGGGCAGGACTCACAACCTCCTCTCCGTCGATGATTTCGTGGCGGCGGCCATCCTGGGGGATGAGCGCGTAGTCTTCGTAGGTGAGCTTGAGGGTCTCGGTCTGCATCGTGTCCTCCCAAGTGAGTTGTGAGAAAAGATAGGGTCAGGCGACGGCCTCGCCTTCCTCCTCCGGCTCCTCCTCGACCTCGTCTTCCTCCGGCTCGTCGTCGCCCGTCAGGTCGTCGAGGTCCACGGCCGCGGAGCCTGTGGTGAGCGAAGCCGAACCATCGCCGCCGTGGGCGTCCGCGCTTCGGGCTAGCTCCTCGGCGACGAACGCGGCCGTCGGGGTGTCGGTCTCGGCGAGCTGCTCCGGGGTACCGGCGAAGAGGAGGTGCCCGCCGGCCTCGCCGCCGTCGGGGCCTAGGTCGATGACGTGATCGGCGACCTTCATGACGTCCGTGTTGTGCTCGATCACGAGCACCGTGTTGCCCTTCTCGACGAGCGCCTGGAGCACGCGCAGCAGGTGACGGATGTCCTCGAAGTGGAGACGGTCTCTATCTCCATAGACGGATGGTGAAACGCTCACCCTCCTCGATGAGATCAGGCTCTGACTCATTGAGCTCTCGCATCAGTCGCACAATCTTACGCGGAACGCCTAAGCCTACATGTTCCATGTAGCCGTAGTCACGCAACGTGTCCTTGAGGAGTTGATTCCGAGCCGCACGACATCCAGTCCGCATTCGCTCAGGGGTAATACCGTTGGGAAGTCGCCCCGGTGAGATGATCTCGATGCGATCCGAGTAAACAGCGAGTTCAATGTCTGTAGCAGCGAGAAGGTAATCCCGGTGAGCGACAGCGTTGACAATAGCCTCTCGCAGCGCTTCCCGCGGGTAGTGCCAACGGTTGACTCGCAACGCCCCTTCGGCGAGTTGCTCTCCATCTGTCACACTACGCTCCAGAAAGCTCATCGCTCGATCAATCACACCCGGCTCAATGATCTCAGGACTAGCAGATCTTTCTTGAAACAGGCTAATGAGCGGGCCACGGATAACAGTCGGTGTAGTCAATTCTTTCTCTCTACCTGGATACACGACGGCTGTGATTCCAGCTTGAGGCAGGAAGCGGTTCGGATCTCGCCCGAACAGCAACAAACCTGCAACCGAGCAAAACGGCTCATCGCCCTCCACCATGATCTCGGTGTTGAGTAGCAGTTGCTGCCACGCGGATGCGTCTTCCAATTCTGGCGTCTCCTGCTGCCGAACTCGGCTGAAATAGTCCCGGAGTCTGCCGAGGTCGAGTTCTTCCAGCCGAGAGCCTGGCACAGGCCGTATTTCAACCCGGAACGATCCTCGTTGCTGGAAGAGCCGCTCAAGCTCGGGCTGATCCATCTCTCGACTCTCCGTTCCGACACGGATGAAATAGAACGGCCGATTGTTGAACCAGCGATGATGAACCGTCCATCCACGGTCAACCTGAACGACCGCTACTGACCTGCCCGGCTCAACGTCCGGCACAATCTGGAAGAAAGGGATGAGCCCAGGCCGAACCAGTGTGCGGCAGACATTCATGACCCACTCCTCAACCTCTTCAGGCGTTCGAGTCAGCCCGCTAATCGACCTATCATCTTCGACACCTAGTAGAACGCGACCGCCTGCGAGATTGACGAGCGCTACGAGTTCTTTCGCGAGGTCTCTGGGATTGATGTCGTCTCGCTTGAACTCGACGCCGGAGTTTTCACCCCCAGCGATTAGATCTAACAAGTCGGTGCGCGTAAGGAGGTGCAGCATCAGAATCCGTACTTGAGACGTCGCCACTCGAACGCGGCTTGCCCGCCTTCGAGGATTTCTCCGACGAGATGAGAGATAGTCGGCTTGTCAATAGCTCCCCGATGTTCTTCCGGGATGAGGCCGTGCTCGGCTCTGGAACTCAGCCCGAGAATCAGTTCAGCGTCACCAAGAACAGGGATGTTGGCGTTGTGCGTAGCGAACACAAACTGACGGTACTTCTTCTCACGGCGAATCGCAGGCACCACATCGTCGGAGATGAAGCGGTTGTCGAGATCGTCTTCCGGCTGATCCACGACGAGAGGCGCTTGTGATTCGAGCAGCAGCAGCAGCAGGACGGCAGTAGCCCGCTGCCCGGTCGATAGTTCGTTGAGTGCGCGCCACTCTGCGTCCTGCCCTTCACCGGCAATATTGAGTCGGAGTCGGGTCGTAGGAGGAAGGTCCAACTCCTCGATCTTCAAACACGTGCTCTCATCCAAATCGGCGAGTCGTTGCGCTTGCGCTTTCGAGAGGTTGAAGTTGTCTTGCAGGGGTGCCACTCCGTCACGGCAAGCGGCAGCGAGGACCTGTAACGATAAACTCTTCTCCTTATCGAGTGCATCCAGGATCGGCTTGCGCTTTCCGGTCATCGCTTCATCGAGCAGGTCCCGCAGTGCCGTCCGGTCTCCCTGGTAATCGACCTGAACGTCTACACGATCCCCGAGACGCTTGCTGACTCTCTTCGCGGCCTTTTCCAGCGCCGCATAGGCTTCACGCTTCGTCTCCTCCCATTCAGCGAGGAGATTTCGTCGGCGCTGCTCGGCCTGCTGGCGCTCACGCCGAAGCGTCGCCAGTCGTTCGTTGAGCGGGCGTAGCGTCTCAATCTGCCGCCGCAACCGGATGAACTCCTCGCCGTCGATTCTGTCCTTCTGAAGCTCTCGGAGGGCTTTTTCATAGCCTGCCGTGGCCTTGTCGCGCTCAACATTCCACTTCTCGCGCACCTCGGCCACCTCCGATTCTACTGTTGAGACGCGAGCTTCGGCGTTCGTAACAGCCTCTGAAACGGATTGCTCCAAGCGGACCAGAGCTTCATCGAGGGGGGCGAGGAGCGCACGGTTGGGCAGGCCGCTCAAGGAGTTCTCGGACAGGAACGCTCGATCTAGCGGCAGAACGCCTCGCAACGCATCCAGACCCTCCTTCACGTCAGCGATCCGCTCGCGGGCCGTAGCGATGACGCGCTCCTCACGAACCAAACGGCTTTGCTCTCCAAGTTTCTCTTCGAGTCCGGCACTCTCATACTGCTTCAGCGTCTCCTCAATAGCCGGCAGTTCACGAAGCCGGTCTTCGATCTGTTCTTTCTCACGACTCAAATCGAGAAGTCGCTTGCGTGATTTCTCCAGTTCGATCTCGACGGCCTGCCTTTGCTGGCGAGTAGATAACGTCGGCGCGGTGAAACGCTCCAACAAACGGGTCAGTTTGGACTGGTCCTTCGCCAGTTCCGAGATCTCGTGCTGCCCATAAATCTCGATACCCGGAATGACGTCAGAAGGACTCACGTTGAGCACGTTGCCATCACCGTCTTTCACCGTTGGCGGATTGGGGACGGTCCGCGTAATGAGGTAGTCTCGCCGAGACGGCACGTAGCGGCGCACGAGCAACGACACCCTCGTTCCACTCCGAAGCACATGTTTGACCACACTGTCATGCGCTTTCTGTGCGTCCTCTCCGACGGCATCGAGACCGAGCACGTAGCGAATGCTCTCGATGATCGTGGACTTGCCGCTTCCGCGCCCACCTACCAATACGTTCAGGTTCTCATTGAAATAGATTCGGATTCCATCGAGGAAGCCTCCCTCCCACCCCATTGCAACAAACTCCGCGTGCTCTTCTGGCACCGGATCAGAGTTCAGCCGAATGCGGGACTCGGGGTCGAGAAACGCCTGCCGCAACCCTTCAACGGAGACCTCAGACATTTTAATGAACGTCGTTGCTCCAGGCTTGGAGACATAAGACGGTCCCTTGACATCACATGCATTAATGAGAGCGACCAGACGCTCACGCCGGTATTCAGGTTGCGTCCCTAGAACCATACTCCTATAGTTCTCGGGCAAGTCTTTGATCGGTCCCGGAATAGCAGCGGCGATCAGATCGGGATTCGTCCAAGCACTTGCTCTGGTGGCTCCTGTGTAAACCTTGAGCATCCCATTCTTGCCCGTGGCATGAGCCGCAACACACACCGCATCCCACTTATTGCGGCACCTCGAAAGCAACTCCCTGGAGTCAATCTCACCCCGCGGTGAATCCGATCCCTGAACCTGCCCTTTGATTCCGCACGCCGCAATACAATCCTGGATCTCCCGAATCGGTGTATCCGAGTCAAACAGACATAGAAAGTGGATTCCTGTATCGGTGTTGGCCTCGAATCCCGGAAATACGTGGATGCCTGCTGCCTGAGCAGCTTCCATCAACCCTTGAGCCGTTTCGATTCGGTAGTGGTCGGTGATGCCAATCACTTCAACTCCAGCCTCAACCAGAGCTTCGACCATCGCCTCGTTATACGAAGGCTCATCACCCCACTCTGTCTTGGCCGCATGGTGAATCGCATACTCGAACGGGTTCACCTGCAAGGCACACCTATAGAAGCGAGCGCCCCTCGTCTCGGCGAGCGCCTCTCGAATGACTTCGTCCGTTTCTAGAATTATGGGAATGTCCTGTATCTCTAATTCCATCTCGAAGGGCGGGCAAATGAAATGATCGGCTCGTCAACAACATAACCTAGAGTGCCGACACCCTCACGTCATAGCGGCCTCGCCTTCCTCCTCCGGCTCCTCCTCGACCTCGTCTTCCTCCGGCTCGTCGTCGCCCGTCAGGTCGTCGAGGTCCACGGCCGCGGAGCCTGTGGTGAGCGAAGCCGAACCATCGCCGCCGTGGGCGTCCGCGCTTCGGGCTAGCTCCTCGGCGACGAACGCGGCCGTCGGGGTGTCGGCCTCGGCGAGCTGCTCCGGGGTACCGGCGAAGAGGAGGTGCCCGCCGGCCTCGCCGCCGTCGGGGCCTAGGTCGATGACGTGATCGGCGACCTTCATGACGTCCGTGTTGTGCTCGATCACGAGCACCGTGTTGCCCTTCTCGACGAGCGCCTGGAGCACGCGGAGCAGGTGGCGGATGTCCTCGAAGTGGAGGCCGGTCGTCGGCTCATCGAGGATGTAGACGGTGCTGCCGGTGCCGGGGCGCGACAGCTCCTTCGAGAGCTTGACCCGCTGCGCCTCGCCACCGGAGAGCGTCGTCGCCTGCTGCCCGAGGCGGACGTAGCCCAGCCCGACGGCGTCGAGCGTGCGGAGCTTGCGGGCGATGCGCGGGACGGCCTCGAAAAACGCCAGGGCCTCGCTGACGGGCATCGCCAAGACCTCGGCGATGTTCTTGCCCTTGTACCGGATCTCGAGCGTCTCGGGGTTGTAGCGCCGGGCACGGCACGTCTCGCAGACGACGTAGACGTCCGGCAGGAAGTTCATCTCGAGCTTGACGATCCCCGCGCCCTTGCACGTCTCGCACCGCCCGCCCTTGGTGTTGAACGAGAACCGCCCCGGCTTGTAGCCTCGGATCTGGGCCTCGGGCATCTGGGCGAACAGGTCGCGGATATAAGTGAATAGGCCGGTGTAGGTCGCCGGGTTCGAGCGCGGCGTCCGGCCGATGGGGCTCTGGTCGATGGCGATGACCTTGTCGACGTGCTCCAGCCCGGCGATCTCGTTGTAGGGGAGTGGGACGCGCTGCGCGTTGTGGAAGTGCTGCGCCAGGATCGGGTAGAGGGTCTGGTTGATGAGCGACGATTTGCCAGAGCCGGAAACGCCGGTGACGCACGTGAACGTCCCGAGCGGGAGGCGGAAGGTGACGTCCTTGAGGTTGTGCCCGCGCGCGCCCTCCAGCACGACCTCGTGGCCGTTGCCCTCGCGTCGCCGAGCCGGGACCGGTATCTGCCGGTCGCCCGTGAGGTACGCCACGGTCAGGCTGCGCTCGGCCGACCCACGCGCCAGCTCGGCCGGCGTGCCCGCGCCGAGGACGTGGCCGCCGTACTCGCCCGCGCCTGGCCCGAGATCGACCACGAAGTCCGCCGCCTCGATCATCTCGCGGTCGTGCTCGACCACCAGGACCGAGTTGCCCAGGTCGCGGAGGTTGCGGAGCGAGGCGATCAGCTTGCCGTTGTCGCGCGGGTGGAGACCGATGCTCGGCTCGTCGAGGACGTAGAGCACGCCCGTGAGCTGGGTGCCGATCTGAGTGGCGAGGCGGATGCGCTGCGACTCGCCGCCGGAGAGCGTCCGCGCCGTCCGGTCGAGCGCGAGGTAGTCCAGCCCGACGTTCAGCAGGAAGTCCAGCCGCTCGGCGATCTCCTTCACCACCGGCTCGCCGATCGTCGCCTGCCGGCCCTCCAGCTTCAGCTTCCCGAACCAGTCGCGGAGGCTCCGCAGGTCCTTCTGCACCAGGTCCGCGATCGAGGCGTCGCCCTCGAACGTGCCCGTGTTGCCGATGCGGTAGCTGAGGCTCTCGGGCTTGAGCCGGCCGCCGCCGCAGGTCCGGCACGGGCGGACGCGCATGAACGCCTCGGCCCACTTCTTCTGGGTCGTCGAGTTGGTCGTCGCGTGGGTGTGGGCGATGTGCTGGTAGACCCCGCCGAAGCGGTGCTCGTACTTTACCTCGCGGCCTTTGTACGAGTAGACGATGTCGAACTGCTCGTCGCCTGCCCCTTCCAGAATGACATTCAACTGCTCGTCGGACAGCTTCTCGAGGGGCGTCTCGAAGTCGAACCCGTAGGCATCGGCGACGGCGCGGAGCTGGGAGAACACCCAGATGTCACGCGGCGTCCCGAGCGGGGCCAGGCCGCCCTGGGCGATGGTCTTCTTCGGGTTCGGGATGACGAGGTCGGGGTCGATCTCCTTGCGGACGCCCAGCCCGTTGCAGTCGGGGCACGCGCCGTACGGGCTGTTGAAGCTGAACGTGTTGGGCGAGGGGTCGTCGTAGCTCAGCCCGCCCTCGGGGTCGGTGAGGTGGCGGCTCATCAGGCGGTCCTCCCCGCCGGGGACGGAGGCGACGAGCGTCCCGCCGCCCATCCCGAGGGCGAGCTCGACCGCGCGCGCGATCCGGGGCCGCGCGCCGTCCTTGACCACGAGCCGGTCGACTACTACTTCGATGTCGTGGATTTTGTAGCGGTCCACCTTCATCCCCTTCGAGATCTCGCGCAACTCACCGTCGACGCGGACGCGCTCGAAGCCCTGGCCGGCGAGTTGCTCGAAGAGGTCGCGGTAGTGGCCCTTGCGGCCACGCACGACGGGCGCGAGGACGACGACCTTCGTGCCCTCGGGGAAGTCGAGCAGGGCGTCGATGATCTCGTCGTCGGACTGCCGCCGCATCCGGCGGCCGGAGGCGTAGGAGTAGGCGTCCGAGGCGCGGGCGTAGAGCAGCCGGAGGAAGTCGTAGATCTCCGTGACGGTCCCGACCGTGCTTCGGGGGTTGCGCGAGACCGTCTTCTGCTCGATGGCGATCACCGGCGAGAGGCCGTCGATAAAGTCGATGTCGGGCCGCTCCATCACGCCGAGGAACTGCCGGGCGTAGGCGCTGAGCGACTCCATGTAGCGCCGCTGCCCCTCGGCGTAGATCGTGTCGAAGGCGAGCGACGACTTGCCGCTCCCGCTCAGGCCGGTGATGACGACGAGCTGGCCGCGCGGCAGGTCGAGGTCGACGTTCTGGAGGTTGTGCTCGCGGGCACCGCGAATCGTGATCTGGTCGTCCATACGAAGGGGAAAAATGCGGGCGGCGGAATCCGACTGAAAACCGGAGGCAGCGGGCATCGTTCCGCTCACCACCGCCGGAAGGATGAAGCCTCGGGCAAAGCGCGACGCGCTGAAACCACACGCCCATGCCTTCTATCAATACGGCCTCGCCCTGCCACCGTCGGTTCACCCCTCTCTCGCCGCGCCTCACCGCACGCTCCTCCTCGCCGGCTGCCAACCCAAAGCCCCGGCCGCCGCCCGACCCGGACACCACGACGGAAGAGGCTCTGCACTTGAATCAGACCCCGCAGATGAGCAACCCGAGGTCGGCCTCGCGCTGACGGCGAAGGCTTCCGGCTCGTTACCACCGCTACCGGCTTGGCCCGGCCGCTCGGCCCGGCCGCTCGGCACGCCCTCCGAGGCGGGCGGCGCGAGCATCGCGCGCGTGCGCGGGGAGCCGGCGGAGCGGGGCACGAGCGGAACGTGCTCCTGAACTCGACGCACCTGCGCTTCAGGGAGCTGGAAATCGGCGAGGCACAGCCGTTCCCCGCCGACCCCTGGCTCACGATGTGAGACCCGGTTCAGCGTAGGACGGCAGGCACGGAAGACTCAGCGCCCGGCTCGACCGGCGTGCCCATGCCAGGCAGCACCCACCGTGTCGGAAACGCTATTCCCCGGCGCTTCAAGACCCGGCGGGGCGGAGCGGCGTAGACCCGGCGGCCCACCTCCCCCTCATGCAGCGCGTCGCCGACTTTCTCCTCCGCTTTCCGCGCCTCGCCTTCGGCGCGCTCGTCGTGCTCTCGCTCGCCGCTGGGGTTTACCTCCTCGTCGGTGGCATCCGGTTCGACTACAACCTCGAGAACTTCCTCCCGGCCGACGACCCGGCGATCCAGGAATACCGGGCGTTTACCGCGGACTACGAGCCGGACGATGCCTTCATCGTGGTTGGCTTCGAGACGGACGACGTGTTCGCGCTCGAGACGCTGCGCGACCTGCGGGCCATGACGACCGCGCTCGAGGCCATCGACGGCGTCGAGGACGTGGCCTCGGTGACCTCCATCGAGAACCTGCGCGGGACGCTCGAGGGCGTTGAGGTCGCGCCGCTCGTCGGGGCCATCGTGGACCACCCCGATTCGCTCCGGGCGATCCGAGAGGCCGTCCTCGGCGACTCGCTCGCGGCGGGCTACGTGGTCAACGACGCCGGCACGGCGACGGCCCTCTTCATCCGCATCGAGCCGGCGCTCAACGAGTTCGCCACCCGAGGCGCGATCATCGAGGCGGCCGAGGCGGCGCTCGAACCTTTCGGGGACCGCTACGATGTCCGGTGGTCGGGCTATCCGTACCTCCGCAACGCCTACGTCACACTCCTCCAAACCGAGGTGATTCGGTCCATCGGCCTCGCCTCGCTCGTCATCATCCTGGTCCTGATCTGGATGTTCCGCAACGTGCGCGGCGTCGTGCTCCCGATCGTCGTCGTCTGGCTCGGGGTGCTGTGGACGATCACGGCGATGATGATGCTCGGCTCGTCGATCGACGTGCTGACGAGCACGCTCGCGGCGATCATCCTGGTCGTCGCCGTGGCGGACTCGGTGCACCTCCTGGCGAAGTACTACGACGGCCTCGGGGCCGGCCTCGACCGGCGCGCCGCGATCCGGCAGATGGCGGTCCGCCTGGGCGCGGCGACCCTGCTGACGAGCGTCACGACGGCCATCGGCTTCGGCACGCTCGCCACGAGTCAGGTGGTCCCGATGAAGCGGTTCGGCGCGTTCACAGCGCTCGGCGTGGTGCTGACGTTCGGACTCTCGCTGGTGCTCATCACGACGGTCCTGCTCTGGACGAAGACACCCACGAAGGCGCAGACCGAGCGGCTCAGCCTCGGCGGGTTCACCCGGTTCCTGGGCTGGGTCGACGGCTTCGCCGAGCGCCGGGCGAAGGCGATCCTGGTCGCCACCGCCGTGGTCTGCGCGCTCAGCCTGGTCGGGGCGTCGCAGCTCCGGGTGAACTCGTACATCAACGACGACCTCGGGCCACGGACGCAGGTCTACCAGGACATCCGGTTCTTCGAGGAGCACATCGTCTCGCCGTTCCGCTTCGAGCTGCTCCTGACGGCCGGCGCGCCGGACGCCTTCAAGGACCCGGCGCTCTTGCAGACGGTCGAGGCCGTCGAGCAGTACCTCGCGGCGCAGCCGCCGGTCCACCGCGTCGTCGCGCCGACGGACCTGCTGAAGCAGCTCAACCGCGCCCTGCGCGCCGACTCCGCTGGGGCCTACCGGCTTCCCGCGTCGGCCGACCTCGCGGCGCAGTACTTCTTCCTCCTCGAGCTGACCGACGAGGAAGCGCTGCGCCGGTTCGTCGACTTCGACTACGGCGAGGTCCGGCTGAGCGCGATGATGGACGACGTCGGCTCGGCCGAGATCAAGACCTTCCGGCGCGACTTCGACGCCTTCCTCGCCGAGACCCTGCCCGAGAACGTGACGGCGACGCAGACCGGGACCATCGTGCTGGCCGCTGGGCTGTCGGACTACCTCGTGCAGAGCCTGCTCTTGTCGATTGGCCTCGCGTTCGTGTTCATCTCGCTGCTGATGGGCTTCCTCTTCCGCGACGTCAAGCTGGTGCTGATCTCCCTCGTGCCGAACGTCGCGCCGCTCGTCGTGATTGCCGGGCTGATGGGCGTGACCGGCATCGAGATCAAGCCCGCGACCGCGGTGATCTTCTCGATCGCCTTCGGGATCGCCATCGACGACACGATCCACATGCTGGCCCGGCTCCGGCAGGAGCTGGCGGCCGGCGTGCCCCACCGCGCGGCGCTGCGCGCGACGATCCTCGGGACGGGCAAGGCGGTGATCCTGACCTCGGTGATCCTCTTCGGCGGCTTCATCGTTCTGACCACGAGCGTCTTCCAGAGCACGACCTACATGGGCGCGCTGGTCTCGGCGACGGTCGTCCTGGCCGTCTTGGCGGACCTGTTCCTGCTGCCGGCGCTGCTCCACCTGCTCGGCCCGAAGGCTACCGCCGCGCCGCCTGCCGAGGTGCCGGAGCGGATCGCAGCGTGAGGCGTTGGAGCCGGATCACCGATGGCGGGCGACCGGCCGGTCGCCCCTACGAGCATGGTCTCCCTCTCCTCCGTTCTTCGCTGGACCGGCGCGCTGCCTCGGCGGGCGTTGGTCGGCGTGGTGCGGTTCTACCAGCTCGCGCTCTCGCCGTGGCTGCCGTCGAGCTGCCGGTTCACGCCGACGTGTTCGCAGTATGCCATCGCGGCGCTGCGGGAGTACGGCGCGGTGCGCGGAAGCCTCCTGGCCGGCTGGCGGATTTTGCGGTGCAACCCGTGGGGCGGGCACGGGCACGACCCACCGCGTTGGTTCGGCGAGGGACCGGAAGCAAAAGAGAGTGAGCCTGCTGTCCCCCTCTCTCCTCCCCCGCTCTCCCACTGACCGGCATGAGCTACGCCGAGCACAAGCGCAAGGCGAAAGACACGCCCGTCGTGTGCGCCGTCCTCACCGTCTCCGACACGCGGACGGCCGAGACCGACAGGAGCGGGGCGCTGCTGCGCGAGCGCCTGGAGGCGGCCGGGCATGAGGTCGCGGCCTACGCCATCGTGCCCGACGAGTCCGAGGCGATTCGGGCGAAGCTGACCGCGTGGGCCGGCGCGGTCGAGGTGGTCGTGACGACGGGCGGGACGGGGATCGGGCGGCGCGACACGACGGTCGAGGTGGCCGAGGCGCTGATCGTCAAGCCGCTGCCGGGCTTCGGCGAGCTGTTCCGGATGCTCTCGTTCGAGGAGATCGGCGCGGGCGCGATGCTCTCGAGGGCGACGGCGGGGGTCTACGGCACCGAGGGCGCGGAGACGCTGCTCTTCTGCTGCCCCGGCTCGCAGAACGCTGTCCGCCTCGCCGCTGACCGGCTGATCGTGCCCGAGCTGCGGCACCTCGTGTGGGAGATTCTGCGACAGCGCTAGGACGCGTGGACATCGGCTAGGCCAAGCGTTTCGAGGTCGATCCGCGGGCGATTCGAGGCCGCGAGAAGCCAGATGCCGTAGCGTAGCATCAAGCGTTGAGCGTAACGCGGAAGCGGCCCGGAGCGGCCCGAAACGCCGTCCGCCGTTGATTGTCCACACGCTCTATAACCCCTCCTCCCCACACCGCGCGTCGCCTGGGGGGAACGGGCGCTGCGACACGCCGAGCGCTTTGGCGACGGCGCGGTAGCTCGCCTCCTGGCGAGGCCAGGCGCACGCGATGCGCTGCTCCTCGCGCCCGGTCAGGTCCCACGACAGCGGGAGCGTCCGCTCGGACAGGCTGAAGGCGACCGTGTCGAGGGCCACGCCCCGGTGGCCGAGGTCGCGGATGAACCGGCTCAGCTCGCTCTGGTTGCGAAGCCGCTGCGAGCCGTTGCGCATGTTGCTCAGGGTGACGAGCGGCCCGAACGAGGCGTACTTCCAGCCGGACTCTGTGTCCGCCGCGCGCGTGTCGCTGTCGAAGGCGCGGACCTGGACGAGCACGATCCGCCGGACCGGTGAGGCCAGGCTGTCGGGCGCCTCCGGCGGCAGCAGGGCTTCGTCGACGAACGTCATGGCGCTGACCAAGCCCGAGTTGTCGTAGTAGCCACCGTCGGCGAGGTGGTAGGCGTCGCACGGGCACAGTCCCTCGCCGTTGGGACGCGGGATCGGGCTGACGTAGGGAAACGTCGCCGACAGGCGAGCGGCGGTGGCGACGTAGACATCGTGGTCGGGGTAGAGGCCGGCGAAGTGCGGCGGGGCTTGGGCGGTGTGGTCGACGGGGCTGAGCAGGAACGGCGTGCCGGTCTCGGCGATGGTGGCGTTGAAGACGGTGACGGGGCGGCAGCCGGCGCGGACGTCGGCGCGCCAGTCGCGGAGGGTCGCGGTGCCGTCGGCCATGCGGTGGTGCCAGACCTCCTCGAGGTGCCGCCCGCGGTCGCGCAGCCGGAGCAGTGGCACGCTCCGGGCGATGTCGCCGAAGACGAGGCCGTGCGCGGCGGCGTAGAGGCTCGACCGGCCCGAGGCGGACCGCACCTCGGCCAGCACCGAGTCCGGCGTCGCCGCCGCCCGGCACGCCGAGCTCGCGGCCGAGCCGGCCAGGCGGTCCACGAAGTAGAGCGTCCCGACGCTGCCGCCCGAGACGGCGCTGACGACCAGCAGCGAGCGGCTGAAGGCCGGGCCGAGGCCCTCCTCCAAGCGCGTGAGCACCTCGGCCGTCCAGCGCGCCGCCGTCACCCCGCCGCCGCTCGCGGCGACGACCGTGAGGACGGAGTCGGCCTCGCCGAGGCGTCGCTGCCGGAGCTGCCAGGCCGCGAGCGCATCGGGCGGCGCGAGCGCCGCCTCGGGCGGCGCACCGGGCGGCGTCGGGAGCAGGCGGTAGTAGTAGTCCACGTCGCCGAGCCAGTAGACCCCGAAGAAGACCGTCAGGGAGAGCGTCAGGAGCGGGACGCGGTACTCGTCGTAGGCCGAGGCGAGGAGGCTGAACACGAAGGCCCACACGCACAGCAGCACCAGCAGGAGCACCACAACCGGCACGGCGGGGACGCCGGCCTGCGGGCGCGTCCAGAACCAGAGGACCCCCATCAGCGCGATGCCGGTGCTGGCGAAGTAGAGCGCGTGGCGATGCGCCCGGAGCCGCACGGTCGGCGTTGGCGCAGGTCTGCTCACCACCTCGTCCTCCGGCCGCGCGGGCCACCGCGCGCGCGCGTCCTCGTCTACGCCGTCCTCGTCTACGACCTCGTCCTCGTCGATGCCGAGCAGGTACGGGGCCGTCAGCACCCAGCGCGCGAGCCGGTCGGCGGCCCGGCCAAGGCGGCTCGACGGCCCGGCTCGGTGCGGGCGCAGCACGGTCAGCCACCGCACCCCAACCGCCACGGCCACGCCTGCGACGACGGCCAGCCCGTACCACCCGAGCGCAGCCGGATCGTCCTGGATGCTCCGGACGAGCACGAGCACGACGAGCGGGAGGGCGAGGAGCGCGTAGAGCGCCAGCCGGTGCAGCGGCCGGCCGTGCTCGTCCCGCGTCAGATCGTGGAGCTGCGCCATGGCCCGGACCAGCCACGGGGCCTCGCCGAGGTTCAGCCGTCCCCCGGCCGTTCGGTGCACCCGTCTCGGCTCGGCCTCTTCCGAGTCGCCGGCGACGCCGGTCCGGCGGACGAACGGCAGGTGCGTCTTCGAGGTCAGCTTCGCCACCTCGATGGTGCGCGTGGCGGTGAAGAGGACGACCCAGGCTGTCAAGGTCGCCGCGACCGTCGTCAGGAAGAGGCCGGTCGGCGTCTGCACGACCAGCCCGCCGAGCAGCGGAGCCGCCCACGCCGCCATACCCGACGGCAGCACGACCGCCAGCGCCAGACCGACGAGCACCGAGAACCGGCAGAAGTAGAGGTACTGCGTGAAGTACGTGTGGCGCTGCAACACGCGAACGCCCCACACGGCCGCCGCGACGGCGGCGAAGAGCAGTAGAACCATAGCACCCTCCCGGCGAGATTTCCTGACGCCCACCCCTCTCACGATACGGCATCGTGCGGTGCCACGTGTCACACGGCCTAGCCACCGAGCCGGTCGCGGAGGACCGAGAGGACCGCGGCCTCGTCCGGCTCCAGCCCGGCCGGCGTGTTGCCCGCGTTGCGCCGCGTCATCGCCGCCAGCAGCGAGCCGTCGCAGTAGGCCGTCGCGATGTCGGGGTGGACGTAGTACTTCCGGCTGACGGCGACCGTGTTGCCCAGCCCGGCGGCGACCTCCTTGATGACGTCGGCGCAGTGCCGGCCGGCCGCGTCCTCGTCCTCGGCCTCGCCGCGCGCGCGGAGGGCCTTTGCCGCCAGCACGGTCCCGCCCCAGGTGCGGAAGTCCTTCGCGGTGAAGTCCTCGCCGGTGGTCTCACGGAGCCAGGCGTTCACGTCGCCCGAGCCGATGGCGTCCTTGCCGGCGTCGGTGTAATACTGGAAGAGCGTGTAGCCGGGGATGTCGCGGCAGGCCTTGACGAGCCGGGCGAGGCGGCGGTCGCGGAGGGCGACCTCGTGCTCCTTGCCGCTCTTGCCGACGAACGAGAACCGGACCTCGGCCCCGTCGAAGGCGACGTGCCGGTCGCGGAGCGTGGTCAGCCCGAAGGAGTCGTTGGCAGCGGCATACTGCGGGTTGCCGATGCGGATGAGGGTTTGGTCGAGCAGGCTGATCGCGAGGGCGAGGACGTTGTCGCGCCCGAGGCCGTGCCGGCCCGGTCCGCGCTGGCCCAGGTCGCGCTCGGCGCGGCGGCGGATGGCCGGGAGGGCCTCGCCGAAGGGGACCATGCGGTTGAACTTGACCCGGCTGCGGACCTCGGCCCAGCGCGCGTGGTAGCGGTACTGCTTGCGGCTACGCTCGTCGCGGCCCGTGGCCTGGAGGTGCCCGTCGGCCTGCGAGCAGATCCAGACCTCGCCCCACGCGGGCGGGAGCACGAGCGCCTCGATCCGGTCGCGCGTGGCGTCCGGCACGAGCGACCCGTCCGGCGCGTGGTACGAGAACCCCCGGCCGCGACGCCGGCGGGTGATCCCCGGCTCGCGGTCGGTGACGTAGACCAAGCCGGCAACCTCGGCGGCGCGGTGCGGGTCGGTCGAGAGGAGGGCGGCGGCGCGAGACATGGAGGCGGAGAAGGGCGATGGGTTCTAGGCCGTGAGGGGGAGCTAGGTTTCGCGCCCGGAGCCCGAGGCGTGCGCCGGATTCCGCCCCATCTTCACTGCCGCGCCCCGGAGCACGGCGGCACGGCAGCGCGTTGTTCGCTAGACTCCCTCCTTCCCCCTCTGCCATGCCTCTGCCTCCGAAGCTTCAAACCGCCGTCGACGAGCTAGGCTCACTCGACAAGATGACGCGGACGCTGCTGCTGCTCGACTACGCCGACACCCTCGGCGACTATCCCGACGAGGGCAAGGTGGACACCTACCTCGTCCCCGGCTGCGTCTCCCGCGTCTGGCTCGACGCCCGCCACCGCGACGGGCGGATGCGCTACCGCGCCGCCGCCGAGGGCCAAATCGCCCAGGGCATGGTCGCGATGCTCGTGGGCGGCCTCGACGGCGAGACGCCCGAGGCGGTCGTCGGCGTAGACCCGTCGTTCATCGCCGACGCCGGCTTGGCCGAGAGCCTGACGCCGGCCCGGCAGGGCGGCCTGGCCGCGATGCTCCAGCGGATGCAGCAGGCGGCCCGCCGGCACGTCAGGCCGTGAGGCAGTGGGCAGAGTAAACGTCTCGTTAACTTGCTTGGTTTTTATTCCATTCCCTCCATTCCCTCACTCCTCGTGCCCCCGCTCCGCCTCACCAACACGCTCACCCGGCAGCGCGAGCCGGTCGAGCCGACGCAGCGCGACGCCGAGGGCCGGACGCTCCTGCGGGTCTACTCGTGCGGGCCGACGGTCTACTCCTACGCCCACATCGGCAACTTCCGCACGTTCCTCACCACCGACCTCCTGCTCCGCACCGCGCGCGCGCTCGGCTGGCAGACGCGGATGGTGAGCAACGTCACCGACGTCGGCCACCTCACCGGAGACGACCTCGCCGACGCCGACGGCCAGGACAAGATGGCCGCCGCGCTCGAGCGCGAGGGCGCGCGCTTCGCCAACAGCTACGACCTCGCCCGGCACTATACCGACGCCTTGCTCGCCGACTGGCAGGCGCTGAACCTGCTCGAGCCCGACGTCCGCCCCCGCGCCACCGAGCACGTCACCGGCCAGATCGAAGCCGTCGAGAAGCTGATCGAGGCCGGGCACGCCTACGAGACCGACGACGGAGTCTACTTCCACGTCCCGAGCTTTCCCGCCTATGGCAGGCTCAGCGGCAACGTCGCCGCTGAAAACCTCGCGACCGGCGCAGCGGCCGAGCGCCGCGACGTGGTGACCGACGCCGCCAAGCGCGACCCGCGCGACTTCGCGCTCTGGAAGAAGACATCGACGGACTCGGGGGCAGGCCACCTGATGCAGTGGTACAGCCCATTCACGCAAGGAGCCGCCGGCGGCCGGGGCTTCCCCGGCTGGCACATCGAGTGCTCGGTTATGGCCCGGCACTACCTCGGCGACGCCATCGACGTCCACACCGGCGGCGAGGACCTGATCTTCCCCCACCACGAGTGCGAGATCGCCCAGGCCGAGAGTCTGGGCGACGCGCCCTTCGCCCGCCTCTGGCTCCACACCCGGTTCCTCCAGGTCGAGGGCGAGCGCATGGCGAAGTCGGCTGGAAACTTCTTCACCGTCCGCGACCTGGTCAAAGAACGTGGCATCGACCCGCTGGCCGTCCGCTACGCGCTGATCTCGGGCCACTACCGCAAGCCGTTCAACTTCACCGACGCCGGCCTCAAGGCCGCCTCGAAGCTCGTCGCCCGCATCCGGCACGCCTGGGACACGCTCCTCCCACAGGCCGACGCCCGACCGGGCGATCCCGACCCGGCCTTTGCCGAGGCGCTCGATGCGGCCTACGCGAACGCCCTGGCCGGCTTGTGCGACGACCTCAACACGCCGCGCGCGCTCGCCGCCGTGCTCGACGGGGTCGGCCGCATCCACGGGCGCGACCTCAACGCGGCCACCGCCGAGACGGCGAGAGTCTTTCTCGTCCAGATCAACGACCTCCTCGGCATCGTCTACCCCGACACGGCCGACACCGCCGACGCCGAGTCCGCCGACCCACTCGCCGCCCAGGTCGAGACCCTCCTCGCCGAGCGCGTCGCGGCCCGCGCGGCCAAGGACTTCGCCCGCGCCGACGCCATCCGCGACGAGATCGACGCGCTCGGGGTCGAGGTGATGGACGCACCCGCCGGCACGACGTGGCGCAAAAGAACAGGGACCTGATGGCAGGTAAACCGATGGCTACACTCGAAGACGCTGTCCAACTCGCGCTCGACGCGCACCGGGGGCAGACCGACAAGGCCGGCCGGCCGTACATCCTCCACCCGCTCCGCCTGATGGTCCAGATGCAGACCGAGGCCGAGCAGATGGCGGCTGTGCTGCACGACGTGCTCGAGGACTCGGACTGGACGCTCGCGGCCCTGCGCCAGCGCGGCTTCCCGCGCGAAGTCGTCATCGCGGTCGACTGCCTGACGCGGCGCGAGGACGAGGCCTACGAGGCCTTCATTACGCGGGTCGCCACGCACCCCATCGCCCGCGCCGTCAAGCTGGCCGACGTGGAGGACAACCTCGACGTCCGCCGCCTCGGCGACCTCACCGAGGCCGACCGCGAGCGGCTCGACCGCTACCGCCGCGCCTGGCTCCGCCTCGCTAAATCCTGACGCCATGCCCGCCATGCCCCACCGTCCGCGCCGGCTTCGCCGCACCGAGGCGGTCCGCCGGATGGCGCGCGAGACGACGCTGAGTGTCGACCACCTCGTCGCCCCGCTCTTCGTGGTCGAGGGCAACGGCGTGCACGAGGCCATCGACGCGATGCCGGGGCAATACCGGTTCTCGGTGGACCGACTCGTGGAGGAGGCGCAGGCGCTCGCGGAGCTGGGCATTCCAGCCATCGCCCTCTTCCCCGCCGTGCCGGACGCCCTCAAGGACGCCGTCGGCACCGAGGGGCTCAATCCCGACGGCCTCTTCCCCCGCGCGATCCGTGCCGTCAAGGCCGCCGCGCCCGCCTTGGTCGTGATCTCGGACGTGGCGCTCGACCCCTACTCGTCGGACGGGCACGACGGGGTCGTCCGCGACGGCCGCATCGTGAACGACGAGACGCTGGACGTGCTGGCCGCGATGGCCGTGGTGCAGGCCGAGGCCGGGGCGGACGTGATCGCGCCGAGCGACATGATGGACGGCCGCGTCGCCGCGCTCCGGTCGGCGCTCGACGGCGACGGGTTCGAGGACACCGCGATCCTGTCGTACTCGGCCAAGTACGCCTCCGCCTTCTACGGTCCCTTCCGCGCGGCGCTCGACTCGGCCCCCCGCGCGCGCGACGGCGTGCCGACCGACAAGAAGACGTACCAGATGGACCCGGCGAACGCCCGCGAGGCGCTCCGCGAGGTCCGCCTCGACCTGGCCGAAGGCGCGGACCTGGTGATGGTCAAACCGGCGCTCGCCTACCTCGACGTGATCTGGCGCGTGAAAGAAATCGCCGACGTGCCGGTGGCCGCCTACCACGTCTCGGGCGAGTACGCGATGCTGCACGCCGCCGCCGAGCGCGGGTGGGTGGACCTCCGCGCTGCCGCGCTCGAAGCCACGACTGCCATCCGCCGCGCCGGGGCCGACCTAGTCCTGACCTACTTCGCCCGGGACCTCGCCGGGTGGCTCAACTGATTTCGGAGTTTGGATTTCCGATTTTAGATTTCTCCGCTCGCCCCCTGAAAATCCCCAATCCGAAACCCAACATTGGATTATTCCGAACTCGACGGCGGCTTGGTGCGGATGCTCGACCGGCTCCAGCGCGAGGGCACGGCCACGAAGAACCCGGACGCCGATCAGCTCCTGCGCGACGACGCGAACGCCGTGGTCCTCGGCCTCCTTTTCGACCAGCGCGTGCTCGCTGAGACGGCTTTCTGCGGGCCGCTCAAACTCAGGCAACGCCTCGGACACCTCGACATGTCGAGGCTCGCCGACCACGACCCCGACGACTTCAAAGTCGTCTTCGCCGAGTCGCCGGCCGTCCACCGCTTCACCAGCACGATGGCCGACCGGACCCAGGCCGTCGCCCGTCTCCTCGCCGACGAGTACGGCGGCGACGCCGCGAATCTCTGGGCCGACGGGGCCACCCTCGCGACGGTCGAGAAGCGGCTTCGGGCGCTGCCGGGCTTCGGGCCGCTCAAGGCGAAGAAGCTGAAGCACTGCCTCTATTATTTCCAGGGGACCGACCTGACCGCGAGCGGATGAGGCCATGATTCTGCGTCCTACTCACCGCACGACGAATACCCGCTGCGCCGTGCTGAACCCGTCGGCTGCGACGCGGACCACGTAGAGACCGCCGCTATATCCTCCGGCATCGAGCGTGAAACGGTGGTCCCCGGCTCTGAGGGGACCGTTATACAGCACGGCGACCTCGCGCCCAAGCAGGTCGTACACCCCAACCCTCACCGACTGTGCGGCATCGAGCCAGAGCGCGCCAGTGGCTGCACCGGAGGCAGGGTTGGGATAGACGGCGAGGCCCGTCGCCTTCGGGTTCGCTTCGTCCTCGAGTGCGACGAAGGGTGCGCTCGTGCGATAGACGCTATGCGCGCTCGTGGCGGCGAACAGACGCCCCCCGGCTACTGTGAGGTCGGAGACGAAGCTGGGGAAGGGGTCGCCCGGAAGACCCACCTCGAACGACTCCCACGAAAGGCCTCTGTCGGAGGAGCGAAAGACTCTGTTTCCGGGAGCCGAGGAGGAGTTGGCGGCCAAGATCTCAGAGCCGATCGATACGATGGAGTTGACACCACAACAGCCCGTAACCAATACAGACTCCCACGTAAACCCGCCATCGCTGGAGCGCATAATCCCGGAGGGATTGAAATTGAAGCCCAGCACCCCGGCGAGGAGAACGCCCCCTTCGGCCCACATCGCCGTGACCGTCGCTTCGTTCGGTCCGATAGCTTCCCACGTTGCTCCGTCGTCGGTCGAGCGGAGGACACCGTCGCCGGTCCCGGTGTATACCGTGCCGTCGATGGGGTCCGACGTGACAGCGATGGCGAGATCGTCTTCCTCCAGCACGGTGGTCCACGTCTCCCCGTCGTCGGCCGAGCGGTGAAGCCCGCGGTGTCCGGCCAGCACGGTGCCGGTCGGTGTCGCGTGTAGGGCCACGACGCTGCTTTTCGGCGCGAGGGGCACTGGGAGCGGTGTCCACGTCTCGCCCCGGTCGTCGCTCCGCCAGAGGGGAGCGACGCCGAGGGTACGGGCCGCTAGATAGACGGCACCGCTTGGGGCAACAGCGAGTGCGTTCGCAAACTTGAACCACCCGATCCGGTCCCACGTGTCTCCGCCGTCGTCGCTCCGGGTGATGATGGGGCCGAGGAACTCCGCGCCGTAGATCGTGCCGTCCGGCGCGGCGGCGAGCCTGGACATGAACATGCGCTGGAGGCCCGTGCTGGAGCGCGTCCAGTCAGTGCCCCCGGAGGGTCGCCGCTGCACCGCATCGGTAGTCGCCGCAAGGAGGTCGCCGCCGACACGGGCGAAGGCCTGCACGGTGAGGCTGTCGAGGCCGAGCGAAGCCCACGTGACCCCGTCGTCCGTCGAGACGTAGGCTCCGTCCCTCGACGCGGCGTACAGCTCGTCTGCTCCCTCCGGTTCTGCGGCTGTTTCAATCTTGAGGAGTTCCCCGTCGCCGACTGTCACCGGCTCCCACGAGCTGCCGCCGTTCTCCGAGCGCCACGCCGTCGCTTCGTTGACGCCGTAGCCGATGAGCGTGCCCCCCCCGGTGACGGCGAGCAAGCCCCACGAGCCGACCGGCTCGGAGGGAAACGTCGTCGGCGTAGTCGTCCATGTCTTCCCGGCGTCGTCGGAGAGGAGCATCCAGCCAGTATCAGAGTCCGCATCGCTGCGAGCGGTGACGGCGAGACGGCCGTCGGGGTGTCCGGCCATAACGCTTCTGCGTGCTCCGTCCGGGACCGGCGGGGTGAAGGGTGTCCAGGTGCGCCCGGCATCGTCGGTGACGAACAGGCCGGTGCCGGTCTGGGCTACGACACGTTCGCCCCCGAGCCAGACAAGCCTGTGGAGAGTATCCTCGGGGGACGTGCCGACGATCATAGGTTCCCACGTCGTGCCTTCGTCCGTCGAGCGGACGATGCCGGACTGGTAGCACCCGGAGGTGCAGACGACGCTAGAGGCCGCGAGGATCATCCCACCGGCGGTGACCACGAGGCGAGCGAACTCAGGCTGGGGCGAGGCGAACGGGTGGGGAAGCTCGGTCCACGAGAATCCGCCATCGTCGGAGCGGTGCAGATGACCGGCGACGACCACATAGGCCGGACCGTTCGGGACGGCGACGATGCGGGAGGCCGTACCGCCTTCGGGGCCGGCGGTCGGCTCCCACGCGATGGGTTGGGCACCGACCCGTATCGCACACGAGCAGAAGAAGAAAGTAACGAGGAGATAGATAGGTCTGTCCATGCCCTCCCCTACGTCCTAGACGCGAATGTGCTCCGCTGGACCTACGCGTCGACGACGAACGCCATGTGGAGTTGGCCCGGTTGGGTATCGATGTGGTAGCCGCCGCGCGCGGTTGGGCCGGTGGGCAGATCGGTGGTGATTCGCGCGTGCGTGCCGGCGGTGGTGAAGGCGATGGTCTTCTCCTGGCCGGGGCTGTTGGGGTCGTAGACGGAGAGCGTCCCCCGGTCGTCGGTCCCGGCGTAGCCGAAGGCGAGGACCTGGTGCTGCGCGAACGGATCGGGCGCGTCGCCGACCAGGCCGAGCACGACGGGGCGGCCCGCGTCGATCTGCTCCCGGATGGCGGTCCACTCGGCGAGGAGCGAGGCGGCGGACGTGGGGCGGCCGAGGCGGGCCGCGAGCCAGTACCGCAGGAAGGTCGCGCCCGAGGCGCGGAGCGTGCGCGCCTGCCGCCGCCACAGGAGCAGGCGGACGTGCTGCTGCTGGAGCTCGGCCGTCGGCAGCCCGGCCCGGCGGGGCCACCGCTCGGCCGCTGCCAGCGCCATCCCGCCGCACAGTCCGAACGAGGCCCACCGCTGCGCCGCCGCCCGGACGAGCCCCGCGCCGAGCGCCGGGCTCAGGACCGCCCCGAGCGCCGCGCCCGTCGCCGAGCCGCGCCCGCGTCCCGTGACGGCGGCCCCGGCAGCGGGCAGCGCGGCGGCGGCCGAGACCGCCACCGGACGGAGCAAGCGGTCCAGCACGTTGAGATCGGGGGCCGTCCAGCGGAACGCGTTGGGGAAGGCGAACCCGTCGCGGGCAGGGTCGAAGTCGAGGCGGGTTTCGGAGAACGTCATCGGCGGGCGCAGAGTCGGTGGGCGGGGAGGGCTGTACGCCGGACCCTCCGGCAGTGTCCCAACCCGGCTGCGTGCCGGGCACGTTTGTTGGAGCGGGACCGGTCGGGCACCGCCGCCAGCGTATTTTGCCTGACCTCGCTCTGCCGCCCTGCTTCCGATCTGATGCGCCGCCTTCCCTGCTTGCTCGTCCTTCTTCTCGCCCTAGCTCTAGCTGTTCCAGCCTCGGCTGTCCCAGTCCCGACTGTTCTAGCCTCGGCTATCCTGGTCTCGACCGCTTCGCTCGATCCCTCGGCGACGGCGGACGTGCTCCGCGCGCGCCTCGAGGCCGCTGAGCGCGAGACCGTTCGGATCGGCACCAAGCAGGTGGCCGTGCATCCCGAGCTGTTCCGGTTCTACGCCGAGCGCGCCTACGCCGTCGCCTGGTCGGAGCACGGCCGGGCTCTCGCCCCGATCCTCCGGGCCAGCGCCGGTGACGGTCTCGACCCCGCAGCCTACCGTCTCCTCGAGGTCGAAGCCGCCCTCGCAGCCGACGCCGTGACGCCCAACGCGGTGGCCGACCACGACCTGCTGCTAAGCGACGCCTTCCTCCGGCTCGGCGAGCACCTGCTCCGCGGGCGGGTGGACCCGAGCACGCTCGACGAGAAGTGGTACCCGGCGCGGCGCGAGCGCGACTTGGTGGCGGTGCTCGACGCCGCCCTCGCCTCCGGCGACTTTGAGGGCGCGCTCGGCAGCCTCCGCCCGCAGCACCCGGCCTACGGTCACCTCCGCGAGGCCCTGGTCCGCTCGCGCAGCGCCGCGCACGCCGACCTCCCGATCATCCTGCCGGCGCGGACCCTCGAGGTCGGGCACGAGAGCGTCCGCGTGCCGCTCGTCCGGCAGCGCCTCGCGCTCTTCGGCGAAACCCCGCCGGAGCCGACCGGCGGCGAGCTCGTCTACACCGCCGCGCTCTCGGAGACCGTCCGCCGCTTCCAGACGCGGCACGGGCTGGAGGCCACCGGCACCGTCGACCAGCCGACGCGGCACGCGCTCAACCGCTCGCCGGCCGAGTGGGAGACCGCGCTCGTGCTGAACCTGGAGCGCTGGCGCTGGCTCCCCGACCACCTCGGCGACCGGCACGTCTGGGTCAACCTCCCGGCGTTCCGGCTCCAGGTGATCGACGGCGGGGCGGAGACCCTCGCGATGAACGTGGTGGTGGGCAAGCAAAGCTGGTACACGCCGGTGCTGAGCGCCACGATGGAGACCGTCATCTTCCACCCGACGTGGGGCGTCCCGCCGTCGATTGCCCGAGCCGAGACGCTGCCCCTCGCGCGGCGGCGCGGCAGCGGCTACCTGTCGAGCCGGGGCTACACCGTCTACCACCGCGGGGCGCGCATCGACCCGGCGAGCGTGGACTGGGCGACGGCCGGCGCGGGCTACCGGTTCATCCAGTCGCCCGGCCCGGCCAATCCGTTGGGGACGGTCAAGTTCGAGTTCCCCAACGCGCACCAGATCTACATCCACGACACCAACCAGAAGCGCCTGTTCGGGCGCGCCCGGCGGGCCTACTCGCACGGCTGCATCCGCGCCGCTCGGCCGCGCGACCTCGCCGCCCACCTCCTCGCACGCCAGGGCTGGGATGAGGCGCGAGTCGCCGAGGCCTTCGCCGGGCGCAGCACCCGGCCGGTCGCGCTCGACGCGCCGGTGCCCGTCCACCTCGTCTACCTCACCGCCCACGCAGACGCCGACGGCGGGCTGTCGTTCTACGACGACGTCTACGGGCACGACGCCGCGCTCGACGCCGCGCTCGGCTTGGACGAGTAGCCGGCGGGGTGCCCGTATCTTGGGCGGCCCGAACAATGCGGGGCGACGGGCATACGTTGCCGCCTCGTCCGCCCCGCCCTCTTCCACGTTCCCGACCTCGACCCGATGAAGCGCCTGCTCGCCCTCCCGATCCTCCTGTCCGTCCTCTTCACCGGCCCCGCCTGCGGCCAGTCCGCCACGGCCGACGAGGACCGCACGAACCAGATCCTCCTGAACCTCCGGTTCGAGTTCCCCCAGCTCGAGGACCTCGACATCACCTTCGGCGACTTCGAGCCGAGCAGCGTAGAGGGCCTCCAGCGGGGCAGCTTCACCATCGACGGGCAGCAGACGCAGAACTTCCTCATCACCGACGACAACACGGAGCTCTACCTCATCGCGGCCCCGCCCATCGACGCGAGCCGCACGGCCGACGACATGGCCGCCGCCCTCGCCGAGCGCGAGGACGCCGCGAGGATGGAGACCTCGGAGCGTGCCAAGACGCTCGACGCCGCCATCGCCGGGATGCCGGTCCGGGGCAACCCGGACGGGCCGGTGACCGTGATCGAGTTCTCGGACTTCCAGTGCCCCTACTGCTCGCGCGCCGCCGCGACGGTCGAGGAGATGCTCGCCAAGCACGGCGACGAGGTGCGGTTCGTCTACATGCAGTACCCGCTGCCGAACCACCCGTGGGCGCGGCCCGCGTCGATCGCCGCGCTCTGCGCCGCGCAGCAGGACAGCGACGCGTTCTGGTCGCTCCACGACGGCTACTTCGCCAACCAGAGCACGCTCAACCCAGGCAACGTGCTCGACGAGAGCCGGGGCTACCTCGCGGGCGCGGACCTCGACATGACCGAGTGGGCCGCCTGCACCGAAGGGACCGACGCCAAGGCCAACGCTGAGGCCGTCGCCGCGCTCGAAGCGTCGATGGCGCTCGCCCAGGAGATGGGGGTCAGCGGAACGCCCGGCTTCTTCGTCAACGGCCGGTTCGTCAACGGCGCGCAGCCGCTCGAGGCCTTCGAGGCATTGATCGAGGACGCCCGCGGCGATTCGTAAGACGCTCCGCGTCGTTTCTAGTTTGTAGTTCCTAGTTTCTCGTCCAGACGCGAGCAGCCCGACCAGAAACGAGCAACCAAACGGGAAACCGCTCATGTACAACGTCCTCAAGCCCTTCCTGAACCGTGGGGGTGCCGGCCACTCGATGGACCGCCGCACCTCTGCCGACGCCCTCAACCCGCTCGTTACGCAGCACGGCCGGCTGATCCTCGCCTACGACGCCGCGCTCCGCCACCTCGAGGACCGCGACCTCGCGGCACATCTGAACGACGGCATGAACCGGCTGCGGACCGAGCTTTCGAAGCTCAAGGAGACCGTCCTCTCGCTCGACGGCTCCCCGCCCAACGGCGTCCGCCTCGACCCTGACCTCCACCCCGGCGACACCGACGCCGAGATTGTCCACCGGCTCGACGACCTCGAGCGCGCCTACCGCGACGCCCTCCACGACGCGCTCGCCCTACCGCACCAACAGCTCCGCACGACGGCCATCCTGGAGAACAACCTCAAGGGCAGCGACACCCGGATCGGTGTCCTCCACCCCTTCGCCACCCGGATGCGGCGTCCCGACGAGCGCCCGGCGTCCCGGTCCGTCCCCGTCGACCGCGTCACGGACGTGCCGGTGGACCTCGCGCCGGACGCGCAGCACGCGGGGGTCGACGAGCAGCCGGTCATCGAAGTCGAGGACCGCCCGGCGCAGGAGCGGCCCTAGGCGATGGCGGCTTCCTCGAACGCCGTCGTCGTCTCCGGCATCCAGCCCTCGGGGACGCTCCACCTCGGCAACTACTTCGGCGCGCTCCGCCAGCACCTCCGCCTCCCCGAGCGGCACGAGGCGTTCTACTTCATCGTCAACTACCACGCGCTGACGACGGTCCGCGACCCCGAAGCGCTGGAGCGCTACAGCCTCGACGTGGCGCTCGACTACCTCGCGCTCGGCCTAGACCTCGACGGTGAGGGGCCCCACTCGGCTGCGCTCTTCCTCCAGAGCGACGTGCCCGCCGTGACCGAGCTCGCCTGGATTCTCCTGTGCCTCACGCCCGTCAGTCAGCTCGAAAAGGGCGTCTCGTTCAAGGACAAGGTGGCGCACGGCCTGGCGGCCAACGGCGGGCTGCTGACCTACCCCGTCCTCCAGGCCGCCGACATCCTGATCTACCGGCGCGAGGGACAGGGCCTGCTCGTGCCCGTCGGCGCGGACCAGAAGCAGAACATCGAGATCAGCCGCACCCTCGCGCAGCGCTTCAACGCGGCGTTCTGCGGGGACGACCCACTCTTCCCCCTCCCTGAGCCGCTGATCCTGGACGAGGTCGCCGTCGTGCCCGGCGTGGACGGGCGCAAGATGTCGAAGTCCTACGGCAACACCATCGGCCTCTTCGACGAGGGCAAGGCGCTCAAGAAAAAGGTCATGGGCATCGTCACCGACTCGGCCCCGCTCGACGAGCCAAAGGACCCCGACGCCGACAACGTCTTCGCCCTGATCCGGCTCTTCGCCGACGAGCCGAGGCGCGAGGAGATCGCGGCGGCGTACCGGGCGGGCGGCTACGGCTACGGACACGCCAAGAAGGCGCTTCTCGGCCTCATCACCGACGCCTTCGCCGAGGCGCGGGAGCGCCGGAGGACCCTCGCCGAACGACCGGACGAGGTGCGCGACGTACTCCGCGACGGAGCCCTCCGCGCGAACGCCCGCGCCGCCGAGGTCATGGCCCAGGTCCGCGACCGCGTCGGCCTCGTGACCACGCTCCAGCGGTCGGCCTCGTGATCCTCGTCGTCGACAACTACGACTCGTTCACGTACAACCTCGTCCACCTCGTCCGGGTGCACACCCCCGTCCGCGTCGTCCGCAACGACGCCCTCACCCTCAGCGAGGTCCGGGCGCTCGACCCGGCAGCGATCCTGATCTCGCCCGGCCCCGGACGCCCGGCCGATGCCGGGATCTCCGAAGACCTCATCCGCACACTCGGCGAGGCGACGCCTATCCTCGGGGTCTGCCTCGGGCACCAGGCCATCGGCGAGGTCTTCGGCGGGCGCGTCGTCCACGCGCCGACGCTGATGCACGGCAAGACGAGCCGGATCCGGCACGACGGGCGAACGCTCTTCGAGAACGTCCCGCAGGACTTCGTCGCCACCCGCTACCACTCGCTCGCCGTCGAGCGCGCGAGCCTGCCGGACGACCTCGAGGTCTCGGCCGAGACGGCGGACGGCGTTATCATGGGGCTTCGCCACCGCACCCTCCCGGTCGAGGGCATCCAGTTCCACCCGGAGAGCGTGCTGACCGTCGAAGGACCCAGGCTCATCGCGCAGTGGCTCCGGCGCGCTCTCCTCAACGCCTCGCCCTCCTCCGCATGAGCCGAACGAAGGTCAAGATCTGCGGCCTCACCCAGCTCGCCGACGCTCGCTACTGCGCCGGGGCCGGGGCCGACTACCTCGGCTTCGTCCAGACCCCCGGCCGCCCGCGCTACGTCGAGCCGGCCGTGGCGAAGGACATCATCGACTGGCTCGACGGCGTCGAGGCCGTCGGCGTGTTCGTGAACGAGGACGCCGAGGCCATCAACCGCCGCTGCGCCGAGGTCGGGTTCGGCCTGGCGCAGCTCGACGGGCACGAGCCGCCGGAGGTCACAGCGGCCATCGCCGTGCCGACCATCAAGGCGTTCCGGGTCCAGCACGACGCCTCGTCCGAGCAGCTCCGGGCGCTGATGCTGCCGTACCTCGGCGTCGCCGATTTCTTCCTGCTCGACACCCACAAGACGAGCCTGTGGGGCGGCCCCGGCGAGAGCTTCAACTGGCGGCTCGCGCGCGACCTCGCCGGGGAGTTCCCCCTCTTCCTCGCCGGCGGCATCGACGCGGCGAACGTGCAGGAGGCCGTCGACACGATGCGGCCCTACGCCGTCGACCTCTCGTCGTCGGTCGAGGCCGAGCCGGGGGTCAAGGACTTCGACGCGCTCTACGACTTCTTCGAGGCGTACCGCGCGGCCGTCGAGACCGCCTAATCCTCGACGCGGGCCCGGTGGAGTCTCCAGGTATTCCCTCTGGGTCTGGCGCGCCGGCGACAACAATCTCCCGGTTGCCGTGTTTGGATACAGGAGCCCCGTCGTCTCGCCCAGCCTTTGCCTCGCATGATCCGACCGCTCCCCGTCCTCTTTGCGCTCGCCGTCTCTCTCGCCGCGTGCAGCACCGTCACCGAGTACAAGCCGCCCGCCGTCGGCAAAGGCGGCGAGATCATGGTCGTGGCCGACTCGGCGACGTGGAACGGGCCGGTGGGCGAGGCGCTGCGCGAGACGGTCGGCCGCACGATGCGGACCTACCCGCAGCCGACGCCCGCCTTCACGCTCCGCCTCCAACCGCTCAGCGAGTTCTCGCTCGACGGCCTCCGGCGGCAGCACAGCGTCGTCTTCGCCGCGCCGCTCGACGAGGACTCGGAGACGGCCCGCTTCCTCCGCGCCCGGCTCGACTCGGCCAGCGTCCAAGCCCTCCGGCGCGGCGGGCGCGGCCTCATCGAGCGGCCGAACCTCTGGATGCAGAACCAGCTCGTCGTCTACGCCACCGCCCCGACCGACTCGGCCCTCGCCGCCCAGCTCCGTGCCGGCGGCGACGACCTCCGCGCGTCCTTCAGCGCGCTCGCCCGGCGGCGCACGACCGAGGACATGTTCGACAAGGCGCGGCAGACGGACATCGAGGCCGGCCTGCTGGAGCGGCACGGCTTCGCCGTCGGCATCCAGCACGACTACGTCCGCGCGCTCGACACCACCTTCGTCACCGACGCCGGCACGCGCGGCACGTTCACCCGCTACCGCCGCTTCGCCGGGCAGGACTCGTGGCGCGACTTCTTCGTCTACTTCGAGGAGGACCCGCGCCTGACCCGGCTCACGCCCGAGGCGGTCCGCGCGCTCCGCAACGACCTCACCCGGCGCTTCGTCCGCGGCACCTTCCCCGACAGCTACATCGCCATTGAGGAGCGCGACCTGGTCCGCCGGCCGGTCGAGGCCGACACGGTAAGCCTCGGCGGGCGCTTCGCCATCGAGACGCGCGGGACGTGGCGGCTCACCGGCGACGCGATGGGCGGCCCGTTCGTGAGCTACGCCTTCTTCGACGAGGACACCGGCCGCTTCTACCTGATCGACGGCATGATCTACGGCCCGCGCTACACGTCCGCCGAGAAGCGCGAGTTTCTCCGGCAGATGGAGGCCATCGCCTACACCTTCCGCACCGCCGACGACGGCCTCGAGGTCCTCGCCGAGGGCGGAGACGACGGAGGATAGAAGATCGATAGTGGAAGATCGAGGATCGCGTTTCCCTTCTCGATCTCCGCTCCTCTATCTTCTCACCGTTCCCAGCCACCCCTCCCCGATCCGTTGAAAACGAACCTCCTCGCCATCGCCCACGCCCGCTCCGGCGACAAGGGCGACGCCGTCAACGTCGGCCTCATCGCCCGCGACCCCGCCGCATACCCGTTCCTGCGCGAGCACGTCACCGCCGAGCGCGTCAAGGCCCACTTCGGCCCGATGTGCCGGGGCGAGGTCGAGCGCTTCGAGCTGCCCAACCTGGGCGCGCTGAACTTCCTGCTGCACGAGGCCCTCGGCGGCGGCGGCACGGTCTCGCTCAAGCTCGACGCGCAGGGCAAGACCTACGCCGCGCGCCTGCTCCGCCTAGAGCTCGACGTGCCGGATGAGTTGCTCTGAGGCTGCCGGGATGACCTGCCGAGTGACCGGACACGCAGGACGTGCCCCAGCAGTAGGCCTTCTACTTCTCCTGCTGGGTGGCTGCGGCACCGAAGCCTCGTCCGGTCTCGGCCTCCCGGACAGCGTGCTCGTCGAGGTCATCGCCGAGGTCCACCTCGCCGACGCCCGCGCCGACCATACGGGCCAGCCCCAGGACAGCCTGCGCGCCGCCGCCCTCGCCCCCTTCGACCTCGACACCGTCGCCTTCCAGCGGATGCTCGACTACTACGCTGAGCACCCGGCCGTCTACGCCCCGCTCTACGGCCAGGCCCTCGACCTGCTCATCCGGGAGCAGCGCCAGGAGGAGAACGCCTCGGACGAAGCCTCCCTAGCCCCATGACTGCCGACGCCACGCGCCGCCGACGTTCCCGCCTCTTCGTGATCGCCTTCGTGGTGCTGATGGTCGCCCTGTCCGTGTTGGCGACCGTGCTGATCCAGGCTGGGCGCGAGGACGCTGCGTTCCAGGACGAGCTAGAGACCCTGCGCGAGGAAGGCCGCTAGCCCTGCCCGCTCGGACGCCGTCCCACCAGACCGAAGCCCCGACCGTCGCGATGACGGCCGGGGCTTTGTCGTGTTCCGAGCCACCGCGCGAGCCTACGCCTCGGCCCCGATGACTGCCGGGCTGCCGTCGCCCGACGAGAGGCTCGAGGCCCCGCTGACGGCCGCCTGCAACGCCTCCAACTCTTTCTTCGAGCCGACCACCAGGTCGCGGTAGCGCCGCAGGCTCGTGCCTGATGGCTGGGATGAAACGTGGGCTTCCGCCACCTGGACCCTTGACTTTGTCATGCCTCTCGTTTATAATGTATCGTGAATATCGCTTGAGTAGACTGCTGGATAGAAAACCCAATGTGCATCGAAGCCTGCTCCACGGTCTATGCCGCTTCGTCCATCAACTTAGACTTTTATGAAACGCACACTTCGACCACTACTATATATGCTGATCACGCTCCTCTTCTCTGCCTTGGGGGCGACTGCTCAGACGGTAATCATCACGCCGCAGCTCCAAGAGCGCATGGCAGAGCTCCCGATGGGGGAATTAATTTCTGTGCTTATCTCCTTCGACGGGGCACGCACATTCTCTCAGGTGGAACGCGCTACACTGAAGGCCATGCCGAGGGAAGAGAGGCAGACCTACGTCGCGCGTGAGATCGTTGCGTTCGCCCAGCAAGAGCAGCGTGACGTGCTGGATATCCTGCGGAATGCAGAGCAACGCGGTGAGGCGGAGGGTGTCTCCAGCATCGAGATCGCCAGCGCCATTGTGGGTCGCCTCACGGCAGAGGTCATCCAGGCTGTCTCTGTAGAGCCGAAGGTGCGGGCCATCGCGTGGAACCAGCCGATCCCACCAGACCAGATGCTCGACGGAGCAGGAAGCACGTCCTCCGCAAAGAAATCTCCCGTCCTACCAACGGCTGCGGGGCTAAGCGATCCAGAGCCAGAATGGGGTGTCAAGCGGATCCGAGCACCGGAACTCTGGGCGATGGGAATCACTGGAAGTGGCATGCTAGCAGCCGTCCTCGATACCGGCTGCGACTACACACATCCAGATCTCGCTGATCATCTTTGGGACGGTCTAGCGACCGACGGGACACAACTCTGGTATGATGCAAACATGAATGGAGTTCAGGACTCCTTAGAAGCTCTGACCCATCACGGATGGGATACGGTTGATGAGGACAACGATCCTTTCAATGATACATATTTGCACGGTACAATATCCGCCGGTATAGTAGTCGGAGACGGCACCGGCCAACCGGGAGACCGCCGTCAAACGGGCGTAGCCCCCGATGCTACGCTTACGTGTATAAGGAATGGCGGTGGCACTGAAGGGCAGCTGATGATGGGATTAGACTTCCTGCTCGATATGCGCACACAGTGGGGAAGTTTGTTTAAGCTCCCAGACGTTGTCACGATGTCGAACTCAATCAAATTTTTTCGTTCCCCCAACTATGCCCAGTGGCGCATCTCGACGGATCACGTACTCCTGCTGGAGCTTGCTCACACAAACTCCATTGGGAACGAAGGCGAAAGAGAGGGGGGCGGTTGCACTCAAGGAAGTCCTATCCCCTCCCTGTCGCCCATTCCCTACAACATTGCGGTGCCAGGGAACGCTCCACCCCCATGGCTTCACCCTGACCAGCCCCCTCCTACGGGAGGAGTTTCTCATGTCAGTTCGGTCAACAGTGTAGGAGCAGTTGGGATGTCGGACGAGATATCTTCTACTTCCAGTCTCGGACCCGCTGCTTGGGAGGACATCCACAACCCTTACCCCTGCCAACTTCCTATTCCCGTTATTTTTCGCGACTATCCCTATGATTATGGGAGTGGTTCAGGCGGCCTTCTGAAACCGGATGTCGTAGCACCCTACGGGGGTATGTCGACAGGTAGTGAGGACGGTGTTACGCTGTATATTCCAGCTGGTAGAGGAACCTCAGCGGCGACACCGCACGTAGGGGGGGCCGTAGCGCTGATGAAGCAGGTGGCCCCAGACCTTACACCCGCCCAGGTCTCGGAGGCGCTCCAAATGTCGGCCGTGGACCTGGGCCCGCCGGGCAAAGACAACGTCTACGGCGCCGGGCGGATCGACGCCGTGGCCGCTGTGGAGTACGTGCTGGAGAACCTGCTCCCCGGCGACCTCGTGGTCCCAGAAGGCCAGACGTGGACCCTCGACAACCTGACCATAAAACTCCCGCCTGGAGCAGGGGTCATCGTCAACGGAACCTTGAATGCGAGCGGCTCGACCTTCACGGCTCGGGATCCGCAACAGGGGTGGGGCGGCGTCGCGGTCTACTTCACCGGCACACTCGACTTCGACGGCGTCACCGTCTCCGACGCCGAGGTCGGCGTGGAGGTCTTCAGCGACCACGTCCTCATCTCCGACTCCGACTTCTTCCGCAACGGCGTCGGCATCGCGAGCGAGTACGTCGCGCGCTACTGCCCGGACCCGGGCACCTGCGACGCGCTGCCCGCCCCGGAGCGGAGCTCGTTCGTCCTCATCGACAGCCGGATCACCGACAGCCAAACCGATGGGACGACCACGACCGGCGTCGGGATCGCCGCGCGCAACACCGACGCGGAGATTCGAAACACCCTCATCGACTACAACGACGGGTTTGGCTTGGTCGTGTGGAACGCCGATATCTTCCCATATCGGGAGAACATCGTCGTCGGGAACGGCGACGACGGCCTCCGCTTTTTCCAAAGCGGTGATCTCCGAATGACTAACCTGTTCGATGCTGACGGGCTCAACTGCGTGACCGACAACACAGACGAAGAGATCCAGCTCAGCACCGATGCTTACCTCTTCATGGGCAACGCAGACACCGGTGGTGAGAACGCCGTCTTCGACGACGACCTCGACGCCGACACCTACCTCATCCTGCGCAACCAGAGCTCGGACCCCGTCCAGGGGACGATCCCAGCACTGCGGACCTACTGGGGCACAGGCGGCGCTCCCCCGCCGGGGGCCTTCGGCGCGTCGGTCGACGCGGCGAGCCCGCTCGCCGCGAGCCCGGTCAACTGCACGCTCTCGGCTCAGCGTCCGGCGTCGGGGGCGACCTTGCTAGCCCGCTCCCAGGCTGGCGGTGGCGAGCACGGCCGTGAGCTCGAATGGCTCCGCGAGGAGATCTACGCCGGCCGCGCGGCGCTTACCCGGGCCCTCGCCGGTGAGGAAGGAGCCCGCGACGCGCTCCGCGCGCTCTACCGCACCCAGCGCCTCGACCGCGACGACGTGCTCGGCGAGCACGCCGAGACGATGGCGCTCGTGGCGACGACCCGCGCGCTCCTGGCAGAAGACGACCTCTCGGAGGCGCTCCAAGCCGCCGGCGAGGCGGCCCTTATCGCGGAAGTGGCCGACGCGCTCCGCCGTGGGCTCTACGACGAGGCCGACGCGCTCGTCCGGGCACACGAGGACCTCGTCCGAGACGAGGACGCGCAGCGCTCGCTCTCGCTCCACGCGGCGATGGCGGCCGAGGCTGACGGCCGGACCGACGAGGCGTACGCCCGAGTCGAAGCCGTCTACCAGGCGCTCGTCGCCGAGGAGCGGTTCGAGGAGGCCGAAGGGCCGGAGATGATGCTGGCCGCGCTCGCGACGCAGCAAGGCCGGAGCGCTCCGCCCGAGGTCGTCGCGCTGGGCGAGACGCAGAGCCGGAGCAGAGCGGAGGTGCGCTTCGCGCTGGGCGCGCCGTACCCGAACCCGTCGGCGGGCTCGGTGACCGTGCCGCTCACGCTGGGCCGCGCGGCCGAGGCCCGCGTCGTGGTCTTCGACATGCTCGGGCGCCGGGTCGCGGTGCTGGCCGAGGGCCTCCTCGGTGCCGGGCGCCACGCGCTCACGCTGGAGGCGGCGGGCCTGCCGGCAGGCGTCTACCTCGTCCGGGCCGACGCTGAGGGCGAGCCGCCGGCGACGGCGCGGATCACGCTCATACGCTAGCGGATCACGCTCGTGCACTAGGTGGTGTAACGGCTATGCGTAGATACTCCGCCATAGCTGCTCGCGTCCTCCTCATCGCCACGTCGCTTGCGGCCGGGGTGCTCTGGGTGAGCGCCCCGGCCGTGGCGCAGGTGGCCGTCTCGCCCGGCACCGTCTCGGTGACTCTGGCCCAGGGCGACACCGCCCGCGTCGCGCTCACGGTCGCCAACGTGGGGGCTGACACGGCGGCGTTCGCGCTCTCGCTGGCACCGGTGCCCCAGGCAGGCGACCCGCCGGAGCCGCCGGGAACCTTCCTCTTCTCCTCGGCGCCAGGCGCAGCGGTCTTCGACCCGGCCGACCTCACGATGACACCTGAGGGGCGGCTCTTCGCGGCCGGACCGGGTGGGCGGAGTGAGACGGGGGAGTACACGCCAGCCCTGGAGCTGGTGCGGGAGTTCGAGCACCCGACCACGACCTTCCTCTCCGGCACGCTCGGCGTCGCCTACGACCCCGACACCGGGCGGCTCTGGTGGCTCGACGTCCAAGGGGCCCCCACCGAGCGTGCAGCTCTTCTCGAGGGCGACCTCGACGGCATGGCCACCGGGCGCCGGCTCGACGTGCCCTTCGCCGACACTGCCCTCTGCGCCAAGACCGTCGGCCGCCCGGCCTACCTCGCCTACGCACAGGCTCCGCAGGCACCGGAAGCTCCTCCCCGCTTCTACTACCTCGACAACAAGGACATCACCGTCTGGGCGATGGATACGCTCGGGGCGGTGGTCGACGGCTACCCCGTGGCGATGACGGACTACGCCCGGAAGCCCAGTCCGTTCAACCCCAAGGGTTGCCTGATCAGTAGCGGGCTCGACGCCCACGCGCTCGGGGGCGAGCCGGTGCTGGAGGTCGTGACGGGGTACCCGTTCATCCACCCGCGCAACCGGGCCTACACCGCCGTCGTGACCGACCGCGAGGGGCGCAACCGCGGTGCCGAGACGCCGCTGTTCGCGCTCCCGACGCCGGACGGGTTTGCCGAGGTCGTGACGCTCTACGGCGGGGTGCGGAGCCGGCTCGACCCGAGCCTCCTGTACCTGAGCGTAGTGACCGGGACGTTCGGAGACTTCCGCGACTGGGTCTACGCCGTGCGGGCGGCACCGCTGCCGCCGGTGTGGCTCCGCGCCACGCCGATCTTGTTTGAGGCCGAGCGCGGGGGCGAGGCCGAGCTCGCGCTCCGGCTCGACGCGGCGGGGCTCGCGCCGGGTGTCTATGAGGCGGTCGTGTCGGTGCGCGAGGGTGGGGGAATCGGGGAGGTGCTAGCCGAGGTGCCGGTCGTGCTGACGGTGCCAGCGGTGAGCGGCGAGGACGAGGCGGCGGTGCCTGTGTTCGCCTTGGGCGAGCCGCATCCGAACCCGTCGTCGGGGCCGGTGACGGTACCGCTCACGCTCGGCCGCACCGCCGAGGCGCGCGTGGTGGTCTTCGACATGCTCGGGCGCCGGGTCGCGACGCTCGCCGAGGGCCTGCTCGGGGCGGGCGCGCACACGCTCATGTTCGAGGCCGGGGCGCTACCGGCGGGGGTCTACCTTGTGCGCGCTACGGGCGATGGGTTCACTTCCACCCGGCGCTTTACCCTTACACGCTGACGCGCGCTCAAAAACGTCAAAGCCCCGGCTGTGCACGCGACGGCCGGGGCTTCGTCATGTTCTGAGCAAGCTTCCAGTCTAGATTTCGGCTCGATGGCTGCCGGGCTGCCGCCGCCCGAGGCCAGCCCCGAGGCGCCACTGACCGCCGCCTGGAGCGCTTCGAGTTCCTTCTTCGAGCCGACCACCAGGTCGCGGTAGCGGCTCGAGCGCCCTGTGTCCCTATCTTCTGCCGTCCTCCTTTCCGCCTCTAGCTATGGAAATCACGCTCGACATTCCAGACTCCGCCCGCTCGAAGCACCGTGCAGACCGCTACTACCGGGAAGCGCTCGTCGCCATGCTCTACCAAGCCGGAGATCTTTCCAGTAGGGAAGCCTGCGAGGCGCTCAGCATCTCGCGCCGTGAGTTCGAGGAGCTGCTTCCCCGATTTCGCGTACCTATTCTCCCTGACGACGACAGCACAATAGCCACCGAGGCGAGCGCGTGAGCGCCTCACCGGACCCTGTGTTCACGCGCAGCGTCGTGACGGACACCGGGCCGCTCATCTCGTTGGAGCGGCTGACCAATGGCTTTCCGTTCATCCGGCAGCTCTACGACCGACTCATCGTGCCCCCCGCCGTGCTCGAAGAGGCTGCCTTCGGTTACGACCGTGTGGGCGACTACGTGGAGCAACACGGGATCCACGACTTGATTGAGGTGCACCGTACGGCCTCGCAGGCGACCTTGCCGGAGATCGAGCGCTTACACGAAGGAGAGACCCAGGCGATCCGCCTGGCTCTATCGCTGGGTTTTCCTCTTCTGATCGAGGAGGCGGCTGGTCGGAAGTCCGCGCTGGCGGCCGGCGTCGCCATCTCCGGCATCGCCGGTCAGATTCTCCTGGCACATCGCCGGGGTCTGCTCCAGGTGGAGGGTGCAGAGGCGATGCTGGCCGAGATGGTCGCACAGCACCGGATCGGCGAGCGGTTGCGCTCGCACCTAGTCAGCGTGCTGCACCGAGAGGCTTCACAGCGGCCGCGGTAGGTAACCACGAAGCCCCGACCGTCGCGTGGACGGCCGGGGCTTCGTCGTGTTCTGAGCCACCGCGCGAGCCTACGCCTCGGCCCCGATGACTGCCGGGCTGCCGTCGCCCGACGAGAGGCCCGAGGCCCCGCTGACGGCCGCCTGCAACGCCTCCAGCTCCTTCTTCGAGCCGACCACCAGGTCGCGGTAGCGCCGCAGGCCGGTGCCCGCCGGGACGAGCTGCCCGACGATCACGTTCTCCTTCAGCCCGTAGAGCGGGTCGCTCTTGGCGCCGATGGCGGCGTCGGTGAGCACCTTGGTCGTCTCCTGGAACGAGGCGGCGCTGATGAACGAGTCCGTCGCGAGCGCAGCCTGGGTGATGCCGAGCAGCACGCTCTCGGCGACGGCCGGCTCGGTCGGGCGGACGTCGACGGGCGCTTTGTCCTGGCGCTTCATCTCCGAGTTGGTCTCCCGGAGCTGACGCCGCGAGACGACGGTCCCGATCTCGAGCTCGGTGTCGCCCGGCAGCGTCACCACGAACTGGTCGTACAGCTCGTCGTTGGCCCGCTCGAGCGCGAAGCGGTCGACCAAGTCACCCTCGAGGAAGGTCGTATCGCCCGGGTCGGTGATGCGGACCTTCTGCATCATCTGGCGGACGATGGCCTCGATGTGCTTGTCGTTGATCGTCACGCCTTGCAGGCGGTAGACCTCCTGGACCTCGTTGGTGAGGTATTCCTGCACCGCCGTCGGTCCCTGGATGGCGAGGATGTCCTGCGGCGAGATCTGCCCGTCGGAGAGCGCCTCGCCGGCGCGGACGAAGTCGTTCTCGTGGACGAGCAGGTGCTTCGAGAGCGAGACGAGGTAGGTCTTCTCCGTCGCCCCGTCGCGCGAGGTGACGATAACTTCCTGGCTGCCGCGCTTGCGACCGCCGAAGCTGACCACGCCGTCGATCTCGGAGACGACCGCCGGGTCCGTCGGCTGGCGGGCCTCGAACAGCTCGATCACGCGCGGGAGGCCGCCGGTGATGTCGCGCGTCTTGGCGCTCTGACGCGGGATCTTGGCGAGCACCTGACCGGCCTTCACCGCGTCGCCCTCGTCGATCTGAAGGCGGGCGCGGACGGGCATCGTGAACTCCTTCTTGCCCTTCTTCTGCTTGATGACGATGGCGGGCGTCAAGTTGCGCTCGCGCGTCTCGGTGATGACCTTCTCCTTGTAGCCGGTCTGCTCGTCCGACTCCTCGCGGTAGGTCGTCCCCTCGATCACGTCCTGGAACGCCACCGTGCCCTCGACCTCGGAGAGGATGACCGAGTTGTACGGGTCCCACGACGCGAGCACGGCGTCCTTCTCGATGTCCGCTCCGTCCTCGACGAGCACTTCCGCGCCGTAGGGGATCGGGTACGAGATGAGCTGCCGGTTGTCGTCGTCCTGATCGAGGATGCGGATTTCGCCCTGGCGCGAGAGCACGATCTCGTGCTCGCCCTCGCCGCCGTCGTAGCCGACAGTGCGGAGGTTGGCGAAGGCGACGGTGCCGGCGAACTTCGACTTGACGGTGCTCTCGGCCGAGATGCGGCTGGCCGTGCCGCCGATGTGGAAGGTGCGGAGCGTGAGCTGCGTCCCCGGCTCGCCGATGGACTGCGCGGCGATAACCCCGATGGCTTCGCCCGGCTCGACCATCCGGCCGTTGGCTAGGTTGCGGCCGTAGCAGAGCGCGCACACGCCGCGCGTCGCCTCGCAGGTGAGCACCGACCGGATCTCGACGTTCTCGATCGAGGTCTGGGAGATCGCCTCGGCGACGGCCTCGGTGATCATCTCGTTGGCCTCGACGAGCAGCTCGCCCGAGAGCGGATCGTGGAGGTCCGCGATGGCGACGCGGCCGAGGATGCGGTCGGCTAGCGGCTCCACCACGTCCTCGTTGTCCTTGAGCGCCGAGATCTTGATGCCGCGGATCGTGCCGCAGTCGTGTTCGGTGACGGTCATGTCCTGGCTCACGTCGACGAGCCGGCGGGTGAGATAGCCGGCGTCGGCGGTCTTGAGCGCCGTGTCGGCCAGGCCCTTGCGCGCGCCGTGCGTCGAGATGAAGTACTCGAGCACCGAGAGCCCCTCCTTGAAGTTGGACAAGATCGGGTTCTCGATGATCTCGCCGGCCGAGCCGGAGAGCGACTTCTGCGGCTTCGCCATCAGGCCGCGCATCCCGCCGAGCTGGCGGATCTGCTCCTTCGAGCCACGGGCCCCGCTGTCGGCCATCATGTAGATGGCGTTGAAGCCGTCCTTGTCCTCCTTGAGGGCGTTGAAGAGCACGTCCGAAATCCGGTTGTTGGTCCGGGTCCAGACGTCGATCACCTGGTTGTAGCGCTCGTTGTCGGTGATGAAGCCCATCTCGTACTGGCCGCGCACGTCGCTGACCTCTCCCTCGGCCTTGTCGATCAGCTCGCGCTTGGCGTCGGGCACGACGATGTCGGAGAGCGAGAAGCTCAGCCCGCCGAGCATGGCCTGCTCGAAGCCGAGGTCCTTGACCTCGTCGAGGAACCGGGCGGTGCCGGCGAACCCGGCGGCCTTGAAGACGCGCGTGATGATGCCGCGGAGGTTCTTCTTGGTCAGCACCTCGTTGATGTAGCCCACGCCGGCCGGCACGATCGCGTTGAAGAGCGCCTTGCCGGTCGTCGTCTCGATCATCTCGCCCGAGCCGTCCGGGTCGCGGAGGCTGATCCGGGCGTGGAGGTCGACCTGGTTCTGGTCGTAGGCCTGGCGCACCTCCTCGATCGAGAGGAAGCGCATCCCTTCGCCCTTCAGCCCGGCGCGGGACTTGGTGAGGTAGTACATCCCGAGCACCATGTCCTGGCTCGGGACGGCCACCGGGCCGCCGTGCGCCGGCGACATGATGTTGTGGCTCGACAGCATCAGAAGCTGCGCCTCCAGAATCGCATCTTGCGAGAGCGGGACGTGGACCGCCATCTGGTCGCCGTCGAAGTCGGCGTTGAAGGCCGTCGTCACGAGCGGGTGCAGGCGGATGGCCTTGCCCTCGATCAGCACCGGCTGGAAGGCCTGGATGCCGAGGCGGTGGAGCGTCGGCGCGCGGTTGAGCATCACCGGGTGGCCTTCGATCACGCGCTCCAGGATGTCGAACACGTCGGCCGTCCGGCGGTCGACGACCTTCTTGGCGCTCTTGACCGTTTTCACGATCCCGCGCTCGATGAGCTTGCGGATGATGAACGGCTTGAACAGCTCGACGGCCATCTCCTTCGGCAGCCCGCACTGGTGCAGCCCCAGCTCCGGCCCGACGACGATCACCGAGCGGCCCGAGTAGTCGACGCGTTTGCCGAGCAGGTTCTGGCGGAACCGGCCCTGCTTGCCCTTGAGCATGTCCGAGAGCGACTTGAGCGCGCGGTTGCTGTCGGAGCGGACGGCATTCGCCTTGCGGGAGTTGTCGAACAAGCTGTCGACGGCCTCTTGGAGCATCCGCTTCTCGTTGCGGAGGATCACCTCGGGGGCCTTGATGTCCATCAGCCGCTTGAGGCGGTTGTTGCGGATGATGACGCGGCGGTAGAGGTCGTTGAGGTCACTCGTGGCGAAGCGGCCGCCTTCGAGCGGGACGAGCGGGCGCAGCTCCGGCGGGATGACGGGGATGACCTTCATCACCATCCACTCGGGCCGGTTCTCCATCTTCTTGTGGGCCTCGCGGAAGTTCTCGACGACCGCGAGCCGCTTGAGGGCGCTGGCCTTGCGGGCCTGGCTGGTCTCGGTCTTGACCTGGAAGCGGAGCGCGCGGCTGAGGCGCGGCAGGTCCTGGCGCTTCAAGAGCTCCTCGACGGCCTCGCCGCCGATCATGGCGAGGAACTTCTCCGGGTCCTCGTCCGGCAGCCGGTTGTTGTCCTCGCGGATTTGGTAGAGCACGTCGAAGTACTCGTCCTCGCTCAAGAGTTGGCCTTCCTCGATGCCGAGCCCGGCCGCCGAGCCGGGGTTGATGACGACGTAGGCCTCGTAGTAGACCACCTTGTCGAGGTCCTTCGACTTCATGCCGAGCAGGTGCCCGATCTTGTTGGGGACGCTCTTGAAGTACCAGATGTGGACGACGGGGACCGAGAGCGTGATGTGGCCCATCCGCTCGCGGCGGACCTTCTTCTGGGTCACCTCGACGCCGCAGCGGTCGCAGATGATGCCTTTGTAGCGGATGCCCTTGTACTTGCCGCAGTGGCACTCCCAGTCCTTGACCGGGCCGAAGATCTTCTCGCAGAAGAGGCCGTCCTTCTCGGGCTTGAAGCTGCGGTAGTTGATGGTCTCGGGCTTGAGCACCTCACCGTGGCTCCGCTCGAGGATCGCCTCGGGCGAGGACAGACTGACGGTGATCGAGGAGACGCCCTTCTTGGTGGGGACGTTCGTGGTTCCGTATGCCATAATGCGTATCGAAAGCTAGAAAGTGATACCGGGAGTAGGGGCGACCGGCCGGTCGCCCCTACGGGTTGGCATGGACGACTAGTCGAGCTTGACTTCGAGGCCGAGGCCTTGCAGCTCGCGGACGAGCACGTTGAAGCTCTCCGGGATGCCGGGCTCGGGGAGCGTGTCGCCCTTGACGATGGCCTCGTAGGTCTTCGAGCGGCCCTGCACGTCGTCGGACTTGACCGTCAGCAGCTCGCGCAGCACGCTGGAGGCTCCGTAGGCGTAGAGCGCCCAGACCTCCATCTCGCCGAAGCGCTGGCCGCCGAACTGCGCCTTGCCGCCGAGCGGCTGCTGCGTGATCAGGCTGTACGGCCCGATGCTCCGGGCGTGGATCTTGTCCTCGACCAGGTGCGAGAGCTTGAGCATGTAGATCTGCCCGACCGTCGTGAGCTGATCGAAGGCCTCGCCGGTGCGCCCGTCGTAGAGCTGCGCCCGGCCGTCGGCCGGCAGGCCCGCCGCCTCGAGCTCGGCGGCGATGTCGTCCATCGTCGCGCCGTCGAAGGCAGGCGTGGCGTACTTGATGCCGAGCTTCTCGCCGGCCCAGCCGAGGAGCGTCTCGAAGATCTGCCCGAGGTTCATGCGGCTCGGCACGCCGAGCGGGTTGAGGCAGATGTCGACCGGCGTCCCGTCCTCGAGGAACGGCATGTCCTCGACCGGCACGATGCGGGCGACGACGCCCTTGTTGCCGTGCCGTCCGGCCATCTTGTCGCCGACCTGGAGCTTGCGCTTCTTGGCGATGTAGACCTTGGCGAGCTGCACGATGCCCGGCGGCAGCTCGTCGCCCATCTGGATGCGGTACTGCTCGCGGCGGGCCGAGCCGGTGACGTCGGTGTGGCGGCGCTGGTAGTTCGAGAGCAGGCGGGCGATCTGCTTGTCCTTCTTGGTGTCGCCGGTGAAGGCCTGCCGGATCTTGAGGTTGGCTGGCGGAACGTCCTCGAACGACTTCTTGGTGAGCTTGCCGCCTTCGGAGACCACGACCGTCCCGTCGCGCAGCTCGACGCCGCCGCTCGTCGCGTTGTGGCCGATTTCGAAGAAGCGCTCGTAGAACGCCTCGTCGAGCTCCGCCACGTCGCGCGCGAGCTGGTTCTCGATCTGCTCGAGGCGCATCTCCTCAGCCTTCTTGGTGGCCGGGTCGGCCTTGCGGCGGCTGAAGAGCTGGGTGTCGATCACGACGCCCTGCATCCCCGGCTTGGCCTTGAGCGAGGCGTCCTTGACGTCGCCGGCCTTGTCGCCGAAGATGGCGCGGAGCAGCTTCTCCTCGGGCGTCGGGTCAGTCTCGCCCTTCGGGGTAATCTTGCCGACGATGATGTCGCCCGGCCCGACCTCGGCCCCGACGCGGACGATGCCCCGCTCGTCGAGGTCCTTGGTGGCTTCCTCGGAGACGTTCGGGATCTCGCGCGTCAGCTCCTCCTCGCCGCGCTTGGTGTCGCGGACCTGGTGCTCGAACTCCTCGATGTGGACGGAGGTGAACACGTCGTCCGTGACGACGCGCTCCGAGATCACGATGGCGTCCTCGAAGTTGTAGCCCTTCCACGGCATGAACGCCACCAGGACGTTCTTGCCGAGCGCGAGCTCGCCCTTCTGCGTCGAGCAGCCGTCGGCTAGGACTTCGCCCTTCTTGACGCGCTGCCCGGCGGTGACGAGCGGCTTCTGGTTGATCGCCGTGTCCTGGTTGGTGCGGCGGAACTTGACCAAGTCGTAGACCCGGACCGGCTCCTCGAAGGCGAGGGCCGACTCGCTCTTGGCCTCGTCGTAGCGCACGATGATCCGGTTGGCGTCGACCTGCTCGACGGTCCCGTTCGCCTCGGCGACGACGAGCGCCCGGCTGTCGCGCGCCGCGCGGCCCTCGAGGCCCGTGCCGACGATCGGCGACTCGGGCCGGAGCAGCGGTACCGCCTGGCGCTGCATGTTGGACCCCATGAGCGCGCGGTTGGCGTCGTCGTGCTCGAGGAACGGGATCATCGACGCGGCCGGCGAGATGATCTGGTTCGGGGCGATGTCCATGTAGTCGATCTCGTCGGGCCGCATCAGCGGGAAGTCGCCGCGCTGGCGGCACCGGACGAACTCGTTCTCGAAGAGGCCGTCGTCGGTGATCGGCGCGTTCGCCTGGGCGATGATGACGCGGTCCTCGTCCTCGGCCGAGAGGTACTCGATCTGGTCGGTGACCGTTCCGTCGGTGACGACGCGGTACGGGGTCTCGATGAACCCGAAGTCGTTGATGACGCCGTGCGTGCACAGGCTCGAGATGAGGCCGATGTTCGGGCCTTCGGGCGTCTCGATCGGGCAGAGCCGGCCGTAGTGCGTGTAGTGGACGTCGCGGACCTCGAAGCCCGCGCGCTCGCGTGTCAGGCCGCCCGGCCCGAGCGCCGACATCCGACGCTTGTGCGTCAGCTCGGCGAGCGGGTTGGTCTGGTCCATGAACTGCGAGAGCTGGTTCGTCCCGAAGAACGTGTTGATGACCGACGAGACGGTCCGGGCATTGACCAGGTCCTGCGGGGTGAACTTGTCGGCGTCGCGGAGATTCATCCGCTCCTTGATGGTCCGCGCCATGCGCGCGAGGCCGAGCGAGAACTGGCTCTGGAGCTGCTCGCCGACGGTGCGGACGCGGCGGTTGCCGAGGTGGTCGATGTCGTCGACGTGGCTCTTGCCGTTCTGGAGGAGGATCAGCTCCTTGACGATGGCGACGATGTCGTCGCGCGTGAGCGTCACGTCGTCGCGGTCCTTGGGCAGGCCGAGGCGCTGGTTGATGCGGTAGCGGCCGACGCCGCCGAGGTCGTAGCGCTTCTCGGAGAAGAAGAGCCGGTCGAGGACGCCGCGGGCGGTCTCGGTGTCGGGCGGCTCGGAGCCGCGGAGCTGGATGTAGAGGTAGTCGAGCGCCTCCTCCTCGGAGTGCGTCGGGTCCTTCTTGAGCGTGTTGAGGAGCGTGGCCTTGTCGAACTCCTCGTCGGCCTCGGTTTCCTTGCGGACGAAGACCTGCTCGATGCCGGCCTCCTTGATGGTGCCGTAGTCGTCCTCCTCGAGGACGTGATCGGCCGGGAGCAGGACCTCACGTTCGCGGCGCTCCTCGAGCACCTCGCCCGTGTCCTCGTCCACGACCTCTTCGACGCGCTCGACGGTGACGCTCGCCGCGAGCGTGCGGCCGACGGCCTTCTTGCCGAAGTCGCGCTTGTTAGTCGTCGCGAGCGTGTCGGCGAGGTCGAAGAGGCCGACGATCTCCTCGTTCGACGAGTAGCCGAGCGCGCGGAGCAGGGTTGTGACCGGGAGCTTCTTTTTGCGGTCGATGTAGGCCCACATGACGTTCGAGACGTCGGTGGAGAACTCGATCCACGAGCCGCGGAAGGGGATCACGCGCGCCTGGTACAGCTCGGTGCCGTTCGGGTGGACGTTCTGGCCGAAGAACACGCCCGGCGAGCGGTGGAGCTGGCTCACCACGACGCGCTCGGCCCCGTTGATGACGAACGTGCCCTGCTCAGTCATGAACGGCAGGTTGCCGAGGTAGACGTCCTGCTGGACGGCCTCTTCGGGCTCGTCCTCGTCCTCGTCCTCCTTGGCGCTCAGGCGCAGCTTGGCCTTGAGCGGCACGGCGAAGCTCAGCCCCTGGGCGATGCACTCCTCGACCGAGTGCTTGGGCGCGTCGAGCTCGTAGTGCAGGAACTCGAGCGTGTAGCGCTCCCGGCTGTCGGTGATCGGGAAGTGTTCGAGGAAGACACCTTCTAGCCCCTTCGCCTCGCGCTCCTCGGGCGCTACGCCCGCCTGGGCGAAGTCGGCGAAGCTCTGAAGCTGGACACCGAGGAAGTCCGGGTACTCCAGGACGGGCTTGATGTCGGCGAACGTGAGACGCCCGGTGTCCGTGGCGGGCAAGGGGTGGCGTGGGCGAGAGGTGGCGGCTCCGTTGGAACGGGCGGCGTTCTGGCGGTCCTTCGTGCTGGTTTTGCTCAACGTATGCCCCGATAGGTTGATGGCGGCCGAAAAAATTGGGCCAAACGACCGGGCGGGCAACGCGAGGCCCCGCCCTGGGTTCCGACCCTGCCGGCGCGAGCCGGCGGTTGTAGCGTTCGCTGCTGCGGTTGACTAAGCGGCGAAAGCCGGCCCCTGACCACTGCGGGTGCAGGGTCGGGAGAGCCGGCTCCACCTCGCCGCCCGACCCTGTGGATGTGTCCTGGGCCGGGCGGCGGGTGAAACGGTGTAGCGCGGACCGGGCTACTTCAACTCGACTTCCGCGCCAGCCCCTTCGAGCTTGCCCTTGATGTCTTCCGCCTCGTCCTTCGACGCGCCCTCCTTGATCGGGCTGGGGGCACCGTCGACGAGCTCCTTGGCCTCCTTGAGGCCGAGGCCCGTGATGCCGCGGACCTCCTTGATGACGGCGATCTTGTTGCCGCCGATGCCCTTGAGGATCACGTCGAACTCGGTCTGCTCCTCGGCGGCGGCGGCACCGTCGCCACCAGCCGGGCCGGCCATTGCGACGGCGGCGGCGGCGGGCTTGATGCCGTACTCCTCTTCGAGCATGTTGGCGAGCTCGCTGGCCTCCTTGATGGTGAGGTTGACGAGCTGCTCTGCGATTTCCTTGATGTCTGCCATGATGGGGTTGGGAGTCCTGCGGCGGTCTACGTGGGGGAACCACTACGCCGCTGATTAAGGGATGGTGAGGGTGGTTCTAGTTTTTCTTTTCTGGTTTCTAGCTTGCGCTCCCGGTCGCTCTTGCTCAGTTAGGAACCAGAAACTCTAAACCAGAAACGGCCGAGGGGGCTAGCCCTCTTCGCGCTCGGCGATGGTCTTGATTGCGCCGACGAGGGTCGAGCCTTGTGCCTGAAGGCCGCCGACCACGTTCGTCACCGGAGCCATCAAGAGGCCAATGATGTCGCCGATCAGTTCGTCCTTGCTCTTGAGCGCCGCGAGAGCGTCGAGGGCGTCCGGGCCGAAGAAGGCTCCGTCGACGTAGGCCCCTTTGAGGCGGGGCAGCTTCTTGTCGTCACCGAGGAACTTCTTGATGACCTTTGCGGGCGTCGCCGGGTCGTTCGTGAAGGCGACGGCGGTCGGTCCGCTGAGGTGCTCGAATAGGCCGGAGTAATCGATCTCGGCGTCCTCCATCGCGCGCCGGAGGAGAGTGTTCTTGAGCACCTTGTAGCGTACGTCGGCTTTGAAGAACTCGCCGCGCAGCGTGTTGGCCTGGTCCACGGTGAGGCCGACGAAGTCGGTCAGGTATACGGTGTTGGCACTCTGGAGGTCTTCGGCGATGGCCGCAACGGCGTCGCGCTTCTGCTGTCGGGTAAGAGGCATAGGTCGATTGGGGATTTTTGATTTTTGATTTTGGGTCTGAGAGAACGGTCGGGGGAAGGCCCGATCCGAAATCTAGAATCCAAACTCTAAAACCTATCGTGATGCGCCGACAGCGATGCTGCGGTCGATCGGGACGGGCGGCCCCATCGTGGTCGAGAGCGTGATCGAGCGGACGTAGACACCTTTCGCGGAGGCGGGGCGCAGCCGGAGAATCTCCTTAATAAATGCCGAGGCGTTTTCGCTGATCTGCTCGGTCGAGAAGGAGGACTTGCCGATGGAGGTGTGGATGTTGCCGAACTTGTCGACCCGGAACTCCATCCGCCCCGCCTTGACGGCCTGCACTGCCTCGGCGACGTCGTTGGTGACGGTGCCGCTCTTCGGGTTCGGCATCAGCCCGCGCGGGCCGAGCACCCGGCCGAGCCGGCCGATCTTCGGCATCACGCTCGGCGTGGCGATCATCACGTCGAAGTCGGTGAAGCCCTCGTTCTGGATCTTGTCGACGTAGTCGTCGAGACCGACGAGGTCGGCCCCGGCGTCGGTGGCCTCCTGCTGGCGGCCCTCCTCGGCGAGGACGAGCACGCGAACGCTCTTGCCGGTCCCGTGCGGGAGCGCGACCGAGCCGCGCACCATCTGGTCGGCGTGCCGGGGGTCGACTCCGAGCCGGAGGTCCATGTCGACGGCCTCGTCGAACTTCGCTTTCGCCGTCCTCTTGATGAGGTCGGCGGCTTGGTCCACCGAGAACGTGCCGTCCGTTTCTGCGCCTGCCGCCTGGATGGCCTCTTGGGCCTCGCGGTAGCGCTTTCCTTTCTTTGCCATGCGATATCGTGCTGTGCGGTGCAAGCGCCGATCAGACGATGGGCTCCCGCTGTGTGTGATGAGTTTCTCTGTCCCTGGTCTCTGACTGTTCCATAAGCGGCAGGGGCCACAAGCTAGGAACTAGCTAGAGATTGGAACCGGTCAAACGATAGGCGCGCCGGAGACGGTGACGCCCATCGAGCGCGCCGTGCCCGCGATCATCCGGGCAGCCTGCTCGACGGTGTGGGCGTTGAGGTCTTCCATCTTCTGCTCGGCGATCTCCTTGCACTGGTCCCAGGTCACCTTGCCGACCTTGTCGCGCAGCGGGTCGCCGGCTCCCTTTTGGAGGTTGGCGGCCTTCTTGATAAGCACGGCGGCCGGGGGGCTCTTCGTGATGAACGAGAAGCTCTTGTCGGCGAACACAGTGATGACCACGGGGATCACCAAGCCCATTTTCTCCTGCGTCTTGGCGTTGAACGCCTTGCAGAACTCCATGATGTTGACGCCGTGCTGACCAAGCGCTGGGCCGATTGGGGGAGCGGGGCTGGCCTGACCGGCCTTGATCTGGAGCTTGATGAAGCCGTCTACTTTCTTCGCCATAGTCTGGAAGTGCGGTGCAAGCGTCCGGGGTGGGACTCCCGCTTTTGAAATCTAGTGGTGGAGCGCGAGCGAGCCGAATACTAAGGCTGAACGGCCGGGCAGTTTCCGCTTCGCCGAGGCTTCACGGCTGGGTGCAGTGCGAGCTAGGCCTCGTGCTCGACCTGCAAGTAGTCGAGCTCGAGCGGCGTCTTGCGACCGAAGATCGAGACCATCACGCGGACCTTCATCTTGTCCGGGTAGACCTCCTCAACGAAGCCCGAGAAGTTGTTGAACGGCCCGTCGACGACCTTGACCGCGTCGTTCTCCTTGAACGGCATCTCGGGCACCTCGCCCGCTTCGGCTGCGTCCTCAACGCGGCCCAGAATGCGGTTGACCTCGTCGGGCCGGAGAGGCGTCGGCTCGTCGCCGGTCGAGAGAAAGCCGATCACGGAGGGGAGCGCCGACAGGACGTCGCCGAGGTACGGCGTGAGGTGTGCTTCGACCAAGAGATAGCCAGGGAAAAACGTTTTCTCACGCGTCCGCTTCTTGCCACCCCGCATTTCGAACACGGTCTCCGTCGGAATCAGCACCTCGTTGACGTGCTCCTGGAGGTTCTTCAGCTCCAACTCATTATTGATCGCTTCCTTGACCTTGTTCTCATGGCCGGAGAACGTCCGCAGTACGTACCACTTGCGGATGCCAGGCTTCATCTTTTTCGTCATAGCTGCGGGGTCGCCGGTGATGGAGAGCGCGTCGCTCAACCGTGTTGCCTAACCGTAGAGGAGCTGAAGGATTTGGCTGATCCCTTTATCCGCGACGAAGATGAAGAGCGCCAAGATGAACGAGGCGATGAGCGTGAGGCTCGTGTTGCTGACCAGCTCTTTCTGCTTGGGCCAGTGAACCTTGCTCATCTCCTTGGTGACCTCCTGGAGATAATTGCCTGTCTTGTTGTCTGCCATGCGTGCCTCTTGAATACGATACGTGATGCTCGCCTTATGCACTGGCACGGGCGGTAGGACTCGAACCTACAACCGCTGGTTTTGGAGACCAGTGCTCTGCCAATTGAGCTACGCCCGTGTAGCAATTGGGGATTTTAGATTTCAGACTTCGGATTGTTTGGGGCAAATCCAAAATCCGCACTCTAAAATCCCCAATCGGGTCAGTCGAGGATGTGTTAGTCGAGGATGTTGGTGACGACGCCGGCCCCCACCGTGCGACCCCCCTCCCGGATCGCAAACCGCAACCCCTGCTCCATCGCCACCGGCACGATCAGCTGCACCCGGAACTGCGTGTTGTCCCCCGGCATCACCATCTCCACCCCCTCGTTGAGCTCGATGTCCCCCGTCACGTCCGTCGTCCGGAAGTAGAACTGCGGGCGGTACCCCTTGAAGAACGGCGTGTGGCGGCCCCCCTCCTCCTTCGAGAGCACGTACACCTCGCACTCGAACCCCGCGTGCGGCGTCACCGAGCCCGGCTTCGAGATCACCATGCCCCGCTCGAGCGCGTCCTTCTCGATGCCGCGCAGCAGGATGCCGGCGTTGTCGCCGGCCTGCGCCTGGTCCAAGAGCTTCCTGAACATCTCCACCCCCGTCACGGTGCTCGACAGCTTCGCCTCCTGCATCCCGACGATGTCCACCCCCTCGCCGACCTTGATCACCCCGCGCTCGACCCGGCCCGTGGCCACCGTCCCGCGACCGGTGATCGAGAAGACGTCCTCGATCGGCATCAAAAACGGCTTGTCCACGTCGCGCTCCGGCGTCGGGATGTAGTCGTCGACGGCCTTCATCAGCGCCTCGACCGACGCCACCCCCGCCGCGTCGCCGTTGAGCGCCCCGAGCGCCGAGCCCTGCACCACCGGCAGGTCGTCGCCGGGGAACTCGTAGTCCGAGAGCAGCTCGCGCACCTCCATCTCGACGAGCTCCAGGAGCTCCTCGTCGTCGACGAGGTCGACCTTGTTCATGAACACCACGATGTAGGGCACGCCCACCTGGCGGGCCAGCAGGATGTGCTCGCGCGTCTGCGGCATCGGCCCGTCGGTGGCGGCCACCACCAGGATGGCCCCGTCCATCTGCGCAGCTCCTGTGACCATGTTCTTGACGTAGTCGGCGTGGCCGGGGCAGTCGACGTGCGCGTAGTGGCGCGCCGTGGTCTCGTACTCGACGTGGGCGGTGGCGATCGTGATGCCGCGCTCGCGCTCCTCAGGCGCGTTGTCGATGGCGTCGAAGCTCATCGCCGTGCCGCCGCTCGACTCGGCGAGCACCTTGGTGATGGCCGCCGTGAGCGTGGTCTTGCCGTGATCGACGTGCCCGATCGTGCCGACGTTGACGTGCGGCTTCGTGCGCTGAAACGTTTCCTTTGCCATTGCGGGTTTTTTCTAGGCTGGGCTGCGGGTGAGTCGGAGATACGAGAACGCGCCCCGGAGAGCGCGCTGTCTGCTAGACCGCGATGCGGCCCGTGGAGCCTCCTCCCGGATTTGAACCGGGGACCCCTTCCTTACCATGGAAGTGCTCTACCACTGAGCTAAGGAGGCGTGTTCGATTTCGGGTTTTAGATTTACGGTGTTGGATTAGCACACAATCCAAAGTCGAGCAATCGCAAATCTAACATCGGAAGGGCGGGAGACGAGATTCGAACTCGCGACCCTCAGCTTGGAAGGCTGATGCTCTACCAACTGAGCTACTCCCGCAGGTCGATTGGGAATTTCAGAGTCAGGATTCTGGATCGAAGGCTGCCAGTCGCAGATCCAAAATCACCAATCCAAACTCGACAGTGGGCAGGGAAGGATTCGAACCTCCGTACTCGTATGAGAACAGATTTACAGTCTGTCGCCTTTAACCACTCGGCCACCTGCCCAGGACTGTATCTAGCGGTGCTGCATCGTGCGTCAACGGTGTTGCCTGTCAGCGCCGCCGCGTGAGCTGGCGAAGGGACTCGAACCCCCAACCTGCTGATTACAAATCAGCTGCTCTACCAGTTGAGCTACGCCAGCGTATCCAACGAAGCGCACGGGCGCGGCAGAACGTGACAGACCGGCAAGGTAGCGAGTCGCTCGCCCCTGTGTCAACTCCCGGAGCGGCCGATCTCGCCCGTTCGGGGGTCTTCGCCGTTTCTTTGAGCGGCCGTTCTCCGCCTCCCCCGCCAATGTCGCACAGCAACCACGCCTATCAGGATCACGAGGGCGACGGTGACGACCTGCCCATAGCGCGCGAGCCACACGCCGATGACGTCCCACCGCTCGCCGACGGCGGCCCCGAGCCAGACGAGCAGCCCGCACCAGACCGCTGCGCTGAGCGTCGCCCACAGCGCGACCGGGCCGAGCGGCATTCGCGCCGCGCCCACCATCAGCGAAATCACCGAGCGGGCCCCGCTCAGAAACCGGTTCGCCGCGACGACGCCGAGGCCGTAGCGTTCCAGCCAGTCCGCCACCTTGCGCGCGGCCTCCTTCGGAATCCAGCGCAGCCGCTCCGGGTCGAGCACGGCCTCGCCGACGCGCCGCCCGACGGCATACATCGACAGGAACCCGAGCGCGCCGGCGACGGTGGCGACGAGCACGACCGGGACGAACTCGACGCGGCCGAGGCCGACGAGCGTGCCGCCGAAGACGACCACCATGTCGCCAGGGATCGGCGGGACGACGTTTTCGAGGTAGGAGATGGCGAATACGGTCGCGTAGACCCAGCCCAGGGGCAGTTCGGTCATCCAGGCGGCGAGGTCGCTGAGCAGCTCAGCCATCGGACCCCACCAGCAGACAGACGGCGTGGGCGGCGGCCCCCTCCTCGCGCCCTGCGAAGCCGATGGCCTCGCCCGTCGTCGCCTTCACCGAGACCCGTCCGGTCCCGACCCCGAGCGCGCGGGCCAGGTTGGCTCGCATCGCGTCGATGTGCGGCCGGAGCTTGGGGCGCTCGATCACGACCACGGCGTCGACGTTCCCGACCGCGTAGCCGGCCTCGCCGATCAGACGGCTGACGTGGGCGAGCAGCTCGAGGCTGTCGGCTCCCTTCCACTCGGTGTCGGTGTCGGGGAAGTGCTGCCCGATGTCGCCGAGCGCTGCGGCCCCAAGGAGCGCGTCGATGATGGCATGGGCGAGCACGTCGGCGTCGGAGTGCCCGTCGAGGCCGAGCGGGTGTTCCACCGCGACGCCGCCGAGGATGAGCGGGCGACCGGGTGTGAGGCGGTGGACGTCGTAGCCGATGCCGATACGCACGGTTCTGGAGGATGGAGTCTGGAGGATAGAAGATGGAGGATAGAGGATAGCAGTCCTGTTCTCACTCCTCCATCATCAATTCTCCAGACCAGACGGGCCAGAGCGCTTGGGCGAGAACCCAGTCGGCGGGCGTGGTGATCTTAAAGGTGAGCGCACTGCCTTCGACGAGGCGGACGGCGTGCCCGAGCCGCTGCACGAGCGCTACCTCGTCGGTGCCGGTCCTCCTCTCGCGTTCGGCAGCCGCGTGGGCGTCGCGGAGCCAGTCGGTGCGGAAGGCTTGCGGGGTTTGCATCCGCCACAGGTCATCGCGCGGGACGGTCTCGCCGAGCATGGCCTCCCCGAGCATGGCCTCGCCGCTCTCGGCCTCTGCTCGCCCGGCCTCGCTGCGGCGGACGGTGTCGGCCATCGGCACGGCGAGGGCGGCGGCTCCGTGGGCACGGACGGCCGCGATCACGGCGTGCAGCCGGTCGGCCGGGAGGAACGGGCGGACGGCGTCGTGGACGAGCACGATTTCGGTCTCGGCCGGCAGCGCGCCGAGGCCGCGCCCGACGGACGCTTGCCGCGTCGCCCCGCCCTCGACGACGGCGTGGAGCTTGGCGAGGCGGTGTGCTCGGAGGTCTTCGCGCAGGGTAAGAACATCGTCCGGTGGACCCGCAACGACGAGCGCGGCCACGGCCGGGTGCTGCTCGAAGACCTCGAGCGTCCGCACCAGGACGGACGCGCCGCCGAGCGTGCGGAACTGCTTGCGCTCGCCGCCGAGCCGGCTCCCCCTTCCGGCCGCCGGAACGATAATCGCAACCTTGCCTTGAGCCATCGGAACAAAAGTCGAGAAACGAAGAGCGGAGGGCCGACCGGGTCCGCCCTCCGCTCTAAGCTACGTCGGCACAACTACCGCAGCAGCGTCAGCTTCTGGGTGAACACCTGCGCCGCACCTACCGCCGGTGCGATTTCTGCCCGAATGAGGTACACACCCGAACTGAGGCGCGACGCCTCGAACGCTGCCTCGTGTCGCCCGGCCTCGTGCAAGCCCTCAGCCAGCACCGCCACGGCGCGCCCGAGCAGGTCGTAGACCACCACCCGTACCTTGGCCACCTCGGGGAGCTCGAACGGCACCGTCGCCCCGCGCGAGGTCGGGTTCGGGTAGGCCGGGCGCAGCGCGTACTCGGCCGGAACGGAAGCGTCGCCACCTCGGCTCGCCACCGATGCTGCCGTCTCGCTCCGCTCGCTGTTCGCCTGCTTCGCCCCGCCACCTGAGCCGTCGAGCGCTCGCGCAGCGATGATCTCGGCGATCCAGTCGAGCTCTTCGCTGAGCTCCTCGTCCTCGGGGCCGAGCAGCGCCTGCGCGTCGGCGACGCGGGCGAGCGCCGCACCGTACTGCCCGGCTTGCTCCAGCACCGACACCGCGCTGAGGATGAGCGTCAGCCGCTCCTCGTCGCTGTGCACCTCCGGGTTGTACTCTACAAGCAACGCGCCCGCCTCGTCGTAGACCTCCTGCACGAGCGCCTCCGACACCTCGGAGCTGAGCGCGGCCTCGCCGGTGGCGCGCAGCGCCGCCGAAGCGCCTGGATCGTCGAGTACCAGGCGGCGCTCGGCGATTACGGCCATCGTCTGCCCGTACTCTCCCTGCTCGTCGTCGCGGTCGAGGCGCTGCAAGCCGTAGAGCAGCCGCACTAGCTCAGGACCAGCCGAGGAGTCCGGAGCGGCGACCAGCTCGGCGCGCACGGCGCGGACAGCATCGCCCAGCCAGTCGAGGCCGCCCCTGCCCTGCACGACCAGGGTCGGGCTGCTCTTGTGAAGCGTGTTCGCCTGCAGCGTGTTCGCCTGCAGCGTGTTCGTCGGAATCGGGTCGCTCGTGTAGAACGGCCGGAAGTCGACCGCGCCCTTGAAGTCCACCGTGCTGTCGGGGCCGGTCGTGCTGCCCCAATAGCTGTTGCGCGCGAAGACCGTCGAGCCGGAGGTGTTCTCGATCAGGTACGCCACGTTCGGCCCGGAGCGCTGCACCGGCTCGGTATCGACTGTTCTGGACGAGACCGCTGCTCTGGCCGAGACCGCGTGGCCGACCGCGATGGTGTTCTCGCTGCTGGCGGCGAGACCGACGAAGAGCTGACCGCCGTGCACGACCGAGAGCTGGTCGTCGGCGTTGCCCGAGACGCGGTTGCGCCCGTAGGTCGGCTGGGACGTGTCGCCGGGCTCGGCGAGCTCGATGGCCCCGCCGCTCAGGACGTAGATGCCGTCCTTGCCGTTGCCGGTGACCGTGTTGCGCCGGAAGTAAGCTGCGTCGGCGTTCCAGACGACGACGCCGTGGCCGTCGTTGCCCGAGACCTCGGTGTCAGTGACGGTGGCGTTGGTGTTGCGCAGCACGAGGCCGTGGCCGGTGGTGGCGCTGGAGGAGGCGTTGCCGGTGATCGAGGAGCGCTTGATCGTGAGCGAGCTCCGCACGTAGCACGGGGCGGGGTTCTCGGTGGTACAGTCGCCGTCGTCGTAATCGGTGAGCAGGCCACTTCCATCCAGTGTGAGGTAATCGAACGTGGCGGCGCGCGCGCGGAGCTCGATGCCCCAGCCGGCGTGGCGGATCTCGGCGTGGGTGACCTCGGCGCTGTCGCCTTCGATGGTGAGGCCGGCCCACCTCTCGCCTGGCGCGAGGCCGTCGCCCTCGAAGATGATGGGGGCAGCGGCCGTGCCCACAAGCTTGGTGCGGCTGTGGACCAGAATATGAGCACCGGCTCCAAAGCGGAACACCGAGCCTGGGGTAGCCTCTAGGCGGTCGTAGCTCTCGCCAGGAAAGTCCTCCATCACGACCTCGGCCCCAGGCGCGAAGGTCATCGTACCGCCGGCGTTGACGAGAAACGCACCGTTCGAGAAGGTGTGGGTGCCCGGACCGAAGTGGATGCGCCCGCCGGGGTTCGCCAGCAGGCAGCCCCTGTCGCACACCATCGAGATGTCGATGTCCTCCTTGTCGAGGAAGCCGCCGTCGCGGACGACGATCTCGCCGCCGCCCTCGCAGGTGATGGTGCTCCCGGCCCCCGGCGCGCCGACGAGGCTGCCCTGGACGATGATCTTGGAGGGCTCGTCGTCCTCGTTGCCGAGGTTGAGGGTGCCGCCGTCGAGCGTGACCGTGGCTCCGGCGGCAATCGTGAGGTCGATGCCGCGGAGGTCGACGTCGCTGGTGATGGTCCAGTCCTCGGTGATGGCGAACGACTGCCGGAGGGTGGCACCGTAGTCCTCGATGGTGAGCTTGAGCGCCTCGAAGGCATCCACACGGCCCGCACCGCACTCCTCGGCATAGGTGTAGTCAGGATCTATCTCGTCACACCCCTCAGGGCTGGCAGTGGACGTGAGAATACCTCGCACCTCTTCTTTGAAATCGAACTCGCTAATGAGATCGGGATTGATGGAGAGGACGAGAGCAGCGACACCCGCAGCATAGGGAGCTGACGCCGATGTTCCGACGAACTTGGGTGTGTAGTCGGGGTCGAAGTCCACAAACCGGGGGGAGCGCCCGGCTTCACCTTCGATGTCCGCGACGATGATGGAGGTAAGGGATTCATCGTAAGGAGGCCTGTCCGACTCCCCGCCGGGAGCCATGATGTCGAGCGTGGGACCCCCGTCATCGCCGACGCTGCTGTACGAAGTACGATCGCCGTCGCGGTTTGTAGCCCCGACCGCGATGACCTCCGGGTAGCGGGCGGGCCAGACCAAGCCTGGATTGCTAAATTGCCCGAGGTTGCCGGCCGCAGCAATCATCAACACACCCTCTCTAACGGCCGCAGCTACCGCGTCGTCGAACAACCCTGTCGTGTTCAGACCACTGATGCTCATGTCGTGTTCAGACCACTGATGCTCATGCTGACGACGTGCGCTCCGTTGTCAGTGGCATACCTCAGGGCAGCGGCGGCCTGAGACTGGAGGGTGAGCTCCGAGCGTGCCCCCGCCCGCAGAGCCATGACGCGGACTCCGGGGATGCCTTCGTCTGCGTCCCCGCCGGCCACGCCTGCGATGCCGATGTCGTTGTTGGCGACCGCCCCGATGATGCCCACCATGTTGGTCCCGTGGACATCGAGGCTGTCGGGCGTGGGGCTTTGGATGGGGTCGGGGTTGTTGTCGCCCTCCCAGAAGTCCCACCCGTAGAAGTCATCTTCAGGACCATTGCCGTCATCGTCCACATCATTTATCTCTTCGGGGTCGATCACGCCGTTGCCGTTGAGGTCCTCGCCCGGATTCACCCACACGTTGCCGAAGAGGTCGGGGTGGTCGTAGTCTATCGCCGTGTCGATGACGGCGACGACGATCTCTTCGCTCCCCACGGTGATCTCGCGCGCCCGGTCCGCCTGCATCGTCGGGATCGCCCACTGCCAGGTGTAATACTCGTCGTCGGGGGTACCGGATGCCAGCCCTCCGCCGGAGCCTGTGCTCTGTGCCTCCCAGACCACGTCGAAGTGGACGTCCGCGTACGCCCCCGTCGCCCAGAACGCCTGTGCTACCGCGAACGGGTCGAGACCGCTCGGGATGCCGAGGACGTGGTACCCGTCGGGAAAGCGGTCCATGAGGAGGGGGAGCGGGGGTACACTCGCCGCTGCGAAGTCGGCGGACCCGATGTCGGCCCGGTCGTGGCGCAGCGCGACGAGGCGTTCGGTCAGGACGCGGCTCCCCTGCCGGCCCTCGGCTTCCATGTACCACTGGCCGCCCTCTTCGAGGTAGGCGAAGCCGGCCAGCGCCGTCCGGTTCTGTTGGGCGCGAGCACCCGAGGAGGCGCAGGAGATCAGGAGGGCTACGATGAGGACGTAGAAACGAGGATGCATGATGACCTCTGCTGTTGTGATGGAGGGCTACGGAAGCTTATCTGAGGAGAACGATCCGCCGGGTAGCGCTGCGTCTGCCGTCGGTCTCCAGCCGCACGAGGTAGACCCCGCCGGGCAGGTGGTCCCCCGCGAACTGCATCCGGTGCTCGCCCGCCGGCCGCCACCCCTCGTCCAGCATGCCCACTTTGCGCCCGAGCACGTCGTAGACGGCGAGCCGCACCTCGCCCGGCTTCGCCAGCACGAAGGCCACCGTCAGGCTTGAGGTGAACGGGTTGGGGTAGGTGCTCACCTCCAACGCTGGCACCTCTGCCGCGCCCGGCTCCGCCGCCACCGCCGCCGGGCCGAGCCGGTACGCCGCCCCCGCGTCGCCGCCCCACTCCGTGTCCGACGGTGCCCCGGCGAGCACCTCCAGCCCCTCCTGGCCTATCTGCGCCGCCACGGCGTACCCGAAGCGCTCGTACTCCGGCTCCCCCGTCGGCCGCAGCCGCGCCGCCTCCGCCCACGCCCCGGCCCCGTCGCGCCGGAACACGTGGGCCACGCCCTGCGCCGGCACCGCCCCGCCCGCCCCCGAGCGGCCGTAGGCCCCGACGACCGTCGCATCGCCCGCCGCCCCGGCCACCGACCCGGCAAACGCCACGGCGTGCCCGAAGAAGTCGTGCGCCTCGACCGCGCTGCCGGTGAGCTTCGCCTCCTCACGCCACGCCCCGTCTGCGCCCGGCGCGCGGCGCAGCACGTGGGCCGCCCCGCTGACGTCGCCGAAGAACGAGGTCGTCACCGCCCCGACGACCGCCGCCGCCCCGCCCGAGGCATCGCCCGAGAGCGCGAGCGCCGCACCGAAGCCGTCGCCCTCGACGGGGGTCTCGGCCACGAGCCGCGCCTCCAGCGCCCACGCCCCGGCCCCGCCGTCGGCCTCGGCGTCGTAGCGGTAGGCGTAGGCGGCCCCGGCGTCGCGCAGCGGCCCCTCGTTCTCGTCCGGCGCGCCGACCAGCGCGAGGTCGCCCGAGAGCGCGACCGAGCGGGCGAAGTCGGCGGCACCCGGCGGCGGGGTCAGGCGTGCCTCCTCGACCCACCCTCCTGTGGCGGGATCGCGACGGAAGATGTAGGCCGCGCCGTTGGCCGAGGGGCCGCCGGCGCCGAAGGCTCCCGCCATCGCACGGTCACCGGAGAGCGCGACCGAGCGGACGAGGAACTCGTCCGGGCCGGGGTCGGCGACCGTGATCTTCGCCGTCTCCGACCAAACCGGGCCGCCCTCGCCCACCGAGCGCTCGAACACGTACAGCGCGCTCTTGCCGCCGCCGGGGAGGTTATCGCCGTGGCGTGCATTTACAAGGGCGATGCTCTTCTCAAGAGCTACTGACCACCCAAAGTCATTGCCAGAGGCCGCGTCGCTGGCTGTCAGTTCCGCTTCGAGGACCCACGTATCGCTCTCGTGCCGGTAGACGTAGGCCTTACCGAAGTTGCCGCCGGGCAGGCTCCCGTCACCGTCGTGGCTCGGCGCGCTGACGAGGATGAGATCGCCGTCGAGGGCGACCGAGGAGCCAAACTGCGCGCCGATGATTTGACCCGGCGGCGGAGCGGCGTCCGGCGTCGTAAGCTTCACCACCTGTGCAGCGGCGGGGGAGACCAGGGTAAGGGCGAGAGAGGCAAGGAGGAGAGTACGCATGATCGGCTCAGGGTAAGGTCCGTCGTCAAAGTAGCACCACCCGCTGCACGGCGCGCTGTGGTCCCGCCGCCAGCCGGACGACGTACACCCCGGCTGGAAGAGGGCCCGCCGGAAGACGCGCCGTGTGCTCGCCCGCCGGCCGCCACCCCTCGGCGAGCACGCCCACCGTGCGGCCGAGCACGTCGTAGACCGCGAGCCGGACCTCGCTCGGCTGCGCCAGCACGAAGGCCACCGTCAGCGACGAGGCGAACGGGTTCGGGAACACCGACAGCGACAGACCCGCCTCTAACGGCTCCGCCGCGCCCGGCTCGGCCGCCACCGCCTGCGGCCCGAACCAGTACGCCGCTCCCGCCCCAAGCCCTGCCCCCGTGTCCGATGGCGCGCCGGCGAGCACCGCTAGCCCCTCGCTGCCTAGCTGCGCCGCCACCGCAAACCCGAAGCGCTCGTACTCCGGCTCCCCCGTCGGCCGCAGCCGCGCCGTCTCCGCCCACGCCCCGGCCCCGTCGCGCCGGAACACGTGGGCCACGCCCTGCGCCGGCACCGCCCCGCCCGCCCCCGAGCGGCCGTAGGCCCCGACGACCGCCGCATCGCCCGCCGCCCCGGCCACCGACCCGGCAAACGCCACGGCGTGCCCGAAGAAGTCGTGCGCCTCGACCGCGCTGCCGGTGAGCTTCGCCTCCTCACGCCACGCCCCGTCTGCGCCCGGCGCGCGGCGCAGCACGTGGGCCGCCCCGCTGACGTCGCCGAAGAACGAGGTCGTCACCGCGCCGACGACCGCCGCCGCGCCTTCGGCCGTGCTGCCCGAGGCGGAGCCGCTGAGCGCCAGCGCCGCGCCGAAGCCGTCGCCCTCGACCGGGGTCTCGGCGACGAGCCGCGCCTCCAGCGCCCACGCCCCGGCCCCGCCGTCGGCCTCGGCGTCGTAGCGGTAGGCGTAGGCGGCCCCGGTGTCGCGCAGCGGTCCCTCGTTCTCCTCCGGCGCGCCGACCAGGGCCAGCGCCCCGTCGCCGTCGCCCGAGAGCGCGACCGAGCGCGCGAAGTCGGCCGCCCCAGACGGCGGGGTGAAGCGCGCCTCCTCGGCCCACAGCCCCGTGACCGCGTCGCGGCGGAAGACGTAGGCGGCGCCGGTGGCCATGGGGCCACCGGCGCCGAACGCGCCCGCGATGGCGCGTTCGCCGGAGAGCGCGACGGCGCGGACGAGGAACTCGTCCGGGCCGGGGTCGGCGACCGTGATCTTCGCCGCCTCCGTCCAAACCGCACCGCCCGCGCCGAGCGAGCGCTCGAACACGTACAGCGCACTCTTACCACCGCCGGGGATGTTGTCACCGAACCCAGCGTTAGTGAGGGCACGCGCTGTGCCGTTGCCACTGGACTCAAGTGCCACCGGCCCGCCGAAGAAGTTACCGGAAGCCTTGTCGCTGGCTGTCAGCTCCGCTTCGAGGACCCACGTATCGTTCTCGTGCCGGTAGACGTAGGCCTTACCGAAGTTGCCGCCGGGCAGGCTCCCGTCGCCGTCGTGGCTCGGCGCGCCAACAAGGATGAGATCACCGTCGAGGGCAACGGAGGAGCCGAACTGCGCGCCGAAGAGTTCATCCGGCGCAGGAGCAGCATCCGGCGTCGTCAGCTTCACCACCTGCGCGGCGGCAGGGACGCAGAGTCCAACGGCGAGACCGAGTAGAAAGAGTAGACGCATGGCCGGTTCACGGTGATAGGTCTGCTCTAAAGTACGGTCACCCACCAAAGTACGGTCACCCACCGCACCGCGCTCGCGCCGACCGCGCCCTCAGCCTCCATGTACCACTCGCCGCCCTGTTCGAGGTAGGCGAAGCCGGCCAGCGCCGTCCGGTTCTGTTGGGCTTGAGCACCCGAGGAGGCGCACGAGATCACGAGGGCTACGATGAGGACGTAGAAACGAGGATGCATGATGACCTCTGCTGTTGTGATGGAGGGCTACAGGAAGCTTATCTGAGCAGAACGATCCGCCGCGTGGCACTCAGCCCACCCGCTTCCGCCCGGAGGAGGTAGACCCCGCCGGGCAGGGGGCCCCCCGCGAAGTCCAGCCGGTGCTCGCCCGCCGGCCGCCACCCCTCGGCGAGCACGCCCACCGCGCGCCCGAGACGTCGTAGACCGCGAGGCGGACGCGACCCGCTCGCGGGAGGGCGTAGGCTACTGTCAGCGCTGAGACGAACGGGTTGGGGTAGGCCGCGAGCACGAGCGCCTCGGCGGGCGTGGGCTGAGGCTCCGCCAGCACGACTCGCCCGAGGTCGAAAGCGTAGGCCGCACCGGTCTGCGAACCGAGGCCGTCATCCCCGAAGGCTCCCACAAGCACGAAGCGCTCTGAGAGCGCCACGGCTCCTCCGAACCAGTCGAACTCCTCTCCGTCGCTGGCGACGAGCTTCGCCTCCTCCGCCCAGGCCCCGTCTTCGCTGCGCCGGAAGAGGAAGGCCGCTCCCTCACTGTTGTCCTGGATGTCTGCTCCGAGGTCCCCGATGAGGGCGAGGTCCTCCTGAAGCACGATGGCGTGGCGACCGAAATTAGTGGGGGAGCCGCCGCTCGACGTGATCCTCCCGGTCTCGCTCCACTCCTCTCCCTCCCGCTCCAGGACGACGACCGTGGAGGAGAACAGGTGCCCCGCCAGCACGAGGTCCCCCTCGGCCGACATCGCCACGGCGCTCCCGTTCATCGGGTCGAGGAGCGCCTCCCGCTCCCACCCCCCGTTCGGGCCGTCTGGGTCGCCCGAGCGCGCGAAGACGTGCAGCGCCGGCGGGTCGCCCCCCTCCCCGCACGGCTCCCCCACCACCACGCGGTCCCCCGCCGCCGACACCGCCACCGCCCGCCCGAACCGGTTGAAGAAGCACGCCCGCTCCGTGCTCACCTTCGCCTCCTGCGCCCAACCGCCCGTCGCCGTCTCGCGCCGGAAGACGTAGACGGCACCGGTGAGGGGGAACGACCCGTCGGCCGCCGGTGCCCCCACGCCGAGCACCTCACCGTCGGCCGAGAGCGCCACGGCCGCGCCGAAGCCGTCGCGCGCCACCTCGTCGCTTGCCCCGAGCGTCGCTGTCTCCGCCCACGCCCCGTCGGTGCGCTCGAACACGAAGGCCCGCCCGAAGAGCGGGGCCGTGTCGGAGCCGGCGCTCCGCCCACCGGCGACGGCAACCCGCCCGTCAGCTGAGACGGCGAGGGCAGTGCCGAGGAGGCTGCTCTCGCCGGCGGCCTCGGGCCAGAGCTTCGCCTCCAGCGCCCACGCCCCGGCCCCCTCGTCGTAGCGGTAGGCGTAGACCGCCCCGGCGTCGTCGCCGCGTTCGCCGTCCCCCGGCGCACCGATGAGCGCGAGCGCCTCCGTGTCGGTCTCGACGAGGGCGACGGCAAAACCGAATTCGCCCGGCTCGGTGGGGAGCAGCTTCTGGTCCTCCGTCACCTGCGCCCGAGCGAGACCCGGCGCAAGGCAGCAGAGAAGTAGACCAACGATGAGGAGATGCCTCGGATGCATAGCGGTCTCGATTAGCTTTCATCAAGGTAGGGGAGCAGCCTGTCTTTGCAAGTGCATGACCCCGTGGTCGCCTAGCCATCGGAGTCTTGTAGGCGAGCGCAGAAGTGGGTAACGCTCTCTCGGCCATGTTCGAGCGCCGTCGCATCACCCTCCTCGAGGCGCAGGCCGTCCTCGTATCGTTCCAGCACATTCCGATCCAGCGCATAGACCTCGATCTGAACCGCGCCCTCGAACTCGCCAGCGAGCTCGACGTTTATGCCTACGATGCGTATGGCATCGCCTGCGCGCTCCGCACCGGCACCTCGCTGCTGTCTCTCGACCGAGGACAGTGCGAAGCGGCCCGGCGCGTCGGCGTCCCCGTAATCGATCTCAACCTGGCCTGACCCATGACGGTCTACACTTACTCCGAGGCGCGGCAGCAGCTTTCCTCGGTCCTCGATGAAGCCGAACGTAGCGGGGCGGTGCGTATCCGCCGCCGCGACGGGCGGGAGTTCGAGCTTCTTCCGGTAGAGCGCGTCGCCTCTCCCTTCGACGTAGAAGGGGCCGGCCTCGACCTCACCGCAGCCGAGATCGTGGCGGCCGTACGGGAGACCCGTACCCGCACGGCCGACTGATCGCCTGCGCGCCGCGAGGCGCTAGACGATCATCCTACACGACAATCATCGCGTCGCCGTAGGAGAAGAGGCGGTACTCGTGCTCGATGGCCTCTTCGTAGGCGTGCATGATCAGCTCCCGGTCGGCGAAGGCCGAGACCAGCATCAGCAGCGTCGAGCCGGGCATGTGGAAGTTGGTGATCAGCCGCTCGGTGATGCGGAACTCGTAGGGCGGGTAGATGAACTTGTCCGTCCAGCCGTCACCCGTCTTGAGGCCGCCCGTGGCCGAGATGCTCGACTCGAGCGCGCGCACGCAGGTCGTCCCGACGGCCGTGACGGTGTTGGCCGCCGAGGCGAGGGCGCGGTTGACGGCGTCGCACGGCGTGGTCTCGATGTGGAAGTGCTCCGAGTCCATCCGGTGCTTGGTCAGGTCCTCGACCTCGACCGGGCGGAAGGTGCCGAGCCCGATGTGGAGCGTGACCGGGCAGACGGTGACGCCCTTGGCCTCGAGCTCCTCGATCACCGCGGGGGTGAAGTGCAGCCCGGCCGTCGGGGCGGCCACGGCCCCGCGCTCGGCGGCGAACATGGTCTGGTAGCGCTCCTTGTCGTGCTCCTCGACCTCGCGCCGGAGGTAGGGCGGGATGGGCGTCGTCCCGATCTCGTCGATCTTGGCGTAGAGCTCCTCGGTGCTGCCCTCGAAGAGGAAGCGGACGGTGCGGCCCCGGCTCGTCGTGTTGTCGACCACCTCGGCGACCAGGCCGTTGTCGAAGTAGAGCTTGTTGCCGACCCGGATCTTGCGGGCCGGGTTCACGATCACGTCCCAGAGCTGGCTCTCGGCGTTGAGCTCGCGCAGCAGGAAGACCTCGATGCGCGCGCCGGTCTTCTCCTTGTTGCCGAAGAGGCGGGCCGGGAACACCTTGGTGTTGTTGACGACGAGGGCGTCGCCCGGCTCGAAGAACTCGACGATCTCGCGGAAGGCGCGGTGCTCGACGGTGCGGCGCGCGCGGTCGACGACCATCAGGCGGGCGCTGTCGCGCGGCTCGGCCGGGTACTTGGCGATGAGCCGCCTGGGATAGTCGTACTGGAAGTCCGAGAGCTTGAGCGAGAGGGTCGGGCGGAAGACGCGGGGAGCCGTAGCAACACTAGCCATGCCGAGGGAACCGGAGAGTCGATGCAGGGGTGAGCGGCGCGGGCCGGCCGAAAGGATGAAGGCTGCATGAACCTAGCCACACGTCGGTCGCTAATATACCCGCGTTCCGAGGCGGTGCCAACTTCTTTAGCCGGCAGATTGGGGACGAACGCGCGAGGGCACCGGGCCGCGATGCCCGGTACCCTCGGCGAAGAGGACGGAACGTTACCGCCGCTACACGGCGGGCGGTGTGGGGCCCCCGCCGCGCGTGCGCGGGGGCTCCGGCGTGGCCTCGGGCTTGGGCTTGAGTCCGGCCGGCGCGTCACTGTCCGACCCGAGCTGCGCGCGGAGCCGCTCGAGCTGCTCCCGGGCGACGTCCCGCCCGCCGATCCCGAAGGCGATGGCGGCCGCCACGGCGACGGCCCCGAGCACGAGCCCGAAGGCGAGGTTAATGATCGAGTCGGCCAGGCCCATCTGGCGCAGCGCCATCGCGCCGGCGAGCACCAGGATCGCCACGCGGGCGGTGACGGCGAGCGGGACGGCCTGCTGCCCGCCGCTGTCGCGGATCGCGCTGTAGGCCAGGTTCGCCAGGTACAGCCCGACCCCGAACAGCACGAGCCCGAGCAGCACGCGCCCGGCCAGCACCGTGAAGCCGGCGATCAGGACGGCGAGCGCCTCGAACCCGAGCATGTTGGCGGCCTCGGTGGCGGCGAAGAGCATCACCGCCACGAGCACGACGTAGCCGACCACGCCGGCGGGCGTCCGGGTGTTGAGCTCGCCCTCGGCCGGGGCCGTGGTCTGCTCCACGTCGAAGCCCAGCCGCACGAAGAGCCGGTTGAAGCCGACTCCTTCGAGCACGGTGGCCACGAGCGACGCGACGAGCTTGCCGACCACGTACGCGATCACCAGGATCAGCGCGGCCCCGAAGAGTGCCGGGACCGCCGCCAGAATGGTAGAAGAGACTATGGTAGAAGAGACTAAGGTACCCGCCTGCCCGCTAGCAAAGGCCCAGGCCGACCCGTCTGTCTAACCTCCTTCTGTCCTCTTTTCCCTCAGCTCCCTTAGCGCGCCGGCAGCACCCGGCCCCGCACTTCGCCGAAGCCGACCCGGTAGCCGTCGCCCTGCGCCCAGCCGGTCATGGTCACGAGGTCGCCATCCTGGAGGAATTTGCGCTCGACCCCGTCGCGCAGGGTCACCGGGTCGGTGCCGCGCCAACTCAGCTCGAGCATGCTGCCGTACGACCCCTCGTCCTCGCCGCTGATGGTGCCGCTCGCCATCAGGTCGCCGGGGCGGACGTTGCAGCCGTTGACGGTGTGGTGGGCGAGCTGCTGCTCGGGGCTCCAGTAGAGGTTGCGGGCGTTCGAGCGGGCGATGGTCGTCGGGCTGTCGGCGTCCTCGGGCCAGAGGCCGACCTCGAGGTGGAGGTCGAGCGAGCGCTTGCCGGTCTGCTTGAGGTAGTCCAGGATGGCCGGGTTGCCGGCCTCTGGCGTCTGCGCCTCGCCCTCGACGCGGAACGGCTCGAGGGCCTCGGCCATCACCACCCACGGGCTGATGCTGGTGGCGAAGCTCTTGCCGAGGAACGGCCCGAGCGGGACGTACTCCCACTTCTGGATGTCGCGCGCGCTCCAGTCGTTGACGAGCACGAACCCGAAGATGTGCTCGTCGGCCTGGTCGATGGCGATGGGCTGGCCGAGGTCGGTGCCGGTGCCGACGAAGAACCCGAGCTCGAGCTCGAAGTCGAGCAGCCGCGACGGGCCGAAGACCGGCGGCTCGTCGTCGTTCGGTTTGGTCTGCCCGCGGGGCCGGACCACGTCGGTGCCGCTCACGACGACCGACGACGCCCGCCCGTGGTAGCCGACCGGCAGGTGCAGCCAGTTCGGCAGGAGCGCGTTGTCCGGGTCGCGGAACATCGCGCCGACGTTGGTGGCGTGCTGGCGCGACGAGTAGAAGTCGGTGTAGTCCCCGATCCGGGCCGGCATGAGCATCTCGACCTCGTCGCACGGCACGAGGGCCTGTTCGCGGAGCACCTCGTCGTCGCGCAGCGTCGGGGTGTCGTGCCGCAGCAGGGTCTGGACCGTGCGCCGCGCCTCGCGCCACGCCGGCCGGCCGAGCGCCATGAACGGGTTCAGCGACGGCTGCGAGAACGGCCGCCGCCCGGCCAGGTACTCGCCGCCGAAGAGCTTGCGGTCCTCCAGCACCCCGAGGTCCAGCACGAACGTCCCAATCGCCACGCCGACGCGCGCCGTGCGCCCGGCCTTCCGCTTGAACACGCCGAACGGGAGGTTCTGGATCGGGAACGGCGAGTCCGGGTCTACGTCGATGAACGAGCGGAGGGCGGGGTCGTGGGTGGCGTTCATGGGGAGGGGATTGGAGGCGTGGGGAGAAGGGGGAGCAGGGAGGGTAAGGCGGGCAGGGAGCGCAGAAGGGAGCCGGGGAAGAATGGGGAGAAAAGGGCCAGCCTCAGTCGCGCGCTTTGCGCCACCGGCTCAGGGTGAGCCCCCTCCTTTCCCTCCCTTCCTCCCACGCCTCAAAGCCCTCTCCCCTGCCCTCAGAGCAGGCCGGCGGCGCGGAGGTCCTCGCGCGGCTCGTCGAACGAGCAGCTCCCGTAGGAGAGCGCGAAGGCGTCCCGGGCGCGGGCGAGCTGCTCGGTGTTGATGCCGAGGTCCTGGAAGGCGAAGCCGCCCGCGTCGAAGGTGAACGCCTTGACCGACTCGCCGCGGAGCACCTGCCGGACGGCGGCCTCGCTCAGGTTGAGCGCGTGGGCGAGCACCGCCGCCCCAAAGACGTTGAGGAAGCCGTGGGCCATCGCGCCGATGCTGCGGTCGAGGTGGCGGACCGGGTGGTGCAGCCCGGCGGTTGCCTTGAACGGGACGCGCGCGTCGCGGCACGTCGCGATGGCGAAGGCGACCTGCTCGGGCGTCGGGAAGGCGTCGGGCGTGACGCCGCCGCAGCGCAGCTTGAACCCGACCGGCGGGCCGCCGCCGATGTTGTGCCGCGCCAGCGCCGTCACGGTCCCGCCGACGGTCTCGCGCCACTCGCCGACGAAGCCCGACTCGACGTGCATCCGCTCGAACGACACCCCGGCCTCGTCGACGGCTTCGGCCGCGCGCAGCAGCAGCCCTGCCACCGCGTCGGCCCCGGCCTCGGCGACCGGCGCGGGGAGGCGGACCTCGAGCAGGTCGGCGCGCAGGCGGCCGGGGTACCGGTCCTCGGCGGCGCGCACGGCCGCCACGTCCTGCCGGAACGCGTGCATGAAGCTCTCCCCGTCGCTCCCGCCGGTGCCGAGCACGGAGACGGGGAGCGGAGTCTTCTCGGAGAACAGGTCCTCGAAGGCGTCGAGGGCGGCCAGGCGGGCGGCGGGGCAGATGAAGCGCCCGAGCATCCAGGCGTCGGCGCTCTTCTGGTAGGCGACAAAGTTGGGGACGGCCTCGCCGAGCGGGAGCCGGGCCGGGGGGAACAGCCCGGCGTAGTCGATCAGGCCGGAGAGAAAGGCGCGGAGGCTCGCGGAGGGCGTGCCGCGTGCGGCGCGGGGGGCATTGGTTGTCATCGTCAGCACAGGGATGGGCAACACGTCGGGGGGACAGAGAGTAGGTCGAGAGCCGCTACAGCGCCGGCCTCTGCCAACCGGCCTCTGCCAAGTCGTGGAGCACGCGGGAGCCGGGCAGCGCGTTCCGCGCCCTACCGAGACTTCGCACCACGCGGCACCGGGCGGCGCGGAACAGCCGCGTTTGTCCGTTCATAAAGATAGTGGTAGCTTAGAAACCGCGCCGGGAACGCCCTTCTCCGCGCAGGCCCCTTCTCCTCTCGACCCTTCCACCACCTGCCCACACCGCCATGAGCCTTCTCCCTCCCCGCTTTCCCTCCTCGCTGCTCCTGCTCGGGTTCGTGACCGCCGCCTTCCTCCTGGCCGGGGCCGACGGCTGCGGCAGCGACCCCAACGTCACCGGCGCGCGCCTCGAGATGCGTAACCAGGACTACGACCGCGTCATCGAGCTCACCGACGCCGCCCTCGCGGCCGACCCGGCGAACGCCGAGGCCCTCTTCCTGCGCGGCGAGGCCTACCGCCTCAAGGCCGAGGGCATGACCGACGACGCGGCGTCCCGCGCCGACCTCATCACGCAGATGGAGGAGGCCTACGCCGGTGCCCGCGCGAACGGGCACGACGCGGCCGAGATCGACAACCGCCTCCAGGTGGCGTGGGGCTTCGAGATGAACCGCGGCGCGAGCGCCTTCCGCCGCGCGGCCGAGGACTCGACGGCCTATGACGACGCTGCCACGTCCTTCGGCAACGCGACGATGCTGCTGCCCGACTCGTCGGCCGGCCACCTCAACAAGGGCCTCGCGCTGCTCGCCGCCAACCGCTCCACCGAGGCCGCCGAGCCGCTCCAGATGGCGATCGACAAGGGGGCCGACAGCGAGGAGGCGTACATCTACCTCGGCCGCATCTACCTTGCCGACGGCCGCTCGGCCGACGCCCTCCAGGTCCTCGAGGAGGGCCAGGCGATGTTCCCCGACAACGAGGAGCTGCAGACCGAGATCCTCAACGCCTACGGCCGTGACGGCGGCAACGCCGACGAGGCGCTCGCGCGCTACGCCGCCGCCGTCGAGCGCAAGCCCGACGACCCGGTGCTGCGCTACAACTACGGCTCGTTCCTGCTCCAGGCTGGGCGCTTCGACGAGGCCGCGCCTCAACTCACGCGGGCCGCCGAGCTCGATCCCGAGAACCCGAACGCCTATTACAACCTCGGCGCGGCCTACCAGAACAAGGCAGCCAGCTTCAACAATGACATCAAGGAGCTCGAGGACACGGGCGCTCCGCAAGCCGAGGTCGACGCGGCCCTCGCCGAGCGCCAGGCCCTCCTCAACCAAGCCCTCCCCAACCTGGAGCGCGCCCGCGACCTGAGTGCTGAGGGAGGCGAGGACGTCAGCGGCATTTGCCGCGCGCTCTTCTCGGTCTACGTCGCACTCGGCCAGAACACCGAGGCCGAGGACGCCGCCGAGTGCGCCGGCATGGAGGACATGAACTAGGCTGTGTCCGGCAAATCCCTCACGGCCTGCACGTGGCCCCTAGCGGTTCCGACTACGTTGCACCCGTCGCCCGATGCTTCGGCATCGGGCTCCTCCGGCGTCTTGTCGGGACCACCGGGGTCTCACGCTCGGCTTCGTTCTGAATCACCGGACACAGCCTAGCGCGCCGGCTTTCCGAACCGGGGCGGGGGCGCGGCCAGCCTGCGCTCCCGCCTTCTTTTAGAGGATAGACGGTAGAGGATGGAGGATAGCGCTCCCCCTCTCATCCATTCCCGATCCTCTCTTTTCCGTTTTCCTATCCCATGCCTACTTCTGCCGACGTCGAAGCAACCGCAAACGGTCACTCCAGAGCAGATGCTGAGTATGCCTTCGGCACGCGCGCCGTGCACGCCGGCCAGGAGCCCGACCCGTCGACGGGCGCGATCATGACGCCGGTCTACCTGACCTCGACCTACGTTCAGGCCGCTCCGGGCGACCATCAGGGCCACGAGTACGCCCGCGTCTCGAACCCGACCCGCTCGGCGCTCGAAGCCAACCTCGCCTCGCTCGAAGGGGCCGACCAAGGCATCTGCTTCGCCTCCGGCCTCGCGGCCATCGACGCGATCCTGAAACGCCTCCGACCCGGCGATCACGTCATCGCCGGCAACGACCTCTACGGCGGCACCTACCGCCTGATGCGCCAGAACTTCGAGCCGTTCGGGGTCACCTTCTCGTTCGTCGACATGACCGACGGGGACGGCGTCGAGGCCGCGTTCACGGACGCCACCAAGATGGTCTGGGCCGAGACCCCGACGAACCCGCTCCTCCACGTCGTCGACATCGCGGCCGTCGCCGAGGTGGCGAGGGCGAAGCGCGCGGCCCTCGTGGTGGACAACACCTTTGCCTCGCCGTACCTCCAGCAGCCGCTCGCGCTCGGGGCCGACGTGGTGGTGCACTCGACCACCAAGTACCTCGGCGGGCACTCCGACGTGGTCGGCGGCGCGGCGATGACGAGCGACGACGGCTGGGCCGAGCACCTCCGGTTTCAGATCAAGGCGGCCGGGGCCGCGCCGGGGCCGCTGGACTGCTTCCTCGTGCTCCGGGCCACCAAGACGCTCCACCTCCGCATGGCGCGCCACTGCGAGAACGCGCGCGGCGTCGCCCGCTTCCTCGACGCGCACCCGGCGGTCGGGCACGTCCGCTATCCCGGCCTGCCGGACCACCCCGGCCATGCCATCGCGGCCCGGCAGATGCGCGACTTCGGCGGCATGGTCTCGTTCACCCTCGAGGACGACAGCGTCGAGAACGCGGTCCGGGTGATGCAGCGCACGCAGCTGTTCGCGCTCGCCGAGAGCCTGGGCGGGGTCGAGAGCCTGATCAGCCACCCGGCCTCGATGACCCACGCCTCGGTGCCGCTCGAGGAGCGCCTGGCAGCCGGGCTGTCCGACTCCCTCGTGCGCCTCTCCGTCGGGGTCGAGGACCTCGACGACCTGACGGCCGACCTCGGCCGGGCACTTCGCAGCCTCTAGCCGGTTCTAGGCCGCTCCCTTCTCACCTCGGACCCGGCGGTATGGCTCAGCAGCAGGCGACCGAACGCGTCAACAAGATCGCCCTGGCTCGGTTCGAGCAGTGGGCGCTGCCGCGCATGGCCGCGCGCCTGCCGGGCTGGATGACGCCGGACAAGCTCACCCTGATCGGCCTCGCCGCGGCCGTCGTGATCGGCGGCTCCTACATCCTGACGCAGTACAGCCTGGCGTGGCTTTGGGTCGCCTCGGCGGGCTTCGTCGTCCACTGGTGGGGCGACTCGCTCGACGGCACGCTCGCGCGCATCCGCAACATCCGCCGCGAGCGCTACGGGTTCTACGTCGACCACCAGAGCGACGCGGTCTCGACGTTCCTGATCTTCGTCGGCCTCGGCCTGTCGCCGCTGATGGAGTTGTCGGCCGCGCTCCTGCTGATCGTCGCGTACTACCTGATGATGATCCACGTCAACCTGGTCACCATCGCGCGCGACGTGTTCAAGATCTCGTTCGCCGGCGCGGGGCCGACTGAGCTGCGGCTCTTCATGATTGCGGCCAACACGGTCGTATTCTTCCTCGCTAACCCGGTTGTCTCCCTGCTGGGGTTCGACCTCCGGCTGTTCAGCCTGATCGGCTACGCGGGCGCGGGCATCCTGCTCGGGGTCTACGTCGTCTACGGCCTGATCGAGCGCGCCACCCTCGCCAAGCTGGACCCGACGCCAGACCACCGTGCCTCCTCAGCCGAGTCGGTCCCTGAGAAGGCCCCGACCGGGTCCCGGTAGGCGAGCCGTTCCGCTGGGCGGACACAAGGTCAGAGCTTTCGGCGTCAGGGCTAGAGTTCCCGGCTTGTTCCGCTCTTGCTCAGTCCAGCCCGTACTCGGCCGCGATCTCCTCGGGCGAGAAAGCCGCGCGCTCGGCGGCGGGCAGCATCGCCTTGGTGACGAGGTAGGGGCCGAGGACGAGCGCGTCGAGGTGGGTCCGCCGGAACACGCGCAGGGCGTCGGCGGGCGTGCCGACGATGGGTTCGCCGCGGACGTTGAACGAGGTGTTGACGAGCGCCGGGCAGCCGGTCTCGGCCTCGAAGGCGCGCAGCAGGCGGTGGAAGAGCGGGGTCCGCGCGGCCGTCACGGTCTGCACCCGCGCCGAGCCGTCGACGTGCGTCACCGCCGGCAGCGGCGAGTCGACCTGCTGGCGGCGGTCGAGGCCGGTGCCGCCTGTCGTCGCGTTGCGGACCGGGGCGACCAGGAGCATGTAGGGACTCTCGGCGTCGAGGTCGAAGAGCGCGGCGGCGCGCTCGGCGAGGACGGCCGGGGCGAAGGGGCGGAAGCTCTCCCTGAACTTGATTTTGAGGTTGACGGTCCGCTGCACCTCGCGCCCGCGCGGGTCGGCTAGGATGGAGCGGTGGCCGAGCGCGCGCGGCCCGAACTCCATCCGCCCCTGGAACCACCCGACGGTCAGCCCCTCGGCAAGGAGCGCCGCCGTCCGCTCGGCGATCTCGGCCTCGTCGCCGAGGCGTTCGTGCGGGACGCCCTCGCGCTCCAGCATGGCGGCAATCTCGTCGGGCGAAAAGCTCGGGCCGAGGCAGCTGCCCTGCATCGCGTCGTCCGGCTGCACCGTGCGCGGTCCGTCACCCCATTCGTGGTATGCTGCGAGCGCGGCTCCGAGCGCGCCGCCGGCATCCCCCGCCGCCGGCTGGATCCACACGTTCTTGAACGGGCCTTCGCGCAGCAGCCGCCCGTTCGCCACGCAGTTGAGCGCGACCCCGCCGGCGAGGCAGAGGTTCGTCTCGCCGGTCTCGCGGTGGACGTGCCGGGCGAGGGCGAGAACGACCTCCTCGGTGACGAGCTGCACGCTCCGCGCCAGGTCTAGCTCGCGCTGCGTGATCGGCCCCTCGGGCTCGCGGCGCGGCCCGCCGAAGAGCTCGGCGAAGCGGTGGCCCGTCATCCGCAGCCCGACCGGGAACGTGAAATACTCGGTGTTGAGCCGGAACGAGCCGTCGGGTTTGAGGTCGATCAGCTCGTCGCGGATCGTGCCGGCGAAGCGCGGCTCGCCGTAGGGGGCGAGGCCCATCAGCTTGTACTCGCCCGAGTTGACGCGGAAGCCGCAGAAGGAGGTGAACGCCGAGTAGAGCAGGCCGAGCGAGTGTGGAAAGTGCTGCTCGCCGAGCAGCCGGAGGCGGTTGCCGGAGCCGACGCCGAACGAGGTCGTCGCCCACTCGCCGACGCCGTCGGCGGTGAGGACGGCCGCGCGCTCGAACGGCGACGGGAAGAAGGCGCTCGCGGCGTGGCTCTCGTGGTGCTCGGTGAAGAGGACCGGCCCGTCGAACGGCTCGCCGTCGCCCAGCGCTCTCGCGATCACATCCGGAGTCCAGAGCTTCTGCTTGAGCCAGACCGGCATCGCCCGGAGGAACGAGGCCAGGCCGCGCGGGGCGAAGGCGAGGTAGGTCTCGAGGAGCCGCTCGAAGGTGAGGAACGGCTTGTCGTAGAACGCCACCGCGTCGAGGTCGGCCACCTCGATGCCGCCTTCGCCGAGGCAGTAGGCGACGGCGTGCGTCGGGAAGGCTGCGTCGTGCTTGACGCGGGTGAAGCGCTCCTCCTGCGCCGCCGCCACGATCCGGCCGTCGCGGACGAGGCACGCCGCCGCGTCGTGGTAGAAGCAGGAGAGCCCGAGGAGGTGCACGGCGAGACGGTGGCGAGGCGGAGCGAGGCGGAGCGAGGCGGAGCGAGGCGGAGCGAGGCGGAGCGAGGCGGAGCGAGGCGGCAGAATACGGATCGCCCGGGCGGCGTGCGGCCGGAGCGCCGAATCTCGTTCGTGGCGCAGAACCGCGCGCCGAGGCTGGCGTTCTGCCCTGCCTCACCGGCCCGGCCCATGCTCCTCGACTTCCTCTTCCTCGCGGGCGGCCTCGCGCTGCTCTTCCTCGGAGCCGGCTGGCTCGTGCGTGGGGCCTCGTCGCTGGCGCTCGGGGCCGGGGTCGCGCCGCTCGTGGTCGGCCTCACGGTGGTCGCCTTCGGGACGAGCGCGCCGGAGCTGATCGTCAGCGTCCAGGCGGCGCTGGACAGCGTCGGCGGCATCGCTATTGGCAACGTCGTCGGCTCGAACATCGCCAACATCGCGCTCATCCTAGGCCTGGCGGCCGTCGTCCGTCCGCTGGCGGTCCAGGCCCGCCTGGTGCGACTCGACCTTCCGCTGCTCATCGGCGCGAGCCTGGTGCTGGCGGCTTTCTTGTGGGACCGAATGCTCGGCCGGTGGGAGGGCGCGGTGCTGATGGCCGGGTTCGTCGGCTACGTCGGCTTCACGATCAGGCAGGCGCAGCGGGACCGCGCGGTGCCCGACGTCGAGGTGGGCTCGTCGGCCGTGCGGAGCGCCCTGTGGGTGCTGGCCGGTCTCGGTGCGCTCGTGGCCGGGTCGAACGGCCTGCTGCGCGGGGCCGTCGCGCTCGCCGAGGCCGCCGCGCTGCCTCCGGCCGTGATCGGCCTGAGCCTGGTCGCCGTCGGGACGAGCCTGCCCGAGCTGGCGACCTCGACCGTCGCGGCGCACCGCCGGGAGGGCGACCTCGCCATCGGCAACGTGGTCGGCTCGAACCTGTTCAACGCGCTCGGCGTCCTCGGCACCGCCGCGCTCGTCCGCCCGCTCGCCGCGCCGGGCCTGGGCCGGCTCGACCTGGGCGTGCTCCTGCTCACGGCGGCCCTGCTGCTGCCGCTGGCGCGGACCGGGTTCGTGCTGAGCCGGCGCGAGGGGGCGGGCCTGCTCGCGCTCTACGGGGCGTACCTGTTCTTCCTGCTCGGCTAGGTCTGCTGCTCTAGCGGCAGGCACACGCGGAAGACGGTCCGCCCCGGCTCCGAAACCATGCTATCGGACCACCGTCAGGCGCTCGCTCAGCGCCGTGCCGCCCACCTCAGCGCGCACGAGGTACACCCCCGCCGGCAGCACCGCCCCGTCGAAGGCGAAGCCGTGCGCTCCTGCCTCCACAGGACCGTCAGCGAGCACCGCCACGCGGCGGCCGAGCACGTCGAAGACCGCGAGGCGCAAATGTGCCGAGGCCGGCACCACCACCGTGACCGTGCCGCGACCGGCACTCGGGTTCGGGTACACCAACAGTGACGCCTCATCCGACACCACCTCGTTCTCGGCGGCGGTCGTTGGGGTCACCTCCATCGTCAGCGGCACCTCGACCACCGTACCATCGGCCTCGAACGCTTGCAGCACTGCCTCGTAGCTCCCCACCGCGCGTGTGCCTGGCCGGAACGTCAAGTCGATCTCCACGCTCTGGCCCGGCGCGAGCGTCCCGTCCCACGCGCTCACGACGAGCCACGACGGCGGCAGCGGGTGCGGGCGCACCGCCACGATGCCGGCGTCGCCGAACTCGCTCCACGGGTAGTAGAGCACCCCGTTGGGGTCGAGCCGGCTGCGTAGCGGCTCCCCGGCGATGTCGCCGTCCTCGGTCCCCGGCAGCGGCTCGATCAGCGGCGTCTCCAGCGTCGTGCCCGCGCCGAGGTCGCCGCCGAGGCGGTCCACGACGGCGAGGCGGGGCCGCCGGGGGGCCGGCCCCTCGGGGCTGACCACGAGCTCGATGCGGAGGCTGTCACTGCCGCTGTAGGCGTCGAGCCTGCCGAGGTCGGCCTCGGGGTAGGCCTCTAGCTGCACTGGGTAGCCGTCGATGACGTGGCCGAGGGTGTCGACGGCCCAGATATCGTCGTTGGCGAAGTCCACGTAGAAGAAGTGCCCCGTCGTTGCGTCGTAGGCAAGGCCGACGGGGCGGCCGGTGACATAAGGCGGTGGGGCGGTCTGCGCTAGGGGGAGCTCGATGCGCCGCCCCGTCGGCTCGCCGTCGAGGTCGCCCTCCACCAGCAGCGCCCGCTCGACGGTGAACCCGGACCCCTCGCTGTTGAGCCACCACAGCGTCTCGGTGTCGGCGTTGTACGCCACCCCCAACGTGACAGCACCCGAGGTCACCTCCGCAACCAGCGGATGCACGAAGCTCCGCACGTACTCCAGCGATGGCGTCAGCTCGTAGGTCTGCGACGGAATCCCGTAGCGCTCCGACGCGAAGAGCCGTCCGTCGGGGGTCATCGCCAGCCCGTCAGGGTCCCAAAACGAGACCGATATGTCGCTTTCGCCAACGAGCGCGAGCACCTCGCCGTACGGCCCACACGCACTCCCAAGCGCCGTCGCACTTAGCTGGGTCACTTCACCGACGCGCTCTAGCGGGCGCGCGAACGACAAGCAGAACCCTAGCGCCTCCGACCCGCCATTCCGCAGCGTGAGCCTCTGCGCGACCGCCTCGCCCTGCGCCACACTCACGCTCACCCTCCGGCTCGGCCGCAAGCTGTGCCCACGCCGGGGCGCTCGCGCCGAGCATCAGGCTCAGCGCGAGCGCCCCACAGCGCAGAGACTAGAGCACGCTCATCGCACCACCGTCAGGCGCTCGGTGAAGCGAGCCGCGCCGACCGTCCCACGCACGAGATACACGCCGCTCGGCAGTGCCGAGGCGTCGAGCGCGAAGCGATGCGCTCCCACCGACAGCGCCCCCCGGTGCAGCACGGCGACCTCGCGGCCGAGCACGTCGAAGACCGTCACAACCGCCGCCGACGCCTCGGCGAGCGCGAGCGTCACCGTCGCCTGCCGTGCGACCGGGTTCGGGTACACCGACAGATGCGCCTCAGCCGCTGCCTCGGCCCGCACCGCCGTGCCGAGCACGTCCGCCGGCTCACCAAACAGGCTGACCCCCTCCGGGTCCGCTCCACGACCGGCGGCCCCCGCCTCCGCCGCACGCGCACCGTAGTGCGCCGCCAGCGCCTCTAGCCCCTGACGCGCCTCGGCCTCCGGCTCTCCCGCCGCCACCGACTGCGCCACCGCCGCCGCCTGCGTGTACTGCCCTGCGCGCGCCCTCAGCGCCGCCTCCACCAGGCGCAGCACCTGCCGCACCGCGCCCGAGACCACGTGCGGCCGCCACGCCCCGAGCAGATTCGCCGTTTGGAGCACCTCCCCGTGCCCGAGCCCGTGCACCGCCTCGACCTGCAGCGCCGCCTCGCTGCGCCGCCCGCTCATCGGCCGACAACCCCGGCTGCGAGAGCGTCCCGCGCAGCGAGGCCAGGAGCGCCGCCGTCTGCCCCCACTCGCCGCTCGCGTCGCCCACATCGAGGCGGTGCAGCCCGCCGAGCGCGTAGACCAGCGAGTCGGCCTCCGCCGCGCCCGTCCCCGAGGCCAGCGCCTGCCGCGTGGCCTGGATGCTCTGCGCCAGCGCCTGCGAGCGCGGGGCTGCCAGCGGGCCGGCCGCGCGCTTGGCCGCGCACTGCGTCGGGTCGTCGGGCGAGGGCAGGAACGGCGTCGGGTCACAGCCGAGCGGCAGCGCGGTGTCGACCGGCTCCTGGATGGTGCCCGGCGGTGGCCCGGCCGGGTCGCCCCAGTAGACGAGATTAGCGTTGACGAGCGTCTGCGAATAGTTGCGCACCAGGAACGGCGAGCGCCCCGGCGGCGGGGTCGGGTCAAAGACCGCGTTGTCGCCCGTCTCCCCCGTGCCGTCGCCGAGGAAGGAGAAGCCGGCGGGCATCACGACGACCTCGGTGCCGTCGTTCGACGCGATCCGACTCCTTCCCCTTTCGTCAACTGGACTGAGAAAGAGGTCGGCGGCGGTGCCGGCCCAGGTGCCGTTGCGCCCGTTCTCGACCACGAGGTTCCGCTGGAACGCGAGTCCACCAACCGTCGAGCTGACGGCGTAGAGGCCGTAGCCGCCGTTGTCGGTGATCTCGGTGCCGGTCACGTCGAGGTCCGCGAAGAACGCCGTGATGCCGTCGCCGTTGTTGTCGCGCACCTCCGAGTCCGTCACGTCGAGGTCGCTCTTCGGGCAGTCGCTGCGGCAGAAGAGCGGCCCACCGACGGTCTGCGGCGCGTCCACCCGGATGCCGGTGCCGTTGGTGTGCACGGCGGAGCCGGCGAGCGTCACCCCACCGCCAGCGCGCACGTCGAGCCCGATGCGGCTGTCGCGCAGCGTCGAGCCGGAGATGGTGGCCGTGCCGGGGTCGAAGACCGCCACGGCCGCGCCCCCGTAGGCCCCCTCGACCTCGCTGTCGGTGAGCGTGAGGTCACCGCTCGTGAGAATCCCGCGGTCGTTGTGCCACAGCGCCGCCTCGGTGAGCGACGCCGTGGCTCCCGGCTCAACGGTGAGACCCACAGCGGCGTGCTTGATCATGCTGCCGTCGCTGGCGGCGAAGCTGCCGCCGGTGGCGACGGAGATGCCGCCCCAGCCCTGCCCGGCGTCGCGCTCGGTGAAGACCGCGCTCTCGGCCGTGAGGGTGCCGAGTACAGGAAAGTTTCTGCTGGAGGCAAACTGAAATAGTATCGCGGAACTCTCACTGCCGGAGACGTGCAGTGACCCACCAGCTCCAACACTGAGGCCACCTGCAACGTTAACTAGTATGCTTTCATCGATTGAGACGGAGCCGACGATGCTGAATGTCCCGGTTGAACCGACAAGCATACTAGGCGTCTGCCCTTGGGGATTGAAGCCATCACCTCGGAATGTAATTCCACCCACGTCAAGGGTTCCGTTAGCCTGTAAACCACTGCTAAGTTCAAGTGTGATATTATTCTCTCTCCAATCCCAGTATTCGCCAGCATTCAAAACCAGAGGACGCTGCACCTCAAATACGGGTGTATTGGGGTTGGGGAGCACTGATTGGTTTGTGAGGAATACATTCCAGCCCTTGCGACACGACGTGCTGGTAACGAAGCTACACATGTCTGAGCCTAGGTCGTAAGGCAATATCCAAACATTATCTCTATGTTGTTCAACATAAGGACATGGTCTAAAGAAATCCGCGTCGTAACATCGCTCGTTCCACATAGGTTTTATAGTGACTAACATCCCAGCTATTGCGCTATTTGTAAATATAATATCCTGGTCTCCAACACTAGTTTCGGCAAATGGATTATAAAATGTTTTAACCCCGTTATTCATTGTCTTATAAGTATAAGTAGCGTCCGACCCACCTCCGGTGAAAACAAATGAGAGCAACTCCCCAGTAGGTAGGACGGCAACGCCACTGTAGCCCCCTGTCCCGCTTGTCTCCGCAAACCAATCACATCTAGTGGAGTCCTGATCAACCGCAATCGTATTGTCTGGTTCTGGCCTACCGCTAGGGTACACCAGTCTCCCATCCTCTCCATAGACGGTGATGGTAACAGGACCGCTCCCTCTGTTTTCAAAGTACTACCGATCATCTGACAGGGGTCAGGGTATTGGCTTTGAGCTGTACTTGGTGCGCTAGAGATCAATACAGACGCTAAAGAGAGGGCTGAAAAGAGAAGCCGTACCATGACGAACCTCACAGATAGGTTAAATTGCAATGAACGAACTAGGAATAGCATAAGGTACCGCGCCCTATTATGCAAGGCCAATTCTCGTTTTCAGGGTTTCCCCCAGGCCCGCCCCAGGTCCCGACCGCTCAAGCGAACCGCAAACGCCTATGTTGTCTCCAGCGGCAGGCAGACGCGGAAGACGGTCCGTCCCGGCTCCGAGTCCAAATCGAGCGTGCCGCTGTGCTGCTTGACCACGATCCGCTGCACCACGTCGAGGCCGAGGCCGCTCCCCTCGCCGACGCCCTTGGTGGTGAAGAACGGCTCGAAGATGCGCGACTGAATCTCGGCCGGGATGCCGGCCCCGTCGTCGATCACGGAGACGCAGAGGTAGTCGCCCACGACCTCGGCCGCGACCTCGATGGTCCCACCCTCGCCGATGGCGTCGAGCGCGTTGTCCAGGAGGTTCGTCCAGACCTGGTTCAGCTCGCCGGGATAGGCCGGGATCGGCGGCAGGTCGGCGGGGACGGACCGGACGAAGCGGGCGCTCCGGGTCTTGATCTTGTGCCCGAGCATGGTCACCGTCGAGTCCAGCCCGGTCGCCACGTCGGTCGGTTCGCGGACAGGGGCCTGGTCGAGGTGGGTGTACGTTTTGACCGAGCCGACGAGCGCCGAGATGCGGCTGGCGGCGGACTCGATCTCGGCCAGCAGCCGGTCGGCGGCGAGGCTGCCCTCGACCCAGCGGAGCACGTCCGGCACGGCCTCGTCGGCCACGCCCTGCGCGAGCTCGTCGAGGCACGCCGCGTCGAAGCCGGCCTCGACGAGCGTCTCGGCGAGCTGCCAGCCGTCGTCCACGCCGAGCGCCTCGAGCCGGTCCGCGAGCGCGTCCTCCTGCTCACTCCGGGCGACGGTCGAGAGGTCCGGGGCGGGCTTGGCGTCGTGGCGGACGTGGTTGGCGAGGCGGACCTGGTCGGCGGTGACGCGGTGCTCGGTCATCCGCGCGACCAGGTCCGGGAGCCGGGTGACGCGCTCCTGGAGGTCGGCCGCCGAGCGGCGGATGGCGGCGGCCGGGTTGTTTAGCTCGTGGGCGAGGCCGGCCGAGAGCTTGCCGAGCGCCATCATCTTCTCGCGCTGCTGCGTGGTCCGCGTCGCCTCGCGCACCCGGTCGCTCATCAGCGCCACCAGGCGGCGGCCCAGCTCCTCACTCGTCGCTAGCATCTCCGGGAAGCCGGCCTTCGCGACGCGCACCATCCGCACCGGCTCGATCACCAGCCCCGTGCCGGTGTAGTGGGTCATGCGCGAGTACGGGAGGGTGCCGACGATGCGCCCGCTGCGGAACGTGTCGTAGAGGATCGGCTGCCCGCCGATGTCGAGCACGAGCTGGATCGCCCCGTCGAGGACGATCACCATCGAGTCCGCCTCTTGCCCGTTGTGGAAGATGCGCTCGCCGACGGGAACCTCGTGATAGGTGGCGTGCGCGCCGAGCCACGCGAACGTGGCCTCGGGCAGGCCGTCGAGGTCGGGGACCGCGCGGAGGTCGTCGACCGGCACGGGGCCGGCGGGCGGAAGGTCTAGCTCCATGTCAAAGCTCGGTTTCGTCGACGTAGCACCAGCCCCAGGTCTCGCCCGGCTCGATGGAGCGGATAACGGGGTGGTCCGTCGCGTGGAAGTGCTTGGTCGCGTGTCGGTTCGGCGACGAGTCGCAGCAGCCGACGTGCCCGCAGACGAGGCAGAGGCGGAGGTGGACCCACGCGTCGCCGGTCTTCAGGCACTCCTCGCACCCCTGCGCGCTCGGCTGCACCGGTGCGATCCGACCGAGGTGCGAGCACGCGGCACCGGGCGACGGCTGGAACGTGACGGGGGTGTCGGGGTCGATGAACGGGGCAGAGGTGGTCATGGCAGTGGTCGGTGAGTCGGTAGATCAGCAGGCCGTGGTTCGAAGCGCGATGGCCTTGTCAACTTGATTGATTCCCTCCCTTCCCCTCACGAAGCCGCGAGGCCGGCGGCGGCGAGGGCATCGTCCAGCTCCTCCAACGTCGGGTTCTTCATCTCGCGGTCGCCGACGACGACCATCGGGAACTTGAGCTTGCCCTCGTTCATCGCGCGCACGGCGTCCTCGGCTCCCGGCTCGGCCTCGATGTCGTGGAAGAGGTAGCGGGTATTCTGCCGGTCGAGGTAGGCTCGGAAGCCACCGGTGAGTGGGCACCACGTCGCGCCGTAGATGTGCGGCACCGTCGCTCCGTCGGCTTCCGACGCGCCGTCGCCGGAGGCACCCATGCCGAACGGCGAGGGGACGTGGACGGCCTCGGGCAGCTCTGCGCCCGCAGCGGCGGAGCCCAGCCCGTCGGGCCGGAAGAGCACGGCCACCTTCGCAAACGCCTCGGCCGAGCCGGTGAGCTTGAGCTCGTCGCCGACCCGCAGCACGGGGTCGTCGGCGATCTCAGCCCACGCGCCGCCGCGCCGGAGCATCGTGGCCTCGACGCCGTAGCGCCCCAGGTCGAGCGCCCGGAGCGGGTCCCCGACGGCCGCCGCGCCGGGGAAGACGTGGACGTGCCGGAGGTCGAGGTTGCCGCCGGTGAGCTCGCACACGAACGGGGCGAGGTCGCCGTCGGTCATCTCGCGGAGGGCCACGTAGCCGCCGGCCCGCATCGCCTCGACGTGCTCCTCGATCTCGTCGCGCCGGATGCCATAGTCGCGCAGGACGCCGGCCACGAGCTGGACGACGACCTCGAACTCCTGGGCGATCACCTGGTCGGCCCCGGCGGCTTCCAGCTCCTCGGCGTCGGAGAGGAAGCGCGCCCGAGCGAAGATGCGCATCGTCGGGTTCAGCCCGCGGGCGATCTCGACGATGCGTTTGGCGAGCGCCATGTCGTCGTCGGCGATGACCAAGGCCTTGGCGCGGTAGATACGGGCGGCCTCGAGCGTGTGGGCGCGCGCCGGATGGCCGCGCACGACCGCCAGCCCCTCGGCCTCGGCCTCGTCGGCGTGCGGCGGCGAGAGCGTCACCACGACGTGCGGGATGCCGCTGTTTCGCATCACCCGGACGAGCCGCCGCGCGCTTCGCCCGTAGCCGGCCACGACGACGTGGTTCTCGATCCGGCTGTGCTCGTCGGCCAGCCCACCCCCGGCCTCCTCCATCTCGGCTATCTGGTTCGACTCGGCCTGCGCCTCTATCCTCCGCCCGAGCCGCGCGCCGAGCTGGGCCAGCAGCGGCGTCGCCATCATCAGCAGGACGGTCGCCGCGATGAACGTCTGGCTACCGGCCCCCTCGATCCCGCCCGGGAACAGGCCCACCTCCCGCCCGGCGCGCTCGAGGACGAACGAGAACTCGCCGACCTGCGCCAAGAGCAGCGCGCTCGCCGCCGAGACCGGCAGCGTGTAGCCGAGGGCCTTCGCGCTCAGCCCCGTGACCAGCACCTTGACGACGAGCACCGCCACGACGGCCCCGAGCACGAGCGGCAGGTTGGAGACCAGGAACCCGAGGTCGAGCAGCATCCCGACCGAGACGAAGAAGGTCGCCGAGAACAGGATTTGGAGCGGCATGATCTCGCCGAAGGCGTGCTCCGAGAAGCGCGACTCGCTGACCACCAGGCCCGCGAGGAAGGCCCCGAGCGCGACCGAGACGCCGGCCAGGCTCGTCAGCCACGCCGTCCCGAAGCAGAACGCGATCACGGCCAGCAGGAACAGCTCCTGCGAGCACGTCCGCGCCACGATCTCGAGCACCTTCGGCATCACGCGCCGCGCCACGAGCAGCACGGCCGCGATCACGAGCGCGGCGACGCCGAGCGCCCGGAGGATGTCGAGCGCCCCGCCGCCGGTGCCCGCCAGCATCGGCACCAGCAGCACCATCACGATGATCGCTAGGTCCTGGAAGATCAGCAGCCCGAGGCCGACCTGCCCGTGCGGGTCGTTCATCTCGCCCCGGCTCCCGAGCAGCTTGAGCACGATGGCCGTGGAGGAGAGCGCGACGAGGAAGCCGGTGAACAGCCCCGCCTGCCACGGCACGCCGAAGAGCATCAGGGCTCCCATCGTCGCCGCGCTCGTCAGGCCCACCTGCAGCCCGCCGCCGCCGAAGATCAGCCGCTGGATCTTCGCCAGCTTGTCGAGCGAGAACTCGATCCCGATGGTGAACAGCAGCAGGATCACGCCCACCTCGGCGAGCGCGTCGACCATCTCCTGGTCCTCGATCAGCCCCAGCGCGTGCGGCCCGATCAGCACGCCGGTCAGGAGGAACCCGACGATGGGGACCAAGCCGAGGCGGTAGCCCGCGTAGGCCACGACCGCGCCGGCCACGATCAGCACGGCGATTTCGACCAGGAACGGCGGGGCAGCAGCGGCGAGGGGCATGAGGGTGTGGAGGGTTTTGACGGCGTGGAGGGAATGGAGGGTGGGTTAGTCGAGACCGTCGTGCTGCATGGTGTCGCTCTTCTGATTAAGCTTTCAGTTTCCCCTCCCTTCTCTCCGCACCTTCCTTTCTCTCCACGCCCTCATAGCAAAACGTCACAGCGAGGCGAGGTGCCGGTGCATGAAGTGGACGGCGACGGAGCCTTCGCCGACGGCGCTCGCCACGCGCTTGACGGACTCCTGCCGCACGTCGCCGGCGACGAAGATGCCGGGGACGTTCGTCTCTAGGAGGAACGGCGCGCGCTCCAGCGGCCAGCCGTCGAGGTGGTGATCTTGCAGGTCGGGGCCGGTGGGGACGAAGCCGCGCGCGTCGCGGACCACGACGCCGTCGAGCCAGTCGGTGCGCGGGGCGGCACCGATGAACACGAAGAGATACCCGGTCTCGACGGCCTCCTTGCCCTCCGGCCCGTCGAGCACGAGGCGCTCGAGATGCGCGTCGCCGATGCACTCGGCGACCTCGGTGTCGAGCCGCACGTCGATGGTCGGGTGCTCCTCGATGCGCGCGACGAGGTAGTGGCTCATCTTCGCGCCGAGGTCGCCGCCGCGCAGCAGGATCACGACGCGGGCGGCGTACTCGGCGAAGTAGAGCGCCGCCTGCCCGGCCGAGTTGCCCCCGCCGACGATGTAGACCTCCTCGTCCCGGCAGTTCATGGCCTCGGTCATCGCCGCGCCGTAGTAGACCCCGCGCCCGGCGAGGCGGTCGGCCCCCGGTGCGGAGAGCTTGCGCCACGAGACGCCGGTGGCGAGCATCAGGACGTGGCAGGCGATCTCGCTGCCGTCGGAGAGCGTGAGCCGCTTGTACGGCCCGTCGACCGTCAGCCGCTCGACCTCCTGCGGGGCGAGAATCTCGACCCCGAAGCGCTCGGCCTGCGTGGTGGCGCGCCGGGCGAGGTCGCCCCCCGAGAGGCCGGAGGGGAAGCCGAGGTAGTTCTCGATCCGGCTCGACGTGCCGGCCTGCCCGCCCGTCGCCTCGCGCTCGATCAGCACGGTCCGCAGCCCCTCGCTTGCGCCGTACACGGCCGAGGCCAACCCGGCCGGCCCGCCGCCGACGATGGCGAGGTCGTAGAAGGCGCGCTCGGCGCTCGTCCGCAGGCCCAGGCGCTCGGCGAGGTCGCCGGCGGTCGGCGCTTCGATGCGGCCGCCCTCGGGGAGGATGGCGAGGGGGAGCGCCGTCTCGTCACTCATCAGCGCACCGCCCTCGTCGCTCGCGGCGTCGATGAACTGGTACGGGACGGCGTTGCGCGCCAGGAAGTCCTTGAGCGCGTGCGTCTCGGCCGACCACCGGCTGCCGACGAGCCGGACCCCGCCGTAGCCCGGCCGGTAGGTCGCCTGCCAGTCGCCGAGGAGGTCGTCGAGCACGGGGTAGAGCCGCTCCTCGGGCGGGTCCCACGGCTTGAGGAGGTAGTAGTCGACCTGGGACTGGTTGATGGCGGAGATCGCCGCCTCGGTGTCGGCGTAGGCGGTGAGCAGGGCGCGCTTGCTGCGCGGGACGCGGCGCATGGCCTCGGTGAGGAAGGCGACGCCGTCCATGTGCGGCATCCGCTGGTCCGAGAGCAGCAGCGCCACGTGCTCGCCGCGCTCGGCCAGCTCGTCGAGCGCGGCGAGGGCTTCGTCGCCGGAGGCGGCGCGGAGGACGCGGTAGTCCTGGCCGTAGTGGCGGCGCAGGTCGCGGGCGATGGCGCGGAGAACGTCGGGGTCGTCGTCGACGACCAGGAGGGCGGGCTTGGGCATGGTGGGGGTTAAGTGACGCCGCGAGGCGGTCGCGGCCCCGCTCTAACGCTCGTCTTCGCCGCCGGCTCCCTGGACCGCGCCGCGCTAGGCGGTGTCGCGGGCGGGCTGCGCCTCGCCCTCGCCCGGGTCGTCCAGGTCCGGGGCGAACACCTTCGCCACGAGGACGGGGCACGGGGCGAGGTGGACGATCCGCTCGGCGACCGTGCCCAGCGGCACGTGCTCCAGGCCCGTCAGGCCGTGGGAGCTGACCACGACGAGGTCCACCGCGTGCTCGTCCGCGAACCGGACGATCTCGGCGTTGGCCTCGCCCTTGACCACGTGGAACTCGAGGCGGTCGTCGGCACCGGGGTCCCCGAAGCGCTTCTCGAGCGCGGTCCAGGCGACCTTCTCCTGATCCGGCACCATGCCGTAGATCCGCATCGCGCCGAGCTTGAAGAAGGACGCAAAGGCCGGCTCCTCGACGACGTGGAGCACGTCGAGCCGGGAGCCGTGGACCTCGGCGAGACGCTCGGCGAGGCGGACCCCTCGCTCAGCGGGCGCGGAGAAGTCGAAGGGGACGAGGATGCGGCGGAAGAGCACGGAGTGTCTCGGAGGCGAACCGCCAAGATAGGCGATATGCCCCGGCGGTGTCTAGGGAGAAGTGGACGCTCGGCGCTAGGTTGTTGGGACGGCGGACGGTAGGAGTCCGCCCGGTGCTATGCGGTCTCGCCCTCACCTCACCTCGACGATGACGACCGTCACGTTGTCGTGCCCGCCGCGCTCGTTGGCGAGGGCGACGAGCCGGTCGGCGGCGGCCTGCGGTGCGTCGGCGCGGACGAGGTCGCGGACCTCGGCGTCGGTGACGCGGGCGAGGCCGTCGGAGCACAGCAGGAACCGGTCGCCCGAGCGCGGCGGGTCGAGGCGCTGCACGTCCACCTCCACGTCCGGCTCGACGCCGACGGCGCGCGTCAGCGCGTGGCGCTGGGGGTGGCGCTCGGCCTCGGCCTCGGTGAGGACGCCCTCGCGCCGGAGCGCGTCGACGAGCGTGTGGTCCTGCGAGAGCTGCTCGATGCGCGCCTCGCCGATCCGGTAGGCCCGGCTGTCGCCGACGTGCGCGAGCCACGCCTCGCCGCCGACGAGGGCGAGGGCCGTGCAGGTCGTCCCCATCTTGCGGGCCGCCCCGCCGGCGTGGGCCCACTCGAACACCTCGTGGTTGGCCGCGACGATCGCCGCGCGGAGCCGGTCCGCTACCGCCACCTCGGGCTGCGCGAAGTACGCCTCGCCCAGGACCTCCACGGTGACCCGACTGGCCCACCCCCCCTCGTCGTGCCCGCCCATCCCATCGGCCACGACGAAGAGGCAGTCGTCTCGGCAGTCACCGGCCTCGGGGAAGCGACCGTAGTGGTCCTGGTTTTCCGTGCGGACGCGGCCCACGTCGGAGCGAGCGCCAAAGCGTACGTCGAGCGGGCGGGCGGAGCGCTTCCAGAGCATACCAGGCTAGATCGGGCGGGGCGTCGGTGGGGGCAATCTACCGCAGCGGCGAATCCCATGCGCTAGGAGTTAGAGGAGATACGCCATCGCGAGCAGCACGAGCGCGACGGCGAGCGCAACAGTTAGCGCGACGAGTCCATAGCGGCGGGCGGGCGAGGCCTCGCGAGCGGGAGGCCGGCGGGCCTCGGTGGGGTCGGTGCCTAAGCGGCGCGGAACCGTTGCTGGCGCTACCTGCTCGGACTCCGGCTCGGTGGCCCCACCTGAGTCCCGGCGCTGTGCCACGTCGAAGTACACCGTCCGGGGCGGCTCTTGGCCCGCTGGGGGTGCGCCCCCGGACTCGACGCTGAGGTAGACGAACGGTCCTTCCCGCCCCAGCCGGACGGCCGTCTCCCCGCTGAGAACGAGGCGCTCGACGCGAGCGCCCGCGTGGTAGGTCCCGTTCGTGCTGCCCACGTCGCGCAGCACCCACGCGCCGTCCTCGAAGGTGACCTCGGCGTGGAGGCGGCTGACGCGGCCGGAGTCGACGTAGACCGTGGCCTGCATCCCGCGCCCGATCGTGAAGTCCTCGGCGAAGGCGCGCTCGGGGCCGGGGACGGAGCTGCCCTCGACGCGCGCCCGGACGACGGGCCTCGTCTCGGCGTGGCGGGCGGCTGCGGGAGAAGAGGACAGCGAGGAGGGCAACGGCGTGGGGGCAACGGCGTGGCGCGCCAGCGAAGCGGGAGAAAGCTATCGTACCGAAAGATACCCCCAACGGCTTTGACCTAGTACAACGTAGCCCTCCTCCGAGGAGGGACATCGCCCACCGAAAAATCGCGCGCCAAGGAAATCGAGTGGAGCCTGACCCCCAGCGCTTGTCTTCGTCGTGAGGCGGATAGGAACGCTCCTTTTCCCTCTCACCTTCACTCTCCTACCATGACCCGCCTTCCCCTTCTGTGCACGCTCCTCTGCGGCGTGCTCCTCCTCCCCGCCGCCACCGCCCAGGAGCGGTCGGCGTCCGACACCGATCAGCGCGTCCCGGTCGTCACGCGCGCCACCGACGAGGCGCGGCCTCTCGCCGGCAAGCCCGACGCCGAGCGCCCGCCGCGCTACCGCGCCGTGCCCGGCACCGAGCGCTTGGTGCTCACGCCCGAAGGCTTGGCCGAAGCGCGCGCTTTCGCCGCGACCAAGCAGCGCGTAGCCGCGCCCGAGCGCACCGCCGTCCAGCGGCCCGTGCTGCCCGACGGCAAGACCGAGCGGCCCGTCAGCGCTGCCGCCTCCGCCTACCTCGCCGACGTGGTGCAGCAGCGCCTCGCCTCGCCGCCAGCCCAGCGCGAGGTCGAGGCCGGCTTCAGCGGTTCCAACAGCGGCGGCCCCACGTTCGCCCGCCCGAGCTCCGTCGGTAGCGGCACGAGCGGCTCGTGCAGCGTTGCGTCGGCAGCGACCTACCGCTACCAGGTCGAAGCCTTTGACGTGAGCGAGAGCGGGAGCTACGACATCTTCGCCTCTTACGACGGCTACGACGGCTACCTTCTGCTCTACGCGGGCAGCTTTAGCGCGTCCGACCCGTGCCGCAACCTGGTCGCGCTCGACGACGACTTCAACGGCACGGGGGCCTCGCTCATCGAGAACGTCTCGCTGAGCGTAGGGACGACCTACCGCGCCGTCGTCACGACGTTTTCCAGCGCGTCCGCCGGCGGCCCCTACACGGGCCACGTCGCCGAGACCGGCCTGCTCCCGACCGTCTTCGTCGTGGACAATATATTCGACGACGAGGACTCGCCGGACGCGAGCCCCGGGGACGGCATTTGTGCCGACGGGCTGAGCGATTGTGGGCTGCGCACGGCGATCCAGGAGGCGAATGCCACAGGCGGCTCGGCCCCGGTCTTCATCGCGTTTGACATCGGCACCAGCATCTCCGTCCGGACCATCACACTGGGTAGTGAGCTACCGAGCGTAGAGCGCTCCAATGTCACAATCGACGGCCTCACACAGCCCGGCGCGTCGTGCGGCAACCTCGTTGCCGGTAGCTCTCACACCCTCCGCGTCGTCCTCAACGGCAGCAGCACCACAAGTGGCAATGGACTCGCCAACACGTTCGACGGCACGGCCCTCACCGTCCGGGGCCTGGCGATTCAAAACTTCGCCTTCGGGTTCGGCCTCTTCTTCTCTACTGACGATGCGCTCGTCGAGTGCAACTACGTCGGGACCGACGTCACGGGCGAGACCGCAGCCGGCAATCTCAACGGCGTCTACGCCGGTGGGACGATCCGCAACAACCTCGTCTCGGGCAACCTCGACACGGGCATCTTGCCACGTCCCTTCGGTGCGGGAGGCACCGTCATCACCCGCAACCTCGTCGGGACCGACGACGACGGCAACCAGCCGCTCGGCAACGGCGACGACGGGATCGCCGTGGGTTCTACCAATACCGTCATCACGACGAACCTCGTCTCGGCCAACAGCGACGACGGCATCCAACTCGGCCAGTTCCCGCTCGGCTTTTCTAGTAGCATCGCCTCTGGAACCGTGATGACAGGCAACACGATTGGGCTGACGCGCAACCGCACCGCCGCGCTCGGCAACGATTACGGGGTCTACTTCATCGACGGCACCTCGGACAACGACCTCGGCCTGCCCGGCAACGGCAACTTCATCGGCGGCAACGCCGTCGATGGGGTCCTCGTTAGTCTCTCCAACGACAACGACATCGTGGCTAACACGATCGGCCGCACGGCCTCCGGCAACCCCGCGCCCAACGGGGACGGGATCGACATTGGGGCAGGGGCGAGCAACCTCCGGATCGGCGTCGCCTCCAGCGGCAACGTCGTCGCCGACAACGACGACGAGGGCATCGGGGCCTTCGCCGCCACTGGCATCACGCTCCGCAACAACCAGGTGCTCGGCAACGGGGCCGCCGGGATCGACCTCTCCAGCGTCACCGCACCCACGCTCAACGGCAACACCGTCAGCGGCAACGGCGGCAGCGGCATCGTGCTACGCAACGGGACGACCGGTGCCGTCGCCGAGAACAACCGCATCGGGACTGGGACCAACGGGACGACGTCCCTGCCCAACACCTTGAGCGGCTTGGTCTTGCTCGACGCAGGCACGACCGGCGCGACCGTCACCGGCAACACGATCTCAGCCAACACCGACGCCGGCGTCTTCCTCAGCGGCGGCACGAGTGGGCACGTCTTCGAGAACAACTTCATCGGGACGAGCGCCTCCAGCACCAACCTCGGCAATGGCCTCGCCGGCATCTTCTGCCAGGACGCTACGAACGTCCGCATCGGGAAGAACTTCTCGGCCAACACGATTCGCTTCAACGCCGGCGACGGTGTCTTCCTCGCCCCCGCCTGCCAGAACATCTCCATCGTCGGCAACGTCATCTTCGGCAACGGCGACCTCGCGGTGGACTTGGCACCGAACGGCGTCAACCCGAACGACCCCGGCGACGCCGACACCGGGGCGAACCAGAAGCTCAACTTCCCCGTCATCACCAGCGCCGGCAACAACGGCGCGAACGCGGTGATCGCCTTCACGCTCAACGCGCGGCCGAACACGACCTACCAGCTCCTGTTCTGCCGCCTGCCCGCGCCCGACCCGTCGAACCACGGCGAGTGCAACGACCCCAACGCGCTCCGCACGGTGACGACCAACGGCTCGGGCAACGCGAGTGGCACGCTCACCATCGGATCTTCAGCCTACCCCGTCGGGAGTTGGGTGACGGCGAACGCGACCGAGGTGGTCGGCGCGCTGCCAGCGGGCTACCGGGCCACGAGCGAGTTCGGCCGTGCCCGGCAGGTCCAGGACACGAGCGGCCCCGCCCTCACCGCGACCATCACGCCGACCAACCCGACCCCGCCCGTCGTGCTCCAGCGTGGCGACCGCGTCTTCTTCGACGTGACGTTCGACGTGGGCCCGAGCGGCCCGTCGAGCTTCCAGTACTGGACCGAGGCGGTGCTGCCCAACGGCGTCGTGCGCTCGCCGCTGATCGGGCCGAACACGGTCAACCTCACCCCGCCGCAGACGGTGACGTTCTCGTTCAGCCAGCGCGTGCCGGGCGTCGCCCCGACGGGGAGCTACACCTACCGCCTCAAGGCCGGGACCTTCCCGAACACGGTGATCGACAGCGACGCCTTTGCGGCGCAGATCGTGCCGGGCCGCGTCGCGGGCGCGCCGGACGTGTGGCAGGCGTTCGACGCCGACGGCAGGCTGCTTGACGGGCCGCTGACGCACGACCTGACCGGCGATCCGTCGGGTGACACCGCCGAGGCTGCCAGCCGGGGCGAGGCCGCGCTGCCGAGCGAGGTGACGCTCGCCGGGGCCTACCCGAACCCGTTCAGCCGCCAGGCGACCGTCGGCTTCGCGCTGCCCGAGGCGCAGCGCGTGACACTGGCCGTCTACGACGTGCTCGGCCGCGCTGTGGCGACGCTCGTGGACGACGAGGTGGAGGCCGGGCACCACGAGGCGGTGCTCGACGGGGCGGCGCTGCCGAGCGGGGTCTACCTGGTCCGGCTCGTGAGCGGCAACCGGACCGAGACGCAGCGCCTCACACTCGTGCGCTAGACGAACGACCCGGTGTGATTGCGGCGGGGCAGGCCTTCGGGTCGGCCTCGCCGTTTTTCGTTAGTCGCGGCGCTGGTAGCGCTCGAGGGTGAACTGTTCGCCGAGATAGCGGCGGCGGACCTCGGGGTCGTCGGCGAGGGCCTCGGCCGTGCCCTGCTGGAAGATGCGGCCCTCGTAGAGCAGGTAGGCCCGGTCGGTGATGGCGAGCGTCTCGTGGACGTTGTGGTCGGTGATGAGCACCCCGATCCCGCGCCCCTGCAGTCCGGCGACCACGTGCTGGATGTCCTCGACCGCGATCGGGTCGATGCCGGCGAACGGCTCGTCGAGCAGGATGAACTTCGGGCGCGTGGCGAGGGCGCGGGCGATCTCGGTGCGCCGCCGCTCCCCGCCGGAGAGCACGTAGCCCTTTGAGTGGCGCACCTTCTCCAGCCCGAACTCGCCGATCAGCTCCTCGACGCGCTCGTGCCGCGCCTCCTTGGTGATCGGTTGGAACTCGAGCACCGCGTGGATATTCTCCTCGACCGTAAGGCTGCGGAAGATGCTGGCCTCCTGGGCGAGGTACCCGATCCCGCGCCGCGCGCGGCGGTACATCGGCCGCCGCGTGATGTCCTCGTCGCCGAGCCAGACCTGCCCGGCGTCCGGCCGCACCATCCCGACGACCATGTAGAACGTCGTCGTCTTGCCCGCCCCATTCGGACCGAGCAGGCCGACCACCTCGCCCTGCGCCACGCTCAGCCCGACGCCGTCGACGACGGTGCGCTTGCGGTAACGCTTGGTGAGGCCCTCGGCGCGGAGGACGAGCGGAGGGTCGGGGCGGGGTTCCATAGAGGATCGGGAGGGGGATGGATCGGGGCCTCGTGCATCACCCATCGGCTTCGGCCGGGTCCTCGGTCGCAGGCGGAGCCAGGGGCGACGCCGCACCGACGGGCGTCGGCAGCGGACCGGGGCGCTCGCGATTCCGCTCTAGCGGATCGTCGGCGAGGAGGGCGGCCCGAGTCGGGCGGCGCTCGGGCGCGTAGCGGAAGCCGTCGAGGCGAAGCGGATTGGGAACGATGGGGGCGTCGTAGTACGTGCCTTCGATGCCGCGTGTGCCCTGGGCGCGGCGGAGCGCGTCGCCCTCGAACCGGAAGGCGAGGCTGTCGGCCGAGAAGCGGACGGCCCCCTCGAGCGCGCCCGCGCTGTCGGCCCGGAAGAAGGCGGCCTCGGCGTTCGGCCAGACCTTCATCCACCGGAGGCTGTCGGCGTCGAAGAGCGCCAGCATCTGCCGGCCGCGCATCTGGTTGACGCGGCCGAGCACGCTGTCCGGCCGCGCCGCGAAGGCCCGGCCGAGCACGCGCACCGAGTCTACGGCCTCAGCCCGCGCCGTGACGCGGATCGAGTCGCCGGAGACCTCGGTGACGAGCGCCGAGCCTCGAGCGTTCATCCAGCCGACCGGATCGCGGAAGAGCCACACCTCGTCCTCGGTCACGGCCTCAACCGCGCCCGCCGAATCGGCCTCGACCTCCACTCGGTTGAAGACGGCCGAGTCGGCCACGGCGGCGAGCGACGGGCCGAGCAGCCGCACCTCGCGGCGGGCGACCAAGCGCTGCACCGTCGCGCCCGGCGGCAGCGGCCGAGCGCCGAGCGAGTCGGGCTGGGAGGCCTCGAGGACGACGGCGCGGACCAGGAGGGTGTCGGTGCCCGTGGAGTCGGTCTGGAGGCGGACCAGCAGCGGGTCGATCTCGACGCGGCTGAAGCGAGCGCGCTCGTCGTGGAAGCCGCGCCCGCCGAAGAGGAGCGTGCGGCGCGTCGTGTCCGGCTCGGCCTCGGGGTCGCCCGCGTCGTCGTCCCGCCTGCCGAAGCGCTCGACGAGCACGTCGCCCTGGGCGGTCGAGACGCCGGTCTCGCGGAAGTGCGTGAGCGAGTCGGCGTCGAGGCGGGTGCTGTTTTCGTGGCGGAGGCGGACGGTGCCGGAGAAGTCGGCGCGCTTGTCGCTGGTGCCGTAGCGCCCGCGCTCGCTGGTGAGCACCGTCAGGCTGTCGACGAGCCGGACGTTGTCCTGGAAGAAGGCCTCCTTCGAGCGCGTGAGGTAGCGCCCCCGCTCGCTGGTGAGCACGGCACCGCCGGTGCGCTCGACCAAGCGGACCGGGTCGGCGAACTCGGCGCGGCCCTCGGAGCGGTAGTGCACGACGGAGCGGGAGAACAGCTCGGCCTCGTCGTCGGCGAGGCGCACGTCGCCCTCCGCCTGCCCGATGCGGGTGCGGCTGCTGTAGGTCACGGCGCGGGCGTTGAGCGTGTCCGCCCCGTCGGCGATCTCGACGTGGCCCTCGAAGAGGATCTCCTCGCGGTCGAGCCGCTGCGTGGCGCGGTCGGCGCGGAGGTCGGTCGAGTCCTGGACGAGGTGGACGCGGCCGATGAGCGTCCGAATCCGCTCGCCGTCCACGACCTCGCCCGAGACCGAGTCGGCGTTGACGATTGTGACGATGCGGGTCTCAGCCCCGAGCGTGTCGGCCTCCTGCGCCAGCGCCGGCCGGGGGACGAGCGGAAGGGTGAACGCAAGGAAGAGGAGGAAAACGGGAGGACGGAAAAGCACGACGCGTCTCCGAAGCGCAGCGGTCGGGCTGAACGACCAGAAACCAGAAACCAGAAACCAGGAACCCGACCCCATCGTCATTCCCCGACCGTTACTTGCCCGGTGATGCGGGCGAGGGTGTAGGTCTCCAGGTCCTCGTCGGCCGTGAGGCGGTAGCCCTGGAGGCGCTCGTCGGGCGTGGTGATCTGCACGAAGCCGTCGGTGCGGAGGCTGCGGTCGGCCTCGTCCCAGGTGAGCTGCTCGCTGCGGAGCGTCTTGCCGGTCTCGGTCTGCACGACCACGCGGCCCTCGGCTACGAAGCGCCGCTCGGCGTCGAAGTAGAGGAGCCGGTCCGAGGCGACGGTCGCGCTCGGCGCGCCCTTGTCGTCGTAGAGCTGTGTGGAGACGCGGGCACCGTCGCCGGGGGTGGCGGGGCCGAAGCGGGCAAAGGCGCTGTCGGCGCGCTCGAAGCGGGCGAGGTACGGGGCCCGGACGACGGCGCGCGGGCGGTCGCCGACCGAGAGCGAGAGGGTGACGTCCCACGTCTCCTGCGTCGGCGCATCCTCGAGGAGGGCGTCCGAGGGGATCGTGTCGGCGCGGCGGGTGCAGCCGGCCAGCAGCACGAGCGCGGCGAGGGCAAGGGGGACGCGAGCGGGCACGGGCACGGGCAGGGGTCGCACGAAAGATACGCCGCCCCGCTCCGACGTCCGGCCCCGGCGGCGGCTCGGCGTTTCGAAAAAACCGAACCGTGTTACGAGGATACCCTCGCTGCGCGCGAGCAGCGGCCCAGGCACACCGGCCCCTCGGGCGGCCCGTTTCCCCTCCCAGGCGGAGCGCGTGGGCCGTCTCGCCCCGCCGGCCTCGGCGCAGGGCGCAGGGGTCGGCTTTGCCGCTGTATTTTGTATCATGCGTGTCCCCCACCATCACGCTGTCTGGTACGATATTGGTCGAGAGGTCCGGACGGTACGGCTCCCCGCCCCGCCCTCTCCCCCGCTCTCACCTGCTGCCATCCCCCATGAGTTTCTCCTTCCAGAGCGCCACCCCCGACACCGCCGTGGTCCGCATCGGCAAAGCGCTTGACTTCCGCAACGCCGCCGACTTCAAGACCGTCTCCCAGGGTCAGATCCAGGACGGCACCCGGAACTTCGTCCTCGACTTCTCCGGCACCGGCATTCTGGACTCGACCGGTCTGGGTGCCATCTTCTCGCTCTACCGGCAGCTCACGCCGCTCGGCGGGCAAGTCGTCTTCGCCGCCGTCAGCCGGCCGGTGCAGGTCGTCGTCCAGCTCACGCGGACGTACAAGGTCTTCCGGCAGTACCCGACGGTCGAGGCGGCGCACCAGCAACTCCAGGCGCGGACGGCCCCGAGCGGCAGCCGCGCCGGTGCCGCTTAGCCGCGTGCGCCCCTCTGCCCCCGCCGGACCTCCGCCCGCCATGCCCTCGGTGCAGTCCCAGCTCAGCAACCTCGACACGGCCATCGCCGAGGTGCACCCGCTGCTCGAAGCGTGGGGCCGCGAGGTCGCGCTCGCGCTTCCGGTCGAGGAGCGCCTGCTGGACCGCATGCGCCTCGCCATCCACGAGTGGATCGCCAACCTCGTCCAGCACGCCGACTTCGGCGGCCGGCAGCCCCTCGTCGAGCTGCGCCTCACGCTCGAGGGCCACGAGCTCCACTGCGTCGTCGAGGACAACTCGCGCGGGTTCGACTTCGGCCGTCAGCTCGACCAGCAGCGCGCCAAGCTCGCCGCCGAGCACCTCGCCGAGCGCGGGCGCGGGCTCCTCATCATGCTCGACGGCACCGACGACCTGCGGTACTTTCCCCTCCCCGCTGCCTCCACCACCGGCGAGCCCCGGCAGCGGCTCGAATTCTGGATCTCCGTTACCCCCCAGTCATGCCTCAGTATTCCCTCCTGATCGCCGAAGACAACCCGACGTTGCGGCGGCTTCTCGAGTACCGCCTCGGGAAGGTCTACGATGTGCGCTCCGCCCAGAACGGCGAGGAGGCGCTCGCGCTCGTCGAGGAGGCCGTGCCGGACCTCATCGTCTCGGACATCATGATGCCCAAGATGGACGGCTTCGCGCTGTTCTCCCTCCTCCGCAAGGACGAGCGCACGCGCACCATCCCGTTCATCTTCCTGACGGCCAAGACCGACGACCCCAGCCGCTTCCGCAGCCTCGGCGAGGGCGTCGACGACTACATCACCAAGCCGTTCGACATCGAGTTTCTGCTGACCCGCATCGAGCGCATCCTCGAGCGCATCGAGGTCCACCAGCAGCAGCTCAACGCCCGCATCGGACGCGACTTCTCGGACCGCCTCCTCCCGAAGTCCATGCCCCAGGTGCCCGGCTACCGGACCTCGTTCTTCACCAAGCCCGTCGGCGACGGCGGCGGCGACCTCTTCGACTGGACCGAGATCCGCCCCGGCTCCTACCTCTTCACCGTCGGCGACATCATGGGCAAGGGGCTCCAGGCCAAGTTCTACGCCTTCAGCTTCCTCTCCTACATCCGCTCGACCATCCACGCCGTCCTCGAGCAGACCGACTCGCCGGCCGACCTGATGCGGCGCGTCAACGAGATGCTCGTCCGCGACGAGTTGCTCGACGAGACCTTTGCCTCGCTCCTGATCATGCGCTGGGAGCCGGAGACGAACACCGTCACCTATGCCAACGCCGGCCACTGCCGCCCGATCTTCGTCACCCCGGACCGCTCCGGCGTGGTCGAGCACTCGGAGCTCATCCTGGGCCTGGAGGCGCAGGAGAAGTACACCGACCGGAGCTTCCAGATTCCGCCCGGCAGCGCGCTCGTGACCTACACTGACGGGCTGATCGAGCAGGTCGCCAGCGGCGGCGAGCAGTTCGGCGAGAAGGGCGTGGCGGCCGCCGCCGCGAAGGCGCTCAGCGCTGAGCAGCCGGTCCAGACGCTGCTCAAGACGCTGCTCCGCGAGAGCGCCGAGCCGCGCTTTGCCGACGACATCCTCGTCTTCTGGCTCGAGCGCGAGGCCGTCAGCGAGTCAGCCCAGGCTCCCGCTGCCACACCGGCCACGACGGCGGTCTGAGCACAGCGCTCCTCACTCTACGTCTGTGGAGGCGACCGAGCCGGCCGCCCCTTTTTCCCGCTCGGTCAGCCCGCATCTGGCGTCCAGGCGGCGACGCGGTCCTCGATGTACGAGCGGGCGCTCTCGGCCGGGATGCGCTCCTGCGCCATCGAGTCGCGGTCCCGAATGGTCACGGTGCCATCGTCCGCCGTCTCCCCATCGACGGTCAGGCAGAACGGGGTGCCGATCTCGTCCTGCCGCCGGTACCGCTTGCCGACCGAGCCTTTCTCGTCGTAGAAGACGTTGAACCGCCGCCGCAGGTCGTCCTCGATGCGGTGCGCGATCTCGGGCATCCCCTCCTTCTTGACAAGGGGAAAGATGGCCGCCGTGTAGGGGGCAATCTCCGGGTGGAACTTGAGGACGGAACGCGTCGCTCCATCGACCTCTTCTTCGCGGTAGGCGTCGCACAGAATCATCAGAATCGTGCGGTCTAGGCCGACAGAGGTTTCGACCACGTAGGGGATGTAACGTTCTTGCGATTGCGGGTCGAAGTATTCCATTTTTTTGCCTGAAAACTCCTGATGCCGGCTCAGGTCGTAGTCGGTGCGGCTGTGGATGCCCTCGACCTCCTGCCAGCCCATCGGGAACTCGTACTGCACGTCCTGGGCCGCGTCGGCATAGTGGGCGAGCTTTTCGTGCTCGTGCCAGCGAAGCTTGGCCGGGCGGATGCCGTTGGCGTGGTGCCATGCCATTCGCTTCTCGCTCCACTCTTCATAGGCCGCCATCTGCTCGCCGGGTTTGACGAAATACTGCAACTCCATCTGCTCGAACTCGCGCATCCGAAAGACGAACTGCCGCGCCACGATCTCGTTACGAAACGCCTTGCCGATCTGGGCGATTCCGAAGGGGACCTGGAGGCGGGCCGTCTCGCGCACGTTCTGGTACTGGACGAAAATGCCCTGCGCGGTCTCGGGCCGGAGGTAGACGGTGCTGTCGGAGTCGGCCGCGGCCCCGATGCGGGTCTCGAACATCAGGTTGAACTGCCGCACGTCGGTCCAGTCGAACGCGCCCGAGTCGGGGCTGCGGATCTCCTCCTCGAGGATGACGGTGTGGAGCGCGCGAGCGGCATCGTCGGCGTTGAGCGCCTCGACGAGGGCCTGGTAGACGCGGTCGGCCTCGTCGTCCTTGCCCTTGCGGCGGAGCTTGTCGACGTAGCCCTCGATGAGCTGGTCGGCGCGGTAGCGCATCTTCGAGGCCTTGTCGTCGATCAGCGGATCGCTGAAGGCGTCGACGTGCCCGCTGGCCTTCCACACCGTGGGGTGCATCAGGATGGCCGCGTCGAGGCCCTCGATGTTGTCGTGCCGGTAGACCATCGCCTGCCACCAGCGCTCGCGGACGTTGCGCTTGAGCTCGACGCCGAGCGGGCCGTAGTCGTAGACCGCCGAGAGGCCGCCGTAGACCTCGGAGGAGGGGAAGATGAAGCCGCGCCGCTTGGAGAGCGAGACGATGGTGTCGAGGTCAGGCATGGGGGGAGCGGGGTGATTCGGGGACCGAGGTCGGGAGGTGGGAATGTAGAGGGGCAGCCCGAATCTGAATGGGAAGAATGGGGGGAATGGGAGGGAGAAACCTCTGCACAGAGCGCGGTGGTCTCGCTACCTTTCCCGGTCATTCTTCCCACTCACCCGACTACCGCCTCTACCGCCTCGCGCAGCGGATCGAGCCGGAGCCTGCCGGCGTAGCGCTCGCCGTCGACGAACAGGGCGGGCGTGCCGTCGACGCCGCTCTGGACGCCGCTCTCGAAGTCGGCGCGGACGCGGTCGGCGAAGGCGTGGGTATCGAGATGCTCGCGGAGCAGGTCTAGATCTAGCCCGAGGTCGGTGGCGAGGGCCTCGATGCGGTCACGGCTGAGCGCGTCGTGGTGGGTGGTGAGGGCGTCGTGCATCGCCCAGAACTGCCCCTGCGCCCCGGCGGCTTCGGACGCCTCGGCGGCGAGCTGGGCGTGCTCGTGGACCTCCGCGAGCGGGTAGTGCCGGAAAGCGACGCGGAGGTCGGCGCGCTCGTCGCGGAGGGTGTCCAGGAGGCCGTGGGCGCGGGCGCAGTACGGGCACTCGAAGTCGCCGAACACCAGCACGGTCACGGAGGCGTCGTCCGGTCCCCGGCGGTGGTCGCGGACGCTCACGGCCGGGGCGAGGCGGCGTGTCCCGGCCGGGCCGCGCGAGGTCTCGCTAGAGGGTTTGCTGACGACGAGGCTGCCATCGCCGGACTGCGCGCGCCTCGCCCCGCCGCCGAGGAGGCCGTTCAGCCCATCGGCCCCGGCGTAGCGGCGCAGCATCCAGACCTCCGGGATGACCTCGGCGACGATCGCGCCCTGGTCGAACATCCGCACGACGGCGCTCTCCGAGGCCACGACCGCGACGGCCCCGGTGTGGCGCGTGATCGAGGCCCCGGCCATGTGGCGGCTGCCCAGCCCCATCGGGATGTCCACGCCGCCGGAGGAGGCGTCGATGTAGCGTGCGGCGGAGACGGCGACGCCCTCGTTCGTCACGACGAACCCGCCGTCGAGCTGAGCCAGCTCTTTGACCGTCTCGCGGAAGGCCGGGTCGGCGATGCGGCGGGCGTCGTCCGGGTGCCCGAAGAGCGGGTCGAGGACCAGCGGGCGGCTGTGGGCGAGCACGGCGTCCGTGTCCCCAACCACGAAGAGGGTCCCGATCTTGCGCCCCTCGCGGCCCTCGCGCGCGATCTCGACGGCGAGCGAGAGGACGGCTTCGAGGGTCTCCGGGTTGACGCCGCTGCGGCCGGAGCAGACCTCGCGCAGGGCGTCGGGGTTGGGCGATTGCATAGCGCGACCTCCTGAAGGTCTGGGAGTTCGGGTGTGGAACGTTCGGCTGCCGGGGCTTTCCGGTCTTCGAGCTAATGGTCTTCGAGCCAATGGTCTTCGAGCCAATGGTCTTCGAGCTAATGGTCTTCGAGCTAATGGTCTTCGAGGCCGGGCGGGCGCGAGCCGGTGACGCCTTTCCAGGTCGCTGCGGCCCCTCGCCGCGCGGCGAGGCGGGCGACCCCGGCGATGACGCCCGTCATCACGGTCCAGGTGATGGCCTCGCGCCACTCGGTGTCGTGGGCCTCGGGGTTGAGCGGCGGGTCGTCGTTGGAGAAGACGCGCCAGCCGAACTTGAGCAGGTTGCGCGCCGCGAGGCCGGCGATGAGGCCGGAGCCGGTGGCGAGCGCGAGCCACTTGCCCTTGTCGAGGAAGGAGGTCATGGACTGTTCGGGTATGGACTGTCGGGTGTAGCAATGCTCGGGTGTAGCTAAGAGCAGCGAGCGCAGGTAACGAGGGATGGGCGCGGCGCGTAGCCGCGTGCAATCTACGGGCACCAGCAGCTTCCGGAGGCGGCCAGCTTCCGGAGGGGGCGCGGCCCTCAGCGGTTTTCACCTTTTTCTGAAAGTGCGAGGATCAGGCCTCGGCCCTCCGGGTTGAACCGCGCGACTTGCTCCTCGCCCCTCGCCCGATGCTCGACCGCCCTTCCGCCCCGCCGACGCGCCGCCCGTTCCTCGCAGCCCTCGCCCTGTTCGCCGGGTCGATCCTCTTCAGCGTGGCCGGGACCGTCCTGCTGAACTTTTTTCCAGAGCAGGCGGCGGTCGCCCTCGGCTGGATCGCGGCGACCACGGGCCTGGGCCTAGACTCGCTCATCAAGGGGCCGACGTGGGTGTACATGGCGCTGCTGCCGGTGCTCTCGGTGCTGCTCTACCTGCCGGACCTGGGCCTCAAGCGCTCGATGCTGTTTCTCCTCTGGGGCAGCGCGATCGGCGCGGCGGCGGAGCTGATGGGGACGCAGACCGGTGTGCCGTTCGGGGCGTATACCTACGGCGATTTCCTCGGCGCCAAGATCGCCGGGCACGTCCCGTGGCTGATCCCGCCCTCGTGGTACGCCGTCTCGGTTCTCTCCTACGACCTAGCCCGGCGGCTCAAGGGGGGGACAGCGGCGACGATTCTCTGGGGGGCCGCGTTCATGGTGCTCTGGGACGTGGCGCTCGACCCCGCGATGAGCCGGGCGTTTCCGTTCTGGACCTACGACACCGAGGGCTTTTTCTTCGGGATGCCGCTCTCGAACTGGGTGGGTTGGTTCGTCACTTCGCTCGTGATCGTGTGGGGGTACGACCGGCTGCTCGGCGGGCTGCACTCGGCTCCGGCGTGGGCCCCGACGCTCTACGGGCTGAACGTCCTTTTCCCCGTCCTGATCTGCCTGCTCTATGGCTTGCCGTTGGCCGGTGCCTTCGGCTTAGCCGCGCTCGCGTTCGTCTTGCTCGTCGTCCGAAGCCGAGGCGGGCGGCTCCTCCCGCCACGTAGGCCGCGAGCCCCGGTCGCTCAGCGCTCGGCCCCTCAGCGCTCGGAGGTGCCGGCATGACGCCTCCGCCCCTTCCGCCGGCCGCCGGGGCGGGCCGCGCCGCCGAGGACCGCTACCTCTGGCGCGCGTTCCGCCACCACAGCCGGACCTTCTCGCTCGCCACGCGGCTGCTGCCGGCCCGGGTCCGCCTGCCGATTGCGACGCTGTACCTCTACTGCCGCACCGTCGACTCCATCGCCGACGAGCGCGTGTTGGAAGCCGGCACGGACGCCGCCCGCGCTGACCTCGCCCAAGCCCGACGCCGCCTCGATCAGACCCTGGCCGGCGACCCACCGGACCTCTTGCTCTGGCAACGCCTCGCCGAGGTCCATGCCCGCTTCGGGCTGCAACCGGGGCCGCTCTACGAGCTCCTCGACGGAGCCGCGTGGGACCTCGACGGCCGAGGCGTCGCCGACACGGACGACCTGCTCGCGTATTCGGAGCGCGTCGCCGGGAGCGTCGGGGCGATGATGCTGCCGTTCCTGGTCGAGACGCCGGCCGAGGCGGAGGTGCTGGAACCGGCCGCGCGGGCGCTCGGCAAAGCGATGCAACTGACCAACATCCTGCGCGACGTGGGCGAGGACGTCACCCGCCTCGGACGCGTCTACCTGCCGGACGATGCCCTGGCGCGCTTCGGGATCACGCGCGCCGAGCTCCTCGGGGTCGCCCGCCACGGGCCGGACCGGGCCTACGCCGCGCTGCTGGAGTCGGTGATGGCGACGGCCGAGCGGCTCTACGGCGAGGCCGAGGCGGGGATCGGGGCGCTCCCGAAGCAGTCGCGCCTGGGCATCACGGCGGCGGCGCGGATGTACCGCGAGATCATGAACGAGGTCCGAGCCGGCGGCTACGACAACCTCCGGCGGCGCAGCATCGTCCCGCTCGGCCGCAAGCTCCGCCTGATGGCGCAGGACGACTACGCCGCTCGGCGCGACCGCTTGACCGACCGCCCCGCCGCGACGCTCGCGCTCGCCGGGTCCGACTCGTGACCGCGCACCGGTTGCCGGGGAAGCGCGCCGCCGCATGGGCCGTCAGCCGGCTGATTGAGCGCTCGGTCTACCGCGCCTTCCGCCGCGTCGTCTGGGTCGGCCCGTGGGCAGAGGACCGGCTCGACGCGACGCGGCCGGTCGCTCTCTACGCAAACCATCACGGGTTCCACGACGGCTACCTGCTGTGGCTGCTCGCCCGCCGCCTCGGTCGGCCGCCGGTGATCTGGATGAGCGAGTGGGAGCGAACGCCACTCTTCGGGCCGCTCGGTGCGCTCCCGTTCCCGCACGGCGAGGACGCCCCGGCCCGGCGGCAGCGCCTCGCCACGATCCGGGAGACCGAGCGCCGGCTTGGCTCGGCTCCGCCCGCGCTCTTCCTCTATTTCCCCGAGGGCGAGCTGCGGCCGCCGGACGCTGGCTTGGGCACCTTCCCCGCCGACCGGCTCGCCCGCCTCGCCCGGCTTCTCCCCGCTGCCGTGCAGTGGTGGCCCGTCGGGCTGCGCGTGACGTGGTGGGGCGAGGACCGACCGACGGCCCTGCTCACCGGCGGTGCCCCGCACGACGCCCCGACCGGCGACGAGCGCACCCGCCTCGCCGATACGCTCGGCGCGCTCCGGTCCGCCCGGCCGGGCACGGGCCGCCTCCTCTTCGACGGGGCCCCGAGCGCCGACGAGCGGTGGGACCTGTCGCGCCTCGCGCCGCTCTTCCGCCGGTGGACGTGACGGCATGTCCGCTCCCCCTCTTCCTTTATCACCTGCGCCTTCTGCTCGATGCTGCTCCTGCTTCCTCTGCTCTTGGCTATGAGTCCGCCCGACACGCTGGCGAGCCTCTACGCGGACAACGACCGCGACGGCCTCGCGCGCCGCTACGCCGCGTCCCCGCAGAGCGTCAGCGACGACCTGCTCTACCGCTACCGCCTCTACCCGCTCACCGACGACGCGCGCTACCTCGACGGCCTCCCCGAGGAGGATGCCTGCCGGACGGCCCAAGACCTCGCCCTCCTGTCGGCGCTCTGGGGCTACCGCACGGCGCTCGCCCCGCCGTGGAAGCTCCCGTTCTACGGCACCCGCACCGACGCCCTGCTCGACCGCGCCCGAGCGCTGGACCCGGCGGACCCCTACGTGCTGCTCGTCGGCGGGCAGTCGCTGCTGTTCCGGCCGAGCCTCTTCGGCCGCGACCCCGAGGCCGCACTCGCCGCGTTCGAGGCGCTGCGTGAGGTCGTCCGGGCGAGCGCGACGCCGGGCCTGTCGCCGTTCGAGCCGGAGGTCTGGGTCTGGTACGCGCTCCGCGCCCTCGGCCGGCCGGGCACCGACCGGATGCGCGAGCGCTTGCTGGCCGAGGACCCGCCGCCGCTCTTCCGGCAGTTTCTTCTCGACCCGCCGTAGCCGAGGCGCGAGACCGGGAGCGTATTTTGACGGTAGCATATTTTGAGGGTCGGGCTCCGGGGACCCCGCTTTCGCCTCCTCCGCCCTCCCCGTCTTCGCCCCCGGAATGCTCGTCCTCGCTGCCCTCCACGCGCTCTTCCTGGGGATCCTCGCGGCCAACCTGCTCTACCTGCGGTGGCGGCGGGACGACCGCCGCGTGCCGGAGCCGCTGCCGTCGGTGTCGGTGCTGATCCCGGCGCGCAACGAGGCCGACAACCTGCGCCGCTTGCTCCCGACGCTTCTGGCGCAGGACTACCCCGAGGTCGAGGTTCTCGTCTACGACGACGGCTCGGAGGACGAGACCGGAACCGTGGTCGAGGCAGCCGGGCTTCGTGGTCTTCGGGGCGAGGGGCCACCGCCGGGGTGGGTCGGCAAGGTGCACGCGCTCTACCAAGCCACGCGCGAGGCGACGGGCACCGTCTACCTCTTCCTCGACGCCGACGTGGCGCTCGCCGACGAGCACGCGCTGCGCCGACTCGTAGAGCGCTGGGCCGCCGCCGACGCCCGAGCCGGAGCCGAGGGAGCCGTGCTGAGCGGCCTCCCCCAGCTGCGCGGCGGCGGGCTTCTGCTGACGAGCCTCGTCCCGTTCGCCGCGCTGGCGGCGCTGCCGCTCGCCCTCGTCCCGCGCACCGAGACGGCGGCCCTCGCCTCGCTCAACGGGCAGTGCTGGCTCCTCCGCGCCGAGGCCTACCACCGCCACGAGCCGCACGCTGCCCTCCCGGACGAGGTGCTCGAGGACGTCAAGATCGGCCGGCTGCTCAAGGGGCGCGGGATGCGCGTGGTCCTCCGCGATCTCCGCAGCGACCTCGACGTGTGGATGTACCGGGGCTTCGCTGAGGCGTGGGCCGGATTCCGCAAGAACGCCTATCTTCTGCAGGGCGGCACGCCGCTCCGGTTCGCCGCCGCGCAGGCGCTGTTCTGGACGGCGTTCGTGCTGCCGCCGCTGGTCTCGCCGTGGTTCCTGGTGTCGCTCTACGCGCTCAAGGCGGGCACCGACACCTGGGCACGGTTCCCCCTCCGCCTCCGCCTGCTCGCCCCGCTGTCGCTGCTGCTCGGCGGCCTGCTGCCGTTCGACTCGGCCTTCGGGCACTGGCGCGGGCGCGTGCGCTGGAAAGGCCGGTCGGTGGGACGGTAGAGGGACACGCTACCTTTCTTCTCCTACCCAACGCTTCGCTATGTCTCGCACGGCCCTCGTCGCCGGAGCCAGCGGTTTGGTCGGCGGACACCTCGTCCGCCACCTGCTCGACGCTCGGGCGTGGAGCCGCGTCGTCACCGTCGGCCGCCGCCCGCTCGACCTTGCCCATCCCAAGCTGGAGCAGCGCACGGTGGCCTTCAGCCAGCTCTCCGACGGCCCGTTTCCCCAAGCCGATGACGCCTTCTGCTGCCTCGGGACGACGATCAAAAAGGCCGGCTCCGAAGAGGCGTTCCGGCGGGTCGATGTCGACCTCGTTCTCGCCTTCGCCCGCGCGGCGGCGGCTCGCGGAGCCCGTCAGTTTCTTGTCGTCAGCGCCCTCGGGGCCGATGCCCGGTCGCGGATCTTCTACAACCGCATCAAGGGCGAGATGGAGCGCGAGGTCGCGCGGCTAGGATTCGAGGCGGTGCAGATCGTCCGCCCGGCGCTCTTGCTCGGCAGCCGCGACGAGGACCGGCCCGGCGAGCGGGCGTCACAGGTGGTGCTCGGGCCGCTCGCGCGGCTGATGCTCGGTCCGCTTCGGAAGTACCGCCCCATCGAAGGCGACACCGTGGCGGCCGCCCTCGTCGCCGCAGCCCAGCTACATCGACCGGGCGTGCACGTCTACGAGTCCGACGCGCTCCAGCGGCTCGAGAGCTAGGCTATATTATTGGGCAGCGTATCGAGTTGACTCTCTCTTTCTCCTCTGCCCATGCGCCGGCTCCCCGTCTATACCGCTCTCGTCCTCGCGCTCGCGCTTGCCGCCTGCGACTCGTCGGCTCCCCCGGCTGAGACGGCCTCTGTACTCGACGGCGTCGCGGCCGGCGACCAGGTCTCCGGCTCGGACTGGACGTGGCGGCCGGTCGCGGGAATGCAGTGCCGGAGTGGGACGGCGACCGGCATCGGGGTCCGCCGCGCGCCGGCGGAGGCCTCGGCCTACGCCCGGCAGCGGCTCCTGATCGTCCTCGGCGGGGGCGGCCCGTGCTACGGCCCCGGCCAGTGCCGCAACAGCCCGGCCTCGTTCGGAGCGGCCGACTTCGCCGCCTACATCGCGGAGTTCGGCCGGGCGGGCCTCTTCGAGTCGCGCTCGGACAACCCGTTCGAGGACTGGAACGCCGTCTTCCTCCCGAACTGCACCGGCGATGTCCACAGCGGCGACACCACCGACGTCGTGATTCCCGGCCTGGAAGCGCTCGGCCCGCAGCAGTTCGTCGGCTACCGGAACGTGGGGCGCGTGCTCGATCTCATCGGAGGCCCGGCCCGGCGAGCCGCCCAGGTCGCGCTCGTCGGGTCCGGCGGCGGCGGGTTCAGCACCGCCGGCACCTACGGCCTGGTCGCCGAGCGCCTCGCCCCGGCCCCGGTCTACCTCCTCAACGACTCGGGCCAGCTCCCGCCGAACGACGCCGTCCTCACCGACTCGCTCCAGCTCTTGTGGCGCTCGCTGTGGAACCTCGCGACCTCCGCTAGCGACTGCGGGTCGGTGTGCTACCAGTCCAGCGGTGACGGCCTGGAGCACCTCCTGCCGTACTACGCCGACGCCTATCCGGACCGCGGCTTCGGGTTCATCTCCTACCTCTCCGACACCTCGACGCGGCTGAACTTCGGCTACCTCAACCCCGACTGCGTCCTCGCCCCGAACGGCGCGTGCCTGGCCCCGGAGGCCGAGTTCATCGACGGCGTGCTCCAGATCCGCGCGTCGCTCGCTGCCTCGCCGAACGCGGACACGTACTACCTGAGCGGGCGCGGCCACCTCATCCTCCACAAGGAGGATTTCTACACGCTCTCAGTCGGCGGCATGCCGCTCACCGAGTGGGTCCGCGACGTGCTGAGCGACCGAGCCGTCGACGTAGGCCCGGCGCTGCCCGACTGAGCGGCTGCGACACAGCGATTCTGATGGGGTCTCGTCGGCCCGCGCGCCGCGTTCCGGCGTTGGCCTCGTCGCCCGATGCGGCGCATCTAGCTCCTCGTCCGCCTTGCTGCACAGCACCCGATCTCGCCGATCTGCCCGTCATCCTCTTTGTGTCACAGCACTGAGTGTCACAGCACTGAGTGTCACAGCACTGAGTGTCACAGCACTGAGTGTCACAGCACTGAGCGGCTGCGCTCACCGCCGCGTGACGCGGGCGCGGAGCCGCTGGTCCGGGTGCAGCGTCATCAGCGCCCGTGGCAGGATGGTCTGCACGTCGTTGAGCAGCTCCAGCGACACCTGCGGGCTGACGGTCGCCAGGAAGCTCTGGCCTTCGAGCAGCGCCATCCGGCCGCCGATGCACGCGCGCGGCCCCGCCCCGAACGGGAGATAGGCCAGGCGCGGAATCTGCTGCTCGCGCTCCGGCTCGAAGCGCGTGGGGTCGAACCGCTCCGGCTCGGGGAAGTGGTCCGGCTGGTGGTGGAGGATGAGCGGGCTGACGACCAGCTCCGTGCCGGCCGGCACCTCGACGCCGCCGACCGCGAGGTCGCGCACCGCCTTCCGGCCGAAGGCGTAGCCGGGAGGGAACAGGCGGAGCGCCTCCTTGAAAATCTGCATCGTGTAGGGCAGCCGCCCGAGGTCACGGTAGGTCGGGAGCCGCCCGCCGAGCGAGGCCGCGTGCTCGGCCTCCATCCGCGCCAGCTCCTCCGGGTGGACCGCCAGGAGCCACCACACCCACGACAGCGCGTTCTTCGGGTTCTCTGCCCCGGCCAGCAGAAACGTGGCGATCTCGTCGTAGATCTGCTGCCGGCTCGCGCGGTAGGTACCCTCGGGGAGATCGTCGCCTTCCTCCTCCTGGGCGTCCAGCAGCAGGTCCACCAGGTCCGGGGCTGGGCGAGGGGCAGGCTGCGCGCGCTCGGCTACGCGCTGGTCGATCATCCGGTGGATCAGCGCGTCCAGCTCCAGCGAGGCCGCCTTCACGCGCTCGTCCCACCCGTCCGCGTTGCGAACCTTCTTGCGGCCGCCGAGCGAACCCGTGATCCGCATCATCGCCTCGGTCACGGCGTCGGCCTCCGCGCCGAAATCGGTCGAGAACATGGTCCGGCCGATCACCTGGAGCGAGTACCGGCTCAGCTCCCACGTCAGGTCGATCTCCTGCCCATCGGCCCACCGCGCCTGCGCCTCGTCCGCGCACGCCACCATCGTCTCGACCTGCCGGCGGAGCTGCGCCTTTCCGAAGGCGCGCGCGATGATCTTCTGCTGCCGCTTGTGCATCGCATTCGAGCTGGTCAGCATCCCGTTGCCCAGCCCCAACCCCATCCCCTGCCCCGCGCCCATGACGTGCTTCTGGAAGTCCGACTTCTCGAACGCCGCCGCGCGCGTGATCAACACCTCGCGGATCAGGTCCGGCGCGTTGACCAGCAGCACGCGGTGGCTTCCCAGCGTGACCCAGCCGATTTCGCCGGCTTCGAGTCCGGCTTGGTAAAGAGCGAGGGCGCGGTTCTGCCCGCTGTGCGTGGGTGCTTCCATCGATTTCTCCGACTTAAGTCGTGGAGGATGCGACCGTGGCGAGCCAGCCACCGAGCGCATGTTCTTCTGTCGTCAGAATGGTGCTATCCCCCGAATCTACAGAGAGTCGGGCAATCTAACTTCTTTTTGCAGACTCATAGGGGAGCCTCCTAGGGGACTGACTCGTAGCGAGGGGAGGCCGGTCTTCTGTCTCACGAAATCCGATGGGGGCCGAGGTCAGGCTCGCCGGGGATCGATTCGTCTTAACCATTTGGTCACGGAAAAGAGCGGGGGGAAATGCAACTAGACCCGAAGTGTGACGTAGTGGTCGGGAAGTGACCGATCAGTCACCTTGTGACTAACCATTCACGTTGCTCTGTACGGATGGACGCCCCCTCCCTCTCCCGCCGCGACCGCGAGCGCCTCGCCCGCCGCCGGGCCATCCTCGACGCCGCCCGCGCCGTCTTCGCCGACAAGGGCTACGACCAGGCCACCCTGGACGAGGTCGCCGAGCGGGCCGAGTTCGGCAAGGGCACGCTCTACAACTACTTCCCCGACGGCAAGGAGGAGCTGTTCTTCACCCTCTTCGAGGAGATCATCGTCGACGGCGTGCGCCGCGTCATCGCCGAGGCGTTCCCCGACCCCGAGGCACTCACCACGCCGACCGCCGCGCGCGACGCCTTCCACGGCCTCATTGAGGGGCTGCTGACCCACTTCGGGGTCAACCGCGACGGCATGATGATCTTCATGAAGGAGGGCCACCGGATGGTGCTCTCGGGCGAGCGCAACGAGGCGGCGGCCCGGCACTGGATGAGCGTGATGGAGGCCGTGCAACGTCCCATCGAGGCGGCGATGCGGCACGGCGCGCTCCGCACCCTCCCGGCCCACCCCATCGCCCACCTCGTGATGGGCAACGTGCGCGGCGTCATCATGGCCGAGGTCGACGCCGCGTGCGACCCGTCGGGCACGTTCGAGACGCACCCGTTCGGCTCTCCCACCGACGCCGCCGACTTCATCACGTCGATTCTTTTCGACGGTTTGCTACCCCGCGACTAACCGCTGTCACCGCCGACATTTACCCTGCGACAGCCCACCCTCCGGTCCGATGAAACACTTCGCCTTCGCCCTGCTCCTGCTCGCCGCGCCCGCCGCCGCTCAACCCGGTGCCCTCCAGCCCGTCGCCGACGGGTCGGCGCTCTCGCTATCGCTGGAGGCGGCCATCCAAATCGCGCTCGAGCGGAGCTACACGGTCCGCACCGCCGCGCTCGACGTCGCCAACGCCGAGGCCCAGGTCCGGGAGGCGTGGGGCCAGGTGCTGCCGAGCGCGGACGTGCAGTCATCGTACACCCGGAATGTGGTCGAGGCCAACCCGTTCGCCGGCTCCTCGGCCGGAGGCCTGTTCGGCGCGCTCGGGTCCATCGACTGGCTGACGTTCAACGAGGACGCCCGCACCGACGGCGACCCGGCGACCGAGCCGATCACGCTCATGGATTTCCGGATCCTCCAGCAGCAGGGGTTCGACGACGCCGGGATCGTGATCGACGCCGACGGCAACCCGTTCGGCGTGCCGAACCAGTTTCAGAACGTGCTCTCGGTCTCGCAGACGCTCTACAACGGCGCGGCCTTCGCGGGGATCAAGGGCGCGAAGAGCCTGCGCGAGATCAACCAGGCGGCGCTGACGCAGCAGCAGCAGGCCGCCATCGACCAGACGCGGCGGCTCTACTACGGCGCGCTCCTGGCCGAGGAGCAGGTCGGCGTCGTCGGGGCGAGCGTGGCGCGGACCGAGGCGACGCTCGGCGAGACGACGCGGCGCGTGGCGCAGGGCGTGCTCCCGAAGTTCGAGCGGCTGACGGCCGAGGTCGAGGTCTCGAACCAGCAGACCCAGCTCATCGAGGCCCAGAACGCGGCGGCCCTCGCCCGAACGAACCTCCTCTTCGCGCTCGGGATGCCGGTGACGCAGCCCGTCGCCCTCGTCGGCGACCTCGACCTGCCGGACGACCTCTTCCTCGACACCGTCTCGCTCGACGACGCCGTGACCACGGCCCTCGAGCGGCGGCCCGACCTCGAGCAGTTCCGCCTCGCCGTCGATTTGCAGAAGGTCAACCGCGACATCACGCGGGCGCAGTACGTCCCTCGTCTCAGCGCCTTCGCCAATCTCGCCTACACCGGCTCCGTCCCCGACGACCGCACCACGGCGATCCAGGGGGCCGACCCCGACGACCCCTTTGCGGTGTCCTCGAACTCGCGCGGGTTCTTCGACGGCGACTACTGGAATCCGAGCGTCGCCGTCGGGGTGCAGCTGAGCTGGAACCTCTTCAACGGCTTCCAGACGCGCTACCGCGTGCAGCAGAACACCATCCAGGTACAGAAGGCCGAGGTCATGCTGGAGCAGGGCGTGCAGGGGGCCGTGCTCGAGGTCGAGCAGTCGCTCCGCAACCTGGCCTCGGCCCGGCAGCGGATCGCCGGGCAGCGGCGGACGGTCGAGACCGCGCAGGTGGCTTACACGTTCGCCTCGGAGCGCCTGGCGATGGGCGTGGCGACCCAGATCGACGTCCGCCTCGCCTCGACCCAGCTCGACGCCGCGCAGCTCTCCTATCTCCGGGCGGCCTACGACTACCTCGTCGCCCGCAGCGCCCTCCAGCGCGCTGTCGGCGTTGTCCTGCCCGAGCCAATCGGCGCGAGCGACTTCACCCTGACCGCGAACTGATTTCCACCTTGCACGGGCGCACCGCCGGTGTGCCCCTACGCTTGCGACCCTGCCATCTTGAACGGGCACACCGACGTGTCCCCCTGCTTGCGACACCACCCAACCCCAGCGCCATGACTCTCTCCGACACCATCGCCCGCCTCGCGTGTGGCTACCGCTTGGCCGCCGCAGCCCTGCTCCTCCCGATGCTGCTCGCCCTCTCGGCGTGCGGCGGCGACGCCGACGCGCCGGAGGCTGACGGCGAAGCTACCGAGGCGGTCAGCGCCTCCGCCACGCCGGTCGAGGTCGTCCGCATCGACGCCGGGACCTTCCGCGACGTGATCGAGCTGACGGGCACGGTCGAGGCCCCGGACGACGCGACGCTTTCGGCTGAGGCCGCCGGCACGCTCACCACGCTCGCGCCGCTCGGCGCGCGCGTCGGGCGCGGCGGGACGGTGGCGCAGGTCAACGCGACGATGGGCCGGGCAGGCGTCGCCCAGGCCGAGGCCGCCCTCGAAGCGGCCCAGGCCCAGGCCGACCTCGCCGAGGACCAGTACCGCCGGCAGGAGCCGCTGCTCGGGGACTCGATCCTGTCGGCGGCGGAGTTTGAGGGCGTCCGCACGCAGCGGGCGGCGGCCCGCGCCCAGGTCGCTCAGGCGCGGGCGATGCTCGCGCAGGCGCGGCAGCAGCTCGCCAACACCCGCGTCACGGCCCCCTTCAGCGGGACCGTCGAGGAACACTTCGTCGAGCGCGGCGAGCAGGTCGCGCCGGGCACACCCGTCGCCCGGCTCGTCTCGACGGACCGCCTCAAGGTCGAGGCGGGCGTGCCGGAGCGCTACGCGAACGACATCCGGCGCGGCACGCCCGTCCGCATCGTCCCAACGGCCTACGGCCTCGACGAGATCAGCGGCGAGGTCTCGTTCGTCGGCAACGCCATCAGCACGCAGAGCCGGACGTTCCCGGTCGAGGTCGAGATCGACAACCGCGAGGGCACCCTCAAGCCGGCGATGATCGCCAAGCTGTTCATCACCCGGAGCGAGCTCGACGACGTGCTCTCGGTCCCGCTCGGGGCCATCGTCCGCGACGAGCGCGGGGCGAGCATCTTCGTCGCCGTGCCCGAGGGCGACGGCTACGTCGCCGAGAACCGGATGGTCGAGACCGGCCCCTCGTCGGAGGGCCGCGTCGTGATCACGAGCGGCATCGCGGCGGGCGACCGCATCGTGGTGAGCGGCCAAACCCAGATCGCCGACGGCGACCGCCTCCGCGTCTCCGACTCGACCGACCTCGCCTTCGCCGCCGAATGATCGCCGCCGAATGATCGTCGTCGTAGGGGAGACCGGCCGGTCTCCCCTACCATCGCCCCACCACGCCCCCTCGCCCAACCCCCGGCGTCATGAGAATCACCAACCTCGCCATCGACAACCGCATCGCCGTCGTGGTCCTGACGGGCCTGCTTGTCATCGGCGGCCTGCTGGCCTACGTCTCGATCCCGAAAGAGTCCGCCCCGGAGATCGAGTTCGCCACGCTCATCGTGACGACCATCTACCCCGGCGCGAGCCCCGACGACATCGAGTCGATCATCAGCCAGGAGATCGAGCGCGAGGTCGCCTCGGTCGACGGCATCGACGACCTGCGGAGCACCTCCTCCGAGGGCGTCTCGACCGTCGTGATCGAGTTCACGCCGGACGTGGACGTGGACGACGCCGAGCTCGACGTGCGCGAGGCCGTGGACCGGGCGAAGGTCGAGTGGCCGAGCGACGTCGAGGAGCCCATCGTCTCGGAGCTCGACACGAGCGAGTTCCCGATCGTCAACATCAACCTCGCCGCAGGCTATTCGCTGGCGCAGCTCCGCGACATCGCCGAGGACCTGCAGGACGAGATCGAGTCGGCACCGGGCGTGCTCGAGGTCAACCTCATCGGCGGGCTGACGCGCGAGGTGCAGGTCAACGTGGACCTGGCGGCGCTCCAGGGCTACAACCTGACCTTCAACGACGTCATCGCCACCATTCAGGGCGAGAACACCAACATCCCCGGCGGCTCGGTCGACGTGGACCGGCTCAACTACCTCGTCCGCGTCGACGGCGAGTTCGACAGCCCGCAGGAGATCGAGACGCTCGTCGTGAAGTCGCCCGGCGGGCAGCCGGTCTACGTCCGCGACCTCGCCGACGTGCAGATGGGGTTCAAGGACCGCAGCTCGTACGCCCGGCTGAAGGTCCTCAAGACTGAGGTCGAGGACGGCGAGTACGTCCGCAACGAGACCCCCGAGAACCTCAACGTCATCAGCCTGAGCGTGACCAAGCGGCCGGGCGAGAACATCATCGAGACCGTCGCGGCGGTGCGCGAGACCGTCGACACGTTCCCGCTCCCCAACGGCACCGAGGTGACCTACACCGGCGACGAGTCGGAAAACGTCGAGACTCTCGTCAAGGACCTGGAGAACAACATCATCGCTGGGCTGATCTTCGTGATCGCGGTCCTGCTGTTCTTCCTCGGGGTGCGGACGGCCACGCTCGTCGGCATCGCGATCCCGCTGTCGATGTTCCTGAGCTTCCTCATCTTCTCGGCGATGGGGCAGACGCTCAACTTCATCATCCTGTTCAGCCTCATCATCGCGCTCGGGATGCTGGTCGACAACGCGGTCGTGATCGTCGAGAACATCTACCGCTACCGCGAGGAGGGGCACAGCCGGTGGCAGGCCGCCAAGCTCGGCACCGGCGAGGTCGGGGCCGCGTGGCAGCCTCGACCGCCACGACCGTCGCGGCGTTCGCGCCGATGCTCCTGTGGCCCGGCATCATCGGGCGGTTCATGAGCTACATGCCGCTGACGCTGATCGTGACGCTCTCGGCGAGCCTGTTCGTAGCGCTCATCATCAACCCGGTCATCACGGGGTATCTGGTCCGCCTGGACTCGGAGGAGGTGCCGGAGCGGAGCCGCCGCGCGCGCCTGCTCGGGGCCGGGCTGATCGTGTTTACGGCGCTCGTGCTGCTGCTCGCCAACTGGAAGACGCTCGTCTTCGTCGTCGTCGCGGTGCCGCTGCTGATCTTCCTGTACCGGGCCGCGCTGCGGCCCGTCGCGCAGCGGTTCCAGCACCAGACGATGCCGCGCCTGACCGAGCGCTACCGCGCCTTCCTCAAGTGGATGCTCACGCGCGACTACACCGGCAAGCGCGCGATGCTCCGCAACACGCTCGCGCTCGGCAGCTTCGCGCTCGGCTTCCTCCTGCTCATCGGCGGGCTGATGCTCCAGGGCGTGAGCGAGGCAGCCGGACTGCTGCTCCTCGCTCCGGGCGGGATTCTCCTCGCGGTCGGGGTCGTCGGGATCGTCGTCCACACGGTCGAGAGCGTCCTGCTTGGGCGCGGCGCGTCGGTCAAGGCCGGGCTCGTCGTGGGGGCCGTCTTCGGCGTGCTCGTGGTGCTGCTCATCCTCGGCGGGCGGATCGACGTGGGCACGGTGCAGGGCTTCGAGGTGGTGGCGGCGCTGCTCGGGCTGCCGGCGCTGATCGTCGTCGGCGGGCTCGTCGGGAAGGCCGTGCTCGGCGACCGCGACACGCTCTTCCTGACCGACAACCGCGCGCGCCTGCTCACCTCCACGCTCTCGATGCTGATCGTGATCGGCGTCCTGTTCAACCTCGCGCCGACGGGCGTCGTGTTCTTCCCGAACACCGACCCCAACTTCGTCCAGGTCAAGGTCGAGGCCCCGCTCGGAACCAACATCGAGGCCTCGAACGCGGTCGCCGACGAGGCGTACACCCGGATTCAGCGCGTGCTCGACGACAACCCCGACAGCGAGGAGAACGTCAAGACGCTCCTGACCCAGGTCGGGATCGGCGGCGACGCGCAGTTCGGCGGCGGCTCGTCGCGCCCGGAGAACAGCTCGATCACGCTGACGATGAAGGACTACGCCGACCGCGCCGAGTCGAGCGCGCTGACGCTCCGCAAGGTCCGCAGCCAGCTCCAGGGGATTCCCGGCACGACGGTCGAGATCGTCAAGGACGAGAACGGCCCGCCGACCGGTAAGCCGGTCAACATCGAGGTCGCCGGCGAGGAGTTCGACCAGATCGTCGCCGTCTCCCAGGCCATCAAGCAGCGGCTCATCCGCGGCGCGACCCAGCCCGGCGACGGCGGCGTGCCCCCGCTCGACGGCTTGGTCGACATCTCGGACAACCTCAACACCGGCCGGCCCGAGTTCCAGGTCGACATCGACCGCGAGCGCGCCGCCCGCTTCGGGCTCTCCACCTCGAAGATCGCGACCACGGTGCGCGCGGCCATCAACGGCATCGAGGCCAGCACCTACCGCACCGGCGAGGACGAGTACGACATCACCGTCCGCCTCCGCGACCAGGACCGCGAGAGCCTCGAGACGCTCCGCAGCCTGACCATCCTCGAGGAGGGCCAGCAGATCCCGCTCGTCGCCGTGGCCGACATCTCGGTCGGCAGCGGGCTCGGGGCCATCACCCGGCTCGACCAGGAGCGCGTGGTGACCGTCGCCGGCGACGTCGCCGAGGGGCTCAACGGCAACGAGGTGCTCGGCCGGGTCAAGGGCTACCTCGCCGAGTACGTCGAGAACGAGGTGCCGGCGGGCGTCTCGATCCGCTACACCGGCGAGAGCGAGGACCAGGACGAGAGCTTCAGCTTCCTCACGACGGCGCTCCTGATCGGGCTGTCGCTCATCACGATCATCCTGCTCTTGCAGTTCAACTCGGTGCGGAACCCGCTCATCATCATGATCGCGACGGGCCTGAGCCTGATCGGCGTGATGCTCGGGCTGATCCTGACGCGAACGCCGTTCGGGCTGATGACCTTCATCGGCGTGATCTCGCTCGCCGGGATCGTGGTCAACAACGCCATCGTGCTGATCGACTACATCGAGCAGCTCCGCTCGAAGCGCGGCATGGAGAAGCAGGCGGCCGTGATCGAGGGCGGCGCGACGAGGCTCCGGCCCGTCCTGCTGACCGCCTTCACGACGGTCATCGGCCTGATCCCGCTCACGTTCGGAATCAACATCGACTTCGTGGGCTTGGTGGTGGACCTCAACCCGGCGTTCCAGATCGGCTCGGAGAACACGCAGTTCTGGGGGCCGATGGGGACGGCGATCATCTCGGGCCTGACGTTCGCGACGTTCCTGACGCTGGTCATCGTGCCGGTGATGTACTCGACCTTCGACTCGGTTGCGATGCGCCTCGCCTCCGCCCCCGAAGACGAGCCATCGGCTGAGCCTGCGCCGCTCGCGCCGGTGCCTGCGCCCGTCGCCCTCTCCGGCAACGGACACACCGACGGCAGCCCCGTCGAGCAGCCCACGCCCCGCAGCTAGTGTCCACGTCCGCATGAGCCCCTTCGTCCGCCTCCAGCACCTTCTCCCGCAGCACGGCCTCTCGCGCGCCGTGGGTCGCCTCGCGGCGTCCGAGGTGCCGTGGATCAGCCGGCCGCTCGTCCGCGCCTTCGCACGCGTCTACGGCGTGGACATGGCCGAGGCGGAGCGGCCCGACCTGGCGAGCTACCCCTCCTTCAACGACTTCTTCACCCGGTCTCTCGCCCCCGGTGCCCGGCCCATCGACCCCGCGCCGGACGCGGTCGTGAGTCCTGCCGACGGGGTGGTGAGCCAGACGGGGCGCATCGAGCGTGGCGAGCTGATCCAGGCCAAGAGCATCCGCTACTCGTTCCAGCGGCTCGCCGACGTCTGCGCCGGGCCGGGGTTCGAGGGCGGCGCGTTCGCGACGGTCTACCTCTCGCCGAAGGACTACCACCGGGTCCACCTCCCGCTCGCCGGACGGCTGACCCGGACGGTCGCGATTCCCGGCAAGCTGTTCTCGGTCAACGCCGCGACCGAGCGTGGGGTCGAAGGGCTCTTCGCCGTCAACGAGCGGCTGGTGTGCGAGTTCGAGACGGCGTTCGGCCGGATGCTGGTCGTGCTGGTCGGGGCGATGATCGTGGCGAGCATCGAGACGGTGTGGGGCGGCCCGCGCTCGCCGTACCGCCATCGGCAGCTCACGTCGCACAACCTCGCGTTCGAGAAGGGCGCGGAGATCGGGCGGTTCCTGCTCGGCAGCAGCGTCGTGCTCGCGTTCGAGAACGACCGGGTTCAGCTCGATCCTACCCTCTCGGCGGGCACCGCCGTCCGCCTAGGCCGCCCGCTTGGCACAGGCTCCTCCCTCGCTCCCTGACTCTCCCTCCGCCACCATGATCGAACTGATGTCCAACCTGGCCCCGCACGTCGTCGCCTTCCGCATCGACGGGTCTATGGCGGCTGAAGACGTCGAGGGCATCTTCGACACGATCGAGAAGCGCCTCGGCGCGAACGAGGCGATCAACCTCTACGCCGAGATCGTGGACCTCGGTGGGATGACGCTCGGAGCCCTCCTCGAGGACCTAGCCCGGAGCCTCGGGCTGCTCGGCCGGCTCGGGCAGATCGGACGCTACGCCGTCGTGACCGACACCGCGTGGATCCGCACGGTCGCCGGGATCGAGGATACGCTGCTCCCTGGCCTGACCATCCGCACGTTCGGCCTCGACGAGCACGACGCGGCGGCGGAGTGGGTCGTCGGCGCGGCGACCGCCTGACCTTGCCATGCCGCTACGCCTCCGCTCCCGCCGTCGGCTCCGCGTGCTCGGCGGCGTGGGGGCGGGCCTCGTCCTCGCCCTCGCCCCTTTCCTGATCGACATGTGGTCTGCCTTCGGCTCAAAACCTTCGGGCGGGCGCTTGGCTCGCCTCGAGCGCTCCCCGCAGTACCGCGACGGGCGGTTCGTCAACACGCTCCCGGCCATCAAGATGGGCATGAGCCTCGGGGTGGCGGCCGAGTATTTCACCGGCGGCAGCGCCTACCGCACGCCCGAGGCGGCGCTCCCCGTCGTCCCCCGCACGGCGGCGGACTTCGCCGGAGCCGCGCCGGACCTGCGCGTGACCTGGCTCGGACACTCGACCCTGCTCGTCGAGATCGAGGGCGCGCGCGTCCTCGTGGACCCGGTGTGGGGCGAGCGCGCCTCGCCGAGCTCGTTCTTCGGCCCGAAGCGGTTCTACGCCCCCCTCCTCGCGCTCGGCGACCTCCCGCCGCTCGACGCCGTCGTGATCTCGCACGACCACTACGACCACCTCGACGAGCCGACGGTCAGGGCGCTGGCGGACCGCGTGCCGAGGTTCATCGTCCCGCTCGGCGTCGGGTCCCACCTCGAGGCGTGGGGTGTGGACGCCGGGCGCATCGAGGAGCTGGACTGGTGGGACGAGGCTGGGATCGGCGGCGTCCGCTTGGTGAGTACGCCGGCCCGGCACTTCTCCGGCCGCTTCCTCACGGACCGCGACGCGACGCTGTGGTCGGGCTGGGCCTTCGTCGGAGCGGAGCACCGCCTCTTCTACAGCGGCGACACCGCGCTCACGCCCGGCTTCGCCGAGGTCGGCGAGCGGCTCGGGCCGTTCGACCTGTCGCTCATAGAGATCGGGGCGTACAACGACGGGTGGGCGGACGTCCACCTCGGGCCGGAGCAGGCCGTTGAGGTGCACCGGCTGGTGCGCGGCGGGCTGCTGGTGCCCGTCCACTGGGGGCTGTTCGACCTGGCGATGCACGGCTGGACGGAGCCGGCCGAGCGCCTGCGCGTCGCGGCTGCGGCGGCCGGCATCGCCGTGGCCTGGCCGCGCCCCGGCGAGAGCGTGACGGTCGGCCGCGTGACGCCCGGCGAGGTCGGGCGGCCGTGGTGGCCGGCAGTGCCGTGGCAGACCGCCGCCGAGGCCCCGGTTGTCTCGACGGGCGTGCCCGCCCTCTCGCGCCCCTAGCCATTCGCCCGCAGTCATGCCCCGTCCCGTCCCGCCCGGCTGGCTCCGCTCGTTCCTGCGCTACGCGCTGTGGCTGGTGCCGGCGTGGACGCTCGCCACGTTCGTCTGCGCGCGGCTCGTCTTCCCCGAGGACCGGGGCCTCACGCTCGGCACCGAGTGGCAGCGCGCGGCCGTGCTCGGGGCGTGGGCGGGCGTGCTCGGCGCGCTCATCGAGGCGTGGGTCCTGCCGCGGTTCGCGCGGCGCGTGCCGTTCGGCCTCACGCTCGGGCTGCGGACGTTCGCCTACGCAGGCGTCGTGGCGTTCTCGTTTCTCGCGGTGATTGGCTTCATCGCACGGCGCGAGCTGGGGATTCTGCCCCGCGACCTCCTTGCCGACGCAGAGTTTTCAGCGTTTCTGTGGAGCGCTGAGTTCTTCTGGTTCTTCGGGCTGTTGCTCGGGGCGAGCTTCCTGATTACGCTCGCATTCCAGGTCAACCGCGTCCTCGGGCCGGGCACCCTCGCGGCGCTCCTGCTCGGGCGCTACCTCCGGCCCGTCCGCGAGGAGCGCGTCTTCCTCTTCCTCGACCTCACCGACTCGACCCCCATCGCCGAGCGCCTCGGGCCGCTCCGGTTCAGCGACTTCAAGAACGACTTCTTCCACGACGTGGCCGGGCCGGTCCTCGCCACGCGCGGCCAGATCTTCCAGTACGTCGGCGACGAGGTCGTGGTGTCGTGGACGATGCGCCACGGCACGCGCCACGCCGACTGCCTCCGGTGCTTCTTCCTCGTCGAGCAGGCCGTCGAGGCGCGGCGCGCGTGGTACGAGGCAAGCTACGGAACCGTGCCCCGCTTCAAGGCGGCCTGCCACGGCGGGCCGGTGGTCACGGCCGAGATCGGCGACCTCAAGCGCGACATCGTCCACAGCGGCGACACGCTCAACACGACGGCGCGGATCGAGGGGCAGTGCCGACCGCTCGGCCGGCGACTCCTCGCTTCGGAGACCCTCCTCAACCGCCTCGTGTTGCCGGCCGGCTTCCGGGCCGAGGCCGTCGGCGCGGTGCCGCTGCGCGGCGTCGGCGAGACCGTCCGCCTCTTCGGCGTCGAGCGTTCGGAGGCTGCGCATCGTGATGTCCCACACCGCGACGCCTCGCATCGTGATGCCTCGCATCGTGATGCCCCGCATCTCGTCGGGGGTGCGTAACCTTTCGATTCCCGCCGTTCCCTTTATACCGCGTCCTGGTGCGTGACCCGGCCCTTTCGAGGCGCGGCTGGAAGGTGCGAACTCCGGCCCGGTCGTTGCGTTCGAGCGGGGCCGTTCTCCTGTCGCCCCCCCACCGTCTCTATGCGTTTTGCCCTTCTGGTCGCGCTGCTGCTTCTGGCCGCGCTCCCGGTCCGCGCTCAGTCCCTCGCCCCGCCCGACTCCACCGCCGGCCCTGTCCTTCCGCCGGAGCCGAACGACGAGGCCAACCACGCGGCAAACCCCAATCGGATTCCCTACGAGACCGAGCGGAGTCTGGGCGCGCGCGCTCTCGCGCTGCCGGCTACGCTCTGGGGTGGGGTCGCCTACCTCTTCCGCTCGGCCATTCTCTACGCCGAGTACAGCGGCACGATCGCCCGCGTGCAGCGGCGGTTGCGCGAGGGGCCGCCGCCGGTCTACGCCCTTCCCACGGTCAACATCGGCGGGAGGCAGGGGTTCTCAGGCGGCCTCACCGTGTTTGCCACCGAGGGCTTCCTCGGCACCGACCGGAGCGCGCGGCTAGGCGGCAGCTACTCGGCCGATGGCTCCTACGCTGCGCTAGCCCGCGTTGCCGACCGGAGCCTGCTCGGTAGCCCGTTCGGCGTGACGCTCGGCGGCGGCTACGAGCGCGACGCCGAGGAGAGCTTCTTCGACATCGGCAACGACAGCGACGAGGAGCGGCTCGAGTACGCCTCCGAGCGCGGCCTCGCCGGCCTCACGCTCCGGCTCCCGCTCGGCGAGCGCGTCTCCCTCACGGCCGACGGCGAGTTCAAGCACTTCGAAGTGCTCAGCACCGAGGACGAGGACGACGACGGAGGCACTCCCGTGACGGAGGACGTCCCCGGCTTCGGCGGGGCGGACTTCCTCTCGGCCGGGGTCGGGCTCGCGCTCGACTTCAGCCAAGCCGGAGGCCTGCACGCGCCCCGCGTCTTCCAGGGCACCGTGCTTCTGCTCGGCGTCCGTTACGGCACCGACATCTCGACCAGGCCCGCCTCGGGTCCGCTGAGCTACGTCCGCACCTCGGCCGAGCTTCGGCAGTTCGTGCCGGTCCCATTCCTGCCGTTCGACCGCCGCCTCGCGCTCCGCGCGCGGCTCGAGCGGACCAGCGCGCCCGGCGACGACGCGGTGCCGTTCTACGAGCTGTCCACGCTCGGCGGGCCGGAGGACCTGCGCGGCTACCGCTACGACCGCTTCCGCGACCAGGGCAGCCTGCTGCTCACCGCCGAGTACCGCTACCCCATCTTCAACGCCTTCGACGCCGTCCTCTTCGCCGACGCCGGCCAGGTCTTCGACGCCTTCGACGAGATCGGGATCGGCCGCTTCCACACCGACTTCGGCGGCGGCTTCCAGATCTACGGCGGCCAGGGCATCGCGGCCCGCCTCGAGGTGGCCTTCAAGCCCGACGGCACGCCGCGCGTCATCGCCGGCGTCGGGGCGTCGTTCTGAAACGTAACGATGTAACACGTAAAGCCGTTCGCAGCGCAGTCTGTGCTACCGGCACCCTTACCTGTTACGCATCACGTTTTGCCGAGTCAACCCATGCACCGCTTTTTCCCTCTTCTCCTGCTCCTCGCCGGGTGCGCCGGCACCAAGCCCTACACCACCGGCCCGATCAAGACCATCGACCCGGACACGCAGGACATCCCGCGCCCGGAGGAGGCGCGCGAGAACCAGTATTGGGACCCCATCGACCGGACCTTCTTCTACCAGGTCGGCAAGGTGCTCGACCTCAACTGGCTCGGCCGCCGGGTCGGGCAGGGCCTCGGGCTCGCCGGGCCGAAGGAGGCGGAGAACGTCAACACGCTCGACGAGGTCCCGGCCTCATCGTGGTTCACGCCGCGCCACTTCTACGAGCCGATGTCCGAGGCCGAGCTGCGGCGCGGACCGGGCGTCACCGACGGGCCGGCGGACGGCACGTGGACCGTAGTCGCCGGCAAGAGCGAGGGCGTGACCAAGGGCTTCACCATCGAGGACGAGCGCGGCGACCGCTACATCATCAAGTTCGACGGGCCGAAGTTTCCCGAGCTGACGACCTCGGCCGAGGCCATCACGACCAAGCTCTACCACGCCGCCGGCTACTTCGTCCCCCAGAACACCATCGCCTACTTCGACCCGGCCCGCCTCGAGCTCGACCCCGAAGCCGAGGTGACCGTCGAGGGCAAGGACCGGCTCATGACCGAGGCCGACCTCGCCGACATCCTCGACCCGCAGCCGCGCCGCGCCGACGGCACGCTCCGCGCGACCGCGAGCAAGTACGTCGACGGCCGGCCCGTCGGCGTGTGGACCTTCCGCGGCACGCGCGACGACGACCCCAACGACCGCGTCGCCCACCAGCACCGCCGCGAGCTGCGCGGCCTGACCGTGCTCGGCTCCTGGGTCAACGACTCCGACCGCCGCAACGCCAACACGCTCGCCGTCTACACCACTGACCCCAACCCGCTTGGGGCCGCGCCCGGCGACACGGCGCGCTACGTCCGCCACTACGTCCTCGACATGGGCTCGACGCTCGGGGCCAACGGGGCCTACATCCACAAAGTCCAGCACGGCCCGGAGTACCTCTTCGACCCACGCACGATGGCGCGCCAGACGCTCACCCTCGGCCTCCGCGTCAAGCCCTGGGAGTTCGAGCCGCAGATCGCCTTCTACCCGTCGGCGGGCTACTTCACGGCGAAGTACTTCGAGCCCGAGGACTGGGTGATGGCCTACCCCAACCCGGCCCTCGAGTACCGCACCGACCGCGACGGCTACTGGGGCGCGAAGCTGGTCATGGCCTTCACGGAGGCCGACCTCCGCGCCATCGTCTCCGAGGGCAAGCTCTCGGATCCGGTCGCCGAGGAGTACGTCGTCCAGACGCTGCTGGCGCGGCAGGAGAAGATCGGCCGCTACTGGTTCGGCCGCGTCAACCCCCTCGACCGCTTTGAGGTATTCTCGGCACTCGATGAGGAAGCGACCTTCTACGTCGATGGCGTCCAGTTAGGAGGGCAGCTCCAGTTCGACGACCTCGCCGTGACGGGCGGGCTGGAGTCCGACGCCGCGAGCCGCTATCAGTTTGCGGTCTACCACGACGGCACGCGGCTGACTGAGGATACTTCCGACGAGCCGACCCTCTGGTTACCCACGCTGCCCGAATCTTCCCTTACCTCCGCGAGCGAAGACGACCGCGTGCTCCGGGTCGAGATCGTGACGCTCCGCGAGGGGCAGGAGCCGAGCAAGGCCACCACCGTCTACCTTCACTTTCCTGCTGAGGGCGACCCGCGCGTGGTCGGCATCGAGCGGGAGTAGCCCTCCGTCAAGGTTCAAAAATCGGTGGGACGTTTAGGAAGCTCGCCTCAACACCAACCACAGTCATCCCCGCGTAGGCGGGGCCGGGATGACTCGGTGGTGCGGGCGTGGTGATGCCAAAGCCAGAGAGCGTTTCCAGCCGCGCCCCGTAACCTGATCTCACGCCAACCCTCTTCCGTCCTTCTCCGAGGTCCCTATGCTCCAACGGCTTAAAGACGAGTTCTTCGACCTCCGCCGCGACGAGTGGCCGCTGGCGCTCTCGATGTTCGGCTACTTCTTCCTGGTGATCACCTCGTTCTGGATCCTCAAGCCGATCAAGAAGAGCCTGTTCATCCAGTTCTACGACGAGGAGGGCTTCGCGCTCGCGCTCAGCGGGCTGTACCAGATGGAGCTGCTCGCCTCCCAGGCCGAGCTGCTGGCGAAGGTGCTCAACATGGTCGTCGCGGCGGTCGCCGTGGTCGTGTTCACGATGCTGGCGCGGCGGCTCCGGCGCGAGCAGCTCACCTACGTCTTCGCCGGCTTTTTCATGGCTGCCTACGCGGTCTACAGCTTGGTCATCAACGACCCGAGCGCGGCGACCGTCTGGAGCTTCTACCTCTTCGGCGACCTCTTCACGACCCTGATGGTGGCGACGTTCTTCGCCTTCCTCAACGACAGCGTGACCCCGAGCGCGGCCAAGCGGCTCTACGGCTTGGTCGTCCTCGGCGGGGTCGCGGGCGGGGCCTTCGGGACGACGTTCCTCGCGGTCTACATCGACGACATCCCAGCGTCGGGGTGGCTGTGGGTCTGCTTCGGGATGGCCGTCGCCATCGTCGGCCTCGCGTTCGTGGCCGGGCGGATCGTGCGGCGCAACCCGCCACCGGAAATCGCGCCCGACGGGGTCGATCCCGGCCGGGGCGAGGAGGCGACGAAGAAGTCGAACGCGGCGCTCGAGGGCGCGCGGCTGGTCTTCCGCTCGAAGTACCTCCTGTCGATCGTCGCGATCGTCGGCATCTACGAGATCGTCTCGACGATCCTCGACTTCCAGTTCTCGTCCACGATTGCCTACTACCTCGACGGGCCGGCCATCGGCCAGCAGTTCGCGACGGTCTTTGCGATCTCGAACGTGGTCGCGCTCGTGGTGCAGCTCCTGCTGACGACGGTCGTGATGCGGCGCTTCGGGCTGACGGTCGCGCTCTTGGTGACGCCGTTCGTGATGATCCTCGGTTCGGGCGCGTTCCTGGCGCTGCCGATCCTGTGGGTCGGCTCGCTGCTGAACACGGCCGACAGCGCGTTCGCCTACTCGATCAACCAGTCCGCGCGCGAGGCGCTCTACACGCCGACGACGCGCGACGAGAAGTACAAGGCGAAGGCGTTCATCGACATGTTCGTGCAGCGCTTCGCCAAGTCAGTAGCGGTCGGCGTGAGCCTGGCGATCACGCTGGTGTTCACCGAGTTCTCGGCGATCCGGTGGCTGAGCCTGCTGACGCTCGCGCTCGTCGCGGTCTGGGTGCTCGCGGCGCGCTTCGCCGGGCGGCAGTTCGCCGAGATGGAGGCGCGTGAGCAAACGCAGCCCGTGGTGTAGTCAGTCGAGCAGTGTAGGGAGTCGGCCCCTGAGAGACAGAGGTTATGCTGCGCTCGCGACCTCAACGTACTCGACGTGCGCGCTTGGCACCGGGATCGGCTCTCCGTCCTCGCGCATCCCGGCGAGGTGGAACTCGATAGCCTCCCGGATCAGAGCACGCGCTTCGGCTTCTGTTTCACCGATGGCGACGCACCCCGGCAGGTCAGGGACGTAAGCGCCGAAGCTGTTCTCTCCTCGTTCGAGGACGACGGCATAGTGCATGGCTATTTGAGACCGGCTTGTTTGAGGATGGAGCTCTCCGTGCCGGGCGGTAGGTCCAAGCTCGGCTTCCCTGCTACGGTCACCTCGCCCGGCTTGTTCGGGTGCTTGGACTGGCGGTGGCTCCCTCGAGTCCGGACGAGGGACCACCCGTCCTTCTCGATCAGCTTGAGCACGTCGCGGACTTTCATCCGACAAAGGTACGAGGCGAGCGGAACGTTCGAGACGCGGCCCCTCGAGCACGAGCACCAGCCTCAGCGTGAACTCGCAGGTCTCACGCCCCCGCTCCGCGAAGAGCACTGTGCTTGGTTCCTCCAGCGCTTCGCCAGTCGGTGGTCGTCGGCGCTGGAGGCGCGCGAGGAGGCGGTGGCGCGATAACGTGGCGCATTCGTTACCCGTAGGGGCAGACACGTAGGTCTGCCCCTACGGGTAGCGGTGACCCAATGACGGTGGTGGAGCCGAGCGCCGTTCGCACGGGGATTTGGTGGCTCGGCTGTTCGCCTACAACGTCGCGCTCTACCTGCTCAAGCCCGCACGGAAGGGGCACCCGAGCGCCGACGGGCTGAGCTACGGTGTCAGCGCACGAGCGTCAGCCGTGCCGTCCACGCCTCGGTACCTACCACAGCGCGCACGAGGTAGACCCCCGACGGCAGCGCGGCGGTCGGCAGCGCGAGTCGGTGCCGCCCGGCCGGAGCCTCGGCGTCGTGAAGCACGGCCACCCGGCGGCCGAGCACGTCGAAGACCTCGACGCGGAGCGCCGACCGCGCCGGCACTGCCACGGCGACGGTAGCCTGCCTCGTCGTCGGGTTCGGCCAGACCTCAAGCGACGGCTGCGCCGCGAGGCCTGCTCCGTCCTCACCCGCCACCGGCGGCCCGACCGCGAACGCGAGCGGCACCTCGACCGCCGCCCCCGTCGCGGCCTCGAACACCTGCAAGGCTGCCGTGTACGCGTTGCCGATCTCGCGCGTGCTGCTCGTGAACGTCAGCACGATCTCCACCGACTCGCCCGGCCCGAGCGTGCCGTCCCACCGACTCAGTGCCAGCCACGACGGCGGCAGCGGGTGCGGCCGGATGCCGACGACCCCCTCGGTGTCGAGGTTCGTGAACGGGAAGTACGCCACCCCGTTCGGGTCCACCCGGCTGCGCAGAGGCTCCCCGGTGAAGCTCCCGAACATGGTCCCGCCGCTCACGTCCGGCAGCGGCGTCTCGAGGCCGAGGCTCCGCCCCGCCGAGTCGACCACCACGAACCGGTCGGTCAGCGCTGCGCCCGGTGGGGCCACGGCCATCTCAAACCGGACCGCCTCCGGCTCGCCCGGGGCACCCGTGCTGTCGGGGCCGCCGTCGGGGTCCCAGCCGCCGAAGGCGTCGGGGCCGACGGCGACTCCGCCGGGATAGGCCGTCTGCTCGACCGGGTAGCCCGAGGCGATGGTGCCGGTGGTGTCGACGGCCCAGAGCGTCGTGACGAATGGGGCTTCGGTGGAGGCACCGACGTAGAAGCGGTGCGTGGCCGGGTCGAAGCCGAGGCCGAGCGGGCGGACCTCGGCTCCGGTGCTGTCGGTGAGCGGGGGGATGGTGATGCGCCGCCCGGTAGGGGTGCCGTCGAGGTCCCCCTCCAGTAGCATCGCCCGGAAGAACGCCCCGGCTTGCTGCTCGATGTTCAGCCACCACAGCGTGCCAGCCGCCGGGTCGTAGGCCGCACCCTCCGTGGCCGCGAACGGCGTCAGTTCAGCCACCGTCGGGTGCTCGAAGGCGCGCAGAATCTCTAGCTCCGGCGTCAACTCGAACGTCATCCACGGCGCCGTGAAGTCGGCAACGAAGAGCCGTCCGTCGGGGGTCATCGCCAGCCCGTAGGGGTCCCACCCGAAGGCGAGGTCGGGGTCGAGGTCCTCCTCGTCGACATAGTAGAGCACCTCGCCGAGCGGCCCGCACGCCCCACCTGCGGCCGCGTGGCCGAGGTGCAGCCCCCCTCCGGTACGCTGGAGCGGGCGCTCGAACGAGAGGCAGAAGGCAAGCGAGTCACTCCCGGCGTTGGTCAGCGTCACGACGTGCTCGGCCGAGTCGCCCGGGGCGAGCGCCACCGCGAGGCTCTCGGGCGAGGCCACGAGTTGAGCCCGCACCGGGACGCCCCCCCAGAGGAGGAGCGCCCCGAGGAGCAAGCAGCGGAACGAAGCAGGCATCGGCGCAGGGGGGCTAGTGCAGCACGGTCAGGCGCTTGGTCAACGCCTCGGCCCCACCCTTTCGTTCCAGCGTGGCACGCACGAGGTAGATGCCCGACGGCAGTGCGGCGGTCGGCAGCGCGAGTTGGTGCCGCCCTGCCGGAGCCTCTGCTCCGTGGAGCACGGCTACGCGGCGGCCGAGCACATCGAAGACCTCGATCTGGAGCGCCGACTGCGCCGGTACCGAGACGGCGACGGTGGCCTGCCTCGTCGTCGGGTTCGGCCAGACCTCAAGCGACGGCTTCGCCGGAAGGCCATGCGTCGACGCCTGCACGGTCGCACCCTCGGGACGGCCAGCCGCGCCGTTGCCGTCCCGCCGCGCGTAAGTTGCCGCGAGCGTCTGCAGTACCGCCGCAATTTCGGGGTCATCCTCCCGGTTGGCCTCAGCCTCAATGAGCAACGCCGCCTCGGTGAAGCGCCCGTCGCGCGCCGCCAGGTGCGCCTCGGTCATCCGCAGGACGTGCCGCGCCGCGGCCGACTCGGCGCGCGGACCCCAGCCGGTGACGAGCGCCTCGGCCTCGGGGTAGGTCTCGTGCGCCATCGCAGCGAGCGTCTCGACCTCGAGCGCTGCCTCGGCCGTCGCACGCTCCCGAGGCAAGAGCTCCGGCGCGGCCAGTGTCGAGCGCAGCGTGCCGAGGAGCGCCGCACTCTCGGCCCACTCGCCCGTGGCGTCCGGGCCGCCGCCGTCGCGGTCGCGGCGGTGGAGTGCCCCAAGGGTGCGCACGAGCGCGGGAGCCGCCTCCGCCGTAGGAGCAGCGACGAGCGCGGCGCGCACCGCACGGATCTCGCCGACGAGGGTCCCATCGCCGAACGACTCAGGACTGCCCGGGCTGCTGCCGCGGCTCGACACGCTCGTCGCCTGACGTGCTGACGCAAGACCCGACCCCGCACCGGGCCGACTCGACCCGCAGTTCCCGCTCGGCGGGTTCGTCGTGTAGTCGCACGTCGAGAGCGGGTCCCACACGACGAGCGGGCTCGGCGGGTTGGTCGCCGATGTCGAGAAGCGGCTCGTGGGGTCGTCGTTGGGATTGGTGGTGCCCCAGTAGGTGTTGACCGCTCCGATGGACGTGCCCGAGTTGTTGACGACGAGCGGGCCCGGGCCGGTGGCGAGGTCGCCGTGGTAGACCGAGTTGCGACCGTTGAGGTTGCTGTTGCCGAGGAAGGCCGAGCCGCCGGTGTGGACGAAGAGCTCGGCTGCACCGTTGGCCGCCACCCGGTTCTCACCGAACTGGTTCGGCCCCGTCCCGCTCATCTGAACGTCTCCGCCGGAGGTGACGGCGATGCCGTAGCTCCCGCTCCGCTCGATTATGTTGTCTCGGAACGGAGCGAGCGTGGCGTCCGAGACCCCGATGCCAATGTGCTGGAGACCGCTTCCGCCTGTCCCGTTCCCCGTAATCTCGGTGTCCGTGATGATCGCGTTCGTACTGAGCGCGCGGATGCCCTCTTCCTCATTGGTCTCGACGGACGAGTCGATCAGCGTGAACGCGCTGCGCGCAGCAAGCTCCGCTGCTAGGGTCTGCTGGGTCCCGCTCTCGATCCCCACCCGGTTGTCCCGGATGGTCGAGCCCGCAATCGTCACGTCGGTGCCATAGACGGCCACGCCGATGTCCGCGTCCGAGACCGTCGCGCCGTCGAGATCGAGCGTGCCGCCTTGGTAGGCGACGACCCCGCCCCACGGCTGCCCAGCGTCCGCGGCGGCGAAGGTCGTGCCGTCGGCGTTCGCCGTCCCGGCTACGACGAGCTCCGCGCTCGGCGCGAACTCCACCGTCACATCCTCGAAGCTCCACGTCGAGTCCTTCGGGATCACGAGGTCGGCGCGGGGGCGTCCGCCCCGCTGTGTGAGCATTCGCTTGAGCGCTTGGAAGGCGTTGATGCGCCCATAGCCCGTGAACTGGTTCCACCCGACCGTCTCGCCATCGGGAGCGGTGAAGCTCATGTCAGGGTGCTCATTCTGATCCACCTTGTCGGCCGAGCGCGTGATGAGGTCGTAGACCTCGGGGACCGTGAGTGTGGTGTCGAGCGACAGCAGGAGCGCCGCCTGTGCCGCCACGAGCGGTGCGGCAAATGAGGTCCCGCTAAAATCTGACCTCGTCGAGAAGGTCGAGGTCATGGTCGTCGGATTGAACACGGTCTCGAGGAGAGGGACCCTGACGCCCGGGGCGGCCACGTCAATGTAGGAGGTCGTGGGGTTATCGATTGGATTCATACCGGCGCTGTAGAAGAAGTCCTCTTCGAACTCGTCGAGGCTGTCGGTCGCGCTGACAGCGATGACTTGGGCGGAATAACGCATGTCGTTTCCGTCGACGAAGTCGTCGAAGTTGTGCGCTGCAGGGTAGATAAACCGGGCGCACGCCGTCCCACTGCAAAAGCAATTCGGTCCGCTGCTACAGAGCTGGCTGTTTCCGGCCGCCGCGACGACGACGACTCCGCACCCGAGGAGGCTCTTGACCGCTTTCCCAACCTTGAGGTCCAGACCCGGAGGCGTGGTGGGGGCCCAGCTGATGTTGACCACGTCGATCTTGCCGTAGAGCGAGCTATCCTCGCTCACCGCCTCCAGGGCGAGCACCACCACGCTATCGGGGTTGGTATGGAATCCGTAGAGGTCGACGTTCCAGCCAAGGCTGCTGAGGAACGAGTTGTTGTCGGTCTCCGCCCCGGCCACACCCGCGACCCAGTGCCCGTGCCGGGCGTCGATTCCAGGACCGCCAATGCACTGCTCGATCGTCAATTGGTTTCTCAGGTCAGGGTGCATGTTGCTGCCAACCAACCCGCACCCGAATTGATCTGAGAGGGCGATGCCGACGGGTTCCGCTTGGATCGTCCCTTCGGCGAAGATGCCGCGCGCCAAGTCCCACGCCCGGTCGGCCTGCACCTTGTCGAGGTTGTACTGGCTGGGGCGTTGTGGGTCATCCGGGTCGTCGAATGGATTGCTGCTACGCGGCGCGGCGTGTCCCAGCGAGACTTGGACGTAGGGCTGCTGGGCGTACTCCACCTCGGCGAGCGCCTCGAAGTCCGCCACCACATCGTCGAGCGGGACGGGTGCGGGGAACTTCACCGTGAAGAGCTGGGAGAAGTCCTCGATGGTGCATGGATCTCCCGTGCGGATGTTGGTGCTGGTCGTCTGGCCCCACACCGCGTCCGGCGCAACCTTCTCGAGGGTGATGGTGCCGTGCTCGGCTTCGAGGTCGTCGAAGAGCGCGGCGACGGCTGAGGAGCTCGATGAGTTGGGGTCGGCGGTGCGCTGCCCCGGCGGCAGGTTGAAGACCTGGCTATTGAAGTGCACCGAGACTTGGGTGGCGTAGCGGGTGCCGACGGAGTCCTCGAAGATGGGCACGGCGCTAAAGCCGTCCTGGGGCATCGTGATCGGCGTGAGTGTCTGCCCCAGTGTCGTGTTAGGCAGCACGATGAGCAGCGCAAGGGCCAAGACCTCGTGCAGCGTGCGAATAGGTGAGCTTCGCCCCCCGCTATCTTTTTGACACATGATGACCTCGTAGTCTGGTGGTGGTCAACCCATGATAGGGTTCTGTCAGAGTTGATGTCAAGAAAAGATAGACCTTTTTTACCGGCCGGTCACGAGCGTGGCTCGGCGGTGGCGAGCTGGGCTGACCCGCACCCCGCCGGGCAGGGTATCTTTCCCGGCTCTGCGTCCGCGCCTCTTCGCCTGCATGAAACGCTCCACCGGCACCATCCTCGACCTGCGCGTCGGCGAGCGGACGCTCGTGGGGATGATGTTCGCCTACAACTTCGCGCTGCTGGTCACGCTCTACCTGCTCAAGCCGGCGCGCGACAGCCTGTTCCTGATCGAGGTCGGCGCGGCGCAGCTCCCGCTCGTGTTCCTGGCGGCGGCGGCGGCGGTCGTGCCGGTGACGATGGTGTACGGGCGGATCGGGCGGCGCGTCAAGCTCTCGCGCCTGGTCAACGCGACCACGCTCGTGCTCGTCGCCTCGCTCGTGGCGATGCGGTGGGCGGTCGCGCTGGGGGCGGACTGGACGTACTTCCTCTTCTACGTCTGGGTGTCGATCTACAGCGTGCTCGCCACGTCGCAGTACTGGCTCTTGGCCGGGGCGGTGTTCGACCCGGCGCAGGCCAAGCGCGTCTTCGCGCTGCTCTCGTTCGGGGCCATCCTCGGGGCCATCGCCGGGGGCGAGCTGACGGGCTGGCTCATCGGGGAGGTCGGGATGCGGACGCCGGACCTGCTGTGGGTGGCCGTCGGGGTGCTCTCGGTGACCGTGGTGCTCGTCAACCTGATCCGGTGGCGCGCGACCGACGGGCGGCACGGGCGCGCGGACAACCTCCGCCGCAACGACGCGCCGGCCGAGTCGGCCCCGGTCCTCGGCGTGCTGAAGTCGTCGCGGCACCTCCAGCTCATCACGGCCGTGATCGCGGTGGCGGTGCTGACGACGGCGCTGGTGGACTTCCAGTTCAAGACCGTCTCGTCGGCCGCCTTCCCGGTCCGCTCCGACCTGACCTCGTTCCTGGGCCGGTTCTACGGGCGGGTGAGCATCGTCGCGCTCGCGCTCCAGTTTTTCCTCGCGCCGCGGATCATTCGGATGCGCGGCGTCGGCGGGGCGCTGTTCCTGCTGCCGGCGGCGCTCGCGGCGGGCTCCATCGCGATGCTCTTCGCCCCAGGCCTGATCGCCGGCACGCTCTTGCGCGGGACGGACCAGAGCCTCAAGCACTCCATCGACCGGACCGGGCGCGAGCTGCTGTTCCTGCCGGTGCCGCTGGTGGCGAAGAAGCAGACGAAGGTGTTCATCGACGTGTTCGTGGATCAGGGGATGCAGGGGCTGGCCGGCTTGGTGCTGCTGGCCGCGCTCGCGCTCGGGCTGACGGTGCAGAACCTGAGCGTGCTCGTGCTGGTGCTGATCGTGGGGTGGACCGGCTTGGTGGTGTGGGCGCGGCAGTCCTACGTCCAGGCGTTCCGCGAGGCGCTGCCGAAGGAGAACGAGCCTCCGCCCGAGCCGAAGGCTGCGCCGACGCTGCAGACGGAGGACGTCCCGACGCTCGTCGGCCTGCTCTCATCGCCCAACACCGAGGCCGTGCTCGACACGCTCGAGACCCTCGACGCCATCCGCGCTGCGGTGCCGGTGGAGCGGGCCTGTGCCCTGCTCGACCATCCCTCGGCGCGGGTGCGGCGGCGGGCGATCGCGCTGCTGGCGAGGCAGGGCGAGAAGGGCCTCGCCGACGTGATTGCGACCTACCTACGCGACCGCGACGCCGAGGTCCGGCTCGAGGCGGCGCGCTTCCTCTACCAGGCGCTCGGCGGCCAGCACCGCGCCCTCCTGCAACGCGGGCTGAACCACGCCGACATCCGCATCCGCGCTGCCGCCGTCGGCGTCGTCGCCGAGTCCGGCACCGACGAGGAGCGCGCCCTCATCACCGACGCGACCATCCGGGGCCTGCTCGAGCACGCCGGGCCGGCGCGCGTCGAGACCAGCATCGAGGCCATCAAGGCGCTCGGCGCGCTCAACCGCCCCGGCTACCACGACGAGCTGCGCGACCTCCTCGACCGAGAGCAGCCGCAGATCGTCCGCGCCGCCGTCCGCGCCGCCGGCAAGACGGGGCACCGGCTCTTCGTGGGCAAGCTGATCCGGCTGCTCGGCCAGGGGGCCTACGAGAAGGCCGCGCGCGAGGCCCTCGTCTGCTACGGCGAGCGCATCTTCGGCACGCTCTACGACCACCTCACCGACGACGAGGTCCCCGAGCCGGTCCGACGCAACATCCCGCGCATCCTCTCCGAGCTGCCGACGCAGTCGGCCGTCGACCTGCTGCTCCTGAGCCTGGAGCGCCTGCGCGCGCCGCTGCTCTACGACGTGGTCAAGGCGCTCAACAAGATCCGCGCGAGCAACCCCGGCATCCGCTTCAACGAGGCCGCCATCGACGCGGCCGCGCTCGGCGAGATCCGGGCGCTGGCGACGGTGCAGGCCGTGCTCTACCACCACGGCCGCTCGGCCGACGAGCACGCGCAGTCGGCCGGGGCCGGGCGCGTGCGCGAGGCGTTCTACCACGAGCGCGAGCAGAGCCTCGAGCGCGTCTCGCGGATGCTCGGCCTGCGCTACCCCTCCACCGACATGCACGCCGCCTACCTCGGGCTGACCGAGGACGACACGCTCCGCGCCTCCGCCGCCGAGTTCCTCGACAGCGTGCTCGACTGGGAGTTCAAGCGCTTCCTGGTCCCGCTGCTCGACGCGGCCCCGGACGAGGGCGACGTCCGCGTGGCCGAGGAGATGGCCGAGCGCGCCTTCCCGACGTGGCAGAGCGCGCTGCGCGACCTGCTGATGGTCCGCCACCCGCGCCCGCTCGCCTGCGCCCTGGCCGAGGCCGCCGAGCAGACGCCCGGTGTGCTCCCGGCGGAGCTCGCCGAGATCGCCCTCGCCGCCTGCACCCCGGACCCCTCCGACGACCCGCCCGAGATGCACGGCGAGGACCCGGCCCCGTTCCGGCCCTCGGCGGCGAGCGAGAGCGAGGCGCTAGACTCGGAAACTGGTAGCGCGGGGTGAGGGTGGGAGCAGAAGGATAGAGCATAGAAAATCGAGAATAGCGGGCCCTCTTCCGTTCTCCGTGCTCTATCCTCCTCTCGGACTCTCTCTTTTCTCCGCCTCGCTATGCCCCTCCCTTTCGTCCTCGCCCTCGACGTGCCGCTCGGCGCGGGCTCCGGCTCGCTCACGCTCCTCATCGTCTACGTCGCCCTCGCCATCGGCGTCTCGTTCCTGTGCTCGGTGATGGAGGCGGTGCTGCTCAGCGTGACGCCGGCCTACGTCGGGGCCTTGGAGAAGGACAACCCGACGGCGGCAGCGCGGCTCAAGGCCCTCAAGGAGGACGTGGACCGGCCGCTCGCGGCCATCCTGACGCTCAACACCGTCGCCCACACCATTGGCGCGGCCGGGGCCGGGGCCGAGGCCGCGGCCTACTTCGGCAACGACGCCGTCGGGGTGTTCTCGGCGGTGCTCACGCTCGGCATCCTGGTGCTCTCGGAAATCATCCCCAAGACGCTCGGGGCGGTCTACTGGCGGGCGCTCGCCGGGCCGGTGGCGCGGCTCCTCAAGGTGTTCATCTGGGTGCTCTACCCGCTCGTCTGGCTCAGCCAGGTGCTGACCAAGCTCATCGCCCGCAGCAAGAAGGACGCCCCGGTGAGCCGCGCCGAGCTGGCCGCCCTCGCCACGATCGGGGCCGAGGAGGGCATCTTCGAGGAGCAAGAGTCGCAGATCCTCCAGAGCCTCCTCCGCTTCAACGGCCTCGCCGCGCGCGACGTGATGACGCCGCGCACCGTCGTCGTGGCCTTCCCCGAAACCGCGACCGTGCAGACCGTCATCGACCGGCGGCCTCCGTTCTCGCGGATCCCGGTCTACGCCGAAAGCCTCGACGACGTGAGCGGCTACGTCCTGCGCGACGACCTCCTCCACGCCGTGGCCGAGGGCCGGGGCGACGCGCCCGCCGGCTCGTTCAAGCGCGACCTCGTGACCGTCCAGGACGACCTCCCGCTGCCGCGCCTCTTCGAGCGGTTCCTGGAGCGCGGCGAGCACATCGCGCTCGTCGTCGGCGAGTACGGCGGCACCGCCGGGCTGGCGACGATGGAGGACGTGGTCGAGACGCTCCTCGGGCTGGAGATCGTGGACGAGGGCGACGCGGCGCACGACATGCAGGCCCTGGCGCGCACGCGCTGGACCGAGCGCGCCACCGCCCTCGGCCTGCTCGACGAGACCGGGGACGACGCGCTCGACGAGACGCTCAAGGAGCGCGACGCCGGCATCAAGCTCGGCCTCACCGGCGGCCCGCCGCCCGCCACGACCGCCGTCTCCAAAGACCCGAGGGATGCGAACTAGCGATTCCGTCAGCAATCGAGCGTCAGAACATCGTAGGCAGAGAATAAAGCATCCGGCGTCACAATCGTCAAGCCCTCGCTGCGTGCCTGCACGATGAGCATCCGGTCGAACGAGTCAGGGTGGTGATGCTCCGGGTTTGCTACGAGGTCCCGCGTGCGTTTCTTTAGCCGTTCCGGCGCGCTCAGCAGGCAGATCAAGGCGAGCGCACCGAGGAGGTACATGGCTACTCACTCGCCGTAAAACAGCGCGTCCGTTCCCCCCGGGGTGTGCAGCCCGTACCTTTGCGCCTCACCCACGACGCCCCACCGATGCGCGCCCTCGAAGACTTCCCCGACGCCGACCTCCGCCTCTTCGACCGGCCCGAAGTCCCGCCCCCGGAGGTCATCAAATCGGTTTACCTCGTCGGCATTTGCGGCAAGGGCATGGGCGCGCTCGCCGAGCTGCTGACGAAGGCGGGCTACGCCGTGCGCGGCTCCGACGAGGCGGCCTACCCGCCGATGAGCACCCGCCTCGAAGGCCTCGGCATCACGATCGACGAAGGCTACGACCCGGCCCACCTCGACCCCGCGCCCGACCTCGTCGTGATCGGGAACGCGTCGGTGCCGACCCACCCGGAGGCGGCCTACGCGAGGGAGCACGGCCTCGTCCAGCTCTCGCTCCCCGAGGCGCTCGCGCACTTCTTCCTGCGCGGCCGGCGCAGCCTGGTCGTCGCCGGCACGCACGGCAAGACGACGACCGCCGGCATGATGGCCCACGTCTTCCGCCACGCCGGGCTCGACCCCGGCTTCTTCATCGGCGGCGTGATGACGGGCTACGGCGCGACGTGTGCCGTCGGCTCCGGCCCGCACGTCGTGGTCGAGGGCGACGAGTACGACTCGGCCTATTTCGACAAGCGGCCCAAGTTCATGCACTACCAGCCGGCGAGCGCCATCGTCACCTCGATGGAGTTCGACCACGCCGACATCTACGCCGACTGGGCCGACTACCGCGCCGCCTTCCGCACCTTCGTCGGCCTCCTCCCCGCCGGCGGGCTGCTGGTCCTCAACGGGGACGACCCCGAGGTCCGCGCCCTGGCCGAGCACACGGCGGCCAGGGTCCGCTTCTTCGGGCTCGAAGGCGGGGACGACGACGTCACCGCGACCGACATCCGCGCCGTCGAGGGCGGGCAGCGCTTCCGGCTCGTCGCCGACGGGCGCGAGCTCACCGACATCTTCCTCCCGATGAGTGGCTGGGTCAACCGCTTCGACGCGCTCGGGGTCTGCGCCGTCGCGCTCGACGAGGGCATCCCACCCCAAGCCATCGCCGACGCCTTCGCCTCGTTCGAGGGCATGAAGCGGCGGCAGGAGGTGCTCGGCGAGGTCGCCGGCGTGATCGTGGTCGACGACTTCGCCCACCACCCGACGGCGGTCGACGCGACGGTCCACGCGGTGCAGGACCGGTGGCCGAGCCGCCGGACGGTCGCCGTCTTCGAGCCGCGCTCGAACTCGAGCCGCCGCAAGATCTTCGAGGCCCCCTACGCCGAGGCGCTCGCCGAGGCGGACGCCGTCTTCCTGAGCGCGCCCCCGCTCCGCCACAACGACGACCCGGACCACTTCATCGACGTGGACGCGGTCGTCGCGCACGTCGCCGAGCAGGGCCTCCCCGCCGCCGCCTACGCCGACGCCGACGCGCTGCTGCCGCACCTCCTCGACACGCTCCGGCCGAACGACGTGGCCCTCGTGATGAGCAACGGCTCCTTCGGCGGCCTGCACCGGAAGCTGATGGACGCCCTCGCCGAACGAGAAACCGAAACCGCGTGACCTGCGCCGACGCCCGAGGCCGGACGCTGCACCTCCGCACACCGCCGCGCCGGATCGTCTCGCTGGTCCCGAGCCAGACCGAGCTGCTGGCCGACCTCGGGCTCGACGCCGAGGTGGTCGGGCTGACGCGGTTCTGCGTGCACCCGGCGGGCTGGAAAGAGGCTAAGCAGATCGTGGGCGGGACGAAGAACGTCAGCGCCGAGCGCGTGGCGGCGCTCGCGCCGGACCTGGTGCTGGCGAACCTGGAGGAGAACGTCCGCGAGCAGGTTGAGGCGCTCGACGCGGTGGCCCCCGTGTTCGTCACGGACGTGGCGACGGTGGGCGAGGCGCTCGGGATGATCCGCACCGTCGGCGTGCTCGTTGGGCGACGCGAGCGGGCCGAGGCGCTGGCCGCCGAGATCGAGGGCGGCTTCGCAGCCCTCGCCGACCGCCCGCCGCTGCGCGTGGCCTACCTGATCTGGCGCGACCCGTGGATGACCGTCGGCGGCGACACCTTTATCCACGACGTGCTCCGCCGGGCATCGCTCGGCAACGTGTTCGGCGAGCGGATGCGGTATCCCGAGGTCACGCTCGGGGAGATCGCGGTGGCGGGGCCGGAGGCGGTGCTGCTCTCGTCGGAGCCTTTCCCCTTCGCCGAGAAGCACCTGGCCGAGGTCGAGGCGGCGGTGCCGGGGGCGGCGGTGCCGGGGGCGGCGGTGCCGGGGGCGGCGGTGCGGCTCGTCGACGGCGAGCTGTTCTCGTGGTACGGCAGCCGGATGCGCCAGATGCCGCCCTACCTCGCGGCCCTGCGCGAGCGCCTCGGCATTTGAGGCAGGCGTGACCCTGTGCCAATCCCGACCAGGGCGACCCCAAGGGTCGCCCCTACGAACACGACTTGCGCCGGCTCGGTACCTTCTGCCACCTCTGCCCGACCTCCCGACGTTTGACCCGCTTCTCGCCCCGCACCCTTTTCCTCGCCGGCTGTGCCGTGCTCTACGCGCCGTGGCTCTGGCTCGGTTATGGGGCGGACGACGACGCCTACCGCATCATTCGGACGGGGCGGGTGTTGCTGGAGGAAGGACGATACGCCGGCTCGCGCAACCCGGGGTATCTCGTCCCCGAGCTGGGGTCGACGGTCCTGAACGCGCTGGGCGGGAGCGTGCTGAGCAACGCCGGGACGCTCGTGCTGGCGCTCGTCGCGCTGGGCGCGTTTCTCTCCATCGCCGAGCGGCTGGTGGTGCCACACCGCTTTCTCCTGGCGGCTGGCCTGGCGCTGCACCCCGTGTTCTGGTCGAACGCGACGGCCTCGATGGACCACGTCTGGGCGCTGGGGTTCTTGCTCGCCGGCTGGCTGGCGCTCCTCGACCGGCGGTGGCTCGCAGCCGGGCTGCTGCTGGCCCTCGCCATCGGAAGCCGGCTCACGCTCGTCCTCGCCGTCGGGGCCGTGCTGGGGTGGGCGTGGTGGAGGGCCCGAGACGAGCGCGCGGGGGTCGGGCAGGCCGCGGCCGTAGCCGGCGTGCTAGGGGCGGCGTGCTATCTCCCCTCGGCGTGGGAGTTCGGCTGGACGCTGGGCTTTCTCGAACCGGCCGGGATGGGCGGGGCCGAGCTGTGGACGTGGACGCTCCGGCTCGGGCGATGGGGGTACAAGAACATCTACTTCTGGGGGCTGGGCGGCACCCTCGCGCTGGCGGGGATCGTCGCGCTCGGGCTTCGCTCAGGCTGGCCGCGCGAGCGCCGGTCGCTCCTCCTCCTCGCCGCCGTGGTGGGGCTGGCCTACGAAGCGCTCTACCTCCTCTATCCGCTCGACATGGGCTACCTCCTGCCGATGCTCCCGTTCGTGCTGCTCGCGCTCGGCGTGGTGCTGGCCGGGCGGCGTAGCTGGCTCATCGCCCTCGTCGTGCTTGTGGCGTCGTACAACCTCGTCAGCGTCAACCTGGCGCGGCCGGACCGGCCGTTCGAAGCCTCGGACGCCGCGTTGGGCGTCTGGGTTGAGGGCGGCTACCTGTGGCAGCAGACGCGCATCCGCCTGCTCACGCGCGACTGCCGCGTGGTTGCGTGCTGGCAGGAACGGATGGGCCTAGGCCAGGATTAGAGCGGCTTCTTCCCCACCCTCTCCCCTCCTCTCCTATGCGGCGCGTCATCTTCAACCAGAAAGGCGGGGTCGGCAAGTCCAGCATCGCCGTCAACCTCGCCGCCCTCAGCGCGCAGCGCGGGCAGAGCACGCTCCTCGTGGACCTCGACGCGCAGGGCAACGCGACGCAGTACCTCCTCGGCGACGCGCAGCCCGAGACGACGGTCGCCGGCTTCTTCGAGCAGTTCCTCTCGTTCCACCTCTCGGAGGACCGGCTCGGCGAGTTCGTCCTCCACACGCCGTACGAGAACCTCGACCTCGTCGCCGCCTCACCGGCGCTGACCGGGCTCCAGAGCCGGCTCGAGGCCAAGCACAAGATCAACAAGCTCCGCGACGGCCTCGACGCGCTCGGGACCTACGACGTGGTCTACATCGACACGCCGCCGGCCTTCAACTTCTACACCCTCTCGGCGCTCATCGCCGCCGACACCTGCCTGATCCCCTTCGACTGCGACAGCTTCGCCCGGCAGGCGCTCTACCAGCTCCTCGAGAACGTCGCCGAGGTGGCGGCCGACCACAACCCGGTGCTCAAGATCGAGGGCATCATCGTCAACCAGTTCCAGAAGGGGGCCAAGCTGCCGCGCCGGGTCGTGGGTGAGCTGCGCGACGAGGACCTGCCGGTGCTCGAGACCCTGCTGCCGGCGTCGGTGAAGATGCGCGAGTCGCACGAGGCCGCGACGCCGCTCGTCCATTTCGCCCCGAAGCACGCGCTCTCGAAGGCGTTCGTCGCCCTCCACGACGAGCTGCAGAACGCCAGCGCCTAGCGCTGCCACGCGCCCGCTGCTCACCCCCCGACGCCCATGCCTGCCCCCTTCGCCGACCTCGTCGTCCTGGAGCTCGCGAGCGTGCTCGCCGGGCCGAGCGCCGGGCAGTTCTTCGCCGAACTGGGCGCGACGGTCCTGAAGATCGAGAACCCGGCCACGGACGGCGACGCGACGCGGCGCTGGACGCTGCCGAGCGAGGACCCCGCCGACCGGTCGGCCTACTTCGCCGCCGCCAACTGGGGCAAGCAGTCCCTCGCGCTGAACCTCCGAGCGGCCGACGGGCAGCGGCTGCTGGCCGAGCTGGCGCGGCGCGCGGACATCGTCCTGACCTCGTACAAGCCCGGCGATGCCGAGGCCCTCGGCGCGGACTGGAAGACGCTGAGCGCCACCAACCCGCGCCTGCTCTACGCCGAGGTCGTCGGCTACCCCGGCAGCGACCGGGCGGGCTACGACGCCGTGATCCAGGCCGAGAGCGGGTTCACGTTCATCAACGGCGCGGCCGACGGGCCGCCGGTCAAGATGCCCGTCGCGCTCGTCGACGTGCTGGCCGGGCACCAGCTCAAGGAGGCGCTGCTCGTCGGGCTGATCGAGCGCGAGCGGACCGGGCGCGGGGGGCGTTTCACCGTGTCGCTCTTCGAGACGGCCGTCGCGTCGCTGGCGAACCAGGCGACCAACTGGCTCACCGCAGGCGAGGCACCGGGGCGGCTCGGCTCGGCGCACCCCAACATCGCCCCGTACGGCACGCTCTTCGAGACAGCCGGCGGCGAGGCCGTCGTGCTGGCCGTCGGGACGGACCGGCAGTTCGGGGCACTGTGCGAGGTCCTCGGGCTGGGCGAGTTGGCGCAGGCCCCGCGCTTCGCCACGAACCCGCAGCGCGTGCGGAACCGGCCGTTCCTGGAGCACCTCCTGGCCGAGCGCATCGCGCAGTGGCAGCGCGACGACCTCCTCCACGCCCTCGCCGAGCGGCGCGTCCCGGCCGGGGCCGTCCACGACCTGCCCGCCGTCTTCGAGCAGCCCGCCGCCCGGTCGCTCGTCGTGCGGGCCGGGGAGATCGCGGGCGTGCGCCACGTCGCCTTCCGGCGCGAGGGGGAGAAAGAGGAGCCGCTCGCCCCGCCGCCGCGCTACGCCGCCAACACCCGCTCCGTCCTGGCCGACCGCCTCGGCCTCGACGACGACGAGCTAGACCGGCTGGCGCGCGAGGGGACGATCGAGGCCCCGCGCTAACCGTTTGGCCCTCTCTTCACCTCCCACCCACCACCTCTCTGCCTCGCCGCCATGTCTAGGCTCCCGTCTGCCACCCCGCCCGAAGCGGCTCTCCACACCCGCCACATCCACACTCTCGTGCTGCTTTACCTCGCCGTGGCCTACGGCGCGGACACCGTCTTCGACCCGGCGGAGCGCCGCGCCGTGATCGACCTGGTGCGGCGCTGGTTCACCTACCTCGAACCGGCGACCGTCGAGGGCATCGTAGACACTGCCTTTATCGCGGCGCGCGCGAACCCCGACCTCGAGGCCCTCACGGCTGAGCTAGGCGACGCCCTCACCCCAGCGCTGCGCCACCGCGTGCTGGCTGATCTCGGCGTGATCGCCCGCGCCGATGGGTCGCTGAGCGTGGATGAAGCCCAGGTCATCGCCCGCATCCGCCACGCGTGGGGATGAGGAATGGGCTTTTTCTGGGCGTGGGGGGAATGGAGGGATCTCACCCTGAACCATCAGCTCGGATAGGAAGAGTTTACGGCTTCCTCCCTGCCTTCTCTCCTCTCCCTCCACGCCAGGAAAGTCCTCCTCTCTCCGTCCGCCCTCAGCTCCCCTCGATGAACATCGGCGCGCCCGGCCCGAGCGGGAGGCCGAAGACGAGCCAGACGATGAGCAGCACCATCCAGATGGCGAGGAAGACGAACGTGTACGGCAGCATCGTCGCCACGACGGTCCCGATGCCGGCGCGCTTGTCGTAGCGCTCGACGAAGGCGATGATCAGGGCGAAGTAGCTCATCATCGGCGAGATGATGTTGGTCGTCGAGTCGCCGATGCGGTAGGCGGTCTGGACCAGCTCCGGCGAGTAGCCGAGCAGCATGAACATCGGGATGAAGACCGGGGCCATGATGGCCCACTTCGCACTCGCGCTGCCCATCGCCAGGTTGATGATGGCCGAGAGCACGATGAAGAGCATCATCAGCGGGATCGGCCCGAGGTCGAGCGCCTGGAGCGTCGCCGCACCGTTGATGGCGAAGATCAGCCCGAGGTTGGTCCACTTGAAGTAGGCCACGAACTGCGCGGCGAAGAACACCAACACCATATAGATGCCCAGCGTCGACATCGCGTCGCCCATCCCATTCATCACGTCCGCGTCGCTCTTAAGCGTCTTGGCGGCGAGCCCGTAGGCGATGCCCGCCACGCTCGCCGTGATAAAGATGACCGCGACGATCCCCTGCATAAACGGCGAGCGCAGGACGCCGCCCGTCTCGGGGTCGCGCAGGAACCCGCCCTCGGGGAGCAGCCCCCACAGCGCCAGCGCCGTCAGGACCCCGACCGAGGCGAGCGCCCACCACAGACCGCGCTTCTCGTCCGGCGTCAGGTCCTGGATTTCCTCGGCCTCGACGTCGCCCTCGAACGTCCCGAGGCGCGGCTCGACGATCCGCTCGGTGACCCACGTCCCGGCGGCGGCGATGAAGAAGGTCGAGACGAACATGAAGTAGTAGTTCGCGGCCGGGTTGACGAGGTAGGTCGGGTCGATGATGCGGGCGGCTTCTTCGGAGAGCCCGGCCAAGAGCGGGTCGATGGTGCCGAGCAGGAGGTTGGCCGAGTAGCCGCCCGAGACGCCCGCGAAGGCGGCGGCGAGCCCGGCGATGGGGTGCCGCCCGACGGCGAGGAAGATGATGGCCGAGAGCGGGACTAGCAGCACGTAGCCGACCTCGCTCGCGGTGTTCGAGAGCACGCCGGCGATCACGATCACGAACGTCAAGAGCCGCGGCGGCGCGCTCAGCACGAGCAGCCGGATGCCGGTCCCGATCAGCCCACTTTTCTCGGCCACGCCGATCCCGAGCAGCGCCACCAGGACCGTCCCGAGCGGGGCGAACCCGGTGAAGTTGTCGATCATCTCGGTCAGAATCCGGTGCAGCCCCTCGACCGAGACCAGGTTGACCGGCCGGATGACCTCGCCCGAGTTCGGCATCACCGCCTCGATGTCGAGCAGGCTGAACACCCACGAGAACACGATCACGAGCAGCGCGAAGAGCGCGAAGAGCGTCGCCGGGTGCGGCAGCGCGTTCCCCACCCGCTCGATCACGCCGAGGAAGCGGGCGAAGCCCTTGGGCTGGGTGACGGCAGGCGGTGTTTCCATCGGGTCGAGGGGTTAGCGCGGAAAGCCTGGAAGGTAGCGCACGTAGGGGCGAACGGCGTTCGCCCTGGTCGGGAATGCCGCCGGTCTCGAGCCAGGCAACCGGCCGTTCGCCCCTACCATCGAGGGGCTGTCCTCACTCCGGCATCGGGACGAACGCCAGGATCGTCTCCGGGTACTTGTCCGTGGCGACCAGGAAGCCGAGGTCGCCGAGGCGGGCGATGCCCTCCCAGTTGCGGGCGTGCCCGTGGCCGAGCAGGCGAAGCTGGATCGGGGGCCGGTCGGTGCGCTCGATGCGGTCGCCGTCGAGGCGGAACTCGACCAGGCGCTCGACGCCGGCCGCGCGCTGGTGCGTCGGCCCCTCGCCGAAGACGAGGTCGAGCGAGTCGGGGCCGGGGCGGAGCGTGCCGTAGTCGCCGGGGTAGAAGTAGTTGATGCCCCAGAAGCGGCCCTCAGCGTCGACGCTCGTCGCGTCGGTGAGCCGGTACTCGAGGGTCGGCACGTCGAGCGAGTCGCGGATGCGGAGGGCCGGGTCGTAGAGGTAGGCCTCGGGGGTCGGGTTGACCGTGGCCCCGTTCGCCTCCTGGAGGGCGATCACACCGCGCTCCGTGACGAGCAGCGTCTCGTAGGCGAGGTTCGCGATCCGCGTCTGCGCCGGGAGCGGGGCGAGGGTGTTCGCCACGATCCGCACCTCGGCCAGCCCGCCTTCGTCGTTGAGCGCCGTGATGCCCTCGACGAGAAACCCTTGCATCGACTCGGTCCCCTCGGCCTCGACGGCGAGGTAGACCCGGTTCGCCCAGAACCCGATGGCCTCGTAGCCCTCGAAGCCGGCGGCGAGGGCAGCGACGCCCGCGTCCGAGAAGGGCACGGCACGCGGCCGGAGAGGTCCTTGGTGCCGGCCCTTGACGAAGGCGACGAGGTCGGCTTCCGGTAGCACGAAGACGGCCCCGTCGGTGCGCCGCTCGCCCTCTGCGTAGACCGAGTCGCTGGTGGGCGAGAAGCGACCGGGGTATTGGGGCAGCAGCACCAGGTCGTCGCCGAACCAGGCGAGGCCGGAGATCTCGGCGGCGCGGTCGGCGCACGGCCCGGCGAGCGGGATCACCAGGGCGGCTTCCTCCTCCGCAGCAGGCGGGTCCGCCTCGGGCGTAGGCACCGGGCCGGCCACACGGCAGGCCGTGAGCAACGCGAGGGCGAGCAGCAGGAGCAGAAGCCGAGGGTGCATGGCGTGGCGAGATGAGCAGCGCAAGCTACGGTATCGCCCAGCCCCGCGCCTCATCCAACCCGCCGGGAAAAGGCGAGGCCGAGCGGCGGCGGGGGAGGCCAAGCGGCGGCACCCGACCCTTCGGCCCCTCGCTCGGTGGAACGGCTGGCGACGGGCCGGTCGCTGCTGCGTTTCACATTTTTGTAAAGAGCGCTGTGAAGAGCCAGAGGCGACCTAGAGACGCGCCACCCTACCGCGCGCTTTTTGCTACCTTGCCGCGACCCGTTCCCCCCTTCCCCCTGTGACCATGCACCGCTTCTTTACCCTCGGCTTCCTTCTGCTCGCCGCGCCCGCTTTCGGCCAGATCACCGTCGGCCAGACCGACGACTTCCAGGATGGCACCACGCAGGACTGGCGCAACGGCCGCGACACCGATGATGTCTCGAACGTCGCCACCGGCGGGCCGGACGGCGCGGGCGACCGCTACCTCCAGGTCGTCGCCGACGGCAGCTTCATCGCCGGCCGCCTCGCCGTGTTCAACACCGAGCAGTGGTCCGGCGACTTCACGGCGGCGGGCGTCGCCCGAGTCACCCTGGACGTCAACAACACCGGGGCGAACGACCTCGTGCTGCGTCTGTGGATCGAAGGGGCCGGCGGCGACTTCGCCTCGACAAGCGGGCTGGCGCTCGCGGCGGGCACCGGCTGGCAGCGCGCCACATTCTCGGTCCAGCCCAGCGCCCTCAGCGCCGTCCGCGGCGGCACCGACGTGAACGCGACGCTCGCCGACGTCTTCCGCTTTCGCGTCTACCACAGCCCGGCGGTGGTCGCCCCCGGCCCCGAGATCGTCGCCGAGCTGGGCCTGGACAACATCACGGCCGTCGGGGTCGCCGGGCCGAGCTTCGACCTCACGGCGCAGAACACCTCCTCGCTGTCCGTCCCGCGCGGCGGCTCGATCTCCTTCGACTACTCGATCGCCAACAACACCGCCAACGCGGTCACGGGCAACCTGTGGTTCACGGCGCGGCGCAACGGGACGACGGCGGCGCAGAACGTGATTCAGTCCGGCACCGTGCCGGGCGGGCAGACGGTCTCGGCCAGCTTCACGCAGCGGATCCCGGCGAACGCGCCGGTCGGGACCTACGCCTACACGCTCAACATCGGGCAATTCCCGAACACGGTCGTGGACGCGCAGACGTTCACCGTCACCGTGACGGCGGGCAGTCCCGGCGACGGCCCCCGGCTCACCACACTCCCGACGACGTGGCCGGTCGTCGGCGCGACGGCTTGGTCGCCGGCGAGCCTCGCGTCGTCGGCGCGGCCCGAGGCGTTCGCGCTCCACGCCGCCTACCCCAACCCGTTCAGCGGGGCGACGGCGCTCGGCATCGAGGTCCCCGAAGCCGCGCGCGTCAGCGTCTCGGTCTTCGACGTGCTCGGCCGCCAGGTGGTGGTGCTGCTCGACCGGCAGATCGAGGCCGGGACCCACACGGTGCGCTTCGACGGGACGGGCCTAGCGCGGGGCGTGTACCTCGTGCGGATGCAGGCCGGCGACGTGTCGGTCGTCCGCCGCGTGACCCTCGTCCGATGACCCGACGCCTCCTCGCCCTCGGCCTTCTCCTGACTACGGGCGCGGTCGCGCAGCCCGACCAGACGGTCCTCTTTCCCGGCCAGACCGGCGCGAAGCTGCGCGCTTCGCTCGTGGCTGACTACAAACCGGCCTCGGTGCTCGGCGAGGCGGCGGGCAAGGACCGGATGTACGACACCGTCTGGAACGTCGAGGTCGAGGGCACCGAGGGCGTGATCGGCGTCTACACCGGTTTCTTCGTGCCGTTCGACTGTATGCCGTCGTGCGACCCGAGCCAGGACGTCTTCAACCAAGGCAACGAGAACACGCAGGGGATCAACCAGGAGCACCTCTGGCCGCGCGCCGAGGGGGCCGGCAGCGGCAACGCCGAGCGCGACCTCCACCACCTCGCCCCGACCTTCGTCCGCGCCAACAGCGACCGTGGCAACCTCCCCTTCGCCGATGTCCCGGACGCCCAGGCGAACGACTGGTACCTCAACAACACCATCACGAGCGCAGTCCCGACGGCGGGCATCGACGCCTACAGCGAGCGCGACCGCAACGCGGCCTTCGAGCCGCGCGAGGACTTCAAGGGGAACGTGGCGCGGGCGATGTTCTACTTCTACACGATGTACGAGGCGCAGGCTGACGACGGCTTCTTCGAGGACCAGCGCGAGGCCCTCCGCGCCTGGCACGAGGCCGATGCCGTGGACCAGGCCGAGTACGACCGCACGTTCGTGATCGCCGGCTTCCAGAGCGACCGCCCGAACCCGTTCGTGCTCGACTCGACGCTCGTCCGCCGCGCCTTCTTTCCGCCGGCCGTCGCCGCCGGGGACGTGCTGCCCGCCGGCGGGTTTGCCCTCTCTCCCGCCTCGCCGAACCCGTTTGCGACGGCGACGCAGTTCACGCTCCGCGTCGCCCGGCCGCAGCCGGTCCGGGTCGAGGTCTTCGACGTGCTCGGCCGCCGCGTCCGTGTGCTACACGACGGCCTAGTGTCTGGATCTCTCGGGGTGCGATTTGATGCAGCAGGGCTACCGGCTGGTCTCTACATCGTCCGAGCCGCGAGCGATGGGTTCCAGGTCACGCGCCGCATGACCCTGGTATATTAGGCCTGACCAGCCCACTGCATAACCTTCTAGTCTCATGTGTCTTACGCACCGCATCGTCGCTTTTAGTCTCCTGCTCACAGGTGTAGGACCTGCCGCTGCCCAAAGCCCGATGGTGGAGGTGTGGGCCGAGCGTCACACCGTCGGGGGAGAGTTCAGCGTCATCGACGCCTCCAGCCGCAATGGGCGCACGAGCGTGACCGGCAGCGACCTCGGCCACGTCTCCGGGCCACGGACGCCCTACACGGTGCAGTTCGATGCCGACGGTTCCATCGCATGGACCGCCCACGCGGTCTTCCCGACCGCCGCCTATGCCTCCAAGGTCGTTGTGGACGACGAAGGCAACACCTACGTCCTCGGCTCGACCCCCATTGACGAGGACCTCTTTGTGCTGAAGTACGATGCTACAGGGACGCTCCTCTGGAACACGCTCTACGATGGCGGGCGCGACCAGACCCCCAAAGGCCTTACCGTAGGATCAGACGGCCGCGTCTACGTCTTTGCCCAGGACGGTGACTACCTCCTCATCGCGCTAGACGCCGATGGCGAAGTGCTCTGGACCGACCGTGGTGTTACTGACGGGTTCGGTACCCCCTCAGCCGTCGCCGTCGACGAGGAGGGACGCGTGTTCATCACGGGAAGCAGCCGTGCAATGGCTACCACTGTCGCCTACGCTTCTGACGGTACGCGGCTGTGGATTCATCAATATCCGGGGCCACAGCCAAACCCTTGGTCGAGTGCGGGGGGTGGGCTCTCCCCGGACGGTGCGGGGGGCGTCTTCGTCTCCGGGTTCGCCTTCAGCCAGGAGGCGAACGAGCTTCTGCTCATGCATTACGGGTCCGAGGGCGAACCCGTTTGGATTGCGACCTACCCCGGTCCTCCGCAACTGAACACCTCCGCCCGCGCTCTACTGCGCAACCCGGCTGGCGATCTCGTCGTCGTTGGGGTGAGCCAGACGAGCGGGAACCAAGCCGACCTCCTCCTCCTCGGTTACGGCACGGACGGCACACCGTTGTGGGAAGCACGGCACGAATCTCCCCCCTTTTACCCCATAGACCTCGAGGACGCCGCCCTCGGTCCTGACGGCGAAATTTACGTGGCTGGCTGGGGAGCGGGCGCAGCAGACGGTCTCGACTTCGTCGTGGCGCGCTACGGCCCTGAGGGTAAGTACGAGACTCACACAACGAGCGGGTGGAGCGGTCCCGGTCCTACGCCCTGCAGTGAGCTTCCCCGAAATGGAGGCCTCGACGTATCGGACGTATCAGGCGATGTCTTTGTCGCCGGGCGCTCGACGTGTGGGGAGGATTTCGACACAGACAAAGGCGCGTACGCCGTGCGCCTCGCCGCGCCGGCAACGCCCACTGAACTGGTCTCCTCGCTCCCGGTAGGTACGCTTCGCACCTACCCGAACCCCTTTGACGCTGTTGCTAGCATCACTCTCGTACCTCCGGCTGCGGGACCTGCGACGGTCGAGCTTTTCGATCTCCTCGGTCGCCGGATCGCTATCCTCTACAGCGGTGCGGTCACGGCTGGCGACGATGTCTCCATCGCTCTGAGTGGCGACCAGCTACCGAACGGGGTCTATCTCATCCGAGCACACGGCGCGGCCTGGTCGCTGGCGCAATCGGTCGTGCGGACAGACTAGATGCACGCCCAGAGCGTGAAGGTCCAGACACCCTGATAGAGCAGATCGCCACGCAGCGGGCAAGGTCCGAGATTGTGAGCGGCCCGCCCTATCCCTCTGTTGCGCTAGCAACCCGCACGCACTCTGGACGCGACGTGAGGCCCTGTCCCCTGAATCTGGGTCCCACCTCCTTCGCGCCACCGGGCTAGCTGGAACCGTCGCGCAGTGCGTAGCCCTCGTGCGCTAGCAACGGCGACGTTGGCAGCGGCGTCAGTCGACGCCGAGAAGCTTATGGGTCTGGACCGAGACGCGCCATGCGGGGGTGCGGAGTGCGAGCTCGACCGCGAACCGTGTCGCTTCGGCGAGCTGGGGGCCGTCCTCGGGCTGGAGCCAGAGGTAGCGGCGCGGCACGCCCGCCATCGGGTGCTCGCGCACGCGTGCGACGAAGTCGGCGTAGGCCGCCGGGCGGTAGGCCGGGACGACGAGCTTGAGCTCGTCCGCCCACTCCAGCTTTAGCCGGTCCTCGGGCAGCTTGGGGCTGCACACGACCCAGTCCGGCGGCACGAGCGTGCCGTCCGGCGCGGCGAAGGCATCGGCCAGGGCGATGGTCCCGTTGGTTTCTACGGCCACCTCGAAGCCGGCGGCGTGGAGCGCGCGCACGAGCGCGGCGTCGGCTTGGAGGAGCGGCTCGCCGCCGGTGAGCACCACGAAGCGGATGGGGGTCTCGCCGGCCCCCGCCGCCTCGACCTCAGCGACGAGGTCGGCTGCGCGGAGCTTGACCGCCCCCTCCTTGCGGAAGTCGGTGTCACAAAAGGCGCTGCACGGGGCCAGGCCGTCGGGGCGGTCGGCGTCGTAGCCCGTCCACATATTGCAGCCGACGAAGCGGACGAACACGGCCGGCCGGCCGGCCCAGGCCCCCTCGCCCTGGAGCGTGCGCCAGACGGCCTTGACGGCGTAGCGCGGCGCGCCGGGGGCCGACGGCGCACGCCGGGCGGCGAGGCCGACCTCGGCGGTGCGGGGGGCGGTCATACCCACCCCCTGGCCTTGGCCTCGTCGTAGCCCTTCGCCCGGAGGATCGAGGCTGGGTTGTCGAGGCGGCCGTAGCCCCACGCGTGGCGCTCGGAGCGGTCGCCGTTGTAGTCGGTGTGACTCAACTCGCGCACGGCCTCGAGCACGTCCACCCCGCGCACCGTCCCGAGCTCGGCGGCGAGCTTCCACGTCTCGGCCTTCGAGAGGTCCATGAGCGGGGTGTGGACCCGGAGGTCGGCGTCGAAGGCGAGGCGGAGCGTGCGCGCCTGGCTCTCGACGAAGGCGCGCCGGCAGTCGGGGTAGCCCGACGAGTCCGCCTGGCACATCCCGCCGACCAGGTCCTGAATGTCGCGCGGGTAGGCGTAGGCGGCGGCGGCCGTGAAGAAGAGGGCGTTGCGGCCGGGAACGAACGAGGCGGGGAGGTGCGGGGCCTGGTCGTGCGCGCGGCTGACGTCCTTTTCGTGCTCGGTGAGGGCGCTCCCCGAGAGCAGGCCCGCGAGGTCGAGCACCGTAAAGGAGACGCCGGCCGCGTCGGCGATCCGGGCCGCCTGCTCGAGCTCGACCGCGTGCTTCTGCCCGTAGTGGAAGCCGAGCGCCTCGACCTCGTCGAAGGCCCCGTGCTGAGGCGAGAGCGCCCAGAGGAGGCAGGTCGTGGAGTCCTGCCCCCCGGAGAAGAGCACGAGCGCGCGGGAGCCGCGCGGCGAAGTCGGTGGGCGATGCCGGTCCATGAGCAAAGATACAGGACGGGGCCGGCGGCTCGTCCCTCGCGAAGCGGATCCATCGGCGAGAAGAGCCTGACCGTCTCTACTCAGCAGGGTCGTTGAGGGACTCGGTTGAGCCGACGCTGGGGCGCACGTAGACGAGCACCAGCCTGCACGGCCGGTCGCCCCGGTTGACGAACTCAACGCGCTCGGCCGCCGCCGGCACGACCATCGACTCTAGATACCGCCTGGGTGAAGGCCTCGCCGAACTGGTGGCGGATGAAGTCCGGGCGCAGGTGGCATGGCACCGAGAGGTTGCCGCCGCTGACGGTATCGAGGTAGTCGAGTCGGAGCGGCCACTCGGTCTTGAACTGCCGCGCGGCCCGCCCGAGCACGCGGCGGTACTCCTGGAACATGAGGCAGTCGAACGAGCACTCGAGCAGCGCGCCGCCCTCTTCCAGCACGATCCCATTCTCGGGCGTGATCAGCTCGAACGACCACGCGAAGTGGGGGGCGAGGGATTGAGGCCCATGTGGTCCCGCATGAACTGGCCGCCCCACGGGCCGGGATAAAACCACGGGCGCGGGCGGAACGGCGTCTCGGCCAGTTCGCGGAGCGCGGCGCGGAAGGCGTCGCCCGCCATCGCCATCGGCGCGTCTGGGTTCTGGAGGTCGAGGTCAGGCAGCAGGCGGCGCTTGAGGCGGTTCAGGGCGGGCCACTCGGCGAAGTAGGCTCGCTTGTAGAACAGGTTGAACGGAAGCGCTTCGGCCCCCAGGTTCGTCAGGCCCTCGTCGCGTGCCCGAGCCTGGAGCGCGTCCTTCGGGATGTCGGCCTACCAAAGCTGATCGTACAGCTCGACCAGGCCGGCCCCGACGCCGTAGACCACCGCGAGCGCGCCCGCGGCGCGGCCCCACGCGACGGCGACCTCGATCCGCAGCGCGGCCAGCCGCCCGTCGTCGAAGTGTCGTCTCACGGCCGGTGGGCGCGAGGCCGTGCGGCTTGCCAGCCTGCTCTAGGCATGCGAGCGAGTCTACGCTGTAGAAACAGCATAGGCCCCCAATTGCGTCTGTGGCGATTGGGGGCCTGTTGCCGGGAGCCAATGACCGGACTCGAACCGGTGACCTGCTCATTACGAGTGGGAATCACGGGGGGCAGCATGATGCTCAACTGGCCTTTTCGGCCCCATACAGGCCGATTCGCGTTCGCGTTTGTTCGGACTCGTTCGGGTCTATGGGCCACATGTGGGCCACGGATGGGCCACGCTCACGCCGCCCTCGCCGGTGCTTCCAGCACACGCACCTCGACGCGGCGGCCGGCGCGGGCCAGCATGTTCACGAGGGCGTCCACGGTGAAGCGCTCCAGCTTGCCGCGCACGAGGTCGCTCACGCGCGGCTGCGTCACGCCGAGCCGCTCGGCCGCCTCCGTCTGCGTCAGCCCCTCGGCCTCGACGTAGCGGGCCAGCTCGATCCCGAGCGTCGAGCGGAGCTTGAGGTTCGCGGCCTCCTCGGGGTCGAAGCCGAGGTCGGCGAACACGTTGCCCGAGCCGTGGGTGACGGGAAGCTCAGGCGTCGAGGCGAGGCGGTCGGGGGGAGTGCTCATCGGTCGGAGGCGTGAGGGTTCGTGGGATCGTGAACGGCCCGTTCATCGTCGGCTCTCCGCTCGGCGCTGGACGAGGGCTTTGTAGCGGGCGCGGCCGAGGGCGAGGTCGGCCGGGGCCGTCTTCCTGCTCTTCTTCTCGAATACGTGGAGGACGTAGACCGCCTCCTCGAAGCGGGCGACGTAGAACGAGCGGAAGGCCCGGCCCGCGTCGCGGATGCGAATCTCGAAGACGCCGGGGCCGACGCTCTTGATCGGCTTGAAGTCTTCGGGTGGGAGTCCGGCCTGCACGCGGTCGAGCTGGAAGCCCATCGCACGCCGAGCACCGGGCGGAAGTGCGCGGGTGTCGGCGAGGGTGGAGCCGAGCCAGTCAACCGGCTTCGGGGACCCGGTGGGTTCGTCAGGCATTCGGAGAGGTTATACAGGATGTGGCATAGGGCGTTCCACCTCACGCATGCCGTCCGGCCGCTCGCTCCTCAGCCCTCGACCGTGCTGCCCGTCCCGAACACCCGCTCCAGGTGGAGCGCCCCGGCGTCGGGAGCGTAGGCCGCGTAGTGTCGCTCCACCATCGCCACCGACGTGCCGAGGATGCGAGCGATGATGAACAGCGGCACCCCGGCGAGCGCGAGCCGCGTCCCCGCCGAGTGGCGGAGGCTGTACGCGGTGATGTTCTTCTCGACCCCGGCCGCCACCGCGAACCGGGCGAGCTGCTTCGAGAGGTACCGCATCTCTACGGTGCTGCCCGTCGCCCCGGTGAACACCGGCCCGTCCCCCTCCCCTGCCCGCTCGGCCGCCCGCCGCTGGAGCACGTCGAGCGCCGCACCCCGCACTGGCACCGTGCGCGCCGAGTTCGCCGTCTTCGTCCGGTGACCCCGGCCGACGTGGACGACGGCTTCGGCGAGGTCTACGGCGCTCCACCGGAGGGCCTGCTGCTCGCCGGGACGGAGACCCGTGCAGCACCCGAACGCGAGCCAGTCGGTGAGCCAGCGGCGCGCGTGCCCGTCGAGGACTTCCTGAGCCTGAACGGTTCGGAGCACGGCCGCCTCTTCCTCTTCGGTCAGGTGCTCCCGCCGGTTGGCGCGGACCGGGGCCACCTCGACCTCGGCCGCCGGGTTGTCCGGGCGGAGGCCCTGCCGCTTTGTCCATCCGAGGAAGTGCGAGAGCACGGCGCGGTACCGCTTCTTCGTCGCCGTGCTCCGCTGCTCGGGTTTCTTGAGGTCGGCACTCTTCTTCGGCGCGGCGAGGAACCGCTCGACGTGCCGCCGCTCGACGTGCCCGACGAGCGTGCCCGCCGGCAGTCCGTCCTCGAAGAGCGAGAGCAGACGGCGGGCGGAGGAGACCGTGTTCGGGGAGCGTCCGGCGCGGTCCTGACTCCGCAGGTACCGCTCGGCGGCCTCCCCCACCGTCACCCCGGCCTCCGGGGACGTGTCGCCCCACGGGTCGAACAGCCCCAGCGACTCCTTCCGCTCCAGCTCGGCCAGCCGCCGACGTGCTACGGCCTCGCTCGACGTGCGGAGCGTGACGGACTTGCGCGCCGGGGCGCGCGTCGGGTCGTAGAACCGGGCGACGTAGCCGGAGACCTTCCCGGCGGCCTTGTCTTGGGAATTGCGATATCGAGGGCGAAGCGTAGCCACGATTCAGGAAGGTTGGTCGGCCGGACTCGCAAAGGAGAACTCGATGACGCCGGAGGAGCAACTCCGCCGCTTGGAGGAAGACCCGCCGGACCAGCTTTCGTGGTACGCCTTCAACGATGCGGTGACGCTCGACCCGGAGCGGACTTGGGGACGGTGGGACCGGCTGAGAGAGGAGGCCCGCGATGAGCTAGACAGCGGGGCACGGGGATGCGAGGCAATGCGGCAGGACTCGCCGTGGGAGCAGGCGCGTTACCTCGCCGTACGGCAGGGGTTCATAGACGAGTGGCAACCGAGGGGGAGTCTGGAGTGCGTGCTCATCGATCAGATGGCGCAGGCGCATACCGGGTGGATGAACAATCTCCGGCACTACGAGCTGCTGAACCGCGCGGAGATCGCCGTGCAGGAAGATCAGGTAGAGCGTTCAGGGAAGTACCGACCGACGCGAGAGTACCGGGTCAACATGGAGGACCGGGCGCTCCTGACGGCCGACCGGTTCCAGCGGATGTTCATGCGCTCGCTGCGGGCGCTGCGGGACCTCCGACGCTACGCACCTCAGATCACGATCCACAACCAGGGGCAAGTGAACATCGGGGAGCAGCAAGTGAACGTGAGCGATAGACGCTGACCGTTTCGCGCCGGGGAGCCAGATGCAGCGGGCGTACAGCCGACCCTCACGGATTCGCCCGATCCTCGCTAGACGCGGGCGCGATGCGAAACGTAGGTTGCACGTCCCCCTCTCAACCTCGCCCGCCATGCCCGCGCTCGACTGGATCGGAAAGGACGCTGTGATCGACCATCACCGCCGCGTGCCGTACCGACTGCTCCAGGACGTGCCCGAAGCCGGAGCGGGCGACCTCGATGCAGGCAATCTGATCGTGGAGGGCGACAATCTCGAAGCGCTGAAGGCGCTGCTCCCGCGTTATGCCGGGCGCGTGGACTGCATCTACATCGACCCGCCGTACAACACGGGCAACGAGGGGTGGGCGTACAACGACAACGTGAACAGCCCCCAGATCAGGGCGTGGCTGGGCGAGGTGGTAGACGCTGAGAAGCTGAGCCGACACGACCGGTGGCTCTGCATGATGTATCCCCGGCTGATGCTTCTGAGGGAACTGCTGGCGGAGACTGGGAGCTTTTGGATCTCGCTCGACGATAATGAAAATCACCACGCGCGGGCTGTGCTGGACGAGGCGTTCGGTGAGTCCAGATTCGTCGCTAATGTTATCTGGCAGAAGCGGACCTCCCGGGAGAACCGAGCGGCGATTGGTACCTCACACGATCACGTCCTGGTCTATTCGCCCGCTGGCCCTCTCAGATGGAAGAAGAATCGCAACCTCCTTCCCGAGAGCGGTGATGATTACTCAAACCCCGACGATGATCCTCGCGGTCCCTGGAAGTCAATTCCATTTTCTGCGCAGGGTTATCGCTCGAACCAGATGTATAAAATCACCACGCCAACTGGCATAGAACTCGACCCACCCGATGATAGGTGCTGGGGTGCTACAAAGCCAGTATTCGATCAATACATGGCTGAGGGCAGGGTCTACTTCCCGCGTGGTGGAGACGGTATACCTCGAATCAAGATGTACCCAGATGAAGCCGAGGGCTTGGTGCCGACGACTCTGTGGTTCGCTGAAGAAGTCGCAACGACTCAAGAGGCAAAGAAGGAATTTATGAGCGTCTTACCTGAACTCGATAGCTCGACAGTGACCCCCAAGCCGACCCGGCTGATCCAGCGAGTTCTCCAAGTGGCGACGGGGCCGGACGCGCTCGTGCTCGACGCTTTCGCTGGGAGCGGGACGACGGCCCACGCGGTTCTGAAACAGAACGCGCTTGACGGGGGGCAGCGCCGGTTCATCCTCGTCGAGATGGAGCCGGAGGTCGCCCGGCCCGTCACGGCGGAGCGCGTGCGCCGCGCCGTCGAAGGCTACTCGTTCACCGGCTCGCGCAAAGAAGAGCTGATGCGCGAGAAGGTGACGCTGACTAAGCTCCGCAAGGCGGAGAAGCTGCTAGCGAAAGCCGAGGCGGTCGCCGAAGAGCAGGCTGATCGGTTCGATGCGGTGAAGCAGACCGTGAAGGACGGGTACCTCGTCGTCACCGGCGAGCGGAAAGAGACGAAGCGCGTGGACGGGCTTGGCTCCGGGTTCCGCTACGCCACGCTCGGCCCCCCGCTCCTGGACGAGTCCGGCGGCCTCAACCCGGCGGTCTCCTACGACGAGCTAGCCTGGCTCGTGTTCTACCTCGCCACGGGTCACGCAATGCCGGAGGACCGCGCTGCGCCGCCCTTCCTCGGCGCGGCGGCGGGCGTCGGCGTCTACCTCCTCAGCACCCCCGGCGGCGACGGCCAAGCGGTAGCCCTCGACGGCGACGTGCTCACACGCTCGCTCCTCGCCTCCCTCGCCCCTCACGACGGCCCGCGCATCGTCTACGGATCAGCCTCGACGGTCTCCCCTTCGCGGCTCGCCGAGGCGCGCGTCGAGTTTCGGCAGATTCCCTACGCCCTCCCGGTGGCCTAGCCGATGCTCCAGCTCAAGGACTACCAGCGCCGCGCGCTCGACGCCCTGAGCGAGTACCTCGGCACGACGGCGAGGCTCGCTGGCAACCCGGAGCCTACCGTGAGCCGCCGAGCTGCCGACGTTGCCTACCAGGACGTGACGGCGAAGACGATGGGCCGCTCCATCCCCTACCGGGACGTGGGGGAATCGCAGCGGCTCCCGGAGCTTCAGGGCCTCCCTTACGTCTGCGTCCGCATCCCCACCGGCGGCGGGAAGACCGTCGTAGCGGCCCAGACGCCCGCTCTCGCCTTCAGCCGACTCCTCGGCGTCGAGCGCGGCGTGGTGCTCTGGCTCGTCCCCTCGAACGCGATCCTGACGCAGACGCTCAGCGCCCTCCAGAACCCGGACCACCCGTACCGGCAGGCACTCGTGGCGGGCGTCGGTCCCGTCGAGGTCGTGGACGTGGCGGGCGCGTTGCAGCTCAGCCGGACGGCGCTCGAAGGACAGACCGTCGTGATCGTCTCTACGATCCAGAGCTTTCGCATCGAGGAAACCGAAAGCCGGAAGGTGTACGCTGAGAACGGATCATTCCTCGACGCCGTGAAGCACCTCCCGGTGGGCGCGGCGGCACTCGGCCTGGACACCTACGAAGACGGCCGCCCGATCCCGTCGCTGGCGAACGTGATCCGCTCCCGCCGCCCGGTCGTGATCGTGGACGAAGCGCACAATGCGCGGACGGACCTCTCCTTCGAGACGCTCGCCCGCCTTGCACCTGCCTGCATCATCGAGTTCACGGCCACACCCGACCACGAGGACACCCCCTCGAACGTGCTGTTCCAGGCAAGCGCGGCGGAGCTGAAGGCGGAGCACATGATCAAGCTCCCGCTCGCGCTCACGGTGCGCCCGCAGTGGGAGGCCGTGATAGACGACGCCCTCGCCCGGCGCTCCACGCTCGAACGGCTCGCCGACGCCGAGCAGGCCGACGGCGGCCGCTACATCCGCCCGATCCTGCTGATCCAGGCGGAGTCCCGAAGCAGCACGCGCAAGGTGGTCGATTCCGACACGATCCGGGCCTACCTCAAAGACGACGCGCGTGTCCCGGATGATTGGGTCCGCGTCGCTGCCTACGGCGAGTGGGACCCGGACAGCGAGAACATTCTCGACCCGAGTTCCGACATTCGAGTGATCGTCACGGTGCAGGCACTCCGGGAGGGTTGGGACTGCCCGTTCGCCTACGTCCTCGCCACCGTCTCGAACGTGAGTTCGTCCACGGCCGTCGAGCAGCTTGTCGGGCGCGTCCTCCGTATGCCGTATGTGGAGCCAAAGAAACGCTCGGCGCTGAACCGGGCTTACGTGGTCGCTTCGTCCCCGAGCTTCCAGGCAACGCTGCTGGGGTTGACGGACGCGCTCGTCGGCTCCGGCTTTCAGCGCGAGGAGGCGGCCACGCTCATTCAGGCGGCGCTGCCCGAGCCGCAACAGCTTCGGCTGGGGGGAGAACGAGGCACCCCCGGCGGGTCGCTCTTTGATGCGGTCGATCCGATGGAATCGGTGCCCACCGTCGAGGTGCCCCTCGCCCCGGAGTCCGTGCCGTCGGAGCTGCCGGTCGGGGTGAGCTTCGCCCCTGAGCGCCAAGTGCTCCGGGTGCCCATCGGCCTCTCGGCTGAGGACCAGGATGACCTGGCCTCGGTGCTCCCCGCCCCTGCTACCACCGCGCTCCGGGCGGCTCTCGCTCCTCACCGCGCCCCCTCAGAGCGAGGGGAGAAGATCAAGGTCCCCGTGCTAGCCGTTCGGGACGGCGACCTCTTCGAGCCGTTCGAGGCTTCGCACATCATTGAGGCCGCCCTCGGGTCGTGGTCGCTCGACGATGCAGAGGCTTCGCTGGGCGGGTATACACCGGGGAGAGAACGAGGTCAGGGTGCCGAGATCGACGTGACGGACGAAGGTCGGCTCGTGTCATTCGTGGCTCAGCTCCACACGCAGGTCGAGCTATTCACCAAAGACTTCGGCTGGCGCGAGGCCGACCTCGTGCGGTGGCTCGACCAGCGGCTCCACGCGCCCGACCTTGCGCACGCTCAGCGGGAGCGCTACCTCGTCCGCCTCGTCAACGGCCTCGTCCGCGAACACGGACTCGAAGCGCTCATCGGCGACCGCGCCCGGCTCGGCCGTGCGGTCTTCGAGCGCATCAACGCCCTGAGACAGGCGAGTCGTAAGCACGCTCATCAACTGTACCTCGACGGGGAAGGACCGGCCGACCTCGTCGTGTCCCCTGACGTCGTTTTTGACTTTCCGGCTAACGCGGTCTATTCCAGACTCTACGGTGGGTCGCATCATTTTGACCGCCACTACTACCCAGAAATCGGCCACCTCGACACCCGTGAAGAGGAGGAGTGCGCCGTGTTCATAGACCGTCTCGACGCCGTGGACACCTGGGTTCGCAATCCCGTCCGTCAACCCAAATACGGGTTCTGGCTCCAGACCTCGACAGACCGATTCTATCCCGACTTCGTGGCCCGCCTGAAGGATAACCGTATTCTTGTCGTCGAGTACAAAGGAGCGCACCTTTACGAGACGCCGGAGGCATCTGAGAAGCGAGTTCTGGGGGAGGTCTGGGCAAACAAGTCAGACGGCGCGTGCGTATTCACGATGCCCCCACCTGGTTTAATGGAAGACGCTGTGCTGTCTGCCGTGAAGAGCACCTAAGCTCCAATGCAAGCCCTCGACGGGTCCCCTGAGCGACCTCTCTACCCATGCCTGACGAGCACATCCCGAAGCACCTTCGCGGCCTCCCGCCGGGTGCGCGTGAGCAACTGACACTGGAGGATGAACGCTTCCTCCAAGACCTCCGCGCCGAGGCCGAGCGCACCGAGCGCCGCGTGAGGGCTGAGGGCGAAGCGTGGGCCTTCCCCGTGCCGCGCCCGATGGCGCTCCTCTTCGACCGGCTCCCGTCGCCGTTCACCGTCGAGCAGGCCCTCGCCGACGGCGAGGCGCTCGACCTCGACGCCGCCGACGTGGCCGAGGCGCTGCACACGATGCGGCGGCTTGAGCTCGTCAGCGATGCGCCCAGCAGGGACGGCGCGGCGTCTTACGTCCGGCACCCGGAGAACCGCAACTGGTTCTGACCCCGGAGACCGGCGTTCACAGCTTGCGCGCCCGGTAGAGCGGCCCGTCGAGTGCGTAGCCGCCGAAGCGCTCGACGATCTGCCGGGCCAGCTCCGGCGACCCGCCCGGCTGGAGTGCCTGCGCGACGGCGGGCTGCGTCACACCGAACGCGGCGGCGGCCTCCTTCTGCGTGGTCTCGCTCTTCTCCAGTGCGCGCCGGGCGTAGCGGTGGAGATCGTCGGTGCTCACGTACCGCCCGGAGCGAAGCGGGCGAACGGAGTGGGCTGCGTCGGGTGTAGGCATTGCGGGGTGGATTCGGTGGATGAGGATGCCGGGGGAGCTTGCGCGGCTCCCCCGGCCCGGTCTGTGCTCAGATAACCAGGCGGCCCGCTTCGTATGCGGCCTCGACCTCGGCTTCCGCCGCCGCCCGGTCCACGGCGTGGTCGAGCAGCAGCGCCGCCCGTTCGCCCGTCCCGGTGATGATGAGGTTGAGGCCCCGAGTCGGCTTGCCTGGCTCGCCGCCCGTGACGGCGAGCGCGTAGAACTGCACGCCGGTCATGCAGAAGTCCCGGCTCGGGATGAGCGCCTCGATCCACGGCAGGTGCTTGTCCTGAACGAAGCCGAGAAGGTCGCCGCCGAAGTAGAGCGCGAGGCGGTAGTCTCCGGCACGTCCGGCGCGGATGTCGGGGACGAAGCGGGCGACGAGCTTGCGGTAGGTGTGGGGCACCGCACCGACCGCGGCGAGCGTCGGCTGAAACTTCGAGGTGCCGACGAGCTTCGTCGGGATGGCAAAGGACGAGCCGTCTGCCTTGATGCTGAAGGTCTGCGCCTGCCGGACCTTCTCTTGCAGGTCGAAGGCGAACGGAAGACCCTTGCAGAACGAGTAGAACGCAGAGGCTTCGCCGTTGACAGCTTCGATGCGGGCGAGGCGGGGAGCGGGGTGGGTGTCGGTCTGGATCATGGTAGCCTCCTACGGCTGGGTTTGTGGATGCGGCGTTGCGTGCCGCTGTGTATCTGTTATAAGCATTGCCTTATGGCATGTTCCCAACGAGAAAGAAATAAAATAAGTTTTTCTTATCACTCGTCAGAACCAAGAGATAAGAACGTGCTTATACTACCTACACGCAATGCAGCCCGGATCGTCCGGCTGCTCTTCACACAACTGACCGTAGGAGGTCCCCCATGCTACGCTCGCTCGAATCCCCCGAACCGCTCCGCCGCTACCTCAACCTCAAAGCCTCGATCCGCGAGTCCACCGACGAGATGAAGGCCCTGGAGCCGGTGATCTACGACGCCCTCACCGACGAGGACGACGGCCGCGCTGAGGCGTTCGGCTTCCGCCTCGAAGCCTGCACGTCGAAGAGCTACGACTACAGCCCCGCCGTGGAGGCGCTGGAGAAGGAGGTGCGCGCCCGGAAGTCGAAGGAGCGGAAGGACGGCACCGCCCTCGTCTCGCGTGCTACCGGGTACGTCCGCGTGAGCGAGGCGGAGGCCGTCGAGACCTTCGCCGGGTTGCCCGCCGAGAAGAACCTCACGCCCGCCGGGGCACGTCCGTTCTGAGGAACGGGCATCTCGCAGGCCCATCAACGGCGCGGCCGGGGTGGTAGGACACCCCGGCCGCTTGCCGGTCCCTGAGACACGCAACGCCAACAGGAACCAGCTATGCAGAAGCTACGCAACCCCCACGCCGAGAAGTACCGCGCTCACCTCTTCTCCGGTGTCCCGCTCTACTTCACCTGCCTCGTCCACGAAGCCGACTTCACCTTCGCCGAGCGCGAGCAGGTGTCCAGCCCCGGCGACGTGGCGGCCCTCCTGATCGACTACTTCCGCGACAAGGACCGCGAGGAGTTCGTCGTCGTGCTGCTGCTCGACACGGCCAACACCGTGACCGGGCTGCACGTCGTCTCCGTCGGCGGGCTGGCCGCCTCGATTGTCGAGGCGAGGCAGGTGTTCAAGGCCGCGTTCCTCGCCAACGCCGCCGCGCTCGTTCTCGCTCACAATCACCCGTCGGGCAACCCGGAGCCGTCGAAGGAGGACGTGCAGATCACGAAGACGCTGAAGCAGGCGGCGGGTGTGATGGGGGTGCCGATCCACGATCACCTCATCATCGCCGGGCGGGGATACACGAGCCTCGCCGCGCGCGGGCTGTGCTGAAAACGGCTCCAGCCCGTGGGGGCCGTGGGCCACATGTGGGCCATGCCCTTCGCCCCTCTCCTCGGCCGGAAAACAAAAGCGCCCCAGAATCGACGTTTCCGCGTCGTCTGGGGCGCTTTTGAGGGGAGCCAATGGGCGGACTCGAACCGCCGACCTGCTCATTACGAGTGAGCTGCTCTACCAACTGAGCTACATTGGCAGTCCGACCCACCGTTCTGGCGGGCCTTGTCGGGGTGGCGGGATTTGAACCCACGACCTCTTCGTCCCGAACGAAGCGCGCTACCGGGCTGCGCTACACCCCGAGGTTGGACAGACGGTCAATATAAATCGAGACCGCTGCGATGGGCAAGAGGAGTTTCCGGGAAAGCCCGACGGGCTACCCCACAGCGCCCTGCGGGCCGAGGTGTGCGCCGGAACGCGCCGTTCGCCCCGGCGGTAGGCCCCCGACACGCACCGTTTCTACCCATGCCCGCGCTCGCCCCTGCCCACCCGCTCCTGGGCGTGTTCCGCCGCGCCGAACCGCTCTCGGGCGACGAGCTCGCCCGGATGCCGGACCTCGGCCCGTGCGAGCTCGTCGCCGGCCGCCTCGTGCTCATGTCTCCCACTAGCTGGCTCCACGGTACCTACGTCAGTCTCATCGCAGCGCGCCTCACGGTGTTCGCCGAAGAGCATCGCCTCGGTAAAGTGCTAACCGGCGAGGTCGGGGTCTACACCGGGCGCAACCCGGACACGGTGCGCGGGGCCGACGCGCTCTTCATCTCGCACGAACGCCTGGCCCGCGTGACCTCGCGAAGCTAGCTCGACGTGGCCCCGGAGCTGATCGTCGAGGTGCTCTCGCCGGGCAACACGGCGGCCGAGATGCGGCAGAAGACGGCGGAGTACCTCGGTGCGGGCGTCGACCGGGCGTGGATCGCCGAGCCGGAGCAGAAGCAGGTGCAGGTCCACGGGGCTGATGGCGGTCCTACGGTACTCGGGCCGGGCGAGGTGCTGCGCGGCGCGGGGCGGGGCGGCGGGTTCACCCTCGCGCTCGACGCCCTCTTCGAGGGGTAGGCGCGCTCTCCGAGGCGTAGGCTAGCGACACCGGCGGCCCCATCCTTTCACGGTGTCTGCACCGGACGCGCCGTAGCTTTCCGCCCCGCTCCCCGACGACGCCCCGACGACGCCCCATGCCCGCCCCCCCCCTCGCCCCGCCCGTCACCGACACCGCCGATTCCACCGCCTACGAACACTCCACCGTCGAGGCCGGGTGGTACGCCTTCTGGGAGGCCGGCGGCTTCTTCCGCGCCGACGCCGAGCGCGCCCAAGCGCAGCGCGACGCCGGCACGCCGCCGTTCGTGATCCCGATGCCGCCGCCGAACGTGACCGGCCGGCTCCACATGGGGCACGCGCTCCAGGACGCCGTCCAGGACGCGCTGATCCGGCTGCACCGGATGCGCGGCGTCGAGGCGCTCTGGATTCCCGGCCTCGATCACGCCGGCATCGCCACGCAGAACGTCGTCGAGCGGACGCTCAAGGCCGACGGCCTGACGCGGCACGACCTCGGGCGCGAGGCGTTCACCGACAAGGTCTGGGCCTGGAAGGAGGAGTACGGCGGGCACATCCTCGAGCAGAAGAAGCAGCTCGGCGACTCGGCCGACTGGAGCCGGTCGCGCTTCACGATGGACGACGGCTTGAGCCGCGCCGTGCAGGACGTCTTCGTCCAGCTCTACGACGACGGCCTGATCTACCGGGGCGATTACCTCGTCAACTGGGACCCGGACAACATGACGGCGATCTCCGACGAGGAGGTCGACAACGTCGAGCGCGACGGTCACCTCTGGTGGATCCGCTACCCCTACACCCACCGCGACGGGTACGTCACGATCGCCACCACGCGGCCCGAGACGATGCTCGGCGACACTGCCATCGCCGTCCACCCCGACGACGAGCGCTACCAGGACCTCATCGGCCAGACCGTCCGCATCCCCCTCGTGGACCGCGCCATCCCGATCATCGCCGACGAGCACGCCGACCCCGCGTTCGGCGCGGGCGCGCTCAAGGTCACCCCGGCGCACGACAAGAACGACTTCGAGATCGGCCGCCGCCACGACCTGGAGGTGCTGACCGTCCTCAACCCCGACGCGACGGTCAACGAGCTAGGCGGCCCCTACGCCGGCCTCGACCGCTTCGAGGCGCGCCGGCAGATCGTCGAAGACCTGGAGGCGGCGGGGCTGCTCGAGAAGGTGGAGCCGTACAAAACCTCGGTGCCGGTGTCGAGCCGCTCGGAGGCGGTCATCGAGCCGCTGATCTCGCGGCAGTGGTTCGTCCGGATGCAGCCCCTCGCCGACCTCGGCCTCGACGCGCTCCGCGGCGGAGACATCCGCTTCCACCCCGAGCGCTGGCAGAACGAGTACGTCCGCTGGCTCTCCACCATCCGCGACTGGACCATCTCCCGGCAGCTCTGGTGGGGCCACCGCATCCCCGTCTGGTACCACACCACCGCCGACGGCGAGATCGACGAGGACCGCGACTTCGTGGTCAGCGTCGAGCAGCCCGAGGCCGGCATGGTCCAGGACCCCGACGTGCTCGACACGTGGTTCTCGTCCTGGCTCTGGCCCTTCGCCACGCTCGGCTGGCCCGAGGAGACCGACGACCTGAAGGCGTTCTACCCCTCGGCCGTGCTGGTCTCGGGCTACGACATCCTGTTCTTCTGGATCGCCCGGATGGTGATGGCGGGGCTGCACTTCACCGGCGAGGTCCCCTTCCGCGACATCTACATCACCGGCATGATCAAGGACGCCCAGGGCCGGTGGATGTCGAAGTCGCTCGGCAACGGGATCGACCCGCTCGACATGATCGAGCAGTACGGCGCGGACGCCGTCCGCTTCTCGCTCAACGTGCTCTGCACCCCAGGGCAGGACATCAAGCTGGAGCCGACGAAGTTCGAGATGGGGCGCAACTTCGCCAACAAGATCTGGAACGCCTTCAACGTCTTCGGCCGCTTCATGGAGCCGGGTCCCGAGGGACTCTCGAGGGACTACCGCCGCACGCGCTCGTTCGACGAGCTGGACCTGGTCGGGCGGTGGATGCTGACGCGGCTGAACCAGACCATCGCTGCCGTGGACGAGGCCGTCGGCCGCTACCGGCTCAACGAGGCGGCGCTCGCCATCTACGACCTGTTCTGGCGCGACTACTGCGACTGGTTCCTCGAGCTCATCAAGCCGCCCTTCGGCGAGGCGATGGACGACGAGACGATCGCGCTCGCTGCCGAGGTCTACGAGGCGATGGTGAAGCTGCTCCACCCGTTCATGCCGTTCATCACCGAGGAGCTGTGGCACCGCCTCCGCCCCCGCGCCGCCGGCGACGCCTGCATCGTCGCCGCCTGGCCCGAGCCGAACCCCGCCGAGACGGACCCCGAAGCCGCCGAGACGTTCGCGCTCCTGCAAGAGCTGGTCTCTGGCGTTCGGGGGATCAGGAGTCAGTACGGCGTCGCCCCGTCGAAGCCCATCGAGGCGCACCTCAACCTCGGCGACGCGGCCCTCGCCGAGACGCTGCGCCCCCACGGCGCGTACTTCGAGCAGCTCGCGAACGTGGACCGGCTGACCATCGGTCACGGGATCGCCAAACCGGCGGCGAGCGCGGCGGTGGTCGTCGGCGTGCACGAGGTGTTCGTCCCGCTCGCCGGGATGATCGACCTCGACGCCGAGCGCGACCGGCTCCGCAAGGCCATCGGCGAGAAGGAGCAGTTCCGCACGAGCGTCGAGCGGAAGCTCGGCAACGAGCAGTTCACGAGCCGCGCCCCGGCCGAGGTCGTTGAGCGCGAGCGCCAGAAGGCCGCCGACGCCGACGCCGAGATCGCCAAGCTCCAAGCTAACCTCGACGACTTGGGCTGAGGCCTAGTGGGTAGTGGTAGGTGCCGCCGAACGCGCACCGATGAGGGTTACCTTTGCCGGTTTTATTTCATTCCCTCCATTCCCCCTGCCTGATGCGCCCTCGCCTCTGCCTGCTCGCCCTCGTCCTGCTCGTCACCGGTTGCGGCCGCGAGCCGTCGGCGCTCACGGCGCACGTGGAGGAGTTTCGGCTCGTCCGCGAGGAGGACGGCAAGCAGGTCGTCACCGGCGTCGTCGTCAACCCGACCGAGCAGGCCCTGTCGAGCGCGACGGTGAACGTAGACCTCTACGACCAGCCCGTCGAGCCGGGCGTAGAGCCGGTCGAGACGATGCAGGTCGAGGTGCGGGACATCGCGCCGGCCGAGCGCAAGCGGTTCCGGCAGACCGTCGACACGCGGCTGACGCTCAGCGGCGCGCGCTCCCGCCGCATCGTGGTCCGGTAGGCCGTCAGCGGCCGGTCACGCGGCGTTCGCCAGGACGGCGGTGAGCTTGTCGGCGATGGTGTCCATGTCGACGGGCTTGACGAGGTAGCCCTCGGTGCTGTAGCTGAGCGCCCGGAGCACCTTGTCGGTGCTGTCCTCGGCGGTGAGGAAGACGATGGGGATGTTGCGGAGGCGCGGGTTCTCGTAGATCCGCTGCGTCGCCTGGAGGCCGTCCATCTTGGGCATCCGGATGTCCATCAGCACGACGTCCGGGGCGTGGCGGGCGGCCATCTCGACGGCCTGCGCGCCGTCAGCGGCCGAGATCGAGCGGAAGCCGATCTGCTCGAGGTAGAACCGGATCGCGTCGCGCACCGGCTTCTCGTCGTCGACTACGAGCACGAGCGACTGGTCGTGGTAGCTCCCGGCGAGCGGGCTCGGCGAGTCGCCATCGGTGAGCACGGAGCCCGGCAGGGGCTGGTCCGGCAGGGGCTCCTGGGGCATCTCGCTCGAGCGCGTGAGGGCCGCCACCAAGCGGTCGAGCTGGTCGTGCCACGCCGCGAGGTCGTCGCCGCTGGCGAAGAACCGCGCCACGGCGACGTCGAGCATTCCGGCGGTCTGGCTGAGCTCGGAGAAGCCGTACATCCCGGCGCTGCCGCGCAGCTTGTGGACCTCGTCCCCGAGGCTCCGCAGCGCGATGTCCGTCCCCGCCTCGGTCTCGGCCCACAGCGACCGGACGATGGCTAGCCGCCGGGGGAGGTCGCGGGCGTAGGCGTCGCGCTGGGCCTTCATCTCGTTCTGAAACGCGGTCGGGTCAAGCATGGGCACCTCTCCAAATGTCGTGAACCTGGGTCGGCAGGCTCACCGGGTCGAACGGTTTCTGGATCACCTCGGCGATGCCGAGGGTGCGGTAGTGGTCGAGCTCGTGGAGCTGCGCCTTGGCCGTGATGAAGATGACGGGCGTCTCCATGAAGGCCGGGAGCTGGCGCAGGGCCTGGAGCGTGGACGGACCGTCCATCTCGGGCATCATCACGTCGAGCAGCACCAGGTCCGGCGTGAAGGCGTCGATGGCCTCGAGCGCCTCGCGGCCGTTCCCGGCCGTGGCGACGGTGTAGCCGCCGATGGCTTCGAGCGACATCTGGACGATGGACCGGATGTCGGGGTCGTCTTCGACGACCAGGATGTGGTTGAGGGAGTCAGGCATGAGCGGTACCGGGCATCGGGGTGGGGGGTGAAGGTCAGGCGGAAACAGTAGGGTCAGAGGATGCGTCCGGCGGGGCGTCTGGGGTCGGCGCGTCCGGGGTCGGCGTCTGGGGAATCATGGCGGAGCGCACGGCGTGGACCAGCTCGCCCGGGGCCGTGTCCTCCTTTGCGAGGCGGGCCACGACGCGCTCGGCCACGCCCGCGTCGGCCACGCGGGCGGAGTAGATGGCGACCGGCGTGCCGAACTTGCGCAGCACCGGCAGCAGGTCCAGCCCGTCGCCGTCGGGCAGGTTGAGGTCCAGGATGGCGAGGTCGAACGCATTGGTGGCGAGCGCGGCGTGGGCCTCGGCCAGGGTCGCCGCCCGGACCACCTCCCCAACCGGGGCCAACACCAGGGCCGTCATGGCGGCGCAGTCGGCGTCGTCCTCGACGTGGAGCATCCGCCGCGGCGGCGGCGGGCCGGCGACGCGGCGCACGGCGGCCAGCAGCTCGTCGGACTCGAAGGGCTTGTCGAGCCAGTCCGCCACGGGGAGGGCGGCGGCGCGGAGCCGCTGCCGGCGGTCGTTCGCCTCGACCGAGACCACGACGGCTGGGAGGCGCGGCACGCGCGCGTCCCACTCGCGCAGCAGCGCGATGCCGTCGCCGTCGGGCAGGTGGAGGTCGACGGTCGCGGCGGCGTAGTCGCGCTCGGCGGTGAGCAGGGTCGCCTGCTCGAGGGTGTAGGCGATGTCCACGCCGAACCCGTCCTGGGCCAGCACCTCGCGCAGCAGGCGCGCCACGTCGGGGTCGTCCTCGACGATAAGGATGGCGGCCTCGGCCGCGGCCGCGTGGCGCTCCGGCGGCAGGACGCGCGTCGCCGGCAGGTCCACGAAGAACGTGCTCCCCCGGCCGACCTCGGTCTCGAAGCCGAGCGTGCCGCCGTGCAGCTCCACGAGCGACTTGGTGATGTTCAGCCCCAGGCCGGTGCCCTCCTGCTTGCGCGTGGTCGAGCTGTCGGCCTGCGCGAAGCGGTCGAAGAGCTGGACCCGGAAGGCCTCGGAGATGCCCGGCCCGTGGTCCGTGACCGAGACGCGCACGCCCGCCCCCCGCCAGTCGGCGACCACGTCCACCTCGGCCCCGTCCGGGGAGAACTTGACCGCGTTCGAGATCAGGTTCGCCATGATCTGCATGAACCGGTCGGCGTCGACGACGACTTGGGCGTCGGGCGGGGCCGGCTGGAGGCGGAGGCTCACGTCGCGGCGCTCGCCGTAGGCGTCGTTGGACTCGACGGCGGTCTGCATCAGGCTGCCGAGCAGCGCCGGCTGCACGTCGAGGCGGAGCTTGCCGGCCTCGATCTTCTGCACGTCCAGGATGTCGTTGATCAGGCGGACTAGGCGGTCGGCGTTGCGGTGGGCGATACCGAGCATCTGCCGGACCGGCGCGGCGACCTCGCCGGCGATCTGGCTCGTGACCAGGCGGAGCGCGCCCGAGATGGAGGTCAGCGGCGTCCGCAGCTCGTGGCTGACCATCGAGACGAACTCGTTCTTGAGGCGGTCGGCCTCCTTGCGCTCGGTGATGTCGATCGTCTCGACGACGACGTGCTGCACCACCCCGGCGCGGTTGGCGACGCGGGCCGCGCTCTTGAGCACCCAGACGGGGTGGCCGTCGCGGTGGAGGTAGCGCTTCTCCAGCTCGTAGGCCATCTCGTCGCCGGCCAGGAGCCGCTCGAACGCCTCGCGGTCGGCCCCGAGGTCCTCGGCGAGCGTGACGTCCTCGACGGTTTTCTGGAGGAGCGCGGCCTCGGTGTAGCCGAGGAGGTTGCACAGCGCGGGGTTGACGCGGCGGAAGCGGCCGTCCGGGCTGACGATGGCCTTGCCAATGGCCGCGCCCTTGAAGGCGTTGCGGAAGCGGGCCTCGCTCTCGCGCAGCGCGTCGCTGGCCGTCTTGCGCTCGATGGCGTGGGCGGCCCACAGCCCAAGCAGGCGGACGAAGTCGCGCTCGAGGTCGTCGAACGGCCGCATCCGGGGGGCGCTACTGGAGAAGTTGAGCGTGCCGTAGAGCACGTCGTCGACGTAGACCGGGATGCCGATGTAGCTCTCCAGACCGAAGTCTTGGTAGCACGGGTGCCCGGCAAACTCCGAGTCTCCCATCCGGTCGATGGCGACCACGTCGTCGCTCTCGAGCGTGAGCTGGCAGTAGGTCCGGCCGAGCTCGAACGTCCGGCCCGGCGCCAGGTCGGTGCCCGGCGCGTGGACGTTGTCGATGACGTAGGCGCGGTCGGCGACTCGGCTGAGGATGCCCACGTCGAGCCCGAGCCTCCGCGTGGTGAGCGCGAGCGCGGCGTGGATCTGGTCGTCGAGGCTCTCGGTGCGGCTGGAGGTGACCTGGAGCAGGAGCTGGAGGCGCTTGGCGTTCTCCTCTACCATCGCCTCGGTGCGCTTGCGCTCGGTGATGTCCTGGACCTCGGCGATGAAATACTCCACCGGCCCGCCGTCGCGGACGAAGCGCGAGACCGAGAGCGATCCCCACACGATGTACCCGCTGCGGTGGAGGTAGCGCTTCTCTATGCTGTAGGTCTCGATCTCGCCGTCGAGCATCTGCCGGATGTGCCTCAGGTCCTCCTCGAGATCGTCGGGGTGCGTGATCTCCATGAAGGTCTTGCCGAGCAGCTCCTCGCGGCCGTAGCCGAGGAACTCGCAGAACGAAGCGTTGACCCGGATGCAGAAGCCATCGACGTTGACGAGCGCCTTGCCGATGCTGGCGTCCTCGAAGGCGACGCGGAAGCGCTCCTGGCTCTCGTTGAGGGCCTCGATCATCTGCTGGTGGGCCGTCACGTCGCGGAAGGTGACCGCGAACCCATCGCCGCGCCGGACCGCCGTGTTCGTGAAGCTCGCGTCGATGCCGTCGTGCTCGTAGCGGAACTCGTTGCGCGACGGCACCCCGGTCTCGACCACCTCGCGGTACTTGTCGAACAGTCCGGTCTCCCGGTTCCCCGGCAGCTCCTCGAGGAGCAGCTTGCCGATCATCGCCTCGGCGTCACGGCCGATGATCTCCGCTGCGGAGGGGTTGACGAGACGGATCCTGAAGTCGGTGATCGCGCCGCTCTCGTCGCGGACCGAGTCGAACGCCATGACGCCGTCGGGCGAGGAGTTGAGGACGCCGGCGAGGAGGTCCTGGGACTCTTGCAGCTCGCGCGGGGCCGCCATCAGGCCGCTCAGCGCGTGCTCGATCATGCGGAAGCTCCACGCCAGCACGGCCAGCGAGCACAGGCTCGCCGCCACGAGGACGACGACCACTACCACGCCCACCGTCCCGCCGTCCGCCGTGCCGGTGGCCCCGAGGAACCAGCGGTGAAGGGCGCAGAGCAGGACGAAGGCGAGCACCGCGAGCGCCTCGACCCGGAAGAAGCGGCGCTTCTGGAGGCGGCGCGGCGCAAGGTGCTGCCGCGCGAGGAGCGCGCGCGAGCGCCGGAGGTAGAGCGCGAACCCGAGCACCGCCACGGCCACGTAGGGCAGCATCACGCCGAGGCCGCGGAGCCAACCGTAGGACGAAGCGAAGTCTAGCATAGCGGGCCGGCCGGCGTCTCGGGGCGAAGGACAACCCCCTCGGTATCGGCCCGCCGCCGCTGACATTTAGCCGCCCGCGCCGTTTCGATGGACGGACCCGACACACGACGGGCGGCGGCCCCGAAGGACCGCCGCCCGTAAAGCAGCACGCTAGCACCCGGCGCAGCCTAGCGGTTCGGCGGCAGCAGCACCGTGTCGATGGCGTGGATGACGCCGTTGCTCGCCGCCACGTCCGCCGCCACGATGGTCGACAGGGTCTCGTTGTTCACTCCGGCCACGCCGATCGTGCTTCCGTCGATCATAACCTCCACCGTGCCGCCCTGTACCGTCTTGAGCATCTGCCCGTCGACGGACCCGACACACGACGGGCGGCGGCCCCGAAGGACCGCCGCCCGTAAAGCAGCACGCTAGCACCCGGCGCAGCCTAGCGGTTCGGCGGCAGCAGCACCGTGTCGATGGCGTGGATGACGCCGTTGCTCGCCGCCACGTCCGCCGCCACGATGGTCGACAGGGTCTCGTTGTTCACTCCGGCCACGCCGATCGTGCTTCCGTCGATCATAACCTCCACCGTGCCGCCCTGTACCGTCTTGAGCATCTGCCCGTCGGAGAGGTCGGACGAGAACACCTCGTCGGCGACGACGTGGTAGGTCAGCACGTTCGCCAGCGCCGTCGGGTCGGCCAGGAGCGCCTCGAGCGTGCCGTCGGGGAGGGCGCCGAAGGCGGCCTCCGTCGGGGCGAAGACGGTGAACGGCCCGTCGCCGCGCAGCGTCGTCTCGCGGCCGGCCACGCCGAGTGCCGTGACGAGCGTCTCGAAGCCTCGGAGCGTCGCCACGTCCACGATGTCGAGGTTCTCGGTGAGCACCGCGTCGATCAGGTGCACCACCCCGTTCGAGGCGAGGATGTCGGTCCGTGTGAGGGCGGCCCCGTTGACGCTCGCCCCGTCGCTGAGGTCGATGGTCAGCGTGGAGCCTTCGACAGTGGTGAGGGTCTGCCCGTCGGTGAGGTCGGCGGCGAGGAGGCGGCCGGGGACGACGTGGTAGGTGAGGACTTTCTGGAGGAGGGCCTGGTTGTCGTCCTCCAGCAGCCGTCCGACGGTCTCGCTGCCGAGCGCGCCGAACGCGGAGTTGACGGGGGCGAAGACGGTGAATGGCCCGTCGCCCTGCAGCGTTGCGACGAGGTCGGCCTCGGTCAGGGCGGTGACGAGCGTGCTGAGCTGCGGCGTCGCCTGGGCCAGCTCGACGATGTCCTGCAGCGGATCGGGGTCAGGGTCGGGGTCGTCGCTGTCGCACGCGGCGAAGCCGAGCAGGACGACGGGGAGGAGCAGGAGGTGCGCCAGCAGGCGCAGGGACGGACGGTGGATAGACATAGTCTTGGCGTGGGTAGTCGAATAGGATGCCGGCACGGAGCGGCCGGCGTTCTACGATACCCGGCAGGTCAAGCCGGTGACTAGGCCGTGTGGACATTCACCCAGATCGTCTCTCACGGGGCAGAGTCTCCCCTCGCCGCGTCGCGCTCGTCGCCCGAGGGTGCGGGCAGAAGGGCCGAGGGTGCAGGCAGAAGGGCCGAGGGTGCAGGCAGAAGGGCCGAGGTCGGCCGCCCTAGAGGTCGGTCGTCCTAGAGACCGACGCGGAGGGTCAGCAGCGGTTGGAGTCCAATCCCCCGCCGCGCGACGGCCTCATAGCGGTCCCTGTCCGCTGCGCGGCGCAGGCTGTAGTCCAGCACGTTCGCCCGGCCGATGACGTTCAGCAGGTCGAGCCGCAGCGCGACCCGCGCCCCGCCGACCGTGCGCTCGACGCCGACGCCGAGGTCCAGCTCGTAGAGCGGCGGCAGGACGTCGTCCTCCGGTTGCCCGACGAAGGGCGCAGCGGCGTGGGCCGGCAGGAAGTCGTAGTACGCTTGGCGGAAGGCCCACCGGCGGCCCCACACGCCCCGCGCCCGGAGCCGGGCCGACACCCCGCGTCCGGCGTCGAGGTCGGCGCTGAGGAGGGCGCGGTGGGGCTGGTTCCACGGCGTCGGCTGGAGCGCCCCGCCGAAGCGCGACGGCACCGTTCGGCGGGAGACGCTGCGGTCGTAGCCCAGGTCAAGCCGGAGCCGCCCGGCCTCGCGCTGCACGCGCACGCCGCCGCCCCACGCGAACCCCCGCGCCGCGCCGACAAAGGCGTTCTGCTCCACGGCCTCGTCGGCCGAGGGGTCCTCGAAGAGCGCCGGGTAGTCGAGCGCGAGCAGGTGCGGGAGGTGCTTGTAGTACGCCTCGGCGCGGAGCGTCCAGCCGGCGGCGGGTGTCGCCATGCCTTCGAGCGCCGCGTGGAGCGCGCGCGGCGGGGCGAGGCTGGCATCGACCGGCAGCCAGAACCGCACGCTCGGCACCACCGCGCTCGGGCCGACGTTGGTGAGGTCGAACTGGTTGACGAACTGGCGGTAAAGCCCCCCCGCGAGGCGGAGGCTGGCCGGGCCGACCGGGCTGCGCGCGGCGTCGTAGCGGACGGCGAGACGCGGCTCGGCGTAGGCCGCCGCCCGGCCCGGCACCCACGTCAGCCGGACTCCGGCCTCGAGCGTCACGCTCGGCGCGAGCGCGACCTGGTCGTTGGCGAACACCGCGAGGCGGCTCTGGGTCCCACCGCTCCGCAGCCGCCGGAAGTACGGGCTGCCAAGATGGAAGGCGTGACTCGTGCGGACGGCTTCGAGGCCGGTTTCGAGGACGTGGCCCGGCGCGAGGCTCAGGTCGAACCGCCCATCGAGCGCCCACTCGGCGACCCGGCTGCCGTCGTCGGGAAGGGGCTGGCCATCGAGGAGCGCGCGGAGGTCGCCCTCGAAGCCGTCCACGCCGCCTTGGCCGGCGTAGCCGACCTCGGCCCCCCGGACCGTCTGGTAGGCGTGACCGAGCGTGTGGCGGCTGCCGCGCAGCCCGGCCTGCGCCAGGACGCGCGCGCCGAGCAGCGCCTCCACCCGGACGCGTCCGGTGAGGTTGGTCCACGCGTAGCGGTCTCGGCTCAGGACGATCACCTCGTCGCGGCCTCCGTCGCCGACGCCCGCCTCGAGCAGCTCGGTGGCGACCTCGCTGCTGCCGCGGTACGCCGAGGCGCGGAGCGTGCGGAACGGGCCGAGGCGGAGGCGCGCCGCTGCGTGGAGGTCGGAGAACCCGACGTCGGAACCGTGCGCGTGCGGCTCGAAGCCGAGGTGGGCCACCGGCTCGCCGGTGAGGGCGGCCGTGAGCACGGGGTCGGCGCGGTTCCAGCGGCGGAGGGCCGCGTCGAGCGCCGGCGGGCGGGCGAGGCTCCACAGGCTGGTCCGCCCCGTCACGGCGACCACGGCGCGCGCGCCGCCGAGCGCGGCCTGCGCGTTGAGGCTGTAGGGGTCGGCCTGCACCGTGGCCGTGGCGCGCGGCGGCAGCGCCTGCGCCACCTCGACGAGGCCGGCCGTGTAGCTCCCGTGCGACGCGCCGAAGCCGGCCTTGCGGACGGTCAGGCGCTCGACCGCCAGCGGGCTGAACGCGCCGACGAGCCGGCCGAGCGCGACGGGGTCGTAGACGAGCGCGCCGTCGAGCCGGGTGACGTGTTCGCCGGTCTCGCCGCCCTGAATGTGGAGGTCGGCCGCGAGCGGGCGGCTCCCGACGCCGAGCAAGAGCGCGCTCCCCGCCGGCGCGCCCGGCGCGGCCGAGCGGAGCTGCTCGGCCTCGACCTCGGCCTGTCCAGGGAGCAGCCCGACGGCGCGGCGTTGGAGGCCGTCCACGACGAGCGGCGCGGCGCGGAGCCGCTTCGGCCGGAGGGCCAGGGCGCGGCGCGCGCGCCCGTCCGGCGGCACCCACACGCTGTCGGCCACTGGCTCGTAGCCAAGAAAGGAGGCCACGACCACGTACGGCCCCGGCGCGAGGCGGGAGAAGGCGAACAACCCCGCCTCGTTCGACGCCATCCCGACCAAGGCGTCGGCCAGGAGGACGCTTGCGCCGGGGAGCGGCTCCCCGGTCTCGCCGTCCAGGACCACGCCCGCGAGGTCGCCGTAGCGGGGGGCCTCTTCGGCCTTCTCGATGACCACGTAGGTCCCCGACGACATCCGGTAGTAGTCCACGCCCGCGCTCTCGACGATGCAGCGGAGCAGGTCCTCGGGCAGCGCTTCGACGGCGCGGCAGAACACGCGCGCGCCGTCCACCTCGGCCCCGTAGACGAGGCTGATGCCGGTCTGCGCCACGAGCGCCTCGACGGCCTCCTCGAGCGGCACGTCGCGGAGCGCGAGCGAGTAGCGCGCCTCTTGCCCCATCGCCGGATGGGCCAGCAGGACCGAGAGCAGGGCGAGACGCTGCAGCATGAGGCGGTCGCTCAGTAGATCTCGAAGCCTCGGCTCGTGCGGCGGTACCGGAGGCTGCGCGCGGTGCAGACGTCGCGCACGATGGCTTCGACGCCGACGGGCTGCGGGAAGTAGAGCGTAAGGGTGTCCGTCGCCGCGTCCGCCGCCAGGTCGATGCGGACGGCGTAGCGGCGCTCCAGCTCCTGGAGGATCGCGCCGAGCGGCTGGTTCTGGACGGCGAAGCCGCGCTCGACCCACACCGTCGCCCGCGCTAGCGAGACCGAGGCCGGGGCCGTCGGCACGCCGCCGGCCACCTCGCTTCCCTCGCCAGCCGCCAGCTCCACCGAAGCGCCTCCGCTCGCCAGCGCTACCCGCCCCTCGGCCACAGCGACGGCCGTGGCACCGCGCGCCCGGACGTTGAACCGGGTGCCCAAGACGGTCACTCGGGCATCGGCCGTCTCCACGACGAACGGCTGGGCACCCGGCTCAACCTCGAAGAAGGCTTCACCCGAGAGCGTTACAGTGCGGACCTCGCGGGTGAAGCGGCGCGGGTGGCGGAGCACCGTGCCGCTGTTGAGCCGGACGTGCGATCCGTCGGGCAGCGCGGCCGTCGCGGTCTGGCCCAGGGGGGCTTCGATCGTCACTGGCCGCATCGTCCAGAAGACGATTCCGCCGGCCAGCACGAGGAGCGCAGCGGCGGCGGGCACCCACCGACGCCGATGGCGAGGCGCGCGAGCAGGCCTTCGGTCCGTCGCTCGTCCCGCGGCTTCGCGCGGCACCCGTTTGCCGCTCGGCCGGACGCGGTCCCAGAGCGCTTCCGCCTCGGACGGAGGGAGCACGGCGGGAGCAGCTTCGGCCAGGAGCGCCCACATCGCCTCTAGCTCGGCCCCGTCGGCCTCGTCGGCCAGCCGGGCGCGCAGTTCGGGCGGGAGCGGAGTGGGATCGGTCACGGGAGTAGGGTCGGTTCGTAGGCGCGGGTCCGCTCGCGGAGGTGCCGGAGGGCTTTGACGAGGTGGTTGTTGACGGTGCGCGGCGAGACCTCCATCACCTCGGCGATCTCGTCGTGGCTGAGGCCGTCGAAGCGGCTGAGGACGAGGGCCTCGCGCTGCCGCCCCGGCAGCTCGCCGATCCACGCGTCGAGGCGGCGGCCGAGGTCCGCCCCGGCGGTGTGCTCGTCGGGGGCGTGCTCCCGGTAGAGGCCGGGGTCGTAGCCGTCGAGGAGGTGGCGGCGGGTGTGATGGTCGCGGGCGTGGTTCAGGGCGAGGTTGCGGACAGTGCGGAACAGGAGGGCCTTGAGCGAGCGCTGCGGGTCGAGCCCGGCGCGGCGCTCCCAGATGCGGACGTAGGCGTCCTGGACGAGGTCGCGCGCGGCCGGGCGGTCTCTGGTGAAGGTGACGGCATAGTGGACGAGCGAGGCGTGGGTGGCGCGGAACAGCTCCTCGAAGGCGGCGGCGTCGCCGGCCGCGAGCCGCCGGCACCACGACGCGAAGGCGGCGGCATCGCTAGGCGCGGGCGAATCGTCGGGCGCAGCAGGCACGAGGCAGGAGGCAGCGGGGGGCGCGGCGGCAGAGCGTGTCAGGGGCTATACCCGGTACGGCGGGCGAGTGCCCACCTCGAAACTCGGCAGCCCCTCGCCGGGTTGCCTGCGCCCGTCGGCCCGGTCGCTCACCGCGCGATGGGCTGTTTCTCTTTCGTGATGTACACTCCGCCGCCGCCGTCCGATATTTGTCCCGACGACTATCTCCTTTCCTCCTGCTGCCCCCCACCCCTTTCGCTATGGAGACCTACTACAATCCCGGCGACCTCGCCAAGTTCGGCGACATCGCCGAGGGCAACGGTCCGCTTGCCGACGCCTTCTTCCGCTACTACGGCCAGGTGTTCGAGGACGGCGCGCTCTCGGCGCGCGAGAAGGCGCTGATCGCCCTCGCCGTGTCCCACGCCGTCCAGTGCCCGTACTGCATCGACGCCTACACCTCGGAGTCGCTTCAGAAAGGAGCTGACCTGGAGCAGATGACCGAGGCCGTCCACGTCGCCTGCGCCATTCGCGGCGGGGCCTCGCTCGTGCACGGCGTGCAGATGCTCGAGCACGCCAAGGCCAAGATGATGTAGAGACCCGAGCCGACTAACCTCGCTGCCTAATCCTGCTGACTAGCATCTGAGCACTGAGCGGTCTGGACACGTCCGACCGCGCGCCGCATTTTCCCGGCCCCCTCCGCCTCCTCGTAGCTCTATGTCCTCCGCCGATCCCGGCTTCATCGACCTCACCGTTCTCAGCCGCGAGCTGATGCTCGACTCTGCCGAGGCCGGGCCGAAGCGGACCACCAGCCTCCACGCCCGCCGCACGCCGCTCGCCGCGCCGGCGGCCCAGTTCGCCGCGCTCGACGCCGCCGAGATCACCGGCGGACCGACCGGCACCGGCTCGTTCCGCCTCGACCTGGCCGCGAGCGGGTGGCCGGACCTGAGGCCTGCGCCGCTGGAGATCTTCCAGATCAACATCGGCAAGCTGTGCAACATGACGTGCCGCCACTGCCACGTGGACTCCGGCCCGGACCGCACCGACGAGAACATGGACCGCGCCACCGTCGAGGCCTGCCTCGCGGCGATCGACCAGATCCGCGCAGCGCCCGGCAGCGCGCTCCACACCGTGGACCTCACCGGCGGCGCGCCGGAGTTGAACCCGCACTTCGAGTATCTCGTCGAGGCGTGCGTCGAGCGCGGCCTCCACGTCATCGACCGGTGCAACCTGACGGTCCTGCTCGTCCGCCGCTACCAGCACCTGCCGGAGTGGTTCGCCGAGCGCGGGGTCGAGGTCGCCTGCTCGCTGCCGCACTACCGCAAGCTCGGCACCGACGCGCAGCGCGGCGACGGGACCTACGAGAAGTCGATCCGCGCGCTGCGCCGCCTCAACGAGGCCGGCTACGGCCAGGGCGACCCGGACCGCGTGCTGACGCTCGTCACGAACCCCGTCGGCGCGTTCCTCGCCGGCAGCCAGGCCTCGCTCGCGGGCGAGTGGAAGGCGGCCCTCGTCCAGAACCACGGCGTGTCGTTCGACCGGCTCATCGCGCTCAACAACATGCCGATGTCGCGCTACCTCGAGTGGCTCCTGGAGAAGGGCCAGACCGAGGCCTACCTCGAGCGCCTGGTGAACGCCTTCAACCCGGCCACGATCGAGGGGCTGATGTGCCGCAACACGATCTCGGTGGGCTGGGACGGCCGGCTCTTCGACTGCGACTTCAACCAGCAGCTCGAGATGGACGTGGCCCTCGGCAGCGGCCCAGCGCGCATCGCCGACTTCGACTTGGAGGCGTGGCAGGCCCGGTCCGTCCGCACCGCCCGCCACTGCTACGGCTGCACCGCCGGGGACGGCTCGTCCTGCGGCGGCGCGACGGCGTGACGTGGTCAGTGGTTAGTGGTAGGTGCGCAACAAGTCCCGGCGCTAGGGTTAACTTTGCCGGCTTTCATTCCCTCCACTCCCTCCGTGCCCATGCCTTCCCGCCTCTTCGCCTTCGCCCTCCTCGCTCCGCTCCTGATCGCCGGCTGCATGACGCCGCGCGAGGCCCCCGACACGGGCAACGGCGACGTCCCCGGCGGCCCCATGCCGCCTAACATTCCGACCTACGTCTACGGCACGTGGGACTACACCATGACGGCGGCCGACGGCAGCGACACCCTCGCTGGCCTGCTCACGATCAACGAGGACGGCACGGGCCGGCTCACCACCTCCGCCGGCCTCGACGCGCCCCTCGCCCTCGGCGACGTCAGCACGACGGCCCCCAACTTCACGCTCGCCGCGACCGTGCAGGCCGACGAGATGCTGTCGCTCTCGCTCGCGGGCCAGGTGGAGGGCGACCGGATGACGGCCGAGGGGAACCTGAACGGCGCGGTCTACGCGCTCGAAGCCACACGGGTGCGCGAGTAGAGCTGCTGCCCGTAGAGCTACTCGCCGCACGCGACGCAGCCGACGCCCGGAGCCGCGCCCGCAGTGCAGGTGCAGGAGCACGCCGTCCCGTCGGCCGTCGCCCCGAAGCCGCCGGTGCAGAACAGGCCGAGGTCGCCAGGCGGCAGGTCGCAGGTGTCCTGCACGAGGTAGCCGGAGAAGGGCCGGTCGGGGCCGCGGTAGCGCTCCGGCACCGCGACGTAGAGCACGTCCTGCCCGCTCGCGCACTCCGCCGCCGCCGCGCCGGGGAGCACGAACCCGGCGAGGAACGGCTCGTCGAGCACGGGCCCGAGCGCGCGCCGCGCTAGCGCTACGGCTTGGGGGCTGACGAGCGCAAAACCCGTCAGCCACGCCTCGACCTCGCCCCGGTTCAGCCGGCGGGCGTCGCCCACCGCCACCTCGGCGCGGTAGAGCCCGAACAAGCCGTCCGCCATCGCCTGCCGGAGGCCGTCCTCGGTGTCGACGTAGAGCGGATCTGGCTCAGGCTCCGGCGTGGACACGACCGGCGGCACGTCCGCCGAAGGCGGCAGCGACGGCGACGGGGTGAGGGTCGGCTCGGAGGACGTGCAGGCAAGCGGAGCGAGGAGCAGGGCGAGCAGAGCGAAGCGGGGCATGGCGACGGGGCGAAAGGGGAAGGCCGCTGAAAATACCACGAGGCACCGCCGCCCTGCTCCGCTGCTAGCGGTGCACGACCTTCGACGTGTCGCGGACGCTCTGCTTGTACCGGAGCACCTGGCGACGAAGCTGCCGCACGCAGCCGCTCACGGCCTCCACGTAGGTCGGCGCGGCGTCGGTCGCCGTCAGGGTTCGCCGCGACACGTTCACCTTGACCTCGGCCCGCTTGCCGGCCGGGTCCGCGCTCTCGTCGAGGACGATGTGAGCGTCGTGGATGCCGTCGTAGTAGCGGCCGAGCTTGGAGACGGACTGTTCGAGGTCGGCGCGGATGCGGTCGGACAGGTCGGCGCGGCGGGCGGTGATGCGGGTCTCCATAGGGATTCTCGACTAGTGAACGGGATGGCCCTACTGAATACGAGACGGCGGCGGTGCTTGTCAAATAAATCCGAAGCGCGCCCGAAAAAAGCGACACGCTGAGGGGCCTGGTATTCCGATCCTCGCTAGTCCAGGGCGCGGGTCTCGCGGCACGCGGGAAAGCCGGAGCACCCGTAGAAGCCGCCGTGCGGGCCGTCGCGGCGCACGACAGGCCGACCGCAGCGCGTGCAGACCGCCGGGGCCCCGACGCCAGCCGTCGCCTCGGCGATGCGCGCTGCCGGAGCCGGCGGCCGGAGCGCCGGGACGAGGTCGCCGTGGTAGAAGGCGTGCAGCACGGGGCGGTACCCCTCCCGCCCGGTCGCCACGTCGTCGAGGGCCGCCTCGAGGCGGGCGGTGAAGCCGAGATCGAAGAGCGACGGGAAACGCTGGACGAGGAAGGCGCAGGTGCGAAGGCCGAGGTCGGTCGGGTGGAGGTGGCCGTCGCGCACGACCGTGTACCCGCGCTCGGCGAGCGTGGCGAGCGTGGCGGCATAGGTGCTCGGCCGCCCGAGCCGGTGCGCGTCCATCGCACCGACGAGCGACGCCTCGGTGTACCGGGCCGGCGGCTCGGCCGGCCGGCGGTCGTGGCGCACGGCGTCGAGCGTCACGGCCTCGCCCTGCACGGTCGACGCCGGGAGCGGCTCGCCGGCCGGAGCCGTGCGCTCGAACTGGAGAAACCCCCGCGTGCGGAAGTGCACGCCCTCGGTGCGAAAGACGAACCGCCCCGCCGCGTCGGCGATCTCGGCCGTCGACCTCACGCGCACGGCGGCGGCCGCTTGGCTGACGACGGCGCGGTGCCAAACGAGGCCGTACACCCGGTACTGCTCCGGCGAGAGGTACTTGCGGACTTGCTTCGGCGCGAGACCGAAATCGGTCGGCCGAATCGCCTCGTGGGCGGCAGCAGCCCCGGTCGTGTGACGGTGCGGGCGCGGCGGGAGATAGTCCGGGCCGAAGTCGCGCGCCACGGTGCCGCGGGCCGCAGCGACGGCCGATTTCGCCATGCCGACGCCGTCGGTGCGCGGATACGTCAGCAGCCCGACGCGTTCGTCGCCCTGCACCTCGACGCCTTCGTAGAGCTGCTGCGCGACCCACATCGCCCGGCTCGGCGCGAGGCCGAGCTGCTCGCCGGCGGCCTGGAGAAAGGCGGCCGTCGTGAACGGCGGCGGGGGCGGAATGGTCTCGGTGGACGCGCGCACGGAGCGGACCACGAACGCCTCGGCCTGCGCCGTCTCGGCGAGGTGCCACGCCGCCCCCTCGTCGAGCGTGTCGGCCTCCAGCGTCTGGCGATGGGCCTGGGCGAGCCGCGCGGTCAAGCAGTCCCCCGAGGCCGTCCGAATCGTTGCCTCGACCTGCCACTGGTCGCCGGGCGCGAAGTCGGCGACGGCCTGTTCGCGCTGGCACAGCAGGCGGAGCGCCGCCGTCTGCACGCGCCCCGCCGAGAGCGGACGGGGACTTTCGACGGCCCGCTGCAGCACCGGGCTGACGGCATAGCCGACGAGCCGGTCCACGACCCGGCGCGCCTGCTGCGACGCCACGAGCCCGGCGTCGACCGGGCGCGGGCGTTTGAGCGCGGCCCGCACGGCCGGTGCCGTGACCTCGCCGAATGCGACGCGCGCCGTGGCGACCTCTGTGCGGGCGAGCGCGTCGGCGAGGTGCTGCGCGATGGCCTCGCCCTCGCGGTCGGGGTCGGTGGCGAGGACGATGCGCGTGCAGCCCTCGGCCGCGCGCCGCAGCCCGGCCAGGACGTTCCGCTTGCCCTTCGCCGCCGTCCACGTCGCCTCGAAGGTGTCCTCGATGTCCACCCCCAGCGCGTCGTCCGGCAGGTCGGCGATGTGCCCCTCGGTTGCCCGGACCCGGTAGCCGTCGCCGAGGAGGTGGGCGAGCGTCGCGGCCTTGGTCGGCGACTCTACGATGACGAGCTGCACGGCTTCAGAAGGTTGTGGGCAGTGGGCAGCAAGCTAGACGCGCAGCGCGGCGGCGAGGGTCAACTTTCCCGGTTTATTCCCTTCCCTCCCTGCTCGCCATCCCCAGATACTCGTCTTCGCGGGCACGCATTGCCGCGCGCTCGGCGTCGGTGGCGTCGTCGTAACCCATCAGGTGGAGGACGCCGTGGACGACGTAGCGCCGCGCCTCGTCCTCGGCGGAGGTCCCGAACTCGGGGGCGCGCTCGGCGGCCATGTCGAGGTCCACATAGACTTCCCCATCGACCTCCCGCGCGTCGAGCGCCTCCTCGTCGAGGCAGAACGACAGCACGTCGGTCGGGTAGTCGTGGCCGAGGAACTCGCGGTTCAAGCGGTGGACCGTCGCCCGGTCGGCGAGCACGATGCCGAGCGAGCGAACCTGAAACGCTTCGGCCCGCACGACGCGGCGGATGAGCGCTTCGAGCGCGTCGGCGTCGAGCCTCCGGGACGGATGGGCGAGATCCACGCACACCTCCCCGCGCGTTCTAGATTCTGGATTGGGGAGCTTGGCTGACATCGCAGGGTCCACAATCTGCATTCTAAAATCGGAAATTCGAAATCACGGCAAGTCTCCGAAGAGCGTCTCGCTCATCGAGAGGGCGACGGCGCTCATCATGACCTCGGCCGGGAGCTGGGTGAAGTCGGTCTGGAGGAGCCGCTCGTTCACGTTCGCGTAGAGGGAGCAGCCGGCCCCGCGCTCCACGACGAGGCCGTTCACCGCTCCGCCCTGCCGAGCGAAGAAGATGGCCTCGCCCAACTCCTCGGAGGCGATGAACCCGGTGCAGCCCTGGAGCTGGAGGAACGCGTTCATGCCGTAGACCGAGACCAGGCCGGCCGGCGGCTCCTCCTCGTCCGTGAGGCCCGCCGGGAGGGCTACGTGCGGCTGGATTTCCAGCACGAGCCGCCGCCCGCTCTCGGCGTCCTGGAGCTCGAACCGGACGAGCGCGCCGTCGCGCACAGGCGCTACGCCGAGGGCAGCGGCGAGCCGGTCGAAGTCAGCGTCGGAGAAAGCGAAGGGCATGGCGAGACGGTTTCTAGTTTGTGGTTCCTCGTTATCTGATTTCTCGGCTCGGTCGTTCTCGCTGAACCAGAAACGAGAAACGAGGAACCCCTCAGCCCTGGTCCGACGGTGTGGACTCCTCGGCGGCGGGCGGCGGGCGGCGAGGCGCTTCGTAGAGCCGGCGCAGCTCCTCGGCCGACTGCCGGAAGGCCTCGTCGCCGAGCCGCTCGGCCACGGCCCCGCTGAAGGCGGCGGCGCGCTCGTAGGCCCCGTTCTCGAGGTAGATCGACTGGATGGTCCGGTAGTATTGCACCGCGAGGTCGATGGCCTGCTGCGAGCCGGCGGTCTCGAGCTGGTCGAGCGCAAGCGGCTCGGCCTCCTGCATCAGCGCCACGGAGCGCTGGCGGTCGCCGAGCGCGGTGTACGCCTCGGCGAGCACGTAGAACGAGACGAAGTCGGCCGGCACCGTGGTCAGGGGGATCTCCGCCTCGACGCGCTCCAAGAGCGCGCGCGCCTCGGCCGTCCGGCCCTGCTCGGCGAGCGCCTCGGCGGCCGGGCCGAAGACCGACGAGCGGTAGTTGTCGGTCATGTTGCGGACGTTCTCGTCGAAGTAGGCCGCGGGGTCGTCGAGGTTGGTGAGGCGGAACTTCCCTAGCCGGTCCAGGATCACCTCGGGGACGTAGCGCCCGCCGGGCACGTCGCTGCGGATCGGGACGACGCGCGTGGCGAGGCCCTCGGCCTGCATGTAGTCGTCGAGGTCGACCTTGCTGTCCTGCGCGGCCGTCGTGGCAAAGTAGATCGGGCGCGCCCAGCCCTGCTGCGCATTCGCCGCCAGGATGCTCAGCACCACCTGGTCGTTGACGTAGAGCACGTTGAACTCCGGCGCGTAGCGCCGCCCCTCGACGGTCCACCTCAGGCTCTCCGGCAGCGCGGTCGGGTTGCCCCACTCGGCCCGCGTCTCGGCCGAGACCTGGCCGACGGGCAGCTCGATCTCGCGCGGCTGCCACTGCGTCGGCTGGAGCGCGTCGATGGCCGCATCGCTGGCGTAGGTCATCGGCAGCGGGGCCGACTCGCGCGACGGCTGGTTCTTGAGCTGCTTGATGTACCACGGCGTCTGGAGCAGCGAGAGGTTCGCCACGCGCACGTCGCGGCGGACGCCCTCGACCTCCTGGAGGTACCACAGCGGGAAGGTGTCGTTGTCGCCGTTCGTGAAGAGGATCGCGTTCGGAGCCAGGCTCTGGAGCATGTTGTACGCGAAGTCCGGCGCGACGTAGCGCCCCGAGCGGTCGTGGTCGTCGTAGTTCTGGACCCCCATCCAGCCCGGCACCGCGACGAGGGCGAGCGCCGCCACGGCCCAGGCCGCCCCGCGCTGCAAGCCCCGGTTGTCCGCGAGCGCGCCGGCCGTGAGCGAGACCAGCCCCGTCGCCCCGATGCCGACCCAGAGGCTGTAGGCGAAGAAGCTCGCCACGTAGGAGTAGTCCCGCTCGCGCGGCTGCATCGGGTTCTGGTTGAGGTAGACGATGATCCCCAGCCCGGTAATCAGGAAGAGCACCGCGACCGCGAAGGCCCGCCGCCAGTCCTGCCGGAAGTGGAACACCATGCCGAGCAGCCCGAGCAGCAGCGGCAGGCCGAAGTAGACGTTGTAGCCCGCCCGCTCGCTCGGCGTCCGCGCCTCGGCCGCCGTGCCGACCGTCTGCACCAGGCCACTCGTCCACGGCGCGTCCTGCGTGTCGGCCGCCTTGCCGACGAAGTTCCACAGGAAGTAGCGGAGGTACATGTGCCCGACCTGGTACTGCCAGAAGAACTCGGCGTCGGAGTCGTAGCGGGCGTAGACCTGCGCGTGCTGCGGCGCGGGCGACCACCGGCGCGGGAACAGCTTCTCGTCGCGCCCGACGGTGCCGCGCGCGTCGTCGAAGCTCGCGCCCTTCAGGAGCGGCGTCGCGCCGTACTGCTCGCGCTTGAGGTAGCTCACGATGGCCTCGGTGGTCTCCGGGTCGTTCTCGTCGATCGGCGGGTCGGCCGCCGAGCGGATGAAGATCAGCGCGTAGGTCGAGTACCCGACGAGCAGCATCAGCACCGAGAGCGCGACCAGGTTGCCGACGGGCCGCCGCCGCGTCTGCGTCCACCAGACCGCGCCCGCCGCCGTGCCGAAGGCGGCGAGGAGGGTGAGCGTCAGGCCCAGGCTCTCGGCGAGGCTCGGCAGGCCCTGCACCAGGCCGGGGTAGATGAACAGGAAGATCACCGACGCCACCGCGCCCGCCGCCCCGATCCCGAGCCAACGCTTGGCCGTCGTCCACTCCTTGCGCTCGAAGTCGGCGAAGTAGACCACGAGCGCGATGAAGAACAGGGTCAGCACGTTGAGCAGGTGGACCCCGATGGCGAGGCCGAACAGGTAGGCGATCAGCACCAGGTAGCGGTCGGACTTCAGCCCGAACGGGTGATCCCCCTGCGCCCGCAGCGCGGCCTCCTCGGCGAGCTTCTCCTCGCGCCACCGCAGGATGAGCCACACCACGATCGCCGTGAAGAACATCGACATCGCGTAGACCTCGGCCTCGACGGCGTTGAACCAGAACGAGTCGGTCACGGCAAACGTCAGCGCGCCGACCACGCCGCCGCCGAGCGCCGCGAGCCGGTCCACGGCGTTCCACGTCGCCGGCGTGCCCTGCCAGATGCGGACGAGCCGCACGATCACCAGGTGCGTCAGCAGGACGGTCAGCGCGCTCGCCAGCACGCTCACCAGGTTGATCGCGAGCGCGGTGTAGCCGGACGCCATGAACAGCCCGAGGAGCGGCCCCAAGACCATCGAGAAGAGCCGCCCGACCAGCATGTAGAACGGGGCCCCCGGCGGGTGCGACACCTGCAGGCCGTCGGCGATGGCGATGAACTCGCCCGCGTCCCAGAACGAGGCCGTCGGCGCGACGGTCATCAGGTAGAGGACGAGGGAAACGACGAAGACGCCGGCTGCGACGAGCCGGTCCAGGGTGGGGCCTTTCATGCAGGTCGGGCGTGTCCGAGAGAAGCCAAGAGTAGGCTGTCAAGATACGCCTGCCGTAACGCTCTCGTAGACCGGCCCCTTGCCTCGACCGGGCGAGCGGGCCTGCCCTTTCCCGGAATCTCCCACAGCCGCTTCCTGCTGAAAAGGAAACACGGGGGCTTACGACCTGGCTGCTGTCTCGTCGCGGCGCGCTTCCGGCTCCCTGGGCTCGAGACGTACGACCTTGCGCCCCCTCTCTTTTCGCCTCTGCTGCTTCTCTTGTATATCGCGGAAAATGGCGTCCAGGTCATAATTGAACTGACGTGCGTACTCATCTCGCGCTTTCCGCACCTCCTCCACGATCGGGTCTTCCCAAGACATCGTCACACCTCCATTAGTTCGGCCGGTGTGCAGATGATGACCGGCTCGTAACCGTGTATACGACTTACCTGCTCGATCTTGTTTCGCATCGCGGCGTTTGCCAGATGCTTACAGTTCCAGGTAAGCAAATAGGCCATGCGGTTCGTTGCGGCGACTGCGATATGCAGAGCGTCAACTTCTGCCTTCTCCGGCAGCGGTCCGGTCCTCACCAAGTCCTTCGCAAGCGCCACCGCCGCTGCCATCACCTCCAGACTCGGAAGCGCCTCGAGCAATTCTAGGCGCAGCGCCGATGTCTCCGCATTTCCGCGGCCTGCCTCTTCGAGCACCGGCTGCGAGGTGAAGAGGTAGAAGTCCCCACGCCGCTCCTGCCACCATCGGTCGGTGAGCTGTTGGTGGGCGGCGACGATGAGATCCGCGCTCGGCCGTGCCGTCAGATAGCTGGCAATGGTAGTCTCGATGTAGACCTTCGGCTTCATACACGGAAGGTACTCGGTCCGGGTGCGAGGGCGACAGTAGATTCTACGCTCCCTCCTCCCGCAGCCTTCTCCCCGATGCGCCTCCTCTCCCTGCTTGTCCTCGTGCTCTTGGTCGGCCCCGCCGCCGGGCAGCCCGCGCCTGCCGATCCCGTCGGCCCCGCCGGCTACCGCCCCGGCGTCGACGTCGAGCGCTACACGTTCCGGCTCGGCCTCACCGACGCCTCGGACCGGATCGAGGGCGAGGCCGACCTCGCCGTGCGCTTCACCACCGGCGGCCTCCCGGCGCTCGTGCTCGACCTCGTCGGGCCGAACGCCGACGCCACGGGAATGACCGTCGCGCGCGTGACGGAGGACGGGGAGCCGGTCGCGTTCGAGCAGACCGAGGACGCGCTCCAGATCCCGCTCGCCGTGCCCCCCGCGCCGAACGAGCGGCGGACCTACCGCGTGAGCTACGCCGGCGTCCCGGCCGACGGGCTCATCATCTCCCAGAACCGCCACGGCGACCGGACCTTCTTCGGCGACAACTGGCCCAACCGCGCCCGGCACTGGCTCCCGACGGTCGACCACCCTTCGGACAAGGCGCTCGTCGAGTGGGCCGTCACCGCGCCCTCGCCCTACCAGGTCGTCGCCAACGGGCAGTTGAAAGAAGAGACCGACCTCGGCGACGGCCGCCGCCTGACGCGGTGGGCCTCGACGGCCCCGCTCGCCACCAAGATCGCGGTCATCGGCGTGGCGCGGTTCGCGGTCGAGTACGTCGACGAGGTGGACGGCGTGCCGGTGGCGTCGTGGGTGTATCCGCAGGACCGCGAGGCCGGGTTCTTCGACTACGCCCGCGCCGAGCGAGTGCTGGCGGTGTTCGACCTGCTGCTCGGCCCCTACCCCTTCGCCAAGCTGGCGAACGTGCAGTCGACCACGCGCTACGGCGGGATGGAGAACGCGAGCGCCATCTTCTACGACGAGAACTCGGTCACGGGCACGCGCTCGTCGGAGAGCCTGATCGCCCACGAGGTCGCGCACCAGTGGTTCGGCAACGCCGTCACCGAGCGCGACTGGCCGCACCTCTGGCTGAGCGAGGGCTTCGCCACCTACCTCACCCACGTCTACCACGAGTTCACCTACGGTCGCGATGCCCTGGAGGCCCGCCTGCGCGCCGACCGCGACCGCGTCGTCGCCTTCGCCGAGGCCGAGCCGACGCGCCCGCTCGTGGACACGGCCTACGCCGCGCCGACGGACCTGCTCAACCCGAACTCGTACCAGCGCGGCGGCTGGACCCTTCACCTGCTCCGCCACCGCGTCGGCGACGGGGCGTTCTTCGACGGCCTCCGCGCCTTCTACGACCGCTACCGGGGCGAGAACGTGACCACGGCCGATTTCCGCCGGACGATGGAGGAGGCGTCCGGTCAGAACCTCGGCGACTTCTTCGCGCAGTGGACCGAGCGCCCCGGCATCCCCCACCTCGCCGTGACGTGGCGCTGGGGCGACGGCATGCTCACGCTCGACCTCCGGCAGACCGGCGGCGTGTGGACGTTCCCGTTGGAGGTCGGCATCGAGACGGACGAGGGCGTCCGCCTCGAGACCGTCGCCGTAGACGTTGAGCGCCAGACGGTGTCGATCCCGCTCGACGCCCCGCCGCTGGGCGTCGTCCTCGATCCCCACGTCAACATGTTGGCCGCGCTCTCGGTCGAGGTCAAGTAAAAGCAGAAAGCCCGGCCCCGCGCGCAGCGGGACCGGGCTCCGTCTAGCAAATCGCCTCACTGCCTAGGCGATCAGCGGGGCGACGACGAGCGCCTCGACCGCGATGAGCTTGTCAGGACGCCCCTCGAACCCGACGTGTCCCAACGGGTCGCCGTCCGTGTCACGGGAACTGCTTAGGACGGAGCCCGTCGCACCTGCACACGTAATGCCTTCTGCTTATGTTCGACCGTATCGTCTCCGACCCCGCAGTGTTAGCCGGGAAACCACACGTTCGCGGCACCCGCATTAGCGTCGAGATCATCCTGGAGTGGCTCGCCTCAGGCGGCATGACGCCCGATATCATCCGGGCCTATCCTCACCTCGCACCGGCTGACGTGGAGCAGGCCGTTCGGTACGCGGCCCGGTTCCTCGAAAACGAGGTCATCGTAACAGCAGAGGTCGGCGCTTGATGATGCCGAGCGTTCGCCTCCTGACCGACGAGAACGTGCATCCCGAGGTGGTCCGCTTTCTGGAACAACAGGCCTTCGACGTGCTCGACGTGAGGCAGCATGGCCTCGTCGGCAGCAGTGACCGGGATCTGCTCCGGCAGGCTCACGCCGAGCAGCGGACCGTCGTCACGCACGACCGGGACTTCGGCCGGCTCGTCATCGCGGCCGAGGAGGCGTTCTACGGCATCCTCTACCTGCGCCCCGGCCACCTCGACCCGGCCTTTACGATCGCCACGCTGCGCAGTGTGCTCAGACTCGACCTCGCCCCCGTCCCCCCGTTCATCCTCGTTGCCGAGCGGCAGCAGGAGCGCGTAAAGGTCCGGCTCCGTCACCTCGCCTGAATCGAAAATCGGAAAGACGGAGCCCAGCCCCGCGCGCAGCGGAACCGGGCCTCGGTGTGGCAGAACGGTCTGACCCTACGCGATCAGCGGGGCGCTGCCGAGGGCCACGACGGCGATGAGCTTGACCAGGATGCCCGCTCGGACCCGGCGTGTCCTTCAGCGGGTCGCCCACCGTGTCGCCCACGACGGCGGCCTTGTGGACCTCGGTGCCCTCGCCGTAGGTCGTCCCATCGAAGGTCACACCGACGTGGGGTTTATCGCTCGCCAGCCAGCCTCAGGACCTCTTGCACGAGCGCCGCGCTTGCTCGGAATCCTACCGCCTGAAGCTCTTCGACGATCGGTTCTACAGCCGCGACGAAGCCCGCTCGCTTGGCGCGGACGAGGAGACCGAGCGTGCCGATGGTCCGAACGCCGATGGTCTCGGCACACCGTCGGGCTGCACGGTCGTCCAGAACAGCCGTGTAGTCCGGGTACTGTAGGGCGTAGGTCAGCACGGCGCTCTCTCCATCGCCCACGTCCCAGGCCGCCACGCGCTGTGGGATTGGCTGGGGCGGCGCGATCTCCAGAGCTACGCCGTCGAGCCATTGACGTGCCGGGTCCGATGGTGAAGCCCGCGCGATCTCACGAGCCACCGCTGCCGGGACGACCAGCTGCTCTCCCACTTCCGACATTAGCTCAGCCCGCCCAATGTGTGCGAGCACGATCAGCGGTGAGGCATCAGCGACGTACCGATCAGCCACCTTCGACCTCCCGCCTCAACTCCTCGGGGGTCGTCTGGAACGGGGAGGTGCTGAAGTGGGCGAGGGCTTGGAGAAACGCGGAGCGAGTGAGGCCAGCCAGCTCTGCCGCCCTCGCCTGCGACACGCGCTCCTGCTCGTACCACTTCACCGCTGCTGTAAGCCGCATCTCGGCGGCCAGCTCATCGGGGCTGCTTCGCAGCGCGGCGAAGGCGTCTTCGGGCAGATCGATGTGGATGCGAACGGACATAAGCGGACTAGCTCGGAAGGGACCGTGGTACTACATTCTGCTGCGCCGGGTCCCACCCCAGCGGAAAGCCCGGCCCCGCGCTTTAGCGGAACCGGGCCTTTTCGTAAGAAAGCAACCTGACCTTAGGCGATCAGCGGGGCGATCACCAGCGCCACCACCGCGATCAGCTTGACCAGGATGTTCAGGCTCGGGCCCGAGGTGTCCTTCAAAGGGTCGCCCACCGTGTCGCCCACGACGGCGGCCTTGTGGACCTCGGTGCCCTTGCCGTAGGTCGTCCCGTCGAAGGTCACGCCGCTCTCGATGAGCTTCTTGGCGTTGTCCCACGCGCCGCCGGCGTTCGACTGGAAGATCGCCATCAGCACGCCCGAGACGGTCACCCCGACGAGCAGCCCGCCGAGCATGTTCTTGTCGATGAACCCGATGAGGACCGGAACCGTGACCGCGAGCAGGCCCGGCAGCACCATCTCCCGGATCGCGGCGGCCGTCGAGATGTCGACGCAGCGCGTGTGGTCGGCCTTGGCGGTGCCCTCACGCAGGCCGGGGATCTCGGCGAACTGCCGGCCGACCTCCTTGATCATGTCGCCGGCCGCGCGGCCGACGGCGTTCATCGCCATCGCCGAGAACACGAACGGGAGCATCGCGCCGAGGAGCACGCCCGAGAGGATGATCGGGTTGGCGACGTTGATCGACTCGATGCCGGCCTGCTGCATGAAGGCGGCGAAGAGCGCGAGCGCCGTCAGCGCGGCCGAGCCGATGGCGAAGCCCTTGCCGATGGCGGCGGTCGTGTTGCCGACCGCGTCGAGCAGGTCGGTGCGCTCCCTCACCTCGGGCGGCAGCTCGGCCATCTCGGCGATGCCGCCGGCGTTGTCCGAGATCGGGCCGTAGGCGTCGACGGCGAGCTGGATGCCGGTCACGCTGAGCATCCCGAGCGCGGCGATGGCGATGCCGTAGAGCCCAGCGAGCGAGTACGCCCCGATGATGGCGAGGACGAGCACGAGCGTCGGGCCGCCGGTCGAGTACATCCCGACGCCCAAGCCGGCGATGATGTTGGTCGCCGAGCCGGTGACGCTCTGCTTGGCGATGCTCTTGACCGGGCTGCGGCCCGTCGCGGTGTAGAACTCCGTGATGAGGCCGATGGCCGTGCCCGAGGCGAGGCCGATCACGACGGCGAGGAAGACGCGGAACGAGGTGTACTCGAAGAAGCCAATGATCGGGGTCGTCGCCTCGAACTCGGCCGGCAGCATGAAGCCGATGATGAAGAACGACAGGACCGCCATGATGGCCGCCGCGCCGAACTCGCCGACGTTGAGCCCGTGCTGCGGATTCCCGCCCTCCTTGACCTTGACGAAGAACGAGCCGATGATCGAGACCACGATCCCGACCGCCGCCAGCACGAGCGGCAGGAGCACCGCGCCGAGCGGCATCCCGCCCTCGAGCGTCAGCGTCGGGATGAAGGCCGCGCCGAGCACCATCGTGCCGATGATCGAGCCGACGTAGCTCTCGAAGAGGTCCGCGCCCATGCCGGCCACGTCGCCGACGTTGTCGCCCACGTTGTCGGCGATCGTCGCCGGGTTGCGCGGGTCGTCCTCGGGAATGCCCTCGTAGACCTTGCCCGCGAGGTCGGCCCCGACGTCGGCGGCCTTGGTGTAGATGCCGCCGCCGACGCGCGCGAAGAGCGCGATCGACGACGCGCCGAGCGAGAAGCCGGCCAGCACGTTGATGACCGTCGCGATGTCGGCCGCGCCGGTCACCTCGTCGATGAAGATGCCCTGGTAGATCAGGAACAGGATGCCGAGGCCGAGGATGCCGAGGCCGACGACCGACAGCCCCATCACGAGCCCACCGGCGAAGGCGACGTTGAGCGCCGGGCCGAGGCCGGTCCGCGCGGCGTTCGTGGTGCGGACGTTGGCCTTGGTGGCGACGCGCATCCCGATGAACCCGGCGAGCGCCGAGCAGAGCGCGCCGACGACGAACGAGAGCGCGATCAGCGGCGACGAGTCGGCGCGGCCCAGGTTGGCGAAGGCGAGCAGCACGGCCACGGCGACGACGAAGAGGGCCAGGACGCGGTACTCGCGGCGCAGGAACGCCTGCGCGCCCTCGGCGATGTCGTTGGCGATCTCCGCCATCCGGTCCGTGCCGACGTCCTGCTTGCCGACCCACTGCGCGCGCATGAACGCGTAGCCGAGCGCGAGCGCGCCCGCGACCGGGATGAGATAGGTGAGGAGCTGCTCCATGAGGTAGAGGGTATGGGTGAGGGTGTTGGGTGATTCGCAAAACGTGATTCGTGAGGGTGTCTAGCACGGCGTCCTGCCGGCGGCACCCTCACGAATCACGTATCACTTTCTGTTGTAGATGTTCATGGCTGCCGTCAGCCCGTCGCGGGCGAACGTGAGCGCAGCCTCCGCCGCCGTCTCGACGGCCGCCTCGATGAGGGGTTGCTCGTCTCGCTCGAAGGGCGCGAGCACGTAGTCGACCTGCCGGCCGCGAGCGAAGCTAGACCCGATGCCGACGCGGAGACGGGGAAAATTCGCCGAATTGAGCCGGTCGATGACATCCTGCACGCCGTTGTGCCCGCCGGCCGAGCCGCCGGGCCGGAGCCGGAGTTGGCCCAGGTCGAGGGCCAGGTCGTCGTAGACCACGAGCACGTCCTCGACCTCCAGACGCCCGAGCGCGAGCAGCGCGCGGACCGCCGTCCCGCTGCGGTTCATGAAGTCGAGCGGCTTGGCGACGCCGAGCGGGGTCCCGCGCCAGCTCCCCCACGCGCTCGCGAAGGGCCCCCCGCCGATCTCGAAGGCGAGGCCGGCCTCGCGAGCGACCGCGTCGGCGACCATGAATCCGGCGTTGTGCCGCGTGCCTTCGTAGTCCGGGCCGGGGTTCCCCAGCCCGATGATGATCCGCTTGGCACGAGGCATTCGACTTTGGATTTTAGAATGGGGACTGCGGATTGGGTGATGTGGCAACCCAATCCGCAATCCAAAATCAGAAATCCCAAATCGGCTTACTCCTCGGTCTCGCCGTCGGCCCCGGCGTCCTCGGCGGCTTCGCCCTCTTCGCCCTCGGGGAGCTCGCCCTCGATCGGCTCGCCGTCCTCGCCCAGCAGCAGGCCCTCGTCCTCCTCGGGCTCCTCCTCGGCGCGCGGTACGGTGATCGTGACGACGGTCCGGGCCGGGTCCGTCAGGACCTCGACGTTCTCGACCTCGAGGTCCGAGACGTGGACCGAGTCCCCGATCTCGAGCCCCTCGACGTTGACCTCGATCTGACCGGGGATGTCCTTCGGCAGGCAGCGGACCTCGAGCTCGTTGAGCGGCTGCGAGAGCAGGCCACCTGCCTTGACGCCGGCCGCGATGCCGATGGTCACGACCGGGATCACCATGTCGAGCGTCTCGCCGGCGGTGAGCGCCAGGAAGTCGGCGTGGATCGGCACGTCGGTGACCGGGTGGAAGTCGATGTGCTTGACGATGGCCTCGTAGGCCTCGCCCTCGACTGTGAGCGAGACGACGTGGGTCTCGGCGGTGTAGATCAGCGGGCGCATGTCGAGCAGGCCGACGCGGAAGTGGACCGGGTCGGTGTGCTGGCCGTAGAGGACGCAGGGGACCTCCTCGGCGCGGCGGATGGCTTTGACGGCGCGCTTGCCGGTGTCGCGCGGCTGCGCGTCGAGCGTGATGGCGTCCATGGGGTCGGTGTGGTTCGGTCGGGTTCGGTACGTCGAGCGTGATGCTCAGGGCTAAGCGCAAGGCGTGAAACGCAAGGGGGCTCCTATCGAAACGATGAGTATCGAAACGATGAGCAGTCTCTCTCGTGTCTACGTTTTACGCGTCACGTTTTACGGAATGAAGAGGGTGGAGACGGACTCGTCGGCGTAGATGCGGTGGATGGCGTCGGCGAAGTGGTCGGCCACGGAGATGACCTCGATCTTGTCCGAGGTCCGGCTCAGCGGGACGGTGTCGGTGACGAGGAGCCGGCTGATGGGCGAGGCCTCGATGCGGTCGTAGGCCGGGCCGGAGAGGAGCGCGTGCGTGGCGGCGGCCTGGATGCTCGTCGCCCCGGCGCCGAGCAGCGCCTCGGCGGCCGAGACGAGGGTGCCGGCCGTGTCCACCATGTCGTCGAGCAGCAGCACGTCCTTGCCTTTCACGTCGCCGATGATGTTCATCACCTCGGCCACGTTCTGCTTCGGCCGCCGCTTGTCGATCAGCGCCAACTCCGAGTGGAGCCGCTTGGCGTAGGCCCGCGCCAGCTTGAGCGAGCCGACGTCCGGAGCCACGACGACCAGGTTCTCCGCCGCCTGGTCGCGGAGGTGCTCGATCAGGACCGCCGAGCCGTAGAGGTGGTCCACCGGGATGTCGAAGAAGCCCTGGAGCTGCGACGCGTGGAGGTCCATCGTCAGCACGCGGTCCACGCCAACGGTCGTCAGCACATTCGCGAGGGCCTTCGAGGCGATCGAGACGCGGGGCTGGTCCTTGCGGTCCTGGCGGGCGTAGCCGAAGTAGGGCATCACGGCCGTGACACGCGCGGCGCTCGCCCGCTTGGCCGCGTCGATCAGGAAGATCAGCTCGAGCCAGTTGTCGGCCGGCGGCGGGGTCGTCTGGATGATGAAGAGGTCCGTGCCGCGGATCGACTCCTCGTAGCGGACGTAGATCTCGCCGTCCGAGAAATCCTTGATGGTGACGCCGCCCAGCTCCTGCCCGTAGGCGCGCGCCACGGCCTGGGCGAGCGCGGGGTGCGAGCGGCCGGCGAAGAGCGAGATCGGGAGGTCGTTGGAGAGCACGGCGGGGTCGCGCGAGGAGCAAGCAGGAGGGCCGCCCGGCGGAAAGCGGGCACGGGGATCGGACGAGGAGCCGAGAGGTTGCCCGGAGAGGATTCGAACCTCTACAACCACTTCCAAAGAGTGGTGTGCTGCCATTACACCACCGGGCAGGGAGCGGGCAGTGGTCGATCCTTAGCGGGCCGGAGCCACCTCCCCATTCCCGCAAAAATAGCGATTCCGACGCCCCCCTGTCAACGACGGAACGCCGCCGGAGGAACGCACGCGCGGCCTCGGTCGTGCCATCGGGCTGCTAGGCCCTGTGCCGGGGCTTCCCCGCCGCCCCAATTCGTGTGGCTTTCATGCGCTAGAGTGCAAGACGGTTGCCCGTAGGCGACCCCCCGCTTCCACCGCCATCGCTGCGCTCCGAGCAGCGGAAGCTGTCCCCCTTGTGTGAGGGGGACAATCCGTCAGCCCGCTGAGTGCAGCGAAGGGCCGACGGACAGGGGGTCCGCTCACGAGCAAATGACTACGACAGTAGCGCCCCCTCACCCCTCTCTTTGTGGACGAACGCAACGCCATCGGCGTCGTCGGCGGCCTCGGCCCCTACGCCGGCCTCGACCTCGTCAAGAAGGTCTTCGACAACACCGCCGCCACGACGGACCAGGAGCACCTGCCGGTCGCGCTGATCTCCTACCCCGGCCACTTCCCGGACCGCTCGACCTACATCGCCGACCAGAGCCAGCCGAACCCGGTGCCCGCCCTGGCCGACGTGCTCCGGCTGCTCGACGGGGCGGGCTGCGTCGTCGCCGGGATGCCGTGCAACACCGCCCACGCCCCGGTCATCTTCGACGTGCTCCAGGAGACGATGGAGCGCGAGGGCCGGTCCGTCCGGCTGATGAGCATCATCGACGCCTGCGCCGAGGCGGCCCGCCGGCGCGACCCCGCCATCCGCCGCGTCGGCGTGCTCGCCACCAACTCGTCGCTCGAGAGCCGGCTGCACTCGGCGGCGCTGGAGAAGATCGGGCTGGAGGGCGTGCGGCCGGACTGGGCCTTCCAGTGCGAGGTCATCAACCCCGTGATCTGGGACGAGACGTGGGGCTTGAAGGCGCAGAGCGACCCGCCGACGGCCGAGTCGCGCGACCGGCTCCTGGCCGGCATCCGCCACCTCCGCGCGCGCGGGGCCGACGCCGTGATCCTCGGCTGCACCGAGCTGCCCCTCGCCGTGCCCGAGCCCGAGTTCGAAGGCGTCCCCCTCGTCGACTCGACGAACGCCCTCGCGCGGGCGCTCATCCGGGCGACGTGGCCGGACAAGCTCAAGCCGCTGCCCGAGGCACTGGCCGAGAAGGCGGTGTAGCCGGAACGGGAGCCAGGCCTTTCAGATCGCGCCCTCCTTCACCTCCCCTCGTTCTGTAGCACCGGCCCTGCCGGGTGAATCCACACCCCCCTCTTCGGCTCACCGGTTGGCCGGGGCTATATTCCCCAGCCTGTTGCGCTCTCACCGTACCCCGTCCGTCGGCCTGCCTATGCAGAGATTTGGCTACTCCCGTTTCTAAGGGCCTATCCGAAAAGCCCTCTCGGCTGCGCCTGGCTGCACGGTCCCTGCGCGGCGTTGTGCTGCATCGCCGATGCTGGCGCATCGTCTGCTTCGCGCGCCTTGCGCAGGAGCCGTTCGCTCAGGCTCCGCTGGTCAAGCCGACTTTCCGGATAGGCCCTAAGTCTCTCCCCGACCTGGTACGATGCTAAAAGAGCGCAGCCGCCTGCTCCAGCGGCTCCTGTTCGTCGCCGACCTCGGCCTGATCGCCGCGGCGTGGGTGCTGGCGTGGGTCATCCGGTTCGAGTGGATGACCGCGCCGGCGTGGGTCCCGCTGACCGGCTACCTCGGCTTCCTCCCCGCCGTGCTCGTGGTCTGGGGCACCGTGTTTCTGCTCTCCGGGCTCTACTGGACGCGGCGGGCGCAGCGGCTCCCGCTCGTCATCTTCGCCGTGGCGCGGGCCGTGGCGCTCGGCCTGCTGGCCTCAGTGGCGGCGGTGTTCTTCTACCGCGAGTTCTCGTTCTCGCGGCTCCACATGCTGCTCTTCGGGGTCCTCAGCTCGGCACTCCTGGTGCTGCTGCGCCTGACGATCTACGCCGTGCTGCGCCGGGCGCGGCAGCAGGGGCGCAACCTCCGGCGCGTGCTCGTGGTCGGGGCTGGACGCACCGGGCAGCGCCTCGCCAACGCCTTCCGGCTCTACCCGTGGATGGGCTTCGAGATCGTCGGGTTCCTCGACGACGACAAGACCGACGAGGACGGGGTGCTCGGGCGCGTGGACGACTTCGCCGCCGTCCTGGACCGCCTCGCCGCCGCCGGCCGGACGGTCGACCTGGTCTACGTCTGCCTTCCGTCGTGGGCGACGGGCAAGGTCGAGCGCCTGATCGACGACGCGGCGCGGCGGCTCGCCCACGTCTGCCTCGTGCCGGACCTGTTCCAGTTCGAGATGATCCTCAACAGCCGGGTCTCGGACATCGACGGGCTGCCGGTGATCCACCTGATCGACGAGACGCCGTTCGACTTCCGCCGCCTCGTCAAGCGCGGGGCCGACCTCGCGTTCTCGCTCGTGGTGCTCGTCCTGCTCTCCCCGGTATTCCTCGTGATCGCGGCGGCGGTCAAGCGCTCCTCGCCGGGGCCGGTGTTCTACCGGCAGCGCCGGATGGGGCTCAACGGGCGGACGTTCGAGATGCTCAAGTTCCGCTCGATGCCGGTCAACGCGGAAGCCGCGAGCGGCGCAGTGTGGGCGAGTCCGGGCGAGAGCCGGGCGACGCCGATCGGCGCGATGCTGCGCCGGACGAGCCTCGACGAGCTGCCGCAGTTCCTCAACGTGCTCCGGGGCGACATGTCGGTCGTCGGCCCCCGCCCCGAGCGGCCCGTCTTCATCGACGAGTTCAAGGACCGGGTGCCGAACTACATGCTCCGCCACAAGGTCAAGGCCGGCATCACCGGCTGGGCGCAGGTCAACGGCTGGCGCGGCGACACGTCGATCGAGAAGCGGATCGAGTTCGACCTCTACTACATCCAGCACTGGAGCCTGTGGCTCGATGTCAAAATCGTCTTCCTGACGCTCTTCAAGGGGTTCGTCCACGAGAATGCGTACTGAGCCCGAGGGCGACGACCAGGGCGCGAGGGCGAGCGTGACCAGGGCGTTGCTGGGCCTCGGGCAGCCGACCTCGCCCGATGCCACGGCCGTGTGGGCAGCGCTGGGTCTGGCCTTCATCGGCGCGGCGTTCGTGGTGCGGTATGGCGGCGAGGTGACGCCGTTCGCCTGGCCGGCCGCGCTCGTCTTCGCGGCGGTCTACGTCGGGGCTGTGCGGCTCGCCCGGCGGTCTGGGGCGGACCCACGCTGGCTCGAAGCCGCGCTCGTGCTGGTCGCCCTGGCACTGGCGCTGCTCAGCCCGGAGACGAATGGCGTCGCCCGGCTTCCGGCGCTCGACGTGTGGCTGGACCGGATCACGAGCGGGAGCTATCCCTACGACTCGCCCATCCGGCCCTCGGGGTTCCCTGTTCTGTTCGCGCTGGCGCTTCCCTTCTGGAGCGTTGGACTGCTTCCCCTCCTGCCCGTCGCCGGCCTCGTCGTCTTCCTCGCCGTGCTGCGCTGGGCGGCCCCGGAGGCTAGACTCGCCGCCCTGCTCGGCCTCGCGCTGCTGCCGTCGGTCCACTACGAGCTGGTGGTCCACAGCGAGCTGTTCCTGAACGCAGCGCTCGCGCTCGGCTCGCTCTGGGTGTGCGAGCGGGCACGGCACCATCCCGGCGCGCTGGCTGCGGCAGCGGTGCTCGTGGGCCTGCTGCTCTCGACCCGGCTGTTCGTCGGCGTGGTCTATGCCGTCTACGGGGCCTATGCCTTCCGCGCGGCGTGTGCCTTCCGCGCGGCGTGGGGGCGCGGGGCCGTGTTCGCCGGCATCGCGCTGGCGGTGTGGGCGGCGACGTGGGTGCCATTTGCGCTGTGGGACCCGGCGCGGTTCGCGGCCTTCGGGCCATTCGCCGTGCAGAGCCTCTACCTGCCCACGGGCGCGATCGTGGCAAGCGTGGTCGGGGCCCTCGCGCTCGGCTGGACGGCGGCGAGCACGACGGCCGTCGCGGTGCGGGTGGGGTGGCTGCTGCTTGGCCTCGTCGCCCTCTCGTTCGCGCTCGACCTGGCGCAGCGCGAGCCGGGCGCGGTCATCTTCGACGCCGCGTATTTTGTCCTCCCGACGCCGTTCCTGCTCGTCGGATTCGCCCACGCGCACGCCTCGACACTTGACCCCCCATGATCTATCTCACAAACGTCTCGGTCGCCTTCGGCGGGCAGGTCGTGCTCGACGGGCTGACGTGGGCCGTCCGGCCGGGCGTCCGCACCGGCCTCGTCGGGCCCAACGGCGCGGGCAAGTCGACCCTGCTGCGCGCCATCTCGGGGACGCAGCCGGTGGACGGGGGCGAGGTCTCGTTCGAGGGCGGCACGACGGTCGGCTACCTCACGCAGGACGTGCAGGAGATGCCGGGCGAGACGACCGTCCTAGAGGCCGCGCTCGACGCCTTCGCCGAGGTGCTCGGCCGCGAGCGCGCCGTCCGTGACATCACGCTGGAGCTGGAGTCGATGCCGGACCACGACTCCGATGCCTACATGAAGCGCGTCGAGGCCTTGACCCGCGCGCAGAGCGAGTTGGATCGCCTCGAAGGTCACCTGATCCGGCCCAAGACGGAGTCGGTGCTCTCCGGGCTGGGCTTCGAGGCCGAGGACATGCAGCGCCCGCTCCGCACCTTCTCCGGCGGCTGGCGGATGCGCGTCGCCCTGGCGCGCTTGCTGCTCCAGAACCCGTCGGTGCTGCTCCTGGACGAGCCGACCAACCACCTCGACATCGAGTCCATCGACTGGCTCGAGACCTACCTCAAGGGCTACCCCGGCGCGGTCGTCCTGGTCTCGCACGACCGCTACTTCCTCGACCGGATGGTGACCTCCATCGCCGAGTTGTACGCCGGCACGGTGACCGAGTACGCCGGCAACTACGCGTTCTACCTCGAGGAGCGCACCGAGCGGCGGGCCCTCCAGCAGGCGGCCTACGACAACCAGCAGCGCGAGATCGCCCAGATGGAGCGGTTCGTCGAGCGCTTCCGGGCGAAGGCGACGAAGGCCGCGCAGGCCCAGAGCCGGATCAAGGCGCTCGAGAAGATGGAGCGCCTCGCCCCGCCGCCGCAGGAGGAGGCTGCGATCCACTTCCGCTTCCCCGAGCCGCCGCGCTCCGGCCGCTCCGTGCTCGAGGTCTCGGCGTTCTCGAAGACCTATCCCAACCCCGAGGGGGGTACCGTCGAGGTGTTCGACGACGCCGGGCCGCTCTTGATCGAGCGCGGCGACAAGATCGCGCTGATCGGCAAGAACGGAGCCGGCAAGTCGACCCTCGCCCGCATCCTCGACGGCAAGGAGCCGTTCGAGGGCACACGAGACCTCGGCTACCAGGTCCAGCCCGCCTTCTTCGCCCAGCACCAAGCCGACTCGCTCGACCACAACCTGACGGCGCTCGGCGCACTTCGGGAGGTCTCGCGCGGGCAGTCCGAGACCGAGCTTCGCTCGCTCCTCGGCGCGTTCCTCTTCCAGGGCGACGACGTGTTCAAGCCGGTCGGGGTCCTGTCCGGCGGCGAGCGAAGCAGGCTCGCGCTCGCCCGGACCCTCCTCTCGCCGGCCAACTTCCTCATCCTCGACGAGCCGACGAACCACCTCGACATGGCCTCGAAGGCCGTCCTGGTCGAGGCGCTGCGGCAGTACGCCGGGACCTTCGTCGTCGTCTCGCACGACCGGCACTTCCTCGACCAGATCGTGACGAGCGTCTGGTGGGTCGGGCACGGCGGGGCCAAGGTCTACGACGGCACCTACTCCGACTACCTCTGGCAGCGCGAGCGCCAGGGCGCGACCGGCTCCGGCGCGGCGGGCGACGGGCAGGCCAGCGCCCCACCGAAGGCCCGCGTGCCGAAGCCCACCGCTGCGAAACCTGCGTCCTCAGGCGGCAAGAAGACGAAGGAGCAGAAACGCCAGGAGGCCGAGGAGCGCAACCGGCTCTACCAGACGCTCCAGAAAGGCAAGCCCGCCGGGAAGATCGAGGACCCCAAGCTCCTGGCCCGCCTCGTGGACAAGCTCGAGAACGAGGTCGCCGCGAAGGAGCAGGAGAAGGAAGCGCTCGAGACCCGGCTCGCCGACCCCGAGTTCTACCAGCAGGCCGTGGCGTTCAAGGAGACGATGGCGGCCTTCGGCACGGTCGAGGCCGAGCTAAAAAAGCTGATGAAGCGGTGGGAAGACGCCGCCGCCAAGCTCGAAGCTGCCGACGCCTGACCGCGCTTCGGAACGCCACTCAACGCCCGTCGTTGCCCTGATACGCTACTCCCCTAATCTCGTGGCTGACTCGATGAAGGTGCTCGGCGGGCGCAACCTGCCGCCCTACTGGGACCGCTTCGACCAGCTCCAGCGCACGGCGGGGAAGCTCCTCGGCCCCCGCGTCGCGCCGAAGGGCGTCTTCCGCTTCAAGACCCACGCCGAGGCCGACGCATGGAACCAGACCCACCGGCTGAAGAGCCCCGCCCGCCCGGACGCGCCGACCTCCTCTCGCTCTGCCGAGCGCTGAACGAACAGGACGCGCGCTACATCGTCGTGGGCGGGATGGCCGTCGTCCAGCAGGGCTTCCTGCGCGCTACCGAAGACATCGACCTGCTACTCGACGGTGCGCCGGAAAACGTGACGCGCGTGCGGCGGGCGCTGGAGATTCTGCCGGACCGGGCCATCCGCGAGATGGGCACGAATGACCTGGAGCGCTACACCGTCGTCAGGGTGGTCGACGAGATCGTGGTGGACTTGATGCTGCGCGCCTGCGGCATCGGCTACGAGGAAGCAAGAGACGAAACCGAGTGGATTCCCCTCGACGGCGTACCTATCCCCTTTGCCTCGGCGCGTCTGCTCTTGCGGATGAAGCAGAGCGACCGCGAGAAGGACGCGCTGGACCGGCGCTTTCTCGAACAGAAGCTCGCCGACCAGAAAGAGCGATGAGGTCTCGGAGAACGCCGCCAAGCTCGAAGCCGCCGACGCTTGACGGGCGCTCCTCCCGCACGGCTAACCGCACGATGACCGAACGAGGCTACGAAAGCGAGAGCGCCGGCACGAGCCGAGAACACTCGCGTCCTGCGTCGGCGTGCAGTGGCGGGTTACACGCCCACGACGATAACCTCTCGGATGCTACCCCTTGCAAGTGCCAAGTTCGCATCCGGCACCAGGGGCAACAAGTGCTCCAGCCGGTTGCTCTTTGCCTTCAGCACGACGATCAGAAGGTCCACCTCCGGCGTGTTCTGCTGATACTGGAGGCTGCCGTCCACCGTCACGAAGGCGTCGAACTCCGGCTCCGCCAGCGCCAAAAGCGCACCGTTCTTGATCCCGCGCCAGTCCAGGTCTGCGACCGTACGCACGTCGTGGTCTGGGAAGCCCGGCTTCAGCTTCCGGCCCGGCAGGCATTCGTCAAGCAGGACGCGCACGACTCAGGCGGCCTCAGCTTCGAGAAGCGCGTCCTTCGCCCGTTCCAAAAATATCTCGACCTGCTCCCGGCGGACGGTCGGGAAATCAGCGAGGAACTCGCCGAGGTCGTCGCCTGCGGCAAGGTAATCGACGAGGTTCTGGACGGGCACTCGGGTTCCGGCAAACACAGGCGTTCCGCCGAGGATCTCAGGGTCGCGGACGACGATAGGTTTCATGGCTAGCTCGGTCGGTTGCCGTAGAGAACGCGCTGTGGTCCCGAGTAGTTGCCGAGGTTCTGCGGGCGTGTAACAGACTTGCGCTTCAGCCGCCCAACAGAAAACTGAACGGTTGGGCAAGCCAAGTAGACCCTGACGGTCGAGCAACGCAGAACCCGCCGCGTTGGGTCGGCCTGCAAGCGCGGGTTATGCGGCTATGGCGCGCGCGTGTAAGATTTCATCTCGACCGAGTGGGCGAACATCTTCCAACTCCAGTGTCTCCACGCCCACCGTCGCCCCGTCACCGGACACAAACTCTACTTCCACGGCGGCTCCGTCGCCATAGACGTGGACGACGGCTCCAACGTCACCTCGCTCTAGACCCAGAGTCGGGAGGTCGCGCCTCAGCACTACAGTATCGTGTTCTTGGATCATAGCTTTTCTCGATGGATCAGGCAGGGTAAGCGGTGATTAGACGCGGACGAGGGTCGGCTGGCTCCACGATCCACACTGTTCGCACTCGGACACTGCGCCCGGTTGGGGTCGGGAGGCTGCCGTCGGCGACGTACTTCGCGCCGTGCGGACTCTCTGTGCCTTCGGCATCAGCACTGCGAGCGATAGCAAGTAGACCCGCTTCTAGCTCCGCCATGTTGGTCTCGTCGAAGCCGTGTACTCGGAAGAACCGTGCTTTTGGGCCGCCGACCGGGTGAGCGAGGGCGAGCAAGTAATCGGTCAGCTTCTCCGGCGGAACGAAGGCGGCGTCGGCATTCGGGATTTTCATCCCGCATCGGATGTCTTCAACACGAGTGCGCTCATCGCTGTGGTGCTCTGGCTGAAGGAGAACGTGGCTCGCAAGATAGCGGAAGCCCAGGTTTCCAGTCGCAGTTACCGAACTAGAGTCAGGCGTTGGGTTTGCACCGCATCCCCAGCGGTCAGTCGGACGAGGTAGACCCCGCTCGGTAGAGTCCTTGTTTCCCACGTCAACTCGTGCGATCCAGCCGTGACCGGCTCGTCGGCGAGCACCGCCATGCGGCGGCCGAGCACGTCGAACACCTCCACGCGAACGGAACCGGCTGCGGGGAGATCGAAGGCAATGGAGACATCGTGATGGGCAGGGTTCGGGAACGGGGTGTGCAGACGTACTGCCTGTGATGTTGGCGACGACTCTGTATCAACCCCGGTGGGCGCGAGAACCCAGAGCTCTCTTCCAACTTGCCCGTCGTCGGCAGCGAAGAAGAGTCGGTCGTCGTAGACCGTCAACGGACTGGCGGAAGCTATGGAAGCGGCGACGTTCGGAGCGGCTGACAACGCTGGTGCCCTGTGTCGGCCTGCAGCTGCGGGTTAGGCAGCTACGGGGTTTAGAAGGGGAAATCCTCAGCAGGAACCGATGCCTTGGCGGTCGGGAGAGGTGCCGCAACGCTGTCGCTAGCGACCTCTTCTCGGAAGACCTCCAAAGTCCTCTCACCGATACGCACGAGTTGGTCGAAGGTCAGGATCTCTATGCTGTGAAGCTGAGCGTTGTGGGACCGGAGGGCGTGTTGGTGTGCCTCGTTGCCGTCCCTACCAATGACGACGCGGGCGCGGATTTCTAGCGGGTCCTCCTTGTCGTTCGCGCGGATTGAGTCTCGCTTCCTCTTGACCTCGGAGATGTAGCGGCCCACCTGCCCTTGAACTAAGCTCAGCTTGGCAGAGGGGTAATAGCTGTCATGAGATTTGTCGTATCGCAGAATTGGGTCAGCGAAGGGCGTTTTGATCTCGATGATCTCCAAGTATCCGTCTGTCGTCCTACGCAGCATGAAGTCCAAGCTGTGATCCCTGGTCCACTTCCGGCGGTCGAGGAGTACGCTGTACTCGCTTCCAAACAGCCACGGGTTTGCTTCCAGGTGCTTCTGGATGACCGTCTCACTGTCGCAGCAATCGCCGACGAGCTGCTTGAACTCGTCGAGGGCGCGCTGGTATTCGATCAGACGGGTGGCGGTGGCAAGGTTCTGTATCACCTCCGTCGGACTTGACTGGAGGACGGCGACAAGCTGTTCTGTTCCGACCCGGCCAATCGCATCGCTGCGCAGGATGACTTCGAGGAGGTCAACCTTGCTCTGATCGCTCGCCTCGGTCGCCAGTTCGAGGAGGTTCTCGATACCCTGAGCAGCCTCCGAACTGAGTACGTGATACTCCCCTGACTCATCTGGAAGAGCGTCGGTCAAGCTGCTTTGCAGAAGAGTAAGCAGCTTCTGAACGCTGCCGTCTTGGTTGTCCTCAATGGTGATGGACTTCTCCTTCTCGACAAACCAGCCAGCTTTGAGCTTCTTGAACGAAGCCACCGTGAGCGCCCAGTGATGGTGCTCGCCCGTCGCCCCTACCAATATCTCTCGGAGCGTCGCCACCTTCGATACGCGCGGTCCCTCGTATAGCTTCGCCGTGTGAACCCGACCGATGTTTGGGTTCCTGCCGCTTTTGGCGACGCGAACCAGCACATCATCTAGCGTTAGCTCAGGTGGATAGTCAGGAGTGACGGGCATAGGGGGAGTAGCTGCCTAACAGTGGACCGCTCAGCCGCGAAGGGCTGAGGGCGTGATGGTTGGCCGAAGCTACGGACACGCCGAGGCCCCGGCCGGAGCGAAAACGCTGACGCCCTTCGTCGGCCTGCAGCGGTGGGTTCTACCGCGCCCCACCCGGCGAGCGGACTTCTTGGACCAACTCGGCCTTGACCGCGGGCTCGACCCCGACCCACTCCGTCTCGTCGGTGATGGTCAACTCGCAGCCCTGCTCCCGCGCCGCGTTCAGGATCTGGCGGAGCCACCGCGCCCGCGACCACTTCCGAGGCGGCGGGCCGTAGAGCGACTGGCGGTCCGGGTCCCAGTGGACTTCCATTGCCTCGCGCCACATATACGGGAAGGACTCCGACGACGGGACGACGTGGAGCCGACCATCGGCGCTGATCTCAATCCGTACGATGTCGTCTCGTCTCATGGGACCCGCCAGTCAAGCGCGGCGCGGTAGACAGAACAAGCTCAGCCGCGGGAGGCTGAGGGCACGACGGTGGAGAGGGCAACGGTAGCGCCGACGCCCCGCCAATGCCAAGAACGCTGGCGCCTATCGTCGGCCTGCAGCGGTGGGTTACACGGCGTTGGCACGGACCAGCAGGTACACGTGCGTCGCCGCTCCGACGACGAGGCACGCCAGCGCGACGAGGTCCGCTGTCACGACCCGGCCCACCTCCGAGTTGTACCCGCCCTCCGCGCGGGCGAGGACCAAGAACGAGACGACGCTGACGAACCCGGCGACGAACGCGGCAGAGCGGAAGGCCGGGACGAAGGTGGCGTAGACGAGGAACGCGCCGAGGAGCCCGAAGAGGACCGCGCGGTGGCGCATGAGGATCGAGAGGTCCGGCCCGGTGACGGCGACGCCGTAGAGGGTGGAGAGCCGGTCGGCCCCGGCGACGCCGACGAGCGGGAGGAGGTGGATGACGCCGACGACGAGGAGCGCAGCGCCAACGAGGTAGGTCATCGGGGTACTCGGGTAGGTGTCAGTCACAGCTTAATGGTGGACGCCGTGTAACAGATGGCCGCTCAGCCGCACAACGCGGTGAGGCGGTCGGACGAAGCTACGGAAGCGGATAAGTTCGGACGAGGCAAGACGGTCGAGCGTTGTGTCGGCCTGCAGCGGCGGGTTATGCGGCGCTGACGATTACAGCGATTAGGAAGAAACAAAACAAGACCACGAACATGATCAGAGCGAGGTTCAGGGAGCCTTTGGCTGCCGCGTCAAGTGAAGCTTGATAAACTGGGTCATTCAGGTCTGGCTTCGGCTGCGGTGGAACGTACTGTGCATCACGCTCCCGTTGTGCCTGCGCCGCAGTTTCGTACTGCTCCCGAAGTTGCGCGACGCGCATCCTGAGATAGAACGCCTTTGACTTCGGTTCATCGCCTGCGGCGTCAGCAAATGCCCGCGCCATGAGTCCAGGGCGGCCTTGTCCCTCTTGCAGTTCGCGCGCTGCTACTGCATAGAGAAACTCCTCCAACTCGTCTGGTGGAGCGGCAGCCGGATTGACTCCGAAGCGGCGCAGAATCTCGTCTATTGTTTGCAAGGGACAAGCAGGTTCATATGCCGGATAGCAGGCTTGGGTTAATCATTGCTCGGGGTTAAGTGCGCGGCAACGACGTCGGTTGTGTATTTCAGAAACTTCTCGGCAGCGACGTACATTTTCTGCACGTCCATCATGTTCAGCCGACTGGTGGAAGACAAGGAGGGAGTGCTTCCGTCCGTCCCTACGGGATAGCGGAAGGAGTAAGACCACTGATCTAACTTATGAAGCTGGTCTTTAAGATTTCTTAGGTTCGATTCGAGTGTGTCGTACTCATCAATTATGGGCTGAGGGAAGGAATGGACTGAGGCCAACTCTCTAAAATGCCTATTCAAGTCTTGATGCAAATCTTCAAGATTATGCGCTTGCTTGCCTGATAACCGCAAGCTTGAAGTAAGGCCGCTAACCTTCTCTAGCTCTATGATGTTCATCTTGTATCCGATCTCCAACGTGTGCCTTATCAGAAATAGCTGAGGACGTGCGATCACAGTCACTTCGCTCTGCCTCGCTTGGCGGAATATGAGGTTGACCATCCAATTGTATTCGGCGAAGTACCTCCACCACTCCGGGTCTCTCCCCAGCCACACCGTGTAGTTCCACTTTGTTGCTTCTCGGTCCATGATGGGGATTGGCAGAAGGGGTGAGCCGCATAACAGAGGGCCGCTCACCCGCAGAGGGCTACGACGGCGGTAGAACGAAGATATGACAGCGTGAACGGTCGGTCGAAGAACAGGCGACTGGAGCCCTATGTCGGCGTGCAGCGGCGGGTTATACGGCCCCGGAGTTTGGCAGGCTATCAGACTTGGCTCTGTTACACTGAGGACAGAGAAGTTGCAAGTTGACCAGATCGTTTGATCCGTTCTCAGCTAGGGGTGTGATGTGGTCTATTTGCAAGTCTGCTGAACTGACTCCGCAGTGAGAGCAGTTGAATCCGTCGCGTCGTCCAATCGAAACGAAAAGCTTATCGTAATTGGACTTAACTCCGATTCTTTTAGCCCTGCTGGTCTCTCTCGCTATGGCACGGCGCTTCGCACGAGTTAGATACTCAATAACCTGAACGATCAGTTCAGATCGGTCGGAAAACGGTAGCATCCGTGCAATTGAAGATTCAATCTCTTCCAAAGTAAAAGAAGGATAATTAGTCCCCAGACCCGAGCTGTTGTAGAGACCGTATGCCTCTGATTCAGCTCCAACAAATTGAGCGAGGGAGCGAAGTTCGTCTCCGTAGGTTTCTAAAATAGCTAGGGCAAGCCTAGCAGTTGTATCGGCGGGAAGGCAAATAACAGGTTTGGACAAACTGCTATATCCATTGACGCTAGTAGCAACTGCGCACTCCTCTCCACTTGGAAGTCGGACCAGCTTGTAGCCGTACTCGACTGACTCTTCAATGATTTCCATTTCGGGCACGTAGGGGCCGTATAACCAGGGATTAGGCGGAATGGGGAGTCTCTAGATATAGAGACCGATCACCAAATCTAGAGACAGTCACTACATCTAGAGACCGCAAGCCGGCCTCGTCTCACACCGTGTTGCGGCTGCCGAGCAGGATGATGGCGAGCAACAGGACCGCCGGGACGACGACGCTGGCAATTGGCATCCATTCGAGGCCGACGCCGTGAGGCACCTCGGCGACTTGGGCGAGAAGAAAGAGAAGCATGGGACGGGGCGTTGGGTGAGGCGAAAAGATACGCCGCCGCTACCATCCTCGCTCGGCGAGCTCCGCGACGACTCGGCGCAGCGCCGCGCGCCACGGCGGCGGCTCGATGCCCCACACTTCGGCGAGCCGCCCGGTGTCGAGGCGCGCGTCGGGCGGGCGGCGGGCGGGTGTCGGGTAGGCGCTCGTCGGGATCGGCTCGATGCGGACGGCGCGCGCGCCGTGCTGTCGGGCCTCTTGGACGACGGCTTCGGCGAGGCCGTGCCACGTCGTGGCGGGCGCGCCGGCCACGTGATAGGTCCCCCGCGGCGCGTCGGGATCGGTGGCGGCGCGGTGGGCGACCTCCAGGGCAAGGCGGGCAATGTCGGCAGCGGCGGTCGGGTTTCCGCGCTGATCGGCGACGACGCGCAGCACCTCGCGCTCCCGGCTGAGGCGGAGCATGGTCTTGACGAAGTTGTGCCCGTGCGCGCTGAACACCCAGCTCGTGCGGAGGATGACGTGCCGGTCGAGGCGTTCGCGGACAGCCTCTTCGCCCGCCCATTTGCTCTGCCCGTAAACCCCGAGCGGATTCGCCGGATCGGCCTCGGTGTAGGGCACGCCCTTCGTGCCGTCGAAGACGTAGTCCGTCGAGAAGTGGACGAGCGGAATCCCGGCGGCGGCGCAGGCGGCGGCGAGGTGCGCCGGGCCGTCGCGGTTGACGGAGAAGGCGAGGTCCGGCTCGGTCTCGGCGCGGTCTACGGCCGTATAGGCTGCCGCGTTGATGACCGCTGCGGGCGCATACCTCTCCACCACCCGTCGCACGGCCTCCCGGTCGGTGACGTCGAGATCAGAACGTGTCAGTCCGACAACCTCGCCCCCGAACCCTGCGGCGCGGACCAGCTCGCGCCCGACCTGCCCGCCGGCTCCGGTGACCAAGAGCTTCACGGCGAATCGGTCAGCACTGCCTCGACCTGCGGCAGATCGTCCGGTCCCAGCTCGGCGAGCAGTGGATGCTCCCGGTCGCGGTCGGAGAGGACCGGCTCCTTCACCGGCCAGTCGATGCCGAGCGCGGGGTCGTCCCACCGCAGGCCGCCCTCGTCGTCGGGGTGGTAGACGTCGGTGCATTTGTAGAGCACGTCGGCGCGGTCGGAGAGGACGCAGAAGCCGTGCGCGAAGCCGGGCGGGACCCAGAGCTGCCGGCGGTTGGCCTCGCTCAGCTCGACGGCCGCGTGCTGCCCGAAGGTCGGCCCCGGCCGGAGGTCGACGGCCACGTCGTAGACCGCGCCGCGCAGCACCCAGATCAGCTTGCCCTGCGGGTGGCGTCGCTGGAAGTGCAGCCCGCGCAGCACGCCCCGCTTCGAGCGCGAGAGGTTGTCCTGCACGAAGTCCGCGTCGAGGCCCTCGGCGCGGTAGCGCTCGGCGTGGTAGCCCTCCATGAACGCGCCGCGCGTGTCCTCAAACACACGCGGCTCGAAGACGAGCAGGTCGGGGAGGTCCGTTTTGGTCGTGGTCACGCCCTTCTTCTGAGGTCACAGGAGACCCAGAAGGTACTGCCCGTAGGGGCGATCGGCGAGCGGCCGGGCGAGGCGCTCGAGCGCGGCGGCGTTGATGTAGCCCATCCGGTAGGCGACCTCCTCGGGGCACGCGATCTTGAGCCCCTGCCGGCTCTCGACGACCTCGATGAAGTGCGCCGCCTCGAGGAGGGCGGCGTGGGTTCCGGTGTCGAGCCACGCCGTCCCCCGGCCGAGCGTCTCGACCCGCAGGGTGCCGCGCTCCAGGTAGGCTCTGTTCACGTCCGTGATCTCGAGCTCGCCCCGCGCCGACGGGGTCAAGTCTTTGGCGATATCCACGACGGCGTTGTCGTAGAAATACAGACCCGTCACGGCATAGTTCGACGTCGGGTGCTCGGGCTTCTCGGTGATGTCGGTGGCCCGACCGTCGGCGTCGAAGGTGACGACGCCGTAGCGCTCGGGGTCGCGGACGCGGTAGCCGAAAACGGTCGCGCCCGAGGCCTGCTGCGCGGCGCGTTGGAGAATGCCCGACAGGCCCTGCCCGTAGAAGATATTGTCGCCCAGGACGAGCGCCACGCCGTCGCTGCCGATGAACGCCTCGCCGAGCAGTAAGGCCTCGGCGATGCCGCGCGGCTCGGGCTGCTCGACGTAGGAGAACGCCATCCCCCACTGCGTGCCGTCGCCGAGGAGGCGCTCGAAGAGCGGGAGGTCGCGCGGGGTCGAGACGACGAGCACCTCGCGCGCGCCGGCCAGCATCAGCGTCGAGAGCGGGTAGTAGACGAGCGGCTTGTCGTAGACCGGCATCAGCTGCTTGCTCACGGCCAGCGTCAGCGGGTAGAGCCGGGTGCCGGCCCCGCCGGCGAGGATGATGCCTTTCATGCGTCGGGAGTCATCCTGCGTCGAGAGTCAGGGGGGCGGAGGCCACGAGTGTACGCCCGGTGGCCGACACGCGGCGCTCGACTCACGCCGTGGCTTGCTCGGCGACGGCGTCGCGGAAGTAGTCGAGCGTCCGGCGCAGCCCCTCGGCGCGGTCCACCTGCGGTGACCACCCGAGGATCTCGCGGGCCTTCGTGATGTCGGGCTGCCGGACCTGCGGGTCGTCGGCCGGGAGCGGCTCGTAGGTGATCGTGGACCCCGAGCCGGTGAGCGCGACGACCTCCTCGGCGAACGCCTTGATCGAGATCTCGTCCGGGTTGCCGATGTTGACCGGGTCGGTCTCGTCGGACATCAGCAGCCGCCAGATGCCCTCGACGAGGTCGTCGACGTACTGGAACGAGCGCGTCTGCGAGCCGTCGCCGAAGACGGTGATCGGCTCGCCGCGCAGGGCCTGGCCCATGAAGGCGGGCAGCGCGCGGCCGTCGTCGAGCCGCATCCGCGGGCCGTAGGTGTTGAAGATGCGGAGGATGCGCGTCTCGACGCCGTGGTAGCGGTGGTAGGCCATCGTGATGGCCTCGGCGAAGCGCTTGGCCTCGTCGTAGACCCCGCGCGAGCCGACCGGGTTGACATTCCCCCAGTAGTCTTCGGTCTGCGGGTGGACGAGCGGGTCGCCGTAGACCTCGCTGGTCGAGGCGAGCAGGAAGCGCGCGCCCTTGGCCTTCGCCAGCCCGAGCAGGTTGTGGGTCCCGAGCGCGCCGACCTTGAGCGTCTGGATCGGGAGCTGGAGGTAGTCGATCGGGCTCGCCGGCGAGGCGAAGTGCAGGATGTAGTCGAGCTCGCCCTCGACGTAGACGAAGTTCGAGACGTCGTGCCGGACCAAGTGGAAGCGCTCGTGCCCGACCAGGTGGGCGACGTTGTCCGGGCTGCCCGTGATGAAGTTGTCCATGCAGACGACCTCGTGGCCCTCGGCGACGAAGCGGTCGCAGAGGTGGGACCCGAGGAAGCCGGCACCGCCGGTGATGAGCGTTCGAGGCATGGGGCTAGAGGATAGAGGGTGGAGAATAAAAGATAGAGGGAGGGCCGGAAACGGAGTGCCACGCCCCGAACGGCTCAGCCATCCTCTATCCTCTCTCCTCCCTCCTCCAGAGCTAGGCTTGGCTGGTTTCCGAGACGGCCCCGGCGACGGGCGCGACGAACGGGCGGCCCACCGAGTAGTACTCGAAGCCGGCCTCGGCCATGCGCTCGGCGTCGTAGAGGTTGCGGCCGTCGAAGATGAGCGGCTCGGTGAGGAGGCGCTGCATCCGCTCGAAGTCCGGGCGGCGGAACTCGGGCCACTCGGTGCAGACCACGAGCGCGTCGGCGCGGACGAGGGCGCTGTAGGAGTCGGCGGCGTAGGAGAGGGTGCCGCTGTTGAGCTCGCCCTCGCCCAAGACCTCGCGCGTGGTCTCGACGGCCTCGGGGTCGAACGCGACGATCTCCGCCCCGTGCTCGGTGAGCGCCTCGATGATGGTGTGCGCCGGGGCCTCGCGGACGTCGTCCGTGTTGGGCTTGAAGGCCAGGCCCCAGACGGCGAAGCGCTTGCCCGTCAGGTCGCCGCCGTAGTGCGCGACGATGCGGTCGGCGAGGAGGCGCCGCTGCCGCTCGTTGACGCGGAGCACGGACTCGAGGACCTCGAAGCTGTAGCCGTTCTCCTGCGAGGTGCGGACGAGCGCCTGCACGTCCTTCGGGAAGCACGACCCCCCGAAGCCGATCCCAGCGTAGAGGAACTTCGCCCCGATGCGGCTGTCGGTCCCGATCCCGTGGCGCACCTTGTCCACGTCCGCCCCGACGCGCTCGCAGACGTTCGCGATCTCGTTCATGAACGTGATCTTGGTGGCGAGCAGCGAGTTGGCGGCGTACTTGGTCATCTCGGCGGACTTCTCGTCCATCACGATGATCGGGTTGCCGGAGCGGACGAAGGGCTCGTAGAGCTGCGTCATCATCTCGGCGGCCTGCTCCGAGTCGGTGCCGATGACCACGCGCTCGGGCTTCATGAAGTCGTCGACGGCGACGCCCTCGCGCAAGAACTCGGGGTTCGAGACCACGTCGAAGTCTTTGCCGGCTTTGAGGCCGCGCTCCTCCATGATCTCGGTCACGCGGGCGGCGGTGCCGACGGGCACGGTGCTCTTGTCCACGATCACGCGGTAGCCCCAGTCGTTGGCCACGAGCAGGTCCGCTATGTCGCCGGCGACGCCGAGGACGTAGGAGAGGTCGGCCGAGCCGTCCTCGCCGGGCGGGGTCGGGAGCGCGAGGAAGAGGATGTTGGTCTTCTCGACGGCGTCGGCGAGCGTGGTGGTGAAGTGGAGGCGGTCCTCGCGGAGGTTGCGCTCCAGGAAGCGCTCGATGCCCGGCTCGAAGAGCGTCAGCTCGCCGCGGCTCAGTTTCTCGACTTTGCGCTCGTCGATGTCTACGCAGATGACGTCGTTGCCCATCTCGGCGAAGCACACGCCTGAGACGAGGCCGACATAGCCGGTGCCGATGACTCCGATTTTCATAGCTAGGGGTGTAGTCGGGGTGGCCGCAGCGCGGCGGCCGGGGTGCGGCCGGGCCTGCTGCCAGGTGGTTAAAAAGCGAAAGACGCCTCCAAGGTACCCTTCGCCCGAAGGCGGGAAAAGGGAAGATCAGGCGGAGAACCGGGGCGGCGAGAGGAGCCGTCGGAGGCCCGCTGCCCGGAGGGCCGGCACCCGCTTCGGTCCGCCTCGCCGCCACGTCTCCCTTATCTTGTCGGCCCCCTTCTTCCTCGTCTTAATTCTCCCCAGGCATGGCACTCTACGCAGTGATTATGGCCGGCGGCGTCGGCAGCCGGCTCTGGCCGCGCAGCCGCAAGCACACGCCCAAGCAGTTCCTCGACATCTTCAACGACGCCTCGCTGATCCAGAACACGTTCGCCCGGCTCCAGCCCCTCGTCCCGGCCGAGCGGGTCTACGTCGTCACCAACCAGCGGTCCGTCGAGCAGACGCGCGCGCACCTGCCGGCGGTGCCCGCCGAGAACGTGCTCGCCGAGCCGCAGGCCCGCAACACCGGCCCGGCCATCGCCTTCGCCGCCGCCACGCTCCGGGCGAAGGACCCGGACGCGGTGATGATCGTCCTCTCGGCCGACCACGCGATCCACAACGTCAAGGCCTTCCACACCGTCCTCGAAGCGAGCGTCGAGAAGGCGGAGGACGCCGGCGCGCTCATCACGATCGGCGTGGAGCCGACGTACCCCGAGACCGGCTACGGCTACCTCCAGTACGACGCCTCCCAGGGCAAGGCCGACGCGCCGACCGCCTACGTCGTCCGCACCTGCGCCGAGAAGCCCGACTTGGCGACGGCCGAGCGCTTCCTCGACTCGGGCGACTTCCTCTGGAACAGCGGCATCTTCGTCTGGCGCGCCGACTCGGTCCTCGACCAGATGAAGCGCTACCTCCCCGAGGTCTACGACGCCTTCGCCCCGGTCGAGGCCGCCGTCCGCCAGGGCGACGAGAAGGCCCTTCAGCGCGCGGTGGAGACCGCCTTCCAGACGACCCCGAGCATCTCGATCGACTACGGCGTGATGGAGCCGGCCGCGCCGGACGAGAACACCTGGGTTGTCCCCGGCTCGTTCGGCTGGAGCGACGTCGGCGACTGGCGCGCCGTCTACGCGGTGCTCGACAAGGACGAGGCGGGCAACGCCACCGAGGGCAACGTGATCGTCCACAACACGAGCCGCTCCTACGTCCGGGGTAAAGACCGGCTGATCGTGCTGGTCGGGGTCCACGACCTCGCCGTGGTCGACTCGGGCGACGCCGTGCTGGTGTGCAGCATGGACGCCACGCAGCAGGTCAAGAACGTCGTCGACTACCTCGGCTCGCACGGGCAAGACGAGTACCTCTAGCCGACCACCGGTAGACGACCAGTGGCCCCGCACCGACCGTTCGACTCGCCAGATCGGTATGCCTCTCTTCAAGATTGAAGACGCGTCTCTTCAGCCCGTCAGGCAGGACAACTTCGGGCGGGAAAAGGAGCTCCAGGCGCTGGTCGAGGCGAACCTGGAGCCGACCTTCAACTGCCGTTTCATCGCGTCGGAGTTCTCGACTGGGGCCGTCCACGCTGGACGAATCGACACGCTTGCACTCTCCGAAGACGGCAACCCCGTCATTATCGAGTACAAGAAGGTCGAGTCCTCCGAGCTTATCAACCAGAGTCTGTTCTATCTCTACTGGATTGGGGACCACCGGGGAGATTTCGAGATCGCCGCCCGGCAGTCGCTTGGATCTGACACGGAGGTAGACTGGTCCGACGTCCGCGTGATCTGCATCGCGCCGAACTTCAAGAAGTACGACCTCCACGCCGTGCAGGTGATGGGAGCCAACATCGAGCTGTGGCGATACCGTCTCTTCGAGAATGACACGTTGTATCTGGAGGAGGTCTTCCAACAGACGGTGACGGCCAGCCCGACGCTCAGCAGCGACGGCAAGAACCCGGTGATGGTCGCCGCCGGAAAGAAAGCCGCCCTCGCTCGTGCCACGGCGACCTACTCCTTCGACGAACACCTCGAAGGCAAGCCAGAGCACGTCCAGCGCCTCGCGCGCTCGGTGCAGGACTACATTATGGACCTCGACGCGGCGTTCGAGGAGGTGCCGAAGAAGCAGTACATCGCGTACAAGATTTCCCAGAACATCGCGTGCGTCGAGGTGCAGCGCCGCCGCCTTCTGCTGTACCTCAAGCTCGACCCGGCTGAGCTTCCGAGCCTGCCAGAGAATGCGCGCGACGTTTCAAACATCGGGCATTACGGGACGGGGGACTTCGAGATCTCCGTAGCCGACGAGGACAGTTTGGAGGCGGCCAAGCCTTTCATCACCATGGCCTACCAACGTGTGGGCGGATAGTGGACCGGCGCGCTTCCCGAGGTCGCTCAGAGCAGCGTCCATGGGTCGCCGCCGGAGCGCCAGCCGCCGCGCGCCATCCTCGGCGTGGTGAAGGCCCAGCCGCCGCGCCCGTGCCGGTCGAGGACGATCAGGCCGCCCGTAGCCGGACCGGCCGCGCCGCGCTCGCCCGGCCCCTGCACGCGCTGCCGCATCCGCTCCAGCCCCGCGACGGCGGCCGCGTCGGGCGAGGCCCCGGCGGCTACGGCATCGACGGCCCGACCGCAGAGGAGCACGGCGGCGATGGCCTCGCCCCAACCCGTGGCGCTCGCGGCGGCCTCGGCGTCGGCGTAGTACCCGCAGCCGACGAGCGGAGAGTCGCCGACGCGGCCCGGCCGGACGTAGGGCGCGCCGCCGGTCGAGGTGGCTGCGGCGAGACGGCCCTCATCGTCGAGCGCGACGCAGCCGACCGTGCCGCGCGGGGCCTTGGGGACCTCTCCGGTCTCGCCCGAAAAGGCGCGGCTCGTGTGGAAGCGCTCCGCCGCGCGGAGCCGGTCGAACCGGGTTCGCTCGCGCGCGACGATGAGCGTCTCGTTCTCGACCAGGTCGAAGCCAGCTTCTTCGGCAAAGGCCTCGGCTCCGGCCCCGACCAAGAGCCGCGCCTGCCCGTCGTCTTCGAGCAGCCGGCGGGCGACGCGGACCGGGTGCCCGACCCGGCGGACGTGGGCGACCGCGCCCCACCGGAGCGTCGCGCCGCACATCAGCCCGGCGTCGAGCTGTGCTTGGCCCGAGCGGTCGAGCACGGCCCCGCGCCCGGCGTCGAAGGCGGGGTGCGCCTCCAGCACGGCCACCGTTTCGGCGACGGTTTCGAGCGCCGAGGCTCCGGCGTCGAGGAGGCTGCGCCCGCGCGCCAGGGCGTCGGTCAGGCCTTCGACGTGCGCCGCCGTCTCGTCGTGCGGGATGTCCCACGCGCCGCCGTGGACGAGCAGCGCCGGGGCACGCATTCCTGGTTCTTTGTCTCTCGTTTCTAGTTTGCCGTGCTCGATCATACTCGCTAAACGAGGAACCAGAAACGAGGAGCTACAAACTTCCTATCCGAACATCCCGAAGGCGTTCTCGAAGTGCTCAATCTGCGGCTCGCCGGAGCCGAGGAGCACGGCCACGACGTCGAACCGGGCGAGCGCCCCTTCGAGCTTGGTCTCGTGGAGGTAGGCTTCGGCGACGCGCATGATGGCCTGCTGCTTGGCCGGCGTCACGGCCTCCTCGGGCCGCCCGAAGCCCAGCCCGCGCCGCGCCTTGACCTCGACGAAAACCAGCTCGCCGCCCTGCGTGTAGTCGGCGTAGGGCTGGAAGCAGACGAGGTCCACCTCCTCGCGGTTGAAGCGGTAGCTGCGCTCGAGGATGCGGTAGCCCTTGGCCTCGAGAAAGTCGGCGGCGAGGCGTTCGCCGAAGTCGCCGGTGGTCTTGGTCGTCGCCATGCGGCTCGGTTCGTCGGTTGGGCGAGAAGCGCTCGGGTCTCCCCTGCTTCCCCCTTCGTCAGTCGTTCGTTTTCTTCTGGCCGAGTCGGTGGGCGAAGCCGGTGAGCTTCTGCACCTTGCGCGCGTTGCGCTCGTGGAGGAACGGCAGCAGGGCCTCGGTGAACTCGTCGAACACCTGCATGAACTCCTGCATACTCTCCATCCGCCCGAGGAAGCGCGCCTCGGTGTCGGAGAGCGCCTCCTCGGTCTTCATGTCGGCGATGCACGCCACGAGGGCCTCCTCGACGGGCCGGATCTCGCGGCGCTGGCGCTCCTGGATGATGGTGGTCGTGATCTTCCAGATGTCCTTCTCGGCGGCGTAGAAGTCCTTGCGGCTGCCGAGCTGGTGGGTCTTGCGGACGAGGTCCCAGTCGACGAGCGAGCGGAGGTTCATGTTGGCGTTGCCCCGGCTGATCTGGAGGCGCTCCATGATCTCGTCGGTGTCGAGCGGCTGCTCGGAGGCGTAGAGCAGGGCGTGGATCTGGGCCATCGTCCGGTTGATGCCCCAGTACGTAGCCATCTCGCCCCACAGCAGGATGAACTGCTGAAGCGCCTGCTGGTGGCGCTCGCTCAAGGACTCGTCGCCGACGCGAGGCGTCGAGGCGGCGGAGGGGGGACGCTCGTCGGGCATAGGGGGAAGGCCGGTGGAAAGAGTCGGAAGATAGGGCGATTCGGGAGACTGCGGACGGTGAGACGGGGAGACGGCCTCGGTATCTTCTCTCCCTCGCTTTCCACCTTCGGACCCCCTCGATTCGCCCCCCCCCTCGTGCCCCTCCTCACGCTCACCACCGACTTCGGCCTCGACGATGCCTACGTGGCAGCGATGAAAGGCGTGATCCTCTCGGTCGACCCGACGATCCGCACGGTCGATGTCTCGCACGGGATCGGGGCGCAGGACGTGATGGGGGCGGCCTTCGTGCTGCGCGAGGCGGCCCCGCACTTTCCGCCGGGCACGGTCCACCTCGCCGTCGTGGACCCCGGCGTGGGCACGGCGCGCCGGCCGATTGCCGCCGCGGTGGGCGGGCAGGTCGTCGTCGGGCCGGACAACGGCCTGTTCTCGCTGCTGCTCGACGGCGGCGAGCCCGAGGCCGTCGTCGTGCTCGACCGGCCGGAGTTCTGGCGGACGCCCGAGCCGAGCCGGACCTTCCACGGGCGCGACATCTTCGCTCCCGTCGCCGCTCACCTCGCCGCGGGACGCCCGCTCGACGAGGTCGGCGCTCGAACGGACGGCCTGCAGCGCCTCCACTGGGTCCAGCCCCGCGCCGACGCCGAGGGCTTGCAGGGCTGGGTCGCCCACATCGACCGCTTCGGGAATGCGATCACCAACATCCCGGCCTCGCTGCTGGTGGCGCACCGCGCCGGGCGGCCGCTCAAGTGCTACGTCGGCTCGGCCATCCTCGGGGGTCTGCACGCGACCTACGCCGAGGTCGAGGTCGGCGAACCGGTTGTGCTCGTCGGCTCGACGGGCCGGCTCGAGGTGGCCGTCCGGGACGGCGACGCGGCGGCCCTGCTGAGCATCGACAAGGGCAGCGCCGTTAACGTCGTCTTCGGCGACCTGGATTAGACCTAGATCAATGGGTCTGGGCGTGCTATTTTGCCGCGCGCTCGCCTCCCGCTCCCATGCTCCCTCTCGCCTTCGCCACCGCCGACGCTCCCGAGCCGTCCGACGACGACGCTCCCGAGCCGTCCGACGACGAGGCGCGCGAGCCGGAGCCGTCGGCGTCCACGCCCGAGGTCTATCGTCCGGCCTCGCCGCCACAGCCGTCACCACAGCCGGCGGCGGAGCCGCTGAGCGCAGAGATCCCGACGCGGTCGCGGCTGCAACGGGTGCTGCTCGCGGTGCTGCTGATCGCAGCGGCCGGGCTCATCGGCTACGTGCTCTCGCGCCCAGCCCCGGTGCCCCCCCCGCCGGACGCGCTCGCCCGGTCGGTGGCGGCCGCCGCCGCCCTCCGCCCCGCCCTCGACACGGACCTCCCGGCGGAGGCCCGGCAGTTCGTGCGCGACGAGTTCGGCTGGCGCGTCGGGGTGCCCCGGTTCGCGACGGTCACGCTGCGCGGCGTCGCCATCGCGCGCGCGGCCCCGGCCGTCGAGGTCCCCGTCTTTCTCTACACCGATGGCGACGGCCGCGACGTGGCCGTGTTCGCCTACAACTACGCCCTCCTCGGCCAGGTCCCGGACCGCCTCCCGCTCGCCCGTGCGGACTATGACGATCTCGACCTCGGCACACCCGTCCTCCGCCAGACCAACGGCCACGATGTCCTCCTCTGGCGCGACCGCGACGACATCTACGTCGCCGTCTCTGACCTCCCACCGGAGACCTTACAGGACGGCTTGGTGATGGAACAGTAAGACGAGCGACGAGCAGTCAGCCGCGCAGCGCAACGGTCTCGCTTACCTATCTGGGTTTTCCTCCATTCTCTCCATGCGCGTCCTCGCCCTCGCCCTCCTCCTCGCCGGCTGCGCCGAGCCGCCGACGCCCGAGGCGGTGCAGCCCGCCGCCCCCGCCGTTCCGCTCGCCACGAAGGCCGACTCGGTGGCGATGCGGGTCGTCGACGCCTCCGGCGGGTTCGAGGCGTGGCAGGCGCTGCCGGCGCTGCGCTTCTCGTTCGGGATCGAGCAGGGCGACGTGCGGCGGACGGCCGGCCGGCACGTGTGGGACAAGCAGCACGGCCGCTACCGCGTCGAATGGCCCGGCGGCGAGGACTCGACCTACGTCGCCCTCTTCACCGACTGGCCGCGCGAGGGCCGCGTCTACCTCAACGGCACCCTGCTCGCCGACGAGGCCGGGACCGCGGCCATGGAGACCGCCCGCAGCCGGACCATCAACGACACCTACTGGCTCGCCGCCCCCTTCAAGCTCTTCGACCCGGGCGTGACCCGCACCTTCGAACCCGACTCGTCCGACGCCATGACCGACGCGATCCGGCTCGACTTCGACCGCGTCGGCCTCACGCCCGGCGACCGCTACTGGCTCTTCGCCGACAGAGCGTCAGGACGGCTCGAGCGGTGGACCTTCGTGCTCGAGGGCGACACCGTGCCGCGCTCGTCGCGGTGGACGGCCTACCGGACGCTCTCCAACGCCCATCCGGTCGTCCTCTCGACGCGCAAAGAGGTCGTCGGCACGCCCGTGGCGATCCTCACCGACGAGCTCCAAGCCCCGGCCGCGCTCGACTCGACGTGGTTCACCGACCCGCAGCCGCGTCTCTAAGAGACTGTTGAGATTTCCAGCGTGTAGGCGAGAGCGAGCGAGAACCGAGTCCGTCTAGGCGCGCGAGGAGTCAGATGCCCTGGCATCGGATGACGAGCGCAACGGCGACGGGGCGGTGTGCAGCCGCTCGAGGCCCATGAAGGTGAATCCTCAACAGCCTCTCAGAACCGCCGCTTTGGCGATGGTCGTGCCCAGCGTCGTCTCGGCCTGCCGAACGAGCGCGTTGGTATCGTCCTCCGGGGCGGGTGGACCGCGCCGAGCACGACGACCTGGGCGTCGAGACGGCCTCGGTGCCGCGCCAGCCGCCACACGGCGCGCCTGATCGGCTCCCCGGTATGCCAGCGGACCGCCGCCTCGTCGCTGTAGCGAATCGCGCAGAGGAGATACGGGATGCGTCCCGCCGCGGCGATTTCGAAGGCTCCGCGCCGCAGCGGCCCCAGCCCCTCGCGCCGCCCGATCCCGCCCTCCGGGAAGAGCACCAGCGGAGGGTGAGGCTGCACATGGAGCGCCTCGGCTAGCTCGCGCCGCGCCTCAGCGCGCGACGCTTGGCTCTCGCGGTTGACGAAGACTGTCCCCATCGCCTGCGCCAGCCAGCCGACGAACGGCATCCGCCGGACGGCATGGTTGCTCAGGAACCGCACCGGGAAGAGGTGCAGCAGCACCACGATGTCGGCATACGAGCGGTGGTTGGGGAAGACGAACCCGCGGTGCCGCCGGATCCGCGCGGCCCCGTCGCACCGAACGCGGACGCCGAAGACCGCCCACACGACCCGCGCCATGCCGGTGACGATCCACCCGCCGAGCCGAGCCCCGCGCACCCGCCCCGGCACCCAGCCGACGAGCAGCACGACGACCGTCCCGGCGATGACCACGAGCACCGACGTCCCCCAGCCGAATGCTGCCGAGTACGCTCGACCAGCGTTCAGTCACGACCTCAACCGGTCAGAAAAACGGATAGAAGAGTACGCCGAAGCTAAGCGTTAGCGTCGTCGTAGACGAGGAACGCTCGACAAACCGCCCTACCTCCTCGTCGAAGAGTAGGTAAGGGGCTGTGCCGCCGAGCGTAACGTGCCCTCGCAGGAAAAAGCCGAGAGGCACGCGCTCCGCTTCCAACATCACGCCGACGCCGCCCCCGATTGCAGGAGCGAACGACAGCTTCTCTCGGTCGCCCTCAGCGTCGGGCGCAGCGCCCGCGAGCGTTGTCTCGGTCGTGAGCACATGCACGCCAGCAAGCACCTCGACGTGAGGGTAGAAGCTGCCAAAGCGAGGACCGTAGCGACCGAACAGGGCGACGCGGGCGAAGTCAGTCGTGGTCTCGAGCTCCACGCTAGGACCGGATTCGAGTCGGACCTGCTCGCGACGGCGGCTCAGAGTAAACCCGGCGACGTCGATGCCGAGCGCGATACGCTCGCCCTGTATTCCTACGAATAGGCCTCCTCCCCCATGCAGGCTCTCTGCCACCTCGCCAAACTCACCGTGCGACACCGCAACGAGGTAACCTCCACCAACGATCAGGCCACGGTGTCTAGACTTCAGAGTGTCGGCACCCGCCTCTACATCGGAGGCTGGCTGCGCGAGAACGCTCGGCACAGAGAATAGACAGACCCAGAGGAGACATAGGTTCGTGAGGGACGGCCTGGGCCTTCTATCCATGTTCGGTATTTCTGCGCTTAGTCATGCCGTCGGCCTCGGCTGATACGTCTCGGCGGGGAGGGGCGCGGGCGACTCCGGGTCGGCCGTGGGCGCGGCTTCGGCGAGGACGATGCGGAAGGTGGTGCCCTCGCCGGGACGCGTCTCGGCCAGGGTGAGCGTGCCACCGTGGTAGTCCTCGACGATCCGCTTGGCGAGGCTGAGCCCGAGGCCCCACCCGCGCTGCTTGGTCGAGAAGCCCGGCCGGAAGACGTGGCGCGCCGCGCTGCGCTCGATGCCCCGGCCGGTGTCGCGCACGTCGAGCGCGATGGCCCGGCCCGCCGTCCGGGTGCCGGTGACGGTGATCGTGCCCGGCGCGCCCTCCATCGCGTCGAGCGCGTTCTTGAGCAGGTTCTCGATGACCCACTCGAACAGCTCGCGGTTGGCCGACACCCACAGGTCCGGCGGCACATCCACCTCGAGCCGGACGCGGCGGCCGGCCGAGGGCAGGCGGCGGCGGACGTAGTCGGCCACCCCGTCGACGATGGCGGCCAGCGGCTGCGCGTCGAGTGCCGGCACCGAGCCGATCTTCTGGAAGCGGTCCGCCACGCGGTGAAGCCGGCTCACGTCCTTCTCCAGCTCGTCCGCCACCTCCTCGTTCTCGACCGCATCGCCGACGCGGAGCAGCTCGATCCAGCCCATGATGCTCGAGATCGGCGTGCCGAGCTGGTGCGCCGCCTCCTTCGCCATCCCGACCCACAGGCTCGACTGCTCGCTGCGGCGGACGTAGCTGAACCCAAGGTAGCCGACCAGGATGAAGAGCCCGACGAAGAGGAACTGCACGAACGGGAACCACCGCAGCGTGCGGACGGTCGCGCTCTCGCCGTAGTGGATGAGCTGCACGTCGAGGCCGTCGCCGAGGTCGAGCCGGATCGGCGGGTGGATGGCGTCGAAGACGACGGCCTCGGCCAGGAGCGCCGCGTCGATCTCGCGCTGCGTCAGCGCCGAGTCCACGGCCACGTTGCGGCTCGTGATGACGTAGGCGAGCGTCGTGTCGGTGATGATCGCCGGGACGTAGAAGCGCTCGGGCTGGACGATCTCGTTGAAGACGAAGTTGATCTCGTCCGAGGGCGGCATCGACCGCGCCCACCGCAGTGCCGCCCGCAGCGAGTCGGCCCGGCGGCGCGACAGCTCGGTGCCGGGCTCAGCGAGAAGCCGCTCGAGCTGGCCGAACGCCTCCTGGTACGGGTTCTCCGAGTCGACCTGCGTCTGGTACTCGATGGCGCGCGCCCACAGCCGGATGGCTTGCTGCTCCTGCCGCATCAGCCGGTTCGCCAGCGCGTTCGTGTACCACAGCGACGCCACCGCGATCCCCACCGCCGCCACGATGAGGCCGAGCTTGATTTTGACAGACGTGCGGTAGGCTTTCACGAGCGGACGAACGGAAGAGCGGAAGAGCGGAAGATAGGGTTGCCTCTACCCTCTCGCTCAGTCGAACTCATAACCCCCAGAATCTCGTTACCGGCGGCCCCACTCGGCGCAGCGGCCACTCATCAAGCCAATAAGCAGAGCTAGTCGGAATCCAGATCGTCTCGTCTCGGATACGCCACTCTGCCCCGACCCGGTCAATTGCTGGTGGTGCGAGCAGGACCTGCATCTCGCAAGCCGCTCCCATTTCTCGTTCTAAACCGAGAGGAACATGACCTGGATAACTCACCGTGGGGTTTCCTCGCTTCGGCACTGTGATCCAGCCTTCACTCCCAGCGACGAGCGTCGTGTCACCAACCTCCACGTAGTATCCAGGAAATGTGTATCCACAATGATTCACAACACGCAAGCGCAAACTGTCCGAACAGGCTCCACGCTCGATGGATGTGACGCGCGACTCCGTCGGAACCTCCATACGGAGTCTCTCAGGTCCAGCCCAATACCACGTCCCGCATGTGTAAATACTCCCCACGGTTGGTGTCCAACTCGGATCGGGATTGCGGTAGTAATCTGTGAGCCGGAATGCCCCGTCCGAGCGAAGATCTAAACGCAGACATGGACCGAACGGACCAGCGCAACTCGTGTAGCGCCCAGCCACCGGCTGCTCAAACACAACACGCTCCGCCACGCATCCGCCGAGTGCGAGCGCCAGCGTAAAACAGGCGACGTGCCGCAAACGCTTCCCCTCTTCCGCTCTTCCCATCCTCAGACGCGCAGCGTCTCCGACCGCTTCGGGCCGGTCGAGACCGTCGTGATCGGCACGTCGAGGAAATCGGAGATGAAGGCGAGGTAGGTCTGCGCGGCATCTGGCAGGCCGTCGACGGCCTCGATGGCGCTCAGGTCGCCGAAGCCGGCGAAGGGTTCGTAGACCGGCTCGGCGCGCTCGAGCGTAGCGAGGTCGTTCGGGAAGCGGTCGGTCTCCTTGCCGCCGATCCGGTAGCGGGTGCAGACCTTGAGCTCGTCCAGCCCGGCGAGCACGTCGAGCTTGGTGACCGCCAGGTCGGTGAAGCCGTTCAGCGTGGCCGTGTAGCGGAGCGCGACCAGGTCGAGCCAGCCGCAGCGCCGGGGGCGGCCGGTCGTCGCGCCGTACTCGTGCCCGACGTCGCGGAGCGCCTGGCCGATGCCCGCAGGATCGTGTTCAGCGTCGCCGTCGAGCTCGGTCGGGAAGGGGCCGTTCCCGACGCGGGTCGAGTACGCCTTGACAATGCCGATCACGCGGTCGACGGCCGTTGGCGGGACGCCGAGCCCGGTGCAGCAGCCGCCGGCCGTCGGGTGGCTGCTCGTCACGAACGGATAGGTCCCGAAGTCGACATCCAGGAGGCTGCCCTGGGCCCCCTCGGCCAGGACCCGTTTCCCCTCCTTGAGTGCCGCGTTGAGGTACTCGGTCGTGTTCTTGACGAACGGGTCGATGGCCTGGTCGAAGGCGACGTACTCGTCGATGATGGCGTCCACGTCGAGCGTCTCGGCGTCATACACCCCGCGCAGGAGCGCGTTCTTCTCGTCGATGGCGTCCTTGAGCTTGCGGCGCAGCACGTCGCGGTCGAGGAGGTCGACGACCCGGATGCCGGTGCGGGCGAACTTGTCGACGTAGGCTGGTCCGATGCCCCTGCCCGTGGTGCCGATGGCCCCGGCGTCGCGGTAGCGCTCGCGCGCCTGCTCGACGGCCTTGTGGTAGGGCATGATGAGGTGGGCGTTGTGGCTGATGAACAGCCGTCCCTCGACCTCGAACCCCAGCTCCTGGATGGTCCGAATCTCCTCCATCAGCGCGACGGGGTCGATGACCACGCCGTTGCCGATCACGCACGTCGTCGCGGGGTGGAAGATGCCGCTCGGGACGAGGTGGAGGACGAACTGGCGCGTGTTGCCCGCGCCGTCGTCCCACACGATCGTGTGGCCGGCATTCGCGCCGCCCTGGTAGCGGGCGACGATGTCCACGTCGGGCGCGAGGAGGTCGACGATCTTGCCTTTCCCCTCGTCGCCCCACTGGCTGCCGATGACGATTGTAACTGGCATGGCTTGACGGTTGAGGACCCCCCGTTCGGTTTGCGGTCACGACGCTCCCGGCGGCACCGAACTGTCCCCCTTGAAGGGGGAACAGCTTTTCGAGCGTGGGCGAGAAAAGCAGGGGGTCAAAAAGCGAAGGCAGCGGGGCCGGGCCTCGCTGCCTTCGCCGAACGGATGGATGCGGAGGCTCAGCCCTGGCTCAGCCCTCGGCCGGCTCCTCGTTGTAGCTCTCGACGGCCTCGTCGACCGAGTCGAAGTGCTTGAAGACGGTCAGCAGCTTGGCGATCATCAGCAGCGACTGGATGCGGTCGGTGGCGTTGGCGAGGCGGAGGTCGCCGCCGGCGTTGCGCATGGTCGCGAGGCCGCCGATAAGCATGCCCAGCCCGCTCGAGTTCATGAAGCGAACCTTCGAGAGGTCGATGACCAGGTTCTGCTGGCCGGCCTCCTTGAGCTCGCGGAGCTGGTCGTGCAGCTTCGCGCCGTCCGGGCCGCCCATCACGTCGCCTTTGAGCTGGAGGACGACGGCGTTGTAGCGCTCTTCGGTTTTGAATCGCATGGCGTCTTTGTGTCGGGTGGTTGGCGAGGGGGGACCGAGCGGCGCTGCAAGGTATGCAACAACCACCCAATCAGTCCATCATCGGCTCGCTCCCTGGCGCAGCGCCCGCTCCTTGAGCTCCACCAAGACGGGCGAGGCGACGAAGATCGACGAGTACGTCCCCACCGCGATGCCGACGAGGAGCGCGAAGGCGAAGCCGCGCAGCACCTCACCGCCGAAGATGAAGAGCGTCAGCACCACGATCAGCGTCGTCCCCGAGGTGACGAGCGTGCGCGAGAGCGTCGAGTTGATCGAGCGGTCGACGACCTGGGCGTAGGGCTCGGTCTTGAACAGGTTCGTGAACTCGCGGATGCGGTCGAACACGACGACCGTGTCGTTGAGCGAGTAGCCGACGATCGTGAGGAGCGCCGCGATGATGGCCTGGTCGATCTGGAGCGAGAACGGCAGCAGGTGGTGAAACATCGAGAAGATGCCGAGGGTGATGATGACGTCGTGCGTGAGCGCGGCCACGGCTCCGGCCGAGAACCGCCACTCGAAGCGGAGCGTGATGTAGAGGAAGATCACGAGGAGGGAGGCGATGACGGCCCACATCGCGCCGCGCTTGAGGTCGTCGGCGAAGCGCGGGCCGACCGAGTCGATCTTGACCACGTCGAGCCGAGCCTGCGGGTACGCGCCCTGGAGCGCGGCGACGGCCCCGGCCTGGATCGCGTCGACGTCGCCGCCGGCGGTCGTGCGGATCAGCAGCGTCTCGGCGTTGTCGTAGGTCTTGACCTCGGGCGTGGCCCCGAGCGCGCCCGCGAGCGCGTCGCGGACGCCGGGGATCGGCAGCGCCTCGCCGGTCTCGATCACGAACTCGGTGCCGCCCTGGAAGTCGATGCCGGTCTCGAGCCCGCGCGTGACGAGCGAGAGCAGGCTCAGGACGAGCAGCGTGCCGGAGATGAGGTAGGCAGTCTTGCGTCTGCCGATAAAGTCGTAGTCGGCGTTTTCGAAAATGCGCATGGTATCGGTGGGTCGACGTAGGGGCGCACGGCCGTGCGCCCGAACAGAATGGAGGTAGGGGCGACCGGCCGGTCGCCCGTACAAGAGGTCACCCGAAGGCGACGACGCTGCGGCGCTCGGCGGCGAAGTAGTCGAACACGATCCGCGTCACGACGATGGCCGTGAAGAGCGACGACAGGATGCCGGCCATCAGGGTCACGGCGAAGCCCTGGATCGGGCCGACGCCGAAGCTGTAGAGGATCACGCCGACGAAGAAGGTCGTGATGTTGGCGTCGGCAATCGCGGAGAGGGCCTTGGCGTAGCCGCCGTCGATGGCGGCCTTGAGCGTCTTGCCGCTCGCCATCTCCTCGCGGACACGCTCGAAGATGAGCACGTTGGCGTCGACCGCCATGCCGATCGTCAGCACGATGCCGGCGATGCCGGGGAGCGTGAGCGTCGCCCGGAAGGCCGCCAGAATCCCGAAGATGAACAGGATGTTGAGCAGCAGCGCGAGGTTCGCCACCAAGCCCGCCGTGCGGTAGTAGAAGACCATGAAGCCGGCCACGAGCAAGAGCCCGATGACGATCGAGAGCGTCCCGGCCCGGATCGACGCCGCCCCGAGGCTCGGACCGACCGTCCGCTCCTCGACGATGTCCACCGGCGCGGGGAGGGCACCGGACTTGAGGACCGTCACCACGTCGTCCTGCTCCAGCCGCGTCACGCCGGTGATGGACGTCCGGCCGCCGGCGATCTTGTCGATGATCGTCGGGCGGGAGTAGACCGCGTTGTCGAGCACGATGGCGACGGGCTTGCCGACGTTCGCGCCGGTGAGGCGGCTCCAGGTCTGCGCGCCCTCGGTGTTCATCGTGAGCGAGATCTCCGGCTCGTTGGTGTACGGGTCGAAGCTCGGCCCGGCTTCGGTGACGACCTCGCCGGTGAGCTCAGGGTCGCCGCCGCGAACGCCGACGAGGTAGTAGACGTCGTCGCCGGTCTCGGTCTGCGCCTCGGACTTGGCGTCGTAGAGGAGCCGGATGCCGGGCGGCAGGAGCGCGACCACCTCGGGCCGACGTAGGAGCGCGCCCGCCTCGGCGGTGTCGCGCTCGGCGACGGCCCCGAAGATGACGCTCTCGCCCGAGAGCGGCGAGAGCACGCGCAAGAGGGCGTTGTCGATCTCCTCGGCGTCCTCGTCGAGGCCGAGCAGGTCGTCCACGCTTGCCGCGCCGGTGTCGGCGTCCGCGAGGGCGTCGGTCTCGTCGAGCGCGTCCTCGCCGAGCGCGTCCTCGCCGAGTTCATCGTCCTCCAGGTCGTCGTCCTCTAGCAGGTCGTCATCCAACACCTCGGTGTCGAAGTCGTCCCCCTCGTCGAGTAGCTCCTGGTCGAGCGCGTCGTCGTCGAGGTCGTCCGTGCCGGCGGCGTCGAAGTAGGCGATGATGCGGTTGCGGGCGGCGGTCAGCTCGGTCGGCTCGGCCATCAGGCGGAACTCGAGGCGGGCCGTGCCGCGCAGCAGGTCGCGCACGCGCTGCGGGTCGTCCACGCCGGGCAGCTCCACCACGATCCGCCGCGAGCCCTGGCGCTGGATCGACGGCTCGCTGACGCCGTAGCGGTCGACGCGCTCGCGGACGATCGAGACGGCGCGCTGCACGGCCTCGTCGGCCTCGGCGCGGAGGAAGGCGGCGACCTCGTCGTTCTCGGAGCGGCGCGTGATGTCGGCACTCGTGCTTCGGAAGTAGCGCGACAGGCGGACGGCCGAGTCCTGCTCCTCGAACACGTCAATGAAGGTGTCTACGAAGTCGTCGGCGCCCGTGTCGGCCTGCTCGCGCGCCGTGGCGAGGGCCTGGTCGAAGGCCGCGTCGGTTTCGGTGGCGAGGGCACGGACGAGGGCGTCCATCCGCACCTCGAGGGTGACGTGCATCCCGCCCTGCAGGTCGAGGCCGAGCTTGAGGGCGCGCTCGCGCACGTCGCGGATCTCGGTGTAGTTGTCGTTGAGGTAGACCTCGCGCTCGTCCTCGGGGAGGTCGTCGATCCGCGACTCGGTGAATTGGTTCTGGAAGGTCGGGACGAGGTACCAGAGCGAGAGCGCCAGGAAGGCGAGGGTGACGAAGATCTTGAATCCGTTTTCTTGCATGAGAGTCCAGAGTCTGGGGTCGAAGGTCCGGGACGGAGGTCCCGAGGAAGCGCACCGCTTCCCGAACGAGGGCCGCCTGCGCACGGCGCGCAGGCGAAGGCCACCGGCAGACGGCCGGCGAAGGACGAGGGCGTCGGCTAGGGGCCGAGCGGCTGCGCCGACGACAGCACGGCGAGCGGAACGGCGAGTCGGCCGGGCGCGAGGCGCGGCGTCAGCGTCGCTGGGGTCAGGACCGCCGCCGACGCGCGGTGCGTCCAGGCGGCGCTAGGCGAGGCTCCACTCGGAGCCGCGACGGGCGGGGCGGGGGCGGCTTCGACGCCGCGCTCGTGGCCGAAGGCACGCAGGAGCTGGCCGTACAAAACGGCGAGCAGCGCCTCGGTGCCGCCGTGCTCGTCGAGCAGCGGTGCCAAGTTGGGGTCCGCGCCGAGGGCTTCGGCGAAGGCCGCGACGAACGCCTCGGGCGTGCCGTCGGCCGCCGCGAGCGCCTGCTCGAAGGCGGCCTCCACGTGCGGCGGCGCGTCGAAACCCACCGGCCGCGCGGCCCCCGTGGCGGGCGCGACGAGCCACAGCCCGAGCCCCCCGAGGAGGGCGAAGCTGACGAGGCGCTGCGCGACATAATGCCGGAGGAGGCGCATAGGGAAATCCAAAGCGAGCCGCAGAACATACCGCGCGCCGCGTACCGGCGTCAACTCGCACACCGGGAGTTCACCGGAGCTTGGGCGACGACTTGCTGCGAGACAGCGGTGCTACCCCTCGGGCGCAGCACCGCTGCGCCCCTACGCGGTCGTGCGTCCCGGTATGTACCTTATCCAGCTTACTCTATCCTCTATCCTCTATCCTCTGTGTCCCACGTCCTCGCCCTCGACCAGGGCACCACGTCCTCCCGCGCCCTCCTCTTCGACGCCGACGGCACCGTCATCGCTCGTGCCCAGCAGGAGTTCGCCCAACACTTTCCCCGACCGGGATGGGTGGAGCACGACGCGGCCGAGATCTGGCAGACGCAGCGCGCCACGGCCGAGGCCGCGCTCCGCGAAGCGGGCGTCGGGCCTGGGCAGATCGCGGCCATCGGGATCACGAACCAGCGCGAGACGACGGTCCTCTGGGACCGGGCGACGGGCGAGCCGGTCGCGCCCGCCATCGTCTGGCAGGACCGCCGCACCGCCGACGCCTGCGCCCGCCTCGACGCCGCGCACGGCGAGTACCTCCGCCGCGCGACGGGCCTGCGCGCCGACCCCTACTTCTCCGGCACCAAGCTCGCCTGGCTCCTCGAACACACCGACGGCGCACGCGACCGGGCCGAGCGCGGCGAGCTCGCCTTCGGCACCGTCGACGCGTGGCTCGTCTGGAACCTCACCGGCGGCCGGGTGCACGTCACCGACGTCACGAACGCCTCGCGCACCCTCCTCTTCGACATCCACCGGCTCGAGTGGGACGACACGCTCCTCGACGCCCTCCGTATCCCTCGGTCCGTCCTCCCCACCGTCGTCCCGAGCAGCGGGCACGTGGGCGAGACCGCGCTCTTCGGCGGGTCGGTGCCGATCAGCGGGATCGCGGGGGACCAGCACGCGGCGCTCTTCGGGCAAGCCTGCCTGGAGCCGGGCCTGGCGAAGAACACCTACGGCACGGGCTGCTTCATGCTGATGAACACGGGCGCGACGCCGGTCGCCTCGGAGCACGGCCTCTTGACGACGCTCGCGTGGGACTTGGGCAGCAGCGGCGACGGGCCGGTGTACGCGCTCGAGGGCTCGGTCTTCGTCGCCGGGGCGGCCGTGCAGTGGCTCCGCGACGAGCTCGGGATCATCGAGACCGCCGCCGCCTCGGAGCGCCTGGCGGCGAGCGTGCCGGACACCGGCGGGGTCGTCGTCGTCCCGGCCTTCACCGGGCTGGGCGCGCCGCACTGGGACCCGCACGCCCGCGGCGCGGTCTTCGGCCTGACGCGCGGCACGACGGCGGCGCATCTCACGAGGGCCACGCTCGAGAGCCTCGCCTTCCAGACGCGCGACGTGCTGGCCGCGATGGAGGCCGATGCCGGCCAGCCCCTGGCCGCGCTCCGCGTCGATGGCGGCGCCGCCTCGAACGACCTGCTGATGCAGTTCCAGGCCGACCTCCTCGGCGTCCCCGTCGAGCGCCCCGCGAACGTCGAGACCACGGCGTGGGGCGCGGCGCTCCTGGCCGGCCTCGCGGCCGGCGTGTACGACCTCGGGGCACGGTGGCAGGCCGAGGCCCGGTTCGAGCCGGCGATGGCGGACGCCGAGCGCGCCGAGCGGCTGGCCGTCTGGCACCGCGCCGTCGAGCGGACGCTCGGCTGGGCCGGGTAGGCTGAGCAGGGGCCGTCGGCCTACGCCCGCACGACGCGCGCGAACCGCCGCTTGCCGACCTTGAGCACCACCGGTCCGCCCCCGAGCGCGACCTCGTCCGCCGCATCGGCGACTTTCTCCCCGTCCACGGAGACCGCGTTCTGCTGCACGAGCCGCCGGGCCGCGCCGTTCGAGTCCGCGAACCCCGCCTGCCGCATCAGCTCGACGATCCCGATGGTCTCCGACTGGACGGACACCTCCGGCATCTCGTCCGGGACGCCGCCCTGGATCACGGTCTTCTCGAAGTGGGCCCGGGCGGCCTGAGCGGCCTCGGCCCCGTGGTACATCTGGACGATGGTGTGCGCCAGCTCGTGCTTGGCGTCGCGCGGATTCTCGTCGGCGACCCGCTTCAGCTCGGGGAGGCGCTCGGTCGGCGCGTCGGTCGCCAGCTCGAAGTAGCGGTAGATCATCTCGTCGGGGATCGAGAGCGTCTTGCCGTACATCTGCTCCGGCGGCTCGGCGAGGCCGATGTAGTTGTCGAGCGACTTCGACATCTTCTCGACGCCGTCGGTGCCCTCCAGGAGCGGCATCGTGAGGCAGACCTGGGGCTCCTGCCCAGCGGCGCTCTGGATGTCACGCCCAACGAGCAGGTTGAAGGTCTGGTCCGTCCCGCCCAGCTCCACGTCCGCCTCCAGCTCCACCGAGTCCTGGGCCTGGGCGAGCGGGTAGAGGAACTCGTGGACCGAGATCGGCTCGCCCGCCTTGTAGCGGTTCTCGAACTCGTCGCGCTCGAGCATCCGCGCCACGGTGTAGCCCGAGGCGAGGCGGATCACATCGGCGAAGCTCATCCGGCCGAGCCAGTCGCCGTTGTAGCGAATCGTGGCTCTGTCCGGGTCGAGGATTTTTGAGGCTTGCTCGAAGTAGCTCTGCCCGTTGGCGCGCGTCTCCTCCAGCGTCAGTGCAGGGCGCGTCTTGCTCTTGCCACTCGGGTCGCCGATCATGCCGGTGAAGTCGCCGACGATCAGGACGGCGGTGTGCCCCAGATCCTGGAACTGCCGCAGCTTGCGCAGCACGACGGCGTGGCCGAGGTGGAGGTCCGGCCGGCTCGGGTCGCAGCCGAGCTTGACCGTCAGCGGCGTGCCGGTGGCTTCGGCCCGCTTCAGCTTCTCGGCGAGGGCTTCCTCGGGGATGATCTGCGCGGTGCCGCGCCGGATCTGCGCGAGCTGCTCGTCGAGGGGGGGAAAGGTCATTCGCTCTTTGTTTCTGGTTCTGGTTTTTCGTTTCTAGTTGAGCACATTTGGCCGGGTTCAACAAACCAGAAACGAGAAACTATAAACCCGTTCGTTCGAGGCGGCGCTTGGACTCGCGGTCGGCGATGTCGCGGCGCTTGTCGTGGAGCTTCTTGCCGCGCCCGAGGGCGATCTCGATCTTGGCCCAGCCGGCTTTGAAGTAGAGGCGGAGCGGGACGATGGTCAGCCCCTTCTGGTCCGTGCCCTTCTTGAACTTCTCGATCTCGCGCTTGTGGAGGAGCAGGCGGCGCGGGCGCGTCGGCTCGTGGTGGGCGTAGTGGCCGTAGGGCGCGATGTGGCAGTTGAAGAGCTGCATCCCCGCCTCGTCCACGGCGCAGAACGCCTCCTGCAGGTTCACCTTCCCCGCCCGCAGCGACTTCACCTCGGAGCCTTTCAGTTCGATCCCCGCCTCCGCCCGGTCGAGCAGCTCGTACTCGTAGCGGGCGCGGCGATTCGTGATGATGACTTTGATGCCTTCGGACACGGTGGACAGTGGACGGTGAGACGGTGGACAGACGTAGGGGCGAACGCCGTTCGCCCGGCTCCGGCGTGGGCCGTTCCCGACCAGGGCAAGGCACGCCTTGCCCCTACAGGCGCAGCGCACCATGATCTCGTTGACTTGTGCGGTTTTACTCCATTCCTAACTCGCCCTCGTCCTCGGGCTGCACGACGACGAACGGAATCTCCGGCATCGCCTCGAGAGCGCGGTGGTAGAACAGGTGGTCCACCCACTCGTCGAGCCCGGCGTGCGCGAAGCCGGCGAGCGTGACGCCGCCCATGCCGGGGTCGGTGCCGCCGTCGGGCGGGGCGTCGTGCTCCGCCGCGAGCTCTTGGAGGGGCCGCGCCTCGTCCGGCGAGAGCGTGCCGGCCGGCGCGGCGAGCAGCGCCCACACGAACGGTCGCGTCGTCATCTCGAACCACTCGCGCCCGAGGTCGAGCACCAGGCCGTCGCCCGAGGCGTCCTCCCCCACCGTCATCACCGCGTCGAGGTCGGCCGGTACCGAGGCCGCCGGGTCGAGCGGGACGAACGTCGGTTGCGCGCCGTACAGCTCTTTCAAGATCACTTGCGCGAGCAGCGCTTCCTGCGCGAAGCGCGGGTCGATGCCGACGCGGTGGACCGCGTCGAGCGCGCTGCGGACGTGGAGCCGGACCGGTGCCCCAGCCCCCCCGACGAGCGCGACGCCTGGGACGACCGAGAACGCGTCCGGGTCGCGCAGCACGGCAAGCGTCGGGACGAAGGCGAGGTCGGCCTCGCCGGTGCGGACGAGGCGCTCGCCGTCGCGGAGCGAAGCGGTCTGCCAGGCCGTGACAGCCCCGGCCGTGGCCCACGCCTCGGCGAGGGACAGCGCAGCAGGCAGGTCGGGCACGACGAGACGCATCGCTCGATTTTGGATTTGTGGTTTTAGATTTCGGATTTCGGATGCTGACCAATCCAAAGTCCCCAATCCGAAGTCCTAAATCGAGTCACTTTCTTCCTTTTTCCTGGATGCGGGCCGCCTTGCCGCGGAGGCCGCGGAGGTAGTAGAGCTTGGCGCGGCGGACGCGGCCCTCGCGGAGGCGCTCGATCTTCGCCAGCTTCGGCGAGTGGAGCGGGAAGACGCGCTCGACGCCGATGCCACCGGACACCTTGCGGACGGTGAAGGTCTTCGTCGAGCCGTGCCCGCCGCGCGCGATGACAACACCCTGGAACTGCTGGATGCGCTCTTTGTCGCCTTCGATGACGCGGACGTGCACGTTGACCGTGTCGCCGGGTTTGAACTCGGGAATGCCGTCCCGAAGCTGCGTCGCCGCGACGAGGTCCATCAGTTCGTTTGCCATGATTGTTGGTGGTTTCAGGGTGGGAGCGTGCACGCGGCACGCGGGCTAATCTAGAGAGTCGAGCGAATCGGGGAGCAGGGCGGGGCGGCGCTGCCGCGTGCGGCGGAGGCGCTCGGCCTCGCGCCAGGTGTGGATGCGGTCGTGATCGCCGGAGAGGAGCACCTCGGGGACGGCCGCGCCGCGGAACTCGGCCGGGCGCGTCCAGACCGGCGCGCCGAGCAGGCCGTCCTGGAACGAGTCCGAGAGCGCCGACTGCGCGTCGCCGAGCACACCGGGCACGAGCCGCACGACCGCGTCGGTGAGGACGAGGGCGGGCAGCTCGCCGCCGGAGAGCACGTAATCGCCGACCGAGACCTCGCGCGTCACGAGGGTGTCGCGGACGCGCTGGTCGATGCCTTTGTAGTGGCCGGCGATCAGCAGGAGGCGGGCCTTGAGCGAGAGCGCGTTCACGAGCGGCTGGTCGAGCAGCTCGCCGTCGGGCGTGAGGAAGAGGACCTCCTCCTCGCCCTCGGCGTCGCCCCACTCGGCGCGGACGTGCTCAACGGCCGCGAAGAGCGGCTCGGGTTTGAGCACCATCCCGCCGCCGCCGCCGAAGGGGTAGTCGTCGATCGTCCGGTGCCTGTCGTCCGCAAAGTCGCGGAGGTCGTGCACCCGGATGTCGACCAAGCCCTTGGTCTGGGCGCGCTGCACGATGGAGTGCTCGAGCGGCCCCGCGACGAGGCTGGGGAGCGCGGTGATAAGGTCGATTCGCATCAAAGAACAAGGTCGATTTTGGAGTGCTGATTCTGGATTTTGGATGGGCTCGGCCCCGTCCAAAATCCCCCGTCCAAAATCAAAAATCGAACAGGCCGTCCGGCGGGTCGATGGTGATCTGCCCCGCGTCGAGGTCTACGTCTGTGACGATCTCGGCCACGTCCGGCACGAGCGCGTCGGGGTGGCCCTCCCGGCGGACGACGAGGAGGCGCTGCGCTCCTCCTTCGAGCACATCGCCCACGGTCCCGACCGGCTCGCCCTCTTCGGTCACCACGGCGAGCCCGAGGAGGTCGTGGACGAACACCTCGCCTTCGCCGAGCGGCGGCAGGTCGGACGCTGAGGCCCAGACGCCGAGGCCGCGGAGAGCGTCGGCGGCGTCGCGCCCGGAGACGCCCTCGAAGCAGACGAGCGCCGTGAGGCCGTACTTGACGGTCTGGAACCGGAGGGCCTGGATCGTGCGTGGCCGCGCCGTCTCGGCCGTCGTGCCGACGAACACGTGCTCCAACGCCGCGAGGCGCTCCGGGTCATCCGTCTCGGGGATGACCTTGACCTCGCCGAGCACGCCGTGGGGACGCCCACAGGTGCCGACGAGCAAGAGGCTATCGGTGTTGGTTGGGGTCACGCGGGGAGGCGGGCTTAGGCGTCTTTCTCTTCGTCGGTGTTCGCATTCGGGTTGCCGTCGTCGGCCCCGGCGGCGGCCTGCTCAGCGACGGACCCGCCGGTCGCGTCGGCGACGGCGTCGGAGGTGTCGGCTTCGGCGGCGGGCTGCTCTTCGGCGGCGTCTGGCGCTTCGTCGGGGACGTCGGCGGCGTCGGTCTCGGCAGCCGCGTCGGCGTCGGTGACCTCGTCTGGGTTCGGCTTGGCGACGGGCGGCTCCGTGATGGGCGGCTCGGTCGCGGCGTCGGCGGCTTCTTCCTGCGCCTCGTTCTCGGTTGTCTCCTCGACGGCGTTCTCGGCCGAGGTGGTGGCGGCCTCTTGGGCTTCGCCCTGCGAGGTCTCGTCCGGCGTATCGGTCTGGACCTCGGCGGTCTCGGCCTCGAGCGCCTCCTGCCGGGCTTCGTCGGCTTTCTTGGCGGCCATCGCGTCGGCGTCGGCGGCGTCGGCGGCGACCTCCGCATCGGTCTTGCCTTCGGCGCTCTCGCCTGCTGCGGCGGCGGCGGCAGCGGCGATCTCAGCCTTGGCGGCGGCCTCCTTCTCCTTGCGGGCGGCCTCGGCCTCCTCGCGTGCCTTCGCCTCGGCCTCGGCCTTCTGCTTGGCGAGCTCGGCCTCGCGCTCCTTGCGCTCCTCCTCGAGGCGCTTGGCCTCGGCGGCGGCGACCTTGCGCTCGGCGTCGAGGGCCTCGCGGCGGCGGTCGGCGGCGGTCGTCTTGACGGTCTCCTCCTGCCCGGCGCGGTGCGCGCGGAAGGCGGCGACGGCCTGCTCGATCTCCTCGGCGGACTTGCCCTTGCGGAGCAGGTGGAGCTGGAGCATCAGCCCCTGGTCCGATAGGAGGTTGCGCACGGTGTGGCTCGGCTGCGCGCCCTGCTGGAGCCAGTACAGGATGCGGTCCTCCTTGAGCGCAACCTGGGCCGGCTCGCGGACCGGCTCGTAGCGGCCGAGGTCCTCGATGAAGCGGCCGTCGCGCGGGCTGCGGCTGTCGGCGGCGACGAGGGAGAAGACGGGGAGCTGTTTCCGGCCGAGCCGGCGCAGGCGGAGTTTGACTGCCATGGGGGAGGGTTTCTGGTTTGGGGTTGTTCGTTTCTAGTTTTGTGTTCCCCGCCCTCGGCTCGGCCCCTGACCAGGAACCGGGAACGAGAAACGGACGCGCTAGCGTCCTCCGAGGAGGCTGCTCAGGTCGGCGGTGCGGCCCTTCGAGGCCATCTTGCTCATCGTCTTCATCATCTTCTTCATCTCGCGGAACTGCTTCAGGAGCTGGTTCACGTCCTGCACCTGGAGGCCCGCGCCCTTGGCGATGCGCTGGCGGCGGCTGCCGTTGATGACGCCGGGGCTGGCGCGCTCCTCGGGCGTCATGCTCTGGATGATGGCCTCGATGTGGACGAAGGCGTCGTCCTCGACGTCGAGGTCCTTGATCTGCTTGCCGACGCCGGGGATCATGCCGAGGAGGTCCTTCAGCGACCCCATGTTCTTGATCCGCTGGAGCTGGGTATAGAAGTCCTCGAGGTTGAAGTCCTGGCTGCGGATCTTCTGCTGGAGCTTCTCGGCCTCCTTCTCGTCGAACTGCTCCTGCGCCTTCTCGACGAACGTCACCACATCCCCCATGCCGAGGATGCGCTGGGCCATGCGCTCGGGGTGGAACTCCGAGAGGGCGTCGAGCTTCTCGCCCATCGAGGCGAACTTGATCGGCTTCTCGACGACCGTGCGGATGGAGAGCGCCGCGCCGCCGCGCGTGTCGCCGTCGAGCTTGGTCAGCACGATGCCGTCCACGTCGAGGCGGTCGTTGAAGGCCTTGGCGGTGTTGACGGCGTCCTGGCCGGTCATCGAGTCGACGACGAAGAGCACCTCGTCGGGCTCGGTGGCCGTCTTGATGTCGACGACCTCCTGCATCATCTGCTCGTCGACGTGGAGGCGGCCGGCGGTGTCGATGATAACGGTGTCGCGGCCCTTCTTGCGGGCCTCGGCGACGGCCTCTCGGGCGACGCGGACGGCGTCGGAGAGCGGCACTCCGTCGTCCCCTCGGAGAGCGAAGACGGGGACGTTGATGTCCCGCGCGAGGGTCTCGAGCTGGTCGACGGCGGCCGGACGGTAGACGTCGGCGGCGGCCAGGAGCGGGGAGCGGCCTTTGCTCTTGAGGTGCTTGGCGAGCTTGGCGCTGAAGGTGGTCTTGCCCGAGCCTTGGAGGCCGGCCACCAGAATCACCTGGGGCGAGCGCTTCGGCTTGTTGAGGTCCACGTGGACGTCGCCGAGCAGGAAGACGAGCTCGTCGTAGAGGATCTTGACGAACTGCTGGCCCGGCGAGACGGCCGTCAGCACGGCCTCGCTCGTGGCCTGCTCCTTGACCCGGTTGGTGAAGTCGCGGGCGACCTGGTAGTTGACGTCGGCGTCGAGCAGCGCGCGGCGGACCTCGCGCATCGTCTCGGCGATGTTGAGCTCGTTGATCTTGCCCTGGCCCTTGACGTTCTTGAGGGCGGCGTCGAGCTTGTCGGACAGGCTGTCGAACATGGCGCGCAGTGGGGAGGATGGGGTGGAGACCGCGAGCGAGTCGCAGTGCCGGGGGCGGAGCCGTCGAGCACGGCCGGACCCTCGCGGCAAGTTCCGGACTGGGCAGCGCCAAAGATACAGACCCGGTGGCATGGCACCGTGCAGACGACGCGAAGAAACACCCCTCTCTGCATACACGAGTGCGACGGTGAGCCGGGAGCCCAGAGGACGGCCGCACACCAACCCTGGACGACTACTCCCCTTTTAGGGTATTCCCCTAAGTAAAAATCAGGATTTGCCCTATCTCACGATACGCCCAAAGTGCCTACACTGGAGCAGGCTCTTCTCCGCTCCTTCACATACACCGCTGAGGCTCGCCATGTCTATTCCCTCTACCCTCCGTACCGCCTTCGCACCGCTCGCGTGCGCCGCGCTCCTGGCTTTCGCTCTTCCAGCCGTGGCCCAAGGGCCGCCTATCCCTGGCATCATTGGGGGCATCAACCAAGAGTTCAACGGGTGCCCCATCGTGGGTCCGTGCACGCAGTTCCCCACGGCTGCCTTCGTCAGCGTTCAGTCCCAGGGGTTCGGGACCGCGCTCAGCACCTACCAGGAGACGCTCCCGCTCAACGGACTGCTGAACTACGTCTTCTACTACACCGCCGAGGGCGACTTCATCGCTGGCGGCAACTACAACCTGACGTACCTCGATAACGACCAGCGGACGGCCTCGCTGGACCAGAGCAGGCAACCGCTCAAAGGCGCGGCGAGCTACCCCAACCCGTTCCCCGCTTACCTCCAGAGCACGGGCGTCAAGCGCTTGAATGGTGACCAGGCAGTCCAGACCATCAACCCAGGGGGCGGGGGGCCTCTCGGCATCTCCGGCACCATCAAGGTCAACGAACGACCTGTTCGTGGCGCGGACGTGGTCCTGCGCGAGCTGCCTAATCCCTTCGGTCCCGTTGCTGATCCGGTCGTGATCTACTCCGTCAAGACGAATCAGAACGGCTTCTACACGTTCTATTACGATCCCGACAACGTCAGCGCCACCACCCCGAACGAGCGGCGCACCGGGGTCGGATTCGTCCGCCCAGGGAGCTATGTGATCACGGTCTCAGTTTCCGGTTTTCCGAGCTGGACCAGCCAGACGATCAAGTACGACCCCGAGACGCGAGGCGGGCCGACGGCCACCGCCGGTCCCCAGCGAGACTACTTCGTCCGTGGTGCCTTGCAGGGCGGCAACGACCGATGCTTCGGGACCTGCTTCGGCGTGCCGCGGCCGGGCTTGAGCCCAGACGTTCTCGCCGAGGGAGCCGCTACCGTGGGCGCTGACGCGGGTGCGGAGGCGCTGAGCCTGAGCGCGCCCGAGGTCTTCGGGATCGAGGCCGCCTATCCCAACCCGTTCTCGGACGAGGTGACGCTGAGCTACGGGCTCCGCCAAGCCGGCCCGGTGGACCTGGCCGTGTTCGACCTGCTCGGTCGGCGCGTGCTGACGCTCTACGAAGGGGACCGCGAGGCGGGACCTTACACGACCACCGCTCGCCTGAATGGCCTGGCGAGTGGTCGCTACCTCGTCCGCCTGGTCCAGGGCGAGCAGGTCAGCACGCAGCCGATCACGCTGATCGAGTGACCGGTTCGGTCGCCCCATTCTCCGGCGGGCTCGGCCCGCCCTGAAGAGCCCGCCGGGGGCCGCTCCTGCCGAGCGGCCCCTTTGCTCGTGTCAGAGCCTTTGCCCACAAAGATTGCAGAGGCCGGAGGGTAGGTGCGCTCGTCTCAGCACCCGAGAGCGGCGGCGATGGGCGCGCGGACGGCGCAGGGCGAGGCGCTGCCGTGCAGACGCGGCGAAGAACATACCTGCTGCCGCCTCGCCCGGTGCCCCGAGGGAAACGAGAGCGGGAGCGCGACGGTAGGAGAAACGGTCCGCCGCGCGTGGACTCCCCTCTCTGCCGTGCCCTCTCCCTTCTCCTCTCCTGCTCATGTCGTCCCCCAGAAGCCAGAAGTCCCCGCAGCGCACGCTCGGCCCCGTCTCGGACCTCGAGCGCCACCTTCCCGCCGACTGGTGGCGGACGCTCTTCAACTCGGTCTACCTCAAGACCGACGGCGACGTGGTCGAGAACGAGGCGGCGACGGTCCACGAGGTCGACACCATCGTCCGGGCGACGGGCATGGAGCCGGGCGACCGCATCCTCGACCTGTGCTGCGGGCAGGGCCGCCACAGCCTCGAGCTCGCCCGCCGCGGCTACAGCCGAGTCACCGGCCTCGACCGCTCGCGCTACCTCGTCCGCCTGGCCCGGCAGCGCGCCCGCCGGCAGGGCTTGGACGTGAGCTTCCGCGAGGGCGACGCCCGCCGCTTCCGCCTCCCCGACGGTGCGTTCCGCTACGTGATGCTGCTCGGCAACTCGTTCGGCTACTTTGAGAGCGCCGAGGACGACCTCCGCGTGCTCGAAGCCTGCCGCCGGCTCCTCGGGCCGCTCGGCACCGTGGTCCTGGACCTCACCGACGGGGCCTGGACCCGCGAGCACTTCGAGCCGCGCTCCTGGGAGTGGATCGACCAGCAGCACTTCGTCTGCCGCGAGCGCTCGCTCGCCGCCGACGGCGAGCGGCTGATTTCGCGCGAGGTCGTGACGCACGCCGAGAAGGGCGTGATCGTCGACCAGTTCTACGCCGAGCGGCTCTACAGCGCCGAGGCCATCGGCGACCTCCTGGAGCGCGCCGGGTTCGAGGCCGTCCGGGTCCACGGCGAGATCCAGGCGCAGTCCGAGCGCGACCAGGACCTGGGCATGATGGCACAGCGCCTGCTCATCACCGCCTCCGTCCCGAAAGCTCCGCCGCCGGCCGCCGCCTCGGTCCCCTACCCCCGCGTCACCGTCCTCCTCGGCGACCCCCGCCTCCCCGACGAGGTCAAGCGCGACGGGCAGTTCAACCCCGAGGACCTCGACACCGTCAACCGCCTCCGGCGAGCGCTCGGCGAGCTGGACGCCTACACGTTCGAGTACGTCGACAACCACGAGGCCCTGCTGAGCGGGCTTCGCGCCGAGCCGCCGGCCTTCGTGCTCAACCTCTGCGACGAGGGCTTCCGCAACGACGCGACCTTCGAGCTGCACGTCCCGGCCTACCTCGAGATGCTCGGCGTCCCCTACTCGGGGGCCGGGCCGACGTGCCTCGGGCTGTGCTACAACAAGGCCCAGGTCCGTGCCCTCGCCGAGACGCTCGACATCCCCGTGCCGCTCGAAACCTACCACGCCCCGAGCGACCAGTCGGCCACGCTGCCGGCGACGTTCCCGGTCCTGGTTAAGCCCAACTTCGGCGACAGCAGCGTCGGCATCACCCAGGACGCGCTCGTCCACGACTCGGAGGCGCTCGTCGCCTACGTCGAGGCGCTCAAGCACGACTTCCCCGGCCGGCCGGTGCTCATCCAGGAGTTCCTCAGCGGGGCCGAGTACAGCGTCGGCGTCGTCGGCAACCCCGGCGCGGCGACCCAGGTCTTCCCCGTCCTCCAGGTCAACTACACCGATCTCCCCGAGGGACTGCCGCACCTCCTAGGCTACGAGTCGAAGTGGGAGCCGACCTCGCCCTACTGGAGCGCGATCCGCTACGAGGAGGCCGATCTCTCGGACGAGGCCGTGCGCACGCTCCAGGACCACGCGCTCACGCTCTTCGAGCGCCTCGGCTGCCGCGACTACGCGCGGTTCGACTTCCGCGCCGACGCCGAGGGGACGATCAAGCTCCTGGAGGTCAACCCCAACCCCGGCTGGTGCTGGGACGGCAAGCTCAACCTCATGGCCGGCTTCGCCGGGCTGCGTTACGCCGACCTGCTGCGGCTCATCCTCGAAGCGGCTCAAGAGCGCGTCGCCGCTCGCGCCCCTGCCACCGCCCCCATCGCCGAGGCCTTGAGCGCCTGAGCACGCGGACGGAAGCATTCTCCCTTTGAATGCCCTCACCCCTACCTATCAGTCCATCTCGGAGGAGGACAGCTTCTTCGTCTCTGAGTGCAGAAACACCGTCTCGGAGCGATGGGCGAAAAAGCAGTGGGTACGACAGCGGCCATACACCAATCCCGGACTGTGCCTATCCTCCGTCCTCCGCTCTCCCGCCGCTCCCCTATGCCCGACGCTGCCCCCGACGCTTGGTGGGACTTCGCTCTCACCGACGCCCACGCCGACGCCCGCCTGACCGACGCCGACGGCGTGCCCCTCGTCAACCCACCCGGCGAGAGCGGTCGCCTCGGGATCGACTACGGCGCGTACCTCGGGCTGGACCGGCTCCTGAGCGCGCAGACGCCCGCCTCGCGCGTGCCGGACGAGCGCGTGTTCATCGTCATCCACCAGCTGTTCGAGCTGGTCTTCAAGCAGATGACCTTCGACCTCGCCGTGGTGGCGCAGACCTTCACCGCGCTCGTGGCGATGGACGACGCCGAGCGCGAAGCCACGGCCCAGGAACCGCTCCCGGACGAGCACGGCCCGGCTCCCTTCTGGCGTCCCGCGATGACGGCGGCGGCCCGCCTCCGCCACAGCGCCCGCGTCGTGCTCCCGGCCGCGATGTCGTTCGTCGGGCGCGGGGCCGACGACGACGTGCTGTTCTCGACGCTGGAGTACGAGCGCTTCCGCGACTTCCTCACCCCGGCCAGCGGTTTCCAGACGGCCCAGCTCCGCCTGATCCAGCGGGCGCTCGGCAAGGGCCGCCTGCTGGACGTGCGCGTCTTCCCCGGCACCGCCTACGGCGAGCACTACGCCGGCTCGCCGTGCGGGCACGTCGCCCTCGGCGATCCGCTAGTCCTGCGGGACGGCCATGCCCGTGCTTTCCCCGAGCCCAGCACCCCGGAGGCGGAGGTGGCGCGCCTGGACGAGCACGCCCACGCCGTCCTCGCCACGCTCGCCGGCTGGGGGGACGACCTCAGCGCCCCACCCTCGGTCCGCCGCGTCGCCGAGGAGGAGGTCGAGCGGGCGGTGGCACGGGTCCGCTCCACGCTCGGCGACGCGCCCGAGGCCGAGGCGGCGATGGCCGCGTTCCGGTCGGACCTGGAGGCGGCCGCCGCCGAGGAGAACGCCCGCCGCGCGGGGTTCGCCGACGCCCGGCTCGGCGCGCACGCGCTGCACGTCCGCCACGGGCGCACCTGCCTCGCCTTCGTCTTCGACCGGATCGCCGCCACCGATGCGGCGCTCCACGACCCCGGAGCCGACAGCTTCCTGACGGTCCACCGCAAGGCGGTCCGCCGGCACGTCGCGGGCGAGGGCGGCACCGGCGGCGGCGGGATGCCCTACCTGGTGACAAGCCAGCGCTTCCTGCTGCCGCTCTTCCCCGCGCTCGTCGCCTACGCGGACCTGGGCGTCGGCGGCACGGCCGAGGGCGCAGACCGGTGGTGAGCGCGGCGCGGCCTAGCCGCCGGCATTCCGCGCCCGGAGCGCGTCTACGGTGTCGACGGCGTGGCGCAGGTGCGGGATGACGATGCTGCCGCCGACGACAAGCGCCACGTTGAGCGCGTCGTCGATCTCGTTGTCCGTGAACCCGGCTTCGACGCACTGGATGAGGTGGTAGTCGATGCAGTCGTTGCACCGGAGTACGGCACTGGCGACGAGGCCGAGCAGCTCCTTCGTGCGGCCCGGCAGCGCCCCGTCGCGGTAGGCGGCGCTGTCGAGGTTGAAGAAGCGCTTGAGGCCGAGGTGCTCTTTCTCGTCGAGGATGCGCGCGTTCATCCGGGTGCGGTAGGCGTCGAAGGCGGCGAGGCGCTCGGCGGCGGGGGTGTCGTGGGCCATGAGGGTGAGGATGGGTGTATGCTTGGAGGCACCCCTATACGCCCGTCGCGTCCCCCTGTCCCCGACCGCCGCCGTGCCCCCTCCCGACCGCCGCGCCGAGAAGGACGCCCTGCGCGCCCACTTCCGCGCGGTCCGCCTCGCCCTCACCGACGCCGAGGCCACCGCCCACAGCGCCGCCATCTGCCGCCGTCTCGCCGCGCTTCCCGAGGTCGAGGCCGCCGAGACGGTCCACGTCTACTGGCCCATCGCCGCCCGGCGCGAGGTCGACACCCGCCCCTTCATCCGGGCTCTTGCCGCCGCCAGTAAACGGATCGTCCTCCCCGTCGTCGCCGAGTTCGAGGGTGTGCCCCGGCTCCGGCATGTCACCTTCGAGGGCGAGGGCGCGATGCGCCCGAACCGCTGGGGCATCCTGGAGCCGCACGGCACGGCCGAGGTCGACCCCGCCGACCTCGACGCGGTCGTCGTCCCGGCATTCGGAGCCGGCCGCAACGGCCACCGGGTCGGGCACGGGCGCGGGTTCTACGACGCCTTCCTCGCCGGCCTCGCCGCTCCGACCGTCGGCGCCGTCTACGCCGCCTGCCTCGTCGACGCCGTCCCCGCCGAGGCACACGACGTGCCGCTCGGCGTGCTCGTGACCGAGCGGGAGGTTCTGAGGGTTGGGTAGATGACGGCGTGGAGGGCAGGGAGGGTGAGGAGGGCTGTCTCGACTTTCCACTGGCGATCTGTCCTCAGTCCAAATTCCCTCCCAGTCCCTCCACGCCCTAAAAAACCCTTCCCCAATCCCTCTCACGCCTCTTCCAGCGCGCCGTTCTGGGCGATAACCTCCTCCTGGACGTGGCGCGGCATCGCGTCGTAGCGCTCGAACGCCGCGTGGTGGAGGCCGCGGCCCTGGGTCATCGAGCGCAGCGAGGTCGCGTAGCGGTACAGCTCGGCCTCGGGGACCTGGGCGGTGACCTTCTGGAACGGCCCTTCGGCCTCCATGCCCTGGACGCGCGCGCGCCGCGTGTTGAGGTCGCCGAGCACGTCGCCCATGTGGTCCTCCGGGACGAGCACGCGGAGCGTGTAGATCGGCTCGAGGAGCGCCGGCTGAGCCTGGCGGAAGGCCTCGCGGAAGCAGTGCCGGGCGGCGGTCTTGAAGGCGTTCTCGTTCGAGTCGACCGCGTGCATCCCGCCGTCGTAGACCACCACGCGGACGTCGCCCACGGGGTAGCCCGCGATCGGGCCTTCTCTCAGCGCCTCGTTGATGCCCTTCTGGATGGCCCCGAAGAAGCGGCGCATGTCGATCACCCCACCGACGATCCCGTCGATGTACTCGACCGTCGCCCCCCACTCGGTCGTGACCTGCTCGACGCCCCGGACGCGGATGTCGTCCGGCGGCTGGAACTCGCCCCGGATGGGCTCGACCAAGAGCGAGAGGTCGGCGAACTGGCCGGCCCCGCCGGTCTGCTTCTTGTGCCGGTACTGGGCGCGGGCACGGCTCTGGACGGTCTCGCGGTAGGCCACGCGCGGGCGGTCGAACTCGACGTCCACGCCGAAGCGGTTCTTGAGGCGGTACTTCGCCACGTCGAGGTGCTGCTCGCCCTGGCCGGAGAGGGTCATCTGGCCGAGCGACGCGTCGTGCTCGACGTGCAGCGCGGGGTCCTCCTTCACGATCTGGTTCAGGCCCGTGGCGAGCTTGTCCTCGTCGCCGCCGGCGGCGCGGATGGCGACCCGCATCCGGGCCTCGGGGAACCGGATCGGGGCGCGGACGGCGTCGGAGCCTTTGCGCCGGAGGGTGTGGTTGGTGGCCGTGTCGCGGAGCTTGACGACCGCGCCGAGGTCGCCGGCGACGAGCTTCGGGACGGACTCGCGCTCATGCCCGTTGATGACGAAGAGTTGGCCGAGGCGCTCGGTCGCGCCGGTCTGCGCGTTCTCCAAGTCCATGTTCGGCTCGAGCGTCCCGCTGTGGACGCGGAAGAACGAGTACTCGCCGACGTGCGGCTCGGCCATCGTCCGGTAGACGAACGCGACCGGCTCGGCCGCCTCGTCGTAGCTCGCCTCGCCGGCCTCCATCTCGGCCGGCGGCATCATTGGCGGGCTGGGGCAGACGTTGTCGATGAACCCCATCAGCCGGCTGACGCCGACGGTCTCGCGCGCCACGGTCAGGAAGATCGGGAAGAGGTCGCGCCGGAGCATCGCCTCGCGGAGCCCTTTCCGCATCTCGTCCTCGGTCAGCGCGCCCTTCTCGAAGTACAGCTCCATCAGGCCCTCGTCGTTCTCGGCGATGTTCTCGACGAGCTCGTTGTGGAGCCGCTCGGCGTCGGCGCGGAAGGCGTCGTCGATCTCGCCCTGCTGCATCTGGCCGCGCTCGTCGAACCGGATCTGCTTCATCAGGAGCACGTCAATGATCGAGCGCGTGCCCTGCCCGGCCGGGAGCTGGACGACCGTCGCGGCCCGCCCGAAGCGCTCGTGCATCTGGCCGACGATCTCCTTGAAATCTGCCTGCTCCTGGTCGAGCTTGTTGATGACGAACATCGACGGCGTGCCGGTCTGCTGGCAGTAGCGCCACGCCTGCTCGGTGCCGACCTGGACGCCCTCGACGGCGTCGAGCACGAAGAGCGCCGTGTCGGCCACCTTGAGCGCGGTCACGACCTCGCCGACGAAGTCGAGGTAGCCCGGCGTGTCGAGGATGTTGATCTTGTGCCCTTTCCACTCGGCGTGCAAGAGGCTGGCGAAGATCGACATCCCGCGCTCGTGCTCGCTCGGGTGGTAGTCCGAGACGGTGTTCTGCTCCTCGACGGTGCCCATGCGCGGCAGCGCGCCGGACGAGAAGAGCATGGCTTCGGCGAGCGTGGTCTTGCCGCTGCCCTGGTGCCCGACGAGGGCGACGGTGCGGACGTGCTCGGCGTCGTAGACGTTCATGGGAGGCTAGGGTTTAGTGGGAAGGGTGCCGTGCGAAGGAACGGTAAGATATAGTGAAGAGCGGAAGAACGGAAGGGCATTGAGGGGATGGACGCGAGGGCGTGGGGGGACGGGGGGATGAGCCTCGGCGCAAGCGCCACGGCCTCGGTACCTTTTCCAGCTTCCTCCCACTCTCTCACTCTCCCGTGCTCCTCGCGATTGAAACGGCCACCGACGTGTGCAGCGTCGCCCTCGTCGACGGCGGCGGCGCGGTCCTCGGCCTCGCCGAGACGCTGGAGCCGCGCTCGCACGCCGCCCGCCTCGTCCCGCTCACGAAGGATCTGCTCGCCGAGCACGGCCTCGCCGCGTCGGACCTCGAGGCCATCGCCGTGTCCGCCGGGCCGGGGTCGTACACGGGCCTCCGCATCGGGGCGAGCACGGCGAAGGGGCTGGCGTGGGTGACGGGCGCGGCGCTCGTGGCGGTGCCGTCGCTGGACGCCCTCGCCTTCGGCACGCAGGAGAGGCTGGCGGAGGGCGACGCGCTCGTCGCCGCCTTCCGGTCGCGCCGGGGCGAGGTCTACGCCGCCGCCTTCGCGCGGCAGGCCGACGGGACGGCGAGCCTCAGGTCCGCCGAGGCGGTGGAGCTGGACGCGCTGGGCGACTGGCTCCCGGCGCACGCTGGTCGGCTCTGCATCGCGGGCGAGGCCGGGGCGCTGGTCGCGGCCTCGCTCAGCGTCCCGGCCCGCGTGTTTCCTCCTGCCGACGTGCGCCCCTCCGCGGCGTCGGTCGGGGTGCTCGGCTGGTCGCGCTGGCGCGCCGGAGAGACGGTGGACGTGGCTGGCTTCGAGCCGGAGTACCTGAAAGCCTTCGTCGCCAAGCGCGGCCGTCCTATCTTTGACCGGCTACCGAACTAGGCGAACCCGGCCTCCGGCCGGCCGTTCGATCTCGCTCTCCCCTCCCTCATTCCCCCGCCGCCATGTCCTGGTTTCAGCGAAAAAGTGCCGGCATCAAGACCAACCGCACCGAGCAGAACGAGACGCCCGAGGGCTACTGGCGCAAGGACCCCAAGACCGGGCAGATGGTCAGCCTCCGGGTCCTCGAAGACCGCCACATGGTCACCGACTCCGGCTACCACTTCCCGCTCAGCGGGCTGGGCTACTGCCGGATGCTCTTCGACGACGGGGCCTTCACCCGCTACGACGCCGACCTCGTCTCGACCGACCCGCTCGGGTTCGAGGACCGCAAGCCCTACGACGTGCGCCTCAAGGCCGCGCAGAAGAAGACCGCCCTCAACGACGCCGCCGTCGCCGCGCTCGGGACCGTCGGCGGGCACACGCTCTCGCTGGCGGCGATGGACTTCTCGTTCATCGGCGGCTCGATGGGGTCTGTGGTCGGCGAGATCGTGACGCGGGCGGTGCGGCGGGCCGTCGAGCACGAGTGCGCGCTGATGATCGTCTCGCAGAGCGGCGGGGCGCGCATGATGGAGGGCGCGCTCTCGCTGATGCAGATGGCGAAGACGAGCGCCAACCTCGCCGTGCTCGACGAGGCCGGGCTGCCGTACATCTCGCTGATGACGTACCCGACGACCGGCGGCGTGACCGCCTCGTTCGCCATGCTGGGCGACTTCAACATCGCCGAGCCGGGCGCGCTGATCGGGTTTGCCGGGCCGCGCGTGATTAGGGAGACCATCGGCCGCGACCTCCCGAAGGGCTTCCAGAGCGCCGAGTTCCTGCTGAAACAGGGCTTCCTCGACGACATCGTCCCGCGCCCGCTCCTGCGCCGCTCGCTGATTCACATGCTCGACATGCTCTTCGAGGACAAGCAGACCACGCCCGACGAGCCGGAGCCGGTCCCAGCCGAGACGACGGCCTAGCGAACCCTCGAGGACGTGTCCTCCCGTATGGAGCTGTTCACCTTCATTTTCGAGTTCAATGGCGGGTCCTATGTTCGGCAAGTCGAGGCCTCGTCATGGCGAGACGCTCCCCAGGCTTGGGCTGACGGATTCGATGGGCCAGAGGACTGGACTGAGAAGGACTCTGCTGAGTTGGCGCGTGAACTGGAAGACAGCCTCGCCGGTCCCGTTGCCCTCTGGGACACCGTAGGGACTTGGTGTTTCTCTCCCGAGGTGCGCGGCGAAATCTGGCGGGCCACCTACGTCCGCACCAATCCTGTGGGAGCAGAGCGCACCGTCACGGTCCGCCGCCTGAAGGATCAGCGCTCCAACGACGACTTGACCGACCGAACCCCCGCCGAGCTGATCGAAATGGTCTGGCCGCTCACCGAGTCCGTGTGGGCGTTCAAAGAAGCGGCGGAACGCAGCGAGAGAGAGGTCTCCCATGCTCAATCCCGACTTCCGCGACATCTTGTCCGCTTTCGGAAACGCGGGCGTTGAGTACTTGCTTGTCGGGGCTTATGCGATGGCCGCCCACGGACAGCCGCGCGCTACGGGCGATATCGACCTGTGGGTGAACCCTGCTCCGGACAATGCCGGCCGCGTGATGCGCGCGCTGGCCGCGTTCGGCGCTCCGCTTTCGGAGGTCAATCAGAAAGACTTCGAGCAGCCCGAGGTCGTGTTCCAACTCGGCGTCTCGCCGCGCCGAGTTGATATTCTGACATCGATTGATGGCGTAGCGTTCGAGGCTGCGTGGGCGGACCGCATGAAGGTGCACCTCGGATCGCTCGTCGTGCCAGTGATCAGCCGGGAGCACCTCATTCAGAACAAACGCGCCGTGGGACGCACGCAGGACAAGGCAGACATCGAGCGGCTCGGAGGCCCGCCGGAGTAAGCGACCGTTGGCACGGAGCCTCCGATCCTGCGTTGCACGGTCTCTGCAGTTCCCCTTCTGTTTCCCCTGCTTGTCGTAGCTTCCGGCCGGTTCTCGATCCTTTCACGAAGCAGCAGGCCACGTGTCGAACGGTTCTCCGGAGGTCGCCCCCGCCGAGCGGGAGGCGTGGAAGTCCAAGCTCGGGTTCATCCTCGCCGCCAGCGGGTCGGCCATCGGGCTGGGCAACATCGTCTTCTTCGCCTCCAACGCCTACCAGTACGGCGGGGGCGCGTTCTACCTGCCGTACTTCGTGGCGCTCTTCGTGATCGGGATTCCGGTGATGATCATGGAGTTCTCACTCGGGACCATGACCGGGCAGTCGTTCCCGATGGCGCTGGGCCGGCTGGTCGGGCGCAAGGGCGAGTTCGTCGGGTGGTTCACGGCGGCGAGCGCGCTCTTCATCACGATGTACTACATCACCATCCTCGGGTGGGCGCTCTCGATGATGGTCGGTGCGCTCGGCGGGCTGCTGACCGACCCGGCCGCCGCGCCGTTCACCGGCATGGAGACCCCGACCGACGGGCCGAACGCGACGGTCTTCTTCTTCGGGCTGATCGCGACGTGGTGGCCGATGCTCTCGGTCGGGGTGATCTGGACGCTGACGATCCTGATCCTGTGGCGCGGCACGGCGACGATCGAGGCGGCGGTGCGGGTGTTCGTGCCGCTGATGTGGGTGTTCATGCTGGTCCTGATCGTGCGCGGCCTCACGCTCGACGGCGGGACCGACGGCGTGCTCTACCTCTTCACCCCCAACCTCGAGGGGATCAGCGACATCAACGTGTGGCAGGGGGCCTTCGCGCAGATGTTCTTCTCGCTCTCGCTCGGGCTCGGCACGATGACGGCCTACGCGAGCTACCTGCCGAAGGACGCCGACCAGATCAACAACTCCCTCCTGGTGAGCTTCCTTAACTGCGGGTTCGAGTACATCGCCGGGGTCGCCATCTTCGCGATGCTGTTCGTCTTCGCGCTCAACCCGGCCGGGAGCACGCTCTCGCTCTCGTTCTTCGTGATCCCCCAGGGCATCGCGGCGTTCCCGTTCGGGGTGAAGGCGTTCGGCGCGCTGTTCTTCTTCCTGCTCGTGATCGCCGGGCTGACGAGCGCGGTCTCGCTCGTCGAGGGCTTCGCCGCGCCGCTGATCGACAAGCTCGGGGTCGCGCGCGCGACGGCGCTCAAGATGGTGCTGGTGCCGGGCATCCTCGGCTCGCTCGCCTTCGCGCTGCCGACCGTCATCGACCCCGGCCTGAGCGGCAACGGCACGCTCGGGCTGACGCTGCTCGACATCCTCGACCACTGGGCCTTCCGCTACGCGCTGATCTTCTCGGGCTTCATGCAGTGCATCCTGATCGGCTGGGTGCTCGGCGCAGACAAGCTGAGGCAGGCGGCGAACCGCTACTCGAAGTTCCACCTCGGGCCGTGGTTCAACTGGCTCATCAAGCTCGTCATCCCGGCTCTGCTGGGCTATGTGCTCGTCGGAACGCTGTGGGAGGACCTGACGCAGGAGGGCGGGCTCTACGGCTCGCTCTACGACCTGAGCGGGCTGGACTGGCTGCCGACGGTGATCCCCATCGTGTGGCTCGTCGCCTCGGTCGCGCTCGCGGCCTACCTCACGTTCGGCCGCCGGACGCCCGCCGAGCCAACCCCCGTCGTCTGATGCGCGCTCTCGCCTTTTTCCTGCTCCTCGCGCTGCCCGTCGCGGCGCAGCCGATCACGCCGTCCACCGAGAAGCCGGTCGTCGGCGTGCCGATGACGCTGCGCTTCGACGCGCCGGTGGACACGGTCTTCGTGACGTACCGGCCGAACAGCGCCGTCGCCCGGCGCGACACGGTTCGCCTCGGCGAGTCAGCGTCGATGAAGTGGACGCCGGAGCGGGCCGGGGTGGTGCAGATCGGGTTGCCAAGCGGGGCGAGCCAGAACCTGTCGGTGCGCTTCAGCGAGACGCCCCTCAGTGGCATCCTGGTGCTGATCGTGGCTGGGCTGATCCTGTTCGGCGGCGCGGCGTGGGCGATGGCGAAGCTCTTCAGCGGCGGCGCGCCTCGGCTCGTGCCGGAAGACCTGCCGGACACATGAGTCAGGGGTGGAGCTCAGGAATGGGTGGGAGATTTCCGGTTCGCGGCGAGTGCGCCTTCGCAGGCGCGCTGCTCCTACTCTTGGCAGGGGCACAGCCGGCGGCGGGGCAGGATGCGGTGGCGTTGCGGGGGGCGATGCTGTACGACGGGATGGTGCAGGACGTGGAGCAGGCACAGCCCGCTATCTGGGTGCCGCAGGCTGCGCCCCTACGAGGGGTGTTGACAATCGAGCGGGCACAGGGCGAACGCCGCTCGCTACAGGTCGATACCACCCTTGCCGACTCGTGGCTCGGGCGCGACAAGGCGCTCCACGCGGCGGGCAGCTTCCTGCTGACGCTCAGCGCGCAGTACGTCCTGACGGCCAAGCTCGACACGGACGAGGGCACGGCCGTGCCGCTCGCCGCCGGCGTGACGCTCTCGCTCGGCCTCGCCAAAGAGGTGGCCGACAGCCGCCGGCCGGTCGGCCCGCTCTTCAGCACGCGCGACCTGGTGGCGGACGCCGTCGGCGTGGTGCTCGCCGTCGGGCTGATTCTGCTGTGAGGATAAGGGGGACCCGTGCCAGACCTCGGGGCGCAGCACCGCTGCGCCCCTACGGGGATGCGCCACAGGAGAATACTTTTGCCAGCTTGCTCTGTCCTCTGCCCCGTCGTCCCACCGGAATTCACCGAACCGTGCCGAGCGCGCGGGGTTGACGCCCTTCTTCCTTCGTCCTAAGGCCGTCCGTTGACATGAGCGTCCGAGACCACTGCGGCATCGTCGGCATCTTCAACCACCCCGAGGCGGCGCGGCTGAGCTACTTCGGCCTCCACGCGCTCCAGCACCGCGGGCAGGAGTCCGCCGGCATCGTCACGGCCACCTACGACGAGGCGCGCGGCCGGCCGACCATGCCGACCCACCGTGACTTCGGGCTCGTGCTCGACGTGTTCGACGAGCCCGACCTCTTCGAGACCAAGCTCCTCGGCGACGCCGCCATCGGCCACACCCGCTACTCGACGAGCGGGGCCGCCGACAACCCGGCCAACATCCAGCCGTTCGTCGTCCACTACCAGGAGGGCAACCTCGCGCTCGCCCACAACGGCAACCTCTCCAACGCCCGCTCGATCCGCGACGAGTTGGTGGCGAAGGGCACGCTCTTCAACTCGTCCTCGGACTCGGAGCTGATCCTCCACCTTGTGGCGCAGAGCCGGGAGGACGGGCCGGTGCCGCGCATCATCGACGCGCTGCACCAGTGCCGCGGCGCGTTCTCGCTCGTGCTGCTCACCGACGACGCGCTGATCGCGGTCCGCGACCCCAACGGCTTCCGCCCGCTCGCCCTCGGCCGGCTCGAGCACGACGGCGGCGTGGCCTACTGCGTGGCGTCGGAGACCTGCGCCTTCGACATCATCGGGGCCAGCTACGTCCGCGACGTCGAACCGGGCGAAATCCTGGTGATCGACCGCGCCGCCATCGAACAGGCCGAGCGCACCGACGAGCCGGACGGCGAGGCGTTCGGAGCCGTCTGTCTGCCGCGCAACCACGGCGTGAGCCAGTGCGTCTTCGAGTACGTCTACTTCTCCCGCCCCGACTCCAAGATCTTCGGCGCGATGGTCGACAAGGTCCGCCGCAAGATCGGCAAGGCCCTCGCGCACGACGCCCCGCCGCCCCACCGCATCGACGGCGACCGGCGGCCCATTGTGATCTCGGTCCCAGACTCGTCCAACACGGCGACGCTCGGCTACGTCACCGAGTGCCAGAAGATGGGCTACGACGTGCGCTACGAGATCGGGCTGATCCGCAACCACTACGTCGGGCGCACCTTCATCTCGCCCGGCCAGGACGCCCGCGAGATGAAGGTGCGGACCAAGTTCAACCCGGTTGAAGGGCTCCTCAAGGACCGCGTCGTGATCATGGTCGACGACTCGATCGTGCGCGGGACCACGGCCAAGCTGCTCGTCCAGATGGTCCGCGATGCGGGCGCGCGCGAGGTCCACTTCCGCAGCGCCGCCCCGCCGGTGATTTCGCCGTGCTTCTACGGCATGGACTTCCCGACCGAGACTGAGCTGCTCGCCAACCAGTACGACCGCGACGTGGCGAAGATGGGCGCGTGGCTCGGCGTGGACTCGCTCGCCTACGTGTCGGTGGACGGGATGATGGCGGCCGTCCGCGAGGCCAGCGGCGACGACGGCTTCTGCAACGCCTGCTTCACCTCCAACTACCCGGTCCCGGTGGAGCGCGGGGTGGCGAAGGAGGAGAACGAGCACTAGCTCCCCGGCGGGCGACGGCACCCGGCCGGTCGCCGGGCGGACCCGACGGCCTCTTCGCGCGTACACTCCTCTTCCAGCAGCGGTACCCTCGCGGTGTGCGCTCGGCACGCCCTCCCGCTGCGACCACCAATGCGCCCCGCGCACTCTGTATGGCTAAGCAGCAACCGATCAAGCAAGAAGGCGTCGTCACCGACGCGCTCCCCAACGCCCAATTCCGTGTCCAGCTCGACAACGGGCACGAGATCCTCGGCCTCCTCTCGGGCAAGATGCGGAAGTTCTTCATCCGCATTCTCCCCGGCGACCGGGTCGACGTCGAGATGTCGCCCTATGACCTGACGAAGGGCCGGATCGTCTACCGGTACAAGTAGCGTCCGGTACAAGCAGCGTCCGGTACAAGCAGCGTCCGTCGCCGGGTTTCTCCGCGTCAGCTTTGTGTGCGCGGCAGGGTGACGGTGAAGGTGGCTCCCTCACCTACGGTGCTCTCTGCGACGATCGCGCCGCCCATCAGCTCGACGAGGTGCCGCGTGATCGTCAGACCGAGGCCGTTGCCCTCGTGCAAGCGGTCCAGTCCTTCCGAGGCCTGCTTGAACTCGTCGAATAGGTGGGGCAAGAACGCCTCGTCGATGCCGGGTCCTGTGTCCGACACCCGGAGGCGCACCGTATCCTCTGTCTCCGCAACGTCTACGCGGACCTGCCCCTCGTCGGTGAACTTGATCGCGTTGCCGACGACGTTGTTCAGGATGCGGTGCAGTCCGGCGCGGTCTAGCTCCGCCTGTATCGGCTCCGCGGCGATGTGAAGCGCTAGCCCCTTCTGCTCGGCAAGTGGGGTGAGCAGGCAGACCGTCTGCCGGACCTCCTCGCCCACGTCGAGGTGCTCCGGGCGTAGCTCGACCTCGCCGCTCTCTAACTTCGCTAGGTCGAGCACAGAGTTGAGGGTGTCCCGGAGCCGGCGCGCACTCCGGTGGATCACGTCGACCATCTCGTGGTGCGCCTCGGTGACCTCTTCGGCCAGGATTTCGGCGAAGCCGAGGATGCCGGTCAGCGGGGTGCGGATCTCGTGGCTCATGTTGTTGAGGAAGGAGCTCTTGAGCCGCAGCATCTCCTCGGTCTGCTGCCGGGCTTCGCGCTCCGCCTCGAACCGTCGCGAGTCCGTGAGGTCGGTCACGGTGCCGATGGTGCCCGTCGGCTGTCCGTCGTGGCTGCGGACGAGATGCGCGTGGACCTCGACCCAGCGGAAGCCGCCGTCGCGCGTGAGGCACCGGGCTTCGTGCCGGACGGAGTCCGTATCGCCGCAGAACAGGGCGGCGAACTGCTGCTGCTGCGTCGCCCGGTCCTCGGGGTGGCAGAAGTCCAGCGCGCTGCGGCCGAGGCTCTCCTCGACGGCGAAGCCGGTGATGGCCGCCCAGGCCGGATTGAGGAAGGAGAACCGCCCCCCGGCGTCGGTCTGCAGAACGGCGTCCCCGACGCTATCGACCACGGTCCGGTACTGCTCTTCGCTGGCGCGGAGGGCGGCCGTGGCGGCGCGCGTCTCGGTCACGTCGGTCTCGATCGCCATGAAGCCGCTGTGGGTCCCGTCCTCCTCGAAGAGCGGCTGCGCCTCGACGCGGATCGTGTAGGGCCGCCCGTTCTTGTGGTAGTTGACGACCTCCACATCGAAGGCTTCGGTGCGCGCAATTGCCCGGCTCATGATCCGCTTCGCCGCCAGGTCGGTGTCGGGTCCTTGCAGGACCACGCCCGGGATGCGGCCCCGCATCTCGTCCAGCGTGTAGCCGGAGATGCGGGTGAACCCCTCGTTGCACCACTCGGTGCGGCCCTCGGGGTCGGTGATCATGACGCCGTTGACGGTCTGCGAGGCGACGAGGGCGAGCCGACGGGCCGTCTCGGTGGTGGTGCGGAGCTTCTCCTCGGCCGCGAGCCGGTTGGTCACGTCGCGCGAGTTGACGATGATGCCCTCGATGGCCGGGTCGTCGAGACAGTTGGTGCCGATGGCCTCGAGGTAGACCCACGTGCCGTCGGCGTGCCGCCAGCGGAAGGTGACGGGCACGCTCTGCTCCGGCTCGGCGGCGAGGGCCGCAAACGCCGCCCCCACAGCCTCGGTATCGTCGGGGTGGACATGCTCGAACGCGGACGTGCCGATCAGGGCGTCCGGCGCGTGCCCGAGCACGTGCTCGACCGACGGCGACTCGTAGGCGATGCGGCCCTCGGCGTCGAGGATCGTGATGATGTCGGAGGAGTGGGTGATGAGCCGGCGGAAGTGCGCCTCCCGGTTCTCCAACTCCTCCTCTGCGCGTTTCAGCTCGGTCACGTCGCGGTTGTGGCTGAGGATGGCGGGTGCGCCCTCGAACTCGATCATGGAGGCGCTCACGCGCACCGCGATGGGGGTACCGTCGGCGCGCCGCTGCCACGTCTCGAACCGCGCGTGGCCGCCGAACTCGGTGTCGTGGACGAGGCGTTCGCCGCGCTCCGTGTCCCGGCTGAACGCGCGCAGGCTCGTCCCGACCAGGGCGTCTCGCGCCAGCCCGTACAGCTCCGCCGCCCGCCCGTTGGCTTCGAGCACGACCTCGTCCTCGGGCCGGAGGATCAGCACGGCGTCGTTGGCCGACTCGAAGAAGGCACGGTACTGCTGCTCCGCCGTCCGGCGCTCGATGACCTCGCGGCGCAGCTCCAGCTCGTCCACGACCATCGCCGCGAGCGTTTCGAGCGTGGTCTGGTCCTCCGGCGAGAGCGTGCGCGGCCTCCGGTCGATCACGCAGAGCGTCCCGAGCCGGTGCCCGCTGGCGACGGAGAGCGGGGCACCGGCGTAGAACCGGATGTGCGGCGCGCCGGTGACGAGCGGGCTGTCGGCGAAGCGCTCGTCCGCGCGGGCGTCGTTGACGACCAGCGTCTCCGGCTGCTCGATGGCGTAGGTGCAGAACGACACGTCCCGCGCCGTCCCCTCAGCATCGAGACCGACGCACGACTTGAACCACTGCCGCTTCTCGTCGACGAGCGATACGAGGGCGATCGGCATACCGAGCAGCCGGGCCGCGAGGTTCGTGATCCGGTCGAAGCCCTCCTCGGCTCTGGTGTCGAGCACTTGGTAGCGGTGCAGCGCGAGAAGACGGTCGGCTTCGCGGGCGAGGCGCGCCCCCTCACCGGCGGCGCGGCGCTTGGTGGGGAGGGCGTGGAGGACCGAGGGGGGCATGGGCGCAGGACGTTTGGGCGGGAAAGAGAGGGCGTCTTCCGTCGAAGCGCTCCCGCAAATAGTCCGCCGCCCGCCGCGTCCACCGATGCCCCGCCGCTCGCCGCTCCCCCCTTGCCCAAAGGACGGACCTATTGACACGATCCCTTGACATCCGCCGCCTTCGTTGCCGAGCGCCAGACGAGCGCACTCGACCAGAACCCGTACGCAATCTCCCCGCAGCACCCGTTACATCCTACTTCAATAGGGTTAGACCAAGTCTGACGCCAGCACCTCTTCGGGGACACCCCATGCCGCGACGAGGTCCACGGCGAGCGGGCGCAGCCGATGCAGCAGCGCGTTGACCTCGGTGCGAGTGGCCTTCGCCACGTTCCCCTCGAAGATGTGTTGCTCCAGGAACCAGCCCCGATCGCGCTCGAGGTGCCAGAGTCCGTAGAGCGTGCAGACGAGGTCGAGGACCGAGCGGAGATGGGCGTCCTCGGTCCGGTCTACCGCCGCCCGGAAGCGGTCGTAGACCAGCCGCTCGGCGTGGGCCGTGGCGAGCGTCAGCAGGTGGTCCTGCACCTCGACGAACGCGTCGAACGAGTCGACCCCGCCGTCGAGCCGGTGCTTGATCCGGCGGGCGGCCGTGACCAGGAGCTGCCGCTCGCGGCGCTCGAAGAGGGCGGCGTGCCAGGCTGGGTCGTGGAGCTTGTCCGTCTCGCGCCGGGCCAGGGGGTTGACCTCGCCGAAGCGCACGTCGGCCAGGTCTCGGACGTAGCGGAGCATGCCCCAGGCGTTGAGGCTCTCGAACTCCTCGCGGTAGCCGGCGAGCAAGCCCTTGGCGACCTGGAGCTGGAGGACCGTGTTGTCGCCCTCGAAGGTGGTGAAGATGTCGGAGTCGGCCTTGCGCGAGGCGATGCGGCTGGTCCAGCGGAAGCCCTCGCCGCCGCAGGCCTCGCGGGCCTCCTGGAGCGAGCGCGTGGCGTGCCACGAGGCCATCGCCTTGAGCGCCGCCGCCTCGGCCTCGATCTCGCGCGTGTCGGCCCCGTGCGGGAGCGCGGCGAAGGTCTCGGCGAGGTCGTGGAGGGCGAACCCGAGGCCGTAGCTCGTCGCCACGAGCGGGAGCAGGCGGCGCTGGTGGCTGAGGTAGTCCAAGAGCGGCACCTCGTCCCCGCCGGCCGGTCCGAACTGCCGCCGCCGCGCCCCGTAACGCACGGCGATCTCGAGGCCGCACTTGGCCGCCGCGTTCGCCCCCGAGCCGACCGCGATCCGCCCGCCGACGAGCGTGCCGAGCATCACGAAGAACCGCTTCGAGGCACTCGGAATCGCGCTTTGGTAGACCCCGTCCTCCCCGACTTGGGCGAACCGGCTGAGGAGGCTCGCGCGCGGGATCCGCACGTCGGAGAACCACAGCCGCCCGTTGTCTACGCCGTTGAGCCCCATCTTGTGGCCCGAGTCCTCGATGCGGACGCCCGGCATCGGCTCGCCCTGGGCATCGCGGATCGGGACGAGGAAGGCGTGCACGCCGAAGCCCTCGCCGTCGATCACGAGCTGGGCGAAGACCGTCGCCATCCGGCCGTGGCGGGCAGCGTTCCCGATCCACTCTTTGTGGTCGTCCTGCGTCGGCGTCGTGATCACCCACTCGTCGGTGTCGCGGTCGAGGACGGCGGTCGTCTGGAGGTCGCGGACGTTCGAGCCATGCCGGCGCTCGGTCATGGCGAAACAGCCGGGCAGCTCGAGCGTGCCGACGGCCGGGAGATACTGCCTGCGCTGCGCCTCGCTGCCGAGCTGGTTGATACTCCCGCCGAAGAGACCGAACTGGACGCCGAACTTGATCGCGAGGTCGAGGTCGTGGAACGAGATCGTCTCGAAGGCAGCGATGAAGGCCCCGATGTCGCCCTCGCCGCCGGCATAATCCGGGTAGGCGAGCGCGCCGATCCCCTGCTCGGCGAGGTGCCGGGTCCAGCCGAGCACGATGTCGCGGTAGGCGTCGTCGCGGACGTGGGGGTCGGGGCGCTGGAAGGCGTCGTCGCGGAGGAGGCGGAAGATGCGGCGGCGGAGGTCGGCTCGCGGCCCGTCAATGATCCTGCCCATTCCCTCGATGTCGAAGCCGGCCGGGACCTCGGCGCTCGGGACCTCCGTCGCAGCCCCGTCGCCCGGCGGGAGCGTCCGCTCGACCAAGTCGCGCACGGCCTCGCGCCCGACGATCCCGAGCGCGGCCTCCAGCTCGTCGAGCGCTCGGTGCGCCTCGGGGGTCGAGAACGTCACGCCGTCCTCTTCGCCCGCGAGCTTCGCCAGCTCGACTCCTAGCTCGGCCAGGGTTTTGTCTTCGGCATCGGGGATGTCCCGCGCCGCCCGGCGGATCGTCCGCACCCAGCGGAAGTAGGTCGTCGCGTCCGGCGGGTTCTGGGGGTCGAGCCACGCCGTGAGCTGGTCGCGGTCGGCGTCCGGGAGCCAGTCCTGCGCGGCAATGCGGTCGCGGAGGGCGTCGATCTCGGACGGCACCAGGAGGCCGTCGGCCCAGGCGACGTAGAGGAACGGGAGGACGGAGGCGCTGCCGCGCGAAAGGTCGGCGACGGAGTCGGAGTGGGGCACGGCGAGGACAGGCTAGGAGGCTAGGGGCTTGGGGCTGTCAGGTAGCAGCAACATACACTGTACCTTTACTTTATACTTTCGGCAGCTTTCGGAGAGCAACGAATGCGGGCACTCCGTACAGGACACCAAAAAGAAGCCAGAGATGAGTAAGCTATTCCCGGTGCTAACCCTTGTGATCGGAGTCGCACTCTTGGTCTATATGATCTCTACAGAGAACGAACCTGGTGGCATTCCCTTGCTGCTGATTGCCATTGGCGGTGGATGGCACCTCGCCACGCGAGTCCGGTCGCATCGCACATGACCTGACTCGGAGTGCGGCAGAGGACGGAGAGCTTCCTCAACTCACGCCCTCGCTCATCGCCAGCATCCGCTCGATGGGCTGGAGCGCGCGCAGCCGGATCGCCTCGTCCATGACGATCTCCGGGGCCTCGTGCTTGAGGCAGAGGTAGAGCTTTTCGAGGGTGTTTAGCTTCATGTGTGGACAGTCGTTGCACGCGCAGCCGTTCGAGGGCGGGGCCGGGATGAACGTCTTCTCCGGGTTGTCCTTCTGCATCTGGTGCAGGATGCCCGACTCGGTCGCGACGATGAACGACGCGGCGTCGCTCTCGGTCGCGAAGCGACGAATGGACGAGGTCGAGCCGACGTGATCGGCGTGGCGGAGGACCGCCTCTTCGCACTCGGGGTGGGCGAGCACGGGTGCGCCGGGGTGGCGGACCTTGAGGCGGACGATCTCCTGCTCGGAGAACACCTCGTGGACGATGCAGCTTCCGTCCCAGAGCACCATGTCGCGGCCGGTCTGCTCGACGAGCCACCGGCCGAGGTTGCGGTCGGGCGCGAAGATGATCGGCTGGTCCGGGGGGATTTGGCGGACGAGGTGCTCGGCGTTCGAGGACGTGCAGATGATGTCGGTCTGCGCCTTGATCGCGGCGGTGCAGTTGATGTACGAGATGACGATGTGATCCGGGTGCTCGTCGCGGAAGGCGGCGAAGGCGTCAGGCGGGCAGCTATCGGCCAGCGAGCAGCCGGCGTGCAAGTCCGGCAGCAAGACCTTCTTCTGCGGGTTGAGGATTTTGGCGGTCTCGGCCATGAAGTGGACGCCGGCGAAGACGATGATCTCGGCGTCCGTCGCGGCGGCTTCGCGCGCCAGGCCGAGCGAGTCGCCGATGTAGTCGGCGATGTCCTGGATGTCCGGCTCCTGGTAGTAGTGCGCGAGGAGGACGGCGTTCTTCTCCCGCTTCAGCCGTTCGATCTCGTCGAAGAGGTCGAGCGCCGGGTCGATGGGCTCGCGGACGTAGCCGACGGTGGCGAGCGCTTCCGGGGCGAGGAGGTCGAGGGTCTCGGTCATCGGCGGCGCAGGTGGGTTCAGCGAATGGGCCGGGATAAACGGGCGATGCGGGGGCGGGTTCTGCCCCCGAGCCTCACCCCTCGCCCGTCAGCCGGCCTTCGCGGAGGTGGAGCACGCGGTCGGCGCGCTCGGCGAGGGCCGGGTTGTGGGTGACGATCACGAACGCCTGCGTGCCCGTGCGCGCGAGGCGGACGACCTCGTCGTGCAGCAGCTCGGCGGTGCGCGTGTCGAGGTTGCCGGTCGGCTCGTCGGCGAGCACGAGCTCGGGCTCATTCATCAGGGCGCGGGCCACGGCGACGCGCTGCTGCTCGCCGCCGGAGAGCTGCGCCGGCCGGTGCTCGGCGCGGTCCGCGAGGCCGAGCGAGGCGAGCAGCGACAAGGCGCGTGGCGCAGCCTTGCCGAGCGACTGGCCCTGGATCAGCGCCGGCATCGCCACGTTCTCGAGCGCCGAGAACTCGGGTAGCAGGTGGTGGAACTGGAAGACGAACCCGACCGAGCGGTTGCGGAAATTGGCGAGGGCCTCGTCGTCCTTCGTGAAGATGTCCTGCCCGCCGTAGCGGACGGTCCCCGTGGTCGGCCGGTCGAGCGCGCCGAGCAGGTGGAGCAGGGTGCTCTTGCCCGTCCCGCTCTCGCCGACGACCGCGACGATCTCGCCGGGCTCGATGGCGAGCGACACGTCGCGCAGCACGTCGAGCCGTCCGGCGGCAGTGGGGTAGCTCTTGCTGAGGCCGACGGCCTCCAGCATCGGGGAATTTGGGGATCGGAGGACCGGAGGATTGGGTGCCGGCTCAGGCGTTGTAGGATCCATGAACGGTCGTGCGCTCCTTTCGCAATGCGTCAGCGGTACCCAATGCCGAGGGGGGCGCTCTTCACTCCCCCGACCCCTCAATCCCCCGATGCGCTAGGGCGTGTGAACATTTGCAGGCTCATGCTCGCACGAGGTCACGATTTCAACTTGGCAAGGCGCGCGAGGGACGCGTCCCGTAGGAGCCAGATGCCGTAGCATCAGGCGCCGAGTGCAACGCAGCCAAAGCGGAATCTGGACCGGGAGAGCGGATATCGGTACTTGTCCACACGCCCTAGCCCTCCTCGCGCGCGATGCCGTACTTGTTGAGCTTGTTGTAGAGGTGCGAGCGCTGGATGCCGATGGCCTCGGCGGTCTGCGAGACGTTCCAGCCGAACTCGTCCAGCTTGCGCTCGATGAAGAGCTTCTCGGCCTGGTCGCGGAAGTCGGCGAACTGGTCGTACTGGTCCATCAATCCGGCCAGGGGGTCCTGCGTCGCGCCGCCGGGGCGGACGAACTGCTCGACATCGCCCTCGGTCACGGCGTCGCCTTCGGAGAGGATGAGCAGGCGCTCGACGACGTTGTAGAGCTCCCGCACATTCCCGCGCCAGTCGTAGCGCTGGAGCCGGTCGAGCGCGGCGTCGGTGAAGTCCTTCTTGGGGAGGCCGTTGCGGCGCGTCACGCGGCCGAGGATGAACGAGGCGATCAGCGGCACGTCGCTCCGGCGCTCGCGCAGCGGCGGGACGTGGATCAGGATCACCGAGAGCCGGTGGTAGAGGTCCTCGCGAAACTGCCCGGCCTCCACCTCCTCCAGGAGGTTCTTGTTGGTCGCCGCCACGATGCGGACGTTCACGTCGATCGAGCGGTCGCCGCCGACGCGCGTGATCTTGTTCTCCTGGAGCGCGCGCAGGACCTTCGCCTGGGCGCTGAGCGACATGTCCCCGATCTCGTCGAGGAACAGGGTCCCGCCGTCGGCCTGCTCGAACTTGCCGGTGCGCTGCTTGGTGGCCCCGGTGAAGCTGCCCTTCTCGTGGCCGAACAGCTCGCTCTCGATCAGCTCCGACGGGATCGCGGCGCAGTTGACCTCGACGAGGGGTCCGTCGGCGCGGTGCGAGCGGTGGTGGACCCACCGGGCGACCAGCTCCTTGCCGGTGCCTGGCTCGCCGGTGATGAGCACCCGGGCCTCGGTCGGGGCGACGCGCTCGACGGTCGCCGTGATCTTGCCGATGGCCGCGCTCTCGCCGACGATGGGCGTCAGGTCGGACTGCCCCACGTCGGCGATGGCCTGGCGCATGCGGCGGTTCTCGGTCTTGAGCGAGCCGCGCTCCAGGGCACCGCGCACCGAGACGAGTAGCCGGTTGAGGTCGGGCGGCTTCTCGATGAAGTCCGTCGCTCCGAGCCGGGTCGCCTCGACGGCCGTCTCGACCGTGCCGTGCCCGGAGATCATGATGATCGGGACGCCGACCTCGGCGTCGCCGAGCGCCTCGAGCACGTCGAGGCCGTCGCGCTTGGGCATCTTGATGTCGAGCAGCACCAGGTCGAACTTGCCGTTCTTGGCCTGCTCGAAGGCGTCGTCCCCATCGACCGCCTCGCCGATCTCGTGGCCTTCGTACTCGAGGATGTCGCGCAGCGTCCGGCGGATGCTCGGCTCGTCGTCGGCGATCAGAATGGAAGGCATGAGGGGAGCGTCGAGTGACGAGGGTCGGATGACGAGCGAGGACGAGCGAGCAAGTGGTACACGAGGTGCGTTCGTCGCTCGGTGCTCGTCACTCGGCGTTTGAGAGCGCGTCGAGGCGGGCGCTCATCGCGGCGATCGTCGCGGCCTCGGGGGCGTCGGCGTAGTCGTCGGCGATGGCGTCGTAGGCGGCGCGGGCGGCGTCGAAGTTGCCGGCCGCCTCGTAGTTGCGGGCCGCGTCGAGGTAGTAGGCCGGGGCCGTCGCCGCGCTCTCGTAGGCTCGGGCAGCGCGGCGGTAGAGGTCGGCCGCTTCGGCGCGCTCGCCGTTGAGCTCGGCCACGGCGGCGCGGCCGGCGACGGCACTCGCGCCCAGGAGGTCGTCGCCCCCGTCGTAGGCCTCCCACATCTCGGCGGCTTCTTCGGTGCGGCCTAGCTCGAAGAGCGCGCTCGCGGCGTAGAACCGGGCGAGGTTGCCCGCGCCGGTCGAGCCGTACTCGTCGGCGATGCCGAGCAGGCCCGGAGCGTCGGCGGTGCCGTCGAGGGCTTCCTGGTAGGAGCCCGCCTCGTAGGCCGGGAGGGCCGCGCCGAGGAGGTCGTCGGCCCGGTTGCCCTGGTTGGCCTGGTAGTAGGTGAAGCCGAGGACCCCGAGGAAGATCACCACGATGCCAGCGACGGCGGCGATGATCGCGCCCTTGTTCTCGTCGGCCATCGCCATGGTCCGCGCGTAGGCCGTGACGACCTTGTCTTCGCGCAGCTCTTGGCGACGGCTGACCGGTTTCGGGGGCTTGAGCATCGAGGACATAGCGAGGGCGTTCTGGTGCGCGGGCGCGCCGCGAGCGGGTCAGAGAGAAAACGCCCAAGCCGAGGGCCGGGCGTGAGCGGGGCGCAAAGATAGGATGGCCCCTGCCTCCCTGCTGTGGCACGACGCCTTTTTGCTGCGTTTTCACTACGTCCCACAGAGGCGGTGGCTAGGTTCCTCGGCACGCTGGATCGGCCCCGCGCCGCCGGCTCCTCCTCCCCCCACGCAGCCCCCCCTTTTATGTCGATCAAGATCGGGATCAACGGGTTTGGCCGGATCGGCCGCCTCGTCTTTCGCTCCATCCTCGAGCGCAGCCAACGCGGCCAGCAGAGCTACGACATCGTCGCGGTCAACGACCTGACCGACGCCGAGACCCTCGCCCACCTCTTCAAGTACGACTCCGTCCACGGCGTCTACCCCGGCGAGGTCCGCGTCGACGACGGCGACCTCGTCGTCGACGGCGACCGCTTCAAGGTCTTCGCCGAGCGCGACCCGGCCGCCCTGCCGTGGGGCGGCCTCGGGGCCGAGGTCGTGGTCGAGTCGACCGGCATCTTCCGCAGCCGCGAGAAGGCCGCGCTGCACCTGGCCGCCGGCGCGAGGAAGGTCGTCATCTCCGCCCCGGCCAAGGGCGACGTGGACGCGACGGTCGTGATCGGCGTCAACGACGACCAGCTCACGGGCGACGAGGAGATCGTCTCGAACGCGAGCTGCACCACCAACTGCCTCGCCCCGATGGTCAAGGTCCTGGACGACGCGTTCGGCGTCGAGCAGGGCTTTATGACGACGATCCACGCCTACACCTCGGACCAGAACCTCCAGGACGCGCCGCACTCGGACCTCCGCCGCGCCCGCGCCGCCGCCATCAACATGGTCCCGACGACGACCGGCGCAGCGAAGGCCGTCGGCCTCGTGCTGCCCGAGCTCAAGGGCCTGCTCGACGGGTTCGCCGTCCGTGTCCCCGTTCCCGACGGCTCGCTGACCGACTTCTCGGCCCTCCTCAAGACCGAGGCCTCGGCCGACGAGATCAACGCCGCCTTCGAGCGTGCAGCCGGCGGGGCGATGAAGGGCATCCTCGAGTACTCGACCGCGCCGCTCGTCTCGTCCGACATCGTCCACAACCCGCACTCGTGCATCTTCGACGCGCCCTCCACGATGGCGCACGGGAAGATGGCGAAGGTGGTCGGGTGGTACGACAACGAGTGGGGCTACTCGAGCCGCACCGTCGACCTGATCGGCAAGCTGATGAAAACCACCTAACACGCATCAACGCCCCGCCTTTTCGGACCGTGGGGGCACGCCGGCGGTGTGCCCCCTCCCCCTTTCCCCTCGCCATGCCCAAGCTGACGCTCGACGACCTCGACCTGGCGGGCCGCCGCGTGCTCGTCCGCGTGGACTTCAACGTCCCGCTCGACGCGGCTCCCGACGGGAGCCGGACCATCGCCGACGACACGCGCATCCGCGCCGCGCTCCCGACCCTCCGCGCCCTCACCGAGGCCGGCGGCACGGCGGTCCTGATGAGCCACCTCGGCCGCCCGAAGGGCACGCCCGATCCGGCCTTCTCGCTCGCGCCCGTCGCCGAGCACCTCAATGGGCTGATCGACGCGCCCGTAGCGTTTTCCCCAGCGACCGTCGGCGACGAAGCGGAGCGGGTAATCGCCGAGGCTCCGGCCGGCTCGGTGGTCCTGCTCGAGAACACGCGCTTCCACCCCGGCGAGACGAGCAACGACCCCGGCTTCGCCCGGCAGCTCGCCGCGCTCGGCGAGGTCTACGTCAACGACGCCTTCGGCGCGGCGCACCGAGCGCACGCCTCGACGGTCGGCGTGACCGAGTTCGTCGCCCGCTCGGCGATGGGCCTCCTGCTTCGGCGCGAGGCCGAGGTGCTCGGCGCGGCGCTCGGCGAGCCGGAGCGTCCGTTCGTGGCGGTCCTCGGCGGGGCCAAGGTGTCGGACAAGATCGGCGTCATCCGCGCGCTCCTCGGGAAGGTGGACCGCCTGCTCGTCGGCGGGGCGATGAGCTACACGTTCCTCAAGAGCCTCGGCCACAACGTCGGCGACTCGAAGGTCGAGGACGACCGGATCGACGAGGCCTTCGACCTCTACGACGGCGCGCGCGACCGGATCGTGCTGCCCTCGGACCACGTCGTCGCCGACGCCTTCGACAACGACGCCCGGCGGCGCATCGTGAGCGGCGAGATCACCGAAGGTCTGGCGCTCGACATCGGGCCGAACACGCGCGCCCAGTACCGGAGCATCCTGAAGAGCGCGCAGACGATCCTCTGGAATGGGCCGATGGGCGTCTTCGAGATGCCGAACTTCGCCGCCGGCACGCTCGCCGTCGCCGAGGCGACGGTCGAGGCGACGCGCGAGAAGAACGCCCTCTCGGTCGTCGGCGGCGGCGACTCGGTGGCGGCCGTCACGCAGGCCGGCTACGCCGACGCCGTCTCGCACGTCTCCACCGGCGGCGGCGCGATGCTCGAGTTCATCGAGGGCGACGAGCTGCCCGGCATCGCGGCGCTGACGGACAAGTGAGTAGCGTGAGGCTCGAGGTCGACTCGTGGCTATGGTGTGCCCTGACTTGACCTCGAAGCGAGCTGGATATCTTCTCGAGGAGAGGCGGGAATGACTTGCAGAAGGGAAAGGCAAGCATCCTCAAGCTGCGTACTCGTTTCCCAGCCCCGAGCTAGACCAAGCCCTCCACCCTGATCCTTATGCAAGCTGACACCACTGCCGTCATCACCGACGCGGACGCCGACCTCTCCCTCGCCGACTTGGCCGGGTGGGACTTCTGGCTCGGCCTCGGGACGACGGTGCTGCACGTCGTCGTCGTCTTCGCCCTCGCGTTCTTCGTGATCGGGCTGGTGCGGCGGCTGATGCTGCGCTGGCGCGAGGAGACCGAGGACCTGCCGGCCATCGACCCGCGCCGGCAGCGGGCGTTCACCGTCTCGAACCTGCTGATGTCGGCGACGCGCTACGTCGTCTGGACGATGGCACTCATCACGATCCTGGCTGAGATCGGGCTCGACATCGGTCCCCTCCTGGCCGGGGCCGGCATCGCGGGCCTCGCTATCGGCTTCGGCGCGCAGACGCTCGTCAAGGACGTCATCTCGGGCATCTTCCTGCTCTTCGACGACATCATCCACGTCGGCGACCTGGTGACCTTCGGCTCGACCACCGGGACGGTCGAGGGGATCAGCCTGCGGCTCATCAAGGTCCGCAAGTTCGACGGCGAGCTGGTGATGATCCCGGCCGGCGAGCTGCGGACGTTCGGCAACAAGAGCGTCGGCTTCGCCCGCGTCGTGGTGCCGGTCGGGGTGTCCTACGAGCAGGACCTAGACGACATCCTAGAGGCGCTGCGCGAGATCGCCGCCGAGTGGGCGGCCATCCCGGAGAACAAAGAGGTGATGCTGGAGGAGGCCCCGACGGTGCAGGCCGTGACCGACCTCGGCGAGTCGTCGGTGACGGCGCGCATCATCGTGCAGGTGATCCCCGGCGAGCAGTTCCCGGCCGAGCGCGACCTCCGGGCCGCGATCAAGCGGCGCTTCGACGAGCGCGGCATCGAGATCCCGTTCCCGCGCCGGACGGTCTACATGCGGCAGGAGACCGAGGTGCCCGCCCGCTCGACCAAGCCCGTGCCCCCGGCGGACAGCCCCGCACCGGTGTAACCTCGACACGGTTCATTCGTCTGGTGCGATCAGCGAGGCGCGGTGCCAGCCCTCGGGCGGACGGCCATTCGCCCCCACCTCCGTCTCACCGTCCCACCGACCGATGCCTGCCCTCTCGACCCTCGGCCTGCACAAGACGTATACCAGCCTCTTCGGCGCGCGCGTCGAGGCGCTCAAGCCGCTCGACCTGACGGTGGCGCAGGGCGAAATCTTCGGGCTGCTCGGGCCGAACGGCGCAGGCAAGACGACGCTCGTCAAGCTGCTGCTCGGGATCGTCCGGCCGAGCGGCGGCGAGGGGCGGCTCCTCGGCCGCGACATCGGCGAGGCCGAGGCGCGGCGGGCGGTCGGCTTCCTGCCCGAGAGCCACCGCTTCCCGCCCTACCTCACGGCGGCGCAGACGCTCGACCACTACGCCCGCGTCGCCGGCGTCGGACCGGCCGAGCGGGCCCGCCGCGTGCCCGAGCTCCTGGCCCGCGTTCGCCTCGCCGAGCGCGCCGACACCAAGGTCCGCACCTTCTCGAAGGGCATGATGCAGCGCCTCGGCCTGGCGCAGGCGCTGATGAACACGCCGGACCTCCTCTTCCTTGACGAGCCGACGGACGGCGTCGACCCCGTCGGCCGCCGCGAGATCCGCGACCTGCTCCTCGAGATCAGCGGCGAGGGCACGACCATCTTCCTCAACTCGCACCTCCTGAGCGAGGTCGAGCAGGTCTGCACGCGCGTCGCCATTCTGAAGAACGGCGAGCTCGCGCGCCATGGCACGGTCGAGGAGCTGACGGCGCAGGACCGGGTCTACGAGCTGCGCTGCACCGCGCTCCCGGCCGGGGTGCGCGGCGACTTCCGGGCCGTTGAGCACGACGCCTCCAAGACAGTCGGCGGTCCCGACACGCCGCTGATCCGCTACCGCCTCGCCGTCGAGGACCGTGCCGACCTCAACGCCGCGCTCGACGCGCTCCGCGCCGACGGGGTCGAGATCGAGTCGGTGCAGCCGCTCCGGCAGAGCCTCGAGGACTTCTTCGTCGAGGTCGTCACCCCGACCGGCGACCCGCAGGAATCAGAAACGTAGAGGCCAACGGCCGTTCACCCGGCCGTCCTGCTGTCTGCCGTCTCGTCTCACCCCCCCTCCCCATGCTCGGCATTCTCCTGCTGACCCTCCGCGAGCTGCGGTCCAAGTTCATCATCGTCGGCCTCTTCGGCGTGGCGACGTTCGTGTGGGTGATGCTGACCTTCGCGCTCAACCTCGACATCGTAGACGGCGCGCTGGCGGGGATGAAGATTTTCGGGCAGGAGACGGCGCTGGAGCACGAGGTGCAGGTGGAGGACGAAGAGACCGGGGCCGTCGAGACGCAGACCGTACAGCCGTTCGGGGAGAACCCGCTCGAGGAGATCGTGGTGACGGTCGAGCAGGTGGTCGCGGGGATCACGTTCTGGGTGGTGCTGCTGCTCGGGCTGTTCGCCACCGGCTCGCTCGTGACGAGCCTGATGGAGCGCGGGCAGGTGGACCTGCTGCTCTCGAAGCCGGTCGCGCGCTCGACCCTGCTCGGGGGCCGGCTGCTCGGCGTGCTCGTGGTGGTGTCGGCGCTGGTGGTGTACGTGCTCGGGGCGGTGTGGCTCGTGATGTCGCTCAAGAGCGGCATCTGGAACGGCGGGTTTCTGCTCGGGGTCGGGGTGGTGCTGGCCTTCTTCGCGGTGCTCTACGGGGTCGTGACGCTCGTGAGCGTGTGGACCGAGAGCAACGCGCTCGCGCTGATCGTGGCGCTCGGGGTGATCGTGGCGTCGCTGGTGCTGATGACAGCCGGGGTCAGCCCGGAGGCGACGACTCAGATCGCGAAGCCGTGGCGGCAGGTCTACGTCGCGCTCTACCACGTCTTCCCGAAGTTTCCCGGCGGAACGGTCATGACGTGGCAGCTCACCGGCGGCGAGCCGGTCGGGTCGTGGGGCCCTCTGGCCTCGTCCCTGCTCTTCGGCGCGGCCTGCTACGCCGGCGCGTTCGCGCTCTTCCAACGGAAGGATTTCTGATGGTGGGTTGTGGGTTGTGCCGCCGAACGCACGCCAATGAGGGTTACCTTTGCCGGTTTTATTCCATTCCCTCCATTCCCTTTCTCCCCCTCGCCGCAACTTTCCCCCGCGCGCCACGAACAAGCCTCGCACGGCCCTCTCCCGACTCTGACCTCTACCGATGCGACGCTTCCTTCTGTGCCTCCCCGTTCTCGTTCTGCTCGCCGTCGGCTGCGAGAACGTGCAGTCCCCCGGCGAGCTCACGCTCCAGACCCGCGACGCGCTCGACGTGCTGCCGGCCACGGTCCAGACGGCGGGCATGATCAACCTCGACGAGGCCCGCGACTCCGAAGCCTTTGAGCTCGCCGGCGGCACCGAGCTTTCGTTCGACCGCGTCACGGGGGAGCACGGCGCGCGCTTCGAGGACCTCATCGCGGCCACGGGGTTCGACCCGGACGAGGACCTGCACCGCGTCTACTTCGGCTTCGCCGGGCAGAACGGGAAGGAAGGCGTCCCGTACTTCGTCGTCTATGCGGACTACGACCGCGTCCGCCTTGACGCGTACATCGACGAGCAGCCCGACCTCGACCTGGCCCGCTCGACCTACGCCGACGTGCCCATCTACACGGCGAAGGGCGACGGCGAGGAGATGTCCTTCGCGCTCGTCAACGACGACATGATCGTGGCGTCGTCCGCGCCCGGCGTCCGCGAGATGCTCGACCGGATCGCTGCCGGCACCGCCGGCCTCAGCGGCGACGCCGAGATGATGGCGCTCATCGGGCAGGCCGGGTTCCCCGACGACCTGTGGGTCGCCATGCGGAACATCGAGCAGCACGGCGCAGACGGCGGCGACGATCCCTTCGGGCAGGCCGGCCGGATGATGCGCGACCTCGTGATGTCGGTCGGGTTCGAGAGCGACGGCCTCGGGGTCCGGGCCGTCGGCACGCCGCGCGCCGGAACCGCCTCCGGCGACATGGCCGACCTGGTGCGCGGCACGGTGGCGACCATCAAGATGTCCGCTAAGTCGCACCCCGCGGTGCTGGACGCGCTCGACCGGGTGAAGGTGCGCGAGACGCGCGGTGGGGTCGAGGTCGAGACCTTTCTGAACGAGGCGGCGCTGCGGGCGATGCGCGCCCAGGGCGACGCCTGACCGCGCCGCTGGTTTGAGACCCGCCCCCGTCAGCTCTGGCCGGCGGGGGTTTTTCGTCGAAGGGAGCGGCGGCGTCGCGGCCGTGCGTAGATTCTGCGCCGCTCACCAACGCACGCTCATGGTCTACACGCACGCCGGCGACGGCCTCCCCCCGCTCGACGCCCTCCCCGAGATTCCGCGCCCGAACCGCGTCCTGATGACGACCCCGGCGCACTTCCGGGTCGCCTACGTCATCAACCCCCACATGGCGGGCAACATCGGCACCGTCGATGCCGGCGCGGCGCGGCAGCAGTGGGAGGCGCTGCGCGACGCCTACGACGGCCTCGGCGTCGAGGTCGCCACCGCCGAGGGGGCGGAGGGCCTGCCGGACATGGTGTTCTGCGCGAACCAGACGCTCCCGTACCAGACCCCCGGCGGCGCGCGCGGCGTCGTGCTCAGCCGGATGCACGCGCCCCAGCGCAAGCCCGAGGTCGAGCACTATGCCCGCTTCTTCGGCGGCCAGGACTACGAGGTCCATCACCTCGACGCCGACCTCGGAGGCGACTTTGAGGGCATGGGCGACGCGCTCTGGCACCCCGGCCGCTACCTCCTGTGGGGCGGGCACGGCTACCGCACCGATCCCGAAATCTACCAGCGCCTCTCCAGCGCCCTCGGCTTCCCCATCGCTGCGCTCAGCCTCACCGACCCGGACTTCTACCACCTCGACACCTGCCTCTGCCCGCTCGACGAGCACACGGCGCTGATCTACCCCGGTGCGTTCGACGACGACGGCCTGGGCCTGCTCCACTACTACTTCGAGCGCGTCATCGAAGCCCCGGAGGACGAGGCGCGCGGCCTCTTCGCCTGCAACGCCCACTCGCCCGACGGCGAGCACGTGATCATCCAGCGCGGCTGCACCCAGACCAACGCGGCGCTCCAAGAGTCCGGCTACCAGGTGATCGAGGTCGACACCGGCGAGTTTCTGAAGTCCGGCGGCTCGGTCTTCTGCATGAAGCTGATGTACTGGTGAGGCGAGCTACGAGCGACGAGGCACGAGCGACGAGCGGGGGCGGCGAATCACCCGTCGCTCGTCACTCGGCGCTCGTCGTTTCCGTCATCGTCCCGGCGCTAGACGAGGAAGACGCGCTGCCGGCGGCGCTGGAGAGCGCGCTCAGGCAACCGGGTCCGAAGGAGGTCATCGTCGCCGACGGCGGCTCGGGCGACGCCACGCGCGAGATCGCGGCCGAGGCGGGGGTGACGGTCGTATGCGCCCCGCGCGGCCGCGCGCGGCAGATGAACGCCGGGGCCGAGGCCGCGACAGGCGACGCGCTCTTGTTCCTTCACGCCGACACCGTCCTGCCCGACAGCGCGCTCGACCGCGTCCGCGAGGTCCTCACCTCTGATGGGGCTGTCGCCGGCTGCTTCCGACTGCGCTTCGACCGCGACGGGTTCTGGCTCCGGCTCTGGACGCGCCCAGTCTGGATGCACTGGCACCGCTGGGCTTTTGGCGACCGCGCCCTCTTCGTCCGGCGCTCAGCCTTCGAGGCCGCCGGCGGCTTCCCAGATCAGCCCATCTTCGAGGACCTCGACATCGTGCAGTCGCTGCGGCAACAAGGGCGGTTCGCGTTTCTGACCGAGGCCGTCGTGACGAGTGCGCGGCGGTTCGAGGCCGTCGGCGCGCTGCGGCAGCAGCTCCGCAACTGGGCGCTGTGGGGGGCGTGGTGCGTCGGCGTCGCCCCCGAGCGCGTCGCTCGGTTCTACCCGGTCCACCACGAAACGGCGAAGGCGGGCACGCGCCGTGAGGTGTAGGGTGTTGACGCGCACGCGGCCCGCCGTATCTTAAACGCGCGGAAGCCAGGGGTGCCACGCGCAGCGTGGCTGAGACAGACCCTCAGCACCTGATCCGGTTCGCACCGGCGTAGGGAGGCTTCTTCGGTCTCGCGGCCCGTCGCCGCGCGCTCCGGCTTCCGACCCCGCCCTTTCCCCCATCGGAAGCCGCCATGTCTGACGCGCTCACGCCCGCCGTCCTCCCCACGTCCGCCGCCGCCAAACGCGCCGCCGACGCCCGCACCCACGACCGTCTCGACGAGCTGTCGGCCGAGGTTCGCCGGCCCTTCCCGCGCTCAAAGAGGATCTACGTCGAGGGCAGCCGCCCGGACCTCCGCGTGCCGATGCGCGAGGTCGCGCTGAGCGACTCGCCCGCGTCCCACGGTGGCACGCCGAACCCGCCGTTCCCGCTCTACGACACGTCCGGCCCCTACACCGACCCCAACGCCCGGATCGACCTGCGGCGCGGGCTGCCGAGCGTGCGCGGCGCGTGGATCGACGAGCGCGGCGACACCGAGCAACTTCCCGGTCTGACGAGCGCCTTCGGGCGTGAGCGTGCCAGCGACGGTGCCCTCGATCACCTCCGGTTCGAGCACGTCCACGCCCCCCGGCGGGCGAAGGCTGGCAGGTGCGTGACCCAGCTCCACTACGCCCGGCGCGGCGAGGTCACGCCCGAGATGGAGTTCATCGCCATCCGGGAGAACCAGAAGCTCGATGCTCTCCGCACTGCCGACCCGAGTGTCTTCCACCAGCACCCCGGGGCGGGGTGGGGCGCGAAAATCCCCGACGTGATCACGCCCGAGTTCGTCCGCGACGAGGTCGCGCGGGGCCGCGCCATCATCCCGGCCAACATCAACCACCCCGAGCTGGAGCCGATGATCATCGGCCGCAACTTCCTCGTCAAGATCAACGCAAACATGGGCAACTCGGCGGTGACGTCGAGCATCGCCGAGGAAGTCGAGAAGCTCGTCTGGGCGATTCGCTGGGGGGCCGACACCGTGATGGATCTCTCGACGGGCGCGAACATCCACGAGACGCGCGAGTGGATGCTCCGCAACAGTCCCGTCCCGATTGGCACCGTGCCGATCTATCAGGCGCTCGAAAAGGTCGACGGGGTCCCCGAAGACCTCACCTGGGAGCTGTTCCGCGACACGCTCATAGAGCAAGCCGAGCAGGGGGTCGACTACTTCACGATCCACGCCGGGGTCCTCCTCCGCTTCGTCCCGCTGACGGCGAGCCGGCGCACCGGCATCGTCAGCCGGGGCGGCTCGATCATGGCGAAGTGGTGTCTAGCTCACCACAAGGAGAACTTTCTCTACACACATTGGGACGACATCTGCGAGATCATGGCCGCCTACGACGTCAGCTTCTCCATCGGCGACGGCCTCCGCCCCGGCTCCATCGAAGACGCGAATGACGATGCGCAATTCGCCGAGCTATACGTCCAGGGTGAGCTGAACAGAAAGGCGTGGGCGCACGACGTGCAGACCATGAACGAGGGGCCGGGGCACGTTCCGATGCACCTCATCCAGGAGAACATGACCAAGCAGCTCGACTGGTGCGGCGAGGCTCCGTTCTACACGCTCGGTCCGCTCACGACCGACATCGCCCCCGGCTACGACCACATCACGAGTGGCATCGGCGCCGCGATGATCGGGTGGTTCGGCTGCGCGATGCTGTGCTACGTCACCCCGAAGGAACACCTCGGCTTGCCCGACCGTGACGACGTGCGCGAGGGCGTGATCACGTATAAGATTGCCGCCCATGCCGCCGACCTGGCCAAGGGCCACCCCGGCGCGCAGGCGAGGGACAACGCCCTGAGCAAGGCCCGCTTCGAGTTTCGCTGGGAGGACCAGTTCAACCTCGGCCTCGACCCTGAGAAGGCCTGCGCCTTCCACGACGAGACGTTGCCGAAGGACAGCGCGAAGGTGGCGCACTTCTGCTCGATGTGCGGCCCGAAGTTCTGCTCGATGAAGATCACCCAGGACGTGCGCGACTACGCGGCGGAGCATGGCGTCGACGTCGAGGCGGCCATCCCGGAGGGGATGCGGGCAAAGGCCGAGCAGTTCCGACACGGTGGCGGCGAGCTGTACCAGGAGGTGTGACCCCCGGAACCGTTTCGGGCTGGGACGGTGAAGAATGTTTCCATTCAGTCGAAATCGCCATGGTTGCCATCACCGAGGACACGCTACGCGCCGCGCGCATCTCCGAGAGCGAGTTTCGCCAGGAGACCGCCGTCATGCTCTTCCGGAAAGGCCTGTCGCTGATGAAGGCAGCCGAGGTCGCGCAGCTAGACCGCTTCGCGTTTCAGCACCTGCTCGCAAGCCGGGAGAGTCCGGTCCACTACGACGCTGAGGACTTCGACGCGGACCTCGACGCGCTGCAATCGCTCTAGGCGTGACGGTCGTCAGCGACACGTCGCCCATCGTCAATCTCGCGGCTATCGGCCACCTGCATCTGCTGCGTGATCTGTTCGGCTCCCTCACGATTCCCGAGACGGTGTATCGGGAAATCGTAGTCGGAGGAGCCAAGCGGCCCGGAGCCGCCGACGTGGAGACGGCGGATTGGATCGAGACGCGGTCTGTGCAGTCGACTCGCTTGGTCCGCGCGTTCGAGGCTGACGTTCACGCGGGCGAAGCCGAAGCGCTGGCCCTCGCGCTGGAGCTGGAGGCCGATTGGATTCTGCTCGACGAGCGGGCGGCGCGACGGCTGGCCGCCTCACTCGGCCTCCGCCACACAGGTTTGCTCGGCGCGCTGGCGAAGGCGAAGGAGCGTTCGCTGATTCCCGCCGTCAGGCCGCTGATGGACGCGCTGCGGCGGGACGCGGGATTCTAGATCGGCCAAGCTCTCTACGACCATGTGCTGCAACACGCTCAGGAGTAGACGCTTCCGAAGGACAGCGTGAAGGTAGCCGGGCTGCTCGCTGTACGGGTCGACGTTCTGCTCGATAAAGATCACTGGGGTGCGCGACTACGCCCAACAGCACGGCGTGGCTGTCGAGGCAGCGATTCCCGAGGGGATGCGGGCGAAGGCCGAGCAGTTCCGCAACGGCGGCGGCGAACTGTACCAGGAGATCTAACGTTCACGGGCTACACGTCCCGCTGACTGTGCCTGGCCCCCATGCCTGCTCCGACTACAACGACTTCCCTGTGGCACCGTGTGCTCACGGACCCCCAGCTATGCGATCTACCCTTCAAGGTCGAGACCGCCGAACCCGACCAGATCATCTTGAGTCCGCACAAGCCGCGCCACAGCTTTCACCAGAGCCGCCTCATCCGGCTGCTCCTCGAGCACGTCCGGGGCGAGGGCGAACCCACTGTAGAGTTCGCGGTCGAGACGCCGGAGGGGGTGAAGGTGCCGGACGTGGTCTGGATCTCCGACGAGCGGGCCGTGCAGATCCTAGATGACGCCGAGGCTAGTCCCGTGATGCCCGAGCTGGTCATCGAGGTTCTCTCTCGGTCCAACCCGAAGCGGGCGATGGAGGAGAAGATCCGACTCTACCTCGCCGGTGGCGCGCGCGAGGTGTGGCTCTGCGACGTGGAAGGCGGTCTCTCGTTCTACGACGCTTCGGGAGAGCGCCCCGGCTCTGGGTTCGCGCCTTCGTTCCCGAAGACCGTGACCTCGTGAGAAGCTGTTCGGATTTGTGATCATGGACTGCGAGCGGCATGAGGCAGAAGGCCGAGCGGCTCGGCGCGGGGAGCGGCGAACTCTACCAGGGAACGTGACGCGACGCAGACTCATCACCAGAACCCCAGCGCCGGGAAGGGGCTGGCCGCGACTCACCCCGCCCCAGGTGCGTCTCCTCGCTGTCGCTGTGTGGGTGGGCGCGCTGAGCATGGGAGCGGGATGCTCGCTCGTCGGAGCAGCGGTGACCCGGCCGGCACACACTGAGGTAGCGCCCCCGCCGTCGGCACTCCACGCCGAGGTCGTGCGCTTCCCGAGCGGCTCCGGGGCCTCGCTCGCAGCGTGGGCTGCGGAGGGGGTCCCCGGCGGTGGTGCCATCGTCCTCCTGCACGGCATCCGGTCTAGCCGCGATGCGCTACGCGACCGCGCCGTGCTGTTCCACGATGCGGGCTACGCGGTGCTGGCTGTCGACCTCCAGGCGCACGGAGAGAGCACGGGCGACCGGATCACCCTGGGGTACCACGAACGGCTCGACGCCGTCGCAGCCGTCGCCGAGGCCCGCCACCGGTTTCCCGGAGAGCGCGTGGGCGCCGTCGGCATCTCGCTCGGAGGGGCCGCCGTAGCCCTCGCGGGCGAGCACCTGGACGCAGACGCCGTCGTGCTCGAGTCCGTCTACGCCGATATCGAATCCGCGACCGAGAACCGACTCCGTCGCTGGCTCGGCCCCCTCGGACCGCCTCTCGCGCCGCTCCTCCTCCGGTCCATGCCCGCACGGACCGGTGCCCGACCCGCCGACCTCCGCCCCGCCGAAGCGATCGGTAGACTGGATGCTCCGGTCCTCATCGTGGCCGGTACGAGGGACCGGCTCACCCGGCCTGCCGACTCCTGGCGTCTCTACCAAGCTGCTCACCGCCCGAAGGCACTATGGTGGGTGGACGGAGGCAAGCACGAGGATTACCTCGCCCTTGCCCCCAGCGCCTACCGGACCCGCGTACTCGGTTTTCTCCATCGGTACCTCCGGTCCACAGCCGGCTAGGAGCCTCGCCCCGGCGCGGCCGTACTGCGGGGGCCGAAGCCCTACTCGATGGAGATCACCCAAGACGGGCGCGACTACGCGGCCGAGCGCACAGTGCGGATGTCAGGCCGCTGCTCATTCCCGGCACCTCCCACGTTGAAGCGGCGACCCGTCGGCTCGTGCAGGCGTGTGGCCCGCTCCGGGTGCTCGTCTTCGGCCCCCACGCGCGGGCTACGGCTCGGCCCGGAAGCGACCTCGACTTCCTCGTCGTGCTTCCGCACGTAGAGAACAAACGCGAGGCCGCTATCTCGTTGCGCCGGGCGCTAGCCGACCTCCCCGTCCCAAAGGACGTGGTCGTGACAACGCCCGAGGAGATCGAGCGGCGCGGCGAGCTCGTCGGCACCCTCCTGCACGAGGCACTGCGCGAGGGGCGCGTGGTGTACGAGCGTGAGGCTGCACCGTGACGGCCCGGATCGCTGAGGCGCACCGCTGGCTCCGGTTCGCGGAGGAAGACCTGTGCCAAGCCGAAGACATGCCGATCTCTCTGCGCTCTCCGAGTACGCTGTAGACGCCCGCTATCCCAGCGACTGGCCTGATCTCATAGCCGTCGATGCCGATGCAGCGGGCCAATGCAACGGTGAACGACGCCGTCCTTCTCGTGGCAGGAGCGCGGCGTGATCTGGCCTAGCTCTCGGATGAGGAGTACCTGCGCCTTCGCAGCGCGCTACGGTCGCACACGAAGGAGCGTCCGCGACACGTTTTGGCCGGCGGCCGTGAGACGGACGACGTAGGCCCCCGGCGCGAGGGGCTGACCGCTCACGTCGGTGCCTCGCCAGACGACGGTGTGCTCGCCTGTTCCCCGATACTCCTCTGCCAGCACCGCCACGCGCCGCCCAAGCACGTCGAAGACGGCCAACTTAATCTCGGTGGGCCGGTCGAGGTAGAACGGGACCGTGACCGTCTGCGCGAACGGGTTCGGGTAGGGTGCGCCGAGCGAAAGCCCGCTGCCGGGCGCGGCTTCACCAGCGATGCTCGTGCCAGTGGGCGGGGTGTAGGCGTAGATCCGCCCCCCCATCGCATAGCCGAGCGAGTCGCCGAAGAACGCGAAGCGGTTGATGCCGCCGTCGAGGGTGATAGGCTCCCAGGTTGCGCCGCCGTCGGTCGTGACCGAGGTCGTTCCGCGCCCGCTCGCCCAGCCCATGTCCTCGGTGATGAAGCCGAGGCCCTGGAGGTCGGTGCTGCCGGGGATTGCCAGCTCGGTCCAGGTGAACCCGCCGTCGGTCGTCTTCAAGACCTTTGCCGGGAAGGCCGTGCCCTCGACCGAGACGTAGCCCGTGCTCGGCGTCGGGAAGGTGATCTTCCAGGACCACTCGCCGAAGTCGCTGCTGGTGTGGCGGACGGTCCAGGTGTCGCCCCCGTCCTCCGTCATCAGCACGACGGCTTGCGAGGCCCCGCTCGTCCCCTCGCTTCCGCCCACGGCCAGGCCGCGCTGCTCGTCCCAGAAGTAGACGTCCACCAGCGAACCGGCGTACTCGGCCATCGAGCGCGACGTCCACGTCTGCCCACCGTCGGTCGTCTTGACGAGGTGCGCTGGCGAGGCGAACCACCCGGCCCCGTAGATGACCTGCTCGTTGACGGCCCACAGCCCGCAGATGCCCTTCGGCCGCGGCCCGCTGATGCGGTCGGTGAGGTCGACGAAGGTCTCGCCCCCGTCGGTCGTCGCGTAGAGCACGTCCTCCTGGTCGAGGGTTCCGATGATGCCGCGCCGCTCGCTGACGAAGGCGACCGAGCGGAGGTAGGCGGGCAGCGTGGCCTGGAGCGTCCAGTCCGCGCCGGCATTGTCGGTGCGGAACACCTCGCCGCTTCCGTTGACGATCCAGCCGGTCTGCGGGTCGACGAAGCTGGCGTCCTCGAACCGGTAGCTGTGCTCGGGGGAGGCTGGCAGGAGACTCCACGTTCCGGCCTCCTGCCCGGAGGCGGAGGCGGCAACGAGGCAGGCGAACAGGGCGAGGCAGGCGATACGCATGGCGTCGGAGGTTGGTCGAGCCCAAGACTACGACGGCGCGGCCCACGGGGCAAGAGGGGGACGATCGTTTGCCCGAGCTAGGCGACGGCCGCCTCGGAGGGGTCGCCCTCGGAGGGGTCGCCGTGCTCACCGAGGAACCGGTTCCAGCCGCGGACCATCACCCCGAGGGCGAGTGCGCCGAAGAGCGCCATCGCGGCGAAGCTGAGGCTGAGGATCCACTGCGAGCGTTTGTACGGGTCGAGCACGATCTGCTCGCTGCCGGGTACGACGCGGACCGTGACGGTCTCCAGCTCCCGCGCCTCGATGCTCTTGAGCAGCGTCAGCGGCAGCTCGATGCTCCGCTCGACGGCGGCCGTCTCGCCCGGCGGCACGTAGCGGAGCTCGACCTGCCCGAGCGTGATCTCGGCCCGCTCGCGCGTGGTGACGCCGAGCACCTCGGCCTCGACCGGCACGCCGACCGTCGCTGCCTCGCGCTGCCCGAGCCCGGCCCACAGGAGGTAGACCGCGATGCCGAGCAGCAGCGCCGGCGCGGCCCACAGCAGGCGGGCGACGATTGGGTTCGAGAGGAAGTTCATAGGACGGCTAAGGCGCGATGCGTGAAACGTAAGGGCGCGTTGCTCCAGCGCCTCGCTACGGGCACCTTTGCGTTCCACTCACCACGCCTCGTCTCGTTCACCTCACCGCCCGGCCTCGCCGATTCCTCACGCACGTCCCTACGCCAGAAACAGGTACGGCTTCCACTGCTCGTCGAGGCGGCCGATGTAGTCGCGGATGAACATGACGTGACTCGGCCGGAACGGCGGGCGGCGCAGCGGCATTCCGACCTCCTCCGGCGTGCGGTTGCCCTTGCGGTTGTTGCACGGCACGCACGCCGCCACCAGGTTCTCCCAGGTGTCCTTGCCGCCGCGCGACTTCGGCATGACGTGGTCGATGGTCAGGCGGTCTCGGCTGCCGCAGTATTGGCAGCGGTGGGCGTCGCGGCGGAGGACGTTCTTGCGCGAGAGCATGATCCGCTTGTACGGCACGTGCACGTAGGCCTTGAGCCGGATGATGCTCGGCCACGGGTACTCGGCGCGCGCCGAGTGCAGCCGCCGGTCGGACCGGGCGTGGACCAGCTCGACCTTGTGGAGGAAGAGCAGCACCACGGCCCGCTCGACGCTGCACACGCTGAGGGCGCGGTAGTCCTGATTGAGGACGAGGACGTGTCCGCTGAGGGCGCTCACGAAGAGGCCCTCCCACCGACGGCGGTCGGGCGCGTGCGAGCGGTGCCTATGTCAGAGTCCAACGTTGGGAAGACGCGGCGAGGGTTTGCGTGCGGGGGACGGCGAGAGTATACAACAAAAGCGGCCCGCGCGACAGCACGCGGACCGCTCCTCACAGCATGGTGATCTGCTCAGGAACCGGCCGTGACGCGGTACCAGGTCTGCGTGCGGCCGAGCGCGCTCCCCATCAGGGGCACCTTGATGAAGCCCCGCACCTCGAGGGTGTTGGCGTCCTTGAGCTCCATCTTGGCGCTGTAGGTCTTGCCGTTCTTCGGATCGGTGATCGTGCCGTCCTCCCACTCGTCGCCGTCGCGCTCCATGGCCTTGATGATGACGGCCCCTTCGAGCGGCTTGTTCTTGAACTCGCCCTCGCAGATCTCGCAGACGGCGGGCAGCGACCCATCGTCGGGCAGCACCTTGACGATCCGGCCGTAGAGCTCGTCGCCCTGCGCGTAGATCTCGACGATGGACTTCGGCTCGCCGGTCTCGTCGTCGATCGTGCGCCACTGCCCGACGGGGCTCTGCGCGAAGGCGGTGGAGGCGAACAGGCAGGCCAGCGTGAGCAGGCCGAAACGGGTCAGTCGGTTCATGTCGGGAGGGGATTGGGTGTCGAAGATGCTGGTCGGTGAAGGAGGACCACACCGACAGCAGCGAGTCGGAACAGGCGTCGAGCGTCGGAAACGCCTTAAAGATGGCACTGCCGTCCCAGATATGCAAGTCCCGTTCCAGTGCACCTGCCGACGGTAGGCAGAGCGCGACGCCTCCTTCCCTTTCCCGGTTTTATTCCATTCCCTCCTCACACCACAGTCACGCGCAGCGGAGCCAGCGCGTCCCCCTCGGTCGTCGCCTCCAGCACCTCGCCGGAGCGGACGGGGCCGACGCCCTCCGGGGTGCCGGTGTAGATCAGGTCACCCGGCTCGAGGGTGAAGATGCGCGAGAGGTAGGCCACGAGGAAGGCGACCGGGAAGATCATGGCGCTCGCGTGCCCGTCCTGCCGCGTCTCGCCGTTGACGGTCAGCCGGAGGCCGAGCGCTTGCGGGTCGGGCACGTCGGCCGCAGCAGTGAGCGGGCCAAGCGGCGCGAACGTGTCAAAGCCCTTCGCCACCGTCCACGGCTTGCCCGCGTCTTTCGCCCGGCGCTGCACGTCGCGCGCCGTCATGTCGAGGCCGAGCGCGTAGGCCCCGACGTGCTCCAGGGCACGAGCCTCCGGGATGTCCTTGCCGCCGCGCCCAATGACGGCGACGATCTCGACCTCGTGGTGCACGTCCTTGCTCTGCGGCGGGATCACGACCTCCCCGCCGGTGGCGACGAGCGCCGTGGACGGCTTGAGAAAGACCACCGGCTCGGTCGGCAGGTCGGCCACGTCGCCCATCTCGCGGACGTGCTCGGCGTAGTTGCGGCCGATGCAGAGCACCTTGCCGGGCGAGAGGCTAAGGCCCGAGGGCGGGAGCGAGAGGATGAACATCGGGCGGCGCGGTGGGTGAGCCGTGCAGAGTACGCCGCCCGGCGATTTACGCGGAGGCCGTAGCGCGTCAAGCCTGCTTGAATTCAGGGCGCGAAGCGTGCTCCAACGAGACCGGAGACTGGCAACCGGACACGCCATGCCGTACCTTACCGGTTCTTTGCCCACCGCGCTCCTCGGCCGAGCGGAAGACCAGCCCGCCGCGCCGAGGGTCCTCAAGCCCGCACTCGCATGTACGCCATCGTCGAAGTCTCCGGCAAGCAGTTCAAGGTCCAGGAGAACACCACGCTCTACGCCCCCCGCCAGCAGGCCGAGGTCGGCGACACCCTCACGCTCGACCGCGTCCTGCTCGTCTCCGGCGACGACGTCCACATCGGCGCGCCCACCGTCGCCGGCGCGACCGTGACGGCGACCGTCCTCGAGCACCTGAAGGGCGACAAGGTGATTGTCTTCAAGAAGAAGCGTCGCAAGGGCTACCGCGTCAAGAACGGCCACCGCCAGCCCTACACCAAGCTCTCCATCGACGCGCTCACCCTCAACTAACCCCAGCCCTCCAGACTCATGGCACACAAGAAAGGCGTAGGCTCCTCCAAGAACGGCCGCGACTCGAACCCGCAGATGCTCGGCGTCAAGACCTACGGCGGCGAAACCGTCCCCGCCGGCTCGATTATCGTCCGGCAGCGCGGCACCAAGTTCCACCCCGGCCTCAACGTGGGCCGCGGCAACGACGACACGCTCTTCGCCAAGACGGCAGGCACCGTCCGCTTCGCGCGCGGCCGCCAGGACCGCAAGGTCGTCCACATCGACCCTGCGTGATGGTGGATTTTAGAGTGGGGATTTGGGATCGGTCGCAGCCGGTCTGAGACCGCTGAGCGCAGACGAGCACAGAGGCCGCGTCGGGATGCCCGGCGCGGCTTCTTTTGTCTCCGTCCTCAGCAGTGACTTACCTAGTCGGTATAGGACTTACCTAGTCGGTCTAGACGCGGACGATCACTCTTGCCGCGCAGTCACAAATGATCACAGTCCCTAGTGCTTCGACACGAGAAGAATGACGGATAAATCGACGAGGTCGGGTGCTGTGTGCTAAGGCAGCCGAAGAGCCAGATGCCGTAGCATCGGGCGACGAGACCAACGCCGACGCGCGGCACACGGGCCGGCGAGAACCCATCAGGATCGCTGTGTCGCAGCACTAGAGACTGGAAGAAAGAAATAGATATATAGATTCAATTGGAGAATAGCAAGATGTTCGTTCCAACAAGGTTTGGATATTCATAGGGGTAGGTCCTATACTGAGATGCGCCAGACCTTGTCATGTTACCAGGCTCCCCTTGACTTTTCTGCTCCCACGCCTACCGAGCTTCGCGCTCCTCGTCGCTGCGCTGCTCTGTTTCCCGGCCACCGCACAGCCCGTGCTCTTCGTCGACGCCGACGCTACCGGGGCTGGCGACGGCACGTCCTGGAATGACGCCTTCGCCGATCTGCAAGACGCGCTTGCCGCGGCCGAAGCAGGCGACGAGATCTGGGTCGCCGACGGGACGTATCTCCCGGCCGAGAGCGGCGTGGTCGACCGCGACGCCTCGTTCATCCTCGTCAGCGGGACCGCGCTCTTCGGTGGCTTCGACGGCACCGAAGCGCAGCTCAACGAGCGCGACCCCGAGGCGAACCCCACGGTCCTGTCCGGCAACATCGGGGTGCCCGGCGACAGCACCGACAACGCCTTCCACGTCATCACCGCGAGCGGCGTGGCCGAGGGGACGCTGCTCGACGGCTTCACCATCACCGATGGCTACGGCAACGGGGCCAACCCAAACAACCGCGGCGCGGGGATCTACGGCGTGGACGCGAGCCTGACGGTGCGCGACTGCCGGATCGTGGAGAACACGGTGGTGCAGACCGACGGCTTCGGCGGCGGCGGCGGGGCGTTCTTCGGGGCCTCGGGGCGGGTGGTGTTCGAGCGCGTGGCGTTCGCGCGCAACGGGCTGAATGGGATCGGGGGCGGGTTGTGGCTCTTGGGCGACCTGGAGCGGGGGTCGGAGGCCGAGCGGCGGCGGCAGCTAGAGGCGGAGATCGCGGGCGAGACGATGGCGGTAGTCGAGACTGTGGAGCGCGGCACGCTGTCAGCGGTGCTGCGCGAGGTCGAGTTCGTCGAGAACACCGCGAGCTTCGGTGGGGCGATGGACGCGGACCGCGCCACCGTCGATGTAGTCGAGGCGACGTTCGTGCGGAACTATGCCTTTGACGGGGGAGGGGGTCTATCCATTCTATCGGCGAGTGTTGACTTGGTCAACGTCGGCCTCTACGGCAACGTCGTTGATCCCCAGGACGATTTGAGCAGTGGCGGCGGGATGACCGCTTCGGCTTCGCGCGTCGACCTGACGAACACCGCATTTGTTGGCAATACTGCCGACGATTTCAGCGGGGCACTCAGATTGGGGAACGGTACGGTGGGCACCCTCACGAACGTCACCCTCGTCTCGAACGAAGCAGAGGTGGGGGGCGGGCTCCGCATCACGAGTGGAGCATCAGCCACGGTGCGCAACGCTGTGTTCTGGAACAACAGCCAGGAGGTCGAAGCCCTGAGCGGGTTCGCCACGCTCCAGCACATCCTCATCCGAGGCGGCTGCCCGCCGGACGGCTCGGGCACCGCTAGCTGCGAGTCGATCCTCGACACCGACCCGCTGTTCGTGCGCCCTCCCGACCCCGGCCCCGACGGCACCTGGGGCACCGACGACGACGACTACGGCGACCTCCGCCTCCAAGAGGAGAGTCCCGCGCTCGACTTCGGCCGCTCGGACTTCCTACCGCCGGACGCTTTCGACCTCGACTCGGACGGCGACACGGCTGAGCTACTGCCAGTAGACCTGGCCGGCGAGCCGAGGGTCGTAGGCAGTGAAGTAGACCTCGGGGCCTACGAAGGGGGAGTCACGGTCGCCGCTGAGCCGGAGCCGTTGGCTACCGGCGCAGCGCTCGCAGCCTACCCCAACCCTGCGCGCGGTTCCGTCACGGTGTCGGTCACGCTCGGTTGGTCACAGCCGGTGGAGGTAGCACTCTTCGATGTGCTCGGCCGCCGGGTGGCGTTGCCGCACGCCGGCCCGCTCGCGGCGGGGACGCACGCGCTGCGCCTGGCAACAGCGGGGCTGCCGGCGGGGGTCTACGTCGTGCGCGTCCGAAGCGTGTCCGGCTCGCTCACCCGCCGCCTCGTCGTCCTGCGATAGCTTCTCCTCCGCTATCTTCTCCTTCGACACCTATCGAGATGCTGCCATGCGTTTGCTCTCCCTCCTGATCGCCCTGTTTCTGGCGGCTCCGTCAGCTCTCGCTCAACAGGTTCTCTTCGTTGACGCCGACGCGCGCGGTTCAGGCGACGGCACCTCGTGGGCCGACGCCTTCCCCGATCTGCAAGAGGCCCTCGCCGTGGCCGCAGCCGGCGACGAGGTCTGGGTTGCTGAGAGCACCTACTTCCCCACCGACACGGCCGACCGCGACGCTTCGTTCGTGCTGGTGAGCGGCACCGCGCTCTACGGCGGCTTCTCAGGGAGCGAGGCCACACTGGAGCAGCGCGACCCCGAGGCGAACCCCACGGTCCTGTCCGGCGACATCGGGGTGCCCGGCGACAGCACCGACAACGCCTTCCACGTGGTCACCGCGAGCGGGGTGACCGAGGGCACACTGCTCGACGGGTTTACCGTCACCGATGGCTACGGCAACGGGGGCAACCCGCGGAACCGGGGTGCGGGCATCTACGGCGTCGATGCGAGCCTGACGGTGCGCGATTGCCGGATCGTAGAGAACGCGGTGGTGCAGACCGACGGGTTCGGCGGCGGCGGCGGGGCGTTCTTCGGGGCCTCGGGGCGGGTGGTGTTCGAGCGCGTGGCGTTCGAGCGCAACGGTCTGAACGGGATCGGGGGCGGGCTGTGGCTCTTGGGCGACCTGGAGCGGGGGTCGGAGGCCGAGCGGCGACGGCTAGAGGTAGAGTTGGCAGGCGAGGCGATAGCGACAGTGGAGGCTGTCGATCGCGGTGCGCTCTCGGCGACGCTCCGGGGAGTCGAGTTCGTCGAGAATACAGCAGCCTTTGGTGGGGGGCTGACCGTCGACCTCGCCTCGCTCATCATAGTCGGTGCGACCGTCGAGCGCAACTTCGCCTTCGACGGGGGGGGGGGGATGACGATCCTACTGTCGAGCGCGGACTTCGTTAACGTCGGCTTCTACGGCAACGTCGTCGATCCCGAGGATGAGTTCAGCAGTGGCGGTGGGATGACCGCTTCGGCTTCGAGCGTCGACCTGACGAACGCCGCTTTTGTTGGCAACACCGTCGACGATTTCGACGGGGCGCTCAGAGTGGGAAACGGTACGGTGGGCACCCTCACGAACGTCACCTTCGTCTCGAACGAGGCAGAGGTGGGGGGTGGGCTCGGCGTCACCAGTGGTGCCTCAGCCACGGTGCGCAACGCTTTGTTCTGGAACAACAGCCAGGAGGTCGAAGCCCTGGGCGGGTTCGCCACGCTCCAGCATACTCTCATCCGAGGCGGCTGCCCGCCCGACGGCTCCGGCACCGCTACTTGCGAGTCGATCCTCGACACCGACCCGCTGTTCGTGCGCCCTCCGGACCCCGGCCCCGACGGCACCTGGGGCACGGCCGACGACGACTACGGCGACCTCCGCCTCCAAGAGTCCTCCCCCGCGCTCGACTTCGGCCTGACCAGCTTCCTCCCACCGGACACCTTCGACCTCGACTCGGACGGTGACACGGCCGAGGCGTTGCCCGTGGACCTGGACGACGAGGCGCGCGTGGTGGGGCCGTCGGTGGACCTCGGGGCTTATGAGGGTGCCGTCACGGTCGCCGCCGAAGCGGAGCCATCGGGCGCGAGCGCAGCGCTCGCCGTCTACCCCAACCCTGCGTCCGGCCCAGTCGCGGTGTCGGTCACGCTCGGTCAGTCGCAGCCAGTCGAGGTAGCGCTCTTCGACGCGCTCGGCCGTCGGGTGGCGGTGCTCCACGATGGCCCTCTGGCGGCAGGCCACCACACGCTGCGTCTGGCGACGGCGGCGCTGCCGGCGGGGGTCTACGTCCTCCGCCTCCGCACTCAGACCAGCACGCTCACTCGTCGCCTCGTCGTCGTCCGCTAATCGCTCTTCACCTGTACTCACCAACCCAACGAGGTCTATCATGCGAAATCTCTCATCGTTCGTGGCGCTTCTATGCGCTTCGCTCTCGGTTCTCCTCTTCGCTGCCAGCCCAGAGGCGTTCGCCCAAGAAGGCCACTGGTGCAGTACCCCGGACACGGGACCCGCAGCGCCGGTCCCCTCCGGCTTTCGACCTGATACGCTGATCACGGGCACTCCCATCCCCGTCATCTTCCATCTCGTCTGGAAAAAAGACCCACTTTCCCCTGGAGTCGAAGTAGGCAACATTCCTAGCTCGCAGATCGAAACCCAGGTCGATGTGCTCAACGAAGAGTTCGCCGATACCGGCCTCTCGTTCTCGCTGCTTGGCATAGCACGCATCGAAAACGAACAGTGGTATGACCAGATGGATGACAGATGGCTATCCGAAATAAGCTCCACGTTGAACGTCGATCCGCGCCACGTGATGAACGTGTATGTGGGTGACGCTCAGGATGGTGTGTATGGGGGGGCGCTGTTAGCTCCACCCCACATCGTGGGTACGCCCCAAGATGGTTTCTGGCTATCGAACTTCTACATTGGCACCTCCTTCGCGAAGAACACCGTTCACGAGACGGGGCACTACCTGGACCTGCGCCATACCTGGGGGACTACCTTCCCAGGAGGCGCTAGCTGCGAGGAGGACGATGGAATCTTGGATACAGGAAGACAGGAGATCGTTTTTCTTACCTGTCCTACAGACCCCATGCACGACACCTGCGACAACGACCTAGGCTATCCGGACCCCGTCTTCAACCACATGAACTATACGAGCATAAGCTGTAGGACCGAGTTCTCACCAGGCCAGAGACAAAAGATTCTGGAGATCCGGGATGGCATCAGGCGTGAGCTTGGTCAGAACGTGCCGACGGTGATCGACGAGCGCTCGGGCCCCGTCACCTACACCAACCCCACGTTCTCGGGCGAGGCCATCTACATTCTCCCCACTGCGGACGTCACCGTCACCGGCGTCGTCACCCTCCTGAACGGCGCGCAGTTCGTCACCGCCGGCGGGACGGACCTCAGCGGCGTCACCGACGTGGTTATCGAGGGCGAAAGTGTCTTCGACATCCGCCGCTCCGAGCAGCCTCTCGCTCTCAGCGGTAACCTTACCGTCTCGGGGCACAGTCGCTTACTCCTGGGGCAGCAGGTGGTTTTCGTACCCCCCAGTCCAGATGAGCACGTCACCAATGATGCTTCTCACCTGGACCCCCCATCGCTTCTCGTCGCCGGCGACATCACCGTCTCCGACAGCTCCGCAGTCGTCGTGGGCAACGGGGGTAGACTTGCACTAGGAGTCGGCACCACGGCTCGCTTCGATGGGGGGAGCCGTTATTCGACATGGGGCCAGACAACGCTTGGGGCCTCGGCGCGGCTCGTCTTCGAGCCAAGCGCGGCAGCGCCTCAGTTCACAACATTCGCCGACACCACCTTCGCACTTGGTGCAGGCGCACAGCTCGTCTTCAGGAACGGCGGCTACACCCTTGCTCCTGTCACTGTGCACCGTCTCGACCCGGCCGAGGCGTGGGACCAGGTCGCCTTCGAAGGCGACAGCCTTACCCTGCGCAACGCCTTTATCGGGGGCGGCACCACCGGTGCGCTCGTCCGCGCCCGTGGCATCGTCTTCGACAACGTCACCTTTAGCGGCAACGCCCGCGGCATCGTCACCGACTACGATCCCTGCGAGCAGGAGGGCCCGTGCTCCCCTGTACGCAGCCACCTCACGCTCTCGAACTCGGCCATCACCGGCTCGGTCGCTGATCCCCAAGCAAATGCCCTCACCGGCCACGGCCTCGTGCTCCGCAACACCGACGCCGAGGTCACCGGCACGACCATCAGCGGCAACGACGGCTACGGGGTCGTCGTCTGGAACGCCGACGTGTGGCCCTTCACTGGCAACACCGTCTCCGGCAACGGCTTCCCGACCGCCGGCAACCCGGCGAGCAAGGACGGCATCCTGATCCACGCCAACGGCGACCTCCGGATGAGCCAAGTGTTCGCCTCTGGGCTCAACACCGTCAGCGGCAACAGCCGCGATCAGCTCCGCGCGCTCAGCGGCAGCTACCTCCTCGTCGGTACCCACAGCAACGTAGCCCACCTTCCGGCCAACAACAAGATCACGGCTGGGCCAGATGGCGGCACGACGCTCATCCGCAACAACAGCGGTAGCCCGGTGCCAGCCCAGAAGACGTGGTGGGGGGACCTCACCGGCCCGCCGCCGGGGTCGTTCGCCGGGGCTGACACCGTGTACGCCGAGCCCTTTCTCGAAGTACCGCCTTTCGGGGCTTCTCCGCCCGACGAGAGCGCCCTGGCGGGCCGGACGGCTAGCCCACTGGAGATACGGCGTGGAGAGGTCGACCTCGACCTTCTACTCGGCGATCTGCTCGCGCTCCGGGACTCGCTCAGCCAGACGCCCGACGATCCCGAGGCCCCTGGGTGGACGAGGGAGCTGTATCTGCTGCAACGCCTCGACCACGACGATGCCCTCGGCCAGTACGCCGAGACGATGGCACTCATCACCGCGCTCCGCCAGAACCTCGATCTGCCCGACCCTGCCGACGCGCTCCGCCACACCGCCGAGGCCGCGCTCGGGGCCGAGGTCTCCGAAGCGCTCTTGCGCGAGGACTACGACCTAGCCGAGGCACTGCTGGCGGCCTACGGCGACGGCTCGGTGGAGGAGGGCCGCTTGTCGCTGCTGCTGAGCGCCGTGGCGCTCCACGAGCAGGGCAGCCGCTACGCCGACGCGCTCGTGCTCGTCGGCGAGGCAACGCTTCTGGTGCCCGAAGACGAGGCGGCCGAACTGGAGCTGATCGCCGCGCTGATTGAGGAGCGCCGGGCGGAGGAGACCGAAGCGAGCTCAGGCATCGCCGGCAAGGCAGCCGGTACGGCACCTACGTCTGCAAGCGGCACGGTGGCGCTACCGGTCGAGGTGGCGCTGCACCCCGCCTATCCAAACCCGACGGCGGGCGGCGCGACGGTGCCGTTCGATCTGCCGGCGGCGGCCGAGGTGCGGGTCGCGGTGTATGACCTCTTGGGCCGTACGGTGGCAGTGCTGGCCGAGGGGCTGCACGAAGCCGGTCGGCACGAGGCGCGCTTCGGGACGGCGCGACTGGCCTCGGGGGTGTACGTGATCCGGGCGGAGGTCGCGCCGACGGGCCGTGCGGCGCAGGTGTTCACGCAGAAGCTCACGCTGCTCCGGTAGCTCCACGAGCTAGAGCCCGAGAGGCCGCGCCGGGATTCCCGACGCGGCTTCTCTATGTCCGGCTCGTAGATTCTGCCGTCCGCCCTTCGAAATCGCACCCCCGAATCGCCGATGCTCCGCGACGCCTTCTTCCTGCCCGACGCCCCCGCCATCGAGCTCCGCGCCTTCACGCACGGCCTGATGCCAAAGACGGTCCCGGCGATGATGGACGGCTTCGCCGAGGACTGGCGGACGCGCGGCGTTGACGCCTGGAACGAGGTCCCCAACCGGTGGCGGCCGGCGTCGGGCGAGGCCGTCGGGTGGTGGACGCTGCCGGCCTACCTCGGCGATGCCTTCGTGGCTCCCCTCCTCGGCGCGGAGCCGGGGAGCTGCATCATGCAGCCGCACGTCCACTGGACCGTGCAGTGCCTCCTCTCCTGCGACGAGCCGTTCGCGCACGGCCGCGAGGTGGTCGTGACCGAGAGCGAGTTCCCGTCCGTCCTCCACTCGGTCCAGCAGTGGCAGGGCCTGCGCGACCTCGACGCGCGCATCGTCCCCGCCGGCCCGGATGGGTTTCTCGACCGCGACGCCGTGCTCGGTACGATTGGCCCGGCGACGGCAATGGTCGTGCTCAGCCACGTCGGCTTCACGACCGGCGAGCGGCTCGAGCGCGACTTCCTCCGCGCCGTCGCCGAGCGGGCGCACGCGCACGGCGCGCTCTTCGCCCTCGACGGCTACCACGCGGCTTCGACGATGCCCGTCGACGTGCCGACGCTGGGCTGCGACGTCTACTTCGGCGGGCTCCTCAAGGAGGCGTGCGGCTCGGCAGGCAACGCGTACCTCTGGGTCCGCCCCGGCCTCGAGCTGACCCCGCGCCTCGCCGGCTGGTTCGCCGACGCCGACCCGTTCGCGTTCAACGTCTCGCCGCAGCCCAACCCGGAGGTCCGACGCCGCTTCCTCGGCGGGACGACCGCTGTGGCCTCGCTCTACCACGCCGTCGAGGGCGTCCGCCTGCTGCTCGGCCTCGGCCTCGAGACGGTGCGGGAGCATTCGCTCGCGCTCACCGCCCGCTGCATCGAGCGCGCCGAGGCGGCCGGCCTCGTGCTCCGCTCGCCGCGCGAGGCCGAGCGCCGGGGCGCGATGGTGATCCTGGAGGCCGAGCGCGCCGACCTGCTCTGCGCGTGGCTCAAGGACCGAGGGGTCTACACCGACAGCCGGCGGGGCCGCTATCTCCGCCTCGCGCCCTTCGTCTGGAATACGGCCGACGAGGTGGACCGCGCCTTCGAGCATGTCGCCGAAGGCATGAGCAGCCGGAGCTACCTCGACCACGAAGCCCCCGCCGAAGCCGGGCCGGTGACGTAGGAGGGCGCGGAAGCCAGCCCTCCCCGTTCGCCTTCCATTCCGCAGACCACCCCCCAAAACTACCCGGCCGGTTACGATTGGAACCGGCCGAGACCCGGTGCCGAGCCGGGGGCGAAGGAGCAGCACCGGGATTTTTCGTAGGCCTTCGCTGTAGCCGTCGCGGTTCAGGTTCGGCGTTTGGTAACGGGCGTAGCGCGTTTCTCCGGCCCGTTTAAGCCGGTCGAGGGGGACTCCATCCGGTCGCTGTGAGCGGACGGAACTGGGGGTCGAGGCCGCCTTCGGGGCGAGGGGCCCGGCGGCGTGGCATCCTCCTTGTCAAAGGGACGAGCAGCCACCCGCCGAGCGCCCTTAGACCCCGGAGACTATGCGCGACTTCCTCTGCCACTACGCCGTCCTCGCCGGCATCCTGCTCTTCGTCGGCCGCCTGCACGTCTTCCCGTCGCTCGGCGACGCTTTCGTGGCGGGCCTCCTCGCCACGGCGACAGCGGCCGTGGCGCTCCTCGTCCTCGACCGGGCTCTCGGCCACCCCGCTGCCTCCAGCGAACTGGCTCAGGCTCCCGTGACGGACGCGCCGTCCACCGGTCCCGACGCCTGACTCCCCCTCCCCTCTCGCCCTCGCCCGGCTCGCGCCGCGCACCAGCCCACCCCTTCATGGCCTACGAGCTACAGCCCGCCGCCGTCCGCCACGCCGCCGACCCGTCCCCCGCCAACCGCCAGGCTGTCGCCGTCGCGGCCTACCCGCTCGTCCGCTCGATGGCGCGGCGCATCGCGCTGCCGGACCACCCGCTCGCCACGCGCGAGGACCTCGTCAACGCTGGCATGTTCGGGATGCTCCAGGCGCTCGACAGCTACGACGCCGAGCGCGGGACCTCGTTCGCGTCGTTCGCCTACGCCCGCATCCGCGGCTCGTTCATCGACTTCCTCCGCACCATCGACCTGCTGAGCCGGGACCGCCGCCGCCGCGTGGCCGAGGCGCAGCTCGCCGCCGACCAGCTCCAGCAGAGCCTCGGGACGGAGCCGCGCGCCGCCCAGGTCGCCGAGCACCTCGGCCTCAGCATCGGTGACTACCACGGCCTGCTCTCGGACGCGCAGCGCCGCTTCACGATGTCGCTCCACGCCGAGCACAGCAGCGAGCGCGGCCGCGGCATCGCCCCGCTCGACACGATTGCTCACCCGACGCCGGACGAGGAGCACGAGCGCTACGAGCGTCTCTCGCTCTACGGGCACGTCGCCCGCCTGCTCGAGGAGTTCCCCGAGCGCGAGCAGCGCATCGTGTCGCTCTACTACTTCGAGGACCTCACGCTCCGCGAGATCGCCGGGCAGCTTGGCCTCACCGAGGCCCGCATCTCGCAGATCCTCTCGAAGATGCTCCGCACGCTGCGCGGCCACCTGATCGCTACGCGCACGGCCGCCTGAGCGCAACCCTCGAGCGGTCCCCCACCGCTCCCGAGCGGAGGCTCGCGGCCGTCACCGGCGGCGTGGGTCTCCGCTTTTTCATGCCGCCACGGCCCCGAAGAGCGCGTCGTAGGCGCGCGCCTGCACCGGCCACGCGAACGGCTCCGGCACCTCGGCGAGCACGCTCTCGGGGAGCGTCCGCTCCTCGCCGGTGAGGAGGCGGCGGAGGATGTCGAACAGGTCGTCTTCGTCGTCGTAGAGCACCGGCGCGTGGAGCAGCGGGCGGTGGAGCGCCTCGGGGATCAGCTCGGGATACGTCAGCCGGTTCGGCAGCAGCGGGTGGCAGCCGCACCGAATCGCCTCCATCATGGCGACGCCGAAGAACTCGTGCCGCGCCGTCGAGACGACGAGGTCGGCGCGGTGCAGCAGGCTGGCGTACTCGGCCAGGTCCTCGGCGTAGCCGTAGTGCAGAATCCGGTCGGCGTAGCGGCGGAAGGCGGTCTCGAAGGCGGGCGGCTGCACCTCGAAGCGCTCGCCGGCCAGGATCAGGCGGAAGGCGCACCCGGCATCGTCGAGCCGGTTCATCGTGCGGAAGAACGCCTCGGGGTTTTTGTCGTGCTCCCAGCGCTGGTTCCACAGGACGATGGGCGGGCCATCGTCGCGCTCGTCCCCGGCGTATTCGTCGAGCGCGTCGAGGTCGAGCCCGAGGTGGAGGACGGTGCTCTTGTCGCGGAGGCGCTGCGCGGTGCGGAGGTGGGTGTAGTCCGGGAAGCGGCGCAGCAGCTCGGGCAGCGCCTCGAAGAACTCGGCGCGGTGGAACGCCGAGTTGAAGACGACCCGGTCGGCGGCGAGGGCCGAGAGGTAGTTGACGTAGGCGTAGGTGAAGTCGCGCGGCTCCTTCTCCCGGAGGGGATAGGTGAGCTGGTTCTCGTGGAAGTAGAGCACCGCCGGCACCGCAGCGAACAGGTCGCGCGTGAGCGCGAGGAAGGCCGGCAGGTTGACCATCGACGAGGCGAAGAGCAGGTCCGGCCGGAAGCCCCCCTCGGCGATGTCCCGCGCCTTGGCGGCGAGCGTGACGGCCCCGCCCTGCATCCGCCACTTCCAGTAGCGGTTCTCCATCGTGACGAGCCGGAACGCGTGCTCGCTGTGCCGGGCCAGCCCGTCGAGGAAGCGGCGGTGCGAGCCGCCGTACCACGGCTCCAGGGCGAGGACGTTCATCCGGTTTCTCGTTTATGGGCTCTGGTTTCTAGCTGGCACACCGGCCATTCTCAACAAACCAGAAACGAGAAATTATAAACCAGAAACGCCCTACCCCGCCAGGTCCTGCTCGAGCTGCTCGTTCTCCTCGCTCGTCGTCGGGCGGACGACGGCGATGGTGCGGATCTGCAAGTGCTCGCGGAGCACGCTGTCGCGCACCTCCTCGGCCGTGACGGCCGTCTCCTCGCCGGCCCCGAGGTCGAGGGTTCGCGCCGCCATGCGGATCGTGAGCGGTCGCTCGGAGAGGTTCTTGATGAGCATGCCGCGTCGGTCTCGGGCCATAGCGCGTCGGGGTCGGGGAGCTGCAAAGAGAGTTGCAGGAAGCGGGTCCTGCATCGTAGGATTAAGATATCCCTGCCCCTGCCCCCCGGCCCGAAGACGGTCTGCGAGATGGAGGAAAAACCCGTGAAGGCCACCGCCGGACCGAGCCTGCTGCTCCGGCGTCTCGCCCGGTCGCTCGTCGGCGTGCTCTATCCGCCCCTCTGCCTCGGCTGCGAGGCTCGGTTGCCGAGCGACGCCTCCTCGCTCCCGCTCTGCCCGGCGTGTCTGCGCCGCCTCCCGCGCGCCGGCCGCGAGACGCTCGACCCCCGCCTGAGCCGGCTCCCGAACGCTGGCTTCGGGCACGCTTTCGCGCTCTGGCTCTTCGACGAGGCGGGCGCGCTCCAGCAGATCCAGCACGCCCTCAAGTACGGCAACCGCCCGACCCTCGGCCTCAAACTCGGTCGGCTCGTCGGCGAAGCGTGGCGAGACCAGGAGCTGCCTCTGCCGGACCTGATCGTGCCGGTGCCGCTGCACCGCCCGCGCCGCCTGGAGCGCGGCTACAACCAGAGCGAGCGCCTCGCCGCCGGCATCGCCGAGACGCTCGGCGTCCCGCTCCGCTCCGACCTGCTGACGCGAACCCGGCCGACGCGCTCGCAGACGGCCCTCTCTCAATCCGCCCGCTGGCAAAACGTCGAGGGGGCGTTCGGGCTGAACGAGACTCCAGCTACGGCCGGGCAGCGCGTCCTCTTGGTGGACGACGTGTTCACGACGGGCGCGACAGTGGTGTCGGCCGCGGCTCCTCTGCGCGCCGACGGCGCTACGGTGGACCTCGCCGTGCTGGCCTGCACGCGGGAATAACCCCGCGAAACGTTCAACAGAACGGTGTCAGCCCGGACGGGGCGAACGGCCGTTCGCCCCTACGCCCGGAGCGCCTCGAGCAACCGTCGGTAGTCGGCCTCGGCGAGGGTGCCGGCGGCGCGGAGATCGGCGAGCGCGCGTTGCACCGCTTCGACGTCGGTGCTGCCGTCCGGCTGCTCCGCCGGGAAGCGCTCGGCACCGGCGTCGGCACCGGCGTCGGCGCGGGCGGAGGCGAGCATGGCCTCGTTGAGGAACCGGGCGACGAACTCGGCGGCGTCGGCGCGGCCGGAGAAGTCGAGCGCGTGCGTCGTCGTCGCCCGGCCCTGGTTGACGTCCAGCTCAACCTTCCGTCCGCCGAGAAACGCCCGCTTCTCCGAGACCCGGACGATGTCCTCGTAGCGGATCGTCTGCGCGGGCGTGAGGTCGTTGTTCTGGTAGACGAGCCGGTCGGCGAGAAACAGCGCGCCGTCTTTCGCCGAGCCGAGGCGGGTCGCGTCGTAGAGCGCGAGCACCGCCTTCGGGTCGATCTGCGGCGCGTAGTCCCGGATCGCTGCGCCGAGCTTGTCGGCCGGGATCGACGGAGCGCGGTAGAGCCCGTGCTGCGGAGCCCGCGGGAGGTACTCGTGGAGGAGGTCCTGCATTGGGTTTCTGGTCTGTAGTTTCTAGTTCAGCAGGAACGACCGATTGTGCCCAACGAGAAACGAGGAACCAGCACCATCATCTCCCTGCCACAACCGCGTCCACGAAGAACGCCTGCGTCGTCTCCAGCACGCTGCCCGGCAGCACGCCGAAGAACAACAGCGCCACGGCGCAGCCGATGAGCACGACCGCCGTGAGCGCCGAGACTGGAAACGCCGAGGCCCGAACCCGGTCCGTGCTCTCGTCCTCCGAGCGCATCCAGAAGGCCACGAGCACGCGGAGGTAGTAGAACGCCGAGATGATGCTCGCCACGACGCCCACGAACGCCAGCCACGTCATGCCCGACTCCACGGCCGCGGCGAAGACCATGTACTTGCCGATGAACCCCGCGAGCGGCGGGAAGCCGGTGAGGGCGAACATGAAGACGCCCATCGTCACCCCGAGGACCGGCTTGCGGTAGCCAACGCCGGCGAGCGAGTCGAGCGTCTGCTCGGCCCCCTGCTCGTCGTCCCACTCGAGCGCCGCCATCACGCCGAACGCGCCGAGGTTCATCAGCGTGTAGGCCAGCAGGTAGTAGAGCGCGCCGCTGTAGCCCTCGGCGCTGCCGGTGGCGAGGCCGGTCAGCACGTAGCCCGCGTGCGCCACCGACGAGTAGGCCAGCATCCGCTTGACGTTCGTCTGACTGATGGCGAGGACGTTGCCCAGGATCATCGTCACCGCCGCGACCGCCGCTAGCACGACCGTCCACCGCTCGACCAGCATGGGGTCGATCATCCCGACCGAGAGCACCAGGATCAGCGCCGCGAACGCCGCCGCCTTCGAGGTGGTCGACATGAAGCCGGTGATCGTCGTCGGCGCGCCTTGGTAGACGTCCGGCGTCCACATGTGGAACGGGACCGCCGAGACCTTGAAGAAGAACCCGATCAGCAGCAGGCCCAGCCCGGCGGTCATGAACCCGGTGCGGCCGGTGACGAGGAGCGCGGCCGGCATCTCGGCCAGTACAAAGGTCCCGGTCGCGCCGTAGAGCAGGGCGATGCCGTAGAGGAAGAACCCGGTCGAGAACGCGCCCAAGAGGAAATACTTCAGGGCGCTCTCGTTGGCCGTCGGTTCCTCGCGGACGAGGCCAGTGAGCACGTAGAGGCAGATCGACATGGTCTCGAGCCCAACGAAGACGCTCACCAGGCTCGCCGACGACGCGAGCACCATCATGCCCGTCGTGGCGAAGAGGATGAGGGCGTGGACCTCGCCGTAGTTGCGCCCGATCCGCGCCAGGTACGGCACCGAGAGGACCACGCTTGCGAGCGCGCCGAGCAGGATGACGGCGTTGACGTAGGACGCGAACCCGCCCGCGTAGAGCTGCCCCCAGAGCACCGGGTCGCCCGGCGCGCCGAGCCGCAGAAACTCGACGACGAGCGCCACGGCCAGGGTGACGGCCGTGATCCACGGGATCTCCGGCGCGTCGTTGCGGAACGAGTCGTAGAGCACGACCACGACGCCGAGCACCGCGACGAGCACCGTCGGGAAAACGGCACCAAGGTCAGAGAAGAGAGAAGCGTACATGGGGGTAGTCAGTGGTGAGTTGTTAGTGGTGAGTTATTAGTAGCGGAGTGTGGAAACAGACGACTATCCACTACCAACTATCCACTAACCAAGCGCTTCTATCGCTTTCGCCAGGTCCACGTCCTTTGGGGTCACCCGGTTGCCGGCATCGTGCGTGGTGAGGGCGATCTCGACGCGGTTATAGACGTTCGCCAGGTTTGGGTGGTGGTCGCGCTGTTCAGCTTCGAACCCGAGCCGGACGATGAAGGCGAGCGCCGCGCGGAAGTCGTCGAAGGTGAAGGTCTTGGCAAGCGCGTTGTCTCGGTGCGCCCAGCCCGGCAGCCCGCTGAGGGCGTCGCGAACAGCATCGTCGGACAGAGGCGCGCGGTCACTCATAGCGTTCAAAGACTCATAGCGTTCAAACGACGTAGCCGCTGATGAAGACGAACCAGACGATGGCGTAGACCGGGATCAGGATCGGGACGGAATACTTGGCGATGTAGCCGCCAAAGGTCGGGGCGTCCGCGCCGTTCGCCTCGCAGATGGCCTTGACCATGAAGTTCGGGGCGTTGCCGATGTAGGTCAGCGCGCCGAAGAACACGGCCGCCACCGAGATCGCCTCCAGATAGATCAGCGTCTCTTGCCCGAACGGGGTGATGCCGTTGGCGAACGCCTGCACGGCGGCGGGGTCGTCGACGTTGAGGCCGAACTTGCCCATCGAGGCGGCGAGGAAGTTGAGGTAGGTCGGCGCGTTGTCGAGCACGCCGGAGAGGATGCCCGTGCCCCAGTAGAACGAGGTCTGCGAGAGGTCGTCGGCGTGGTCGCGGGCAAACGACGAGATCAGGCTGAGCGCGGGCTGCATCGTGGCGAAGATGCCGAGGAAGAGCCAGCCCACCTCCCGGATCGGCTCGAAGGTGAACTCGTTCTTCTGGAGCGCCACCTTGTCGCCGAGCTTGTAGGCGGCGAACATGACGCCGAGCATGATGACCTCGCGGATGCCGAACGGCATGTGGATGTCGCCGATGTCGAGGCGCGGCACCCAGTCGAGCACGCCGGGGTCAAGGAACACGCTGCCGATGATGATGGCGACGAAGACGAAGTTCTTCTTGCCGATGATCGAGAACGTGCCTGCGTCCGGATCGACCGTCGCCGTGCTGACGGCCTTGTTGCGCTTGTCGAGAACGTAGAAGATGCCCAGCAGGATGGCGACCGTCGGGAGCCAGATGTGGAAGACGTGGAGCATCGGCCAGAAGAACGGCACGCCGCGCAGGAAGCCGAGGAAGAGCGGCGGGTCGCCGATGGGCGTCAGCCCGCCGCCGACGTTCGCCACGAGGAAGATGAAGAAAACGATGTGGTAGGGCCGCAGCCGCCCCTGGTTGAGCCGCAGGAACGGGCGGATGAACAGGATGGCCGCGCCGGTCGTCGCGATCAGGTTCGCCACGACGGCCCCGACCAGCAGCAGCACCACGTTGGCCAGCGGCGTCCCCTTCGCGTTGACGTTGATAAAGATGCCCGAGGAGGCGACGAAGAGCGAGCCGACGAGCGCGATGAACGCGATGTACTCCTGCAGCGCGTGGACCATCGGGGTCGGCGAGTGGAGCACGAAGAGGTAGTACCCCGCCACGAAGACCCCGAAGGCGAGGGCGTACTTCGGGTAGTGGTGGTGCCAGTGGTGGAGGTAGAACAGCGGCCCCGTAGCGATCATCAAGAGCAGCGCCGCGAACGGGAGCACGAGCCAGATCGGCGGCGGCGCGCCGTGCCCGTCGCCGTGCTCTTCGCCCTCCCCGTGCGCCTCCGCCTCGTCCTGTATCGCTTCCTCTTCGGCGGCGTCCGGCTCCTCCAAGCCCAGCTCCGTCTCGGGGTCGGCCACCGGCTCCTCCTGGAGCACGCCCTCCTCGGTCTCCCCCACCTGCGCCTGTGCGGGCACGGCGACCGCGCCGACCAGCAGCGCAACGAGCAGAAGGCGAAGCAGGCTCAGGGGAGAGTACATGGCGGGTGAGATGGGGTGATGGTAGTAGGGGCGACCGGCCGGTCGCCCCTACGGCGTCGTGCTCGGCACGGGCAGAACGGCGACGGCCTCGCGGTCGGCCTCGATCGCGGCGAGGCGTTTGGTCTCGACGGTCTCCAGCAGGTCGCGCACCGCCGGCTCGCTCGTCGCCAGGAACGGGGCCGGCCCGAAGCCGAGCCAGAACATAAGCACCACGAGCGGGACCAAGAGGCCGATCTCGCGCCCGTTGAGGTCCGGCATCGCCGCGTTCTCGGGCTTGTCGAGCGGCCCGTAGAACGTCTTGTAGAGCATCGTCAAGAGGTAGACCGCCGCGAAGATGACCCCGCTCGTCGCAATCGCCGTCACCACCCAGCCGCCGATGACGTTGCTCTTGAAGGTCCCGAGCAGGATCAGGAACTCGCCTACGAACCCGTTCAGCCCCGGCAGCCCGACCGACGCCAGCACGCTGAAGACCATAAAGAACGTCAGGATCGGGACGGACTTGGCGAGGCCGCCGTAGTCGGCCATCAGGCGCGTGTGCCGCCGCTCGTAGAGCATCCCGATGATCAGGAACAGCGCGCCGGTCGAGATGCCGTGGTTGACCATCTGAATCATCGCGCCCTGGAGCGCCTCCGTCGTGAAGGCGAAGATGCCGAGCACCACGAACCCGAGGTGCGCCACCGACGAGTAGGCGACGAGCTTCTTGGCGTCCTCTTGGGCGTACGCCACGAGCGCGCCGTAGACGATCCCGATGAGCGCCAGAATCGCAATCGGCCACGCGAAGGTCTGGGCGGCGTTCGGGAAGAAGGGCAGGCAGAAGCGGACCAGGCCGTAGGTCCCCATCTTGAGCAGCACGCCGGCCAGCACCACCGAGCCGCCGGTCGGGGCCTGCACGTGGGCGTCGGGGAGCCAGGTGTGGAACGGGAAGAGCGGGACCTTGATGCAGAAGGCGAGCGCGAAGAGCAGGAACAGCCACGTCTGCGACCCGAGCGGGATGCCGAACGAGACGAGCTTGTACCAGTTGGTCGTGAAGACCCCGCCGTTGACCGCGTCGCCCGCCGCGAAGCCGAGCCACAGCAGCCCGACCAGCATCAGGAGGGAGCCGAAGAGCGTGTAGATCACGAACTTGACGGCGGCGTAGATCCTGTTCTCGCCGCCCCAGATGCCGATGATGAAGTACATCGGGATCAGCGTCAGCTCGAAGAAGATGTAGAACAGGAAGAGGTCGAACGAGGCGAAGACGCCGAGCACGCCGGTCTCGAGGATCAGCAGGAGCGCGTAGTAGCCTTTGACGTGCTTGCCGATGTAGGTCCACGACGAGAGCACGACGATCGGCCCCAGGAGCGTGGTCAGCAGCAGCAGCAGCAGGTTCAGCCCGTCGACCCCGACGAGGTAGCTGATGTCGACGCCTGGAAACCACCGCGCCGCCTCGGCGAGCTGGGGCGCGTCGGCCGTCGAGATGCCCGGATCGAAGCCCGCCCACAGGCCGAGCGAGACGACGAACGTGAGCGCCGTCACGCCGAGCGAGACCCAGCGCACCGCGCTGTCGCTCGGCGCGAGGAGCACGGCGAGCGCGCCGAGCGCCGGCAGGAAGATCACGAGCGAGACGAGGTGTGGGAGGCCAGCGAAGAGGTCCATCGAGAGGTTGGGGGTTGGACGACGGGTAGGGGCGACCGGCCGATTGCCCGTACGGGGTGATGCCTCAGGTCAGACGAAAATCATCAAGGCCACGACCACGACGACGCCGAGCACGACCGCGAGCGCGTAGTTCTGCACGACGCCCGTCTGCATCCCGCGTCCCCAGCCGCTCAGCCCGCGCACCGACTTGGCGAGGTTGTTCACCGTCCCATCGACCACGCGTTCGTCGAACGGCGCGAGGCCGCGGCGCGAGCCTTCGGTGATCGGTTTGACGACGGCCGCGTCGTAGGCTTCGTCGACGAAATACTTGTTGGCGAGGAGCGTGTAGACCGCGCCGAGCTTGCGGCGGACCGTGCGGTCGGTCTGCACGCCGCTCGTGCGGTAGCTGAAGTAGGCCACGAGCACCCCGATGACGGCGATGGCCGCGCCCAGCCCGAGCAGCGCCCACTCGATCCCGTGCGAGACGTGGTGGACCGCCTCGGCCTCGGCGACCGGCCCACCGTAGGCCGCGCCGAGGTAGTGGTGGATCCAGCTCTCACCCAGGACGGCCGGCAGCCCGAGGAAGCCACCCGCGAGGGCACCGATGGCGAGGATCACGAGCGGGACGGTCATCTGCCACGGGCTCTCGTGCGGCTTGACGTCCAGCGCGTGCGGCCAGCGCTCCCGGCCCTCGAAGGTCAGCACGTAGGCACGCGTCATGTAGACCGCCGTTAGCAGCGCCGTCACGATCCCGATGCCCCAGACGATGTAGGCCCAGAAGTGCCCGTCGTACCCGAGCTCGAACGCCTTGAACAGGATCTCGTCCTTCGAGAAGAACCCGGCCAGCGGCGGGATGCCTGCGATGGCGAGAGTCGAGATCAGGAACGTGATCGCCGTGATCGGCATGTGCTTGCGGAGGCCGCCCATCGTCCGCATGTCCTGCGCATCGAAGGCCCCGTCGTAGGGCAGCGGATCGTTGCGGAGCGTATTTGCGTGCGCCTCGTCGTCGTGTGGCGTGCCCGGTTCGGGGTGGCCCGGCAGGACGCCCTTGTGCTGTAGCTCGTGCTCGACGTGGTGCATCGAGTGGATCACCGACCCGGAGCCGAGGAAGAGGCAGGCTTTGAAGAAGGCGTGCGTCATCACGTGGAAGATGGCGACGAAGAACGCCCCGACGCCGGCCGCGACGAACATGTACCCGAGCTGCGACACGGTCGAGTACGCGAGCACCTTCTTGATGTCGTTCTGGGTGATCGCAATCGTCGCCGCCATGATCGCCGTGACGGCCCCGACGAAGGCGATGAGGATCATCACGCCGGGCGCTTCGAGCACCATCGGCGAGAGGCGAGCGAGGAGGTAGAGGCCCGAGGTGACCATCGTCGCGGCGTGGATCAGCGCCGAGACGGGCGTCGGGCCGGCCATCGCGTCGGGGAGCCAGACGAAGAGCGGGATTTGGGCGCTCTTGCCCGTCGCGCCGATGAAGAGCAGCAGGACGACGACCGTGATCGTCCCGGCGGTCAGCACCTCCATGTTCTCGAACATCGTCCCGAAGTCCAGCCCGAACGGCGTCACGCCGGCGGCGGTGTAGGCCCTATACAGCAGGAACATCGCCAGGAGGAAGGCGAAGTCGCCGATGCGGTTGACGATGAACGCCTTGTTGGCGGCGGCCGAGTTCTTCAGGTCGGTGTACCAAAACCCGATCAGCAGGTAGGAGCACAGCCCGACGCCCTCCCACCCGAGGAAGAGCACCGGCAGGTTGTCGGCGAGCACCAGGTTGAGCATCGCGAAGATGAAGAGGTTGAGGTAGGCGAAGAACCGCCAGTACCCCGTGTCGCCCTTCATGTAGCCCGCCGAGTAGAGGTGGATCAGGCTCCCGATGCCGGTGACGATGAGCGTCATCAGCAGCGAGAGCGGGTCGACCCGGTAGTCGAACGACACCGAGAAGTCGCCCGCCGCCATCCAGGTGTAGGTGCGGACGACGTGCGCGCCGTGGCCTTCGCCCAGGAACAGCAGCACCGTCAGCACGAACGGGACCGCCACGGCGAGCGTCCCGAGCACGCCGATGACCGTCTCCTGCCGCCGGTAGGCCGGGGCGAACAGCCCCATCAGGCCGTTGATCGCGGCCCCGAAGAGCGGCAGCAGCAAGATGAGGCGAACCGAGGTTTCCATGCGAGGTGATGGTAGGGGCGACCGGCCGGTCGCCCATACAGGGCGAAGGCGCAGCCGTCAGCCGCGAAAGAGGTTGAACTCGTTGACGTTGACGGACGTCTTGTTGCGGAAGAGCGCGATCACGATGGCGAGCCCGACGGCGGCCTCGGCGGCGGCGACGCTCATCACGAAGAAGACCAGCACCAGCCCGTCCACGTCCGCAAAGGCCTGGCTGAAGGCGACGAGGGTCAGGTTGACCGCGTTCAGCATCAGCTCGATCGAGAGGAAGACCACGATCGCGTTGCGCCGCAGCAGCACGCCCAGCACGCCGATCACGAACAGGACCGCCGAGAGCGAGAGGTACCAGGTGAGGGTGAGTTCCACGTCGGCTAGTTGTTAGTTGTTAGTGGTGGGTTGATCGCGCCTAACAACAGCGAGCGTCCCACTAACCACTGTCACACGAATTTCTTCTTCGCCAGCAGGACGGCCCCGATCGTGGCGGCCAGCAAGAGGACGGCGATGATCTGGAGCGCGAAGGCGTACTTGGTGAAGAGCACGATCCCCACCGCCGCCGCCGTGCCATTCGCCGCCGCCTCGACGGGTGTCGTCGTGACCGGCACCACGTCCAGGCCGAGGGCGACGACGAAGAGGATCTGCGCCAACACCACCACGCCGAGCAGGAAGGCGACGGCCTTGCGCCAGTCGAACGCCGGCAGGCGCGGGACCTCGCCCAAGTTCAGGAGCATGATCACGAACAGGAACAGCACCATGATCGCCCCGGCGTAGACCAGGATCTGGATGAGGGCGATGAACTGCGCGTTCAGCGTGAGGTACAGGCACGCGATCGAGAACAGGTTCAGGACCATCCAGAGCGCGCTGACGACGGGGCTGCGGGCGATCAGCATCCCGAGCGCGCCGACGAGCGCGAGCACGGCGAACACGAAGAACAGAAAGGGTCCGAGCATGGGGGTGAGGTCGGGCGCGGAGGCAGCAGCGCGCGGGGTGAGGCCGACGGGTTCGGATCGCCGGAAGTTAGAGCATGGGCGCGAGAGCATCAACCGGCAGCGTGGAAGAATGAGTGAGGGCGGGAGGATGATGGGCGGGGAGGAAACGGCTAGCCCTCATTCTTTGCGCCTGCCGGTTCAGACTGAGGTCTCGCCCTTTTCTCACCTCACCCGTACTGCCACTGGCAGCTCGAACGTCCGGCGGAATAGCCCCGCACCGCGCCGGGCGGCCCAGAGGTCGAGCTGGGGGTCGGATTTTGTCTGCACGTCGAGGCGGAGCGCGTCGTCCGTGAGCGCGGCCTCGAGGTGGATGACGTTCTGGAAGTGGCTCCGGTCGAGGCCGTTGGCGAGGCGGAGGAGGGACGCTAGCTCGTCGACCAGCCGGCGGTCGGCACCGGAGAGGCGGGCGTAGTCGGCGTGGCGCTCCGTCGGCAGGCCGGCGCGGTGGTAGCGGGCGACGTTCGCCACGAGCGCGGTCTCGTCCGGCGTGAAGCCTTTGAGGTCGGCGTGCTTGATGACGTAGAGCGAGTGCTTGTGGTGGCTGCGGCGGCTGACGGCGTAGCCCACGTCGCGCAGCACGGCGGCGTACTCGAGCAGCTCGCGCGCGGCGGCCCCGCGGCCGTGGAGCGGCTCGGTGGCGTCGAACAGCTCGAGCGCGAGGCGGGCGACGTGGCGGGCGTGCGCCTCGTCCCACCGCAGCCGGATGGCGAGGTCGTAGACGCTGCGACGCCGGACGCTCTGGAACGGCGCGAGCCGCCGGATCCACTTGTAGTTGCGCCCGACGAAGTCGATCACGATGCCCTCGCGGAGCGCGTCCGGGCTGACCTCGAAGCGCCGGATGCCGAGGTCCTTGAGGACCACGTCGATGAGGATCGCCCCGGCGACGATCTGGTCGGCGCGCTTCTCCTGGATGCCGGGCATGGCGAGGCGCTGCGCCCGGCTCGAGGTCATCAGGAGCTTGGTCACGCGGCGGACGGCCGTCGCTTCGAAGACGTAGCCGAAGATTTCGCCGGCCTCGCCCCCGGCCGCCGCCGTCAGCTCGGCGATGTTGCGGAGCGTGCCGGAGGAGCCGACGACGCGCTTCACGCCCGCGTCGTGCGCCGCCCGGAACACCGGCCCGAGCGCGGCGCGGATGTGCGCCCGCAACGCCCGGAACTCGGTGGCGCTCACGGGATCGGTCGTGACGAACTCCTCGGTCAGCCGCGCCGCGCCGAGCTTGAGGCTGACGGCGCAGCGCGCCCCGTCGCGGTCGGCGGTGATGAACTCGGTCGACCCGCCGCCGATGTCGACGAGCAGGGCCGGCTCGGCGAGGTCCACGGCCTGGCGGACGGCCTTGTAGATCAGCTCGGCCTCGGTCTCGCCGGTGATGGTGCGGATGTAGAGGCCCGTCTCGGCGCGGACGCGCTCGATGAACGCGCCGCCGTTCGACGCCTCGCGGACGGCGCTCGTGGCGCAGGCGACGGTGTCGGCGACGCCGTAGCCGTCGGCCATGTCTTTGATGGCGCGGAGCGCCTCGACGCCCCGCGCCTGCGCGGCCTCGGTGAGCCGGTGCGACCGGAAGCCGCCCTCGCCGAGGCGCACCATCTCCTTGCGCGTGTCGACCGTCTCGAAGGTCCCGTCGGGGAAGGCGTCGAAGACGATGGCGTGGAACGAGTTCGAGCCGATGTCGATGACGCAGAGCCGGACGGCGTCAGAGGCGGTCTCGGCGCTCGCCGCCGCCTCGGCGACGGGCATGGCATCGGTGGGGTAGATCGGAGCCGGCATGGGCGGGCGGTGGGCGAGCGGCAAGCTACGCCGCCCCGCGCGAGCGCACCGTACCTTCTCGCGACCTCCCTCTGACCCACCGACCGCACCATGCTCCGCTCGACCTCTGCCCTCGGGGTCGCTGTCGCGCTTCTGGCCGTCCCCGTCTGCGCCCAGGGCAATCTCCCGTTCGAGACCTTCAAGGCTTTCACCGACAGCCTCGACGCCGTCGCCGCGATCCCCGACCCCGACGAGCGTGAGGCCGCGATGGACCTGTTCTGGGACGCCCTCGTCGCCGCCGAGCAGATCCCGTTCGCGCTCGGCGACTCGGTGGCCTACCTCTACCGGGGGCCGGGCACGACGGTCCGCCTCGCGGGCGATCACAACGGCTGGAACCCCAACGCCGAGCCGGCCTTCGCCGTCGTCGGCCGGAGCGACGTGCGCCGCCGGGTCCGGCGCTTCCCCGCCACGGCCCGGCTCGACTACAAGCTGGTCCGCGACGGAAGCTGGCTCCTCGATCCCGCCAATCCGCACCAACAGTGGAGCGGCTTCGGCCCGAACTCCGAGCTGCGGATGCCCGCCTGGGTCTTCCCCGCCGAGACGGTCCGCGACCCGGCCGTGCCCGCCGGAGCCTTCACCCCGAACCTCACGCTCCAGAGCGCCCGCCTCGGTTACCCCGTCCACTACCGCGTCTACACGCCCGCTGGCTACGGCGACTCGGCGACTCTTCCCGTGGTCTACGTCACCGACGGGCACGAGTACAGCGACGACCGGCTCGGGGCCCTTCGCATCGTGCTCGACAACCTGATCGCCGACGGCCGGGCGGCTCCGGTGATCGCCGTCTTCGTCGACCCGCGCGAGGTCGGCAATCACGCCAACAACCGGCGGGCCCTGCAGTACGTCGACAACCCGGACTTCGCAGCGTTCCTCGCCGAGGAGCTGGTGCCGGTCGTCGACGCCGCCTACCGGACGCAGCCTGATCGCGAGGGGCGGGTGATCCTCGGGACCTCGCTGGGCGGGCTGTTCTCGGCGTACCTCGGGACGCGCTACCCCGAGGTGTTCGGCAAGCTGGCGATCCAGTCGCCTGCGTTCTGGGCCTCGCCGTCGATCTACGACGCGATGGCCGAGGCCGAGACCGGGCGGTTCGAGGTCTACCTGTCTACCGGCACCATCAACGACACCCAAGATGGCGCACGCCGGATGCGCGATGTGTTCGAGGCGAACGAGCACGCGCTCGTCTACCGCGAGGTGCCCGAGGGCCACAGTTGGGGCAACTGGCGGGCGCTGCTCGACGAGATGCTCGTCACCCTCGTGCCCGGCCGCACGACGAGCCTGGAGGACGCCCAGGGCGCGCTCCCCTCGCTCCGCCTCGTGCCGTATCCGAACCCGGCCACCGACGGGGTCACCTTTCGCTTCGACCTGCGCGCCCCCACTTCGGTCCGGCTGGCGTGCTACGACCTCGTCGGCCGCCTCCGCGCCCGGCTCGTGGACGACCGCCGATTGGGCGCGGGCGAGCACACCGTCGCGGTGAGCACAGACCGGCTGGGCGCAGCCGGGGCCTATCTCTGCCGCCTCACGGCCGGACGCGCCGAGGCGACGCAGCTCGTCAGCGTGCTCTAGGGCGTGTGGACATTCACCTAGATCGGCTCTCGCGGGCCCTATTCCATCCTCGCCACGTCGCACTCGTCGTCCGATGCTACGGCATCGGTTTCCTCGCGCTTCTTGCGAGGCCGAAATCGTGACCTCGCGCGAGCCTGACCTCGCCATTGTCCACACGCCTTAGCCGATGGCCGACCGCGTCCCTTTGCCCGACCTCGGCGACCAGGTGCCGCGCCGAGGCAACGCCCTCACGCGGCTCGTCGGGCGGGCCGCGCTGCGGCTGATGGGCTGGCGGCTGACCGGTGCTTTTCCCAACCCCCCCAAGTACGTCATCGCCGTTGCGCCGCACACGTCGAACTGGGGCTTCGTCGTCGGAGTCCTGGTGCGGCAGGCGACGGGGATGGGCGCGCAGTTCCTCGGGAAGCACACGCTCTTCCGACCCCCGCTCGGCTTCGTGATGCGGTGGTTCGGCGGGATCCCGGTGCGGCGGGACGCCGGGGTCGGGCTGGTCCAGCAGACGGTCGAGGCGTTCCGGGCGCGCGAGGCGTTCCTGCTCGTGGTCGCGCCGGAGGGGACGCGCGGCGCGGTGGCGGCGTGGCGGACGGGGTTCTACTACATCGCGCTTGGGGCCGGCGTCCCGATCTCCCTCGTCACGATCGACTATGGCCGCAAGGAGGTCGTGGCCGGCCCGGTCCTCGTCCCGTCGGGCGACCTGGAGGCCGACCTGAAAACGATGCACGCCTTCTTCGAGGGCCGGACTCCGAAGCACGCCGCTGCCACCGCACCGCGGCCCTCACGCTAGGGGCCGACGAGGCGCGCGAGGCGGCGGAGCGCGCCCGCCGGTAGCCGCGCGAAGGGCAGCCGCCGGGACAGCGTCTCTGCCGCCGCGCCGAGCCACACCTCGGCGGCGAGCCGGCCCACGGGTTCGTTGAACGGCACCGCCATCAGCTCCGGCCACTCCGCCCGGACGATGTCGTGCTGGAACTCGCGCCGCGCGCGGTACGGCACCGGAAGCCGCAGCATGGCCCCGATGTTGTGCGGACCGCGGAACGGGGTGAGGTTGTGCCCGGCCTGCTCGTGCATGTAGGCCAGCGGGGCCGACCAACTGCCCTCGCGGTGCTCGACGTAGAGGAGCTCCATCACCGTCGGGACGTGATCGCGCATCGCGGCCGGCAGGCCGTCGCGCCACGCGTCGGCGGCAGCGAACACCGCCGGAATCTTCGGGGCCTTTGCGAACCGGGCGAACAGCTCCGGCCCGAGGTCGGCCGTGGTGAAGCCGAGGCGGGGCCAGTAGATCCCCCGTCCGATGGCCCCGTTCATGCCGGTCAGGCTGAGGCGCTCGGGATCTCGCCCGACCGGCGAGAGGAAGAGCATCGGTCCCGCCCGCGCCTCGCCGATGCGGACGAACCGCTTCAGGACGTCGCTCCCGTCTCGGGGCGCGTTCGGCAGGACGTGGTGCGGAAGCCGGGCGAGCCGGGCCACGCGCCGCGCGGCAGCTACGTCCATGCGGTGCCCCCGCGTCGGCCCGCTCTTGGTGAACACGAACACGTCCAGGGGGGCCTCTGCCAGCCCCGTCGCCTGCCCGGCCAGGAACGGGCGGAGGATGGCGAGCATCGCCCGCGAGTCGCGCCCGGCCGTGAGTGAGAGCCGCGCCACTCTGGGGTGCACCGCGAAGACCGTGCGGAGCAGGCGGCGCGTGTGGGCCACGACGCGCCCGACGCCCTCGTGCCCGCTCGGGTAGGCCGGCATCTCGCCGACGGGCCAGTGCCGGCGCGGCTCGAACGTATCGAGGTCGAGGACGTGGTTCGACAGAAGGCGGCGCAGGCCCCGGTGCGCAGTCAAGCCGAAGCCGTAGATATGGCCTTTGGCGAGCGGGTCGAAGGCTCGGCTCAGGGCCTCGTCGCGCTCCAGGCCGGGGATCAGGTTGTGCGACGTGGCGACGGCGCGGTGCTGCGGGCTGTAGACGAGGCTGCCCGTCGGGTTGACGTAGACCCGCCGCAGCGACGGGGCGATGACGAGCGCCGCCCATCGCCCTTCCAGCCCGTGCCCGTCCTCGTTGAGCCCGGCGGCGTCCCGGCCGTAGAGCGCCCGCTCCAGATCCTCCGGCGACGGGTCTGCCCCGACGGGCAGCGTCAGCGTGGCCTCCGGGACGCCGTCGCCGTCCGGCCCGAGCTGGGCGAGCACGTCGACGGCCCAGCCCAGCGCCGAGCCGTCGGCCGCGCGGAGGGCGTGGACCCGGGCCTCGGAGTGCGCGGCGAAGTGCCAGCCGCCGAGCGCCTCGGCCGTCCAGGCCGCCGGGAGCAGCGCCGCCTCGCGGGCCAGCACCCACTGCCGGGGCAGCGCCTCGGGAGGGAGCGGATAGAGCGCGTCGAGCGCGGCGAAGTCGGTCGGTATCGGTGGGCGGGTCACGCTGGTTTCACGCCCGCCCCGTAGACCAGCGACCACGGGAGGCGCACCTGCCCGGCCTCGCGCTCTAGCTCGAAGTGGGCCTCGACGGCAGCCCGCACCTCACGCTCGCTCGCCTCGGTCATCCCGAAGAGCCGGTGGACGTAGCGCACGAGCTGCTCCTCGCTCTCGAACGTCCAGTGGAAGTGGCGATGGATCTCCCGCGCCTCGGCGAACCCGGCCTCGGCCAGCCGGCTTCGGCACTCGCCGGGTTGCAGAAATACGCCCCGGTGGCCGGTGGCCGTGTAGCGGTCCACCGGGCCGTTGAGGAAGCGCGCCACGTCGGTGCCGTCGAGCACGTCGCCGACGGCGAACACGCCGCCTGGCAGGAGCACGCGGTGGGCCTCGCGGAAAAACGCCGCCTTGTCGCCCAGGTGGTGCAGCCCGGCCAGGCTCCCGACGCGGTCCTGGCTGGCGTCGGCCAGGGGCAGCGCGTCGAGCGGGGCCGTGTGCCGCGTAAAGCCCATGCCGGTGGCCTCGGCAAACGCCGCCGACGGCTCGACGCAGGTGATCTGGCTCGGGTCGGAGACGAGCGGGCGCAGTCCGTCGGCGAGGTAGCCCCCGCCGGCCGGCGCATCGCAGACCCGGTGACCTGGCTCGAGGTCCAGCAGGCCGATCAGCTCCTGCCGCTCGATGTCGCGGGCGAAGGGGTGGATCAGGGCGGCCTCGTTGTAGAGGTCGCCCCGCGCCTCAAAGGTGTCGACGTAGCTGTCCTTCAGCTGGTAGCTGTCCTTCAGCTGCTCCATTCGTCTCTCTGTTGCACGCCAGCCGACGGAGTTGGCCTCACGATCCTTGCGATCCTTTCAGTCGGCGGAGGACCTTTCGGGCGAGGCCCTTTGCCTCGGCCACGCGTTCGTCGTACTCGTTCATGAAAACGCCGGTCTCGCGCGTCTGCTTCATCACCCAGGCGCGCTGCTCCTTCGGCATCGAGAACCGGGCGAGCGGGTTGCGGTAGTGGGGGCGGTTCTGCGGCTTGAAAATGGTGTGGTAGTGGATCGCCTGGAGGTCCCGGAAGTGGTCAATCCGGTCGGCGGCCGGCATCTGGTCGTGGAGGTGGATCGGGTAGTTGTAGCCCGGCGGGAGCGGGCAGACGGCGCAGCCGCTCGCCATCACCGTGAGCGCGAACATGCTCTGCTCGACGTAGAACGGGTCGCTGGGCGCGAGGCCGCGCGCCATCACTTCCTCGAAGTTGGCGGCCCACTGCGAGAAGAGGCCGGCCGAGCGCCGCACCGCAGCCATGCCCGAGTTGAAGTAGCTCACGATCCGCTTCTTGTCGACGGTCGTCGTGACGTAGGACGGCTCCTCGATGCCTAGGATTTCGGAGACGCTCTTCCAGTAGGGATACTCGGCGTCGTGCTCGTCCGAGACCCCGATGCCCTGGAGGTCGACGGGCCGGAGGCTCGCGTCGCACTCGGGGGGCAGGAGCAAGTAGCTTAGGTCGCCGACGACGAGCATATCGCTGTCGACGAAGACGAGGAGGTCGCTGTCGAGCGTGCGCTCGGCGTAGGCCGAGGCGAGGGGCTTGTTCGCCAGCGGGTAGTCGGTGTAGGCGGTGTTGAGCACGACGTGCTCGTGGCGGACGCCGAGCTCCCGGAAGGCCGCCTTGGTGGCATCGCTCACGTCGCGGTCCGGGCGCGGGGCGCAGCTGAAGATCGGCGCGTCGCGCAGCGCGCCGCCGAAGGCCCGCAGCGAGCGCGCGAAGAGGACCGACATGCCTTCGAGCTTGCCGCGCTCCGTGCAGAGGACAAAGGTCAGGGTCTGGCTCATGGCAGGGCGCGAGGCGGGGTCGTGGAGCGGGCTTCGCAAAGATAGGCTAGGCGTGGGAGACCGGCTCGTCCGGGTAGCCGAGCACGCGCAGGTCGTCCCCGAAGTGGGCCTTCACCAGGTCGGTGGTCTGCGGGTCGTAGTACACGCTGTAGTCTTTCTCCCGCTGCGGCGAGCGCTCCAGGTGCGGCAGCGCCTTGCCTCGGCTCTCGAGGCCGATGCGCCGGGCGAGCCGCTCGTAGCTCTCGCCGAGCGACTCGAACTTCAGCACCTCGTCCACCAGCATCTCGCCGTGCTCGTCCTGGAGCATACCCACCTGCGACGGCTTGAGGGTGCCGGTCCACCAGTCCAGCCACTCGGGGAAGTCCATCGCCCGCGCCCAGCCGGGGGTGTTCTCCTTGCTGCACACCGCGTACTCGGTGCCCTTGACGAACGGGCGGTGGAGGCCGCGGTTGTACTCGTAGTTGGAGACCACCCAGTCCCACGGGTTCCGCACGAAGGCGAAGGTGAAGTACCGGTCGTACTCGTCGCCCATCATGCGCTTGATCTCGGCGGCGGTCGCGTGCTTGAAGTAGACGCTGTCGTAGTTCTGCTTGCCCTGCAGCATCACCCCGTGCTTGTTCAGCATCCGCGCGATGCTCGTCCCGCCGGTCTTGGGGATGTGGACGAAGATGAACGTCTTGGCGTGGCTGATCATCGGGCGGAGCGTTGGCCTCGGGGTGCGCCGGAAGATACCCTCGCCGGCTGAAGCGCTATCCGAAGGGCACCGGGCGGCGGTCGGTCTTCCCACCTTCTTACCGACGCTGCGCGACGCTCAGGTATCACCCCAGCGACGGGCTGCCTTAAGGGCCTCGCCTCCATGCCCTACCGGCTAGCGCACGAGCGTGAGGCGCTGCGTCGCCACGTGCTTGCCCACCGTGAGGCGCACGAGGTAGACCCCGCTCGGCAACCCGGCTCCGTCGAACCGGACCGTTTGCGCGCCCGCCCTCACCTCACCGTCGAGCAGGACGGCCACCTCGCGTCCGAGCACGTCGTAGACCGCCAGCCGCACCGCCTGCGCCTCCGGCACGGCGAGCGCGAGCGCCGTGGCCGAACCGAATGGGTTCGGGTACGCCGCCGAGAGGGCAAGCGCTGCCGGCGCGGCCGCCCCGTCCTCGCTGGCGACGGGGTTGCCGCCGTAGGTGATCCCGCCGACGCGGGCGTACTCCAGCGTCCCACCTCGAAAGAGAGAAAACTCCATGTAGTACGACACCACGCCCAGGTCCGTCGCCGTTTCGATAGAGGCCTCGTCGTAGCGCCCCCCTATGTCAAGGTGGAACGACCGCGTCGCTTCCAGCGGATAGGATTGGTCGCCGACCTCCACGGTAGCTGGCACCTCGTCTGGCGCGACGGGTTGCCGGAGGTTCCACCGCTCCCGCTCCGACTCCTGGAGGATTCGCTCGAAGGTGTCGCAGGCTCCGCTAACGGCGCGGCCCTCGACACGGCCATCCGGAGCCACACGGCTAGCGCACCGCGAGGTTTCGAGCACGTCCCCGTCAAGCGACGAGAGCTCGACCTCCAGCACGCTCCACGTATCGCCCGCGATGAGCGTATCGGCGACGACCGTGCGGCGGACGTACCCGCCGAACTCGGGGTAGCACTCCCAGTGCGAGGGTGAGCACGTGCCTCTGGTCATGCGATAGGTCCACGTGTCCCCCACCGCCAGCGGGTAGAACCGCTCCCCGGCGATGGCAGTCACGAAGCCAGGGAAGCTATCTCCGTCCTCAGGGTTTGCGGGGAAGGCCCCGACGTAGCCTCGGTAGGTGTACGCGCCCGGCGCGAGTCCGTCCGGTACGGGCTGGACCACCTCGCGCTCGGCCCGCTCGCCCGGCTCCAACGTCACCGTCACCGGGCCGAAGACCGGGTCGGCCGGCGGGCCGCCGTCCTCGGGCACTATCTCGGCCCACGCCTCGGCGACCTGCACCTCGCTGGTGGTGTTGTGCAGGACGGCAGTGAAGGAGAAACGCCCCTCCTCGACGAGCGCGACCGGGGGGGCCGCGACGAGCGACAGGGCGACGGCCGGCAGCCGGGCCGTAGAGTCGAAGAGGTACGCCCGCCCGGTGCTCGCCTCGCCGGTGGCTCCGACGAGCAGATCGCCACGCCCGTCGCCGTCGACGTCCGGCACACCGGCCACGCTGCCGGCGAAGCCGGAGGCGTAGAACGGGCCGAACGAGTGGTCGGCCGGCGAGACCACGGACCCGAGGGGGCTGCCGTCGGCCCCGCTGAAGAGATAGGCCCGGCCGACCGGGGGCAGGCTCCCGCTCGTGCGCTCGCCGCTGGCCCCGATGAGCAGGTCGCCGCGCCCATCGCCATCAGCGTCGGGCACGCCGGCGACCGAGCGGCCGAAGGCTCCGGATGCCTCTTCGAGCGGCGAGGCCAGCGCGAGCAGGAGCGAGCCGTCTGAGCCGCTGAAGAGGTAGGCCCGGCCGGCATCCTTCGGGCTGGCGTCCGGCTCCTCCCGCTCGGCCCCGATGAGCAGGTCGCCGCGGCCGTCGCCATTCGCGTCCGGCACGCCGGAGACCGAACCGCCGAAGTAGGCGTACCGCTCTTCCCCGGGCGAGACCAGGGTGTGGAGCAGCGCGCCCGTCGCCCCGCTGAAGAGGTACGCCCGGCCGACGCCGTAGGAGACGCTCCCCGGATTCTCCTGCCTGGCCCCGACGAGCAGGTCGCCCCGACCGTCGCCGTCGGCATCCGCTACGCCCGACACCGATGCGCCAAACTCCCCGCCGACGGCAGCGTTGGGCGAGACCCACTCGTGGAGCAGGTCGCCCGTGGCTCCGCTGAAGAGGTAGGCGCGTCCGGCCGAGCGCGTCGTCCCGTCCGCCAGCAGAACCGGCTCCTGCTTGGCCCCGACGAGCAGGTCGCCCCGACCGTCACCGTCCGTGTCCGACACCCCAGCCACGGAGAACCCGAAGTAGCCCTCGGCAGGTCGGTCCCCGTTGGGCGAGGCCAGCTCGTGGAGCAGCGCGCCCGTGGCTCCGCTGAAGAGGTAGGCGTGACCGGACCACGGCCGCTCGTCCTCCTCGTACGCCCCGACGAGCAGGTCGTCGACGCCGTCGCCGTCCGCATCCGGCACCCCGGCCACGGCCGCGCCGAAGCGCCCGTCCGGCTGCGGGCGCGGCGAGACCAGCTCCTGCAGCAGCGCTCCGCTGCCTCCGTCGTAGAGATAGACGCGTCCGCGCGCGTCTCCCACGAGGACGTCCCCGAGGCCGTTGCCGTTCACGTCGGACACCCCGGCGACGGCCGTGCCGAAGCGGCTGCCGGCCTCTGCGCCGGGCGGCAGGAGCTCGTGGAGCGGAGCCTGGGCCTGCGCCCCCAGGACGGGAAAGAGGAGCGCGAGGAGCAGGGCGAGCCGGAGCGTGTTCATCGAAGAGAGCCGATTGCGTTTACAGAGTTCCACAAGAGTAAGACTTACCGGTCTATCGCGCAAGCGTTTCGCTCGGCTCGTCGGACGCTGCCGAGCGCGCCGCCGCAAGCACGCCCTCGAGGAGGTCCTCCACGCTCTGCCCGGTCCACCGGACGTGCTGCGCGCTGTCCTCATTGAGCCGCACCCACCGCGCCAGAATGTTGATCTCGTCCACGGCCGCGCGCTCAAAGACCTCCGGCGGCTCGGCCTCCGGGTCGAAGTGGACTGCTAGGCGCTCGCGCAGTGCGGCTACGTCGTCGTCCGCTGCGGGCACCGGCAAGGCGCGGGTCTCGACGAGCCGGCCGGAGCGGAGCACGAAGAGCTGGACCTCGCCTGGCCTCAGCCCCGGCTCGACGAGCACGGCGTGGCGGTCGTGGACGGCGGTCGCGAAGGGGCGCTGCCGGGCGAGCGTCCCGCGCAGCCGGCGGAGCTGGTCGCGGTACCACCCGGCCTGCTCGAACGCCAGGTTCGCCGAGGCCTCGTGCATCGCGGCCTCGACGGTCTCGAGCACGTCGGTGTCGAGGCCCGTCAGGAAGCGGCGGACGCGGTCGACCTCGGCGGCGTAGGCGTCGTCCCGGCCGCCTCGGCACGGGGCGAGGCACCGGTCCATCGCGCCGTAGAGGCACGGCTGCTCCGCGGCGCGCGCGCCCTGCCACGTCACCGAATCGCACTCGCGCAGCCCGAAGACGCGCCCGACCAGCTCGACCATCTCGGCTGCGGCCTGCCGCCGCCCGAGCGGGCCGTAGTACTCGGCCCCGTCGGCCCGCACCGCCGAGGTCCACGAGAGCGTCGGGGCGTCGTGCCCCGCGTCGAGCCGGAGGAAGGGGTAGTTCTTGTAGCGCCGCTGCGCCCGGTTGTAGCGCGGCAGCAGCGTCTTGATCAGCTTCGACTCGAGGAGCAGCGCGCCCAGCTCGCTGCCGGTCTCGGTCCACTCGACCACCCGCACGTCGCGGACGAGCTTGCGGGTGCGCTGCGGGTGGGCGTCGATGCCGGTGAAGTAGGAGCGGACGCGGCTGCGCAGGCTCTTGGCTTTGCCGACGTAGAGCACCTCTCCGTTCTTGCGCTTCATGAAGTAGACCCCCGGCCGGTTCGGGAGGTTCACCAGGTACGTGTCGCGGATGTGCTGGACGTGCTTCGGTTCGCCCGTGGCGTCTTTGTAGCGCTTCCGCTGAAAGGCCACGAGGTCGTCCACCGTCGTCAGTCCGAAGCCCGAGCGGAGGCGGTCCAGGAGAAGCCGCAGCACCTCGGCCGTCACCTCGGCATCGCCGAGCGCGCGGTGGCGGGCCTTGTTGGCGATCCCGAAGTGCGCCGCGAGCGCCGTCAGCCCGCGCGACGGCAGCGACGGCAGGAGCCGCCGCGCGAGCCGGACCGTGCAGACGGCCTCGTTCTCGATGGCCGGCAGCCCGGCGCGGTCCAGCTCGGCCTGGAGGAAGCGGAGGTCGAACGACAGGTTGTGCGCCACCAGCACGCCGTCGCCGAGGAAGTCGAGGTAGCGCGGCAGCACCTCGGCGGCCGTCGGCTCGCCGAAGACCGCCGCCGTCGAGAGGCCGGTGATGCGCGTGATGCGGTGCGGGACGTGGCACTGCGGGTCGATGAGCTGCTCGAACGTGCCGACGACCTCGCCGCCGCGCACCTTGACCGCTCCGATCTCGATGACGCGGTCCGAGGCGGCCTGCGTTCCCGTGGTCTCGGTATCGGTGACGACGAAGGTAGCGTCTTCGAGCAGCACAGCGGCGGGCGGCGGGCGGGGTAGGCAGGGAGAGCTGCAACGCCACACCAACGCCGAAAGTCCCGGCCCAGCGCGGTCTCAACGAGGCGATGCTACAGCTCCGCGTCCACGCCCGCCGCGCTCAGGGCGTAGTCCAGTGCACAGCCGGGCGCATAGTCCGCGATCGACTCTCGCCATCCGGAACGGTAGACCTTGGTGGTGAGCTTGTAGAGCGGCGGCTCGCGGCGGTCGATGGCCGTTCGGACCTCGGCGGAGAGCGGCGCGAACAGGCCCTCGTGGTGAAGAAAGAGGGGATCGTCCGCACTCCGGCGCGGGGTCCGCGCCCAGACGGCCCGCGTCGCGGCGCTGCTCGCGACGACCTCCGCGAAGAGGTAGTGGAACCAGAAGTAGGGGTAGGCTCGGAGCCACGTCCGCGCGGGGGCGGTGAACCACACGCGTGCGATCTGGCTGTTCCGGGTGGTCAGCGTGTAGAGCATCCGAGCCACCAGCGCTTTCGCCCGCCCGGCCTTGCCGTTTCTGACCCGGTGGACAATACTGTCGAAGGTGTTCTCGCTCCAGTAGGCGTTCACGGCGTCGCGGTACGCCTGCGTCAGCACGCAGTCCGGCGTCGAGGCGAGGAACCAGCTTGCGATCATCCGGTCGGGGCCGGGCCGCTCGAAGGCGAAAAACCCGGAGGGGACGACCTCGCCCAGCCACTCGTCCAGCGGCCGGACGCACAGGCAGGTCGCGTCCGCCCACACCCCGCCGTGCTCGGCCAGCAGGTTGATCCGCAGGATGTCGGAGGTCGCCGCCTTTCGGATGACGGCCTGGTTCGGGCCGAGAATCGCGTCCACGTCCACATATTCCTTGGCCGTCTCCTCGTCGAGCACGACGACCTGCCAGCCCGGATTCATCGTCTCCCACGACTCGATGCACGCCTTGACGAGGCCCGTCGCTTCGGCGCGCCCCTGTAACCAGAGCATCCAGATGGTGCGCGGAATCGTGTCGGTCATGGGAAAGCTGAGTCGGGACGCGAGCGAGGAAGAGGGGCGCGAAGATACGGGGCTGCGCGGGCCAGGCTACCGAGGCCCGCCTCCGGGCTGGGCCGTGCGGAGCCGCTCGGTCTCCGCCCCGAGGTCAAGGCCGAGTGCGTCGGCGAGGTATCGGCCGAGCACGTCGTTTTCCCAAACACCGCGCAGCGCCTCGGCTCCCGGCCCGAACGCGTACAGGCCGACATCGACGCCGGTGTGCCCGTTCGTGGTCCAGCCGAGGCGAAGGCGGCGGCTGACCAAGCGGCCGAGCGCGAGCGTGCCCGGCGTGCCCCCGGCGAAGCCCGCCCGCTCCTCGGCCGAGAGGCTGTCCACGCCTGCGACCTCGCGCAGGGCCGCGTCGGGGTCGGCCCCGGCTTCGAGGCGGAGCCGGAGGCCGTCGGCGCTAGCGGTGGCGCGGCGGAGGCGCTCGGGGTACCACGCGTAGATGCCCGCGCTGCCGAGGCTGAGGCCGCCCGTCTCGTGATCGGCGGCCGAGACGACGAGCGTCTGCCCGTCGGAGGCGGCGAAGTCGAGCGCCACGCGGAGGGCAGCGTCGAAGGCGAGCACATCGTGGACGTGCCCGACGGCGTCGTTGTTGTGCGCGGCGTGGTCGATGCGGCTGCCCTCGACCATCAGGAAGAACCCGTCGGGGTCGGCGCTCAAGAGGTCGAGGGCTTTGCGCGTCATCGCCGCGAGGCTCGGCTGCTCGGCCCGGTCGATCTCGTAGTCGAGGTGCCCGTCGGCGAACAGTCCGACCACCGGAGCCGCGTCGATCGTCCCAAACGCGGCCGGCTCCGTGACCACGGCGACGCCTCGCGCCCGAGCCTCGGCCAGCAGGTCGCGCCCGTCGGTGCGCGCGCCGCCTCGCTCGCCGCCTGGTGCGGGGTCATCGGGTTTGGGTAGGAAGAAGCGCCGGCCGCCGCCGAAGAGCACCTCGAGGCCGGCCTCCATCATCTGCGCGGCAATCGCCTCCTCGGCCCAGCGCTCGGGGACGTGCGCCGCGAACGACGCCGGGGTCGCGTGCGTCACCCGGCTCGTCACCACCAAGCCCGTCGCCAGGCCGCGCGTCTCGGCCGCCTCCAGGATCGTCCCGACCGGCCGCCCGAGCGTGTCCACGCCGACGGCTCCGTTGTAGGTCGCGATGCCACTCGCGTAGGCCGTCGCCGAGGCCGCCGAGTCGGTGATGTCGCTGCTCGTCGACGCCGTGCGGACGGCCCCGCGCAGCACACCGTCGAGCGCGAGCGGCCGGCCCGAGAAGGTCCGCGCCATCGTCACCGAGGCCGGGCCGAGGCCGTCGGGGATGAGCAGGATGAGGTTGCGCGGGCGCTCGGCCGCCTGCCCCTCGGTGGGCTGCCCCGGCGCGTCTTGGGCGAGCACGGACGGCGCGAGGCACAGCAGGGTGAGGCACAGCAGGGCGAGGCACAGCAGGGCGAGGCACAGCAGGGCGAGGCAGAGCGCGAGGCAGCGGGGCATGGCGAGAGGGGGCGAGACGAGACCGGAAAGCTACGGCCGCCCCCTCCCCCCGGCGGCGACGCTGGACCTCGCCGCTCGCCCACCGCGCTGGGTGTTTTCACGCAGAGTTTCCGGCCCCGATTCACACGGTCGCCGGCTGACCTCTATTTTGCCCACCGCCGAGGCCGCCCCGCGTTCGGCCTCGCTGCCTCTCCCCTCTCACCCAGCCCTCACCCGTTATGAAAGTCACCGTTGTTGGAGCCGGAAACGTCGGCGCGACCGTCGCCGAGTGCGTCGCTCGCAAGGACATGGCCGACGAGGTCGTCCTGATCGACATCCAGGAGGGCGTCGCCCAGGGCAAGGCCCTCGACCTCTGGGAGTCCGCCCCGATCCACCAGTTCGACACGACCCTCACCGGCGGCAGCGACTACGCGCTCACCGAAGGCTCCGACATCTGCGTCATCACGGCCGGCCTCCCGCGCAAGCCCGGCATGAGCCGGGACGACCTGCTCGCCAAGAACGCCTCGATCGTCCGCAGCGTCACCGAGTCGTTCGCCAAGACCAGCCCCGACGCCATCCTCATCATCGTCTCGAACCCGCTCGACGTGATGACCTACGTGGCCTACATGACGAGCGGCTTCCCGAGCCACCGCGTGATGGGCATGGCCGGCGTGCTCGACACCGCCCGCTACCGCGCCTTCCTCGCCACCGAGCTGAAGGTCTCGGTCAAGGACATCCAGGCGCTCCTGCTCGGCGGGCACGGCGACACGATGGTCCCGCTCCCGCGCTACACGACCGTCGCCGGCACGCCGGTCACGGACCTGGTCTCGGAGAGCCGGCTCAGCGAGATCGTCGAGCGCACCAAGAAGGGCGGCGGCGAGATCGTCGGGCTGATGGGCACCTCGGCGTGGTACGCGCCCGGCGCGGCGGCGGCCGAGATGGTCGAGGCCATCATCAAGGACTCGAACCGGGTGCTCCCGGCCGCCGCCTGGACCAAGGGCGAGTACGGCTGCGACGGCCTGTTCATCGGCGTCCCGGTGAAGCTCGGGCGCGAGGGCGTCAAGGAGATCCTCGAGGTCGAGCTCGACGAGGCCGAGAAGCGGCAGATGCAGGTCTCGGCGCAGCACGTCCAGGACAACCTCGACAACCTGGAGCGGATCGAGAAGGCCGGCTGACCCCGCTTCTCCGCGCACTGTTTCGCAGGGGCGACCGGCCGGTCGCCCCTCCGTTCGTTTCAGGCCCTTCGCCTCACTGCCGGACGAACCGCGCCGTCGCCGTCGCCCCGGCGTCGCCGGCGAGTCGAACGACATACACCCCCGCCGGAAGCTGTGCCGCGCCGAGCCGGTGCTGCACCTCGCCCGCCGTGTAGCCGAGGTCTTCGGCGAGCACCCGCCGGCCGAGCACGTCGAAGACCGCGAGGCTCACCCGCTGCGGCGCGTCGAGGCCGAGGCGCACCGTGGCCTCGCCCGCCGCCGGGTTCGGGAAGACCCACAGCGCCATGGCCGCCTCCGGCGGTGCCTCCTCCTCGGCCGAGACGGGGAACTGCTCGGTGCCGTATTCGATCTCGCCGACGCGGGCGTAGCTGAGCTGGATCCAGGCTCCGCCGAACTCGGCCCAACCTTCGTAGAGCAACCCGACGTCCGCGGTGAACCGCGACCCTGGGGCAAACGACTGATACCACTTCACCACCCGCGTCTCCGTTTCTCCCCCCACGCGGACCGTGATCTCCTCAGGCGTGTCCGTGAACACCGTGCCGAATCCTTTCTCGCATTCGATCTTCGCCTCGAAGGGCGCATCGAGCCGGCAGGGTAACTCTTCGGAAGGCCACGCGACTTCGCTCCCGTCCCCGAGGCGCAGGACGCCCATCGCCCGAGCCGTGTCGAAGCGGACGAGATCGCGCTGCGTGAACTCGACCTCCCCCTCCAGATCGTAGTCGTCTTGCCTCAGCACCTGGTAGGTCTGGGCTTCCACGGCAGAATCCCCGTCTACGGTCCAGCGCTCGTAGCCCACGACCTCCGAAAAGCAAAACCCTATGTCTAGGCACTCTTCGACCCACTGCTCGTACTCCCACACGTGGCCGACCTCCAGCGGGAGGTAGCGCGCAGCTTCCGTTGTGTCGGGTAATCTGCCCGAGCGCGGGCCACGCGGCGACGGACAGCAGAGCGAAGATGTAGAGCGTAGCCTGTTTCATGTTTGCCTCGGGGTGGACGATACGCTCTCAGTATAGGTCCATCGCCCCCTAGGATCAACTTCGCACGCCGTTATGGAGACCACGGCCCCCTCCGCTCTCGACCGGCTCCGCGCCGGGCTGGCCCACCGCAGCACCGACCCCAGCCTGATTATGCTCCGCCAGAAGACGCGGCGTCTCGTCGAGGCCTTCAACACCATGCCCGAGGACCAGCGCACTGCGCGCACGCGGGCGCTCGCCAGCCTCGTCGGCGCGCTCGGCGACCGGCCCGAGGTGGACGCGCCGCTCTACTGCGAGTACGGGCAGCACGTCCACGTCGGCGACGAATTCGTCGCCGGGCCGGGCTGCGTGCTGATCGACGTCGGGCCCATCACGCTCGGCGACCGGGTGCGCCTCGGGCCGGGGGTCCACGTCTACGCCGTCGCCCGGCCGCTCGACCCGGCGCAGCGGGCCGAAGGCCTGGAGCAGGCCGCGCCGGTCACCGTCGGCGACGACGTGTGGATCGGCGGCGGCAGCATCCTCAACCCCGGCATCACGGTCGGCGCGGGCACCACCATCGGCTCGGGCAGCGTGGTGCTCGAGGACATCCCCGGCGGCGTCTTCGCCTGCGGCAACCCGTGCCGCGTCGTGCGCGAACTCTGAGGCGATTCCAGAGTTTGGATTTTGGACTGTGGACTGGGAGCCTGCCAATCCAAAATCGGCAATCTAGAATCCAACATCGCCCGGTGCGTTCTGATCTCCTGCTCCGCCGCAAGCTCACCCTCCGCGCCTCCGCGCCGGGCGGACCGCAGAAGGTCGTCTTCGTCAAGAAGCACCAGGAAGGCATTGAGCACGTCCTGATGAAGGCGTTCCTGTGGGCGCTCTACCTCCCCACGTATCCGGGAATGAGCGTCGAGGTCGGCATCGGCGACCGCTACAAGCCGGACTTGGTCGAGCTAGACGACCGGGGAGAGCCTGCGTTCTGGGGCGAAGCCGGCAAAGTCAGTCCGGGGAAAATCGCCTCGCTCGTGCGGCGCTTCCCGAACACCCATTTCGCGATGGCGAAGTGGGCCACGCCGCTCGCGCCCTTCGCCGAGACCATCGAGGACGCCATCGACGGCCGCCCGCGCCGCGCGCCGTTCGACCTCCTCCGCTTCCCGCCCGACGCGGGCCGGTTCGTCGCGGACGACGGCACCGTGACCGTCTCGTTCGACGACATCGAGCGCGTGGCGATCGGAGGGGCCTCGGTGGACCGCTCAGCCGCACAAAGCTGAGGGCACGACGGCGGAACGAAGCGGAAGTAGCGCCGACGCTCGGACGAGCCGAGGACGCCCGCGCCCTGCGTCGGCGTGCAGCGGCGGGTTATGTGGCCGTCAGCGATGATGCTCGAATCAGTAGGAGTGAAGTTGCGCTATACCTACGATGTCGTCCTCCCCATACCCCTGGCGCTCCGCTTCTTTAAACGCTTCGCGCGTCGCTGCCACAACTGGCGCGTCTACGCCAACGCTCTCCGCTACTTCTGCCGCATAGCCGAGGTCTTTAGCCACGAGGTGGATCGGAAAGTTAGGAGCGAACGAGCGCTCCGTCATCAGGGTCGCCACGCGCGCGGCAGTGGGACTCGCTGTCGGGAGGGCGTTGAGAACCTCGACTGCTTCGGACGGCGTGAGGCCGGAGCCACGCAGCACCGCAAGGAGTTCGGCGAGTGCAGCGGCCTGTATGGCAAAGACTGCGTTCACCGCCAGCTTCATCGCCGATCCCGCTCCGGGCGGCCCGACGTGGTGAACAGCACCGCTGAGTACGTCGAGGATCGGCCTCACCTGCTCTACTGCGCTGGCCTCACCGCCGATAAGGTAGGTCAACTTCCCGCCCTCAGCGTGCGGACGCGACCCGACGACGGGGGCGTCGAGGAAGTGAGCATCGCGCTTGGTGACCGCTGCGGCGAGCCGCCGCGCCCACGCAGGGGTGACGGTGCTGGACTCGACGGCGACCGTCCCGGCACGGAGACCGTGAACAGCTCCGGTTTTGTCATCTAGCCAGACGGCTTCTGAGGCTTTATCGTCGCGGACGACGGAGAGAACAACGTCGGCGCGTTCGGCGGCTTCCAGGGGCGTAGCGGCGACCTCAGCACCCTGCTCTCGAAGGGGCACCGCCCGGTCGGGTGTCCGATTGTAAACGACGACGGGGTAGCCATGCTGAAGGAGGCGAGCGGCCATGCGTGCACCCATTGCACCGAGGCCGAGGACGGAGATCGTTTTCATGTCGAGGGGGTCGTAGTGAGGCTGAGATTGAGAAGGGATCGTTGGGGCTACATCGAGGCGAACCGACGCTCGACCGCTTTCGGGTCGCGGAGCCACACGGCCCCGATTTCGCGCGCCATCGGGTCGGGGAACGAGTCCTCCTCGTCCGCCTCGACCGCGTTGAGCGCCGCGCGGGCCACGTCCTCCGGCGGCGTCTTGGGCATCTCGAATGCCCGGATCATGTCGGTATCCACCGCGCCGGGGAATGCCGCGTGAACCGCAACTCCGCGAGGCGCGAGTTCGGCGCGCATCGCCTGGGTCATCGACAACGCGGCAGCTTTCGAGGCACAGTAGCCCCCGATTCCGGCCATGCTCCCGAACGAGACGAGCGTGAGCAGGTTGAGGATTGCTCCCCCTCCGGTTTCGAGCGCGGGCAAGAACGCCCGCGTCACGTCAAGGACGCCGTAGAAGTTCACCTCCATGTCGCGTTCGATCTCAGCGTGGTCCGCCTCCAGGAGGCTCCCAAAGCCGAGCGTGCCCGCGTTGTTGATGAGGAGGTCGAGGTGGTCTACGGCTTCTGCGGCGGCGGCGATCTCCGCTGCGTCTGTCACGTCGAGACGAAGCGGCGTAACTCGCATGGGGTCGAGGGCGACGAGGTCCGCGAGGGCTTCCGGGTCACGGGCCGTCGCGTAGACGTGGGCGGCGTCCCGGCGCAGCAGGTCGGTTACGAAGGCGCGTCCGATCCCGCGGCTGGCTCCCGTAACGAGGGCGGTGGTCTTGGCGATGTCCATAGCTCCTGTCGGTCTGGTGAGTGATCGACAGGAAGGTGCGACGGACGCGGCCCCGAGCGCCTTAACCTTTATTCAGAACCGACGGGTACGGACAACTCGCGACGAATCCTCGACAGGTGAACGTCGGTGACGCCGAGGAGAGAAGCGATATGGTAGAGGGGAACCCGCTGCACGAGATCGGGATGCGCGCTGACGAAATCGAGATAGCGAGCCGTCGCGTCCTGAAGGAGAAACGAGCGTGTGCGAAGCTCTTTCCGCGTGAGGATGAGTTCGGCTAGCTTCCGCCCAAATCGCTCGAATACAGGATCAGCGTCCATGAGACCAACGAAGTCCACATAGGAGGCCGTCAGCACCGTAGTCGGTTCCAGCGCTTCCACCCCGTAGAGTAGCGGCAGCCCGAGGTTCGCTGCTGCAAGCGCTCCTGCAAACTCGCCCTCCGCCACAAATGCCTTGTTTGACTCGCGCCCGTCGTCTGAGGGGTAATAGAAGCGGAGTAGACCGTGGGCGACGAAGAACACCTCATGGGCGGTCGAGCCGGGAAGGACGAGGTGCTCTCGCTCGGCGACCTCCCGCGTCGTAAAGGCAGAAGCGAGTAAGCGCTGCTGTGTCTCGTTGAGATCCACCCAACGTCCTGCCGCTCGAAGTAGTGACCTGTGGTGCTCAGTCATAATCAAGCTCTCGGGTGGGGAGCCCACATAACAGGGGGCCGCTCACCGGCGAAGCGCGGCGCGGCGGTGGAACGAAGCAAGGTAGACGCCGAGGCTCGGACGAGGCAAGACCGTCAAGCCCTTCGTCGGCATGCAGCGGCGGGTTATGCGGCAACGACGTAGAGGAGACCGGGCTGAACTGTCAGAAGTAGTCGGTTCACCTCGGGCATCACCGGTTCAATCGCGCTCCGCTTGTTACTGACCGATGTGACGAGACCCACGGCGAGATCGTACTTCGGCAGGTTCTGCTGGTACCGCATGTTTGTGTCGAGCGTGAACAGCACCTCGAACTCCGCCTCAGCCAGACGCAGCAGCTCACCGTTCTTCTTGCCGCTCCACCCGTGCTCGCGCACCGTCACGACCTCGTGCTCCGGGTCGAAGAAACGCTTGAGCTTGCGGTCTACGTTCTCATCGAGCAGCACTCGCATCAGGCGTCGGCGAGCAAGGCGTCCTTCGCCATCTCAAGGAATGCGACCGCCTGCTCGCGGCTCACACCGGGGAAGCCGTCGAGGAACTCGTCAAGCGTGTCGCCACCTTCGAGGTAGTCGAGCAGCGTTTGCACGGGGACACGAGTCCCCTGGAAGACGGGCGTGCCGCCCATGATCTCGGGATCGGAGTGGTAGACCTCGTGGCGTTCCATGATCTTGTGGTCTGGTTCCAGTTCGGTTGAAACGCCTTCTACTCCCTTCCGATCCAGGCAAAGCGCAGTTGCCGCATAACAGGATGCGGCTCAGCCGCGCAGGGCAAGCAGCACAGCGGTTGGACGAAGCTACGGAAGCGCAGGCGCTCGGACGAGCCGAGGACGCTCATGTCCTTCGTCGGCGTGCAGCGGCGGGTTATGCCGCCGGGTGGTACAGACCGGGCAGATGGTTTACACAACAGTCCAGGCACATGGTTTACACGGCTCCCCTCACCGAGCCGTGTCGCCATGCCCTTCCAGACTACCGACCCGCCCATGGAGCGCGCCCGCCTCGTCGCCGCCCACCTCGACGGCCTCTACTCTGTCACCGAACTCGCCGAGCGCTTCTCGGTCTCCCGGCCCACCGTCTACAAGTGGATCGACCGCTACCGAGAGGGCGGCGCCGAGGTGCTCTTCGACCGCAGCCGCGCCCGCCACACGCAGCACGCCAAGACGGACCCCGAGGCCGAGCGCCTGCTCATTGAGGCGAGGCGGGCGCACCCGACGTGGGGCGCACGCAAGCTCCTGCCCTACCTCGCCCGGCGGCACGAGGGCGTCCGCTGGCCCGCGCCTTCGACGGCTGCGGCCATCCTCCAGCGCCACGGGCTGACGAAGAAGCGCCGCGTGCCCAAGCATCCCGGCTCCGCCCCGCTTGTGACGACGGCCCCAAACGAGGTCTGGACGGCCGACCTCAAGGGCCAGTTCAAGACGCGCGACGGCGTGTATTGCTATCCGCTGACGGTCTGCGACGCGCACTCGCGCTTCGTGCTCGGCTGCACCGGATTGCCCTCAGTGAAGCAGAACGGGGCGAAGGCGCAGTTCGAGCGGCTCTTCTCGGAGTATGGCCTCCCGTCTGCGATCCGCTCAGACAACGGCGTCCCGTTCGCCACGCAGGCGCTCTGCGGCCTCTCGCGGCTGAGCGTGTGGTGGCTCAAACTCGGCATCGGGCACGACCGCCTCACGCCGGGGCAGCCCCAGCAGAACGGCCGCCACGAACGGATGCACAAGACGCTCAAAGCGGAGACCGCTCGTCCGCCTGGGCGCGACAGGACGAGCCAGCAGACCCGCTTCGACCACTGGCGGCAGGAGTTCAACGACGAGCGCCCGCACGAGGCGCTCAGCTACGAGACCCGCGCCTCGGTCTAGGCGCCCTCGCCCCGTGCGATGCCCGACGCGCTCCCGGAGCCGGAGTACCCCGGCCCCTTCGAGGTCCGCTGGCTCTCGAAGAGCGGCAACATCAAGTGGAAGCGGCAGCAGCTCTTCGTCAGCCAAGCGCTAGCCCACGAGTGGGTCGGGCTCGAAGAAGTCGCTGATGGAGTGTGGAGCCTGTACTTCTAGGACCGGCTAGTGGCGCGGCTCGACGAGCGCTCAGGGCTGAGGCTGCGGCCGTGAGGCGTGTAAACGATGTGGTCAGACAAAACTGTAAAGGAACTACCCGGCTCCTACAGGCGGGCTTTCTTCTTGACGTGACTCAAATTAGCGGTCGCGCTGATGACGCGGAGGTTCGCGTGCTCGCGGTGGAACGATAGCCAGTCCTCTTCCATTTCCGGCGTGGGGAACTGGCGACCGATCTCTTCGCCCGGATTCCCCGGCAGTTCGATTGAGCGCAGGTCGATACCGCGCTCGGCGACGAACCGCTTGATGAGCGCGGTGAAGGTGTCCGGCGGGACGTGATCGACATGAGCACGCCCGGCTGAAACACGCTCTCCGGTTACGGAACAAGTAAAGTGACCGTCCGAGGCGTTGTCACGGAGCCACGCCGCTTTGATCACGCGCAAGTCGGCGTCAACCGCATAGCGACAGACTTTGCGGAACCGAGCGAGCGGGCTGGGTGGCGAGATCAACTCCGTGTAGGACCATGCGACAGCGCTTCCATCGTCTCGGATGATCCAGAAAGCCGAGGCGCGGGTGAAGCCGGGGACGCGCCGGACCTCAAAAGCTTGGATGCCGCCTGCCACCTTCCGATCCACTTCGGGATGGTGGGACAGGAGGGACAGCAGGAACTCGAAGTGCTCCGCTGAGACGCGGGAGCCGGGCTTGTAGGCGTAAAGGACAGAGCGGACCGCAGCCGTGAGATCCTTCTTGGTACGGTACAGCGTACCGCCGACCAAGTAGCCCTTCTGATCTCCGACCCGGACAGGTTTCACGGTTGGGAGTGCTGGCTAACTACTACTTGTGCGGCGCGGGGCGCTGCGTAAGCGGCGGAATCGGCCCATTATACTGCGGCCGCGCGTGCGAAACACACCCATCCGCCCGAAAGCGAGCGCGCTTCATAAGAGCCAGCCTCTGTCGCTTCGCACGCGTCACCGTCGCCAGAAGCCGGGGGCGAAGAGGACCAGAACGGTGTAGATCTCCAGCCGCCCGGCCATCATCAGGAGCACCAGCACCCACTTGCCCACCGCCGGGATGTGGGTGTAGCTCTCCGTCGGCCCCAGCGTGCCGAAGGCGGGGCCGACGTTGCCGACGCACGAGAACGTGGCGCTGAACGCGCTCAGCAGGTCGAGCCCGAGAAAGCCCATCGCGAGCGTGCCTGCCCCGATGAGGCCGATGTAGAGCACGATGAAGGAGAGCACGTTGCGGATGATCCCCTCCGGCACCACGCGGTGGTCGAGCCGGATCGGGAGCACGGCGTGCGGGTGGAGGAGCTGCTGCACCTCGCGGAACGAGTTCTTCAGGATCAGCAGGATGCGGACCACCTTCACCCCGCCGCCCGTGGAGCCCGCCATGCCGCCGACGAAGAAGAGCGAGAAGAGGACGCCGATGGCGAGCGGCGGCCACAACTCGTAGTCGGCCGTGCCGAAGCCGGTCGTGGTGACAATGGCGACGGCCTGGAAGGCGGCGTAGCGGAGCGCGCTCCAGAAGCCGTCGTAGCGGACGACGGTGCGCCCCGTCGCGGACTCGTCGGACTCGTCCAGCTCGGCCCCACCGCCCATCTCCTCGGCTCCGGCGCGCCCCCCCTGCTCGGTCGTCGCTTGGTCCGACGCCACGTCGCCGGCCTGCTCGCCGAGCCGTTGCTGCGTAACCACCTCGCCGTCGAGCGTGACCGGCGGCGGGACGAACTCCTGCGCCGGAGCCCACAGGACAACGGTGACCAAGACGGTGGCGGCCAGGATCAGCCCGGCGTAGGCCCGGAACTCCTGGCTCTTCCAGGGAGCCGACACGTTGCCGTGGAGGACGGCGTAATGGAGCGCGAAGTTCATCCCGGCCACGAACATGAACGCCGTGACGACCCAGTCGATGTAGGCCGAGCCGTACTGCCCGACCGAGCCGTTCTCGGTCGAGAACCCGCCCGTCGCCATCGTGGCGAAGGCGTGGTTGACGGCGTCGAAGAGGTCCATCGCCGGGAGCAGGAAGGCGACCTGCACGACGGTGAGGCCGACGTAGATCGCCCACAGCCGCTTGGCGGTCTCGCGGACGCGCGGGGTGAGCTTGTCGGCGCTCGGGCCGGGGACTTCGGCCTTGAAGAGCTGCATCCCGCCGATGCCGAGGATCGGCAGGATGGCGAGCGTGAGGACGATGATGCCCATGCCGCCGAGCCAGTGGGTCAGGCTGCGCCAGAAGAGGAAGCCGTTCGGGATCGCCTCGATGGCGGGCGTGTCGGCCCCGCCGAGGATGGTGGCTCCGGTCGTGGTGAAGCCGCTCATCGTCTCGAAGACGGCGTCGGTGTAGCTGCCCAGCACGCCGCCGAGAACGAACGGGAGCGCCCCGACGAGCGAGAGCAGCAGCCAGGCGAGGGCGACGATGGCGAAGCCTTCCCGGACGCGGAGGTCGTCCTCGCCGCGCGGCCGGAACGCGGCCCACGCCCCGCCGCCGAGGCCCAGCGCCAGCGCCGCCGTCACCCCGAAGCTCCACCACGACGCCTCGCCGTAAGCCAGCCCGACGCCCATCGGCAACAGCAACGCCGCCCCGAGCGCCGCCAGCAGCGCCCCGAGCGTTCCAACGACCGGGCGAACGTGAACGATCATATCAGCGCGTCAGCAGCAGGGGACACTCGGTCCAGCACAACGGCGAGGGTTAACTTTGCCGGTTTTCTCCCTTCCCTCCCTTCTCTATTCTCGCCCGAACAGCCGCTCCACGGCCTCGATCCGCTCCGGCGTGGCGAAGACGATGGCCCGGTCGCCGGGGTGGATGTGCGTCGTACCGGTAGCGATCTCGAGGTCCCGGCCCGCGTTGCAGATGACGGTGGCGACCAGAACGCCCTTCGGCAGCTTCTGCTTCATCAGCGGCCCCCTGGTGATCGGCGCGCCGGGCAGCGCCTCCAGCTCGATGATCTCGGCGTCGAGGCCGAGGACGGTGGCGACGCTCGTGACGTGCTTGCCCCGCAGGAAGCGCAGCACCTCCCTACTGACGGCGAGCTTCTGGCTGACCGCCGCGTCGAGGCCGATGGACTGCGAGATCGGGATGTAGGCCCCCTTCGAGAGCATCGCGACGGTCTTGCGGACGCCGAGGTGCTTCGCCATCAGGCAGCTCACCAGGTTCGACTCCTCGTCGGGCGTGACGGCCACGAAGGCGTCCATCTCGCCGATGCCCTCGATGGCGAGCAGGTCCATGTCGCCGGGGTCGCCGTGGATGACCAGGGTGTTCTCGAGCAGCTCGGCGAGGTGCTCGGCGCGCGCGCGGTCCGGCTCGATGAGCTTGACGTTGACGCGGTCGCGCCGGCGGCCCGCCTCCGAGAGCTGGGCGGCGATGCGGGCGGCGACGTTGCTGCCGCCCAGGATCATGACGTGCCCCAGCCGCGCCCCGCTCTTGCCGAGGAAGTGGACCACCTGGGGCACCTGCCCGCTCTGGACGAGCACGAAGAGCTGGTCGTTCTTCTGGACGCGCTCGCGCCCGCCGGGGATCAGCGTCCGCGCCCCGCGCACGATGCCGGCGATGCGGAACGTGAGGTGGTCGTTCGCCTCGGCGATCTCCTGGAGCGTCTGCCCGATCACCGGCTCGTCCTGGTCCATCCGGATGCCGACCAGCTCGATGCGCCCGTCGGCGAACTCGACGACGTCGGTGGCGGCGGCGCGGCGTAGGAGCGCGACCGTCTCGGCGGCGGTGCTCTCCTCGGGGTGGATGATCAGGTCGAGGCCGAAGTCCTCGAGCGTGAGCACGGCGTCGCCGCCGGAGAAGCCGTCGCTGCGGACGCGCGCGATCGTCACCGGGTCGTCGCCGACGCGCTCGGCCAGCATCGAAGCGACCAGGTTGACCTCGTCCACGTCGGTGACGGCCACGAGCAGGTCGGCCTCGCGGATCCGGGCCTCGTTGAGCACCCGGACCGAGGTGCCCGTCCCCCGGATCGCCAGCACGTCGAGCGAGTCGCGGATGTGGGCGATCTTGTCGGGGTCGGTGTCGATGACCGTGACGTCGTGGCTCTGGAGCGAGAGCATCCGGGCGACGTCGTAGCCGACGTCTCCGGCACCGACGATGATGGCGCGCATTCGGGCTAGGGCGAGGAGAAGGGCGGAAAGTACGGCCGGGCGGCGAGGGGGGCGGAGAGAGGCGCGAGAAGAGAAAGAGGAGAGGGAAGAGAAGGAAGAGAGCGAAGAAATCACCGACCTTCATCATCTGCGCTTTACGCTTCCATTCGAGATCCCTCCCTGCCCCCCACGCCCTCATCTTTCCCTCAGCCGTCACGCCGGTTCCTCCGGTTTGCCACCAGGTCGTCCACGACGCCGGGGTCGGCGAGGGTCGAGGTGTCGCCGAGGGCCGCGAAGTCGTCCTCGGCGATCCGGCGCAGGATGCGGCGCATGATTTTGCCGGAGCGCGTCTTGGGCAGCGCCGGGGCGAACTGCACGAAGTCGGGCGTGGCGACCGGGCCGATCTGCTCGCGGACGTGCTGCACCAAGCCCTCGCGGAGGCCCTCACTCGGCTCGGCCTCGGCACCGAGCGTGACGTAGGCGTAGATGCCCTGCCCCTTGATGGCGTGCGCCACCCCGACGACCGCCGCCTCGGCCACGGCCGGGTGCGCCACGAGCGCGCTCTCGACCTCGGCCGTGCCCATCCGGTGGCCGCTCACGTTGAGCACGTCGTCGATCCGGCCGGTGATCCAGTACGTCCCGTCGGCGTCGCGGCGGCACCCGTCGCCGGTGAAGTACGCGCCCTCGACCTGGGAGAAGTAGGTCTCGACGAACCGGCCGTGGTCGCCCCACACCGTCCGCGCCTGGCCGGGCCAACTGTCGGCGATCACCAACCGCCCCTCGGCCGCCCCGTCCTGCGGCTTGCCGTCGGCGTCCACGACCTCGGGCCGGATGCCGAGGAACGGCCGCCCCGCCGCGCCGGGTTTCTGCGCGACGGCCCCCGGCAGGCCGACGATCATGACCCCGCCGGTCTCGGTCTGCCACCACGTATCGACGACCGGGCACCGACCGTCGCCGACAGTCTCGTGGTACCACCGCCACGCCTCGGGGTTGATCGGCTCGCCGACGGTGCCGAGCAGGCGGAGGCTGGAGCGGTCGGCGCGCGTCACGAAGTCGTCGCCCTGCGCCATCAAGGCGCGGACGGCCGTCGGGGCGGTGTAGAACTGCGTCACGCTGTGCTTGTCGACGACCTGCCAGAAGCGGCCGGCGTCGGGGTAGGTCGGGATGCCCTCGAAGAAGACCTGCGTCGCGCCGTTCAGCATCGGCCCGTAGACGATGTAGCTGTGGCCGGTGATCCAGCCGACGTCGGCGGTGCACCAGAAGACGTCGCCGCGCCCGTCGGGGCCGGGCGGGTGGTAGTCGAAGACCAGCTCGTGGGTGAGGCTCGTCCAGACGAGGTAGCCGCCGGTAGTGTGGACGACGCCCTTCGGGGTGCCGGTCGAGCCGGAGGTGTAGAGGATGAAGAGCGGGTCCTCGGCGTCCATCGGCTCGCACGGGCAGTCGGTGCCAGCGTCTTCGAGTGCGTCGTGGAGCCACACGTCGCGGCCCGGCGTCCATCCGACCTCGGCCCCGGTGTTCTGGACGACGAGCACAGTCTCGACGCCGGGGCATTGCTCCAGCGCGCGGTCGACGTTCTCCTTGAGCGCGACGCGCCGGCCGCCGCGCCGGCCCTCGTCGGCGGTGACGACGAAGGCCGAGTTGCCGTCGAGGATGCGCGAGGCGAGGGCCTCGGGGCTAAACCCTGCGAAGACGACCGAGTGGACCGCCCCGATGCGGGCGCACGCGAGCATGGCGAAAGCCGCCTCGGGGATCATCGGGAGGTAGAGCGTCACCCGGTCGCCCTTGCCGACGCCGTGCGCCTTGAGGACGTTGGCGAAGCGGGCGACGGCGGCGCGGGCCTCGGCGTAGGTGATCGAGCGGGCCTCTTCATCCGGCTCGTCCGGCTCGAAGATGAATGCGACGCGGTCCCCGAGCCCAGCCTCGACGTGCCGGTCGACGGCGTTGTAGCAGGCGTTCGTCTCGCCCCCGGCGTACCACCGGATGTGGACGTCGTCCGGCGCGAACGACACGTCGCGGACGGTCTCGAACGGGCAGGACCAGTCGATGCGCTCGGCCTGCTCGCGCCAGAAGGCGTCGGGGTCTGCGACGGAGCGGCGGTAGCGCGCCTCGTAGTCGGCGGCCGAAGAGACGTGGGCGCGGCGTTGGAAGTCGGCGGGTGGGGCGTAGCGGTCGGCGTCCATGCGGGCGGGGTTTGGGTGAGCCGCTAAGGTCGCAGGGATCGGCCCTGTCGCGCAAGGGTGGAGGTGTTTAAGCGGGGCATTTCGGCTGTCGATATCGGAACGGCAGGCTCGCGCCCACTTCAGGAAAGACGCCGTCGCTATGTCGCTCAACCTCACCCACAAACTCGCGCTGAGCTTTGCGCTCGTCGCCGTCCTCGTCGGCGGCCTCGGCTACCTCGCGCTCACCACCAGCGGCTGGGTGCAGCGCGACGCCGAGACCCTCGGCACGGGCGACCTCGAGCGGGCCTACGGTCTCGCCCAGGCCGCGCAGGCCAGTCAGGCCGCGATGCAGCAACTCGTCGGGCGCGCCGCCGAGCAGGACGACGACGAGGCCGGGCTCGCGGGGGAAGCCGTCGCCGGGCACCTCGGCGTCTTCGACCGGCTCCTGACCCGGAGCCGCGAGGCCGGCGCGCGCGCCGACGACGTGGACGCCGCCTTCGAGTCCTACCGCCGGCAGGCCGAGGAGGTGGTGGCGCTCAGCGACACCGACCCGGCGGCGGCGACTGCGCTCTTCAGCGAGGAGGTCGAGCCCTTCTACCTCGAGACCCTACGCCCGGCCCTCGCCGCGCGCGCCGAGACCATCCAGACAGCCCTCGCCGAGCGCACGGCTCGGATCCAGAGCTCCAGCCGGTGGGGCGGCCGCATCGGGCTGAGCGCGGCGGTGTTGGTGCTGCTCGTGGTGGTCGCGCTCGCGGTGTGGCTGACGCGCTTCGTCGGGCGGTCGCTGGGCGAGCTGACCGAGGCGGCCCTCGCCATCGGCGAGGGGCGGCTCGACGAGCGCGTCAACGTGACCTCGAACGACGAGATCGGGCAGCTCGGGCTCGCCTTCAACGAGATGATGGACCAGTTCTCGAGCACGACCGTCTCGAAGGGCTACGTCGAGAACATCGTGCAGTCGATGGCCGACCCGCTCGTGGTGGTCGACCCGAGCGTCAAGATCTCGATGGTCAACCAGGCCGCGCTCGACCTGCTGGGCTTCGAGCGGAGCGACCTGCTCGGCAAGCCGGTGATGGCCATCTTCTCGCACACCGGCCGCACCCGCGGCTCGGCCATCAAGCAGACCATCGAGCAGGCCCTCGCGGGCAACGTCGAGACCAGCTTCCGGGTCAAGGACGGCGGCGCGATCCCGGTGTCGCTGTCCAGCGCGCTCGTGCGCGAGGGCGAGGCCGTGCAGGGCTTGGTGATCGTCGCCAAGGACATCACGCGGCAGAAGCAGTTCGAGACCGAGTTGATCGAGGCCAAGGAGGAGGCCGAGCAGATGGTCCACCTCCGCGACGCCTTCCTGGCGAACATGAGCCACGAGATCCGTACGCCGCTGACCGGCATCCTCGGCTCGGCGCAGGTCCTCGCCGAGGGGCTCGAGGGCGAGCATAAGAACCTCGCCAAGATCATCGAGGACGCCGGGACCCGGCTCCTGGACACGATCAACTCGGTGCTCGAGATGGCGCGGATCGAGGCCGGCGAGGTGCAGCCGGAGGTCGAGGTGCTGAACCTCTTCGAGGAGGCCGAGGCCTCGGCGCGCGTGCTGAAGCACGTCGCCGACAAACGCGGCCTGCAGCTCCGGGTCGAGCCGCCGGCCAAGCCGGTCTACGCGCAGATCGACCGGAGCTGCCTGCACCGCATCCTCAACAACCTGGTCGGCAACGCGGTCAAGTTCACGCGCGAGGGCGCGATCTCGGTCGAGGTCGAGGCCACCGAGGAGGACGCCATTCTGACGGTGCGCGACACCGGGGTCGGCATCTCGAAGGAGTTCCTGCCGCACCTCTTCGACGACTTCAAGCAGGAGTCCACCGGCCTCAAGCGCAGCCACGAGGGCAGCGGCCTCGGCCTGGCGATCACCAAGAAGCTCGCCGAGATGATGGGCGGCGAGATCTCGGTCGAGAGCATCAAGGGCATCGGCAGCGCCTTCTCGATCACCTTCCCGCGCGTGCCGGTCGAGCGCGTCCCCGAGACGCTGCCCGAGGCCGAGCGGCCCGCGCCCCGGCCCGAGGCGAAGCAGGCCGCCGACGGAACGCGCTACCCCTGGGAGACCGAGGGCGCGGAGACCCCGCGCGACGAGCCGCGCTTCGTCCCGCCGCCGACCGCCGCCGAGCGTACGCCGCGCGACATCCTGCTGATCGAGGACAACGCGCAGAACGCCTACATGGCGCAGTTCATGCTCCAGGGCTTCGAGACCGACATCGCGACCAGCCCCGAGGAGGCCATCGAGAAGGTCAAGTTCAACCAGTACCGCGTGCTGCTCGTCGACATCAACCTCGGGGCCGACCGCTCGGGCATCGACCTGCTCCACGAGATGCGCGGGATCGAGGGCTACGAGCGCGTCCCGGCCGTCGCCGTCACGGCCTACGCCCTCCCCGGCGACGAGGACCGCTTCCTCAAGGAGGGCTTCGACAACTACGTCGCCAAGCCGTTCCGCAAGGAGGTGCTCCGGCAGGCCGTGGACGACGCCCTCGCCGAGCCGGTGGCCGAGCCAACCCCCGACCTCGATCAGTTCCTCGGTGGTAGCTTCGAGGAGCAGGCCCCCTTCGGCGACACCAGCCCGCTCTCGCTCGGCGACGCGGCCTTCCACCCCGCCGCTATTCCCCCGGAGGACATCGCGCCGCCGAAGGTGCCCGCCGAAGCCGTGGCAACCGAGGCCGTCTCCGCCGAGGGCCTTCCCGTCGCCGCCGGCGAGGACGACCTCGGGGACGACGACTTCGGGGACGACGACTTCGACCTGAGCGACGCTACCTTTCTGAGCGCGCCCCCCCTCACCTCGATCCCGGCCCCGCCCTCCGATGACTCGCACCGTACAGCCGGCGATGGGCCTGGCGGGCCGCCTCCGGCTGCCGGCTGACAAGTCCGTCTCGCACCGCGCCGCCCTCCTGGCCGCGCTCGCCGAGGGCCCCTCGGAGATCGTCGGCTTCTCGGACGCGGCCGACCCGCAGCGCACCCTCGCCTGCCTCCGCGCGCTCGGGGTGCACATGGAGGCGCAGCACGAGGGCCTGACTGTGCACGGCCGACCGCACGGCTTCGCCGCGCCCGACGCCCCGCTCGACTGCGGCAACTCGGGCACGACGATGCGGCTCCTGGCCGGCGTCCTGGCCGGGCAGCCGTTCGACGTGGTGCTGACGGGCGATGCCTCGCTCTCGCGCCGCCCGATGGACCGCATCGCGGAGCCGCTCCGGCGGATGGGCGCGACGGTGGACCTGACCGACGGCCATGCGCCGGTCCGCCTCACCGGCGGCCGCCTGCGCGGGATCGACTACGAGCTTCCCGTCGCCTCGGCCCAGGTCAAGAGCGCCGTGCTGCTGGCCGGCCTCTTCGCCGAGGGCACCACGACGGTCACCGAGCCCGTGCCGACGCGCGATCACACGGAGCGGATGCTCGGCCTCGACGTGGTGGAGATCGGCGGGCGGCGGATCGTCTCGGTCGAGGGCGGGCGCACCGTCAAGCCACAGCCGTGGATCGTGCCGCGCGACTTCTCGGCGGCGGCGTTCTTCCTGGTCGCCGGGGCGATTGTGCCGCACAGCCACATCGAGATGCCGGGCGTCGGGCTGAACCCGTCGCGCAGCGCGCTGCTCGACGTGCTCCGGGCGATGGGAGCCCAGATCACGACGGCAAACGAGCGCGAGCGCGGCTGGGAGCCGCTCGCCGACCTGACGGTGCAGAACGCCGGGGCCCGGCTCCACGGCGTGCGCGTCGGCGGCGCGCTCATCCCGAACCTGATCGACGAGCTCCCCGCGCTCGCCGTCGCCGCGGCCTGTGCCGAGGGGCGGACCGAAATCCGCGACGCCGCCGAGCTTCGCCACAAAGAGACCGACCGCCTCGCCGCGACCGCCGCCTTTCTCCGCGCAATGGGCGCGGCCGTCGAGGAGCTGGAGGACGGTCTGGTGATCGAGGGCGGCACGCTGCGCGGCGCAGCCGTCGAGAGCCGGGGCGATCACCGGATCGCGATGGCGGCGGCCGTCGCCGGCCTCGCCGCCGAGGGCGAGACGACGGTCCGGGACGCGGAGTGCGTGGCGGTGTCGTTTCCCCGTTTCTGGGACGAGCTAGACGGGCTGGCCGGAACGTAGGGGCGACCGGCCGCTCGCCCCTACCGTTGCCCCACCGTTTCGCCCGGACTCCAGAGGTGCTCCTCCAAGACCACCTCGCCCTCGGCGGTGAACGCGACGCCCTCGCTACGGAGGCGCTCCTCCATAACGGTCGGCGTCTCGAAGTGGAGCCGGCCGCTGAGCGCGCCGCGCCGGTTGACGACGCGGTGGCACGGCAGCGCGCTCCCCACCGCCGCCTTCATCGCCCACCCGACGACGCGCGCCGACCGCTTCGCCCCGAGGTGCTCGGCGATGTGCCCGTAGGTCGTCACCCGGCCGGCGGGAATCTCGGCGACGACGGCCCACACGCGCTGGAAGAAATCGCTGCGGTCCTCGGCCACGCCTACTGGTCGCCGAGGATGACAGGCAGGCCGCCTTCGCCGGAGCCGATGATGATGACCTTGGCGTTGCTCGACTGGGCGAGCTCGCGCGTGGCCTGGATGCCCTGGAACTGGAGGAACGACGGCGTCATGCTCTGGGCGATGATCCGCGCGCGGTCGGCGTCGCCCGAGGCCTCGACGCGCTTGCGCTCGGCCTCCTGCTCGGCGCGCTGGATCGAGAGCCGCGCCTGCTCGACGCGCTGCTGCTCCTCGAGCTTGTTCTCGATGGCCCGGCGGATCTGCTCCGGCAGCTCGATGTCGCGGATCAGGACCGCGTCGAGCTCGACGAACCCGCGCAGGACGGCCGCCGAGAGGCGCTGCTCGATCTGCTCCTGCAGCTCGGCCCGCCGCGTCGAGTACAGCTCCTCGGGCGTGAACTGGCCGACCACCTCGCGCGCCACGCTCCGCAGCTCGGGCCGCACGAGCCGGTCGTAGTAGTCCTGCCCGTAGGTCGTGTGGAGCTGGGGCAGGTCGTCGCTGACGGGCCGGTAGCGGACCGAGAGGTCCATCCCGATGGTCAGGCCGTTCGAGGCCAGGACCTCGATCTCCTCGTCGTTATTCCTGACGCGGACGTCGTAGTCGACGAGCCGCTCCCACGGCATGAACACGTGGAAGCCCTCGCCGTAGGTGTCGTCGAGGTCGGTGCCGCTGAAGTAGCTGTACTTGACGCCCTGCTCGCCGGCTCCGATGGACTTGGTCATGCAGCCCGCCGCGACGAGCAGCAGCAGCAGCACGAAGCCGGCCACGATGCCGAAGCGCCCGGCGGCGCGGGTGAGGTTGGGGTAGGTGTTCGCCATGAGTCGGTGCGGAGTGAGGTCGGAAGAGAGGAGGCAGGATACGGGCGTCGGTGGACAGGGATGCGTGTTCGTGGTGCGTGATTCGTGAATCGTGGACGAGCGCAACGCTGGTGCTCGGTCTCACGAATCACACCTCACGTTGTTAGAACCGCCCGCCGCCCGCCCGGTATCACCGCGCTCTCCCCCACCCGACCGCCTGCCTGTGCCTGCCTCTCCCGTCGTCGCCCACCCCGACCGCCTCGCCCGCCTCCGCGCCGCTCTCGGCGACGACCGCGTCCGCACGGGCGAAGCCCTCGCGCCCTACACCACGTTCAAGATCGGCGGCCCGGCGGACCTGTTCTACGAGGCCCACACCGCCGACGAGCTCGCCGAGGCGCTGACGCTCGCGCGCGACCTCGACCTGCCGTTCTTCCTCCTCGGGCTGGGGGCCAACATCCTGATCGGCGACCGGGGCTTCCGGGGCTTCGTGATCCGCAACCGGGCGAACCACGTCCGCATCGACGACGCCACGGGACAGGTCTGGGCCGAGAGCGGGACGGTCGTCTACCCCGACCTGATCGAGCAGACGGTGGCGGCGGGGTGGTCGGGGCTGGAGCACTACGTCGGCATCCCGTCGAGCGTCGGCGGCGCGCTGTGGCAGAACCTGCACTTCCTCTCGCCGCCGCCGGAGCGGGCGCGGACGATGTTCATCGAGGAGGTCGTCCACTCGGCGGACCTCCTGACGGAGGAGGGCGAGCGCGCGACCGTCGGGCACGACTACTTCGACTTCGGCTACGACTACTCGGTCCTCCACGACCGCGCCGACCTCGTGCTGGCCGCCACCTTCCAACTGGAGCCGGGCGACCCTGCGCGGATGCGCGAGATCATGGCGGCGAACCTGGCGTGGCGGCAGGAGCGCCACCCGCCGCTCGACACCGAGCCGAGCGCCGGCTCCATCTTCAAGAAGATCGAAGGCGTCGGCGCGGGGCGGTTGATCGACTGGGCCGGGCTCAAGGGCTACCGCGTCGGCGGGGCCGTGGTGACCGAGCGCCACGCCAACATCCTGATCAACACCGGCGGCGCGACGGCCGCAGACGTGCGGACGCTGATCGGGCATGTGCAGCGGACCGTCGAGCGCGACCAGGGCTACCGGCTCTCGACCGAGATCGGCATGGTCGGCGACTTCGGCGACCTGCCGGGCGACCTGCCGCCGCGAGGCTGGGAGAACCAGGACGGCTTCGCGGGCGGCCTGCCGCCGGGCGGCCACACCGAGACCCACCGCGACGCCGAGCGACGCTAGCGTGACCCTGCCACGTCGCTGACGAACGCTGTCGCCTCGGCTTCGAGTCGGGACGCCTCTTCCAGCTGCTCGCGCCACACGGCCGGGAAGGCCGCCCACCCGTGGAGCGCGCCGAGGAGTGCACCGAGGAGCGCACCCACGGTCGATGCGGCACCGCCGACGTTGATGGCGGGCAGCATCGTAGCCTCCAAAAGCGTCGGGTTGCGGGCGAGCATCGCGAGGGCGAACGGCGGGGCTTCGTCGGGCCCGGCACCGGTGCCGTTGCAGAGGTCTTGGAGGTCGAGGGGGAAAGCGTCGAGGTGGTCGGCGAGGCGGCGGAGGCGCGTAGAGACAGCGGGCGGAGCACCGAGGCGAGCCTCGGCCTGGACGGTGGCGTCGGTGACGGACTCGAAGAAGGCGGGGCCGTCGAGCGTGGCGTGCTCGGCGGTGAGGAGGCGAGCGACGGCGTCGGCCTGGGCAGCGGCGGCGGCGAGAGCGACCGGGTCGTATCGGTCGCCGAGAGCCGTCACCACGAGATCGACGGGCGCCGTGCCGGTGGAGGCCGCGACGAGGCCGAGGGGGGCTGCCATCGTCGCGGCGTCGCTGGAGGCCGTCTCGTGATCGCTGGGACGACGGAGGGGGAAGGCCGCGAGCTCTTCGGCGCAGCGAGCGGGGAGGTCGTCGAGGCCGGAGGCGAGGGCGCGGGTGAGGGCGAAGAGGCGCTGCGTGTGCCCGGTCCACTGCCCGGCGCTCAGGTCGCGGCGGTGCTCGTCGTCGCGGTAGGCCTTGATCCCCTTGTAGTAGGTGCGGACGTTCTGGTGGCTCAGCCCGTCGATGGGCATCCCGAGGGCGTCGCCGACGGCGCTGCCGAGGAGGGTGCCGAGAGCCTTGTCCGCTTTATCCATTGCTGTACCGTTGGAGAGGTGGCGTGCGAGGATGGAGAATAGCGGCTGGAAGATGAATTGTCTATCCTCTATCTTCCATTCTCCATCTTTCCCCCAACGACGTGGACTGGCTGCACGGGGCTTGGGCGGTTTTCCAGAAGGACCTGCGGCTGGAGCTGCGGACGCGCTACGCGGTCAACGCGCTGGCGCTGTTCGTGCTCTCGTCGCTGCTGCTGGTGGCCTTCGCGGTCGGCACCGCCGAGGTCGGGGAGCGCGTGGCCTCGGCGCTGCTGTGGGTGGTGATCGTGTTCGCGGCGGCGGTCGGCTTGGGCCGGGCGTTCGTGGCCGAAGAGGAGCGCGGGACCGTGCTGCTGCTCCAGCTCCACCTGCGTGGCAGCATGGTCTACGCCGGCAAGCTGCTCTTCAACGTCCTCCTCGTCGGGGCGATGAACGCCCTCGCGGCGGCCGGCTTCGTGCTCGTGCTCGGGCTGGAGGTCGAGGCCCCCGGCCTGCTGGCAGCGACGCTCGCGCTCGGCGCGCTCGGGCTGGCCGGGGCAACGACCCTTCTCTCGGCGATCATCGCGCGGGCGGCGGCGGGTGGCCCCCTCTTGCCCGTGCTCGCGTTCCCGCTCTTGGTGCCGCTGCTGCTCACCGTCGTGCGTGTGACGCAGCGGGCCCTACTGCTCGGCGCGGCGGCCGGGCCGTGGGCGGCCTCGCTCGACGACCTGGTCACGCTCGGGGCCTACGCCGGCGTCGTCATCACGGCCTCGGTGCTGCTGTTCGATTACGTCTGGAATGATTGACCAAGCGGTGCCGTCGGGGAAACCCACCGTCCGGCACCGTGTGCAACCCGCCCTGCTCTTCTCGCCCTCGCCATGCCCACGACACGCGCACGCTACGGCACGACGTACCGCCTTCTCACGCTCGGCATCGCTGGGTGGATGACGGCGGTCATCGTGGCCGGCTTCGTCCTCTCGATCCCCCGGCTCAACATCCTGGAGCAGTCGGCGCGGAACCTCTATTTCCACGTCCCGATGTGGTTCGCGCTGATGGCGGGGATGCTGGTCTCGGCCGCCTACTCGGCGCGCTACCTCGCCACGCCGACCGTGGAGCGCGACGTGCGGGCCGAGCAGGCGGCGCTCGTGGCGATGCTCTTCGGCGTGCTCGGGCTCATCACCGGGATGGTGTGGGCGCGGTTCACGTGGTACGTCGGCACGGGCAAGTGGTGGAACTTCGACCCCAAGCAGTCGATGACGGCGGTGCAGCTTCTGGTGTTCAGCGCCTACTTCGTGCTCCGCTCCTCCATCGACGAGGAGCGCAAGCGCGGGCGGATCGCGGCGGTCTACAACCTCTTCGCCGTGGCGATCGCGCCGTTCCTGCTCTACGTGCTGCCGCGCCAGCTCGAGAGCCTCCACCCCGGCGGTGAGGGCAGCCCGGCCTTCAGCCAAACCGACCTCGCGCCCGAGATGCGGATGGTGTTCTACCCGGCGGCGGTCGGCTTCATCGCGCTCTTCTGGTGGATCTACACCCAGCGCGTCCGCCTGCGTTTGGCCGAGCGGCGGCTTGGCGCATCGTGATATTTCCACCGACTTCGCACGTCCACGCCGGCGCTGTTCCTAGCTTGCGCCCATGCAGCTCCCGATCACGCCCACCGACTCGACCCAGGCCCCCGGCACTGCCGTCTACGACAGCGTGTGGGCCGCGATTCCCGAGGCCGCGCCGCTCGGGCTGGAGTCGGTGATGCTCCAGCAGGAGAAGCTCTACGTCGTCCTCGCCGTCGTGCTCATCATCTGGCTCGGCGTGCTGTTCTTCCTGCTCCGCACCGACCGCCGCCTCGCGCGCCTCGAGCGCGACCTCGACGCGCGCCCGGAACGCGACGAGGCCCTCGGCGCGTAGAAGTCCCTCTCTAGCGAACACGGTCCCATAAACACGGTCCCATGAAGCCTAAAACGATTATCGGCCTCGTCCTGCTGGCCGGCTTCACGTTCCTCATGATGCGCTCCTTCGGCGAGAGCGTCGGCGGCTACATGAGCTTCTCCGAGGCCGCCGCTGACGACGCCCGCGCCCACGTCGTCGGCGAGTGGGTCCGCGCTCAGCCGACGACCTACGACCGTGACGCCAACACGTTTTCGTTCTGGATGCGCGACGAGGACGGGGCCGTCCGCGAGGTCCGCTACCCGAACCCGAAGCCGGCCAACTTCGAGGACGCCGAGCAGGTGGTCGTCGAGGGGCGAATGGAGGGCGACGCGTTCGCCGCCGAGCACATCCTGATCAAGTGCCCGTCGAAGTACAACGACGAGCGCGAGTTCGAGACCGCCGAGCCGGCACCGCCGACGACGCCGACCTCCCTCTGACGCTTCCGCTCTTCTTCCGAGTCTCTCGAGGCGCAGTCTCTGTCGGGGCTGCGCTTTTTTTGCTTATGCCCCTCCCCGAGAATCCCCTTCCGCCCTGCCCGCGCACGACGAACTGCCACCGCGAGAGCCGCGCCTTCACCCGCCCCGCCGCCGTGCTCTTCGCCGATGCCCTCGCCGCTGTCCGCACCCTGAGCAACCGGACGACGGGCCGCGCCACCGAGATCGAGCGCGACGCCGACGGCCTCGGCCTCCACGCCACCTTCGAGGTGCTCGTGTTCACCGACGACCTGCACCTGCGCGCCGAGCGGCACGGCGGCGGGGCCGTGCTCCACGTCCGCAGCGCCAGCCGCGTCGGCCGCAGCGACCTTGGCACCAACCGCCGCCGCGTCCGGGCACTCTTCGAGACGATTGCGTAGGCACACCGCCAGTGTGCCCTCCCGCCGCTGTGCCCCTACAAGTAGAGTTTTACAAGTACAGCAGCGAGGCGACGCCGAAGAAGATGGCTAGCCCAATGATGTCGTTTGAGGTCGTGATGAACGGGCCGGTGGCGAGGGCCGGGTCGATCCCGACGCGGTCCAGGAGCAGCGGGATCGTCGCGCCCAAAACCGTGGCGATCACGATCACGATCAGCAGGGAGAGGGCGGACGTCAGCGCGAGGTGGAGCAGGCGCGCGTCCCCGAGCACGCCGAGCGACCCCATCACGATCACGATCCCCGCGAGCGCGAGCGCGAGCGCGAGCCCGTTGATGAGCGCGACGACCAGCTCCTTGCCGATCCGCTTGACCACGTCGGAGCTCCACAGGTCGCCCGAGGCCAGCCCCTGCACGGCGATCGCCGAGCTTTGGATGCCGGCGTTGCCCGCCATCGCCATCACGATCGGGATGAACATGGCGAGGACTGCGGCGGCCTCGAGCGCGCCCTCGAACGCGCGGATCACGAGACCCGAGCAGAACGCCCCGACGAGGCCGATCATCAGCCAGACGAGCCGGCCCCGTGAGACGGCGAAGACGGACGCCGACAGCTCCTCGTCGCCGGCGATCCCGCTCGCGCGCTGCAAGTCCTCCTCGGCCTCGTCGCGGATCACGTCCACGATGTCGTCGATGGTGATGCGTCCGAGCAGCCAGCCGCTGCTGCTGACCACGGGCAGCGCCACCAGGTCGTAGCGCTCCATGATGCGCGCCACCTCCTCCTGGTCCAGCTCCGGCTCGACGGTGACGATCTCGGTCTCCATGATGTCCGCGACCAGCGCCTCGCCCCGCGCCAGCACCAAGGTCTTGAGATCGACCAGACCGACGAGCCGGTCGTCGGCGTCGCGGACGTAGACCACGTAGACCGGGTCCACCTCGGCGGCGCAGCGGCGCAGCTCCTCGGTGGCCTCGGCGACCGTCGCCGTGACCAGGACCGAGACGTAGTCGGTTTCCATCAGGCCGCCGGCGGTCTCGTCGCCGAAGTGCAGCAGCGCCTCGATCTCGGCGGAGTCCTCGAGCCGGGGCAGCACCTGCTCGGCGACGCTGTCGGGCAGGTCGGCCAGCACGTCGGCCGCGTCGTCGGTGTCGATCTCGTCGAGGAGCGAGACGATGTCGGCCGTCGGCAGCTCGTCGATCAGGTCGGAGCGGCGGGCGCTCTCGAGCTCGGGCAGCACGGCCCCGGCCTTGTCCTCCGGGAGCCAGCCGAAGAGCGACTCGGCCGCGTCGGGCGCGAGGTGGAACAGGAGCTGCGCCAGGTCCGCCGGGTGGAGGTCGGCGACGAGGTTGAGGACCATCCCGCGCTGCCCGTCGCGCAGCAGCACGCCCACGTCGTCCACGAACGTCTCGTCGACCTCGATGCGCGCGGGGCGTTCTAGCTCAGGGGAAATGGACTCGGCCACGAAAACCTCGGATACGGGCGCGGCGTCACGGCCGGCTAGGAAAAGGAGCGCCGGAAGATAGCCCTCCCGCTACCCCGTCGTCTCGCCGAAGATCGACCGCGCGAGGCCGACAAAGGCGGCCGGCTCCAGCGCCTCGGGCCGCAGCCCGGCCAGGTCCTCCGGCACGGCGCACCCGGTCTCCGACGTGATCGGCTTGAGGCTGTTTCGGAGCGTCTTGCGGCGCTGCCCGAAGGCCGTCCGCACCGTCCGCCGCAAGAGCGCTCCGTCGATGCCGAGCGGCGGCCCCGCCTGCCCCGGACCTGATCCATGGTGGAAGTCGAGCGCGACGACGGCGCTCGTCACGTCGGGCTTGGGGTGGAAGACGTGGCGGCTCACCTCGAAGAGCAGCATCGGCCGGGCGAGGAGCTGCACCTGGACGCTCAGGATGCCGTACGCCTTCGTGCGCGGCACCGCCACCAACCGCTCGGCGACCTCCTTCTGCATCATCACGACCGCCCGCCGCAGATGCTGACGGGCGTCGAGGAGGGAGAAGAGAATCGGCGAGGTGATGTAGTACGGCAGATTCCCGATCACCCAGAGCTTCTGTTCTTTCTCCTCGGCGAGCGCGGGCCAGTCCGTCTCCAGCACGTCCTGCTGCCGTACGTCGAGGCCGGGCACCGTCTCGCGGAGATGCGCGACGGCCCGCTCGTCCAGCTCGATGGCCGTCAGGTCGGGATAGAGCCGCAGCAGCTCCTCGGTCAGCGCGCCGGTCCCCGGCCCGATCTCGACGACCGGCGCATCGGCCGGAGCCTCGAGGGCCGCAGCGATCTTGCGGATCGTGTTGGGGTCGCGCAGAAAGTGCTGGCCGAGGCGCTTCTTCGGGAGGATGGACATGGCCCGAAGATAGGCGCGCTACCGGCCCGGCCGCAGCAGGTCCACGCGCAGGGCGAGGCGCGTGGCGAGGTGCGTGCTCGACGGGTTCGCCACCAGCATTGTCTCGCCGCCGACCCACAGCCGCCCGTCGAGCCGCACGAATCCTTGCACGCTGCTGGCGAGGCCGAGGTTGAGGTAGCGCTCGTTCTCCAGGATCAAGATGAGCGAGCACACTCCTTCGCATGTAGACGCGTTTCGCTGCCGCGTACCCCACGTCGCTGCTGGTCCGGCGGCGACGCTGGCCGTGAACCACCGGCTCGCAGCGCGGGGCCCGCCGACCGCGTAGAGCGACCGGTAGCTCACGGGGGCACCGTCCACCTCGTCTCCTCTCTCTCCGCTGAAGAGATCGTCGAAGAGAAGCGCGCGCTTGGAGAACGGGCTAGCTGAGCCGCTGATCTGGAGCCCGCCTTGCGCCATCCACCGGCCCGACGCAGCGCCTACGCTGACGTTGTGCACGACGTTGTCGCGGTCCCCTAGCGCGGGAGGAGCCCAGGAGAAGAGGCCAGAGCTGGCCGAGACCCAAACGGTGGGCTCAGGAAAAGGGGACTGAGCGAAGGACGGCAGCGCCCACAGCACCGCGAGCGCGATGAGACCGCTGAGACGAGTCATGGAGATCCTCCGACGCGGGAGGAGGCTGGATGAGCGAGATCGGGCCTGAATGACACCGGCTACCCACAGTGCCAAAGGTAAATCGTCTGGTGCCGTTTCAGCTCATGCACAACGCGCTGCCCTTGTGGAGCATACACTCATCGGGAGCGTGGCTAGAAGTAGCTCTCGATCCCGTAGCCAAACGGCTTGCCCTGCGCCGACTTCTCGACGAGGTGACGCAAACGCTTGGCAAACTCCTCGGGTCGCTCTCGGGCTGTATCGACGTACGCTGCTCGGATGCGCTGGTACGACGGCGAGGTCGTCTGAAAGAAGGCCCAGGCCTCGCCGTCGTCCCGGAGCGCCTTCACGATATCGCCGGGGAGCTCGAAGTTCTCGGGGCGCACGTCGCTGAGGGCGTCACGGACCGAGGGGAGCACCTTGCCTTGCGCGAGGAGGCGGGCGAGTCGCTCCTTGTTCGTCTGGGAATACCCGCTGCCCGGTCGCCAGGGCGTGAACCGCTGTGCGTAGCGGTCCTCGTCCAGCCCCTTGCGGATGCTGTCGATCCACCCGAAGCACAGCGCCTCCTCGACGGCGTCGTTGTACGGCACGCTCGGCCGTCCCGTGTGCTTCCTGTGCGAGACGAGCCAGATGTCCGGTGCGCCCTCGTGGTGGGCCACCAGCCACGTGCGCCAGGCGTCGCGCGTGGAGACCTGGAGCATTTCGGTGATGTCCACAGCTAGGCGCTTTCGTTCAGCAGGCGCTGGAGCACGTCGAACTCGCTCGGGAGCGGGTCCTGAAAGAGCATCTGCGGGTCGAGCCGGAAGCCGGTAGAAGACGGCCTCCCGGCGCTCGGGGTCGACCAGCCAGTATTCGTGTACCCCTGCCCGCTCGTAGCCCTCGACCTTCGTCACCCGGTCCCGTCTGCCCGACGACGGCGAAACGATCTCGACGGCTACGTCGACCGGTCCCCGAACGTCTTGCTCACCAAAGATGTCGAGGCGGTCCTAGCGGAGGAAAAAGACGTCCGGCTCATACCCGTTCTCGTCGTCCACCCGCATGGTGGTCTTCGAGCCAAGGACTTCACCGAGTCCTTTCGTCCGGACGTACCCACGGAGCAAGAAGAGGAGAAAAGCCTGGATTTGCTCGTGGAGCTTGGTGACCGACCTATCGATGAGGGCCTGACCGTCGGTCGCCCTTCACCCCCTCTGGGAAGGTGTAGCGGTAGCGCTCGTAGGGCGTCAGCGCCGGAGCGGTGCGGGAGACCGGACGGTGGGACGCAGCGGGTGTAGCCATGCCGGTGCCTCAGAGGATCGAGCGGAAGGTGTCAGGCAGCTCGCCGCGGGCGTCGGGCGCGGCGGCGAGGTCGGGGCGCTCAGCCTCGCCGTTGGCAGTGGCGTCGGTGCCGCAGTAGGTCCTGAAAGCGTCCACCAAGTCGGTGGCGATGGCGCTCGCCGAGCGGCCCTCGATGTGGCGGCGCTCCAGCACGAAGACCGGGTCGCCGTCCTTGAGCAGCGCCATGAACGGCGACGAGGGTGGGATGCCCTGGAGGTGCTCGCGCATCCGCGCCGTGGCCTCGAGGTCTTGGCCGGCGAAGACCGTCACGTAGCGGTCCGGCTGTGGCACCTCGGCCTGCTTGGCGAAGGCGACGGCGGGGCGGGCGTTCGCCGCCGCGCAGCCGCAGACGGAGTTGACGACCACGAGGACGGCCTGGTCCTCGGCGGCAGCCATCGCGCGGTCGACGGCCTCGGCGTCGGCGAGTTCGTCGACGCCGAGGGTGGTGAGTTCGGCGCGCATGGGCTGGACGAGCGGCTCGGGGTAGGGCATAGCGGGACCTCTAGGTCAGTGGATCGAAGGTTGCGGGCGTCACTCCGCGCGCCCGGTCGGGGTTCCCTCCGGCTTTGGCCGTGCCGGCTTTGGCCGTTTCGACCTCGCGCCGTACCTTTTCCGCTCCGCCTCCCCCGCCCGCCATGCTCGCCCTCCGCTTCCGCTTCGCCGCCGCTGGCCTCGCCGTGCTCCTGGGCGGGTGCGGCACGAGCGTCCCCTTCCAGGGCACGAGTCCCGCCACCGAGCAGGCCCGCCGCCTCCCGCCCCAGTCCGAGATCGAGGTCGAAGCGCGGCTGATGGCGGCCGCCGAGGACTGGCTCGGCACGCCCTACCGCTTCGGCGGCACCACGCAGCGCGGGGTCGACTGCTCGGCGCTCGTCCGCGCCGTCTACGCCGAGGCCTACGGGTTGGGGCTGACGCGCTCCACCCGGACGCAAGTCCAGGAGGGCCGCGAGATCGAGCGCCGCGACCTCCGCTCGGGCGACGTGGTCTTCTTCCGAACCGGCCCCGACCAGCGCCACGTCGGCATCTACCTCGACGGCGACCGGCTGCTCCACGCGTCGTCCTCCCAGAACCGCGTCCTCGTAGATGACTTCGGCCGGAGCCACTTCCGGCGGACCTACTGGACGGCCCGCCGCTTCCTCGACGTGGGCATGGGCATTCCGGTTCGCCCGCCCGTCGTCGCCGAGATTCCACCGGTGCCGACGCCCACGCCGTCTCGGTCCGGTCCGACGCGCTCCGGCTGGTGAGCGGACGCGGTGCCCGTCCCGACGCGGGCGTAATGCCTTGCGCTCCTACGGGGATGCGTCCTGGATGGGTCTTCCGCTCTTCCTCACTTGGGCGCACCGGTGCCGCATCGGTATATTCGGGCCAGCCTTTCGCCACGTCCCCCGACCGGGATGCGGCGTTCTTTTTTTCTGAGAGACGATGCTACCCGCTATGGACAAGCCTGTTTACCTCACCCAGGAGGCGCTCGGCGGCCTGAAGGACGAGCTGCGGACGGCCAAAACGAAGGGCCGCCAAGACATCGCCCAGGAGATCGCCGAGGCGCGCGCGCAGGGTGACCTCTCGGAGAACGCCGAGTACGACGCCGCCAAGGAAGCGCAGGGCCACCTCGAAGCCCGCATCGCCCGGCTCGAGACGACGATCGCGAACGCCCGGCTCGTGGACGAGACGCAGATCGACGACTCGAAGGTGTTCATCCTCTCGACCGTCCGGGTCAAGAACAAGAAGACGAAGAAGGAGGCGACCTACACCCTGGTCTCGGCCGAGGAGGCCGACATGGCGAAGGGCAAGATCTCGATCGCCAGCCCGGTCGGCCGGGGCCTGCTCGGGCACGAGGTCGGCGACGTGATCGAGGTGACGGTGCCGGCGGGCAAGATCCCCTTCGAGATCCTCGAAATCAGCCGCTGAGCCGGTTCTGGAGTTTAGATTTTCGATTTCGGATCCGATGCCTGCTGAAGAATCCAACATCCGATCTCCAAAATCCAAAATCGGCAGGCTGCTGCTCTGGCCGCTTTTTGCGGTGGGGATCTTCTACGGCCTGTGCACGCTCTGGCTCGCGGCGCTGCTCGTGCTCCCGCCGCCGGTGACCTCGGTCCAGATCCAGCGGCAGATCGAGGCGCTCTTCGAGGACGGGGACTTCGCGTTCCGCTACACGCCGGTCCCACGCTCGGCGATCTCGGACCAGGCTGCCCACGCCGTCGTCGCCGCTGAGGACACGCGGTTCTACACGCACGGCGGCATCGACTGGACCGAGCTGGACAAGGCCCGCGCCGAGGCGGCCCGGCGCGGCCTCCCGCCGCGCGGCGCGTCGACGATCACGCAGCAGCTCGTCAAGAACCTGTTTCTGACGACGCACCGCTCGTACCTCCGCAAGGGCCTGGAGGTGCCGCTGACCTACCTCGCCGAGTGGATCCTACCGAAGGAGCGGATTCTGGAGGTCTACCTCAACGTGATCGAGTGGGGGCCGGGCGTGTTCGGGATCGAGGCCGCCGCGCAGCACCACTACGGGATCTCAGCGGCCAACCTCTCGCGCGAGCAGGCGGCGCGCCTCGCAGCGTGCATCCCCGCCCCGCGCTCGCGCACCCCGCAGCGCATGGGCAGCTACGCCGGGACCATCCAGACCCGGATGCGGCAGATGGGCTGGTGAGGCCAGCGACAAGCGTCGAGGGACGAACCCCGAACGGTCGCTCGTAGCACCCCACTCGTCATTCGTCGTTCGCACCTCGTCGTTATGCCTGATTTTCGAAGCGACACCGTGACCCGGCCGACGGCGGCGATGCGGCGGGCGATGGCCGAGGCAGAGGTCGGCGACGACGTGTTCGGCGAGGACCCGACGGTGCGGCGACTGGAGGAGCGCGTGGCCGAGCTGCTCGGCAAGGAGGCCGCGCTCTTCGTGCCGAGCGGGGTGATGGCGAACCAGCTCGCCCTCAAAGTCCACACCCGGCCGGGCGACGAGGTGGTGCTGGCCGAGCGGAGCCACCTGTTCCACTACGAGTCCGGCGCGCCGGCGATGCTCTCGGGCGTGCAGCTTCGGCCCGTCGAGGACCGGCGCGGCTTTCTCACGGGCGACGCCGTCCGGGCGGTCGTGCGCGGGCGCTACGACTGGGAGCCGCGCACTCGGCTCGTCTGCCTCGAAAACACCGTCAACAAGGCCGGTGGACTGGTCTATCCGCTGGGTCTCGCGCGCGAGGTCGGCGCGGCGGCGCGGGAGCACGGCCTGGCGCTGCACCTCGACGGGGCGCGGCTGTGGAACGCGGCCGTCGCCTCCGGGCACTCGGAGGCAGAGCTGGCTGGGCCGTTCGACACGGTGAGCGTGTGCCTCTCGAAGGGGCTAGGCGCGCCGGTCGGCTCCCTCCTGGCGGGCGAGGCGGAGACGATCCGCCTCGCGCGGCGCTACCGGAAGCTCTTCGGCGGCGGGATGCGGCAGGTCGGCATTCTGGCTGCGGCCGGCCTGGTCGCTCTCGGCCACCGCGCCGACCTCGCGGCGGACCATCGCCGGGCGCGACGCCTCGCCGAGGCGCTGGCAGCGCTGGACGAGTTCGCCATCGACCCGGAGACGGTGGAGACCAACATCGTGATCGCCGAGACCCGGCTCCCGGCCGAGACCGTGCTGGCGCGGCTGGCGGAGCGCGGGGTGCAGCTCGTCGCCTTCGGGCCGCACACCGTCCGCGCCACGACGCACCGCGACCTCACCGACGCCGACCTGGACCGGGCCATCGCCGCGCTGCGCGAGGCGTTTGGCTAACGACGATCGGGTGGCAAATCGGTGCCCTCTGAAACTTTAGGGTCCGGTTTACCATCCTAGACGCTAGAGCAAATCGAGGGACGCATGGCCGACTGGTACGAAGTGTTTGACAACGAACAGGTTCAGCTCGACACGCGGCGGCGCGTGGGGCGGCTGGCGGGTGCCGTTGTGGTCGGCTGCGGGGCCGTCGTGGGGCTGACCCCGCTGCTGGCACTCGTGCTGCCGTCGCTGGCGCTGGTGGCCGGCCTCGCCCTGGCGCTGCTGGGTGGTGGGCTGCTCTGGGCCTCGCGCGCGTTCCTCCGGCTGCGGAGCGTGGTGTGGTGCGTCAAGCTCTCGGTGCACCGCGTCGTCGGGTACGACTACGCGCGGCGCAAGACCGTCCTCTCGTGGGCCGAGATCGAGCGCGTCGAGCTGGACCGGACGAGCCTGCTGATCGTCGCCGCGCCGACGGGCACCCGGCCTGGGCGCGTGCTCCGGGTGCCGCACCTCTTCCCGGACTTCGCCCGCCTGAGCCACCGGACGGTCGAGTACGCCGAGGCGCACGGCTTGCCGGTGTGCGTGGACGGCCGGCCGTGGCAGCTCCTCGACCTGTCGGCGCTCTACGGGCTGCCCGACGTGGCGACGGCGCAGCCGGCCTGGCGCGGCCGCGCGCTCGAAGGCGACGAAGAGGCGTAGCAACGCGCTTCTCTCCTCGCCTCCTACCCTGTGTCCACGAGCGCGCCCATCTCGGCGATCCGGGCCTCGCCGTCGCGCGTGCCGAGGTCGATGAGGTGGCGGAGGTAGTCCCGCTCGAAGAGCAGCAGCGAGAGCCAGTCCGGGCTGCGGGTCTCGCGCGTGCCGAAGCCGCGCATCAGGAAGCGGAACGTCGGTGGCAGCTCCGGCTCGTAGGCCCCGGCGAGCCGGCCCAGGTCCTCGGAGGGGCGGACCACGGTGAGCGCGACCGGGCGCAGGCCCTCGCGCTCGGCCGAGGCGCAGTGCGTGGTGAGGTCGGAGATGCGGCGGAGCGTGGCCGCGTCCTGGTCCAGGAGGTCGAGGAAGATGCCGTTCATCAGGACCCCGGCGATCTGCGCCGGCGGCGGGTAGCCCCGCGTCGCCGGGGCTGCGGCCTCGGCCGGCGTTCGGGCGTAGCGCGTGGAGACGGCCAGGATGCGCCCTGCCCCGAAGTGGAGCGCGGGCGAGAGCGGGGCCGTCAGCCGGATGCCGCCGTCGCCGTACCACGCCGTGCGGGTGCCCTCGGCCGCGTCCACCCGGACCGCCGGGAAGATGAACGGCAGCGCGGCCGACGCCATCACGTGCTCGACGGTAATGCGCGCCGCGACGCTCTGGCGCTTGGGCAAGTCCCAGGGCCGGAAGTGCGTCCCCTGCACCCACGTCACCGACCGACCGGTGGCGTAGTCCGTGGCGGTGAGGCCGAAGGCGTGGAGGCGACCGCTGCGGATGTTGCGCTCGATGCCGTCGATGCCGTCGCCGCGCGGGTCGAGGTGGCGGTGGAGGAGGCGGCGCAGGGGCTCGGTGTCGACGAAGCCGTGCGCGCTCTGCCCGCGCTCGCCGCCGGAGAGGAGACGTCGCGCCCAGCGCCAGCCGATGTGGAGCAGGCTCGGGCCGTCGGTGCGGAACACCTGGTCCGTCGAGAGGCTGAGCCAGAGCGCGGCGAGCGCCTCGACGGCCTCGCCGAACGAGCCGGGGTGGCTGGCGAGGGAGGCCGCGTTGATCGCCCCGGCCGAGACGCCGGTGATGATGTCCGGCCGGAAACCAGGGTCGTGCCGCGCGAGGGCGCGCAGCACGCCGACCTGGTAGGCCGCCCGCGCGCCGCCGCCGCTCATCACGAGCGCGAGCGGACCGTCAGCGTTCGGGGCGAGGCGAGTCGTCACGCCGAGAAGCTACGAAGCCGGAGGGCGTGGAAGCCCCCCTCCCGTCGCTCTCTCCCTCACGCCTCGGGCACCGCGACCCCGATCCCGCGCAGCGTCTCCATCAGGTCGAACTTCGAGAACGGCTTGGGGAGATACGCCTCGAAGCCCGCCGCGAGGAGGCGCTCGCGGTCGCCGGGCAGGGCGGTGGCGGTGAGCGCGAGGGCGGCCACGCCGTCGCCGCTCGGCCCCGCCCGTGCCGCCTCGAGGACGTCCAGGCCGGACGTCGCGCCGCCGAGGTTGATGTCGAGCACGAGCGCGTCGTAGCCCGCAGCGGCGACGCGCCGGAGCGCCTCGCCGGCCGAGGCGGCGACCTCGACCCGGTAGCGCCGGCCGAGGATGCGCTCGACGAGCAGGCGGATATCGGTGTTGTCCTCGACCACGAGCACGCGCGGCCGAGCGTCGTCCTGCGGCCCCTCCTCGGGGCGCGGTGCCGGCCGGGCAGGGCTGCGGACGAGCGCGAGCTCGACGGCGCGGTGCACCTGCGCCTCGTCGAAGACGCGGGGGAAGTGGAGGGTGAACGTGCTGCCCTCGCCCTTGCGGCTCTCGACGGCGATCGTGCCGTCCATCAGCGTCGCCAGGCGCTGCGCCAGGGCGAGGCCAAGGCCGCTGCCGCCGGCCGTCCCCTTCGCCTCGCGCCGGAACTCGTCGAAGAGGTGCGGCAGGAAGGCCTGGTCGATCCCGATGCCGGTGTCGCGCACCCACAGGCGGACGTGCTCGCCCTCGGCCTCGACCCCGACCACGACCTCGCCCTGCTCGGTGAACTTGATGGCGTTGCCGACGAGGTTGTTCAGGATGCGGCGCAGGCAGACGGCGTCGAGCGGCGCGATGGCCTCGGCCGCGCCCTCGTCGAGCCGCAGCGCGAGGTCCTTCTGGTGCGCCAGCGGAGCCAGCAGGCGGACCGTCTGCCGCGCCTCCTCCACCAGGTCGAGCGGAACCGGCTCGAGGTTCGGCTGCTCGGCGTCGAGCCGGGCCAGGTCGAGGACCGAGTTGATGGTGTCGAGCAGCCGGCGGCCACTGGTCTCGATCAGCTCGACGAACTCGCGGTGCTCCGCGGCGACCTCCTCCACGAGGACGCCGGCGAAGCCGAGCAGCCCGGTCAGCGGCGTGCGAATCTCGTGGCTCATGCTAGCCAGAAAGGCCGTCTTCTGCTGAGCCAGACCCTCGGCCTCGGTCCGCGCCGCCACGAGGTCGGCCTCGAACTGCTTGCGCTCGGTCACGTCGCGCCCGGACGAGTAGACGTAGTGGATGTCCTCTTCTGCATCGTGGACGACCCGGCTGCGGTGGACGACCCACCGCTCGTCGCCGGACTTGGTGCGGATGCGGCACTCGATCTCGACCGTTTCGTCCGGGGTGGCCTTGATCCGGGCGACGGCGGCCTCGGCGGCGGGGCGGTCCTCGGGGTGGATGAGACCGGCGAGGCCGTCGTAGTCCTCCAGCTCGGCCGGGGTGTAGCCGGTGACCTGCGCGAGCGCCTGCGTGGCCCACACGATCCGCACCGGGCCGTCCAGCTCGGCGCGGAGGGCGTAGGCGTAGTCGGCCGACAGCTCGGAGAGCACGCGGTAGCGGCGCTGGCTCCGGCGGAGGGCCTCCTCGGCGGCGCGGCCCCGCGCACGCTCCAGCGTGAGCGTGACGACGGCCGCCAGGGCGACCACGAAGTCGTGCTCGTCGCCGGTCCACTCGCGCGTCTCGCCGAGGTGCTCGATCGCCAGGAAGCCGACGGGCCGGCCCTCCTGCCGGACGGCCGCCGCGAGGACGGCGTGGACCCCGTGGCGCGCGTGGTACACGTCGAGGCCGTAGCGCTCGGCGGCCGGCTTGCCGAGCACGTCCGCCGTGGCGACGACCCGCTGCTGCCCGACGAGGCCCATCATCTCGGTGACCGCTCCGCCGCGGAACGGAGGGTCGATCCGGTGCTCGTCGGTGTCGCGCACGTAGAGCGCGTGGCAGCGCACTTCGGCCGCGTCCTCGTCCAGCAGCCATAAGCCCGTGCGGCCCGTGCCAAGCACGGCGGCCGCTGTTCGGGTGAGCACCCGGAAGACCTCCTCGCTCGGCCCCTCGAGCGCGTAGAGATCGGTCAGGGCGTGCTGGTACGCGGCGCGGCGGCGGTCCTGCGCGTTGCTCGTCGCCTCCTCGTCCCGCTGCGCGGTCACGTCCCGCAGCACCCCCGCCGTGCCGACGATGTCGCCCTCGGCATCCTTCCACGGATGGGCGTGGTCCTCGACCTGACACACGCCGCCGTCGGCCGCGCGAAGGCGATACCGCGCGTGGTAGGGTCCGCACGCCACGTCCTCACCGTCGAGCAGCTCGCGGTGCTCAATGAGCGCGTCGAGGCCGCCGTGCGCGTCGAGGGCGGCCTCGGCGTAGCCGGTGAACGCCTCGGCCGACGGGCTGAGGTAGGCGTAGGCCCCGTCGAGGCGGCGGCGGTAGAGCACGAGACCGGTCGCCTCGGCTGCCCGGAGCAGGGCCTCGGCGTCCGCGAAGGCGCACAGCGTATCGCTGACTCGGTCCTCGCCTCCCGCCACGACCGGTTCGGCTTCACCGGCCCCGGCCGGTTCTACTGCGGCCGGTTCTACTGCGGCCGGCTCCGCCTCAGTCGGTTCGGTCTCCTCCGCTAGCTTCGGCGGAACCGGTTCTGCCACGGCCGGCCGGCCCCGCAGCGCCTTCGCCACCGCGATGCCGAGCCGGTCGAGGTCGTCGACCACGTCGCGCGCGCCGGCATCGAGCAGGGCCACGACGGTGCCGGCGCGAGGCTCCTCGACGAGGACGATCACCGGCAGAGCCGCTCCGTGGCGCGCCACACCGGCGAGGGCATCCCACGACGACAGGCCCTGCTGCCCGTGCTGGACGACGAGGACGTCCGACCCTCCGCCCCCCACGGCGTCGTGGAGCGCGCTCGGGTGGGCAACGAAGCGCGGTCGAGGATCGTATCCGGCGCGGCGGAGCACGTCGAGCAGGTCCGAGGCCGGAGCCGGGATGGCGAGCAAAAGGTGGAGGGGCGTGGTCATGCTGGGCACGGGCGAGTGGAGTAGCGCGCGGGGCGCAAACGCGGTGCCACGCGACCACGCGGTCTTCTCGACGGGCCACCCCGCGATTCCCATCCGTTTTCAGCGCTTTCTGAGGATCTGCCCGTCACCCCCTGTTTCGGAATTACCGCCCGGCCCGTGGCCTGCGCGCGGCGCTGCCGGTCTGCTATCTTGTCGGCCTCTCCCCTTCCCCTCCGCGATGCGTGCGTCTTCCGCCCTTGCCCTCGCCCTGCTCGGCACCGACGGGATCGGGCGCGTGACGGCGCAGCGCCTGCTGGCCCACTTCCCGACCCTCGCCGTGCTCCGCGCGACGCCCCGCGAGCAAGTCCTCCTCCGCATCAAAGGCGCGCCCAACGCGGCCGACCTCGTCGCTCACCTCTTCGCCCCAGCAATGGACACCGCGCTCGCCGAGGCGGAGGCGACGCTCGGCACCCTCGAGGCGCGGCGCGTCGAGGTGCTGACGGCGCAGGATGCTCGCTGGCCCACTGGCCTCGCCGACCTCGACCGTGCCGACCGGCCCGTCGTGCTCTACGCCTACGGCGACCCCGGCCTCCTCGGGCGACCCGCCGCCGCGCTCTTCGCCCGGCCGCCGGTACCGGGGCCAGCCTTCGAAGTCGCCCAAGACCTCGTGCGGAGGCTGATCGCCCACGGCGTCGTCCCGATGTCCGGGGCCGAGCACGGGTTCGACGTCGTCGTCCAGAAGCTCTGCGCGAGCGCCGGGCACCCGTCGATCGTGGTGTCGAACGTCGGGATGGCGAAGCTGCCCAGCCCGCTGAGGCCCGTCGTGACGGCGACCGTCCGCTCGGGCGGCCTCCTGGTCTCGCCGTTCCCGATGGAGCACGGGCCGTTCCGGCACGACGACGCTGAGCGCGCCCTCGTGATGGCCGCCTCGGCACGGGCGTCGGCGTTTTTCGCACCGCGCGACGAGACCCACGAGGCGCGCGCGATGGCCTGGTGCCTGGCGCACGACCGACCGGCGTTCGGGATGCCTGCTGAGGACCCGCTGCCGCCGCGCGTCCACGCGCTCGAGCGCCCGCTCGACCTCGACTGGCTCATCGCCGCAGCCGACCCCGATGGCGCGGGGCCGTCGGCGTGAGCTTCCCTCGCACCGTGTTCGTCTTCCTCGACGGCGTCGGCCTCGGCGCGGCGGGCGCGGCCAATCCGCTCGCCGCCCTCGAGCTGCCGAGCTTCGAGCGCCTGGCCGGCGGGCAGCGGTGGACGGCCGAGGCGCGGCCCGTCGCCGAAGCGCGCCACGTCTTCCGGCCGGTCGACGCGACGCTCGGCGTGGCGGGCCTGCCGCAGAGCGGGACCGGGCAGGCGACCCTCTTCACCGGCGTCAACTGCGCCGCCCGCGCCGGCCGCCACTTCGGGCCGTACCCGCACTCGACCTCGAAGCCGGTCATCGCTGGGCAGAACCTGTTCGTGCGGCTCCGCGAGGCCGGCCGCGCGGGCGCGTTCGCAAACGCCTACCCCGACCGCTTCTTCGCCTTCGTCGAGGCCCGCAACCGCTGGACGGTGACGACGCTGTGCTGCGCCGAGGCCGGGGTCCGCCTCCGGCGCGAGGCCGACCTGCGCAGCGGCGATGCCCTCGCCGCCGACCTCACCGGCGCGGCGTGGCCCGAGCGGCTGGGCATCGACGTGCCGACGCGCACCGAGCGCGAGGCCGGAGCGCGCCTCGCGGCGCTGAGCCGCGAGGCCGACCTGACGCTCTTCGAGTACTACCTCACCGACAAAGCCGGACACAGCCAGGACCCGGCCCGCGCACGCGCGGTGCTCCGCTCACTCGACGCCTTCTTCGGCGGCCTCCTCAACGCGCTCGGGCCGGACGACCGCTTGGTAGTCACGAGCGATCACGGCAACCTCGAGGACCTCGGCACGAAGAGCCACACGCGCAATCTCGTTCCGCTCGTCGCCCTGGGGCCGGGGGCGGAGGCGCTGGCCGGAGCCGAGAGCCTAGTCGATGTCACCCCGCTTCTCATGGCCGAAGGGTGAGTCCCGCCCCGTCGCTCAGGCAGCGTGTCATCGCACGACGCCGCCCGGCTCGCTGTCCGAGGCGAGGACCGGGGTCAGCGTCCCCTCGCGGTCCTCCGCCATCAGCAGCATGCCCTGGCTCTCCAGCCCGCGCATCGTCCGCGGCGCGAGGTTCGCCACGACCACGACGCGCTTGCCGAGCAGGTCCGCCGGAGCCATCTGCTCGGCGACGCCCGCGAGCACCTGCCGGGTCTCGTAGCCCAGGTCTACGTCCAGCCGGAGCAGCTTGTCGGCGTTCGGGTGCGCCTCGGCGGCCGTCACCACGCCCACGCGGAAGTCGAGCCGGGCGAAGTCGTCGTACTGGACTTCCTCCTTCGCCGGCTCGTACGGCGGCCCCTCGCGCGTGGCCTCGGCGGCGCGCGCCTCGAGCTTCGCCCGCTGCGCCTCCACCCACGCGTCCTCGATGGTCGAGAACAGGATCGCCGGCTCGCCGAGGGCGTGGCCGGCGGTGAGCAGCGCCATGCCGGCCGCATCCCAGCCGACGGTGCCCGGCGTGCCACCGGGCGCGCTCGGCCGGACGTTCGCCAGGTTCAGCATCTCCCGCAGGCGGGCCGCCGAAAACGGGACGATGGGCTCCATCAGGACGGCCAGCGACGCGCAGAGCTGGAGGCAGACGTGGACCGTGTTCCGCATCGCGGCCGGGTCCGACTCGCGCGTGTGCCAGGGCTCGGTGTCGTTGAAATACTTGTTGCCGAGCCGGGCCAGGTCGAGCGTCTCCTGCACGGCCTCGCGCATCCGAAAGCCGTCGTAGGCCGTGCCGATTCGGCCAGGGACCTCGGCGAGCGCGTCGAGGACGGCGCGGTCGGCGTCGGTCGGGTTCTCGAGGGCCGGGACGGTGCCGCCGGCGAAGCGGGCGGCGAAGGTGAGGGTCCGGTTGACGAAGTTGCCGAGCACGGCGACGAGCTCGCCGTTGACGCGGTTCTGGAAGTCGGCCCACGCGAAGTCGGCGTCCTTGGCCTCGGGGAGCGCGGCGGCGAGGGCGTAGCGGAGCAGGTCCGGCCCGCCGGCCAAGCCCTCGAGGTCGGCGAGGGCGTCGTGGAGCCAGACGGCCCAGCCCCGGCTCGTCGAGAACTTCTGGCCCTCGAGGTTGAGGAACTCGTTGGCCGGCACGTTCGCCGGGAGCACGAAGGGTGCGCCTTCACTCGTGGCCTCGTTGTGGGCCATCAGGAGCGCCGGGAAGATGAGCGCGTGGAAGACGATGTTGTCCTTGCCAATGAAGTGGACGAGGTCGGTCGCCGGATCCTGCCAGTAGCGCCGCCACGCCTCCGGGTCGCCCTGCCGCGCGGCCCACTCCTTGGTGGCCGAGATATAGCCGATGGGCGCGTCGAACCAGACGTAGAGCACCTTGCCCTCGGCGTCCCCGACTGGGACCGGCACGCCCCACGGCAGGTCGCGCGTCATCGCCCGGTCCGCCAGCCCGCTCGCGAACCAGCTCCCGACCTGCCCGCGCACGTTCGCCTTCCACGCTGGGTGCTCGGCGACGTAGGCTTCGAGCCGGGGCTGGAGCTCGCCGAGCGGGAGGTACCAGTGCGTCGTCTCGCGCAGCTCCGGCACGGCATCCGTGAGCGCGCTCTTCGGGTCGATCAGCTCCTTCGGCGAGAGGCTGGAGCCGCAGTGCTCGCACTGGTCGCCGTAGGCGTCTTCGTAGCCACAGACGGGGCAGACGCCTCGCACGAAGCGGTCGGCCAGGAAGAGGCCGGCCTCCGGGTCGTAGAGCTGCTGCTCGGTGCGCTCGCGGAAGACGCCCGCGTCGTAGAGCGTGCGGAAGAAGGCCTGGCTGGTCTCGCGGTGGGTCTCCGACGTGGTCCTGCTGTAGATGTCGAAGCTCATCCCGAACCCATCGAAGCTGGCCCCGATCTGCGCGTGGTAGCGGTCCACGACGGCCTGGGGGTCGACGCCCTCCTCACGGGCGCGGAGCATGATCGGGACGCCGTGCTCGTCGGAGCCGCAGACCCACACGAGGTCGCGCCCGCGCAGGCGCTGGTAGCGGCAGAAGAGGTCGGCCGGGAGGTAGGCCCCGGCGAGGTGGCCGAGGTGGAGCGGGCCGTTGGCGTACGGCAACGCGGAGGTGACGAGGAGACGGCGAGGCGCGGGGTCGGCCATGACGAGCGGGAGTCGGGAGGAGCGAAAAAGCTACGGGGTGAGGTCGTGGGGGAACGGGGTACGCTGCGAAGGTTTGGGAAGGAATACGCGCGCTGGGCCGGACGCCCTTTCCGGCGGTGCGGCGTGCGAGTATACTTCGGGCTGCCTGCGTGCCAGGCGCTCTCCTCGTGCCTCTTCACCCGACGCGGTTCCGCCCCGCCCTTCCCATGTCCCGACGCTTCCTCCCCGCTCTGCTTATCGCCCTCTTGCCGCTTGCCGCCTGCGAGACCGCGCCGACCGACACCGGCGACCTCGACACCCTCGACGACCAAATCGCCTACATCATCGGGCACGGCTTCGGGGCCGACCTCAACGAGCAGATCGACGCCCAGGACATGGACCTCGACCGCGACCTGATCCTCGCCGCCGCCCGCGAGGGCCTGCGCGGCGACTCGATGCGGATCGCGCCCACCGCCGTGGATTCGATCATGCGGGCGTTCCAGGACACGCTCATGGCCCGCGTCTCCCAGGCCAACATGGAAGAAGGCACCGCCTTCCTCGCCGAGGTCGCCGGGCGCGACGGCGTGCAGCGGACCGAGAGCGGCCTGCTCTACGAAATCCTCGAGGAGGGCACGGGGGACTCGCCTCAGCTCGGCGAGACCGTCGTCGTGGACTACCGCGGCACGCTCCCGGACGACACCGAGTTCGACTCGTCGGCGCGGCGCGGCGAGCCGGCGCGGTTCGTGGTCGGCGAGGTGATCCCCGGCTGGAACGAGGCGCTCCAACTCATGAAGCCCGGCAGCCGGTGGAAGCTCTACGTCCCGTCCGACCTCGCCTACGGCGAGCAGGCCCGCTCCCAGCAGATCGGCCCGAACCAGGTCCTCGTCTTCGAGGTCGACCTGCTCGACGTGAACCCGGACCAGTAGCGGGCCGCTCGCCCCGGCGACGCTACGGTGCGGGGCTAGCTATACGGCCTGGGTAGCAGGAGGCTCGTGTCCGCAGCTCCAGCACACCGCGAAGGTGCCCTCCACCTCCTCGCCGCAGCGCGGGCACGTCCACGGCTCGGCCACCGCCGTGTCCTCCTCGGTGACCTCGCGCACGACCTCGGCCACCTCGCCGAGGCGCTCGTCGTCGGCAACCCACAGCTCGTGCCATGCTTCCGCCGCGGCTCCGCCCCCGGCGACGGCAGCGAGGTGCTCCCCTTGAACGACGGACTCGATGCCCCGCTGCTCGAGCTGGTTCTTGACGAGCTGAACCATGGCGGGGTTGACGTGGCTATAGACCTTGTGCATCGTTTCGGCAGAGTAGGTGAACGGAGGCAGTTGAACGGATGCGATAGAGCGGCATTAACTCATTACGCACCGCGAAGGTACACGGGAGTCTCCCATTCCGACGGTAGAGCTCCTACTCCGCCGCGCCGAGGACCTCCGGCTCGTTATGAGGGTCGTTCGTACTGCTTCGCTAGCTCCAATACGTCCTCCGTGCCCAAGCCTTCTAGCAGCGCGTCCCTCTCGGCTGTGTAGTCGCCGAACCCTGGGCCGTACTGCTGTAAAAACCGTGCGGCATCGGCGACGCCAAGCGCCCGAACGAGCGCGTCGAGACCGACCGCGTTGACCTCGGTGCTGGTTCGGTAAGGGCGGGGGGACGGGGCGGTGCGGCTCATAGCTCTAATGCAGTGGCTAGTTCTAGAGGGTCAACGACACGAGTGGATTCTGTGTTCGCCTTGCGCGCCTTTCGGAGAAATCGGTCGTCGGTCGTGCAGAAATAGTCAGCCCGCATCGTCACGGCAGAGGCGAGGTGGAGGGCGTCGAAAGGCCTCATACCCATGCCCTGGTACGCTTGGAGAAGCGGCTGCATCCCTGCCGAGGCGGGCGCGTCACGAACAGCGAGAGCCAGTACACGAGCGGCAAAGTCGCGGCGGCTTTGGTGCTTTCCGCGCGAGGATTCCGCCCGCAGCGCAGCCGAGGTGGCGAGGGTGACCTCGCCTGCCTCTACGGCGTTCAGCACGGCCGTAACCGCATCGGCCTCGACACGAATCCGAAACTGCTCCCGGCCGTCGAGTGGGCGTTGCAACGCGCAGTTATCTAGATAGACGAGCGGCATAGTCTACGGTGACAATCGGGCCGGTGGGGCAGCTACTCCGCCGCGCCGAGGACCTCCGGCTCGACCTCGACAAGCCGGCCCTTCGTCAGCGCGAGCGTGCGCGCCGGGTGCTGCCGGACCAGGCGGTAGTCGTGCGTCGCCATCACGATGGTCATGCCCTGGCGGTGGAGCTTGACGAGCAGGCCGTGGATGCCGTCGGCGACCGTCGGGTCGAGGTTGCCCGTCGGCTCGTCGGCCAGCAGCAGGGCCGGCTCGTTGGCGAGCGCGCGGGCGATGCACGCGCGCTGCTGCTCGCCGCCGGACAGCTCGTGCGGCATCGCCCGCTGCCGGTGCGTCAGCCCGACGCGCGCCAGGAGCTGGAGCACGCGCTGCTTGACCACGGCCCCGCGCTTGCCCGTCGCGTAGAGGGCGAAGGCCACGTTCTCGAAGGCGCTGCGGTCCGGCAGAAGCTGGAAGTCCTGGAAGACGACGCCAATCGAGCGCCGCAGGTACGGGACCTCCTTCGGCCGGATCTGGTCCGAGCGGTAGTGCCCGACGCGGACGGTGCCGGCGTCCGGCTCGCGGTCCATGTAGAGCAGCTTGAGCAGCGAGCTCTTCCCGCTCCCCGTCTTGCCGACGAGGTACACGAACTCGCCGCGCTCGACCTGGAACGAGACGTCCTCGAACACGGTCCGCCGCCCTCGCTCGGGCGTCGGGTACGACAGGCTGACCTCGCGGAACTCAATCATAGCTCGTCGTTCGTCTTTTGTAGGACCCAGTGGATGCGCTCGGAATCGTCGGAGGCGGAGGCGGTGGTGAAGCCGTCGTAGGCCGCCACGGCCGTCAGCGGCGAGGCGGCGATGAGGGCGGCGATCTCGGCGCGCGCGTAGGCCCGCTGAACGTGCTGCTCGGCGTAGGTCCGGCCGTCGATGGTCAGGTCGAACTCGGTCGTGTGAAGTCTGCGCTCGGGGTCGTAGTGGCTGCGGCGGACGTAGGCGAAGCGGTCGGCCTCGCCCTCGTCCTCGAAGTAGGCCTCGTTGTTGAGCGAGTTGACCGGCGTGCTCTGGTCCACGATCGCCACGCCGCCGGGCGCGAGGGCGGACGCCACCCCGGCGAAGAGCGCGGCGACAGCCTCATCCTCGAGGAGGTAGTTCAGCCCGTCGTAGAGCAGCAGCACGGCGTCGAACCGCTCGTCCGGCCCAGCCTCGGCCGGCGCAGTCTCGGTGAAGTCGGCGACGGCGAAGCGGAGGTCGCCGGCGCTCCGGCCGGCCATCTCGGCTTTCGCCTTCGCCACGCGGATCATGGTCGCCGAGCGGTCGATGCCGAGGTAGTGGAAGCCCCCTTCGGGGCCGTGCTCCTGCATGTCGAGCGCGAAGCTCCCGGTCCCGCAGCCGAGCTCGAGGACCGAGCGGGGCTGCACCCGGTGCGTCTCGAAGAGGCCGAGGACGTAGTCGGCCCACCCGCCGTAGTCGACGTGCGCCATCACCACGTCGTAGCCCGCCGCGAGCGCGTCGTAGGGGTCGGTGAGCGAGGGCGGCGGCGTGGGCATTTCGGAACGGAGGCAGCGGGTGGAGCGGAGGGCGTCAGGACGCATAGACGAGGGAGGATAGAGAAGAGCCGAGCCTCCGAGCGCACCTCCGCCATTTTCCATTCTCAATTCTCCATCCTCCAGCCTATCCTTCTCCAGCCTATCCGCCTGCCCTCCGCTGCGCGATCTCGGCGGCGAGCCGGGCCGCCTCGCGGAAGCTCGACGCATCGGCGACGCCCTCGCCAGCGATGTCGAACCCGGTGCCGTGATCGGGCGAGGTGCGGACGATGGGCAGGCCGGCGCTGACGTTGACCCCGCCGCCCATTGCGAGCGCCTTGAACGGGGCGAGGCCCTGGTCGTGGTACATAGCGAGCACCGCGTCGTGGCGCTGGTAGTCGCGCCGCCCGAAGAAGGCGTCGGCAGGGAACGGACCCGGCGCGTCCAGCCCTTCGGCGCGGGCCGCTTCCAGCGCCGGCCCGAGCACGTCGCGGTCCTCGGTCCCGATCACTCCCCCGTCGCCCGCGTGCGGGTTGAGGCCGAGCACCGCGATGCGCGGCGCGCCGATCCCGAAGTCGCGCCGGAGGCTGCGGTCGAGGCGGCGGAGCGTAGCGAGGACCGCGGTCCCGGTGACGGCGTCGGCGACGGCGCGGACCGGCAGGTGCGTCGTGACGAGCGCGACCCGGAGGCCGAGGGCCTCGGCGACGAGCATCATCACGACGCCCTCCGCCTTCGTGCGCGCGGCGATGAACTCGGTGTGGCCGGGGACGCGGTAGCCCGCCAGAGCAATCGCCTCCTTCGAGATCGGGGCCGTGACGAGGCCGTCGGCCTCGCCGTCGAGGCAGGCGTCTACGGCGCGCTCGACGGCGCGCATGGCGAGGCCTCCGCCCGCCGCCGTCGTCGCCCCCCACTCCACGCCCGGCGTCTCGTCCGGCGCGGTCTCCCACACCTCGACGCCCGCCGCCGCGTCTTCCAGCCCGAGCCGCTCCGCGTGCACCCGCAGCACCGCCTCCGACCCCACCACCACCGGCGCAATCTGCTCGCGCAGGTCGGCATCGGCGAGGGTTTTCAGCACCACCTCGGGGCCGATCCCGTTCGGGTCGCCGAGGGTGAGCGCGAGGCGGGGTCGGTCGGGCATGGCGTAGTGGTTCAGCCCTCGGCGCGCCGCTCCAGCATGGCCGTGAGCAGGCGGACGCCGAAGCCGGTGCCGCCCTTCGGCCGGTACGGCTGCGGGCTGTCGATGAACGCCGGCCCGGCGATGTCGAGGTGGACCCACGGGTAAGCCGCCTCGCCGTCGTCCTGCGTGAAGTGCTCCAGGAACTTGGCCGCCGTCACGCTCCCGGCCTCGCGCCCGCCGACATTCTTGAGGTCGGCCACGTCGCTCTTGAGCTGCTCGGCGTAGTGCGGGCGCATCGGGAGCGGGGCCACCCACTCGCCGGTCCGGTCGCCGGCCTCGGCAAAGGCGGCGAGGCGGTCGGCGCTCGCGCCGTCCACGTTCGTCAGCACGGCCGCGACGCGCGTGCCGAAGGCGACGACCTGCGCGCCGGTCAGCGTCGCCACGCTCACGGCAAGCTCAGGGCGGTACGTCTTGGCGACGTCGAGGGCGTCGGCCAGGATCATGCGGCCCTCGGCGTCGGTGTTGAGCACCTCGACCGTCGTCCCCGAGCGCATCGTCACCACGTCGCCGGGGACGTAGGCGGTCTCGCCCGGCCGGTTGTCGGTGGCCGGCACGAGCGCGACGACGTGCAGCGGCAGGTCGAGCCCGGCGACGGCCTGCATCGCGCCGAGGACGGCCGCGCCGCCCGCCATGTCGGCCTTCATCTTGTCCATCGAGCCCTTGGTCGACTTGAGCGACAGCCCGCCGGTGTCGAACACGACGGCCTTGCCGACGAGCACCACCGGTGCTTTGTTGACCGGCGTCTCGGGCTTGTGCTCCAGGACGATGAACGCCGGCGGGTCCTGGCTGCCCCGGTTGACCGCGAGCAGCCCGCCCATCGTCTCCTTCTCGATGCGCTTCTTGTCCCAGACCGTCGCTTTGAGCCCGACGGCCTTCGCCATCGTCTTGGCGCGCTCGGCCAGGAGCACCGGCGTCTTGTCGTGCGGCGAGGTGTTGACCAGGTCGCGCGCGAAGCACGCCGCCTCGGCCCGGACCTGCGCGCGGGCGGCGGCCTGCTCGATGCCCTTGCCGCGCACCGTTAGTTTCTCCACCGGCGTGGGCTGATCGTCGGCGGTCTTGTAGGCGAGGTACTGGTAGCCGCCGAGGATGAACCCTTCGACGAGCGCCGCCGCGTCGTCCGGCCCCGCGTCGGGGAGCGCGAGGGCGACGGAGCGGACCTCGAGCTTCTGCACGGAGCCTGCCGCTTTCGCCGCCGCTGCCCGCAGCGCCTCGCCTCGGTCGTCGCCGTCTTTGAACCCGACGATGGCGAGGCGTCGGCCGTCGGCGTAGAACAGCACGGGCGCGTCGGTGCTGGACGCGTCCTCGGCGGCGCGCTCGGCTCCGGGAAAGACCCCGGCGAGCGCTGTGTGGTCCCCGTCGGAGACGAAGCAGACGAGCAGGTCAGCCTTGATCTTGGCGAGGGCGGCGGTGGTCGTGGTGACGGTCATGGGAGATCGGGGGGGTGAGAAACGCGGTAGGGGCGACCGGACGGCCGCCCCTACGACTAAAGATAGCGGACCGGCGTGGTTTACGGCTGGTAGACGTCGATGCCCGAGGCGAACTCCTCAACCTCGAGGACCTTGACGACCGTGTTCGTCTGCGTGTCGACTACGGCGACGTGCCCGACGTTCGCGTTGTCGCCGAACGGGTAGCGCGGCGTGTAGCGCGTGGTGCCGTCGCCGAACTCCATGTTGCGGTTCGAGACGAAGAGGAAGCGCCCGTCGGCGGTGATCCCGCTGCCGTGCGGCATCGCGAAGCGCGGGTCCGAGATCGTGGCCGTGACGCTCGGGGCCGCCGGGTCGCTCGCGTCGACGACCGAGACGGTGTTCGAGAGCCGGTTCGGGACGTAGACCGTGCGGCCGTCCGGGCTGTAGGTCGGGTGCCACGGCTGGTCGCCGACCTGGACCACGCTGAGGACCGAGAGGTTCTCGGGGTCCGAGATGTCGATGAAGTAGAGCTCCTGCGAGAGCTGCGAGGTGAGCGCCGCCACGCCGCCGCCGGGCGCGACCGCGTAGTGGACGAACGCCTTCTGCTCGCCCTCGACGGTCACCAGGTCGTCCAGCTCCAGCTCCGGCTCGCTCGCGTCGTAGGAGGCGATGACGTTGTCGGCGAGGCTCCCCGAGAGGAGGTAGCGGCCGTCGTTGGTGACGGCGATCGGGTGCGGGCGGGTGTAGGGGATCGCCACCTCGGTCGGCGTCATCGGCGTGCGCTCGATGCTGAAGAGGCTCTGGCCGCCGGAGAGGTCGCTGAAGGAGCGCCCGGCGTAGAGGCGGTCGCTGGTCGGGTCGAGCGCGAGCATCCCCGGCTTAAAGGTCTCGCCGAGGAGGACCTCGCCGACGACCTGGTTGGTCGCGGCGTCGTACTTCAGCACGCGGTTGGCGTTGATGAGCGTGACGTACCACGCGCTGCCGTCGGGCTCGGCGGCCACGTCGTGCGGCGTCGTCTGCATCGGCCCGCCGAGCGCGGCGAAGGAGACGTTGCGCGCGACCACCATGTTTTCGGTGTCGATGATCGAGACCTGGCCGGCCATCTGGTTGCAGACGTAGGCCCGGCCCCGGTCGCCGGCGAAGGGCACCGTGCCGTCGGCGCTCTGCGCGCCCTGGTCGATCCACCGCCGGAGGAAGTCGACTTCGGCTTGGCGGAGCTGGTGCGCGTCGTAGGCCGGGTGCTCGGCGGGGAGCTTGGTCATCAGCTCGATCATCAGGCTGTTGCCGCTGTCGTAGGCAATCAGCGCCTCGCCGAAGTCGGAGCCGGCGACCAGGCCATTCCACGAGCTCACGTCGAGCCCCGCCGCGCCGCCCTCGCTCCCGTGGCAGTCGCCGCACCGCGCCGCGAGGAGGGGCTGCACGTTCTCGGCGAAGTCGGGCGTTTGGATCGCGTCGTAGTCGACGGCGTCTGGGTCGAACACGTCGCCGAGCGTGAGGGTGAGGCGGGCGGGCATCCCAAGCTCAGCCCCGGTCGGATTGCGAAGAACGAGGACCGCCATCTCGTCACCTTCGGTGATCCCGTCGGACGAGGCGGAGAGCGTGACGGTCTCGGTCGCGCCGTTGCTCGAGCCGGCTGGGAAGGTCACGGTCGCCGCGCTGAAGCCGCCGAGGTCATCCGCGCCGGCCGTGCCGGCGGCCTCATCGAGGGCCACCTCGACGCTCACGGCATCGTCCGACATGCCCACGAGTTGGACCGCCACTGCGATGTCGGCTGCTCCCTCAGACGCCGCCTGCTCCGCCTGTGCAAAAGCGACCGAGGGCATGGCGTCGATGACAGGGTCCGTTGAGTTGCAGCCGGCGAGGGGCACGACGAGGAGCAGGGCGAGGAGCGTGCGAAGCATGGCGGAGCGGTGGCGGGTGGCGAGATGGAAAACCCAAAGGTACGCGCAGCAGCAGGGGCTTTCACGCGGACTTTACGGCGGCGAATTCTATCTTCCGACGGCCGCCGCGTCAAGGCATTTCGCCGGGACGACGCCGCCGCTGCCCGCCGCTCCGTGCCCTCGCCCCCGCCGCTCCGCCGCTCCGGCACCGTCGCCGTCGCCGCCCCTGCGAGCGCGCCGCTCGACGACGCGCGCTTTCAGGCCGGCCTCGACGCCCTCCGCGCGCGCGGGCTGACCGTCGAGGCCGCGCGCGACCTCGCCCCCCACGGCTTCCTCGCCGGGACCGACGCCGAGCGCCTCGCCGAGCTGAACGCCCTGCTCCGGCGCGACGACCTCGACGCCATCTTCTGCGCGCGCGGCGGCTACGGCACGCTCCGCCTGCTGCCGGACCTCGACTACGGCGCGGCCCGCACCCACCCGAAGATCATCGTCGGCTACAGCGACATCACGGCGCTCCACCTCGCCCTCTTCGCCAAGGCGGGCGTGCCGGGCCTGAGTGGGCCGATGGTCGCGCCCGATTGGTCGGCGCTGGACCCCGCGAGCGAGGCCCTCTTCTGGCACCTCGCCGAGGGCGGCACGGGCGAGATCGTCGGGCCGGGCGGCGAGGCGTTGGAAGGCGTCCGACCGGGCACGGCCGAGGGCGTTCTGCTCGGCGGCAACCTCGTCCTCCTCACCTCGCTCCTGGGCACGCCCTACCTCCCGGACCTGCGCGGCGCGGTCCTCTTCCTCGAGGAGGTCGGCGAGCCCCCGTACCGCGTCGACCGGCTCTTCGCGCAGCTAAAACTCTCGGGCGTCCTCGACCACCTCGGCGGCTTGGTGCTCGGCGCGTTCACCGGTGCCGAGCCACCGCCGGACCGCCCGTCGCTCTCGCTGGGCGACGTGCTCGACCACTACACGGCCGCCCTGCCCTACCCCGTCGCGCGCGGCCTGGTCTACGGGCACCTCCGGCCCAAGAGCACGCTGCCGGTCGGCGTCCGCGCCCGGCTCGAGGTCGAAGGCGAGGCGGCGACGCTGACCGTGCTGGACCCTGTGACGGTCGCCCCTCCCCCGGTTCCCCGATCTCCCGATCCCCCGATGCGAATCGCCGTGTTCGCCTCCGGCGGCGGCTCCAACCTGCAAGCGATCCTCGACGCCGTCGCGGCGGGCACGCTCGACGCCGAGGTGGCGCTCGTCGTGAGCGACCGCGAGGGTGCCGGTGCCCTAGACCGGGCCGAGCGGGCGGGCCTCCCGAGCGTCGTCCTCCGCCCCGCTGACTTCGGCGACGGCGAGGCGTTCGGTGCCGCGCTGCTCGAGGCCCTGTCGCGGGAGCGGGCGAGCTTCGTCGCGCTCGCAGGCTACCTCAAGCAGATCCCGGCGGCCGTGGTCCGTGCGTTTCGGGGTCGTATGCTGAACATCCATCCGTCGCTGCTGCCGGCGTTCGGCGGGCCGGGGTTCTACGGGCGGCGCGTCCACGAAGCCGCCCTCGCGCACGGCGTCCGGTGGAGCGGCGCGACGGTTCACCTGGTGGACGAGGAGTATGACACCGGCCCCATCGTCCTGCAAGAGCCGGTCCCGGTCCGCGAGGGCGATACGCCCGCCACCCTCGCCGCGCGCGTCCTCGAGGCCGAGCACCGGCTCTACCCCGAGGCGCTCCGCCTCTTCGCCGCCGGCCGCGTCCGCCTCGACGGGCGACGTGTCCGGATTTCAGATTTCGGATTGCCGAATGCGGACTGACGTCTGGCCCCCTCACCAAATCTAACCTCTAAGATGCTCCGATCGAAAGACCTGCCGCCGCCGGCCGACCGCTACCCGGTGCGCCGCGCCCTCCTCTCGGTCAGCGACAAGACCGGGCTGGCCGCCTTCGCCCAGCGCCTCGCCGCGCTCGGGGTCGAGCTGATCTCGACCGGCGGCACGTCGCGCGCGCTCCGCGACGCCGGGCTGAGCGTGCGCGACGTGGCCGAGGTCACCGCCTCGCCCGAGCTGCTCGGCGGCCGCGTCAAGACCCTCCACCCGGCCATCCACGCCGGCCTCCTCGCCCGCCGCACCGACCCGGACGACCTCGCCGAGCTCGACGAGCACGGCATCGCGCCGATCGACCTGGTCGTGGTCAACCTCTACCCCTTTGCCCAAGCCGTGGCGCAGGAGGATGTGACCGACGCCGTAGCCGTCGAGAACGTGGACATCGGCGGGCCGACGATGGTGCGGGCGGCGGCGAAGAACCACGTCTTCGTCGGCGTCGTGACGAGTCCCATGCAGTACGACGCCGTGGCCGAGGAGCTCGAGGAGCAGGACGGGCAGCTCGCGCTCGCGACGCGGCGGCGGCTCGCGGGCGACGCATTCCGGCACACGGCGGAGTACGACACGGCGATTGCTGCGTATTTCGAGAAGGAGGGCGCGGGGGCGACCGGCCGGTCGCTACCGGAGACGCTGACCATCTCGCTGCCCCGCGCCGAGGCGCTGCGCTACGGCGAGAACCCGCACCAGGCCGCCGCGCTCTACGGGCACCCCGACCGCGCTTTCCGCACCCTCTGGGGCAAGACGCTCTCGTTCAACAACCTCCTCGACCTGACCGCCGCCCTCGGCCTGATCGGCGAGTTCGCCGGTGCCGAGCCGACCGTCGCCATCCTCAAGCACACCAACCCGTGCGGAGTCGGGACCGCCGGGACGCTCGAAGCCGCCTACCGCAAGGCGTTCGCCACGGACCGGCAGAGTCCGTTCGGCGGGATCGTGGTCGTCAACCGACCGCTCGACCGGGCGACGGCGGAGGCGCTCGACGAGATCTTCACCGAGATCGTGATCGCGCCGGGCTACCAGGACGGCGTGCTCGGTTTCCTCCAGCAGAAGAAGAACCGCCGCCTCATCGAAGCGCGGCCGGACGCCGCCGAGTCGCTCGATGTGCGAACCGTGGCCGGCGGCGTGCTCGTCCAGGAGCTGGACCCGCCGCTCGGCGGTGCCGACGCCTTCCGCGCGCGGTGCACCGTCGCCACTCGGCGCGCCCCGAGCGAGGCCGAGTGGGCGGACCTCGCCTTCGCGTGGCGCGTCTGCAAGCACGTCAAGAGCAACGCTATCGTCTATGCCGGCGGCGGCGCGACGCTCGGGGTCGGGGCCGGGCAGATGAGCCGGATCGACGCCAGCGAGGTCGCCGTGATGAAGGCCGCCAAGTCGGGGCTGTCGCTCGGCGGCTCGGTGGTCGCCTCCGACGCCTTCTTCCCCTTCGCCGACGGCTTGGTGGCCGCCGCCGAGGCCGGGGCGCGGGCCGCGATCCAGCCCGGCGGCTCGGTCCGCGACGCCGAGGTGGTCGCTGCCGCCGACGAGCGCGGCCTGGCGATGGTCTTCACCGGCGCGCGGCACTTCCGGCACTAGCGTGGGGTTGAGACGGCGTGGAGAGCAGGGGGGAACCGAGAGCGAGGAGGGAACTGCTAGCCCTCGCTCTTTGCGCCACGTGCTCAGCCTGAGATCTCCCCATTCCCTCCGCCCAGAAAAAACCCTTTCCATTCTCCCCTCCCTCCACACCCCAACACCCCTCCCCGCCCGCTCCAGCGGGGCTATATTCCACGCTCACCCCGCCACCCCTCCTCCCACCCGCCCGCCCCCTTGTTCCTCAGCAACGACATCGCCATTGACCTCGGCACGGCGAACACCCTCATCTACATCCGCGACAAAGGCATCGTGCTCAACGAGCCGTCGATCGTCGCCGTCCACCGCTCGACGGGCAGGGTCGAGGCCATCGGGCAGGAGGCGCAGCTGATGCACGAGCGGACCCACCGCGAGATCGAGACGATCCGCCCGCTGCGCGACGGCGTGATCGCCGACTTCGAGGTGGCCGAGCACCTGATCAAGGGGCTCATCAAGAAGGCGAGCCTCGGGTGGAACCGGCGGATTGGGCGCATGGTGATCTGCGTGCCCTCCGGTATCACCGAGGTCGAGAAGCGCGCCGTGCGCGACTCGGCCGAGCACGCCGGGGCCAAGAACGTCCGCCTCATCGACGAGCCGATGGCCGCCGCCATCGGCATCGGGCTCAACGTCCGCGAGCCGGTCGGCAACATGATCGTCGACATCGGCGGCGGCACCACCGAGATCGCGGTGATCGCCATGAACGGCATCGTGGTCGACGAGTCGATCCGCGTCGGCGGCGACGAGATCGACGCGGCCATCGTGCAGTACTTCAAGAAGCACCACAACCTCCTGATCGGGCAGCGCACCGCCGAGCAGATCAAGTGCGAGGTCGGCTCGGCCGTCCCGCTCGACCCCGAGCTCGAGCTCTCGATCAAGGGCCGCGACCTGGTCTCGGGCGTGCCCAAGACGCGGACCGTGTCCTCGGAGGACGTCCGCGAGGCGCTGCGCTCCCAGGTCTCGCAGATCGGAGCCGCCGTGATGCGCGCGCTCGAGAAGACCCCGCCCGAGCTGGGCGGCGACATTCTGGAGCGCGGGATCATGCTCACCGGCGGCGGGGCGATGCTCAAGGGGCTCGACATCATGCTCCGCGAGCGGACCGAGCTGCCGGTCTACGTCGTCGACGACCCGCTGACGGCCGTCGTGCGCGGGACCGGCAAGGTCCTCGAGGAGCTCGAGAGCTACGAGCGCGTGCTGTCGTACTAACTGTTTCTGGTTCCTAGTTTATCGTTTCTGGTTTGACTCCCCCGGTCGCTCCTGTTTAACTAGAAACCAGAAACTCAGAAACCAGAACCACCCATGCTCACCCACCTCTGGGCGCAGGCGCGCGACTTCGTGCTGCTCGCGGCGCTGCTGATCGTCTCGCTGATCGTGCTGTTCTCCCAGAACGGGCCGCTCTTCCGCTCGGCGCGCGCGCTCTCGCTCGAGGCCACGGCCCCGGTCGACGGCGCGTTCTCCTACGCCGACCGCTACACGCAGGCCGTGGCCGAGAACGACGAGCTGCGGGCCGACAACATCGCCCTCGCCGCCGAGGTGGCGCGCCTCCGCGAGGCGCGCAGCGAGAACGAGCGGCTCCGCGCGCTCGTCGCCTTCCGCGACTCAGTGGACTACACGATGGTCCCGGCGCGCGTCGTCGGCAAGGACATCACGAAGCAGGAGAACCTGCTGACGCTCAACGTCGGCGCGCGCGACAGCGTCCGGGTCGGCATGGCGGTCATCGACGAGCGCGGGATCATCGGCAAGGTCGTGCTCACGAGTCCGGACTACGCGCTCGTGATGCCCCACCAGAACACCAACTTCCGCGTCCCGGCCAAGATCGACCTGCTGAACCGCGACGGCGTCGTCCGCTGGGACGGCTCGGCGACCGACCGCCTGCTGATGGAGTACGTCACCAAGACCGAGCCCGTCGTGCGGAGCCAGCTCATCGTCACGAGCGGCTTCAGCGGGACCTTCCCGGCCGGCATCCCCGTCGGGACCGTGGACTCGGTCTACGCCGCGACGGGCCGCAACGACCTGGTGATCTACCTCAAGCCTTCAGCTCCCGTCAGCTCGGTCGATTACGTGTACGTGCTGCTCGACCGGATTTCGCCCGAGCGCCAGGAGCTAGAGGCGACGCCGATTCAGTAGGGGTCCAGTAGGGTTTCTGGTTTTCCGTTTCTGGTTTCTCGACCTGCCCACCGTGCGCGCTTTCGCCCTCTGCTTGGTCTTCGCTTTCGCCGTGCCGACGCAGGCGCAGACGCTCGGCGCGCAGATCGACGCGGTCCTCGACGCCGCCGACTTCGACGACGCGCACTGGGGCGTCCACGTCCTCGACCTCACGACCGGCGAGACGCGCTACGCCCGCAACGCCCGCAAGAACTTCATCCCGGCCTCGGTGATGAAGCTCTTCTCGACGGCCGCCGCGCTCGACGGGCTCGGCCCGGACTTCCGCTACACGACGACGCTCTTCCTCGACGGGACCGTCCGCGACGGCACCCTCGACGGCCACCTCGTCGTCCGCGGCTCCGGCGACCCGACCATCAGCGACCGCCTCTTCGAGAGGGGCTATCCCACCGACGGCGACGCGACGGCCCTCTTCCGCGCCTGGGCCGACTCGCTCCAGGCCCTCGGCATCACGTCCGTCACGGACCACGTGATCGGCGACGACGACGTGTTCGACGACCTGGAGCTCGGCAACGGCTGGGCGTGGGACGACGAGCCCTCCCCCTACGCCGCCGAGATCAGCGGCCTCAGCTTCAACGAGGGCCGCGCGACGGTCACCGCCGAGGGCACGCGCCGAGGCCGCCGCGCGGAGCTGAGCGTCGAGCCGGCCGGGACGGACTACGTCTACTTCATCAACCGGACGAAGACCGTCGGTGCACGCGCCGGGGCCGACCGCGAGATCCGGCGCGAGCGTGGGGGCAATGCCTTCTGGATCGAGTCCGAGGTCCCGCAGGGGCAGCGGCTCCGGCACACCGTCTCGGTCCACAACCCGACGCGCTACTTCGCCCACGTCCTGCACGAAACCCTCCGCGCCGAGGGCGTCTGGGTCGACGGCGACCCGGTGGACCTCGACGACTGGCGCGAGAAGCCGGACTACCGCCGCCTCGTGCCGGTCGCGACGCACACCTCGCGGCCGCTCCGGGAGATCGTCGCGCTCACCAACAAGGAGAGCCAGAACCTCTACGCCGAGCACCTGCTCAAGACGCTCGGCGCGGTGCGCTGCCCGGCCGAGCGCCCGGACCGCGTCGACTGCGGCTCGGCGCAGGCCGGTCTCCGCGCCGCCCGGCCCCTCTTCGAGCGCGCCGGGCTGGAGCTCGAGACGATGCGGCTGCGCGACGCCTCCGGGATGTCGCCCTACGACATGGTGGCCCCCGAGGACGTGACGGCGCTGCTGCGGACGATGTGGATCCACCCGGACCCGGCGGTGACCGACGCCTACGTCGGCTCGCTCGCCGTCGGCGGCGAGGACGGGACGCTGGAGCGGCGCTTCCGCCAGGGCCGGGCGCGGGGGAACGTGCGCGCCAAGACCGGGACCGTGACCGGGGCCAAGAACCTCGCCGGGGTCGTCACCACGGCCGGCGGCACGCCGCTCGCCTTCGCCCTGTTGGCGAACAACTTCGGCACCACCTCGCGGCGCGTGACGCGGGCGCAGGACGCCATCGTGGAGCTGCTGGCGCAGCAGCGGTGGTAGGTTCTCCCCCGGTCCGTGCTTCGCCATGTCTCTTGCCTCTCGCCACATCTTCGCTGCCCTGGTCGCCGCGAGCGCCCTCTCGTCCCCGCTGCACGCTCAGCCGACGGAGGAGCAGCGTTCCCCGCCCGACCGTGACGGCTGGGCCTGGATCACGATCACAGAGCACGCCCTGGCTCTAGACCACGCCGTCAAGCAACTCAATTTCGAGACGGACCCGGAACGTTGGCGAGGCGATGGACTGGCAGGCACAGTCGCCACGGTCGAGCTCTATGGCGAGGACCGTTCGGCGGTGCAGGCGTCGGCGGACCGAGGGCGCGACGCGGCAGACCTGATGAGTGTCCGGTCGGATTCGCTCGCGCACCTTTTTCGCCGCCACACGCCGCTCTTTCTCAGGAGGATGTTCGACGCGCCCTTCGACACCCTGAAGATCAACCGGCACGGGAAGCTCGTCAGGCTGAAAGACCTGTCGGTCCACTACACGTTGTATTTCGACGATGCGGCTCGGCTGCACGCGTTTCTGGGCGGGGCACAGGCGCTCGGCGGCGTGTCTGGTCCGATTGCCGAGAGCTCGATCCGAAGCTCGTGGGCACCTCGGCAGCACTGGACGAAGTTTGACCCGCCCTCGCCCTCGCTGGGGCTCGAAGAGGTGCTGCCGAGCCGGTGGACGCTCGCGTTCGTCCAGAGCGAGCGGGGCCACGTCTACGCCGACGACCTCGCGTCGCTACGTCACGCGGCGACGCTCGAGCTGCGCGGCACGCCGGACGAGATAGCTGAGACGGGACAGATCGCCGTAGACGGCTCGACGAGCTGCAACAGCTTCGGCGGTTCGCTTCGGGTACGCGAGGGCCACCGGTTGGAAGGCGGCGTGTTCATCAACACGGAGGCGTTCTGCGGTGGCCTCTCCTGGGAAGTCGAGCGGAGCCTGTTGGACATTTTGGGCGGCGCGACCACATACCACCTCCGCCCGGACCGCCTGCTCATTCAGTCCGCCGCAGTCGCCGAGGGCGTGCCGGCGCTGGTCTTCGCGCGCGTCGGGCCTCAGTAGCTCCCTCAGTAGCTCTCGGACCGCGTCCGGGGCATCAGGGAATCCGCTAGTTGTCGTCACAACAATTGCCGGGGGCGCGTCGTATATTTTAGCATCGGGCGCTCATTGATGCTTTCCCCTCTGCCGCCCCCCGACTGATCGGCTCCTCGCATGAACGCTTCGCCCTCGGCCCTCCCGGCTATTCACGCCACCACCGTCCTCGGCGTGCGCCACGGCGGCACCGTCGCGCTCGGCTCCGACGGGCAGGCGACGATGAAGGACACCGTGCTCAAGCACAGCGCGCAGAAGGTCCGCCCGCTGTTCGGCGGCACCATCCTGGCCGGCTTCGCCGGGGCCACGGCCGACGCGTTCACGCTCTTCGAGCGCTTCGAGGAGAAGCTCCAGAAGTACGGCGGCAACACCACGCGGGCGGCCGTCGAGCTGGCCAAGGACTGGCGGACGGACCGCTACCTCCGCCGGCTCGAGGCGCTGCTGGCCGTCGCCGCGCCGGACCGGCTGCTGCTCATCAGCGGCACCGGCGACGTGATCGAGCCGGACGACGACATCCTCGCCATCGGCAGCGGGGCCCCGTACGCCCTCGCCGCCTCGCGTGCGCTGCTCAAGCACGCCGACGGCCTCTCGGCGCGGGCGATCGTCGAGGAAGGCTTGCACATCGCCGCCGATATTTGCATCTATACCAACCATACCCTCACGGTGCTCGAACTCGACGCGAAGGAGCCGGCTGCCACCACAGCCAATGGCGCGCGCGAGTCGTGAGGTCTCTTGCCACCCTAAGACTCCACGTCCCATGAATCACCCCCAGCCCGCGGCCCGCACGGCCGTGCTGATCGACTACCAGAACCTCTACTATTACCTCAAGAACCGCATGGAGGGGCACCAGTCCCCCGGCGAGCACATCCTCGACATGCTCGACGCCCTGCGCGAGCGGCTCTCCGAGGACGGCACGCCCGTCGCCGTCGGCCGCGCCTACGCGGACTTCTCGGGCCTCGACGACCACGCCCGCCACGTCCAGCGCGCGCTCTACCTGCTCGGCATCGACCCGCGCTTCGTGCCGTCCACGATGCACCGCAACACGACCGACCTCCAGATCTGCATCGACGCGCTCGACTTCGTCGACGAGCGGCCGGACATCGGCACCGTGGTGCTCGTCTCGGGCGACCGCGACTACGTGCCGCTCGTGCAGGCGCTCCAGCGGCGCGGGCGCGAGGTCGTGATGGCGTCCTTCCGCGAGCACCTCTCGGCCCGGCTCTTCGAGAACATCGAGGCCGGCCGATTCCTCGACGCCGAGACCCTGATGTCCGAGGACGCCCGCGACCTGCTCCAGGACGACCACCACGCCAACGGTCAGCCCGAGATGACCACCGAGTTCGCCGAGGTCGCTGACCTCCCGTTCGACGTGGACATCGAGGCGCTCCGCATCATCGAGGACTACTTCGGGCAGTACGACGAGGTCTACCTGACGCCGCTGCTGCGCAAGCTCTCCGAGGAGCTCGGCAACATCGACGATCATGACCCGAAGTCGCTCATCGGCGACCTCGAGGAGTGCGGGGCCTGCCGGCTCGAGCGCCGCAAGGGGATGCCCTACGACTACACCGTCCTGATCGTCAACAACGAGCACCCGGCCGTGCGCGAGGTCCAGATCGAGATGCGCGGCGACGACTTCGACGCTGACTACGCCGAGAGCGAAGTCGTCGACGTGGAGATCGAGGTCGAGAGCGACTACGTCGCCGAGGAAGAGAGCTAGACGGCCCTCGGTCCGGGTTGCGTAGGGGCGCGCGGTCGTGCGCCCCTACGTCGTTTCGGGCGCTGCCGAATCTCCACAAAACACGCCGCGCCGCGCCTCGTATATCCCGCCCGCCGTCCCCCCGTCGTCCCCACCACGCACCACGAGTCGATGCACCAGGAGCTGACCCCCCGCCAGATCGTCGCCGAGCTAGACAAGTACATCATCGGGCAGACCGAGGCCAAGAAGAGCGTCGCCATCGCGCTGCGCAACCGGTGGCGGCGGCTCAACGCGCCCGAGCCGATGCGCGACGAGATCATGCCCAACAACATCGTCATGATCGGCCCGACGGGCGTGGGCAAGACCGAGATCGCCCGCCGCCTCGCCCGCCTCGCCGGGGCTCCGTTCGTCAAGGTCGAGGCGACCAAGTTCACCGAGGTCGGCTACGTCGGGCGCGACGTGGACTCGATCATCCGCGACCTCGCGGACATCGCCGTCGGCCTGGTCAAGGACGAGCAGACCGAAGGCGTCCAGGAGCGCGCCCGGCACCAGGCCGAGGAGCGCGTGCTGGACCTCCTGATCCCGCCCGCCGAGCCGCGCACCGACAAGAAGGCCGGCACCCTGCTCAACGGCCCCGGCTTCGTGATCCGCCCCGAGGAGGACGAGGGCGGCGAGGGCGACCTCCGCGAGCGCACGCGCGAGCGCTTCCGCGCGATGCTCCGCGAGGGCAAGCTCGCCGAGCGCGAGGTGGAGGTGGACGTGGCGAGCGAGGGCACGCCGACGCTTCAGATGTTCGGGCCGATGGGCCTGGAGGAGATGGGCATCAACCTCCAGGAGATGTTCGGCAATATCGGCGGCAAGAAGAAAAAGAAGCGCCGCCTGACCGTCGACGAGGCCATCGACGCGCTGACCGCCGAGGAGGCGCAGAAGCTGATCGACATGGACGCCGTGCAGCGCGAGGCCATCGAGCGCGTGCAGCAGGCCGGCATCGTGTTCATCGACGAGATCGACAAGGTCGCCGGCGGCAGCCGGCAGGCCGGCGGGCCGGACGTCTCGCGCGAGGGCGTGCAGCGCGACCTGCTGCCCATCGTCGAGGGCTCGAACGTGATGACCAAATACGGCATGGTCAAGACCGACCACGTCCTCTTCATCGCCTCCGGCGCGTTCCACGTCTCGAAGCCGAGCGACCTGATCCCCGAGTTGCAAGGCCGCTTCCCGATCCGGGTGGAGTTGAACAACCTCACCGAGGACGACTTCTACCAGATCCTGACGGTCCCCAAGAATGCGCTCCTCAAGCAGTACCAGGCGCTGCTCGCCTCCGAAGGCGTCGAGATCGCGTTCACGGACGACGCCGTCCGCGAGGTCGCCCGGATCGCGGCGCACGTCAACGAGGAGGTCGAGAACATCGGCGCGCGCCGCCTCCACACGATCCTGACGACGCTCCTCGAGACCATCCTCTTCGAGGTCCCCGAGGCGCAGCAGGACGACACGGTCACGGTCGACGAGGCCTACGTCCGCGAGCGGCTCCAGTCGGTCGCCGAGAACCGCGACCTGAGCCAGTACATCTTGTGAGCGGACGCGCGGAGGGCCGAGGCTGTCGCCCGGTTCCGCGCCGCCTATACGAACGGCCTCGGCCCAGGGACCCGCAGCGATGAGTCGTCTAGCCCCATCGGAGGTGGTCGTCCGCTCGCTCGCGGACCCCGACGCGCGGGCGGCCTACGCGGCGCTCTACGGCGCGAGCCCGCAGCGGACCGTCTTCGCCAGCCTTGCCTACGCCGACGCGGCGTGCGCGGCGTTCGGGCTGACGGGCCGGCTCGCCTTGTCCCTCCGCCCAGACGACCAGGCGGACATCGGAGCGGTCCTGTTCGAGAAGCGGACCGGGCCCTTCCGCCAAGCCGTCGTGCCGCCGCTGACGCCGCACACCGGCCCCCTCCTCGACGGGCCAGTCGGGTTGGCAACGGCCGAGCGGCTGGGCGCGTGGCTCGGGGCCGTCACGGCGCGCTACGACGCCGTCGCGTTCCAGTCCCCACCGGCCGTGACGGACGCGCGCCCGTTCGCGTGGGCCGGCTTTCGCGTCACGCCGCGCTACACCTACCTCGGTGCGGCCGGGCTGGACGCCCCGCCCTACGTCCGCAAGATGATGCGGGAGAACGGGCCGCGCCGCGCCGACGGATCCGTGCGTGAGAAGGGCATCGCCGTGCGCCGCGACGACAGCGCGGCAGCGGACGCCGGGCGGTTCACGGCGCTTGCGTTCGAGCAAAAAGGGGAGGATGCGCCCATCGCCGCAGACCGGGCCGAGGCGCTCGTGCGGGGCGTCGTTGCGGCCGGAGCGGCGCGCGTTCTGGTGGCCGAGCAGCTCGACGGGACGCGCGTCGGTGCCGTAGCGACGGCGCACGACGACGAGACCGGGCACTTCTGGGTAGGCGCGGGGGAGCGCGGCCCGTCCATGCTCCTCCTCATGGCCGCGACGACCGAGAGCCTAGCTGCGAGCGGCCATCATAGGTTTGACTTGGTCGGGGCTAACGTGCGTTCTATCGCCACGTTCAAGCGGCGGTTCGGTCTTCCGCTCGTCCCTTACTACCGGGCGGCGTGGACGGGCTCGCGCCTGCTTCAGCTCCGCGAGGCGTGGCGGAGCCCATGAGAGGCGGGGAGGTAGGCTGAAACAGACGCGTCCATATCGTCACCTGCGGTGGGGGATGTCGCGGGCACGCCGACGGCTCGGCGGCGCGTCGGATGTTCTGCGGCCGGTCCTCACGCTCGTGACCGGGGCCGCGATGGCGCAGGCCCTCGTCTTCGCCGCCCGCCCGGTTCTGACGCGGCTCTTCACCCCGGACGAGTTCGGCGTGCTGACCGTCTTCGTGACGCTCATCGCCGTCTTCTCGACGGTCGCCTCGGGCCGCTACGAGGACGCGCTGATGCTGCCGGGCGACGACGAGGAGTCGGCGAACGTCGTGACGCTGGCCCTGCTGGGAACGACGGGGACGGCGCTGCTCGCAGCGTTGGCGCTGTGGTGGACACCCGTTTGGACCGATCTGCTCGGCAGCGAGGCGATGCGCCCGGCGGTGCTGCTGCTGCCAGCAGGCGTAGCCTTCGCCGGCTGGACCCTCACCCTGGAGACGTGGCATCTGCGGCGCGAGCGGTTCCGCACAGTGTCCGCAGGGCGAGCGGTCCAGAGTGCGATAGTCGTCGGCCTCCAACTGGCGGCCGGTGTGGCAGCCGTCGGAGCGGTTGGTTTGGTGGGTGGGGCGGCGGCTGGATTTCTCGCTGCCGGCGTAGTGATGCTGTCCGTTTTTCTGTGGAATGACGGCGGGCTGCTGTGGTCGAGCGTGCGCCTCCCGATGCTGCGCCGGCTGGCCCGCCGCTATGTCCGGTTCCCGCTCTTCTCGGCTCCGGCCTCGCTCCTGAACGTGCTCGCAGGGCGGGCCCCGGTCCTGCTGCTGGCTGCGGCGTTTCCGGCGGATGTGGTCGGGCAGTTCGGTCTCGCCTTTGGGACCCTCGCGCTTCCGCTCGGCTTGGTCGCAGACGCCGTCAGCCAGGTCTTCTTCGTCCGCGCCGCCGAGGCGCAGCGGCGCGGCACGCTCGCCGAGACCGCGTTCGCGTTCTACCGCCGCCTCGTCGTGGTGACGACCTTCCCAGCGCTCGCGGTGCTGGTCGCCGGACCGGCGCTCTTCGCGTTCGTCTTCGGGCCGGAGTGGGTGACGGCCGGGGCCTACGCGCAGGCGCTCGCTCCCTGGCTCCTCGTCCTCTCGGTCGCCGTCCCGCTCACGCGCATCTTCGACGTGGCTGAGCGGCAGCGGGCCGACTTGGGGTTCAGCGCTTTCCTGTTCCTGGTGCAGACGGGCGGGTTCGTGGCACTAGGGCTGGGTGGGAGCGCGTTGTGGGCGGTGTGGGTCCTCGCCGCACTCGGCGCGGGGCTGCGGGCGCTTCACGTTGCGTGGATGCTGCGCTTAGCGAACGTCTCGCTGGCCCGAGCCGGCCTCGCGGCGGCGCAGGCCCTGGGCATTGCGTTGCCCTTCCTCCTCCTCCTCGGAGCGGCAAACGCAGCCACCGACAGTGGCTTCCTCCTTGCGGCGACCGCCGTCGCGATGGGCGCGGGCTACATCGGTGTAGCGGCGTGGCGCGGCCTTCTGCGATGACGATCACCGCATGAATTTGCGGCGGTTGCGGACGTAGTCCTCGAAGATGAACCCGCCCAAGTCGTCAAGGCTCGCGTAGTACGCCCGGCCCTGGTTGGTGTCGGTGAGCTGGCGGACGAAGTTCTGGAGGTACGGGTCGCGGGCGATCATAAACGTCGTGATCGTGATGCCCTCGCGGCGGCAGATCGCGGCCTCGTCGAGGACCTTGTTGACGATCTTGCGGTCGAGGCCGTAGGCGTTCTTGTAGAGCCGGCCGGCCTCGAAGTGAGCGCTCGGCTTGCCGTCGGTGATCATGAAGACCTGCTTGTTGCGGTTCTTGCGGCGGCGCAGAATGGTGCGCGCCCGCTCCAGCCCCGCGCGCGTGTTCGTGTGGAACGGCCCGACCTGGAGGTACGGCAGGTCCTTGACCTCCACCTCCCACGCCTCGTTGCCGAAGGCGACGATGTCGAGCGTGTCCTTGGGGTACTGCGTCATGATGAGCTCGGCGAGCGCCATCGCGGTCCGCCGCGCCGGGGTGATCCGGTCCTCGCCGTAGAGGATCATCGAGTGGCTGAGGTCGATCATCAGGACCGTCGCCACCGACGAGTGGTGATCGGTCTCGAAGACCTGGAAGTCGTCCTCGCTCAGCGAGAAGTCGCCGAGCCCGCCGCGCCGGAAGGCGTTCGAGAGCGTGCCGGTGACGTCGAGGCCGTGGATGTCGTCGCCGAAGTTGAACGGGCGGGTCTCGGGGAGGCGCTCGTCGCCGGCCCCGGCGTGGGGCGTCTTGTGGTTGCCGCGCCCGCTCTTGCGGAGGTGGGAGAAGATCTCCTCGAGCGAGCGCTGCCTCAGCCCCCGCTCCCCCTTAGCGGTGATCTGCACGACACCCGTCTGCTCATCGCGCTCGATGATCCCCCGGTTCTTGAGCTCTTCGATGAAGTCCCCGATGCCCATCTCGCCGTCGCTGATCCCGTACTGATTGTCGATCTGGGTCAGCCAGTTTAGCGCCTCGTCGGCATCGCCGCCGGTGTGGAAGAGGAGCTGCTGGAAGAGGTCGAGGAGCCGGTCGAAGGTGGGGAGGTTCTGGCCGTGGCGGCTCTCGTCCCACTCGGAGTAGCGAAAAAACATGGAAAATGGTCAGTTGTGAGTGGTGGGTTAGCAGCGCTAACAGCGGAGCAGAGAGTCCTGCTGACTACGAACCACTAACTGCGCCCGTAGGGCGTCTCGATGTACTGGCGGGCGCGGTCGTGGGCACCGGAGAAGTCGCTGAGCCGGAGCACTTGGCGGTAGCGCTGGAGGGCCTTGTCGCGCTCGCCGCGCGCGTCGTAGCTCATGCCCTGGCGGAGGCGGCCGAGGGTCTCGAAGGCGCTCGGCTGCGGGCGCTCGGCTGCGATTCGCTCGAGCCGGTAGAAGAGCGCGAGGGCCTGGCCGTGGTTGCGCTTCATCTGCTGGCTGCGGCCGAGGTAGTAGAGCGCCTGTTCGGCGAGGGCGTCGTTGTAACCGGTGTCGCCGGCAGCGTGGCGGCGCATGATGGTTTGGAAGATGCGCTCGGAGGCGTCCCAGTCGCCGAAGCGGGCATAGATGCGGCCCTCCATCGCGTGGAAGAAGGCGTTGTCCGGGTACTCCATGCGCAGCCAGTCGATGAACTGCCGCGTCTTGGTGTAGTCGCGCTCGAAGAGGTAGTAGATCTGGAGCAGGAAGTAGGCGGCCTCGGCGCGGAGGTAGGTGCCGTCGCGGAAGGTGCGGTGCAGCGCCGCCAGGCCGCGCGCCTTGCTGCCGGCGGGGAACATCGACATGAAGGGCTTGCTCCAGCTGTAGCGCTCGGGGACGGCGGCGGCGTAGTAGTCGTAGATGCCCCGGCCGAAGACGTAGTCGGCGTTGGCGTCGCTCTCGTCGGCCACGTCGAGGACGTAGCCCATCGCGCGCTTGCCGTCGAGGGCGGCCTTGAGCCAGCTCCGGCGGTTGCTCTGGAGCCGGCCCCGAAAGCCGAGCGCCGCGCCCTTGAAGAACTTGGCGTCGAGGTTGTCGCGGTCGCGGTCGAGGAGGCGGTCGGCGCGGTCCACGACCTCGTCCATCCGGTCGTAGAAGGCCTCGTCGTGGCTGGTGTCGGAGAGGTCCACCAGGATCTGCCACCACGGGACGAGCGCCTGGAGGAACGGCGCGACGGGGTGCGCCGGGTGCTGCTCGGCGAGGCGGTCGAAGACGGCCTCGGCGCGGTCGAACTCCATGTTGTAGAGCAGGTCGAGGCCGCGTGTGGCTTCGGCTTCGAACGCCGGATCGTCGAGCACGGAAGTCGTCTGCGCCCGGACGGGCGACGCGGCCAGGCCCAGGACGAAGAGCAGGACGAGGCGGCAGAGGAGAGTCGGCATCGGTCCGGTCATGGGGCGTGGTACCATTTCGATTTTGGTGCTGTTCCTAGGGGTGGAGCAACGTCAGCGTGGCGGCTATTCGTGCGGGAAGCGCCGCGCTCACCCGAACACGGCGCTTCCCGTCCTTCTCCCTCCACTCGCTTCACTCAGGCAAATCGTAGGCGCGCTGCACGGCCTCGTAGTTCGAATAGTCGAGACCCCGGTTGAACCCGCCGCCGGGGATCGTGACGAGGCGGAAGATGATTCTGTCCTCAAGCTCCCTGAAATCCAGTCCAGGAATGGTGATAAAATCTGATGCCTCGATGTAGACGAAGAGCGTGTTGATGTCGAAGCCGTAAGTCGTAGTGATCGTATAGTCCACGTTGTTGTCTGCGTTCTCGTCAAAGCCATAGGAGACCGGGAGCGGCGTCCATCCGGGCAGAGGCGGGTCGCCGAACTCTTGCGAGGTGTAGAGGAGAACGAGACCGTCGTCTACCACGTCACGGGTGAGTTGAGCGAACTCCGCCTCGTACTCGACAGCGGAGACCGTCGTATCGGTCTCGCCTAGAAACGCTTTGGCGAACAGAAAACCTCCCCGGTCATCTCTGTCGTTGAGCGTGAAGGTGGCGACGCGGACGCCGTTGTCGGAGCCGCCGCCGATGGGATCGCGGCGGTCGTCGTCGAAGTCGCAGCCGGCGAGGACGAAGACGACTGCGAGCAGCCCGAGCGCGAGTAGGACCCCGTGGCGGGCCATCCGTCGGGGGTTGGTGGAGCGGCGCGGGAAGAGGCGGGAGGCGAGAGGCATCGAGTCGAAGGTTGGTTCGGGAGAGAAGCCGCCCCGGCACGGGCGGGAGTAACGCGGCTCCGTCCCCGGTTCGTGCAAAGCGGGTTCCAAGAGTGGAAGCGCGTCGAAACACGGTCCCGCGTGCATACCGGCGCTTTGCAGTGCCTACGTTTGTGGTCAGTCCACGCTGCGGGGCCACCCAGACTGCCCCGCGCGCTCTACACCAGCCCCGCCCGCTCCCGCGTTCTACCGCTCCACTTTCGTCTCGCCCATGCCTCGTCTTCTCAGCGTCCTCCTTTTCCTCGCCGCCCTCCCGGCTTCCGCTCAGCCCACGACCGCCACGCTCGCCGGCACGGTGACCGGGGCCGACGGCCAGCCGCTGCCGGGCGCGCACGTCTTCGTCGCGCAGTCGCAGCGCGGCACCACTACGGACACGCAGGGACGCTACCGGCTCCCGTCCGTGCCACTCGGCGCGCACCGGCTCGTTGCCTCCATCATCGGGTTCGAGACGGCGACGGAGGACCTTGGTGCTCCGCGAGGCAGGCGGCACCCGGACGGTCGACTTCCGCCTCGCCGCGTCGGAGTTCGCCCTGGGCGAAGTCAGCGTCGAGTCGACCCAGGACGCGCAGTGGCGGCGGCGCTACGAGCGCTTCCGCCACCGCTTCCTCGGTGAGTCCGAGAACGCCTCCGCCACGGAGATTCTGAACCCGACGGTCCTCGACTTCGACGAGCGGATGGGGACGCTCTTCGCCACGGCGCGGGAGCCGCTGCTGATCGAGAACCGCGCCCTCGGCTACCGCGTCCGCTACGACCTGACGGCCTTCGAGGCGCGAGCGAGCGAGAACTTCTTCGACGGCGAGCCGCTCTTCGAAGCGATGGACCCGGCCGACGAGGTGGAGGCCGCGCGCTGGCGAGCCAACCGCGAGGCGGCGTACCACGGCTCGCCGCGCCACCTGCTCCGCTCGCTCATCGCGGACAGCGCCGAGGCCGAGGGCTTCCGGCTCTACCTCCTGCCGGCTCAGGGTCCCGGCGGCAGCGGAGCCTTCGGCGGCCCGCGCCGCGGAACCCGGTTCCCCACGTCGGCCGGGGAGATTCTCAAGGACGGCAAGGACGGCGAGCACCGGCTGACGTTCTTCGGCGTCTTGGAGGCCACGTATCTCGGCGAGGGCGAGGCGGCCGGCTACCTCGGCAGCGAGTGGAACCCCGAGCAGCGCCGCGCCCGCGACGTGCAGACCTCGGAGCTGCGCTTCCCCATCGCCGAGGACACCGCCCGGCTCGACCGATTCGGCGAGGAGCTCGACCCGCGCTCGATCATCGTCTCGGGCTACATGGCCTTCGAACGCTTCGCCGACGACCTGCCGCGTGAGTACGGCCTCGCCGAGAGCGGCATCCCCGGCGCGGCCGAAGCCGTCGAGGCGTCACTGCGCGAGGCCGAGCGCGTCGTGCCGGACGGCGAATAGGTCTGGCAGCGCGTCGATCAGTCCGTCAGGCGGCGGGCCCCGGCGTAGGCCGCGCCGACGAGCATGATCTTGGCGAGGTCCCAGAGCACGAACAGCCACCAGCCTTTGTAGACCGACTCGGCCCAGGTCGCGTGGCCGGCCGCATAGTGGAGCCACGCCACGCCGATCGTGAACAGCACGGCCGAGCCGAGCATCAGCGAGAGCACCGACCCGGCGAACGTGTTCCACCGCTTCGACGCTGCGCCGACGACCGCGCCGACGAGCGGGTAGGCCAGCAGGTAGCCCGCCGAGACCGCGCCGAAGAGGTAGGCCGGGCCGTGCCCGTCGCCCGCGAAGACGGGGAAGAGCATCCCGAGCGCGAGGTAGAGCGCCATCGCGAGCAGGCCGTTGCGCCAGCCGAGGAACAGCCCGCTGCCGTAGACGGCCAGCGTCTGGAGCGTGATTGGGACCTCCCAGAGGTAGATGTGGACCTGCGCGCCGAGCACGGCGAGCAGCGCGAAGCCGACGACCCCGGCGAGCTGAACGAGCCCCGAGGCGTCCTCGCTGCGGAGGAGGTCGACCGAGGCGGTGCGGGGCGAGTGGAGGGCGAGAGCAGACATGGCGAGAGCGCAAGGTGGAGGGGGTCGCCAAAGATACACCATTGCCGCGTTTTGCTCGCCGTAGCTTCCGGCCTCCTCCGCTCTCCCGCTCGCTCCCCGGCCATGCCCGACCACGTCCTCAGCGCCCTCGACGGCGGCGTCCTCCGCGTCACCATCAACCGGCCCGAGAAGAAGAACGCCCTCACCGTGGCGATGTACGAAGCGCTCACCGAGGCGCTCCGGCAGGCCGAGGCCGAGCCGGCCGTGCGCGCCGTCCTCCTCCACGGGGCCGGCGACGCCTTCACGGCCGGCAACGACCTGATGGACTTCGCCGCGAACCCGCCCGCCGACGAGTCCAGCCCCGTCTTCGCCTTTCTCACCGCCATTAGCACCGCGACGAAGCCTGTCCTTGCCGCCGTCCACGGCCCAGCCATCGGGATCGGGACGACGCTACTGCTCCACTGCGACCTGGTCTACGCGACGCCCGAGGCCCGCCTGCAGATGCCGTTCGTGACGCTCGGCCTTTGCCCCGAGGCGGCGTCGAGCTACCTGCTGCCGCTGATCGTCGGGCCGCAGCGCGCCGCCGAGCTGCTGCTCTTCGGCGAGCCGTTCTCGGGCGAGCAGGCGCACGCGTGGGGCCTCGTCCAGGAGCTCGTGCCCGAGGGCGCGTTGCTGAAGCACGCGACCGAGCGGGCCGAGGCCCTCGCCGCCCGCCCGCCCGCCTCGCTCCGCCTCACCAAGCAGTTTCTCCGCCGGCCCCACGCCGACGCCGTGCGGACCACGATCCGCGCCGAGGCCGAGGCGTTCCTGGAGCGCCTCCAAAGCCCCGAGGCCGCCGAGGCCTTCACCGCCTTCTTCGAGAAGCGCACAGCGGACTTCTCCCCGTTCTCGTGATCTCGCGCGACCATCTCGTTCGGCAGATCCAGCAGCTCAGCCAGGTTCTGGCCGTCGCGCTGTTCCACAAGCGCGCCGGCCAGGTCGAGGAGGCGGCTGAGGCCCTCGCCCACGGGCTCGAGCAAGCCACCGGCCTGCCGCTCGCCGATCTCCACCGGCTCGGCCCGGACGAGACCCTCGCGCTGTGCCGGGACGGAGAGGCGTTCTCATCCGAGCACGCCCTCGCTCTGGCCGATCTGCTGCGAGAGGACGCCTCCGCCGCCGGGCGCAAGCGCGCGCTGTGGCTCTACCAAGCCGTCCGTGACGCGGGCGACCTCGCGCCGCTCGACCTCCCGGAGCGAATCGCCGCGCTGCAAAGCGACCCGTAACGCCTCTCCTTTTCCTTTGCCTGCTCTCGCGCTATGTCTCCCTCCTCCCTTCTCGTCCTCACCTCCGCCCTTTAGGGCGTGCGGACGTTTGCGAGGTCAGGATCGCACGAGATCACGAGTTCGGCCTCGCAAGGCGTGCGAGGGACACGTCCCGGAGACGTCCGATGCCCTAGGCATCGGGCGGCGAGCCCAACGCAGCGAGGACAGAATCTAGCCCGTGAGAACCGATCTGGGTGAAGGTCCACACGACCTAGTTCTCGCCCCGACGCGCCTCGGCGGCGAGGAGCGGTGACGGCCAGACGGCGTGCTGCGTCCGGCCGTGCCCGGTCTCGGCGTCGTAGACCCGGTTGTGGGCGTCGTACGCGCGCATCACGGCTGCGACGGTGCGTTGCACCGCCCCCTTCATCCGCGCGCAGTCCGGCACGCGAAGGGCGGCGAGCTGGCTGCGAACAGCGAAGGCCGCCTCTTCGGCGAGGTGCCCGTGCCCCTGCTCGTGGAGGTCGAGCGCGGCGACGAAGCGGTGCCAGGCTGCCACCACGGCGGGCGACGCGTCGGCCGGCGCGTGCCAGCGCGGCAGGTGCGTTTTCACGGCCACGCGCACCGTCAGATGGTCCACGGCGCAGCCCGTCGCGCGCGCGGCCCACCGGTACGAGGCGCTGACCTCCCACTCGGTGAGCCCGAAGAACCCCTGCCCGTCGATGCGCGGCCCGTGCGCGGCCAGCGCAGCCCCGAGCGCCTCGGCCGTCTCGCCGTGCACCTCGTAGTAGACGGTCTCGCTGCGGACCTCCACGGCACCGGCGTCGGACGCTGGCGCGAGCGGCTGCGCGTGCAGGCCGGGGCCGAGGAGGGCGAGCAGGAGCAGGGAGAGGGAGCGACGCACCGGGACCGAGAGTCGTGAGCAGTGCTCTCGTTCTCAGCCCAGGCCCCCGGCCGCTAAGTGCCGGCCGCGATACCTCGCGGGAGTGGACCGGTGACGTACCGATCGGCCTCCCTAAACTCTCAGTGCCTCCCGGTCCGCCGGCTCGTAGCCCAGCACCGGCGACAGCCACCGCTCGGCCTCGGCCGTCGTCATCCCCTTGCGCCGGGCGTAGTCCTCGACCTGGTCCCGCCCGAGCACGCCGAGGTTGAAGTACGCCGCCTCGGGGTGCGCGAAGTACAGCCCGCACACGCTCGCGGCGGGCGTCATCGCGAGGTGCTCGGTGAGCTCGACGCCGGTGCGCTCGGTCGCGCCGAGGAGGTCGAAGAGGGCGGGTTTCTCGGTGTGGTCGGGCTGGGCAGGGTAGCCGGGGGCCGGGCGGATGCCGGCGTAGCGCTCCCGGATGAGGTCGTCGTTCGAGAGCGCTTCGTCCAGCGCGTAGCCCCACAGCTCGGCGCGGACGCGCGCGTGGAGGTGCTCGGCGAAGGCTTCGGCGAGGCGGTCGGCGAGGGCCTTCGCCATGATGGCGGAGTAGTCGTCGTGCTCGGCCTCGAACTCGGCCACGAGCGCGTGGAGACCGTGCCCGGCGGTGACGACGAACGCGCCGAGCCAGTCGGCCCGCCCGCTGTCTTTCGGGGCGACGAAGTCGGCGAGGGCGCGGTTCGGCTTGCCGGGCGTCTTCGCGGTCTGCTGCCGGAGCGTGTGGAGCGTGGCGATAGGTTGGCCTCGTCTCTCGTCGGCGTGCACCTCGATGTCGTCGCCAATGGCGTTCCCCGCCCAGAGCCCGACCACGCCGTCGGCGCGGAGGAGCCGCTCGTCGATGATCCGGTCGAGCAGGGCGTTCGCGTCGTCGAAGAGGCGGCGGGCTTCCTCGCCCTTTCGCCCGTCACCGAGAATCTGCGGGTATTTGCCCTTCATCTCCCAGGCGATGAAGAACGGGGTCCAGTCGATGTAGGCGCGCAGTTCGTCGAGCGGGTAGTCGAGGAACTCGGTGATGCCGAGCGCCGAGGGCGTCGTGATCGGCGCGGCGGACCAGTCGAGCCCGAGGCGGTTGGCGCGGGCGGCCCCGAGCGTCAGCAGCTTTGTCTCCTGCGTGCGGCGGGCGTAGCTCTCCCGAACGGCCTCATACTCGGCGGCGACCTCGGCGGCGAAGGCGGCGCGCTCCTCGCCGATGAGCTTCTGCACGACGGGCACGCTCCGGCTCGCGTCCAGGACGTGGACCACCGGCCCATCGTACTGCGGGGCGACCTTGACGGCGGTGTGGACCTTCGAGGTCGTCGCCCCGCCGATGAGCAGCGGGCGCTCGAAGCCCTGCCGCTGCATCTCGGCGGCGAGGTGCACCATCTCGTCCAGCGACGGCGTGATGAGGCCGCTGAGACCGATCACGTCTGCGTCGTGCTCCGTCGCGGCGGCCAGAATCCGGTCGGGCGGGACCATCACCCCGAGGTCGATCACCTCGAAGTTGTTGCATTGGAGAACCACGCCGACGATGTTCTTGCCGATGTCGTGCACGTCGCCCTTGACCGTCGCCATGAGGATGCGCGGTTTGCGGTCGGCGTCGCGTTGGCCGTGCGGTAGGGGCGACTGGCCGGTCACCCCTACGCCATCGCTCAACTCGTCGGCGGCCTTCGCCGCCTCGATGAACGGCAGCAGGTACGCCACGGCCTTCTTCATCACGCGGGCCGACTTCACGACCTGGGGCAGGAACATCTGCCCGCTCCCGAACAGGTCGCCGACGACGTTCATGCCGTCCATCAGCGGCCCCTCGATCACGTCGAGCGGGCGCTCCGCCCGCTGCCGGGCCTCCTCGGTGTCGGCCTCGATGTGCTCGGTGATGCCCTTGACGAGCGCGTGCCGCAGCCGCTCTTCGACCGGGGCCTCGCGCCAGGCGAGCGTCTTCTCCTCCTTTGCCTCGGTCCCCTCGGCGGCGATCTGCTCGGCGATCTCGACGAGCCGCTCGGTGGCGTCGGGCCGCCGGTCGAAGAGCACGTCCTCGACGCGCTCCTTCAGCTCCGGCTCGATCTCGGAGTAGACTTCGAGCTGGCCGGCGTTGACGATGCCCATGTCGAGGCCCGCGCGCCCGGCGTGGTAGAGGAACGCGGCGTGCATCGCCTCGCGGACGCGGTCGGTGCCGCGGAACGAGAACGACAGGTTCGAGATACCGCCCGAGATGCAGGCGTGCGGGAGGTTGGCTTTGATCCAGCGCGTGGCCTCGATGAAGTCGAGCGCGTAGCGGCGGTGCTCCTCCAGGCCCGTCGCCACGGCGAAAACGTTGGGGTCGAAGATGATGTCCTCGGGCGGGAAGCCGACCTCGCCGGTGAGCAGCCGGTAGGCGCGGGCGCAGATCTGCTTCCGGCGCTCGACGGTGTCGGCCTGCCCGTGCTCGTCGAAGGCCATCACGACGACCGCCGCGCCGTACTCCCGCGCGCGGCGGGCCTGCTCCAGAAACGCGGCCTCGCCCTCCTTCAGCGACACCGAGTTGGCGACGCTCTTGCCCTGCACGCACTTGAGCCCCGCCTCGATGACCGCCCACTTCGACGAGTCCACGACGACCGGCACGCGCGCGATGTCCGGCTCGACGGCGACGAGGTTCAGGAAGGTCTGCATCGCGGCCACGCCGTCGAGCATCCCCTCGTCCATGTTCACGTCGATGAGCTGCGCCCCGTCCTCGACTTGGCTGCGCGCCACGGACAGCGCCGCCTCGTAGTCGCCCTCGCCGATGAGCCGGGCGAAGCGGCGGCTGCCGGTGACGTTCGTCCGCTCACCGATGTTGACGAAGTTGGTGTCGGGCCGGAGCACGAACGGCTCCAGCCCGCTCAGCCGGAGCGTCGGCTCGGCGGTCGGGACCGGGCGCGGCGGAAGCCCAGCGACGGCCTCGGCGATGGCGGCGAGGTGCTCGGGCGTGGTCCCGCAGCAGCCACCGACGAGGTTGACGAACCCGGCCTCGGCGTAGCCGCGGATCTGCTCGGCCATGAATGCGGGCGTCTCGTCGTAGCCGCCCATCGCGTTCGGCAACCCGGCGTTCGGGTAGAGGCTCACCGGGACCGTCGCTACCTTGCTGAGCGCCTCGATGAACGGCCGCATCTGCGCCGACCCGAGCGCGCAGTTCAGCCCGACCGACAGCAGGTTCGGGCAGTGGGCGATGGACAGCCAGAACGCCTCGACGGTCTGCCCCGAGAGGGTCCGCCCGCTGAGGTCGACGATGGTGCCGGAGAGCATCACCGGGAGCGCCGCGCCCGTGGCCTCGGCCCAGCGGACGACCGCCGAGATCGCCGCTTTAGCGTTGAGCGTGTCGAAGATGGTCTCGATCAAGAGCACGTCCACGCCGCCATCGGCCAAGCCCTCGATCTGCTCGCGGTAGGCGTCGCGCAGCGCGTCGTAGGTCGTGGCGCGGAAGCCGGGGTCGTTCACATCGGGCGAGAGCGAGAGCGTCCGGCTCGTCGGCCCGATGGCTCCGGCGACGAAGCGCGGGCGGTCCGGCGTCTCGGCGGTCTTCGCGTCGGCGGCCTCGCGCGCGAGCCGGGCGGCCGCGAGATTCAGCTCGTAGACCAGCCCCTCGGTCCCGTAGTCGGCTTGGGAGACGGCCGTGCTGTTGAACGTGTTGGTCTCGACGAGGTCCGCGCCCGCGTCGAGGAAGGCACGGTGGATGGCGCGGATGAGGTCGGGCCGGGTGAGCGAGAGCAGGTCGTTGTTGCCCCGGAGCGGCTGCGGCCAGTCGGCGAAGCGCTCGCCCCGGAAGTCGGGCTCGGTGAGCGCGTGCTGCTGGACCATCGTCCCCATCGCCCCGTCGAGGACGAGGATGCGGTCGGCGAGCAGGCGGCGGAGCGTGGCGGAGCGGTCGGTCATGGCGGCGGGCAGGGTGGGCGAGCGTGAACGCAGCCTCGCCCGGTGGGTTCGTATCGCGCGGCGCGTCTGGCTCTGCTCGATCTGTATCCTCGACACTCGGTCTGCTGCTCGACAGCATAACACGGCAGAGTGGCGGGACCGGAGCAAGCACCGCCCGCCAGCGTTGGGACGGCTCGCTCCCCCACTTCCCCGTGCCCGTCCCCTCCCCAGACTTGTCCCCCTTCGTCCAACTCGACGGCGTCACCCGAACGTACCGGCGCGGCGCGCACACCGTCCACGCGCTCCGCGCAGTCAATCTCGCCCTCCCGGCCGGCTCGTTCACGGCCGTCGTCGGGCGCAGCGGGTCGGGGAAGTCGACGCTGATGCATCTGCTGGCGGCGATGGAACGGCCGACGAGTGGCCGCGTCACGGTCGGCGACTGGGCGGTGACGGAGCTGGGCCGGGACGGGCGCGCGCGCTACCGGCGCGAGGCCGTCGGTATGATTTTCCAGCGGTTCAACCTGGTCGCGGCGATGGACGCGGCCGAGAACGTCGCGCTGCCGATGGTGCTCGCCGGCGTCGGGCGGAGTGAGCGGCAGGCCCGGGCCGAGGCCGCGCTCGAACGGGTCGGGCTGGTGGAGCGGCGGGGACACCGGCCGGCAGAGCTGTCCGGCGGCGAGCAGCAGCGCGTGGCCGTGGCCCGCGCGCTCGTGATGGACCCGCCGCTGCTCCTGGCCGACGAGCCGACGGGCAACCTCGACTCCCAGACCGCCGCCGAGATCGTCGCCCTCCTGCAGGACATCCATCGCGCCGGGCGCTCGGTGCTGGTCGTCACCCACAACCTCGCCGAGTTCGAGGGCGCGGCCGAGCGCGTGGTCCGCCTCAGCGACGGGGCGGTCGTCGAAGACCGCCTCCTTCCCTTACCGGTCTAGCCCGTGCGCCTCGCCGACCTCGTCCGCCTCGCCGCCGGCAACCTGCTCCGCAACCGGACGCGCAGCGCGATGACGCTCGTCGGGGTCGCCATCGGGGTGGCGGCGCTGTGGGCGCTGCTCTCCTACGGGGCCGGCCTCCAGCGCCTGGCCGACCAGGAGGTGGCGACGCTCGAGCTCTACAACACGCTCCGCGTCACGAGCACGCCAAACCCGATCAACTCGCTCGGCGACGTGGCCGTCCGCGTCGTCGCCGAGCCCGACACCACCGGCGGCGTCCCGATCACCGACAGCCTGCTCACCCGGATCGGCGCGGTGCCGGGCGTGCTCGCGGCGTATCCCGAGGTCGCCTTCCCGGTCCGCGTCCGCCGGGGCGAGCGCGAGGTGTTCGCCGGGGCCGAGGCCGTGCCCCTCGTCTTCGGCTCGATCCCGGCCTACCAGCCGGCCGCGGGCGCATTCTTCGAGACCGACGCCGACTCGGCGCTCCTGATCCCGCGCTCGATGGCCGAGCGCCTCGGCTTCGACCCGGCCGAGGCCGCCGTCGGCCAGACCGTGACCGTGCTGACGGCGACGCTCGACTACGCCAAGCTGCAAGCCGCGCTCTTCTCCTTCGGGATGGGGATGCGGAGCCTGCCGATCAAGGAGGAGCCCCACCGGCTCCGCGTGGCCGGCGTGCTCCCGACCGAGGGGCAGGCGCTCTCGGGCTTCGTCCGCTTGGTGGTCCCGCTCGGGCTCGCCGAGTCGATGCAGAAGGTGACCTTCTTCTCGACGCTCGACCTGGTCACGCGCGGCCCGGACACCGGCGGCTACCCGGCCGCTCGGGTGCAGATCACGAGCGAGGACCGCTACGCCGCCGTCAAGTCGGCCGTCGAAGCGGAGGGGGTCTACGCGACCGGCTTCCGCGAGCAGTTCGCTCAGCTCGACCGCCTGTTCGCCATCATGAACGGGACGCTCGCCATCGTCGGCCTGATCGCGCTCCTCGTGGCGACGGTCGGGATCGCCAACACGATGATGATGAACGTGGTCGAGCGGACGCGCGAGATCGGCGTGATGAAGGCGATCGGCGGGGAGGACGGGGTGGTACAGCGGCTCTTCGTGGCCGAGAGCCTGTTGCTCGGGATCGCCGGGAGCGTGGCCGGCGCGCTGCTCGGTGGGGGCGTAACGGCGGCGCTCGGCGCGGGCGTGGCGGCCTACCTCGGGCGCATCGGGATTCCGCCGGTGGACGTGTTCTACACGCCGGGACCCGTCGTGGCCGGGATCGTCGTGGTCACGCTTCTGGTGAGCGTGCTGGCCGGGTTCGTCCCCGCCCGTCGCGCCGCCCGGATCGAACCCATCGAAGCCCTGCGCCACGCCTAGCTCCCGACCTCGGCCTCCTGCACCTCGGCTTCGCGCACCTCAGCCTCCTGCGCGTCCGGTGCTCTGCGCTGCGCGAGGGCCGCATCGAGGCTGACTTGCAGGTTCGGGTAGGCCGTGTCGAACATCGTCTGCACCCGCTCCGGGTCGCGGACGCCGAGCCCGACGGCCCGGCTCCGGCACGCCCGCCACGCCGCCTTGCGCAGGCCCCACCGCTCGACCGAGTACGAGGTCACCTTGCGGCCGGCCTCGCCGACCCAGTTGGCCTCGACGTAGGGCGTGCCGCTCTTGAACGCGAGGCGGACGCCGGCCACGCCGGACGTGCTCCGCTTCTGCGCCCGGCGCTCGACGGCTCCGCTCGCCGGAGGCCGCTCGGCCAGCAGCTTGTCGCGATGCTCGATGGCGAGCGCGAGCGCGGTCTCCCGGCCGCCGTACTTGCGGTCGGCGTAGAACTTGGTCTTGCGCTCGCCGTGGTGGCTGACGCGGACCTGCCAGCCGTGTGTGGAGCTCCGGCGCGTGCCGTCCTCCGAGGGCTCGATGTCGATGCGGACGACGTGGTGGTGGTCAGACATAGCAGCGTGGAGAGAGGTGGAGAGGTGAGGTCAGACGAGTTGAAGCGGGCCGGCGAGCGCGGCCGGGTCCGGCACCACGGTGTCGAGCACCCTAGCCGACGAGAGCACACCCGGCATCCCCGCGCCCGGATGCGTCCCCGCCCCGACCAGGAACAGGCCGTCGACGTCCTCGCTCGCGTTGTGGGGCCGGAAGTAGGCGCTCTGCTGGAGCACGGGCTCGAACGAGAAGGCTGCGCCCTTGACCGAGAGGTAGTCGTCGAGGAACCCCTGCGGCGTGAGTGTGCGCGAAGCGGTCAGGTGCTGCCCGAGGCCCGGCAGGACGGACTCGGCGAGCGCGTCCTCGATGGCCTGCCGGTAGCGCTCGGCGTGCACGCGCCAGTCGGTGCCGCTCTCGAGGTGCGGGACCGGGCTGAGGACGTAGAAGGCGTCGTGTCCGAGCGGAGCCATCGACGGGTCGGTGGCGGTCGGCCGGTGGAGGTAGAGCGAGAAGTCGTCGGCCAGGCGGTGGTGGTGGAAGATGTCGTCGAGCAGTGCGCGGTAGCGGGGACCGAGCAGGATCGTGTGGTGGGCCACGTCGCCGTACTGCTTGTCGGTGCCGAAGTACCAGACGAAGAGGCTCATCGAGAGCTTCGCGCGGTCGAGCCTGGCGTCGGTCCACGTCGGGCGGTGCTCGGGGCGGACGAGGTGACGGTAGGTCCACGCCGCATCCGCGTTCGAGACCACGAGGTCGGCCGCGAGGCGCTCGCCGGACTCGAGCCGGACGCCCGACGCGCGGCCTCCTTCGACGGTGATCTCCTCGACCGTTTCGCCGAACCGCAGGGTTCCACCGAGGTCTTCGACCAGGCCGGCGAGGGCGCGGACGAGGGCCCCGGTGCCGCCCATCGCGTACCACACGCCCCACTTGCGCTCCAGAAAGGCGATCAGCGTGTAGATGCTCGTCGTGGAGAACGGGTTGCCGCCGACGAGGAGCGGGTGGAAGCTGAAGACCTGCCGCAGCCGCTCGTCCTCGATGTACTTCGAGACCAGGCCGTAGACCGTCCGGTGGCTCTCGAGCACCGCCATCGCCGGGACGATCCGAGCCATGTCGCTCACCCGAGAGAACGGGACGTGGCCGAGCTCCTCGAACCCGACGGCGAAGATGCGCTCGCTCTTTTTGAGGAAGCGCTCGTAGCCCGCCACATCATCCGGGCTGAAGCGGGCGACCTCGCGGCGCATCGCCTCCGCATCGCCGGTGTAGTTGAACGTCGCCCCGTCGTCGAAGCGGATGCGGTAGAACGGCGAGATCGGGACCATCTCCACGTCGTCCGCGAGGTGCCGCCCCGCAAGCCGCCACAGCTCGTCGAAGAGGAACGGCGCGGTGATGAGCGTCGGCCCGGCGTCGAAGGTGTAGGTGCCGGCCTCGGTAGTCTCCTGGAAGACGCGCGCCCGGCCGCCGGGCTGGTCGAGCCGGTCGACGACCGTCACCCGGTAGCCCCGCACGAGCAGCCGGACTGCCGCCGCCAAGCCGCCGAACCCCGCCCCGACTACGGCGACGTGGGGCGCACCCGGACGGACCGGGACCGGTGCGCTGTGCGTGTTCAGCCGGCTGTCGGTGCGCCGGGCGAGGCGGGCGAGCCAGGACATATGGTTCTTTCAGTTAAAATTGAAAGTTTCAGATTGCGCGTACCTACCGCACGGGTCCACGTTCCGGGGGCGGGCCTAAAAAATGTATTTCTCTAGTGCTGCATCTCTTTCTTGTCCGTTTCTCAACGTAACCGCAAGCATCGGTTTCCTGAGTGCGATCGCCCAACGGGCAGGGCGGCGCACGAGCTGGAGAGCTTCTCAGCCGCGAAAGCGCTCGCGCAGTTCGCCGAGCGAGTCGCCGCCGAACTTCTGGAGGACGGCGTTGGCCAGGACGAGGGCGACGGTGGCTTCGGCGACGGTGCTGGCGGCCGGGACGCTGGTCACGTCGGAGCGCTCGTAGCGGGTCGGTTGCGCCTCGCCACTCGCGATGTCTACCGAGCCGAGCGGGCGGATGAGCGTCGGGATGGGCTTCATCGTGCCGCGCACGACGACGGGCATCCCATTCGTGACGCCGCCCTCGATCCCGCCGGAGCGGTTGCTCGCGCGTCGGTACGCTTCCCCCTCGCGCGTGATCGGATCGTGGAAGGCGGAGCCACGGCACGTACCGCCCGCCGCGCCGTCGCCGATCTCGACGGCCTTCTGGCCCTGGACCGAGAGGATCGCCTGGCCGAGCAGCCCGTCGAGCCGCCGGTCCCAGTGGACGTAGGACCCGAGGCCGGGCGGGACGCCCGTCGCGACGACCTCGTAGACCCCGCCGAGCGAGTCGCCGGCTTTTTTGATCGCCTTGATGTGCTCGGTGCAGCGCTCGGAGAGGTCCGGGTCGAGCATCCGCACCGCGCTCCGGTCGGCGGCTTCGTAGAGCGCCGAGGCTCCGCCCTCTTCCGTCAACGCGTCGACGGCCTCCTGCCAGTCCTCGGCGCGGTCGTACCCGACCTCACCGATGCGGACGACATGGCTCCCGACGTCGATGCCGAGCTGCGCCAGGAGCTGCCGGGCGACGGTGCAGCACGCGACCCGCATCGCCGTCTCGCGCGCGCTCGCGCGCTCGATCACCGGACGGATGTCGTCGAAGCGGTACTTCTGCACGCCCACCAGGTCGGCGTGGCCGGGCCGAGGGAGCGTCACCTTTTCGACGCCCTCGCCGGTGCCGCTGACGGCCATCGCCTCGGGCCAGCCGGCGCGGTCTCGGTGGTGCGAGGCGTTCGCGAGCCGGAGCGCGATGGGGTGGCCGAGCGTCTTCCCGAAGCGGACGCCGGAGTCGATCTGGACGCGGTCCTGCTCGATCTTGCTGCGTCCGCCGCGCCCGAACCCGAGCCACCGGCGGGCGAGGTGCCGGTCGATGTCGGCGGCCGCGAGCGGGAGGCCGGCCGGGACGCCCTCGACGACGCCGACGAGCGCCGCGCCGTGGGACTCGCCAGCCGTGAGGTAGCGGATCATCGCTCGGCGTAGGCGGGCGACTCGAGGTCGTAGTACACCGTGATGCCGCTGGCGCGGCGGGCGCGGACGAGCGCCGTCCCTGCCGCCGCCGCGACCGCGTCGAGTGCCGCCAGCGCCTCGGCCGCCGAGGCGACCGGTTCGCCCTCGATCTCGGTCACGACGGCCCCGACGGGCAGGCCGTCGGCCGAGGCTACGCTGCCCTGACGGACGAAGGCGACGTAGGCCCCGCCGTCGAAGCCGAAGGCACCGCGCTCGGCGTCGGTGAGGTCGCGCAGCCCGATGCCCCACGCGTCGAGCTCGTAGAGGCTCAGGCCGTCGGGAGCCGGCCCCGGAGGCGGCTCGGGGTCGGGGAAGGCCTCGTCCGGGAGCGGCAGGTCGCGCCCGCCGATCTCGGCGATCCAGGACTGGAGCGCGGCGTCGTTGCGCCCGATCAGCCGGGCGTCGAGGTCGCGCTGGGCCCCGCCGCGCCAGAGGCTCAGGCGGATGTCGTCGTCGGGGCGCTGGAGCGCGATGGCGCTCTGGAACTGGTTGGGCGCGTCGATCTCCTGGCCGTTGATGGCGAGCAGGACATCGCCCGAGCGCACGCCGGCCTGGGCGGCGGCCCCCTCCTCGGCGACGTTCGAGACGAGCACGCCCGCGACGCGGTCGAGCCCGAGGCGGCTGGCGTCGGCCGCGGTGACGGCGCGGATCTCGACCCCAAGGTAGCCGCGCTGCACCTCGCCGTAGGCGATCAGGTCGGTGGCGACGCGCGTGACGAGGTTGACCGGCACGGCGAAGCCGTAGCCCTCGTAGGACCCGCTCTCGGTGGCGATGGCCGTGGCGACGCCGACGAGCTCGCCGCGCAGGTTGACGAGCGCGCCGCCCGAGTTGCCGGGGTTGATGGCGGCGTCGGTCTGGATGAAGTCCTCGATGCGGAAGTCGTTCTCGATGATGTCCACCTGCCGCCCGAGCGCGCTGACGATGCCCGAGGTGACGGTCGAGGTGAGGCGGAACGGGTTGCCGACGGCCAGGACCCACTCGCCGACCTCGAGCGCCTCGGAGTCGCCGATCACGGCTACGGGCAGCGCCGCGCCCTCGGCCTCGGGCATCAGGATGACGGCCAGGTCGGTCGTCGGGTCGATGCCGACGACCTCGGCCTCGAACTCGCGCTTGTCGCCGAGGAGCACGCGGATGCGCGAGGCCCCGTCGATGACGTGCGCGTTGGTGACGACGTAGCCGAGCGGCGAGATGATGACCCCGCTGCCGGCGGAGCGGCGGTACCGCCTGGGCTGCCGGAACGGGTGCCACTCGTCGAAGTCGGGGTCGGCCCGCCGGTCGGCCGGCGTCTCGACCTCGATGAAGACGACGGTCGGCGTGACGCGCTCGGCGACGCCCTTGAAGAGGCGGTTGAGCGAGGTCAGCTCGGGCAGCGCCACCGGCGGCGGCGGGTTGGCATCGCCGATCCGCACCGGCTCGGCGACGGCCGGCCGGGCCTCGGGCCGGTCGCCTGCGGCCCGCGCCGGCACCGACGCGTCCGGCCGCACGGCCGAGACGACGAGCACCCCGAGGGCGATGCCCACGAGGAGCACCCCGAGGCCGATGAGGAGGCTGCGCTTGTCCATGTGATGACGAAAAATACGGCGGGAGGACCAGGCGACCGAAACGCCTTGCTGCCTCCGGCGGGACGCCCGCACACACCCGGCACCGCGGCCAATTGTTTCAATCCTGTATCTTCACGCGCCTACCGGGAGCCGGGGATTCGAGTCGATCCGCTTCCCCGTCCTGCCACCGTCGCCACGCCCCCATCCCTTCGTCTCCTTCTTCCCCCCCCTGCGTCGTGTTCGCGCTCGTCGGCGACGTGCGGGCGTCGTCGCGGGCGCTGCGGCAACTTCGGGCGCTCGCAGAGCTCGGGGTCGAGGTCGAGGTGCTGACCTTGGGCCCGGAGGCGGGGCCGGGGGAGATCGCCGAGGGCGTTCGGCTGCACGTGCTCGACCGGCCGGGCGGACGCGGGCCGCTCTTCTTTCAGCGCGCGCACCGGTTGGTTCGGGACGAGGCGGTGCGCCGTCCGGCGGCGGTCTACCACGCGAGCGACCTCTACGTTCTGCCCGCCCTCGCGGGCGCGGCCCGCCGCCACGGCGCGAAGCTCCTCCTCGACGCGCGCGAGCTCTACCCCCACGTCGACGCCACGGCCGGCAAGCCCTGGGCGCGCTGGACCTGGACGGCCCTCGAGCGGCGCTACCTCCCGCGCACCGACGCCATCGTGACGGTCAACGACAGCATCGCCGACCGGATGGCGGCGACCTACGGAATGGCCCGCCCCGTCGTCGTCCCCAACGTCCCCGAGCGGCAGACGGTGCCGCGCACCGACGCCCTGCGCGACCTGCTCGGGATTCCCGCCGACCGGCGGATCGTGCTCTACCAGGGCTTGGTGCGCGTCGGCCGTGGGCTGCGGCGGCTCGTCGACGCGATGCGCGACGTGCCCGAGGCCCACCTCGTCGTGATCGGCGACGGGCCGAACAAGCACGTCATCGTCGCGCAGGCGACCCGGGCGCTCCCCGGCCGCGCCCACTTCCTGCCGCACACGCCGCCCGGTGACCTCCTCCGGCTCACGGCCTCGGCCGACCTCGGCGTCCACGTCCCGCCGCCGCTCACCTTGAGCATCGAGCTGGCCCTCCCGAACAAGCTCTTCGAGTACCTCATGGCGGGCCTGCCGGTCGTGGTCTCGGCCCTCCCCGAGATGCGCCGCGTGGTTGAGGGCTTCGACGTCGGCCTCACCGTCGACCCCACCGACCGCGACGCCATCGCCGCCGCGATCCGCCGGGCGCTGAGTGACACCGACGCCCGGCAGCGCTGGCAGGCGAACGCGCCGACCGTCTTCTTCGAGGTGTTCAGCCCGGAAGAGTCCAGGCGGCGCTTCCAGCAGGTCTACCGCGAGTTGCTCGCTACCGAGGGCGGACCGGGACGCTGACGCCCGTGCGGTCCCAGCGGATGCGGAGATCGGCCCCGTCGGCGGCCGGCACGAAGTCGATGGTGAACGCCGGGAGCGGCTCGGCGAGGGTCTCGGGGCCGAGGTCCACGGTGAGCACGTCGAGGGCCGGGTCGTACTCGTCGGCGAGGTGCATCCCGAGGGCGGTGTTGAGGTGGAGCGTCCACCGGTCCGGGTGGGGTGTGGTGAAGAGGCTGTAGACCCCCGCCTCCAGCGCCTCGCCGCCGACCGTCACCGGGACCGTGACGACGAGCTCGGTGGCGCGGTGCGCGCCCGTCGCCCACACCTGATCCCAGCCGACGAGCCCGCCGAAGATCTGCCGACCGCGCGCGTACGGCTTGCCGTAGACGACGTGGAGGTAGCCGCCGCCCGGCAGCCGTGCCCCGGCCCGCCCGACCGCGCTCCCCGGCGGCGGATCGGCCGGATCGACGCGCAGCCCCTCGACGAGGAACGTCTCAACGACGCTGCCGGCGACGGCCTCGTGCTGAGCGGTAGCCGCTGGGGCGATGAGCAGCAAGAGAAGCAGCAAGCGCGTAGGATTACGAGTCGAGTGGGTCCACGGTCTGGAACGCGGAGTCGACGGCGGCGGGCGTCTCGACCCAGTCGGCGACGAAGATATTGGTATCCCGGCTCGGGGTGCGCGTGGCGTTGCGGTTGGAGGCGAAGACGAGGCGGTCCCCGGCGAAGCTGAACATCGGGAAGGCGTCGAAGGTGCCCGAGTGCGTCACCTGCTCCAGCCCGGACCCGTCGAGGTTCACGAGGAAGAGGTCGAAGAGCCGGCCGCCCTCGGTGTGGTGGTTCGAGGCGAAGAGAATCTTTTGGCCCGACGGGTGGAAGAAGGGGGCCCAGTTCGCGCCGGGCAGGTTCGTCACGCGGACCGCGTTCTGCCCGTCGGCGTCGGCGACGTAGAGGTCGAGCTGGCTCGGCTCGACCAAGTCGCGCGTGAGCAGGTCGCGGTATTTCTGGGCGTCGGCACCTTCGGGCCGGCTGGCGCGCCAGAGGATCTTGGAGCCGTCGGGCGAGAAAAACGCGCCGCCGTCGTAGCCGAGGGTGTTGGTGAGCTGGATCGTCTCGCCGGACTGGGTGTCGTAGCGCCACAGCTCGAGGTCGCCGGAGCGGGTCGAGGTGAAGAGCACGTAGCGGCCGTCGGGGCTGACGGTCGCCTCGGCGTCGTAGCCTGGACCGCCGATCAGCAGCTCGGTGTTCTGCCCGTCGGCGTCGGCGGCGTAGATGTCGAAGCTGGGGTAGATCGCCCAGGCGTAGACGCCGGGCGCGGTCTCGGGCGGAGCCGGGCAGTCCGGCGACGCGCCGTCGGTGGAGGCGTAGACGATGCGGTCGTCGGAGAGGAAGTAGCCGCAGGTCGTCCGGCCGCGCCCGGAGGAGACGAGCGCGTAGCGCGTGCTGCCACCGATCATCGACCCATCGGCGTTCATCACGAACTGCTGGTCGCAGCCCTGCGGGTTGATCGCGCTCCAGTCGCTCTGGAAAATGAGTTGGCGGTCGTCGAAGCTCCAGTACGCCTCGGCGTTGTTGCCGCCGAAGGTGAGCTGGCGGACGTTGCGGAGGTGCACCTCGCCGGCGTAGCGGAGCGTGTCGGCGGCCGGGTCGTAGCCCCTCCCGACCTCCCTGGTCTCGGCGCAGCCGGTGAGGAGGGGCACGGCGACGAGCGCGAGGGCGGCGAGGCGAAGCGGCATAGCAGGGGAGATCGAGGAAGGCGAAGCCGGGAAAATGCGCCCGGCCTCCCCCCGCTCGCCACCGCCGTTCCGATATTCGCTAGCGTTTCGCCGACTCCCTCGCGCCCGCCCGATGCCCTCGGACCTCCCGCTGCTCCACACCGCCCGCTTCCCCGTCCGCTGGGGCGACCAGGACGCGCTCGGGCACGTCAACAACGCGACCTACTTCACCTACGTCGAGCAGGCCCGCGTCGAGTCCTTCGAGCGGCTCCTGCCCGAGGGCTGGGAGGACGGCGACGGCCCGATCCTCGCCTCGGTCCGCTGCGATTTCCAGCGCCCGATCACGTATCCGGCCGTGCTCGTCGTGCGGGTCTATGGCGGAAGGCCGGGGCGGACCTCGTTCCCGCAGACCTACGAGTTGTCGGTCGAGGACGACGAGGAGACGATTTACGCCCGCGCCGAAGCGGCCCACGTCTGGATTGACCGCGCCACCGGCACCCCGGTCCCGCTGCCCGATGCCTTCCGCCACGCCCTCACCACGCCTGCCTGACGCCATGCCTGACTACTCGCTCGACACCCTCGATCAGTTCGTCGGCCAGGAGCTCGGCCTCTCCGGCTGGCTCACCGTGGACCAAGCCCGCATCGACGCCTTCGCCGACTGCACCGGCGACCACCAGTGGATCCACACCGACCCGGCGCGCGCCGCCGCAGCCGGGGGGACGACCATCGCTCACGGCCTGCTCACGCTCTCGCTCCTGCCCGCGCTCCGCGCTGAGATCGGGGTCGTGCCCGACGGAGCGAAGCGCGTGCTGAACTATGGATACGACCGCGTCCGCTTCCTCGCCCCGGTGCAGTCGGGCGCGCGGATTCGCGCACGCGTCGCGCTCACGGCCGTCACCCCGAAGGGCAAGGGGCGGCTGCTCCTCAAGACCGAGAACACCGTCGAGATCGAGGGCGAGGCCACGCCGGCACTCGTGGCGGACTCGCTCACTCTCTTCCTCCCTGACTGAGATGCCCGACTCCCCGGCGTACCCCACGTTCGACCGGCCCGAGCGGCTGCCCGGCATCTGGGCGCTCGCCTGGAACCGTCGCGACGCCGACGCGCTCGCCGCCCTCTTTGACCAAGACGCCGAGTTCGTCAACGTCACCGGCCTGTGGTGGCACGACCGCGAGGCCATCCGCCGAGCCCACCGCTACGGGCTTGACGTGATCTTTAGCGAGTCCGAGTTGACGGTGCGCCGCGTCTCGGTGAAGTGGATTCGGGAGGATGTGGCCGTCGTCCACGCCCAGATGCGGCTGACCGGGCAGACGCCCCTCGGGGCGGTCGAGCAGCCTGGCCCGCGCACGACCATCTTCTCGTTCGTCGTCCACCGGACCGACGCCGGCTGGCGCTGCGCCTCGGCCCACAACACCGAGGTGGTACCGGGTAAGGAGACCCACATCGTCGACGACGCGGGAACGCTGGCGAGTGTAGACTACCGGACGCGCTGACCTCTCCCACCTCACCTGCTGCTTCCATGTCTCTTTTCACCAACCAGGTCGTTGTCGTTACTGGAGCCGGTCGCGGGATCGGGGCCGCCGCCGCCCGGCTGTTCGCCGAGCACGGCGCGTCGGTCGTCGTCAACGACCTCGACGCGGAGCCGGCCGAATCCGTCGTGCGCGAAATTGAAGACGCGGGTGGGACGGCGCACGCCGTCGCGGGCAGCGTCACCGAGGACGGGTTCCCCGAGGCCCTCCTCGAAGAGGCGGTCGAGCGGTTCGGGAAGCTGAACGTGCTGGTCAACAACGCCGGGTTCACGTGGGACGGGATGCTCCACACGATGACCGACGAGCAGTGGCTGCGCGTGCTCGAGATCCACACGTTCGCGCCGTTCCGGCTGACGAGGGCCGCCGCGCCCTACCTCCGCGAGCCGGGCAAGCAGGAGCGGGCGGCGGGCGAGGGCTTCTCCGAGAACCGGGTGATCGTCAACATCGCCTCCACGAGCGGGCTGCACGGCAACGTCGGGCAGGCCAACTACGCGACGGCCAAGATGGGGATCGTCGGGCTGACCAAGACGGTGGCGAAGGAGTGGGGGCGGTTCGGGGTGCGGTGCAACGCGGTCGCCTTCGGGTTTATCGACACGCGGATGACGCGCTCGAAGGAGGCCGGCGAGGCGGTCGAGGTCGCCGGGCAGGAGGTCGTGCAGGGCATCCCCGAGGCGATGCGCGAGCGCGCCGTGACGGGCAACCCGCTCGGCCGGCCGGGCACCGACCGCGAGGCAGCGGGCGGCATCCTGATGATGGCCTCGCCGCTGGCGGGCTACGTCACCGGCCACACCCTCGAAGTCACCGGCGGTGCCGGCATCTAACCCGCCCGACGATGAACGACCTCCGCTACCCCATCGGCACCTACGATCCGCCCTCTCCGATCACCGACGAAGACCTCGACCGCTGGATCGGCGAGATCGAGGCACTGCCGACCGACCTCCGTGCCGCCGTTGACGGGCTGAGCGATGCCGATCTGGATACACCGTACCGGCCCGGCGGCTGGACCGTCCGGCAGCTCGTCCACCACGTCGCCGACAGCCACCTCAACGCCGTCGCCCGCGTCAAGCTCGCCCTCACCGAGGACACGCCGACGATCTCGCCCTACGACGAAGCCGCCTGGGCGAGGCTGGCCGACTACGCCCTGCCGGTCGAGGTCAGCCTCTCGCTCCTCAATGCGCTTCACACGCGCTGGGCGGCGCTCCTCCGCTCGCTGGAGCGCGACCAGTTTGCCCGCGCCTTCTACCACCCCGAGGCGGACCGGACGATGCGGCTGGACTGGGCGACGGGGATGTACGCGTGGCACGGCCGCCACCACGTCGCCCACGTCACACGCTGGCGCGACCGCTAGTGCTCCCCTCCCATCCCGACCACGCGCTCGGCCCACGCTACCCCGCTACGAGCATCCGCGACGGCTTGCTGCCACTCCGCTTCGTCCACCTCGCCGAGGTCGGCGGGGTAGCGGGTTACACCGGCGTACTGCGTCAGCCGCTGAGCGGCAACGGCGGTAAGAGGCAGCGGCTCTGGTGCCGAGGCGGCACGCAAAAGATCCAGGAGAAAAACGAGGTCGTGCGTCCGGGGCAGCGTGTCGTTCGTGAGTGCGAGAAGCACGCCTTTGAACGCTTTCTCAGCCGCTTGCTGCGCGTGGAAGCAGAGAAGCTCGAGGTATACGCCAGTCGGCGGATCGGCTTCGGCCAGCCGAAGATCGCCCTGGGCATAGCGGACCCAGGAGACTGGATTTCCAGCGTTGGTATGGGAAGAGGGCGGCACCGGTCAGGGGTAGAGATCGCGCCCGGTCTGCAGAATCTCTTGGTAGATCAAACCGGGGTTCTCCGCCTGGGCAGCGAGCGCAGAGGGCGTCGTCACGAGCAGGTCGATGCCGACACCGGGGCGCGGCAAACGGCTCCCGATCTGGACCATCGCAGCCCGGCGATCCGTCCCGTCGGGCATCACCACGAGCAGGTCGATATCACTATCCGGCCGCGCCGTACCTAGCGCCCGGGAGCCGAAGAGGACCACGCGCACCGGGTCGTCCTCGGCGACGATCTGGTCGACGAGGTGCCGCAGAGCGGCCTCCATTGCGGCATCGGTAGAAGCAGTCGTCTCCATGCCCGAGGGGGTGCTCGTCATCACATCGCCGCGAGGTCCCGCACGGCGGCGGCCAGCCTCTGCACCTTCGCTGCACCGCGGGCCGAGCCCGCCTCGCCGTCGAGGGTGGCCGCAAGGGCCGAGAGCGCTTCGCTGCGTGCGGTGCCCGACAGCGCCTCGGCTCCCGCGAGGCCCTGCCGCACGGCCTCGACGCGGGCCGCCTCGAGACCGCTGGAGCGCTCGAGCTGGTCGAGGTAGGCCCCGGCGAGGGCGAAGCTCGGCGGCCAGACGTAGGTCGGCTGGCCCTGCGCGTTGAGGTAGTCCAGCCGGACCGAATTGGCGGCGTCGATCTCGTTCTGGCTGAGGTGGGCGCTCGGCGTCAGCTCGAACACGTCGAGGCCGCGCGCGATCTCCGAGCTGACGATCAGCCCGTTGTACCAGTAGACCGACCAGCTCCCGCCCATCACGAAGCGCTCCGGGTCGATGGGTCCCCGGTCGTGGAAGGCGATCTCGACAGGATTCGCGGCGTCGGTCCAGTCGAAGACCGAGATGCCGCCCTGGTACCAGGCCTGCACCATCACGTCGCGGCCGGGGACCGGGATGAGCGAGCCGTTGTGGGCGACGCAGTTCTCCTCGGTGGTCTGCGCGGCGGGCATCTTGTAGTAGCTCTGGAAGTCCATCTCGCCGCCGTCGAGGGTGAAGATGGCGTTCGCGCCCCACTCGTAGGGGTCGTCGGCGCGGCACTTGGGCTGGCCGCCGCCGCCCCACTCGTCGGTGAAGAGGACCTTCGAGCCGTCGTTGTTGAAGGTCGCCGAGTGCCAGTAGGCGAAGTTCGAGTCGGCGACCGCGTCGAGGCGGCGCGGCTGGGCGGGGTCGGAGATGTCGAGCAGCAGGCCGTAGCCTTCGCACGCGCCGCCGGCGAGCCCGATCTCGGGGTAGAGCGTGATGTCGTGGCACTGCGTCGGGCCGGGCTGCAGGCCGTTCGCCTTCTCCTGCGGGCCGAACCGCTCGGCGAGCAGCTCCGGGAGCGAGGCCCGGAGCGCGGCGCTGTCGGCGGCCGTTACCGTGCCGTCGCCGCCGCGCTGGGTGACGATGCTGTTGAGCAGCGAGTTGGTGAGCTGGGGCCAGAGCACGCGCTCGCGCCCGAAGAGGAAGGCCACGAACTCGCCGCGCGCCTTCGCCTCCTCGATCTCGGCCACGTCGGCCGGCGCGAGGCCGTGGCTCTCCGGCTCGGTCAGCCCCTCGAAGATGCGCGGGCTGCTGACGATGGCGGCGGCCTCGGGATCAGCGAGCGGGACTTTGATGACCTCGATGCGGAAGAGCGCCGAGTTGGGGTCGTCACCGGGCGATGCGTCCGAGCAGCCGGGCAGTTCCTCCTCGGGGCGGACGGGCGCGGAGCCGGAGACGTAGACGTAGACGTTGGCGTCGTCGTCGGGGTCTTTGAGCACGGAGTGGGTGTGCGAGCCGCGGCACGTCTGGACATTCGCGATGTACTCGGGATTGCGGATGTCGGTGATGTCGAAGATGCGGATGCCGCGCAGCCGGTCTTGGCTGATGCGCTGCTCGACGCCCTGCGTCCCGCAGTCGAGCCGCCCCTCGAGCCCCTCGCCGGAGACGAAGAGCAGGTTTTGGTAGACCGACACGTCGCTCTGCGAGGCCGGGCAGAGGTACTCCGTCACCAAGCTCGGCGAGGCGGGGTTCGAGAGGTCCCAGACCATCATGCCGTTGTAGTTGCCCTGGACCGCGTAGTCGCCCTTGAAGGCGAGGTCGGAGTTGGTGGAGCCGACGAAGTCGTCCGGCGGCGGGGTCGCCGAGAGCAGGCGGAGGTTCCAGATCGCCTCCTCGGCGTCGAACAGCCCGCCGCCGAGGCCGACGCGCGGGTCGGGCGTCGGCCGCTCGGCCATCAGGCCGGGGCCCGTCTTCGTCATCGGCTTGGGCGCGCACGCGGCGAGGCCTAGCACGCACGCGAAGAAGGCGAACAGGGGGAGGCGGAGGGAGCGGGTCATGGCAGGTCCGGGCGGAGGGGGTGGGCTAGCGAAGGCGCTGGAGCATCTGCTCCATGCGGGCGATCTCAGTGGTCTGGTCGGCGTTGATGTCGGAGGCGAGCTTGAAGGCCGCGCCGTCCTGGGCCGCGCCGTCGACCGCGAGCAGGGCGTCAACCATCGTGATGGCCCCGCCGTGGTGCTGGATCATGTAGGTCAGGAAGAGCCGGTCGAAGGTCGCTCCGTGGGCGGCGGCGAGCTCGGCGAGCTGCGCCTGGGAGAGCATCCCCGGCATCGCCGAGTGGTCCATGCCGCCGTGGCCCATCGCACCGTGGTTCATCGCGCCGTGGTTCATCGCGCCGTGGTCTGTGCTGTCCTGGGCCACGCCCTCGGTGTGAAGCATCAGGGTCAGCCCGTCGATGTGGACCTCGGGCACCGGCTGCCCGCGCTCCCGGAGCCACCGCTGCATCGACTCGATCTCGTCCTGCTGCGCGTTGATGATCCGCGCGGCGAGGGTCTGGACGTCTTCGCTCGCGCCGTTGCCGGGTGCCAGCCGCGACATGATGAGGGCTTGGGCGTGGTGCCCGATCATGCCCGTCATGAACTGCACGTCGGCCTCGGTGAAGTCGGCCCGCGAAGCGTCCTGGCGCTGCCAGTAGAGGGCCTCGCGCGCGGCGGCCTCCTGGTCGGTCATCGCAGGCAGCGGGGGAGCCGGCTCGCGCTGCGCCCCCGTGCCGCCGCAGCCGGCGAGCAGGAGCAGGGAGACGGCGAGGGTCCCGCAGAGAGGGCGTGCGCTCATGCTCATTCATGTCGGGTGGCGAGCCAAATATAAAGCGCCAGGCGGCCGCAATCGCTATCCCAGGCTCCACGCCTCGGTACTCGTCATCCCCGCGCAGGCACTCGTGCCGTGGGCGGGGAACCCGGCGCGGCGGCAGCGTACCTTTCGGCCCCGTTTCCCACCCCCTCGCGCCGCCCCGATGCCCGACCGCCCGATCTCCTCCGAACAGACCCGCCAGGACTTCCTCGACTTCTTCCGCGAGAAGCAGCACGAGGTCGTCCCGAGCGCCCCGCTCGTCCCGCACGACGACCCGACGCTGCTGTTCATCAACGCCGGGATGAACCAGTTCAAGGACGTCTTCCTCGGCGAGGGCTCGCGGCCCTACCGCCGCGCCGCCGACACCCAGAAGTGCCTCCGCGTCTCCGGCAAACACAACGACTTGGAGGAGGTCGGCGTCGACACGTACCACCACACGTTCTTCGAGATGCTCGGCAACTGGAGCTTCGGGGACTACTTCAAGCGCGAGGCGATTGCGTGGGCGTGGGAGCTGCTCGTCGACCGCTGGGGGCTCGACCCGAACCGGCTCTACGCGACCGTGCATCAGGGCGACGACGCGCTCGGGCTCGAAGCCGACGAAGAGGCCGCCGGCCTGTGGAAGTCGGAGACCTCGATCCCGCACGCGCACGTCCTCTACGGCGCGACGAAGGACAACTTCTGGATGATGGGCGACACCGGCCCCTGCGGCCCGTGCTCCGAGCTGCACGTCGACCTCCGCGCCGACGCTGAGCGCGCCGCCACGCCCGGCCGCGACCTCGTCAACGCCGACCACCCCGAGGTCATCGAAATCTGGAACCTCGTCTTCATCCAGTACAACGCCCAGCCCGACGGGAGCCTGAAGCCGCTGTCGGCGAAGCACGTCGACACCGGCATGGGCTTCGAGCGCCTCTGCGCCGTGCTCCAGGGCACGACGAGCACCTACGACACCGACCTGTTCGCCGGCCTCTTCCAGCGCCTCGCCGGCCTGTCGCCGCGCGTCGAGGTAGGCGGCTACGACCGGATCGGCGGCGTCCCCGAGCCCGAGGCGGCCAAGATCAGGATCGCCATGCGCGTGGTGGTAGACCACGTCCGCACGCTCGCCTTTGCGATTGCCGACGGGGCGAGCCCGAGCAACACGGGGCGGGGCTACGTCATCCGCCGGATTTTGCGCCGCGCCGTCCGCTTCGGCTACCAGGCGCTCGGCTTCCGCGAGCCGTTCCTGTGGAAATTGGTGGAGCCGCTGAAGGAGACGATGGGCGAGACGTTCCCCGAGTTGGGCGAGCGGCAGGACTATATCGAGCGCACCATCCGCGCCGAGGAGGAGGGCTTCCTGCGGACACTCGAGGATGGACTTAAAGTATTCGAGGCCCTAGTCTCACAGCCAAAGCTTTACGCTTCTCATGTAAAACGTGATAGGGAGTTAGGAGGAAGAAAGGAAATTGATATCATCCAGGGATACTATGGACTCAAAGATGACTGGGTCCGTCAGATGAGAGATGCAGGTGTTGCCAACGCAGTGCTGAACGTGTTCGGCTCCACCATACCCGAAGATCTTACGTACTATGCCGTAGCTGATCTAGTCTTCGAGAAAGCTGCGAAGAGTGAACTGCCAGGTGAGTTTGCCTTCCTCCTCCACGACACCTACGGCTTCCCCGGCGACCTGACGGCGCTGATGGCTCGCGAGGAGGGGCTGACTGTCGACGAGGTCCGGTTCTCCGAGTTGATGGAGGAGCAGCGCGAGCGGGCCCGTGCCGCCGGCACCTTCGGCTCGGACCACAGCAAGATCAGCGCGTGGCAGACCGTCTCCGAGGGCGACGACTCAGCCTTCGTCGGCTACGACGCGACGGAGATCGAGGGCGCGCAGATCAGGAGGATGCGGTCGTTCGGCGAGGGCGAGAACGAGGCGCACGAGGTCGTCCTCGACCGGACGCCGTTCTACGCCGAGAGCGGCGGGCAGATCGGCGACACCGGCACCCTCGAAGTCGGCGCCGACACGCTCCGCGTCACCGACACGCAGCGCGCCGACGACGGCAGCATCGTCCACCGCGTCGACCGCCTGCCGTCGGACCCGGCCGCCGCCGCGAGGGCGACGGTCACCGCCTCGCGCCGCCGCGAGACACGCAAGCACCACACGGCGACGCACCTCCTCCACGCCGCGCTCCGCGAGACGCTCGGCGAGCACGTCCAGCAAAAAGGCTCGCTCGTCGCGCCCGACCGGCTCCGGTTCGACTTCTCCCACGCTGGGCGCGTCACCGACGAGGAGCAGCGCCGCATCGAGCGCCGCGTCAACGAGTTGATCCAGGCCAACCTCCCCGGTGCCATCGAGACCGAGGTGCCGATTGCCGAAGCCAAGGAGCGCGGCGCGATGGCGCTCTTCGGCGAGAAGTACGGCGACGCCGTCCGCGTCGTCACCTTCGGCCCCGAGGTGTCGGTCGAGCTGTGCGGCGGGACGCACGCGGCGGCGACGGGCGAGATCGGCGTCTTCCGCATCACGAGCGAAGGCTCGGTGGCGTCGGGCGTCCGGCGGATCGAGGCCGTCGCCGGCGAGGCCGCGCTCGACGTGCTCGACCGCGAGCGCGCCACGCTCGACGCCGTGCGCGCGCCGTTCAAGTCGCTCCAGACGCCCGTCGACCAGGCCGTGGCAGACGTGCTCGCCGAGGTCAAGGCGCTCGAAAAGGAAATCGCCGCGCTGAAGCAGGCCGAGGCCGCGTCGGGCCTCGACAGCCTGATCGACCAGGCCGAGGACGTCGACGGCGTCCGCCTCGTGACCGGCGACCTCGGCGCGGCCGACATGGACACGCTCCGCGAGGCCGCGACGCAGTTCCGCGACACGCTCGGCCCTTGCGCCGTGGCCGTGCTCGGAGCCGCCGACCCGGAGGGCGGCAAGGTCTACCTCTCGGCGAGCGTCTCGGACGACCTCGTCGGGCGCGGCGTGCAGGCCGGCACGCTCGTCGGCGTGCTCGCCAAGCGCGTCGGCGGCGGCGGCGGCGGGCGGCCGACCCTCGCGACGGCGGGCGGGCGGCAGCCGGAGAACCTGCCCGACGCGCTTGGGGCGGCAGCGGGCGCGCTGCGCGAGATGCTGGCGGTGTGAGTCCCTTTGCTGGAGACTATCCGGCAGTGCCCCTAATGCCCCTGGACGCCCAGCCCTCTCGCGGGGTACCACGCCCACACGGAGTTTGGTCCGGGCGCGATCTCGCCCTATTATCCCTTCCCGCTGCTCCTTCCTTCGCCCACCATCCAAGAGGTGCCTATCATGTCCCATCGCTACCCCGTGGCGGCTCTGGCCGCTCTCCTCCTGTTTGCAACGGCCGCGCTCGCGCAGAAACCGGAGCCCCGGTCGGCGCTCGAAATCGGTGACGACGCGGTGGCCGTGCCCACGCTCGACGGGACGAGCCTGCGCGCGGCCGATGGCACCCCACGTGCCCGCTACCAGCTCGCCTACGCCGTCGACGCGGCCGACCCCGAGACGATGGCGCGGCAGTACCTCGCCGAGCAAGCCACGGCACTCCGGCTGAAGTCAGCCGCGCTGTCCGACCTCGACGTGCGGCACGTCCGCTCCGGGCGAGCCGGCCACACGGTGCGCTTCACCCAAACCGTCGGCGGGGTGCCGGTGCACGGGGCCGAGGTCGTGGTCAGCATCGACCCGCAGGACCGGGTGCAGTTGGTGCTGAGCGACTACCGCCCCGAGGCCGCGCTCGCGAACGTCGTGCCCACGCTCGACGCGGCGGCGGCGCGGGCCCTCGCCCACGCGCACCTCGACGTGTCGGGCCGGCTCCTCGATGACGAGGTGAGCTTGGTGGTCTACTCGACCGACACCGAGGCGCGGCTCGCGTGGCGCGTCTTCGTCACCCCCGAGGCCCCGTTCGGCACCTGGGAGTCGTTCGTCGACGCCGAGACCGGCGCGCTGCTCCGCGTCGCCCGCCGGACCGTGTTCCACCACAGCCTCGACGACGAGCGGCCCGAGCCGCCGGTGCGCTCCCTGGTTGAGGTGCGCCGCGTCGACGCCACGGGCTTCATCTTCGACCCCGACCCGCTGACGCGCGCCAGCGCCGACTACGGCGACCCCGGCTTCACCGACGGCGGCGACGCCAACACCCCCCAGCTCCGGGCGACGCGCGTCGAGAAGACGATCCCGGACGTCACCTTCGACGGGACCGTCTACAAGCTCGAAGGCCCCTACGCCGACATCCTCGACTGGGCCCCGCCGTTCAAGGGCGAGTTCGACCAGCCTACCGCCGACTGGAGCTTCACGCGCGACGCCGACGCCTTCGAAGCGGCCACGGTCTACTGGCACATCGACAACTACATGCGCTACATCAACGAGACGCTCGAGATCGCGGTGCGGCCGTACCAGTACACGACGGGCGTCCGCTTCGACCCGCACGGCTACAACGGGGCCGACAACTCGTCCTACGGCGGCGGCCGCCTCCAGTTCGGCGAAGGCGGGGTGGACGATGCCGAGGACGCCGACGTGATCATCCACGAGCTGGGCCACGGCCTCCACGACTGGCTCACCGTCGGCGGCCTCTCCAACGGCGACGGCCTTAGCGAGGGCCTGGGCGACTACTTCGCCGTCTCGTACACCCGCAGCCTGGGCCTCCTGCCGGCAGACGCGCCCGAGAACGACTGGGTGTTCAAGTGGGACGGCCACAACCAGTTCTGGCCCGGCCGCGTCACCGACTACCCCGGCACCTACCCCTCCGGGCCGCCGCCCCACACGCGCGGCCAGCACTGGTCCACGTCGCTGATGCGGATCTACGAGAGCCTCGGGCGCGAGCGCACCGACGCCGCCGTGGTTGAGGGCATCGCCATGACGGGCCGGACCACGACGCAGCCCGTCGCCGCCCAGGCCGTCCTCCAGGCCGCCGCGAACATGGGCTACACCGAGGAGGAGATCGAGGTGATGGTCACGCAGTTCAACGCGAAGGGCTACAACGTGACGGCTCCGCCGCCGCCGGTGACGATCGAGGAGGAGGCCCCGAGCGCCCCGTTCACGCTCACCGCAGCCTACCCGAATCCGTTCAGCGCCTCCCAGCCGGCCACGCTGACCCTCCGCGTCGACCGGGCGCAGCACGTCCGCGTCGTGCTCTACGACGTGCTCGGCCGCCAGGTCCAGGTGCTCCGCGACGGCGCGGTCCCAGCGAATCAGGACCTGGCCCTGACGGTGGACGCCGGCTCATTGCCGAGCGGGGCCTACGTGGTCCGCGCTGAGGGCGAGACGGCCTCGGCCACGCGCTCGCTGCTCCTCGTCCGCTAGCCGCTGCCGCTCCGCTCGTCCGGCTCCTCTCTCGCACGCCGAGGGGGGAGCCGGTGTGGTTTGGGGCGAAGCGCGCCGGTGCACCGTACGGCGGGATGTCGCAGTTCGGGGCTGCTATCTTCCGGCCCCACCGAGCCGCCCCACCATGCGCCCCTCCTCTTTCGCGTTTCTCCTCCTCGCCCTCGCCGGCTGCGCCGGTGCGCCAGACGAGTCGGCGCGCCCCCTCGAGCTGCTCGGCGCCCCGGCGGACTCCACGGCCGACCTCGGCGCGTTCTTCCCCGACAGCACCGCCGGAACCTTCGTGCTCTACGACGCGCAGTCAGGCGTGACGACGCGGTACGGCCGGGCCGCCGAGCGCCGCACGCCGGCCTCGACGTTCAAGATCTTCAACTCGCTCGTCGCCCTCGACGCCGGGGCAGTGGCGGACGAGCACGAGGTCGTCGAGTGGGACGGGGTCGAGCGCTGGCTGCCGGTCTGGAATCAGGACCAGACGCTGGAGACGGCCCTCCAGCGCTCGGCGGTGTGGGTGCACCAGGAGCTAGCGCGGCGGGCCGGGCGCGACACCCTGCAGGCGGCGCTCACGCGCGAGGCGTACGGCAACGCGACGATCGGCGAGGCGGCCGACCGGTTCTGGCTCGACGGCTCGCTGCAGGTCTCGGCCGACGAGCAGATTGCCTTCCTCCGGCGGCTGCGGGCGGGCGAGACCGGGTTCTCGGACCGGGCGATGGGCATCGTCCGAGGCATCATGATCGCCGACACCACGGCGGGGACCGTGCTGCGCGGCAAAACGGGTTGGGCGCTCGGCAACGGCGAGAACCTCGGCTGGTGGGTCGGCTGGGTCGAGCGGGGCGCAGATGCCTACGTCTTCGCCCTCTGGATCGAGAGCGACGACGCTGGCTTCGACATGGTCAGCGTCCGCAAGCCGACGGCCGAGCGGATCCTCGCCCACCTCGGGGTACGCTAGACGGGTTGCCAAGACCCGGCGATGCGGGCTACCTTACGCCGCCTCTGCGTCCACCTGCACCTCGCCCTGTGCCCGCCTCCAACGGCCTCTCCAGCTACGACTACCTGCTCGCTGCCGCCCACGCACGCGGAGCCGGGTTCATCGTCCTGATCGACCCCGACAAGCTGGCGGAAGACCGGCTCCCGGCCTTCGCCGCCCGCTGCGCCGAGGCCGGCGTGGACGCCTTCTTCGTCGGCGGGAGCCTGATGCACGCCGTCGAACTGGACGGCTACGTCCGCACGCTCCAGGCCGCGGCCGAGCTCCCCGTCATCGGCTTCCCCGGCACGCTGCACCAGATTTCGGGGGCCCTCAGCGCGGTGCTCTACCTCTCGGTCGTGAGCGGGCGCAACCCGGAGCACCTGATCGGGCAGCACGTCCACGCCGCCCCGCTGATCCGGCGGCTCGGCCTGGAGCCGATCCCGACGGCCTACATGCTCGTCGAGAGCGGGCGGCTCACGACGGCGCAGTACATGTCCGGCTCGGCCCCGCTGCCGCGCAACAAGCCCGAGATCGCGGCGGCGACCGCCCTCGCGGCCGAGATGATGGGGATGCGGCTGCTCTTCACCGACGGCGGCTCCGGGGCCGAGCAGCCGGTGCCCGAGGAGATGATCGGCGCGATCACCGAGACGTGCCGGATTCCGCTCGTCGTCGGTGGCGGGCTGCGGACGCCGGAGGCCGTGGCGCAGAAAGTCGCCGCCGGGGCGCGGTTCATCGTCGTCGGGAACGCCATCGAGCAGCGGGACGACGCCGCCTACATCGCCGACTTGGCGGCGGCGGCGCACGCGGCCGTGCCGCAACCGCTGGGCTGACCCCGGTGGCTACGCGACCCGTCAAGGAGACGCTCCAGGAGTACGCGCGCGGCGTCGCCGGGGGCCTGCTGTTCGCGGTCGCCCCGCTCTACACCATGGAGATCTGGCGGCAGAGCTACCTCGTCACGCCGGCCCTGCTGATGGTCTCGGTCGGGCTGATGCTCGGCGCGCTCGTCGCCTACGCCTACTACGCCGGCCTGCACGACGACAAGTCGTTTCCCAACAACGTCCTCGAAGCGCTCGAGACGCTCGCCATCGGGGCTGTCCTGGCGATCGGGATGCTCAAGCTGATCGGCCAGCTCCCGCCCGACCTCGGGTTCAACGAGGCGTTCGGGCGCATCGTCACCGAGACGCTCGCGGTGTCCGTCGGCGTGGCCGTCGGCTCGTCGCAGCTCGGCGAGGGCAGCGGCGACGAGGAGGAAGAGGACGACGACGTGTGGAGCGAGATCGCCTACGCGGCGCTCGGCGCGCTCCTGCTCGCCGTGGGCCTAGCGCCGACGCAGGAGATCGTCGTCGTCGCGGTGGCGGCCCCGCCGGCGGCCGTGCTCGGGACGGCGGTGCTGTCGTTCCTCTTGGTGCTCGGCATGGTCCGCTACGCCGACTTCCGCGGCTCGGGCCGGTTCAGCGACGGCGGCGTCTTCGCCGGTGGCCCCCTCGGCGATGCGTTCGTGACCTACGGCATCGCCCTGGCGGTGGCGGCGGCGCTCCTCTGGCTCGGCGGCGGGCTGGCAGGCTTCGCCTTGCCGACGGTCGTGGCCCAGGTCGTCTTCCTCAGCGTGGCGACGGCGCTCGGGGCGTCGGCCGGCCGCCTCCTCCTCTCCTAGCGGCCGCTATCGGCTGACGCGCATGGCTTCCTCCGACGATCAAGACTCAAAAGGCCGAAACGCGCTAGAGTGGGGCGTCGTCGCCGTCGGGGCGGCCATCGTCCTGTTCGTCTTCGGCTACCTCACCTACCAGGTCTTCACCGACGCCGACGCCCCGCCGGACCTCCAGGTGACGCTCGGTGCGCCGGAGACGCGCGATGACCTTGTGCTCGTGCCCGTGACGCTGAGAAACACCGGCGGCCTGGTCGCCCAGGAAGCGACGGTCGAGGTGTGCGCCGGCGACGAGTGCGCGCAGCTCGACTTTCCGTTCGTCCCGCACGCCTCCGAGCGGCGCGGGACGCTCGGGTTCCGCGCCCCGCTGGCCGGCGCGCTCCGCTCGCGCGTGGTGAGCTACCGGGAGTGAGGACGTGGGGTTTTGAGGGCGGGGAGGGAATTTCCAGCCCTCACGATCTGCGCTCCCCCCACTCCTCCCATTCTCCCCACGCCTAACGTCACACGTTATCGACCTGGCGCTTCAGCTCCTCCGCCTCCACCGTTGGGGCCTGGCAGGCGAAGTGCTCGCAGACGTAGGCCGTCGCCTGGCCGTCCTGCATTGTCTGCGTCTCGGTGTACGGCGCGAGGTCGCCTAGCTCCTCTTGCTCCGGCGGGCGGAGGTGGACGACGGCGTTCGGGAGATAGCGAGAGCGGAGCACACCGAGGAGCGCGTCGGTGTCGGCCGCGCCGGGTGCGCCGGCGACGGTGATCTCCTGGGCCGGGCCGAGGCTGAAGCCCGTCGCCACCATCGTCATGGTGTGGCCCACCGGCTGCTGCGCCACGGGGGCGGACCGGAGGATGCGCTCGGCAGCGTCTTCCAGCTCCGTCTGCCCGGTGAGCCGCCCGAGCCTCAAGCCGCTGAGCGCAGCGACCGCGTTGCCGGACGGGATCGCGCCGTCGTAGTACTCCTTTTGCCGGACGAGGAGCACCTCGCCGTCGTCGGGCGAGAGGAAGAGCCCGCCGTGCGCCTCGTCCTCGAAGTGGGTCCGCATGGTCCGGTGGAGGTCGAGCGCAGCGCGGAGCCAGCGCGGCTCGAAGGTGGCCTGGTGCAGCTCGACGAGTCCCCAGACGAGGAAGGCGTAGTCGTCGAGCAGGGCCGGGATGCCGGCGGTGCCGCGCCGCCAGCGGTGGAGCAGACGGCCGTCCTCGGTTCGCATTGTGGTAAGGAGGAAATCGGCCGCCTTCGACGCGCGCTCGGCGTACTCGGGCGCGTCGAAAGCCCAGGCCGCCTTCGCAAGGGCAGCGATCATCAGCCCGTTCCAGTCGGTGAGGACCTTGTCGTCGAGGAGCGGGCGCGGGCGCTCGGCGCGGGCGGCGAGGAGGCGGTGCCGGATGCCGTCGAGGCGGGCGCGGAAGTCGGCTTCGGAGACGCCCAGGCGGCCGGCGGCCTCGGCGTCGTCGGTGGCGCGGAAGAGGACGTTCTGGCCGGTGCGCTGGCGCGTGGCCTCGTCGCGGAAGTTGCCCTCGCGCGCGAGGTTGAAGAGCGCTGCGGCGAAGGCCCCCTCCTCCGGGCCGAGGGTGTCCATCAGGTCCTCCCAGGTCCAGACGTAGAACGCGCCCTCCTCCTTGTGCCCGTCGGCGTCGAGCGAGTCGGCGTCCTCGGCGGAGAAGAACGCACCATGCTCGCTCGTGAGGTCGCGGTGGGCGTAGGCGAAGATCTCCTCGGCGGTCTGGCGGTAGCTCGCCTTGCGCGTCAGGGCGAACGCCTCGGTGTAGGCCATCGCCAGGAGTGCCTGGTCGTAGAGCATTTTCTCGAAGTGCGGCAGCGTCCACGTGCGGTCGGTCGAGTAGCGGTGGAACCCGAAGCCGACCTGGTCCCACAGGCCGCCGCGCCGCATCGCGCCGAGCGTGGCCTCGGCTATGTGGAGCGCGCGCGCGCCGACGAGGGTCTCGGGTCCGGTGCGCTGCGCCTCACGGAGCAGGAACAGCAGGGTGTGCGGGGTCGGAAACTTCGGCGCGCCGCCGAACCCGCCGGCCTCGGGGTCGAACCGCCCGGCGAGGGCGTTGTAGGCCGCCGCCAGCACGTCGTCGCCGGGGGCCTCGCCGGAGGCGGCCGGAGCCAGCCCGCTGCGGACGGCCTCGGTGATGCGCTCCGCCGAGGCGGCGACCTTGTCGCGGTCGGCGCTCCACTGCGCGGCAACGCTCGGCAGCAGCTCCATCATGCCGGGCCGGCCGGCGCGGCCGTGCTTCGGGAAGTAGGTGCCCGCGAAGAACGGCTTGCGCTCCGGCGTCAGCAAGACCGTCATCGGCCAGCCGCCGTGCCCGGTGAGCGCCTGGGTGACGGACATGTAGAGCGCGTCCACGTCCGGCCGCTCCTCGCGGTCGACCTTGACGGCGACGAAGTGCTCGTTCAGGAGCCGCGCCACGTCCTGGTCCTCGAACGACTCGTGCTCCATCACGTGGCACCAGTGGCACGTCGCGTAGCCGACCGAGAGGAAGACCGGCTTGTCCTCGCGGCGCGCCTTCTCGAAGGCCTCGTCGCCCCACGGGTGCCAGTCGACGGGGTTCTCGGCGTGCTGGAGGAGGTACGGGCTGTGCGTGTCGGCGAGGCGGTTGGGCATGAGCGGGCGGGTTGAGGTGGACCGGCGGTACGGCGCGACCCGACGCGCGTTCCGCCTCGGTGGTCCTCCGGCAGGGCGAAGGCCGGACAGGGCGAAGGCCGCTCGCCCCTACGGGTCTCCGTTGTCTGCTTGCTGCTCGCTGGCTGGTGCTGGGTGCGAAAGCGGTTCGGCCCGCGCGCCGGGCTTGCCCTCGGCGACGTTGTGGAAGAACCGCTGCGTCGGGTACGCCAGGTCGATGTCGTCGCGCGCGTCGAGGGCGGTGAGGATGGCCTCCCACAGAATCTCCTCGCTGCCCCGCCGGCGGCGCGGCTCGACGAGGTAGCGCACCGCGAACTGCACGCCCGAGTCGACGACGGAGGTGTAGACGGTCGGCGTCAGCTTGGAGTAGAAAATCATGTACTCCTGCGCAGCCTGCCGGACCTTGCGCTCGGCATCGGCGCTCAGCTCCTCGGCCTTGTCCTGCGCGATGCCGAGCAGAATCTCCTTGGCCGCCCGCCAGTCGCTCTCGAACGTCACCACGATCCCGATCTCGTTCCAGACGTAGGGGAAGCCGCGCGTGTAGTTCGTCACCGGCTCGGTGAAGACCTTGCTGTTCGGGAGGTGGATGATCCGGCCGGTTGACTGCGCCGCGCCCGTCGCCGTGCCGATCTCGAGGAGCGTGAACTGGAAGATGCGCTGGTCGATCACGTCGCCGGCGATGCCGACGACCTCGATCCGGTCCCCCGGCCCGAACGGCCGCTTCCAGACGATGAAGCCCCACCCGGCGATGTTCGTCAGCGGGTCCCTGAGCGCGATCGCGATGCCGGCCGAGACCAGCCCGAGGAAGGTCCCGACCTCGCCGAACTCGTCGATCCAGATGCGCCCGATGACGAGGACCCCGAGCACGACGGCGGTGTAGGTCGTCGTCTTGCGCCACTGGTAGCGGGCGCGGACGTCGGCCGTGCGCCGGTTGACGAGGCGGAGCGCGAAGAGCCGCAGCCCCCACAGCACCAGGACGGCGAAGAGCGTCGCGACGAGGTGGTCGAGCGTAGCCTCGCTCAGGCCGGTGGCGTCGAGCAGCCAGACGTAGAGGTTGGCGACAGCTTCGGTGATGCGGCTCATCGGAGGGCGACGGGTGGCGGCGGCAAGCTACGGTTCAGAACGCGCCGCCGAGGAAGACGGCGTTGAGCAGCAGCCCCTGCGTGCCCCACCAGAAGCCCCGGAACGTGGGGTCGAAGTCGAGGAGCACGACCCGGCCCCGGCCGAGGCGCTGCGCGGTGATCGCCGTGCCGCCGCGCAGCCGGTCGAGGTTCGGGTCGGAGACGTAGCCGCTGAGGAGCGGGTCGTCCGTGTAGGCGGCGACGGTCGTGCCCGGCGTATCGGCAGGGTCGAAGGCGAGGGTGTTATTCTTGAAGACGGCCACGCGCGCCGGGTGCCCGAAGGCGAGCGGGTGCGTCTCGTCGAGGACGACCTCGAAGATGGCCCCGCCGACAACTTGGGCACCGCGCGCGGCGTCGACCTCGGCGTAGGGGCGGCGCGTGCTGTCCTCGGCGGCCGGGCGCGCGGTCCACTCGCCGAAGCCGTTCTCAGCGGCCCACGCCGCCGCCTGCTCGGTGGCGATGAGCGTCCCGCCACGCTGCACCCACACCCGGAGCGCCTCGGCGTCGGCCTCGTTCAGTCCGCGGAAATAGCCAGTGAGAATGACGGTGGTGTAACGGCTGAGATCGGCGCTGCCCACGTCGTCCCGGTCGAGTAGCGACACCGGCAGCCCGGCGCGCTCACTCAGCAGGTGCCAGACCTGCCCGACGTTGTACGCATCGGTGCCCCCACCCGAGAGCACCGCCACGCGCGGTCGCTGGAGCACCGGAACCGACGGGCTGCCGAGGTCCGGTCCGCTCGGTACCAGCCCGCTTCCGAGGCCGGCTATGTCAATCTGGTCGGCACGCAGTGCTTCGTCGATGAGACCGTGGACCGTCGACGCATCTACATTGGCTTGCCCGAGCGGGACGACGAGCGTGCCTCGGTCGAAACTCCGCCGGCCTCTGCCGACCGCTGCCTCGAACGGGATCATCGCCATCCGAACATGCACTCCAGCCTGCTGTAACCGAGCCAGGGTGCGGGGAGCAAACGCCTGACCCCACGGGATCAGATAAGCTACCGATGGCAACAGACGATCCAGTCCCTCCTCGCGCCGATCAACCGTCTGTGGAAGGCGGTCTAACTCGGCGTAGCGCAGTCCGTAGGCGAGGGGCAGCGTCCACGTCGAGACGTCGTAGAAAAGCGAATCCTCGAAGCTCGTTACGCGCTCGAAAACGGCCTTGATGAGACGCGCCTGGGGCTGATCGAGAGAAACGACAAACGCTTTGCCCGGCTCGAAGCGCTCGTTCCCGGCTTCCACCGACTCGGCGAGAAAGCGCATCTCTATCCGGTGTCGCCGAAGCACATCAGCAAGCTGTTCTGCTCGCGCTGGATACCTCTCCGTGTCGAAGACGTACCCCTTCACGTCGGAGTCCCGCGCGAACTCTGGGGTCGAGGCGTAGAAGTCGCGCTGGTGCCGGAGCAGGTCTTCGCGCAGCGCGACGGCCGCCTCCAGCGACGAGAGCGACGTGGCGAGCTGGTTGCGGACGGTCGTCGCGTAGTCGAGCCGGCCGTTCTCGGTCTCGGCGGCGAGGGCACGGCTCGACGCCTGCTCGAAGAGCATCCCGACGCCGCCGTTGACGTCGGGGTAGGTCGAGCCTTTGCCGTAGTAGAAGTCGTCGAACGACTCGCCGGAGTAGTAGAGCTGCCCGATCCGGTCGAGCGCCGCCGCGTGGTAGCCCGCGATCTCAGCGGTCAGGTCGAAGGTCGCGGCGGGCGTGTTGGGGTTGTTGCGGCTCGGGACGCCGGGCTGGAAGAAGTAGGTCGCGTCGCCGCCCATCTCGTGAAAGTCGGTCGAGAGCTGGGGCCGCCAGGCGTGCCAGAGGTCCATCCGCGCCTGGGATTCGGGGTGTTGGAGCAACAGCCAGTCGCGGTTGAGGTCGAAGAGGTAGTGGTTGGTCCGGCCGCCGGGCCACGGCTCGCGGTGCTCGCGGTCCTGCCCGTCGAGCGACGGCACACCGGCTGTCCCGCCCCGGTTGCCGTTGGCCCAGTCCACGAAGCGGTCGCGCCCGTCGGGGTTGAGCATCGGGTCGATGACCACGACGGCGGTTTCGAGCATGGCGTCGACGGCCGGCCCTCGGCCGGCGGCGAGGTGGTAGAGCAGGAGCAGCGCGGCCTCGGTCCCGCTGGCCTCGTTGCCGTGCACGCTGTAGCCCATGTACGCCACCACCGGCAGCGCCCCGAGCGCAGCGTCGCCGACGGCCTCGGGCGCATCGGAGAGCCGGAGGTTGGCCCGGCGCACCGCCTCCAGGTCCGTCCCCTCGGCGGCGACGACGGCGTGGACGAGCCGCCGCCCCTCCCACGTCCGCCCGTGCTCGGCGACCGTCACGCGCAGGCTCAACTCGGCGACGGCCTCGAAGTAGCGGACCACCTGCTCGGGCCGCGTGTGGCGCGTCCCGATGACGTGCCCGATGACGGCTTCGGGCGTCGGGATCGCCGGGTCGTAGCCGGTGACGCCGGGCGCGGTGAACTCCGTGGCGAGCGGCAGCGGTTGCGCCGAGGCAGCAGCCGCGAGCAGGAGCAGGGCGAAGCAGAAGCGCATGGGCGGCGGGAAAATGCGTAGGGGCGCAGCGCTGCGCCCCCACGGTTGCTGAAAATCTAGGACCAGCGAGCTTACCGAGCAGCCGACGCCGTCTCCGCCGTCCGCTGCTTCTCCGCCGCGGCCGCCTCCACGAGCCGGCCGATGCACTCCGCCGTCCACGTCTTGGGCGTGTTGGCGAGCACGCGCCCCTCGATCACGAGCTTCGGCACGCTCCGCACGCCGGCCGCCTGCATGATCTCGTTCTCCCGCTCGATCAGGCCGACGTACTTCCGCGCCGCGATCTCCTCGCGGACGTGCTCCGGGTCCAGCCCGATGCGCCGCGCCGCGTCCGCGATCTGGTCTGGCGACAGCCCGCCCTGCCGCTGCGCGGCGAACTGGAGGTTGAGCATCTCGAAGAACTTGCCTTCCTCCGCCGCGAGGTAGAGCGCCTGCGTCTGCGGGACCGAGTAGTCCCAGATCGGGTTCGGCTTGTAGTAGAACCGGGCCTGGTCCTCGAGTTGCGGGATGATGCTCTCGAGCTCGGTGTGGAGCGTTCTGCAGTGCGGGCAGTTCGGGTCGAAGATCTTCAGGACGCGGACGGGCGCGTCGGGATTGCCCTCGAAGGAGGTCTCCAGCGTGACCAGGTCGTCGAAGCCTTCGAGGCGGGGCATCCCGTAGTCGTAGTGGCAGTCGGCCGTCTCGCCGACGGTGCGAACCCGCGGACCCGGCGTCGCCACGACGGGTCGGTCGTCGGTAGGCTCGGTCTCTCCGCCGAGCATCACGTCGGCTCCGGCCAGGACGAGGAGTGCGACGAGCCCGAGTGCGTAGGGGCGGAGCGCCACGCTGAACGCCACGGCCCGGCCCGGCCCCTTCGCCCGCTCGACGAGGTGGAGCGCGAAGAGCGTCGCCGTCGTCAGCGACGAGCCGAGGCAGAGCACGCAGAACTGGTTCAGCGCGAAGAGTTGCACGCTCACGAGGTAGAGCGCGAACAGGAACCCGGCCGTCACCACGGCGAGGCTGACCTTTTGGAGCGTCTCGCTCGTCGGCGGACGCGTGGCGGCGATGCCGAGCCGGAGCGCCGCCACGGCCGCGTAGAACAGCCCGCCCCAGACGAGGAGGCTGATGCCGAGGAACGTGCTGTAGGCGCTCGAGGTCACGGCCGCGCAGCCGGCCCCGCTCGCGGCGTCGCCTGCGCCGGTGCAGCCCTGCGCGAAGCCCGCCTGCGCCTGTACCCACAGGTGGACCACGATGAGCACACCGAGCAAGGCGAGCAGAAAGATCGGGAGGTTGAGGCGGGGGCCGGAAGCCGCCGGAGGGGTGCGAGCCATAAGAGTCGGGGAGTGCTGTCGGAAGGAGAGCGCGAAATATACCAACGTCCCCGCCGGCCTGGACCGTGCCCCTCTAGGTCTGGAGCACGCCGGGGTTGAAGCGCTCCGCGTGCGGGTTGTGGTCCGCCATCTCGATGCCCGTCGCGAGCCACTGCCGCGTCTGGGCCGGGTCGATGATGCCGTCCACCCACAGGCGGGCCGCGGCGTAGTAGGGCGAGGTCTGCGCCTCGTAGCGCGCCGTCATCTCGGCCAGCAGCGCCTCCTGCTCCGCCTCGGACACGGTCTCCCCTTTGCGCTTGCGCGTGCCGATCTCGATCTGGAGCAGCGTCTTCGCCGCCTGCTTGCCGCCCATCACCGCGATCTGCGCCGTCGGCCACGCCAGGATCAGGCGCGGGTCGTAGGCCTTGCCGCAGAGCGCGTAGTTGCCCGCCCCGTAGGAGTTGCCGAGGATGACCGTGAACTTCGGCACGACCGAGTTGGCGACGGCGTTGACCATCTTCGCGCCGTCCTTGATGATGCCGCCGTGCTCGCTCCGGTTGCCGACCATGAACCCGGTCACGTCCTGCACGAACACGAGGGGGATCTTCTTCTGGTTGCAGTTCATGATGAACCGCGCAGCCTTGTCGGCGCTGTCGGAGTAGATCACCCCGCCGGCCTGCATCTCGTTGGTGTGCGCCTTCTTGCCCTGCTTCGCCATCACGACCTGCCGCTGGCTCGCCACGACCCCGACGCTCCACCCGTCGATCCGGGCGTAGCCGCAGAGCAGCGTCTGGCCGTACTGCGCCTTGTACTCGGTCCAGCTTTCGGCGTCGATGATGCGGGCCAGGACCTCGCGCATGTCGTAGGGCACCTGCCGGCTCTCGGGCAGCAAGCCGTACATCTCCTCGGGATCGAAGGCTGGGGGCGTGGCCCCGCTCCGGTCGAAGCCGGCGCGGTCGCGGGCACCGAGGTGGGAGACGAGATCGCGGATCGTGGCGAGGCAGGTCTCGTCGTCGGGCATCTTGTAGTCGGTGACGCCCGAGATCTCCGAGTGCGTGCTCGCGCCGCCGAGGGTCTCGTTGTCGGTCGTCTCGCCGATGGCGGCCTTGACGAGGAACGGCCCGGCGAGGAACACCGAGCCGGTGCCGTCGACGATCAGCGCCTCGTCGGACATGATCGGGAGGTAGGCCCCGCCGGCGACGCAGCTCCCCATGATCGCCGCGATCTGCGGGATGCCCATCGACGACATGCGGGCGTTGTTGCGGAAGATGCGGCCGAAGTGCTCCTTGTCGGGGAAGATCTGGTCCTGCATCGGGAGGTAGACGCCGGCCGAGTCGACGAGGTAGACGATCGGCAGGTGGTTCTCCATCGCGATCTCTTGGGCGCGGAGGTTCTTCTTGGCCGTGATCGGAAACCACGCGCCGGCCTTGACGGTGGCGTCGTTGGCGACGAGCACGCAGAGGCGGCCGTGGACGCGGCCGAGCCCCATCACCGTCCCGCCGGACGGGCACCCGCCCTCGTCGGGGTACAGCTCCCACCCGGTGAAGAGGCCGAGCTCCATGAACTCGGTGGCGGGGTCGATGAGCGCGGCGATGCGCTCGCGCGCGGTGAGCTTGCCGCGGCTGTGCTCGCGGTCGATCCGCTTCTGCCCGCCGCCGAGCTTGACGGTGTCGGCACGGCGGGCTAGCTCCTCGAGGAGCGTTCGGGTGTGCTGCGTGCGGTTCTGGAACGTCGCGGTGTCGGGCGCGGGGCTGCCGAGCGTGGGGGCGGCTTCGACCATGGGGAGGGGTGATGGAGCGAGAGAAGGCGAGGCCGAAAGTAGCTCCCGCCGCGCCAAAAAAAAAGCCCGGCCGTGGAGGGCCGAGCCGGGAGGCGGGGTGCGGGCGAGGTCAGATCATTCCGACGACTCGTTTGCGGATTTCAGGGCGCGGGTCGCCGGTCTTCTCGTGGATCAGGTTGACCATCTTGGCGAGGTTGCCTCGGGTCTTCTTCATCTCCTTGTCGTCGAACTCGGTGTCGCTCCACGCCTGCTTGATCCGGTCCCGAATCCGAAACCACTGGTCGTTCATCCGCTTGGTCGCCATGCTGTCTGGTAAGGTTTGGTTGCGTTGGATAGCGAGCCCTTTGAACGGCTGCGCGCTTCGTTTGTTCACAAAACACCGAAACGAACAGCGCCCGGCTCCGCGGAAGGACCGGGCACTGCGAGGTAGGTCGGGGTGACGGGGTCAGATGACGGCACTCATCTTCTGCATAATCAGGCTGCGGTCCTCGCCGGTCTTCTCGTGGATCAGGTTGACCATCTTGGTCAGATTGCCGCGCGCCTTCTTGAGTTCCTTCTCGTCGATGTCGCCCCAGACGGCGAATATTTGCGTCTTTACGCGGTCCCAGTTCTGCTCCATCCGCTGCTTGCCCATGCCTCTCACCCGAGTTTGTGTGGTACTAGAAAGCTGCTGTCCGCAGCGGCCTCGCAAGGCCTCGCGCAGACCGCTCAAAATACAACGAGGTCGGGCCGGGGTCAAATCGTCTGCTAGGCCCTGTCTCCCGAATCGCTCGCGGGCTGCAACCCGTCGCCGGACCCTCTCCCCACGTTGTCCTCGTCGCCTGATGCTACAGCATCGCACTCCTCCGTCGCCTCGGGAGAGGGTTCGCCGCCTCGCTCTCGCCACCGCTCCGAATCACGAGACAGAACCTAGGTCCCTGCCGCGCTGCCGGCGACGAAGCCGCTCGCCCAGGCCCACTGGAAGTTGAACCCGCCGATCCGCCCGTCCACGTCGCAGACCTCGCCGCAGAGGTACAGGCCTGGGGTGGCGCGCGACGCCATCGTCCCAAGCTCCAGCTCAGCGAGCGGGACGCCTCCAGCGGTAACCTCGGCGTAGCGGTAGCCCCGGTCGCCGGTGAGCGGGAGCGGGGTCTGCGTCATGGCCTCGGCCAGCGCGCGGCGGTCGGACTTGGTGAGGGTGTCGCCGGTGGTTGCGTGCTCGATGCCGGCGGCGTCGAGCAGGGCGCGGGCCAGGCGCGTCGGGAGGCGCTCGCCGAGGAAACGGAGGACGGTGGTGTCGAGGGCTTGCAGGTCGGCGTCGAGCGCGTCGCGGGCCGTACCGGGGAGCCAGCTCACGGTGACGTGCGCGCCCTGCTCGTCCTGCCGGGCGTCGAGCCAGTAGCGGCTGAGGTCGAGCACCGCAGGGCCGGAGAGGCCGAAGTGGGTGAGGAGCGTCGAGTCGGTGAAGGCTCTCAGCGTCTTGCCCGTCGCGCTGCGGAGCGAGAGCGTCGCCGGGACCGTGACCCCGCTGAGCGCGCAGAGCCCGTGACCGCGCGGGAGCGTGAGGGGGACGAGCGCCGGGAAGACGCGCCGGGTGACGGTGTGTCCGAGCGCTTGGGCGATGGCGTAGCCGTGCCCGTCGGAGCCGCTCTTCGGCAGGCTCCGGCCGCCGGTGGCGAGGACGACGCGCCCGGCCTCGACCGCGCCCCACTCGCCCTCGACCCGGAACCCACTGCCGATCTGCTCTACGGTCTCGACGCGGCGCGGATGGCGGACCTCGACGCCCGCCGCCTCATTTGCCCGCAGCAGCGCGTCGAGGACGGTCCGCGCGCTGTCCGTCGTTGGGAACAGCTTGCCCGTCTGCTCGCGCTTGAGGGCCACGCCGAGGTCGGCGAAGAAGGCGACCGTCGCGGGCACGTCGAACCGGCGGAGGACCTTCCGGATGGCGTTCGGGGTCGAGCCGGCGTAGGCGCGCGCGTCGACGGCGTGGTGGGTCACGTTGCACCGCCCGCCGCCGGCGACGAGGATTTTGGCTCCGAGCTTGCGCGCCCCGTCGAGCAGCAGAATCCGTCGCCTCGGGTTCGCCCGACCGGCGAAGACCCCGGCCATCAGCCCCGCCGCCCCGGCCCCGACGACGACCACGTCTGCCCGCTCTGCCTGCTTTTGCTCCACCGGCTACTGCGCGTTGAAGTTGAGCACGCTGCGGACCCACGAGCGCATCGCCCCGTCACGGGTGGAAGCGGGAATCCAGGTCTTCCGCGCCGTCGCCCGCATGGCAACCGCGTCGAGGGTCGGGTTCACCGAGTCGATCAGCTCGATGGCGAGCGGCGCGCCCTCCTCGCTGAGGTAGACCTGCATCTTGACCGCCCCCCCGATGCCTGCCTGCCGAAGACTGTCGGGATAGGCGATCTCGACGGTGCTGTTGGGCGAGGGGCGCGGGAAGAAGAAGAGCTTGTTCATCTCCCGGTTGACGTCGCGGACGAGAGCCTCGCGGTCGTCGTCCTGCCCGCGCTCGTCTACCATCGGCACGGCGACCTCGGTGAAGACGGCATCGACGACCTCCGGCTCGTTGCGGTAGAGAGCGATGAGCTGCTGCTGCACGTTGCGGTGGGTCGGCCCCTCGGCGCGCTTGCCGTCGGGCCGCTCGCCCAGCCCCATCGCCTCGAAGGTCTCGAGGTCGCGGAAGGCGACGGTGGTGTCGACGCCGTCCTGCCACCAGCGGTCGCCATCGGCGCTCCAGCCCGGCGGCGGGCCGAGGTCGGCGGAACCGCCGCCGCAGCCGGCGAGCAGGGTGAGCACGAGAGCGAGAAGAGCAAGGCGAGGCATAGCGAGGCAGGGCGTAGGGGCGGAGGACCCAAAATACGCTTCTCGCCTCAGCCTCGGCTCCCGGCGGTGCCGGGCGCGGGCAGGGCGTCGGCGAGGCGGACGAAGAAGCGGCGGCGGTCCATCGCCACGACGCGGACGGCGCTGCCGACGGCGATGAACTCGCCCTCGGTCTGCACCTCGACGCGCTCCCCGTCGATCTCGACCACGCCCGTCGGCCGTAGCGGCGTCACGGCGACGGCCGTCCGGCCGAGGTAGCGCGAGCGCGTGTCCTGCTCGCGCGCGTCGTCACCGGGGTCGCGGCGGAGATCGGCGGCCAGGACGAAGCGGTCCCACGCGCCGCTCTGCCAGAGGAAGTAGAACAGGCCCGCTCCCGCCCCGAGCGCCCCGAGCGCGGCCACGACGCCGCCGACCGGCCCGGCGATCACAAAGGCGTAGATCACGCCCGCCACCATCGCCACGCCGCCCGCGATGCCGACCGCCCCGAGGCCCGGCACGAGGTAGACCTCGACCGCGATCAGCGCCAAGCCGAAGAGCACCAGCAGGACCGGGACGAGCAACTCCACAGTGGAACCAATGGGTTAACAGCACAGATACCGCTTCAAGCTACGACCGCGCCACGGGCCGCACCTCGACCCGGCTGCCGCGCACGCTGACCACCTCGACCGGCTCGCCGGACGACACGAACGTGCTCTGCGACACCACGTCCACGCGCCGCCCGCCGATCTCGGCCATCCCCGCCGGCCGCAGCGTGGTGAGCGCGACCCCCGTCTGCCCGAGGAGCGCCAGGTCCGAGTCGGCGGCGATGAAGCCGGCGGCGCTGCCCAGCTCGGGCGCGAGGATCAGGTGCCCGAAGCGCTCCGAGCGCGGCAGGTAGCGCCCGACCGAGTAGCCGAAGAGCACGACCAGCACCATCGTCCCGGCGAGCGTCAGGATGGCCTGCGTGATCGCCCCGCCGTCGGGGAAGCTGAGGCCGACGTTGCCGACGAGCGCCGCACCGAGCGCGAAGACCGTCAGCACGATCCCGGTGATGCCGGCCACCCCGAAGCCCGGTATCACGAACACCTCGGCCAGGAGCAGCAGCACCCCGAGGCCGAAGAGCACGATCTCCCAGCTCTGCACCAGCCCGAGCATGTAGTGCGGCGCGAAGAACAGCGCCGCCCCGACGACCGACATCGCCCCGGCGAACCCGACGCCCGGCGTCTGAAGCTCGAAGTAGAGCCCGCTGAGCATCATCATCATCAGGATCGAGGCCATCACGGGCGCGCCCAGGAAGCGGAGCACGCGCTCGGCGGTCGACGCCCGGTGCTCGGTCCTCACCCGGTCGCCGGCTCCGAGCGCGGCGAGGGTCTCCTCTTTGGTCGCGTAGACGCCGTCCGCCACGCCGAGACGCTCGGCCTCACTCGCCGAGAGGGTGAGCAGCTTGCCCTCCTCGATCACGCCGTCGACCTCCAGCGACTCGTCGACCATCGCCTCGGCGAGGCGGGGGTCGCGGCCGTTCGCCTCGGCGGTGGCGCGCATCAGGCCGCGCATGTAGCTCTGCATCTTCTCCGACGCCTTGGTGCCGGCCCCGTCCACGACGGTCGCCGCGCCCATCGACGCGCCGGGCGTCATCACGATCACGTCGTTGGCGTACGAGATCAGCGCCCCGGCGCTCGCCGCGTTCGGGTCGATGAAGGCGACCGTCGGGATCGAGGTGTGGAGGATGGCCTGGCGGATCTGGTCGGCCGCGTCCACCAAGCCCCCGAAGGTGTCGATGTCGAAGAGCACGAGCGCGGCGTCCGCCTCGGCGGCGTCCTCGAGGGCGCGCTCGATGTAGGCGGCGAGCGCCGCGTCGATCATCCCGTCGACCGGCACGACGAAGACCTCGCCCGGCCCGAGCGAGTCGGCGACCGTGGCGAGGCGCTCGGCAGCGGTTTGCCCAGCCTGGGCGAAGGCGGGCGGCGCGGCGAGCAGGAGGGCGAGCAGAGCGAGGAGGAGACGAGGCATGGCGCAGCGAGACGGTGGTCCGCCCTGTACGCGAGGCCCGGTCCGAAGATTCAGCGTCCGCCCGTCCTGCCGCTACCGAATCAGCACGGGCGTGCCGACGGCGACCAGGTCCCAGATCGCGTCGAGGTGCACGTCGCGGAGGGCGACGCAGCCGCGCGTCCACGCCCGCTGCCGGCCCGACCCCTGCCCGTGAATGGCGATCCCGCCGCCGAGCCGCGTCCCCATCGGCGGGCTGCGGAAGGCCCGCTCGGCCGCGACGATGTCGTCGTACTCCGCCGCCGATATGATGCCGGCCTCGAGGCCACGCGCGGCGTCTTCGGCGTTCGGATAGTTCAGTGTGAACGAGCGGTAGTACTGGCTGTCGAGGTTCTTGGAGGTGACGAAGAACGCGCCCTCGGGCACCCGGTAGTGGTCGCGCTCGCCGAGGTCGGCGCGGCGAATCTTGTCGTCGTCCGGGTTCTGCGACAGGTCCGCCGGGAGCGTGCGGACCAGCTCGGTGCCGTGGTAGAGGTAGAGCTGCCGGCGCGCCTTGTCGACCAGCATCCACGTGTTCGAGAGCGCGGCCGAGGCGACCCACCCGACGGTGCGTTCGCTCACGATGCGGCTCCACCCACCGCGCCGCTCGGTTACCCGGACCTCGTCGCGGAAGCCGAGACGGTCGAACGCGCGGGCCGAGTCCGGCTTGGCGAAGACCTGCGCCCGCTCGTCGGCGACGTAGTAGATCGGCGCGTCCTCCCCCGGCGCGTGCTCGGGGGGAGCGGCCCGGCCGCCCGCCGGCTCGGTACGCGCCGTGTCAGACGGCTGCCCGAGACAGGTCCCGGACAGAAAGACGAAGAGAGCGAACAGGCGAAGCATCAGCGTGGCGTGGTGGACGTGGAATATAGGACGATGGGGCAGCGGGTGCCCAGCGAAACGCGACGCCTCCTTACCTTTCCCGGCTCTATTTCATTCCTCCATTCCTCCATTCCCTCACGCGCTCGCGTTGTGCCGCACGCACCACCCGTAGGCCTCGAGCACGCCGTCGAGCACAGCCCCCTCGGTGACGGTGTGCACTGCGGCCTTCACCGCCGGCGTTGCATTGCTCGGCGCGAACGAGAACCCGACGGCCTCCAACGCCTCGATGTCCCCCTGCGTATCGCCGATGAACGCGATCTCCTCAAGCCGCAGCCCCTCCTCCTCGGCGACGGTTTCGATGGCGACGCGCTTGGTCAGCGCGCGGGGCAGCACGTCGATGGAGACGTGGGTCGGGTGAACGATCAGGTCGGGATGGTTCTCCGAGACGAAGCGGTCTACCACCTCGGCGCGGCGCGCGACCTCGCTCTGGTCCGCACCGACCACCCCGACCTGGGCGCGCTTGCCGTAGTCGAACGAGAAGCCCGAGCCGGGGAGCACGTCGCGGTGGAAGTAGTCGCGCACCGCGCCGAGGGCCTGCTCCAGCTCGTCGGTCAGCAGCGGGCTCCAGCGGATGCTGACGGTTTGGAGATCGAACCGGCCGCCGCCGCTCTCGAAGAGGGCCGGCCCCCGGAGGTCGAGCGCCTGCGCCACGGCCTCGACGTAGGCGTAGGAGCGGCCTGAACAAACGCCGAGGCGCGGATAGACCGGGTCGGTCTCGGCCCGTCGCCCGGCCTCGGCGAGCTGCTGGAAGCCCCCCAGGTCGTAGGCTTCGTAGGGCGCGGCGAGGCAGCCGTCGATGTCGGCGAGGAAGAGCTTGACCATGGGGGCGGCGAGACGGTGGGTGGACGTAGGGGCGAACGGCGTTCGCCCAGTTCAACGGTGGTGCCATTCCCGCCCAGGGCGAACGGCCCTTCGCCCCTAACGAGTGCGGTCAATGAGTAGAGGCGTAGTCCCGACCTCCTCTGTTTACTGCTCTCTGCCCTACTGTCCCTCAGCGCCCATCACCTCGGCGAGCATCTCCACCAAGCCATCCGAGATGCCCATCGACGAGAAGCCGCCGTCGTGGTAGAGGTTCTGCATCGTCACCATCCGCGTGTAGTCACTCAGCAGCGTCACCACGTAGTCGGCGCAGCTCTCCGCGTCGGCGTTGCCGAGGGGCGAGAGCTGGGCGGCGAAGTCGAACATCGCGTCGAAGCCGGTGATGCCGCCGCCGGCGCTCGTCCGGGTCGGGCTTTGGCTGACCGAGTTGATGCGGATGCCGCGCCGCCCGAGCCGGTAGCCGAACGAGCGGACGATGCTCTCCAGCAGCGCCTTGGCGTCGCCCATCTCGGAGTATTTCGAGAAGACCCGCTGCGCGCCGATGTAGGAGAGCGCGACGATGGAGCCGCCCTCGGCGAAGGCGTCCTGCTTGAGCCCGGCCTGCACGATCCGGTGGAGCGAGGCCGCCGAGATGTCGAGCGTCTTGAGGTACCAGTCGTGGTTGAGGTCCTCGTAGGGCCGGTCCTTGCGGACGTTGACGCCCATCCCGATGGAGTGCACCACGAAGTCCACCGGGCGCTTGGCCTTGACGTGGTCGAAGAGCTGCTCCAGTTCGTCGTCCTTCTGCGCGTCGGCGTAGATGACCGGGCTGCCGGTCTGCTCGGCCAGGGCGTCGAGGGTGCCGAAGCGCTTGGTGACGGGCGCGTTCGAGAGGGCGAAGGTCGCGCCCTCGCGCCGGCACGCCTCCGCGATTTTCCAGGCGAGGCTGCGCTCGTCGAGGGCACCGAAGATGACGCCGTGCTTGCCGTCGAGCAGGCCGGAGGAGGTAGGCATGGGAGGCGGGGCTGAACCAGAAGGGGCGGGCTGCCAAACTAGGCCGCCCACCCCTTTCGGTTCAAGGAAAATCGAGAGCGCCGCGCGGCCCCGTGCGCGCAGCCGCTACGCCTCGCCGTTTTCCTGCTTCTTCGTCACCCAAACGCTCGGGTGGTCGCCGAGCAGGCCGCGCACCTTCTTGAGCATCCGCTCCTTGAAGATCGGCTTGGCGATGTAGTCGTCGAAGCCGGCGCTGAGGAAGCGGGTCCGGTCGTCGGGGTAGGCGTAGGCCGAGGTGGCGAGGATGGGGAGGCCCTTGAGCGCGGGCACCGTGCGGATCTGCTCGGTGGCGGCGAGGCCGTTCATGCCGTCCTGGAAGTTGATGTCCATGACCACCAGGTCGGCGCGCTTGCCCTCCGAGAGGTAGGCGACGGCCTCCTCGGCCGTGGCGGCGGCGATGACGTCGTACTCGTCGCGGAGGTAGAAGTAGATCAGCCGCCGGGTCTCGGCGTAGTCGTCGACGACGAGCACCACGGGGCGGTCGGCGGCGTGCGCCGGTTCGGAGTCGGCGGCGTGCGTGGAGTGGATCGTCATGGAACGGTGCGGTGAGTAGAGCGGGTAAACCGAGAGACGAGCCGCGTTCAGTGCGCCCCGAGAGGTGATAGCGGCTGCTGTCCCAAGCTCCACGCCAAGCTAGCCGATTCGCCCTCCGGCCGTCGCAGGGGCCGTCTCCGAGGCGCGGGCAGTACATTTCTTCAACCTCCCATTCCCTGTTCTCCCTACTCTTCGGACCTTCCTTCCCGTCCCTCGGTGTAGGCCGCACCGAGCGGCGCGCTGATCGCCTGCATCGCGGCGTGAAGGTGCCCGTTGGTGGCGAGCACCTGCCCGCTCCAGACCACGGCCCCTGCGCCGCCGAGCGTGGTGACGCGCCCGCCGCCCTCGCGGACGAGGACGATCCCGGCCGCAACATCCCACGGGGCGATGCCCGCCTCGAAGTAGCCGTCCAGCCGTCCGCAGGCGACGTAGGCGAGGTCGGCCGCAGCGGACCCCGGCCGCCGGATGCCGCGCGCGGCGAGCATGAAGCGGTGGAGCACGGCGAGGTAGACCTCGGCGTACCAGAACTCGCGGAACGGGAAGCCGGTCGTGAGCAGGCTCCGCTCCAGCACGTCAGTGGTGCTGACGGCGGCGGGCGCGCCGTTGAGCGTCAGCCCACCCCCACGCGCGGCGGCGAACAGCTCGTCCGCCGTGATCTCGTAGACGACGCCGACGACCAGGTCCGCTCCGTCGTGGAGCGCAATCGAGACGCAGAACGGGGCGAGGCCATGCGCGAAGTTGGTCGTCCCGTCGATGGGGTCGATGATCCAGCGGGCGCGCCCGCCGCTGCCGAAGTCCTCCTCCGAGGCCCCCTCCTCGGCGAGGGCGTCGATCTCAGGGCACGCCTCGGTGAGGAGGCGGAGGATGAGCCGCTGCGCGGCCTCGTCCACGTCGGTCACCAAGTCGTGGAGCCCCTTCGCGCGGACGCTGCCGATGTCCCCGATGCGCCCCCGGACCAGGTCGCCCGCTTGGCGGGCCGCGCCGATGGCCGCGTCGAGCTCGCGTTGGTAGTCGGGGGCGGGCATAGCAGCGTAGTTTGCGGCGCGGCACGGTCGGCAACTCCTCTCCCGAAGGTACCCCTCTCCCCTGTCTCGTTGCGCCTCTTCGTTCTGTTCGCTTCTTTGCTCGCCGCCTGCACCGAGCCGGCTGCTCCTCTCCCCTCGGCTGACGACGCGGAGCAGGACTCTGTGCTCGCCCTGCTGCGCACGCTTGACACGGAGCTTCTCTCCGAGGCCTTCGACCGCCTCGGCCGGGAGCCCTTCCAGCTCGAGGTCCGGGCCGAGCAACTTGGGGAAAATGGCACGGCGACCGCTAGGCAGGTCCGCACGTTCCGCACGGACCGCGACGGCACCACCACCGTCGCGGCCGATTCCGCCGGGGCCTTCGACTACGGCGCGCTCGGCCGCCTCGTGGACCAGCCCGCTTGGGGCGATGCGCCTACCGGCAACCCCGTCGCCGAGGTGCTGCCCGAGGAGCCGGCGTGGCTCGACCCGAGAGGGCGCGAGGCGTTCCGCTTCGGGAGCGCTTCGGACACCCTTCTCGGCGGGCGGCGCGTGCGCGTGCTGACGGTCGAGGCGCGGACTGGCACGGAGACGCCGCTCCGCCGCGCCCGGCTCTGGCTCGATGCCGACATGGAGGCCCTAGTCGGGGTCCGGCTGCGCCGGGAGCTCGACTCCGTCCTGTTCGGCGAGGCGAGCGACGCGGTGCTGCTGCTCCACCCCGGACCGGACGGGTGGCGGCCTCATCTCGCCCGCTTCGAGACTAAGCTACGCGCGCCGCTCACCGCACCGCACCACTTCCGGCTGACGCGCCGCTACACCTTTGCCGACTCGGGCGTGTCGCGCTGAGACACGCCTCGACCGTTCGGCGCGCCCCGGCCCTTCACCTTGACACGTCGGAATATAGCTGCGACAAATAGCCGTCCTGCTTTGAGGGGTTGTCGGCGGGCGCAACTTCTGACTTCGGCAGGATGCTCGTTCAGAGCACCGTTGGGTGGAGGGCCTTTTTTTTTACCCAGGACTTGCGCTCGGCGTCCGTTAGGTCGTACCTAAGAAGCCTGCCCACTCTGCGGCGGTTGGAGCGCGCTGGCCCGTTTCGGCCGCGACTTCTCGATTCCGCTGCTTTCGTTCTTCCCCTCACCATCCCTCACCAACACACCATGAACAGCTACCGCATTCTCTTCACCTTTAGCCTGGCCGTGCTGCTCTGCATGCCCGCCCTGGCGCAGCAACGGCCCACCTCCGGCGTCGTAGCGCAGCCCGCTCCCGAGACCTCCACGATCTCCGCGAGCGACGTGCGCATCCTCGGCGGCGACGCCCTCCGGCGCGTCGACACCCCGAGCCGCTCGGTCGTCTTCGACACGCTCAACTACAACACCGACGAAGCGTTCGACACGCTCTTCTTCGTCGCGCTGACGACCTTCCCCTTCGACCCGGCCACGCAGCACTTCTACGCCGGCACGCTGGAGTTCGACCAGCTCTTCACGCCCGGCGAAGGCACCGGCGGCTTCTTCGGCCCCAACGGCACCGCGCTCCCGGCGCAGGCCGGCCAGAAGACCGAGTTCGGCTTCTGCCTCGGCGGCCCGGACCCCGTCCAGGGCGACGCGGACGACATCCTCGCGTTCTTCGTCTCGAAGGTCGAGCAGGGCGATGACGTCGGCCCGACGCCGTACCCGGCTTCGGTCTTCGGCTTCACGCTCGACAACTTCCTCGACACGATCACGCCGAACGACCCGAGCGACGACGCTGTCAACGAGGGCGTCTGCTACACGCTCGACCTGTCCGACGACAACATCTTCTTCGAGGCCGACGAGGAGATGTGGGAAGGCTTCTTCGTAGTGGACAACAGCACCGAGAACAACCTCGAGGTGCAGTTCCTCCTCGACGACGGCAACATCGGCACCGAGGGCGACCCGAACTACGACCCCGTCCGCTCGCTGCTCTTCGCCGAGCCGCCGTTCGTGCCGGAGTTCGGCCTCTACAGCTGGAATGGTAGCTCGAACTACCTCTGGTACGACGTGGTGGACTACAAGTCCGCCCCGGTTGTGGACGGCGACATCACTGCCGCCTGTGGCTTCCTGGGCACTTGTAACTTCCAGGCGGGTGACACCTTCACCTACACCGGCTGCGTGAGAAACAACTCGGGCGCGCCGCGCCGCGCGACGGCCACCGTGCAGGCCTTCCTGCCCAACGGTGCCACCCGTACGCTCCTGAGCCTCAACACCCCGACGCTCCCGTCCGGCCCGCGGGTCTGCCGGACGTTCAGCGCGCGGATCCCGGCTCAGGCTCCGGACGGCTTCTACGCCGTGCAGCTCCTGATCGACGACCCCGCCGGCGTCGACTTCACCTACGACACCGACCGCGTCTTCTTCACGAAGGGCGCTCCGGCCCCGGCCCGCACGGCTGCGTTTAGCCGCGCTGACCTAATGAACGTCGAGCCGCAGGTGTCCGCTGAGTGGACCGCCGAGGCCACCGGCGACTGGGAGGTGATCGAGACCGACGTCACCGCTGCGGCCGCTCGCGGCGAGACGGCGTCCGTCGTCGGGGCCTTCCCCAACCCGTTCGCCCGCGAGACCACGATCCGCTTCACCGCCGCCGAGGCCACCGCGCTGCGCCTGGCCGTCTACGACGTGATGGGCCGCGAGGTCGCCGTGCTCGCCGACGGCACCGTCGAGGCCGGTCAGCACGACGTAGTCTTCGACGCGCGCGGGCTGGCCAGCGGCCTGTACGTCTACCGCCTGACGGCGGGGTCGCAGGTCGAGACGGGCCGGATCACGCTGCTGAAGTAGCGGAGTGATGAAGTAGCGGAGCGAGTAGGACCGTCTGAGACGCGAGTCTCGGCGTGGCGGGGCGCGCGGCCACTCGGCTCGCGCGCCCCGCTGTTGTTTATGCCCGGTCGCCGGCTTTCCCGATGCCCCGAGCGAGTGCGCTTTTGGCGCAAAGTGCTAGCCGCTGCCTTTTATCTGCGTTATCTCCTTGACTGGAGACCTCCTTCGGTTCTATTAACGAGCCCGGCCTCTCGTGACTACAGGCTCGCTGCAAGCCCTTCCCCACCGCCCCTTCTACCAAGCCCCAAGTCCTCCATGTTTTCTTTCCGATTCCTCACCCTCTGTCTCCTGCTCACTTGGTGCGCCTCGGCGCACGCGCAGCCGCACCTCGTTCCCCACTCCGTTTCATCCACGGACCGCTTTGAGTCGGCCCCTGCGGGCACCGTCTTGCACATTGCCCCCGACGCCGTCCGGCTCGTTTCCGCTGAGGTCCTCGACGCTGGGTTCTGGCGGGGTGGGCTCGGAGGCGACTCGCTCGCGTACTTCGACACCACGGGAGCCGAGTTCGCCGTGCAGATCAACTCGAACGCGGGGCAGAACCCGTCGGTCGTGTCGCTCGCCGAAGAGTCGCAGCGCTTCACCCCCGGTCTCGGCACCTCGCCGCCGTGCGGCCCCGGCTGCCCCCGAGGCGGCGTGGCGACCTCCGCCGGTCAGATCACCGAGTTCGGGTTTCGCATCGGCGGAGGCGGGGTCCAGGGGCCTGGCGACCTCCTGCTGATTTTCTCGAAGTTCGAGTCGGGGGACTCCATCGGGGGGTTCGCCCGTCCGTCCACCGATGTCGTGCTCGCCGTCGACCTCGCCCAGATCGCCGCAGGCGGATTCAACGTCGTGGACGTTAGCCCCTTCAACCTCTTCTTCGAGGACGACGAAGAGTGGATCTGGGGGATGCAGGTGGCCGACGACGGAGGCAGCCCGGCCTTCGTGCGACCGGTCCTCGACGACGGCATCCAGAACATCGGCCCCCTCGCCCAGCCGAGCTACTACACCCCCGTCCGCTCGGGAGCGACGGGCTTCTTCCCCTCCGGCCCCCTCGGTGCCGGGTTCTACTTCTTCAGCAACCCCGACCGCAACAACCACTGGTGGTTCAACCGGCTCGGCAACGGCGAGCAGCCGACGGTGGACGTCGAGGTCAACGCCGCGTGCGGCTCGACCTCGGCCGCGTGTCAGTTCCAGGGGGGCGAGACCATCGAGTATACAGCGTGTGCTCAGAACAACACCTCCTCCCGCCAGCCGGTGACCTTCCGCATCCTCGCCAGCAGCCCAGGCATCATCTCGAACATCCCGCTCTTCGAGCAGACGGTGTCGCTGCCGCGCAACGCCGGGGGCTGCCGCGACTTCAGCCAAGTGCTCCGGCCGACCGTGCCCAACGCTCGCTACCAGATCCGCGTCAATGCGACCGGTGGCGACGGCACGCTGCTGGACTACGACCAGTTCTTCATCTCCAAGAGAACCCCGACTGCCCTACCTGCCGGCGAGGCGGGGCTCACCGAGTGGCTGGCCCAGCCTGAGGGCGATTGGACGTTCTCCGACTCCGACGTGAGCGCTGTTGCCGCTCGCGGCGAGACGGCGTCCGTCGTCGGGGCCTTCCCCAACCCGTTCGCCCGCGAGACCACGATCCGCTTCACCGCCGCCGAGGCCACCGCGCTGCGCCTGGCCGTCTACGACGTGATGGGCCGCGAGGTCGCCGTGCTCGCCGACGGCACCGTCGAGGCCGGTCAGCACGACGTAGTCTTCGACGCGCGCGGGCTGGCCAGCGGCCTGTACGTCTACCGCCTGACGGCGGGGTCGCAGGTCGAGACGGGCCGGATCACGCTGCTGAAGTAGCGGAGTGATGAAGTAGCGGAGCGAGTAGGACCGTCTGAGACGCGAGTCTCGGCGTGGCGGGGCGCGCGGCCACTCGGCTCGCGCGCCCCGCTGGCGTTGGCCTTGCTGGCGTTGAGAGCGCTACCTTTGCTCATGCTCTCTTCCCCTGCGCTTCTCCCCAACCTCGACCTGCTGCTCCGCACCGCGCGCTTCGGCCGAGTCGCGCGGGGCTACGAGACGGTCGGCTCGACGAACACAGAGGCGATGCAGTGGGCCGAGGCGGGTGCGCCGGAGGGCGCGCTCGTCGTGGCCGAGCACCAGACCGATGGGCGAGGGCGGTTGGGCCGGTCATGGAGCGATGCGTCGGGGCAGGGGCTGCTCTGCTCCATCGTCCTGCGCCCCGCTCTTCCGCCGGACCAGCTCGGCTTGGTGACGCTCGCCGGAGGTCTCGCCGTGGCCGAGGCCGTCGAAGCGTGGACGGCCCCGGTCGTGCCGCGCATCAAGTGGCCGAACGATGTGCTGCTCGGGGGCCGAAAGTGCTGTGGGATGCTGCTGGAATCCGTCCTCGGCCGGGACCCCTTCGTCGTGCTGGGGATCGGCCTGAATGTCAATCAGGACGTTTTCCCGGACGCGCTTGGGGACCGGGCCACCTCGCTGCGGCTGGAGACGGGGCGGCTGGTCCCGCGTGCGGCCCTGCTGGCGCGCCTCCTCGAGCGGTTGGAGCACTGGGCGGACCGGATGGCTGACGACCGCGCAGTGCAGGACGCCTTCGCCGAGCGCATGGTGGGGCGAGGCGAGGTTGCCTCGATCCGGCGAACAGAGGACGGGACGAGTCTGGACGGCATCGTCGAAGGCATCGACCGAACCGGTGCCCTGCGCCTCCGCGTCGACGACACCCTCCACGTGCTGCACGCGGGCGATGTCACCTTCCGACCGCCCGCTCGATGATCCTCACCCTCGACATCGGCAACACGGCGGTGAAAGGCGGCCTTTTCGACGGGCCTGACCTCGTCCGCACCTTCCGCATGGCGACGGATGCCGAAGCCTCGGTTCCGGCCTACCGTCACGCGCTGCGGCACCACCTCGGCGGGGTCGATGTCGGCCCAGTGGGAATCGCTTCGGTGGTGCCGGCGGTGGCGGAGCGCCTGGCCGAGGCCGTGCGGGCCGAGACGCTGCGGCTCCCCGTGCTCCTCCACTCGTCGCTCGTGCTGCCGTTCGAGATGGGCTACGAGACCCCCGGCACGCTGGGGATGGACCGCCTCGCCGCCGCCGCCGGGGCCTGGGTGCGCTACCGCGACGAGGCGCAGCCCGTTGTCGTCGTAGACGCCGGCACGGCAGTGACGGTCGAGGTCGTCAGCGCCGACGGCGTCTTCCTCGGCGGGGCAATCGGGGCGGGGCCGGACCTGGTGCGGCGGGCCCTCGCGCGCGGAACGGCGCAGCTCCCGGAGGTGGACGCCACCGTTCCTCGCCGCGCCCTAGGCCGCTCGACGGAGGAGGCGCTGCACGCGGGGGTGATGTTTCCGTTCCTCGACGGCGTGTGCGGCCTGCTGCTCCGCATCGCGGGCGAGCTGGAAACCGACCCGCTCGTCGTTGCCACCGGCGGGTGGAGCGCCTTGCTCGCGGCGCACATCGACGCCGTCGATCACGCCGAACCGGACCTCGTGCTGCATGGCATCCGCGCGCTGCTCGACCTCAACCCGTAGCCGCGCCGAGCGCTAGGCGGGTTTCCACTTGATGCTGCACCCTATCGAAGCGAGTTGCTCTCCCGTCACGGCACCCGTCGTCAGCAGTTCGTCGAGGGCGTCGCGCAGGTCGCTCGTCGTGGCCGGCCGGCCGGGGCGGCCATCGTCGAGGCGGCCTCGGTAGGCCAGCTTCCGGTCGCGGTCGTAGACGAAGAAGTCCGGCGTGCAGACGGCGTCGTAGGCGCGCGCCACCTGCTGGCTCTCGTCGTGGAGGTAGGGAAACGGATAGCCCTTCTGCTCGGCCCGCGCGACCATCGCCTCGAACGAATCGTCCGGGTACCGCTCCGCATCGTTCGAGCAGATGCCGACGATCTGGACACCGCGCGAGGCCGTCTCTCGGGCCAGGTCGATCAGCCGGTCCTCGACCGCGTGGACGTACGGGCAGTGGTTGCACGTGAACACGACCACGAGTGCTTCGGCGTCGCGGTAGTCGCTGAGCCGCCGGGTGCGCCCGTCGCCGCCATCGACCTCGGGGTTGGCGATGGGCAAGTCGAAGGACGGCGCGGCGGTCCCGAGCAGGACAGGGTCGGAGTAGGTCAGGGCCATAGCAAACCAGGAATGTCCGATGCGCTTTCCCTTCCCGACCTCGGTCTTGACGCTGAGGTCAGCCGGCTGGAGAAGTCAGCAGGCCGGTCGGCGGATCTGATCGAACGGGACGAGCGTGGACGAGACGATGTTCGAGAGGTGGGACGAGATGCGGCCCATCATGCGCACGGAGAGGGCGAGGACGACCGCTTCGTTGGACGACACGTCGGCCGCGTGGGCCAGCGTCTGGAGATAGTCCGCGACGATGGTCTTCACCTCGCGGTGCTCCTGAGTGACGCGCCGGGCCGCCGCGGCGTCGCCCCGGACGAAGCCCTCGTGGGTGTCGTCGACGAGGCGGAGAAGTCGGTCGCGGAGGGCGCGTAGGGGTTCGACATGCGGGCTCAGGCGGGGGGCATCCGCCAAGCTCGCCGCCGCTGCGAGCGACTTGGCGAGGTCGCCGACGCGCTCGGCCTCTTGCACGGCCGACACCAAGATCAGCGAGAGGACGCGCTCGCGCTCGGGGTCGATGGCGAGGTGCTCGGTGACGAGGCGGCGGACCTCCTGCTCGGCCTCGTTGACCTCGCAGTCGCGCTCGGAAAGGTCCATCTCGAGCGGCTCGTTGTCGAGCAGGTGGGCTAGTGCGGCGGCCAGCATCTCGCCCGATACGCGGAGCATCGTCTCCACGGCTCCCATTGCGTCGGTGATGAGCGGAGGTCGGGTGCCGGTGAAGAAGCTGAAGAGGTTCATGGGGCGAGGCGGCGGAAATGTCAAACGATGGACACACGTGGATATACGGATATACGGCGGAAGGCTGTACGGGGCGTGATACGCTCCCTCGCTGGATTTTGCTCCACCTCCTATGTTATGCCATCGCTATTGTTATGCCATCGCTATTCACTTCTCGCCCCAGGCGTCGCGGTCAGGGCCTCGGCGAGGGCACGCTGCGCCACCGGCGCGTCGCTGAACGTGCAGAGCCGTGCGGACGCTCCCGCGAACGCCTCCAGCACGCGCGGGCTGCCGAGCGCCGCGACGACCGTCGGCCGCGCCCGAACCACGGCCTCGGCAAACGCCTGCTGCTCCGGCCGCAGTCCGAAGGCGTGCCACGCCGCCGGCTTGGCGACGAGCGCGAGGAGCACGCGGTCGGCCGCCTCGGCTTCGTCGAGCAGGACCCGAAGCGCAGCAGCATCCGTCTCGGGCCCGACCTCGCGGTACGTCACGCCCGGCAGCAGGTCTCGCAGCGCCGCGCCGAGCGGCTGCTCCGGCGGGTCGAGGTGCGAGGCGTGGGGCTTGACGAGGACGGCCAGCAGGCCTTCTCCCGTTGCCCAACCCACGGCCTCGCCCTCCACCGCCTGCCGGGCGATCTGCGATGCCAAGTTCGGATGCCCCGCCGCACCGACCTCAGCCGTGGGAAGCGGCGGCTCGGTGAACACGTCTGTGCCGAAGCGGTCCGTCAGCCGGTCCCGCAGCCCGTCGGCACGGGCGAGGGCGTGGTCGAGTTGGTCCTCGCTCAGCGACCCCATCTCCACAGCCGCCGCGATGCCCTCGATCATTGCCTCTGGGTCCTGGGCATCGAGCAGCAGATCGACCCCCGCCCGAAGCTGCTCGACGGCGAGCGCGGCCTCGGTCTGGCCCTCGGCCTGAATCCCGCCCATGTGGAGGCTGTCCGAGATCACGACGCCGCCGAACCCTAGCTCGTCGCGAAGCAGGCCCCGGAGGATCGGGGCGGAGAGCGTCGCCGGCCGGCCGCTCGGATCGAGGGCGGGGTAGGCGACGTGCGCCGTCATCACGAGCTCGCAGCCGGCGGCGAGCGCGGCGCGGAACGGGACCAGGTCGGTCGTGTCGAGCACGTCGCGCGGGTCCGGGACGGTCGGGAGGACGGCGTGGGAGTCCTCGGCGGTGTTGCCGTGTCCGGGGAAGTGCTTGGCCGTCGAGAGCAGGCCCTCGGCGCGGCACCCGCGGACGTAAGCGGCCGCGAGCGCTGCCGCCCGCTCGGCCTCGCCGCTGAAGGCCCGGATCGAGATCACCGGATTGGCTGGATTGCGGTCCACGTCGGCGACGGGGGCGAAGGTGACGTGCACGCCGCACGCGAGCGCCTCGCGCGCCGAGGTGCGGGCGAACCGTTCGGTCATCGCCTCGGCCTCGTCGAGGGCCGCGAAGGCGCGGGCGTGCGGGAACGTCGTCGCCCCGGCCACCTGCTGCCCGAGGCCGCGCTCCATGTCGGTCATCACGAGGAGCGGTCGGGACGGCTCACCCCGCAGCGCGGCGCGTTGCAGGTCGAGGAGCGTCGCGCGCGTCTCAGGCCACGCGCCGTTGAAGAGGATCACGCCGCCGAGCGGATAGCGCGCGAGGAGCGCCTTGACGGCGGCCGCATCGTCCTCGGCGCGGCGCGGCGGCTGCATGTTCGAGCCGAGGCGGACGATGAGAAGGCCGGCGGCTTTGCGGCGGAGACGGTCGCTAGTGGTCACGGGCAGGCGGGGCGTAGAGGCCGTGCTCGGCGATGTAGGCGAGCACGGCGTCGGGGACGAGGTAGCGGACAGAGTGGCCGGCGCGCATCAGCCGCCGGAGAGCGGTGCTGGAGGGGTCGAGCAGCGGCCGGTCGAGGAGCGTCGTGCGCGCCATCACTGCCGGCGGCACGCCCGCGAGGTCGGCACCGGGGCGGGGGTAGACGACGAGCGGGACGCGGCGCAGAATCTCCTCCGGCTCGCGCCACGAGCCGAACTGCACGAGGGTGTCGCCGCCGAGAAGCAGGCAGAAGCGCGTCGCCGGGTGCGCCGCCTGGAGCGCGCGGAGGGTGTCGATGGTGTACGACACGCCGCTCCGCTCGACCTCCAGGTCCGACACCTCGAACGCGGCGTTGCCCGCCACGGCACGCCGCGTCATCGCGAGGCGGTGATGCGCCTCGGCGAGGCGCTGGCCCTGCTTGTGGGGAGGCGTCGCCGCCGGCATCCACAGCACGCGGTCCAGCCCGAGCCGGTCGCGCGCGGCCTCCGCCACGGCGAGGTGTGCCACGTGCGGCGGGCTGAAGCTCCCCCCGAAGAGACCGACGGTCATGAGTGTGTACGCGGGAAGGCGCAGAGAATAGGACGAGCCCGTTGCGGAGTCACCGCCAGGTCGATCCTCCGCTCGGCCCCGGCTTCGCCCGGCCCGTTTGCTCTCACCGGCTGGCCTGGCCGGCCGTCTGCCCGAGCGCCTGCCTCACCGCCGCGTGCTCGGCCTCGGCCTCGGTCAGCACCGGACTGGCAGGGAAGAGCTGGACGAGGCGGTCGTAGGTGGCGATGGCCTGCTGGTAGCGCTCGGCCTGGCGGGCGGGGACGCTGACATCGGCGAAGGCGCGGTAGCTGCGGAGCGCGCCGAGGAGCGCGTCGTCGGCGTACTCGGAGTCAGGGTATTTCTCGATGACCCCTTCGAAGGACAGCGCCGCCGCCTCGAACAGCTCGCGGCGCTCGTAGAGCTCGGCGGTTTCGAACTGCTTGCGGGCGAGCTTGGCGCGTAGCGCCCCGGTGTACCCGGCGAGCTCTGCGACGTGCTCGCCCTCGGGATACTTGCTGAGGTAGAGCCGGAGGTAGGTCAGCGCCGTCTGCGTGTCCGTCTGGTCGAGCTGGTAGGGCGGCGAGAGGCGGACGTAGCTCATGGCGCGGCCGTACTCCCCCTCCTCGGCCCGCTCGTCGCCCCGGTACAGCTCGACGAAGCGGGTGAACTCGTTCGCGGCCAGGAGATACTGCTCATCCTCGAAGTAGGCCTTGGCGAGGTAGTATTGCGCGTCGGCCGAGCGCGGGTTGGTGCGGCCGAAGTCGAAGACCTGCTGGAAATACTCCACCGAGCGAGCATACTTGCCGCGTTCGTAGAGCGCGAGGCCTTTTTCGAAGGCCGCTTCCGGCGTCGAGGAGGCCACCCGGTCGCCGCTGGAACAGCCGGCCACGAACAGGACGAGAACGAGGGGGGCGAATCGACGGAGCATCGGGTTGCGGCTGACGGGAGACGGAGGCGGCGGGGGCCGCAAGAAACCACCGGCTCCGGGAAGAGGCAGCACGGGTGGGTTGAAGAGCGCGGGAACTCCCCCTGCCCAACGTGGCCCTGCTAGGTTTATTGCAAAACAAAAAGGTCGTGACGAGCGGATTGCACCTCACCCACCGCTTCATTCCACCACGACCACCCGCCCCTGGCGGAACCCGAGGAGGAACATCGCCTCGTTGACGTTGCCCCGGCCGAAGTCGACCCGGTGGCCGAGGCCGGCATAGGGCGGCGCGCGGCGAAGGAGATCGGGGAGCGCCTCCTCGCTGCGGCGCTCGGCGAGGAGCGCGAGCAGCATCGCGGCCACGTCGTAGCCCGCGAACGCGAGGCGGTCGGGCGGCAGGCCGGCGAGGGCGCGGTAGCGCTCGGAGAATGCCTGCGTGGCGGCCGCGCCATCGTCGAGGTGGAAGTCTGCGGTGAAGACGGTGCCGTAGCCCTCGGCGCGCCCGCGCGAGGCGTCGAGCCCTTCCCACTCGGCGTTGCCGAAGAGCCGGAGCAGGCCGCGCTCGTCGGCCTGTAGCGTTTGGTCCAGGCTCCGCAGGGCACCGGCCGCCTGCTCGGCCGCATCGGGACCGGCGACGGGCAGGTAGAGCGCGTCGACGTCCCCGAGCATTCCGCCCGTCGAGTCGCTCAGGAGCTCGGCGAGCCGGAACCACGCCCGCCCGTCGAAGAGCACCTCGGAGAACCCGACGGTCCCACCCGCTCCGATCACCGCCGTCTGGAACGCGTCGGCCATCGCCTCGCCCTCTGTCCCGGACTGTGCGACGACGCCGAACGTGCCCGCACGCTGCGCGGCGGCGTAGCGCGCCATCGTCCGCCCGCGCTGCGCGAACGTCGGGTTCGCCTGGAAGACGTAGCGACGGCCGGCCGACACCGCCTCGTTCGTCGCCAGAGGGGCGATGAGGAGGACCCGCGCGCGCTCCGCCGCCTCGCCTGCCGCTGCGGCTTCCTCGCTGTAGAGCGGCCCGATGACCATCTCGACCCCGCCCCGCGCGAGGCCGTCGACGGCCTGCACCGCGCCGCCCACCGAGCCTTCCGTGTTCCGGAAGACCATGCGAACCGGGCGCTCGGGCTCGGCCGCGTTGTGGGCGTCCACGGCGAGGCGGACGCCGTTGAAGAGCGCCTGCGAGAAGGCGAGGTCGGCCTCGTTCGCCGGCAGGGCAATGCCGAGATCCGTCGCCTCGGGCAGCGCCTCGACCGCTTGCAGGTGGTCCTCGGCGGCACGGCGAAGGTCGCGGGCCGCGTCGAGGTAGCGGCTGCGCGGGTACTCCTGCACAAAGTCCGTCATCACCCCGACCGCATCGGCGAAGGCCCCCTCCGCGTAGAGCGCCTTGCCCAGCATCAGGTGCGCCGCCGTCGTCCGCTGGTTGTAGTCCATCTCCTCAGCGAGCCGGCGGAAGGCCTGCGCGGCCTCCTCGAACTGCCCGATCTCGTAGGAGCGGAGGCCTCGGTCGAACGCCGCCTCCGCCGCTGGGATGTCCGGGGCCGACGCCGGTTGCGCCACCACCGGAGCGGCGAGGAAGAGAACAAAAACCAGAGCAGCAGAACGACACATCGGGCCAGGCGAGAGAAGGAAGAGAGGGGGGCCGGAGAATAGCACACTCGACCCCAGACCTTCAATCCCCGGCCCGTCTCAATTCACCGCGATTGCTACGGGACTTCCAACTCGAACCGGACCCCGTCGCCGTCCTCCGAGCGCACCTGCAACGTGCGGCCCTCGACCTCGAACCGCGTCGCCTGCGAAAGCTCGCTCAGAAAAGCGCGCGCCAGCCGCTCGTCCCTGCCGCCGATGGCCGTCGAATAGAAGGTGTCGCTCACCGACAGCGATCCGTCGGCCGAAGCCGTGTAGCTGCCGCCGTAGCCATTGGGAGCAACGTCGCCGCTGAGGGAGTCGTCTGCGGCGAAGATCGCCGAGAAGCCTGTGGCGGGAAACGCCACTGCCTCCCCGTCGGAGACGGCAGCAACCGCGACCCAGGCGTAGTCGGACCGGAGCGCAGCGGGGTCCGTCGAGGCGTCGGCGAGCGGGAGGAGGGCGTCGGACGGCCCGAAGGAGTCGCAGCCGGTCAGTACGGTCACGACGAGAAGAAGAGAGCAGAGGACGGTTCGCATGGCAAAAGGAATTCGCATGGCAAAAGGAAGAGGAGATGGACGGAGAGCAGATAGGTCAAACCCGGTGCGGCCCCTCCTGCTTGGCGACTACCCTCTTCACCCGTCATCCCTGCAAACGCGGGGAACCAGAGCGCGAAGCCAGCCGGTGGGTCCCCGCCTTCGCGGGGATGACTTTTGTCACCAACAGGACTCCGCGCAAGATCGTCTGCACCTCGATTTTTTGCAGTACCTATCGGCGTGCCCCACCACTCCCCCGATCCTCAATCTTTCAATCCCCCGATGTTCCTCACTCCCACTCGATGGTGGCGGGCGGCTTGGAGGAGATGTCGTAGGCGACGCGGTTGATGCCGCGCACCTCGTTGATGATCCGGTTCGAGACCGCGCCCAGGAGCTCGTACGGCAGGTGCGCCCAATCGGCCGTCATCCCGTCTACGCTCGTGACGGCACGCAGCACGGCGGCGTTCTCGTAGGTTCGCGCGTCCCCCATCACCCCGACCGACCGCACCGGGAGCAGCACCACGAACGCCTGCCACACGTCGTCGTATAGCCCGTGCGCCTTCAGCTCGTCGATGAAGATGGCGTCGGCCTCCTGCAGGAGCGCGGCGTGCTTGGCCGTCACGTCGCCCAAGATGCGGACGGCGAGGCCGGGGCCGGGGAACGGGTGCCGCCCGATGATCTTCTTCGGCACGCCGAGCAACCGGCCGACCTCGCGCACCTCGTCCTTGAACAGCTCGCGGAACGGCTCCAGCAGGGCGAAGCCCAGCTCGTCGGGCAGGCCGCCGACGTTGTGGTGGCTCTTGATGGTCGCGCTCGGGCCTTTGAACGAGACGCTCTCGATCACGTCGGGGTAGAGCGTGCCCTGCGCCAGAAACTTCGGCTTGCTGCCCAGCCGTTCGGTGATGGCCTCGGTCGCCTGCTCGAAGACCTCGATGAACGTCCGGCCGATGATCTTGCGCTTGCGCTCGGGATCCTCGACGCCCGCCAGTGCCTCCATGAACTCGGTCGCGGCGTCGACCACGATCAGGTCGATGTGGAAGTGCTCCCGGAAGGTCTGCTCGACCTCGGTGCGTTCGTTCTTCCGCAGCAGGCCGGTGTCGACGAAGATGCAGGTGAGCTGCTCGCCAATCGCTTCGTGCAGGAGCACCGCCGCGACCGACGAGTCCACGCCGCCGGACAGCCCGAGGACGACGTGCTCGTCGCCGACCTCGTCCTGGATCTCGCGCTTCTTGTCCTCGATGAACGAGGCCGCCGACCAATCGCCGGCGCAGCCGCAGACGTGGTACACGAAGTTCTCGATGAGCTGACGGCCCGGCTCGGTGTGGACGACCTCGGGGTGGAACTGCACGCCGAAGACGGGCTGCCCGTCGGCCGCGACGGCGGCGATGGGCGCGTTCTCGGTGTGGGCGATGGTGCGGAAACCGTCGGGGAGGCGGGTGAGATGGTCGCCGTGGCTCATCCACACCGTCGAGCCGTCGGAGATGTCGCGGAGCAGGTCGGCCTCGTCGTCGACGATCAGGTGGGAGCGGCCGAACTCGCGGCGGTCCGCGCGCTCCACGCCGCCGCCGAGCTCGTGGGCGAGGGCCTGCAAGCCGTAGCAGATCCCAAGGACCGGCACCGGGTCGCCCGCATCGGTCTCGAGCGCGAGGAGCGCGGGGTCGAGACTGGGCGCGCCGTCGTCGTAGACCGAGCACGGGCCGCCGGACAAGATCAGCCCACTCGGCCGCAGCGCCTCCACCTCGGCGACGGGCGCGGTGCACGGGTGGATTTCGCAGTAGACCCCCGCCTCGCGGACGCGCCGCGCGATGAGCTGCGTCGTTTGCGAGCCGAAGTCGAGGATGACGATGGTTTCGTGCATGGCGGCATGAAATGAAGGAGGGGCGCACGGCCGTGCGCCCCCAGAGAAAACGGTCCGTCTAGGGAGCGCTCAGGCGTCGGCCCCGATCATGTGGCGGTAGGCGTCGGCGTCCATCAGGGCGTCGACCTCAGCGGCGTCGCTCGGGGTCATCTGGATGAGCCAGCCCTCGCCGTAGGGATCGGTGTTGACCGTCTCCGGCGCGGCGTCGAGCGCCTCGTTGATGGCCGTCACGGCCCCGGCGACGGGCAGGAAGAGATCGGACACCGTCTTGACGGCCTCGATGGTGCCAAAGATTTTCTCGGCGTCGCCCTCGACGGGGTTCAGCTCGACGAAGACGATGTCGCCCAGCTCCTGCTGCGCGTAGTCGGTGATGCCGACCGTGGCGGTGCCGTCGTCGGCGAGGCGGATCCACTCGTGCTCATTCGTGTAGCGGCAGTCATCGGGGAACGTCATGGCAGTGTCGAGGTGGAGGGAACGAGGGCAGGGAGAGGAAGCTACTCAAAAAGCGGGGAGCCGGTCAGGTCAGCAGCACGAGAGCAAGCGCGAGGGCGGCCGGTACGGCTTGCACCCAGAGATCTTCCGGCTCACCGTCGCCGCGCCGAAGAGGCCGGCGACGATCACGCAGACCAGGAAGAACACGGCGATGGACGTGCCGGCCTCGCCAAGCAGCAGGCTCCACACCAAGCCCGCCGCGAGGAAACCGTTGCACAAGCCCTGGTTCGCCGCCATCGCCTTCGACGCCTCGGCGAACTCCGGCGTCAAGCCGAACGCGCGCCGGCCGAGCGGCTTCGTCCAGAACGCCATCTCGAGGACGAGAAAGTAAACGTGCAGCGCGGCGACGCCGCCGATCAGGATGCGCGCAGGAAGGCTCATCTAGTCGTCCTTCGGCGGCAGCAGCGTGAAGTCCGCGAGGAAGCCGGTGTCGAAGTCGCCGGCCTGGAAGCGGGCGTCGTCCATGAGCTGGCGGTGGAACGGGATGGTCGTCTTGATGCCGTCGATCACGAACTCGTCGAGCGAGCGGCGCATCTTGCGGATGGCCTGCTCGCGGTCCTTGCCGCGCACGATCAGCTTGGCGACGAGCGAGTCGTAGTTCGGCGGGATCCGGTAGCCGGCGTAGATGTGGGTGTCGACGCGGACGCCGTGGCCCTTCGGCGTGTGGAGGCCGACGATGGTGCCGGGCGACGGCGAGAAGTTGCGGTACGGGTCCTCGGCGTTGATCCGGCACTCGATGGAATGCCCCTCGAGCACCACGTCGCGCGGGGTCAGCTTCGCGCCATTGGCGACGGCGATCTGGAGCTCGATCAGGTCGGTGTCGGTGACCTCTTCGGTGACCGGGTGCTCGACCTGGATGCGGGTGTTCATCTCCATGAAGTAGAACTCGCCGTGCTTGTCGAGCAGGAACTCGACCGTGCCCGCGCCGGCGTAGTTGACCGCGACGGCCCCGGCGATGGCGGCCTCGCCCATCCGCCGCCGGAGGTCGGCGTCGACGACCGGCGAGGGGGCCTCCTCGAGGAGCTTCTGGTGGCGGCGCTGGATCGAGCACTCGCGCTCGCCGAAGTGGAGCGCCGTGCCCTGCCCGTCGCCGACGAGCTGGATCTCGATGTGGCGCGGCTCCTCGACGAACTTCTCGAGGTAGACCGCCCCGTTGCCGAAGGCCGCCTTCGCCTCGGAGCCAGCGGCGACGAACTGCTTCTCGAACTCGGCCTCGTCCTGCGCGAGCCGCATCCCGCGCCCGCCGCCGCCGGCCGACGCCTTGATCATCACCGGGTACCCGATCTCGGCGGCGACGCGCTTGCCCTCCTTGACGGACTCGATCTCGCCCTCGGAGCCGGGCACGACCGGCACGCCGGCCTCGCGCATCGTCTCCTTGGCGACGCTCTTGTCCCCCATCTTGCTGATCGTGTCGGGCGTCGGGCCGATGAAGACGAGGTCGTTGTCGGCGCAGATGGCCGCGAACTCGGCGTTCTCGGCGAGGAAGCCGTAGCCGGGGTGGACGGCGTCGGCCCCGGTGACCTCGGCGGCGGCGATGATGCGGTCGACGCGGAGGTAGCTCTCGGCCGAGGGCGGCGGGCCGATGCAGACGGCCTCGTCGGCGAAGCGCACCGGCAGCGACTCGCGGTCGGCGGTCGAGTAGACGGCGACGGTCTTGATCCCGATCTCGCGGCAGGTCCGCAGGACGCGGAGCGCGATCTCGCCCCGGTTAGCGATGAGGACTTTCTTGATCATAGCGACGAGGTCCGAAGGGTGAGCTACGCGGGAGGGGAGCCGTCGCTCGTCACTTGCTCGTCAGCACGAACAGCGGCTGGTCGTACTCGACCGGCTCGGCGTTCTCGACGAGGATTTCCTTGACGGTCCCGCTGTGCTCGCTCGTGACTTCGTTCATCAGCTTCATCGCCTCGATGATGCAGAGCGGGTCCCCCTCGCCGACCGTGGTGCCGACTTTGACAAAGACGTCGGCCTCGGGCGACGGCGCGCGGTAGAACGTGCCGACGATGGGGGCGCGGATCAGGACCTCGTTCGCGCCGGAGCCGGGCTCGACGGCCGGCTCGGCGGCGGCCGGAGCAGCGGGTGCAGGCGCGGCTGGAGCGGGTGCCGGAGGGGCCGCGGGCGGCGCGCTCGGCGGAGCGTAGGAGGGCGGCATCGCCGGGGGCATCGGGGCGTAGCCCGTCTGCATGGGGAACGGCTGCGGCATGGCAAAGCCGCCCATCGACGGGGCGCTTTGCTGGAGCGTCACCGTCGGCGACTGGCGGCGGACGATGATCTTGAGACCACCCTCCTCCACCTCGACCTCGGCGACGCCGCTCTCGTTGACGAGCCGAAGGAGGGCCTGCACTTTGTCGAGGTCCATGATGCGTGGGGGTGGAGTCGTGAGAAGAGGAGCGCTAGCTCGCGTTGACGCGCGTGAGGTACGCGCCCGAGGCCGTGTCGACGCGCACGAGGTCGCCCTCGTTGATGAAGAGCGGGACGTTGACCGTCGCGCCGCTCTCGAGGGTGGCCGGCTTGGTCGCGCCGGTGGCGGTGTCGCCCTTCATGCCGGGCTCAGTCTCGGACACCACCAGCTCGACCTGCTGCGGAATCTCGACCGAGAGGGACTCGCCCGTCTCGGCGTGGACGATCAGGTCTACGCCGCCGCCCTCCTTGATGAAGCCGCGGCCCTCGACGCTGCCCGACGGGAGCGTGGTCTGCTCGTAGGTGTCGGTGTTCATCAGGTGGAGGCCGAGGTCATCCTCGTAGAGGAACTGGTAGGAGTGGCGCTCGACGCGGGCCTCGTCCACCTTCTCGCCGGCGCGGAACGTGTTGTCGACGATCTTGCCGTTGCGGAGGTTGCGGAGCTTGGTGCGGACGAACGCGCCGCCCTTGCCCGGCTTGACGTGCATGAACTCGACGATCTGCCAGACGGCCCCGTTCCAGATGAAGGTAAAGCCGTTGCGGAAGTCTTGCGTGGAGGCCATAGGGGGGAAAGCGAGGGGCGAAGAAAGGGGAAGGGCGCAGCGCGCGCAAGGGGGAAAAGATACCCTGCCCGGCGCGTCCCTGTCAATCGCCCCGTCCGATTGCCTACCCGCCTGATTGCCTAAACGAAAGAGGGGCCTTGCCGGCGTCAACCGACAAGGCCCCTACGTGCGTCCGGCTCAGGCACCGAGGTGCCGAACCGAGAGCGGACTGCTTACCGAACCACGGTCATGCGCTCGGTGAGCTGCGTCGCGCCGGCGTCGAGACGGTAGAAGTACACACCGCTCGGCAGGCTCGCCGCGTCGAACTCGACCACGTTGCGGCCGGACTGTGCGACGCCATTCATCAGAACGGCGACCTCGCGGCCGAGCACGTCGTAGACGGTGAGCGTCACGTCCTGCGCCGCCGGAAGCTCGAAGCCGATCTTCGTCGAGGACGAGGACGGGTTCGGGAAGGCGGACTCGAGCGTAAAGGTGCCCTCAGGCGTCGTGGTCTCAGTGGAGGAGATCGGCGTCCGCGCCTCCGCGACGTTGATGAGGAACTCAGCCTCAGTCTCACCGGCGACGTAGGCAAAGCGAACGGTCACGCTCTCGCCAGCCTCAACGTCGTACGAGCCCGTGCCCGTGACGGTAGCGCGCTCAACAGGATCCGCGCCCGGCTCGTTGTCCGAGATGAGCGTATTGAAGAGCTGTGCGTCGTCGTCTGCGAGCGGCTGACCGGCCTCGGTGCTGTAGCCTGAAAGACCCTCGTCGCCGTTGACAGCCGTCACGCCGTAGTACTGCGTCATCGTCTCATCAAAGACGTAGGGCACGGCTAGCGCTTCATTGTACGCACCGAGGTCATCGTCCGAAGGATCGCCATCCTCGTCGATAATGTCCCAGTCGGCGAAGATGCCGATGAAGAGGTCTTCGAGGTCATCGGTACCGTTGTTCTGCACTTCGATGTCTACGATCACGAAGGGGTTCCCCTGACGGGAGTACGAGCGCTGCGTGATAAGTACGTCGTCGAAGTCGTCGGCTGTGTATGACGTCTCGAAAGCCTCATCAAAGGGAGCCGGAGCAGGCATGATCGGCTCAACTGGTGTGACGCTGGTGAACTCCAGCTCCCCCCCTGCATACGGGTTGCTGTTCACTACATCGGCCTGCCCGATGAGGACCGAGCTGACGAAGAGACCACCCTGGACACCGTTGAACTCAAACGGTACGCCTCCGTCCTCCTGACCAAAGCTAGCGTTCGCGCCGAGGTAGCCGTAGTCGTAGACGGTCATCTTCAGCTCTCCCGTGTCGTGCACACCGGCGGTCGATGCCGGCGGCGGACCCGGTCGGGTAGTGCAGCGCTCGCAGGTGAACGTGCCCTCCTCGTCGAACTTGATCTCGTCGAGGATCTCTTGGCCGCTGTTGACCGAGACGGACACCGCCGGAATGTCGCAGCCCTCCTCTGGCGTGCAGTCGCCGCCCATGAACACGACGCCGTCCTCGCCGCAGACCGCAGGATCGAACTGGCCGCAGCCCTGAGTCGGATCGGCGACGTAGATAACGACGCCAGCGGCTCCGGCGGCGGAGGCGTTCTGGACCTTGGTCACGAAGGCGCAGTTGCCGCGCGCGATGACGGCGACGTTGCCTGCGACTTCGTCGGCGTTGAGGAACGGGTCACAGCCTTCTTCCGGCAGTACGTCGGGTGTGGTGCCGTCGCCCTCGACCGTGACAAACGGCAGCGGCCCGAAGACGACCTCACCCTCGTCGCCTTCGATGTCGAAACCGAAGTTAGACTCGTAAGCAGGAAGGTCTTCTGCAGCACCGATGTCTACGGTGAGACTGTCCGCAGCAGGAATGCCCTGCGCGACAGCGAAGGCCGGCGCAAGCGCGAAAAGCATGATTAAGAGGTAGCGAAAGGTTTTCATAGCGGGTTGGTGTGTGTGTGAGTGGTATGACGGATGCCTCTCCTGTCAGCCTCACGCTAAGCGGCGCAAGAATCGGGGACAGGGATGCATTAAGGGATGTATGATACGGGAGAGCTTCCGCATTACGCAAGGGATTTTTCTCCCCCCTCCGGCTCCGCCATGCTCACTTCGTACCTAGACCCTGCTCACCAGTCTCGACACTCCGCTTCTCGGTGAGCATAGGCCAGTAGCGGCGCGGGACGTGCTGCAAGTGAAGACGCGGGTTGGCCCGCTCGGGAATCGTGACCGCGCGGAAGTAGGTCTGCCACAGCCGCTGAAACGCTGCCTCGTCCTCGGCGTGGCGCGCGCGGTCGTCGGGTGCGGCCGGGGCGAAGTGCGTGCCGGCTGCGTCGTGCACCAGGGCGTAGCGCCGGGCAGCGTCGACGATGGCCCAGCGCATGGCCGGGTAGCGGGCTTCGAAGTGCGCCCCGATGAGCGGCAGCACGTTGAAGTCGGGCCGGATGGTCGCTACATACGCGCCGTCGGGGCCTTCCTCGAAGCGGACGAACGCGTGCATCCGGTGGACCTCGCGGCCGACCTGCTGCGCGAGCCGCTCCACGCGCCACGCCGGGGCGAACCGGTAGTCCGTGAGCACCGACGCGCTGCGCGCGACGACAGCCCGCAGCAACGCCAGGAGCGTCGCCTCGATGCCGGGTTGCTCGCTGAGGAACACGCGGTAGAGCCGTCGCACGGCGTCTTCGCCCATCCGTCCCTCGAACGCCCGCCGGACCCGGTCAGCCAGCGCGCCGTCCGTCGCCACGGACACCGTCTCGCCGAACAGCCCGCCTTGCGGCGTCTCGGCCTCGGCCTCGATGGCGGCCTCGGCCTCGGGCCACGCCGCCGCGACGGCGCAGAGAAAGCCGGGGAAGGAGCCGTCGTAGGTGTAGCAGTTCATTGGCGGACAGTGATGCCGTGCCCTACAACGCGCACCGGCAGGGCTACTCTGGTTTTACTTCGCTCTCCCACTTCACGCAGCGAAGAGCCCGAGCTGCGGCGTGGCCTGCTGCCGGGCCCCGGTGAGGCGGAGCCGAACGAGCGCCGGGTCGCGCTCGAGCAGGCGCGGCGTATGGTCGGGGACGGTGAGGAAGTAGCGGGCGCGCTTGAGGACGACGCCCATCGTGCGGAGGTGCTCCCAGCGGACCGTTCCGTGCCGCCGCGCCGCCACGATCCGCCGGGCCGACGTGTGCCCGATCCCCGGCACCCGGAGCAGCCACTCAGCATCGGCCGTGTTGACATCGACCGGGAACAGGTGCGGGTTGCGGAGCGCGTAGCTCGTCTTCGGGTCCACGCCCTGGTCGAGCATGGGCTCGGCCTCGGTGACGACCTCGTCGACCGAGAACTGGTAGAAGCGCAGCAGCCAGTCGGCCTGGTAGAGCCGGTGCTCGCGGACGAGCGGGGCGCAGTCGATCTGGGCGGCGCGGGCGTCGCCGATGGGGATGTAGCCCGAGTAGTAGACGCGCTTGAGCTTCTGCCGCTGGTACAGCCCGTCGGCGAGCCGGAGGACCGTGCGGTCGTCCTCCGGCGTGGCCCCGATCACGAGCTGGGTGCTCTGCCCGCCCGGCGCGAAGCTCGGCGGGCGCTTGAGGGCGAGCCGCCGCGCCGCCGCCCGGTCCTCCCGGTTCTCCTCGATCCGCTCGCCGACGAAGTCCATCGGGCGGAAGGCGCTCGCGTAGTCCTTCTCCGGGGCGACGGCCTTGAGCCCGCGCTCGGATGGGATCTCGAGGTTGACGCTGAGGCGGTCGGCGTAGAGCCCGGCCTCGGCGACGAGCTCGTCCGACGCGCCGGGGATGACCTTGAGGTGGATGTAGCCGTGGAAGTGGTGCTCCTCGCGCAGGCTCCGCGCCACGGCGACGAGCTTCTCGGTCGTCGTGTCGGCGTCCTTGAAGATGCCCGACGAGAGGAACAGCCCCTCGATGTAGTTGCGCCGGTAGAACCCGAGCGTGAGATCGACGACCTCCTGGACGGTGAACGCGACGCGCTGCACGTCGTTGGAGCGGCGGCTGACGCAGTAGGCGCAGTCGTAAATGCAGACGTTCGTGAAGAGGATCTTGAGCAGCGAGACGCAGCGCCCGTCGGGCGTGTACGAGTGGCAGATGCCCATGCCGGTCGAGTTGCCGAGCCCGTCTTTCGTGTTCTGGCGCTTGCTGCCGCTCGACGAGCACGAGACGTCGTACTTGGCGGCGTCCGCCAGGATCTCCAGCTTTTCGATCACCTGTCGGCGCATCGCGGTCGGTCGGTTCGTGGTCAGGAGGGCCAGAATACCGTCCGCCGCTGCCAGCCTTGTGTCATCGCTCCCCCGCTCGGGCCTTAACGCTTCCCCTATCCTCTCGTCATGTCCTCTCCCTCCCACATCGCCGTCGTCGGCGGCGGCATCAGTGGCCTGGCGGCGGCGTGGCGGCTGCGCGCGCGAGGCGTGGCAGTCACGCTCTTCGAGGCCAGCGCGCAACCCGGCGGTATGCTCCGCTCCGTTCGCCGCGACGGCTACCTCGTGGACGAGGGCCCCAACACGCTCGTCGCCCGGTCGCAGACGGTGGTGGACGTGATTGAGGCCCTCGGCCTGACCGGTGAACGCCTCCCCGCGAGCGAGGCCGCCGTCCACCGTTACGTCGTCCGCGGTGGCACGCCCGTGCCCATCCCGACCTCGCCGCTCAGCCTGGCGACGACGCCGCTGCTCTCGGCCCGCGCCAAGCTCCGGCTCCTCGCTGAGCCTTTCGTCGGACGCTCGCCGCTGGAGGACGAGCCCCTCGCCGACTTCGTCCGACGCCGCCTCGGACCCGAGGTGCTCGACTACGCAGTCAACCCGTTTGTGGCGGGCGTGTGGGCGGGCGATCCCGAAAGCCTCTCGGCGCGCTGGGCCTTTCCGACGTTGCACGCGCTAGAGCGCGAGCACGGCTCCCTCGCGCGTGGCCTCGTCCACCGGCTGCGGCACCGCCCGCTCACGCCGCGCTCGTCGCCGCGCCCGTTTTCCTTCCGCGACGGCGTGCAGACTCTCTCCGACGCCCTCGCCCGAAGCCTCGGCGACACAGTAGTCCTCGGCGCACCCGTCACGGCGCTCCAGCGCGATGCCAATAGGTGGACCGTCACGGCACGCATCGGCGGATCGCTGCGACCGGACCTGTTTGACGGCGTCGTGTTCGCCGCGCCGCTCCACCGGCTGCCCAGCGTCGAGGGCGGCTTCGCCGTGCCTCCGGTGGTCTATCCGCCGGTATCGGTCCTCGCGCTCGGGTTTCGCCGCTCGGACGTCGCGCATCCGCTCGACGGATTCGGCGTGCTCGTCCCGGAGCGAGAGCCGTTCCGCCTCCTCGGCGCGCTGTTCTCCTCCACCCTCTTCCCCGGCCGTGCGCCCGCCGGTCACGTGCTGCTGACGTGCTTCCTCGGCGGCACCCGGCACCCGGCCGATGCCGCCCTCCCGACCGACGCCCTCACGACGCTCGCCCTCGCCGACCTCCGCTCCCTGCTCGGCGTTCGCGCCACGCCGGTGTTCGTCCACCGCGCGCAGTGGGACCGGGCGATTCCGCAGTACGACCTCGGCCACCACCGCGTGCTCACGGCGCTCGCCGACCTCGAAGCTCGGCACCCCGGCCTCGCGTTCGCGGCCACCGCCCACCGCGGCATCTCCGTCGGCGACGCGCTCGAAGCTGGCCTAGAGGCGGCCGGTCGGCTGCTCGATGCCTAGCCCTGCCGCACTGGCTCTCGTCGGTTTACCTTGTTGCCGGGGCCCGCTCCTCTGCCCGCTCCGGTCGTCAACTCCCTGATTACGGCTCTGCGTCCTGATGTCTCGCTCCCTTCCGGCCCCGCAGCGAACGGCCGCCCCCAGCGAGGCGGATCGCCTCTTCGCCTTGGTCTACGACGCGCTCCGTGCCCAGGCCCGCCACCTCCGACAGCGCCGTGGGTCCAGCCCGACGCTCAACACGACGGCCCTCGTCCACGAGACCTACGTCCGCCTCGCCCACGCCGACCCGCCGCCGTGGCGGGACCGCGAGCACTTCCTGGCGGTGGCGGCCTCGGCCATGCGCCACGTCCTGGTGGACTACGCCCGCCGCCGGCACGCGCTCAAGCGCAGCGGCCGGTGGCACCGCACCCCGCTCGGCGATGCTGCCCTGGCCGGCCCGCCGACGCTCGCCGTCGGCGGGTGGGGCGTCGAGGTGCTCGACCTGGACGCGGCGCTGGGGCGTCTGGAGGCGCTCAGCCCGCGGCTCGCCGCCGGCGTCGAGCTTCGGTTCTTCGGCGGCCTTACCGCCGCCGAGGCCGCCGCCGTGCTCGCCCTCTCCCCGCGCACCGTCGAGCGCGACTGGCTCAAGGCGAAGGCGCTGCTCCAGCTTTTTCTCGAGGAGGCCGCCGTGTGAAAAAAGGGCCGGCAGGTTATATCTCCTGCCCGGCTGCGTCTTGATCTGAGGACGCTCTTCCTCACCCCAGCCTGCCATGCCCGAAATCACCCCCGAGCGCTGGCCCGACCTCGAAGCGCTCCTCGACCACGCCCTCGACCTCCCGCCCGACGAGCGCGCCGCCTTTCTCGAAGCCGTCCGCGCCGACGACCCCGACCTCCTCGAAGAGGTCCGCGAGGTGCTCCGCGCCGGTGACCGCGCCCGCACACTCCTCCAGGACAGCGGCCTGCTGCTGCGCTGGCAACACGAGTTGCCCGAGGTGCCCGACGACGAGGACGACCTCGCCGGGACGACCGTCGGGCGCTACCGCCTCCTGGAGGAGATCGGACGCGGCGGCATGGGGACCGTCTACCACACCGAGCGAGCCGACGGGGCCTTCGAGCAGACCGTCGCGCTCAAGCTCGTCCGGCGCGGGATGAACTCGGTCGCCGTCGTCCGCCGGTTCCGCCACGAGCGCCAGGTCCTCGCCGGGCTCGACCACCCCCACGTCGCGCGCCTCCTCGACGGCGGGCGCTCCGACGACGGCCGGCCCTACTTCGTGATGGAGCTCGTCCGCGGCGAGCCGATCACCGACTGGGCAAACCGCCGCCGGCTCGGCGTCGCAGCTCGCCTTCGGCTCTTCGGGCAGATCTGCCAAGCCGTCGCCTTCGCCCACCGCAACCTCGTCGTCCACCGCGACCTCAAGCCGTCGAACATTCTCATCACGGCAGAGGGGCACGTCAAGCTACTCGACTTCGGCATCGCCAAGCTGCTCACTCCCAACGTGGCCGAGGCTACCCTGACACAGACGGGCGGGCTGATGCTTACCCCGCAGTACGCCGCCCCCGAGCAACTCCGCGGCGAGGCCGTCACGACGGCCACCGACGTCTACGCCCTCGGGGTGCTCCTCTACGAGCTGCTCGCCGGGCAGCCTCCCTACCGGCTGGCTACGTCGAGTCCGGCGGAGTGGGAGCGCGTCGTCGGCGAGGTGCAGCCGCCGCGCCCCTCGGCGGCCGTGACGCCGGAGGCACCGGCGACGCACGGCTTGCCCCCCGACCGCCTGAAACGCCGGCTCCGGGGCGACCTCGACACGATCTGCCTCAAGGCGCTGCGCAAAGAGCCCGAGCGGCGCTACGCCTCGGCCGAGGCGCTCGGCGAAGACCTCGGGCGGCACCTGGCCGGGCTGCCGGTCGAGGCGCGGCGGGACACGGCCGGGTACCGGATGCGGAAATTCATGCGGCGTCACCGAGGGGCCGTCGCCGCCTCGGCTGCCGTCGTCGTGGCCTTCCTGTCGCTCGTCGGATTCTACACCTGGCAGCTCGCCGCCGAGCGCGACCGGGCGCAGCAGGAGGCCGCTACGGCTGAGCAGGTGACGGCCTTCCTGGCGGGTGTCTTCGAGGGGGCCAACCCTTTCGAGGGCGGAAGCGAAGACGTAACGGCGCTTGAGCTGCTCGAGCAAGGGGTGGAGCAGGTCGACGCGCTAGACGGCGAGCCGGCGGTGCAGACCGAACTGCTGAGCGTGCTGGGCAACGTCTACTCGGACCTCGGCCGCTACGACGAGGCCCGCTCGCTCCTCGAACGGGGACTGGCGCAGCGGCGCGCCCTGTGGGGGGCGGAGCACGAGCGGATAGCCACCAACCTGAACGACGTCGCTAATGTGCTGGTCAATGCCGGTGCCTACGCCGAGGCCGAGCCGCTCTTCCGCGAGGTGCTGGCCCGGCGGCGGGCACTCCACGATGGGGACCACCGAGAGGTAGCACTGAGCCTGAACAACCTCGCTGCCGCGCTGGAAGACAGAGAGGCCGAGGCCGAGGCCGAGCCGCTCCTGCGCGAGGCCCTGGCGATGTGGCAACGCCTCCTCGGCGAGGCGCACCCCGGCGTGGCGGTGAGCCTGAACAACCTCGCCGGCGTCTTGCGAAAGAAAGGGGCCTACGGCGAGGCCGAGCAGCTCCACCGCGAGGCGCTAGCGATGCCCTGGGCGAGCGCCATCCACGTACCCTCCGAGGACACCTCGCCCTCGGCGAAGTGCTGACGGTGCTCGGTCGCTACGACGAGGCGGAGCGGTACTTGCAGAAGGCCCACGCCGCCTCTGAGAGCGGTAGCGCAGGGATGAGCCAGGCGATGCGTGACGATACTCAGGAGGCGCTCATAGAACTCTACACCGCGTGGGAAAAGCCCGAGCAGGCCGCCCGCTACCGCTGACCCGCCGCCGCGCTCGCGGTCGCTCGCAAGGCTCGCTCCCGGCAACGCGCGGCTGTCCCCCTTCGCAAGGGGGACAGCCTCTCGTCCTGTGAGCGCAGCGATAGGACGAGAAGCGGGGGGTGCAGAAAAAAACTTCGGCGGGAATGTCGGTCGGCGCTGGGGTTTTACGAGGTAGACGGTAGAGGCCGCCTTCGCGCTGCCTCCATCTCCTCCGGGCTGCGGCCCGTCGCTGCTCCTTTCACCTCAACACCCCAGGTACCGCCATGACTTACACCCCGATACACCCCTCACTGCACGCTGCCGGTGCGTCCGTCCTCCTGCTCGCGGTGGCGGTCCTCCCGTTCCTCCTCGTCGCCACCGCGCTCTCCGTCTCAGCGCAGGCGCAAGCACCATCCCTCGTTTTAACTAGTCCCAACCCCGAGCCGAGTCTCCCCTTCAGTGGCACCTTTAGCCCTTCAACTGGTGTCCCTGACGTTAACGGTGATGGGCGCGCTGATATTCTTATCGGAGCGCCAAATGAGAATGCCGGAGCGACTGACGCTGGCCGAGCTTACCTCTTCGACGGGGTGACTGGTGACCTCCTCCGTACTCTCTCCAGTCCTAACCCCGAGTTTCGTGGTCAGTTTGGTGGTTTCGTCTCAGGGGTGCCTGACGTTAACGGTGACGGGCGCGGCGATCTCCTCATCGCCGCGAGCCTCGAGAACGCTGGGGCTACAGATGCCGGACGGGCTTATCTCTTCAGCGGGGCCACCGGCATACGCCTCTGCACTTTGGTGAGTCCTAACCCTGAGACGGGCGGTGCTTTCGGTGGTAGGGGAGTATCAGGCGTACCTGACGCCAATGGCGACGGGCGTGGCGACCTCCTTATCAGCGCAGATTTAGAGGACGGCGGCGCAACGAATGCTGGACGAGCCTATCTCTTTAGCGGAGCCACGGGTGCTCCCCTTCATACACTTTCCAGCCCTAATCCTGAAGTAGACGGGGGGTTCGGCTTCGGAGTCTCAGCGGTGCCTGATGCGGACGGAGATGGGAGAGGCGACCTCCTCATCGGAGCGCGTTTCGAAAACGTTGGTTCGGTCACCAACGCTGGTCGAGCTTACCTTTTCAGCGGAGCCACAGGTGCCCTCCTTCGCACGCTTTCCAGTCCGAACCCTGAGACTAATGGTGACTTCGGGGTGGCTGTCTCGGGCGTACCGGATGTCGACGGCGACGGCCGCGGAGACCTTCTCGCTGGAGCACGCGAGGAAGATGGGGGAGCCGAGGACGCTGGTCGAGCTTACCTCTTCAGTGGTGCCACGGGCGCTCTCGTCCGTACACTCCAAAGTCCCAATCCTGAGGAGGACGGCTTCTTCGGTGGCGTCGCAGGCGTCCGAGATGTCGATGGTGACGGGCTCGGTGATTTCCTCGTAACTGCTCCAGGTGAGAGTGTTGGAGGAGGGAACGAGGGTCGGGTCTATCTCTACACGTCCGGCTCTGGGGGTGGCCTCACCGTCACAGCTTCAGCCAATCCTACCGTCATCCCCGCCGGTTCCTCTACTACCATCGCAGTTCAGATTGCTAATACGACGAACCAAGCGGTGCCGCTCGACCTCTGGGTCGTCGTCAAGGCGAACAATAATCCTGTGCTGACGCGCCGGATCGGGGGCGGCACGCTCCCGGCCAATACCAGCGTCATCAGGAGCTTTATGCTCTCGGCACCGAGAGGCACGCCGCCGGGTCCGTACACTGTGTGCACGAATGTGGGAGACTTTCCGACGCTTGTCCTTGCCTCGGATGCTGTTGATGTTACTGTGACGGGAGCACCGCTCGTCTCGAGCACAGGGTCCGCGCTGGACTTCGCCGTGGAGGCGTTGACCGGCAATGTATTCATGGAGGATGGACAGGTATTGTTGGCCTCTTCGGCATCGGCAACAGCAGTGGCCTACCCGAACCCGTTCGTAAGACTGACTCGGATTGCGTTCTCGCTCAACGCCCCCGCCGAGGTCCGGCTCGCGGTCTACGACGTGCTCGGCCGTGAGGTCGCCGTGCTCACCGACGGCCTCGCCGCAGCGGGCCACCACGAGGCGACGTTCGACGCGGCAGGCTTCCCGTCGGGGACCTACCTCTGGCGGCTCGAAGCTGGTCATACTGTGGAGACGGGGCGGCTGACGCTGCTGCGGTAGCCGGCGTAGCGCCCGACCCGGTGGGGGGCGTCTCCCCCGCAGCACCCCCCGTGGCTTCGGCTGCGGGGGGTGCTGCGGGGGTACGAACTGCTGTAGAAAACAAGGAGTGCTCCCTGCACCGATTTATCTTCGGAGCGCTTGCATCTGGCGAGGCGGGGCGCTATCGTAGAGGGCGCACCTCCGCGCTCCCCTCACCAACCCCCTCCCCTCATGCGTATCCCTTCTTTCCTCCACTACGCCCTCGCGCTCGTCCTGGCGGCCGGCCTCGCCACGAGCGCTCAGGCGCAGCGCCTCGCCCCCGAAGACGCCGCCGAGCTTGGCCTCCTCGAGACCAACGCCCGGCAGACCGCCCCGCCACCCGCCGTTCGAGGCGGCCCCGAGGTCTGCGTCGACGACGTGCTGCTCGTCCCCGACTCCGGCGACGACGCCGTCTCGACGTTCGACCCCCAGACCGGCGACCTCATCGACCCCCTGTTCATCGTCGACCCGGCGAACCTCTCGACGCCGAAGAACGCCCTCCCGAACTTCGACCGCGACGGCGTCTTCGTCTCGGACCAGCTCGGCGACGCTGTCTTCGAGTACGACTGCAACGGCGACTTCGTCGGCATCTTCGCCCCGGCCGGCGGCGTCGATAACGCGATCCTCGACAACGTCCGCGGGATGGACTACAGCCCCGACGGGACCGAGCTGTGGGTCACGAACGGCGGCGGCCCCAACGAGGACACCGTCGCCCGCTTCGACCAGAGCGGGACCTACCTCGGGAACCTCTTCCCGAACGGGGCGAACGGCCTGGTCTCGCCCTTCGACGTGCTCGTCCGCGACGAGGACGTGCTCGTCTCGGACTTCCTCGGCGACCCGATCTTCCGCTACGACTTCAGCGGCAACTTCCTCGGCGTCTTCCAGGAGCCGTCGTCGACGCTCAACGCCCCGCAGCAGCTGGGCCTCGCCGACAACGACAACGTCCTCGCGGCCGGGTTCAGCTCGCCGCGCGGGGGCTACGAGTTCTCGCCGACGGGCCAGCAGCTCGCCGTCTACAGCGCCGTGAGCGGCAGCCCGGCCGGGGTCTACGAGCTTCCGAACGGGAATATCCTCGTCTCCTCCGGCTCCGGGCTTCAGGAGGTGACGCGCCAGAACGTCCTCGTCCGCACCATCGACGACGCGAGCCAGTACATCGAGCTGTTCGCCGCCGGCACCGGCGGGCCGATTGGGATTTCGGCAGCGGCCGGGGCGCAGTCCTACCCGCAGGGGGGCCGGGCTACGTTCTCCTACGAGGTCTGCAACAACACGCCGGTCGCCGTCTCGGGCGTCGTCTTCTACGAGGTGTTCCGCAAGCCGAGCGGCGCCCAGGTCGCCGGCCCGGTCCGGGTCGTCGCCGGCTCGGTCCCGGCCAACTCGTGCACACCGACGCTCCAGTTCGCGGTCAATGTCCCGGCCGGTGCCCCGCTGGGCGACTACAACGTCGCCGTCAGCGCCGGCCCGAACGTGGGCACGGCGGTGGCGACCTCGACGGTCATGGTGGCGGTGACGGCGAGCGCGCGGGCGGCGGGCACGGCGTCGTGGACGCTAGCCGAGGCCGAGGCGTGGCCCACCGCCGCGGCAGCGACGACCGCCCCCACCGAGGTGTCGGTCTACCCGAACCCCCTCGCCGGGCAGGCGCAGATCGCGTTCTCGCTCGACGCCCCCACCGAGGTCCGCCTCGCGGTCTACGACGTGCTCGGGCGCGAGGTCGCCGTGCTCGCCGACGGCCAGGTCGACGCCGGCTCGCACGCGGCGACGTTCGACGCTGCCGAGCTTCCGAGCGGGGTCTACCTCGTCCGGCTTGAGGCCGGCGGCCAGGTCACGAGCCACCGCGTGACCGTAGTGCGCTGACGCACCTTCCGCAGCGCTGACGTACTGACGCCCCCCGCAGCCTCGTGCCGTGGGGGGCGTCGGTGGTTCAGTGGCCGCCGCCCAGCTAAATCCACGTCGTGCCCTATGGGGTCGGCAGGAAAGAAGGGCGTGGAGGGAACGGAGGGGGAGAAGGGATCGCTCGGATAAACGGCGGCACTGCGCCCTCCCTCGATTCCCTCCCCACTTTCCACGCCACCCGAGCGGCCTTCCTCACGGTTGACGTGCACAGCACACCACGTGGGTTAGCTAGCAGGCCCCCGGCGCGCCGCCGACGGCGAGGTACTGGAGCAGCTTGCGCTTGGCAACGGGCAGGATGGTCGGCTCGACGGGGAAGTCGAGGTCGGTGGCGAGGCGGTAGGTGGCCGGCGTCGGGAGGTCCGGGTGGGCCGCGATGAGGCGCTGCTTGAGAGCGTGCGGCGGGATGCCCGACGGGGCTTCGCCGAGGTCGGCGGTGCGGAGGCTGCGGAAGCGCTCGTCGTGCCGGGTGAAGATCGAGACGGCGTAGCGGAGGACGCGGAGCGCCGCGCCGTCGGGCACGAGCAGGTAGCCCTCGTCCTGGTACGCCGGCACGATGCCGACCGCCTCGACGGCCGTGTGCTCGTCCACGAAGTCGAAGATCGCTCGGCCCTCGTCGATGACCTCTTGGACGAGCGGGAACGCCCACGTGACGAGCGTCTCGAACAGCATCGCCGGCTCCTCGGCCTCGTCGTAGCGCAGCGTGCCCTCGCTCAGGTCGATCCCGGTCAGGTCCCCGCGCCCGCGCAGTGCCTCGGCGCGCTGCCCGATTGCCTGCATCGCCTGGTGGAGATGGATCAGGTCGGCGAGGTGCGGATAGACGACGTTCTCGCCGAAGGCGCGCCGCACGGTTTGGAGGCCGTGCAGCACCCGGTAACGGGTCGATTCTTCGTCGCGGGCAGCGGTGAACAGGTCGAGACCGAGAGCAGACATAGACGCGAGCGGGATGGTGAGCAGTTCACCCTTCCTTCGCAAATATATTGCCAGGGTAGGAATTTGCAAAACGAGAGGGAAAGGGGAAACGCAAGGCAACCACAAGCCGGAACCCCTACCTGTTTCCCCTGCTCCGCTGTCTAGAGTCCAAACCAATACGTCGCTTTGACGAGGAAGATGTTCTGCACGGCTTGGCGGAAGATGGCCCCCACGTCGCGGTCGAGGTCGAAGTCGCCGAAGGCCTCGAAGCCGTCGCGCTGCTGCTGCCAGACGAAGAAGAGCGCCGAGCCGGGGCGGTACTCCCAGCGGACGACCGCGCTGCCGCGCAGCGAGCGGAAGTTGAAGTCGGGCTTGTCGAACGAGAACGCGGGGCCGTCGCCGGGCACCACGGTGAACTCCTCCTCGCGCTCGGTGATCGTGCCGGTGTCGCGGCCGTAGACGTCGAAGTCGTAGGTGCCGGGCGCGCGGAGCTGCTTGAAGCCGGAGTAGCGGCCGGCCGTGACGAAGGGCCGGGCGAAGAGCTGGAGCGAGAGGTCGGGCGAGAAGGTCCAGTCGGCCCGGAGGCCGAGCGAGAACGAGGTCTGCTCGATGTCGCCGAAGACGTAGCGCGTCCCGAAGGTCGCCTCGGCCGCGGGGTCCTCGACGGCCGTGAGGTACTGATCGGTGTCGAACTCGTTGAACAGCTCCGGGCTGATGGTGAGGTTGAGCGACGGCGTCGGCCGGATCGTGAGGTCGAAGCCGCCGCCGACGTCGTACTCGGGATTGTCCACGAACTCGGTGCGGGCGAAGGCGAAGGCGCTGCCGGAGACGGCCTTGCGGCTGTCGGAGTAGATGAACGGGTTGGTGCTGATGTCGGCGGGCGTCCGGGCGACGGGTCCGCCGCGCGTGAGCCGGTCGTTGTAGGTCTCCCCGAGGTTGCCGCCGACGTAGAGGCCGCCGCCCCACAGGTTCGCGAGCTGGAGGTTCGAGTTGACGTTGAGCCGCCGGTTGATCGTCTGCCCGTCGCCGTTGAGCGCAACGCTCCAGTTGACGTTCCCGCCCCACCGCCGGAGCCAGTCCGGACCGGGGTCGTTCTCGTTGTAGATCACGATTCCCGAGTGCGAGTACACGTCGGAGCGAAACTGGAACCCGAGGTCGTTCACGTCGAAGCCGGGCGTGACGGCGTTCGCGGTGAGCGAGCCAATGAGCTTGCCGCCTGTCTTGGCGACCGAGACCTCGCCGTAGGTCCCACTCAGGCTCGTCGCGCCGCCGTCCACGCCGAGGTGGTCGGCGTCGGGGCGCTGGAAGTAGCGCTGCGGAGCGCGTTGCAAACCGTCGATCACGGACGCGGTGCCGCCGACCCAGCTCTGGGCGAGGACGCCGCTGACGGCCCACGCCCGGTCGCCCCAGGCGTGCTCGAAGTCGAGGCCGCCGGCGTACGCCTGCTCCGGGGTGAGGTCCGCGAAGAGCGGCTCGCTTCGGCTGCGGTTGGTCGCGGTGACTAGACCGCCGACGACGGTCCTCCCCTGGCGGAAGTCGCGCTTGACGCGGCCCACGGCGTAGTTGGTCAGCGGCTCGACGGGGGTCTCGAGCGTCTCGCCGTCGGTGTTCAGGTACCGCGCCTGCTCCTCGACGGTGACGGCATCGAGAATCCCAATAGACCAGTCGCCGACCTTGCCGCTGAGCTTGGCGGCGGTCGCGATGGTGGTCTGGTCCGGCGACTCGGTGTAGACGAACTCCTCGCCGCTCAGCCCGCGCTGGGGCCGCCGCCCGATCCGCCGGGAGTAGAAGAAGGTGGGCCGGTAGTTGACGTTGTACGCCCGCGTCCGCCCGTACTCGAACACGTCGACGCCCTCGACGAAGAAGGGCCGCCGCTCCTCGAAGAAGACCTCGAAGGCCGAGAGGTTGACGACCGCCGGGTCGGCCTCGACCTGCCCGAAGTCGGGGTTGATGGTGGCCGCGAGCGTGAGGTTGCTCGTGAGGCCGTACTTGACGTCCGCCCCGACGGTGCCGACGAGCGCGTTCTCGCTGTAGAACGGGTTGTCGGCATCGCCCGGCTCGCGCGTGAGGCGGCTGGCGAGGTAGGGCTGCACTTCGAGCCGGCGCGGCGCGGCAAGGCCGGCCAGCCCGTCGAGAGATCCGAAGCGCGAGACGAAGCCGTCCTCCTCGGGGTCGATGGGTGCCCAGAAGGTCTTCTCGTCGTTGCGGGCGATGTCGCGCTGGAACTGGACGCCCCACGGCCCGGCCGCCGCGCCCGTCTGGTAGCGGAGTTGGGAGAGCGGAACGCGGAACTCGGCGGTCCAGCCGTCGGCGGTGCGGTGGACGGCCGCGTCCCAGACGGCGTCCCAGCTCCCGTCCTCGTTGTCGTCGTTGTAGGTGAGGATGTCGTACTTGACGCCCGCTGCGTTGACGCCGAAGCTGAAGGCCGTCCGCCCGTCGCCGTACGAGTCGAACGAGACGAGGACCTTGTCGCTGTCGGTCCACTCGTCGCGGCGGACGAGGCGGGCCATGATGTCCTCGGGGGCCGTGTCGTGGCAGCGGAAGCCGACCCAGAGGGCGTCGTCGTCGTAGAGCACGAACGCCTCGGTGCGCTGGCTCGCCGGCTCGCCGGCATCGGGGCGGAGCTGGACGAAATCGGTGGCCGCGTCGGCCCCGGTCCAGGCGGCCTCGTCGAGCCGGCCGTCGAGACTCGGCGTCGCGGCGGCCTCGACGCGGACGGCGCGGACGCTCGGCGGCGCGGCGGGATCGTCGGGCATCGCCGAGACAGACAGCGCGAGGGCGAGGGCCAAAAAAGACAGTGGCATGGGATTGGTCGGATGGCGAGGGGCGGCGGGCATAGCTCGCCCAGCCTACTGCTCGGGGTAGACAGTCAGGAGGTGTCAGCGTTGCCCGGCGTGGCTAGCGGTCGTCCGGGCAGTCCTCGTTGGCGCAGCGTTCGAGGCGGTGCCGGACGTCGTGGAGTGCCTCCTCCAGACTTCGCTCGGCGTCGCGGAGGGCGCGCGCGGCGATGTGGAGCGCGGCGGCCTCGGCCCCGTCGCTCTCGGCCAAGTCGTCCTCGACGTCGGCCAGCTCGTCGCGGATGTCGTCGAGGGCGTCGGCGATGTCGTCCTCGGCGTTGCCCCACTCGTGCTCCCAGTCCTGGCCGCGCTCGGGGTTCCACTCGGTCTTCGCCTCGACCTCGGCGAGGGCGTCTTCGATCTCGTGCTGCATCTCGTCCCAATCGACCTCGGCGAGCGCGGCGGCGACCTCGCCCTCGAAGTCGATCTCGGCCATCGCCCGCCCCGCCTCGGCCATCGCGTGCTCCATCACCGGACCGATGCCGGCAAGCGCTTCGGCGACGATGTCGAGGTTGGCCTCGTGCTGCCGGTCGCGGTCCTTATCCCACGCCGGGTCGGCGCGCGGATCGGCGCGCTGTCCGATACCACGCGAGCCCGCGCGGGATCCCGCGCGGCGGAGCCTGACGCTGCCGTTGAGCACGGTCGCGGTCAGCCGCCGCCCACCGCTGCCGATCCGCCCCTCGGCGGAGGCCCCGGTGTAGCCCTCGCGGCGAACCGTGAGCGGGAAGTCGGACTTGATGCTGCCGGTCTGCGCCTCGGCGCGGACCGTCGCGTGGAGGTCGGCCGGGAGCGTCAGGACGATGCTGCCGTTGACGGTCGAGAAGTCGAGCGCGCCGTCCCAGTCGGCGCGGCCGAGGCGAGCGGTGATGCTGCCGTTGACGGTCTCGGCGCGGACGACCCCGGCGGCCTCAGCGCGGACGCTGCCGTTGACCGTCTGCGCCGTCACGTCGCCCCGGCGCGACTCCGTCTCGACGCTGCCGTTGACCGTGTGCGCCTCGACCGAAGCGCCGAGCGGATCCGTCTTGATGCTGCCGTTGACGGTGTGGGCGATGAGCCGGACGGTCTCGGGGAGCGTGACCTCGAAGGCCACGCGCACGTCGTTGTCGCGGACCGACCCCTGCGCGCCCTGCCCCGGCCGGCAGTCTGGGCGCTGCCCCGGATAGACCGCGCAGAAAACGACCCCATTTGCGAACTCCTTGACGACGATCTCAACCTCGTCCTCGCGGCCTCGGTCGGACGTCTTCTCGGCCTCGATGCGGACGCGGTCGCCGGAGCCGTTGCGAGCGCGGACCGAGCCGTTGATCCCGTAGACCTCGACGAAGCCACCCGCTGCGACGCGGCCGTCCCACGTGAACGTGTCGTCCGAGTGGAAGAAGGCCATCATTTCGGGTTGGGAGACGGGCAGCGGAGGCAGGGTGGCGATGGCCGGCACCGGCTCCGGCTCGGCCCCGACGGGCTGGAACGCCGCCAGCGGAAGCACGAGCGCGAGGGCCAGCACCCCGAGCGCGCCGAGCGCCCACCGGCCCGCGGCGCGGCGGTTCTGGCTCGTATCGAGGATCGAGAGGATGCGGCCTTCGAGGTTGGAGCGCCGAGCCATCGGGGCCGTCGCATCGAGGGCGACCGCGTCGCGCCGGAGGCGGCGGGCGATCTCCACCAGGTGGCCGGCATAGTCGGAGGCGACCGCGCCGTTGGTGAGCACGTAGTCGTCGCAGGCGTGCTCGCGCTCCAGCAGCGACCGGCGGTAGGCGAGCCACGCCAGCGGGTTGAACCAGTGCAGCACGAGCGCGGCCTGCGCGACGAGCTGCGTCGTGCAGTCGTAGCGGAGGATGTGCGCGAGCTCGTGGGTGAGGACGACCTCGCGCCGGTCCTCGGGCCACGCGTCGGCGTCGGCAGGCAGGAGGATGACGGGCGAGCCGATGCCGCACGCGACCGGCACCGCAATCCGGTCGCTGCGGAGCAACCGCACCGGGCGCTCGAGGTCGAGACCAAACGCGACGCGCTCTTTCAGCTCCAGCCAGTCGAGATCGTAGATAGGCGCGGCCCGCTGCACGAGCCGGTGCGCGCCGAGCCACGCCGCCCCCCACCGCGACGCGACAGCGATGGCCCCCGCCGCCCATGCCAGCAGCAGCCACACCCGCCAGTCAATCGAGGCCGGGACCGACGGTGCCGGGGCCGAGACGGGAGCCGCGAAGGCCGGCTCCTCCCGAGCCGAGAGGCGCTCGGGAAAGATCAGCACGTCGCCGGACGGTGTCGGTACACCCGGCCCCACCCACCCGCGTGGTGCCGGGCGAGGCGCGGCCGGAGCCTGGGGCACAACCGGGGGCCGTGGAGCCGCCGGGACGGCCGACCCCACCGCCTCGCCCGGCAGAACCGGTACCTGCCAGCCCGGCAGCACGGCGAAGAGCACCGGCAGCACGAGGGCCGCAGCGAGCGCGGCCGCCCACACCGCATGGCGCGTCGCTGCCGACGCGCGGCGCAACAGGCCTGCCACGAGGAAAGCGAGCAGGAAGAGGACGCTGCCCTTGACGGCGACCGCGAGGAGGAGCGCCGTCCAGTCGGAAGGGCTGAGGTGCGTGACGAGGTTCATGCTAGCGGCCCTCCGTTCTGGCGTTTTCGATGAGCGAAGCGAGGCGGTCCAGCTCGCCGTCCGAGAGACTCTTCCCGCCCTCGTCGAGGAGCGCGGCCACGGCCTGCTCGGCCGAGCCGTCGAAGAACGTGCGGACGACGTGGCGCAGCGCCGAGCGCCGAGCCTTCTCCGGCGCGACGGTCGGGTGGTAGACGTAGCGCGGCCCGTCCTGCGTGTGGGCCAGGTGGCCCTTGTCCTCGAGGATGCGGAGGTGGGCGCGGACCGCCGAGTAGCTCGGCGGGTCGGCGAGGCCGTCCAGCACCTCGGCGGCCGTGGCCTCGCCGTGGCGGTAGACGACATCCATGATTTGCCGCTCGCGGCGGCTGAGGTCAGAGGCAGACATGCGGAACCGGTTGGGTTGGGCTGCGCTACGGGCGCACGAAACGGAGAGTTACACGCCGTGCTAAATTTTTAACACATCCAAAGTATAGCCGGCCCACGTCGCTTGTCAAGAGGCGATGCTATTTTTTTAGCACACCTCCTCGCATGGCGAAGCCAGCCTCCTGTCCTCGAGCCGGGCGACCGGTCGTTCGCCCCTACGGGCGGAGAGGTCAATGGCCGGTCCCTCTGCCACCTTGCCCTCCCCTCTGCCCTCAGCCGCCGCGCATCATCGAGAGGACGGTCAACACGCCCTCGCGCGGCATCCGGATGAAGTCGTTGAACTGCCCGCCAGCCGCCAGGACCTCGCCCCCGTCGAGCGCGATGCATTCGCCGGAGAGATACGAGGAGCCGGCGGAGAGGAGGAAGACCGCGAGGTCGCTCAGCTCGTCCGGCTCGCCGAAGCGCTGCAAGGGGACGCGCTTCTTCATGTTGTCCGCCATCTCCTGGTCCGGGACGAGGCGGCTCCACGCACCCTCGGTCGGAAACGGGCCGGGGGCGATGCAATTGAGCCGGATGCCGTAAGTCCCCCACTCGGCGGCGAGCGACCTCGTCATCGCCACGATGCCAGCCTTCGAGACGGCGCTCGGGAGGACGAAGGCGCTGCCGGTCTCGGCATAGGTCGTGGCGATCGAGAGGATGACGCCGGGTGTGCCGCGCTCGATCCACTGCCGGCCGCACCACTGCGTGCAGTAGAACGAGCCGTAGAGGTTGGTCTTGACGATGGCGTCGAAGCCGTTCGGGCTCAGCTCGGCCGAGGCCGAGAGGAAGTTGGCGGCGGCGTTGTTGACGAGCCGGGTTACGGGCCCCTGCCGGCGCTCGGCCTCCTCGAAGAAGGCGGCCACGCTCTCGGCCTCGCGCACGTTGCAGGAGATCCCCTCGGCGGTGCCGCCCGCCTCGCGGATGTCGCCGACCGTTTTTTCCAGCGGCTCTTCGCGCCGGCCGCAGATCGTGACGGCGGCCCCGAGCGCGGCGGCCCGCATCGCCATGACGCGGCCCAGGCCGGTCCCGCCGCCGGTGATGACGACGTGCTCGCCACTCAGGATGTCGTCTCGGTAGATGTCGGCCATGTCTGTGCTGGAAGGATTCTAGCGCCGCCACAGGCGGCTAAGGTCGAGGTCGAAGCGGCACACGCCGAGGTCGAACGCGACGGTGTCGCTGCCCGACTCGAACTGCCGGACGTAGCGGTCCCCGTCGAGCACGAATCTCTCGGCCGTCTCAGTCAGCGGGTCCGCCAGTAGGTAATGCCGGATGCCCTCGGCTTCGTAGAGGTCGTGCTTGATCCGGCGGTCCTTCGCCGCCGTGGACGGCGAGAGAGTCTCGGCCACGAGCGCGGGCGTCGTCGTGAGAAAGAGTCCGTCCAGCTCCTGATCGGTGCAAACGACGAGATTATCAGGGATCAGGAGGGTCTGCTCGTCGATGTAGTAGTTGACCGGCGGGAGCACCTGGCATTCCGGACACTCCTCGAGCGCCTGCTCCAGGAGGGTATGCAGCCGACCGCTAACCAGCTGGTGGCTAATCCTCGGCGCGGGACTCATCGCATAGGGCATCCCGTCGATCAGCTCCCAGCGGTCCTCCCAGTGCTTCATGTCCTCGACGGTGTAGCGCGGGACGTAGGCGATCTTGGTAGCCATCGGATCTGCTCCGGCGAAGCGATGCGTGAGCGAGGGGTCAAGGTACGACGCAGCCGAGCCGAACGCCGAGAGGGACCCGCCCCGCGCGTCCCCCTCGGACTCCACTTTCTGTGCCGCCTAGACCTTCTTGACGGACGGCTCGGTCGGCGCGGTCGCGGCTCCGTAGGCGGTGCCGCCCGAGCTTTCGAAGACCGTCTCGCTCGTCGCGCCGTCGCCGGAGGCGGGCGGGACCGGGTCCATGACCACGGCATTCTGCTTGTACTCGTCGAGCGTGAAGCTGTCGACCTGGATGGCGTCCTGCCGCGCCTCGTTGGCGTCCTGGAGGAGCTGCGCCTCGGCCGGGGTGATGATGCCCTTCTCGACGGCCTGCTCCACCAAGACGGCCGGGGCCACCTTGCGCGGCAGCTCCTTGCGGCGGATCGCGTTCTTGAGTTTGCCCATCACGCCCTCCGACTCGTAGGCGAGGCCGAGGGCCCACTCCATCCGGCCCATCGCCTCCTCCTTGTCGGTCGGGACGAACATGCCGTCGAGGAGCCGCTCGCGGTGCGCGCCCGGCACCTGGAGGGCCTGCGCCACCTCGTGCCCGAGCGCGTCCGACGGGGCCGAGCCGAGCCGGTTGATCCGGCTCCACGCCGCGATGGGGCCGCGGAAGAGCCACGTCGCCGCCGGCACGTCGAGGTTGGCGTACAGCCCGTCGAAGGCGTCCTGGATTTCGGCGAAGGCGTGCTCCATCGCCCACCGCATGAAGGCCTCGTCCTCGCTGCGCCGGCCCTCCGTCTCGAAACGATGCAGAACCGTGGCCCCGAGGTACATCCACGAGAGGATGTCGGCGAAGCGGCCCGTGAGCTTCTCCTTGCGCTTGAGGTCGCCGCCGAGGGTGCCCATTGCGAGGTCGGCCAGGAAGGCGAACGAGGCGCTCGTCCAGGCCAGCTTCTGCCAGTAGCGCCGGGTCGCGCCGCCGCCGGGCGTGCCGACGAAGAGGCCGCGCGTCGCGCTCAGCCCGAGCGCCCGGAAGGCGTTGCGGACGACGTGCCCGATGTGCTTCCAGAAGGCCCCGTCGAACGCGCCGACATCGTTCGCCATCAGCGCCTCGATCTCGCGGTAGGCGTAGGGGTGGCAGCGGATCGCGCCCTGCCCGAAGATCATCAGCGTCCGCGTCAGAATGTTGGCCCCCTCGACGGTGACGGAGATGGGCGCGGCGACGTACTGCGTGGCGAGCAGGTTGCGCGGCCCCCGGCTGATGCCGTTGCCGCCCAGGATGTCCATCGCGTCGATGAGCGCGTCGCGCGACATCTCGGTGAAGTAGTACTTCGTCATCGCCGTCACGACGGCCGGCTTGGCCCCGTGCATGATGCCGGCGCAGGTGTAGCGCCGCGCCGCCTCCAGCAGGTAGGCCGCCCCGCCAATCCGCGCCAGCGGCTCCTCGACCCCCTCGAACTTGCCGATGGGGAGGCCGAACTGCTGCCGCACGCGGGCGTGGGCCCCGGCGACGCGCGCGGCGAGCTTGACCTTGCCCGCGGCCCCGGCCGGAAGCGTGATGCCACGCCCGGCGGCCAGGCTCTCCATCAGCATCTTCCACCCCTGCCCCGCCCCGGCCGCGCCGCCGATGACAGTGAACTCCAGCGGAAGCACCACGTCGTGCCCCTCGGTCGGGCAGTTGTAGAACGGAAGCCCGAGCGGGTCGTGCCGCCGCCCGAGCACGACGCCGTCGGTGTCGGTCGGGACGAGGGCGCACGAGATGCCCAGGTCGGTGCCTTTGCCGAGGAGGTCGTCGGGGTCGTCGAGCTTGAAGGCAAGGCCCAGGACGGTGGAGACGGCGGCGAGCGTGATATAGCGCTTGCGCCAGTTGAGCCGGACGTACAGTTCACCGTCGTCCCCTCGGAAGATGACGCCGCGCGACGAGATCGCCCCAGCGTCGGAGCCCGCGTTCGGCTCGGTGAGGGCGAAGGCGGGGATGTCGCGCCCGTCGGCGAGGCGAGGGAGGTAGTAGTCCTGCTGCTCCTTGGTGCCGTAGTGGATCAGCAGCTCGCCCGGCCCGAGCGAGTTGGGGACGCCCACGGTGATCGAGGCCACGCTGTTGCGGGTGTCGAGCTTCTGGAGCACGGCCGAGACGGCGTTGGCCCGGAAGCCCAGCCCGCCATACTCCTTCGGAATGATCATCCCGAAGAACCGCTCGCGCTTGATGAGCGACCAGATTTCGTCGGACAGGCCGCGCTCCTGCATCGTCCGCCATTCGTCGGCGATGCGGCACAGGTCCTCCACCGGCCCGTCGAGGAAGGCCTGCTCCTCCGGCGTCAGCTCGGCGTAGGTCTCGGCCAAGATGCGGTCGAAGTCGGGCTTGCCGCTGAACAGCTCGCCCTCGACCCAGACCGTGCCCGCCTCGATGGCCGTCTGCTCGGTCGGCGAGATGGTCGGCAGAAACCCGAGCTTGTCCATCAACCCCATCACGGGCCGCGTCAGGACGGTGCGCCGAATGGCCGGGACGTTGAAGACGACGGCCAGGACGAGGAAGAGGGCCGTCAGCCAGAGCGGCGCGCCGAACCCGACGAGGGCCACGAGGCCGGCGACGGCCCACAGCCAGAGCGGCGCGCCCGTGAAGCCCAGCGCGAAGAGGACTGCGAGGATGCCGAGGACGGCCCAGCCCCACGGTGTGGCAGCGAAGAGAGCGAAGAGTTCCATGTCGAGAACGTCAGGTTTACAGTGTTAACCAGCAGCGACCAAGAAAACGCTTTTGGTCGCCGGACGAAGTCTGCGGGTCCGTGAAGCGTATCGGCCACTCCGGTTAACAGTGTAAACCTTTTTTTAGATCCGCGCAAGTCAAGCGAAAATTGCCGGGCACGCGCTACCCACTAGCCGGCCCTTATACCAGAGTTCGTATTCCACCCTCTACTTCGTCATTTCCGCGAAGGCAGGAATCCAGAAGGGTTGCCTGTCTGCCCTAGGTGGGCTTGGCCGTTGCTTGCGCGGTCCCGATCAGGGTCTGGAATGACCGGTTGATTTAGAGAACTGGCATTATACCAGACCGCTGGGTTTGCAGGTCACCTCCCTGCTCGGACGGGAGGGGCCGGGGGAGGGCAACGCTCGACGAGCACCCTCTGCTCGGCTCGATCACCCCCATCTAGCCTCCCCCGTTTGGGGGAGGAGAGGCGCACGGGCGTGCCGCATCAACTCTCAGAACCGGCAGTAGAGGGTGCAGACGTTCACCAGAATCTGGGCGCTGTGTAAGCAAAAGGGCGCGCCGACGGAAGCTCCGTCGGCGCGCCCCTAAGTCAGGCATGGGCCTTTGTCTAGACGGCGCGGCGTACGCTGTCATAGGCGTGGCGCACGGCGTCCTTCGTCTCCTCCCACATGCTCTCGTCGTGGCGCTTGACGTAGTCCTTGCGGAGGTCGGCTTCGGCTGTTTTGAAGTCCCGGTCGCGGTAGCGCTTGTCCGCAGCCATGTCGTAGCCGTAGCGGTAGGCCGGCTCGTAGTAGGCGTAGTCGTTCTTGCCCTTGTACGAGGTCTCGTAGTGCTTACGGAGGTCCGGCTCCACATCGACCCAGGTGACGCCGGTAGTCGCACCCTGACCGGAGGTCTTCTCGACCTCGACGCGCGTCGAGCGGACTTCGCCGCCGACGGTCTCCTCGCGGACGCGGGTCTCCTTGCCCACGGCGACTTCGCCGGTGACGCGCGCCGTCTTCGAGACGACAGCCTCTTCGGCGCGCTCAGTCAGCTCGATCTCGTCCTCGCGGAAGGCCGCGTCGGCTTCTTCGGGCGTGAGCTCGCGGTCCACGGCGCGGCGGTCCACGTCGATGTGCTCCTCGCGGAGGCGGAGCGTCTCCTCGACCATGTCGGTGTCGACGTACTTGTGGACGCGGACGCCGCCGCTGATGTACTCCCGCTTGCCGATCTTGAGCTGCTCCTCGATCTCCTGGAAGCGCGCCTGCGCCTGGTCGGCATAGCGCTCGCGCTCCTCGGCGATTTTCTTCTCGTCGTAGACATCGGCATCTGCCTCGTAGGTGTCGTAGTCGCGCTCGCCGAAGGGCACCGGGTTGTGGCGCGCCATGATCTCGGCGGCGGTGTTGGCATCCTGGTCGTGGACGCGCGTGACGATGAGCGTCCCGCCGCGGCGCACAGCCTCGGCGTAAAAGTCCACCTCGTCATCGGGCACTCCGTAGCCCTTGAGGGCGTCGGGCGTCGCCCCGGTCTTGGTGTCCACTTCGTAGTTGCTGCGGGTGCCTTTCTCGTTCGAGGCGTAGCGGAGGTGGTCCTCGCCGAAGCCCCGGCTCTCGAGGTCCTTGACTACTTTGTTGGCGGTGGCGCGGTCGTCGTAGAGTCCAACGATGGTCTTAGCCATGATGTGTTCTCCTGAATTGGGTTGGTGAAGGGATGTGTAGGGGGAAAGAGAAGGAAGTTAGAGCCTGGAGCTTTCCCCGGTCTCCGGGTCTGTATCTGATGCGGTGTTCGGTGCGGCGGTGTTCGGTGCGACGCGCTCGACTTCGATCCGCTCGGAGCGGAGCGTGACCTCCTGAGGCTCGTGGACCTCTGTGCGGCGCTTGGTCACGTGCAACTCCTCGCGGAGCCGAAGGCGCTTCTCGACGACGAGGACTTCCTCGAGCACGGGCACGATCATCACCTCACCCTCGTGCCGGACGGAAACGGGCCCGTCCACAAAGGTGCCGATCGGTACGCGCTCGACCTCGACCTCCTCGCGGAGCAGCGGTTCGTCGACGGTCTCGGTCCGGGTCTCAACGCGCTTCCGCAGTCGCACCCGGCCGGTCTCGCGGACTCGCGTGTCGACCGTCAGTCGCTCTTCGACGAGCGGCATCACGATCTCCGTGCCGCCGCGCAACTTGTCGAAGGCGACGGCGAGATGGTAGTGCCCATCGTCGCGGAGGGTGAGAAGATCCGCAGGGACCGACAGCGTTTCGCCTGAGTCGAGCGTGAGGAGCGCCTGCCCCGCCCCGCCGGCAAGCGGCGAGGCGAGGCGGGCCTGACGACCCTCAGCGTCCATGACGAGCGCGGCGCTCACGAACGGCGGCCACGCTGCGCGTAGCTGTAGCCGTAGCGCACGGCCGGCCGGACTTCGTTAAAGTCGTGGTCCGGGTGCTTTGCGGCGAACGCTTTCTGGAGGTCTCCCTCAACCTCTTGGTACGGGCGGTCTCGGTAGGCCTCTTCGTAGGCCGAGTCGTAGCCGTAACGGTACGCCGGGTCGAAGCGGTCGTAATCGTCCCCCCCGAAGGCGGTGGTGTAGTGCGCGCGGAAGTCGTCGGTGTAAGAGTCGAAGTCCGCGTCTTCGACATGCTCGCGCTCGACGACGTGCCCGTAGTCGTCGTAGACTGTGACGCTCTCGGCGATGTCCTCGGGCACGACGCTGGTGAGGTAGACGACGCCATCGCCGATGGAGATGTCGCGGGCCGGATACTCGGTGCCGTCTTCGAGGACGATGGCATCGACACGCATCTCGTCCGTGTTGACGATCATGTTGTCGACCTCGCCCACCTTGGTGCCTTCGGCGTCGAGGGCATCGAAGCCTCGCACGTCTTGTTCGCCGAACTTCAAGTCCCACGAGCCGGTGTTGGAAAGGGCTACTCTTGACATGGTTTGTTGGAGGTGTATTTGAGAGGAGTGGATAGAGCGAACGCTCCAGGCGAAGCCCTACTGGTTCATGCTCTTGTCGAGGTCGAGGTCGGTGGCCGAGATGTAGAGGCCCTGCTGTAGGATCCGGTCGCGGTCTGCGGACGGGATATCGGCGTAGTCCGGGGAAGTGGTGTCGAAGGCGCGAATCGTGCCTTCGATGTCTACGCCGTTGCCGACGTTGACGTCGTACTCCCCGTCGGTGCCTTCGGCCCCCATGCGCCACTCGCCCATGTTGGTCATAACGACGAGAACGCCCTGCGTGGCATTCGGGCCGGAGCCGGCGAAGAACGAGCTGTCCCCGGTGAGGGAAAGGACCCGGAGGTCGTCGAGGTCGACTTGGCGTCCGACCGTTGCGGCTCCATTAGCCAGAGCGGCGAGGCTCGTGATCGGACCGTCCATGTCCATATCCATGTCGCCGTCCAGATCGTCCTCTATCTCTCCGTCTCTGCCATCATCGAAGACGCCGACGTCTTCACCGAGGTCGTCGACTTCGTCCTCGTCGTCGATAAAGAGGTCCGAGAGGAACCAGATGAGACCGATGAGAAGCAGCAGGCCGAGCAGCCAGAGCCACCAGGGGGTGCCGCCAGTACGTTCCACAGGGATGTTCGCCACGGTAATTCCTCTTGCTGATGTACGATAGGGTGAGAGCGACCGGACAGCCAGCGGAGATGAGCCGGCGAGCGTCCGTCGCGATGTGCAGATCCTGACACGTGGCAACGCCGTGTTTGGTCCGACCTCCACGAAAAAAGGACATTCGAGCGGATGCCTTTTTCTCCGGTGCCGAGCTGAATCTCTGGGTTAGCGCCGCAGATTCTCGAAGACGCCGGCCGCGCCCATCCCGCCCCCGACGCACATCGTGACGATGCCGTAGCGCTCGCCACGACGCTGCATCTCGTGGAGCAGCGTCGCCGTGAGCTTGGCCCCGGTGCAGCCGAGCGGGTGGCCGAGCGCGATCGCCCCGCCGTTGACGTTGACCCGGTCCTCGTCCAAGCCCAGTTCCCTGATCACCGCGAGGGCTTGGCTGGCGAACGCCTCATTCAGCTCGACGAGCCCGATGTCCTTGAGGGTCAGCCCGGTCTGCCGGAGGACTTTCCGCACCGCCTCGATGGGGCCGATGCCCATGATCTCCGGCGGCGCGCCGTGCACGGCGAACCCGACCAGCCGGGCCAGCGGCTCCGCCCCGGTCTCCTCCACCATCGCCTTGCTCATCACGACGGCGGCCGCGGCCCCGTCGTTCATCTGGGACGCGTTGCCGGCCGTAACGCTCCCCCCCTGCTTGAACGCCGGACGGAGGCGGCCCAGCGCCTCGAGGGTGGTGTCGGCGCGCGGCCCCTCGTCGACCGCGTGGACGAAGCGCCGGGCCTCGGTCTCGGTGCCGCCCGCGTAGACGACCTCCTCGACCTCGACCGGGACCGTCTCGTCCTCGAACCGGCCGCTCTCGATCGCGTCGATGGCGCGCTGGTGCGACCGGAGCGCGAAGGCGTCCTGGTCCTCTCTGCTGATGCCGTAGGTGTCGGCGACGTTCTCGGCCGTGATGCCCATCGCGGCGTAGACGTCGGGGTTCTTCTCGACCAGGTCGAGGTCCGGGCTGAAGAAGAACCCGCCCATCGGGACCGAGCTCATCGACTCGGTCCCGCCGGCGACGATGACTTCGCTCTGGCCGAGCACGACGGCGTTGTTGGCCTGGGCGATGGTCTGGAGGCCGGACGAGCAGAAGCGGTTGACGGTCACGGCGGCGACCTCGTTCGGGAGGCCCGCTTTCTGCGAGATGACGCGGGCCATGTTCATGCCCTGCGGCCCCTCGGGGAAGGCGCAGCCCATGATGAGGTCCTCGACCTGGCCGTCGGCGAGGGTTCCGGCCCGGTCGATGGCCCCGCGCACGGCGGTGGCCCCGAGCACTTCGGGCCGGACGTGGACGAGTGCGCCCCGGTTCGCCTTGCCGACGGGCGTGCGGACACTGGAGACGATAAAGGCTTCGTTGATCTGCATGGGATTGGTCGGTGGTTCGTTGTCAGTGGTTGGTTGTTGGAGATGGGTAGCTGAGAGAAGCATCGGCGCTGGTGCGAAGACACCACCCACCACCATCCCCTCACCACTATCTAATTCCGAAGCGGCTTGTTGGTCGTCAGGATGCTCTGAATGCGAGCCTGCGTTTTCTCCTCGCCCAGGAGCGAGAGGAAGACCTCGCGTTCGAGCGCGAGCAGGTAGTCCTCGTGGACCTCGGTGCGGCCGGCGAGGTCGCCGCCGGTGAGCACGTAGGCGAGGCGCGAGGCCAGGAAGTGGTCGTACTCGGAGATGTAGTGCCCCGCCTCGAACTGGTAGAGTGCGACCTCGAACTGCCCGCGCCCTGCCTTGCCGAGCACCGGGATGTGGGTCCGCACCGGCGGCGGGAGGTAGCCCTGCTCGCTGAGCCGCACGACCTCGGCCTTGGCGACCCAGTGCCGCCGCGCGTCGTTCATCACGATCACGGCGTCGTCGGGGAGGAAGTGCATCTCCTGCGCCTGGCGCGCCGAGGTCGCCACCTTCGCCATCGCGATCTGCTCGAAGTGCTGGCGGAGGAACGGCTGGATCTCGCTCGGCCGGTCCTGGTTGGCGGCTAGCTCGGCGGCTTTCGCCGCCATCATCATCGTCCCGCCGCCGGCCGGGATCAGGCCGACGCCCAGCTCGACGAGGCCGATGTAGGTCTCGGCCGCCGCCACCGGGTGCGGGCAGGCCATCGTGAGCTCGCACCCGCCGCCGAGCACGCGCTGGTGCGTGGCGACCACGACCGGCTTGGTGCTGTAGCGGACCTTCATCACGGTCTGCTGAAAGCCTTCGAGGAAGCCGCCGACCTGATCCATTTGCCCCATCGCGACCGCCATCGCCACCTCGCCGAGGTTCGCGCCGACGGAGAAGTTGCTGCCCTCGTTGCCGACCACTAGGCCCCGGAGGTCGCGGTCGTTCTCGACGCGGTCGATGGCCTCGCTCAGCCCTTGCATGACCTCCTGCCCCAGCGCGTTCGCCTTGCTGCGGAACTCGAAGAGGGCCACGCCGTCGCCGAGGTCGAGGAGCGCGGCCTCGGAATTTTTCCAGAGCGTCTTGCTGTCGTCCTGCTTGATGACGGCCAGGCTGATCTCATCGGCCGGGCGCGGGTCGGCGACGTACTCGCCCCGGCCCGGAATCCACACCGAGCGCGTGCTGCCGTCTTCTTTGTAGAACCCGTCGGCCGGCACCTCCGCCACCCACTCGGGCACGGCGATGCCTTCGGCTTCGAGGTCGTCGCGGATTTGCTCGACGCCGAGGGCGTCCCACATCTGGAACGGGCCTAGCTCCCAGCCGAAGCCCCACGCCACGGCGCGGTCGAGGTCGGCCGGGCTGTCGGTGATCTCGGGAACGCGGCGGGCGGCGTAGCCGAAGAGGTCGAGCGTGGTCGTGCGGAAGAACTGCCCGACGCGGCCGCCGTCTTCGTAGAGCTTCGGCAGGCGGTCCTCGAGCTTGCCGCCCTTGAAGGCCGAGATGTCGAGCGCAGACTCCTGCGGGTCGGCGTACTCCATCGTCCGCATGTCGATGGACTTGATGACCTTCCCCTCTTTCTCGTAGAACCCGGCCTTCGACTTGGCCCCGAGCCGCCCGCTCTCGACCAGTTTGCTGAGCACATCCGGCACCTGGAATGCCTCCCGGCTCTCGTCGTCCGGGACGGCGTCGTAGAGGTTCTGGGCGACGTGCCGGAGCGTGTCGAGGCCGACTACGTCCGCGGTGCGGAAGGTCGCGCTCTTGGGGTGGCCGATGAGCGTGCCGGTGAGCTGGTCGA
>CBDCCX010000005.1:0-74416 GCA_965215165.1 Rhodothermales bacterium | reverse complement strand
CGTGCGTGCCGACCAGCTGTCCCACCTGGCCGTCGACCTCGACCTGACTTCCCAGCTCACGCTGCATAACGCTCTCCTCGGAAGTAGGCCACACCGTTCTCGATGGTGACCAGCTCGATGGCGGTGGGTCCGTCACCCCAGCTGACGACAGCGAGACCCTGCTGCCAGTCCTCCCAGGACCTCACCGGCCGCCCCGAGAGGTCCGTCGACCCCTTCATGCTGGGAACGGCGCCGTCCACCCGGCACAGGCAGCCGGGGGTGGCGGCGAAGGTGCGGATCGGGCCGTAGCGGTCGTGGCGGGTCTGGTGCTGCAGCTCGATGCGGTGGATGTGGCCGAAGATGGTGGACACGTGGTCGTCCTTGACCACGGCGGAGGCGGTAGACCCCCCGGAGCGGACCTTCAGCCCGTGGATGCAGCGCAGCGAGTCGTTGATCCAGTACTCCCCCGCCGGGTAGCCCTGCACGTAGTTCACGTCGAGGGTGTCGAAGTGCAGCAGGTGCGGCAGGGACAGCACCGGCCACGACGCCGGCTGCTCCGCGCGGCGCAGCCCGAAGCTGGCCATCGCGTTGGCGACGATGGACGTCTCGAGACGGCGATCGTGGTTGCCCTCCAGCAGCACGAGCTCGGCGTCGGGGGCGGCGACCCGCTGTGCGGCGAGGAAGCGGTAGGTCCGGTCCAGCGCCGCCTGGGTGGTGTTCGCCCAGGCACGTTCCTGCACGAAGCGACTGTGCGCGGGGAAGTCCACGATGTCACCGAGGTTCACCACAACCTCGGGATGCAGCCGCTCCACGATCTGCAGGGCCACGGCCATGGCCGCGTCGTCGTGGAACGGGTCGAGCTCGCCGTCCAGGTCCCGGAAACCGATCTGCGGGTCGGGCAGGACCACCGCGGTGCGCTGGGCGTTGGTGCGCGACGGGCGGCGGTCGGCCGGCGGCAGCTGCACCGGGGCGGCGGGCTGCACCACCGGCCACGCCGGCCCGTCAGCCCACGACGGGGACAGCACCAAGCTGGTGGACTCCAGGTCGTGGACGTGCGCGACGCCGTCGTCGTCCTTGGTGATCCCCTGGTAGGTGGACAGCCGGACGTTCTTGACCCGGCCGATCTCCTCCAGCGGGATGCCGGAGCGCTCCAGCAGGGCGGCGACCTTGTTGAGGTTCTTCGCGCCCGAGCGGGTGGCGGTGGTGGCGGCCAGGGTGGTGAGCCCCTCGGTCAGGCTCACGCGGCGCAGTGGCAGCGGTCAGCGCGGTGCCGGCGCAGCGTCGTCTCCGACCCGGCGTACCCGGCGTCGCGCAGCACCCCGTACAGCTCGACGGTCTGCAGCTCGGCGTCGTCCAGGGCGGCCTGCACTGCGGCGACTTCTGGTGCGTCGCGGGTGGTCAGGAACCGGCCCACCCGGCACAGCGGGCGGGTGCGGGTCGCCAGCACCTGGGTGCGGATGTCGGTCAGCGGCACAGCGCCTCCACGTCGTCGCCGTCGGGACGGTCACGACGTCGGCACCCGCGAGGGTCTACCGCAGCATCTCGATCACCATGTCGGGCGCCAGCGACGCCAGGTGGGCGATCTTCTCGGGATCCATGTACAGGCCGCCCCCGGCGTTGTTGGCCTCGGCCGCGAGTCGCATCCCGGTAGCCACGTCCAGCAGCCGTGGCTTCACCTTGCAGCCGTGCGGGCACTCCAGGCCCTCCATGGCCCCCCACAGCCGGCACACCGTGGGGCGCAGCTCGTACACCGAGCACAGGCCGGTCTCGGTGAGAGCCGGGCAGCGCCACTGGCCGTTCGTCGCCTCCAGCACCTGGTGGCGCTGCACGCGGAGCAGGGCCGGGACGGCACCGTCCAGGCGCTGGTGCTCGCGCGGGCTCATGCCGATCGGGCCGCAGGAGTGCTGGCACAGGCCACGGCACCGCACGACGGGGATCTGGTCGTAGACACGCTGCAGGTCTGCGTTCTGCGCGCTGCGCGATCGAGCCATGCCCTACAGTAGCGGGCGTGGGGCTACCAGTGCCAGGCGTTGGCCACCGTGATCAGCTGGTGGCAGTCGCACGCGCAGCTGCGCGGCCACCCGTCCTCACCGCCGTCGCGGCACCGCAGATGTCGGGAGTCGATGCAGTCCCAGCTCACCGGGTGCATCTGCCGAGCAGCTCGCGCGTTCATCGAGCACCTCGATCTCAGCGGGGGGCGTGCCGCCAGCAGTACTCGTCGGGTTCGGAGACCGTGCGCTGGCACGCGTCCCCGTCCTTCGTCGTCCCTGCGCAGGTCGGTCGCTGCTCAGGGTCCTCTCGCTCGGGCTCCGGCTCCGGCTCCGGCTCCGGCTCCGGCTCCGGCTCCGGCTCCGGCTCCGGCTTGAGCGGAGTGGTGCGGCCCCACGCGTCTCGGTGGTACTGCCGAGAGTCCTGGTTCTCCGGCCACGTCTGCGGCGCCCCTTGGCGCTCGGGATACTCGACCGTCATGCGAAGCACGTCGGACATTCGCATGAATGAAGGTACCGTCCCCGCTATGGAGCAGACGGTACATGATCACGGTCGTGTCGAGTTGCTGCAGTGCGTCGGTGGCGATCTCGCCGTCGTCAACGCGGCCCGGGCGTCCTTCAACTCCTCGCGCAGCTGCCTGGGTGACGGGGACGAACGGCTGATCGCCTACCTCATGCGTGAGCGGCACGGCAGCCCCTTCGAGCACGCCTGGTTCTCCTGGCGCATCAAGGCCCCGTTGTTCGTCGTGCGGGAGTGGCAGCGTCATCGCACTGCCAGTTACAACGAGGAGAGCGGCCGCTACAGCACCCTCAGCGCGGAGTTCTACGTCCCGCGCGGCCGGGTGCGCACCCAGGTGGGCCGGCCCGGCCGGTATGTCTTCGAGCCGGTGGACGAGCAGCTGGACGACGAGGCGTGCCGCCAGCTGGAGGCGTCCTACGACATCGCCTACCGCACCTACCAGGACCTCCTGGGCCGCGGCGTGGCCCGCGAGGTCGCGCGTATGAGCCTGCCGCTGGCCACGTACTCCACGATGGTTTGGTCGCTGAATGCGCGCGCACTGATGCACTGGTTGTCGCTGCGCGACAGCGAGCAGGCGCAGCGTGAGATCCGTGACTACGCCCGGGTCATCTTTGGTATCTTCGCCTACGCCATGCCCTGTACCGCCGACGCGTTCGGCGCCACCACCCTTGCCCCCTGAGAGGATGCACTACTGTGGAACACCCTTCTATCACCCGGGGAACGCGCGCCAGCGCATTGTCCTTGGCTCACGCGCTGCAACGGCGCTGGAGCGACGGGCTGCCGACGGCGTACGACGTCATGCCCGACGTGTCCGCTTTGACGTGGTATGACCCCGCGGTGGTGGACGGCGCTCTGCGCTCCCCGCAGCGCGTGACAGTCCGCCCGGAGACCGAGCGCAAGGGGTACCCCGTCTTGGCGTTCGTCCGCGGTGACGTCCAGGTGATCCTGGGCGCGCAGAAGCGGCCTCCGGCAGTCCTCGCCGTCTACGTGTCCAGCCTCCTGCAGCACGACACCCACCGCCCCTTCCACAGTGGTGGAGTCGCGGGCGCAACAACACGGCACACCAACGCGCCGCGGACGCCTTCGGCCCTGCTGCGGCGGCTTATCGCCGAGGGCGCGACATGCGTCCCCAGCGCCGACGACCGCTCGGTCACGGTCACCTACCGCGGTGCTGAGATTGGCAACGTGCCGACGCGCTGCGAGGACCGGCAGCTGGTCGCAACGACCTGGAAGAAGCTGCAGCGGCGCATGGCGGCGGTGGCCTGATGGCCGTCTCGAAGGACCTGGAGGACCTTCTTCGGCAGGCCCAGCAGCAGGGCTTCGAGGTCGAAGACGGCGGTAAGCACCGCGTGGTACGCTACGACGGCACCTTTGTCACCTCGGTGCCCTACACGCCGAGCGAGTACCGGGGCCTGGCCAACGTGCGCTCGCAGCTGAGGCGTGCCGGTATGGTCGACTCGGTACCTCGCAAAGAACAGACCGCGCAACGTCGTGAGGAGAAGAAGATGAACGAGTTGTTGCAGTCGCTGCGGACCTTTCCAAAGGATGGCGAGCCCGAGGCAGAGGCGGCGCCCGAGGCCGAGACCGAGGCGACTGAGCCGGAGCCGGGGCCCCAGCTGGAGCCAGGGCTGCCCTCGGGGAACACCGGCCTGGTGTGGCTCGCCTTGCAGGACAGCGACCGGCCGCTGACCGGGCGGCAGGCGGCTGAGGCTGTCGGGTGCGACGCCACGAGCATCTACCACTACGTAAGAAGGCTGCGCCAGAATGGCTTTGACGTGGTGGAGCGAGCGATCACTGGTCCGCTAGGTCAGCTGCGGGTCTTCGCTGCGTCGGCCGACGTCCTGAACCGCGAGCCGGACCTCGTCTACATGAGGGCTTTTGCTGAGCAGCGCGACGCCAACCTCGCGGAGCGCAGGACAAAGAGGAAGACCGAGCCCGCGAAGACGAAGCCCGAGCCCGAGCCGGCGGCGTCGGTTCCGGAGGTCCGCGCACCCGAGGCGCCGCCGCCGTCGGACGCGCTCCAGCCGTTGGGCTACCGCACGCGCCACGGCGCGATCTACCGTGACGGGCAGGGCGAGCTCTACGTCGCGCAGCTGCTGGACGACCTGCTGCGGTAGTCCTGCTGCGCCGGCTTGCAGCGGCTAGTCCACGCGGATCGCCGCCGCCGACGACGAGACCTCGTAGAACGAGAACGTGACCTCGAAGATCTCCTGGAAGGCCGCCGGCTCCATGCGCGGTGCCAGGCAGGCCCGCAGTTGGTTCGGCAGGCCCGCGTCTTGGTCGACGTAGAAGTAGCCGTAGACCTGGGCGAGCAGCGCGGGGTAGGTCTCGAACATCTCCCACAGCGAACGTGCGGTGGTGACCCACCGCGGGTTCCAGGCGCTCATGAGGTTCTCCACTGCCGGGTTCATGAACGGGCCGTCGGAGCTCATCGGGTAGTCGTGGTCGGCGCGAGCTTCGCCGCGGAGCTGGCATGACCGTGCACGGTCACGTCGACGTTCTTCCAGTTGCCGCCCAAGGACTCCACCAGCGGGCTGTTCGCGAACGTCGGCGCCCGCAAGCCCTCGACGCGCACCCGGACCTGCAAGCCGTCCACCCGACCGCGCAGCACGACCGCGCGGTTGGCGTACCCCACCCACCGGAGGTCCACGGTGAGGCGGTCCACGCGCTGAGTGGTCGAGCCGTTGTCGATCTGCAGCAGCCGGTCGGGGTTGGCCTGCGGGGACATGCGGATCGCGGCGGCGTGATCCGCGCGCAGCCGCAGGTCGGTGACGGAAGACGCCGGCAGGTCCACCGCGACGTTGCGCAGCCCGGTGACCTCACCGATCTCGATGTCGACGTCGGACAGGATCGTCTGCGGGTGGCAGTAGATCAGCCGGGCGTTACCGCCGTGGCCGTCCATGCGTCCACGCAGGCGGCCGCGGACCTGGGTGCCGCCCGGGGAGGGCGCCGCGCCGGCCGCGGTCGGCTCCCCCAGATACACCGCGTGCGCGTTGCTCTGGGACCGGGCACCCAGGCGGGTGTAGAAGTTCTCCTTCGGGCTGCTGGTGCCGCCCTCGATCGTCAGGTCGAAGCTCGTGGCCCGGCCGCGGTTGATCAGGCCGCCGCCGCAGTGCACGGCGGTGACGTCCTCGAAGCGGGTCTCGTCCGCGCCGCCGTGGGTGGCGAAGCCGGCGGCCTTGGTGAACCGAGCGACGCAGGAGCGCACGCGAGTGCGCAGCGACGGCGGCCGCCACCCGTAGGAGCTCACGTCGATGCCGTGGCGCGACCCCTCGTCGGTGTGGTGCTCGATGACCGCGTCCAGCGTCCCCACGGTGTGCACGCCGTAGCCGGTGTAGCCCTCCTTGTCCGGGTTGTAGCGGTCCAGGATGTCCTTGGAGCTGGTGTTGCGGGTGTGCGGGCGCAGCGAGTCGACCAGGTCGATGCCGTTGTCGAAGGCCTCGCCCTGGACGTGCACGCGCTCGATGCGGGCGTCGGCGGTGAACGGCACCGCCAGCCCCACGAGCCGGCTCTTCATGTCCGCGCTGTGCCGGATCGACAGGTCCGACACCGTGAAGCCGCCGGCCAGTAGGTCGTAGCGGTAGATCCGACGCTCGGCGGCCGACGGGTAGCTGTGGCGCAGCGGCGCGCGCAGCTTCAGGGTCGACCCGGCGGTGTCCACCGAGAGGACCTGCGTCCACTCCGCGACGTGGTAGTACGTGCGGGCGGCGAAGGGGCTGTTGCTGGCCACGACGATCCAGTCACCCGGGCTGAGCGCGCGAGCGGTCTTTGGGTCGACCGTCAGCGTGACCGCGCCGGCCGACGCCTCGCGCATCCCGCCCAGCTGCACGCGGCTGCCCGACCACACCAGGCCGCGGCGCGCCTGCCCGCGCAGGAGGATCACGGTGGCGCCGGAGCCGCGGACGGACACGGGCCGGTAGAAGGTGACGTCGCGGTCGTAGTAGAAGATGCCGTCGCTGAGCTGCAGCTGCGCGCCGGGGTTGTCGTTCATGGCGGCGAGCAGCACGTCCTGGTCGTCGCGGCCGGTGCAGCGGTAGTCCCACATCTCCTCGGCGGGAGGCCCACCGCACTGGGGCGCGGCCGCGACGTACACCACCAGGGAGCGGGGCGGACGGTGCAGGGTGACGAGCTGGGGAGGGGAGTCGGTCAGGGTCATGTGACGCCTTCCAGTCGTGCGCGGTGGCTCGAAGCGCTCCACGGTGGGACGGTTCGCCTGAATGGTCAAGGCTGATCCAGGTGGTTCAGTCCAGGCGGGGCAACCGCTCCCTGTCGTGACGCATGACGACGGTGCGCATCTGATCTTGCTCGGTGCTTGCCAGCAGGTCCGACAGATGGCCCATGTGCATGAGCAGCAGCCGCTGGATCTCTCGCAGCTGGTAGATCTGCGACATCGAGTAGAAGGCGCCGCCGCTGACCAGCCCGAGTAGGAGCAGCAGGCCGTAGGGGCGCGGCAGGATCAGTGCCGACAGGGTCATGAGGCTCACCAAGATGCTGGTGACCGCCGCGTAGCCCAGCACGCGGCCGTGCAGCCGCGGCTTGCCGATGCCGTACCGGCTCGGCACGGTCATGCCACCGACAGGCGAGCGGCCAGCTCGACGGCCACGCCCTCGCTACCGCACGTGTGGTGCGCGAACTTCATGGTCGGATGTTCGGGTGACAGCCGACCGGTTCGTACCTCCTGACGCAGGGCGTCACCCGTCGAAACTGTCCCCGGCGTGCGGGTCGCCGTCCTCCACCCGAGGGGCGGCAGCTCGATGCAGACAGGTGCACGACTGCGGCCACGAGCAGTCGGCGTGGCCGTCGGGTCGTCCGACGTCGGCGGCTCGGACACATGCAGGACAGATCATGTAGCTCAGGGTAGCAGGATCGACACGTACAGGAGCGCCACGAGGTACGACCGCGGCGTGACAGCGTGTATGGTGTCGCTCACGCCCGGAGCGGAGTTCGGAGGTCCCCGGGCGTCCAGGCCGATCCCCCCGATCGGCCACCCCGAGCTGGCGGGTCTGTGTCGCTCCTAGAAGGGCTAGGGCTAGGGGCGGGCGGCCCGCCAGCTCGGGACGACCAACTGGGCGGCGAGCTGTCCCGTCTCGCGCACGACGTAGTCGAGATCTCGGTACGTCTGGTCCGACATCCCCGGGTAGGTCGGCATCGTCGCGGCGTACGCGGCCAGGGCCGGGCTGAAGTCGAGCGAATGGGCGCAGTCGAACCCGAGCCACCACACGTCGTCGGGCCGTCCCGGCTGCGCCACGTGGCAGATGTCGCCACGGCACGTCGCGGAGTAGGTCAGCCCGCCGTGGACGACGGGCTGCGGTTGCAAGTCCGTGTAGTCCCGACCGTGATCCGGGTGGCCGGGCGGCAGGCCCACGTAGCCGCACCAGGCCCCCGAGAAGGACCGGACCGCCAAGCAGTCCAGGTCGGTGGCCTCATCGATCCAGCTGGCGTAGTCCGGCTCGTCGTCCCACGGGCCCGCCGGCCACGTCCCGTCCCGCGGCTGCGTCCGGATCTGCATCCTCATGTGTCCTCCCGTCGCGACTCGTGTACCGAGCGTACTGTCCGGAGGGAGGGAGCGGGACGAGGAGGGTCGTGGCTACCACCGACACGCTGGCCGTCGTCGCCATCGGGTACCTCGTGTGCTCCTGGCTGATGCGCCGGCTGGAGCGCTACGCCCGCTGGGGCGAGGAGCTACCGCACGGGAGTGCACTCGACGCACCACATGGTGATGAGGACGTTCCCGACCCCGTCCCACTTGACGAGGGAGAAGGATGAACGAACGTCATACGCGAGGTCTAGCCCGCACTCCCGACATCGTTCGGGCCCGAAGGGTTCTCTCAGGTCACGTCGATCGACCACGACGCGACCTGAGAGTCAAAGATGTTCGCCCGGTACTCCAAGCTGTAGCTGCCCGGCGGAACGTCGTAGGTGACGTTGCCCGTCGCCTTTGCGCCGGCCGTCAGCTCCCCGCTGGACAGGGCCGGCTCGAACTCGTTGAACAGGCTGGTGTCGTACTCGATGCCGGCGTCGTCCCGCAGCGTGAAGTCGAACGGGTTGTAGCTGCAAGCCCCCTTGGTGCAGTCGTACGTCACCAGCACGCCCAGGAACGTGCCCTTCTCCGGGGGGTCGCCGTACTCCCCCAGCTGCTCGGTGGACGTCTGAGTCTCGACCACCGTCAGGGATCCGGCACCGTCGGAGCCCTCGAAGGTGATGCCCTGCCCGATCGCCAGACCTGTCAGGTCCGGCTCCTCCGGCTCCGGGCTCGGTTCCTCGGTCTCCAGGGAGCTCGGCTCCTCCACCGGCGCCTCGCTGCTGGCCTCCTGCGACGGCAGTGGTTCCGCAGAGGTCTCGTCCTGTGCCCCGCAGCCGGCCAGGCTCAGCGCCAGGAGGCCTGCCAACGTCACAGCTCGCGTACGCGTCCCCGTCATGTGGTTCCCCTCTGGGTCGTCTGCGCCGAGCGGCTGCCCAGCCGTCACCCATGGTAGGCCAGCCAGACGCAGTGCGTGAAGACGTCACCCGACCGGCGCAGGGCCGCTCAGGCGCCCACCAGAATGTGGGCGTCCTCGTGCACCTTGTCGGGCTCCAGCTCGACGCTGAAGGACTCCGGACGGGAGCCGTACACAGCCTCTAGCGCATCCGCGAGCAGATGAAGACGATCATTCAGCTCGTCCAGGGGGTCTGTGCGATCCGTCTCCTCCACGTAGAACGTGAACGTCGCCTCCCGCCTGCTGGTGGTCGCACCGCCGTCGATCTGCACACCACGTTCCAGCGCCCAGTCCACGGTTGCCCAGAACACCTGGTCGAACTCGTCCTCGGTCGTGTCAGGAAAGGTGAGTTCGACGTTGAGGTACATCATGCCCTCCAGCAGGCGTGGTTCTTCAGGTAGGTCCGGAGGTTGTTCTCGTAGTAGCGGCTGGACGGGGTGAGGTGGACGACCTTCTTGTGCTTCGAGCTGCAGGAGCACCAGATCTTGAAGTAGCCACCGCTTTTCGTGACCTGCCACGCCTGTCGCTCTGCCTCCCGCAGCAGGGCCTCCAGTTCTTTCCGAGGGTGACGTGGTCGTGACACGACGTGCACCCTGCCTGCAGTGTCGGTCGAAGCCAGCCTGCTACACCACACCTGGACGTGTGGCGTAGACCACAAGGGTCCGAGGCCCTGGCCGCTTGTCGGGGATCACCCACCGTGACGTATGGTTGTGCCATGGAGTTGGCCGCGGTGGTCGCCACCGTCCACGAGATGGAACGCGAGCGGTTGAGCTCGATCCCCGGCGACGAAGACTTCCTGCTGTCGTTGTCGTTCCACGACTCCGCTGGCGTCATGATGACGGGTCTGCTGCTGAGCTCGCCCGACGTCCTGGGCCCCTTGGTCATCACCGGCGTCCTCGGTCTCGCCGACGCGCACGCCGTCGTCCTGACAGCTGACGCCTGGACGGCCCGGATCCCTACTCGCCAGGCAGTCGACGCCTTCTACGGCGCCCACGAGAGCCTGCAGGAGCATTCCGAGGCGCAAGAGGTCCTCATCTCCTGGGGTGTCACGTTCACCGGCTGGCAGCACCTGCGCAGCACGCCGCAGGCGCCGCGGGAGCCAGGCGGGCCCCGCACGCTGCAGGAGCCCTACGACGTCGCCGACGCCCCCGACGGCCCCTCCCCGATCGGCGACCGCCTGGACCTGACCACCTGGGTGACCGAAGCTGCGGCGCGGCGGCCGGACAGCTGGGACCCTGACCGGTGGGGTCGGCTCGTGCGCTTCGCTCGGCTGTGCGCTACCGCTCCTGGCGCCGTGGCGGTGGTCCTGGCGCCCCGCTACGGCAAGACCCAGCGCGACGTCGACCGCGCGCTGGACCCTCGGCGGGTGCGCAGCTGGTACCGCCGGGAGCTGCAGGGCCTGCCCGGCCAGTTGTAGCGAGAACACGCCGACCTCGGCATCCATGATGAGTGCGAGTGGCTGGAGATGATGTGCTGCATGAAAATCATTGTGCGTCGGTTCATGCACGATGTTTCTGCTGCAGCTCATGACGCGTAGCGAGAGCCGGGAACTCCTCGCGGAGCTCATCGCAGAGGCCTCTAGCGTGTTGAGCGTGCATCGCTCTGATGAGCATCCCGGGTACGCTTCGTGTGTTACGTGCCGCGCCGGGCGCTACCCCTGCGACGCGGCGAGCCTCGCCGCTGCCGTTCGCGAGGCGCACATCGCGGGTGCCTTCTAAGTGGTCGCGGGTCCCCCAGCCGCGGCAGCCGACGGTCGGACGTTCGTTCGACAGCACGAATGTCTTGTTCTTGCAAGCGGTCGCTAGATCTCGTTAGAACGGTTCTACGCGCGTTTGTTCGACATCTTATCGTGCGCGTCGGACGCCCGTTCGACGGACAAGGCGCCCTGAACCGTTCGTCATTACGTCGAGGCGGGTGCCGTCGGACGCCCGTTCGACATGCCCCAGCATCGCGCGTCCCAGAACTTGCGTTCGATAACGGGGGGGGACCGTAATAGAACGTGTGTGCGAGCTGATCTTCGTCTACTCTGTTCGGGTGAGATAGCGTCTACCGCAGTCTAGGTAGGTCCGTTCCTGCCGATACTCCTCCTGTCCGCAGGAACGGTGCGGGGACAGAAGAGCCAGGCTCGCGGGGTGCCGCGAGTCGAGCCCTTCTTCCCCGCGTGCTCGCAGCAGGGGAGGTGAAGATCATGATCGTCTATTCGTCCGACGTCTCTGAGGTGAACCTGTACCGGCGCGCCCGTGCCGCCCGTACCGGTGTCGCGCCGGTGATGCGCCCCGTGGCGCCGCGCGCCCGGTCCGTCGCCCGCTTCCCGTGGCGCGCTGCAGGCCCCCTCGGCGTGCCCTGCCTCGCAGAGACCCGCGAGGCAGCCGTGCTCGCGGCCGAGGCTGCTGAGATGACGCGTGTCCTGCGCCGTGCCTACCGCGCGGCCGACCGTGCCGCTCGCTCGGCCGAGGCGGACGCCCGGACCCTTGGTGCCGCCGTCGCGCGGGACCGTGCCCTCGGCGTGACGTCCCCCGCCGCGCGCGACCGTGGCCGCGCCCTGGCAGCGTCCCGCGTGACGGCGGCCGACGCGGGCTCCCTGGTCGCCAAGATCAGTGATCTTCGCGAGATCTGGCGCGGGCTCGTGATCATGCCCGGTGAGTCTGGCGACGACTACGCCCGGCCGACCGCTGCCGGCGCGTCGCTTGCCGACGACCACGGCGCCCGGGCGCTACTGGCAGCGCTCCGTGCCGAGACTGCCCGTGCCCTCCCCGCAGACTTCCGCGACGCGCTTTGCGTCGCGGGCACACTGGTCGCATCCCGCGACCAGTGACCTCCACACACACAGAATGGTGATCATCATGAGCGCTTCCCGCCCCGTCAAGGGCTCCCCCGCCGTGCTCGGCGCGGCCGATGCTCTGCGCCGTGCCCGCGAGGCGGACGCGTCGGCCGCCGCCGGTGTCGTCGCCGCCCGGGCCCGCGTGGCCCCCCTGTCGGCAGTCGTGCGCGACGCGTCCCTGTCGGCGCGCGAGGCTGCCGCCACGGCGCGCGGACTGCGGCGCGACGCCACGGACCTGCGCGCCACGGTCCGGGGCGGACGGGACGCGTCGGCCGCGCGTCGCCGCGCCGACGCGAGCAATCTCGGCACGGAGGCGGCCGAGTACGTGACGGCGGCCGCCCGGGCGCGCGCCACGGCGGCACGCGCCGCAGTCAAGGTCGCGGACGCGCGCGTCAAGGTCGCGGCCGCGTCGGAGACGCGCGCGGGTACCCGCGCGACCGTGGCGTACGCCTACGCTGACCTGATCACGGCCCGGGAGAAGGACACGCCGACCGTCGCCTGAGGTCATCCCGCGCAAGCGCCCGGTACCGCTACTGCGGTACCGGGCGCTTCCGTGTGTCCGGGGCCCGGTACCGCTACAGCGGCCGGGCCCTTCCGCATGTCCGAGCGCTGCTACCCCCGAGCCGACGCGCCGCTACGCCCGGGCGCCGACGCGTCGTGCGCCGCGTGTCCAGCTGAACCCACGTGACCTTCACAGAGATCATCTCTCGCAGGTGATCTCTGTAAAGATCATGACAGCATGATCTTCCGGTGCTACGTCCGTAGCAGCCGGACCGCTACAGGGCACACACACACGCCCACGAAAGGATCATCATGTACTCCTCCTCCGACGACCGCATCGGCGACCGGCTGCGCCGCAAGGCGACCATGCGTCCGCCGTACTGCCGGGCTCGCGCCCGGGTGTCCGTGCGCAACGCGCTCGCCGACTACTACACGGAGGTCTGATCATGCCGAAGGTCTCCGGTCCCACGCTGCCCTCCGACGTCTCCGACGACATGCTGGAGCTGATCTTCCTGCTGGGGCACGACACCCTGGTCACGGTGCACCCGAACGCGACGTGCCGCACGCGGCGGACCGTCGGTCTCGTGCCCTACCCGGGCTACTACGAGGGTCCGGTGGACTACGACTACGAGCCGGTCGAGCCGGGCGGCTCGGTGTACATGGGCTACCTGGACCCGATGTTCTCGACCTGGGAGAAGTTGCCGGCCGACCGCAACAAGCACGACGAGCGGATCCGCGAGCGGGTGCGGGAGCTGCACGCCGAAGACACGCAGGTCCTGCTGCGCGTGCCGTACACGGCATGGGGCGACTACGGCGGCGACGTCTACGACCGGTCCAACATGCGGTCGTTGCTGCGCGACTACCCGGACACGTTCGTCGTGGGAAACGGTAACTACTTCTCGTCCACGCTGTACCTGCCGGTGACCTGGACCCCGCCCGAGGACGGCCGTGCGGGGCTGCTGGAGGTGCTGGCCGGGCTGCTGGAGCACCCGGTGTACGACGACGAGGACGTCTCCGGCCTGCAGATGGAGATCGCCGAGGACGCGTGGGACGCGTGGCTGTCCTACGACGTGCGGTCGGACCTGTCCGACCACCTGCTGCCCGACGACGACGCCCTGCGCGCCGACGTCTACCGGCTGCTGGGGGAGCAGCCCGTCGCCTACGAGGCGGAGGGCGCCACCGACGTGCGCTTCCCGTACCTGCCCAACGTCATCGCCACCCTGCGGGCCACCTACCCGGTGGACCCCGACACCCTCTGACCACAACACACACACAGGAGCTTTGTCATGACGTACTACCCCACGGGCACCGTGGCCTCCGTCGACCGGGTCGACACCAGCGCCATGGGCAACCCCACCTACCGGATCACCTTCACCGACGGCCGGGCCTACGACACCAAGGTCAACGCGCAGGTGGGCTACGAGGCCACCAACTACCGGCCCCGCGGCACCACGGGCCCGTTCGTGGAGCTGACGGTCACCGGGGGGCGGGTCACCAGCGTCCGCCCGGTCCCGCCGGTGTTCACCTCCAGCGACACCGGCGTGATCTTCGACGGCGTGCAGGGCTGGCACAACACCTACCGGGTCATCGACCTGGCCGTGCACCACGGGCTGACGCTCGACGCCCGCAGCACCGCGTTCCTGGAGCTGTACCGCTCGGGGGACACCGAGGACGACTCGGTCACCGAGAACATGCACGACCTGAGCGACGAGGCGGTCGAGTTCCTGAACGACCGCACCGACGGCACCGTGTTCTTCACCTGGCACAAGGGTGACTTCATGCTGGAGGCCATCACCGACGACGAGTCCTGACCCGAGCACTACACACACAGGAGCATCACCATGACCTTCACCCGCGCGCTGTTCACCGACCTGGCACGGGCCGAGCTCGTCCCGGCCGACCTCGGACTGGACGACGTCACCTTCCGCCTGCACAACGGCGACAAGATCACCTTCGACGGGGACCTCGCCTTCGACGCCCCCGACATGCCCGACGCCGACGACTTCGAGGGCGTCGGCGGCACCTTCGCCCACCTGCTGTACCCCGACGGCCGTCACCTCGCCTTCTCCTACATCGGCGACCACCCGCTGCTCGTGCTGCGGGCGGCGGCGCACATCGGCTACACCGGGCAGGACCTGCCGGTGCTCACCGGCGCGCAGGCCCTGACGCTGGCCGTGCTGGCGATCAACACCGTGCTGCACCCGGACTCCACCGAGCCCGACGACGGCGACACCCTGGCCGCCCTGGGCGACCAGGCGATCACCGTGCTCACGCACCTGCACATGAGCGGGATCGTGCGATGAAGCGCCGCCTGGCGATCACCGGAGCCGTGGCCTTCGCCGCCTTCGGCCTGTGGGCGGACGTCACCAGCAACCCCATGCTGCTGCCCTCCCAGCAGGCGTACGTCAACCAGGCGCGCGACGACCTGGACTCGCTGCTGTACCTGGAGGGCACCACCAGCGACGAGGCGCTCCTGGGCATGGGCTACGACATGTGCCAGGTCATCGTCGTCGGTGGCTACGACGACTTCTACCAGTCGCTCGCCGCGGACACCATCACCGACCCCACCACGAACCTGGCCGGCATCTTCATCCTGGAGGCCGCCAACGACCACCTGTGCCCCGACGGGCAGTTGCCCGACGACCTCAAGGAGACCCTGTGAGCAAATACTACACCGTGTCCGCCACCCTCACCGAGACCCAGCACCTGCGGTTCGAGGTGACGGCCACCGACGCGGACGCCGCTGTCGCCGCCGTGCACGAGCACGTGGACAACTACGGCGCCGACGAGGCCATCTTCCCGCCCGGACTGCGCGCCGTCACCCGGGTGCGCGTCACCGACATCACCACCGACGACTTCGAGATCACCGACACCCTGGAGGAGACCCCATGACCAACACTTACCACCTGCACGTCGGCATGCTCGCGTCCGACGTCACCGAGGGCACCACCCCCACCGAGCACGGCGAGATGATCGTGGACGGCGACGGCTGGGAGTGCTGGGGCGAGGACCCGCTCACCGACGTCAACCAGCCGCACGTGCGGCACGTGGTGTTCACCTTCACCAGCCCCGGTGACATCACCGAGATCCCGACCGCGGTCACCGCGCTCATGCTGGCCCGCCCGCCCGGTCACGAGCTGCTCCTGCAGCGACTGATCGTCCCCATGCGCAACATCGACGGACCGCACCGCCAGAACGGCACGCTCGTGGTCGTCACCACCGAGCACGACCACAGCGAAGCGCTGCTGGTCCTGTCCGAGAAGAACGTCCCCCTGCCCACGGCCTGACCAGCCGCACACCTACATACACACACACGAGGAGACCACATGATGCACATCCACGCGGAGAGCACCTACCGCGTCGTGTCGAAGGACGGCACGTACTTCATGGTGATGCACGACCCCAACAACGGCAAGGACAACGTGTCCACCATGGTGTTCCACCCCGACAGCAGCATCACCCTGCGCGACCCGCAGGTGGCCACGGGCGGCGACCTGGAGGCCACGATCGACGCCATGCTGAGAGCCGCGTGAACCCCCTGACGGCTTGATCAGCCGCACACCTACACACACAGACACCTGGAGGGCCATCATGACCCAGATCGACACCAACTACTTCACCAAGTTCGAGGACGACGAGCTGTCCACCCTGGCCAACTGCCTGGGCATGGCGGTCGAGCGCTTCACCAAGGACGCCGAGGAGTTCGAGGCGCTGGAGGCGCACCTGAAGAAGGGCCTCCTGCCGCCGCCGATGTTCGCCGGTGGTGAGGCCGGCGCTTTCGCTGCCCGTCGCCTCGCCGCGCAGTTCCGTCGCCAGGCGCAGGAGGCCGAGGCCATGCAGTCCCGAGTGCAGGACGCCCGCGACGAGGACGAGGACGAGGACTGGTGAACCTCACCATCACCGTCACCTACCCCGAGGGCGGCAGCCGCACGACCGACGTCACCGTGTTCCGGTGCGGCTGCTGCGCGGCGCCCACCACCGCAGGCGAGGGCCACAGCGGCCTGTGCTCGTACTGCTCCCGCTTCACCAACAACAAGGAGACCCCATGACCAAGATCACCGACATCGACGTGCCCGAGGAGATCGAGGACCCCAACGAGGCCGAGGCCTACCAGCTGTGGGTGCACAACAACGTGGACACCGACACCAGCGTGGACAACTTCCGCGACTCCTACGAAGGCTTCTTCGACTCCGAGCAGGATTTCGCCCAGCACCTGGCCGACAGCACCGCCCTCCTCAACCAGCACGTGGACAACCTCTGGCCGCTGTCGCACATCGACTGGCAGGCCGCGTCCGACGAGCTCTTCACCACCGACTACACGTCGTTCGTGGCCGGCTTCGGCGTGCACGTCTTCCGGATCTACTGACGGGGTAGCCTGCACTGAGAGGAGGCACGATGAACACAGTCCTGGTGGCGCTGCTCGGTGTGGTCCTCACCGGCTACATCGGTGGCACAGGGATCATGCTGCAGCGCCTGTTCGTCCGCCTGGACGGGCTGGAGACGCAGCTCCTGTCGCTGCGCGACGGCATCACCGAGCTGACCGCTCGCGTAGCGGCGCTAGAGGTGCGGATCTCGCACCTGGAAGACGTCTAGCCACCGAGAGAGAGAGAGAGAAGGGGACTTGCATGGACTACCTGTTGATCGGCCTACTTGCTACCGCCCTGTTCGCCACCATCGGGTTGCTCGGGACGGCACTGTTCAGCCTGCTCGGCGCTATCCGTGAACTGCGTACCGAGGTCCACGCGGTAGGTGAGCGCGTGGCAGTCCTGGAGACGCTTCTGAACAACTCCTGAGCACTAGAACCCGCTATCACCAAGCCCCTGTCACCTGGCAGGGGCTTTCGCATGTCCACATCACACATCCACACAGAGGAGATCACCATGAGCCGCGAGACGATGCAGACCCTGAACAACGACACCCTGATCGGCTTCACCGAGAAGCGGGGCCACGCCTGGCACTACCGGGCGGAGCTGCAGGGCGACGAGCCCAACCACTACCCCGGTGCCGTGCCGGTCGGCGACGTGCAGCGCCGGCTGTTCCACTGGGACGCCACCAGCCGGCCGCTGTTCGTGCAGCTGCCCGCCGACGTGGACACCGCGACGTCCCTGTCCGACGACGGCGAGCCCGTCACCCTGTCGCAGGTGCCGGACCGCCAGGCCATCACCCGGTCGGACACCGGTGCCGTGCTCGGCATCTTCGCCGAGGGCTACCAGATCCACCAGTACCGCGAGTGGCTGCTGGGCACCGTGTCCAACCTGCTGTCCGACACCCTGAACGTCGGGTCGGCCGGCCTGCTGAAGGGCGGGCGCGTCGCCTGGGCCTCGGTCGAGGTGCCCGACACCATGACCACGCCGGAGGGCGTCACCTTCCGGCCCAACCTGCTGGCGTGCACCAGCCACGACGGGTCGCTGGCCACTACGTTCCAGCGCGTCGTCACCAACGTGGTGTGCGACAACACCATGTCCGCGGCGCTGTCGGAGCGCAGCGAGAAGTTCAAGGTCAAGCACTCGCGCAACTCCAAGATCAAGCTCGCCGAGGCGCGCGACGCCCTGCAGCTGCTCGACCTCACCGCCGACGCCTTCCAGGCCGAGGTCGCCGAGCTCTGCGCCACCACCGTCACCGACCGGCAGTGGTCGAAGTTCCTGGACGCCTACGTCACCGTGCCCGAGCAGAAGGGGCGCGGCCAGACGCTGGCCGTCAACAAGCAGGACACCCTGAACCGCCTGTGGCGGCGTGACGCGCGGGTCGCCCCTTGGAAGGGCACCGCGTGGGGCGTCGTGCAGGCCGTCAACACCTACACCCACCACGAGGGCATCGTGCGGGGCACCGAGCGCGCCGAGCGCAACATGCTCCGCGCGGTGTCCGGCGGGGCGGACAAGCTCGACAGCGACACCCTGTCGCTGCTGCGTACCGTCCTGGTCTGACGCTCCCGGTCGGGCCCGAGCACACTTGCGGTGACCGGGCCCGTGCCGAGGGCGTCAGACGCGTCCTGTGCACAGCACACCTACACAGAGGAGACACCCCATGGCCGGCTACGACGCAACCCCCTTCGACACCCCCACCGACGTCACGCCGAGAAGCGTGGCCAACCGTCGCGTCGAGGGCGTGACGGGCCCCCACCAGGTACGCCTGGTCGAGCACTTCGCCGGTCCCACAACCGTCGCTGACTGCATGTGCGGCTGGAGCGGACCGAGCACGAACGAGTTCAACACCGCCAACAACCGGGACGACGCGGAGTCCGACGCCATGCGGCACCTGGACGCCGAGGCCGAGCGGCGACGCAGGCACAACAGGCGCACCATGCAGACCGAGCCCATCAGGTTCGAGCCGATCAGGTTCGCGTAATGGAAGGCACGGGCGGCGGTCATCGCGTCGGCGTAGGCGACGACCACACCCTCATCGCTACCGTCGCCGACGCGCTGGAGGGCAACTGCATGATCGAGGAGGTGCTGGACATCGCCCGACGCAAGCTGGCCGAGCTCACCGTTCGGCCCTAAGCCTGTTGCCCGTTTCACGTCGGGTACCTCTTGTGTGGCTTACTGATAGGCAGGTACATCACCTAGAACTGAATAGCAACGTCTCTCCCAACACACACACTACCAAGGAGTCACCATGTCCGACACCGTCATCAGCACTGCCCACGCGTCCGCCACGCTGCCCGCCAAGGTCCTGCGCGACGCCCTCGCGGTGGTCACCCGCTACACCCCGAAGCGCCCTCTGGTCCCAGTGCTGCGCAACACCCGCCTCACCGTGCGCCCTGGCCACGTCTTGGTCGAGGCGTTCGACTACGAGTCGTCGCTGCGGCTGCGCGTCCCCGCCGCCACCGAGGGCGAGCACACGGCCCTCGTGCCCCCCTCGGCGCTCGCCCCAGTAGCCAAGGCCGCCCGGGGCGAGGTCATGCTGGGACTCAACGGCCAGGTCACGCTGACCACCGACGGCGGCGGCACCACGGTGCCCACGGTCAACGACTACTACCCGAACCTCCCGGTCGCGGACGAGGCACTGCTGGAGCTCCCGGCCGATTTCTTCTCGCGTGTCGAACGGGTCGCCCGGGCCGCCGGCCGTGAGCAGGCGCTGCCCAACCTGCTCGGCGTGCAGATCACCATGGCCAACGGCCGGCTGCGCCTGGCGGCCACCGACCGGTACCGCGCCCACGTGCACACCTTCCCCGAGGGCTTCGCTGACGTCAAAGACTTCGAGATGCTGCTGCCGGCCAAGGCCCTGGTGCTGGCCGCCCGGTCGCTGCGCACCAGCGCGTCGGTGGTGCTGTCCCGCACCGTGATGCAGGCCGCCGGGGCGCCCGCGATCGCCTTCCTGTCCGACGGCGAGTGCGAGATCGGCATGCGAGTGATCGACCACGCCTTTCCGGCCGTGGTCCGCCTGTTCCCGACGCAGACCGACACCGCCGAGGACAACCAGGTGTTCCTCACCGTGCACACACGAGAACTCGTGTCGACGCTGCGCTCGCTGCCCAAGGCGCGAGGCATCGCCACGCGCTTCACCTACAGCGACGGCACGCTGCACCTGTCCCTGGACTGCGACAGCGTGGTCACCACCCGCGAGCTGCCCGCCACCGTGGACTCCGGAGACTTCTACCGGGCGATCGCCGTCAACGCCGGCTACCTCGCCGACCTGCTGGACGCCTTCGACGCTTCCACCGTCCAGCTGCGCCTCAGCCTGCCGCGCAAGCCGATCGTCGTCTTCGGCACCGACGGCACCCAGGCCATGGTCATGCCGGTGGTCCTGCACGCCTAGGCCCGGGTAGCCTTCGGCAGCATGACGTCTATGGAAGGTCTCTTCGCTGGCATCACCGTCCACCGCTCTTCGCCGACCGCATCACCGTCTTTACAACGCGCTCCTGACATCACCACTTCGGCCCAGCCTATTCACCAACACCACGGGTAGGCTACCTGCCAGGTAGCCAACACCGCGCTTTGCCTAACAACCGAATAGCGTAACTCCACCACACACACACTACCTTAGGAGATCACCATGTCCGTGCGCGTCCGCGTCCCCATCCGTCTCGGCCCGCTGGCCACCATCCCCGTCGACATCGAGTCCTCCGCGGACTCCGAGCCGACGTTCTCCAACGTCTGCACCGACGGCCACGACGCCTCGCGCGTCGGCCAGACGCTCGCCTGCAAGACCTGCGGCGGCACCGGCCCCTTCGCCAAGGGCCGCGAGGAGGGCGGCCGGCTGGTCGTCCTCACCGACACCGACCTCGCCGCCACCGCGGTCGACCCCGACCTGAAGGCGTCGATCGTGCTCACCGCGCACCCGCGCGCCGACGTGGACAAGCGCACCATCGTCGGCGACAAGCCGTACATGCTGAAGCCCAACAAGGCCGACCGTGACGGCCAGGGCTACGCTCTGCTGCGCCACCTGATCGACACCAACCCGGGCACCGCGTTCGCGTCGGTGTTCGCGGCCAAGGGCAAGCCCGCCATGTACACCTTCGGCACCTACCACGGCGTCATCACCATGCAGAAGCTGGTGTGGCCGGAGGACATGCGCGACCTGCCGGCGGTGCCCGAGGCCGCGCCGGACGCCGACCTGGTCGAGCTCGGCCAGCAGCTCATCACCCAGATCACCGGCGAGTTCGACCCGGCGGTGTACCGCGACGCGCAGCGCGTGGCCCGCGAGGAGCTCGTGCAGTCGCGCGTCGCCACCGCGACCCCCGTGCCCGACGCCGCCCCGACGGCCGCGCCGGGCAACGTCACCAGTCTGCTGGACGCCCTGTCCCGCTCCATCGAGCAGGCCGCCCCGGCCAAGCCCAAGCGCAAGCGCGCCCCCCGCAAGCCGCGGACCACGTCCACCACACCTGCCCCCGTGGCACAGTCGGCCTGACCGCTTCCGTCCCCTCCGGGCCCGTCCCGGAGGGTGGCGGTGGCCGCCCGGCCAGTTCCACCACACACAGAGGAGAACACATGATCGACACCGACAGCACCGAGGAGATCATCGACAGCCCCGGCGAGAACGGCTGGCGCCGGCACCGGCTGATCGTGGACGGCGACTCCAGCAGCGCCATGGGCGACGACGCCGTGGGCCGCTCCTGGGACCAGCGCTACTTCAAGCAGCTGCCCGACGGCACCTGGGCCATCATCACCGACGTCTACTACGTCGAGCAGACCAAGACCTACAACCAGCCCGAGGTCGAGCCCGCCTTCGTCGTGACCAACCGCACCGAGTACGTCGTGTGCACCGACGTCACCGACCTCGGCAGCACCGAGCTGTACACCGACTACGAGTACGAGGACGGCTCCGCCTTCTTCTACAGCACCCTGGCCTCCGCCGAGGCCGAGGCCGAGCGGCTCGGCTCCGCCGACTGGCGCCACGCGCTTCTGTGGAGCGGGCGGCGACGCTACTGACCTCTGACGACCATCCACAACCTTTGAGAAGGGACACAACATGACCAGTAACAAGACTCCGCTGGGCGACGTCGCCGCAAGTGCACTGGAGCCGGACGACGTGATCGTCCTGCCGGACGGCCCAGAGGCTGTGGTGATCGAAGTCGACCTCCGCTACCCGGGAGAGACACGACTGCGCGTGCAGTCCGGGCCGAACGGACTGGACCGCGACGCTCTCAGCGTCTCGGACTCCCAGACCGTGCACCGAGTGCGCGGCGTGCCGGGGCACCTGCGGGTGGCCCGGCGTCGGATGCTCACCCTGTCGCCCGCGGTCCGGAGCGCCGCGCGGGACGTGCTCGCGTCGCCGCCCGGCGACTGGGGGCAGACGAAGCAGGCGCAGCACACGCTCGCCGACCTGCTCACCGGCACCGACATGACGCCGGATGAAGCGGTCGCCATGGTCCAGGCCGCCTACCCCGACCAGATCCACCCGGACCGACGCACCTGATGGAGGTCGCTACCATCGGCGTGCTGGCCACCGCGCTGTTCGCCGTCATCGGGCTGCTCGCCACTGCCCTGTTCCAGCTTCGCACTGAGGTCCGCGAGGTCCGAAGCACACTTAGCGGCGACATCGACACCATTCGGCGTGATCTCGGCGGCGAGATCCGCGACCTTCGAGAAGAGGTGATCATCCTTCGCACCGAGTTCCACGAGCACAGTCACTGACACTTCCTCCACACACACACACACACACACACACACACAGGAGACTCTCATGAGCACCGACATCGACACCTCGCAATACCCGTCGCGCTGGTCGCAGTACATCGGCCAGGAGCGCGCCATCCGGCAGCTGAAGACCGCCGCGGTCAGCGCCCGCAAGCGCCGCGTGCCGCTGCCCCACACCCTCATCGCCCACCCGTCCCCCGGCATCGGCAAGACCGCGCTGGCCTACCTGGCCGGCGAGACCATGGGCAAGCGCTGCAAGGTGGTCACCGTGCAGGGTCGCGTCACCGCCGGTGACGCCCGCTTCCACATGAGCGCCATGTCCGACGGCGACATCCTGTTCATCGACGAGGCGCACCAGATGGGCAAGAAGGCCGAGTGGCTGCTGCCCTACCTGCAGGACGGTCACCTCATCGGCCCGTTCGGCCCGGAGACCTACGCCGCGGTCACCGTCATCGCCGCGACCACCAACCCCGAGCTGCTGCCTGCCGCGGTGCGGTCCCGCTTCCCGCTGCAGCCGCAGCTCACCGACTACACCGACGTCGAGGGCCAGAAGATCGCGGCGCTCATGGCTCGCAGCGTGCTGGGCGACCTGCCCCGCCCCACCCGCAACGTGCTCACCCTGCTCGCGTCGGCCGCCAACAACAACCCGCGCACCATGCGCATGATCCTCACCAACGTGCGCGACCTCGCGGTCGCCGAGGGCGCGCCGGCCGACGGCAACTACGACCTGTCCGAGCCGCTGGCGTGGGCCGGCGTCACCAGCGACGGCCTGTCGTCCACCGCCGAGGCGTACCTGTCGGTCATGACCGAGTACGGCGGCCAGGCTGGCGCCGCGCTCCTCAAGGAGCGGCTCGACGTCCCCGACCTGCGCCCGGTCGAGCGGCTGCTCGCCGACAAGGGTCTGGTCGCCCGCACCCGCGGCGGCCGCGTCCTCACCCAGTCCGGTATCCAGCGCGCCCTGGAGGTCGCAGCATGAGCAACACCATGATCCACCAGGTCCCCGCCTACCTGCTCAGTGGGTCAACGGGCGTCGTCCGCGTGAACGACCCGGAGGCGAACATCGCCATGCTCAACTCCAGCACCCGACGGTTCACGTCGCTTCGAGCCGGCCGCAGCCTGCTCACCTGGCGGCTGCTGCTGGACGTCAACAACAACCTGGAGCAGGACGAGGTGCTGACGCAGGCGATGAAGTCGCTCAGCTCCCGCTACGTCGTCCTCAGCCTGGAGGAGAACAGCCCCACCCACGAGCTTCCCCCGCTGCACCTGGCGGTGCAGGAGTTCACCCTCATCGACGTCCAGAAGGAGGCGCGAGATGACTGATGTGATGCGCCCGGTCTCCTGGGCGGAGCGCTACGCCACGATCGACGCCGCGCTGCGGCAGCTGGCCGGCTGGCAGGCGGAGATCAAGTGGGACGGGCTTCGCGCCCTGGTCGTCGTCACCCCGCAGAAGGTCGAGCTCGTCGGCCGCTCGGGCCGCAAGCTCACCGACGCCTTCCCCGACGTCGTGGACACCCTGGGCGTGTCGCCCACCGGCGTCTGGGACGGCGAGCTCATCACCGGCGTCGGCCAAGGCGCGGACTTCACCACCGTCAACCGACGCGGCAACACCACCTCGGCCCGCCGCGTCAGAGAGCTCGCCGTGCAGCACCCGGCGACCTTCATGCCGTTCGACTGCCTGTCGATCGGGAGCCGCGACCTGCGCCATGAGCCGCTGAGGACACGTCGCCGCTACGTCGAGATGCCCATGGAGCCGGCCTCGCCGATCGACCTGTGGCCGGTGGCGCAGCAGCTGGGCTTCGAGGGCATCGTGGTCAAGCGCCCCGAGGCACCGTACGTGGAGGGCCGGTCGCAGCACTGGGTCAAGGTGCGCCGCACCCGACGCATTACCGCGTGCGTCTACGACACGGACCCGGGCGACGGGTCGCACAGCGACACCTTCGGCGCCCTGTGCGTCGCGCTGCAGCGGGGCGACGGCGGGCTCCAGCCGGTCGGGAAGGTCGGCAGCGGCTTCACCGAACGCGACCGCGTCGTGATCGCTGCGGCGCTGCACCGGCGGCGCACGGTACTGGTGGAGGTCGAGCACGCCGGGCTGATCGACGGGCAGCTGCGCTTCCCGGTGTTCAAGGGTGTGCGCACGGACACCGACGACTTTAGCTACGCCCAGGTCGAGGAGGCGCCATGACATGCTTCGCCTGCGACCGCCAGGTGGACAAGGAGGACGTCTCCACCTGCCTCGTGGTGAACCCGGGGCCGCTGCACCAGGAGTGCCACTACGAGCGCTGTGCAGCGCGGGACTGCTGGTACGACTGACGTCACACAAGGTGTGCATCACGTCACAGCACGCTGGGGCCTCCGCGATGACGGTCGAGGGGCTGCGAACATGACGGCGTGCTGCTGGGCAACGTGCTGCTCTACGAGATCAGTGGGCATCGGCGGCGGGCAGATCTTCGCGCTGACGCTCAGCGCCTCGGGTTGCCAGCGACGACCCTGCCCCACGTGCCGCGGGCCATCGACGCCTTCCGGGTGGCCACCAGCGAGGCCAGCACCTCACTGGTGACCCCGGACGGCGTGGTGGACTACCGCATCCTGGAGACCGAGACCACCCGCGAGTACGTGCGCCGTGCTGTGAACCGTCAGATGCGGCCCACCCGCGGTCGGCGGAGGCCGGAGGTCGAGCCCGTCGGCGAGGCGATCTTCTATCGCCGGCCGCGCTCCAAGGTCAGCAAGGTCGTCGGCGGGGAGAAGCTGAAGTTCGGCATGAACCGGGGCCGGCTCACCGCCGAGGAGATCGCGCACCTGACCCGGTTCTTCCAGAAGCTGTACGCCCGCTACCAGGAACTGTGCGTCAGCCTGTCGCCGCACGCGCTGCGCACCGTGGTCCGCGAGACGCTGCTGGCGTGGCACGCCGTGCAGCTGCGCCCTGGCGTGTACTTCGTGCCGGCTACGGCACCGGTCGGGGCGCTGTGCGAGCTCGTGGCCGGTTTCGAGGGGCGCAACGCCTGCCACGTCATTCCGCTGCCCGACACCCCTCAGCAGCGTGCACTGGTGCGCTGGGCGGCCAGCGAGGACCTCGGCGTGAAGGTCGCAGCCGTACACCGCGACGCCTCGGACGCGCGGCGACGGGCCACCTGGGAGATCCGCTGGACCACCGTCACCGACGCCGCCCAGTGGTACGTCGCCCGAGGCCTCCTCGACGCCACAGTGGTGGACCAGCTGGCGGCCTCCTGGGAGCGCTACGAGGCGCTAGCCCCGTAGGCGTCGGTCCCCGGCGCGACGGTCCTTGCCGCGCCGCCGCTCGATCGGCGACCCGGGCTCGCGGTTGCCGTAGCGGGTCACCCAGTTGTTGACCACCGACCCGTTGGCCACACCGACTGCCCGAGCGATCATCCCCTTGGGGACGCCAGCAGCAACCGCAGCCAGAGCTCCGTCTACCAGCTCGGTGCGCACCCGTTCGTACTCACGACGCGTCTGGTCCTCCTGCGCCGCCAACCCCCGCAGGTGCCGCAGCCACTCCCGATCGTCCATGAGTAGGACCCTACCGACCGTGACCGAGTTCTAGACAGAGTGTGAAGACATCGGCTCGTAACAATCTGGTCACGGAGTGCGGTTGCGCCACAGCTCCGCTCGCCGGCCGCGGTACTCGTCGCGACGCTGTGCACCCGCTTCCTTGCAGATCTCGCACGGGCAGCCCAGGTTGTAGCCGGCCAGCCCGTGCTGCGCCACGTCCTGCTCCCCGGCGTCGATCTTCGCCCGGCGGAGCGCGTAGCGCTCTCGGCGGTAGGCCTTGTAGATCGCGTCGCACTCCGCGCACCGGCACTTGTGCTTCACCCACTGCGTCAGCGACGGCGTATGAGCCTTGCTCTCCTCCGTGCGGCGCCCCACGTCTCGCTCAGCCGGACGACGATAGTTCTCGCCCTCCTGCTCACGCATCCACTGCTCGGCTTCGCGAACAGTCGGAAACGTCTTCTGTCGCTTGTTCCCTTGTACGCGAACGAGAGCTCGTGGATTGCGACCAGGCCGTTCCTCTATCCATCCCATGGCACCCAGCCTACCCGCTCAAGCTGATCACAGACCGCTGTCGCGTGAGCCGTCCGGGTGACGGCTTGGGGGGCATTCTTTGGGGGGCATTTGCGGAGACAACAATCTCCAGAAGGCCCTGTGGAGATCGTTCAGGCCCCCTGAGGGGCCGTTTTTGCCAGTGGTTTGCAACGTTTTCGCAGCTCAGAGCACCACCCAAACGAAGCAGGTGTCTGTCCGGACACCTGCTCGGGATGGTGTGGTATCGTACGCAGCAGCGGCGGTCGAACCTAGCCAACCGCGCACGACGGCACACGGGGGTCACGATGAAGGCACTGGGGTACATCAGAGTCTCCACGGACGAGGCGACGCAGGCGTCGTTCCCGAGCCAGATCAGCATCATCAAGGAGGCGGCTAAGGCCAAGGGTCTGACGCTGGCCGACGAGGACATCTACCGTGACGAGGCCAGTCGCTCGATCTGGCCACGGCCCGGTGCGCAGAGGATGCTCGACGCCTTGACGAACGAGGTGCGCGCGGTCTTCATCTGGCAGGCATCGCGCCTGTACGGAGACCAGCTGCAGCAGTTCGCGATCGCCCAACTCTTCGCGGTCAAGAACGTAAAGCTGTTTGACGGTCACGGTACGCACCTCAACGCACCTGGTGCCATCTCGGAGTTCACAGCTGCTTTGCAAGCTTCGTTGAACAAGTTCGAGGTCGACCAAGGGCGAGAGCGCACGCGTGAAGTCCTGACTGCCAAGGCGAAGGCGGGTGACGTCTTGCAACGTGCTCCGTTCGGGCTGCGCACTGTCAATGGCACCTTCGCTGTGGACGAAGCGACTATCGGATACGTGCGCCAGATGTTTCGCTGGGCTGCGGACGGCGAGTCGGCGTGGAGTATCGCGCGTCGCCTCGACGCTCTCGGAGTTCCTCGCCCGAGCGCGAACTACAACTACAACGGACCTCGTTCGAACAACTGGAACAACGTGGGCGTGCGTCGTGTGCTGTCGAACCAGATCTACAAGGGCCAGCTGGTGTGGAATCAGACGAAAACGGTCCGCGTCAACGGCACGAAGAAGCAGGTCGCTCAGCCCGAATCGGAGTGGATCGTGCGGCCCAGTCCAGCGGGAGTCGTCGTGGACCTGGAGCTCTGGGAGGCAGCCAACAGCAGCGCGCGCAGGCGGGCAGTGAAGTGGGTGGGGCGCTCGGGCTCGGACCGACCGCGGCACGTGCTGGAAGGGCGCCTGCAGTGCAGTCGCTGCGGCAAGCGGATGTACTACCGCGCTCGCGGCCAGGGGGACTATGTCGTCTACGCCTGCGCCAGGCCCTGCCAGCGGTCGATCGGGCGGCCGGTGATCGAGCGTCGTCTTACGGAGGTGTTGGAGCGGTGGGGGCAGCCGGACGAGGTGGTGGGGCGCGAGCGGATCGAACCGACACCTGAAGAGGACCCGAATGCTGAGGAGATGGCCCAGCTGGACGCTGCCCTCACGAAGATCGCGCACAAGAAGGCGCGGACGCTGCACCTGTACCAGGAGGAACTGATCGACTTCGATGAGTTCACCGAGGCGCGCGGGAAGATAACCACCCAGTGGGAGACGACGTCGCGTCGACAGGACTACTTGCGCTCCCTCCAGGCGCCGCAGCCCGAGACGCCTAGCAGTTCCGTCAAAGAAGGGCTGGCGAGCCTGCTGGAGCGGATCTTCGACACCGATCTGCCAGTGGAACAACGTCAGGAGGAACTAGGCCGCGTGGTCGATAGCGTTTGGGTCTTCCGAGATGGGAAGGGTCGAGACGCTCCCGTGACGCTGACGGTCCAGTTCGCGGCGTAGAGCTTCCAACCTTAGACCGCACGCCGCCGCCCTCCGAAACCAGTCGGGGGGCGGCGGTTCCTGCGTGGTGGGGCCGTACATCACGTGTCGCCGATGGCGTGCTGCTCGATGTTGGGCTCGAAGACCCACACGCCGTCGTCCAGCCGGTACACGTTCCCGAGCCGGACGGGAGCCTCGTCGTCCTCCATGGTTTGGTCACGGTAGATCGGCAGGCGGGCCCCGAGTACCACGTAGGGCACACCGACGTCGTTGAGGTGCTCGCCCTCCCAGGTGTCGGCAACGGTACGATCATCGACCCGGTTCAGACGGCGGGTGAGCTCGGCGATCCACCGCAGCTCGGTGGGGTACAAGTGCTGCTCGTTCTCGTTCATGCCGGCTCTCCCAGGTAGTAGCTGGCGAGGACGTCCGTACAGGCCTTGCACAGCGGCAGACCTTTGATCTGCTGGGTGCGCGGGACCCAGCGGTAGCCGCAGACCGCCTCGACCTCCTGGCCGAGGATCGCGGCGAGCTCCACCACCAGGCGGGGGTCCTCACCGTCGCGCTTGCGCAAGGCGTGCACCACGGGCTCGGCAGGGGTGGCCTCGGGAGGCGTCAGGCGCTCCTGGGTGGTCACAGCCATGTCGCCTCCTTCTCCTCGATCCGGCTGTTCAGGCAGTGACGCATGTCGGCGGTGGCGCGGTCCCAGCCGTAGTGGAAGGCGGCGCGCACCACGTCGTACAACAGGTCGCTGACCTCGTCGGGCAAGTCGCCGCAGTAGTGGTCGGTGAAGCGCTCGATGGCCTCGTCGTAGGCCCGACGAGCGGGGGTCTTGACGCGCACGTCACTTCCCCCAGCTCAGCGCGTCGAAGTGGCAGCGCTCGCAGAACAGCTCCACGACGGGCGCGTTGTCCTCGGGCGCGACACGGCCGGTCGGGTGGTACCAGCCGTTGGCCGTGATGTCGACGCCGCAGTCGTCGCAGAACTGGTAGATGCTCTCCAGGCTGAGCACCTCGGCGGGGTAGGAAGTCATGGGGCAGTCCATCCGTTGTCGTCCAGCTCGGCGGGCAAGGTGCCGGCGGCGATGCGCTCGGCGGTGTGCAGGAAGGCCAGGAGGTTCCAGGCGGCAGCGGCGGCGTGGTCCTCATCGCGCTGGTGGTCCAGCAGCTGGAAGGTGTGGCGCAGGGCGCTGTCCAGGTAGCGGGACAGCGGCTGCCCCTTCTCCCAGTTGCGGTCCCCGTACTTGCTGGCTCCACGTTCGATGAGTCGGGCGATGCGGGCGACGGCGCTGGCCGGCAGCAGGTCGTAGCGCCCCTTGCCGACGGCGGACTGGCGCACCGAGCCGGTGGAGTAGGTCTGGCGCGGCCCGACATCGGCGGTGCTGTGCGCCTTCTCGATGCGACGGCGGCCGAGCTCGTCCTCCACCAGCGTCACGGTCCGCAGCTCCAGCTCGTCCTGGTCAGAGACATGCTCGCCCAGGTCACGGAGCGACCGGCGCTTCACGCGAGTCCCTCCGGGGGGCTCCAGCCCAACTGCACCAGGTCTCGGGCCACCGACGGCAGGACGACCACGTCGCCGTCCTCGGTGGTGGTGACGCAGTAGTCGGGCAGACCGTCGTCGGGCTGCCACATAGTCACCGCAGCGACCTCTGCCATGCGCTGGTAGCTGCCCATCACCCCGGCCGCCTGACGCCAGGCGGTGCGGATGCGGGCTGCCTGATCAGCCACGATCATGAGTGATCTCCTCGGGTCGTCCGGCGTGCCAGAAGAAGACGATCTGCGTCGCGACGCCGGTCGAGAAGCCGATCCAGAAGGCTCTGCTCATGCTGTCCACCCTTGCTCGTTCATCAACTGGCAGGCGCGCCAGGTGCCGTGTTCCTCGGACAACTCGGCCAGGCGGTCGAGCACTCGTCGCTGCTCTCGCAGCCAGTCCTCGTGCTCACGGGCCAGGTGGTCGCGGTAGCCGGCGACGCGTTCGGAGCCGAACCGTTGGGCGGTGGCGGTGTGCTGGTACCCGACGGCGAAGACGTCGGTCACCGGGACCACCGCTGCAGCTGCAGAGCGGTGACGCCGGGCTGGTGCACGACTTGCAGCAGCAGCGGCTGCCACCGGTGCTTGTCGGAGTGCACGAGGCTGTGGCAGTCGACGTCGGGCGGCGCCCACCCGATGGTGACCATCTCGGCGACGACGTGCTTGCGCCGCCCACCCATGCCGACGTCGTCGCCGCCGTAGCGCACGTGGTGGATGCCGGGGTGACGCAGGTACTGACCGCAGACCCGGCAGTGGCCGGCGTCGCGAGTGAGGACCTGCTTGCGCAGGGCCGGCGGGATGGCGGCGGTCTCCTTCACGCTTCACCCCGCTTCACGGCGTAGGCGGCGTCCAGGGCCTTCGGGAAGTAGTCCAAAGCCTCGGTGAGGGCCTCGTGCACGTCGAAGGCGGTGCTGGCGGGCAGCAGCAACGAGGCGTAGTTCTCGTCGTCCTCGAAGACCAACTGCACCACCGGGCGCAGGCCCTCCTCGGTGTCCAGCACCTGGACCTCCAGGAACCAGATCACCGGGCGAGCTCTCGTTCGGTGAAGTCCGGCACCGACCAGCTACGGCCTCGCCGCGCCAGTGCGCGCCGCTCGGCCGGAGTGGTGCCGCCCCACATCCCGAGGCTGCCGGCGTCGATGCAGCCGTCCGCGTCGAACATGGTGTCCATCGCGTAGTCCAGGCACTCCCAGCGGACGGGGCAGTTGCGGCAGATCTCGCGAGCCTCGCGGTAGTGGTCGCCGCGCCCCTCGGCGAAGAAGAGATCTCCGCCCACGGAGATGCAGTCGGCGTCGGCCATCCACTGCAGCGGGTCAGTCGTTCGGGTTGTCATACCTGTCCTCCTCGACGTCTCGGGTGGCGAAGACGCGGGGGGCAGTGCCGTAGTAGTCCAACACGGTGGCGAGCAGCTGCTGCACTGCGCGGCTGACGTCCTCGACCTCCTCAGGGAAGAGGTCGGGCTCGAAGTTCAGCGTCTGCAGGCGTCCGACGCTGCGCTCAGCGCTCTCGCCGCGCAGGTCTCCGTCGGTGACGAAGGTGATGCTGATGGCCTCGCCAAAGGCGACGGCGTGCAGGAAGTGGCTCACCGCCACTCCCCCGTGGCCACCATCTCGATGAGGTGCTGCATGTACCGCAGGCCGGACGGGCGCCCCTCATTCCTCGCGATGTACTCGATGTCGGTGTAGCCGGCCTCCTCCAGCGCCTCCTCGGTGAAGCTGATCTCGGTGTGCAGGTGTTGTGCGATGTGCCCGAGCTGCTGGTTGGCGTACGAGGTCGTCACATCCGTCCCTTCAGTCCGTAGGTGCGCTGGCAATGGCGACAGATGAACCAGCCGTCGCCGATGAGGCGGTAGCGGTCCTTGTCCTCGCGTGCGGCGGGGCGGCCCTCGCGGGTGCAGCAGTCAATCGGCTCGCGGTCGCGCAGCCACAGGGGCCGCTCACGCCCGATACGGCATGACACGCACTCAGTCCGCCCCAGGTCTTTGCAGGAGTCCTCGTACGAGCCGCCACAACGAGGACACAGATGCCAGTGCGGGCCCTTGGGCTTAGCCGGCACGTGCCGACCGCCACTGCTCGTACACCTCCACGCGGGCCGGGCCGCGAGCGCGGGTGAGCTGGGAGACCCAACGGCTGCCGTCATCCCGACCGAGCTCGACGGTCACGGCCTCGCGGATCTCCCGGTCCAGGTCGTGCTCGTCGGTGGTGCTGGCCCGCTCCAACGCCTTCTCGACGTAGAAGCAGATGCCGGCGGGGGTGCGCGGAGTGAGCGCGCGACGCCGGCAGTACTCGACCGCCAGCACGAGGTTGTGGATGGTGCAGCGGTCGTCCTTGGCCATCTGCCGCTTCAACTTGCCGGCCTCGATGCCGCGGATCTTCCAGCCGGGCGCGGTCGTCGGGAGCTCACAACCCAGCTGGTTCTCCACCAGCGTCACCACGTCGGTAGGAGTGCGGATCTCGACGTTGCCGTACGTCACCGGTGCAGCGGGGCGTACCACGGGTCCGTCCGCTCAGCCTTCGCCGTGCACGCACCGCACTGCTGCAGCGTCGCGAGCGCGACGTTCACGACGGCGGCGCTGCGCCGCTCCCACAGGTGGTCACCGAAGGGCACCACCGTCAGCCCGCACAGCGTCTGACGCTTGTCGCGCACGAAGTGACGTCGGCTGGTGGAAACCGCGTGCATCAGTTCCACCGGACACCGCGGTACCAGCGCACGCCGTCGCGCCTCACTGGTGAGCCGCCGAGACGAGCGCCTTCGCGATGAAGGCCTGCCAGTTTGTCCCGCGCTCCAGGATGGCGCCGCGGACGTAGTCGTAGTCCTCCTTGAACAGAAAGGTGGGCGGGAGCTGGACCAGGTCCTCGACCCTGTCCAACAGGGAGGTGGCTGTCATGTGTTGACCCCTTCAGGAAGGGGGCGACGCCAGGACGAACATCACGCGGCGATGCCGGACCGGTAGTCCGTGCTGGCGCCGCCCAGTTGCTCGTGCCACTGGCGACCGGGGGGCCCGCTCTCGCAGCGCCCGCCGTCATCGGAGAACCTACGCGCCACTCATGTGGATGTCAGGCAAGTTGCGCCCAGCGGTGCCGCGAGAAGGGTTCAGCCGAACAGGTCAGGCAGTCAGCTGGGTGCGGTAGGCGTCGTAGTCCATGCCGCGCCAGGCCAGGTAGTTCTCATCGGCGATCGTCTTGGTGTGCGGGCCGCCGTGGTCGGCCATGACCAGGCTGAGCAGGCCCATGGCGACGGTGAAGGTGCGGTCCTTGCCACCGTGGCGGCTCTTCAGCAGGGTCATCTTGATGTTGCCGGTGGGGCGCCCGTCGACGGTCAGCGCGTCGTCGGGCTTCCACAGCCCCAGCATGAAGTCCGCGGTCTCCTCCACGACGCCGGAGTCACGCGCGTCGTCGGACTGCAAGGGCTTGCCCTCCTTGCCCATGCGGTTCACCTGGTGCGGGGCGATGATGGACACGCGGTGGGACTTGGCCTGCGCCTTCAGCTCCATCACCGCGTCCGACGTCTTCTCATACGGGCTGCCGCCGCGGAAGCCGCGGGCGTAGTAGCCGAGGTAGTCCACGACCACGAGCCGGGGCTTGCTGCCGTACTCCAGCTCGTACTCCTCGATGAGGCTGGTCATGTCGCCGTTCTCCAGCTTGTTCTCGTCCACCAGGGCCAGGTTGCGGTAGGCGAACTCGGCTTCCTGCGGGCTGGCGCCCGGCTTGTAGAAGCGGTAGATGCGCAGCAACCGCTCGTACATCTCCTCTGCGGTCATCTCCAGCGTGATGAACAGCGTCGGTGTGCGCCGCGTGTTGTAGGCGACGTTGCACAGCCAGATGGACTTGCCGGTTCCGGTTTTGGCCAGGGGGATCATGACCTGCCCGGGCAGCAGCCCGGGGGTGATCGTGGCGTCCAGCGGGGCGAACCCGAGCCGCAGGCCGTCGACGTCGGCCCGTCCGCGGCGAAAAGCAGAGCCGGCGTCGGCCACGCTCTTCAGCCGCTTGCCCGAGGCGGCGCCCATCATCATCAGGACGCGCTGCCAAGTCAGTCCGAGCTTGACGAACGCGTCGGTCCAGTCGACCTTCTTCAGCCCGTGACGGGTGGCGTTGGTGAGCAGGTCGTCGGGCCAGGTCAGCACGCGCACTCGGCTGCCGAGCTTCTCCTTGATCTTCTCCGCTGCCTTGCTGCCGGCGTCGTCGGAGTCGAACCCGATGAAGATGCGGCGGGCGTCGGCGAGGCTGCGCTCGAAGTCCTCGGGCAGGCTGTTCACGCCGGGCAGGGCGACGACGCCGATGCGCTGGGCGCGGGGGTCGCCGGAGGCCGACAGGTGCTGGTCCAGCACCATGGCGTCGAACTCGCCTTCGCACACGATGACGTCAGTGGCCTCTTCCAGCGCGTCCACGTTGTACAGGCTGATGCTGTCGCCGGGGCCGGTGATGTAGCGCCCGCCGGAGTCGGCCAGCGCGCGGCCGCGTAGCTGGACCACCGAGCCGCGCGACACGTACGGGATGAGCAGATGGTTGTAGAAGAAGTCCTGGCCCGCCCGGGTGGGGTGGTCAGCGGCGTACACCAGCCCGGTGCCCTGCAGGCTCTCGGCGTTGGCGCCCTGGACGTGCCCGACGAGCGACCACGGGTTGACCACGCAGCCCAGCCGCCGGTCCACGATGGTCTCCGGGGACAGGCCCCGGTCTTCCAGCAGGTAGGTGATGAGCGCGTCGTTCTCGGTGAGCCAGTGGGCGCCGACCTCCGCCGCCCGGGTGAGCAGGTCACGCCGGGTGGCAGAGGCGACGTGGTCCTCTGAGGCGCGCTTCGGGTCGTCCCCGAAGTGCTGCAGCAGCTTGAAGGTGCCGCCCGAGGCCTCGCAGACCTTGCAGTGGTACCACCCGTCGGCGCGGTTGACGTAGAGCTTGCGGCGCCGCGACGACGGGTCCTCCTGGCAGTCGAAGAAGCACGGGAAAGTGATCTCCCGCCCGCCCGCGGCCGGCTTGCCGCGGTACCCCTTGTCCGCCAGGTAGGACAGGACGTCCAGGTCGTCCGGCGCCGGTGCGATCACCTCAGAACGGCAGGGAGTCGTCGCCAGCGGGCTCCAGGTCCGCGACGTACTCCCACATCTTGTCCGGGTCCTTGCGGTCGGCGCGCAGGTCGACGCGGATCTGCGCGGGCAGGCCGATGAGGTCGTCGGTGTCGAAGGCGGTGCCGACTGGGAGCTCGCGACCCAGCAGCACCTCGGCCCACGCCCGGACACGGTTGCGGGGGTGGTTGGACACCCGGGCGTCGGTCTCGCCGCGGACCTTGCGGCCGGCGTGCTCGCCGTCCACGATCTCGAACCACCAGTTCAGCTTCTCGAAGGTGGCGGGCTCGCCGGTCTTGCGGTCGGTGTACTTGACGGTGTCCTCCTTGATCTCCATGAGGACGGCGGAGCAGAGGGTGTTGGCCGGGATCGTGCGATCCGGCTGGTCCTCCACGACGAACTGTGCCATGACGTTCTCCTCTCAGGCCTTCGCCTGGGTCTCGTAGTGCTCGTTGCACAGGAGCTTCTTGTACTTCACCCACCCGATGCGGACCTTCTTCGCGTCCTCATCAGCCAGATCCTTGCCGCAGTCGGCGCACGCACGCTCAGGCACCGCGACCGGCGCGGGCGTCTCGGCCTCGGGCGGGGTCTCGGCGATGACCTTCGCGCCCAGCTGCGCGCCGAGAAGGGCGACGGCGTCCTCCTGCGGGTCGGCCGGCGGGTCCGGCGGGGCCGGGGGTTCTGCCTCCGCCTTCTCGATCATCGCCTCCAGCTCGCCCTTCAGGGTGTTGCCGGCAGGCTTCAGCCCGAGCGCGCGTGCGCGATCCATGAGCTCGGCCTTGGTCGGACCTGACGCCGCACGCCCGCCCAGCGGTCCGCCGTCCAGCGGTCCGACGGCCTTGCCCTTGGGCACGTCCGGCTCGGCGTCGGGGACCTCATCGACGGTCTGCCCCTCGGTGAGGGTGTCGACCTTGGACAGCCAGGCATCCATGAGCTGGCCGTAGTCGCTATCAGCGAACTCCACCGGCAGCCGGTCGGGCATGACGCCGAACCGGTCCTTCAGGAACGGCTTCTTGGGGGTCCGCTTGAACGTCAGCGTGCGCTGCTCGACGCGCTCGCCCTCCTTGGTGCCCCAGGTGGTGTCCAGCCAGCCGACCAGGTCGAAGTCGTTGAAGGCGGTGTCGCGGATGTCGCCCTTCAGCTGGAGCTGGGTCTCGGCGACGTCGTCCACCATCTTGTCCTTGTAGTGCACCAGGACGACGACGTTGTAGTCCAGGTTCAGCAGACGGGTCATGAGCATCTGCATCTTCGTGTCCAGGTAGCCCCAGGCGTCAAAGCCCTTGAAGCTGGCGGCGCCGGTCTGCTGCAGCCACTCATCAGCGACACTGCGCTGGAAGCCGTCCAGGGTGTCCACGACGATGGTGGAGTAGGGCCGGTCGGCCTTGGGCTTGGCCTCCAGCTTCTTCAGGTAGGACAGCAGGTCCAGCATGTCCTTGCTGTTCTTGATCTCGGCGTAGGGCATGGCGCGGTCGGCGATGGACGCGCGCCCCTTCTCGGTGTCGGCGTAGATCGGCTTGGGCCAGTAGGAGCTCATGCGGGTCTTGCCGACACCGGGCCCGCCGATGACGAGCATCTTGATGTTGGACGAGCCGTCGATGTAGTCCTCGATGCCCGTCGTCTTGATCTGCAGAACCATGAGGTTCCCTCTCAGTCGGTCACAGCCGCACGGACATGCCGCCGTCGTCGTCGTTCTCGTCGTCGTCGTCGTCGTCGTCGCTGAAGACGTCGAACCAGTCGTCCTCCTGGTTCATCAGCCAGACCTGTGACCCCACGAGAGCCCCGAGGAAGGCGAAGAAGAAGATGGTCACGTAGGTCATCATCAGGGCGCTCCAGCGTCGGCGTCGTCATCGGGTAGCGGGAGTCCCTTGCAGCTGCTGCGGAACGGGCAGTAGGTGCAGGTCTCCCCGGACAGGTTCAGGGGGTAGATCCCGGCATCGATCATCCGGGCGAGTTCGGTGACGGCGGCAGCGAAGCGGGCGTAGTCACGCTGCTCGCGGAAGCCTCCATCCTGGAACTTCGCGGTGCGCAGGTTGATCCAGGTGAAGCGTCGGGGGGCGTCGGCGAAGCGCGCGTGCAGCGCGTCGGCGTCGACGCCGAACCCGTCCCAGAAGGCTCGCTGAGTGGTGGCCATGGCGTAGCCGGTGCCCTGCATGTTGTGGCGCAGGTGCGCCTGCTCCTTGCCGGTCTTCCAGTCGTCCACGCACAAGACGGTGGCGCGCTTGTGGGGGCGCGTGGCGAGACGGTCCACGGTGCCGGCGAGCTGGTGGGGCGTGCCGGGGATGTCGACGGTGAACTCGTACTCCAGCGCGAGGACCTCGTGCTCGTCGTAGCGCGACAGGTCGTGGTAGCGGCGCAGCATCTCCAGCCCGCGCACCCGCAGCTCGGAGTAGGACTGCCGGGGCAGCCAGCCATCCGGTGGCACCGGCTCGCAGATCTCGGAGATGCGGGCGGGGTGCCAGTAGTAGGTGAAGCTGTCCAGCGCGGCGGTGAGGTCGTGGTAGCGCTCCAGGACGTGCAGCGCGTGGTGCATCACCGAGCCGAACGCCAGCGCGCTGTTGGACTCCCGCGGGGCAGTACGCGACAGGCGGTACTGCTCGGGGCAGCGCATGAACGACGACAGGTCGGACTGGTGGATGATCACGCGGCACCGGGTCGCAGGTAGTCCTCCGCGGCGCCACCGAGGCGCTGGGCGAGGGAGGCGGCATAGTCCCAGTGGCGCAGGTTGGGCAGTCCGCAGGCGTCGCAGCGGCGCAGGCGCCAGGGCCCCGACAGCAGCACCACGGGGTAGTGGTCGGTGATGACCTCAGGAGCGGGGTCGCTCACCGTTGCTCCATCAGCAGCGGCACCAGCTTCTTCAGCAGGGCGGGCAGCTGCTCGGCGCCACCGGCAAGCAGGCGTCGGACCTGCTCGCGCGACAAGCACAGCTCGACCCGGACCTCGCGGTCGGTGTCGCTCTCGCTCACCTCAGTCCTCCAACGTCACGGTGACGATGTTGGAGCGGTCGAACGGGGCGTCCGCGTCGAAGACGTGGCTCAGGTCCACGACGAGGTGCCCGACGTCGTGCGCGTCCAGGTACTGCGCCGCCTCGCGCAGGCAGGAAGCGACGTCCACGTGCTGGAAATGCACGACCCGCATGGTGGATCGCGTGATCCACCCGTTGTCGGGGTTGGGCAGCTCCCAGATCGGCGAAGTTGTGGCGGTGACGTTCTCGTACATGGCGAATAGGTCCTCTCAGGACATAGCAAGGCCCCACCGTTGCCATCCGCAACGATGGGGCCTTGCCGGCTCGTGCCGGTGGTCCCAGGTCACCGGCACGAGCCGCGTGATCCCAGTGCGGAGAACGTTAGGTCACGGTCGCACCTTCAGGCCGTGATTGGGCCGACCCCGGGCGTGTCGTGATCAGTTCTCCAACATCATCCGGCAGGGCCCGGCGACGAAGCTGACGTCCAGCAGGTCGCTCGTCTTGCGGGGCACCTTCACGACCAACGCACCTGCGACGCCGTCGGTCTCCATGGCCATGATCGCCGCGCCGAGCGCCCAGCGGGACGCCGGTCGCAGCTCTGTGAGCACGTCACCCAGCTTGTCCACGAGCTGAGACGCCGTCGTGTCCAGATCAGATGTCACACGTCCCCCTTCGATGGCCTGCCTCTCAAGCCGGCGGGGACCGTAGGAGCACCCACGCGGATAGACCAGACCACCCGGGTGACATGTGACATCCACCATCATTCACACCAACAGAAGTGACCAACTTGTGATGCGGATGGGCTTCAGTCGGGACAACGCACTCCTGTGCGGCCCGGTCAGGTGGCGAGCTCGCCGTCCTCACGCACGCCCTGCGCGCGGGCGACAGGCCCGGGCTCGTCCATCGCGGCCAGGGCGGAGGCCACGGCGTCGTCCTCCGCCGGGTGGCCGTCCAGGTCGTCCAGGGGCGGGGGCGTGTACTGCAGCGCGCTGGCGGTAGCCGGGGAGTAGACGCCCTGGCGCGTCCACAGCGCGACGACCACGGTGAACACGGCCATGACCCCGGCGACGATCGCAGCCTGGGTGGACTCGTTGATCGCCAGCCCGGCGCTGGTGGCCAGCTGCAGCAGCGCCAGCAGCGCGCCGCGCAGCAGGGCGGGCTCCAGGTCCATCAGAGTGGGCCGGTGGCCCAGCGTGGCGTCGGGCAGCGGTGCGGCGGTGGGCGCAGAAGGCATGAGGTCTCCTCAGGCGAAGGTCAGGCGGGCGTGGGCGAGGGAGGCCTGGACGGCGGCGTGCACCTCGGCCGGGTCGACGGCGCCAGGGGCTCCCATGGGGCCGGTGAGACCGACGGGGCCGACGGGGCCGCGCTGGCCGTCGCGACGTGCATCGGACAGGGCCCACAGCAGCAAGGCGACCTCGCGGGTGCCAGCGCGCTCCCCGTCGGTGGGCAAACCGAAGAAGGCCAGGGTGTTGCGGGTGTAGGCGACGGTCAGCGGGCCGTAGTCGTCGTCCTCGGGGAGATTGGGCAGCAGCGCGGGGGTGGCGACGGCCATGTCGCCGCGCTCGCGGCGCACGGTGTTCAGCAGGATCTGCCAGGACCGCACCCAGCCGGTCGCGCGGTCGCCCTTGGCGCACCAGTTCATGTCGTCCTCCTGAGTAGCGGTCGGTGCCACGGGGGCGGGGCTGGTCTTCGCGGAGCCGGCGGCGAGGAGACGGGCGCCGAGCGCGCGCAGCTCTCCACGCCCGTAGCCGACGGGGTCGACCTTGCGACGGGGAGCCCATTCGCGGTGGTCCATGACGTTCAGCTCGGGGTGGGCGACGCCGTGATAGCGGCGCAGCCCGTCGCACAGGGCGGCGTTGACGCGCGGCCAGGCGTGGCGCTGGAAGGCCGTCCACTCCCCCGTGCCACGGCTCTCGCCCTCGATACCCAGCACACGGCTGTTGCCGCTCAGTCCGCGCCAGCCACCCGCTCCGGCGTGGTTGGCCTTGCCGGAGGCGATGACGTAGACCTTGCTGCGGCCCAGGTAGATGTGCGCCAGCGGTCCGGGCAGGTCGGGGCGTCCCCGACGCACGATGCCGATGTCACCGATGCCGCCGGTGTGGTGGTCGACCACGCCACGGGGCTCGAAGTAAGCGCTACCGCGGGTGGCCCAGCCGGGGTCCAGCACCGGGTCGACGCCCCAGGCGCGCAGCATGTCCGGCATCCACAGCACGCGACCCATGCCGGTAGACGTCGGCGCTGCGAGGCCCAGAGTTCACTGCGTGTCGGCAGGCTCCCCGGTGATCGGGTCGGTCATGTTGACGTCGACGGTGATGTGCTGCTTGGGCGTCACCTCGGTGGGGACCAGGCGAGTCCCTACCGTGCTCAGCAGCTGCGTGAGCTGCCGCTCGGCGACGTCGAGCCGTGCAGTGGTCTGCGCCAGTGCGGTCTGCAGCTCGTTGGCCCGCTGCTCGGCCAGCAGCGCACGCCGCTCCGCCGCTTCCAGACTCACCTGGATACGGGACAGCTCTAGCCGTGCGGCGGACAGCTCGCCGGACAGCTGTCCGGCCTTCGCCAGCGCCTCCAAGGCGGAGTTGGCGAAGCTGGGGTTGGCCTGGGAGCGGCTGGAGCTGCGCACGCCGAAGAAGCCCAAGAGGGCGGCAGCGATACCGACCAGGAACGTGAGGACTTCGGACACGTACTCCGTGATCAAGCTCTCCATGTCAGCCGCGAACTGACGCTGGGTTGACCGCAGGTTCTCGCGTGAACTCCAGGTGCAGCGCGGTCAGCGGCAGAAACAGCAACGCCGACCCGAAGTAGTTGCCGGCGAACGCCTCGACCAGGCTGCCGCCTCCTGCGAGCTCCTCGATCACCGGCGCACACAGCCCAACGACGATCAGCGCCAGAGTTACCGCGGAGATCGTCGCTCCAACGCGCAGCATGGTCATCGAAACCAGCCCACCAACGACAAGCAGCAGCCCGCCGGCCCCCAAGCCATAACCCAGTAGGTGCATCCCAACGACTCGGGACAGGTAGTTGTACGGGCTCATCGGCGCGGCGAACGTCTCCAGCGCCGTGCCGAACCAGCCGTTGAAGTACAGCCCCGCGGAGACATCGGCCACGATGGCAGACAGGATCAGCCGGTGGAACATAGGGTGCAGACTACGCAACTGCACCAGCGGACTGCACTGCCACCCCCGCTTGACAACATCGATCACGCTGTCCTATCGGGGAGTCGGCCGGCAGAGCGCAGCGCGCTTACGCGCGGTAGACCGCGAACGCGCGGATAACCGTGCGCTGTGTGACGTCGGAGGTGTTGCGACTGCCCGCTAGATGCAGCTGCCCCGGCGCACCGGACGGGAGCGTCGTGCTGACCGACGCCCCCACGGGTGCGTCGCGCAGCGCCAGCGTGCCCGTCAGGTAGGTCAGGTCGAGCGTGCGGGGAAGGCGCACCGGCAACGCACTGGAGCTGGAGAAGAGGGCTGTGCCGGTGCCGTTGACGGTCCGTAGCAGCGTGTCGCCCGCCGTGGTGGCGTACAGCCGGTTGTTGAGGTCGCCCAACCCGACGACGGCGTCCCAGCCGCCGACCAGGGCGATGATCCGCACCGTCGTGCTCGGCAGGGTGACCGAGCAGTAGGCGTCGCCGGTGGCGACCAGGGCGCCGTCGCTGACGGTCCAGTTGCTGAGGGAGCCGAGCGTGTGCCCGGAGTGCAGGACGGACGGGGTGCCGTCCGGGCTGAGACCGAAGTCGTGCCAGGCGAGCAGCCCGCTACGGCCCAAAGGGGCGAACACCGGCCGTCCGGACGACCATCCGCTGCTGGCGTAGGTGAGGATGTCACCGGGACTGCCGCCCAGGGCGACGAGCTGCCCGGCGTCGACGCGCAGCAGGTCTCCGGTCTGCGTGCCGCTCGGGGGGCTGGCGCGCACCGTGGGCTGTCCGGCCAGGGTGGTGGAGCGCTCCGCCGGGACGCCTTCCAGCAGCACCTCGCCGGTGTCCAGGTAGGTGTCCACCAGCGGGCCACCGGTCTCGGTGGCGGTCTCCCGGACCTCTGCGACGAGACTGGCGGCTCCGTAGCTGCCGGAGGTCAGTGTCCGGTAGATGCGCCACGCGGCGACGGGGCTGGGGTCGGCGGTGACCTGGGCGACGTCGGGCACGGTGAGGCGGACGGCGGACCCACCGCCGGTGGTGTTGGTGAACCTCGGGCTCGCACCGATGATGACCGGGCCGCCGGTGTCGGTGTACTGCGAGCCGCCGGTGACTTCTGCCAACCGGTACAGGTCGGCGTCATTCGGGCTCTTGCGGTAGACGCGTACACCGACAGCCGTCGGGGGAAGGTCGGCGTAGTCGACCAGCACTGCGGCCGGGTCACGCAGCGTCACCTGCCCCACCGGGCTGGGCAGCGTCTCCCCTCCGTCGGCGGTGTAGTACGACACGGCGTAGTAGTAGCTGCCGGGGGCGAGCGTTCCGCCGTCCACGATCGTCAGTGCGGGGACGTCGGGCTCGGGGACGGGGTCGGGGGTCGCGACCTCGGTCTCGTCGCTGGCGGCGGTCTCCAACCCATGACGATCCACGAAGCTCACGCGGTAGGTGTAGGTCTGTCCGGCGGGCATGGTGCCGGCGTTGAGCTCCAGCGTCGCGTCAGGCGGCCCGCTGGGGTCGGCCAGGGCGGCGACGGGAGTGTGGTCGTGGCCCTCCAGCGCGGCGAGCACCGCGTCCATGGTGCGGCGGTCCGCGGCGGAGAACTTGTACCCGTCGTCGGCGATCGACCCCCCGTCCGCACCGAACGTGGCCAGGTTGAAGCGCGTCGTCCGTCCCATGGATGAGGGATCGACGGCGCCGGAGCTAGAACCGACCGCCGAAGCGCACCGCGCGCGCCAGAGGACGGACGCGCCGCCGCGGCGGCTTAGGCCGCAGGGTGAGCGCGGCGCGGACGTCGCAGGTGCCGTCGCCGCGTCCCGCGACGGCGATCGGCGTGCCGAAGGTCGCCCACGTCGTCGCCTGCCCGGCCGAGGTGCCGCGCAGCTCGTAGTCGACGCTCGGGGTGCCGACGACGACGGCGACACCGTCGCCGCGGCCGACCAGGAACGCCGCCAGCTGCGCATCGCCGGTCGCGGTGGCGGTGCCGTCCGCCCGGCCGGCCACGTCCTGCTGGAGCGCCAGGCTGCCGCTGACGGCCGCAACGCCGTCGACCCGTCCTGTCAGACCAGCGGAGGTGTCCAGCGTCCCTGTAGCGCTGCTGGACCCGCTCGTGGTGCTCTGCAGCGAAACGGTGACACCGCGCGGCGGCGCGGTCCAGCCGCCGACGGCGTAGCTGCCGATGCCGCCTTCGCCGATGACCCCTCGTGCCGGGCCGGCCTCGGTGCTCACCTACCTGCGAGCCGAGCCAGCATCCCGGCGGTGATGGCGCACTTGATGAGCAGGCCTGCGTCGTGCGGGTGGGCGGCGGTGGCGTCCTGCCCGCGAACCACGGTGATGGTGTTGGCGAGCTCGTCGCGACTGAGGAGCTTCACGACCTCGAAGGCGCCCGGGTCATCGACGGTCAGCCAGACGTCACGGCCGTTCACGGCACCCGGGTCGGGCAGTCGTGGAGCGTGGTCCACCGACCACACCGTGTCCGTCGGCGTGATGTTCTGCGCCAGGTAGACGTACCGGAAGTTCTCGTAGTGGTCGTTGGTGCTCACGGTGCTACCTCCCCCGAGTCCTCCTACAAGCCGAGCCTTCGCCACGGGGGCGCGCAGCACTGGCGGTTCGGCGAGACGCGAGGCGAACTCCGCCACGGCTCAGCCGTTCGTGCGCAGCAGCAGGCGGGAGGTGCCGATCGGTCCCGCCGTCGTCAGGTACGTCGCGCCGTCCGGCAGCGTTGTGGTGTTGTTGCCCGCCGGCCAGTCGACCGCGGACCCCATCAGCATCGCCTGGCTCTCGAACACTGCGTCGGTGGTCGCGAGCAGCGGCCGCCGCACCAGCCTCTCGCCGTTGACCTGCGAGCTGGTGCCAACGCCGGTGGTCCGCGGCACCGCGATCTCGCTCAGCGCTTCCTGCACGGACTTCAGACCATCACTGACGCGATAGAGGTAGCCACTAGCTACACCAAGAAGTTCCCGCTCCCGTCCGACCGCCGGAGGAAAGCGCTCGATAAACTCGATCCGCTGCCCATCCGTGGTATTGCCGGTCAGGGTCCCGACCCGCAAGGCGAGGAAGCCGTTCCCACTGACGCCGACGAACTGACGCGTATCGCTTGTCGAGCTGCTCGACCCGTTTTCGAGGAGCCTGTTGCTGAAATAGAAGGTGGACGTGGTGGGTGTGAACGCGTAGCTGGTGTAGCAGTACAGAGACCCTGACTGATACGCCATGAGCATCACGTACACAGGATCCTCGCCGCTTCGTGCCGGCATCTTCCACACGGCTCGCGCGCTGGCCGGAGTTGGGCTGTCGTTTAGCACAAGGGTGGAGAAGTCCATCGTTGCGTTCGCGTCGGTGACTCTAAGGCACCCGAGGGCGGTGAAGCAGTTCCCTATGGTCCGGACGTAGTCAGCCGCTTGGGACTGATCATACAAGTTGTGGGTGGCGGTGACGTTGAAGACGGCCACGTCAGGCCTCCGTGACGACGAGTGAGCCGACGGGAAAGGTGACGGTGTCCCCGGCGGCGACGGTCTTGGGAGCGCCGAGGTCTCCGCCGTACAGCACGAGGCCACTGCTGGGCCCGACGCACAGGTAGAAGCTGGTGACGGCCCCCCACGGGGCGGTCGCGGTCGGGAAGCCGATGGGAGCGGCGTTGCTGACCTGCCCACCGGTGGCGGCGGGCCACTGCGCGGTGGTGCGTGGGACCGCAGCGCGCACGTAGCCGCCGCCGATCACCTCGGTGAGGCTAACGCCGGTGGCGCCCTCGGCGTAGGCGGCGGTGGACAGCGCCACGTACAGCGAACCCGACAGCCCCAGGTCCTCTCCAGTAAACAGGTAGTTCAGCAGACGCGTCTCGAACGCGTCCGTCTTGCTGCCAGCCATGGTCGACAGATCGGTCAGGGGCGGGGGGGATCGAACGCCGCGCGGCGCCGCTCGCGGCGGGCCTGCATGAGCCCGCGACCAGCCACAGCAGGCGGCGGTGGCGGTGCAGACTGATGGAACTGAAAGGTGCGCCACACCAGCCAATGGGTTCCGCGTGGCGCTTGAGTGACCGGGACGATAGAAGATCGTGCGTAGACCGCAAGCTCTGACGGCGCCGCGGGCGGGCTCACGCGGGCGACCAGCTGGTAGCCGACGGTCGACAACGGGATCGTCTCCCCGGCAATCGCAATGATCTCATGATAGGGAACGCCGGCGAAAGACTCGAACGTCAGGCCCTGGTTCCGCAGATTCGTCGGGACGACGAAGAAGGAGCTCGGGTCGTACTCAGGTCTGCCAGTGTTGAAGGTACCTCCGCGAGCGACCTCGAACGAGTAGGTGTCTACCTGACTCTGCGGCGACGGCTCGTTGGGCGGAGTGAGCGCAGGATCACTGACGGGCCAGTCGTACGTCCAGAGGTACCCCAAGGCCACCGTGTCCACGGCAGGCTCGCCAACGTGGCCGACCCTGAGCTTGACCTTGCCCTGATACTCATAGGCCTCCCCCAAACGGGGTGCATCACCGTGGGATGCTTCATACGTGAATCCGTCGTAAAAGGCAGCGCCGGGGCTGCGCTTCGCGTCACTGCGATGACTGGCGTACAGCATCATTGCATACCACGAACCTGCGCTGTTCGCATAGGGCGGGGCGGGCCCTGCCTCGCCCGCCAGTCGCGACCCTGACCCAGGAGGTGCAGCAGGAAGGCTGAAGTCGTACGCTGGCGTACCACCCAGGAAGGTGCCGTTGCGGGTCAGCGTGGGACCGGTGACGCTGTCGCCCACGATCCGACCGTACGGGTAGGTGGCACCGACGTCAGAACTTCCGTCGGTGGTGCCGGGGAAGCGCGTGGAAGGGACGTCGCGAGGACGGAGCGCCACGCGGCCGGCGACGGTCATCGGATCTCGCTCCCGGTGAGCTTCATGGCGAGCCCCTCGAAGACGAAGTGATGACGCAGCGCGTAGGGCTGCTCCCCGGAGTCGCACACCAAGAAGATCCAGGCGCCGGTGTACAGGCCGCGGGCGTTGCGTCGCCAGCGCACGACGCCTCCGGCGACGTTGGGGTACTTGCCGGTCACCAGCTGCACCCCGTCGTCCAGCTCCACGCCGGTGACCACAGTGGGCACCTCGCCGAACATCACGCCCAGGTCGACCGGGGCGGCGGGCGCCGCCTCGCCGTGCCCGGTGGTCAAGAAGGTGATGGCGACGCGAGCGAGGCGGGCGCCGTTCTCCGCCACCGAGCTGGTGACCGACCGGTGGTAGTCCAGCGCGGTGAACGTCAGGCTCACTTCAGGTCCTGAGTCGTGCCGTCTTCCAGCGCCAGCTGGATGCGCATCTGGGACTGCGCCTCCGACCGCGCAGTGCGCTCCAGGCCCGCGTTACCCGCTGACAGGAAGTCGCGCGTGTCTACGCTCAGCTCCTGCGGGGAGAAGGCCCACTTGTCGAACGTGGCCTCTCCCAGCCAGTGGGTGCCCAGCGTCATCGTCCACTCGCGCGTCTCGGCATCGTAGTCGCTGGTGATGGACTTGATGTAGTGCAGGTTGGTCTCCTCGGTGACGCGCTCGAAGATGCGGACCTGGTCGTCCAGCTGGAAGGCGGGAAACCCCTGGATAGTGACGCGACCTTCGCGGAACGTCATGAGCTGGCGGACGGTGATGAGGTCGGCCATCACCCGGCAGGTGGCTTCGGCCTCGCCGGGCACGTCGGAGGCGAATCGCTGGTCGGTCCAGCCGGCGACCCGCTTCCAGCCGACGGGGTAGGGCTCGCGGCCATCCACCGCAGCCCCTACCGTGCCCGAGGCGTCGCCGACGAACACGCGGTGGCGGCTGTTGCGCTTGGACAAGGTGGCGGTGTAGCCCAGCAGCGTCACCTTCTCACTGATCTCCGGCACGAAGCGGGTGTAGGCGACATCGGAGTAGGACAGGTAGTTGCCGATCGAGTAGATGTTGGGGGTGCGGAAGACGGCGGCACCGAGCTCGTCCACGAAGAAGGTGTAGCCGACGATGTCTTGCACGTACTTGACGCAGTCCAGCAGCGGCTTCTTGTCCCACACGTCGGGGCCGAGCGGGCTCGGGCCGGCGGTGCCGACCTTCTCGATGTCCCCCCAGATGCGTCCGTCCAGGTAGGGGTCAGGCCGGTCGTAGACATAGCGGCGGGTCGAGCCGTCGGACTGGCGGACTGCGCCTCGCTGGGTCCACCAGAAGCCGCCCCAGCCCAAACAGAGCTTCACGATGTCGCTGTAGTCGGTGTAGTTGCCGACCTCATCGTAGGTCACCGCCACGGCGCCGCTGGCGGCTCCCTTGCGGCTGTCCACGGTGACTTCGCGGATGCCGCCGCGGTAACGGAAGGGTCCGACGCCGCTGTAGTACAGGTTGTGCAGCGTGACCCGCACACGGGTGACGCCGGGGTAGTCGCGGCCGAGGTCGAAGGTCTGCGGCTTCTCGAAGCCGATGGTGGACCGCAGCACGTAGGGGATGTTCGCCCCGTTGGGGGCGCTCGCCGGGGCGTTCGGGTCGTAGGGGACGACCTGGGCGCCCTGCCAGGCGCCGCCGGAGTGCACTGAGATGTAGACGACGTAGTTTCCGGCCCACGGGTTGACGGTGACCCGGCGGATGGTCTGCGCCGCGCAGCCGCCCTCCACCCATTCATACGCGAAGCTGTGACGGGGTCCGGAGTTGCCGACGGACTGCCAGAAGCTGGCGGGCTGCCCGTCGAACGCGTCGCGGCCGCGGTGACCGAGGATCGCGCCGCCGACACCGACGTAGGGCACGTTGCTGTCCGCACGGTAGGACAGCCGAGTGGTGGAGTACTGGGCGGACGGTGGGGTGCTGGGCCGCGCGATCCGCTCGTACTGGGTGAAGGTCAGCGGGTAGTCCGCGAGCGGCACGACCGGCGGGAAGGCGATCTGGTCGGCCAGGCCGGGCCCGGCGCGGTCACGGCAGCGCACCTCGATGAGCCCGTCGTGGGACAGCTCGACGGTCTCGATCCACCACTCGCCGGTCTGCACCAGGTGGGGGTCGCGCTCCGGCGCGATGGTGTAGTCCACGCCGTAGCCCTGGAACGTCTTGATCAGCCGGTCGGGGACGAAGATGTCGTGGAAGGGGTTCAGCTGGTGGGACCACTGCCCGGAGTAGGCGCTGGTGCCGCGCCCGGGGGTGTAGAAGCCGGGGCTGTCGATCTCCTTGTACTCGCTGGCGGCACCGGCGCCCTGCTCCCGACTGTTGTAGAACACCATCGTGGCCACGGCGACGCCGTTGTCGGTGTCGCGGTTGATGGACAGCGACTTCAGGTTGTCGAGCTCGGTGGGGCGGTTCCCACCGGTGCCGAACGGGGTGCGAAAGACGCTACGCCCGGAAGCGATCTCGCGCACCTCGGGGATGGCGATCGTGACGCGGGTCGTCGGTGGGTGCGCCAGGTAGTCCCCCGAGCGCCAGATGCCCCATTGCAGGGCGCTCATTTGCCTCACAGGACCTCCGCACCCGCCACGTCGAACACGTAGGCGTTCACGCTGTAGGTGTGACGCCACGGGTGGTTCACGCTGCGGGCGGGGACGGCGTTGAAGTTCGTGAGGAAGCAACGCAGCCGGCGGTCGTAGTGGTCGTAGACGTAGCAGCGCAAGTCCCGGTTGTACCAGTAGAACAGAGCGTCGTAGTGCTCTTGGGTGACCAGGGTGCCGGAGAACTGCCACTCGGTAGGAGTCGCACGACTGGCGAACAGGAGCGTCTGCCCGTCCTTGGCGGTGGTGGGACGCACGGTGAGGCCCTTGGTGGGCCAGGGACTGGTCATCTCACTCGGGTTGCGCGGCATGGTCCAGGACTCGGTGCCGTCCAGACTCGTGATCCGCCAGCGTTGCACCATCACAGCACCCTTCGCTGGGCGACGCCGTTGCGCCGTACGGCCTCGGGGCCGAGCTGGTCGCGCAAGACCCGGCGCACCTGCTCGGTGTCCGCCCCGTTGATCGAGATGTTGGTCGTGACGTAGGTGTTCGTCTGCCCGGAGGCGGAAAGTCCGCCGGCCTGCGCGGCGATGAAGCGCCGGACCTCATACGGGCTGGGCAGCTTGATGTCGCCCAGGTTGAACTGGCCTTCCAGCGCCTTGCTGGCGTCTTGCAGAAGCCCGTCGACCTGGTCCAGCTGCTTTTGCTGCTGGTAGGTGCGGTTGGCGATGGACTCCAGGCGGGTCTTCTCGTTGCGCAGGTAGGACAGGTAGGCGGCGTGGCTGGTGCGCCCGAGGCGCTCGTTGGTCTGCACCTGATCCAGGCGCTGGTCGAAGGCGGCGGCCTCCTCGGCGTTCTGCGCCTGGCGGACCGCGAGGCGCTTCTGGTCGGTGACCTCCTGCGGCGCTCCGCGGCGCAGGGACGCGTTCAGGTCGTCGCGTGCCTTGGTGACGTCCTCCCGTGCGGTGGCGAGCGGGTCGGTGAGGTCGATGCCGAGCTGGCGAACGACCGACGCGCGCTCGACGTGACCCCGAGCCAGCTCGACGGCGGCGGAGTGAATGGCGGCGAGCTGGTCGTAGTACTCCCGGGTGCCGGGCAGCAGTCCGGAGAGGGTGGCGCGCGCGTTGGCGAGCTCGGCGCTGGCCCGGGCGACCTGGGCCTCGGGGTCCACCCCCGCCAGGCGCGCGGAGTTGGCGAGCTCGATCTGCTGCTGCAGCCCCTCGATCTGCGCGGCCTTCAGTGCCGCCGCGGCCTCGGCGGCCTCCGCGGTGCCGCCCAGACCCAGGCGCTGCAGCTGGTTGACCTGCCGCTGCGCGATCTGCACCGCGACGCGAGCGCTGCCGACGCTGTCGCGCGAGTCGACGCTGGCGCGCAGCAGCGCGTCGGCGCGGGCGTCCACCGCCCGCACGGCATCGGCGTACGCCTCCTTGCGAGCGGTGATCGCGTCGAAGTACTGCTCGGTGTCACGCAGTCCGAAGCGGGTGAGCCGAGCGACCTCGTCGTTCGCCGCGCCCAGCGCGACCCGCGAGGTCGCGACCGCATCCCCGGGAGTGGTGCCGGCGCGCAGGCGAGCGATGCCTCGGCTGCCGATCGCGCGGTCCTCCTCCTGGGCGGCGCGGACCGCCTCGCGCTGGGCGTCCAGGAAGTCCGGGGTGTTCTCCAGCCCGAAGCGGCGCAGCTGGTTGACCTGCCGGTCGGCGGACTGCCGCGCGACGCGCGCCTCCCCCACCGTGTCCCCGGGAGTGACGGCGGCGCGCAGCTGCGCATCGGCGAACGCGTCCTGCGCGCGGATGAACTCCTGGTAGGCCTCACTACGGGCGCGGACGGCCTCGGCGACGGCGACAGACTCGCTGTCCCCCTGGGCAGCGAGGAAGCGCAGGTTGTCCTCGGTGTCCTGCAGCGCGTTGCGGGCGTCGCTGATCACGTCACCCGGGGTGGCGCCGGCGCGGCGGCGCGCCTGCCCGAGGTCAACCTGCCCGCGGGCCTGCGCCCGGCGGATGTCGTTGCGCTGCGCGAGGAGCCGCTTCTCCTCGTTGCCGTCGGTGTTGCGGGCGAGTGCGGTGTTGACCTGCGCGAGGTCCAGCGCGAGGCGGCCCTGGGTGTCGGTGTCGGCGAGACGGCTCTTGGCGAGGTCGGTGAGGACCTGCGCGTCGGCGATGAGCGACTGCTGCAGCTTCAGCCGCGTCTCGTCCAGCTCGATCTGGAACTGCTCCAGGATGGCGTTCTTCTGTTCCGCGGTGGCGTTCGGGTCGCGCAGGACGACGTTCTTCAACTTCTGCTGGAACCCGAGCTGGGCGCGGACGCCCGCGGTCTCCGCCGACCCGCGCCCCGACAGCCCGGCGCGCGTGGCGGCGCCGGCCCCGACGCCGCCAATGCCCTGCGCCTGCTGCACCGCCTCGGCGAGTGTCGCCCCGGGGTCGGTGACCGTAAGGACCTTCTGCGCGGTCTGCGCGACCGACTGCACGGCCACGTTGCGCAGGGTCTGGCGCAGTCGCGGGTCGGCGTCGTAGGTCTCTGCGCCGACCTGGCGGCGCAGCTCCTGCTCGATAAGAGACGTGAGCTCCTTACGCTCGTCAGCCCCGAAGACGCCGCCGGTGGCGGTGAGGAAGGCGTTGGTCTTCTCCTCGATGAGCGGAGCCAGGTTCTCGATGTCGATGCGCTCCAGCGCGTCCAGCTGCTCACGCGCAAAGCGCTGCTGACGCTGCGTGCCGACGCGGCTCTGGCCCTTGCCGAACGGCAGGAAAGGCAGTGCGCCCAACGCGCCGGAAGCCCGCCCGAGGAAACCGGGGTTGGTCTCTTGCAGGTCCTCACGCTGCTGGAAGAGGCGGTCCACCACGGTGTCACCGGCGGTCGCGGAGAAGCGCGGCCGCTTCGCGCCGCCGATGCGGCCGGAGAACCCCTGGGCGGCGTTTCCAGCAGCGTTCAGCGAGTCGATGAGGGCACGCATCTGCGTCTCGCCGCTGCGCCCGGCGCTCTTCAGCGCGTTCAGGCCGTCGGTGAGCCCGTCGACGCTGCTGACGTCGATGTCGGGCTGGGCCTGCCGCGACAGGCGCTTCTCCAGCTCGGCGCGGCGCTCGGAGGCGGTCTGGAGAACGCCGGCCCGCTCCTCGGCGAGGCTCGCCGCGCGGCCCGTGGTGTTGCCGGTGAGAAGGTTGGTGATCGTGCCGAAGAAGCCGGCCGAGCTGCTGCGCAGATCCTCCGCGGCGGTGCGCAGGTTCGCAGCGGCTTCCGCCAGGTCGTCGGCACTGGCGCCGCCGACGTCGATGCCGGCGGAGGTGTCCCGCGCCCGGCCGAGGGCCGCGGCGAAGCGCTTCTGCGCGTCCAGGACCGCGTAGATGGACCCGATGCCGCCGACCGCCGCGCCCAGCGGGCCGATCTCCGACGACAGCAGTTGTCCGGCCCCGCGGAACCCAGCGCCGAACCCGCCGCGGACACCGCTCAGCGCCTGCCCTCTGGTGTAGCTGCGGTTCAGCGGAGTCAGGGCGGAACCGGCAAGCGCGCGCGTGAAGGTGCGCAGACTGGTGTCGCCGCGCAGCAGGGACCGGTTGAAGCGCTCGACCGGAAGAGAGATGTTCTGACGGAAGAAGCGGGTGGTCTGCGCGGTCCCCAGGGACGCAGCGCTGGTGCGGTTCAGCTGGTCCCGGACCACGGCACGTGCCCGGCCCGCGGCACCGATCGGCGCGAACCCGGCGGCGCCGATAACCCCGCGAGCTCCTAGTGCCGTGGCGCCGGTTCCGGCAGCGACCCCGGCCAGGCCCTGGCTGGCGCGGATGGCGGCGATCGCGCGGCGCAGCAGGAAGAACTGCGCGGTGAGTGCGACGACGCCCTTCAGAGTCCCGGGGCTGACGCCCGGGATGATGCCCCCGGCGAGGTTGCCGATGCGGTTGTACAGCTGCAGCAGCTCGTTCAGCCCGTTGAGCAGCGGCTCCAGCGTCTTCAGCGCCACCCCGAAGGCGGCGAACAGCCCGGACTGGTACAGGCTGACGGTGATGTTCTTGACGTCACCGGCGATCTTGCGCAGAAGACCAGCGAGGTCCTCGGACTTGCGGTTGAACTCGTCCTGGCCGGCACCGGTGTTGGTGAGCGCGGTGGAGAGGTTCTGCTGCAGCTCGACCTGGTTGTTCAGCAGCGGGAGCAGCTCGCGCAGGTTCGCGGTGCCACCCAGGGCCCCGCGGATCTGCGCCTGCTGCGCGGAGGTGAGCTGCGGGTAGAGCCGCGCCAGATCCTGGATCTGGTCGAAGACGCTCTGGTTGACGTTAACGCCGACATCCTTCAGCGCGTTCTGCCCGGCGCCCCCGCCGACGATGGCGAAGACGCGGGACAGGCGGGTGGCGACCGCCTGCCCCGACTGGTCGGTGCGGGCCTGCACCAGGCTGATGACGCTGGCGGCCTCCTGCAGGCTGAGACCGGCTTCGCTCGCGACGTCCGCGAAGTTCGCCAGACCTTGGGAGATCTGCTTGGGGTCGCCGCCGAGCCCCTTGGCGTTGGCGACGGCGTCGTTGACGCGGGCGACCGCGTTGGCCTGTAGGTCAAAGGCGTTGGCGGTGGCGATGATGTCGCCGGACGCGTCGCCCAGGTTCTTGTTGGTGATGAGCGCCAGCTGGGACGCCTGCTTGGTGAACTGCTCACCGAAGTCCTGCTTGGTGGCGTCGTCGGCCGTGGCGCGGAAGGCGCGAATGCCGCGGGCGGCAGTGTCCAGCGCCTCCCCGACGTTGCTGCCCGACAGTCGGGAGAACGCCGACAAGTTGTTGACGAACTCATCAGAGGCGTTACCGCCATCGCCCAGGGCGACGTTCAGGTCCGTGAGAGAGTCGCGGAAGTCCACCGACTCGCCGAGCGCCGCCCCAAAGGCCTGCTGCAGCCGGGAGACCGCGTCGTACAGCAGGGAGTACTTCAGCGTGTTCCCGGCGGCCCGGCCGATCCCACCGAGGGTGAAGCTGTCGTCGTCGCCCTGACCGCCGAGTCCTCCCGACGACAGGCCGGTGACGAAACCACCCAACAGGCCGGAGCTGCGCTGACGGCGCGCGGCGACGTTGGCACTGCGGGCCCGCCGGTCCATCTCGGCCTGAGCCTGCTGGCGCAGCGTCTCGATCTGCGCCCGGTCCTCGACCTGCGCGAAACCGCCGCCCCCCAGCCGCCGGTAGAAGTCGTCCCCGAGCTGCGCACGGTTGCCGCCGCGCCCGAAGAAGGTGGCGCCCTCGCGGCGCAGCCGCTCCTCGACGGCCTGGGCCTCCCGGACCTGCGCGAGGCGCTTGGTCGCGGAGGCGAGGGCGCGGTTGGCCTCGGCGACTTCCACCTCGTCGGTGAGACGGCGCTGCCGTCCCCGCTCAGTGCGGGCGAAGCGCTCGTCACCCAGTGCGGAGAAGCGCCCGGCACGGACCGTCGCCGGGTCGGCGTCCAGCCGGCGCGCGTTGTCGCGCTCCTGGGAGTCGCGCAGCCGACGCTGCGTGCGCACCTGCTCCGCGGCTGCAGCGCGCTGCGCTCGCGCCTCCTCTTGCCGGCGACGGGCCTCCTCGGCGGCCCGCCGACGTGCCTCGACCTGCGCCTGCCGGTCGTCGCGAGCGGCCTGCGCGTCATCGAAGGCGTTCAGCGCCTGGCGGGCCTGCTCGCGGCGCGCCTGGGCGAAGGGCGTGTCCCCGCGCAACGGCACCAGACCGGCGCGGGAGCCGGGCAGGCGCTGCAGCAGCTCCCCGGACTCAGGGTCCTTGGCGAACCCGCGGACGACCTTCCCGCCACCGCGCAGGAAGTCGCGCTCGCGGGCAGCGGCGACCTGCTGCAGCTCGGCGCGCGCGAGCTGCAGCTCCTCCCGGGCCGCGGTGCGACGCTCAGCGGCTCGCCGCTTGGTCTCCGCGGTGCCCTCGCGGACCCGGTCGGTGTACTCCCCCTGCAGCTGCAGCAGCCGGGCGAGCTCCTGGCGCGCCTCGAAGAAGCCACCCTGGTTCTTCTCGTTGGGCTGCCCGAACTTCAACGCCCGGGGGGCGAGACGGTTGGTGACGTCGGAGTAGATGCTCTCCAGCTCCGCGCGGTGCTCGCGGGCGACCTTGCGCAGCGACGCCTGCAGCGCCGCCCCGGACAGCTGCGTGCCCTTGGAGCTGGTGCGGGCGCGGTCCAGGACCTGCTGCAGGTTCTGGAGCCGGGCGGCGAGCGCGTCGGCTTCGGCGCGCGTCTTGTCCAGCCCGGCGATCTTGCCGAAGTCGGCCTGCTCCTTCGGCTGCCGCAGCACGGTCTGCAGGTTTTGCACCGCGCGGGTGGCCTGGCCGATGACCTCGGGCAGGTTCGTCTCAGCCGAGATGAAGACGTCAGCCACAGGTCAGCCCCTCAGTCCGCGGGTCAGCTCGTTCTGCTCCAGGGGGGCCTGTGGCACCGCCTCCGTGTCGTCCTTCGACGCGTACTTGGCTCGAATGCGCTCGAAGTGGTCGGCGAGCTCTTCGTCATTCAGCCAGATCCGCTGGGGCGGCTGGTCTTCCTCGCGCATCTCCATCCAGGCGAGGACAGACAGGGCGTGGTGAATGGCGTGTCCGAGGTACCATGGTGCGATAAGTGGGTCTCGGGCCGGGTAGAGCGCGTCGACGCCACCGGCCCGCTTGGCAGAGGAGACGACCCTCAGGAACTCCCCTGCCTGGCCGAGTTTCCCGCTTCACGCACCGTCATCTGCACCGCGGACAGCTTGTCGGACAGGAACTCCACGAGATGGTCCGGCAGGTCGCGGATCTCCTGCTTGGTCTCGAACGCGGTGAGCCGGTGGCCGTCGCAGGCGCTGTGGTCCCACGTGTCGTCGTCGTCTTGAGTGCCGGCGCACACGCGCGCGGCGTACCACAGCTCGGTGAGCAGGTACTCGGCCTGCGCGACCTGGTCCCCGCGCTTGGCCATGTACAGGTCCAGGTAGCGCTCGGTGAGGGCGTCGCCCTCCAGGTGGGTGAGGCCGGCGCGGTACTCGGTGAGCTCATCGGCGCTGCGGCGCTCCGCCTCGGCCAGGTACTCACGGTTCAACGTCAGCAGCAGCTCGGCTTCGATGGGCTCGGCGCTGGTACCGGCGAGGTCGTCGCTGCGACGCAGGACGTCGAGCTTCTCCGACCAGTCGGGGTCGTCCTCCATGGACAAGATGGCCTTCAGCAGGAGCCGCTGGGACTCCAGCTCGCACATTTCCTCGATCACGGCCTGCGGGCCCTCGGCCAGCACCGCGGAGGTGACCTTGTCACGCTCCTCGCTGCCGGCCTCGCTCTTCAGCGCCAGGATGAGCCGGCTGCGGGCGGCCTGGGCGTCGTGCTGCGCCTCGTCGCGCTGGAACTGGTTGGGGACCTGCAGCCAGAGGACCGTCTCGTGGTCGAGCCGTGCCTGGGTCCCTGCCACCCACAGCTCGGGCAGCCTGCGGTACTTCGCGCGCGTCAGCGCCATGTGTCCTCCTGGTCCGATGCCTGTTCCACGTCACGACGTCGACACCGGCAGGCAGAAACAGGAAACCCCCCGCCAGAGACGGGGGGTGGTTCCAAGCCCTGGCAGTCCCGGAGGACGCCAGGGAGTAATCAGACGGTGCGGTCGCCCTTGACGACGAGCAGCTTCCCGGACTCGCTGGTGAAGGGGAAGTTGACCGTCAGCTTCGTGTCGACCTGGCCGTTGTAGCCGGGCAGCGTGAAGTTGGCGTCGGGGATGTGCAGGGTCTTCAGGGTGGTGCCGTCGGCCGGGGAGTGCAGGACGATGTCCACCGGCAGCTTCACGAACTGCAGCGCGCCGGACACCTCGTTCTCGCCGACACCCGAGATCTGCCGGATGCGGCGCAGCAGCTCCTCGGCGTTGCGGGCCTTCAGCTCGACGGTGCCCGAGACCTCCGGGACGTCGAAGTCCTGGCCGACGAGCTGCGCGGAGCCGAGCTCCTCGTCGCGGTCCAGCGTGACCCGCCAGTCCACGGTGACGCTCTGGACGCCGGACCAGCGGTCGGTGACGGCGACGCCGCCGACCTTGACCTCGATGTCGCGGCCCTTGACCGCGGCGGGGCGGGTCGCGCTGGCGACGGCGTGCAGCGTCTGCGGGAAGCTGCGCACCGTGGTGCTCTGGTAGGTGATGCGGACGAAGGTGCCGACGGAGACGGCGTCGACCAGGGTGACGTCCACGGTTCGACCAGGGTCGGTGCCGCTGGCGGTCTCAGTGTACTGCACGCCGGGGGTGAGGCGCTGGCCGGTGGCCGGGATGCTGACCGACAGGGCGTAGCGGGTGCCGGCGACGGAGTCGCCGTTGTAGGGCAGAGCCGGCTCGGCCAGAGTGATGACCTGTCCGTCGGTGCCGTCGCCCTCCACCTCTTCGGTGTAGGCGGACCCCGGCGCGTAGAAGATGCCGTCGCCCTTCAGCGAGGCGCTCTGACTGGCGCGGTCGCGCAGCCCGAAGCGGTAGCTGACAGACTCCAGGGTGAGGTAGGGGATGGCGACGCTGGCAGCGGTCTCGAACGGCTCGCCGGCCGCGCGGCCGCGCTTGAACGCGCTCACGACGTCCACGACGCGGCTCTTGCCGAGGTCGAACTCCGCCCCGGCGGCAGCGGCCTCGAAGTCCGCACCGGTGAGCATCGCCTCCAGCTCGGCGGACGCGTCGAAGCTCTCCAGGCTGAAAGTCAGGTCGGGGATGTCGCGCAGGACGCCGACGGACTCGTAGTTGCCGAGCTCCTTCACGACTTCGGTCGGGATGTTGAGGTCACCGGGGCCGGCGGTGCTCGCGCGGTCGACCAGCACCTGGTTGGCGACGTGGATCAGGTCGCCTGCCTGGATAGCCACTCGGGGCTCCTTTCCGTCTCCTGGTGTCCCCCACCTCGGTCGCAGTGACCACGGAATGGATGTCAACGAAGGCTGGCCGCACCTCGCAGCGACGCGAAGTCCAGCCCGATGGACTTGAAGTGCGAGTCGTACAGGTCCAGCATGTACTTCTTGGTGACCTTCTTGCCCGCGTCCCGGTAGAAGTGGTAGCCGCTGAAGGCGTTCTCGATCCTGGCGTAGCCACGCACGCTGCCGCGCGGCGACTTCGTGTACCCCTGCGCCTTCAACGGCAAGAAGTCCTGGCCGATCGGCACACGGTCACCGAGGTGGGCGGTGCTGCCTTCCTCGATCTCGCGCCAGTAGAAGTTGACCCGGTTGGCCGGCGAGTTCAGGAACGACTCAAAGCCCACTCCCATGCCGAACCGATCGGCTCGGTAGTTGTCGGGGTGGACGACCGCCTTCAGCAGGTAGTTGCTGCCGCGCTGCTCGCGCCGCCGAGCACGACCAGGGAAGCCCGCGGCGGCGATACGGGTCTCCAGCAGGTCGTGGGCGTCGGCGGCGACTGTCTCGGCAGCCTCGAAGTGGGCATTGCGCAGAGCGCTCTGACTGGTGGCGAACCGGTTGTGCAACCGGGCGAGACTCGCGGTGGCGCGGTCGGCGTCGAACCGCACGGAGACGCCGCTGCTGAAGCCACGAGCTCTAGCCACGCTTGGCCATCTCCCGCAGGATGCGCTGCTGCCCGTCGTGGATCTGCTGGATGACGGTGAGGCTGACCTCGTTGCGCACGCCGTCGTCGCGGCTGACCTTGATGAGGTCGCGCATGACGTCGGAGAACCCGTCGATGGCGCTGCGGATCTTCTCGCGAGTGTCGCGCTGCACCTCCGGCGGCAGGTAGGCGAAGACCTCCCGCTCCAGGTGGCCCAGGACGGCGGCGACGGTCCGCTTGCGCTGCTCGACCAGCAGCCGGGTGACGATGTCGTCGCTCATGCGTCGCCCCCGTGGACCACCGAGGCGGTGAGCTTCACGACGCGCCAGGACCGGCGGAAGTCGCTGCTGGCGAGCGCGGCCAGCGGCCGCTCCACGACGACGTCCTCGCACACGATGTACTCCGAGGTCTCGGTCGGCGGGTCGGTGCTGTAGTCCAGCAGCGGGAACTCCGCGTTGGTGAACAGATGGTGGATGTCAGCGACGACCGACAGCGCGATCGCCGCGGATGCGCCGTAGAAGTCGATGAAGACGGCGTAGTCGTTGCTGGCGAGACCTCCACCGAGCTGCTCGGGCCGCTCGGCGGCCCAGTCCCCCAGCGTGAGGGCCAGTGTGTTCGGCTCGATCTGCACGCCGGCCTCGTCCGGCTGGTAGTCCAGCACGGTGATCGGACGGGTGCCGAAGTTGGTGGGCTCGGTGATCCAGCCGTCCAGGTCAGCGCGCAGATGTGCGAGCAGGGTGCGCTGCAGGTGGCGGGGGCGAAAGCGCAGGGCCATCAGGTCTCCGTGCGGGCGGCGAAGTACATCGCGAACAGGCCGACGTCGAACAGCCCGGTGGGCGGGGCAGTGCGCCGGTAGAAGTATGTGTCCCCGTCGATGGTGACGTAGGCGCAGCCCTCGACCTGCGCGTGGTGGACATCCAGGAGCGTGAGCTTGATAGAGCTGGACGCCATTATGCCGAAGCCGGTGGTGAGGCTACCGTCGACGTCGGTGTACGCGATGCCGCAGGGCACGGTGACAGGTTCGCGGCCGGTCACCTCCGGCGCGGCAGCCGGGTCGAAGCCGATCTGCTCGGTGCGCTCGAAGTGGAAGGTGACCTGGCGGGCGGGCTCGGGGGCAGCGGCCATGGTAAGGGCGAAGGAGATGCCGTCGCGGAACGCTTGGGCGTCGAAGCCGACGTCGGTGCCGGCCATGTCAGCCGCCGTAGGGGTTGGTCGACCCCACCGAGCCGGCGACCTCCGTGGCGTAGAAGCCGGTGGCCTTCACGAAGTAGCCGTCCACCACGAGCACATCGGTAGGGGTGCGACCCAGGGTGTCCAGCAGGCGCTGCTTCTTCGCGGTGAGGTCCTTCAGCGCCTGCACGAGCAGCTGGGTGCCCTGGTCGACCTCGTACACCGCGCCGCTGGCCTCATACCGGAGGTGGGACTTGCGGTTCATCAGCTCCACGGTGAGGATGCGCGCGCCCGACCACACCACGACGAGCGCCTGAGCCGCGCGGGACAGGTCAGGGGTCACCGCGCCGTCGTCGGTGACGTTGTTGGCGGTGAGGAAGCCATCGAGCTGCGCCTGGGCGAAGCCGTCCAGCAGGTACTCGGCGAGCTCGTTGCTGGTGGCCTGCGGGAACAGCTCGGGGAAGCGTCCGGGCGGCGCGATCTCTCGGCGCAGGCTCGGCACGAGCGTGCTCAGGTCGGTAGCCACGGCTCACCTATCGACGGCTCAGCCGAGGTAGGAGACGCCCAGCTTCTCCCCCGCGTCGATCATCTCCGCGACGGTCCGCTGGGTGCCGCCCTTGCGGTAGGGCGTGAGAGCGGCGGAGATGGCCTCGTTCTGCGCCATGGTGCCCTCGGCCTTGGCCACGGTGCGCAGCCGGCGCAGCAGCAGCTCGTCATGGGCGTGGGTGGCGAGCACCTGCTCGAAGGCGTCGCCACGCAGCGCCAGCAGCGCCCGCAGGTCGCCTTCGGTGGTCGCCCCGACGGGCGTGCCGTCCACGACGCGCGCGAGCCGGCCGTTGGTGAACGGGTCCGAGCTGGCGTCGGTCGTCGGACACCAGGCTCTGGTTGTACTCGCGGTCCTCGCGGGTGATGCGCAGCCGCTTGGGACCGCGGGTGCCGTTCACGCGGCTGGACCTGTAGTCGCGGCGCGCGACGTCCCACACCAGCACGATGACGGTGCCGGGGGTGATGCACTCCCACAGCTCGACATCAGGTCGAACGTTCTCGTAGCGCTGGATGTCGGGCTCGCTCACGTGCGCTCCTTCAGGCTCAGGTCCCGGTTCCCTGCCAGGCTCGGCAGGTCAGCGCTCGCTCTGAAGGACACCGGGTGCCATCACCATCGTGGGGCGGGTGCCGGAGTTGGTCAGCCCGCCGCGCAGGTCCAGCAGCGCGTGCTCGCGGAACTCCACGCTGGTGCCGTCGACCTCGGCGACGACCGCGCGGGCGAGGCCGGCGCGGTCGTGCATGACGCCGCCGGACCAGGTAGCGCTCCCCGGGGCTCCCGGCAAGTGCAGGTGGTCGGGGGTATCGATCATGTCCGAAGGCAGGACGCGAGGATCGAAGCTGGCGCACTCGATCAGGTCGGCCTCCCCCCAGATGCGGTAGGAGTGCTTGCAGTGGGTCACGAGACAGCGATGCACGAGAGTGCCCGAGCTCTTCAGGTCGAAACCAGCATCGGTGCAGTCACTGGCCTGGCAGCGCACGAACTGCAGGTCCCGGTCATACCGCTCGGAGCTGAAGCCGTCACCGTTGTGGTACTTGTTGACGGTGTCGCGGATGTTCTTCATGATGCAGTCCTCGACGGACACGGCGTAGCTGCCGGTGGCGGTCGAGGTGCCGTTGAACTTGATGCCCTGGGCGTAGTTATCGGCGTCCTGGAACTCCGAGTCGCCGTAAACGTCGCGGATGAGGCCACGGGTGGCGGGCCCGTCGAAGCGGATGACCCCCTTGGAGAAGCCGTGCACCCAGATGTCGAAGAACTCGAAGCGGTCGAAGCCGCCGGTGCGGGCCGACCCGATGAGGCGGCGGACGTTACGGCCTTGCAGGTTGTGCAGGACCACGCCCTCGGTGCGCTCTTGGGCAACGAAGCCGTACCCAAAGTCTCGGAAGATCATGTGGCTGAAGATCAGCCAGTTCGCGCCGGTGTACAGCCGAAAGCCCAGGCCGCCGTACCGACTGGTCCGCACGTTGGGCCAGGGCGACACCCGGGTGGAGCCGAGCTCGACGTAGGCGGGGGTGCCGTCAGGCAGCGCCCCGCGCACGGTCACGGGCCGCTCGGGGGTGCCACCGCGGCGGACCTCCGCCAGCTGCGTGGTGTTGACGATGTAGGTGTCTGCGGCGTCCAGGAGGACCTGGCCGCCAGGGCCGACCTGCTCGATCTGCGCCGACAGGTAGCGCAGCGGCGCAGCGTCCTCGAAGGTGGCGCCGGACTTGGTGCCGCGACCAGCGGCGCAGACCCATCGAAAAGAGCTCATGGCCGTCTGCGTCGACAGCCTCGGGCTCAGAACTGCACGTCGACGCCCTGGCCGCTGAAGGCTTCCATCACCGCGGCGACGTTGCCGGCGCGGAAGTCGACGTACCACACACCGTCGATAGTGGGGCTCGGTTCGACCCAGAACGGCTCACCGCGGTTCAGCAGAACGCGCACGACCGTCAGCACGTGGTCGCCGGTGGGGCAGATGAGCCGCCGGGTAGGGTCGTCCACGAGGCTGACCCTATCGACGACCGTTCCAGCCGGAACGGTCGTGACCCCACTGGTCCAGCTCACCCATCATCTGGTCCAGCAGCTGCAGGGCAGCTTCCGGCAGCTCGCCGCCCACAAGAGCGAGCTGCACCAGTCGCGCCACCATGACCACCGGCATCTGGTCATGCCGACTCGCGAGCCAGACGACCGCCAGGCCGTGATCCGCCAGCGTGTCATCTGCCACGGTCATGGCGGGCAACGGTAGCACGATCGCCCGGGACGCGCACGACGTCTTTGTCCCCACGGCCGAACACCCCCGGCCTCTATGAGGACGGGGGTGTTCGGGGTGACGTACGTCAGGAGGTGAAGCGGAAGACCCGAGCCTGCTCGGGGTGGTGCACGAGGCCACCGATGTCCTTGCGGGCACGGTAGTGACGGTAGTCCACCGTGTTCTCCTCCCAGGACTTCACCAGCAGCGGTCCGTACAGGGCGAACTTGCCGACCGTCCCGCCGAAGACCCACAGCTCGTTGTCGGGGATGTAGGAGACGCCGTCCTCGTCGGTGAAGTTGACGATCTGGACGATGTTCGCGCCGCGGTAGGTGCCGAGGCGACCGCGAGTGCGGATCTCCTCCAGCGCCTCGTCGCCGTAGCCGGCGAACTCCGAGATCTGGTCCACCACCCCGGCACGACCGGCGATGGTGACGGGCACGGGGCCCTGACCGTTCGGCTTGATGGCGTCGCGGACCTCGGTGAGGGCCGCGTCCAGATCCGCCTTGGCCAGCGTGGCGGACGTGATCTCATACGGGCTGCCGGCAGGGAGTGCCTCCTGCAGCGTGGTGTAGATGCGCCGGTTGACCTCGGCGTCCAGGCGAGCCTGGCCGAGGGAGACCAGCGTCTCCATCGTCTCACCAAAGTTCGCCCGCAGCTTGTCGGTGTGCTCCGAGACGTGGAACCCCAGCGTGTCGCGGGGGAGCTCCCACTCCTCGGTGCGCAGCTGCGTCTCCTCGATGTAACCACCGCGCGCGGTGTAGAAGACCTCCAGGCCGCGACGCTCCTTCAAGATGACGCGGTCGAACTCACCGACGGACTGCACCTGGAAGTAGGTGCTGAACAGGTTCTCGAAGGTGAAGCCGTAGTCGAGCTCGGTCGCGATGTCCTGGGCGACCTGGCGGTGCCAGGTGGAGTTGTCCCAGTTGTCACGGGCCTCCTCGTTCAGCTTCTCCAGAAGGGCAGCGTGCTCGGCCACGCTGTCTCGGGAGCGACCCCACGGGTCGACCTTCTTGCCGTGACGGATGAGGCTGGCTGCGGTCGTCGTCGTCATGTCTACTCCCCCCTTCAGTGGAGCAGGGTCGCCTCGACCCGCTGGCGGGTGGAGTCGACGGTGATGGCACGGGCATAGGCGAGAGATGCATCGGTGGTGACGACGAACTTGGTGCCGTCCCAGCCGAGAAGCGAGCCGGGCTCCAGCCCGGTGAAGTCGACCATCGTGACGGCCGGGCTCTGGAAGCCGTCGATGCGCGTCTCGGCGGGGGTGTTCCTCCACCAGACCTTCGCGCCGGCCCCGTTGGTGATGACGCCGAGCCGGTCGTTCTTCACGCGGTTCAGGTCGCGCGACGTGCGCACACCTGCCTCGTGGATGGACACGTCCCAGGCGAGCTCCTGGATGACGAGACCGGTCACACCGGTCTCGGGCTCGTCGGTCGCCGACGCCACCCGCATGTAGCCGGGGTTGTCGAAGTCCATCGTGACGGCGGTGCCCTGCAGGAGGGTGCCGGTCTTCGGGGTGCGCTGGCGGCCCTCAGCGACGCGGTAGGCCTCGTCGGACCGACGGAAGCCGAAGTTCAGGCCGTAATCAGATGCCATGGGTTCTTTCCCCTCCTCTCAGGGACGTCCACGCCGGGCGGCGAAGAGCTGGTTGATGGACGAACCCGACGCGCCCTCGGCGCTCGGGCTGGCGCCACCGCGGAAGGCGGCGGACGTCTCGCGCTCGGCGACCTCGGCACCGGCCTGACGGCCTGCCTCGAGACCGGAGATCAGCGCGGTGAACACCTCGTCGCTCATCGCGCCCCAGGTGGAGGCCCGCTCGGCGGTGAAGTAGTCATCGGGCAGGTGCGGCGCAACGCCGCGCACCGCGTCAACGCGCTCGCTCTCACGGGCGGCAGCGGCCTCGCGCTCGGCGAGCTCGGCCTTGAAGTCCGCCAGCGCGGTCTCGGCCTCCTCGCGACCGGCCACCGCAGCGGCCAGCTCGCTCTCCAGGGTGGTGACCTTCACCTGGAGCGCCGATCGCTCGGCCTCCAGCCCCTCGCGCGTCGACGCCTGCTCAGCGGTCTCCCGCCGCACCGCGTCGGCGAGAAGGGCGAAGTGCTCGGTCTCCGAGTAGCTCTTCTCGGTGTCCGTCACGTACGCCTCCTGCCTGCGTGTCAGCGACGGTCCGTTGACCGTCTACGCAGCGGGGGTCGGTCGAGAACAGCGGTAAACGAAGGTGTAGGCTCGACTACGTGCCACAACGGGAGAGGCGACGTCGCGCTGCACGCCCAGCCGGACCTCCGTTAGTCGAACCACGGCGCATGTCAGAGCGCGAGTTGCACACAATGGCAGGCGACATTGTCCGAGGGGCGTGGTACCTACCGCTCACCGAAGAAGAACTCAAGCTCGGGATGAGTTTCCTGGGAATGGCCGGCGCTTTCTCACACCTACTGGCATCGAGCGTGGGCACGGTGCTGGGCGACATGAGCGCGACGACCAAGACCGGCTTCAACGGGGTGCCGATGTTCTTGGCGTGCCGCCCGGTGCACGTGGCGGACACCCCCGCGCTGTGCGCCAAGGTGCGAGAGCTGGACGCGCTGCTGCGCCCAGCTCAGGCCGAGAGCACCTGAGCCATCACCGCGGTCCACTCCTCGTCGCTGGCGTCTCCGCGCACCTCGGCGGTGGTGGCGGCGAGCTCCTCGGCGGCGGCCTTCACCCGCAGGTCGGACTCCGCCCAGCCGGGGCGCACCGGAGGGACGATGACCGCCCCGCCGAGGAACACGGGGTCGATAAAGCGACGAGCGGCGCTGCGCTCCTGGATGTGACTGCAGCACGACGCCTTCGCGGTGACGGTGTCCAGATAGGCGTAGGTGCGGCCGCAGTCCTCCGCCAGGCAGGCGACCTCGCGGCTGATGCACTCCATCGAGTACCACAGCGTGCCGCGCTCGCTGGAGCTCTCGACCAGCTTCGCCTCGTCCGGGTAGATCCAGCGCCACAGGTTGCTGTGCGCGACGATGTGCGGCTGGGTGATGGGGGTGGCGGCGACGAGCTCGGCGCGCTGGATCGAACCGACGACACGTCGAGCATCGTGCAGCCAGTTCAGCGGCCCGTGCTCGACGGTCGGCAGGCCCACCTGCAGGTCGGCTGTGGACCAGAACGCGTTGTTGCGGTTGGCCTGCTCGGCGCCGACGAAGCGACCTTCCAGCCCCAGGAAGTACGGGTTGGTGGTCGCGGTCGTCGGAGCTGCTCGTGTGAGGACGAACGCGCGCTCGCCGACCTCGGCGACGATGGACGGCGGACCCTCGTCGGCGACGACCTGCGCGCGGGGGCGGGGCAGCCGGCCGTAGTGGGCCCGCAGTCGGTACTCCAGCAGGTCCATCAGGCCTCCTTGGTGGTGCTGGGGTTCCCGCGGGGGGTGACGGGCTTGACCTCGGCGGGGTTCTGACTGCTGTCGCCACCACCGACCGGCCGCCCGCCGCGGGGGCCGGACTGGCTGGGCGCTTCGCCGGTGCCGCCCTGGGCGGGGCTGCTGAAGGGCACGACGGTCTGGAAGATGTCGTCGTACTCGACCTCTTCGAGCTCGCGACGCTGCGCCTCGGTGACCTGGTCCAGCCCGAAGTACTCCAGCACCGTCTCGCGGCTGATCTCCTTCTGTGTGCGCAGCCCCATGATGGCCTGGATCATGGCGGCGTCGATGTCCAGCGGGATGTTGCGCGGCGCGTAGACGAGGTTCGGCTCGCTCTCGAACAGCGGGCTGCCATCTGGGCGGCGGTTCTTCGGGTGCTCCACCACGGCGCGCGCGAGCTGCCTCTCCAGCGCCCGCTTCAGCATGTGCCGGCGGTTCTCCATGGACCGGGCGACAGCTCGCGACAGGGTCACGTTGGTCTCGTTGCGCTGCCCGCGGCCGCCCAACGACAAGGTGCCGAGCAGGCGGGCGAGGATGCGGGTGTCGACCACGTCGTACTTGTCGGCCTGCAAGGTGAGGTCGGTCTTGGGGGCGATGATGTCAATGGACAGCCGGTGGTCGGCGATGACGACCGGCATCTTCGCGATGAAGTTGTAGTTCTCCTGCAGGTTCGCCATCTCCGCGTTCTGCGCGGGGTAGGCGTCGTTACCCTTGCGAATGAGCAGGATGTAGTTGGCGGAGCCCACCAGGCTGGCGCGGTCGGACGCGATGAGCTGCCGCTTCAGGTCGAGCAGCCCGAAGCAGCTCTTCAGCCGCACCGGGGCGAACAGCTCGTAATCGGGCCGGGTGGTGGTGTGGCGCCAGACCATGTCAGGGTTCATGAGCAGCAGGTTGTCGGGGTCGACACCGAGCAGTGCCAGCGAGCCCTTCTCCCCCTCGCCGGGCAGATACTGCTCGGTGAAGAACTGCGCCATGAGCGGGTCGACGGACAGGCCGCGCTGCGCCCGGGTCCAGTGGGTGACCTCGCCACGGGTGGAGCACCAGGCGAGCTTCTCGGTGCCCAGCGGGCCATGGTCGACCGGCACCACCTTGCTGCTGTCCAGCACGTGCAGCGACGTGGGGCACCAGACCCGGTACTTCTTCTTACGCTTGGGGCCGCGGCGTCGCGGCCGGCCGTCAGCCGAGTCCTCCAGGCGGCTGTGGCCGCGGACCGTGTACTCCTTCCAGCCCCAGACCATGGCGGTGACCTGCTGGCCGACCGCGTACTCCTCGCGCCACACCTTGCGGATGTAGGAGTCAAGGTCGACGTCACGCGCCATCTGGTTGAAGATGTCGGCGTCTTCTGCGTTGTCCGCCTCCCACTTCACGCCCTGGAAGGCGAACGCCTCGGTGATCTCCGCGACGCCGGAGACGATGTCGTCGCTCACGAGCGCAGCGCGGGCGGCGCGCAGCTCGTCGTAGAAGTTCTCGGGCGGGGTAAAAGTCCCGCGGTCGAACATGGAGCTGCGGTGCGAGGCGCTGCGCGCGTTGTCGACCCAGCGGCTCATCGCGGCGGCGACCTCAGCCATGGAGGCGGACGCCTCGATGACGGTGTCGGCCAGGCCGCTGCGGTTCAGCATCGGCGTCCCGCCGGGGCCCACGCTCAGGGTGGACGCGACTTCCTCGCTCACATCAGCGCCAGGTCTTGGCGGCGGATCTCGACCTGCCGGCTGGCGACCTTGTACTGGCGTTCGAGCTCGCCGAGCAGCGGGTTGATCTGCTGGGTACGGATCATCTTGTACTCCCGGTGACGGCCCTCGACGCGGTGCAGATGGATGTACAGCTCGGTGCACCGCGCGGACAGCGCTGCGCACAGTCGCATCACCTGGTCGGGCTCCAGGCGGTAGAAGCCGATGCACTCGCTCAGCATCGCGTCGATCTCGGTCTCGATGTCCTCGCGGGTGCCGAGCTGCGCGGCAGCGGTGGCGGCGACCTGCTCGGGGGCGCGGACGTCGACGTGCCCGCCCTCGTCGCTGCCGGTCACCACCATCGTCGCCACGGACCGGTGCATCGTCATCGAACGGCGGGCAACGCAGGCCCAGCTACAGCCAACCGCCCAGGAACGCGTCCAACACGGGCGCCTGCGGCTGCTCCAGCAGGTCCAGGTAGCCGGGCAGGTGTCGACCGGCCATCGCCATCTTCGCGGCGTCCAGGGTGTGGAAGCTCCCTCCGGCGAAGACGCGCTTCGTGCCGTAGGGGTTCCCGGAGTCCTTCACGACCATGTAGGTCTGGCCCTGGAACTCCAGCAGCAGCTCACGGTCGAACGGCAGCCGCAGCTTGCGCAGGTCGACGTAGTCGTTGCGCAGCAGGTCGGTGGTGGCCTCCACGACGTTGCGCTGGATGGCGAGGTCCTCGCGCTTCTCGCCCTGCTCCAGGGGGCGGTCGGTGAACCCGACGATCACCTTCTCCGAGAAGTTGTAGCCGTAGATGCGCTTGCCGAAGGGCGCGCGGGTGAGCTGGTCCCAGATGGGGAAGCCGACGCCGGTCTTGTCCAGCGCGAACGCCTGCAGCTTGGCCCCGTAGAAGTCGAACAGCCGCTCGATGACCTGCTTCTGGTCGTCGGTGTTGATGCGCTGCATGTGCACGCGCAGGAGCAGCTCCAGCAGGTCGGTGCCGCTGCGCTGCCCGAACAGCAGGATCTCGCTCGGGTGGTTGGTGACGCCGACGTCCATGCCGGCCCAGAAAGCGCTGTAGCCCTTGGGGCTGCCGACCTCGCGGCCGCCCACCGTCTGGCTGTAGCCGCGGCGGTGGCTGCCGGGGATCTGGTCCAGGAACGTCTCGATGGACATCCCGGCTGCGACCCGCTCGTACTCGATGCGGATGGTGGTGTACACGTCGGTGTTGTACACGCTGCCCTGGTCGGTGTCAGTGCAGCCCATCAGCCGGCTGAGCACGAAGACGCTATTGCTGGCGTCGCCGTGCTCCCCGTAGATGTTGCGCCGGTAGTCGATGTTCTGCCGCGAGCCGCCGTAGGAGCGGATCTTCTCCTGGCGCTCGTCGGCGTCCCAGCTGGGACGCATGGGCGCCAGCGGGCGGTGCACCGTCCAGGACGCCTCGTCCTCGGCGCCGCCCTCGGTGATCTCATAGAAGCGGTCGCGAACGCCCTTGGGGACGCCGTGGCAGCGCCACATGGCGCCGGGCGCGAAGCGATTCAGGGTCTCCACGACCTCGATCCAGCCGGCGAGCGGGTAGTCCTGAGCCTCGTCCAGCTCGATCAGCATGACATGCTGGCCCTTGACGCCCTTGCCGTCGCGGCCGGGCAGCCGGGACACGATCTGCGTGCCGTTGGTGAACTTGCACTGCCAGTGGGGCTGGCGGTTCATGCCGTGGGACTTGCCGGCGGGGAGCAGCTCGGTGGCAAGGCGGCTCGCCAGGACGCGCTGTTCGATGGCGTCGGTGAGCGGGCGCAGGTGGTTCAGCTCAGGAGCGGTGATGAGCATCCTCTGACCGGCGCGGGCGAAGGGCATGGCGAAGGCGCGCATGGTGATGCTGACGGTCTTGCCCGTCGCGCGGGCGCCCTGGTCGACCTGGTAGGTGTCCTCGCAGGTGTACCAAGGCCACTGGAAGTCCCAGGCGCGATAGCACCCGTCCTCGGACTCGGGGTCAGTCCAGGCGAACTCCGCGAGGTCCAGCCCGTCTGGGTCCTCCAGGATGGCCAGCAGGTAGGCCTCCTCGTCGTCGGGGGCGATGAGCGCGGTCACGGCAGCGCCAGCTCCACCAGCAGCTCCTGCTGGATGCGCCCGACGGCGTCCATCGCGCCCGCGCGGTAGCCGACCGGCAGGTCCTCGGCACGTCGCAAGCCGTCGACGTAGTCCTCCAGCCACGCGACCATCAGCGACAGCGACAGGTAGCGGCCGCCGTCGACGTCCACCGCGTGCGGCATCATGCGGCGCGCACGCCGTCGTCCAGCTGGCGGTACAGCCCGGTGGACACGTGCGGGCGCGCAGCGAGGAAGTCACCGAGCACCTTGGTCAGGTACGCGGCGCGGTACTCCGGGAAGGACGACGGCGGCACCCCGGCGACCGCGGCGATGCGCTCCATCATCGCGAGATCCGGGGTCCAGACGCCATTGATGAAGCGGCTCAGCGTGCCGTTGTTGACGGGGACCTTCGCGGCGAAGGCTCGCTGGCTGATCTTGCGCTGGGCGAGCAGGTCGCGCAGCGCCTGGCCGAAGGGGACGTTGGAGAAGCGGGGCGGGAAGACGCGGGCGTAGACCTCGGCCAGCGGGACGGGCTCGGGGCGGGGGCGGCGTCCGATGCGCCGCACGCCGCGCTCCCGCTCCTCCTGGCGCAAGATCTCGTCGTAGATGTCGCCGATGATGCGGCCCATGGCGTGCTCGCCGGCCGGGGTGTCGAAGAAGGCCGCCCACATGCGGTCGTCCATGTCGATACTCGGATACAGGCGCTTCGCGCGCTCCAAGTCCGCGGCCATTACAGCTCCCTCACCCAGTAGCGCTGCTCGTGCGTCCGGAAGTAGGCGTCGAGCTCCTCGAAGCGGCCTCGCACATCACCGTCGATCCAGGCCAGGACGTCCTCGGCGGTGTCGTAGCCGGCCTTGCGGCGTTCCTCGCTGTCCGACCGCCGGTAGGTGCCGGTGACCGCGAGAAGCTCCTTCATGAGCACCAGCGAGCGAGTGAGCTGCTTCTCGCGATGCATCCCGAAGACCTTGGCGCGGACCTTCAGGTCGGCCAGCCAGGTCGCGAAGTTGCCGTCGGCGGCGGCGTCGTCGCGCGCCTGCTTGGTGAGGCTCATCGCCGCCTTCAGCTGAGTGATGGCGGTGGACACGTCCTTCAGCTGGCGGCGCAGCTGCTCGTCGGCGACGAGGTCACCCTCGTAGTCCATGCCGGCGGCCAGGTGCTGGCTCCACCGGTAGAACTGCAGCTCCAGGCCGAGCAACCGGTCGAGGTCCTGCAGGTCGGTGTTCTCGGTGAACTTGGTCTCGGCCAGGTAGCGGTCGCGGGTGCGCTCGTACCACTCCTGCTCGCGGTCGCCCTGGACCCGCAGCGTGCCGCCGCAGACCATGTCGACCTCTCGCAGGTTCGCCCCTGCGATCGGTGCTGCCATGGACCCTGTCTGACTCACCGCTGCGCCGTCGCACAACACGACACGCCGTCGGCGAGCGACGTCACGTGCACCTGGGTGCGGGGCACGTCGGAGCAGGCGCGGTGCACCCGGCTGGTGAGCTGATGGACGAGTACGTCGTCGGTGAAGGCCACGCCGTTCAGCGCGTCCAGCACCAGCTTCTGCAGGTTGTCGATGTCCACGCGGCGACGGGTCGGCAGCCAGAACGTGAGGTCCACCGCGCACGGCTCGGACAGCGGCTGGCAGCCCTCCGCCTGGGCCCGGGCGCGCAGGACCGCCTCAGCCTCGGCCGTGGCCTTCGGGGTGTAGGTGCGGCCGCTGCGAGTGAAGCGGGGCCGGCCCTTGGCCACGGGCTGCCCGTAGGCGGTGAAGTGCACGACCGGCCTCTTCGACCAGGTGCTGCACAGATCGCAGCGGCAGGTCTACGCTGCGCTCATGGCGGTACACGTGTGGGGGGTGTACGAGGAGGCGTCGGGTTACGTGGCGCGTGCCTTCGAGATCCTGCCTGAGGGTCCGAAGCTGCACACGGTGGTCCACGGCGACCTCGGCCTGGAGAAGCTGCGCGACTGGCTGCACGAGCGCGGCCTGACGTGCTTCCCGCGTCGGGAGGAGGACGACCCGACGTTGCTGGAGACGTGGCTGTAGGACGCCCGCCAGGGGCCCTCAGAGGCGCGCGGGGCCGTCCAAGTCAGCCGGGGGCCGCCACGAAGTCGTGCAGGGCGTCCAGGCCGTGGCTGAGAGCCCGGCAGGACCGGCGCAGCGCGTCCCCGCGTCGACGCAGGTCCAGTGCCCGCAGCGCCACCAGCTCGCGCGGGTAGTCGGGGTCGGCGGAGGCGGTCAGCAGTTCGGAGAGCAAGAGCTGCAGCTGCTCGACGGTGTCGAACTCGACGTCGCTGCCCACGAAACCCGGAAGGTCCAGGACGGTGAAGCCCTCGGCCGTGGCCTCCGCGCGGACCAGCAGCGCCTCCATGGTGGCGCTGTCCGACCAGACGCGGTCGTAGTCGCTCGGGCGCAGCACGAGGCGTCGACGTGCCCGGCGGGCCACCCGGTAGTACCCGATCGAGCGGCTGGTGCTGATCGTGAACCCGCCGAGCACCGCTCGGACGTCCTGAGTCATGGACGTAGGGTTGCCCTCGCCTCGCGCGCGCGCACGTCGCTTCTTCTGTTACACACAGATGGAGCAACCGGGGGTGGGAAGCCCGGTGGTTATCTTTCCCACAGGGAGAGACCCTATCGGGTCTCCCCAGATTTGCACATCTTCGCAGGTCGCACGGCGTGTCGCAGATCTACATCTACCCAGCAGCCTCCTGGGCTTCGTGGTGACCCCGTGCGGTCGAACGTCCGTCCGACGGACACGGCCTGACCGTCGAACGGGCGTCCGGCGCGTCAGACGTCCAGTGTCCCGTCGCGGGAGAAGCGCTCCGACGCCACCAGCACCAGCGCGGCAACCGCCCGCTGCAGGCCTGCGGAGGTGAACGTGGCGTTGCCGGCGAACACGGCGGTCGCACGCCGCAAGATGGCGTCGTCGTCCAGCGCAATCTTGGCGTTGCCGCGTACCGTCCAGGCTCGGAGCATCCGACGGACGTCGGTCGCTATCTGGGCCATGACCGCAAGGACGGCCACACGGTCGGGCTCGCCGAGCTCGACACCCAACGAGGTGGTGCCCTGGATGTGCAGGACCTCCTCCTCCACCCACAGCGCGGTGATGTCGTAGCCGAGCGCCAGTAGACGCGCACGCAGCCGCAGCCCGTCGAACTCCACGGGCAGGTCAGCCAAGGGGATGGACAGCATCAGTTGGCCACCTTCGCGACGTAGAAGTTGGTGCCGCCGAAGGCGGTGCTGAGGTTCAGCGTGCTGGACGACGCCTGGTACACCATGCAGCGCAAGGACTCGCCGACGGTGCAGTAGCGCACGGCGGTCAGGTTGAGGACCATGTCGGGTGCGCTGTAGGAGTTGTTGGCACCGGCAATACGCGTATTGAAGTCGTTGACGACGATGCCGGCGTACCTCTCGCCGTCGCCGCCGCCGGCTTGGAAACGGGCGGTGAAGCTGGCGACGTACCATCCGTCCTCGCGGATGAACACGTATGTGGGATTACTGCTGCTCCACATCGCTGTGCCCGAGGCACTGATGCGGTTGAAATCAGCGGTCTGGAAGCTGGCGTACGTGTCGGCGCCGTGAGAGATGCCCTGGTTGGAGGTCCGGCGGATGGCGACACCTGGTGCCCGACCGCCGACCGCGACCCAGGCCGACCCGTCGTTCATCAGAAGTCGCTGTGCGCCAGCGGTGGAGTCCATCCACAGATCGCCGACGCGGGCGGTGTACCCAGTGCTCGGCGGGGAGGACCCGGAGCCGATGTTTACCGGCTGCCAGTTCTCGTTGCTGCGAAAGGCCATCATGCACTCCCGACGACGACGACGCGGAACTTCGAGGACGTCTGCGACTGACCGCCGAAGTCCATGGTGACGCTGGTGGTGGTGCGGGTGATGAGCGGGAAGACCTGCTCGTACGGCGAGCTGTTGCGGAAGACTTGCACGGTATAGTTGTAGGTGCCCAGGTTGTGGGTGTATGTCCAGGTGGAGCCGGAGCTGTTCAGCCCGCTCAGGACCGAAATGCCGGCCGGTCCCTGCGGGCCAGTAGGCCCGGCTGGGCCGGTAGGTCCGGCGGGGCCAGCGGAACCGGTCGCCCCAGGGTCCCCGGTGTCACCCTTGGGTCCAGCGGGCCCATCCGGTCCAGCAGGACCTGCAGCACCGGTCGCACCAGTCGGCCCGGCGGGGCCCTCGGGGCCGGCGGGACCCGCTGGGCCGGCCTCTCCCGTGGCACCGGCGGGGCCGGTGCCACCCGCCGGTCCCGCCGGTCCGGGCGGGCCGTCCACGCCCTGCTCGCCTTGCGGCCCGACGCCCCCTTGCGCGCCAGCGGGGCCCGGACTCCCGGGGGCCCCGGCAGGTCCGGAGTCCCCTTGGGGTCCTGGAGCGCCCGTCTCGCCCGGAGCTCCCGCTTCACCCGCCGGACCAGCAGGACCCGTCTCACCCGCTGGTCCAGCGGGGCCCGCCCCCCCGACGGGCCCCGGCTCTCCCTGCAGACCGGGCTGGCCTTGCGGGCCGGGCTCACCCTGCGGGCCGGGTGTTCCCGGGTCACCCTGCGCGCCCGGGTCACCAGCAGGCCCGGGTGCACCGTCAGCACCGACCGGCCCGGCGGGTCCGGCGTCGCCGGGTGGACCCTGAGGTCCAACGGCGCCGTCCTGGCCAGCAGGTCCGACGTCCCCCCGTGGGCCCGGGCTTCCGGGTGGGCCGGGGTCTCCCTGCGGACCGGCTGCCCCGGCCGGCCCCGTCTCGCCGGGCGGCCCAGGGTCACCTTGCGCAGCTGCGGCGCCGTCCTGCCCCGGGGGTCCGGCCGGGCCCGTCTCTCCGGGAGGTCCGACCGTCCCGGGCGGCCCAGCTGGGCCCTCGGGGCCGGCAGGACCGGTATCGCCGGTCGCTCCAGGCGGCCCGGTCAGGCCAGGAGGCCCAGGGGGGCCGGGATCGCCCTGGGCAGCAGCTGTACCGGGCTCCCCCTGCGGTCCGCGCTCACCGGGCGGTCCGACTTCACCGGGAGGCCCCGCGTCGCCACGCGGGCCGGGCGGCCCCTCAGGTCCGTCAGCACCACGATCGCCGGGGTCGCCCTGCCCGCCGGGTGCTCCCGGCGCGCCGGGGTCGCCCTTCGCCCCGGAGGGACCCGGCGGCCCGGGGTCGCCCTGCTCGCCACGGCGATGGACGATCGCGACCGGCTCCCCGGCCGGAACAGTGGTGACAACACGGATCTCGCCGGACTCCGTGGTGGTGACGGTCATCGAGTGACCTCGGGAGTGATGGTCACGTTGCCGGCGACCCAGGTGCGACGGGTGCCGGCGACGTCGACCTGCAAGTCCCAGACGCCCTCGGTACCGATCAGCCGGGCGGCCTGCTCGGCGTCCAGGCGCAAGCGCAGCAGCCCGGCCAGCGGGTCGACCACCTGCCCGATGAAGACGGCCAGCGGCTCCTCCGACGTCGCTCGTCGGCGGATCTGGGCGCTGACCGTCGCCCCGGTCAGGTCCAGCGGGACCGGTTCGCCCTCTTGGCCGTCGACCTCACGTGTCGACGCGAGGGTGAAGTCCTGGGAAAATGTGTCCCCCTGGTAAAGCACCAGGTCGTAGCGGGCCGGGAGGTTGCTCATTCCCCCCTGATCGGGTGGGGCAGATCCTTAGTCGACATCCCGCGGTAGTTCCACGACGGTCTTCTCCCCCGCGATCTCGACAGTGAGATAGGTTCGCCC
>CBDCCX010000004.1:0-29487 GCA_965215165.1 Rhodothermales bacterium | reverse complement strand
TGGCGAGTGCCGCGGGCAACGCGGTGGCGCGAGCGCGGTCGATCCCGAGGGCGCGCACGTGGCGCAGGCGCTCGATGAGCTTGAGCACGTTCTTCGGCGCCGGCGACTGCGGCGCGGCCCTGAGCCATCCAAGCCAAGTGAGCTTGCCCGTCGCGCGCGGGTCCAGGAGCGCGTCCAGGCGCTCGAGCGCCGCCTGGTCCAAGCCGGCGGTCAGCACCTCGTGACCCAAGCGCTCCGCGCGCCGGCGAGCGCCGCGGATCACCGCCTCGAGCACGAGCGGTGACGGAAGGGCCACCCGCCTTTGGCGAAGTTCCTCGACGAGGATGCCGGCGAGTTGGCCGGGACGGACGATCGTCTGAGCGGCGGCGGTCAGGAACGCGACCGCCGCGTGCGCGGCCGCGCGATCGAACGACGAGTGGCTGCCTGCCCGCATGGCCTCGCCCAGATGGGCACGCCGAGTGGCGGCGCGGCGCGCGTAGGCGCCGAACGCCGACACCGGCACCCCGAGCTGGCGCGCGACGTAGACGAGCACGGCGTCGGGCGGCGCCTCGCCGGCCTCGAGAACGCGCCCAGGGAAGCGCAGGTAAAGGAGCACAAGCGCGTAGCCGAGCCGATTGGCGTCGCCGCGCTTGTCCGCAACCGCGGCGAGGTCGTCCGCCGCCAGGGTGTAGTGACGGGCGATCCCATGCTCGTCGGTGGGCGGCTCCAGGTGGCGCGCCCACAGCTCGTCGCCTAACAGCCGTCGTCTTGCCATCGACCCACCCCCCGACCAAGGCGGCCAGCTTACGCCGAGCCGCCGAGGAGCGGAGTCCGCGAGCCCTTGAGCGTGGGCGCCGGCGCGCCCTGTCCGTCAAACCTCCCTCTGCCGGCCCCGCGCCGCGCTGTCCGCCAACGTCGCTTGACCACGGCTCGGCGGACAGGATGATTGACGGACGGCAAGGCGGACACGCGACGGGGCGACGGATGACGCTGATCGGGTACGCAAGGGTCAGCACGGCCGAGCAGAGCCTCGCGTTGCAGAAGGACGCGCTGCACGCGGCAGGGTGCGAGGATGTCTATGAGGATCACGCCTCGGGCGCCCGCGCCGACCGGCCGGGCCTCGTCGAGGCGCTGAGGCACGTGCGCCGTGGCGACACGCTGGTGACCTGGAAGCTCGACCGGCTCGGGCGCTCGGTGGCACACCTGATCGAGACCGTGCGCGCGCTCGAGATGAAGAGCGTGGGCTTCCGCTCGCTGACCGAGGGCGTCGACACCACCACGCCCGGCGGCACGCTCGTCTTCCACCTCTTCGGGGCGCTGGCGCAGTTCGAGCGCGACCTGATCCGCGAGCGCACCGGCGCAGGGCTGAAGGCGGCCGAAGCGCGCGGGCGCAAGGGCGGCCGCCGGCCCGTGGTGACGCCCGACAAGCTCGGTCGCGCCCGAGCGCACCTCGCGCAGGGCCTTACCGTGCGCGAGGCGGCCGCTCGTGCGACGCGACAGATAGGATGAGAGCCGCGCGACGATCTGGATGAGAGGGCACGACGGGGCCCGGACCGAAGGGAGGGCGTAGCCCGACTGGAGATCCGGGCCCCGTCGTGTCGGCTCCCGCCGCTGGCGGGGCGCCGGGTGATCGCGGTCGGCCGAGGTAGAGGGATGCTTTCTCCATTGTGAGGAGCGCCCGTGCCCGGCCGCCACGTGACCGATCACCAGATGAGGCTTTTCATGACCTACCGTTCGACCGACCCGGTCCCCGTCGCCGCGGCCAAGGCCGGGTTCAGCGCGGCCACGGGCTACCGGATCGAGCAGGACCCGCGCCCGCCCTCGACGAAGCGGGTGCCGCGCGGCCGGCGCCGGCCCGACCCGCTTGAGGGCATCTTCGACGAGGAGGTGGTCCCAATGCTCGAGGCCGCGCCCGGCCTGAGGCCGGTGGCCATCTTTGAGGAGCTGCTGCGCCGCCACCCCGATCTCGGCGCGGGCGTGCGCCGGACGCTCGAGCGGCGCGTCCGCGCCTGGCGCGCGCTGCACGGCCCCGAGCGGGAGGTGGTCTTCCGTCAGCGCCACGAGCCCGGACGGCTCGGGCTGTCGGACTTCACCGACGCGGCCGGGCTCGGCGTCAACGTGGCCGGCGCGCCGCTCGCGCACCGGCTCTACCACTTCCGCCTGGCCTTCAGCGGGTTCGAGCACGTCCACGTGGTGCTGGGCGGCGAGAGCTTCGTGGCGTTGGCCGCGGGCCTCCAGAACGCGCTGTGGAGCCTCGGCGGCGCGCCCCATGAGCACCGAAGCGACAGCCTCTCAGCCGCCTTCCGCAACCTCGACCGCGAAGCGGGGGCGGACTGGACCAGACGCTACGAGGCGCTCTGCGGCCACTACGGGATGGCCGCGACGCGCAACAACCGCGGCCTCGCCCACGAGAACGGTGCGATCGAGGGCCCGCACGGCCACCTGAAGCGCGCGATCGCCGACGCGCTCCTGATGCGCGGCTCGGCCGAGTTCGAGGGTCTCGCTGCCTACCGCCGCTTCCTCGACGAGCTCGTCGGACGGGGCAACGCGCGCAACCGCAAGCGCATCGAGCTGGAGCGCGCCGCGCTGAGACCGCTGCCGCAGCGGCGGGTCGAGGACGGCGAGGAGGCGATCGTCACCGTCACCTCCTCGGGCGGCTTCACCCTGCGCAAGGTGTTCTACTCGGTGCCCTCGCGCCTGATCGGCCACCGCCTGCGCGTGAGGCTCCACGACGACCGGCTCGAGGTTTTCCTGGGCGCAACCCACCTGATGACGCTCCCGCGGGGGCGCTCGCGGGGCGACGGCCGGCACGGCCATGTCGTCGACTACCGGCACGTCATCCACGCGCTCCGGCGCAAGCCCATGGCGCTGCCGGGGCTGATCTACCGCGACCAGCTCTTTCCGCGAGAGGCCTACCGCCGCCTGTTCGAGGCGGCGATGGACGCGCTGCCCGCGAAGCGGGCCTGCCGTCTCACCGTCGATGCGCTCGCCTTGGCGCACGAGCGCGGCTGCGAGGCCGAGCTCGCCGCCGTCATCGCCGAGGCCCTCGGCGCAGGCGGTCTGCCCGACATCGCGGACCTCAGGCGGCGCTTCGCCCCCGATCCCGCAACGCTGCCCGAGATCGCCATCCCGCTCACGCCTCTGGCCGACTACGACGAGCTCGTGGCCCCGTCCGCCAGGGAGGGCGCGCCATGAGCGCGACCGACCCCATCGACGAGGCCCGCCTTGCGCTCCTGCTCGGCGACCTGCGCCTGCCCGGGATCAAGACCGTCTGGCCCCGCTTCGCCGAGCGCGCCGACAAGGAGGGCTGGCCCGCCGCGCGCTTCCTCGCCGCCTTGGCCGAGCACGAGGTCGCCGAGCGCGCCCGCCGGCGCATCGAGCGCCACCTCGCCGAGGCGCGGCTGCCGCCGGGCAAGACGCTCGATGCCTTCGAGTTCGACGCCGTGCCGACGATCTCCAAGGCCCAAGTCATGGCCCTCGTCGCCGGCGACAGCTGGCTCGAGCGCGGCGCCAACCTGCTGCTGTTCGGCCCTCCCGGCGGCGGCAAGAGCCACCTCGCCGCCGCCATCGGCCGCGGCCTCGTCGAGAACGGCTGGCGCGTCCTCTTCGTCCGCACCACCGACCTCGTCCAGCGGCTCCAGGTCGCGCGCCGCGAACTCGCGCTCGAGGCCGCCATCAACCGGCTCGACAAGCACCATCTGCTGATCCTCGACGACCTCGCCTACGTCACCAAGGACCAGGCCGAGACCTCGGTGCTCTTCGAGCTCATCGGCGCACGCTACGAGCGCCGCTCGATCCTGATCACCGCCAACCAGCCCTTCGGGGAATGGAACAGGATCTTCCCGGACCCGGCGATGACGCTCGCCGCCGTCGACCGCCTCGTCCACCACGCGACCATCCTCGAGCTCAACGTCGAGAGCTACCGGCGCCGCAGCGCCCTCGAGCGACAACGCGGCTCGAAACGACCGCCGCGCACGACAGCCCGAGCCACCGAGCCTGACGCAGAGCGACAATCAACCTGAAACGCCACTTGCCGGCCGACCCCGGCTCGGCCACCATCCCACTCGCCGCGACGCTCGGTTCTCATCCAGATCGTCGCGCAGCTCTCACCCTGATCGTCGCGCTACACGCTCGGCTGAAGGTCAGCAAGACCGCACTCTACACAGCGCTGAGAGGATTGGACGAGGCCCGGGGAGGCTGAGTTCGCCGCCCGTTCGCATCTGGCGTACGCTCAGGTCACTTTCTTGCAGTGACCCCAGGAGGGAGGGACGGCGCAGCGGGGCGTCGATCATCCACCCTTCCGGAGAGGTCCCCATGACCCTTTGCACCCACCCCGCGTCCGGGCGTCCCGCCTGGGCCGAGACCCTTCGCGTCGGCGACGTGCTCGCCTTCCGCTTCCCGCACGCCGAAGGTGGCGAGGCGTGTCCCAAGGTCCGCCCCTGCCTCGTCGTCGAGATCGAGGAGATCGCGGGCGTGCCCTACGCGATGCTCGCCTACGGCACCGCCTCCCACGGACGGGCCGACACCGGCTACGCGATCCACGCCCGCGGCGAGGCGCTGCGCGCCGTGGCGGGGCTGCACAAGCCCACGGCCTTCCTGGCCGCGCGCCGCATCCTCGTGCCTCTGGCGCACCGCGACTTCGACCTCTGCGCCGAGCGTCGCACGCCCGTGCTGGGCCACCTGAGCGGCCCCGCCCTGGCGCGGCTACACGCGGTGCGGGCGCGCATCCAGGCCGAGGCCGACATCGCCGCCGACCGGCGGCAGCAACGGGGCATCCGGCGGCGCCGTCCGGCCGTGCGGGGGCTCGACTTCACGGTCGAGCACCGGCGGCCCGCGCGGCGCGTTCCTGCGGACCCGAGCCGGCGTCCGGGCCGGGAGGAGCAGCGATGACCCGGCCCGGCTTTCCGACCGTCTTCGCCCAGGCGAACACGCACCGGCTCGTCGTCTTCCAGCCCGACCGAGCCGCCCCGGCCTTCGAGCGCCTCGAGGACACCCTCGCGGACGGCCTGTGCACCGCCCGCCGGGCCCTGGCCGTCGAGCTGCCCGTGGAGGCGCACCGCGTCCTCGAGCCGACGGCGAGAGTCCTGCGCGACCACATCCTCGACAAGCGCCGCCTGCTCTCGCAGCAGTGCCGCCACGACCTGGGCTACTACCTCATCCTGGCCCGCCGCTGGGTCGCGGCGCACGGCACCACGCCCGAGGTCGATGCCGTCATGGCGGGCCTCGAGGAGGCGCTCGAGACCTCGCACCGCGTCAGCGAGCTCCTCGGCGCCGAGCGCGACATCGGCTGGCACCGCGGCATCCGCATGTAGCGCCAGGGGCGGGCCTCAGCCCGCCCCACACTCACGTTCAGCGCTCAGGTCCAGGGCGTAGGTTCCGGGCCACAGCGCCATGGCCGCGGTCGTCCTTCCCTGGGCGGACCGCCGTCATGGAGGGTAGCGTGCAACGCAACGCAACCCGGGTTGCGTGCCCGCCTCGCAACCCGCCTCGGACGAACCCGCAACCCATGAGCGACAGTGCTTTCATCACGCTGACCGAGGCCGCGAAGATGACCGGCAGAGCCAAGTCGTCTGTCTCGCGGGCGCTGGAGTCCGGGCGGATGTCCTACGTCTCGCGGGACCCTGCTACGGGGGCCTACCGGATCGACCGGGCCGAGGCGTTGCGCGTGTTCCCTCCGCGAAGCGCAACCTCGTTCCACGACCAAGGTGGAACCTCCTCTCCACGTGGGAACGCAACCCGCAACCGGCCCCTGAGCGCCGAGATGGCTGAGTTGCGCGAGCGGCTGGCGCGGCTCGAGGCGCTGAACGAGGCGGCCGAGCGCGAGCGTCGGCGGATGGAGGAGCACATCGAGGACCTGCGCGGCCGGCTGGAGCGGACCGACCGGGAGAAGGACCAGCTCCAGGGACTGCTCATCAGCCAGCGGCCGGATGCCCCCGAGCGTCTGCCTCGGGGGCTCTGGAGTTTCCTGCGCCGCCGGGGATCAGCACCCGCCTGAGCGACGCCGCAGCCGAGACGGCGTCGTGGAGCGCGTAGGAGGTCCCGTGGAGGGCCATTCGCCGAATGCCGGGGGGGGGGGGGCTCGAAGAGGCGAAGGGCGCTTCAGCGCCCCTCAGGCGTCTCCCTTGCCGCCCTGGACCAGGGTGAGGGCGCCCGCGCCCTTCTGGGCCTCGGCGCGGGCGGGACCTGCGACGTGGGTGGCGACGTTAGGGTTCATGAAGTAGCGCACCCGCCGGCCGTCGCGCTCGCGGCGGATGGCGTTGATGCCCTCCAGCTCGGTCATGATGCTCGAGAGGTGCTTCGGGGCGACGCCGATCGCCTCAGCGAGCTTGACGCGGGGGAGCAGGATCTCCCCGGTGTCCATGCGCATGTGCTTGAAGAGCCGGCCCCAGAGCTTCACGGCGGCGAGGGGGCGCTTGGAGTTCTCGGCGAGCCAGTCCACGACCTCGGAGTTCTGGGCTGGGCTGAGCATGACGAAGGTCCAATCGCTCCTGGGCTCGGCGAAGATGTGGGCCACGCGCTCGAGGGCGTCCACGGTGTCGGGCTCGAAGCGATCGACGCCGATCTCCATGGCGAGGCGGACGAGCTCGGCGGCCTTCTGGGCGTCGCGCTGGCGGCGGTGGCGGTCAAAGTCCACCGGCTTGCCCCCGGCTCGCTCCTCGCGGGGTCCACGCTTGCGGAACGAGGCCTCGAGCTGCGCCAGGGCGGCGGCCAGACCCTCGGATGCGGGCTTCATAGGTGCTCCTTGATAGGTCCCACACTGTGGGACCAACTGGTCCCATCACATGGGACCTATCGCAAGCCTCTCCGGCGCTTCGCAGTTGACTGTGGCAAAAAGGAAAAACTGCCTCCTCGCGCGCGCGCGCGCGCGCTCGAGATCTTTCTGCTAAGAAAGATCCCCCTTACCCCCTTGTGGATAACTTCATGGATGGGCTCCTGAGGCAGTAGCAGAAGAAGCCATCGACCACGAAAAAGATGAGCGAAGAGGAAGACATCGAGCGCGCAGAAGGGGTCGTTTGCGGGAGGGGGCGGTGAGCTACGTTTTCGTCCGCCAGCGATACTCGCCGGTGAGCAGGACGTGCTCCCAGCCGAGGGGCGAGACGTGGGGCAGCAGCACGGGGTCGGGTGCCTGACCAGCGGCGGCCAGCTCGGCCACGAGGCGTCCGAGCTCGCGGGTGTTCCAGTGGATGACGGCGGCGGCCAGGAGGTTCAGGCCGGCCATGCGGTGATGCTGGCCTTCTGAGCTGCGATCGCGGATCTCGCCGCGGCGCCCGAGGCTGATGGCGCGCTTGAGGGCGTGGTGGGCCTCGCCTTTGTTGAGCCCCAGCTGGGCGCGGCGCTGGAGGTCGGCGTCGGCGATCCAACGCAGCAGGAACAGCGAGCGCTCAACGCGACCGACCTCGCGGAGCGCCAGCGCCAGCTCGTTCTGCCTGGGGTATGAGGCGAGCTTGCGCAGGATGGCGGAGGGCACCACGGCGCCGAGCGCCATGGAGGCGGCGAGGCGCAGGATGTCGGGCCAGTTGCGCTCGATCAGGTCGGTCCGGATGCGGGCCGCGATCAGGGGGCGCATGGCCAGCGGGGCGGCCTTCGGCTCGAAGGCGTAGAGCCGGTGATCGGGCAGGTCGCGGATGCGGGGCGCGAAGGCGTAGCCGAGGATCGCGCAGGCGGCGAAGACGTGGTCGGTGAAGCCACCGGTGTCGGCGTGATGCTCGCGCACCCGACGGCCGGCCTCGCAGCCCAGAAGGCCGTCCAGGATGAAGGGGGCCTCGTGGGCCGTGGCGGGGATGGTGCGCACGGCGAACGGGGCGAACTGATCCGACAGATGGGCATAGGCCTTGATGCCGGGCTCGCCGCCGTAGCGCGCGTTGACGAGGTTCATGGCTTCTCCCGCCCCTGCGGCGGGGAAGAACTGCCCGTCCGACGAGGCGGTCAGCCCCTCGCCCCAGACGCGCGCCATGGGCAGGCCGGCTTGGGCCTCGACGATCCGGGCCAGGCCGCGGTCGTAAGCGTGGTCCTCCACGTGCCAGCGGGCGACGCGCAGTAGCTGCCAATGGGTGTGGGTGGTGATCGAGGCGGCCATCTTCTTGAGGCCGAGGTTCAGCCCGTCCGCCAGAACGACGCTGAGAACGCCGATCCGGTCTCGGCACACGGACCCGGTGCGCAGGTCGGTGAAGGCATCCGTGAAGCCTGTCACGTCGTCCACGTCTAGGAGCAGGTCGGTGATCCGCACCACCGGCATGCGGCGGTGGAGGTCGAGGATCAGCTCGTCAGCCCCGGCCGGGGCATGGGCCTCGAGGCGGTCCGCACGCAGACGCCCGCCCTCGATGGTGCCGCCTCCGAGCGGGCCGTGGCCGACGGCTTCGAGCGCCTGCCCCAGGGCGAGCCGTCGGTCCGCGAGCCACTCGGCGGCGTTCAACGACACGGCGAGGCGCGGTGCGTCCCTGACGGCGGCGGCCGACACGAGCTCGCGCTCGGGCTCGCGGTGGCGACGGCTGTAGGCCAGCCACACGTCGCCCGAGCGCAAGGCGTCGCGCAGCGAGAACAGCACGGCCGTCTCCCAGGCCCGGGGATCGACAGGCGTCCGGTCGACCACCAGGCGCTCGCGCCACTTGGGGCGGGCAAAGGCGAGGGGGAGGTCTGCGAAGCGAGCCGTGCGCCCCGCCCGGTTCATAGCGCGCAAGGTCTCGACCGCCGCCAGGAGCGGCGCGGCCGCCGTGCCGCCCCGCAGGGGCAGCGCCTCGAGCATGCGTGGCGCGTAGCGGCGCAGGAGCGTGTGCCCGGCGTGTCCGGAGGCCAGGTGATCGAGCGGGTCGGCTTCGATCGCGCCGGTGAGCGCCGCGGCGGTGGCCGCAAGCCGCCTCAGTCCGGCCCAGCCGATCGTGTCGGCGACGACGGCCGAGGCGTCCTCACCGACGGCGTTCGCCTGGACCATCGCGCCGCTCACACGGGCGAAGATGTGAAGCGTCGTGGCGACCGAGCCGCGGTGATCGGCGGCCAGGGCCGCGCACAGGCGCTCGGCGTCGCGGTAGAGCCGGCCGGTGATGCGCTCATGGGTCTCGACCACCGCGTCGGCGATGGCGGCGCGCCACTCGACGGCGCACACCGCCAGGATCGCCAGCCGACGGGCCTCGGGCACCTCGCGCAGGCCGTCGGCGTAGTACCGTTCGCCCTGCCGCCTCAGCCGCGCAACACGGTGGAGCGGGACGCCGGCGATCACGCTCTCGGGGATCGCGAGCCCCTCGATCCACCCCAGGCGATCGAGCAGGCGGTTGGCGTCGGCCGAGTTGCCGCCCGGCTCGTGCCGACGAAGCCAGACGAAGCGCGAGGTGCCGTCCGCCATGGCCTCGCCGAGCATCCGCCCCAGCCGCTCGCGCATCTCTGGGTCGAGCTGCCCCGCGACGCGCTCCGCGATCCGGCGCTCCGCCGCGACGAGGGCGTCCGCACACGCCCTCTCGACCGTGGTCGGCCCCGGCACGATCACCCGGCGCCGCCGCAACTCGTCCAGCATGGAGGCGGCCAAGGCGTCATTGGACCGTGCCGCCTCCGCCGCGCCGGCGAGCCAGTCCCCCACCTCCTGCGCGGCCAGCCCCTCGAAGGGGCGGAAGCCGTAGAGCCGTCGCAGCACGACCGAATGCTCGTAGTGGGTCTCCGAACGTGCGGCGTAGCCCGCGAGGTCGTCCGCCTCGAGCCCGAGCTGGCCGCCGACGAAGGCGAGCATCGCCTCCGGGATGGTCTCGCCGGGCCGGAGCAGGCGGCCGGGATACCGGAAGGCGCAGAGCTGGAGCGCGAAGCCCAGGCGGTTGCGCGCCCGGTGTCGCCCCCGGACGTGGGCGAGGTCCTCCTCGCTCAGGATACAGTGCCGCAGCAGGGTGGGCTCGTCGGCCGGCAGGGCGAACAGCGCCTCGCGCTGCCGGGCGGTCAGGACGGCACGTCGGGCCATGGAAGTCGCTCTCTCTTGCGATAGAGGTTCGCGACGCGTTGAATGCGATACCAGATGAGAGGCAACGCGGGGCGTCTCGGCGGCCCCAGTCGAGGCGCCGCTTCAACCGACCGTCTGCGACATGCCCCGCGGGTGGGAGGACGGCCGTGCTGGTGGGCTACACGCGGGTGAGCAAGGCCGATGGCTCGCAGTCGACCGACCTGCAGCGCGACGCGCTCCTCGGGGCCGGCGTCGAGCCGGAGGCGATCTACGAGGACCACGCCTCAGGCAAGGGCCCGGCCCGGCCCGGCCTCGAAGCCTGCCTGAAAGCCCTGCGCAAAGGCGACGTGCTCGTCGTGTGGCGCCTCGACCGGCTCGGGCGCAGCCTCGCTCACCTCGTCGAGACCGTGGACAAGCTCGCCGCCCGCGGCGTGGGCTTCAAGGTCCTGTCCGGCCACGGCGCCGCGGTCGACACCACCTCCGCCTCCGGCCGGCTCGTCTTCGGCATCTTCGCATCCCTCGCGGAGTTCGAGCGCGAGCTGATCCGCGAGCGCACGGTGGCCGGCCTCGCCGCCGCCCGCGCTCGGGGCCGCCGCGGGGGCCGGCGCTTCGCCCTCACCAAGGCCCAGGTCCGCCTCGCCCAGGCCGCCATGGCCAGCCGCGACACCCCTGTGAGCGAGCTCGCCGCCGAACTCGGCATCAAGCCCGTCACGCTCTACCGATACGTCGGCCCCGACGGCGCGTTGCGCGAGAACGGACGACGCGTCCTCGAGGCCAAGACACGCCGCTCACCGAAAACGTAGCTCACCGCCCCCTCCCGCAAACGACCCCCAGAAGGCTGATGGGGCTCCAGAGGCGCAGTAGCCCTGTGAGATGCCCGAGCACTACAGCCCCTTGAAGTTCTCCAGTAGGGTATACCCTGAAGCAAGAGGCGGGGATCATGAACCAGCAGTTATCTCTCTTTCCAAGCAAGGGATCGGGAGACCTACTTGAGGAGCTGGGACGGTATTCCGCCTTCGGTGAAGCCACGCAGATCGTGGACATCAATGGCGTGCCCTACTTCATCAACGAGTTTTGGACCGCTCGCCAGAGACAAGCGCATCGTATTCACGAGGTGAGCTATCGAGCCTGCTTTAAACCGCAACTACCGGCTTTCTTTATTGACCGCCTGAGCGCGCCTGGTGAGGTCGTCTATGACCCATTTATGGGGCGGGGAACGACGCTCGTGGAGGCGGCTTTGCGAGGCCGAACACCTTATGGCAATGATACTAATCCCTTGAGCCGGGCTCTCACCGTGCCAAGAATCAATCCACCGAAACTAACTCAAATTCAAGATAGGATTACAGAGATACCGTGGGGAGAGTTTAAGGATGTTAAAAACGAGGACTTATTGGCCTTCTATCATCCCGTGGTCTTAGCCCACATAGAAGGGCTACGGACCTGGCTGTTCGAAAAGGAAAATGCTGGAACCATAGACAAAATTGATGAATGGATAAAAATGGTCGCGATCAACCGACTGACGGGTCATTCATCAGGATTCTTCTCAGTCTATACTCTTCCTCCGAACCAGGCGGTATCAGCTGAGAGGCAGCGTAAGATCAATGAGAAGCGTAATCAGATCCCACCCCTTCGGGATGTGGCACGGATCATCGAGAAAAAATCAAGAAGTCTTCTCTCTCAGGGTCCAGCCTTGGCTACGGATAGCCTGTTCTTAACCGGGCAGTCTCACCAGACACCAGCCATCCCAGATGGGGCTGTGGTGCTGACGATCACTTCTCCGCCCTTTCTCGACATTGTGAACTACGAGACTGACAACTGGCTGCGCTGTTGGTTTCTTGGTGTGGATCCAAAATCAGTGCAGATCGCCAAGCATCGGAATGTCGAGAACTGGCAAGCTTTTATCGCATCTACCTTAGCAGAACTGACGCGGATCACCCGTCCAGGGGGACACATTGCCTTCGAGGTGGGGGAAGTCCGGAACGGATCTGTCCGACTCGAGGATAACGTGATTTCCGCAGCGAACGAACTACCCCTCACGACGCTCGGAGTCATGATCAACCAGCAGGATTTCACCAAGACATCGAACTGTTGGGGTGTTTCCAATAATACGAGTGGGACCAACAGCAACCGTATCGTGATCTTACAAAGGTAAGTATGAGAAGCGACCGCGAGAAGCGCCTTGAAGCGGCATTGGCCCAGTTTCTGCAGCCTATGAGAGGTATTCCATTTGAGGTGATTATCCAGGCTCTCTGCGGAGCATCTGTCGAGAGGTTCGACCTTGACACCGGGAATAACCGGATGGTCCTGGCGACCATCGCCGATGCGATGAGAGAAACATGTAAGGCCGTCCAAGATAATCCAATTGAAAGGCCCCGGCCGAACGAAGTAGGCAACGATATAGAGCCATTTGTCATCCGCGCTCTCAAGGATCATCAAATGCAGGCTGCCGCTCCAAAGACTAAATCTGGCAAAGGGAAAACTACTGGATACCCTGATGTGAAAATTGAGACTGGAGAGGTGCCTGTCTACCTTGAAGTCAAGACCTACGCGGCTGCTAATCACAAGACAACACAGCGGTCATTCTATCTATCTCCAGCCGAAGACCATAAGGTTTCCAGGGATGGTTATCACCTCCTTGTAGGGTTCGAGGTCGAGAGAAACGGAAACTTTTTCATCCCCGTTGCCTTCGAAATCGTCGACCTCTATGGTCTCGACTGCGACATGAAAGCTGAGTTTAATTCCGACAACCGCCGCCTCTACGAGGCTCACCGCATCCTGGCTCAGGAGCGGGTGTAGAAGGCGGCGGCTCCGGTGTTCCGTCGAGTGCTATATCGGATCAGCCGATATCCTCGCTGCTGGAACTGGGAGACAGGGCCAGGGCGGTCTGCTCGTCGAGCCCGGCCGGGCGCAGTGGGTGCCCGGCGATCTTGCGCCGGTTGGGGCCGCTGGCCGCCGCTTCGATGCCGCGGAAGAACTCCGCCCGCTTCGCCTCGTCGAGGCTCTCGAGCCAGGCGGTGATGGTGTCGGCGATGGCCGTGCGCCGGGCGAGGTCGACCTTGGTGGCCTTGGTGGTGGCTTGGCCGATCTGCTTGGCGAAGACGCCGAAGGAGCGGAGGGCGGCCTCGGTCTTGAGGTCGTCGGCGGAAACGGAAGCGATCTTCATGGGACAGGTCCTTTCGAAGAGCTGTGGCGTGGTGTCAGGGACCGGGCCTCATGCTCCGCTCCCTCACCGAACCAGCAGATCGCCTCGCTGCTCCGAGCGGAAAAACGAGAGGAGGAGTTTTTCGCCCTTCATCTCTGCTCATTTTTCAAACTTCCGTCTTCACTCGATATTTTCCTCACCCGGTCCTCTGCGGGGCAGCTTCCGCCCCTGCCCCGAGGCGCCGCCGATCGCGCGCTCCAGGCCGATGAGCTTGGGGAAGAGCGACCGCCGCGCCTCCACGATCCTGCCGCGTAGCTCCTCGGGGCTCTGGCGAGCGATCTCGACGATGGCATCGTCCGCCGCGCGGAGCTCGGCGACCTCGTGGGCGAGGTGCTCCTCGGCCTCGGACCGCGCCTGCTCGGCGAGACGGTCTTGGATCGTGGCGAAGGCTCCAGCGGCCCGCGCACAGCCCTTCGGCGAGCGCTCCAGGCGCTCCAGGATCGGCTCCGGGGCGGGCGACCCGCTTCCCTCCTCCACCCCCTTGAGGCGCACCTCCGGGCCAGAGGCGTCGATCTCGATCAGCCCTTCGGCGAGGCCCTCGGCGGCCGCGACCACGGCGTCGGCCTCGGCCTCGCGCCCCGTGAGGGCCTCGTCGCGGCGTTCCAGGGCCACCTCTCTGCTGTCGAGGGTCTTTCCCCGTTCCTGGAGCTTGAGCTCCTGCTGCGCGCGCCAGGTAGATGTGCGGGCGTGCCGGCGCTTGGGCGGAGGCTCCGCTCCCGCCGCGCGGGCCTTCCGGATCGCCTCGGCCCGCCGTTCGCCCCGCACGAGACCGAGCTCCGAGAACCACGCGCCGACGCTGTCCTGGGCCACCTCGTAGTCTTTGATCATCGGGTGGATCGACGGCTGGAGCATCCGCCGCGTCGCGGTCGTTTCCCCCGTCGTCTTGTCCTTCGTCTCCACGGTGGCGCGGGGCAGGATCACGGCGTGGATGTGGTAGGCTGCCTCGTCGCGGTCGGCGCGCGCGTGGATCACGTCGTCGCCGAAGTGGATCTTGAGCCAGGCCACGGCGCGCTTCTCGAACTCCACCTCGCGCTTGCCGCGGTCTGCTTCGCCGAAGAAGTCCGACACCTCGTCGGGGGCCGTGGGATCGGCCTCGAACCACTCCTTGTTCGCGGTCAGGATCACCTCGCGCATCGGGCCGTGCTTCGAAGGGCGCCAGGGGTCCCTCGGCCCCTCGACCATGCGCCGCTCGATCTCCTTGCGCCGCTTGCGGCGGCTCAGCGCCTCGAGCTCGTCGGCGAAGTTCTCCGCCCGCATCGCCGCGATCTCGGCGACGGCTCGTGCGGCCCAGTCCGTTTCCCCGATGAGCGGCTGGTTCAGCTTCGAGCGGCTCTTGTCGACATGCCCCAGGTCGCCGCCGCGCCGCGTCCGGTGGGCCTCGTAGCCGCCGATCCGGGAGGGGTGCATCCCCTCGAAACGCATCACCACAGGGTGCTTCCGGTCGTCCATGTCCTGTCCCTCCGCTCGAGCGCGAAGGACGTGGCTCCGGGCCGCTCGGCCCGGAAACGCGCCTGCCGGAGGCGGCTTCGATGGGGGTGCGGGGGGAAGTACTCACTAATCAGCCCGCGCTCCGGGTCCCTGCGGACCCTCCGCACGGGCTGAGTTCGCCGGGGCGCAGCCCCGGACCCGCCCGCGCTTCTGCGCGGGGTCGAGAGGGGACGTCCCCCTCTCGACGCTCTCCCCCAGCTGAACCGTGGGGTCGACGGAGCCCGGAGGAGACGGGCCGGGGCGGGGCTCGGCCGCCGCGCGCGCACGGGGGCGACGCGCGCGGCGGCCGACCCCACTCCCGAGAGGAGGGGGTCACTGCAAGAAAGTGCGTTTCGTGCGCGCCAAATGAGAACCGAGGGTGAACGCCGCTTGGCTCAAGCTGCGAGGAGCGATGGCCGGGTCCGGAGCGGCCGCAGCTCACTGGGCGCGGGCTGGTTGTCGGCGTCCCAGGCGTAGTCGCCGGTGAGTGACAGGTGCTCCCACCCGAGCGGCGCGACGTGGCGCATGGTGTCGGGCCCCACGCCGAGGTCGGCGGCGGCGCGCTCGAGGTAGCGCGTGTTCCAAAGGATCACGGCCGCGACGACGAGGTTCAGCCCCGAGGCGCGGTAGGCCTGCTTCTCGAAGGTGCGGTCACGCAACTCGCCGAGCCGACAGAAGAAGATGGCCCGCGCGAGCGCGTTCCTGGCTTCGCCTTTGTTCAGACCTCCTTGCGCGCGTCGGCGCAGGTCGAGGTCGCGCAGCCAGTTGAGCATGAAGATCGAGCGCTCGAGCCGGCCCATCTCGCGCAGCGCCACCGCCAGCCCGTTCTGACGTGGGTAGGAAGACAACTTTCTGAGCATGGCCGATGCGGTCACTGTGCCCGAGCGGATCGAGGTTGCCACCCTGAGGAGTTCGTCCCAATGCTGGGCGATGTGCGCGACGTCGATCGGGCCGCCGGCGCCGACCATGGGCGCGAGCAGCGGGTCGACGGGCATGCCGGGTGGCAGGTGCAGGCGGCGGTCCTTGAGGTCGCGCAGGCGCGGCGCAAAGCGGTACCCGAAGAACGGCATGAGACCGAACACGTGGTCGGAGGCGCCGCCGGTATCGACCGCGTGCTCCTCGATCGCCAGCCCGGACTGGTGGTAGAGAAGCCCATCAAGCACGTGCGGCGCCTCGCCGGCCGTGGCGGCGATGACCTTGGTGTGGAACGGTCCGTACTGGTCGGAGACGTGGGTATAGAAGCTCACGCCGGGCTCATTGCCGTGTCGCGCGTTCACGTCGGCGATGGCCTCGCCGGGGCCGCCGGCGAAGAAGTGCTGGCCGTCGGAGCTGGCCTTGGTGCCGTCGCCCCAGACCTCGCTCAGTGGCAACGCGCGGTGCGCGTCGATGAGGCGCGCGAGCGCTTCCGCGTAGGCCGCCTCGCTGACGTGCCAGTCGTGGACGAGGGCGAGCTGCCGCAGGCTGGCGCCTCGACAGGTCTCTGCCATGCGGGTCAGTCCGAGGTTGATGCCGTCCGCGAGCACGCAGGTGAGCAGCGCGGCACGATCGTCGCAGGTCCGTCCGGTTCGCCGGTGCGTGAAGCAATCCGAGAACCCGGTCCAGTCGTCGACGTCGAGCAGGACATCGGTGATCCGCGCCCGCGGCAGCCGGTCGTAGAGGACCTGCCTGACGGCCTTGACCGCAGGCGGCGTGGTGGCGCGCAGGGACGCGATCGTCAGCCCCTTCTCGTCCAAGCGGACGTCAGGCAGCGCGCCGGCCCGGGCGCGCGCCGTCACCGCGGCGGCAGCCCCCTCCAGTCGGGCGCGCCGCTCTGCGAGGTGATCTCCGAACCGAAGCGCGACGGCGAGCGGCAGAGGACCCGCCGCCCTCAGCTGTAGAAGTCGGGACTTGATCTGACAGACGGTGTCGCGAAGCTGAGGTGAGAGCCGAGGCCGGGCGCGGAGCGGTTGGGGTGGTGGGACGCCCGGCCTCGGCGTTTGGAGAACGCCGACCATGACCAGAGACCAGAAGATCATCCGCGCCAAGGTGGGGCTCTTGGAGCTCGCGAAGCAGCTCGGCAACGTCAGCCAAGCCTGCAAGATGATGGGCTACTCGCGCGACAGCTTCTACCGCTTCAAGGAGCTGTATGAGACCGGGGGCGAGATGGCGCTCCAGGAGCTCACCCGCCGCAAGCCGCTGCTGGCGAACCGCACGCCGCCCGAGGTGGAGGCGCTGATCGTCGAGCTCTCGCTCGAGCTGCCGGCCTACGGGCAGCTGCGCATCGCCAACGAGGTGAGGAAGCGCGGCCACTCGATCTCGCCTGCCGGCGTGCGGGGCGTATGGCAGCGCCACGACTTGGAGACCATGAAGAAGCGCCTGCGCGCGCTCGAGGCGAAGGTGGCGCAGGAGGGCCTGATCCTGACCGAGAGCCAGCTCGCGGCGCTCGAGAAGGCCAAGGCCGACAAGGAGGCCCATGGCGAGTTCGAGAGCGAGTGCCCAGGATACTGCGGGGCCCAGGACACCTTCTATGTCGGCACCATGAAGGGGGTGGGGCGCATCTACCAGCAGACCTTCATCGACACCTACTCGAAGGTGGCCTTCGCCAAGCTCTACGACAGAAAGACGCCGATCACGGCGGCTGACCTCCTGAACGACCGCGTCGTGCCGTTCTTCGATGCCCAGGACGTGAAGCTCTGCCGCGTGCTGACCGACCGGGGCACGGAGTACTGCGGCGCGCCCGAGCGCCACGAGTACGAGCTCTACCTGGCGGTGGAGGACATCGACCACTCGAGGACGAAGACCAAGAGCCCCCAGACGAACGGGATCGTCGAGCGCTTCCACAAAACCGTGCTGGACGAGTTCTACCGGATCACCTTCCGCAAGAAGGTCTATGCGTCCATCGCCGAGTTGCAGGCCGACCTCGACGCGTGGATCAGGACCTACAACGAGGAGCGCGAGCACCAGGGGCGGTGGTGCTTCGGCAAGACGCCGATGGCGACGTTCCTTGACGCGAAGCCCCTCGCACAGGAGAAGATGATCGCCGCCTGATCGCGACCCGACAGGCGGGACCCGACCGACATCCGGACGCCAGATGTCCGATCAGGTCTCAACTTCTACACCTCAGCGCCTCGAACGCGGGCCGGGGCAACAGGTTGTCGTCGAACGCGCGGTAGCGGCGCGCGCCGGCCACCCAGACGTCGCCGGCGCGCAGCCGCTCCCGGAGCTCAGAGAAGGCGCACAGTTCGTAGGCCGCGCGGTCGACGGCGCCTTGGCTGACGACGAACGGGCGCCAGCGCCGCGGCACGAACCTGAGCGGCGGCAAGGGTGGCAGCTTGCGCTTGCCAGCGGCGTAGGTGGTGCGGATGAGCTCGAGCGCGGCCATGAGGTCCTTGACCGCGGCCGAGCCCTCGAACGCGAACGCCTCGAGAAGCCGAGGTCCGAACACCCTGACGCTCTTGTGGCGCGCGACGAGCTCGGAGGTGGGGTCGACCAGTTCCGGCCGAGAGAGCGCCTCGGCGTGCGCGACCGCGGCCTCGAAGCGGGCCCAACCCACCTTGGCGGCGACAGCGCCGTCGAGGTCCTTGCCATGCCTTCGGGCCTCGATCATCGCGCGCCCCGAGAGCGCGAACACGCGGAGGTCGCCCTGCACCTCGCGCATTGAGCGTGCCGCGCGCTGGTCCGCCCTGCGCTCCGCCGCGCGTCCGAGAGAAGCCATGAGCTTCTCGAACATGGCGAGTGCCGCGTCGGTCAGCGCCGCCTCGAGCGCGATCGCGGCGGCCGCGAGCACGGCGTGGCGCCTGAGCCCGTTGAGGCCGGCGAGGTGCTGCACCGCGACCCGTGCCGCCTCGTCCGCCAGCCGCTCGAACGCCGGGGCCGGCAACGCGGTGGCGCGAGCGCGGTCGATCCCGAGGGCGCGCACGTGGCGCAGGCGCTCGATGAGCTTGAGCACGTTCTTCGGCGCCGGCGACTGCGGCGCGGCCCTGAGCCATCCAAGCCAAGTGAGCTTGCCCGTCGCGCGCGGGTCCAGGAGCGCGTCCAGGCGCTCGAGCGCCGCCTGGTCCAAGCCGGCGGTCAGCACCTCGTGACCCAAGCGCTCCGCGCGCCGGCGAGCGCCGCGGATCACCGCCTCGAGCACGAGCGGTGACGGAAGGGCCACCCGCCTTTGGCGAAGTTCCTCGACGAGGATGCCGGCGAGTTGGCCGGGACGGACGATCGTCTGAGCGGCGGCGGTCAGGAACGCGACCGCCGCGTGCGCGGCCGCGCGATCGAACGACGAGTGGCTGCCTGCCCGCATGGCCTCGCCCAGATGGGCACGCCGAGTGGCGGCGCGGCGCGCGTAGGCGCCGAACGCCGACACCGGCACCCCGAGCTGGCGCGCGACGTAGACGAGCACGGCGTCGGGCGGCGCCTCGCCGGCCTCGAGAACGCGCCCAGGGAAGCGCAGGTAAAGGAGCACAAGCGCGTAGCCGAGCCGATTGGCGTCGCCGCGCTTGTCCGCAACCGCGGCGAGGTCGTCCGCCGCCAGGGTGTAGTGACGGGCGATCCCATGCTCGTCGGTGGGCGGCTCCAGGTGGCGCGCCCACAGCTCGTCGCCTAACAGCCGTCGTCTTGCCATCGACCCACCCCCCGACCAAGGCGGCCAGCTTACGCCGAGCCGCCGAGGAGCGGAGTCCGCGAGCCCTTGAGCGTGGGCGCCGGCGCGCCCTGTCCGTCAAACCTCCCTCTGCCGGCCCCGCGCCGCGCTGTCCGCCAACGTCGCTTGACCACGGCTCGGCGGACAGGATGATTGACGGACGGCAAGGCGGACACGCGACGGGGCGACGGATGACGCTGATCGGGTACGCAAGGGTCAGCACGGCCGAGCAGAGCCTCGCGTTGCAGAAGGACGCGCTGCACGCGGCAGGGTGCGAGGATGTCTATGAGGATCACGCCTCGGGCGCCCGCGCCGACCGGCCGGGCCTCGTCGAGGCGCTGAGGCACGTGCGCCGTGGCGACACGCTGGTGACCTGGAAGCTCGACCGGCTCGGGCGCTCGGTGGCACACCTGATCGAGACCGTGCGCGCGCTCGAGATGAAGAGCGTGGGCTTCCGCTCGCTGACCGAGGGCGTCGACACCACCACGCCCGGCGGCACGCTCGTCTTCCACCTCTTCGGGGCGCTGGCGCAGTTCGAGCGCGACCTGATCCGCGAGCGCACCGGCGCAGGGCTGAAGGCGGCCGAAGCGCGCGGGCGCAAGGGCGGCCGCCGGCCCGTGGTGACGCCCGACAAGCTCGGTCGCGCCCGAGCGCACCTCGCGCAGGGCCTTACCGTGCGCGAGGCGGCCGCTCGTGCGACGCGACAGATAGGATGAGAGCCGCGCGACGATCTGGATGAGAGGGCACGACGGGGCCCGGACCGAAGGGAGGGCGTAGCCCGACTGGAGATCCGGGCCCCGTCGTGTCGGCTCCCGCCGCTGGCGGGGCGCCGGGTGATCGCGGTCGGCCGAGGTAGAGGGATGCTTTCTCCATTGTGAGGAGCGCCCGTGCCCGGCCGCCACGTGACCGATCACCAGATGAGGCTTTTCATGACCTACCGTTCGACCGACCCGGTCCCCGTCGCCGCGGCCAAGGCCGGGTTCAGCGCGGCCACGGGCTACCGGATCGAGCAGGACCCGCGCCCGCCCTCGACGAAGCGGGTGCCGCGCGGCCGGCGCCGGCCCGACCCGCTTGAGGGCATCTTCGACGAGGAGGTGGTCCCAATGCTCGAGGCCGCGCCCGGCCTGAGGCCGGTGGCCATCTTTGAGGAGCTGCTGCGCCGCCACCCCGATCTCGGCGCGGGCGTGCGCCGGACGCTCGAGCGGCGCGTCCGCGCCTGGCGCGCGCTGCACGGCCCCGAGCGGGAGGTGGTCTTCCGTCAGCGCCACGAGCCCGGACGGCTCGGGCTGTCGGACTTCACCGACGCGGCCGGGCTCGGCGTCAACGTGGCCGGCGCGCCGCTCGCGCACCGGCTCTACCACTTCCGCCTGGCCTTCAGCGGGTTCGAGCACGTCCACGTGGTGCTGGGCGGCGAGAGCTTCGTGGCGTTGGCCGCGGGCCTCCAGAACGCGCTGTGGAGCCTCGGCGGCGCGCCCCATGAGCACCGAAGCGACAGCCTCTCAGCCGCCTTCCGCAACCTCGACCGCGAAGCGGGGGCGGACTGGACCAGACGCTACGAGGCGCTCTGCGGCCACTACGGGATGGCCGCGACGCGCAACAACCGCGGCCTCGCCCACGAGAACGGTGCGATCGAGGGCCCGCACGGCCACCTGAAGCGCGCGATCGCCGACGCGCTCCTGATGCGCGGCTCGGCCGAGTTCGAGGGTCTCGCTGCCTACCGCCGCTTCCTCGACGAGCTCGTCGGACGGGGCAACGCGCGCAACCGCAAGCGCATCGAGCTGGAGCGCGCCGCGCTGAGACCGCTGCCGCAGCGGCGGGTCGAGGACGGCGAGGAGGCGATCGTCACCGTCACCTCCTCGGGCGGCTTCACCCTGCGCAAGGTGTTCTACTCGGTGCCCTCGCGCCTGATCGGCCACCGCCTGCGCGTGAGGCTCCACGACGACCGGCTCGAGGTTTTCCTGGGCGCAACCCACCTGATGACGCTCCCGCGGGGGCGCTCGCGGGGCGACGGCCGGCACGGCCATGTCGTCGACTACCGGCACGTCATCCACGCGCTCCGGCGCAAGCCCATGGCGCTGCCGGGGCTGATCTACCGCGACCAGCTCTTTCCGCGAGAGGCCTACCGCCGCCTGTTCGAGGCGGCGATGGACGCGCTGCCCGCGAAGCGGGCCTGCCGTCTCACCGTCGATGCGCTCGCCTTGGCGCACGAGCGCGGCTGCGAGGCCGAGCTCGCCGCCGTCATCGCCGAGGCCCTCGGCGCAGGCGGTCTGCCCGACATCGCGGACCTCAGGCGGCGCTTCGCCCCCGATCCCGCAACGCTGCCCGAGATCGCCATCCCGCTCACGCCTCTGGCCGACTACGACGAGCTCGTGGCCCCGTCCGCCAGGGAGGGCGCGCCATGAGCGCGACCGACCCCATCGACGAGGCCCGCCTTGCGCTCCTGCTCGGCGACCTGCGCCTGCCCGGGATCAAGACCGTCTGGCCCCGCTTCGCCGAGCGCGCCGACAAGGAGGGCTGGCCCGCCGCGCGCTTCCTCGCCGCCTTGGCCGAGCACGAGGTCGCCGAGCGCGCCCGCCGGCGCATCGAGCGCCACCTCGCCGAGGCGCGGCTGCCGCCGGGCAAGACGCTCGATGCCTTCGAGTTCGACGCCGTGCCGACGATCTCCAAGGCCCAAGTCATGGCCCTCGTCGCCGGCGACAGCTGGCTCGAGCGCGGCGCCAACCTGCTGCTGTTCGGCCCTCCCGGCGGCGGCAAGAGCCACCTCGCCGCCGCCATCGGCCGCGGCCTCGTCGAGAACGGCTGGCGCGTCCTCTTCGTCCGCACCACCGACCTCGTCCAGCGGCTCCAGGTCGCGCGCCGCGAACTCGCGCTCGAGGCCGCCATCAACCGGCTCGACAAGCACCATCTGCTGATCCTCGACGACCTCGCCTACGTCACCAAGGACCAGGCCGAGACCTCGGTGCTCTTCGAGCTCATCGGCGCACGCTACGAGCGCCGCTCGATCCTGATCACCGCCAACCAGCCCTTCGGGGAATGGAACAGGATCTTCCCGGACCCGGCGATGACGCTCGCCGCCGTCGACCGCCTCGTCCACCACGCGACCATCCTCGAGCTCAACGTCGAGAGCTACCGGCGCCGCAGCGCCCTCGAGCGACAACGCGGCTCGAAACGACCGCCGCGCACGACAGCCCGAGCCACCGAGCCTGACGCAGAGCGACAATCAACCTGAAACGCCACTTGCCGGCCGACCCCGGCTCGGCCACCATCCCACTCGCCGCGACGCTCGGTTCTCATCCAGATCGTCGCGCAGCTCTCACCCTGATCGTCGCGCTACACGCTCGGCTGAAGGTCAGCAAGACCGCACTCTACACAGCGCTGAGAGGATTGGACGAGGCCCGGGGAGGCTGAGTTCGCCGCCCGTTCGCATCTGGCGTACGCTCAGGTCACTTTCTTGCAGTGACCCCAGGAGGGAGGGACGGCGCAGCGGGGCGTCGATCATCCACCCTTCCGGAGAGGTCCCCATGACCCTTTGCACCCACCCCGCGTCCGGGCGTCCCGCCTGGGCCGAGACCCTTCGCGTCGGCGACGTGCTCGCCTTCCGCTTCCCGCACGCCGAAGGTGGCGAGGCGTGTCCCAAGGTCCGCCCCTGCCTCGTCGTCGAGATCGAGGAGATCGCGGGCGTGCCCTACGCGATGCTCGCCTACGGCACCGCCTCCCACGGACGGGCCGACACCGGCTACGCGATCCACGCCCGCGGCGAGGCGCTGCGCGCCGTGGCGGGGCTGCACAAGCCCACGGCCTTCCTGGCCGCGCGCCGCATCCTCGTGCCTCTGGCGCACCGCGACTTCGACCTCTGCGCCGAGCGTCGCACGCCCGTGCTGGGCCACCTGAGCGGCCCCGCCCTGGCGCGGCTACACGCGGTGCGGGCGCGCATCCAGGCCGAGGCCGACATCGCCGCCGACCGGCGGCAGCAACGGGGCATCCGGCGGCGCCGTCCGGCCGTGCGGGGGCTCGACTTCACGGTCGAGCACCGGCGGCCCGCGCGGCGCGTTCCTGCGGACCCGAGCCGGCGTCCGGGCCGGGAGGAGCAGCGATGACCCGGCCCGGCTTTCCGACCGTCTTCGCCCAGGCGAACACGCACCGGCTCGTCGTCTTCCAGCCCGACCGAGCCGCCCCGGCCTTCGAGCGCCTCGAGGACACCCTCGCGGACGGCCTGTGCACCGCCCGCCGGGCCCTGGCCGTCGAGCTGCCCGTGGAGGCGCACCGCGTCCTCGAGCCGACGGCGAGAGTCCTGCGCGACCACATCCTCGACAAGCGCCGCCTGCTCTCGCAGCAGTGCCGCCACGACCTGGGCTACTACCTCATCCTGGCCCGCCGCTGGGTCGCGGCGCACGGCACCACGCCCGAGGTCGATGCCGTCATGGCGGGCCTCGAGGAGGCGCTCGAGACCTCGCACCGCGTCAGCGAGCTCCTCGGCGCCGAGCGCGACATCGGCTGGCACCGCGGCATCCGCATGTAGCGCCAGGGGCGGGCCTCAGCCCGCCCCACACTCACGTTCAGCGCTCAGGTCCAGGGCGTAGGTTCCGGGCCACAGCGCCATGGCCGCGGTCGTCCTTCCCTGGGCGGACCGCCGTCATGGAGGGTAGCGTGCAACGCAACGCAACCCGGGTTGCGTGCCCGCCTCGCAACCCGCCTCGGACGAACCCGCAACCCATGAGCGACAGTGCTTTCATCACGCTGACCGAGGCCGCGAAGATGACCGGCAGAGCCAAGTCGTCTGTCTCGCGGGCGCTGGAGTCCGGGCGGATGTCCTACGTCTCGCGGGACCCTGCTACGGGGGCCTACCGGATCGACCGGGCCGAGGCGTTGCGCGTGTTCCCTCCGCGAAGCGCAACCTCGTTCCACGACCAAGGTGGAACCTCCTCTCCACGTGGGAACGCAACCCGCAACCGGCCCCTGAGCGCCGAGATGGCTGAGTTGCGCGAGCGGCTGGCGCGGCTCGAGGCGCTGAACGAGGCGGCCGAGCGCGAGCGTCGGCGGATGGAGGAGCACATCGAGGACCTGCGCGGCCGGCTGGAGCGGACCGACCGGGAGAAGGACCAGCTCCAGGGACTGCTCATCAGCCAGCGGCCGGATGCCCCCGAGCGTCTGCCTCGGGGGCTCTGGAGTTTCCTGCGCCGCCGGGGATCAGCACCCGCCTGAGCGACGCCGCAGCCGAGACGGCGTCGTGGAGCGCGTAGGAGGTCCCGTGGAGGGCCATTCGCCGAATGCCGGGGGGGGGGGGGCTCGAAGAGGCGAAGGGCGCTTCAGCGCCCCTCAGGCGTCTCCCTTGCCGCCCTGGACCAGGGTGAGGGCGCCCGCGCCCTTCTGGGCCTCGGCGCGGGCGGGACCTGCGACGTGGGTGGCGACGTTAGGGTTCATGAAGTAGCGCACCCGCCGGCCGTCGCGCTCGCGGCGGATGGCGTTGATGCCCTCCAGCTCGGTCATGATGCTCGAGAGGTGCTTCGGGGCGACGCCGATCGCCTCAGCGAGCTTGACGCGGGGGAGCAGGATCTCCCCGGTGTCCATGCGCATGTGCTTGAAGAGCCGGCCCCAGAGCTTCACGGCGGCGAGGGGGCGCTTGGAGTTCTCGGCGAGCCAGTCCACGACCTCGGAGTTCTGGGCTGGGCTGAGCATGACGAAGGTCCAATCGCTCCTGGGCTCGGCGAAGATGTGGGCCACGCGCTCGAGGGCGTCCACGGTGTCGGGCTCGAAGCGATCGACGCCGATCTCCATGGCGAGGCGGACGAGCTCGGCGGCCTTCTGGGCGTCGCGCTGGCGGCGGTGGCGGTCAAAGTCCACCGGCTTGCCCCCGGCTCGCTCCTCGCGGGGTCCACGCTTGCGGAACGAGGCCTCGAGCTGCGCCAGGGCGGCGGCCAGACCCTCGGATGCGGGCTTCATAGGTGCTCCTTGATAGGTCCCACACTGTGGGACCAACTGGTCCCATCACATGGGACCTATCGCAAGCCTCTCCGGCGCTTCGCAGTTGACTGTGGCAAAAAGGAAAAACTGCCTCCTCGCGCGCGCGCGCGCGCGCTCGAGATCTTTCTGCTAAGAAAGATCCCCCTTACCCCCTTGTGGATAACTTCATGGATGGGCTCCTGAGGCAGTAGCAGAAGAAGCCATCGACCACGAAAAAGATGAGCGAAGAGGAAGACATCGAGCGCGCAGAAGGGGTCGTTTGCGGGAGGGGGCGGTGAGCTACGTTTTCGTCCGCCAGCGATACTCGCCGGTGAGCAGGACGTGCTCCCAGCCGAGGGGCGAGACGTGGGGCAGCAGCACGGGGTCGGGTGCCTGACCAGCGGCGGCCAGCTCGGCCACGAGGCGTCCGAGCTCGCGGGTGTTCCAGTGGATGACGGCGGCGGCCAGGAGGTTCAGGCCGGCCATGCGGTGATGCTGGCCTTCTGAGCTGCGATCGCGGATCTCGCCGCGGCGCCCGAGGCTGATGGCGCGCTTGAGGGCGTGGTGGGCCTCGCCTTTGTTGAGCCCCAGCTGGGCGCGGCGCTGGAGGTCGGCGTCGGCGATCCAACGCAGCAGGAACAGCGAGCGCTCAACGCGACCGACCTCGCGGAGCGCCAGCGCCAGCTCGTTCTGCCTGGGGTATGAGGCGAGCTTGCGCAGGATGGCGGAGGGCACCACGGCGCCGAGCGCCATGGAGGCGGCGAGGCGCAGGATGTCGGGCCAGTTGCGCTCGATCAGGTCGGTCCGGATGCGGGCCGCGATCAGGGGGCGCATGGCCAGCGGGGCGGCCTTCGGCTCGAAGGCGTAGAGCCGGTGATCGGGCAGGTCGCGGATGCGGGGCGCGAAGGCGTAGCCGAGGATCGCGCAGGCGGCGAAGACGTGGTCGGTGAAGCCACCGGTGTCGGCGTGATGCTCGCGCACCCGACGGCCGGCCTCGCAGCCCAGAAGGCCGTCCAGGATGAAGGGGGCCTCGTGGGCCGTGGCGGGGATGGTGCGCACGGCGAACGGGGCGAACTGATCCGACAGATGGGCATAGGCCTTGATGCCGGGCTCGCCGCCGTAGCGCGCGTTGACGAGGTTCATGGCTTCTCCCGCCCCTGCGGCGGGGAAGAACTGCCCGTCCGACGAGGCGGTCAGCCCCTCGCCCCAGACGCGCGCCATGGGCAGGCCGGCTTGGGCCTCGACGATCCGGGCCAGGCCGCGGTCGTAAGCGTGGTCCTCCACGTGCCAGCGGGCGACGCGCAGTAGCTGCCAATGGGTGTGGGTGGTGATCGAGGCGGCCATCTTCTTGAGGCCGAGGTTCAGCCCGTCCGCCAGAACGACGCTGAGAACGCCGATCCGGTCTCGGCACACGGACCCGGTGCGCAGGTCGGTGAAGGCATCCGTGAAGCCTGTCACGTCGTCCACGTCTAGGAGCAGGTCGGTGATCCGCACCACCGGCATGCGGCGGTGGAGGTCGAGGATCAGCTCGTCAGCCCCGGCCGGGGCATGGGCCTCGAGGCGGTCCGCACGCAGACGCCCGCCCTCGATGGTGCCGCCTCCGAGCGGGCCGTGGCCGACGGCTTCGAGCGCCTGCCCCAGGGCGAGCCGTCGGTCCGCGAGCCACTCGGCGGCGTTCAACGACACGGCGAGGCGCGGTGCGTCCCTGACGGCGGCGGCCGACACGAGCTCGCGCTCGGGCTCGCGGTGGCGACGGCTGTAGGCCAGCCACACGTCGCCCGAGCGCAAGGCGTCGCGCAGCGAGAACAGCACGGCCGTCTCCCAGGCCCGGGGATCGACAGGCGTCCGGTCGACCACCAGGCGCTCGCGCCACTTGGGGCGGGCAAAGGCGAGGGGGAGGTCTGCGAAGCGAGCCGTGCGCCCCGCCCGGTTCATAGCGCGCAAGGTCTCGACCGCCGCCAGGAGCGGCGCGGCCGCCGTGCCGCCCCGCAGGGGCAGCGCCTCGAGCATGCGTGGCGCGTAGCGGCGCAGGAGCGTGTGCCCGGCGTGTCCGGAGGCCAGGTGATCGAGCGGGTCGGCTTCGATCGCGCCGGTGAGCGCCGCGGCGGTGGCCGCAAGCCGCCTCAGTCCGGCCCAGCCGATCGTGTCGGCGACGACGGCCGAGGCGTCCTCACCGACGGCGTTCGCCTGGACCATCGCGCCGCTCACACGGGCGAAGATGTGAAGCGTCGTGGCGACCGAGCCGCGGTGATCGGCGGCCAGGGCCGCGCACAGGCGCTCGGCGTCGCGGTAGAGCCGGCCGGTGATGCGCTCATGGGTCTCGACCACCGCGTCGGCGATGGCGGCGCGCCACTCGACGGCGCACACCGCCAGGATCGCCAGCCGACGGGCCTCGGGCACCTCGCGCAGGCCGTCGGCGTAGTACCGTTCGCCCTGCCGCCTCAGCCGCGCAACACGGTGGAGCGGGACGCCGGCGATCACGCTCTCGGGGATCGCGAGCCCCTCGATCCACCCCAGGCGATCGAGCAGGCGGTTGGCGTCGGCCGAGTTGCCGCCCGGCTCGTGCCGACGAAGCCAGACGAAGCGCGAGGTGCCGTCCGCCATGGCCTCGCCGAGCATCCGCCCCAGCCGCTCGCGCATCTCTGGGTCGAGCTGCCCCGCGACGCGCTCCGCGATCCGGCGCTCCGCCGCGACGAGGGCGTCCGCACACGCCCTCTCGACCGTGGTCGGCCCCGGCACGATCACCCGGCGCCGCCGCAACTCGTCCAGCATGGAGGCGGCCAAGGCGTCATTGGACCGTGCCGCCTCCGCCGCGCCGGCGAGCCAGTCCCCCACCTCCTGCGCGGCCAGCCCCTCGAAGGGGCGGAAGCCGTAGAGCCGTCGCAGCACGACCGAATGCTCGTAGTGGGTCTCCGAACGTGCGGCGTAGCCCGCGAGGTCGTCCGCCTCGAGCCCGAGCTGGCCGCCGACGAAGGCGAGCATCGCCTCCGGGATGGTCTCGCCGGGCCGGAGCAGGCGGCCGGGATACCGGAAGGCGCAGAGCTGGAGCGCGAAGCCCAGGCGGTTGCGCGCCCGGTGTCGCCCCCGGACGTGGGCGAGGTCCTCCTCGCTCAGGATACAGTGCCGCAGCAGGGTGGGCTCGTCGGCCGGCAGGGCGAACAGCGCCTCGCGCTGCCGGGCGGTCAGGACGGCACGTCGGGCCATGGAAGTCGCTCTCTCTTGCGATAGAGGTTCGCGACGCGTTGAATGCGATACCAGATGAGAGGCAACGCGGGGCGTCTCGGCGGCCCCAGTCGAGGCGCCGCTTCAACCGACCGTCTGCGACATGCCCCGCGGGTGGGAGGACGGCCGTGCTGGTGGGCTACACGCGGGTGAGCAAGGCCGATGGCTCGCAGTCGACCGACCTGCAGCGCGACGCGCTCCTCGGGGCCGGCGTCGAGCCGGAGGCGATCTACGAGGACCACGCCTCAGGCAAGGGCCCGGCCCGGCCCGGCCTCGAAGCCTGCCTGAAAGCCCTGCGCAAAGGCGACGTGCTCGTCGTGTGGCGCCTCGACCGGCTCGGGCGCAGCCTCGCTCACCTCGTCGAGACCGTGGACAAGCTCGCCGCCCGCGGCGTGGGCTTCAAGGTCCTGTCCGGCCACGGCGCCGCGGTCGACACCACCTCCGCCTCCGGCCGGCTCGTCTTCGGCATCTTCGCATCCCTCGCGGAGTTCGAGCGCGAGCTGATCCGCGAGCGCACGGTGGCCGGCCTCGCCGCCGCCCGCGCTCGGGGCCGCCGCGGGGGCCGGCGCTTCGCCCTCACCAAGGCCCAGGTCCGCCTCGCCCAGGCCGCCATGGCCAGCCGCGACACCCCTGTGAGCGAGCTCGCCGCCGAACTCGGCATCAAGCCCGTCACGCTCTACCGATACGTCGGCCCCGACGGCGCGTTGCGCGAGAACGGACGACGCGTCCTCGAGGCCAAGACACGCCGCTCACCGAAAACGTAGCTCACCGCCCCCGCTCGCCAGAGACAAGCGCATCGTATTCACGAGGTGAGCTATCGAGCCTGCTTTAAACCGCAACTACCGGCTTTCTTTATTGACCGCCTGAGCGCGCCTGGTGAGGTCGTCTATGACCCATTTATGGGGCGGGGAACGACGCTCGTGGAGGCGGCTTTGCGAGGCCGAACACCTTATGGCAATGATACTAATCCCTTGAGCCGGGCTCTCACCGTGCCAAGAATCAATCCACCGAAACTAACTCAAATTCAAGATAGGATTACAGAGATACCGTGGGGAGAGTTTAAGGATGTTAAAAACGAGGACTTATTGGCCTTCTATCATCCCGTGGTCTTAGCCCACATAGAAGGGCTACGGACCTGGCTGTTCGAAA
>CBDCCX010000003.1:0-18411 GCA_965215165.1 Rhodothermales bacterium | reverse complement strand
CCTCGTCCGATCGTGCACTCACGTCGCCGGATGCGCCCTCTTGCTTCTATGCATTCTTGGTAGCTCTGGGTTCTGACCGCCCGGCGGACTCACGCTCCATCGCTCGCACCGCATGGTCCGGGGTCGTGCGCTGCGCGCTCGGCCGCCCGCATCGCCACCCGTTGCCCGAGGCTGGCGAGCGCCGCCCCCAGCCCCGTGTCCTCGACCTCGAAGCACGCTAGCTCGGCCAGGGGCAGCGACGCCCTGTGCTCTTTCCGAAGCGTGTCTCGCTCCTCGGCCTCCTGGACGGCATCGTCCGGCACGGGCGGCGTCTGCATCAGCCGCCCGAGCAGCCGCGCTGCGCGCGCTGGCAGGCTGAGACGGTAGGCGTTGCTCGCCTGCCGCACCCGCGGGCCCGGCCCCTCGGTGACGCCCGTCGGCGCATATCGCGTCAGCCAGTCGAGGAAGCCGTGCGTGCGCAGCGCCTTGAGCGCCCGCACCACCGCATCCTTCGAGCGCTTGAGCTTGGCCATCAGGTAGCCCAGCGACGGCTCCAGCCGCCCCGTGCGGTAGCTCACCAGGTTGCCCAGAAGCTCCAGCACCTCCAGCCCGACATGGCCAAGGGGGCCGCGAGCCCTGCCTCGCTCCCGGCCCGCCAGCTCGTAGCGCCGCGCCGCCAGGACCACGCGCCGCACCTCCCGCCTGTCGATGGCGTGCCAGAATGTGCCCTCGCAGCGTCCGACGAGGCGGGCGCCGGCGCGCACGGGAGGGCGGGCGGTCCCGCGCCCGCCTTGGGATGGAGGCCCCTGCAGGACCGCCCCGATCGTCGTGAACATTGCTCGTCCCTCTCCGGCTGATGGGGAGCCGTCAGGGCGGGGCCATCCACGGGGGGAGCGCAGGCACACCTCCCCTGTGGCAAGAAACCTCTTGCGATCGGCCGGGGAGACGTGGGAAGCTGGTCCTGCCACAGATCATCTTCCCAGGGCTGTCCCTTTTGTCTCCCTGGATATCGAGGCCCGCCACTGGCGGGCTTTCGTATTTCTGGGCTGGCGCATCCCTTGGGTTGATCCTCGCGCGCAGCCAGAGCCGGCGCGATGCTGGTCACAGTGCCGAAGCCGCGATCCTCTGGCAATGAGTATCCAGATCGTGAGCAGGGGCATCGGCATCAGCTGGTCCCCTGGGAACAACAGCGAACAAAGCTGCTCCAACGGCCGTTCAGGCGGGGCGGGGACGTGATGCGCGGTGTTGCATGCATCACAAATCCCCCTGATCTGCATCGGTCCGCTCCAGTGCCGAGGTGACTTCCATCATGCGATGCGATCCAGTGCATCGGCCCCCGAGAAAGGGAGGATGCTCCGGTGCGCACCACGACCTCGATCTCGCCGTTGGAGGCCAGCAAGCTGCTTGGCGTCGCCAAGACGACCATCACGAGGGCCATCAAGGATGGGAAGCTGGCGGCCTTCAAGGCTCCGGACGGGCGCCTCTGGGTCGAGCCCTCCGAGCTGAGCAGGGCGTTTCCGGAGGGAACGGTAGCGGTTCATGCAACGATACATGAGACGGCGGATGCAACATCTCGCACTGGTTCAAGCTCACCCGACAAACCATTGCAAGATGATGCAGAAGGTGACGATCGCACCGGTGCGCATCAACAGGACGCGGGCGTCCTTTGGCGCGAGCTGGCCGATCTGGCTCGTCAGCGCGACGAGGCCCGATCGAGCCTGCATCAGCTTCGCGAGGAGCGGGAACGGGAGCGTCAGCAACTGGAGGAGACCGTCTCGGACCTGCGCGGCCGCCTGGACGCGTCCGAGGGGGAGCGGCGCCAGATGACCGAGCGGGTGACGGCCCTGCTGACCGATCAACGAGCGAGGGCGGACGTGAAGCCTCGGCGATGGTGGCGGCGAAGGGCCGATTGATCAGCGGAACTGCTCATCGAGGCGACGTCCCATGCGAGTTACCTCTGCCTCTCCCGGCGCGCTCCGATGCGGAGGCGCGGTCAAGGCTTCCCGCAGGCGCCCGTAGGGTAGAAGACGAGCCTTGACGGGGCCCGGGACGTCCTACGCATTTACCTGTCTCCTTCGATGCTCGTGCATCGGAAGGGACTGCCACGCGGCGAGCGTCCTTCCTCGCAGCTCCCTCACCGGCACAGCCTGCTGATCGTGGCATGGTGCACGGCGTAGCTGCGCGCGATGACCGTGATCGTCTCGCCCGCGTCCCGCCGCTCCCGCGCCTCCCTCTGCTGGTGCGGGGTGAGCTTGTGCTTGCGCCCGAGGCTGCGCCCCTCGGCCTTGGCCCGCGCGCGGCCCTCGCTCGTCCTCGCCCGGATCAGCTCGCGCTCGAACTCTGCCAGCCCTCCCAGCACCGTCAGCATGAGCCGCCCATGCGCGGTGGTGGTGTCGGCCCAGGCGTCGGCGAGCGAGCGGAACGCCGCGCCCCTTTCCACCACGGTGCCGAGGACGTTCAGCAGATCGCGCGTCGAGCGCGCCAGCCGGTCGAGCCGGGTGACCAGGAGCACGTCGTCCGGCCCGAGCTGGCCCAGGAGCCGGGCGAGCTGCGCCCGGTCCCGCTTGGCGCCGCTCACCTTCTCGCGGAACACCCGCTCCGCCCCGGCGGCGGTGAGCTGCGCCACCTGCGCGTCGAGCAGCTGCGCGTCCGTGGACACCCTCGCGTAGCCGACGATCACGGGGCCGCGCCCCCAGCCCCGGGCATGCCGCGAGGGTCGCGCGCGGCGTGGCGAACGCCGATGACGGGGTCGTTTGCGGGAGGGGGCGGTGAGCTACGTTTTCGTCCGCCAGCGATACTCGCCGGTGAGCAGGACGTGCTCCCAGCCGAGGGGCGAGACGTGGGGCAGCAGCACGGGGTCGGGTGCCTGACCAGCGGCGGCCAGCTCGGCCACGAGGCGTCCGAGCTCGCGGGTGTTCCAGTGGATGACGGCGGCGGCCAGGAGGTTCAGGCCGGCCATGCGGTGATGCTGGCCTTCTGAGCTGCGATCGCGGATCTCGCCGCGGCGCCCGAGGCTGATGGCGCGCTTGAGGGCGTGGTGGGCCTCGCCTTTGTTGAGCCCCAGCTGGGCGCGGCGCTGGAGGTCGGCGTCGGCGATCCAACGCAGCAGGAACAGCGAGCGCTCAACGCGACCGACCTCGCGGAGCGCCAGCGCCAGCTCGTTCTGCCTGGGGTATGAGGCGAGCTTGCGCAGGATGGCGGAGGGCACCACGGCGCCGAGCGCCATGGAGGCGGCGAGGCGCAGGATGTCGGGCCAGTTGCGCTCGATCAGGTCGGTCCGGATGCGGGCCGCGATCAGGGGGCGCATGGCCAGCGGGGCGGCCTTCGGCTCGAAGGCGTAGAGCCGGTGATCGGGCAGGTCGCGGATGCGGGGCGCGAAGGCGTAGCCGAGGATCGCGCAGGCGGCGAAGACGTGGTCGGTGAAGCCACCGGTGTCGGCGTGATGCTCGCGCACCCGACGGCCGGCCTCGCAGCCCAGAAGGCCGTCCAGGATGAAGGGGGCCTCGTGGGCCGTGGCGGGGATGGTGCGCACGGCGAACGGGGCGAACTGATCCGACAGATGGGCATAGGCCTTGATGCCGGGCTCGCCGCCGTAGCGCGCGTTGACGAGGTTCATGGCTTCTCCCGCCCCTGCGGCGGGGAAGAACTGCCCGTCCGACGAGGCGGTCAGCCCCTCGCCCCAGACGCGCGCCATGGGCAGGCCGGCTTGGGCCTCGACGATCCGGGCCAGGCCGCGGTCGTAAGCGTGGTCCTCCACGTGCCAGCGGGCGACGCGCAGTAGCTGCCAATGGGTGTGGGTGGTGATCGAGGCGGCCATCTTCTTGAGGCCGAGGTTCAGCCCGTCCGCCAGAACGACGCTGAGAACGCCGATCCGGTCTCGGCACACGGACCCGGTGCGCAGGTCGGTGAAGGCATCCGTGAAGCCTGTCACGTCGTCCACGTCTAGGAGCAGGTCGGTGATCCGCACCACCGGCATGCGGCGGTGGAGGTCGAGGATCAGCTCGTCAGCCCCGGCCGGGGCATGGGCCTCGAGGCGGTCCGCACGCAGACGCCCGCCCTCGATGGTGCCGCCTCCGAGCGGGCCGTGGCCGACGGCTTCGAGCGCCTGCCCCAGGGCGAGCCGTCGGTCCGCGAGCCACTCGGCGGCGTTCAACGACACGGCGAGGCGCGGTGCGTCCCTGACGGCGGCGGCCGACACGAGCTCGCGCTCGGGCTCGCGGTGGCGACGGCTGTAGGCCAGCCACACGTCGCCCGAGCGCAAGGCGTCGCGCAGCGAGAACAGCACGGCCGTCTCCCAGGCCCGGGGATCGACAGGCGTCCGGTCGACCACCAGGCGCTCGCGCCACTTGGGGCGGGCAAAGGCGAGGGGGAGGTCTGCGAAGCGAGCCGTGCGCCCCGCCCGGTTCATAGCGCGCAAGGTCTCGACCGCCGCCAGGAGCGGCGCGGCCGCCGTGCCGCCCCGCAGGGGCAGCGCCTCGAGCATGCGTGGCGCGTAGCGGCGCAGGAGCGTGTGCCCGGCGTGTCCGGAGGCCAGGTGATCGAGCGGGTCGGCTTCGATCGCGCCGGTGAGCGCCGCGGCGGTGGCCGCAAGCCGCCTCAGTCCGGCCCAGCCGATCGTGTCGGCGACGACGGCCGAGGCGTCCTCACCGACGGCGTTCGCCTGGACCATCGCGCCGCTCACACGGGCGAAGATGTGAAGCGTCGTGGCGACCGAGCCGCGGTGATCGGCGGCCAGGGCCGCGCACAGGCGCTCGGCGTCGCGGTAGAGCCGGCCGGTGATGCGCTCATGGGTCTCGACCACCGCGTCGGCGATGGCGGCGCGCCACTCGACGGCGCACACCGCCAGGATCGCCAGCCGACGGGCCTCGGGCACCTCGCGCAGGCCGTCGGCGTAGTACCGTTCGCCCTGCCGCCTCAGCCGCGCAACACGGTGGAGCGGGACGCCGGCGATCACGCTCTCGGGGATCGCGAGCCCCTCGATCCACCCCAGGCGATCGAGCAGGCGGTTGGCGTCGGCCGAGTTGCCGCCCGGCTCGTGCCGACGAAGCCAGACGAAGCGCGAGGTGCCGTCCGCCATGGCCTCGCCGAGCATCCGCCCCAGCCGCTCGCGCATCTCTGGGTCGAGCTGCCCCGCGACGCGCTCCGCGATCCGGCGCTCCGCCGCGACGAGGGCGTCCGCACACGCCCTCTCGACCGTGGTCGGCCCCGGCACGATCACCCGGCGCCGCCGCAACTCGTCCAGCATGGAGGCGGCCAAGGCGTCATTGGACCGTGCCGCCTCCGCCGCGCCGGCGAGCCAGTCCCCCACCTCCTGCGCGGCCAGCCCCTCGAAGGGGCGGAAGCCGTAGAGCCGTCGCAGCACGACCGAATGCTCGTAGTGGGTCTCCGAACGTGCGGCGTAGCCCGCGAGGTCGTCCGCCTCGAGCCCGAGCTGGCCGCCGACGAAGGCGAGCATCGCCTCCGGGATGGTCTCGCCGGGCCGGAGCAGGCGGCCGGGATACCGGAAGGCGCAGAGCTGGAGCGCGAAGCCCAGGCGGTTGCGCGCCCGGTGTCGCCCCCGGACGTGGGCGAGGTCCTCCTCGCTCAGGATACAGTGCCGCAGCAGGGTGGGCTCGTCGGCCGGCAGGGCGAACAGCGCCTCGCGCTGCCGGGCGGTCAGGACGGCACGTCGGGCCATGGAAGTCGCTCTCTCTTGCGATAGAGGTTCGCGACGCGTTGAATGCGATACCAGATGAGAGGCAACGCGGGGCGTCTCGGCGGCCCCAGTCGAGGCGCCGCTTCAACCGACCGTCTGCGACATGCCCCGCGGGTGGGAGGACGGCCGTGCTGGTGGGCTACACGCGGGTGAGCAAGGCCGATGGCTCGCAGTCGACCGACCTGCAGCGCGACGCGCTCCTCGGGGCCGGCGTCGAGCCGGAGGCGATCTACGAGGACCACGCCTCAGGCAAGGGCCCGGCCCGGCCCGGCCTCGAAGCCTGCCTGAAAGCCCTGCGCAAAGGCGACGTGCTCGTCGTGTGGCGCCTCGACCGGCTCGGGCGCAGCCTCGCTCACCTCGTCGAGACCGTGGACAAGCTCGCCGCCCGCGGCGTGGGCTTCAAGGTCCTGTCCGGCCACGGCGCCGCGGTCGACACCACCTCCGCCTCCGGCCGGCTCGTCTTCGGCATCTTCGCATCCCTCGCGGAGTTCGAGCGCGAGCTGATCCGCGAGCGCACGGTGGCCGGCCTCGCCGCCGCCCGCGCTCGGGGCCGCCGCGGGGGCCGGCGCTTCGCCCTCACCAAGGCCCAGGTCCGCCTCGCCCAGGCCGCCATGGCCAGCCGCGACACCCCTGTGAGCGAGCTCGCCGCCGAACTCGGCATCAAGCCCGTCACGCTCTACCGATACGTCGGCCCCGACGGCGCGTTGCGCGAGAACGGACGACGCGTCCTCGAGGCCAAGACACGCCGCTCACCGAAAACGTAGCTCACCGCCCCCTCCCGCAAACGACCCCATGACGACCACCTCCTCGACCCGCGCCTCGTAGAAGAGCAGGTAGGGGAACGGCCTCAGCACCAGGCGGCGCAGCCGGGGATCGCTGGTCCGCGCGCCGATCCTCGGATGCGCGGCCAAGGTGTCGAGCGCCGACCGGAGACGCGCGCGGATCCGCTCGGCGCCCTGCGGCGACTGCCCCTCGACGTCCGTCAGGACCTCGTCGAGCTCCGCCAGGGCGCGGGGCGTGAAGCGGACCCTCACAGCCCGTGCTTGGCGAAGACCCTTGCTACCTCCTCGTCGGTGGCGAACTCGCCTCGGGACGCCTGGGCCAGCGACTCCGCCATCGAGGCCCTCTCCTCGTCGGTGAGCTGGACCGGCTCGGCCTCCTCGCCGGCCAGGAACAGCACCGAGCGGGCGATGTCGTCCTGCGCCTCGGGGGGCAGGCGACGGGCGGCGGCGATGGCGCGATCGAGGAGCTGGGTCATGGGTCTTTTATGCACATGACTTGCGCACAGAGCAAGGCGTTGATCGGGCAGAGGCGAAGGGGCTGTGCAGAAGTCAGGAACGGCGCACACTACAGTAAAGGTTCTAGCCTGAGACCAAAGCACTGCCTACTTGGTTCGAACCCTTGCAGCAGGTTCCAGTACAAGCCAAGACTTAGTGGAAGAGCAAGGAAATCTATTAATGTATAAGCCTGGTGGGACCATTGCGGACGCGCTTAATCGAATCCAAGCGAATGAGTACGTCTTGCCGGCGATTCAGCGAGAGTTTGTCTGGAGGCCCGAGCAGATCGAGCGCCTCTTCGACAGCTTCATGCAGGGTTATCCCTTCGGAACCTTCTTGTTCTGGCGCGTGGCTGCCGAGACGAGCGCCAAGTTCAAGTTCTACGGCTTCGTCCGAGATTACCATCAGCGGGACGCAGCTCATTGCCCCGAGCTAGGGATTTTTCACCATAAGAGCGTCACCGCGGTCTTGGACGGTCAGCAGCGCCTGACGGCGCTGAACATTGGGCTTCGCGGTTCCATGGCTGTGAAGCAGCCGAACAAGTGGTGGACAAGCGATGATGCGTTTCCGAGACGCGTCCTCTGTCTCGATCTGCTTGCACCCCATGATGCAGACGAGAACGGTGTCTTTTACCGCTTCCGTTTTATGACAGAGGCTCAAGAGGCTGCGGCACAAGATGCACTCTGGTTCAAGGTGCCAGACGTTCTCGGCATGAAGAGCGGGCCGGCAATGCTCACAACCTTAGTAGCTAAGGGCCTTCAGGGTGATCAACTCACTAGAGCCTACGAGACGCTCGATCATCTCCACCGGATCGTGCATACAAGCAATATTGTCAACTACTACGAGGAGGAGGCACAGAACCTCGATAGGGTTCTCAATATCTTCATCCGACTTAACTCTGGCGGCACGGTACTTTCCTACTCCGATCTTCTACTCAGCATCGCGGTCGCGCAATGGAAGCAGGTAGATGCGCGGGCCGAGATTCATAATCTCGTGGGCGAACTGAACCGCATCGGCACAGGTTTTAGTTTCAGCCAAGACTTCGTGCTTAAGGCCGGGCTCATGCTCGCCGGGATTGCTAGCGTCGGCTTTAAGGTGGAAAACTTCACCGCTGCAAATATGGCGGCATTGGAGGCGAACTGGCCGGGCATCCGCTTAGCACTTATCAGAACTGTGGAGCTAGCCGCGAGCTTCGGGCTCGATGGGCAAACGCTGCGGGCCGACAGCGCCCTTCTACCCGTCGCCTATTACCTCTTCCGCCGCGAGGCACCCGTCAACTACGTCACCCATAGCCAGTACGCAAGCGATCGCGAGGCGATCCAGTTTTGGCTCATCCCGTCCTTACTTAAGGCTTCTGGTATTTGGGGCAGCGGTCTCGACGTTCTTCTGACCGCACTCCGCAGTATAATTCAAAAGGAGGGAGTGAAATCATTTCCTAGTACCGCCATCTCGCGTGAGATGGCACGGCGCGGTAAGTCGATCGATTTTGAACCCGCGGAGATCGAAGACCTTGTCTACCTAGAATACGGCGACAAGCGGACGTTCCTCCTCCTTACGCTACTGTTTCCGTTTGTAGATCTTAAAAACAAGTTTCACATCGACCACGTCTTTCCGGCTTCAAAATTTACGAAGCGTCGACTCCTCAAATCCGGTATTACAGAGTCAAAGATTGATGACTATATGGACCGTATGAACCAACTTCCTAATCTTCAGCTTTTAGAGGGCGCAATTAACATTGAGAAGCGCGCTACGCTACCAGCTAGCTGGCTTGAGAAATACTACTCTGATGAGAAGAAGCGAAGGCACTACCGCGAAATCCATGATCTCGGCGAGATACCATCTGACATCGTAGATTTCAAGATATTCTATAATAATCGCCGCAAACAACTCAAGAAGAGGATTGAGGATCTATTGTCGAACTAGCCGCTGGAGGACCTTGCGAGTGGTACAGCCTAGGCGTAGAATTCACGAATAACGAGACTTTGGCTTTCCATATCTTTATGGTAGTAAAAGGTCAGGGAGCTTCGTCTTCCACTCGCTCATGAGGACCAGTGTCCCACTGACAGTCTCGCCGCCGTTCTTCACAAGCTCCAACTGACCGGCAGGCACGTGACTGTCCCACGCGAAGTTATCCGACAGGAATAATAAGACCTCGCGCTTGTAGGCGGTGTCAAGGTTATCGAGCTGGTCGCCCTTGGTCTCCAATGCCGTGATCCGCTTCGTCTTGCCTTCATTTTGTACCGCGAAGATAAAGTCTGGGTAGATCTTGGCTTTCCGCCACCCTTGGATGCCGTATTGCGCCCGGGCGACGTTGCGATGCCACCAGGCCAGCGCTGTGTCGCCGTCGAGATAGACAGCGACCTCCTGTTCGTTGCCGTTCAGCTCAGCTTCATAGACCGGAGCGAACAGGCTCCTCTCCAGAGGACCGCCGGTCTTGCTCACAATTTGGCGGGCGGTTTCCTGCTCAGTCGTCTCCATGCTGAAGGGTATTCGCCAGTTGCGGCCGTCCAGGCGCAGGCGGAACTGGATGCGACCGGCGGTGACCGCGGCCTTGAACAGGGCTTCGGCCTTCTCGTTGCGTGCCGTGTCCAGCCCCTTGCGCAACTCCTCCACAATGAGGCTAGCAAGCCTGCCCAGCTTGGCATCATCGAAGCCACGCGCGCGGAGCCTGTCGAGAAGCCTGCCGACGATCTCTCGGCCGACGAACGGGTTCGGCACGAGGTCGGAAACCATGCGGACGGCGTAGGCCGGGTCGAAAGTCAGCGTCTCAGAGCTGCTTGCGACTATCTCGCCGACGAACAGCTCGTCGCCATCATCGGCCAGCCTGATGCGCTGGAGCTGGCTTTCGGCGGCCTGCGCGTTCTCGGGCACACGGGCGGCGATGCCCTTGGGATCGAAGCTGCGCCAGTCGATGGCGGAGAGCACGTCGGTCTCGTAGTCGAGGTCGTGAACCTCGCCGCTCTCCACGAGCATGACCTTGGGTAGGTAGATTTCGGTAGTCTTGAAGGCCGACCGGCGCTCGATCCTGCGCGCGACCTTGCCCGTTCCGGGCGCCGCGTCCGACGCGACCCGGAGCACCAGGTCGCCCAGGCCGTCCTGCTCCAGCCCGTCCTTGATCGCCTTCACCACATCGGCGGTGCCCGCGTGGTGGGTGATGACGTGGCACTCATCCAGCGCTTCGATGCGCGTCTTCATCGCCCCCGGCTGGCGCAGGATGCGGCCAACGAGCTGGGTCATGGCCTTCAGGTTCGTGCTCGCCGCAAGGCCGCACAGGACGTAGGCGAAGGGGCAGTCCCAGCCCTCCTGCAACGCCTGCTTGGTGATGATCGCCCGCACCCGGTTGGTCGGTGACAAGAGGTCCTGGTTCTCAGGGTCGTTCAGGTCGTTCTGCTGGGCGGTCTTGATGGCGATCTCGGCCACGTCGAAGCCCGCCGTCAGAAGCCAGTCCCGCACGTCGTCGGCATGGATGCGGCCGCTCTCGCGCTGGTCGGCGCCCGTGCGCTCGACCTGGATCAGCATGATCGGGCGGATGTAGCGGTCGGTGTCGGCCCGGAGCCGGCGCGCCTCGGCATCGAGGGCGTTCAGCTTCTCCAGCGCCGCGTTCAACGTCGCCTTCCAGTCGTTCCCCTGCCGGGGATTGAGGTTGAGGGGCATCTTGATCATGCCCTCGCGGTCCAGCTCGCGCCCCGTCACCTCCACTAGGAGGTTGGCATAGCGGCCCTCGCGCGGGCTCGCGCCGCCGCGCGGGTGCACGTCCTGCGGCGTGGCGGTCAACTCCAGCACGAAGCACGGGTTGAAGCCGTAGAGCGTCTCGTAGGCAAGGTCGGAGACGGCCCGGTGCCCCTCGTCCATCACGACGACGGGCCGAATGATCCGCAGCGCGTTGCCCAGCGAGTCCTTCACCATCGGGAAGATGTCGTCGTAGCCGTTGAGGTTCGGCGTGCGCTCCAGTGCAGCCTTGTGGGCCTGCTGCTCGCCCTCGGCCGGGAAGAAGCCGTGCACGTCGCCCCGGTCCTGGAACATCTTCAGCGTCGCCTTGTCCCGCCGGTTCGAGGATTGGAGCATCAGGAGCATGACGCAGAGGTTCCCATCCACGTCGCGGGCGTCGAGCCGGTCTGACTTCTCCAGCACCTTCACCCGCCCAGCGGCGGCGCGGTCCAGCGCCTGGCGGTAGGGATGCTGGCGGTCGCGCAGCGCCTTCAGCGTCTGCGTGTAGATCGCCTCGTTCGGTACGATCCAAAGGACGAAGCCGGTGTTGCGATCGAGATAGCGACCCATAATCCGAGAGACGGCCGATATGGCGAGCCAGGTCTTGCCTCCGCCGGTCGGCACCTTCAGCACCACGTTCGGAACCGGACGGCCGCAGCCGTCCAGGCGTGGCGAGAAGGGGATGGCGGCGCGGGACGCGGGCAGCTTGCCGGCCGCCTTCAGCACATCCCAAGCCCCGGCAGCGTAGTCTGGAAGCGGGATCGGCAGCTTTGGGTTGGCCGCGAGGATCGCGGCAACCTGATCCGCCTCCGCCTTCTTCTTCTTCAATGCATCGAGATGGGTGTCGAGCGCATCGATCACGCGGTCCTGATAGTCGAGTTGGCGGAACACGGCGCTCAGTTCCGCTCGATGCGGTAGAGCGCGAAGGGCAGCGGCACGAACTCTACGGCCAAGTTTTGCTCCGCCAGCATCTTCTGGCTGACATACCGCGCCGGAGCGAAGACCAGATGGCGCGCGTCCGGATCGGTCGCTGCGACCGCCTTCGCGCGGGCCAGCGTCAGCGCAGCGTCGGGCGACTTCAGCCAGTCGAGGTCGGGCTTGTAGATCAGCCAGAGGTGCTGGCCGTCAGCCTGGCCGAGATACTGGTCATCCTCACGCGCCGCGCTGGCTTCAAAGGCGCGGCTGGTCGCCATGTGGAATAGCACGGCCCCGAGCGCACCCCAGCCGGGTAGCGTCTCGCCGCTCAGGATGTTGTCCAAGTCGACCGGTTCGCCCAGCGTGCAGTAGGTGAAGCCGCCGCCGAGGCCCCCTTGCAGTTCCGGGCTATCAGTTTGGGGAACACCCTGTATTACGCGACGGACTCTCTCAGCAGTCAGTTCATCTGCGTAGTCCTCACCCTCAACGAGGATGAATTTTCTACCGCCGCCATCAATCTGATTTAATCTCATAACTGCGTGCGCTGTCGTTCCAGAACCCGCAAATGAGTCCAAAACCACTGCACCAGGTCCAGCTACATAGGACAGTAACCATTCAATGAGTGTGTGCGTTTTAGGATTTCTAAATATTTGCTTCCTATCTGGAAATATTTTCTTAAGTTCCGTGGCGCCCCGCCGACCATCGATATCGACCCAACTCGGCATCTTCTCTTTATAGTCACGCAATCTAACTTTGAGACGGATAAGTTGGTTCGGATCATTACTGAATATAATTCTTTCCTCTGCGAGGAGTTGGTCACGTGTTTCCTCAGGGAAACGATAACCCATTAGAGGTTGAGGTACTGGTTGTCCTGTTCTAGGGTTAACTAGTTCCCAGCGGTAGCCCTCTTTCCCTGGGTTGTGGACAGACCGCGAGGCCGTATAGATCCCAACTCTGTCAATTAGATTGTACTCAGCCAGTGGACCCAGCTGATCCCTACGACTCCGAAACCATCTCGCGTACTCAGTACTTATTTCGTCATCTGAAAATCCGCCTTGGATAATCTCTTCTTCCTTCTCTAGTAAGATTCCCCTCAGCTCTGACCATGGAGATTTCCATACTGGCGCGACGTGATCGCGGCCAGCGCAGAAAACATGAATATACTCATGCTCGGTAGCTATATTAGTAGGGTTGTTGTCGGTCGCGTTCTTCCAAATCACCGTTCCAAGGTGAGGGTTAGTCTGATTCCCACTATTATCCCCAAAAACTTCATGAAGAATACTCTTTAGAAGGCTGACTTCATTGTCATCGATACTAGCAAAGATGATTGCCCCAGGTTTCATTAACTCCTTTAATAATTGAAGGCGCGGCCACATCATACAGGCCCATTTGTCGTGCCTTAGACCATCCTCCACCGTTACTGGATTAGAATTCAACCACTCTTTGATCATAGGGGAATTAATTCTATCACTATATGACCACTCCTCCTTACCAGTATTATAGGGGGGGTCGATATAGACGCAGTCCACCCGGCCTGCGTACATCGGCAGAAGCGCCTTCAGCGCATTCAGGTTGTCGCCCTGCACGATCAGGTTGCCATCCAGATCGACGGGGCCGATCCCCTTGTCCGCCTGCGGCTCCAGCGGGCGGAAGGGCACGGCAAGGTGGTGGTTGTAGACGAATTCTTTGCCCTTGAAGTTCAGTTCGGTCACGCCCGCCTCCACCTTTGGCCAGACCTTCACACTTGCTTGCAAAATTAGCAAGCGTGCGCTACCCATCCCCATGAACAGCAGGCACCGTCGCACCCTTGCTACCGTCTTCGCTGACCCCGTGTCCGGCACCATCGAGTGGGCGGCCGTCGAGGGGCTGCTGCTGGCCGCGGGGGCTTGTTTGATCGAGGGGCGCGGCTCGCGGGTGCGGTTCGAGAAGGACGGCGAGGTCGAGACGTTCCACCGCCCGCACCCCGCCAAGGAGGCCAAACGCTACCAGGTCCGCGCGGCCCGCGCCTTCCTGGAACGCATCGGGGTGACGCCATGATCAACACCATGACCCATCAGGGCTACTCCGCCCGAATCGAGTACGACGACGAGGACGGCCTCTTCACTGGGCGCATCGCCGGCATCCGCGACGGCGTGGGCTTCCACGCCGACACGGTAGAGGGGCTGCGCGAGGCGTTCGTTGAGGCGGTCGAGGACTACCTGGAGACCTGCGCCAGGGTCGGGAAGGAGCCGCAGCGGACCTATTCCGGCCAGGTGATGTTCCGCGTCGATCCCGAAGTCCACCGCCGCGCGGCGCTTGCGGCCGAGCTGGCCGGCAAGAGCCTCAACCAGTGGGCCGAGGACGTGCTGGCGCGAGCGGCTGGCTAGGTGCTAGATGGCGGCGGCTGATCCGCTATGAGGGCCATGCGCCCGTCAGCCTCCGCCGGGGCGAAACGCGGAATGGGCTGCCGCCGCGGGGTTTCCGGTCATCCTGACACACGAAAACCGGGCCTGCTCCGTCTTACGGCTCGAACGCGCGTGGCAGATCCCACGCCCCGTGCAGCACCCTGACGACCTGCACCTTGTCCTTCGCCTCGATCTCCGCGACGAACGATGCCGCCCGCTCCGGGTTGTCGGCCGCGATGAAGTCGCCGATCTCGATGAGGTCCGTCCGCGCCGTGGGCAGGATGACGAGGCGGGGCACCCTCAGGTCTGGGCCGCGTAGCGCGCCCGCAACTCGGCGAAGACCTTCTCGGCGGGGATGCCTGGTCCGCTGTCGAGCCCGGCTCGGATGGCATCGCGCAGCGCCTCCAGCTCGCGCCGCTCGGCGTCCCGCGCCCGCGTCCAATCCCGCAGCGCCTCACGCACGACCTCGGAGGTGGAGGCGTACTCGCCCGCCGCCACGGTCCGCCGCAGGGCCTCGGCCATCTCGGTGGGCATCGTGATCGTCATGCGCTCGGCGGTAGGCATGGGGCTGGCTCCTGTAGCGCGACGATCAGGGTGAGAGCTGCGCGACGATCTGGATGAGAACCGAGCGTCGCGGCGAGTGGGATGGTGGCCGAGCCGGGGTCGGCCGGCAAGTGGCGTTTCAGGTTGATTGTCGCTCTGCGTCAGGCTCGGTGGCTCGGGCTGTCGTGCGCGGCGGTCGTTTCGAGCCGCGTTGTCGCTCGAGGGCGCTGCGGCGCCGGTAGCTCTCGACGTTGAGCTCGAGGATGGTCGCGTGGTGGACGAGGCGGTCGACGGCGGCGAGCGTCATCGCCGGGTCCGGGAAGATCCTGTTCCATTCCCCGAAGGGCTGGTTGGCGGTGATCAGGATCGAGCGGCGCTCGTAGCGTGCGCCGATGAGCTCGAAGAGCACCGAGGTCTCGGCCTGGTCCTTGGTGACGTAGGCGAGGTCGTCGAGGATCAGCAGATGGTGCTTGTCGAGCCGGTTGATGGCGGCCTCGAGCGCGAGTTCGCGGCGCGCGACCTGGAGCCGCTGGACGAGGTCGGTGGTGCGGACGAAGAGGACGCGCCAGCCGTTCTCGACGAGGCCGCGGCCGATGGCGGCGGCGAGGTGGCTCTTGCCGCCGCCGGGAGGGCCGAACAGCAGCAGGTTGGCGCCGCGCTCGAGCCAGCTGTCGCCGGCGACGAGGGCCATGACTTGGGCCTTGGAGATCGTCGGCACGGCGTCGAACTCGAAGGCATCGAGCGTCTTGCCCGGCGGCAGCCGCGCCTCGGCGAGGTGGCGCTCGATGCGCCGGCGGGCGCGCTCGGCGACCTCGTGCTCGGCCAAGGCGGCGAGGAAGCGCGCGGCGGGCCAGCCCTCCTTGTCGGCGCGCTCGGCGAAGCGGGGCCAGACGGTCTTGATCCCGGGCAGGCGCAGGTCGCCGAGCAGGAGCGCAAGGCGGGCCTCGTCGATGGGGTCGGTCGCGCTCATGGCGCGCCCTCCCTGGCGGACGGGGCCACGAGCTCGTCGTAGTCGGCCAGAGGCGTGAGCGGGATGGCGATCTCGGGCAGCGTTGCGGGATCGGGGGCGAAGCGCCGCCTGAGGTCCGCGATGTCGGGCAGACCGCCTGCGCCGAGGGCCTCGGCGATGACGGCGGCGAGCTCGGCCTCGCAGCCGCGCTCGTGCGCCAAGGCGAGCGCATCGACGGTGAGACGGCAGGCCCGCTTCGCGGGCAGCGCGTCCATCGCCGCCTCGAACAGGCGGCGGTAGGCCTCTCGCGGAAAGAGCTGGTCGCGGTAGATCAGCCCCGGCAGCGCCATGGGCTTGCGCCGGAGCGCGTGGATGACGTGCCGGTAGTCGACGACATGGCCGTGCCGGCCGTCGCCCCGCGAGCGCCCCCGCGGGAGCGTCATCAGGTGGGTTGCGCCCAGGAAAACCTCGAGCCGGTCGTCGTGGAGCCTCACGCGCAGGCGGTGGCCGATCAGGCGCGAGGGCACCGAGTAGAACACCTTGCGCAGGGTGAAGCCGCCCGAGGAGGTGACGGTGACGATCGCCTCCTCGCCGTCCTCGACCCGCCGCTGCGGCAGCGGTCTCAGCGCGGCGCGCTCCAGCTCGATGCGCTTGCGGTTGCGCGCGTTGCCCCGTCCGACGAGCTCGTCGAGGAAGCGGCGGTAGGCAGCGAGACCCTCGAACTCGGCCGAGCCGCGCATCAGGAGCGCGTCGGCGATCGCGCGCTTCAGGTGGCCGTGCGGGCCCTCGATCGCACCGTTCTCGTGGGCGAGGCCGCGGTTGTTGCGCGTCGCGGCCATCCCGTAGTGGCCGCAGAGCGCCTCGTAGCGTCTGGTCCAGTCCGCCCCCGCTTCGCGGTCGAGGTTGCGGAAGGCGGCTGAGAGGCTGTCGCTTCGGTGCTCATGGGGCGCGCCGCCGAGGCTCCACAGCGCGTTCTGGAGGCCCGCGGCCAACGCCACGAAGCTCTCGCCGCCCAGCACCACGTGGACGTGCTCGAACCCGCTGAAGGCCAGGCGGAAGTGGTAGAGCCGGTGCGCGAGCGGCGCGCCGGCCACGTTGACGCCGAGCCCGGCCGCGTCGGTGAAGTCCGACAGCCCGAGCCGTCCGGGCTCGTGGCGCTGACGGAAGACCACCTCCCGCTCGGGGCCGTGCAGCGCGCGCCAGGCGCGGACGCGCCGCTCGAGCGTCCGGCGCACGCCCGCGCCGAGATCGGGGTGGCGGCGCAGCAGCTCCTCAAAGATGGCCACCGGCCTCAGGCCGGGCGCGGCCTCGAGCATTGGGACCACCTCCTCGTCGAAGATGCCCTCAAGCGGGTCGGGCCGGCGCCGGCCGCGCGGCACCCGCTTCGTCGAGGGCGGGCGCGGGTCCTGCTCGATCCGGTAGCCCGTGGCCGCGCTGAACCCGGCCTTGGCCGCGGCGACGGGGACCGGGTCGGTCGAACGGTAGGTCATGAAAAGCCTCATCTGGTGATCGGTCACGTGGCGGCCGGGCACGGGCGCTCCTCACAATGGAGAAAGCATCCCTCTACCTCGGCCGACCGCGATCACCCGGCGCCCCGCCAGCGGCGGGAGCCGACACGACGGGGCCCGGATCTCCAGTCGGGCTACGCCCTCCCTTCGGTCCGGGCCCCGTCGTGCCCTCTCATCCAGATCGTCGCGCGGCTCTCATCCTATCTGTCGCGTCGCAGGCTCCCGAATGCGACATGGAGCATCATACTTATGATGCACAGCCCGTCGAGCTGGCCTCATGCCCCGCACCTGGTACACCGCCGACCTCCACCTCGGGCACGAGCGCGTCATCGCCCTGTGCAGCCGGCCGTTCCGCTCGGCCTCCCACATGGACGGCGTGCTGATCGAGCGGCTGTGGGAGGCGGTCGGCCCCGAAGACGCACTGTGGGTGGTCGGCGACTTCGCCTTCGGGCCCCGCGCCAAGGATCTCGACTGGCTGGAGGCCGCGTTCGCCCAGCTCCCCGGCGCCGAGCGCCACCTCGTCGTCGGCAACCACGACGGCGAGGCAACCCGGATGCTCCCCTGGACCAGCGTCACCCACCTCGCCGAGGTCGCCGACCCCGCGGCCAAGCACCCCGCCGTGCTGTGTCACTACCCGATGATCACCTGGCACCGGGCCAGGAAGGGCGCGCTGCACCTCTTCGGGCATGTCCACAACCGATGGCAGGGCTCGCGCGGCGCGGTGAACGTGGGCGTGGACCAGTGGGACTTTCGCCCTGTGCGCATCGAGGACGCCGCCCGCAGGGCCGCCAAACTGGAACCGAACCGGTACTGGGCGGACGTCGAGCACGGCGCCGAGCTGGCCTGACCGGCACCCGGCCCGCACCCATCACGCCCCCGGGCGCGGGAGGCGGGGTCAAGCCTTCCCGCAGCGGGGCGTCAGCCCCGAGAGGACAAGGCTTGAGGCCGCCGGAAGCGACCACACGCTCTCAGGCGTCCCCTGCGAGGCTCTTCCCGCCTCGCAGGGGACTGCCCCCGCGGCGAGCGGCCTGGCCTGGCCACGCTTCGCCTTCTCGACGCTGGCCATGCTTCGGGACAGCGATGTCAGCAGCATGTTCGTGGAGGTGCTCGCTGGAAGCCGCCCGGCCGGGCCTCCGATCCCTGGTGGTCTCCGGCCCGACCGGGCTCTCGCCGACGGATGCGCCCGATGCTCGCGGAAGGGCCGGGAGCGCCCCCGAGCGGGGCCCCGGGCGGCGGGACGGGGGCGAGGAGGGCCCTGGCGGGAGCGGGACGAGCGGGAAGCCGGCGGGGTGCAATGGGGCAGCGGAGGCGGCGCCGCATCGTCCCCGGGCAAGCCCTTGGCAACGGAACTGACTCCCGCTCGGTGACGAGGTGGCCGGGGGGTTTCGAAAGGGGGGTGACGCAGGCACCCCCCTTCGCCTACAGTCACAGCGCCCCCGTATGGGGGTGCTAT
>CBDCCX010000002.1:0-18881 GCA_965215165.1 Rhodothermales bacterium | reverse complement strand
CGACTCAATCAAGAACGGGACAGCAGACCGGAGGAGGTCCGAGTGAGGCCGAGACAGCGAGGCCTCCGACGCAACGACTGTCTGCTCAACCCCCCAGAGAGCAGAGCCGCGCACGGCGGGGTCCTCTGCCGTGATGGCAACATCGATTAAGGAATCCGCCCGGGCAGCTGCACCGAGTGGTAGCGCCCGGGCCGTGGCGTCAGCCAGGGCGCTGAGAACCGTCTCCGTGGACATCTCCCTGGCCACATCGACCGGCGCTCCTACGAGCGATGCGGTCTCCACGCCGCCCTGTCCTCGCTGCGCGAGGACAAGCGAGTACTGGCTTTCCTCGGCGCTCAGGAGCGGTTGAGACTCTACGCTGTGGACGAACCACGCGCCCAGACTGCCGGTCGAGACATCGTATACGAGAACGTCACCGGTTGAGCGCTCTCCGCTCGGCTCGCTGGGGGCGAATGGCCACGCGACCACGTAACCACCGCCGGCAGCGAGGTAGGCGCTGTCAAAGGCCTCGAACGGACCGGCGTCGTAAGACGAGGAGATGAACGCGGGTACGGACACCACCTCCTGTTCTGACGCCACGTCACAGACGGAGTAGCGGACGGCGCCGTCCGCGTCGTAGGCCGCGAGAAGGGCATACCCCGACTCCCCATCTAAGAAGATGGCTGATCCGTCCCTGGCCCACGGAACGGGGCACTCGAGCCGCGTAGAGGCGCCCGTATCGAGTTCGGTCATCCGGAACCCTAATCCTCCTCCACTAGACGAGGCCAACGTGAATGCGTACGCCCCACTTGCCGAGAAGAAAGGGGGCAGCGCGAGTCCATCGGTGGGGTCGTACACGGCCACCGAGCCGTGACTAGAGCCGTCGGGGCCGTAGAGGACGGCAGTCCCATTGTGAGGGTGCGGTGAGCCGTCGTCGAGCGGACTGGCACGCACCACGGCCGCGACGCGCCCGCTGTTCGGGACAGGCGTGATGTGGGCAAAGGAGCCCACCCATGCGGCTGATAGGTCCGCAGGCACCGGCCACCGCTCGACGGTCCCGGTGTTGGGGCTGAACACGTGGATCGTCGGGGCTGCCGCGGCGCCTCGCCCCGCCACAACGGCGTAGGCCCGGTTGCGTACCACCCGCGGCTGGGCGCCGTCGACGACCGCGACGTTGCCAGCTCCGAGCGTCGGGAAAAAGGCGGCCACAGAGTCCACAGAGGACAAGGCCGACTCTGCGCCGGTCGAGAGGTCAACCCAGCGGAGAAGGGCCGTCGACGGAGTGTCCCAGGTCCACAACGGGACGGAGCCTTGAGCCCCCGGCGTGCCACTCCCCAGGACGACCAGGATGAGAACCAAAATGTGCAGCTTCACGAGATGCATGGTTAGTTCGAAGCAGGAAGGCCGAGATACCGATCCCATGCGCTGTCGGCACGGGAGGGGCCTGAGGTTTGAGTCGTACGTACGGGGACGCCGCTGCCTCCGCTGAAGCGCCATAGATCGAATTGGGACCCCTGGTTGTACTTCGCGTAGCTCCCTCGGAAGATGAATCGACTTACTGAAATGGCGCCATTCCCTTTCTCAGGGTCGCGAACATAGACCTCTGGTTGGGTGAGGTCTACCCTACCCTCTACATCGCCGACCAGCTTCCTGCGGTTCTTGATGTAGTGGGTCGCGGCGCCCTCGACGCCGTATCGCCAATTCCACATCTGGATCTCCGTGGGCGGTACGAAGTCGAGCTGTCCTAACCCGTACCCGGCAAGGCTAGTGTTGTGGCATGGGTAACCGACTTCCTGACCGTCGTCACACACATCCTTGAGCCTATCGTCGTGATCCAACTCGTCCCGGAACTGGCGACGATGGCTCTCATGAGCGATCATTGCGGTCACCTCGCGTTCGACGTCGAACCCTCCAGTCTGGTACGACAACCGCTCAAAGGACGAGAGGACTTGAGACGTGCGTCTCCCGATCTCCGTTCGAATTGAGAGGGCCGTCGGGTTGGTACCAAGGATGGCCGGAGTCGTAGGAGGGGTGCCGATTTCGTACGCTTGTCCGGCGGACTCCGCGCTCACGCGGACCTCCGTGTTGCCTCCCAAGAAGAGACGGCCGGTCGTACGCCCGGTGTGGAGTCCCGTCCCCACGAACGGGGACGAGAGCGACCGGTCCCCGTTCGGGTTATGCTCGACGTAGTCAGGATTCGTACCCGATGCGTTTGGAACGAGCGGAGTCCACCCGTTCACGGAACTCCACGACGCGAACTCATCGGCACACTCGGTGGTGGTGCCTCTCCCGTTGTTGAGGCCTGTAAATGAGGCCGTTACCACGGAGTCCGAGTGGAAGGGCACCGACCACTCGGACCACTCCGACCCCACTGCCTCGGCCTTGCCGCCAATTGTCACCGTGACGTCTCGGCCCACGTCGCCCCCACACGTCGACCGCATGGTGTAGGACACGTCGAACTCCCACGAGAACGTCGTCGTCGACTGCGGGTTGGGGGCGTCGAACAGGCGCGCCCGGACCCGCACATCTGGCATTGCTGGGACCGCCGAGATACCCCACTCGTCGTCAGGCGTTAGGACCTCGAGCTCGAGACCTGGATCAGGGACCCGCACCTGGACCATCTGCCCAGCGGCCATCCTGCGCCCGGCCCGGTCTTCCAGGAACGTCGCCACACCGTCGTACACCCCCACCAACCCAACGTGGACCAGAACGTCCCGTTCGTGGCCCGGCGGGAACCCCTCGGCTGGGAGGTCCAGCGGAATCTTGAACGTGGCCTCGTACGTCCCCGAGTCGTTTACCCAGTCGAACAGAGTGTCAAACGCGCCGTCGTCGGTGTCTTCTGCCAGCTTGTAGCAATGGGCTTTGTCGTCGCGCGAAGCGAGATCGTCTTGCGTCCCGACGAAGTCAGCCCTTCGGATCGGGACCTCGCCCGTCGCCGGGTTCTCCGCCCCCTCGAAATGCCGAACGCAGGCCTGGAGCCACATCTGCTCCGCGTCGCCGACGTCGGGCCACCGGTCGGTCGTCCACTGCCACATCCAGTCCGGCAGGTCCACATGGGCCGTGACCGTCGCCGCTTCATTGGTAGCGAGACGGTCGGTACCGACCTCGATCGAGACGGCGATCGGCGAGACTCCGACGCCTTCGGACTCCCCCTGGACTGAGGGTGCTCGGACGAGCGCGGCCGAGAGGACGACTGGAAGGCCGCCGACATCGCGGTACCCAGAGGCGCCCTCGTCAGAGACGTCACTCGGCGGGGTCGGCAGCAATGAGGCGGCCGCATTAGAAGTCTCACCCCCTGACGCTACAGCGTCCAACCGAATCGCGCTGGTTGCAGCCGCAAAGGGCGTCGCCGCCGAAGATGTGTCCGATGGCTCGCCACCTTCGTCAGCCGCCGACACACGGTATCGGACGAGACCGCCCCTGATGTCTCCCAAACGAACGCGGAGCGCTGAGACCGGGGCGGAGCCGAGCCCCTCGACGACGAGGCCGCCCATATCAGCTGCGACTTCGCTGAGCGCGAGATCGACTTCGTCGTCGTCACTGAGATCCGGAACGGCGGCCGTGACCTCGACCGAGACCTCGCCTTCCTCGCCTGGCCGGAGGACCGCCGGGCTCACGGCCACCTCCATCCCGCCTCCCGCCTCGCATCCGCCGACCGGGCAGAGCGTGAGTGTCGTCTCCCCGACCACGTGCCGGTTCCGGCTCCCGCTGTACCCCCACGCCTGGACGGTGACCTCCTCGGGTCCATCCGGCGCCAGTGAGTCCGGAGGCGCGAGGACGCCGAAGACCCGGCCCTCGCGGGAGACGTAGTTCGGCCAGGTCCAGTTCATCCCCCCGTACGGACCCACGGTGACGTCGTCGAGCGGGACGACGCCCCCGCCCCGGCCGGGCAGCCCGGCCCCCACCGCGTCGAACGCCGAGACCGCCACCCGGTCGCGCTCGGGCATCCCGACCGGGACGCCGGACGAGTCCACCGGCGTGACGGTCACGGTCGCCACCTCGCCCGGGGCCAACTCCGCGGGCTCGACCCGGACGTCGAAGGCGACCGCCTTGTACCGGGGCTCGAGGTCGAGGTCGAACCTCACCCCGTGGAACGCGCCCTCCCCGCACAGCGCCCTGTGGCCCGGCGGGTAGTCCCCGAACGGGACCGACGTCAAGCGGAGGCCCCAGAACGTTTGGCCGAAGTAGTTGTACCGGTCGGTGTAGACGCCGCGCACGAGGGACCGGCCGGAGTAGGTGGCTCCTACCGTCACCGCGTCCTCGACGTCGCCGACCGTGGTCCACTCGCCGGCCCCGTCGTAGAGCGTCACGCCCCGCGCGTGGGTGTCGTAGAACACCGTCCCGCCGCCGCCGTCGATCCCATTGGCGCAGTTCGGGTAGGGCCAGAGGTCATAGCCCAAGGGGTAGATCGCCTCGCTGACGTACGACGTGTCCTGTACCAGCGCGCCCAGGACGCCGAGGCTGCTCTCGAACGGGGTCCCGTCGTACCCGACCCCGCTGAAGACGAGCGCGTCGCCGTGCGAGAAGGGCGAGTGGCAAGTCGTGTGGACGTCGCCGTGGCCCTGGCAGCACGTGGCGAAGCCGCCGCTGGGCCGGACCCGGACGGAGTAGTAGATGCCGTCGTCGGTCGGGTACGTGCCCTGAGTCACTAGGCTCGCGGCCGACTCCTGAACACCCCCCAGCATCGGTGCGATCTCGACGCGGTCTCGGAGCAGGATCTGAGCTGAAACTGGGACGGAAGACAGCGCGAAGGCGAGCACGAGGAGGAGTCGGCTCAGGGGCAGTATCGCTCGGAGCATCGGCGGGCGCGGGGACCTTGGTGGGCGTGCCGCACTCGACGGAACGCATGAAGGGAGCGTTAGGGTAACCCCGGGCCGTGCGTACGGGCAAACCACTATGTGCAATTGTGTGGTTCAGGCGACGTTTCCAAGGGGTTAACGCTCAGCCCGAACGCTGCGAGCCAGGTCTTTTCCCACCGGACTCCCATCGAGTGGAGCGTGTGGTGTCACGTCGAAGATCGTGGGCACCCGCTCTACCGGTGATGCGATGAGATTGTGTGACGGGACAGGATCCTCGCCAGTACGATCTCAGAAGTACGCAAGCTTGGCGCCGCCTGCGGAGCAGTTCTTGCTTCGGCCCCTCACTCAGCGTGGCCCGCTGGGGAGCGGTTAATGCTTCAAACTGACGTGGCACGGCCCGTCCCATCGAGCCAGCGAAGCGGCCGTCCTCCGTAAGGTGTGGGAACGGGCGAACCGGTGCCGCGCGTGATTACACGATTCTGCCTGCCACCTTGACGAGCGCTCGTTGACCGAGTTCGCGCTTGAGCGTCTTGAGGGTGGAGGTCGTACGACAGTTCAGCCCTTTCCGAGGAAAAACTCGTAGCTAGCAAGTGCATGTAACACATTGGGGCATCCAGCTTCGGGCGGGACGTCGTAGGTTGGCGGGGGCCGGCGGGCGTTTCGCGGCGGGCGCTCAACGCAGTTGCGAATGCGAGCTCGGCCGTCGCCAGTGGAACGCTGGCGGCTCTGTTCTGCTGTCTGTTTTGCTCACTCCCCATCTGAAGTCGTGGCCGTCGAGAAGAGCGTGGTCCGGTCGGTCCGGTTCAGCCCTGGGGAGTGGGCGCGCGTGGAGGGGTGGGCCGCCGACGCCCAGGTGAGCCCGTCGCGCTACGTCCGCGAGGCGACGCTACGGCGGCGGCCGCAGGCGAAGCCGCGCGGGGTCCGCGCCGAGGCCGTGGTGGAGCTGAACCGGGTGGGCCGGAACCTCAACCAGTTGGTGCGCCTGGCCCACCAGGCGCGGCGTGACCAGGCGGCGGGCAAGCAGCCGGACGCGGCGCTGGGCGGGGCCGGCGGGACGGTGACGCCGGCCGAGGTGGAGGCCGTGCTGGCGGACGTGCTCGCGGCGCTCGACCGGGTGAGCCCGCCGGGCGAGGCGCCGGTGACGGCCTCCGACGCCGTGACCTCCGAGGTGGAGCGCCAGCCGGGCGGGGGGCACGGCGCTCGCAGCCGGGCGGGCTCGTGATCGCGTCGACGTCGAGCAGCGCGAGCTTCGGCGCCCTGGGCTCGTACCTCGGGAGCGGGAAGGGCGACGTGCCCGCCGAGGAGCGCGTGGCCTGGGTCGAGAGCCGCGGCGTGGTCCGCGACGTCGACGGGGCCGCCAACGCCGACCGCGCGGCCCGGGTCATGGAGGCGACGGCCGACCGGACGCCGCAGTGCACGGAGCCGTGCTACCACGTCTCGATCTCGTTCGACCGCCGGGACCTGCCGGGCGGGCCGACCGACCCGGCGTCGAAAGAGGCCATGTTGGGCGTGGCCGAGGACACGCTCCGGGACCTGGGGCTCGACGAGCACCAGGTCGTCGTCGTGGCGCACGGCGACCGCGGCCACCCCCACGTGCACCTGATGGTGAACCGGGTGCACCCGGAGACGGGCCGGACGTGGGACCGGTGGCAGGACCGGGTGCGGCTGGAGAAGTCCTTGAGGGCGCAGGAGCGGGCACGGGGGTTCCGGGAGGTGCCGGGGCAGCTCGGGCGGCTGGAGGGGCAGGAGCGGCCCGCCAGGAGCCCGTCGCGCGGCGCCTACCGGGCGGCCGAGCGCGAGGCCCAAGCCCAGGGTCGGCGCCCGCTCCAGCACGAGGCGCGGGCCAGGGTCGGCGTCGACTTCGAGCGGGCGGGGACGTGGGAGGAGCTGGAGGGGCGGCTGGCGAGCGACGGCTACGTGCTGCGGGCGAAGGGGCGGGGGCTGGTGCTCCGCGACGGGGAGGGCCGGGAGGTGAAGGCGTCGGCGGTGACCCGGGCCGGGGGGCGGGGGCGGCTGGAGAAGCGGCTGGGCGTGAGCTGGCGCGAGCACCGGGCGGCGGTGGAGGCGCGGACGGGGCCGGTGCCGGGCGGGCTCTCGCCGCACGGCCAAGCGGTCGTGCGGGCGCACCGGGACCTGCAAGCGGCGCGCGAGCACCGGGCCACCGTCACCGCGGCCCGGGAGCGCCTGGGAGCCGCCGAGCGGAGCGTGGACGGGCTGCCGGCGCAGGAGCGGGAGGTCCGGGCGGCCTGGGCCAGGGTCCAGCAGGGGCTCGCGGGCGTCTACCAAGACCCGGCGGGCGCCGAGCGGCTCTTCGTCGCGCTGAGCCGGACCGAGGGGATGGGCCGGGCGGCCGAGGCGCTCGCGCGGCAGCCGGAGCGGTTCGGCGCGCTGCGGCAGGAGGCGCACCGGACGCTGGGGATCGTGACGCGGCGGACCGACGACCAGGCGCGGGCGGCGGCGCCGGTGGCCGCGCAGCACGCCGAGCGTTACCGGGTGATGCGGAAGGAGCTGGCGGCCGAGCGCGAGCGGGCGCCGCGCGCGCTCCGGGAGGCGAAGGCGGGGCACGGGCGGGCCGTGGCGCGGTCCAACACGCGGCCGGGGGAGTCGGCCGCCCAGCGGAAGCTGGAGGGCTTGGGGAAGGCGCTCGGCCGGGGCGAGCGGGTGGCGCTGGCGCGGGTGGCGCCGGAAGCCTCAAAGACGGTGGAACAGGTCGTCGCGAAGGCGATCAAGCGAGAGCTGAGCCGGGGCCTTGGTCTCGGGCGGTAGAATGGACGCAAAGACACATTGACACAATGGCGTCCAAGCCATACTTTGGCTGCATCTACAGGGTAAAAGGCCAATGCGAGTCATCTCCTTCGTGAACAAGAAGGGCGGCGCTGGGAAGTCGACCTCAATCTGCGCCCTTGCGCTCTACTGGGCTGAGCGCGCGCGGAAGCACGTGGCCGTGCAAGACATGGAGCTGGACGGCGGCGCCAGCAGCTTCGTGGAGCACATCAACCACCCGAACCTGACTCACTACGAGAGCGGCGGCAGCTACGACTACGTGCTGATCGACACTCAGGGTGGCGCCTCAGACGCCGAACTGGCGGAGGTCGAGCGCAGCTCAGACCTGGTCGTCATTCCGCTGCTCCTCGCACCACTAGACGTTGCCAAGGCCGTCGAGACGGCGGGCAAGCTGCGCCAGCCCGAGCGCGCCCGTTTACTGCTCAACCAGATCCGGACCAATACGACCGCTTGGCGAGACCGGGCACTGACGCTTGATGCGATCCCGGTCGCGACGCTGGAGAGCCACCTGACCCGGCGGACCGCATACGCGAACCTGCTCATTGATGGGTGGAGCGCGCTGAACCGCGAAGCCCTCACCGAACTCGAAACCCTCGCATGGGAGGTCAGCTAATGGCAAAACAACGTGATCTGTCGGCGCTCGTCGGCGCGAAGCAACGCAAGGAAGAGGAAGCATCAAAGGGACACAAAGACCCCGATGTGTCAATGCGTCAAGACGCCGATGTGAAACGCAAACACTTCCGGGTCGAGAAGAAGACGGCTACCCGGTTCGCCATCCTTGCCAAGGAGCAGGACACGACCGAGACGGCGCTCCTGCACGAGGCCATCGGTTTGCTGTTCGAGAAGTACGGAGTGGACGTGCCGCGCTGAGCGGTCGTGCCTAAGCGAAACCCCCGTGCTCTGCCGACCTAGCCCGAAAAGACCGAACCCATGAGCAAGACCCAGCTCCAGCAGATCGACCAGCTCATCGGGATCGGCTTCGGCGAGACCGACCCGGATACGCGCTACATGGCGCGGATCATGATGCAGGCCGTAATCCCTCACAAGGAGACCGCCAGCCGGGAAGTCGGTGTCCAAAACGGGGACTTCACCGTCGGTATTCAGGCCGGGATAGGCGAAAGGCTCCCTTCGGGTAGCCTGCCGCGTCTGCTCCTCGTCTGGGTGATCGCCGAAGCGATTCGCACCCGGAGCCGGGAGGTCTATCTCGGCGGCTCTCTGGCGGAGTTCATGGGCAAGCTCGAAATCGTTCCGCACGGCGGGCGATGGGGGAGCATCACGCGGCTGAGGACGCAGGCGCGACGGCTGTTCAACGCCCGCGTCTCGTTCATCTACAACGGGGCCAAGGGGTACGGCTCGAAGAATGTCCAGTTTGCCGACATGGTGCGGATGTTCTGGACCAACGAGGACTTCAACCAGGGCGACCTGGAAGGGCACTCGATCACGCTCTCGCAGCCCTTCTACGACGAGATCGTCAAGCGGCCCTTCCCGTTCGACATGAACATCCTCCGGGGGCTCGCGCGCTCCCCGTTGGGCATCGACCTGTACGTCTGGCTCACCTACCGGGTGAGCTACCTGAAACAGTCGGTCGATATCTCCTGGGAGCAACTGCGGAAGCAGTTCGGCTCCGACTACAGCAGTCCTACCGGGGGGAAAGAGTTCGCCCGCGCCGCCAAGCGAGAGTTGACGAAGATCAACGCTGCGTGGCCTCAGCTCTGCTACGAGACGCCACGGGGGCGACTCCGGCTGCACCCATCGGCGCCCTCAATCGGGAAGTCGAAACCAGCCTGACGGAAGTCGGCTCGTCTGTGGACAAAGACACTTATCCACGCATTAAGACCCCACCTTCTCGCAAACCGTTGTCGCGCAGCGACTTAAGAGCGGTTTTGGGTTCTATTTGGAGCCTGGCTACGCATTAAGACCCCACCTTCTCACGCATTAAGACCCCACCATCCTGTATTACTCCTGTAAAAACCCTTCCTGTAGGGCGGCGCAGGTCTGTGAGTTTGGGGATAACCGGTCCCACCGACTGCGCTCGATTCTCTCAGACCGAGGTTGTGAGGAGGCGGGCTGATTGCAGCAGCATCAGCGGCGGGCTACAATGGTCGGAGAGCACCAACCCGACGGTCACACCATGAGCTTGCAAGAGATCGAACAGGCAATTGCCGAACTGCCCGAGCGGCAGCAGGCTGAGCTACGCGCCTGGATCAACCAGCGCGCAGGCGCGAGCGACGTGCTCGCTCCAACTGAACCCGGCGGTAGTGGCTCGTGGAGCCCCGAGGCCACCAAGCCGGAGGCACACGCGACAGGCGACCTCGAAGCGCTGGCAGTGGCGGCGGGCGAGCACTGGCACGGCGGGGACGGGCTGGAATACCAGGTGCGCATCCGGGATGAGTGGGACAACCGGCCGAGCGCGGACCGCTAATGCTGCTCGATACGGTCATCGTCATCGACTGTCTGAACCAGATTCAACCTGCGCTCGACTTCGTGAAGGGTCTACCCGCGCGGCCTTCCGTGTCGCTCGTGACCTGGGCTGAGGTGTTCGCCGGGACGTCGGCGGCTGGCGAGGAGGACACCCGGCGCTACCTGGGAGCCTTCCGGCTGCTCGCGCTCGACGCGGACATCGCCGAGCGGGCCGGGTGGCTCCGCCAGTCGGAACGCTGGAAGCTCCCCGATGCGCTCCAGGCAGCCACGGCCCAGCACTACCGCTTGCAGCTCGCCACGCGCAACACGAAAGACTTCAAGCCGGAGCGACACCCCTTCGTGGTCGTCCCCTACACGATCTAGCCCCTCACAAGCCCTCGGTGGCTCGCAGAGCGCGCCGGACGGGCTTGCCTAGGGTGGATGCCCCTAAGCGTCTGGCAGCGTTCTATGGGCCACACAGAGCGCCGAGGTGACAGACCCGCCAGCGGAGCGGCTGTCTTGCTCGGCGCGGACCGACTTCGCTGGCGACGGCCACGGACGGCGGGTGTTATCGACTTGCCCGTCGAGGTCGGAATCTGAACCGGGTGAGGCTAGAGCGTTGCCTAGCCTCAGTTGCTAAAGGGCGCGACTCGGCACGAACGCCGATTCCGGCGCGAGGGCGGCGGTCGCCGGCCGGGCCAGTTCCGATAACACGGCTTGCCGGAAGTCCAGGCCGCTGCGTTGACTGAGCCCCAGCCGGACGCCTCACCAGGTTGAGACGCGGGCCTTTCCATCGATTGCGGTAGCCCAAGCTGGACTCGCTGGCTCCTCAGCTACCGGACGACGGTGAGCCTCCGGACCCGCTGCTCCCGCCGCCCGTCGGCCTCGACGGCGAGCCGGACCACGTAGGTGCCTGGCGCCAGCGCGCCGGCGGCGAGCGTGGCCTCGCCGAGACCCGCTGGACGGTCGCCGTCGACGAGCACGGCGACCCGGCGGCCCAGCACGTCGACGACCTCGACGGTCACGCGGGCCGCTGCGGGGAGCGCGAACGGGACGGTGACGGCGCCACGCGAGGGGTTCGGCCGGGGCAGGTCGAGGGCGAGCTCGACCGGCGGCGCGACCACGACCGCGAACTGGCGTGTGGCGAGGACTGCGCCCCGGCCGTCTACGACATCGAAGGCGAGCGTGCCCCCGGCTCCGACGGGCGCCCCGCGCGCGACGCTGAATGCGAACCGGACGGGCGCCTCCCCACCCGCCGCGACCGTGCCGACTCGGCCTTGATCGCCGGGCAGGTCGACCCACTCGGGCACCGACACCGCGACGACGTGGACGCCGTCCATCGGAAGATCCCGCGAGCCGTTGGCGACGACGATCTCGACGGCGTGGCCCGTCGTTCCCGGGGCGAGCGCCGCGGCGGGCTCGGGGTCCCCTGGAGCCAGGGGCGCCCGGACAGCGCTGGCTGAGGTCGCGCCGGCTAAGGCCGTGTCAGCCGAGTCGGACGCGGCCGAAGAGTCCACAGGGGTGCTGGGGGGGGGCGTCCGTGGCTCGGGGCCGGGCGCGGGTCGGAGTGAATCGGGGACGACCGCCGGTAATGGCTCGCCGTAGGTAGAATCCGGGCCAGCGTCCTGGGCCGAGGCGGAGGCCACAAACGCGAAGAGAAAGGCGGCGAGGGCGAGGGGAGATTGCATCAGGTAGGTGTCGTCTATTGGCCGAGGGCAGCGCGACGGGCGAGGGCGAGGGCGTCCGGGCTGTGGAGGACGGACGCCCGACCGGCGAGGGATAGCGAAGCGGGGGCGGCGTCAGTGCCGACGAGGACGAGGCCGCCGATGATGCGGGCCGAGCCGACGACGTCGGGTGCGGCCTCTTGGGTGGCCGTCCCCCGCACGATGACGAGGCCCGTCCATTCAGCGTCCCCGCGCATCTCGAACACGCCGTCGACAATGAGGACGCCATGCCCGCGGAAGCCGCCGGTCAGAGTGACGCCGGATGGGGCGTGGACGACGACCGGGGCCTCAGCGGACCCCACGGTCGTCGACGACCTCCCTTCCAAGGTGGCCTCCGCACGGCTCGCCAGCGAGTCGGCCCATACCGCGCCGTCGAACCCAACGCGCGTCACCACGACGTCGGGAGCGTCACCGGTGCCGGTCACGCGGTCCGCTTGGTTGGGGGCGATGGCAAGGCGGACGGCGTCGGCCGCCTCAGTGGTACGGGTTGCGACGGCGTTGACGGACTCCCCTCCAGTGGCCACCCCATCTAGACCGTGGGGCGCGCCTCGGACGGAGAACGCAGTGCCCCGGAGGTCGGCATCGGCCGTCCCTGTCACAACAACGGCGCCGGGGAGGGCCTCGATCGCCTGCCAATCCGGGAGATACTGCTCGCAGGCGGGTGGGGAGTCCTCGGTGCCAGATTCGCCTTCGCCCAGCGACCACGTCACGATGGTCGCTTCGATCCGGAACGCATAGTCCGGGTAGTAAGCCGAGCGGCCCGGCCTCCCAGCCTCCGTGTCTGACAGGGCGAAGACCGTGGCCTGGCTCCCGTCGAGGGCGGACGGGTCGAGTCGGTTTCGCGGCCCGACTGGGACTCTAACCGCCGAACCGTGGAGGTTCTCATAGCCGAAGAAGACAGCCCGATCACCGTCAGTTGCTGTGGACGTGCACTCGACGATTGGGCGGACGTTGGCGGCCTCGTCAGTAGGAGGGCCGTACGACTCAATCAAGAACGGGACAGCAGACCGGAGGAGGTCCGAGTGAGGCCGAGACAGCGAGGCCTCCGACGCAACGACTGTCTGCTCAACCCCCCAGAGAGCAGAGCCGCGCACGGCGGGGTCCTCTGCCGTGATGGCAACATCGATTAAGGAATCCGCCCGGGCAGCTGCACCGAGTGGTAGCGCCCGGGCCGTGGCGTCAGCCAGGGCGCTGAGAACCGTCTCCGTGGACATCTCCCTGGCCACATCGACCGGCGCTCCTACGAGCGATGCGGTCTCCACGCCGCCCTGTCCTCGCTGCGCGAGGACAAGCGAGTACTGGCTTTCCTCGGCGCTCAGGAGCGGTTGAGACTCTACGCTGTGGACGAACCACGCGCCCAGACTGCCGGTCGAGACATCGTATACGAGAACGTCACCGGTTGAGCGCTCTCCGCTCGGCTCGCTGGGGGCGAATGGCCACGCGACCACGTAACCACCGCCGGCAGCGAGGTAGGCGCTGTCAAAGGCCTCGAACGGACCGGCGTCGTAAGACGAGGAGATGAACGCGGGTACGGACACCACCTCCTGTTCTGACGCCACGTCACAGACGGAGTAGCGGACGGCGCCGTCCGCGTCGTAGGCCGCGAGAAGGGCATACCCCGACTCCCCATCTAAGAAGATGGCTGATCCGTCCCTGGCCCACGGAACGGGGCACTCGAGCCGCGTAGAGGCGCCCGTATCGAGTTCGGTCATCCGGAACCCTAATCCTCCTCCACTAGACGAGGCCAACGTGAATGCGTACGCCCCACTTGCCGAGAAGAAAGGGGGCAGCGCGAGTCCATCGGTGGGGTCGTACACGGCCACCGAGCCGTGACTAGAGCCGTCGGGGCCGTAGAGGACGGCAGTCCCATTGTGAGGGTGCGGTGAGCCGTCGTCGAGCGGACTGGCACGCACCACGGCCGCGACGCGCCCGCTGTTCGGGACAGGCGTGATGTGGGCAAAGGAGCCCACCCATGCGGCTGATAGGTCCGCAGGCACCGGCCACCGCTCGACGGTCCCGGTGTTGGGGCTGAACACGTGGATCGTCGGGGCTGCCGCGGCGCCTCGCCCCGCCACAACGGCGTAGGCCCGGTTGCGTACCACCCGCGGCTGGGCGCCGTCGACGACCGCGACGTTGCCAGCTCCGAGCGTCGGGAAAAAGGCGGCCACAGAGTCCACAGAGGACAAGGCCGACTCTGCGCCGGTCGAGAGGTCAACCCAGCGGAGAAGGGCCGTCGACGGAGTGTCCCAGGTCCACAACGGGACGGAGCCTTGAGCCCCCGGCGTGCCACTCCCCAGGACGACCAGGATGAGAACCAAAATGTGCAGCTTCACGAGATGCATGGTTAGTTCGAAGCAGGAAGGCCGAGATACCGATCCCATGCGCTGTCGGCACGGGAGGGGCCTGAGGTTTGAGTCGTACGTACGGGGACGCCGCTGCCTCCGCTGAAGCGCCATAGATCGAATTGGGACCCCTGGTTGTACTTCGCGTAGCTCCCTCGGAAGATGAATCGACTTACTGAAATGGCGCCATTCCCTTTCTCAGGGTCGCGAACATAGACCTCTGGTTGGGTGAGGTCTACCCTACCCTCTACATCGCCGACCAGCTTCCTGCGGTTCTTGATGTAGTGGGTCGCGGCGCCCTCGACGCCGTATCGCCAATTCCACATCTGGATCTCCGTGGGCGGTACGAAGTCGAGCTGTCCTAACCCGTACCCGGCAAGGCTAGTGTTGTGGCATGGGTAACCGACTTCCTGACCGTCGTCACACACATCCTTGAGCCTATCGTCGTGATCCAACTCGTCCCGGAACTGGCGACGATGGCTCTCATGAGCGATCATTGCGGTCACCTCGCGTTCGACGTCGAACCCTCCAGTCTGGTACGACAACCGCTCAAAGGACGAGAGGACTTGAGACGTGCGTCTCCCGATCTCCGTTCGAATTGAGAGGGCCGTCGGGTTGGTACCAAGGATGGCCGGAGTCGTAGGAGGGGTGCCGATTTCGTACGCTTGTCCGGCGGACTCCGCGCTCACGCGGACCTCCGTGTTGCCTCCCAAGAAGAGACGGCCGGTCGTACGCCCGGTGTGGAGTCCCGTCCCCACGAACGGGGACGAGAGCGACCGGTCCCCGTTCGGGTTATGCTCGACGTAGTCAGGATTCGTACCCGATGCGTTTGGAACGAGCGGAGTCCACCCGTTCACGGAACTCCACGACGCGAACTCATCGGCACACTCGGTGGTGGTGCCTCTCCCGTTGTTGAGGCCTGTAAATGAGGCCGTTACCACGGAGTCCGAGTGGAAGGGCACCGACCACTCGGACCACTCCGACCCCACTGCCTCGGCCTTGCCGCCAATTGTCACCGTGACGTCTCGGCCCACGTCGCCCCCACACGTCGACCGCATGGTGTAGGACACGTCGAACTCCCACGAGAACGTCGTCGTCGACTGCGGGTTGGGGGCGTCGAACAGGCGCGCCCGGACCCGCACATCTGGCATTGCTGGGACCGCCGAGATACCCCACTCGTCGTCAGGCGTTAGGACCTCGAGCTCGAGACCTGGATCAGGGACCCGCACCTGGACCATCTGCCCAGCGGCCATCCTGCGCCCGGCCCGGTCTTCCAGGAACGTCGCCACACCGTCGTACACCCCCACCAACCCAACGTGGACCAGAACGTCCCGTTCGTGGCCCGGCGGGAACCCCTCGGCTGGGAGGTCCAGCGGAATCTTGAACGTGGCCTCGTACGTCCCCGAGTCGTTTACCCAGTCGAACAGAGTGTCAAACGCGCCGTCGTCGGTGTCTTCTGCCAGCTTGTAGCAATGGGCTTTGTCGTCGCGCGAAGCGAGATCGTCTTGCGTCCCGACGAAGTCAGCCCTTCGGATCGGGACCTCGCCCGTCGCCGGGTTCTCCGCCCCCTCGAAATGCCGAACGCAGGCCTGGAGCCACATCTGCTCCGCGTCGCCGACGTCGGGCCACCGGTCGGTCGTCCACTGCCACATCCAGTCCGGCAGGTCCACATGGGCCGTGACCGTCGCCGCTTCATTGGTAGCGAGACGGTCGGTACCGACCTCGATCGAGACGGCGATCGGCGAGACTCCGACGCCTTCGGACTCCCCCTGGACTGAGGGTGCTCGGACGAGCGCGGCCGAGAGGACGACTGGAAGGCCGCCGACATCGCGGTACCCAGAGGCGCCCTCGTCAGAGACGTCACTCGGCGGGGTCGGCAGCAATGAGGCGGCCGCATTAGAAGTCTCACCCCCTGACGCTACAGCGTCCAACCGAATCGCGCTGGTTGCAGCCGCAAAGGGCGTCGCCGCCGAAGATGTGTCCGATGGCTCGCCACCTTCGTCAGCCGCCGACACACGGTATCGGACGAGACCGCCCCTGATGTCTCCCAAACGAACGCGGAGCGCTGAGACCGGGGCGGAGCCGAGCCCCTCGACGACGAGGCCGCCCATATCAGCTGCGACTTCGCTGAGCGCGAGATCGACTTCGTCGTCGTCACTGAGATCCGGAACGGCGGCCGTGACCTCGACCGAGACCTCGCCTTCCTCGCCTGGCCGGAGGACCGCCGGGCTCACGGCCACCTCCATCCCGCCTCCCGCCTCGCATCCGCCGACCGGGCAGAGCGTGAGTGTCGTCTCCCCGACCACGTGCCGGTTCCGGCTCCCGCTGTACCCCCACGCCTGGACGGTGACCTCCTCGGGTCCATCCGGCGCCAGTGAGTCCGGAGGCGCGAGGACGCCGAAGACCCGGCCCTCGCGGGAGACGTAGTTCGGCCAGGTCCAGTTCATCCCCCCGTACGGACCCACGGTGACGTCGTCGAGCGGGACGACGCCCCCGCCCCGGCCGGGCAGCCCGGCCCCCACCGCGTCGAACGCCGAGACCGCCACCCGGTCGCGCTCGGGCATCCCGACCGGGACGCCGGACGAGTCCACCGGCGTGACGGTCACGGTCGCCACCTCGCCCGGGGCCAACTCCGCGGGCTCGACCCGGACGTCGAAGGCGACCGCCTTGTACCGGGGCTCGAGGTCGAGGTCGAACCTCACCCCGTGGAACGCGCCCTCCCCGCACAGCGCCCTGTGGCCCGGCGGGTAGTCCCCGAACGGGACCGACGTCAAGCGGAGGCCCCAGAACGTTTGGCCGAAGTAGTTGTACCGGTCGGTGTAGACGCCGCGCACGAGGGACCGGCCGGAGTAGGTGGCTCCTACCGTCACCGCGTCCTCGACGTCGCCGACCGTGGTCCACTCGCCGGCCCCGTCGTAGAGCGTCACGCCCCGCGCGTGGGTGTCGTAGAACACCGTCCCGCCGCCGCCGTCGATCCCATTGGCGCAGTTCGGGTAGGGCCAGAGGTCATAGCCCAAGGGGTAGATCGCCTCGCTGACGTACGACGTGTCCTGTACCAGCGCGCCCAGGACGCCGAGGCTGCTCTCGAACGGGGTCCCGTCGTACCCGACCCCGCTGAAGACGAGCGCGTCGCCGTGCGAGAAGGGCGAGTGGCAAGTCGTGTGGACGTCGCCGTGGCCCTGGCAGCACGTGGCGAAGCCGCCGCTGGGCCGGACCCGGACGGAGTAGTAGATGCCGTCGTCGGTCGGGTACGTGCCCTGAGTCACTAGGCTCGCGGCCGACTCCTGAACACCCCCCAGCATCGGTGCGATCTCGACGCGGTCTCGGAGCAGGATCTGAGCTGAAACTGGGACGGAAGACAGCGCGAAGGCGAGCACGAGGAGGAGTCGGCTCAGGGGCAGTATCGCTCGGAGCATCGGCGGGCGCGGGGACCTTGGTGGGCGTGCCGCACTCGACGGAACGCATGAAGGGAGCGTTAGGGTAACCCCGGGCCGTGCGTACGGGCAAACCACTATGTGCAATTGTGTGGTTCAGGCGACGTTTCCAAGGGGTTAACGCTCAGCCCGAACGCTGCGAGCCAGGTCTTTTCCCACCGGACTCCCATCGAGTGGAGCGTGTGGTGTCACGTCGAAGATCGTGGGCACCCGCTCTACCGGTGATGCGATGAGATTGTGTGACGGGACAGGATCCTCGCCAGTACGATCTCAGAAGTACGCAAGCTTGGCGCCGCCTGCGGAGCAGTTCTTGCTTCGGCCCCTCACTCAGCGTGGCCCGCTGGGGAGCGGTTAATGCTTCAAACTGACGTGGCACGGCCCGTCCCATCGAGCCAGCGAAGCGGCCGTCCTCCGTAAGGTGTGGGAACGGGCGAACCGGTGCCGCGCGTGATTACACGATTCTGCCTGCCACCTTGACGAGCGCTCGTTGACCGAGTTCGCGCTTGAGCGTCTTGAGGGTGGAGGTCGTACGACAGTTCAGCCCTTTCCGAGGAAAAACTCGTAGCTAGCAAGTGCATGTAACACATTGGGGCATCCAGCTTCGGGCGGGACGTCGTAGGTTGGCGGGGGCCGGCGGGCGTTTCGCGGCGGGCGCTCAACGCAGTTGCGAATGCGAGCTCGGCCGTCGCCAGTGGAACGCTGGCGGCTCTGTTCTGCTGTCTGTTTTGCTCACTCCCCATCTGAAGTCGTGGCCGTCGAGAAGAGCGTGGTCCGGTCGGTCCGGTTCAGCCCTGGGGAGTGGGCGCGCGTGGAGGGGTGGGCCGCCGACGCCCAGGTGAGCCCGTCGCGCTACGTCCGCGAGGCGACGCTACGGCGGCGGCCGCAGGCGAAGCCGCGCGGGGTCCGCGCCGAGGCCGTGGTGGAGCTGAACCGGGTGGGCCGGAACCTCAACCAGTTGGTGCGCCTGGCCCACCAGGCGCGGCGTGACCAGGCGGCGGGCAAGCAGCCGGACGCGGCGCTGGGCGGGGCCGGCGGGACGGTGACGCCGGCCGAGGTGGAGGCCGTGCTGGCGGACGTGCTCGCGGCGCTCGACCGGGTGAGCCCGCCGGGCGAGGCGCCGGTGACGGCCTCCGACGCCGTGACCTCCGAGGTGGAGCGCCAGCCGGGCGGGGGGCACGGCGCTCGCAGCCGGGCGGGCTCGTGATCGCGTCGACGTCGAGCAGCGCGAGCTTCGGCGCCCTGGGCTCGTACCTCGGGAGCGGGAAGGGCGACGTGCCCGCCGAGGAGCGCGTGGCCTGGGTCGAGAGCCGCGGCGTGGTCCGCGACGTCGACGGGGCCGCCAACGCCGACCGCGCGGCCCGGGTCATGGAGGCGACGGCCGACCGGACGCCGCAGTGCACGGAGCCGTGCTACCACGTC
>CBDCCX010000001.1:0-26348 GCA_965215165.1 Rhodothermales bacterium | reverse complement strand
AGGCTCAGGTCCACGAAGCTGAAGCCCACCTTGGAGAAGAACGGCACGATCACGAGCAGCCATGTCTCCGTGGTCTGCGCGATCACCCCGGCGTAGGACGGCCCGGCGTAGACGATCAGCGGGTAGAGGCACCACTGGACGGTGAGGTAGGCCGCCGCGATCCGGTAGACCCGCGCGAGGTCGCGGCCCTGGCGCGCCGCGATCGCGCGCAGCGGCCCCCAGAAGATCCAGAACACCGCGACGAGCGCGGCGCAGCCGATCAGGAACCACACGTTGCGCAGCGCAGGTGACGGCGTGAGGTCGGCGATGAGCCCCGACAGGATCATGATGACCTGCGCACCGACCAGCATGCCCGCGAGGGTGTAGCGCCTGGTCTTGGCGCGGAAGGTGGCGGTCCAGAACAGCGCGAGCAGCAGCAGCGGCGTGGTCACCACCCAGGGGTCGTTTGCGGGAGGGGGCGGTGAGCTACGTTTTCGTCCGCCAGCGATACTCGCCGGTGAGCAGGACGTGCTCCCAGCCGAGGGGCGAGACGTGGGGCAGCAGCACGGGGTCGGGTGCCTGACCAGCGGCGGCCAGCTCGGCCACGAGGCGTCCGAGCTCGCGGGTGTTCCAGTGGATGACGGCGGCGGCCAGGAGGTTCAGGCCGGCCATGCGGTGATGCTGGCCTTCTGAGCTGCGATCGCGGATCTCGCCGCGGCGCCCGAGGCTGATGGCGCGCTTGAGGGCGTGGTGGGCCTCGCCTTTGTTGAGCCCCAGCTGGGCGCGGCGCTGGAGGTCGGCGTCGGCGATCCAACGCAGCAGGAACAGCGAGCGCTCAACGCGACCGACCTCGCGGAGCGCCAGCGCCAGCTCGTTCTGCCTGGGGTATGAGGCGAGCTTGCGCAGGATGGCGGAGGGCACCACGGCGCCGAGCGCCATGGAGGCGGCGAGGCGCAGGATGTCGGGCCAGTTGCGCTCGATCAGGTCGGTCCGGATGCGGGCCGCGATCAGGGGGCGCATGGCCAGCGGGGCGGCCTTCGGCTCGAAGGCGTAGAGCCGGTGATCGGGCAGGTCGCGGATGCGGGGCGCGAAGGCGTAGCCGAGGATCGCGCAGGCGGCGAAGACGTGGTCGGTGAAGCCACCGGTGTCGGCGTGATGCTCGCGCACCCGACGGCCGGCCTCGCAGCCCAGAAGGCCGTCCAGGATGAAGGGGGCCTCGTGGGCCGTGGCGGGGATGGTGCGCACGGCGAACGGGGCGAACTGATCCGACAGATGGGCATAGGCCTTGATGCCGGGCTCGCCGCCGTAGCGCGCGTTGACGAGGTTCATGGCTTCTCCCGCCCCTGCGGCGGGGAAGAACTGCCCGTCCGACGAGGCGGTCAGCCCCTCGCCCCAGACGCGCGCCATGGGCAGGCCGGCTTGGGCCTCGACGATCCGGGCCAGGCCGCGGTCGTAAGCGTGGTCCTCCACGTGCCAGCGGGCGACGCGCAGTAGCTGCCAATGGGTGTGGGTGGTGATCGAGGCGGCCATCTTCTTGAGGCCGAGGTTCAGCCCGTCCGCCAGAACGACGCTGAGAACGCCGATCCGGTCTCGGCACACGGACCCGGTGCGCAGGTCGGTGAAGGCATCCGTGAAGCCTGTCACGTCGTCCACGTCTAGGAGCAGGTCGGTGATCCGCACCACCGGCATGCGGCGGTGGAGGTCGAGGATCAGCTCGTCAGCCCCGGCCGGGGCATGGGCCTCGAGGCGGTCCGCACGCAGACGCCCGCCCTCGATGGTGCCGCCTCCGAGCGGGCCGTGGCCGACGGCTTCGAGCGCCTGCCCCAGGGCGAGCCGTCGGTCCGCGAGCCACTCGGCGGCGTTCAACGACACGGCGAGGCGCGGTGCGTCCCTGACGGCGGCGGCCGACACGAGCTCGCGCTCGGGCTCGCGGTGGCGACGGCTGTAGGCCAGCCACACGTCGCCCGAGCGCAAGGCGTCGCGCAGCGAGAACAGCACGGCCGTCTCCCAGGCCCGGGGATCGACAGGCGTCCGGTCGACCACCAGGCGCTCGCGCCACTTGGGGCGGGCAAAGGCGAGGGGGAGGTCTGCGAAGCGAGCCGTGCGCCCCGCCCGGTTCATAGCGCGCAAGGTCTCGACCGCCGCCAGGAGCGGCGCGGCCGCCGTGCCGCCCCGCAGGGGCAGCGCCTCGAGCATGCGTGGCGCGTAGCGGCGCAGGAGCGTGTGCCCGGCGTGTCCGGAGGCCAGGTGATCGAGCGGGTCGGCTTCGATCGCGCCGGTGAGCGCCGCGGCGGTGGCCGCAAGCCGCCTCAGTCCGGCCCAGCCGATCGTGTCGGCGACGACGGCCGAGGCGTCCTCACCGACGGCGTTCGCCTGGACCATCGCGCCGCTCACACGGGCGAAGATGTGAAGCGTCGTGGCGACCGAGCCGCGGTGATCGGCGGCCAGGGCCGCGCACAGGCGCTCGGCGTCGCGGTAGAGCCGGCCGGTGATGCGCTCATGGGTCTCGACCACCGCGTCGGCGATGGCGGCGCGCCACTCGACGGCGCACACCGCCAGGATCGCCAGCCGACGGGCCTCGGGCACCTCGCGCAGGCCGTCGGCGTAGTACCGTTCGCCCTGCCGCCTCAGCCGCGCAACACGGTGGAGCGGGACGCCGGCGATCACGCTCTCGGGGATCGCGAGCCCCTCGATCCACCCCAGGCGATCGAGCAGGCGGTTGGCGTCGGCCGAGTTGCCGCCCGGCTCGTGCCGACGAAGCCAGACGAAGCGCGAGGTGCCGTCCGCCATGGCCTCGCCGAGCATCCGCCCCAGCCGCTCGCGCATCTCTGGGTCGAGCTGCCCCGCGACGCGCTCCGCGATCCGGCGCTCCGCCGCGACGAGGGCGTCCGCACACGCCCTCTCGACCGTGGTCGGCCCCGGCACGATCACCCGGCGCCGCCGCAACTCGTCCAGCATGGAGGCGGCCAAGGCGTCATTGGACCGTGCCGCCTCCGCCGCGCCGGCGAGCCAGTCCCCCACCTCCTGCGCGGCCAGCCCCTCGAAGGGGCGGAAGCCGTAGAGCCGTCGCAGCACGACCGAATGCTCGTAGTGGGTCTCCGAACGTGCGGCGTAGCCCGCGAGGTCGTCCGCCTCGAGCCCGAGCTGGCCGCCGACGAAGGCGAGCATCGCCTCCGGGATGGTCTCGCCGGGCCGGAGCAGGCGGCCGGGATACCGGAAGGCGCAGAGCTGGAGCGCGAAGCCCAGGCGGTTGCGCGCCCGGTGTCGCCCCCGGACGTGGGCGAGGTCCTCCTCGCTCAGGATACAGTGCCGCAGCAGGGTGGGCTCGTCGGCCGGCAGGGCGAACAGCGCCTCGCGCTGCCGGGCGGTCAGGACGGCACGTCGGGCCATGGAAGTCGCTCTCTCTTGCGATAGAGGTTCGCGACGCGTTGAATGCGATACCAGATGAGAGGCAACGCGGGGCGTCTCGGCGGCCCCAGTCGAGGCGCCGCTTCAACCGACCGTCTGCGACATGCCCCGCGGGTGGGAGGACGGCCGTGCTGGTGGGCTACACGCGGGTGAGCAAGGCCGATGGCTCGCAGTCGACCGACCTGCAGCGCGACGCGCTCCTCGGGGCCGGCGTCGAGCCGGAGGCGATCTACGAGGACCACGCCTCAGGCAAGGGCCCGGCCCGGCCCGGCCTCGAAGCCTGCCTGAAAGCCCTGCGCAAAGGCGACGTGCTCGTCGTGTGGCGCCTCGACCGGCTCGGGCGCAGCCTCGCTCACCTCGTCGAGACCGTGGACAAGCTCGCCGCCCGCGGCGTGGGCTTCAAGGTCCTGTCCGGCCACGGCGCCGCGGTCGACACCACCTCCGCCTCCGGCCGGCTCGTCTTCGGCATCTTCGCATCCCTCGCGGAGTTCGAGCGCGAGCTGATCCGCGAGCGCACGGTGGCCGGCCTCGCCGCCGCCCGCGCTCGGGGCCGCCGCGGGGGCCGGCGCTTCGCCCTCACCAAGGCCCAGGTCCGCCTCGCCCAGGCCGCCATGGCCAGCCGCGACACCCCTGTGAGCGAGCTCGCCGCCGAACTCGGCATCAAGCCCGTCACGCTCTACCGATACGTCGGCCCCGACGGCGCGTTGCGCGAGAACGGACGACGCGTCCTCGAGGCCAAGACACGCCGCTCACCGAAAACGTAGCTCACCGCCCCCTCCCGCAAACGACCCCACCCAGTCGAGGTAGCGCGCGAAGTACACCTCGCGCCCGGCGATCTCGGCGACGCCCTGGCCCGTCATGGTGGCGAAGTAGGCCAGGCCCGACCAGATGGGGATGAAGATGGCCACGCCGTACTCGTGCGCGGGCACGCCCTTGGGGTCCCGGCTCCAGACGGCGAAGAGGAGGGCTCCGGCCCCCATCAGCGCCAGGTAGACCCCGAGCGCCAACTGTTCGGTGCCGCTGGGCATGGCGGGGCTCCCGTTGCGCGGCCGGGCACGGGCGCGGCGCCTCGGCGCGGAAAGGGTTGCCTCAGAACGCCCCGGCGGCATCCGGGGTTCCTGTGAACGCCAGGGCCCACGCCGGCGGGCGAGCCGGCGGCTCGGCGTCGTTCCAATAGCCTCTGAACCCGCCCTCGGCTCCGTTCTACAATCCCGATAATAACCCGTGCGGAACGGCCGGACTGTTCCACCCCGTCGTTCCTCTGGGGTACACCCTATTAGGAATGATCATTCAGTTCGCTCTCACAAATGCGTTTCGTCGTGGCCATCGGGAGATCTTGATAACCTGGCCGGTCGTATCGCGCTTGAGAGCTTGGGCATGATCGAAGTCGTGGAGATAGTCTGGGCTGCCTGGGACGAGGATGCTTCTCTGCATGTGACGCGCCATGGTCGGGCCCAACCCAGGCCGACAGACGACGTCCATGATCAGCGGGTTCGGTCCCGAGCGCCATTCGTAGGGACGAGGGTCATCGTGACGCGTCAGGATCCAGGCGATGGCCGGATCGGACAACCAACTCCAGGTGACGAAGCCTTGCGGACCTGTCTCGTCGGTGAAGACGACGTACTGTCCAAGCTGGATTGGCGGCAGGAAGAAGCGGTCGAGCGAAGCGATCGTCCAATCCTGATAAGCTCCCATCCGGATGCAGACAGAGACCAAGGCGCCCAGCGCGGTCACCTCGTCCAGTTCTCTGAGCGGTCGTAGCGCATCGCCGCTCAGCGGAACGCCCATGTCGTGACTCATGCCAATCCTCGCCTGCCCTTACTGCTCTGTGAAGCTTTCGCTAACTGCGCGGATGACGGGCTCGAAGACGAAGGAGATGTAGCGGCGCTCGCCGACCGCGATGTCCACCGTGGCGGTCATGCCGGGCTGGATCGGCAGGCGCCGGCCGGCCACAAGGACGAAGGGCTCGGCGAGCTCGAGCTCGATGGGGTAAACCCACCCGCCCGTCGCCTCGTCGCGGCGGGCGTCGGAGGCCACGGTGGCGACGAGGCCCTCCACGGCGCCGTAGCGCTCGAAGGGGAAGGCGTCGAGCTTGACCTGCGCCGTCTGGCCGGGCTCGACGAAACCCACGTCGCGGTTCGAGATCGCCGCCTCGACGAGGAGGCGCTCGGACAGGGGCACCACCGTCATCAGCCGCTCGCCCTCGACCACCCGCCCGCCCACGGTGAAGACGGCCATGTCGGCCACCCGCCCCGAGCGCGGCGCGCGGATCACCCGATCGGCCAGGTCCTGCTCGGCGGTCCGCACCTCCTGGGCGAGCCGGGCGCGCTCGGCCTCCGCGCCCTCGAGGAGCTCGGCCTGGCGGCGGCGGGCGGCGGCGACGAGGCGCTCGCGCTCCACCGCGACGGCGGCGAGCTCGGCCCGGCGCTCGTCCACCCCGCGCTCGGCCGCCGCGATCTGACGGCTCATCGAGCGCTCGGCGCTCTCGGCCTCCTCGAGCGCGGCCTGGGTTCCGGCGCCCCGGTCGCGCAAGCTCGCGGCACGGGCGAGGCGCAGCGACGCCAGCTCCTCCTGCGCGCGCAGCGCGTCGGCCTGGGCCTCGAGCGCCTCCACGCCGCGCGCGACGCGCTCGGCCTCGGCGTCGAGCGCGCGCAGCCCATCGGCCATCTCGGCCATCTCGGCCAGCATCAGCTCGCGCTGCAGCGCGTCCTGCGCCCCGGGGACGGCGCGGTCGAACGCCGCCGCCGCCCGCTCGGCCGGCGCCGTGGGGTCCGCCCCGAGCGCCGCCAGCGCGGCCCTCGCGGCGGCCACGCGCCGCTCCTCGCGTGCAAGCTCGCCGCGCAGCGCCGCGAGCCGTGCCTCGGCATCGATGGTGACGAGGCGCACCAGGGGCTGTCCCTCCTCCACGGCGTCGCCGGGGGCGACCTCGATCGAGGCGATCCGCCCCGCCACCTGGGGCTGGACCAGCTGCACGCGCGAGGCCGGCACGGCGCGGCCCTGGCCGCGGGCGACGATCTCGGTCTTGGCCACTGAGGCACCGACGACGATGGCCGCGACGAGCGCGATCAGCACGCCGGCCGTCAGGTGCGCGGTGGGCGAGGAGGGGTGACCGATCTCCTCGCTCACGCGGCGTCCTCCTGCGCCTCTGGGGCTGCATCGAGCACGAGCCGGGGCGCGTCGCCGAAGAGGTCCGGGCGGTGGGTGATGACGACCACAGGCTTCTCGCGCGCGAGTTTGGCGAGGTTGGCCACGAGCCTCGCTTGCGTCTCGGGGTCAAGCGCCGAGGTGGGCTCGTCGAGCACCAGCGCGTCGGGCGCGGCCAGCAGGGTGCGCGCGATCGCGAGCCGCTGGCGCTGGCCGCCCGAGAGGAACCCGCCGCGCTCGCCCACCACTGTGTCGAGGCCGTGGGGCAGCTGCGCCACGACGTCCTCGGCCGCGGCGAGCGCCAGGGCGCGGTCGACGGCCTGGGCGGATGCTTCGGGCGCGGTCACGAGAAGGTTGTCGCGCACTGTGCCGCCGAACAGCAGCGCCTCCTGCGGCACGTAGGCCACCGCACGGCGCACGGAGATGGGATCGTGGGCGGCCAAGTCCCGCCCTCCCAGGGACACCCGCCCCGCCTGGGGCTCGTAGAGACCCGCGGCGAGCTTCCCCACGGTGGATTTGCCCGCGCCCGAGGGGCCGACGACGAGGAAAGGGCGGCCCGGCCCCGCCTCGAACGACAGCTCCTTCACCACGGGCCGAGTTGCTTCGTAGCCGAAAGACACCCCCTCGAAGGCGAGAGCGCCCCGGCTCCCACGGGGCAGGGGCGGGTGATCCTCGGGCTCGGTGGGCTCGCTCCAGATCTCGCCCAGCCGCGTGCGCGAGACGGTGAGCTGCTGCCACTCCTCCCACAGCCCGGCGATCGACAGGATCGGGCCCGCGACGCGGTCCGACAGCAGGTGGAAGGCGATGAGCTGGCCGAGCGTGAGATCGCCCGCGAAGATGAGGTTCGAGCCGACCACGAGGATGGCGATGGTCACCACGCGCGAGAACACCCCCTCGAGCGCCCCCGACCAGTTCTGGATCGTGCCCACCCGCATGCCGGTCGCGAGCGTGCCGTGCAGGGCCCCCATCATGCGCTGGGCCACGGGATCCTCGGCCGCGAGTGCCTTGATCGTCACCGCGCCGCCCAGCGTCTCCACGAGCTGCGCCGACTGCGCGGAGCCGGCGAGGAACTGGGCCTGGAGCCTCCGGCGCAGGAACGGCCCGAAGGCGAGGAATAGCAGCAGCTGGATCGGCAGCAGCGCCAGGATCACGAGCGTCAGCGTGGAGCTCAGCGCGAACAGGATGGCGAGGTAGACCACCCCGAACACCAGATCGAGCGCGAGGCTCATGATGGTGCCCGACAAAAAGCCCGACACGGCGCCGACCTCGCCCACCCGCGCCAGCATCTCGCCCACGGGCCAGCTCTGCAGGAAGGGCAGGCGCAGGCGCAGCATATGGTCGTAGAGCGCGCGCCCCAGATCGGAGGCGATGCGGTTGCCGGTGTGCAGCGACAGGTAGAATGACACCGCGCCCAAGGCGGCGTCGAACAGCGCCACCATCAGCAGCACCACGGCGATAACGGCGAGCGTCTGCTGGCGCTCGAAGGGCAGCACGCGGTCGATCACGGCCTGGAAGGCGAAGGGCTCAACGAGGGCCAGCAGCCGCAGCACGACTGCGATCGCCGCGATCTCGACGATGAGCCATTTGTAGCGGCCCACGAAAGGAGCCACGCGCGAGAACGGAACAGGCTGAGGCTTAGCCGGCGCGTCTGCGCGGTCGCTCGGCAAAGAAGTTCCAGTGTTGAAGCAGTTTAAGTACTCTATAGTAGCAAGCTGCTTGCGTTCGTGCAACATCTTGCTTCGCGGGTTCGCGGGACGGGGCCTGCCCGATCACGGTCAAGCCCAGGCGCGCAGCATGCCGCAAACGGTCATCCTCAGGCCTCTCCCGGTAAGGGAAGCCCCCGCCCATGGCCCACATGCCCAGCGCCAAAACACCCTAGGAGGGGTGTGGTCGATGTTCAGCTACATGGACAAGTTCGAGAGCCGCATCGCGTACGGCAGTGGTGGCGGCAGTGGTGGCGGCGGTGGCGGTGGCGGTGGCGGTGGTAGCCGTGTCACTAATGCTAATTACGAAGACGCAGGCACAGCGATCGGTTCATTCGGAGGGGCTGTGATCGGTGGTGCAGCGACACGCAGTAATATAGGTGCAGCAGCTGGAGCCTCAGCAGGTGGTTATATTGGCGGCAAGGTCGGTGGAAGTATAAACCCTAAAGAGCGCGATAGAAAGCCTGCAGGCAACGGCAGTGTCTACACAAATAATCCGCCGGGACGTCATCAATCCAATAGCGGGCCGAATTAGTACCACTTGCTCGGCGTTCACATGCGCACAGTATCAGAATCAATGCTGTGCGCATGTGGACTATATAGTAGATGAGAGAACTTTTGATTATTATAGTAAACTTTTCGTTGGTAGTGATCATACTCTACACGTTGAGATCAAGGAGCATACTCCTGAATGCTTTAATTGCTAGTTTTTTAACTTATTTAGTTTATAAGTTTTTCTAGAGATGTGATGAAATAAATCACATTAACATCCAACAGTCGAAACCACGTGAAGTAAAGAGGTACAGGCCTCAACGGTCGGGCTGTAGACAGAGCGAGGGCAAGATTGAACAGAAAGGGGATCTTCGATGGGTGAAATCTGTTGGTGTTTATATGTTTCTGTACATGGGGTTTGCTGCATTCTGGGGACTCATGATTGCAACTGCGACAAGTGCCGCCTCGGTCGAGGCTGCTATCCATCCTGATTGCAGCGAAAATACTTTTCGTCTCTGCCTTCTTCCCGACCCTGATGCGCAGTCCGTCCTTGTCGCCCTGACCCTCCCCGTAGGCTCCGCCGACGAGGGCGCGGGCGAGAACGGAATGGCGCACTATGTCGAGCACCTAACTTTTCGGAATCGCAAGGTAGAAGCTGGCGAGCCCACGCCGGGCCGGGCCGGCATCGACCGCTGGGGCAACGCCCACACGACGCCCTGGGCCACCACCTACCACTGGACGGTGCCGCCCGAGCGGGCCGAGGAGGCGGTGGCCCGCGCTCTCGCGGTGCTGGCCCCGCTCGACGTCTCCGAGGAGGCCGCGGCCCAGGAGCGCGCGATCGTCCAGCGCGAGCGCGAGCAGCGCCATGCCGGCGCGGACGCGCGGAGAGCAGAGGCCATCGACGCCGCGCTCTATTCGGGCAACCCATTGGAGCGGAACGTGATCGGCACGCCCGGGGAGATAGCGGCGCTCGACCTCGCCGCCGCCCGCGCCTTCCACGAGCGGCACTACCGGGCGGGGGATGCCACGCTCGTCGTCGCGGGCCCGGTGGACGAGGCCGCCATCCGCGCCGCCGTGGAGAAGGCCGCGGAAGGGCTCGACCGCACACCGGGCACCCCCCAGCCCGTCGCGCTCGACCTGCCGCCCCTGCCGCTCGAGGCGCGGCACCTGACCGACCGCTTCGGCGCGCCTGAGCGCACGCTCGACGTCGTGGCGCCCACGCCCGACGACCACGCCACGCTCGCCGCTACAGGTGTGCTCGACGCCTGGCTCGCGTCCTCGCTGCCGGGCGCGCCCTACTCTGCGCTAGTGCGGGAGCGCGACGACCTGCGCGATGCCTCGGCGGCCGTGTGGGAGGTCGTGCCCGGCTGGACGGGGCTCGGTGTGGCGCTGACGCTGCGGCCCTCGCTCGATGCCGCCGCCCTCGACGCCCCCTGGGCCGCCTGGGAGGCGCTGTGGGCCGACCTCGTGCGCGACGGCCTCGACGAGGCCACCGTGGAGCGGCTGCGCGCGCGCCTGCTGCGCGACGTGACGAAGCGCCGCGAGGACGGCCAGGAGGCCGCATGGGACCTGATCGCCTGGCTCGAGTCGGGCGAGACGGTAGCGGACTGGGAGAGCTACCCCGACGCGCTCGCCGCCGTCTCCGCGGCGGACGTGGACGCACTGCTGGCCGCGCTTGCCGAGCCCGCGCGCCATGTGACCACCGACGCCGTGCCGGGCCCGCCCGGCGCCGCCGATCCTGCCCCACCGACGCCCGCCCGGGCTCCCCAAGACTGAACCCCATGACCTTCGCCCCCCGCTGCCTCGCTCTCGCCCTCGTCGCGACCCCCACGCTTGCGGATGCCCCGCCCGCCGAGACGATCGCCACCCCCGCGGGCCGTGAGATCACCCACATCGCCCTGCCCGACGCGGAGTACGCCGACGTCACCTTCTTCTGGCCCGGGCCCACTGCCCTCGCTGTCCCGGGGCGCGAGGGTCTCTTCTCGTTAGCCCCCCAACTCGCTTTCGAGCGCACGGGCGGGCGCGGCTTCGACGAGGTGGTCGAGAGCCTGGAGGACGCCGGTGCCACCGTCGGCCTCCTCAACCTTTTCGGCGGCACGGCGCTTTTCCTGCAGATGAACGACGCCGGCGGCCTCGACGCCGCGGCCTCCTTCGCCCACGACCTGCTGAGCGACGCCGCCCTTGAGGCCGACGACCTCGACCGCCTCAAGCGCGACTTCGCCGACGGCCTGGCCGAGACCGAGCGCGACCCCCAGGCGATGGCCGAGCGCGCCCTGGGAGCGCTCGTGGCCGACGGCGACCGGCGGCTCGCGGCGCTCACCAACCGGCCCTTCGAGACAGTGGAACGGATCGAGCCCTCCGACGTGCGCACCTGGATAGAGGAGACCTTCCACGCGGCCCCGCTCGTGATCTCGGCCGGCCCGATCGAGGGGGCGGAGGTCGCCGTCGCGGTGGACGCGGTGCTGAACGACCTGCCCGAGCCCGAGGGCGAGTTGGCCGCCCCGGAGCCTATCGCGCTCACTGGCGCCGGCCGGACGGTGGCTGTGCGGGCGCCCGAAGCCGATGTCGCCCTGGTGAGCGTCGCTTTCCCGGCACCTCTGCACTCGGCCCAGCTTGCCGCAGGGCTCTCGGCCCTGGTGGGCGGTGACAGCTCGCGGCTCTTCGAGCGCGTCCGTGAGGAGGAGGGGGCGAGCTACGGACTCGAGCTCGGCGCCATCGTGCTGCTGCCGGATCTCCAGATCGTGACGATCGGAGGCGCCGTGCCCCCCGAGCGCGCGGGCGAGGTCGTGGCGATGGTGCGCGAGGAGCTGACGCGGCTGCGCGAGAAGGGCATCACGGTGCGCGAGCTCGACGCCGCCCGCGAGGAGCAGGAGGCGGGTGAGGCCGCCGCGCTGGCCGACCCCGGCACGCTCACGAGCGTTCTCGTCGATCTCGTCCAACTCGGCAAGGCACCCGACCCCGCGCTGATCGAGCGGGCGGACACCCTGACGCTGGAGGGCGTGAACGCTGCCCTGCCCGAACTCATCCCCGACGCGGTCGCCGCCGTCGTCGTGACCCCCGAGCCCGAAGCCGCCCGCGCGGACTGCGTCGTGGACGTGCCGGAGGAAGCTGCGGGATGCGAGGAATGATCGAAGTGCACGATCACGGAGGAGAGTGAATCCATCATTGTGGAGGCGTAGAGGACTGCAAGCCGACCTCCGACCCGCGGAAGCCGCTTTACGTGCAGCCCCTCGAGGCGCGCCTTGGGGGACGAGGCATGCAGCCCACCTGCGCTTCCGCACGTCATTTACGCGAAGAGCAAGCCCCTGACGCGCCTCGCGCCAGCGCTCTTCGCGAAACTCACGAGCAACGCACGTCGTCCCTGGCTAAGCGGGGAGATTGCCTCTCTTGCCACTGTGTAAGATGATACACACATGCCGGAGGGGATCGAGACCAACAGCCGCAAGCTGATCGCCCTCTTGCGAGCCGACGGCTGGCAGCACGTGGCCACCAAGGGCGACCACTGGCAGTTCAAGCACCCCGACCGGCCCGGGCGCGTGACCGTGCCGCACCCGGTCAAGGACCTGAAGCGCGGCACCGTCCTGTCGATCTACCGGCAGGCGGGCTGGAGGTAGAGGCAAGCACCATGCGCTACGTCGCGTTCCTGCACACCGATGGGGAGGGCTGGGGGATCAGCTTCCCCGACTTCCCCGGCTGCGTGTCGGACGGGGCCACCGAGGACGAGGCCCTGGCGCGCGGCGAGGAGGCCCTGGGCTTCCACGTCGAAGGGATGATGGAGGACGGCGAGGCCCTGCCCGAGCCGCGCTCCGTGGCCGCCGTCATGGCCGACCCGAGCCTCGCTGAGTGGCGCGAGGGCGCGCTGATCGCGTATGTGCCGCTGCTTCTCGACCGGGGCTCGCCCCGGCGCGTGAACGTCTCGCTCGACGCAGGCCTTCTGGACGCCATCGACCGCGAAGCCCGCCGTCGCCGCATGACCCGCTCGGCCTTCCTGTCCTCGGCCGCGCGCGCCGAGCTGCGGGGGGAGCACGGGGCGTGACGGGGCCGCAGTCCGACTGAGGCCAGCCGATCACCCGACCAGAGGAGCGCTCCCATGTCGGACTGCCCAACGGCGAGCGCGCTTTCTGCCTGTTAGAATATCACGAATGACGCGCACCCATTAGAACCTTACGCCAAACAAGCCGCCGTTCACCTCGTCCGTCAACTTTGTCTCCATAACGAACTGTAGAGGATCGAACTCTGAACTAACCTCAATCTTCTGAAGATCATCAGAATTCATTGCTACAATGTACTGAACCCCCAATGCCTCACACTTTTGATGAGCTAGTTCCAAAGCCAAGCCGATTTGCCTCCCATCGACGCCGTCGAAGATATGACTGTCGTGGATGAGAAAGCCGGGAAACTTGCTATTCTTGATTGATGCCTCGACAAGCAGCCAATCGAAGCAGAAGAGCTGCATATGGCTCTTGCCACCACTCTTCTTGCCGATAATGTCGGTCTCGATGATGAGTCCGCCGACCCCACTCGACCGTCCTAAAATCAACTGACCTGGTTCATCATAAAGAAACTGGGATGTCTCCGCAAACGTCTGAACTGCAAACTTCCGAGGCTCCTCTCTCTCCAAAACGTCTTGTCCGATCAAGTCGACCAGATCTCCTATCTCACGCTTGAGGCGCTTCCTATCGCCCTCAACATCGCGAAGCTTTGGTATTTGCTGCTGAAGATCAGCCTGCTCCCGCTCAAGCCGGTTTAGCTCTGATTGAAGGAGCATCAGCCTCTCAATCGCCATTCCTGACCTCAAGAGGGCAAGCTTGTCCTTAAGAACAACCTGAAGCCTCTTGATCTCTTCGTTTCGCGCGGCTAGTCGATCGTCCGCACCCTGCCGCTCCCGCCTCAGATGTGCCTCACGGTTGCGCGAGACTTGCGCATGAAATGCCGCAACCTGATCGAAGCGTTTTTTGATCTGATCCGAGAAGTAGATTTGAACTTGATTGTACAGTTCCTGAACGTCGACGGCTCTCGCATCGTCAACTTCAGCCAAAGCAAGGTCGATGCTTTCCCGTAAGTCTAAGTCCTGTAGGTTCGCCTCGTTCAAATCACGTACCTTCGCAGTTAATTCGTTAGCCACCACCTCATGCTGCCGATACCCGTCAACCACGGTCGCTGATGCTAGATCACGTCTCTTAACGCTAATCTCTTGGTCTAAGAGGTCGAGACGACCCTGCATCTTATTAAGATCGAAGGAGCCGTTAGTGAAATACCCGCTCTTGACCATGCCGGCGAGAGTGTCAGTGTCCTTTTTCTGCTCCTTCTTCAGTTGGAGTTGCTGTGGGAGACGCCAGTCGAAACCGAGCAGGTATGAGAGACAAATCTGGCTATCCCAAGACTGCATCGAAGAGCTGTTCAGCACTGGGCTCACGAAGCCGCCGATGCGCTCCTTGCGCACGAAGTAGGACAGGAGGGCAGAAAACTTTGGGCTAAATTTCTCGTCCATGACCTCCTTGCCGAGGCCGAACCATCGTTGCGCGAGGTCGGCTCGCAGGTCGTGAGGTGCCACTACCTCACCGTCACGGCGTACCTCGTCCTGGGTCGCCCCGGCTCGCCTAGCTACTGTAAGGTTTACACCCTCCTGTGAGAAGGTGACGATGTACTCGTGGCCTACAAGCTCTGGCTTGTGGAAGTCATCGCTCTGGTTGCGCCTCTCGGAGACCAGAAAGTGAATAAGCTCGACGAAGCTCGTCTTGCCGGTTCCATTACGAGTGTCCTTGGAACCGGAAGACTCGTGCCGCTCGGCAAGTAGAATATTCAAGCCGGAGGAGAACCGGAGAGTCTTGAATGTGGAGAGACTGCTCGACAACTCTCGGATCATTGGTTCATCTTCTTCACCAAGCCCGTCTCGTATCGAACCGCGCCAACCGTGAACAAGAAGTCGATAGAGAGCAGGAACCAGTCGAAATGTATAGTCGCCCTTCCATCCTCTCGTCGCTGCTCCTGTATATCGTAGAAGAGACGAGAGACGGTCTTGTCGCTGTCGAGTAGCGATAGCACCTCGGCACCTACTCCGATCAGTGCATTCTCTGTCCTGATATGCTTTGTGGGCATGAGCATCAGGCAGCTTCCGGCACGTTCTCGAAGATGTCGCAGGCATCGAAGTAGTAGGCTAGTATCACGTAAGACGCAGCATTTGTCTTCGCATCAGCGCCGCCGCCAACAAACTTGTGCATCTCGCCCATGATCTCGTCGGGCTCGTAGCCCAGCTCCTTTAGCTCTTGATACTTGGCGCGCATCTCGTTCTGTAGGATTGTGGCATTCTGCGGATTGTTCATACCGTTTATGTAGCGGTTAACGATATCCACATGTGGGCGGGCGCGGCCAATGTCGAATCTCGTGTCTGGGCAGAGATTGTTGTAGTCGAGCTTCTTTTCACCAGGCAAGTCGCCGAAGATCGAAGGGTCATACCCTGCTTTTCGCTCTGCAATTATCTTCCGTAGGAGGGGACGAATGTGCTCCATCTGGACGGCGGAGAAGTTCAATGACGCCGACGGATAGATGTCGATCATCTGCTGTAGGGATAACCTGTCGTGAAGGTCGTCCTTCAGAAAACGACGTGATACTTGCCTAATCTGCACATCCTTGTGAACTTCGCGCATTTCCTCAATATGATCACTGATGGTCGCTGTGATGCCTCCATCGTTATTATGGACAAATATCCAGACCTTCAAGTTAGGCCAGTAGGTTAGAACCTCGGGAAAAGAGTCGTCGATCTTGGCCCTAGCGTTGCGAGCGAAGGTAGCTGGTGATTCGGGTGCGTAGCACTGATAGATTGTCTCGCTTGATATATGGCGGCCGTCGCTCTTTTTATCTCCCTGATGTCCGCCGGCTTTTATTAGTTCGAACTCCGCTTTGAAAACTCCGGCTGCAAGGTTGGCAAACCACGTCTCAAACTTGGTCTGGTTGCAGCAAGTGTAGGCGAGGTCGAAATGCACGTCGAAGTCGGTTTTCCGCATGACGAGGTCTCTCGTGACTAGTTCCGATAGATTGTGGCCGCTCGGCGGCTGGAAGACATTCGAGAGGTTCTTCGGATCTGCTCACTTAGGCCCGCTGTTGGGGGCAGGTGCAGCCAACGCTCACGCCGCCCGTTTCGGCAGGTGCCGGATCGCCTCGCCTGCCTCGCGCTCGGCCTGCACCAGCTCCCACTGCGCCTGAAGGTTGAGCCAGAACTGCGGCTCCATCCCGAACCAGTGGCCGAAGCGCAGCGCCGTGTCGCCCGTGACGCCCCGCTTGCCCGCGATGATCTGGCTCACGCGGTTCGGCGGCACCGCAATCTGGCGCGAGAACTCGGTGGGCGTGACGCCCAGCTCCTCCAGCTCGTCCTTCAGGACGGCCCCCGGGTGGACGGCTCGCATGAACATGGGTGGACCTCCTTGTCCCTTGTCGCCTCGTCTCAGTGGTAGTCCACGATCTCGACCGCGCTCGGCCCCGCCTGACCCTCCGGCCACTCGAAGCAGATGCGCCATTGGTCGTTGATGCGGATCGAGTGCTGCCCGACCCGATCCCTCTTCAGCGCCTCCAGGCGGTTGGAAGGCAACGCCCGCAGCGCCTCCAGCGAGGGCGCGGCATTCAGGATCGCGAGCCGCTTGGTCGCCTGCGCCTCAATCCCACTGAGCGCCTTCACGAACTCGCCCTGGGCGAACCGCTCAGTTCTCTTGTCGCGGTAGCCCAGGATCATGGACCGCACAGGTAGCTGTCTTGACGATGTACGTCAATCGTCAAAGATCGTGGCTCTCACAGTCCGTGCCCGTGCCCGTGCCCGTGCCCCCGGTCTCTGTGCCGGCGCGTGTCCTCGTCCCGCTCGTCCTCGTGGTCTGAGTGCCCATGCCGCTCGGCCGCAGGCTCTTCGCGGTGCCGCTCCACGGGCTTGGCCCGGTCCAGTACCTCTCTGAGCCGCTCGCGGATGGGATCCAGCTCATGGGCCTCGCGGGCCCGCTCCTGCTCCTGCCCATGCGCCGGGAGGACCGTCGCCGGCTCCTCGGGCTGCGCCAGGGGCCGTGCCCCGCGGACGCGCGGCTCGGGCACGCGGCCCACGACGCCTCCTCCGAGGGGCGCGAGGGGCGCTACCGATGGCGTTCATCGTCGCCGTCGCCGAAAGGCTCGCGCGGGCCGCCGAGGCTATCGTCTCCGCGGGGAGGCGCGACACCAAATCGACGGCGCGGCCGACCTCGCGCTTGGCGACGCGACGACGACCTCCGACAAGGCCCTGGCATGACGCCGATGCCGTGCGCGCAAGACGCGTTGGGACGGCGGCGATCCGCAGCCGCGGCGACGGGTGTCGAACGGTTCGGCTCCGGCGCGAGCGGAACGCAAGCGGAGCAGCCTCCGCCGGCCTCGGGGTTACGGGGGGTTTCGAAAGGGGGGTGACGCAGGCACCCCCCTTCGCCTACGGTCATAGAGGGCTCCGCAGGGGCGCGCTATGACTAGTAGGTTAGAACTTAAGAAAGCTCGGCAGGGGGCTGGCCATGGACGGATCACCCATCGATATGGGCATGCTACCGAGCGGCACCTCCGCCTCCAACCCCCGCGCCGCCCAGGTGAGGATTGAGGCGGCCTCGGCCTCTCGCGCCGGTGGCCAGCGCGCCCACGACCTGCGCCTCGGGCCCCAGCCCTCCTATGTGGACGCGGACCGGACGCCTCTCAACCGCGTCCTGATCCAGCCCTGGACGGGCGTCGAGCTGCGCCGCGAGAGCGAGCGGCGGCGCGCGCAGCGCCCCACGAAGCGCGCCATGAAGTCCAACGCCGGTGTAGGTATCCGAGGGATCATCACGTTCGGCCACGAGGCGCAGACGCTCTTCGAGCAGCTCTCCCCCGAGGAGCAGGACGCCGCCTACCGCGAGCTCGCCGAGGCCATCGCTCGGCGCCTGGGCACCACGCTGACCGGCCTCGTGGTGCACGCCGACGAGTCGGCGCCCCACGCCCACTTCCAGCTCGTCGGCTACGACGAGAACGGCACCCCCATCTCCACGATCGCCAAGCGCGGGAGCCTGCGCGAGCTGCAGGACCTCACGGCGGAGGTCATGGGCCGGCACTGCCCCGGCGTCGAGCGCGGGCACTCCAAGATCGACCGGCTCCAGGGCGGCGCCAGGCCGGCCGACGTCGTGCATTGGTCCGTGGCCGAGCTCCACGACCGCCTGCCCACCCAGATCGCCGAGCTGCGCGCGCGCGTCGCGGAACTCGAGGGCGCGCTCGCCACCGCCGAAGAGAAGGCCCGGAAGAACGAGGCGCTGGCCCAGAAGGCCATCGCCAAGGCCCGCGCGGCGAAAACGGCCGACGACAAGCGCGCTCAGAAGGCCCAGCGCAACATCGAGGCCTACGAACGACGCGCCCACGCCGCGCGCGAGGAGGCTCAAGCGCTGCGCGGCGAGGTCGACACGCTCGAGGCCCGTGTCGGCAAGCTCAACGAGAAGGCGGAGCTCCACGCGCGCGAGGAGACGCGGCTGGGGGAGAAGCAGCGCGAACTCGACCGGCGCCAAGCCGAGATCGATGGTGCCCAGGAGACGGCCGACGCGGTCCGCCAAGCGGCCGAGACCGATGCCGCCGCGACCCGACGCGCCGCCGAGGACGACGCGGGAGCAATCCGCGACAAGGCGGCGGGCGAGGTCCTCGTCCGCACGGCCGAGATCGCGGCGCACGAGCAGACGAGCCGCGACAAGATCGCGCGGCAGGAGCACGCGCTCGCCAAGCGCCATGCGGGCGAGGACGAATGCACAGCCATCGACCGCGAGTGCGTCGAGACGCTCCGCGACACGGCCGAGCAGGAGGCGCGGCGGGTCCGCGACGCGGCGGAGCGCAGCCAGCGCGTCGCCGAGCGAATGGCGCGCCGGGAGACGGAGCTTGCCGCGCGCGAGGCCGAGGTCGCCCAGGAGGAGTCGCGCCAACAGGAGACGGCCGCCTGGGTCGAGCGCGGCGTGAGCAATCTCCCCGTGGCGATCCGCCGGGTGTTGAACGGCACCCACGACAAGGAAATCCTCGCCGGGGACATGGCCGACGCGCCGCAGAAGTTCTCCGCCCTCAAGGACGCCGCGCCCGAGGGACGGCCGACCTTGGGCTTCCGCGCCCGGTTCTGGTCGCTCAACCATTCGGATGGTTCGGGGCCTGCCCCCCTGCCCGAGCGCATCCGGTCGGCCTTCATGTCCGCCTTCGACCACGTGTCGGCCATGTCGGTCGAACTGCAGCGCAGGCTGTCCGAGGCGGGCCGGCTCCTCAAGGAGGCCAAGACCCGGTACGAGGCGGCGCGTCGGGAGGGGCTGGCGGCGGGGCGCGCCGAGGTCGAGGCCGAGACGGAGACGGCAAGGCAGGCACGGGCCGACGCCGAGAGGGACAGGGCCGCGGCACGCCAAGCCCTCGATGCGGCGCAGGATGCCGAGGCGCGGCGCGAAGAGGCCCTGGCCGAGCACGACCGAGCCCGTGAGGAGACCGGCCGCCTCGCCGGTCTCCTCGGACCCTACCGCCGGGCCTGGGACGCGGTCTGCGCTCACAAGCATGCCCTGGCCGAAATGGAGGCGGACCGCGAGCGTCCGCGGTCCCAGGACCTCGAGGCGGCGCGTGCCTGGCTCGATGACGTGCAGGGTCGTGACCCTCATACCCGGCGACTGTTCGACATCTCCTGTCACGCCGCGAACCCCGAAGGATGGCGGTGGCTCGGCTTCGACCCCGCTGCCTTCCCGGGCGCGTCGGGGGACCCTCGAGCCGTCTTCGACCGCCTCAGGCTTTTGGGCTCGCGTGAAAGGACGCGTCTCAACCAGGATTATCAGAACGGCCTGTCGACGGGCAGGTTGCCTCCCGCGCCGGGTTGGGAGGAACTGATCCACCGCGTGGCGGTGGCCATCCGAAGGGATGATCCGGACGGCCATCGCGTGAGCGCCGAGCCACCGCCCGAGGCGGCGATCCTCCTCTCCCAGCCCGAGGTCGTGCGACGAGCCCTCCAGGACGCGTCCGAGGCCGAGCGCAAGGGCGAGGCGCCCGATCCCGACGATCCGCCACGACGGCCTCGGTGACAGGTGTCCCTCGGCTCTCTCGGTGAATCCGCCCGTTCTCTCCGCTCCGCCGCCCGTCCTCATCCAGACCCGCCGTGCCTGGATCACCCCATCCAGGCGCCCTGCTTCCTCCCAGTTCAGAACCTCCTTCTCCACCGCCCGCCACTTTTCGACTCCGCGATCCTGCTCTCCTCTTCTCGTTCTCGGCAGATCCCGACCTTGCCGGCAGCGCAGTCTTCGGGCTCTCTGGGTGCTCGGCGTCCTCTTCTCTTTGTGATACTAGGATACGCTGGTGCATTCCGATCCCAGAGCCCTGATCCTGTTGCCGAAGTGCATGATTGACAGTTACCCACCAAGTAACTGAAGTTACCTACCAGGTAACTGTCGAGGTCTACGATGAGCCGGCTGTCGATCCGCGAACTGCGCCGCATGGGGGTCTCCCAGGAGGACATCGAGCTGGCCCGGGCCACCCAGGACGCCCAGCGCCGCGTCGGCGCCCCCGTCCAGTCCCTCGGCGTCATCGTGGGCCTCGTGGCCCCGCGTGCTCGCGGCACCCATCGTGCGCCCAATCCGCCCGTGAGCCTCACGGAGCGTGCCTTGCGGCGCCGGGGGAGCTATGATCAGGCGGCACTCCTCCTCGATCAGAAGGCCCTGGAGGAGCGCAACCCCGAGCGGGCCGTCAGGGCCCGCGAGCTGGCCCAGGGCGCCAAGGCGCTCGGCGCCGCAGGCCAGATCGAGTTCGACTTCTTCGGAGGCAACGTGTCGCTCGCATTCCAGTACCAGGACGCGGTCAGCGAGCGGCTACGGGCCTCAGGCCAAAGCCTTGCCAAGCAGAACCAGGCCCTCGCGGTCCTTTGGCAGATCGTCCGCAATCTCAGCTGGCAGTCCTACGAGTGCTCCAAGACTGCCGCTGATCTGTGCGAGATCACCCAGATCAAGCCGCCCCATATGACTGAGACCCTCAAGCTCCTCGAGGACGTGGGCGCCATCCGCCGCGTGAAGCGCGGGCGCACCAAGGTCATCACCGTCACCCCCGAGGGCGCCTTCCGCGGCAACGTCAACGAGCACGGCAAGACCGTCGAGCGCTACCGCCTCGACGTCATCGAGGGCGGCCGCGGCGACGACGCCAAGGACTGAGCCCTCCGGACCCCTGCCGATGCGTCTGGGATGGGCCAGAGGGGCGTCTAGAGAGCCCGCACCCAGGCGGCCAGCTCGCCCTCACGTCGGATCGTCCAGCCGCCCTCCATGGCGTTCACGAGAAGCTCGCGCATCCCCCGGTGCAGCCGCAGCGCGTGCAGGATGCTGCCCCCGGCCCGGCGCACCCCCTCGACGTAGTGCGCCGCCACGTTGTCCAGGCTCATCGAGTAGTCCCGCCGCAGCGCCCCGAACACCGTCAGCGCCCGGTCCATGTTGATCCCGCACTCGCGCAGGATCGCCGCCGCGAGCCCTGACGAGTCCACCCGCATGATCGAGGTGTAGGGGTCGATGATGGCGTCCACCCCCGCGTTCCCGACGCCGACCGCCTCGAGGTAGATCTCGTCGGCCAGGATCGCGCCCAGCGCGCCGCCGATCACCACCCCGGCGGCGACGCCGATGGGCCCCAGGGCCATGCCGAAGGACGCCCCGGTGATCGCCCCGCCCACGGCCCCACCCGCGAAGCCACCCACGAGGTTCGCGCTCTCGCGCCCCGCTGCATGGGCGCGGTTGTCGGCCGTGGCGACGTTGACGACCACGCAGACGGCCGTGACGACCCACAGCGCGCGGGCTGCATACCGCAGGCGGCCCGCGAGCCGCGTCGCCCTCGGGTCCGGGCGCGCGGCTGCCTCGAGGATCTCGGCCCGCACCCGCTCGCGCTGCGCGGGGGTGAGGTCGTCGAACCGGCGGCTGAAGAGTTGTTGCGAGTACCTGGACAGAAGCTCGTCGAGCGTCCGCCCCACCCTCTTGCGCCGCCGTGCCCAGGCTTCGCCGACGTCGCTCGAGGCGCGTCGCATCTGTTCCATCACCTCGTTGCGCATCTGCTGGGCGGCCTCGGCGGCCTGGCGGTTGGTGATCTCGCCCGCGTCGCGCGCGGCCCTGAGCTCGGCCACGAAGGTCCGCGTCGTGCGGATGTAGTTCTGCCTCGCTTTGCCGTCGCGCGCGAACCGGGCCGCGAAGTTGAGGGCCTGGACCTCGAGCTGGCGCAGCTCGTCCTCGAGGAGGTGGGCGTCGTCGGTCATGCCTCGGCCTCCTGCCGGCGCTCGGTCTCGGCGCGGGACCTTACCGCGAGATGCGTCGGACGCCAGGGCGGCAGCTCCCGACGCAGGCCGTTCGGCCCCAGCGGCGGCAGCGCGAGGCCGGGGCTCGTCCGGGCACGAACCTCGAAGCGACGGCCATGGGTGGAGAAGGACAGCGCCCCGTGCTCGAGGGCGACCCCCCCCACGAAACTGTCGCCGGTGAACGTCCAGATCACGTAGTGGTCGAGAAGCTCGAACCCCTCGCCCATCACGATGAGGTGGACGGAACCCTGCCAGGGGGTGCCGTAGCTCGTCAGGAGCAGGACGCGCCCGTCGCCGAGGGCGAACTGCCCCTCGAGCCAGATGCCCTCCACCACGGTGCGCTCCAAGCCGCCCTCGAGCAGCCGCGAGCGCAGCGGCTCGTCCTCGGACGAGGTGGGCAGCCGTTCCAGCGTGAAGCGGTCGATCGGTTGCATGGCTAGCCCCCCTGTCGGCCGTCGGGCCCTAGCTGGGGGCCAGCTTCCCACGACGCAGCCGCTGCCAGAAGCTCCATCGTCGCTTCTGCTCCACTCGATCCCGGACGGCGGCCAGCTCCGCTCGGACCTCCCCCTCGCGCCGCTCGGCCCCCTCGGCCCGCCCGCGCAGATCCTGGACGTGCTCACGGTGCGACCGGCGCTCCATCTCGCGCTCGTCCCGCAGAGTGGACAGCGTGGCCTCCAGCGCCTCGGCTCGTGCCCCAGCCCGTTCGCCTTCCAGCACCTTCGGCCGCAGCGCGTCGAGTTCCGCCTCAGCCCGTTCGAGCTGCCCCGTCAGCGTCTTGATGTGAGCCGCTTGGGCTTCGAAGCGCCTGTCTTCGAACCCTTCGACGCCTTCGATCGAAGGGTTCGAACTAGGCTCCGTCGAAGGGTTCGAACCTCCCTCTGTCGAACCCTTCGACATAGGTTCGATCGAGGGCTTCGAGGAGTTCGACGCGGCCTCGGCCTCCACGATCTCCTTGGGGTCGAGGTAGACCCAGATCTTGCCCACGTTGTCGCGCGATCCCTCGATCCTGCCTGCCTTCCAACGGCTGCGGACACTGTTGGAGGCGATGCCGAGACGATCCCCGGCCTCGGCGAGCGACATTCGAACCTTTGTCATCTCGAATCCTTCGAAGCCTTCGATCGAAGGGTTCGACGTGTCTCCTCGAACCCTTCGACGGACGATCTCGAAACCTTCTAAGCCGGCGCTTCGAAGGCGGGCCAGAGCGCTTTGACCCGTCAGGAGAATCCTGCACCCGCTGTGCCTCGATCGACCCGGGGCGCGGTCCCCATAATGACGGGCCTCCTGCAAGGGGCCAGCCATTGTGACATCACCCGTAATGTAGTACTAGCGAGCGTGAGGCTCGTTCTCGACACCAACATCCTCGTCGCCGCGCTGCGCAGCCCCACCGGCGCCTCGGCCGCGCTTCTGGACAGGGCCCTGGCCGGGACGGGCACGCCGCTCCTGACGGTGCCCTTGGTGCTCGAGTACGAGGCCCGGGCCGGATCGCCGGAGCAGCGCGCGGCCTCGGAGCTGAGCGCGGCCGAGGTCCGGGCGGTGATCGACGCGCTGTGTGCGGTGGGGGAGGCGGTGGAGACCTGGTACCTGTGGCGCCCGCAGCTGCGCGACCCCAAGGACGAGATGGTGCTCGAGGCCGCGGCGAACGGCCGGGCCGACGCGCTGGTGACGTTCAACGCCCGCGACTTCGGCGCGGCCCCCGCCCGCTTCGGCGTGGCGCTGATGCGCCCCCAGGAGGCCCTGCGGCGGCTCGAGGAGGAGCGATGACCAAGCCCACCCACACCTTCCCCCTGCGCCTGCCCGCCTCGCTCAAGGAGGCGGTGGAGACCGTGAGCCGGGAGGACGGCACCAGCATGAACCAGTTCGTGGTCACGGCGGTGGCCGAGAAGCTCGCGACACTGCGCACGGCGGCGTTCTTCGCCGAGCGGCGGGGGCGGGCGGACGTCGGCGCGGCGCGGCGCGTCGTGCGGCGGGAGGGCGGTCAGCCGCCCACGCCGGAGGACGAGCTGACACCCTGAGCGCCACGGCTGACCTGGGGCCGTCCCCCAACCGTCTCGCGCATAACCGGACGCCCCCTTGATCGTGGCCCAGTGACCGCGAAGCTGTGTGATCTGGCCATGACTATGTAGCCGACGCGGTGCTTGCGGTAGCATCCTTGTCGTCCGAGGCAAGTGAGCATCTCCGGGCAGCCTCGTCGTGCTCAGAGGGTGGGTCGAACAGAGTTGCGCGCTCGGCGGGCTTCAGGATCAAGGGCGCAGTAGTGGATGGCGCAGACGATGAGCGCATCGGGGAATCCCCCGTGGGGGCGGAGCGTCCCGCAAAGGTATCGCGCGTATCGGGACGCCCTCTTGATCCTGGACGGGGTTCATGGACGGATGCGGGGGCGTTGGCGGAGCGCCGGCGGGGGCGTCCCGCAACCGACCCTCAAACGGTCTCACCCGGCGCAGATGAACTCAACACACTAGGTAATAGTGTTAAGCACCCGACCACCCTGGGCCGCGCCCCGGCGGGGCGGGGAACCGGTGCCCGCTGTCCCGCTGAACACTTCTCGCGTATCCCGCTCACCATGTCCGAGATGCGCCTGCACGACCCCGCCGGCAACCGGCTCTACCTCAACGCCGAGGAGCGCGCCGCCTTCCTCGCCACAGCCCGCCGCCAGCCCGCCCGCGACCGCACCCTGTGCGAGACGCTGCACTTCACCGGCTGCCGGCCCTCTGAGCTCGTCGAGATCACCCCCGCCCGGGTGGACCTCTCGGGCGGCACGATCGCCATCCGCAGCCTGAAGAAGCGCCGCGACGCGTCGGGGCGCCAGAAGGTGGTCCACCGCTCCGTCCCCGTGCCGCCGGAGTATCTCGACACGCTCAACACCGCCCACGGCATCCGGGAGGCGCAGCGGTCCCGCAGGCGGGCGGGCATGCCCCTCTGGCCCCTCGGCCGCGTGCGGGTCTGGCAGATCGTCAAGCGCGTCATGATCGAGGCCGGGCTGCCCGACGCCCCCCAGCGCAGCCCCAAGGGCCTGCGCCACGGCTTCGGCGTCCACGCCGCCACCCGCGGCGTCCCGCTCAACATGATCCAGAAGTGGCTCGGCCACGCCCAACTCAGCACGACCGCCATCTACGCCGACGCCGTGGGCCAGGAGGAGCAGGACATCGCCAGAAGGATGTGGGGGTAGGGGAGGACGGCACGGCGAGCAGGCGGCCGGCCAACCCGCCCCCCGCATCGACGATGCGAACCACCCGCGCTTCGAAGGTGGGCCACACTGCCGTGGACCGCCGAGGAAGTCCCCAAGCCGCTCTGGCCCGCCCGCGCTGGCCGCCGCCCTCATGCAATGGCCGCGAGCCCCTTCTCGCGCACCAGGGTCAGGAGCTTCAGCGAAGGGCCGGCGGGGCGCTTCTCGCCGCGCTCCCACTGGCTGACGAGCCCCGTGGTCACGTTGAGGTGCCGCGCCAGCACCGCCTGGCTCACCCGCTCGCGCTCGCGCAGCGCCCGGATCTCGCCCGGCCCGATCGGGCGCACCGGCGTCAGACACAGCTCGTCGAAGCGCCGCAGGGTGCGCTTGTCCATGACGCCGGCCTCGTGCAGCCCCGATGCCGTCTCGTGCACCGCCGCCAGCGCCTCGCTGCGGTACGCCTTGCCCGTCCGCTCACCCATCGCACTCCACCTCGCTCAGCTCACCGGCCGTCACCGCCCGGACGATCGCGGCCTCGTCGTAGGCCAGCAGTTCGCCGGCCAGGAGCCGGAACGCCTCCAGCTCGTCGGAGCGCAGGTTGTCCCGGGCGCTCTTGGGGAAGCCGAAGGCGAACACCGCCCGCGCCCCCGCCCGGAACAGCACGATCGAGCGGTACCCGCCTCGGCGACCCGCACCGGGGCGCGCGACGCGTTGCTTGATGACGCCGCCGCCCAGATCCGCGTCGATCAGGCCGCGCTCGGCCCGCGCCACCGCTTCGCACAACGCCTCGTCCGCCATCCGCTCACGCCGCGCCCAGCGCTCGAACCACTTCGTCTTGAACACGCGCACGCGCGGCGAGACCTCCCTCGACTGGCCCCGTCCTATATAACACTGGGTGTTATATTTCTAGCCTAGGGCTCGACGTTCGACACTCCCCGCCGCCCCCAACCCCGCGCTGATCCCCTCTCCCTTCCTTCCCCTGCGGAACCGACTGAACAGTCGTCATGGGGACAACCGGAGCATGAAGAGCGGGGTCGCGATCAAGGGCGGTGGCGCGTTGCCGTCGTGAGGTCCCCGAGCCGCCTTGTCATGCGGGCGAGGCGGCCCCCTCAGGCGCGCAGCGGCTTCTCCGTGTGAGGGTCGAACACCTCGACCTCCTCGCCGTGCGGCAGGCGAC